>NZ_FYDG01000074.1 GCF_900187365.1 Rhodoblastus acidophilus
CACTGTCTCGTCAGCATCTAAGACTTGGTCATCATACCGTATTGGAAGCCTGAAGACGACCATGATGAGACGCTTTTCGATAATGATGAGGCGCATCGTGACACTGTAGTTAAACAAGACGGGTTTTGATGAGGTGGACGCTCAGCGACAATTTGCAGCGACGCCATCCTGCACTTCATTGCCCCCGACTGTTGAATGGTTTTGCGGCGCGCCGTCTTGTTGGGCGCGTTGGCGTCTTGGTCATGGGAATGGAGTTGTCGCCGCCGCTCGTCCGAGCGCTGCCGTGGATCGAGCGCGCCGGATGTCGGCCTCGGCAAAAATCCACCATGGTTGATTTTTTGCTCTGGCCCGCGATTTTGGCGTGCTGGGCGCGTGTTTCGGCCCGGCGCAAATTCGTCGGCGGAGGTCGGCGCCCCGAGGCATGGGCGCCGACCATCACCTTATTATTTGGAGCGACGAGCAGGTTGGCGGCGACGCGGCTTCTTTGCTCGCGGCTTCAACGGAGGCTGCTTGGTCACGCGGACCTTCCCAACACCGGCGAAGACCTGCCGGAAGATCGCCGGGTCTGGGCCAAAATACAAAAACGCCTGCTTTGCGCCGCTCGTCTGGGGCTGACCGCTCGGCGTGCGGAACTTGATGGGGTGGTTCGTCCAGCAAATCGCGTCGGCCCGAGGGGCGAGGACGCTGTAGCAAAAGCCCTTCGGCGGCAGGTCCAAGAGAATGATGGCCTGCTTGATGTTGCCGCCGTGCCATTCTCTCAAGAACTTCTTCGGGATTCTGTTCAGGAACCGACGTTCAGATGGTGGATTGATGAAAGCGGCATTGGCGCGCCACGATTTCTTGAACGCCGCGTCGCCTTTGGCGAAGAAACGACTGGCTCTCACCGTGCGATTGGCGTCCACGCAAGAAAACGGGTCGAGGCTGATGCTCCCACCGAGGGCGTCGCGGACCCTCGTCACATAAAGTGGTGGCGTCCAGAGTTCGCATGAGTTCGCGGGAACAATTGGCGCCGCTG
>NZ_FYDG01000073.1 GCF_900187365.1 Rhodoblastus acidophilus
GAGGCGGTCAAACTGACTGCGCTCGCGCCGGACTTCGGCGCGCGGCTCGCTTCGGCCGGCGTCCATGTGCCGGCGCTGATCGCCGTCCGCCACGGCCCGGTCAAGCCGATCTTCGGCGAGAATGACGGGCCGGAACGCGTCTTCGGGTTCGTCCCGGACCCCTGACAATCCAGGTAGTAAGGAAAATTTACATGCTCCGTAAGGCCATCCTCGCGGGCGCCGCTGCTTGCGCGCTCGCTCTCGCCGGCTGCTCGGCCGCCAAACTGGCGTCCGACATCAACACCATCAATGCGGCCTTGGCGTCGCCCGCCGCCGCCCAGGCTGCGGCCAATGCCAAATCGTGGGGGCTGACCATCGCCTGCGACGTTGCTGGAGCCGCTGCGCAGGCACAGACGCTCAACGCCGCCATCAAGCCCCTGGTCAGCGCCAAGCAGGCCGAAATCATCACCCGCATCAGCAATGTCGAGGCCATCGTCTACACGGTCAACGCGACCGTCTGCGGCGCCCTCGGCGGCACGGTCGCATCGGCCTCCTGACGACACGCGCCGGGGCCGCGCGCCCCGGCTTTATTTGCAATGGGCCGGCGTCGCCGGCGGGGGATTGGAAATGTCGGATTCGGGAGGCGCTGGCCTGGGCCAGAATGGGGTCGCGCTCGTTGGACTGCTGAGCACGATCGGCGGAGGGTTCCTGGGCAAATTCTGGGACCATTTGTTCGGAGGGCGCGCGGCGGCCGAGAAGCAGAGGGCGGAGGCGCGCAAGCTTCTTGAGGACGCCTTCGACGCCAAGTCACGGGCGCTGGTCGACGCCTACGGCAAAATGGTCGATGACCTCAAAGAGTTTTACGAGAATCGCATCACGGAGCTGCACGGCGAGATCGACCACTGGCGCGGCGAGACGATCGCACTGCGCAAGGCGCTGGACGCGATCCGCGCAAGGGCGGCTGGACAGCAAGGAGACGGATAGGGTTTCTGCGCTACGGCGCCGTCAAAGGGTTCGCGCCGCTTCCATCCTCCCGGAGGCTTACGCCGGCGCGAACTAGGGAGACTTGGCCCGGCGCTTCGGCGTCGGGCTTTTTT
>NZ_FYDG01000069.1 GCF_900187365.1 Rhodoblastus acidophilus
CGAAGGCGACCTCGACACTGCTGGGAGAGGCGGTTTGACCCGGGCGGCGCTCGCTCTGCTCTTGCCGGTTGCGCCGCGCCCGGCGGCTGAAGAGCGCCTGTCGTCATGGTTGTCGCGGATCGCGCCGATTTATGGCTTGTCGACGAGCGCGCTCGTCGCTCACTTTAGGCTCGCGGGATCGTCGGCGCTGACGCTGGAAAAGGGCTTGTCGACGGGGCAGAGGGCCTTGATCGCGGCGCGCGCCGGGCTGAGCGCGCGTTCGATCGACGCGATGACCTTCGCGACCCTGGCGCCACACGCCCGCTTCATGATCGCCCCCACCGCGAGATATTTTTGCCCGTGCTGCGCGAAAACCCCGACGATTGGCCGGAAGGACGCGGCGCTGCCCTGGACCTTTTGGTGTTCCGCGCATGGCGTCCGGCTGTGGGCGCGCGGAACGAGGCCGATGCAGAGTTTTATTCCCGACGGCGTTCTCGAACGCCTCGATCTGCTGGCGAGGCGAGGCGCCGCGAGGCTGGCGGCCTGGGCCGAGGACCGCGATTGCATCGGGGAGCAGGGCATGCCGACGGTCCCAAATCTCCTGCAATTCCTGACCGCGCCCTATCGTCGCGCGTCGCCGCCCTCCCTGGCGGAGCAGCCGCGGCTTTCGCTTGAAGCGCGCCGCGCCAACCACGCCTTTCTGACCCGGCCGATCGCCCGACAGGCCCTGCTCGTTGTCGCCCCTGAATATAATAGCTTCGCGCCCGTTCTCGCCAAGCCGGTTCGCCCGGGGCTCGACGCCCTCGCGCGCGGCTCGCTGTTGCAGACCTACGCCTTGGCCGTCGCCGTGGCGCGACTGACCGAAAACCAGGTCGAGCACGCGGCCGCGACGTTGGCGGTCGCTGACGACGAAGGGGAAGCGAGCCTACGCCGAGCCTTGAGGTCGTGGCCCCAGGCGACGCGCCGGCGCATCGACGCCCAGTTGCGCCGCCCACTGGCCTCCGAGGCCGCCGCGAAATTCACTGCGGGCCAGGCCCACAGGGGCCGGCTTGCGGCGCAGTTCCATAAATTATGCGCGAATCCCACAAATTTCGGCTCTTTTGGTCCCATAAATTGTGAATCGGAATCCCCAAATTATGCTCGCGCCGGCCGCTCAGAGCCTTGAGTCCCACAAATTGCGACTTTCCGACATTCCGGGCGGTCCACGCATGAAGCGCAAGCGACACGACAACGTTCGCAGCCGTTTTCGATAACGCCCGATAAGG
>NZ_FYDG01000068.1 GCF_900187365.1 Rhodoblastus acidophilus
TCGACGCCGCGCATCGCCTGGGCGACGCGGCTGACAAAGCCCTCATGATGCGCCGCCATCAATTCGGAGCGCATGTAAAACCTTTGCGCCTCCCCAATCGCGGGACACGCGCGCGCCGCCTGGGCGCGCTCCTCCTTCATCTGCTTGGTTTCTTCCTTGTTGAGGACACCCCTTCGCGTCCACAGGATCAGGCAAGCGGCTTCATAGCGCATGGTTTTCGACCAAAGCCGCGCGCGTTCATCCAGGAGGTCGCTCAGATCGAGGCCAAGATCCCTGCCGACCTTGCGGCAGGAGTTCAGGCTGACGCGCTCGATCTCGACGCCCGCCATTTCGGGATCGGAGAGATACCAGCCGACGATCGCATGACCCTTGCCTTCCAGCGTCCCGGACAATTCGACGCGAAGCACTTCGGACAACCAACCGGCTCAAACTGCTGCGTCGGCGTCTCCCGCTCAGGAGACGAGTCTTTCGACATCACTCGAGAGCTCTCTTCCGAAAGCCCAACCGGCCCTCAAGGATCTGATGGCGTCGTTCGATGAAACGCCATCGAGGGTCGTCAGTAAGGAAGGAACTCCAACAACTCACGAGGCGAGCGAACCATCTGCGAACATTATTAAGCGCGACAATAATGCGCATGACAGCCGCCTAACGGCTCCAGCCGCCGAATCGCGGTCTTTCTCGTCGCAAACTGCGCCGGAGAATCCGTTCGAGAAGGATATGCATAACGCGAAGAAACAATCACAAAACGATCACATTGTTGACAATGGTCAGCACACCACTACGTCGCCGCCGGCTCTCCCGGAGAACAACACCGGAAATACGCAACACAATCGCGATGCCGATCCGCATGAACAATCCTCCATGCGCCTTGTCACCGCAGGCGAAGCCATCGTTTCGGCATTCGCCAGCGCCTTTCATCGTCGTCCGCGCGCGGAGCCTTCGGGCGCTGGCGGAGAAAACCCCGGCTCCGACCAGTCGGCAGCAACGCAGACGACCTCCCGGCCTGCATCCTCCCCGCAAACCGGCGGGACGAGCGCTTCGGTCCAAGGTGAAACGCCGCAACCAAATCCGGTTCCGCCTTTATCGGCCGTGTCTCAACCGGCTCAGGCGCCGGCCGCGGAGGGGGCCAGCGGAAAGCCGATGCGCGGCAGCCTGGGACTCCGCAATCTGCTGACAGATTTTCGCCCGGAACGCTCCGAATCGATTTCGGTCGCGCAAACTGCGCCGCAAGATCCCGCTTCCGCCCCCCAGGCCGGGAGCGCTCGCGCCCT
>NZ_FYDG01000067.1 GCF_900187365.1 Rhodoblastus acidophilus
GACGAGGAGCCGATGACGGTCCCGGTCGGGGCGGGAATGATCGTCGAGCCCGCAGCGGCGTTCAGATAGGCCATGCACAGTTCATCTTGCATCAAATTGAGGATTGTGGTTCCCGCGCCAGGGATGATCGGTTCGGCGACAATCATCGCATCCGGCCCAACGGCTTGGACGACGTTGGTGTAAACCGTCCGCGCCATGCCAATCCCCCAGCCCGCCGCCTGGATCACGAAAGACTGGCCGATCGAAAAACCGGAACTCATCGGCAGCATCATGATGGCGGCGAAGCCAATCCGAACGACCGCGAGGCTGGTAACGCCGTTGGTCAACAGCGTCGACGTCTCGGAGACGCGGTGAATGTGCATGATGGTGATGTAACAGAGGAAGGCCATGGCGAGGGCCATGACGAAGCCGGTCAACTGGCCGACGATGAGACCGACGACGTTCGCCGCGGCGCCGGTTGAAGTGGGGGGCGTTCCGTTGATCGGAAAGACGCTCTGGATGGTTTTCCAGGCCCAATCGTCGCCCGGATCAAGGGCGCTCCAACTGATATCAAAGCTGCTGCTGCTGGTGGTCGACTGGGCGTCGGCGCCGCCGATGATCGCGACGACGAAGAATAAAGTGAATGGGAGCAATCGGGATAGATGTCTGGTCATGGCGGCCTCAAGAGGTTGGCTCTTGAGGCTGCCATGCGTTGGCGCGAATGCGATAAGGTCAGGGCGAAAGTCCAGGGCTTGCGGACGGCCCTTCGCGCGAGAACGCATTACGGAGCGAATCGACGAGGTTCTTCACCGCCTCTCGCCCCTTGTCGAGCGTCTCGTCAAGAGCGCTCTTGCCCGAGTCTCGTCCTGGAAGCTCCGAGCTCGCTTTGACGATCTGCTCGTCCAACGCTTCCAGCTTTGCAAGAACGCTGGCGTTGGCTTTTGGCAGAACCGGGGCGGCGGCGTTGCGATGCTCCGCATAGGCGTCGAGAGCATTGGCGGCTTTTTCATAAGACGCCGAAAACTTCTCGTCGCGGGCGAGCGCGGCGTTGAAATCCCTGCGCAGATCCTCGTAGGCGCCGCCCGGCCTCATTTCCGAGAGCACTTCCTTGATGCCGCCTGACGAGGTTGCGGCGGCCTCTCGGATGCGGGAAAGGATCGCGGCGGAGTCGGCTTTTTCCAAATCCGCGAAGGCGCCGACGGCGGCGGTCGCGGCGCCTTCGGCTGTTTGCATCAACTCGCCGTCGCGGCGCGGTTGCATTCGGCTCTGATTGAAGCGATCGAACAGGGCGCGAGCGCTCCCGGCCTGGGGGGCGGAAGCGGGATCTTGCGGCGCAGTTTGCGCGACCGAAATCGATTCGGAGCGTTCCGGGCGAAAATC
>NZ_FYDG01000066.1 GCF_900187365.1 Rhodoblastus acidophilus
TGCTCGATATCGGCGACTGTGAGGTAGTTCGGATGATCCGAGGTGTTGTCGTAAAAAACAAATTTCTCGACCAGATTGTCGAGATTGAGCTGAACCTCTCCGTTGACGAGCTTGAACTGGTTCAGGATGCGCAGCGTGTCGGTGTGACCCTTTACAGAGATCACAAGGTCAGCTCCGTCCGCGGTGAAGACGACATTGCCGCGGCTGATTCCCGAACCGAAGGCGACCACATCATCCTTGGGTACGATGATCCCCGGGCGATCCTCCCAGGAGGCGCGAATGCGCGTATCACTGATGGTGTCGTGGCCATAGCCGGTGTCGAACACATAAGTATCGCCGCCGTCATGGCCGATCAGCACGTCGTCGCCGCCGCGTCCGTCGAGAACTTCCGCGAAATTTGAGCCTTCAATCGTGTCCGCGCCGTCGGTCCCAATCAGATCCATCTTGTCGGGATTGTATTGGGTGAAGTCGATGGTCGTGTCGGTGAAGACAAATTTTTCGACCGCGTTGGCCTGGGCGCCGTCGCGATTGAACTGGTTCTTCAGCGTGACGCTCTCGCCGGCGTCCCTGATCGTGATGATCAGATCGACCGCTGTGCGCGAGAACGCGACGTCGGCGCTGGAGAGATTCTTGAAAATGACTTGGTCGGCGCCGTCGGCGTCATAAATCGTTTCGGCGCCATAGCCGCGTGCGAATGTGTAAGAATCCCGGCTGTCGCCGCCCTTGAACGTCTCATTGCCGGCATAGCCGTCGAACGCGCTGTTGACGTTGTTGTAGCCGAGGATAACTTGGCCGGGCGTCTGTTCCGCGTAGTCGATGAAATGCTGCAGCAGGGTGTAGCGGTCCCAAACCGTGCTGTCGCCGAATTTGACCTGTTCGATGACGTTGGGATGGGTCAGACCGAGCGGATCCGTCCTGAGGAAGTCGGGCATGGCGATCTTGTCGCCGGTCGCGGCGATCGTCATGTAGAGATTGACAAGATCGAGATCGCCGGTCCGCGTATAAGCAAAATCGGCCCAGGTCAGGCCGTCTTTGAACTGCAGCACGTCGGTGTAGGGCTCGCCAAACAGCTTCGAACTGAGGTCGTTGTCTTCGATGACGTCGTAGCCGTAGCCTTTGCCGAACACGTAGGTGTCGGAGCCTGCCGATCCGCTGAGGTAGTCGTCGCCCGCGTCGCCATCGAACGTATCGTTCGTGGCGAAGCCGATGATATTGTCATTGCCTGCGGTTTCCGCGCCTTCAATGACCTTTTGCGCGACCTGGACGAAGTCCATGGACGTGCCGTCGTCAAAGATCAGCCGCTCGATTCCGTTCGGCGCGACATAATTCAAGCCCGCCGAAGAACCCAGAACTTTTGCGAAGGCGCCGAGGTTGAGCACGGCGCCCTGAAATGCGCCCTTGATCACGATGACGTCGTCGGTC
>NZ_FYDG01000061.1 GCF_900187365.1 Rhodoblastus acidophilus
CCGATAAGGCAACATTATCGGACGTCTCTATTTTCCGACGGATGCGGCGGTTTGCGCCGCTCCGGCTTACAATAACCGCCGCAGCTTGTTAAACATGCGCCATGCCCAAGGCCGAACGATTCGCCCCTCTCGCCCCGCCGGCGCCGCCGCGCCCCGCCCCGTTTGCGCGCGGGGCCGCGCCGCAAACTCTTGAGGCCGCCGCGTTTCTCGCCGGCGCGGCCCTCGCCGCGCTCGACGGCTGCGCGCGCGAAACTCACCCGATCGGCGCGCTTTGGCGCCAGCGCCTCGCCCTGCGCGCCGCCAGCGCCAGCCTTGGCCTCGAAGGCCGCGACGCCGACGAAACCGCGCTGCGCGACGCGGTCTATCTGCGCCGCCCCGGCGACGATCCCGGACCGGCCGGGCGCAGCCTGTTGGCGTTTCGGGCGCTCGCCGGGCCCGACGCGTTCGATCCCGCCCGTTGGATCGGCGCCATCGCGCCGGGCTTCGGCCTCAAGCCCGATCCCGCGCTCGAACGCGTCGCCGCGCAGGCCGAGGCCGCGATGAACGGCGCGGCCGGCGCGATCGCCGGCGCCGCCCAATCCGCCGCCCGCGCGCTCGAAAATCGGCCCGACGCGCCCGGCTTCGCCCTGTGGCTCGCCGACGCCGTCGTCGCGCGCCGGCTGCGCTGGCCGGCGGCGGTCCCGCTGCTGGCGACCCAGATCCGCCGCGCCGAGCTGCGCGCCGCCGGGCGAACCGACGACGAATGGCTGAAGCTCTGCCATCTCGGCTACGCCCGCGCCGCGCTGGCCGCCGCCGATCTCTACGCCGACCTGATCCGGCGGGCGGAACAACTGCTCGGCGCCGCGCCGCTGCTGCGCGGCAAGGACGCGGCGGCCGCCGTCGAAACCCTGTTGCGCGAGGACGCGCTGGCGCCGGCGGCCTCGGCGCGCCGCGCCAGCGACCGCAGCGGCCGGCGCCTGTGCGAGCGTCTGGTCGCGCTCGGCGCCGCCCGCGAATTGACCGGCCGCGCCAGCTTCCGTCTTTACGGGCTGTGAGCCATGGGGCGGCGCGCCAGCAAACCCGAGCCCGAGTTCGACCGCGAGCTCGACGACCTGCCGCCCGACCTGCGCTGGCGCGAATGGATGGGCCGGGTCGAGGCGGTCATCTTCGCCGCGCCCGCCCCGGTCGGCCGCGACGTGTTGCAAAAGTTCGTCGGGCGCGCCTGCAACCTCGACCTGATCATCGACGACATCCGCGCCGAGCTGCACGGCCGCCCCTATGACCTCGTCGCGGTCGCCGGCGGCTGGCAGCACCGCACCAAGAGCCATTTTGGCGCGGCCATCCGGGCGGCGCTGCGGGTCGAGGCCAAGCGCGCGCTGTCGCAGCCGGAGCTGTCGGCGTTGCTGGCGATCGGCTATTTCCAGCCGGTCACCCGGCGCGAGCTGTCGAACATCTTCGGCCAGGAGGTCAGCCGCGACCTGATCGCCAATCTGCGCGCCGCCGGCTTCATCGGCGCCGGCCCGCGCAGCCCGCAGCCGGGCGCCCCGGCCACCTACGTCACCACCGACGGCTTTTTGAGCGCGTTCGGCTTCGCCAGCCTGCGCGACCTCCCGGACCTCGAGGCGCTGGAGGACGCCGGACTGCTCGACAAGGCGGCGTTGCGCGACGGCCCCCTCCCCTCCCCGCTTCTCGACGACGA
>NZ_FYDG01000060.1 GCF_900187365.1 Rhodoblastus acidophilus
CGCTGCGATCGAGACCTCGATCGTCGGCTAACGCCTGACAGAGCTTGAACATGTGACGCCTCTGCGCAGCATGTGAAGCAAGCCTTTGCGACCGGTATCCCCGTGGGACGCCGGTCGTTTGCGTTTGACGCTTGGCGCGCGGCTCGACGCTCACCAGCGCGCGCAGGAGGTCAGCTTCGAGCCGTTCAGCGCCGCAGGCCCTGAGCGTCGCAGAATTCCAGCCGGGGTCGAGTTGCGACTGGCGCCATCGGCGATAAGCGGGAATTGAGCGAAGGGCCGGTCGCGGCGGTGGACCGGTCTATCGTGTGCATGGTCGTCCGCACATTAACTTTCCTTCGACATGCCATGTTAACAAAAAATTGTACCGGCAACCGTAGGTTGCGATTGGGGGACATGGCCGCGCGGCGACGCGCGCGATCGCAACCCGATCGAGGCTTTGCTCAAGCTAAAGATAAGGGCAGACGGAGCAATGGAATGACATTTCTACCCTGCAACGAATTGTCCGTTCAGGCCCCATCCGCGCGTTTTATGCCCGCGCAAGCCAAGCTCGACAATGCGCGCCTGACGCTTGCTGGAGCGATGGCCGAGTTGGTCCTCGCCGATGGCCTTTTCGGGGCGCAGATTGGCGACTCGCGAGTATATAGTCACTTTCAGGCTATTTTCGCGAGGTTCAAAATAGGTCTTCGCACATGACAGGCTGATCCGGGCGCGAAGTAAGCTTGGCGATAACCTCGCCGTGTCCGAAATTTTCAGGTTTTCGCCCGGCGTTGCCAATTTGATCGGCTTCGACCGCCTATGCCGAGACTTGCATCGCGGGGCTTAAACGCGGTCGAAAAACGGGCCGCGCGCCTTTGTGACTGGGGGGCGTTAAGCCCACAGTTTCCCAGTCCGCCTCGCGTCGCTACTGCATTGGAGAGAAATATGGCCGACAACCTGAAGCGAGCCGCCGGCCGGAACGCGGTTGAACTGTCGCCAAAGCCAGCGGTGGTCGATATCATCGAATGCTTTCCGTTGCCGATCGCAGTGCTCGATCACACCGGCGAAGCCGTGTTGGTCAACAAGCTCTTCAACCAGAAGTATGAGCAGGAAATCCTGCATTCGCCAACGGTGCGAAAGACCATTCATGAGCGCGGCGCAGGTTGGAAGACGCTCAAGATTCCTTATGGCGTTCATGATGCCGTGGCCTGCCGCGCCCGGACCGTAGATCTGCCCGCCGGATCGATGCTGATCTTCGACGATGCTGCCGACGAAGACGTGCTGCGCCAGCTCGATCAACTCCAAACGCAGGTCTCGGCGCTTCGGCGTTTGTGCTCCACAGACGTTTTAACGGGCGCCTGGAACCGACTCCATTTCGAGGAGGTCGTCGCCGCCGAAATCGAACGAAGTGTCCGTCACCGACAGCCTGTGTCCCTTATTCTCTTTGACATCGACCACTTCAAGCGCATCAACGACACCTACGGCCATCAGGCCGGAGACTCGGTGCTTCGCGAGCTCGTTTCCGTCACACGGAAAACCATCCGATCGATAGATATGCTGTTCCGCTGGGGCGGCGAAGAATTCGTCGTGATCGCGGCGTCGACGGGTTATCGCGGGAGCGCCGCGCTCGCAGCAAAGATCAGGGAAGCGATCGAGGCTCATCGTTTCCAAAGCGTTGGTCCAGTGACCGTCAGTCTCGGAGTCGCGGAGCGCATCGCGCCCGAGCCGG
>NZ_FYDG01000059.1 GCF_900187365.1 Rhodoblastus acidophilus
GAGCGAGAGCTTTCCGCCTCCGCCGAGCGCATATATCGCTGCGGATTGTTCAGGGCTGAAGGCGACGCCTTGGCCGGAGGCTTCGACGGCGGCGATGGCGGAACGCAGTGCGGCGTCCGTCAGGTCGGAGGAATGATCGAGGGCGGCGTTGCGCGCCTTTTCGGAAACCGCCTGTTCGATGTGAACTTGCAGGCTGTTGCTGACCCGTTCGCTGCGCTCCAATTTTCCTGAAATCAGCGAAACCTGGACGCCTTCATGATTGAAACCATGTCGTTCGATCAAGTCCACGACCGCATCGACATCCTTCCGACCCGCAGGCGCGCCGACCGAGATGAGACCGCGCGCCGCATGTACGCGAAGACGGTCGCGATCGAGAACGGCGGCCGTCACGAATTCGCGGGAAAGGTTTTTCGCTGCGAGATCATAGGCGGCTTCGCGCCGTTCCGCATCGCTGATGACTGGCTGCGGCGCGGAGACGAGGACGGTTTCATGGTTCCAGCCGATTTCAGCGGCTTGCGCGCGCCAGACCTCGCGCGCCTCCTCCTTGGTCTTGCCGAGGCGGCCGGCGGCGCTGGCTTCGTGCAAGAGCTGCTTCTTCTTGTCGAGCGAGAGCTCGTCCCACTCCAGGGCGCTCTCGGCGGCGTAGCGCTTGGCGTCGCCGATGACCTGGCGGTCCCGTTTGGAGAATTTCGCGACCGCCGCCTCGGGCACGTCCAGGACGACGATCGCTTCCTCTTTCTCATCATAGCCGACGCGGACGCCGAGATCGCGAAGGTTCTGGGCGAGGTAGGCCTGAAAGATGGCGCCGAGTTCGTGAACCTTGTTCGCCGTGATGACGCGAGCGTCGATCGAGCCCACGCGGCCGTCTTCGGTCACGACGAGGTTTGGGATGAAGTTGTGCAGATGGAAGTGGGGGTCGCCCGCGATCGGCGCGTCGACCAGGTAGGTGCCGCCACCCGCGCCGTCCTGAAGTGCGAGGGTCGGACGCGCGGCGTCGTGCGCGAACGTCACCCAGCCGATCTGGCCGGCCTCGACGCCTTTAAGGCCGCCCTTGCCTTTACGCGCTTGACCGAGATCCTCGGCCGCATATCGCAACGCCTCGTCATTGGCGCGATGGATCGCCTCCCAAATCAAGCGGCGTTCCGCCTCGCTCGCCGCGAATTCCGCGGCGAGCGAGACGGATTTGTGGGGTGCGAAGACAAAATCAAAGCCCGAGTTTGTTCGCTGGGTGCGCGACCAGGCCTCGCCATTGTCAGCGCGGCGGCCCTCGAACAGAGGATCGAGATCGGCGTAGCGCGGTCGGCCTTTTGTGCTGTCGATCCCGAGGGCGGCGGCGACGCTGGCCGGCATGTCCTTGCGCCAGGCGGCGGCTTCGCCGCGTCCGGTGTAATAATTGGTGAGCGTTTCGCCGCTGTCGAGATTGCGGCCGGCGGGATCGACGCCGGCGACCGTCAAGGAGGCGTGTTGAGGCTCGGGGGCGTCCTGGGTCAGATAGGCGCGGATCTTGGCGCCGTCCGAACTGGCGGCGACTTTGGCGAAATTCAGCATGATCACTGCGCCTTCTGAACCGCGGGCGGCGTGACCGCCGTGCCGAGATGCGTTTCGATCCGCCCGACGGCGGCGGCGAGCTCCTTCAGCAATCGCGCCATCTCGCGCTGCTGCTGGATCATCAGGGTGATCAGATCGCGCAGGCTTGGGCCTTCGTC
>NZ_FYDG01000058.1 GCF_900187365.1 Rhodoblastus acidophilus
CCGCTCTCTGCCGATAGGCGGGCATATTTCTATGCCGCCTCCTGATTTTCCGGGGCATTGCCGATTTCGGCGCCGCGCCGGCGCGCGCCGACGCGGTCGGCGCTTTCCGCCTGGGCGAGGCGCTCGATCAGGGCGAGATCGACGTCGGAACAGAGCCGGCGACTTCGAGATCGAGGAATGCGTCGCCCTCGCCGATCTGGATCGCGTCCGTCAAGGTGGTGGAAATTTTGGGGCGGTCGTCTCGCCTCTTCAGGCTGCGATTTTGGGGTGCGATGCGGGTTCGTCGGCGAGGCCGGCCATCGTCTCCAGGCTCATGTAGCGGTGCTGTAATTGCCAGTCATCATTCTGTTCGAGCAGGATGGCGCCGACGAGCCGCCTGATAGAAACTTCGTTGGGGAAAGGTTGAGCGCGCCGACGGGGTCACTGCCGCGCACGGTGCGGGTGCTGAACGACGGATTGCCGATCACCAGGTCATAGGCGTCGGGCAGGCGCGCCTTGGTGAAATCCTCGTTGCGGATTTGGGCGTTCGGAAACAGGAGCTTGGTGATTTTGGCGGTGACGGGATCGAGTTCGACGCCGGTCAGGGTTGTCTTGTCGGCGAGCGCCTCGGGCAAAAGGGAGAAGAACAGGCCGGACCCGCAACCGGGCTCAAGCACGCGGCATTCGGAGAATCCCATGCGGCGCAATGCTTTCCACATGGCCCGGATGATGAATTCCGGCGTGAAATGCGCGTATTGGGTGACGCGCGCCAAACTCGCCAGTTCGGTCGGCCTGACCAGCTGCTCGAGCTCCTGGCCGAGCGCCTCCCAGCCTTTCGGCAGGGCCTCGTCGGCGGCGCGGCGGAACAGATTGTTGGCGAGGTCGCCGGCGCCGAAAGAGATGAACCGCGCCAACTGGCTTTGTTCCTCCGGCGTCGCGTTGCGCGTCTCGCCCTCGATCCGCTGCATCAGCCGGATGGCGGCGAGATTGTCCGCGGCGCGCGACTTCCAGTCGGAGGCCAGAGGCCGCCGGCCGCGAAGCCGAAAGTTGCGGGCGGGGATCGCAACCGACGCGTCGGCCGGCGCCTGGTCTTCCGTTTCCGGCTCGTCCTCTTCACTGGGCTCGCCGAACGACAGGCCGGAATAGAGCCCGAACGCGCCTGTGCTGAGAGAGGTGGTGTCGAACAGCGGCAAGGTCATTTGATCAATGGATTTTTTCATCGGTCCGAGGCCTTTCGGATGCGCGCGATCGCGCGGCGCCGCTGCGGCGTCGTCGCGATTTGCCTTTGGGGTGGTGGGAGCTTGAGGACCGCGATCAGGCGCCAGGGCCTCGTCGGAGGCGTTCGTCCGCTGGGTCTCGGCCGTCGTGTCCTGGTCGTCGTCGCCGGCGGCGTGCTCCGGATGGTGCGACAGGATCCATTCGGCGATGCGATTGGCGTCAGCCGCGGCGCGGAAAATCTTGCGCTTGTCGGCTTTCAATACGTCGAGCCACGACTTAAGGTAGCTGGCGTGATTGGGCACGTCGCAGGGCAGACCGACGACGTTGCCGACGAACAGGCTGGCGAGTTCGGCGCGTTATCCTGACAGTCCAGTGGTTTTTTGCGTTTCGCGCTGTTCGGAGAGTGTCGGAATTTCCGTGTGATGGCCATTTGGAAGCAAATGGAGGCACCACATGGCGAGACGGAAAGCCCCGCTTATTCCCGATCAGTTGCTCGACCAGCTTCTGGCCGGCGCGGATCCCAAGACGGCCTTTGCGAAAGATGGTCTTCTCGACGAACTGAAGAAGGCGCTCGCCGAACGGGCGCTGAACGCGGAGGTCGACCACCACCTTGACCAGGGCGA
>NZ_FYDG01000056.1 GCF_900187365.1 Rhodoblastus acidophilus
AATGCTTGTAACTGCGTGACATCTGGCCGAGATGTCATTGCTTCGCGGCCTTCTGCCGCGCCCGTTGCGCGGCCTTGCGTTCGGCTGCTGATCTGGCCGCGCCCGTCGGTTGCGGCCCGCGCTTCTTCTTCAGCCGAGCGGCCAACGCCACTCCCAGCGCCTCATCAGCGAACTCGACCGGCGCGTCCATGGGCTCGACCCGGCAACCCGGTAGTTTCGTCGCCAGCCAATCAGCCGTGCCCCTGTCCATAACGAGGCATTCAACGGGCTCTTTTGAATCCGGAATTCGGAGATTGGACCGGAAGAGCCCTTGGTAGATCACCTCTCGATACATGTCGTTGTGCACCTCCTCCGTCGCGACGCCCAGAATGTCATTCAGGAATTTGAGGTGCGCCGGGTCCGGGTTGATGGCCGAGAAGGCGGCGAAATGATCGACGTCGGTGTAGGAGTTCAGGCCATGGGGCGAACCGGGTAAGATGATCGCGTTCTCCCAGTTCTTGAAGTCCTTCGCCCTGTCCTTGTTGCGCATGACGAGGATGGGGTTGTCGCCGACATGCTGCTTTACGGCGGCGAGCGCGAATTTGCCAACGTTGACGTTCTCGTCCTCGACCTTGACGCAGCTATCGCGAAACGCCTTCGACCAGCCATCCCGATCAAAAACGTATCGGATTGTAAGCCGCTCGCAGTTCTCGTGGGACGAAAACCGCAGCGCCAGACTGTTGTCCGGGATGAAGGTGACGCCCTCCTTCCGCTCCCACGACTTCACCAAAATCTTCTCGTGGAAATTGGCGGAGGCCATGACCGTCTTGCCGAAGCCTTTGAACAGGCTGGGGAGCAAGACCGATGTGGTTCGGAGAGTTCCTTCCTCGTTGATCTCGCAGTGAACTCGCCAGTGGTCGGACACGACGCGCGAGGCGACGCCCTGATAGACTTTCCAAACCGCGTCGCGCTTTTCATTTTTGGCGAGCTTTTCGGGATGGGCGTCGGCCCCATCGCCGGGGAGAAGGAGGCCGTCCCGCATCTCGAAATGCCGAAAGAATGTCGCGCGCGTGTCGAGTTCGGGCAGGCGCAGTTCCTCGATCTTGACGTAATCGCTCGGAACTTCATCGACGTAGACCGTCCAGCGGCCCGCCATGGGGACATGGCCCAGCCGCAGCATGGCGGCGTGCGTCGTGAAAACAATCTCGCCGTGGGAATGGGTGTCGCGGAAATGCTGGGTCAGGTTGGCGACGACCTTGGTGGTGGCGTCGCTGTGGAAGCGCTCGACCGGAAAACCGGGTTTACCGACTTCCTCCTCGATTGTTTTTTCGATCAGTTCCTTCGTCGGCTGGACGATGAGGATTTTCTGGTTGTCATCGGCGGCGGCATGTTTGGCCTGCTCGACGATGGCTCGGGTCTTTCCGGCGGAGCACGGCGCGTCGCAGCAGTAAAGGTTAGAGTTTTCCAAAAGTGATTTTCCTACAAAATGAAAAAGGCCCTGCCTGCGTGTAGGAAACCGCAGACAGGGCCGTGCGACGGAAAATCCGTCGAAACCGCTCAGACGTGACGATTGCTTCCTACGGCAAGGTCTCTCTAATATTTATACAGGGTAATGGAGCACGTGTTCGGATTGCAATAAAAAATTCACCGGGCGCGACACGCATTTCTTGGGCGCGAGACAGAATCACAACGGCATCTTCGGCGTCAATATTTTAATATTCTCCAAATGTAGATTTAACCGTTGCATTCGCTCGCACGGGTCTGGCACTATGAACATGTGGCCGACGACATTTAAGGCCGAAAAAAACATTTTGAACAAGAGAATATTTGAAAAATGACGATACATACTTCCATTCCGACTCCCGCCGCGCCAGTTTCGGCCCCGGAACCCAATCCCATAATACCAGCCGCGCCGTCGGCCTCGACAGCGGCGCCAATTGTTCCCGCGAACTCATGCGAACTCTGGACGCCACCACTTTATGTGACGAGGGTCCGCGACGCCCTCGGTGGGAGCATCAGC
>NZ_FYDG01000055.1 GCF_900187365.1 Rhodoblastus acidophilus
GTTCAGCTCAATCTCGACAATCTGGTCGAGAAATTTGTTTTTTACGACAACACCTCGGATCATCCGAACTACCTCACAGTCGCCGATATCGAGCAAATGCTGCAAATCGCCGGCGGCAATATTGGCGACAACGAGATCCATGGCCTCGACGACGCGTTCGCCATGGTGGAAGACCTGCCGCTGACCGTCTCTGTCAAGGATCTGCTCGCCAACGATTTCGATCTCGACTCGCAGGCGCTTTCGTTCGATGGGGTCGTGGACGCCTACCATGTCACAGCGACGGACGACGGCTCCGGCCATCTCGTGGTCACGCCCGACCTCCATACCGATGGCAAGGCTTGGTTTGACTATCGCATCGTCGATTCTACCGGCCGCACAGCGACGGCGCGGGTCAATCTCGACATAGCCCATGTCAATCACGCGCCAACCATCGGCGAGGTTCCTCTCCTCCAAACCGACGAGGAGCAGAGCTTCTCGATCACACTCGCAAACAGCGTGTTTGCCGACGTCGATGAAGATGCGCTGCTGGTCGACGTTCAGGGCCTCAATGGCGCGGCGCTGCCGGCATGGCTGCGTTTCGACCGCCAGACCCTGACGCTCAGTGGGACGCCGCCGAAGGGTCATTATGGCGAAGTCACGCTCGAACTGATCGCCGACGATGGGCGTGCGCACCGTCGCCGTGTTCTCGGAGGCCGACGCCAACGCCCGCCATGTTCGTCTTGCCGATGAAGCCATTTGCATCGGCCCGGCGGCGGCGCGCGACTCCTATCTCGTCGTCGAAAAAATCATTGCGGCGGCCAAACGCGCCGGCGCCCAGGCGCTTCACCCAGGCCATGGCTTCCTGTCGGAAAACGAAGCCTTTTGCCGCGCCTGCGCGGAGGCGGGCCTCGTCTTTGTCGGCCCGCCGGCCGCGGCGATCCACGCCATGGGCTCGAAATCCGAGGCGAAAAAGCTGATGCAGGCGGCGGGCGTGCCGCTGACCCCCGGCTACCACGGCGACGACCAGGACCCTGAACGTCTGCGCCGGGAAGCCGACAACATTGGCTATCCGGCGCTGATCAAGGCGGCGGCGGGCGGCGGCGGCAAGGGCATGCGCCGCGTCGAAAGAAGAGAAGACTTTTTTGGCGAACTGGAATCGTGCCAGCGGGAAGCGCGCGCCGCCTTCGGCGACGCCCATGTCCTGATCGAACGCTATGTGACGCGGCCCCGCCATGTCGAAATCCAGATTTTTGGCGATACGCAAGGCGATTACGTCTATCTGTTCGAGCGCGACTGCTCCGTGCAGCGCCGCCACCAGAAGGTGCTGGAGGAGGCGCCCGCGCCCGGTCTGAGCGAGGCGCGCCGGGCGGCGATGGGCCAGGCGGCGGTGGAAGCGGCGCGGGCCGTAAACTATGTCGGCGCCGGCACGGTGGAATTCATCGTCGCGCCGGATGGCGCCTTCTATTTCATGGAGATGAACGCGCGCCTCCAGGTCGAGCATCCCGTCACCGAAATGATCACCGGACTCGATCTGGTCGAATGGCAGCTGCGCGTCGCCGATGGCGAGCGTCTGCCGCTCAGCCAGGACCAACTCGTCGCCAACGGCCATGCGATCGAAGCGCGCATCTATGCCGAAGACCCGTCCAAGGGTTTTTTGCCCTCGACCGGAAAGCTGCTGCATCTCAGCACGCCGCTTGAGGGCGCGCATGTGTCCTTACCAAGGCGACATCGCGCCGCGCGCCGTAGCCGATGTCGCAAAGACGCTGCTGGACATGGGCTGCTATGAAATCAGCCTTGGCGACACGGTCGGCCTGGGCGTCCCAACCGCAGTCAAAAAGCTGATCGAGGTTTTCCAGGACATCCCGATGTCCGCGCTGGCCGGCCATTTCCACGACACCTACGGCATGGCGGTCGCCAATGTCGTCGCCGCCTGGGAAATGGGCGTGGCGACGTTCGATTCCTCCGTGGGGGGACTCGGCGGCTGCCCCCACGCCAAGGGCGCGTCTGGCAATGTGGCGACGGAAGATCTGGTTTGGCTGTTCGGTCGCATGGGCGTCGAGACCGGCATCGACCTCGAGGCCTTGGTCGATTGCGCGCTGTGGATCAGCGAGGCGCTCGGTCGCGCGCCCGCCTCGCGCGTGGCGCGCGCCATCGCCGCGAAAACATCGCCTTAGCCGCCTGCGCCCGGCCATCGCGCGTTCCGTCGCGGCGAGGGCGAAATTTTTGGAGGGATGGGTGGAACGACGCATGATCTCCGCGTCCTTTGTGGAAGAGGCGCTCGATTCATTGCGGCGGCGCGGCTTGCCGACGGAGGGCGCGCTCGCGGCGGCCGGTCTGATGAACTGGGCGCAAGAGCCGGTCTCGGCGCAGACTTACGGAAAGCTGTGGCTGGCGCTGGCCCTAGGCCATCGACTCATTAAACCGGCACCATATGCGAAAGGCGGCGAGCTTGACGCCTGCGAGGAAGTTGTCGGCTCGCTTGTCGTAGCGGGTGGC
>NZ_FYDG01000070.1 GCF_900187365.1 Rhodoblastus acidophilus
CCGACGCCGTCGTCATCCTGCCCGACCTCCACGCCCTCCTCCACGCCAAAGCCCCCGAAAACGACGCCGAAATCATCCGTTATCCCAAAGCCTGAATTACAGGAAAGTGAATTTTAAGAGGATCGTCATGCGCATCACCATCAAACTCAAGCTCGCCCTGGCCTTCGCCTTCCTCATCGCCCTCGTCGGGGCGATGGGCGCCCTGGCCATTTCCAATCTCTCGAGCTTGCAGGGCGCGATCACCAATCTGGTGCAGGGGCCGGCCAACGACCTCAACAATGTGCGCGGGCTGAGCTCCGCTTTTCTCATAAGCGCGCGCTATGAGAAGAACATTATTTTGGCCACGGCGCGCGAGGACGTTGTCAATTACCAGAAGGCGGAAGCCAAGGCGACCGAGGAGGCCTTAGCGTATGCCGCCAAGTTGAAGACCTCCAGCAACACGGAAATTGTCAAGGAAGTTCGCGATATCGAGAAGTCCTTCGAGCAATTGCTGCCGCTTCGCAAGAAAATCATAGAGCTTGGCGTTGAGAATACCCCCGAAGCCAACGCAAAGGCGGCCGACTTGAGCATGCACACGGCTCGTGAGTGGAACAACAAGATCACCGCCGGGATGGAGCAGTTGGCGGAAAAGGCCGTCGCCGCCATGGCCGCCACCAGCGAGGCGACCAACCACCAATACGAAACCTCGCGCACCGTACTGCTGTCCTGCATAGCCGCCGCCACCCTGTTCGCGGTCGGCGTCGCCGTGTGGATGTCGCTCGGCATCGGCCGCGGCCTCAAGCGCGGCATCGCCGCCGCCGAAGCTGTGGCGATCGGCGATCTCGAAAGCGAAATCGACTACAAGGCCAATGACGAAATCGGCGACCTGATCATCACGCTGCGCCGCATGACAGCCAATCTGCGCGAGACGGCGAGCGTCGCCGCCAAAATCGCCGACGGCGACCTGCTGGTTTCGCCCAAGCCGCTGTCAGACAAGGACACGTTGGGCCATGCGCTGACGCGGATGGTCGAGCGCCTGCGCGCCGTCGTCACCGACGCCCTGACCGCCTCCGGCAATGTGTCTTCCGGCAGCCAGCAGCTGTCCTCCGCCGCCGAGCAGATCGCCCAGGGCGCGACCGAACAGGCCTCCGCCGCCGAGGAAGCGTCCTCGGCGATGGAGGAAATGGCCGCCAACATCAAGCAGAACGCCGACAACGCCGCCCAGACCGAGAAGATCGCGCGCCAGTCGGCCAAGGACGC
>NZ_FYDG01000053.1 GCF_900187365.1 Rhodoblastus acidophilus
AGGGCGCGAGCGCTCCCGGCCTGGGGGGCGGAAGCGGGATCTTGCGGCGCAGTTTGCGCGACCGAAATCGATTCGGAGCGTTCCGGGCGAAAATCCGTCAGCAGATTGCGGAGTCCCAGGCTGCCGCGCATCGGCTTTCCGCTCACCCCCTCCGCCGCCGGCGCCTGAGCCGGTTGAGACACGGCCGATAAAGGCGGAACGGGATTCGGTTGCGGCGTATCGCCTTTGGCCGAAGCGCTTGCGCCATCCGTTTGCGGAGAAGATGGGGACCGGGAGGTCATCGGCGTTGCGACCGACTGGTCGGTGCTGGGGTTTGCTTCGCCAGCGGCCGAAGGCTCCGTTCGAGGACGACGCTGAAAGGCGCTGGCGAATGCCGAAACGATGGCCTCGCCTGCGGTGACACGGCGCATGAATTCTTGGTTATTGGGGCTGGAACTGTGCTCCCGGTTTGGATTGGGGTGATTCGGTTCGGGTTGTTGTGGCGCCTCTCGTTCGTGGCTTTGATTAATATTATCAGAGCGTTCGAGTGGCTTTTGCGGTGATGCGGCTGAAGTCCGGTCGTCCGTGAAAGGATTGTTTGGTAATTGTCGTCGTGAATCATTAGGTTCAGGCAGATTACCAGGAGCTTCGCCGTCGCTGCTGTTGGTAAAATCATTCCTGGCGCTTTTTTCGTGTGTGGCGGAAACGGCCTTTGTGGCATCTGGATTGACGATTGTCGGCGGCGTTTCATCGAATGCCGACATCAGATCCTTGAGGGCAGGTTGGGCTTTCGGAAGTGGGGGCTCGGACGACGTTGAAGGGTTCGTTCCCTCAGTGGAAGAGGCCGATACAATGGTCTGTGCCGCTTGGTTGCGTTCGGATCGGTTGGTTTCGGTTGTTGGGCTGGTTGCGGCTTCGGCCTTCGCCGCAGGCGCTTCGTCATCAAATGCCGACATCAAATCCCTGACGGACGGCTCGGTTTTGGTGGCCGGAGGCCCAACATCGACGCGAGGCGGCTCCGCGGCGGGGGCAACCGTTGTCGAGCGGAGCGCGGTCTCGTCCTGAGACGCAGGGCGCGTCTGTTCGGCGTCCCGCTCGAAAGCGATAACTTTCTCATAGATATCAGGAAAGAAATCCTTTGCATCCTGGTGGGCCGCCGCAAGTTCGATCGGATCGAAGCGCTCGGGAAAGGAAAGAGCGACGACGGACGCTCGCGCGCCGGCCTTCGCCCCGTCGGAAACATAGTGTCCGTCGGGGTGACGCCAGGCCGGATCAATCTTTTCGTTCAGTTCGGGCGCAACAACGATCCGATGATCGAGCGGGGTTTCGAAATGATCGATGCCCGCGCCGTAATAGTTCTTCATCTTGGCGTAACCCAAGGCTTCGTCAGGCTGATCGAACATTCTGGCGGTGAAGTCGCGGTAAGCCCCGGGGAAAGCCTTTTGCGCGACCGTATGCGCGGTCACGGCGTCGTCCGATTCGAACGCCCTGGGAAAGTTGATCGCGACGACGGACCATTTGTTCTGGCCTTCATACCAGCCATTCGGCTCCCGCCAGGCGCTGTCGATTTTCTCGTTCTTGTCGGCCGCCACATGGAAGCCGGAGCCGTGTTCGGTCTCATGAAAAGTGATGCCGTCGGCGACTGGCGTTTGGCGCCTCGATTTCGTCCAAGGCGCAGCATCATTGGCAGCGTCTTTCGCCTCGGCCGAATTCGGGTCGGAAGTTGGATCAACCATCGACAGGCTCCAATCAGTTCGAGAGGTTCGGCGAGGGCATGGCGAAGGTCGGCTGGTAGTTGTGCTCGACCGCTTCGGCCAGCTGCGCGGCGGAGGTCGTCGCGTGCATCAGATTGAGCTTGTAAAGCTGGACCAGCAGATAGTTGGTCTGCGCCAGTTCGGTCGCGATCTCGCGCTGGATCGAGGCCGGAGGCATTGAGGCGAGTTGGCCGTGGTAGTTGGTGCTCGACAGCCGACGCGTCGTATCGAGCATGAGCGCCTGCAGCCAGGATGCGGTCGACGTCGCCGTCAGCCCCTCACTGGTCATTTCCTGCTGTTGCTCGGACGTAAGTGTGACCGAAGGCGACTGCACGCCGATGGCGAGGCTCGCGACGCCGCGCGCGAGCGACCGAAGAGCGGTCCGCGGACTTGCAGCGGCGCATGGCGCTGGCGGAGTCCAACCGGCAGATGGATGCGGCGACGCGCGCGCAGGACCCGCGCCGCATCGAGGCTCTTCCCGTCGTGGCGACGAAAGATCCCAAGGCGCCGGTCGTCATCAAGACGGGACCGGCGGCGGCGGCCGTCGCTCCTCTCGAGACCGCTGGCGAGAAGCGCTCGTACCATATTCAGGCGGCCTCGCCGAGCCTCGCCATGTTGGGCGCGGGCGGCAATGACGCGCCGCTCGAAGTGGTTCCCGGTTCGAACATTCCCGGCTGGGGTCATGTGTCCAAAATCGAGCAGCGCGGGCAGTCCTGGGTCGTCGTCACCAGCGGCGGCGTCATCAAGTAAGGGGGACGTCCATGCAGGGGCTCGTCAACTTCGCTGGCGAAATCGGCAACGCCATCGCGATCATGATCCCGACGATTTGCTACATTCTGGCGATCGCGTCTTTTCTGTTTGCTGGCTGGGGTTTGGTCGAAGACCATGCGCTATGAAGCCGCTTGCCTGATTCTGTGGACGCAGAAGACGGTCCTCAACAAGGAAGAAACCAAGCAGATGAAGGAGGAGCGCGCCCAGGCGGCGCGCGAGTGTCCCGCGATCGGGGAGGCGCAAAGGTTTTACATGCGCTCCGAATTGATGGCGGCGCATCATGAGGGCTTTGTCAGCCGCGTCGCCCAGGCGATGCGCGGCGTCGA
>NZ_FYDG01000050.1 GCF_900187365.1 Rhodoblastus acidophilus
TAGGCTAAACACCCGAAAGCGTCAACCCGCCCTAAACCCGAAAACGTCCCCACCCGGCGACCTAGCCGGCCAAACCACGAAGGTCTAGAGAAGACGCGTCAGCGTTCGCCGCCAGTGACCGGCAGCGACGCCGTCGATGTCCGGCTTATAAGGCGAGACCACCGAAAACGTCAAGCGCCTCTCGCGCTATTTTTCAAAAAAAGAGATCGGACAGCTGAAGCAGGCGCCCGATGCGACCCAGGCGACAGGTCCCTAAAGTCCTGCGGCGCGCGGAAAAATGCGGGAAATTCAACTTACAGACCGTCGAACGACGCCATGATTTGTTCAGGGCGATCGTCAAGCCATTTCCCGATTTCGGACATGCTCATGATGCGCGGCGGCGTCGGTCCATGAACGCTCTCGGACAACTGCAACACATACGTCCGCCCCTGGATGTAGAGGCGATCGGCGGCGTCGTTCGCATCATTCCAGTCATAAATTCGCAAAGCCACCAGATGCATCGACACGCCCCCGGAACCAGGCCACTCCGCAGCAGAGATTATATCGCTATACGATGTTTCTTGGAAAATGCAATCGTCACAATCGGATGACGTACCCAAAAGCTGCGACCCGGTTTCAGCTTGCTGCGTAAAGGGAGGCATGTCGCCTCAACGCCTCGCGCGTTGGGCCCCCTCGGCCTGGCTTGGAGAGGGACCAAGCGATCCTCGGCGTCTGTTTCCGCGTGCAGGTGTCGCGCCAATCGGCGCAGGGCGTCATTGAGGTCGCCGAGGTTATGGCTTTGCTCCAGCAGGTCGGCGTCGCGTTCGGCTTCAATCACAAATTCGCGCTTCAAGGCGCAGCGTCCCGCACCTTCGGCGGCATTGCCCATGGCGCTGCGGCCAATGCAACGCCAGAGCGCGAGGCCTTCAGGATAAAGGTCTTCAGCTGTCCGGCTCTCCTATTCTCGCCGGACTTGCCGACGCCTCGCCCGACGTTTCCCTCTGCGTCGCGCCCGAACGGCCTGCGGCAAACAGCGCAGCGACAAAATGCGGCGCGTCGCGTTCTTCGCCTTGGTGTAAAACGTGTGTTGATCGCTCTCGACCGACGAGACCACATATCTCGTGTCGCGATATTCATCATTTGCGGATCGACAATGACGGATCAGGCCTTCACTCTCGACGACCGTGACTATGCGGCTCTGGCGGACTTCCGCGCGGCGTTGCGGGCCTTTTTGGCGTTCAGCGAAGCGCGCGCCGTCGAGGTCGGATTGTCGCCGCAACAGCATCAGGCGCTGCTGGCGATCCGCGGCGCGCCGGGAGCGGAAGCCACCATCGGCTATGTGGCGGAGCGGCTGATTCTCAAGCCTCACAGCGCGTCCGAACTGATCAGTCGGCTCGAGGCGCTCGATCTCGTCGCGCGGCGCGCTTCGGAGACGGATCGCCGCAAGACCACGCTTGTCCTTACGGAGCGCGCCGCCGATCTTCTTGGAGAACTCTCGGCGATCCATCGTGAAGAAATCCGCCGCTTGAAGCCGCTGCTGTTGGAATTGCTCGACCGCTTCGGCTGAATCGGTTTGCGTCGAAGCGGTCGCCACACGCGGAGCGGATCGGGCGATCAACCCATTGGCGAAATCGCGCTCCCCCGCGCTCGAAAATCATTTCGACGGCGCGATGGAACAGCAGCAAGCCGCCGGCGATGCGAAAGACGGCGACGGAAGGAATCGGCAGGCAGGTTGAGCGTGGCTTTCAAGGTCTCGAACACGGCGCGCCTTGGCGCGAACGCGCGGCGGGCGCCGCTGCTCCGCGCAATGCCGGTTACGTCCGTCGCAATAGCGCCATGAGGTCCGCCATGGCGCTGATGTCCTCCACCGTGCGTCTCAGACTCCCCGACGCCCATCGTTGCGCAATGCGTTTCCACTCCAGGGAGTCGCTCGTGAAAATCGCCTGGACCGCGCCGACGCCGTCGCGCAGACCCTCCTCTCGGCGCGCCGCCCAGCCTGCCATGATTTCGCTATATTCGCGGAGCGCCTCGCATTGTTTTTCGAACGCCGCGAGCGCGGAGATCGTCAGAGCCCTCGTCCAATCGGACGGCAGCGAGCAGTTATAAGGAAACGGCTGCGTCCCGGCTTGCGGCTCCATGGCGAACTCCTGTCAACGCTGCATCACATAGGTTCCGGGCGCCGGCCCCAACGGCGCATAGCCGCGCTCCGGCGCGCCCATCGGAGGCGCCGGGACGCGCTGCGTGGAACGCCCAAGCCATTCGATCCATAGCGGCCACCACGAACCATCCACGACCGGCGCGCGAGCGCGCCATTCGTCGGGTCCGAGATAGCGCGAATGCGCGCGGTGACGCGCGATCCGGAGGCTCCGGCCCTTATGGCCGGGCTCGCTGACGATGCCGGCGTTGTGGCCGCCGCTGGTCAAAACGAAGGTCGTGTCGATGCTTTCAATGAGGTTGATCTTGTAAACGGAACGCCAGGGCGCGACATGGTCGCTCTCGGTGGCGACGACAAACAGCGGCGCCTGAATGTCGCCGAGGGAGACGGGGCGGCCATCGACCAGGAAGCGGCCTTCGAACAGATCGTTGTTGAGGAAAAGCTGGCGCAGATATTCGCTATGCATGCGATAGGGCATGCGCGTGGCGTCGGCGTTCCATGCCATCAGATCGGTCATTTCCGACCGCTGGCCCAGCAGATATTCGCGGACGAGGCGCGACCAGATCAGGTCCGCCGAGCGCAGCAACTGAAACGTTCCGCCCATCCGCCGCGCGTCGAGGCCCCCCTGCTCCCACATGACGTCTTCGAGGAAGCTGAGCTGGCTGTCGTCGATGAACAGGGTGAGTTCGCCTGCCTCGGTGAAGTCGATCTGCGCTGCGAGCAGGGTGACGCTGTTGAGCGCCTGTTTGCCCTCGCGCCCCAGCCAAGCCGCCGCAATCGACAGCAGCGTGCCGCCCAGGCAATAGCCGACCGCGTTGACGCCGACGCCGGGGACGATGGCGTTGATCGCCTTCAGCGCGTCCAGCACGCCAAGCCGCAAATAATCGTCCATGCCGAGATCGCGATCGGCGGCGACAGGATTGCGCCAGGACATCATGAACACGGTGTGGCCGTGATCGACAAGATATTTGACCAGCGAGTTGTGCGGCGACAGGTCGAGAATGTAATATTTCATGATCCAGGCTGGAACGAACAGCACGGGCTCCGCCCAGACATCGGCTGTAGTTGGCCTGTACTGGATCAGTTCGATCAGGCGATTGCGATACACCACTTCGCCCGGCGTCGCCGCGACCTGGTCGCCCGGCCGGAACCGCTCGACGCCGGGCGGCGGCTTGTCGCCGACGGCGCGCTCCCAATCGCGCCAGAAGTTGAGCGCCCCCCGGACCAGATTCATGCCGCCTTCGGCGAGCGTCGCCGACAAGACCTCGGGATTGGTGGGAATGAAATTGACGGGCGAAACCATGTCCAGCGCCTGCCGCGCCATAAAGGTGGCCAATTGCTCATGATGCGCGGAAACGCCGCTGACGCCGGTGGTGGCGTTGTGCCACCATTGCTGTTGCAGCAGGAACCATTGTTGAAAGAAGACGAAAGGCGGCTTGCGCCATTGTTCGGAAGCGAAGCGGCGATCTTGCGGCAGCGGCGCGATGCAGTCGTCGTCGCCCGGACACCAGGCGTAGCTCAGGCTATAGGCCACGAACCGCACCAGTTTACGAAAACCCTTTTCCGAAAGCTGGATGCGTTTGCCGGGCGCGGCGCCCAGATGAATCGCCCAATCCGCCCAGGCGAGCCACAAAGCCGCCGGCGACAGGCCAAGCGTGCTGCGCGCCAGGCTGGCGCGCAGCACGCGGTCGAGCGGCGCAGGCGAATCGACTTCTAAGCGTTCGCAGGGCGCGGCCTCCGCGCCGGCCGACCGCGGGGCCGAAGCGACCGTCGGCGCCCCGGATGGATTCACGCGAGAGGCAAGGCTCGTGCGACGGTTCATCTGCGCTGTTCCTTGCGCGGGAGCGGGCGTGCGGCCTGTGATCACAAGACGGCGCGCCGCCTTTGATCTTCGCGCTCTCGGTTAGCCAATTCCAATTTCAGGCTTTTGTCGGCGGCGGCGCTCGCGCGCGATCACGCGTAAGAGACAGCATCCATCGCGTGCGCCAAAAAAGATGACATAGGCGCCGTGGCTGATGAAAGGCTCGGAAATTACTTAACCTTGCTCTACGCCTGCCCTCTTGCCATTCAGCACGCCGCATTCGAAACCGGTGGGCAGGATGTCGCTGAGCATCGCCAACGCATCCTTCTGCACGCCGGCGGGTAGCGTCCACGAACGTGGTGGAGATTTTCTGAGTGATCCGGCGGACGGAGCTCCGCTTAGCGGAGGCCGGCGGCTTTGCCGGGGCGGTCATCG
>NZ_FYDG01000048.1 GCF_900187365.1 Rhodoblastus acidophilus
TCGCCCTGGTCAAGGTGGTGGTCGACCTCCGCGTTCAGCGCCCGTTCGGCGAGCGCCTTCTTCAGTTCGTCGAGAAGACCATCTTTCGCAAAGGCCGTCTTGGGATCCGCGCCGGCCAGAAGCTGGTCGAGCAACTGATCGGGAATAAGCGGGGCTTTCCGTCTCGCCATGTGGTGCCTCCATTTGCTTCCAAATGGCCATCACACGGAAATTCCGACACTCTCAGGATTACACTCAGCAAAGCGGCAGCAGTTCACAGCCCTCTCGGAATTCCGACCCTCACGCTGTAGCGTATAATAGATCTCGTTGACCGCGTAGTTCATCTAGGCCGCCTCTACCTCCGCAAGGGATCGCTTCAATTCGGCTACGAGATAAAACGACAATTGTCGAATATCGGACGGCACGTTCTGCAATCCGTTCCAGCGGCGCCGCTCGTCGCCGAATTGCCATTCGCCCTCGCTCCACGCGGTTCGAGGCTTGATTAGCCGCAGACCTCGAGCAAACGAGTCGCGATTTTCAGATCCGGTCGATACGTGAAGCGCCTCCATGACATAGCCCATAGCGACGATTCCCGCACCATGAACAAGTCGAGACGTCTTCGGCGTTTTGCCTTCCCAATCTTCGGCAAAAACGTGCCTAACCGCATGAAAAAACTCGCTTATTAAGTGGACGCCACGATCGAGAAGAAGACGATTGTCATCCGCGAAAAGCCTTAGGGCACCGTCACTTAGCGAGTTCATGATCACACGCTGCAACACGGTGTCCCGGATCACTCCTTTAGGGTTCGTCTGCTGACGAATCATGCCTCTAAGCGAAGACTCTGGTCGGTAATTCAGAGCCTCTGTTACCAGGGCCGCTTGGCTTCGATTGGACATGCGGTGTGGGAGATCGCCGACCTGCGGCAACAACTCATAAACCAACGCCTTGGGCAACGGACGCGTATTATTGATGAGGATGAACTGCCGCTGCAATTCTTCCAGGCTATCGCAAATGAAGCCGGAAACAAGCACCTCGAATTCGCGGCCACGCATTTCGCTCAGGGCGGTGAAGCGTTGTTGTCCATCGACGATCCAGCCTGGCGGTCCTGATGCAACATCGATCGTTAACCGACCAAAGCGACTCTCTGCGCCGTCCATCGGCAGCAAGGGCTCCAGGGTTACGGATCCTGTGAATGCCACCACGATTGGGTTCGGAAGGATTGCTGTCGGCTTTTCCAGATAGTCCCGGATCTCTCGAATATGTCCGGCAATCTGCGGCCGTTGAAATCCCTGGAGCATCCCACCGTCGTCGCGCCCTGCTCGTTCGATGCGGGCGAAACGCGCTACGTCGACGGCACGCGCTGCGAATGTGAATACCGGCAGACCTTCGCACTGCTTGGGTATGATCACATCATAATGCTGAAGGCGTGTCTTGCTCATGCCGCCTCCGTGCGAAAATCACGAAGGTGGTTGTGAAATACGTGAAGATTATGCATTCCGCGCCGCTTGTTTCTGTTGGAGGTTCGAAAAATGAGGGCTTCGATTCCACCCTCTCGGCAGACGCGGCAATCGCAGAATTCCCAGGGCCTGTCGGCCAAAGTGCGGGCATAGGCTTTACGTTGTCGGGCAAGCGCATCTGCGTGTCGCGACGGCGAGACTTCGTCGTCCCAATTTATTTGCTCCCAATAAGCCATGACCGCGTCCAGAGTTTCGTCCAGGTCCGCTTCACGCTTCTCCAAACGCCGCACCCCGTCTAATGCCGCACGTTCAAGCCGCAAGATCTCTTCTTGATTAACCCGTCCTTCTCGAGCCTTTTGCTTAAGTCGATTATTTTCGATCGCCTGAGGAATTCGAATGGCGGTGTAGTATGAAAGAACGCCGGCCGGAGTGCGTACCCAATAATTTTTGCGAGCGTCCTTAAACGCGCGTATTAGGGGCGATGTAGTGTCGAAACTCGCAACCCCGAAGCGTTCTAGGACGTCGAGGCTCTCAATCTTCCCAAACCCGAGAACGTGGAGGCGCACATTGCTGGGCAAAACGTCTCGAACCGCTTTAAGCGCGCGCTGTAATTGCTCTATTTTCAGCGGGACGGTGCCGCCGACGGCAAGGTAATCATATCCCATGCGTGCCAAATCCTTCGCGGCGATCGCCATACTCGGGGCCGACCAACCTTGGATAACGCCCATGGGGGTGAAGCGCGGACCAAGTCGCGTTGACGCGGAGCGAAATTCATTGGCGTTTTGCAGCGTGATTTCAAAGCGCTGGCGCGTCTCCGCCGGTACTTCCTCGCTCGACCGCTCTTTGTCCGCGTCATCGAAATCGAAGATTAGATGGTCGGGCGAGCAGCCATGCGAAAAGCCGCCGTCAGCATAGAACTCGACTGTGTCGTCAGCGTGATAAGGCGGTTCTGGCATATTGCGATATGTAAACGCCCCGCAATCGCCGATCATCATGCTGCCAGGAAACCGCTCTTCTGGATAACGCAAAAAACGACGTGCGCCCTCTCGTCGGAAACGCATCAATTGCGCCTCAGTGTATTTGCCAGGCATGAGCGCATCGCCGACGATCCCGCGAGACACTAAGATGCCGTCATAAGGCGCTTCCGCCAGGAATTCGTGCGGAAATTCGTCATCGCGATGAATTACCCGCTTAGACCCGTTGCGATCGGCAACAAAGTCGTAGGCAGGATCGACGAAATCTAAACTATCAGCGAACACAAACTTCATGACGCAACCTTTGCGAAGGCATGCTCGTGATCGAGGCGCGCCAATTGATCGGAAAGAAGCCGGATATCCCGGCTGAGGCTCTGGATTTCGTTCCAATCTCGCTGGAGGTCGGGCCAGCGACCGCCTGTCCAATGGCAGTGTGGTGAAATGCGTTCAAGCGCCTCGCCGGCGTGTCGCCGCAGATCTCCATTGCCCGACGCTCGCGACATGATGCGATCCATCAGAAAGCCCATAGCTTCAATGCCGGCCGAATGCATCAAGCGACTTTCGGTTGGTGGGCGTCCCCAAGCCTCAGCAAAGACATCGCGAACAGCGGTCCAAAACGAGATCAACAAATGATACATCGCGGCGAAATCCGCTGGGCGCGATGGCGTCGCCTTATAAGGCGCAAGCGCACCCAATGGACTGTTCATGCTGTTGCGTATGACCTTGATCAGAGCTGAATCGGTTATGACTGCATCCGGACTATCGTCAGATGGGCGACGGATAAGCCCGCGGAATGGCGAGTCAGGCAAGGTGTTTAGTCGGTTTACGAGCTCACTCGGGATCTTACGCGGGGCTAAGTCACGAGGGAGGTCGGCACCGACTTCGGGAAGAAGTTCATTGATTAAGCGCGTTGGAAGCGGCCGCGCTTTATTGACGAGAATGAACTGCTCACGATGAATCGATAAATCTTCCGAGACGAAAGCCACAACTGGTACTGGAAAACTCTTATTACGTGCTTGCGCCAGGGCAATCGAGCGCTGTTGGCCATCGACAATCCATGCGGCCTTTGAACCATTCCGCGGCACCGGGATGCGCAAGGTTCCAGCCTCAGAGGCCTTTACGTCACCTGCCGGTTTGCTGCCGCGACTGCATGTGAAAATTGCATCTGGCGAAATTGCGAGAATAATCGCATTTGGGAAGAGTACCGGACCCTGATCCAAGAAGTGGACGATGGCCTGTACATGGTTGCGGATTTCCTTGCGCTGAAACCCCTGCAACGCCCCCTCGGAGTCACGATGAACACGACTGATGTCCGCGATCCGGAGGAGATCGGCGCCGGGAACAAAAAAGGCATAGACGTTTACGCCGTCCGCTTGCTGGGTCCGAAGCGCTCGAACAGAGAGTGTTGGATCGCATCCTGGCTTGCGGCGGGTCACGCGGCCCTCCGCTCAATTGCGCGTCGATAAAGGCGTGAGAATCTTGCCTGTTCGCAAGCAACCCTTTCCTCGTCTCGCAGCACCCGCAGGAGTCGGCCAACCGAACTACCTGGACTCAGATGCCGCTCGATCAGAACCATTAATTCATCGTCAGATAAACGAGGACGCTCAGGGCGCTCCGGACGGACATGACCAGCAAGCGCATTCTCGACCCAGACCTGGTGCTCGCTAGCATCTACGATTGATCCACCGGACAGGCCCTCAGACGCGAAGTGTGCAATGGCGCGTTGAGGGAAATCCGCGCGCGTGCCCGGAAAAATTGCATCTAGTCGCTCGTCATACGGAAGGATCTGCGCAAACAAACGCTGCGGTAGAATTGACTTGAGATTTACGCCGACGATTCTGAGGCGAACGACATCGCTGTCGACGAGTGAATCGAGAACTGGGGCAAGCATGCGCGCATAAGGTTGCGTCAGCGCCATTAGGACCGGCCTCACACTACCTGCGGTGAACAGTTCGTGCAGAGGTGTTGCGAATGGGCCACCACTGATCGCACGCCACCATGCCCCAACATCAAACGGGCCCAGCACTCTGCTAGCGACACTATCCCGACTTCGTCCGCCAACGGTAATCCCATAGGCAGGCACAATTTTTTCCGCCGCGACCAGCCCCAAACCCGCTGAAACAGCATAAAGTGCGGCACCAGTCGCGGAGGCCGCTTGACGCGCCAGATGAAATCCACGACCAGAATAAAGGGATCTCGCCGGGCTTTCGGGCGGCAACGCACTCAAAAGACTCAACCAGGCGGTTTCGACTTCACGTTGCGGCGCGTTGGGCAAAGAAATTGCGCAAGCGCCGGCGGTAACTTGCACCGATTTCCGACTTGCGCACGGAACCAGCAGAGCGTCGGCGCGCTTTTCAAGCAATGTGTTTGAAGCAGCAATTTGCACCTTTTTATGCTCCGAAACTGTAACCCGTTGACTCACCAGCGACACGACCGCCGCCTTCGTTTCTTACTGCGCTGATTTCTTAAATCCAGCGTTGACATCGCGATGCCCTACGTAGCTACGGGAAACTTGCATGCTCGTCAAGTTATCAAAAGCAATTGCCGTGGAGCTGAAATGACCGAGATAGCGGGTACAGTTATTAGTGCATAAACAGCCAACGCGACCCGAAAACTGCCCCCCGCAAGCATCCAGAAATGCCCCTCGCGTTAATCCCATTCCAGGGCGCATCCAACGTTTGATGCTGCCTGCGCCCGCGCCGGAATCAAAAGCCATTCCAGTCGGTCGAGCACGCGGTCGCGGTTCGCCGTTTTGTCAGTACAGCTCGAGCCAGCGCGTAATCCGATCAACTTGCGAGACCGCGCCATGCCACTTCACGACCGGCAACTACAACTAAAGAATCCCCCATGCCCTGTATCGCCTTCGCCCCGTGACCTCACGCAACCCCAGTTCGGCGATAAGGGCCTTCCCGCGTTCGACCTCATCATCTGCGATGAGGCGCAGATCAGCAGCCGAACGCAAGGCCGCGCAACGGGCGCGGCAGAAGGCCGCGAAGCAATGACATCTCGGCCAGATGTCACGCAGTTACAAGCATT
>NZ_FYDG01000047.1 GCF_900187365.1 Rhodoblastus acidophilus
TGGCCGATCGCCTGCTTCCGGGCGGTGCTTACGGTCGCGCGGCGCAAGCGGCTTGGTCATCGCTCCCCCGAAATCCCCGTCACCGAGGACCGCGAGCCCGGCCGGATGCTCGTCATCGATTGTGGCCGCTCCGAGGGCTACATCGAGCGCCGCCTCGAGGACCTCTCGATCCTCGTCAACCGCGCCTTCGAAGCCGGAGCCACCCATGTCGCCTGGGCCTGAGGCCGGTGCTCATATGCTTCCGCCCGCCCGACGTCCGCACGACGCCGGGCTTTTTGCTGGTTGCTTGGCGGGCGTCCGCGCCATCCAGTCCGTCGGAAAGCTGCGAGACCGGCGCATAACCGCGGCCGACCCTCGCTCTTCCGCCCCTGCCCTGTGACTTCCTTCCCTGATCGCCCCATGTGGCCATTCGGGCGCCTCGTCGTGTCGGGAGCGGCGTCAGCACGAAAAATCAGACCCGCTCCAGTGGTGTCGCGACACCGGAGCGGGCCTTTGAACGCCAGGATGCAATCCACGGCTCGTCGGGGAGAGTTATGTCTTATAGCTGTGGAGGCATTCTGGCGAAAATGAGGCTATGACGTCGCGGACCGCAACAGGACCACCTCGCTGATCGAGCGTTCGGTCGAGGCGGCTTCGGCGCTTTCAACTCCATCGGCGCTTTCATCTTCCTCAGCGACATCGTCGCTCATCTGCGCCAACAGGATCGAGAGATAAGCTCTGGCCTCGTCGGCATGATGCAGGGCGCGAGCGACGGCTTCACGGCTGCCATCAAATTCCACATCGAGCTGCGCAAATCGAAGATCGATCAACGCGCACTCTTTCAATATTTGCAATGCGTTGGGCATCGCGTCTCCCAGTAATAGTTTAATCAAAGCCAAAGCAGACTTGCGCCGAGCGGTTGGATGGTAATTGATCTATAGCAAATAACCGCCATCGAGTCATGCAAGGCGCGGAGCGACGTCATTGCAACGCCGCCACCGTCTGCCTCCGATCACAAGCGTGGTTTGGGAGCGAGTTCATCGAGCCAGCACGCGGTTCGGATCACGCCGCGCCCGTCGCGAACCTGCACCGCGTTCTGCCTGCATTGTCCGAGCTTTGCCTCAATTTCAGCAAAGCCGGATAGGACGCGATCATCCTGGAAGACGCGCGCCACATACCCGCCAATGAATATGCCGACAGCCGTCACGGAGACGGCCAGCGCCAGCATCCAGGCGTCCCTTCGATTGCGGCTGGTCTGCTTCAACACCAGCCAATCCTGGCTGGATTCGATCAGCCGGCTCGACAGCTCCTTCGCGATCTGCGCGACGGAGCGCTGAAACTCCTTCTCCGCCCGCTCGCTGGCCGCAATAGCCGTCTCCGCCGCCTGCTTGCCGAGCGCGATCGCCTTCTCCCCGCCTGCGAACATGATTTTCAGTCGCCCGACCTCCTTGTCGCCGAGCGCTTTCGTCTCCTCGAGACGGCGGCACATGACCTCCATGAGCTTTCCGAAGGTCTGTTCGGCCTCGAAAAGAAGCTCGCCCAGTTCTTCGATCGATTGGCGCTGCCACCGAACAAAGACGGCATGGGAGCCGTCTTGCTCGAAGCCTTCCTCCTTGAGGACTTCCTCCATCTCGCGGGCGCGCTCGCGAAGACTGGCGAGGCGCTCCGCGCGCGGCTTGAGCTCGCTCATGGCAGCCAGTCCTGGACCGCCGCGACCGCCTGTTCCATGCGGTTCAGCCAAGTCTTGACCATGAACTGATGCCCGAGCGAAAGCGCGCGGCCGCTCGCCCCTTTTTGCCCGGCCGCCGCCTGGAAGAACGTCATTCCTTCCGCTCGAATCGCGTCCATGCAGGCCAGCCTGGGCATCCGCACGATTTTGACAAGCTTGATGATGTTGTCGAACTCGTCTTCATCGAACACGAAATCGAAGGCGCCCGCCGCTCCCTTGCCAGCCTTCACCATGCTTTCGTTCAGAACGAGCAGCGCGCGTTCGGACTGGAAGTAGCCTGCCTTAAAGATGCTCGACACATGCTCGAAATCGTCCCGATCCGGTCCCATCATGTAGATCGCCAGCGGATCGATCCCCGACGCCGCGCAGAATTCGGGGAGCGCCATGTCGTTGGCATGTTCGGACAAAACTTTGTCGCCGCCGCCCATGTCGAGAACCATGGACACGCGCTCCTCCGCCATCCGGCTGCAAACCTCCGTGACCCATTCGGTCGCGTCGGCGATTTCGCTGCTGCGCGGCTGCACGGCTCCGCCCGGCGCGCCAGGCGGATAAAGTCCGGACAGGGTCGCGTTGTTGCGATCGCCGTCAGCGATCAGGAGATCGCGGCCATTCCGGCGCGCGCGCTGGACCAGGAAGTCGAGAAAAGTGGTTCCGCCGGTGCGACCGCGGCCAAACCGCACGGCGAGGACGGGGTTGCGCTCCGAAGAGGTCGCGTGTTCGTGGTCAATAGCCAGAATATCGGTCATAGCTTTTCAATCTCCAATCCACATTTGCGGTACATCTTGTCAGTGTCGTCATTGATCGGACGGCCACTGAGCTTGTTTTGCTGCTGCTTTGTCTCCAATGCAGACGACCATCCCGTCTGTTTGCTCTTGATGATTCCATTTGGATGGAATTCGAAATCCTCCACCGCGTCGGGCAGCTTGGTGATGCGGCTGATTTCGGTCACGACCACGCCCAATGCGGTCGACAATTGCAGGCCCATCGCCATTTGCTCATCGAGCGTCAGGTGACCCGTGCTTGGCGCGATCGCCCTTGAAGCCGCTGGCGCAACGATCAATTGCCCGGAGTGACGAGGCGGTTGAACGTCCGACAGCGGCGGCCCAGGGGAAAAGTTCTTGCCAAACCGCGACGGCATGTTCCGCCGCGGATCAGCCGCGCGCCGCGCCTCTTGTTCGGCGAGTTCGCGCGCGCGGCGTTGCTCGAGACGCGCGACTTCCTTGCGGACCCGCTGCCAGTTTATTCGCGCCGTGGACGGTTTGACTGGTCGCCCATCGGCCAGCGTGATTCCGAGCTCCGCGAGCCGGGCGCAAATGTCTGTCCAAGTCACGCCGCGCCCAGTATTGAACTCCGCCTGACGCAATTCGTCATGGTTCTCGATCAACCACCAATAAAGGGGCGAGCGCCATGAAGGGCGCGCGACCCGCTGTATGATCTCATCGTTCTCCTTCTTGGAGAGACGCACCGGCCCGGGCGATTTCATCGCCTTATCGTCGCTATCGTCCATCGAGAGGCCGCCTGTTACGACTTCATGATGGCGTCGGCCGCGCGGGCGTCCGTCTTTTCGGTGAGCACGCGGAGCCAGACCGCCTTCGCCGTCGCGGGCGTAACGGGCCTGCCATCCGACATTCCAATTCCTGCAGCCGAGAGATCGCTGCAGACCTGGGCCCAAGGCAGTGACCCACCACCGGCGACCTCGGTCCGACGAAGTTCGTCGCGATGATCGCGGAGCCACCAATACAAAGGAGAATGATGCTGGGGGCGCGCCATGCAGGCCGCAGCCCTCAAGCGTTTTGACGCCATCGGCGGCTCCGGTCGCGCCGAATCCTCGATCCTGTCACCGTTCATGCTCACCTCCAGCGGCTCCATGTCGCAGAGGATGAGACCAGTCATCGGCGCGAATTCGATCTCGAAAATTCGCCCAAAGAGAATTTTGTAATCGACGACCAGGCATGGCGCTAACGCGCGCATCGCGTGTGCGCCAAAAGCCTCTCACGCGCCAGTAGGGGCTTAGGCCCGTCAAGGAGGCGCTGAGGCGCTACAGCAGAGCTACAGAGCCGCTACAGCAGGGCAACAAGAGAGCAACAGCGAAGCTACATCAGAGCAACAGCAAGAATCCCGAAAAGGATCCCATACGGACCAATGCACCCTGGGTGCGGTCCGCGCGCGCGGACTTGCCGCCTCCGGCGGCAGCGCAGGCGGAAGAGAGAACGCTGCGCGCCTAGAAAGGGCGTCAGATCGACAGAGAAGACCGCTGGCGGCCATTCTTGGCTTTCGCGCTGGGAGGGCGCCGCATCCAATCTTGGCCGCCTGTGAGGCTCTAGCCCCAATTTGCCAAAATGAGGGTCTCCGAGCCGCTGCCGCCGCCAGAACCGGCCGAATGCGGGCTTGGCGAGAGGCCTGCGGCGCCTCTCAGGTCGCCGCCAGAGACAGAAGGCCTCCAGGCGCGGATGCGCCCGGCCCTTGGTTTTGCCGCTTCGGCTTCGCGCCGCTCGCCTCGATCCTGATCCTGAGCCGGGGATGGTTCCCGGCGGCGCGGCCAGCCGCAACGGTCGCGGAAACCACGCCTAAGCGCTTGTAGTCAGGAGATAGAGACGATGGCTGGAAAGTCGAAGAAGGTCGCCGCGCCGACAGGCGCGCTCCCTCAGAGCCCATTCATGTTCGACAGCCAGGCGGTTCGCACCAGCGTCGAGGATGGCGAGCCGTGGTTCGTCGTCAAGGATGTGTGCGCCGTGTTGGGAATTAAGAACTCAAGATCCACGCTCTATGATGTGAATGCCGAAGACGTTCGCGTCATTTCAAATGACACGAACCGGGGGCTTCGGACTTTCAACGCGGTCAACGAGGCCGGCCTTTATCATCTGATCTTCCGAAGCCGCAAACCTGCAGCGCGACGCTTTTTCCAGTGGGTCGCAAAAGAAGTCCTGCCGCAAATCCGCAAGACCGGCCAGTACCAGACGCCCTCGCTCGAACAGCCCAAGATCGCCCCGGTCGCGAATCCAGAACGGTTGAAGAAAGAGCGCGCGCGCGGCCAGGAAGTGGCCGTGACCGTCATCGACACCATCAGCCTGGTCGACCAGCTCTTCGAAAACCTGGCTCCGATCACGGCGATCATCGAACGGTCGACAACCACCGCCCAAGCCTTCAACACCGCAACGCTCACCAGTTTCACGGAGCGTTGCCCCCATTGCAGGACGGCGCTGCCCGGCCTCTTGAGCGAAAGCACGCTGGATCTGACGACGCTCTTGGCCCTCAAGGCGCGGGAGCTCGATATCGAATGGCGCCGCCTTCAGCCGGTCCTGACCAAGCTGCGCGCCCTGGTCGGATCGTCCGGCACGGCGGAGGACCCCCTCCTGGACTATCTGAAAGAGGTGAAAATGAACAAGGAAGATGAAACGCCGCCCAGCAAACACTGATTGCGGCGCTCGTTTCAACTTCGCGCCAACCGCCCCGATCCTGATCCTGCCGCCGGAGCGCTCCTCCGGCGATGGCACCCGCAGGACAGGACCGCCTTCCATGACCGACTCCGAAAACAACCCGGCCCCCGAGCAGGCCCAGTCAGACGCCCCCCTCGACACCCGTGAGGCGCTCATAAAGCTCATCGCCTTGGCCAAGGGGATCGACCAAGGTCAAAACGCCGGCCTGGAAGCGACCGGCATGCTGCGCGAGGAAGTCGCGGCCGTTCACGGCTTGCTCGCGCATCTGATCGAGATCCTCACCCCCGCACAGCCTGACGACGAAGGCCCAAGCCTGCGCGATCTGATCACCCTGATGATCCAGCAGCAGCGCGAGATGGCGCGATTGCTGAAGGAGCTCGCCGCCGCCGTCGG
>NZ_FYDG01000052.1 GCF_900187365.1 Rhodoblastus acidophilus
GATGCGCTTGTCGATTTGAGCGGCGTTCAACTGATCGTCGCCGCGCAAGCCTTCGCCCGGCGCGAAGGCAAGGCCCTTCGCCTCGCCCGCCCGGCGGGGGGCAATTTGCGGCGCGTCCTCGAACGCGCCGGTTTTCTCGCCAATCCGGCGCCCGACGCCGCTCGTTTCTGGCTTCACGCGGAGCAAGCCTGATGACCGCGAATATCCTCACCGTTGACGATTCCGCCTCCATGCGCATGACCACACGGCTCGCCCTGTCCGGCGCGGGCTACGCCGTCACAGAGGCTGTCGACGGCCTCGACGGCCTGGACAAGGCCAAGACCCGCCGGTTCGACGCCATCATCACCGACATCAACATGCCCCGCATGGACGGCCTGAAGATGATCGAGGAGGTCCGCCGCCTCTCCACCCAGGTCGGCGTGCCCATCGTGTTCCTCACCACAGAATCGGACGCCGGCATGAAAGCCCGCGCCAAGGCCGCGGGGGCCACCGCCTGGCTCACCAAGCCGTTCGACGCCGCCCAATTGCTCAAGCTCGTCGCCAAGGTGGTCGGCTCATGAGCACGCTCGACCCGATCGACATCTTCCGGATCGAAGCCGGAGAATTGCTCGAGCAGATCGAGCAGGGCCTGCTCGATCTCGAACAGCGCCCCGACGACCGCGACCAGATCGATTCGGTGTTTCGCGGCCTGCACACGCTCAAAGGCTCGGGCGCGATGTTCGGCTTCGACGCCCTGGCCGCCTTCACCCATCATTGCGAAACCGCCTTCGACCGCGTGCGCAAAGGCCTCGCGCCCGCCACGCCCGAACTGCTGGCGGCGGTGCTGGCCGCGCGCGACCACATGCGGGCGCTGGTGGAGAACGCCGGCGGCGACTACGCCAGCCAGGAGGCCGAACTGCTGGCGCGGATTTGCGCGGCGGCCGAAACGACCCCGGACGCGCCAGGCGCCGCCGCGGCCAACGCCGCCGCGCCCGCTCCCGCCCCAGTTGCGGCGCGGCGTTGGCGCCTGCGCTTCGCCCTGCCGCAAAACGCCATGATCAACGGGGCCAATCCGCTGACCTTCCTCGACGATCTCCGCGATCTCGGCCCGTGCGACATCCAGATCGACGCCAGCGCCACGCCGCCGCTCGACGAGATCGACCCCACCGCGCTTTACCTGCGCTGGACCGTCCAGCTGGAGACCGAGGCCAGCCGCGGCGAGATCGAGGACGTGTTCCTGTTCGTCATGGACGACATGACGCTCGAACTCGACGAGCTGCGCACCCCGGCCGCGCCCGTCGAACCCGCTCCCGCCCCCGTCGAGGCGGCGCCCGAAGCCGCCCCGCAGGCCGCCTCGCATCCGGCGGCGTCCGCCAAAGCCGCGCCGGACGCGCACGAGTCTCGCCGCCGCACGGTGGAGAGCGTGCGCGTGCCCGCCGACCGGCTCGACGAATTGATGGATCGCGTCGGCGAACTGGTGATCGCGCAATCGCGCCTGTCGCAGATCGCCGCCGCCAGCATGAACGAGGATTTGCGCGCGGTCAGCGAGGAGATCGAGAATCTCTCCAGCGAATTGCGCGCCACCATGATGGTGCTGCGCATGGTGCCGGTGGCGACCCTGTTCGAGCGCTTCCGCCGTCTCGCCCGCGACCTGCAGCATGAAACCGGCAAGCAGATCGAACTGGTGACCGAGGGCGAGAGCACGGAAATGGACAAGACCGTGATCGAGCGCCTCGCCGATCCGCTGGTCCATATCATCCGCAATTCCGCCGACCACGGCCTTGAAACGCCCGAGGAGCGCCTCGCCGCCGGCAAGCCCGCGAGCGGCCGCATCACCCTTGGGGCGCGACAATCGGGCGGGGAGGTGGTCATCTCCGTCAGCGACGACGGGCGCGGCGTCGACCGGGCGCGCGTGCGCGCCAAGGCCGAAGCCAACGGCCTGATCGCGCCGGGCCAGGAACTGTCCGACCAGGACGTGCTGCAGCTGATCTTCCATCCCGGCTTCTCCACCGCCGCCAAGGTCACCAACCTGTCCGGGCGCGGCGTCGGCATGGACGTGGTGAAGAAGACCATCGAGGCGCTGCGCGGCGCCGTCGACGTGACCAGCCAGCCGGGCCAGGGCTCGGAGGTCGCGCTGCGCATCCCGCTCACGCTGGCGATCATCGACGGGCTGCTGGTGCGCGTCGGCGGCGGGCGCTACGTCATTCCGCTGTCGGCCGTCGAGGAATGTCTCGAACTGTCGCTTGAGGAGGATTTGCGCTCGCGCGGCCGCAGCCTGCTGTCGCTGCGCGGCAGCCTGGTTCCCTTCATCCGGCTGCGCGACACGTTCCGCATGGGGACGCCGCCCGATCCCCATCAGAAAGTGGTGGTGGTCTCGACCGGCGCCGAGCGGATCGGGCTGGTGGTGGACCAGATCATCGGCGACCACCAGACCGTCATCAAGTCCATGTCGAAGCTGCATGAGGATGTCGCGACCTTTTCGGGGGCGACCATTCTGGGCGACGGCGGCGTGGCCCTCATCCTCGACATCGCCAATCTGCTGGCCGTCGGCCAGGACCAGGAGGCGCGGCTGCGCGCGATCGCATGAGCACGACAACCCTAGGAACGCTTCCCTCCGCGCGCTGGCCGGGCGCCGACGACATCGAGGCGCTCACCTTCGAGGTCTCGGGCGAGACCTTTGCGCTCGACGCCTCGATCGTGCGCGAAATCCTCGATCTTCTGCCCGAAACCACGGTGCCGGGCGCCCGTCCCTTCGTCCGCGCGCTGGTCAATTTTCGCGGCCGGATCATTCCGCTCGCCGACATTCGCTTCGCCTTCGGCATGCCGCCCGCCGAACCGACCATCGACAGCCGCATCATCGTGGTCGAGCAGGACTTCGAAGGCGCGCCCTGCCTGGTCGGCTTGCGCGCCGACAAGGTCAACGAAGTGCGCACCCTCGCCAAAGACGCCGCCGAGGCGCCGCCCCGCGTCGGCATGAGATGGCGGCCCGAACTCGTCGAATGCCTGATCAAACTGGCCGACGCCGTCGTCATCCTGCCCGACCTCCACGCCCTCCTCCACGCCAAAGCCCCCGAAAACGACGCCGAAATCATCCGTTATCCCAAAGCCTGA
>NZ_FYDG01000020.1 GCF_900187365.1 Rhodoblastus acidophilus
GATGGCGAAAGCTCAATTCGCCATCCTGTTCCCGGATCGGTTCAGCTTGGCATGAAAACGGAACCCGCCTTCACACGGAATTCCTGACAGTCTCCGCCGTTTCAAAATAATTTCACGCCATTTGCAAAAAAATGCGGGCGGGCGCGCAACAATGCCGCGTTCGCATCCGTACATGAAGCGTCTCGCGCAAGGATCAGACCATGCTTATTCGCATTCTCTCGGACCGCCCGGCCGCTTCCAGTGAAATCACGCCCCAGTCCATCTGGTTGAGGCGGCGCGATTTTCTCGGCGCCGGGGCTGCGCTCGGCCTGGGGCTGGCTCCTGCATTCGCCGCGCCGTCGCCCTATTCCACCGATGAAAAGCCCAACAGCCTGTCGGATATCACCGGCTACAACAATTTCTACGAGTTCGGCGTCGACAAGAGCGATCCCGCCGCCCGCGCCGGCGCGCTCAAGACCAAGCCCTGGACGCTGCGGATCGACGGGCTGGTGGAAAAGCCCGCCGATTACGCTCTGGAGGATTTCCTCAAGCCGTTCGCGCTGGAGGAGCGCATCTACCGGATGCGCTGCGTCGAGGGCTGGTCCATGGTCATTCCCTGGCTCGGCTTTCCCCTGGCCGAGGCGCTCAAGCGGGCCAAGCCGACGTCGGCGGCGAAATATGTCGCGTTCGAGACGCTGTACCGGCCCGAGGAAATGCCGGGAACGCGCGGCTTCCCGCGCATCATTCCCTGGCCCTACCGCGAGGGGTTGCGTTTGGACGAGGCCATGCACCCGCTGACCCTGCTCGCCGCCGGCCTTTATGGCGCGCCGCTGCCAAACCAGAACGGCGCGCCGCTGCGGCTGGTCGTCCCGTGGAAATATGGGTTCAAGGGCGTCAAGTCGATCGTGCGCATGACCTTGGTCGCGGAGCAGCCGCAAACCTCGTGGAACATGATCGCGTCGGACGAATATGGCTTTTTCGCCAATGTGAATCCGCAGGTCGATCATCCCCGCTGGAGTCAGGCGACGGAGCGCCGCATCGGGGAGGGCGGCTTTTTCGCCAAGCGGCGGCCGACGTTGATGTTCAACGGCTACGATTCCGTCGCCAGCCTGTATTCCGGCATGGATTTGAAGGCGAATTACTGATGAAGCGCGGTTTTCCCGTCTGGGCGGTCTATGCCCTGGGTTTCGTTCCGGCCGTGGCCGCTTTTGGCGCGGGACTCGCTGGGCTGACCGGGCCGGACCCGATCCGCGCGCTCGAACAAAGCCTGGGGCTGTGGGCGCTGCGCTTCCTGCTCGCCGCGCTCTGCGTGACGCCGCTGCGGCGTTTCGCCGGGCTCAACCTGCTGCGCTATCGCCGCGCGCTGGGGCTGCTGAGCTTTTATTACGCCAGCCTGCATCTCCTGGCCTTCATCGGCCTCGACCACAGCTTCGCCTGGGCCGAGATCGGCCGGGAAATTCTGAAAAAACCTTACGCCTTCATCGGCATGGCCTGTCTGCTGCTGCTGATCCCGCTGGCGGCCACCTCGACCAACGCCATGATCAAGCGTCTCGGCGCGAAAAACTGGACGCGGCTGCACAAGCTGGTCTATCCGGCGGCGGCGCTGGCCGTCGCGCATTTCATCTTCGCGGTGAAGAGCTGGCCGCTCGAACCCCTGCTTTACGCCGCCGCCGCCGTGGCGTTGCTCGCCGCGCGGCTGGCGCCGAAACGCCGGCCCTCACTCGAACAGGCCGGCAAGGCCTGAATAGACGGCGAAGGCCGAGGCGACGGCGATCACCGCCGCGCAGAGAGCGGCATGGACGCCGCGCAGGCGAAAAGGCGGGGGCAGGCGGCGCGCTAGCAAATAAAGGAAGCCGAGCACGAACGGCAGCAGCAGGGCGTTCATCACCTGCACGCCGACGCTGAGCGACACCAGGTTGAGGCCGGAGGCGACCACAAGGCCGCAGACGATCAGGGTGGCGGCATAGGCGCCGTAGAACCAGGGCGCCTCGCTCGGCTTGTTGTCGAGGCTGCATTTGACCCCCAACATCTCGCTCAAGGTGCGCGCGGCGGTCAGGGTGACGACAATCGCCGCCACCAGCGCCGCGCCGGTCATGCCCAGGCCGAACAGCAGCTTGCCGCCAAACTCCCCAAGAAACGGCGTGATCGCCTCGGCGATGCGCTCGACCGTGTCGAGATCGGCGGCCTGGCCGGACTGGCCGAGCGTCGCGGCGGTGGCGACCAGCACGGCGGCCATGATGATCTGCGTCAGCACCGCCCCGACGATCGTGTCGAGCCGCGCGGCGGGAAGGTCGGCCGGCGTCAGTTTCTTCTCCACCACGGCGCTCTGCTGGAAGAACACCATCCACGGCATGATCACCGCGCCGATGTTGGCGGCGACGAGATAGAGATATTTTTCATTGCCGAACGGGATGTCGGTCGCCTGCGCCGCCACCGCCGCCGGATCGGGACGGGCGAGCAGCACCACGGCGAGGAACACCAGCTCGAAGGCCCCGATCGCCATGGCGATGCGCTCGACGGTGCGATAGGAATGCGACCAGGCCATGGCGATGAGCGCGCCCACCACCAGCGCCATGGTGAGCGGCGCCGACAGGCCGAGCAGGGCGCCGACGCCCGCGAGGCCCGCCAGTTCGGTCAGCAGCGCGCCGAGACAGCACACCAGCAGGGTCGAAACCGAGAACCAGGCCCAGAACCGGCCGAAATGATGTGAAATCAGATAGGCGTGGCCCTGGCCGGTGACGGTTCCAAGCCGCACCGTCAGCTCCTGCACCACATAGAGCACAGGCACGAGAAACAGTTGCAGCCACAACAGGCGATAGCCCCAGACCGCGCCGCTCTGCGCGGCGGTGATCACGCTGCCGGCGTCGGTGTCGGCCAGCATCACCACCATTCCCGGGCCGGCTACGGCGAAAAAGCGGCCGAGGCCGGGTTTTCTCAGGGAGAGGGGTTCGTCCAAAGCCGTCATCGCCGCGCGCCTCAAATCATTTGGTCCAGTGTGATGTTCGCGGCGTCGGTCGGCAATGGCGCTGCTTAAGTCCGGACCTTTTTCAATCTTGCTCGGACCCATCCGCCGCCGCATCGTCGTCGGCAGGCGCGCCGGCGATCGAATAGGAATTGTTCAGCCAGCGATGCAGGTCGACGTCGGCGCAGCGCTTGGAGCAGAACGGCGTGTATTTGGGATCGACCGGCTTGGAGCAGATGGCGCAGCGGGCCGGCTGCGCCTTTTTCTTGGGCTTCTGGTCGGAAGCGGTCACGCCGACGCTCCCGCCGCCCACGCGGCGTCCGAGGGGAATCCCAGTCCGTCCAGCAGCGCCCGCGTCTCGTAAAGCGGCAGGCCGACCACGGCGCTGTAGGAGCCGACCAGCTTGACCACGAAGCCGCCGGCGAGGCCCTGGATGGCGTAGCCGCCGGCCTTGCCCGCCCATTCGCGCGAGGTCAGATAGGCGGAGATTTCGCGCGACGACAGCCGCTTGAAGCGCAGGCGCGCCTCCACCAGCCGCGAACGGTCGCGCCCCTGGGGGTCGATCACGGTGACGCCGGTATAGACCCGGTGCGCCCGGCCCGACAGCAGCCGCAGGCAATCCTCGGCTTCGTCGAGGGTTTCGCATTTCGGAAGGATGCGCCGTCCGACGCAGACCACGGTGTCCGCGCCCACGACATAGCAGGGGGACAGATCGGTCCGGGCGCGCGCGACTTGCGCGCCAGCCTGCGCCTTCTCCAGCGCCAGCCGCGCCGCCAGCTTGCGCGGCGATTCGTTGCGTCCGGGCGTTTCGTCGAGATCGGCGGGCAGGAGCGCGTCAGGCTCGATCCCGATTTGCTGCAGGAGAGCGAGACGGCGCGGCGAGCCGGAGGCGAGCGCGAGGCGCGCTTTGCGGGTAGGGTCTTCCAGCAAGGCTTATTTGAAACGATAGGTGATGCGGCCCTTGGTGAGGTCGTAGGGCGTCATCTCCACCAGAACGCGATCGCCGGTGAGCACGCGAATGCGGTTCTTGCGCATCTTGCCGGCGGTGTGAGCGATGATTTCGTGATCGTTGTCGAGCGTCACGCGAAAGGTGGCGTTGGGCAGCAATTCGCTGACGACACCTGGAAATTCAAGAAGTTCTTCCTTCGACATCTGGTTCCTGTCACTGGTCGGCTTCGCCCTTCCCTCCTGCTTCAGGAGGAGAAAAAGACGCTTGTCTTCGGCGCGCGGGCCGCGCAAAATCAAAGTTCACGGCGGTTCACGCACGCCAACGCCGATGGCGCAACAAGGGCGGATCGGGCGTGGCGGGGTGTGTGAGCGAGCTGATCGCGCTGATATTCGCCGGGCTATAACAAATTGTGGCCCGCCTGCCAATGGCGAGCGGAGAGGATCACGCGAGTCTTTTCTCTCGGGCGAGCGTTTGGCTTCTGTCAATAAGAAGGCGGTGTGACTCATGGATGACATTTTTGCCCTCAACCGGCGGCTGGCGCGGTCCTGGTGGGATATGACGGAAGCGACCTTCGCGGCGTCGGCGACGATCGCGGCGCGGCTGCCGATGATCGCGGCGGCGGCCAGCGGCTTTGGTTCTCGCCGGGCGCAGCGCGAGACCCATGAAATGGTCGCCGAAAAGATCATGGCGGCGGCCGAAGGCGCGCAGGCGGGGGCGCTTCAGACGGCCAAGGCGACGTTGAAGGTGATGACGGGCGAGAATGATCCGACGGCGATGGCGCATCATATGTTCGATGTGGCGGACGCGACGATGCGTCCGGCCCGGCGCAAGGCCTGCGCCAATGCGCGGCGCCTGTGGTCGCGCAGCGGATGACGGAATTTTGAAAATGGCGCCTCGGGGGGCTGGACAAGCCCCGAAGCGCTTTCTATAAGGCGCGTGCTTCGGCGATGAGCCGCAGCCGCCCAGGTAGCTCAGTTGGTAGAGCATGCGACTGAAAATCGCAGTGTCGGTGGTTCGATTCCGCCCCTGGGCACCACGCCCTTCTTGACCGTTCCTATGACCTGCGCCAGCGTGAAGCCGTTTCGGCTTTCTGACGCTTCGGACCGATAGGCCGCTTTCTGCGGCCCCGTTGGAACGGACGGCGCCGGCGCCTGTTGCAGCCAAACGATTTCGCCTTTCAGGAGAGGCTCGTCATGGCTGACGACACCACCGGACAATCCCGACGCACAATCCTTGGCGGCATGACTTTTGGCGGCATGACCGGGAGCCTGTTCGCCGCCGGCGCGGCGCAGGCCGCGCCCGGGACGCAAGACCAGGTCCCGCCCAATCCCGTCACGGAATATCCGCGCCCGCCCTTCGCCCGGCAGCAGCAGCCCTGGCCCGGGCTCGCCTCGCTCATGAATCCGCCGCCCGATCACGGCGAGACATCCTATCGCGGGTCGGGACGGCTGCTTGGCCGCAAGGCGCTGATCACGGGCGGCGATTCCGGCATAGGCCGCGCGGCGGCCATCGCCTACGCGCGCGAGGGCGCCGACGTCGCCATCAATTATCTTCCCGCCGAGGAATCCGACGCGCAGGAGGTGGCGGCGTTGATTCGCGCCGCCGGGCGCAAGGCGGTGGCGCTGCCCGGCGATCTGCGCAGCGAGGAGTTCTGCACGAAACTCGTCACGGATGCGGCCGCGAATCTGGATGGTCTCGACATTGTCGTGAGCAATGCTGCGCGTCAGGTCTGGCAGCCGTCGATTGAGAAAATTTCGACGCAGCAATTCGACGACACGTTCAAGACCAACGTCTACGCCATGTTCTGGATCCTCCGCGCCGCCGCGCCGCTGCTCAAGCCCGGTTCGGCGATCATCGCCACCGCGTCCGTCAACGCCTACGAGCCGAGCCGGGGCCTGCTCGACTACGCCGCCACCAAGGGCGCGATCATGATCTTCGTCAAGGCTTTGGCGAAACAGATGGCCGAGCGCGGCGTGCGCGTCAACGCGGTGGCGCCCGGCCCGATCTGGACGCCGCTGCAGCCGAGCGGCGGCCAGCCGCCGGAGGCGCTGTCCGAATTCGGCGCGGATACGCCGATGCAGCGGCCCGGCCAGCCCGCCGAACTGGCGCCGCTCTACGTGCTGCTCGCCAGCCATGAAGCGACCTTCACCACCGGACAGGTTTTCGGCGCCGCCGGAGGGCGGGGCGGGCCATGACGGCCCCGCGTCCATAGACGCGCGCGAAATATTGCGGCGCACGCGCCATCAAGTCGCCACAGATCTGCGCGAAGCCTTTGATTAGACAGCGCAACGCCTGCGACATTCACCCGATGGAAATTGTCCCCGAAGCGGCCGCCCAAGGCCGCCGGCATTGCCGCCTGTCTCAAGAATCATCTTTGGGGAGGCCGCGCTTCGAACGCCCTTCGAAGCGCCGTGAGGCGAGGTGGTTTGATTTCCGACGACATAGACAAGCGCGCGTTCAGGCGGATTCTGGATGCGTCGGCTGCATGGCGCGCGCGCGCGCCGCTGACGTGGGCGTTCGGCGTCGGTCTGCTGTTCGCCGTTTTGGGAGCCTTGCTGCGCGCCGCTGTCCTGGGCGTGGACCTGGATCGCGCGGCCTATCTGACCTTCTGGCCCGGCGTGACGATCGCCGCCCTCATCGGCGGCGTTCCCGCCGGGGCGTGGGCCGTCGCGCTCTCGGCGGTCGCCGTGCATTCCACCTTCATTCCGCTGCGCGATGTCAACGATTGGCTCGGACTCGGCATGTTCCTGGCCATGGGCGGCTTGATCTCCGGCGCGGTCGAACTGTGCCTGAGCGCGCGTTCGCGGATGCTGGCGGCGGTCGAAACGCAATCGGCCAAGTCGCATCTCGCGGCCATTGTCGAAGGTTCGGCCGACCCCATTCTCAGCAAGGATCTGAACGGAATCATTCTCAGCTGGAACGCGGCGGCGTGCCGGCTGTTCGGCTATGAGGCGGAGGAAATCGTCGGCCGCTCGATCACCCTGCTGATTCCTTCGGACATTGTGGCGGAGGAGCGCGAGATTATCGGCAAGCTGCGGCGGGGCGAGCGCATCGACCACTACGAGACGCGCCGTCTCGCCAAGGACGGCCGCGCGCTGGAGGTCGCCCTGACCATTTCGCCGATTCGCGACGGCGAGGGGAAAATTGTCGGCGCCTCCAAGATCATTCGCGACATTTCGCAGCGACGGCGCGACGAGCAGCGGCTGCGCACGGCGCAGCAGCGCGTCGAACTGGCGACGGCGATCACGGGCGCCGGCGTCTGGGAATGGAATCTGCAGACCAACGAGAGCGTCTGGGATGCGCAGATGTTTCGCATCTACGGCCTCGCGCCGACGCCGGACGGCGCGGTGGGATACGACGTCTGGGCCCGCGCCGTGCTGCCCGAGGATTTGCCCCGCCAGGAAGACCTTTTGCGCGCGTGCGCGGGGGCGTGCGGCGTCGGCCGCCGCCAGTTCCGCATCCGGCGCCCGGACGGCGTCATCCGGGTGATCGAGGCGGTCGAGACCGTCAGGTGCAACGCGTGCGGCGTCGTCGAGAGTTTCGTCGGCGTCAACCTCGACGTCACCGAGGCGCGGCGGGCCGAGCAGGCGCTGCGGCTCAGCCAGGCGCGCCTGCGGCACGCGGCCAATGCGGCCGGCCTGACCTATGTTCAGTTCGATCTGCGCGACCGTCGGGTTCAGGTGGCGGAGAATTTTGGACGGGTGATGGGTTATGCGCCGCTCACCCCGCCCGACGGCGGGCCGCTGGACGGCGCGCGCGTGGCGCTGCTCTCGCATGTCGCCGCGCCCGACCGCGCGCATGTGTCCGGCATGTTCGACGAGATTTTCTCCGGCCGCGGCGCGCAGGAAACGTTCCGCGTGCGCGGCGACGACGGCGCGATCCGCTGGTTCGAGGGCGTGGCCAATCCGGAGCCGGCGCGCGATGGCGAGATTCATCGCGTCTTCGCCACCCTCCTCGACGTCACCTCGGCCGTCGAGGCGCAAGCGGCGCTGGAAGCGGCCAAGGCGCTGGCCGAGCGCGCCGATCTCGCCAAGTCGAAATTCCTGGCGGCCGCCAGCCACGACCTGCGCCAGCCCGTGCAGTCGCTGGTCCTGCTGCTGGCGCTGCTCGAACGGCAGGTGCGGGAGACCGCGGCGGCCAAGACGGCGCGGCTGATGCAGCAGGCCCTCTCCGGCTTGACCGGGCTGCTGACGTCGATCCTGGACATGTCCCGGCTCGACGCCGGCGTGGTCGAAGCCGAGCCCCGGGCGGTCGATCTCGCGGAAGTCCTGCGGCGTCTGGCCGGCGAATATCGCGCCAAGGCCCAGGCCCAGGGGCTGAAGCTGCGCTGCGTCCCCGGCCGGTTCCACGTTTTCGTCGATCCGGCCCTGCTGGAGCGGGCGCTGCGCAACCTGCTGGAGAATGCGCTGCGCTACACCAAGACGGGCGCAATCCTGCTTGGGGTCCGGCGGCGGGGAGGCCTCGTCAGGATCGACGTGATCGATACGGGGATCGGCATACCCGCCGACCGGCGCGCCGACATTTTCGAGGAATTCGTTCAGGTCGGCAATCCCGGCCGCGACCTGGGGCTCGGGCTGGGGCTCGGCCTCGCCATTGTCGCGCGGCTCGCCGCCTTGATGGGCGCCGAAATCGACGTGGACTCGGCGCCGGGGCGCGGCTCGCGCTTCTCCTTGGCCCTCCCGCCGCCGGAAACGCTGGAGGAGACGGCCGGCGCCGAGAGCGACGGCGCGGCCGAAGGCGGCGGCCGACTGCTGCTGGTGGAGGATAACGCCATTCTGCTGCAAAGTCTGGAGAGCCTGACGCGAAGCTGGGGCTATGCGACGCTTGTCGCCACCGGCGGCGAGGAGGCGCTGACACAGGCCGCCGAGGCCGGATGGGATATTGACGCCATCGTCTCCGACCAGCGCCTCGGCGCCGGGCTTTCGGGGCTCGAAACCGCCCGCGAAATCCGGCGCAAGGCCCAGCGCGACATCCCGACTTTGATCCTGACCGGCGACACCGCCGCCGAGCAGATCGCTGAAATCACCTCCAGCGGCTTTGAATTGCTGCACAAACCCGCGCCGGAGGACAGCTTGCGCCACTGCCTTGCCGTGATGACGGCGGCGCGCGCCGACCGGCAGCGGCAAGCGGCCGCCTGCTGACTGACGACCTGTTCGCGGCCCCGCGCGTCTGGCGAACGTCAATGCGCGCCCGGCGCGCCGGAGATCCGGTCGATCATCATTTTGATCGCGGTCATTTGCCGGCCTTTCTTCACCGCATAATTGGCGTCGTCGTAGCCCCACCAATCCCAGCATCCCAATGGATTGCCCAGCAGCGCCGCCGAAGTCGCCTGCGGATAAAGCACGATCATGTCGTTGGCGTCGGCCCAGGCGTTGAAGCCGGCGTGATCGACATATTGCCGGCCGAATCGGTGATAGAACGGGAAACTGAAGTTCCAGTAGCTGTGGCTCTGAAACTGGTTGCAGCCGTGCAGGGCCACATGCAGCTTGCAGGCGCGGCCGCCATCGGCGCAGGACGCGGGCGCGTAGAGCCAGCCATCGGGCGCCAGGCTGTGATCGGTGGGGTTTTTCACGAACTCCGATTGGTCGAACTGAACGAAGCGTCCGCCGAGCGCGCCTGGGTTCGGCGGTTTCAGATCGCCGTGAATCCATGCGAGCAATTCGCCGGCGGCGTCATATCCGCAATCGTTGATGAAGGGGTCGATCTCCGTGTCGCAGGGATTGCCGTAATCTTTCGTCGGCATGCCATGGCCCGCCGCGAGATCCTTCTTGAACGCCATTTGCCCCGGATCGACGAAGCCGGCGTAATAGGACGCCAGCGCGTCCATCTTCGACTGCGGGACAAGTTGGTCCTGGCTGCCCGACAGCATCCAGACGCGATGGCGCTTCAGATTGGCGGGATCGTCGATCTCGCCTTTCGCCGCGTTTTTCCAGGTGATGTCGGCGAGTTTCGCCACGTCGATCTGATCCGACGCGCAGGAAAAGAAGCAGGCGCAGACCCGCATCGCCCGCGTCACCTGACCTTCCGCGCAAGCGTAGGGGCTGCCGGCGATGATGCCCACGCCCCGGAGCAGCGACGAATAGGCGACCTGAAACTGCACGGTCATTTCCGCGCCCGACGACAGGCCGGACATGGAGATTTGCGAGACGTCGACATTGTACGCGCCGAGCCGGGCGACTTCCGCCCGGCCGCCGTGCGTCCACGCAATCAACGTCGCCAGCGACAGCGCGACGACGACAGACAGAGGGGCCGAGGCTGTGGATTTGGCTGGCGTCTCCGTCACCATGCTGTGTCCTTTAGCGAGGACGATCGCCCGATTGGTCTTGCTGCGGACGGGATTTGTTTGCTTCGTGATGGCCGATCGCGCAACCCGCGACCGCCCCGAGCTTGCCGTGTCCGGCCATGTGGCCGGCGACGCCGCCGACGATGGCGCCCTTGATGCAGCCCTTCGCCTGGGCCTGGACCGGCGCGATCAGGGCGAGGGCGACAAGCGCCGCGGCGAGTTTGGTCTTGGACATGGGTTGATCTCCTGCTTCTGCGCAGACAACGCCGCCAAGCCCCGCGTGTTTCCGTCGGCGTTGTTCCGGCGGAGCGGCGCGGTTATTTTTTCTTGAGGAAAGCCAGCAACGCATAATCCGGCTGAACGCCGGGGGCGCCGGCGATCTGGCTGTAGATCAGCGTGTCGCCGGCGAGACGGATGTCGATATCGTCCACCTTGGCGGCGTCGATCGGGTTGAGCATGGTCAAGCGCGCGCCATTGACCCTGCCGACTTTGGCGCCCGCCGCGATTTGGGTGGCGACGCCTTTCTGGAATGTGAGTTCGCCGTCGGACGCGAGGGCGAACGTGTCGACTTCGCTAAAGTTTTGCTGATCCATTCCATTGCATTTCATGCTGGCTTCGCGCACGACGAATGTCTTTTCGTCGCCGCTGAACTTCATCATGATGTCATTGCAAAGCACCACCTGATCGCCCATCTGAAACGTCCCCTTGCCGTACCAGACGCCATCCATGAACTTTGCGCTTTCGGCGGCTGCGGGGAGTGCGAGGATTTGCATCAGAACGATCAAAACAGATCTGAACATCTTCAACTCCTTGAAAAAAACATGGAGCCTTTCATGAGCGGAAGCGCCGCCTTGTCGGACAATGCGTCGTTTTGGGGGCGAGACCGATCAATATACGCCAGGCCCGGCTATCGGTTGCATCGGGCGAGGGACGAAAGCGCCAGACATGCGCGCGAAGACGCGAGTTGGCTTGACGCCGCATGAGCGTCAGATGGCCGATTGTCTTCGACTAACTGTTTCTGGAATCGGAGTGGTGGAGCTGAGGGGAGCTTCCGTTGTCGCCTACGGGGCTCTCGGCGGCATGGCGATCAACGTCGGGGCGGTGGACGATATAGGGATCGTTGCCGGGATTTTGTTCAGTCATTATGGACTTCGTGCTGTCCGACCAACCGACCGATGGTCGAACAGCAATGGCGCAGGTCAGGCCGCTCGTCCACCGCCGATTTTGCCGCTCTGATCGAGCTTCCTGACGATCCCGTTGATCTCGGCTCTGCGATCATTGGGAGAATAGGCGTAGGCGGCTTCTTCGCGCAGTTTCTGCTGCAAGTCGAAGCCGGTGATGCCCGCCCAGTGAAGCGTGCGGGCCAGACGGAAGAAGCCTTCATGGCCGTGGCCGCGAGAAGTCTGGCGCCATTCGGCGACGGCGGCGTCGATGATCCGGGCGGGATTGGCGGTTCGTTCGGCGAGAAGTTTCTGCTGCACTGCGATCAGTTGCGCGCAAACGACGCCGCCCGATGGCGCGGGGATGGGACCGGCGATGACGGCCTCTGGTTCGGCTTCCCGTTCTGGCTCGGGTTCCGGGTCACGGAGGATGGCGATGCAGTCGTCCAGCCAACGCACGACATCCAGAGGTCCGCGTGAATCGTCGTTAAAATCGTGGAAGAAACTGTCGCCGGGATTCTTGGCCTGACACGGCAAGAAGAACAGACTGGCGGCGTTGAGCTTCGATCTGTCGAAACCGTGCAGGCGACCGTTTTTGATGCGGTGGTCTTTTTCGCGCTGCTCTTTCAGCCAATAACCGTTTTCGTTCAACACCTTCATGATTCGGTGCATGATCAAGCGGTGGGCATCGAGCGACAGCGCCATGCTGGTCGGGATGAACACGCGCCAGCGCGGCTTCGCCGGGGTGTGGCTGTAGGTGTTCCAGATGACCATGCGCAGGTGGGGGAAGAACTCCACGAACTTCTCGACGCCCAGATCGCCGCCGTCGTTGTCGAGCCAGATGCCGTTGACATACTCGACATTGGCGAGGCCCCGCTTCGTGTCCGCCGCCGCATCCGGATTGAACCGGCTGGGCGAGATCAGGCCGCTCTCGTCCTTGGCCAGAACCACGCGCTCATGCAGGCCGCGCAATACGGCGATGAACTCGTCGGCGTCGCCGCCCTCGGCGGACATGCAAGCCGTGGCGTCGTATTTGGTGGCGAATATATCCCCGTGCGAAAAGCGTGTGACGAAATGGCTATATCTATTAGTGTTTTCGTCACACAAAAATCTGCCGACCTCCCCAAGGGACGGATAGCGCAGCTCGGCGAATGACCTCTCGTTGATCTGCGCCAACTGGTCGAGCAGTTCCTCGCGCTGCCGCGCTCGGTATGCGGTGTTCTTCCGATGGGCCTCGGCGGCGCGCAGCAAGCCGGCCGAGGGCGCTGGCGGATTGAAGATCGCCTCGGCGACGGCGCGTTGATCCTCGACGGCGACCGTTGCTCCAGGTTGTGGCGATCCCCACGTGCGGCACACGCCGCGAAAAACCCTTCGACGTTCAGCGTGCGGCGTGGTTCACCCGTTGGAGCAAGTTGGGCATCGCTTTCGCCAATTCCTTTGGCATGCTTCTGCCACACCAAATTCTTTGCGGCGTGTGCGCGCACAGAGCTTGGTCGGGATCAAGTAAAAAATTGAGAACAGTTCCCGCCGGATGGTCGCGACCCGAGAGCGCGGTCATGCTACGGAACGAACTCCAAGGCGATTTGGGATGGCTGACTGCGCCCAGACCTTTAAGATTGCGCGTGATGAAAATGGCGGTGGGTAATTACGACACTAGGCGGCCAAAGAGCCCCTTAAGGTTTAGAGTATAGGACGCTTTGGGTGAGGGAAAATCCAATTGTTTGTTAGGGCACTTGGGGGCGAACACGCATCGCTTGGCATAGGGAAGCAGGTCCTTCGACAGGAGGATCTCTGCACTATCGAATATTTTGAAGCGCCATTTACAAAGGGAATTGTCCATACCCTTAGGGCATCAGAAATTGAGTTAGTAGCCCTGCCTGAGCAGACCCGCGTCTATCATTTCAGCAAGTCGACCGGCGCTTGGGAGATCGGACGGGTTCTCGACGACCAAGGCAGCCAGCAATATGTAAGATTCCCCAACGGTTTAGATCTTTTGCTCCCTGTGGATGAGGTTTTCGTTCGCTGGTCTCGGCCCATAGCCGATCCCACGCCCTTTCTAGGAAGTCGTATCAACGAGACCCCACGCTTCGCTGACGGGCGAAGCGGATTCGTTCGTTCGATCATGGCGCAACGCGCTGTCACGATGGGTATGTCCGCCCTCGCATCGTCAGCAGTGGAACTGGAGGCTCATCAAATCGAAGTCGTTCGTCGGATCCTCCAGGATCCTGTGCAGCGCTACTTGCTTGCCGATGAGGTCGGCTTGGGCAAGACGATCGAAGCTGGAATTTTGATTCGGCAATGCGTGCTCGACTGCGGGGACGACGCTCTCATTCTCGTAATCGTGCCAGATGAGTTGGTGGCGCAGTGGCGAGGGGAACTCGATTCACGTTTCTTCCTCGGCCATTGTCTCGATGTGCGCATCCACGTGGTGCCGTTCACCGATCACGGCCGGATTAGACCATTACTATCCCGCGCGACGATGTTGGTTATCGATGAGGCGCATCATCTGACCGGCAAGTGCGCTGTGGGCGATGGAACGCTTTACGCGGAACTCGCTACCGCAGCGCCGACCATCGAGCGTTTGTTGCTGCTCTCGGCTACCCCAGCGCTGCACAATGAGCGTGGTTTCTTAGAGATGCTCCATCTCCTTGATCCCGACACCTATCCGCTGAACGACGAATCCGGCTTCCGCCGACGGATCGATAGTCGGCAAATGCTTGCACAGATCGTCGCGGGCCTAGTTCCCGAAAATATCCTGTATCTCGATCATACGCTCGACCAACTCACCGAACATTTTTCCGACGACCATTTATTGCAGGATCATGTCGTCGCCTTGCGCAGCATCGCCTATGCGTTGCCAGATGAAACCGATCCCGAACTGATTGATGCGATCGCCCGCGTGCGCGCGCACATCAGCGAAGTCTACCGCCTCCATCGCCGGATACTTCGGCACCGTCGACGCAACATCATTGGTCTAACTCCCGACCGTTCGGGCGCAATTCGGGTAGACTACGAAAGTTCCGCCTCCGCCCGCCTTTACAAAGCCGCAGAAGTTTGGCGCTTCGAGCAAACGACGATTGTCGATGCCGAGCCCGCTTTAAGCGATCGATTGCGTGTATTCTTCCAAACTCTTGATCGAATGCAGCAATATGCCTGTTCAGGCGCTGGGAACATCGGCATACTCGCACGCCAAAGCGAACTTGTGGGTGACAGACATTTTGCCGCCGTTGTGCAAATCCTCTCCAGCGAGGAGGCATTCGAAGACCGGGCATCAGCACTGGTAGCGTCGATTAAGGCTTTGCTCACCCCTCGGCAGCAATTCGTCGTTTTTTGTAGTGACATTGAGACGGCTGACCGACTTGCCAAGACACTTTCCATTAATCTCGGCGTACCCGTTGATCGGCACGACCCAGGACATGACAACTGGATGGCTTTCAATCGGGATTCGGCGCGGCCGATCCTTGTTTGCGATCGTCGCGCAGAGGAAGGTCTCAATCTACAGGGTGGCCGAAAGATTGTCGTCCACTACGATCTTCCCTTCAATCCTAATCGGATTGAACAGCGATTGGGGCGCGTTGATCGCTATGGATCGGGTGACGCGGTTCGCTCGATTATCCTCACCTGCCGCGACAATTTCTATGAGACCGCGTGGGTCAGTTACCTCGACACGGCCTTGAGGCTGTTCGATCGCTCGATCGCCAGCCTTCAATACCTAATCGAGGAGACGGCCCGAACCCTCGCATCGGCTCTGTTCCGCGAGGGTCCGGAGGCGATTATCGATCTCGAGTCCGCGAGTCGAGGCAAGGATGGGAGTATCGCACGCGAGATTACCGCGCTCGATCAGCAGGATGCACTTGATGCGCTTAGCGCACCGTCCTCAGATACGCTTGACGCATTAAGCGACATCGACGAAGCGTGGCGTGAAATTGACGCTGCCTCCTCCGGTTGGATCGAGACCAACTTGATGTTTAGTCGTATTCCGGGTCAGGGAAGCCACGAACAGCATGCGTCAGGCACGCTGCCCTTCTGCTACCGTTACGAGACCCAGCGCGCGCACACGTTGATTCCGCTCGAGACCTTTCTCATTCGCTGCTCTCCCGCGATTGACTCATCGGTCCAAGCCATGCTCACGCGCGCGGTAAAGACCTATCCGGTCACCTATCGCCGACGTACAGCGCTCGGCCGCGAAGGCATGGCCGCTCACGCCCGTTTGCTGCGTTATGGCGAAACGTTCATCGACGGCATGTGGGACCTGTCGCAAAATGACGATCGCGGCAGATCCACCGCACTCTGGCGTTATTTTCCCGGACATCAGAGCGAAGGCGCGGTCGACGTTTTTTTTCGCTTCGACTTCATCGTCGAACCTGACCTGGCCGGTGCATGTGCGGTCCTTTCAGCGGCCGATAGGTTAAACGTCGCGGGCAGAGCAGCGGTCGCGCGACGCGGCGACATGGCGCTGCCACCCTTTTTCCAAACGATATGGATCGATCAAGAATCAGACGAGGTCACTGATAAGGCTCTGCTTGAGAAACTCGATCTGGCTTATCGTCCGACCGCCATGGGCCAGGGTGGCAGAGATTTCAACCTCAATCCCAAGCGATGGGGCAAGCTTGGACGACTCCGCCTGCCCCAAATGACCGACTGGCCCGCAATGTGCGGCCAGGCTCGGAAACACGCTGAAATGATCCTGCGCAAATCGCCCGTTTTTGTGGAAAGCCTCAGCACTGCACGACATCGCGCAGTCGCTGTCGACCATGGGCGTCTTGGACAATTGCGCGCCCGTGCCGACCGACGAAATGATCCCGTCGACGAGGCCGAATGGCGGATCGAGCACGATCTCGCGGATGCAATCAACTCCGGTATCATCGCGCCTTCAGTTCGCGTCGATGCCATCATCGCCTGCTTTCTAACCGGTGATTTGACATTGACAGCCAAGCTCGACGAGCGGTCGTAATGAATTGTCTCAATTTTTCGTCGCTGCATGACCTGCTCGCTCAATGGCCTGAATGTGGCGTCCCACTAAAAAGTGCCGATGGCGTGTTTGAGCGCATCCGTCAGATTTTGCATGGTGCGCGGGCAGCGGGTACTCCTGGCAACTTTAGTGATTTCATGGCGCTGCTACGCCATGTCTTGCGTCGGCAATCGCTTCAGTCGGGATCGACTGCGCGACTTCGTGTGCCGTTCGAGAAGCATTGGCCAGATCGAGACCAGTGGTCGCAGTTCGGCATCCGCGCGCATCAGGTCGGCAATTCTCAGTACCTTATCGAAGCCGTCCCTTGGTCGCCAAATTGGGTGGCCGATGTCGACGCTCCGTTATTCGAGGACGCCTTCGCCGAACGCAAGGTTCGGCTTGACCGGCAACGGCCTATCGATCCGTTCCTCGGAGAAGCGAGCGGCTTCGAATGCTATATGTCTCCTGGGCAGCGGGAGGCCGTGCGGAGCGCGTTCCTGTTACCGCCAGGGAAGACTTTAATTATCGGTCTTCCCACAGGATCGGGCAAGAGCCTTGTCGCCCAGGCTCCCGTTCTTACGCGAGGTCTAGAAGGGCCGATGACGATCTGCGTGGTGCCGACTACTGCGCTTGCGCTTGATCAATCGCGTCAGACCGCCGGCATGCTCAAGGTGCGCTATCCTCGTCTCGACGCTCCGATATTGGCTTGGCATGCTGGGCTTACCAGCGAGGAACGCGCTGCCGTCAAGACGGCGATCAGGCAAGGCACTCAAGGAATCCTCTATTGTTCGCCCGAAGCCGTTACCGGGGCCCTATTGCCGGCTCTATATGACGCTGCGGAATCAGGATTGCTGGCGTATCTAGTCATTGATGAGGCTCATCTTATAAGCCAATGGGGTGATGGATTCAGACCCGCCTTTCAGATGCTGGCAGGGATTAGACGTGGACTGCTCGCTAAATGCGGAAAAAGGCCGTTCAAGACCTTGCTGATGTCGGCAACTCTGACGCCGGAAACGGTTGGCACCATCGATGCAATATTTGGCCCTGCAGAATCTGTACAGATGGTTGCTTCGATCTATCTGCGACCCGAGCCCCAGTATTGGATCCATCGCGAAAGCGATCCAGCGGCGAAGACTGCCAAGGTGCTCGAGTCTATTCGTCATGCACCGCGGCCGACTATCCTCTATGTCACTAAGCGGGAGGACGCCGACGCTTGGCTTGATCGCCTAAGGCGCGCCGGGTTCGTGCGCTGCGCAAGCTTTCATGGTAACACCGACGATATCTCTCGTCGGCGCATTATCGACCAGTGGGCTAGCAACGAACTCGACATAATCGTAGCAACCTCGGCCTTTGGCGTCGGTATCGATAAACCGGACGTTCGAGCAATCATACACGCCGCAGTTCCCGAGACTCTTGATCGCTATTACCAGGAGATCGGACGCGGCGGCCGCGATGGCCGCACCTCGGCTTCACTGCTTCTCTATTCAGACGTTGATCGTGAGATCGCTGATCGACTGGCGGCACCGTCAATCATCAGCGACGAACTGGCGTTCGACCGTTGGTCGGCGATGTCGGCTTCCGCCACGCGACTCGATGTCATGGGAATGCTGCTCCAAGTTGACCTCAGCGTAGTGCCGAAACGCCTCAATCGCCAGACCGATTACAATGAAACTTGGAACATGCGAACCCTGATAATGATGGCGCGCGCCAACATGCTTGAACTGGAGTCTCGCCCACCGGAGATGATCGCGCGCAACGAAGATGAGACCGACGCCAGTTACGAACTGCGCAATGAAGAGCATTGGGCAAAATATTTCCTCCAGGCTGTCGTGAGCTTGTCCGAGATGGGGCACCGCAACCAAACAGTCTTCGACTCTCGTATCGGAACGGAACGAGCGCGATCGGTTGCTAGTGCGTTATCAGGACGCCTCCTTCTGGACGCTTTGCTGGGCGGAAAAATCGAAGTATCTGATCTCCTTCATGATCTATACACAAGCCATGCGCCTCGGCGCACCGTTCTCGTATCGCGCGCTTGCGGTGGCTGTCCCGCCGACCGGCGAAAGCGTCGGTTTGCCGATCCGTTCTATACCGATCCCAATTCGTTCGGTATCGAGGATGTCGAGCCACCAGATACCAGTTTATTTCAACTGCGCTTCCCGCATCTTTCTATCAAATCACCGGTGGTCATTGCGTTGCCCGATTCCGTGAGGTCGGCGCAGATAGTCGACATCCTCGCAGATCTCGTCTCGACCTTCGAAATTCGCGAAATTGCGATTCCAGACGCGATGCGCGGAATCGACGGAATCAGGCTGCTACATCGACACGCGGTCGATCGCGTCGTTCTTCTCCAGTCGCTCGAAGAGGAAGCCGATTCGCGTCCCACCGTATACCAACTCGCGCGCGCCTCAGTCATAAACGACCAAATTTCTGCTGAACCGCTCATGCTGCTTGAGCGGCCACTTCATCTGATTCTAGCTCCACCCTCAGCACAGAATCCTTTCAATCCCGGGCGGCGGTTGATCGACACCGGAAACAATATTCTTACGTTTGACCAGTTCATGGCGGGGGCACGGCTATGAGTATCCTGAATATGCAGAACGACGGTCTGTTCAACGTCGTAGTAGTCCTCGTCCGCGCGGCGGTTCGTTTTGGTCCAAGAAGCCGAGAGGAGTTGCTAACCGCCTGCGGGGTCGGCGTCGAAGGTGTCGACGAGAGTCGTGCGGGCACAACGTTGACCCGTTGGACTGAACTCGGGCTCTTCTCAACCAACGAAAACATCGTCTGTCTGCGCGAACCCTACCGAACAATGCTTGGCAAAAATCCCGATATCGCCGAAAGCCGATTGCCGAACGTGCTGCGGAGCATTGCCCTAGCACCGGAGAATAATCTGCGCTTTTGGGAAGCAAAAGAAAATAAGAGCGCCGATCTTAATCGCGGGCTCTCTTGGATTCTTGCCCAGGATATCTACACGATCGATACAAGTTCGCATCAGAAAATCGATGCGCTTGAAAGTAGCCAGGTCGCCGACGAATCAAAGCGCATTCTTCAGAACGATACGCGTTGGAATGGCCTGAGGACGTGGATGGTCTATCTCGGCTTTGGGCGCAACGGGTCGCCGGTTACCATCGATCCAACTCTTGCACTACGCGACAGCCTGGACCAGATCTTTGGCGACGAGCAGACGCTTGCCGCGCGCCAGTTCGTTGATCGCATCGCCGAAGTGCTGCCCGTCCTAGATGGCGGATCTTATCGAAAGCAGATAGAGGATCTACTCAAAGGATCCGCGTGGGCGAAGTTGCCTGACGACACGCTCTCGACCGCCCTATCTCGCGCGATCCGGCGACTTGGCCACGAGGGTGTTATCGCCACCGAACAGCGCAGCGACACCGAAGCGGGCATAACTTTGATCGGCGCTGAACAGCGGTTGTGGCTCCGCATGACGCACGTCCGACGCATCGCCGCATGAAAGGGCAAATAATGCTCGGAAACTATTGGCCAGACGCCGATTCTGTAAATGCCTGCATCAAAAATGAGGCGGAGACTGCCGACAGCGCGGTGCTGCTGGCAGTACACCAACCCGCCGCAATTGTGCGGCGCGCAGAGGGTAGCGGAGACACAACTTCGGTGACCGAGCAGGATCTGCTCGATGCCTTTACCACTGAAAATGTGCCAGGCGGTTACGTGCTAATGCCCATCACGGGCGTTTCCGGCGTCGGCAAGTCGCATATGATACGCTGGCTGGATGCTCAATTGCGGCGTTCAGCGAAGCGCGATCGTTATCATATTATAAGCATTCCCAAGAGTGCGAGCCTGCGCACCGTTGTTCAACTTATTCTCGACCCGCTCAAGGACGATCCCCAATACGCGAAACCATGGCAAGATCTCACCCGCGCCGTCTCTGAGGTGAACGTAGACAATGCTGTCGTTACCTTTCGCGCTCACCTCGAAAATGCCCTCACAGCGCGTCGCGACGAACTGATTGCCGAGTTTAGACAGAATCCCGATCGTAGCGATCTTCGCCAACTCATTGGCTACGCGCGAGATCTGCCGAAGCTGTTTTCGGACGCGGCGCTCGACGAACATTTCAAAACCATCCTCGGGCGGGTAATATCACGCGCGATGAGTGGCCGGTCAGGTGAAGTCGAGCAGGCCGATACGCTGTCCCGGTTCGTCGCGTCCGACCTCATCCTTCCCAAGGATGTCGATATAAGCAAAGCCGCACAGCGCGTTCGGGAGTACTATCAAGTCAATATCGCTATGGTTGGGCTGGAACGACTTGAGCCAGCGATCGATTTGCTGAACAAAGCGATAGACCCCGCAATCAGCAATGTATTCCAACTTGAGCAAAGCACGGGCGGTGTGACGCTCCAGGAAATCATTCTTTCGATTCGTGAAATCCTCTTTAAAGTGGGCAAAGATCTCATTCTCCTCGTTGAGGATTTCGCGGCGCTTGCCGGCATTCAGGAAGTGCTACTCAAGGTCTGCATTCAGGAAGGGGAGCATGCCGGCGAAAAAGTGCGCGCAACGATGCGAACAGCGCTTGCACTGACCGATGGCCACCTGAACTTCCGTGATACGATCCTTACCCGTGCCCGCTTTGAATGGGTCGTCGGCGGCCGGCAGCAGAGCGATGACGAAATCAGGGACGGCGTCGTCGACATGGTAGGCGCGTATCTCAACGCCGCCCGTTGGGGCAATGCTGAACTCAAGCGTTTGTTCAAGCAACGCGCGCTGGAGAAGTCTCTCACCGACTGGTTGCCAACATGGCGTGACGAGGATCTGAGCGAAGCTGAGAGCGACGCTATTGCAGCATTTGGAAGTGCGAGCAATGGCGCGCCGTTATTTCCTTTAAACCGCGAGGCGATCGACGCGCTCGCAGGCCGATTCTTGCTCAAAGGCGGCAAGCTCGAACTCAATCCCAGGCGTGTCATCAACCAGATTCTGCGGTCGACACTACTTTTGCGAGGAAGTTTCGAGGCTCACGAATTTCCGCCCACCGAATTTCAGAGCTTCCGCCCAAATGCGGTCCTCGCGGGTTGGATTCGACTTACCCATCAGCCCGATGCCGTCAATCGGCGTCTCTCCAGTTTTCTCGCGCTCTGGGGCGGCAATCCGCCTGATGTAGCGGCGATCAAGCATATGCCGCCGGCGATCTTCACGGCTTTTCATCTGCCGACACCCAGCGAACTTGCCAATATAAACTTTGTCGAAATTCCGAAGAAACCTATGCTTGCACCTGCTGCAGACAAAACAGCAAGGCTTGCATCGGATGTTGCCGCACCAAATGTGGGTGCAACCGCCGTTGAAGACCCGCGTGTGGTGGATCTGCGCCTTAAGCTCGAGAATTGGGTTGACGGCACCGTCCTCGAGCAGCGCGACGCAAACGAATTGCGTAAAGCGCTAATGGACCTGGTGAGAGACGTAATCGATTGGCCAGCCCTGCGCATGCGCTCGGTCGAACTCCCGCCGAATTGGATCGAGATTCCGCAGGCACGCGGCAATCTGAACACCAAAATTTCTGTGGCCGACGACGCCAAGGATTCCGATGGCTCAGTGCGCGCTGGTCTACTGGCGGCCTTTCGCTTCGTCACCGTCAATAGTCGCCGATGGTCCTATCCACAAGCCGACGACGACTACGTCGCTAGCGCAGCGCTAGTCGACCGGTTGATTGCACAGCTTCAACCAGTATTGTTGCGCGCAGCACAGGAGCAAGCGGCGGCACTCGGCCGCGCCTTGCTCACCCAGTCGCGTATCATTGGCCTTGAACCCGCGATTAAGCCAACGACGCCGGACTCGGCGCTTAAAGCGCTCTTTGCTAAGCGGGAGACAAAGGAAACCCAAGCGTTTGAGGACAATTGGGATAGGCTGAGATCCAACGCATCGGCCGCAATCGGCGACAGGCCCGGTCGCGAGCGGTTACAGACAGAATTACTTGCGCGGATAGCATCCTTTCAGGGAACCGGTCGGAGCGCGTTCGCGATCGACATTGTTCGTTTGCTTGACGCGATGGGCGACGAGGATACCGCGCGAGAAGGAGCCGAATATTTGCCAGAAGACGTTAAATTCTTTATTCGTCCGATTGCAGAAGCTCGCATAAAAAGTCAACTCTCTCCAGTGATCGCCAAGCTCAAATTGTTCAGCGCGCAGATTAGTGACTATATCGACGCAAGCTTCGACAAAGCTGCGTTCGTCAGCGATCTTCAGGACATCTGCCGACTGATCTTGACGACAGGGATCCATGTAAACCTTCCATTCACAATCAAGGAGTTCGAGCGGAGGCTAACTGAGTTCCAAGCCAGCGCCATTAAGGATCTGGTGGGCAAAGTTGTCACTGTCATCGACGGCGAGTCCGATCAGATGCCCAAGGCATTGAATGCTTTAGGAACCCTCGATCTCGGGCTCATTGATCGAACCATAACATTTCTTGGCCATGCAAACAGCTTGATTAGGGCGGCCGACGATAGTGTCTCCCGCGAAGAGGCCAATAGGACTCAAGCCGACCCTGCTATGCTTGTCTCCGAAATTACCGGGATGCTCACTAAAGTCGCTATACCCGAGGCCCAGGATGCAACGCCATGACAAACTTGCCTGTTCGAGCGCAAGCGCTCCGTGCCCGTCTGAACCGAATACATGAGATGAGTTCCAACGTCGCCGAAGCTGCCGATCTCGAAGGTCTGCGCGGCCAACTCTCCCGTCATGTAGAGAAATACATTGGGCCGGCCGATAAGAAACGTCTGCTTTGCAAAGCCGGTATCATCATTGCCGAGTCCGCGACCGATTCAGCGATGCGTAAGAGGGCGACAGCCGTACTCGAACGTTTCACGGCTGCACCTAAGTCCGCCACGCTTAAAAAGGGACAGGCATGGCCATCCATGCTCGAAGAAATCGACGCAGCGGCGCGCGATCTCAAGACCGCAGTTAGCGCTGCCTGGAAAGACCAGCGAACTAGCCTGTTTAGCGGGGATACACCTGCTGAAATTGAAACCAAGCTCGCGAAGACAAAACCAAACCAGGACGCGCTCAAAGTCTATCAAGGCATTTACAGCCAATACCGAGCGCTCTTCGACAGCCTCCCTCCCGATCAGGCAACGATCGATCGCGCCCGGAAATTGGGCAGCCAACTTGAGAACGCCGCCAAGGCGTTTGACTTCCATGTCTCGCCCGAAGTGAAAGCTTTTCTCGAGGCAGTACAGTCGGTGCGTGGCGCGTCGATCACTCTGCTGACCGACGAAGTGCTCGACTGGTTGCGCGAGAATGAAAGTCTTGATGCCTATCGGGTCAAATCATCGGATCGCGCATGAGCGGTGATGAAAAACTTCTCCTCGCAAGTCTCGACGGGATCGAACAACGCGAGGCTCGGCTGCTCACTTGGGGCCTGGTAGATGGGTTTCTGACGCCCGCCGAACTTAGTGAAATCATCGATCCACTTCTCGATGATCCAGCTTATGCCGAAGGACTTACCTTTGTCAGCGTTGCCGAGGTTGTTGCCTCGCTCCGCGATCGCGCTCTCCTTTTCGAGATTGCCTCTGGCGAAACCAGGCGATTTCGCTCGCGGATGGCCGAGGCGGTCAGGCTATTCTTTCGCCTCAGACAATTATTTCCAAAACATCGGGGCGTCATCGGTTGGCAATCCGCACCAACACTGGTCGCGGATTTCCGTTTCATCTGGCGTCGGAGGCGCTACCCGCGCCGTCAGATTTCAGCGGACCAAGCGCGTACGAAGGTGCAGGCGGCAACATCGGACAACTTTGCCCGCGATGCCCTCTCTATGTTGATTCAGAGTTACGGGCCCGATTTCGCCTTGGCAAAATTCCAGGTCGACGCCGCCGCCCGCATACTGGCTGGCTTCGAGCAACCGCGCTCCATTGCGACCCTCGTCAGTGCAGGGACCGGCAGTGGCAAGACCTTGGCGTTCTATTTGCCATCGCTTGCCCGAGTCGCGTCGCACATCCAACGCGATCCGTCTGCTAGCCGCTGGGTCAAGGTGCTCGCGCTCTATCCGCGGAACGAGTTGCTCAAGGACCAATTCGCCGAGGTCTTCAGCCAAGCCCGGCGACTCGACAGTGGTCTTTCCCAGCGAGGCTGTCGCAAGATTCTCATCGGCACCTATTTCGGTCCAACGCCGAACAATGCCGCCAGCGCCGAGGAGAGCACAGGATGGCGTCGCCACGCGGAGGGGTCGATCTGCGACTATCTGCGCTGCCCGAATGAGGGCTGCGATGGAGATATGCTGTGGCATAACGAAGATCGAACTGCCGCAGTCGAACGTTTGGTCTGCCAGACCTGCGCAGCGTCGATCGAAAGCGACGAGATCATCCTGACACGTGGCCGACTTGAGCACGAGAGTCCTGACATCCTGTTCACCACGACTGAGATGCTTAACCAGCGTATGGGCGATGATCGCGTGCGCCACCTCTTCGGTCTGGGCGATCGCTGTGAGCGATCCGTCGAACTTGTGTTGCTCGACGAGGTCCATACTTACGCGGGTACATCTGGAGCGCAGGTTGCATACTTACTTCGCCGGTGGCGCCGATTACTGCGGAAGTCGGTTAGTTTTGTTGGCCTCTCGGCGACACTTGCCGATGGTGCCCGCTTCTTCGCGCGGTTGACGGGCCTGCCTGAGCAAGCGTCTCTCGAAATCGCACCACGGACCCGCGAAATGATAGCTGAGGGTGCGGAATATCTTTTGGCGCTACGTGGTGATCCAGTTTCACGAAGCGCGCTCCTGTCAACTACGATCCAGTCGGCGATGCTTCTCTCGCGCATGCTCGATGCGCAAGACCAGCGCCGGAGTGACGGCCTTTTTGGCGAACGTCTGTTCCTGTTCGCCGACAATCTCGACGTAATCAACCGCATGTTTTTCGCCATGCTTGATGCCGAAGGCCGACAGAGCAACGGTCGCATTGACATGAACGGTCATCCCAATGGGGGCTTAGCAAGCCTTCGCACGCCTATGGCAAGCGAACAACGCAAGCTTCATGGCCAGGATTGGCAAGCAGCTGTAGATATCGGCCACACACTCCAATCCAATGACCGCAAGACCGTCGGCCGGGTCATGTCGATGGATCCCGGCGTGGGAAGCCATCTCGACATCATCGTCGCGACCGCATCGCTCGAAGTCGGCTATAATGACCCGCTTGTTGGCGCAGTGATCCAGCATAAGTCTCCCAGAGACGTTGCTCAGTTTCTACAACGCAAGGGCCGAGCTGGCAGGCCGCGTCGCATGCGTCCTTGGACCGTTGTGGTCTTGTCCGACTACGGCCGCGATCGGCTAGCCTATCAGGGCTATGATCTGCTGTTCGATCCTGAACTCTCAGCTCGGTCGTTGCCCATCGGCAATCGTTATGTCGAACGAATTCAGGCAGTCTACGCGACGCTTGATTATCTCAGCCTCATGATTGGCGCCAATCCGCGCGGCAGCGTTTGGACAAACATGTACGGGCCTGCGAGCACGCCCAACCAGCGGGCGCGTCAGCAAAAACTTGCTGCGCTGATCCGCCGTATTCTAGCAAACGACGACGATCTCGAGCGCTTTGCGGCATATCTAACCCAAGCACTCAAGCTCGACCGCGACGAAATCGATTCCTTGCTGTGGGAACATCCTCGGCCGCTCTTGGTAGAGGTGCTCCCAACCGCTTTACGTCGTTTGGAATCATGTTGGGGGGTGTTAGGCGAAGAGTGTGCCGATTATCAAGTAGGCAACTCACCTTTGCCCGAATTCGCGCCCGCTAATCTATTCAGCGACCTTAACCTTCCCGAGGTTGAGATCGTGCTCGGCCAATCGGGCAGCGTCACTCCCGAACGCATTGTCATGCCGATCTCTAAAGCTATGAAGGAATATGCCGCCGGCCGCGTCTCGCGACGCTATGCCATCAGCCATGCACGCGAACGGCACTGGATCTGTCCGCAACTCGATCCAAACGTCGCTCAGAGCGTTGATCTCGCGCCCTATATTCGGGCGGACCTCATTGGGGACTGGCGAATCGGAGCTGATGCCGGCGCCGTGCTGTCAATTCCGGTCTACCGACCGCGCGAGTTTCTGGTGCAGCAACCGGCCAATACGGTGATCGACACATCGAACGCGCGGTTAAACTGGCGTTCTCAGATTGTCGCGCGCGAGGCTGGTCTGGTCATGGTGCCTCCAATCAACAGCCCATGGAGCCGCTTCATCGCCGACGCGCGCTTCTACACTCATCAAAGCCTCAGCGCGGTAGAAGCTCGCCGCATGGCGATTGGGAGCGACGCCAGCATCCGATATCGCGATGGGACGTCGTTCAACAAGAAATTCAGCTACGAAATGGAAGGTGGTCCTGCGGCGCTCGGATTCAGTTTCGGTGTAGACGCTTTCTGCCTACGCCTTCAGTATCCACATGATCTCTGGTCGAGCCTTGGGGACGATGCGGACCCGCGCTACCGGGCGATCAGGACGGCGCGGTTCCACGATCAAGCTATCAACGGCCCTTATCTTGACCGCGTAGACAATCGCTTCGCCCGGGAGTGGCTCGCCCATCTCCTGCTCGCAGCAATTAGCAATGAGGCAATCGCCAGAACGATCGGGCTAGCAGAAGCTGCTGCGAATCTTATCCAGGATCAAGCTGAATTGAGCCTAGATCAAACACTCGATATCCTGTTCCAGTCTCCGATTGTCGATGACCCCACGGGCCAAGGTAATGTTCAGGACAAACTTCGTCAGGAACTGGCTCTCTTCATCGCCGATTCGCAAATCCGCGCCAGCCTGTTCAGCCTTGCGGAGATTCTCTGGCTACCGATTGGTATGTCATGGGAGCCATGGTTGCGCGAACGTTTTGCGGCGACGACTGCTGCGGCTGCGATCAACGCGATATTGAGCCTGTGTCCCGAGATCGACGCAGAAGGCCTGGTTGTCGATATCGACCCCGGCCCGCGCGAGCCCGACGATGTTCTCGCCGATCAGACTGCAGCTGAAATCTGGATCAGCGAAACTTCTCCCGGCGGCAACGGTCAGATAGAAGAAGCGCTGCGACAATACGCTGAGGATCCGCGCCGCTTTTACAGCCTAATGACGGCAGCGCTGCGCGACAATGATTTCGCGTTAAGCGACTACCAGTTGCAGCGCTTTCTCAGCCAGATCGTCGAAGAAGACCCCGCAGGCGAGTTGGCGCTGGCAACGGACCGGTTCAGGGACTTCTACGGCGCGTCCGAAAGCTATCAAGCCTTTACCTCTCTGCGCGAAACTCTCGCGGCGCAGGGCTTTGTGACCTTTCACGCCTTCATAGTCGCGCTCGCTAACCGCATCCTCCGCCCCGGTTCCACGCGCGAGAGCGACCGCTTCTTTCTTGATGCCGTGCGCGGTTGGTCGGCGGAGGAGGAGCGGCTCGGAATCGAACTCGACGCGCGTGTCGTTGCTTATCGATTATCGCGACGCGGGGATATCGACAGCGCATTGAGCTTCGCCGGAATCGATGCGCCCACCGTCAATCCCGATCAATGGCGCTTTGGCGTCATCTATGGCCTACTTTGGCCGCGTGGGCCGCAAATCCGACAGGCTGGCTTGCACCTCTATTCGCAATATTCCGATCTGCCTGCGCCCGAACCCCTGCTGTTGATGTCCTTCCTCGGTCATGAAGATGTTTTCATCAATCTTGAGGACGATAATTGGGCAACCGAGTGCCTGGAGCGATTAGCCAACGCTGGGGCGATTACGCTCAGCTGTCCAATGAGCCAGGCTGGGCGCCTCGCCGATGCGCTCAGTATTCTCGCCACCAATCCAGTGCAGTCCGGTTATTTGTCGGTTTTTGCTCGAGTTCAAGCAATAAGGCGGTCAGGCGGCAATTATCATATTGATGTCGATATTGCGGAGGCATTGCAATGACCTTCGAAACCCGGAGAATCTTCAAGAGCGCAATCACGAGCCAAAACTTGATCCGCGAACTGCTCCAACTCATGTTTCTGGGCGAACTGCTCGCACCCGGCGGCGAGCGGGCTTGGCTGGTCAGTCCATGGATCAGCAATATCCTGCTGTTCGACAATCGAGCTGGCGGTTTCGGGTCGGTTAATCCTGAATGGGGCGGCCGCGAGGTTCGTCTTGTTGAGGTCGCGATCAACCTGATGGCGCGCGGCACGTCGCTTGGCATTGCAACCAGTCTTGACCCACACAACGACGCTTTTATCGGGACCGTCGGTGAGGCGGCTGAAGACGCAGGCCTTTCCGAACGGTTGCTCATCGTCCAACGGCACCATCTTCACATTAAAGGGATTCTGTTGAAACGCGGCTTGCTCACCGGGTCAATGAACCTGACTTATAACGGCCTCGAGTTGAACGACGAAATGGTCGCCTACGACACAGCCGCGAAAACGCTTGCCGAGGCGCGCCTCAATTTCGAATCATACGTCGAGATCGACACATGACCAACGATCTCGCGCCCACCGAAATCGCCTGGCTGCAAGCTTTTTTCGGCGCGCCCAATGGTCTTGATTGGGGCAGTATTGAACGGCGTACGGCACCGCAGGCGATTGTCGATCATATCCTCCCGTGGCTGCATCTCGTGCAGCGAAATGCGCCACAAACGCCGATCGTTCTGCCCTTCGTGCGATCCAACGAAATCGTCGGTTGGTACGCCACCACGCACGGACCGACTGGGGCATTCGAACTGAAAAAGGAGCTGATGGGTTGGCTAGGGCCAACTTATCTCAATCATTTCGATGCCGCTCCTGAGAGGAGCCCAGATCCAATGGCGACGGCGATGCGGCAGCGCTTTGGCGGGACGGTGTTCCGCTTTTCCGGCGAGACAGCGCGGATAGCCGAGCGGCTAGACGTCTATGCCAGAATTGCGAAGCTTCGCCCATCAACTGCAATTATGCCCGTACGGCCCGTCGGGGCCATCCGCTCGGATTTCGAACGTGCTCTCCTGGTTCAAGACAGCAAACGCGCCGAAGCGCTCATCGTCGAACTGCGTAATACGGGGCGGCTCAACGAGGAAAACCTCAAATATCTTGATGTTCGGCTCAAGGCTGGTCTCGGTCTCTGGCCGCAGATCGCGCGCGATCATTGGCTAATTAAGACCCTTGCTGACCTCCACATGCCAGGGCAGATCCTCGCAGATCTGACCGAGGCGCTCTATCGGACCTATCTTGACGACCTTGAGGCTTCAGGTAATTCCGCAGCCCTGCTAAGCGCTTTCGAGCAGCAAATCGCCAAGCCTTACCCGCGCCTATTCGCCACACGCCACGGCGTTAAGACACCGCGCGTCGTAAAAGCCTTCCTACTGTTCGAGTGCGGTCGAGCGCAACCGAGCGCGCAGATCCTCGCTGACTTGGCGGCGCTTCTGCCGCCGGATGATCCAGGCTTGGCCGTCTACAAGGAACTGACCGCGCCGTCCGTGGTGCCGATCATCACCGCCACGGACCAAAACGCCGCTGATGATGCATTCGATGATGGACAATTCGACCGCGCCTTTGCGCAATTTCTCGCACTACCGCTAAGTAAACGTTCGGTACAGCGCCTTATTTCTTGCGCTCTCGTGATCGGAACGGAAGAGACGCGGTTGGCGCTGCTCGAGAAGATCGATGGGGCTAGTTCGGCATTCATTCAAGGTTTGGCAGAGCCCATCCGCTTAAAGATTGAGGGGCTCAGGTCGATCGGAGATGACCTCGACACGACCGCAGCGGCCAAAATCACCGGTTGGATGGACTGGGCAGAAAAGCTCAGTTGTAACACCTATTTGGCAGAAGTAGCCTCTGCGGTTGAGGACATGCTGACTTGGGATGTCACGAGTTTCGCGCAAAATGAGGCGCTGTCTCGACGTTTTGTCACTCTGCTTGGAAATTTAAACAATGAAGCCGCAACCGCCGCGCGTCGGGCGGTTCCTGCGATCTACAATGCCTTTTTTTCGTCCGGACAGGCTGCCAACCATTGTACCAAGCTTATTGGCACTCTGCTGTTCGATTTGATCGTGTTGGACGAAGCAATATCGGGCACGGACCTTGAGCTTTTGTCCATGCTCCTCAGCCAAATTCTTACCGTAGGCGTGACAACGAAAGAGTACGGCTCCCTTTTACAGGACCTGGAGGATGTGCAAAGGCGGATCGGTTCCTATACCCACCTCGCGTGGAGCTTGGACGTATGCGAAATGCTGGCGATCGCGCCCGTGCCCTCGAATGACGGGCGCGAGGCACGGCTACGTCTATTCCTTCACCTAGTCAGCCAAACGCAGGGGTTCGCGCACCGCCTGAAACGACAGGATCTCGTGCCTTTCGAATTTCTTTGCCGCGATTTTGGGCTTGATCCGGAGGCGCTGGGAGCCATCCAGTCTCCTGAACGCAGGGGAGTGGACATCGAGACTCCAGACCTGTCAGGGAAGAAAATTGCAATTTATACATTGGCTGAAGCAGCAGGCCGTCGTGCCAAACAAGCCTTGGAGGAAATGTTTCCCGGCGTCAGCGTGGACATAAATTCGGATACAGTAGCGACCGCCCGACTGGCAAGTCTCGCCAAAACGGCTGACATTTTCGTCTTTGCCTGGAAAAGCAGCAGCCATCAAGCCTTTTACTGCGTCAAAGATGCATGGGTTGACCGAGATTTAATTATGGCAGGAGGCAAGGGCACAGCTAGTATATTACGTGCTGTTCTGAATTTTATAAATGACTAATCTCACGACTGCTCCATCCCGCGCTTAATATCGTTGATTAGTTTGTCAAGAGAAGCCGAGAGTCGCTCTTTTTTTGAACTTCACGCACTACATTCAATCAACTATCGGAGTCTGCATTTCATTTTTAATTCCGCAGTTTCAATGAAGCCGCGTTTAGTTCGGCCATACTTTTAACATTGAGAGTTCGATGATCTATAGATGTTAGTTCTAATTTGAGCTCTGAAATGAATGGGGCCTTATAGGTCGCGGCATCGAACCCTTTGAACTTAGCTCCGATTTTATCAAGTTGCGTAAAAACGCGAGAGACCGCTGAAACGAACACCGGCATCATGTCTATATATACTTGATCATCAGGGTATCGTTTTTTCTTTGCAAGCTGTCGAATGTCGTTGAACGCCAATTCGTCACGAATGAGAAGATGGCGCTGCAATGCTTTCTCCCCTTTCAAACTTTTGTCCAGGTACGGCGAGTTTGCATCGGGATCTAACCGCGCCCGAAAATCCTCAAGCTTAAAGTAGGCCGCCATTGGCAAGGTGCTGCCACTGCTCATCCGGTGACGCGCGAGCAAATGTGTTGCACCGATTCCATCGGTTTGGTGGATCGCCTTGTAACCACAACTCCGACAAGAGGCCGCAGAAAAGTGGGGGGTCTCGATGATGTATAGCATTCCGCAACGCGATAAGAACCGAACAGTCACCATGTAAAATATGGGAAGTGCTCTTTCGAGACGTCATAGAGCGTGTGAAACGCCTCTAGTTTTGCCTCGAATGCGCGTTCTAGATTGTGGATCGCTTCCTCTCGATCTATGTCAAAAAGGCTTCCAAATCGAATGTTAGCCTCGCCGTATAGCCTCATGTAGTTAGCGAGGTTGCTTATCACGTTGTCTACAGTTTCTAGGCTCATATGCGGCATATCCGATTCTGATGGAGCGGGCACCCCCTCACGTTGTTTGTGTGCCAAAGAAGGGATGTTTCGACAACTTCAGCATTCGGCCACAAAATGTTAAGCTTGAAATGGAGACGATGCCGAAAAAGAATTCCATCCTTGCGCACGCAGTTCGCAGGCTGGGCAAGTCCCACACCCAAAACCCCAAGCGTGGCGATGCTCGCGGTCACCATTGTAGCAAGTATGAGTCTCATCGCGGACGATTTTGACTAATGCATCGCCGCCGAGGCGTTTGGCTAGAGCCCAAGTTCCCGCCTTATCGATCCTCATTAGCGGCGTATGAATTACGTATCGCTTTTCCATCCCCAGGTTCAGGGCGATTTGCATTGCCTTGACCGTGTCGTCTCGGCAGTCGGGATAACCGGAATAATCCGTTTCGCATACACCAGTAACGAGATACTTAATTCCGCGGCGAAAGGCGACGGCGGCGCTGAAAGACAGAAAAAGCAAATTTCGTCCAGGCACGAACGTATTCGGCAAACCATTTGAGTGCATCTCGATTTCGACACCGCGCGTGAGTGCTGTCTCGCTGATTTGCCCCAAAACTGACAAATCAACTAAATGGTCTTCACCGATGCGGTCGCGCCAAGTCGGAAATGCATCGCCGAGAAGATCAAGCACGCGGGGGCGAACCTGGAGCTCAACGCTGTGACGCTGGCCGTAGCTAAACCCGATGGTTTCAACATGTTCAAAGCGATCAAGCGCCCAGGCTAAACAGGTTGCTGAGTCTTGTCCTCCTGAGAACAGGACCAACGCGCCCTTGCTGTCACCTGTCTGCTTCATCTGCCCTCAGCCCTCGTATTCAGCCCAACAATTCGGTGTCTCGAACACAACGACTGCCGCTATTTGCCCCAAAGTCGGTTTTATACGGTCCCAAATCCAGGCGGCGATATTTTCTGCAGTTGGGTTCTCTAACCCTTCGATTTCGTTGAGGCAGTGGTGGTCGAGTTTGGCCAACACCGGCCCAAAGGCGTTTTCAACGTCAAAAAAATCAGTGACGAATCCGCTTTGAGGGTCAACTGGCCCTTCGAGTCGCAACTCCACTCGATAAGAGTGTCCGTGCATTCGGTGGCACCGATGGGTCGCCGGGACGTTGGGCAGTCGGTGGGCTGCTTCGAATGTGAAGGCCTGTGTTATCTTCATGGAATGCCAACGAGTTTATGAGTTTGAAGGGAAAGTTGCCACGGTCGATTCGCGGCCGGACCGGATTACGAGACTGTCAGGAATTCCGTGTGAAGGCCGGTTCCGTTTTCATGCCAAGCTGAACCGATCCGGGAACAGGATGGCGAATTGAGCTTTCGCCATCACCCATTCGCGCGGCGGCATTTTCCATTCT
>NZ_FYDG01000071.1 GCF_900187365.1 Rhodoblastus acidophilus
GGCCATGGCCAAGGAAAAATTTACGCGTAGCAAGCCGCACTGCAACATCGGCACCATCGGTCACGTCGATCATGGCAAGACCTCGCTGACGGCGGCCATCACCAAGGTGTTGGCCGAGACATCGGGCGGCGCGACCTTCACCGCCTATGACCAGATCGACAAGGCGCCGGAAGAAAAGGCCCGCGGCATCACCATTTCGACGGCGCACGTCGAATACGAGACGGCCAACCGCCACTACGCTCACGTCGACTGCCCCGGGCACGCCGACTATGTGAAGAACATGATCACCGGCGCGGCGCAGATGGACGGCGCGATCCTGGTGTGCTCGGCCGCCGACGGCCCGATGCCGCAGACCCGCGAGCACATCCTGCTCGCCCGCCAGGTCGGCGTGCCCGCGCTCGTCGTGTTCCTGAACAAGGTCGACCTCGTCGACGATCCGGAACTGCTTGAGCTGGTCGAGTTGGAAGTGCGCGAGCTGCTGTCCAAGTACGAGTTCCCCGGCGACGACATTCCGATCACCAAGGGCTCGGCCAAGGTCGCGCTCGACAACGGCGATCCGGAAATCGGCTCCAAGGCGATTCTCGCGCTGATGAAGACGGTGGACGAGTATATTCCGCAGCCGGAGCGCCCGATCGACCAGCCCTTCCTGATGCCGGTCGAAGACGTGTTCTCGATCTCGGGCCGCGGCACGGTGGTGACCGGTCGCGTCGAGCGCGGCATCGTCAAGGTCGGCGAGGAAGTCGAGATCGTCGGCCTGAAGGCGACGGTGAAGACCACGGTGACCGGCGTTGAAATGTTCCGCAAGCTGCTCGATCAGGGCCAGGCGGGCGACAACGTGGGCTGCCTGCTGCGCGGCACCAAGCGCGAAGACGTGGAGCGCGGCCAGGTGCTGTGCAAGCCCGGCTCCGTGAAGCCGCACACCAAGTTCAAGGCTGAGGCTTACATCCTCACCAAGGAAGAGGGCGGCCGCCACACCCCGTTCTTCACCAACTATCGCCCGCAGTTCTACTTCCGCACCACGGACGTGACCGGCGTGGTGACGCTGCCGGAAGGCACGGAAATGGTGATGCCGGGCGACAACATTTCGATGGACGTGTCGCTGATCGTTCCGATCGCGATGGAAGAGAAGCTGCGCTTCGCCATCCGTGAAGGCGGCCGCAC
>NZ_FYDG01000022.1 GCF_900187365.1 Rhodoblastus acidophilus
TCGGTCGCCGGCGTCGGCGAAATGTTGGCGCACCGCAAATTTGCAGGCGCGGTTCGCCATATCGTCCACATCATGCGCGTCCCGCGTAACCGCCGGAGAAAAACAAAAAAGCTACGTAGTGGGCCCCAGGCGTCAAATAGACAGTCGAATCACAAAAAAACCCATCGGGAGATCCGATGGGCTTGTTTTGAGCGCCGCTGGCGAACGATTTGGGTTCGGTCAGATAAAGGCTAAGCCCCGGTTGCCGTCGAGCGCAAGTCGCCTGATCCGAGCGAGGCGACCGCGTTGACGTGCGACAATACGGGCGCGGCTTGTTTCGACGCGATTTTCTCGGTCGGGATCTCCAGATCAATCTCCAATGTGGACACGGCGCCTTCCTGTCCCATCGTGACCTTCAACGCGTCGGGAGCAATGTCGACATGCTTTGCGATGGTCGCGAGGATTTCGTCGCGAAGGATTGTTACGAGGTTGCCCGGTCCAAGCGACATCCGTTCGTGCGCGAGCAGAATCTGCAGGCGTTCGCGCGCAACCGGCGCGGTGCCGCGTGTCTTGAACATGGAGAACAGGCTCATGCCGCCCTCCGGCCGAGGATGCGATTGAGAAAGGACTTTTTCTCGCCGGGGATAAGCATGGGGACGGATTCGCCCATGATCCGACGTGCGGCTTCCTCGTAGGCGCGGCCGGCCTGGCTGGTCGATCCGTTCATGGTGATCGGCGCGCCCAGATTTGAAGCGCGCAGGATGTCTTCGCTCTCGGGAATGATTCCCAGCAGCGGAATAGACAGAATATCCAGCACATCGGCGACGCTGAGCATTTCGCCCCGGCTCGCCCGCGCCGCGTCGAAGCGGGTCAGCAACAGCTGCTTTTCCATGCGATGGCCCTGTTCGACGCGCAGCGTTTTGGAATCGAGCAGGCCGATGATGCGATCGGAATCGCGAACCGATGAAACCTCGGGGTTGGTCACGACAATCGCCTCGTCGGCGAAGCGCATGGCCAGCAGAGCGCCGCGCTCGATGCCTGCCGGACTGTCGCAAAGAACCCAGTCGAACATGCTGCGCAACTCGTCCACGACCCGGGCTACGCCTTCTTCCGTCAGCGCATCCTTGTCCCGAGTCTGCGACGCCGCCAGCAAGCTCAACGTGTCGATCCGCTTGTCGCGGATGAGCGCCTGGGTCAGCTTGGCGTCCCCGTTGGCGACATTGATCAGATCGTAGACGACCCGACGCTCGGCGCCCATGACGAGGTCGAGATTACGCAGTCCAACGTCGAAATCCACCACGCACACGCGCTTGCCGGTTTTCGCCAGCGCCGCCCCGAGCGCCGCCGTCGAGGTCGTTTTGCCTACGCCGCCCTTTCCAGACGTCACCACAACGACTTTGCTCATCGCACTCCCCTCTGAATTCAGTTCAAAATTCGAATCGCGAGTTCGCTTTCGACGAGGCGGACCTCGACGCTCTTGCCCTCAGCCTTCGGATCCATGCTCTCTGCGGTGACGTAGGCTCCACCCACGCAAAACAGCTCGGCGCGCGCCTCCGCGCAAAAAATGCGCGCATCCTGTATGCCGGAAACGCCGGCGAAGATGCGGCCCTGAACGGCCCCATAGACATGCACCGATCCGCCCGCGATCACTTCAGCGCCGGACGCCACGCGCCCAATGATGGTGATGTCGCCCGCCAAATTCGAGATCGTTTGTCCCGAACGGACCGGGGCGTCGATGATCAATGTCTGGCTGCACCCGGTATTGGGCGGCGTCGCCTTCGCCGGCTGCGGATCGGCGGGTTCCTGCTCGGCGGGCTGCTGGCTGACCGGCTCAGTTTGGGCAGGCGCCGGTTCCGGCTTGATTTCCACGCCGCCGGTCACGCTGGGAGGAAGGTGCGGGCCGACCAGGGTCGGGCTGGCGCCTTCCACGCCCATGACGCGGATATGGCGACGCGCCAGATCTCGCAGCAGGTCGCGATAATCCTTCAAGGCGATGTCGAGCACGGACAGGTCCAGAACGATCGGCTTGTTGGCGAAAAAGTTTGGGGACCGCGCCAGCCAGCCGTCGAGCGTCTCAAACCAATCGACCAAGGGCTCCACTGGCTGAAGCACGAAGGCGATCAGCGAGTGTGTCCGGAGGTTCAGCGTGGCGGAAGACCGCACATGGGCGTTCATCGATTCATCCCGTTGATGATCTGTTAACCATGACGGGCAATGGTTTACAAAAGATTAATATCGAGCCCTTCCGAACGCTTCATATGAGGAAAGCCGGGGATCTGGCGGATGCGGAACGTCCGCCAGCGCGCCGGCGAAAGCGGCCGGCGGACTGAGGCGACCTCGTGGCGCGGGAATCAACCCGGCCACGAGATTTGCGCGTCACCGCGACGGCTGAACGCTTTCGATGACATACATCCCGTCGGCGCCTCGCGTCAGGGTGAACGCGATTTTTGATCCCGCCTTCAACGCCGCGAGATCGACGCCGGGACCGACGCCAAAATCCATGGTCATGCCCGGCCAGCGCAAGGCGGCGACCGGTCCGTGGGTGATGTTCATCTTGCGGCCCGACGCGTCGATTGAATTGATCGTCCCCTGTCCCGTGGGTTTTTCCGCTTGCGCCAAGATGATCGTCTCGGCGGCGTGCGCAGGCGCAGTCGCCATGGGCGCCGTCGCTGCGGCGAGCGTCAAGGTGATCGCGGCGGTCCAATGAGCATGTTTCATTCGGTTCTCCTTTGTTAATCATTCGGCGGCGGTTCGCCCGCCGTGAAGCCGAAGGTCGGACGACTTAGCCTGACGCGGATCCGCCGCGCTCTCGCGCGGCAAGCCCCAGCCTTTCACCAGGTCATAGATGACGGGGATGACGATCAACGTCAGCAGCGTCGAAGACGCCATGCCGCCGATCATCGGCAGGCGATGCGCTGCATCACCTCGGAACCCGCGCCCGTGCTCCACATGATCGGGATCAGGCCCGCCATGATGGCGGCGAGCGTCATCATCTTTGGGCGCACACGCTCGACGGCGCCGCGCATGATCGCTTCGCGCAGGTCGCCCTTGGTGAAAGGCCTGCCGTCCTTCTCGCGCGCGGAAAACACCTCCTTTCGCGCGTGATCGAGATAAATCAGCATCACGACGCCGGTTTCGGCGGCGACGCCGGCCAGCGCGATGAAGCCGACGGCGACCGCCACCGACATGTTGAAGCCGAGAAACCACATCAGCCAGACGCCGCCGATCAGCGCGAACGGCAAGGAGGTCATCACGATCAGGGTTTCGGTGAGGCTGCGGAAGTTGAGATAGAGCAGCAGCAGGATCGCCAGCAGCGTGACCGGGACGACGACGCGCATCCGTTCCGCCGCGCGCTCCATATATTCGAATTGCCCGCTCCAGGCCGCATAGGCGCCGGGCGGGAATTTGACCGATTGCGCCACGGCGTTGCGCGCCTCCGCGACATAGGAGCCGATGTCGCGGTCGCGCACGTCGACATAGACGTAGGCCGCGAGCTGGCCGTTTTCCGTGCGGATCGACGTCGGGCCGCGCGCGAGTTGGACTTTGGCGACGTCGGCCAGCGGCGTCGTCCCACCATTCGGCAGCGGAATGAGCACGTCGCTGCCGATCGCCTGCGGCGAGGAGCGGAAGTCGCGGGGATAGCGGATGTTCACGCCGTAACGCTCGCGCCCCTCCACCGTGGTCGTGACCGTCTCGCCGCCGAGCGCCGTGGCGATCACGTCCTGCAAATCGCCGATGCTCAGGCCATAGCGCGCCAGCGCCGCGCGGTCGGGGACCACTTCGAGGTAATAGCCCCCGATGATGCGCTCGGCATAGGCGCTCGACGTGCCCGGCACGGCTTTCAACACGGTTTCGACCTGCCGGGCCAACCCCTCGATTTCTGCGAGGTCGCGCCCGAAAATTTTCACGCCGACGGGCGTGCGTATGCCGGTCGAGAGCATGTCGAGCCGGCCTTTGATCGGCATGGTCCAGGCGTTGGAGACGCCGGGAAATTGCAGCGCGGCATCCATTTCGGCGATCAGTTTGTCGATGGTCAGGCCGGGGCGCCATTGCGCCTTGTCTTTCAGCTGGATCACCGTCTCGAACATTTCCGTGGGCGCGGGATCGGTGGCGCTGTTGGCGCGGCCGGCCTTGCCATAGGCGGTTTCGACCTCCGGAAAACTCTTGATGATGCGGTCCTGGGTTTGCAGCAGTTCGGCGGCCTTGGTGACCGACAGGCCCGGCAGCGTCGTCGGCATGTATAACAGCGCGCCTTCGTTGAGCGTCGGCATGAATTCGCTGCCGATTTTTTGCGCTGGGAGCGCGGTGGCGGCGAGGATGGCGAGCGCCAGAACAATGGTGACGGCTCGTGTGCGTAAAACCGTGGCGATCACCGGGCGGTACAGCCAGATCAGCAGGCGATTGATCGGGTTTTTCGCCTCGGGAACGATTTTGCCGCGCACGAAAATGACCATGAGCGCCGGGACCAGAGTCACCGATAGGAAGGCGGCCGCCGCCATCGAAAACGTCTTGGTGTAGGCGAGCGGGCTGAACAGCCGGCCCTCCTGCGCCTCCAGCGAAAAGATCGGCAGGAACGAGACGGTGATGACCAGCAGGCTGAAGAACAGCGCCGGGCCGACTTCGCTCGCCGCCTCGACGAGGATGTCCAGGCGAGGTTTTCCGGGCGGGGCGCGCTCGAGATGCTTGTGGGCGTTCTCGATCATCACGATGGCCGCGTCCACCATCGCGCCGATGGCGATGGCGATGCCGCCGAGACTCATGATGTTGGCGCCAAGACCAAGCGCCTTCATCGCCGCGAAGGCCATGAGCACGCCGACCGGCAGCATGACAATGGCGACCAGGGCGCTGCGCACATGCAGCAGAAAGACCATGCACACCAGCGCGACGATGACGCTTTCCTCGGTCAGCGTATGCTTCAAGGTCTCGATGGCGGCGAGGATGAGTTGCGACCGGTCGTAAACGGGCAGGATTTCGACGCCCTTTGGCAGGCTCGGCGCCAGTTGCGCCAGCGCCGCCTTGATGTGGTCGATCACGTTCAGCGCGTTGGCGCCATAACGCTGCAGCGCGACGCCGCTCGCAACCTCGCCGTCGCCGTTGAGTTCGGCGATGCCGCGCCGCTCGTCGGGGCCAATCTCGACATGGGCGACATCCTTGAGCAGCAGGGGCGTGCCGCCGTCGGATTTCAGCACGATCTGCTCGAGGTCGGGAACGCCGCGCAGATAGCCGCGCCCGCGCACGATGAATTCGAACTCCGACAGCTCCACGCTGCGCCCGCCGACGTCGGCGTTGTTGGCGCGGATCGCGTCGCGGATTTTTTGCAGCGGAATGTTCAGCGCCTTGAGCCGGCTGGGATCGACCACGACATTATATTGCTTGACGAAACCGCCCACGCTGGCGACTTCGGCCACGCCTTCGGCCTTGGCGAGGCCGTAGCGCAACGTCCAGTCCTGAAGCGAACGCAGTTCGGCCAGCGTCATCTGCTTGGCGACGACGGCATATTGATAGACCCAGCCGACGCCGGTCGCATCCGGCCCCAGCGTGGGCGTGACCCCTGCCGGCAACTTGCTCCCCGCCGCGCCCATGAATTCCAGCACGCGCGAGCGCGCCCAGTACAGGTCGGTCCCGTCCTCGAAAATGATGTAGACGAAGGAGACGCCAAAGAACGAGAAGCCGCGCACCACCTTGGATTTGGGCACGGTCAGCATGGCGCTGGCGAGCGGATAGGTGACCTGGTCTTCGACCACCTGCGGCGCCTGGCCGGGATAATCGGTGGCGACGATGACCTGCACATCCGACAGATCGGGGAGCGCGTCGAGCGGCAGCGTTCTAACCGCATAAACGCCGGCGGCGACAAAAAACGCCGTTGCGATGCAGATCAGGACGAGATTGCGCGCCGACCAGGCGATGACGCGGGCGATCATTTCGTCTCTCCCGTCAAACCCTTCAGCGCCGTCTTGAGATTGCTTTCGGCGTCGATGAGGAAATTGGCCGAGGTCACCACCTTGTCGCCCTCGGCGACGCCTTCGCGGATTTCGACCTCGCCGTCGCCGCGCCGTCCGGTCTTCACCTGGCGCGGCTCGAAGCGGCCGTCCCCAAGGTCGAGCAGCACCAGTTGCTTCAATCCGGAGTCGATGACGGCGCTGTCCGGAACCGTGACCACCTTGCCGCCCTCGTCGGCCGCGATTTCCGCATCGACATACATGTCAGGCTTGAGCGCCAGCTCCGGGTTCTGCAATTCGACGCGGACGCGCGCGGTTCGGGTTTCCTTATTGATCTGCGGATAAACGAGGCTGACCACGCCGGAGAAGGCGCGGTCGGTCATGCCGCGCGCCTGTATCGACACTTTCTGGCCGGGCTTGATCCGTGCGCTGTCGCGCTCGGGAACATCGACCAGCGCCCAGACCGAGGTCATGTCGACGATCTTGAACAATTGCTGACCGGGATCGGCTTTCATGCCTTCGACAGCGTTGCGCTCGAACAGGATGCCGTCGCGGGGCGCCCGCCATTCCACGCTGAGCGGGATCTTCCGGCTGCGGTCCCATGGGATTGCGGTAATAGAGAATGCGTTTTTTCGCCGGCGCGTGGTTCAACGGCGGCAGGGCGGTCAGGTCCGCCGCGCGCACCGGCAGAAAATCCATGCCCATGCTGTCTTGCTTCGGCGTCTTGGACACGTCCAGTCCGCCCATGGGATCGCGATAAAACAGCACCGCATCGTCTGAGGCCTGGCGCCGGAGATCAGTTGGACATGAGGGATGAGAGGCGCGACCGCATAGGCGCAGCCCGCCGCGAGCGCAAGCGCGCCCGCAAAGCGATAAGAGACGATCATGATGTGGAACTCCCGGCCGGCGAACCGGCTCTAAGCGAAAAGACGCGCGCCATCTCTCGTCTCAACACGAGCGCAGGCGCTTGTTTTCAGCTTCAGGCGATGGGAGGTCTGAGGTCCGGCGCGACGGCGCGACTGGAAAGTCCGGCGTCATTGACCGCGGGCGCGATGGATAGAGCGAGACTGCGGAGTTTGACCGAACTGGCGGGAGGGGCGACCGGCGCCAGAACCGCGCAGGCGCCCATGACGCAGCACTCGGGCAATGCGCCGTGATCGTCCGCGTCGCCGTGGCTGGCCTGCCCATCCAGCGTCATGGCCGCCTGCATTTCCGGGCAGCAGTGATGACGACTTTTGGCGAACGCCGCCGTCTATCCCGCAGCGAGCAGGCCTACGAGAGCCAGAACGGAAAGAATGGGACGGAACCAGTGCGCCACGGTTTCAGCTCGCCAGAGTGAGGCATAGTATAACCATCGACGGCGTCGTTGTCAGGCCCTCCTGGGCCTTATTGTCGCGTCGCCTCCAGTCGCAAAGAATTGACTGGGAAAATTCCGCCGCCAATCTGCGATCTTGCCGGGATGGCGGCGGCGCGGCTCCCGCGCGATCTTGCGCGGGTCATGAACTTGCGCGACAAGAGGCGATGAACGCCAATGTGTCAAGCGCCAAGCCGCTGTTTTCCTATCGCAAATATTGGGCGCACCGCTTTGGCGTGGCGCCTTTCCTGCCGATGTCGCGGGTTGAGATGGAGGCGCTGGGCTGGGATTCCTGCGATATCATCCTGGTGACCGGGGACGCCTATATCGACCATCCCAGTTTCGGCATGGCCATCATCGGCCGCCTGCTGGAAGCGCAGGGGTTTCGCGTCGGCATCATTTGCCAGCCCGATTGGAGCAGCGCGGACGCCTTCAAAACTCTGGGAAAACCCAATCTGTTCTGGGGAGTGACCGCGGGCAACATGGATTCCATGGTCAACCGCTACACCTCCGACCGCAAAATCCGCCGCGACGACAATTACACCGCCGGCGGCGAGGGCGGCAAACGGCCGGATCGCGCGGTCATCGTCTATGCCCAGCGCTGCCGCGAGGCTTTTCCGAAAATTCCGATCGTCATTGGCGGCATCGAGGCCTCGCTACGCCGCATCGCCCATTACGATTACTGGTCGGACAAGGTCCGGCGCTCCGTTCTGGTGGATTCCAAGGCCGACCTGCTGCTCTACGGCAATGCCGAGCGCGCCTTGGTCGAAACCGCCCACCGTCTCGCCAAGAACGGGCTTGATCAGGACTTTTCCGACATTCGCGGCCTCGCTTTCCTGCGCGACGCCGCGCCGGAAGGCTGGACCGAGGCCCATGCCGACGATCTCGACGGCGACGAAGGCGTGCATGAAAAGGGCGAGAAGGTCGTCGTGCGCCTGCCCGCCTTCGAGCAGGTCTCGGCCGACCCGGAATATTACGCCCGCGCGTCGCGCGTGCTGCACCGCGAGAGCAATCCCGGCAACGCGCGCCCGCTGATTCAGCGGCACGGGAACAAGGAGGTTTGGCTCACGCCGCCGCCGATTCCGCTGACCACGCCGGAAATGGATGGGGTTTACGGCCTGCCTTACGCCCGCGCGCCGCATCCCGCCTATGAGGGACGCAAAATCCCGGCTTGGGAGATGATCCGGCATTCCGTGACCATCATGCGCGGCTGTTTCGGCGGCTGTTCGTTCTGCTCCATCACCGAGCATGAAGGCCGGGTGATTCAGAGCCGGTCGGAACAGTCGATCCTCAAGGAAATCGAGGACATTCGCGACAAGACCGAAGGCTTTACCGGCGTCATTTCCGATGTCGGCGGCCCCACCGCCAACATGTACCGCATGGCCTGCAAGGACAAGCAGACCGAGAGTGTCTGCCGGCGGCTGTCCTGCGTGTTTCCCGAGGTCTGCAAGAACCTGAACACCAGCCATGACGCGCTGATCCAGCTCTACCGCAAGGCGCGCGAGATCAAGGGCGTGAAAAAGGTCTTCGTGGCTTCGGGCGTGCGTTACGACCTCGCGGTGAAAAGCCCCGCCTATGTCAAGGAATTGGTGGCGCACCATGTCGGCGGCTATCTCAAGATCGCGCCGGAACATACGGAAGAAGGCCCGCTGTCGAAGATGATGAAGCCGGGCATCGGCGCCTATGACCGGTTCAAGGAGCTGTTCGACCGCGCCGCCCGCGAGGCGAAGAAGGAATATTTTCTCATTCCCTATTTCATCGCGGCGCATCCGGGCACGACCGATGAAGACATGATGAACCTCGCGCTCTGGCTCAAGCGCAACAAATACCGCGCCGATCAGGTTCAGACCTACCTGCCGTCGCCGATGGCGCTCTCCACCGCCATGTATCATTCCGGCTTCAATCCGCTCAAACCGGTGCGGCGCGGCGCCTCCGAAGCCGTGGACGCCATCAAGGGCTTGCGTCAGCGCCGGCTGCACAAGGCGTTCCTGCGCTATCACGATCCCGAAAACTGGCCGCTGCTGCGCGAGGCGCTGAAGGCCATGGGCCGCGCCGATCTGATCGGCCCGGGCAAGCACCAGCTCGTGCCCAACTGGCAGCCGGCGGGAACAGGCGGAAAGGAAGGGGCGCGAGACGGGGCGCGCCCGCGTCAAAGGAACGGCAAGGCGCGGAAATTCCTAACCAAGGGCGTGATTTAACGCCTTTGCGTTCACGCCCGTTCACCGCGTCTCCGCCAAGCCGCGCCTTGACGCCAAGTGCCGCCAACCCTACGTTTCGTGCAACTGGACGCGCCCAAGATTCGCGCCTTCTTCCCCCAGCGAGGTTCTCATGTCGACTGTCAAAGTCACCGACGCCACTTTCGAAACGGACGTTCTGCAATCGGCCGAGCCGGTGGTGGTGGATTTCTGGGCGGAGTGGTGCGGCCCGTGCAAGATGATCGGGCCGTCGCTCGAAGACCTCTCCAAGGAATATGCCGGCAAGGTGAAGATCGCCAAGGTCAATGTCGACGAGAACCCGGGCATCGCGGGTAAGCTTGGCATCCGCTCCATCCCGACGCTGATGCTGTTCAAGGCCGGCAAAGTCGCCTCGCAGAAGGTCGGCGCCGCGCCGAAGGGCGAACTCGCCAAATGGATCAGCGCCGGCCTTTGACCGGACGCGCCTGAAACGGGCCGCTCGTTCGCGAGCGGCCCTTTGTCTCACTTGCGTTTCACGGCGAACCCCCCGCCCGCCTGACAGGTCGGCATCAATTCGAGATGGTTGATGTTGACATGCGGCGGCAGCGACACCAGCCACGCCACGGTTTCGGCGATGTCGTCCGGCGTCAGGGATTGCGTGCCCTGATAGACCGCCGCAGCCTTCGAGGCGTCGCCCGCGAAGCGCACCAGCGAAAATTCGGAGCCATCGACCATGCCCGGTTCGATGTCGGTGGCGCGGACATTATAGCCGGCGAGATCGCTGCGCAGGTTTTGCGTGAACTGGCGCACAAAAGCTTTGGTTCCGCCATAGACATGGCCGCCGGGATAGGCGTAGGCGCCGGCGACAGAGCCGAGATTGATCACCAGCCCGTCATTGCGCGCCACCATTTGCGGCAGCACCGCGCGCGTCATGTGCGCCAGACCGTTGATGTTGGTGGCGATCATCTGATCCCAGTCTTTCAGATCGGCCTCCCAGGCTGGGCCGAGGCCGAGCGCGAGGCCCGCATTGTTCACGAGCACGTCGATCTCGCGCCAGTTTTCCGGCAGCGACGCTACGAAATCGGCGATCGCCGCCGTGTCCGTCATGTCGAGACGCCGCGGCAGCAGGTTCGGCCCCAGCTCCGCCGCCAGTTTTTCCAGCCGTTCGAAGCGCCTTCCGGTGGCGATGACCCGATGTCCGTCGCGGATGGAGCGCCGCGCGATGGCTTCGCCGAAACCGGCTGTCGCGCCGGTGACTAAAACGGTTTTCATGAGGATATCCTTGGTTGAAGGGGAAACTCACCAAACGCCAGGAATCAGCCGCCATGGCGTTCGCGCGCGAAACGCGTCGTAGTCGGCGCCGAATTGCGACGACAGCAGGTTTTCCTCCGCTTTGATCCGCGCGAGCAGCGGCGGGATCAGGCACGCGGCCAGCGCGACGCCTATGCCGGAGCGAAAGGCCAGCGCCCAGCCGAGCGAACTGACGAGCAGGCCGAGATAGGAGGGATGGCGGACGACGCTGTAAAGCCCGGTGGTCTGCAGGCGATGCCCTGGCTGGATCGCGACCAACCCGCTGAACCTATGCCCGAGCACAGCCACCGGCCACAGCCGCAACGCTCCGCCCAGAGCGAACAGCGCAACGCCGAACCAGCGAACGCCGTCGCCGCCGAATGTGGAAATCTCGCGCGCGTCGTCAAGAGGCGGAACCGCCGCCAGGGCGAGGCCGACCACGGCGAAGACGGGCAGAACCCAGCGATTGCCGCGATCCTCGCGCTCGCCCGCGCTCAGGTTGCCGCCAACGAACAGGGCCGCGAGCGTCAGCACGGCATAGACGAGTCCAAGACAGGCCAGCGCGGGATTGGACAGAAAAGCGTCCAGGCCCCGCGCCCAAATAACAAAAATGCCGTAGAGCGCCCCACTCGCAAGAATGAAGAGCGCTTGTCCCACGTTCACCCCATCATCGACGGGCAACCCGCGCAGCCGCCTCCGGGGCCGGGCGAGCACATGGGCGGCGCATCGTCGCCGCCCTTGGCCGGCGAAGCGATCAGCGACAATTGCTGCTCAAGCTCCACCGCGCCGCAGGACGGACATTCCGGCTGCTCGCCGGAGCGAACCAGCGTCTGAAACGTGGCGCCGCACTTCTTGCATTCATAGCTGTAAATCGGCATCGGACTCCCGCCAGCAAACAACAAAGACTTTTAAACCAGATAGCAGCGCCTCCGCGGATTTCAACTGCGCTTTGCAGTCCGCGCGCCATTGTCGGGGCGCACGGCGGGTCTGCCGGCCGGCGCGATCAATCGGGCGTCTTGCGCCGCGTGACCCAGGCGAGCGCGGCTTTGACCTTCGTTTCAATCCACCGATTGGCCTTTTCCGCCGCCGGAAAATCGAGCGCGAGAAGCGACAAGCCAACGGGGATCATCCAGAAGCCGACGACAGGCAGGAAGCCGACGATTCCCGCAAGGACCAGCGCGATCCCGACGGGAATCCGCAACCAGCGTTGGCGCGGATGACGCAATTTTTCCAGCCACGCTGCAAACCATCTGCTTTCCATGGATCACACACGCCCTCTCGCGCCACGCGGGGCCGGAGCTGGCGCGCCGGCCTCGCCTCGGCCTTTTTGCTCAGACCGCCTTAGCGCGTCGGCTGAATTCGGCTTCGTGGCCCCTGGCGCGGTCGCTGAGACGTTTATTCATCGCTACTTCCCTGATGTTCAATGGGCTCGCCGTGAAGGCGCGCCGCCGAGACCGGCGCGGATAAGACGCAAGAGTTGAACCTCGCGCGGATCAAGGTTGTGATCGGCGCCGGCGACTTCGTCGCAGACATTGAGAATGAGGGCGGCGGCCCGGCTGTCCCGGTAACGGCGGAGCCAGGAGAATGCGGCGCCGGACTCGTCGGGGTCATGCAGCTTGTGAACGTAGCTCTCGAACTGCGCCAGGGTCTCATCGCGGTCACGCATCCAGAGCAGATCCTGACGATCGAGGAACTCGAGCAGATGGTCGCGTTCGACCTCCAGCACCCGGCCGTCGGCGCGCGCCATCAACGCCGCCGCCGCAATGATGGCGTCAAACAGGTCGTCTTCGTGGTTTTCCTGGATTTCGGCGGTGAGTTCGGCGCGCAAGTGCTGCGATCGCCTGGGGGCGTAATATTTCGACATCACGGTTCCTTTTGCTGGCGCCATGCGTGTCGAGGAGAACGGGTCTGATCGGGATATCGCCTGGAGCGGCGAACCTACGACATCGACCGCCTCCAGCGCATCGGCGCGGGATCGGCGATCCGACATCGCGAGGTTGCCCGACCTGGGTCGGGGTCCTCGCCAGAGGGGCCCGGATTCAAATTTGTTTGTATTGAGATGGAGACTTCGACAGCGCCTTTCAAGAGGCGGGCATCTCGAACAGGGGCCGCCGCCTCGTCGGCCCGATGGACAGCAAGCTGCGTCTTCGGACCTCGGATTGGCGTCCGGAAAGGCGCGACTTCACGCCTATCGCGCCCGCACGATCACAAGCGAAATCAGACGTCGAGATTGACGACGTTCAGCGCGTTATCCTGGATGAACTCGCGGCGGGGCTCCACCACGTCTCCCATCAGCTTGACGAACAGATCTTCGGCTTCGTCGCCCTCTTTCACCCTGACCTGCAACAGCGATCGCGCCTCGCGGTCGAGCGTCGTCTCCCAGAGCTGCTCCGGGTTCATTTCGCCCAATCCTTTATAGCGCTGCTGCGTCACGCCCTTGCCGCCCGCGCCGAGAATCGCGCTCAGGAGCGCCACCGGTCCGCTGATCGGAATCTCCTCGCCCCGGCGCAACAACAGCGCCGGCCGCGAAAAGCTTTGGCGCAGGCTCGGCGCCCGCTCATCGAGCCGACGCGCTTCAGCCGAAGCGAGCAGACCGGCGTCGAGATGAAGCACTTGCCTGACGCCGCGCAATTCACGCGCCAGAACAAAGCCGCCATTCTCCACGCGTCCTGTCCAGCCGCGCTCGACCTCGTCGGCGAGGGCGTCGAGCCGTTCGGCGATTTCCCGCGCCTTGGCCTCGGCCTCAACTTCGGACAGCGCATCCAATGGTTTCAACGCGCTGGAAATCGCGGCTTGCTCCACCGCCCCGCGATTGTAACGGTTGTGCAATTGCCCGAGCACCTGCCGGATGAACCGGGCCTCCTCGACCAGCGCGCGCAAATCGGCGGCGGCGCGCTCCTCGCCCGAGGCCAGCCGCAGAATCGCGCCGTCCACGCCATTGCCAATCAGGTAGTCGTCCATCGCCTTCTCATCCTTGAGATATTGCTCGGACGAGCCGCGCTTGACTTTGAACAGCGGCGGCTGGGCGATGTAGAGGAACCCGTTTTCGATCAGCGGGCGCATCTGGCGGTAGAAAAACGTGAGCAGAAGCGTGCGAATGTGCGAACCGTCCACGTCCGCGTCGGTCATCACGATAATCTTGTGATAGCGCAGCTTGTCGATGTTGAATTCGTCGTGGCCGATGCCCGCGCCCAGCGCGGTGATCAAAGTGCCGATCTGTTCGCTCGACAGCATTTTGTCGAAGCGCGCGCGCTCGACGTTGAGGATCTTGCCGCGCAGGGGGAGGACCGCCTGATATTCGCGGTTTCGTCCCTGCTTCGCCGAGCCGCCTGCGGAATCGCCCTCGACGATGAACAATTCGGCCTTAGCGGGGTCGCGCTCCTGGCAATCCGCCAGTTTGCCGGGCAGATTGGCGACATCCAGCGCGCCCTTGCGGCGCGTGAGTTCGCGCGCCTTGCGGGCCGCTTCGCGCGCCGAGGCGGCTTCCACCACCTTGCCGACCACGGTCTTTGCTTCAGACGGGCTCTCCTCGAGCCATTGGCCGAGGGTTTCATTGATGACTCCCTCCACCACCGGCCGGACTTCGGAGGAAACCAGCTTGTCCTTGGTCTGCGAAGAGAATTTCGGGTCGGGAACCTTGACCGACACCACGCAGGTCAGGCCTTCGCGGCAATCTTCGCCGGTGAGATCGACCTTTTCCCTCTTGGTCAGGCCCGAGTGTTCCGCATAGCCGGTGACTTGGCGCGTCAGAGCCGCACGGAAGCCCGCGAGATGCGTGCCGCCGTCGCGCTGGGGAATGTTGTTGGTGAAAACCAGCACATTCTCATGGTAGGAATCGTTCCACCACAGCGCCGCTTCCACGGTGATGCCGTCGCGTTCGCCGCGCATCTGAATCGGCTTTGAGATCAGCGGCGACTTCGTGCGATCCAGATACCGCACGAAGGCCTCTAGGCCGCCTTCGTAATGAAGGATCTCGACCTTTCTTTCCGCATGGCGGGAGTCGCTCAGCACGATGCGAACGCCGGAATTGAGAAAGGCGAGTTCGCGCAGCCGATGTTCGATCGTGGCGTAGTCGAACTCTATCGCGGAAAACGTTTCCAGCGACGGGAGGAAGGTGACGGAAGTGCCGCGCTTGGGCTTGCCTTCTTCCAGCGGCGCCTCGCCGACGACTTTCAACGGCGCGACCGCGTCGCCATGCGCGAAATCGACCTCATGTTCCAGGCCTTCGCGCCAGATGCGCAGGCTCAGCTTGGAGGACAAGGCATTGACGACGGAGACGCCGACGCCGTGCAGACCGCCGGAGACCTTGTAGCTGTTCTGGTCGAATTTGCCGCCCGCGTGGAGCTGGGTCATGATGACCTCGGCGGCCGAAACGCCTTCTTCGGGGTGCAGGCCGGTCGGAATGCCGCGGCCGTTGTCGGTCACCGTGCAGGATCCATCCGCGTTGAGCGTCACCGTGACCAGCGTCGCATAGCCCGCCAGCGCCTCGTCAATGGCGTTGTCGACGACTTCGTACACCATATGGTGCAGGCCCGAGCCATCGTCGGTGTCGCCGATATACATGCCCGGACGTTTGCGCACGGCGTCGAGACCGCGCAGCACCTTGATCGAGCCCGCGCCATATTCGGCGTCGACGGGCGTGGCTGCGGATTGGTCGGTCAAGTTTGAGTCCTTGCGATAACAGTTGCGGCCCAATGGCCGTGATTCGGAGCCGGCATCATAGCGGAAATTCAGGCGAAAGGACGAGGCGCCGCCGGAGTCGGCTGATCCCCGGTCAGGCGCCAGTCAGGCTGCGCGGCGCCGGGCTCACCACGACGGTCGAGCCATTGTTGACCTGAAGCACCGACAAGCCCCGCTCATTGCCGCCGTCGGGCCGGAAGCGGAACACGCCATCGGCGCCGTTGAAGCCCGTGGCGCTCGTCAGCACATCTTCGCTGAACCTGCGCGCGCCCTGGGTGCGCGCCAAAGCCGCGACGAGCGAAACGGAATCATAGGCCAGCGTGGCGACGCGGGTCGGATCCGCGCCGAATTTGGCGCGGTAGCGCTGGGCGAAGCCCATGAAGCCGGCGTTTTCAGGCGAGGCGAACCAGGCGCCTTGCAACGCCGGAAGATTCAAGACGCGCGCGTCGTTCCACAATCCCGTGCCCAGGATCTGCACGGCCCGCGAATCGAGGCCGTTGGCGGCGAGCGCGCGGGACACGTCCGCCATGGCGGACGCCTGTTCCGGAATGAAAAGCGTGTCGATCTGATCGCGGAGCGCCGCAATCTTGCTCGCGGCTTCTTTCGCCGCGCCCGGCCGGTAGCGCTCGATCGCGGCGACGCGCATGTCATGCTTGGCCGCCGCCTGCTGCAACGCGCCGAGCGCGACATTGGCGTAGTCGTTTTCGGGCGCCAGCACCGCGATCGATTTTTTCCCGCGGCTCGCGGCGTAATCGACAATGCGGTCGACGTAGCTCTCGACCAGGAACGACAGAAGATAGACGCCCTTGGTCGTGACGGACATGTCGGTGGAATAGGCGATAACGGGTTTGCCCGCGCCATGCGCGACTTCGGCGGCGGCGCGCACGTCGCCGGCGAACAGCGGCCCAAGAATCAATTCGGCGCCCTCGCCGATGGCCGCGCGGGTGGATTCCCGCGCCCCCTCCGGCGTCGAGCGATCATCCTTGACCAACAAAGTGATGTCGGACGATCCGGCTTCGGACAGCGCCAACTCCGCCGCGTTGCGCATGGATTGCCCGACCGCGCTTTGTCCGGCGCCTTGCGTCAACGGCAGGATCAGCCCCACCTTGACGGGGCCGGAGCCGATCGCGCTGGCGTTGGCGCCCGCAAGGCTGGAGGATTGCACCGGCGTCACGGGGGCGTTCAGCGGCTCATCCGCCCGCGTTGACGGGCCCACGCCTGTGCTCGAACAGCCGTAGAGCGCCGCCAGAACGCAGCAGCCCATGATGCGAGGCAAAAAGTCCTTGAGACGCCGCAATCGTTTCCTCCGCGTGAAGCCAAAGCATGACGCCCTGCGCTACGCGCTTGACAGACCGTGAGATGCAGTCATACGGCATAGGCGCGCCGTCTGGCAACCGAAAGCGGCGAGTCGTCGTGCGCGACCGCCTGCGCGCGAGTTGAATGTTTTTTCGAAAGGCGTGCGTCATGTCGCAAGAGTCCTCACATGCGCAGCCGGGTTCGTCCTTCGTGGCGTTTGGGTTGCGCGCCGAGGCCGAAAAGATTGCGCCCGGACTACATGTGGTCGCGACCCCGATCGGCAATTTGCGCGATATCACCTTGCGCGCCCTCGCCACGCTCGCCGCCGCCGACGCCGTTCTTGCGGAAGACACCCGCGTCAGCCGGCACTTGCTGGCCCATTATGGCATCGCCACGCCGCTCGTCGCCTACCACGAACATAACGCCGCGGCGATGCGGCCCATTCTGCTGGAGCGGTTGCAGAAGGGCGAAAGTCTCGCGCTGATTTCCGACGCCGGCACGCCGCTGGTGTCCGATCCCGGGTTCAAGCTGGTGGCCGAGGCGGTGACGCTCGGATTGCCGGTCACGTCGGTCCCCGGCCCCTCGGCTGTGCTGGCGGCGCTCGTGGTCGCCGGCTTGCCGACCGATCGCTTCTTCTTTGAAGGGTTTTTGCCGGTGAAAAGCGGCGCCCGGCGCACGCGCATCGCGGAACTCGCCGCCATTCCCGGCACGCTGGTGTTTTTCGAATCGCCGCGCCGCCTGGCGGAGACGCTTGGCGATCTCGCGGCGGTTCTCGGGCCGCGCCATGCGGCGGTCGCGCGCGAATTGACCAAACATTTCGAGTCGGTGCGGCGCGGCCCGCTCGATCAGTTGGCGGCGGATTACGAGCAGGATGGGCCGCCCAAAGGCGAGATCGTCCTGTTGGTGGCGCCGCCCGGCGAGGACGCGCCCTTGCTGGCGGGGCCGGCGCTTGACGAGCGCATTCGCGCCGCGTTGCAGAAATTTTCGCTCAAGGACGCCGCCAGCGTCGTCTCCGCGGAGACCGGTCAACCGCGCCGGGCCGTTTACGCGCGCGCTATTGAGCTGTCCAAGCAAGACGAAGCCGAATGACGCGCGAACGGGCCAAGGCCAGGGCTTTTGGTCTTCGCGCCGAAAGTCTGGCGGCGCTCTGGCTGCGCGCGAAGCTCTATCGTATCCTTGATCGCAACTTCCTGGCGCGGGGCGGCGAGATCGACATCGTGGCGCAACGCGGCGACACCGTCGTCTTTGTCGAAGTCAAGGCCCGGCCTCGGATGGAGATGGCGCAGGAGGCGATCACCGCGCTCAAGATCGCCCGGATTTCCCGCGCCGCGCGCTTCTGGCTCGCGCGCAATCCATGGGCGGTCAATTTCACGCTGCGGGGCGACGCCATTTTCATTGCGCCGGGGCGTCCGCCATTTCACCTCGCCGACGCTTTCACGCTCGATCTGTTTTGCTGACGGTCGAGTTTTTTTGTCGCGCGCTCTAGCCTTTTGGCAAGTTTCTCTGTATGAGACGCGCTCTTGGATTTCCGCGCGCGCATGGTCGCGCGCCTTGAACTGCTCGCCAGCGGGCACGGAGATTGAAATGGCTGTTCCGAAGAGAAAAACTTCGCCGATGAAGCGCGGCTTCCGGCGCTCCGCCGATGCGCTCGCCGCCCCGACCTATGTCGAGGACAAGGACTCCGGCGAACTGCGCCGTCCGCATCATGTCGATCTGAAGACCGGCATGTACAACGGTCGTCAGGTTCTGACGCTGAAGTCGAAAGAAGATTGATCCAAACTGGGATCTCTTGAAAAGGCCGGGCGCAGTTCCCGGCCTTTTGCTTTGCATCATCCTTCGGGGTCGACGTCCGGCACCAGCAAGCGTCGCAACGGGATGATCTTCTTGTATTTCGGGTCCAGCCCGTCATAGTATTTCTCGATAAGACCGACGAATTCCGCGCCGTCGATCAGCTTGAAATTCGCGCGTGTCCCGGCGAAGCCGCGCGCAGCGGCGGTATAGCCGCCGGTCGTGATGAAAATGCCGACATTGCGGTCGTGGATCATTGCGTAGAAAGACTTCACCATATCCGCGCCAATGTTCGCCTCGTGCGCCTTGACCTGAATTTTCAGGATCGGCGGCTCGATGCCCAGTTCGTCGCGATGGGCGATGACATCAATGCCGTCGTCGCGCGAGGCGCGCGTGGCGTGGGCGTTGTAGCCCATGGCGCGGAACAGGTCCGCGACGAACGGCTCCATCGGCGCGCCCTTCAACTCGGTCTTGAGCTTTTTCGCAATGAAATCCTTGGTCGTCTCGACGATATCGCGCGCGACCACCGCCTGTGTCTCGTCGTCGGCGAGCGCGCTCGGGCCTTCGCCGGCGCCCGGCGGCGGCTCGAAACGTCGCGCGAATTCGGTCGTGAAATTGCGAATTTCGAAAATGGTCAGGGTGGCGCCGAGCTCATAGAGCGCGCCCTGGGAAAACTCGTCGCGTCCCAACGACTTCAGCCAGCGCACGCCGCGGCGATGCGGAAAATCGGGATTGCCGGAGCGGTCATACAGATAAGGGGTTGAGATCTCGCCCCATAACAAGGTGCGGTCGATCTTGCGCGGGTAGATCACCCGATCGCCGATCTTCATCTCATGAACGAAGCGAAACAATTGTCCGGCTTGGATCGGAATGGCGCCGGGCTTTCTGTCATCGCCGCATTCGGCGAAGGCGTCCTTGAATGCGGCGCGTTGGGCCGGCAAGGCGCTGACGTCGCGGTTCACATTCTGGAAACTGACCGCGAGCAGGCCGTTTTCGATAAACAGCGGATCCGCTTCGCTCTCGCCGCCGGCGCGAATGGCCCAGACCCGGTAGCTCATCTTCCGTCCATGGAAACGGCGACCCGAAGACTCCAGGGCGCCAACCTTGAGCGCTTCTGACAAGAGAGGTCCTGCTCGCGCGCTTGAATTGGCAAAGCTTACGCGCTGGCGTTTGGAGACGCCAGCGGGCTTCGAAGCAAGATGATGTCGCCGATCTCATGAGTTTCCGCAAGAGACCGGCGGATGGGTTTGATGATCTGGCGCGCCGCCAGCGATCACGACATCAGCTGACCGCCATTGGCGGACAGGGTCGATCCCGTGATGAAGCCGGCCTCGTCGGCGACCAGGAAGACGACGGCGCGGGCGATTTCTTCCGGCTCGCCCAGGCGGCCGACCGGAATATGCGGCAGAATCGATTTTTCCAGAACCGCCGGATCGATCGCGCGAACCATTTCGGTGCCGATATAGCCCGGACAAATCGCGTTCACGGTAATCCCCGCGCGCGCGCCTTCCTGCGCCAACGCCTTGACGAACCCGATGTCGCCGGCCTTGGCGGCCGAATAATTCACCTGGCCCATCTGGCCCTTTTGGCCGTTGACCGAAGAAATGCACACGACGCGGCCAAATTTGCGCGCGCGCATGCCTTCCCAAACCGGACGCGTCATATTGAACAGGGAGTTCAGGTTGGTGTTGATGACCCCGTACCACTGGTCCCTGGTCATCTTGTGGAACATGCCGTCCTTGGTGATGCCGGCGTTGTTCACCAAAACGTCGACGGGCCCGAGATCGGCTTCGACCTTGGCTATTCCCGCGGCGCAGGCGTCGTAATCGGACACATCCCACTTGTAGACGGCGATTCCGGTTTCTCCCTTGAACTTTTCGGCGGCTTCGTCATTGCCGGCGTAGGACGCGGCGACCTTGTACCCCGCCGCGTGCAGCGCCTTGGAAATGGCGGCGCCGATTCCGCGCGTGCCGCCGGTCACGATTGCGACTCGAGACATTCTTCCCCCCTTTTCTTGCAACAGTTCCAGATTGAGCGCGCGAGACGTCCGGCGCGCTCAATCATTGCCGTTCTTAGCGCTCGACCGTGAGCGCGATGCCCATGCCGCCGCCGATGCACAGCGTCGCCAGACCCTTCTTCGCGTCGCGCTTCAGCATTTCGTGCAGCAGGCTGACAAGGACGCGCGCGCCGGAGGCGCCGATCGGATGGCCAATGGCGATGGCGCCGCCGTTGACGTTGACCTTCGACGTGTCCCAGCCAAGATCCTTGTTGACGGCGATGGCCTGGGCGGCGAACGCCTCGTTGGCTTCGATCAGGTCGAGATCCTGGATGTTCCAGCCGGCCTTGGCCAGGGCCTTGCGCGAGGCGGGAATCGGGCCGGTGCCCATGATGGCGGGATCGACGCCGGCCGTCGCCCAGGAGGCGATGCGCGCGAGCGGCGTCAGCCCGCGCTTGGCGGCTTCGGCGGCGGTCATCAGCACCAGCGCGGCGGCGCCGTCGTTGATGCCCGAGGCGTTGCCGGCGGTCACCGTGCCATCCTTGCTGAACGCCGGACGCAACTTGGCGAGCGCGTCATAGGTCACGCCGTCGCGGATGAATTCGTCGGTGTCGACGACAATGTCGCCCTTCTTGGTCGAGATCGTATAGGGCGCGATCTCGTCCTTGAACCGGCCGGACTTCTTGGCGGCTTCCGCCTTGTTCTGCGACGCGGTCGCGAACTGATCCTGCTCCTCGCGGGTGATCTGATATTTCGTGGCGATGTTTTCCGCCGTCGCGCCCATGTGGTAGCCGTGGAACGCGTCGGTCAGGCCGTCGCGCAGCATGGTGTCCACCATTTTCAACTCGCCCATCTTGACGCCGGAGCGCAGATAGGCGGCGTGCTGCGACTGGGACATGCTCTCCATGCCGCCGGCGACAATGATGTCGGCGTCGCCATTGACGATCTGCTGCAGGCCGAGGGCCACGGCGCGCAGGCCGGAGCCGCACAGCTGGTTGATGCCGAAAGCGGTCTTTTCGTCGGGAACGCCGGCCTTGCGCGCGGCTTGCCGGGCCGGGTTCTGGCCTTCGCCGGCGGCCAGGATCTGGCCGAGAATGACTTCATCGACATCGCCGGCCTCGACCTTGGCGCGCTCGAGCGCGCTCTTGATGGCGGCGACTCCGAGTTGATGAGCCGCCACATTTGCGAAAGCTCCGCTGAAGGAGCCAACCGCAGTGCGTGCGGCGGAAACGATCACGACATCAGTCGACATGCAGAATCCTCCGGAAAAGCCGCCGCGGTCCTGCTGGACACGATTAACGTTAGCGGCTTGGGCGTTAGTTTGATCATTTCGCCCACCGCATGGTCAAGGCGCATGGCGGCTCGGTCCATGGTCTTTTGGTTGTAGAACCACGACCTTCACAAATCCGTGCCGGTCGTTAAATGGTAACGTCATACACCCGGGCGCGGCGGGCGCCGCCGGCGGGCGCCATAGGCAAATAAATCGGTGGGCGCTCGACTTGCTAATTTCACGGAACAGGGCTTTTCTTGGGTTGATCGCAATGATCGCCCGGCCGCAAGCCGAACAGGAACGGAAATGACCAGCGAAAAGCAACCTGTCACGATAAAAAAATACGCGAACCGCCGCCTCTACAACACCGGCGCCAGCGCTTATGTGACCTTGGACGATCTCGCGGAAATGGTGAAGGGCGGGGAGGATTTCGTTGTCTACGACGCCAAGAGCGGCGAAGACATCACGCGGTCGGTTCTGGCCCAGATCATCTTCGAGCAGGAAGGCAAGACGGCGCAAAATCTCTTGCCAATCCGTTTCTTGCGGCAGTTGATCCGCTATTACGGCGATTCCATGCAGATGCTCGTTCCGAGCTATCTGGAGTTTTCGATCGAACGCCTCGCCTCCGACAGCCAGAAGTTTCGCGATCAGTTCGATGCGGCCCTGAGCGCGAATCCGCTGGCCAATCCGCTGGCCAATCCGACGCGGCAGATGTTCCAGACCATGGAAGAGCAGGCGCGCAAGAACATGATCATGTTCCGCGAAGCCCTCGACATGTTCTCGCCTTTCGGCGCCAACGCCGCCGCGGAGGCGGTCAAGACTCCGGCGTCGCAGGAATTGAACGAGATGCGCGCCCAATTGGCCGAGATGAAAAAGCGCATCGACAGTTTGACGCAGAAAGATTGAGTGCGGCCGCCCGCGCCGATCATCCGGGCAGGGTCACTCTCGCGCGGCCGGCGCCTTCACGTCGGAAGCGGCGGCGGGCGCAAAATAGTCGCCTTGCAGGTAATCCACGCCCCAGTCGGTAAGTATTTTCGCCGTCTCGGCGTCCTCGACCCATTCGGCGACGACGGGAAGTCCGACATGGTGGGCGAGTTCCGCCAGGGTCTTGACGAAAAACCGGTCGTCGGCGGATCGCGCGAGGTTTTGGACGAAAGCGCCGTCGATCTTGACGAGGTCGAAATCGAAACGGCGCAGATTCTTGAACGATGTGTGGCCGGCGCCGAAATCGTCCATCGCGACCCGGGCGCCGCATTTCTTGATTTCGGCGATGGCGCGCACGGTCGCCTCGACGTCCTCGATGGCGCAGGTTTCCGTGAACTCGATCATCAGCCGCCGCGCCAGTTCGGGGAACGGCGCGAGATGCGCGCGCAGCCGGGAGATGAAGTCCGGATCGCGAACCGTCCGGCCCGACATATTGACGGACAGCTGAAGCGCGGGGTCCTCGATCAGTTTCTTCAAGCCCAGTTCGAGGATCCGATAGTCGACCATCTGGATCAGTCCCGACTTTTCCGCGGTGGGCAAGACCGACGACGGAGACACGAGCGCGCCGTCTTTTCGGCGCAAGCGCATCAGGCCCTCGTAGAAGGCCGGCGCCCCCGTGCGCGTGTCGATCAAGGGCTGCAGCGCCAGAATGATGCGGCCGTCGTTCAAGGCCGAAACGATTTCGTCCGAGACTTTCAGCGCCTTCATGCGCGTGTCTTCCCGGGCCAGCGACGGCTCATAGGCGATCAGGCGCGCGCCTCCGGGCTGCCGGGCGATATCGAGCGCTTCCTCGGCGTGCTGGAACAGCAGATGCACCGCCCGACCGTTGCGCGGCGCGACCACCCCGCCAATCCGCAAGGCGGCCGGCACGGGTCCCGCCGTCGTTTCAAACGGCGCGCCGCCGACAATTTCGATCAGCCGCTCGGCGGCGGCGGTCATTTCAGCCGCGTCGCAATTTTCCAGCACCAGCGCGAATTTGTTTCCGGCGTAGCGCGCGACGAGGTCGCGCTCGCGGCAGTTGGTTCGAAGACGCTGGGCGATGCTGGCGATGATCTGGTCGGCGATATCGTAGCCGTAGGTCCGATTCAGCAGGAAAAGATTGTCGATTGCGACCAGCAAGGCCGCGAAGCTCTGTTTTTTCTTCGCCGCCTGAGCGTAAAACAACCCGATCTGTTCCAGCAGGCTGGCGCGATTCAGCACGCCCGTCAGCGTGTCGAAGCGGGATTCGAATGCGAGCCGACGATCCTGCTTGTAGCGTTCCGTGATCACGCGCACCAAGCCGTGCGCCCGGGCGGGGCGCCCGTCAGGGCCGGCGAACCACCGGCCGGTGTCCTCGATCCAGATGGCGGCGTCCCTGGGACTGTCGGGAGGCAGCAAACCATAGCAGATCTGGAAGGGCGCGCCTGCGCCGTCATCGGTCGCAGCGGAGCGCGCGATGGCTTCGTAGCGCGAGCTTTCGCTGTCGGGGGACAGGCATTCGGCGAAGGCGCGGCCGGTTCCGATCAAAGCGACATTCGAGACGCCGAGAACGGAGCGGACGTTCGGCCCCCAGTTGATGATGTCGCTGCGCAGATCCCAGTCGTAAACGACTTCGCCAATGGAATCGAGAATACGGAGCGGGTCGGGGGCGCTCGCCGACGGCGCGCCGTCGAGGCCGGGCGAACGATCTGGAGCGGCCTCGATCAACGGCGCGGGCAGGGCCTGAGGCGGTCGCGCCAGAGGCGGCTGGCTCGGCAGCGAGCTTTCAGTCTCGACGCGACGTTCGGGCTGCGCGTCTTTCTCGCGGGAGAGTTCCGGGGCGGCCTCGGCGACGGTTTTTTTTGGCGTGCGAGAAGCCAAATAGCGTAGTTGCACGGACGTGGTTCCCGAATTCTGATGCGCTTTAAACTGGCCGCAGTTCAGTTAACACCGCGTATAAAATCAGCGCCCCATAGATCTTTTGGGCGCGGCGCGCCGGCCCTGCCGGCCGCCTTCTGGCGCCACGGCGAAGACCCTCGGCGGCTCCCAGGCGACAACAGACGCCGAAAACCTTCAGAAATGATTTTTCCTTTCGCGTAATTCCGTGAAAACCTCGACGTCGTCCGCGTCTTCTAACCCCAATATTTTCCGTAACTTCGGATCGTCTGTGCGGAAGAAGGGATTGGTCGCGCGCTCGCGCCCGATGGTCGTGGGGATCGTCACGGCGCCGCGCGCGCGCAAACGCTCCGCCTCGGCCAGCCGTTCCAGCAAGGCGGGGTTGTCCGGCTCGACCGTCGCCGCGAAACGGGCGTTGGCCAGGGTGTATTCGTGACCGCAATAGACCGCCGTTTCGGCCGGAAGGGCGGCGAGCCGCTGGAGGCTTGCGAACATCATCGGCATGGTTCCTTCCATCACCCGCCCGCATCCGAGCGAAAACAACGTGTCCCCCGTGACGACCGCCGCCTCGTCCGCGAGATGAAAGACGATATGGCCCAGCGTGTGGCCCGGCGTCTCCAGCACCCGCGCCACGCCCCGGCCGAAGGGGATCTCGTCGCCTTCGGTCACCGCAAGGTCGAGAGGCGGCAGCCGGTGGGCGTCCTTGCCCGCCCCGATCACGCGCGCGGCGGGGAAGCGGGCCTTGAGCGCGGCGACGCCGCCGATGTGATCTTGGTGGTGATGGGTGAGCGCGATCTCGCTCAACCTCCAGCCCTGCGCGTCGAGCGCCGCCGCGATCGGATCGGCGTCCGGCGCGTCGAAACAGATGGTCGATCCCGTTCGGGGATCATGCGCGAGCAGGCAGAAATTGTCGCTCAAACATTGCAGCAGCCTGAACTGGACGGTCATGGAAGCGCTCCGGCGGATTGACGCTGCGCGCAGTATAGGCGTCGCCCGGCTATGAAACCATTGCAGGCTGGCGTCGCCGCGATAGGTCTTGCGTCCGTCGGGTTTTTGTGGCGATCCTGTCGCATGGCGCTCGATGTGACTGATCTCCGCAGTTTTTACGCGTCCTCGCTCGGCAAAACCGCCCACCATCTGGTTTGCGGTCATCTTGCGCGACGCTGGGACAATCTCGCCGGACTTTCTGTGCTGGGCCTGGGCTACGCCACGCCCTATCTCGATCATTTTCGCGGACAAGCCCTGCGATTGCTGGCGATGATGCCCGCCGAGCAGGGCGTGGTGAATTGGCCGTCGGACGGCGCCTCGGCGTCCGCCTTGATCGACGACACCATGCTGCCGCTGCCGGATTCGTGCATTGACAGAGTTCTGCTGGCCCACGCCCTCGAAACAGCGGAACATCCGAGGGAGCTGTTGGAAGAGGTCTGGCGCGTCCTGACCCCTGGAGGGCGACTGATCGTGGTCGCGCCGAATCGGTCGGGTCTGTGGGCGCGTCTCGATTCAACGCCGTTCGGCCACGGGCGCCCCTTTTCGCGCGGCCAATTGCACGATTTGATGCGGGAGACGCTGTTCTCCCCGGTCTATTGGAGCGAAGCTCTGTACACGCCCCCCTTCAATCGCGCCGTGGTGCTGCGTCTGGCGCCGGCGATCGAGAGCGTTTCGGCGAAGCTGTCGTTGCCGGGCGCGGGCGTCGTGCTGGTTGAAGCCACCAAACAATTGTACCGTTTGGTCGGCGTCCGCCGTATCAGGCGAAGCTTGCCGGAATTGGCGCCTGCGCTCACGCCGGCCCTGTCGCCGCGTCCGCTCGGATCGGGCCGGGACGTCGCCTGACTATTTGCCGGCGACTTGGGAGCTGTTGGGCGCTTTCGCCATCAAGCCGTCGATGCGGTCGCGCTCTTTCTTGAAGTCCCCAAGCAGTTTGCCTTCAAACTGGCGCGTCCTCGCCAATTTGACGCGCAACGGATCGACAAAGTGGCCGTTGACGATCACCTCGTAATGGAGATGCGGACCGGTCGCCAAGCCCGAGGCTCCGAGATAGCCGACGATCTGACCCTGTTTGACCCGGTCGCCGTCGTGCAGACCGCGCGCAAACGCCGACATGTGGTTGTATGTCGTGACATAGCCGTTGTTGTGTTCGATCTCCACGCGGCGGCCGTAGCCCGAGTCCCATCCCGCCTTGATGACGGTTCCGTTGCCCGCGGCGAAAATCGGCGTGCCAATCGGCGCCGCCCAGTCCACCCCGTTATGCGGCCGTGAATAGTGCAGGATCGGGTGAAAACGCATGCCGAAGCCCGAGCGCAGTTCGCCGGTCGCAATGGGTTTGCGCACCAGGAATTTGCGCGTCGACTTGCCCGAAGGGTCGAAGTAATCGACGCCCTGATCGTCCGGTGACTGGAACCTGTAATATTTGTACGTCTCGCCGCGCGCCGTGACCGAGGCGTAAAGAAGATCGGCGTGATCGCCGTCGTCGCCATTGTCAAAGAACGCGTCGATGGAATCGCCGGCGGCGACCGGCCGCTGGAAATCGACGTCATTGGCGAAGGTGCGGATCATCTGATCGATGATCGGCTTGGGGATTTCTTGCTTGAGAGCGGTTTCGTAGAGCGAATTGTAAAGCCGCATGCCATCGTCGCTGTCGTCGCCGTCCGAGTCGTCGTCCGATTGCGACTTGCGCGACGCGGTTTTGCCGGACGTCGCCTGGGAGTTCTCCAGCAAGAGGTAGCGGCCGCTGTCCGACAGGGCGATCAAGGCCTGCACACGTTCGCCGTCATAAACCGTGAGCCGGGCCAACTGCGGGACCGACGCGTTTTCGGTTTCAGCAAAAGAAAGTTTGATCCGGCGCCCTTCCGCAACGGCGTCCGCGGCGCGGCGTCCGTTGAACGCGTCCTTGACGGCCGCGACGGTCGTCTTTTGCACGCCCGCGGCGGTCAACACGTCGTCGAGCGTTTCGCCGCGGCGTATGACGACGAGTTTGTCCTTGGCGGCGCGCGTCGATTCCGCGTCCCCGACCGGATTGGTGGTCCGCGGCGCCAGCGTCACATTTTCCGGGACCATGCGCACTTCGATCGAAGAAAACGGCGAGCTGACGTTGATGTTGCCCGGGGTCGCGTAGGCGAGGCCGGCATTGGGATCAAACGACGCCCGGCTTGTCTTCATGAGCAGCAGTTGAGACGGCAAGGTTGGAGACGCTTTCGAGCCATCCGTCTGTGAGTGCTTGATGGTTTCGTCAACCTGCGCGCGCACTTCGTCCAGCGACAACGTCCCGTTCGCCACGCCGAATTGGGTCGGCGAAAGCTCCGTCGCGGTGAAACCGACCTCTGCAACGTCTGGCCCTGGCGCGTCATCGGGCGCTTCCGGCGCCGGATTGCTCGAGTCCGAAAGCAATTTTAGCGGGTTGAACTCGGGAACGTCGGCGCTCAAGCCTGTGTCCGAGAGCGTCAACGTCGTCGAAACACGCGTGAACGTCCGATTCTTGATGACCTCGCGATCGCCGACCCTGATGGCGGTCGGGGTCTTGAACGTCTGTTTCGCGGCGACGATGTCGATCGCCTTGATCAACCGGTCGCCCTTCGCAGGGTTGACCTTTTCGCCTTCGCCCTGATCCCTGCGATTGAGCTGCGCGCGCGTCGGCGCTTCGGCGAAATTCGCCTCGCGATCGAATGCTGCGTAGATGGCGCCGCCCAAGAGTCCTGCGCCGATCAGACCAGTCAAACCCGAACCGGCCAGCCATCTCAGCGACACGCGTCGCGCCGATCCGGCGATGCGCTTTTCCCCGCGCGGGTCGAGCGGCGGCTCCGCGCTGCCGGACGCCGCAAGAAGCGCGCGCCGAGAGACTGAGGAGCGAAAAGCGACGAAATTGACCGAGGTCGCCAAGAATTGGCCTCCGTGAACCTTGAACATAAGAGATAGCGCTAAAACGCGGCACTGTCTCCTGTCACCCCCAGCAGAAACGGGGCTTTATACACGCCGGAGGTTGGCCGAAATGGGGCGGCTCGCCCTTCCTTGCCCCCTGCCGTATCCTGTTGTTTTTATTACAATTTCAGATTTATTTCATTTTTTTGTCGTTTTGGAGTTGACGTTTTCGGTGGTCTCGCCTTAT
>NZ_FYDG01000043.1 GCF_900187365.1 Rhodoblastus acidophilus
CAGCGGGTGCGGTCCTGCCAGTCGCCGCGCTCGTCCTTGTAGGGATAGCTGGCGGCGATGGTGACGCGGAGCGTCGTGCCGACTTTCTTGAGTTGTCCGACGCGACCGATGATGTGGAATTCCGCGCACTGGCTCATGGTTCTCTCCTGTCTTTCTCTCGAGGTCGTCCGGCTCCATCCGGCGTTCCCCTCGGTGACGCCGAAACAGACCGGTCGAGAGACGGCGCAGAACCCGCCAAGCGTGCATCGCGGCGTCAGCGATTTTGCCGCGCGAGGAATTCGCCCGCAGGGCGAAGGGGAAAATCGGCGAGCGCCGCGCGCTTGGCGGGCCGACGCTTGCGGAGGACCGTGCGATCGGGGCGATTTTGTTCCGCGAGGAGGCCGCTTGCGGCCGGGGAAAATCGTTTCGATCCACGGTTGACGCGCCGGCTGACCGGTCTAGGCGTCTCCAAACCGAGGGGACGGCCGGATGGAGCGGCGCCCTGTTCTTGAGTTGACTGGAGGGACTTTGACTTGATGCGGGATGACCGTTCAGCGTCGCCGGGCGTGTCGAGGATTGGCGTGACGTCCTGCGCCGCCGCCGCACAGCCGCTCCCGTTCAGGCGTGATCTGGCGGATGGCGAACAGCGCTGCGGAATGAGGACCGACGTTCATCCTGCGCTGGCTGGATCGGGCAGGGGCTTTCGGAAAGGCGGACGACCCGTTTCGCGTGACCTCCTGGCGTCGAGCGGATGAAGCGCGGGGAGGCGGGCGCTCGCTCGGGGCATGTGATCCTGTGTTTTGGCGTTCGCGCCGTTTCATTCGAGATTCGAACAAAGATGAAAGGGGTCATGAGCCATGGGCCAGCGGATGCCGGAACCTAACTTTGATCCGTTCCAGAATTTCAGCGATCGGCGCGTGATTGCGAGCGTGCTCTGGCGACGGGATGAGATCGTCGGGATTGTCGTCGTGAGACGTCGCGACGGATGGACTGCGATATTGGCGTTGCCCGACGAGGCGCATCGCCGGCTGGCGTGTGGCGTGAGCCGGCAAACCGTGTTGAGGCTTTGGGAGAAGCTGCGCATGGCGGTGCAATGGGGGCTACGCGACGTGCAGTTCGAGGAATGCCGCGAGTTCTGCATCGGCGACCATGGCGGCGAACCGGCCTTGTGCGGCAACCTGCGCGGCTTTGGCGGCGAGTTCATCGCGGTCGATATCGGAGAGTTCGAGGCGCCCGACCTCAAGCGGCTCCATTGATGGTCAGGCGTGGGCCGCGACGCGACAAAGCGCTTTGGCGTGAATCGTCGCGGCAAGCACACGAAACCTGTTCACAAACAATGTCTTGCCGCTTGCGCGGCGGTGCGATCCGCGCTAAATGTTCAGTGTTTGTTCAGGAGACTGAAGATGCAAAACGAATTGAAGCCCATGAATTCCAATATCATCCGTTTTCCCATCGAGCGGGTCGCGACGCCGACGACGGACGTCTTGCGCGCGTTGGCTCCGGACGCACGCCAGGTCAGCCTGGTGGCGGAAGCTTTCGGAATCGACGAGCCGGACTGGATCATTCGCGATCGGGCGGACGCCGAGATGTGGGCGAACGTGGCGACGCGGACGGACTTGCCGGCGGACGCGGCTCGTAGGCGGGCTGCGCTGGAGGCGATGTTGAAGCCGTTCGTCAAGGAGGCGGCCCGGCTGTGCCGGAAGTCGCGCGAGGACGCCCGGCGTTCGGATGAGGCGGCTGGCAAGCTGCTGGCGGCCCGTAATGAGGGCGGCTATTGGCTCGATGCGCTTGAAGATGCCTTGACATCGCGGACGTATGCTTGGGCGAGCGGCTTGATCGAGGCCTATGAGGCTTGCCAAGAGGCGTTCGGGGCGGAGCGCGCCATCGGCATCGCCATTCGCGGCGAGAGGTGGGCGCCGGTCGATCATGACAAGGACGTCGAGGTCCTGCTTCTGGCTGCTGCGCGCTGACGAAGCGCGGCCGTGTCGCACGCAGGTTCGGCCGTGGGCGCGTTATGCGATCGAAGCCCGAAGGGCGGAGACCGCGCGACAGCGTGGGCTCCGTTCACGAGAGCGCGGCGCAAGCTTGCTTGCGCAACGCCCAAACTCTTTGGTCATACACACCGGCTCTTCGCGGCGGGAAGCGGACCATTGGCGGTCGCGCCGTGAATGACCGCTGCTGCGGATTGCAGCGGACAAGCCATGCCAGCGTGCCGCGCCTTTCGTATTTATTTATCGTCCACAATTTATATTCTGGGGTGCAAACGCGCCCGCCGGAGCGTCGATCCGCCTGACGGGGTAAACACTCTTCTTAAAGCGAAAACTTACCGGACAGACAGGCATAGCAGAAGGTCATGATTGCTGAACTCTTCGATTTTATCGTATCGGACGCACCATTCGCGGGCATGCTTGTCCCGATAATCCTGTTCTGCTGCGGTCTGTTCGCCGGGACAAAAATCAACCCCGCCTTCGGATTGCTGATTCTCGGGGGAACCTATGTCGTCGATTTCGCGATCTCGAACTCGATCGTCGTTTCAGGCGGCCTCGACATGGACCGCTTTCCTATGAACATCGAGGCAATCGCTTACGGTGTCATCGGACTGGGCTGGATGATCAGCGGCACCATCAGCGCCATTAATCGCGACAACGCCGCAATAGACCGCGCCGAAGAAGAACGCTTATAGGCACCCAAGACTTTGACAGCGTTGCTTCGAATGTTGCCAGCAAGGCGTGAATGACTGCTTGGGGTCGCCACTTAGTCGTCCGCAAGCGACACTGGGAAGGTCTTCTTTGAGCCGGATGCGGCGGTTGTCGGCATGCTGGTTGTTGTCGCCCAGCCAGGCCTGCCGGCGTTCGGCGACGAAGTCCCTGCGCCTTCGGGCCGCCTGCGGGAGCGCGCCGCGCCCCGCCTTCCGAAGGCCCAGAACGCACGGCAGGCTCATAGACCTCAATCGAAACGAGGGCGGCGGCTTCGCCTCGGGAAAAACGATGCGCGAGCTTGCTCGCGCGCATTGCTGGGATGCCTCGCGCGATTGCTGATCGAGCAAGAAAAAGCCCGGCGTCCTGTTGGCGTCCGGGCGAGATGAGAGGGAAGGGGCGTGCGGGAGCCCCGGAGGGCTCCCGCTGGGACCGGCTCAGAGAGCGTCGAGCTGGGTCTTGAGGGCGCGCTGTTCGAGCGGCTGGCTTTCGGCCGGGGCGCGGTAGGGCTTCCACTCTTCGCCGGTGATGTCCTTGTAGGCGTCGACCGCGCCGTGGGCGGCGGCGAGGAGGGCGAAGGCCTGGAGGCCCATTTCGGCGGCGAACTCGGCGGCGCGGCGGGCCTTGTTTTCGAACCCGACCGGAGCCTCGTCCTCCTGGCCGCCTTCGTGGGTGCGGGTCGCGAGCGCGCGGGCGTCCGAGACCTTGTCCGAGTAGAACGATCCCGCGCCGACCGCGGAGGAGACCAGGGCGCCGACGACGCGCTGGAAGTGCAGGGCGGTGGCCTTTTCGTTGAGGGCTCCGTCGAAGCCGTCCCGCATGGAGAGGAGGGCGAGGGAGTGCTGGTCCCGGATGTTTTCGTAGTCCGGGCAGAAGAGGCCGAAGTTTTCGGCGATGCGCTCGGCTTTGCCCTGGTCGGGGCACAAGAGCTTGGCGCGCTCGAAAGTGATGGCGGCCTTGGGCTGCTTGGCGGAGGTGGCGGACTGGGCGGGAGCCTTGCGATTGTTAGCCATTTTCGTCGATCCTTCTGGGCGCCGGGGGCCGTTGACCCTGTGTCAACGCGTTCCCCTCGGTGACGCCGAGAGAGACCGGCCAAAGGCGGCGCAGAACCCGCCAAGCGTGCATCGCGGCGTCGGCGATTTTGCTTCGCGAGGAATTCGCCCGCAGGGCGAAGGGGAAAATCGGCGAGCGCCGCGCGCTTTGCGGGCCGACGCTTGCGGAGGACCGTGCGATCGGGGCGATTTTGTTCCGCGAGGAGGCCGCTTTGCGGTCGGGGAAAATCGTTTCGATCCACGGTTGACGCGCCGACTGGCCGGTCTAGGCGTCACTCAAACCGAGGGGATTGCGTTTGACACGGGGCAATGGCCCTTTCGCTGGCGGCCAGATGAAGGGATCGGCGAATGGCTATTTCAATCGCATTGGAAAGGCTTCCGCTGTCCGCGCCCTCCCTGCCGAGCCTGCCTGGGCCGGGTCATCACGTTGAGACGGCCGAGCCTGGGCCTGTTCCCGACCGGGGCATGACGACGCTGATCGCCGGACTTCGAACGGCTCGCCACCCTGGACGAAGAACGCCGGGACCGGCGCGCCCCGCCTGGACATCGTGAGGGAAAAGCGGCTCGGCGCCCTCGATGAAAAGGCGGCGACACCACATGCGCCACTCGCATCGTCGCCCTTGGTCGAATCTGTGGTTGGCTGCGTCTGCCGTTATTTGGACGAAGTCGGCGCCGGCGCGACGAACGGCGGCCTGCCCCTTTCGAAGGCGGCGGAGGCGGGCGCTTCCGCCGGGACGAACGCAGCAAGGCGCGACTTGCGGCGATCGCCATGCCGAATGTGGCCCCCGGCATCAATCCGACCGCCCCCGCCTCGGCTGCGATCGTGAGCCACAAGGGAAACAAACCGGGAGAGAGGCAACCACGGCGTCCTGCGAGGGGAGACGGCTCGCGCACAGCGCGTCTTCGAGACGTGTGATCGCCTTTGAGGATGCAGGCCAAGTGGGAGCCCTCCGGGGCTTCCGCCGCCTTGACCAGGAGACATGAGCACTGGCTGACGAGGGACGCAGGCGGCTGTCTTTGGCGAGATCGGTGACGCGCCAGGCGAAGCCGCCGCTGAGTTGAGGCAGCAAGTGACCAGAACTGGCCGTGGGGGCGTTATGCGATCGAAGCCCGAAGGGCGGAGACCGTGGAGCGCAGCGGAGGGGACTCCGTTCACGAGAGCGCGGCGTCTCGCGCGCTGACGCGCGAGGCGCCACGCCCGTAAAATCCTTGTCGTTCGAGGCAGACAGACGCAAATTCTTGGACACTTGCGCTGTTCGTCGCTCGCAATATCGGTACCTTGCGCTACGGCAGCGGGCGCGCGTCTCGCCACCATCGACATGAGCACGGACCGACGAACGCCCAGCAATTTTTGGGTTATTGCCGACGCTTAATGCAAGAATTTCAGCATTGTAAAGATTGCGCCGAGCATCACGAGATTGAATCCGAACGTCCAGCGGAGAACATCGTTTTTGACGGCCGCGATTTCCTGTCGCACGGAGGAGATTTCCTGCCTGACGCCAGCGATGTCCTGCTTGAGCTCGTGCTTGACGCCGGCGATTTCCTGCCTGACGCCGGCAATATCCTGTTTAAGTTCATGTTTGACGGCGACAATTTCCTGTTGCAGCTCGTTCTTGAAGTCAGAAATCTCCCTTTGGAGCTCATTCTTGACGTCGGTGAGATCGCGCTTGGTGGCGACGCTCTCGGCGAAAGCGGTTTCGAGCGCTTCCGCATGAGCTCGCGCCTGGTCCGGCGTGAAGCCGCCGCGGGTGAGGCGGTCGATATAGGGCAAGGGATTGAACAGGACTTGGGCTACCATGGGCGTGATCCTATCATAAGTTGGAGACGAGGGCATCTGGCCGCGCCTCTTCAGGTTGGAGGGATGGCCAAATTGAGCGGCTTCACTCGTCCGAAACTTCATCGACGGTGATGCAGTGAGCGCCTCGTTCTTCAAGGAAGATCACGAGCTGGTTCTTGGACGTCTCGTCGCCGACATGCGTTTCGGTGTGGTCCAGCCCGTCCATTCCGATGAAGTTGAGTTCGTAAGTCATGGGCTTGTTCTTTCATGACCGATCAGCGAGTTCTTTCAATATATCGCCGTGACACAGCTTCGGAGCGCAGAAACACACGAGATTTCGGCCTTTGAGTTCGTGAATGTCCGCGAGCAGTTTGTCGTTCGCCGTGATCATGCAACGATATTTTCTCACCACTTCGTTCCGGTCGCCGTCTTTCCCGATGACGAATGGATTGCCCCACTTGCCGCCCCGGCCGATGTAGGTGTCGTTTGGGGTCTTGATGTGTGTGTGTTTGTTCACGACTGCTGTCATTTTCGCCTCCTCTGATCGCCGGGCGGGTCAACGCGCTCTGCTCGGCGACGCCGATTGAGACCGGCTGAGAGACGGCGCAGAACCCGCGCTTGCGCGGGCCGACGCGGGCGGAGGACCGCAGGCGCGGCGATTTTGTTCCGCGAGGAATTCGCCCGGCAGGGCGAAGGGGAAAATCGTCGAGCGCCAAGGTTGGCGCGGCGTCTGGCCGGTCTATGGCGTCCGCCGAAGCGAGCGGAGCGCGATGACCCGCGACGGTTGTCCGATTTCGCCAATTTCTCTCGTTTCCATGCAATCGGCTGTTCGGCTTACGAGAGCATGCTCGGTCAGCAAGTCGGCTCGGGCCAGTGCGTGGCCTTGGCGCAGGCGACGTCGAATGTGGGCCATACCTCGACGTGGGTTCCTGGTACGCAAGTGCAGGGGAACACAGATATCGCGCCGGGCACGGTCATCGCGACATTTGGCGCCGACGGCGCCTACACCAATACGGTTGGGCAAAGTCACACTGCGATCTACCTTGGGCAGAACGCTCAGGGCATTCAGGTCATGGATCAATGGGCGAACGCGCCTGCCAGGTATCGCACTATCAATTGGACGACGAGCAATTCGTATGAAAGCGGGAGTAAATTCTATGTTGTTTCGCACTAACCTCCTCTTGGCTTTGCTTGGCGTCTGTTTTGTTGGGCAGACGGCAGAAGCGGCGTCTTTGTGCAAGCCTGATATTATCGGAGTCGATGTGATTGAAGGGAAGAGCAATCCACCGGCATTCATGGTTCCGGACGATGAAAAGTATAAGGATGGAGGCTCCTTTCCCGAGAAGCTGATCCGCCAGGGTTGGCATAACTTGCGCGCTGCCCATCGGCCACTGACGCTGGTGTGCCGTTACAAGGGACGTCCGAACGAGGCGTTCAAGCTGCCGGATGTCACGGATTCGTGCGAACTGACCTACAACGGCGGCCTGGTGTTCCAGTGCAAGCAGTGACGTCAGCCGTGTGATCAAGATTGAGGCCGGAGACACAAGCCTCCGGCCCTTGCTTTGCGAGACTAGCGGCTGCGGTTCAGGAGCGATGAAACGCCGCGTCAAGATTTTCCACGATGGCTTTCAGACGCTCTGTCCTTGCAATGATCCTGTCTCGATCCGAGTCGAGGTCTTCGATTCGTTCGACAAGGGCTGCGATTTCGATCTTAAGATCTTGCTTCATCTCTACAAGTTTTCCGGAGCGCTCCAATTCATCAATTTTAGCCGGCGATAAAGACGGCGGCATGTCGTCAACGCGCGCTAAACTGCGAACAATTGTTTGGTATTTCGTCACTGCGGCCTGATCGTAGGCGTGTTGCAGAACGGCGATGATCTCATTGTTGATTGAACGCTCGTTGGATTTCGCAGCTTCGGCGATACGGTCGCGAAGGCTCTTGGGGAGGCAGAGCATGAATTTGTCTTCATCGCGGACATGAGTGTTTTTTCTCATAGCGCCTCGTCTCCTGGCTGCTGCTGTCATGGTAGCAAAGCGGTAGGAGCCACGTGCGCGAATACAAACCGCGTCATTTCGTCAGAAAAGCAACCCGCGAGGCCAGGGCGAAGCCCGCTCGCCCGCGCCCACAACCGCCGGTCGCCCGTCCTTGCAGCATTCCCTGTCGAGCGCCAGTCTCGAAGGCGTGCATTGCGAACTTCGGCGGCCGCGACCGGAATGGAAAAGCCCCGCTTGTTCTTTTTCTGTTCTCATGCGAGATAGGAGGCATGCTCAAGCCGCCTCTCGACGCTCCGTTGTCCCTGTTGCACGGCTATTGGCTGGAGACGCGCTGTCGCTGCAAGCTCTCGTACACGCCGATGGCGAAACTTTCAGAACGGGTAGGAGCTTCAACGCGGCTCGGCGAAGTGTTGTCCCGATTGAAATGCGAGAATTGCGGCGAACGGCCGTCAGAACTGGCGCTTGTCGATGATCCGGCGGCAGGGGCCAGCGGCGTTCCGTTTGGGCGCGAGCAGATGCGAGTCCCTTTGACGTAGCGCGCGCGGGCCGAGGCTCCTGCTGGTGTTCAATGGCAGACATAGACGAACAACCAGACAGCCGGATTTGCGATGAAGGTCCAGAACATTGCAATCGCGAGTCTTTTGACAAACGGCTCATTGTCCGGTGTTTCCGGGGCGCGGCGCAGCCGATTGATCGGGCGGTTTTGGCGCGCGTCGAGCAATGTCGCGGAGCGTTCGAGCGAGGACATCAGATCTCACGATCTTCCGGCGCGCGCGGGTCCTTCAAGGCGGCCGCCGCCCGTTTCAGCAAGGCCGCGACGTCCTTGTCGCAAATGGTGTCGGAGTTCATTGGACGCGTCGTCCTCAGTGGATATGGGCCAGAATCTTATTCTGAAGGCGTCGGGCGCGAACGCGCAGGCGGCGCGCCCTGACGGCCCTTGGCCGCCTGTCGTCGGCGAGGATGGCTCGGGTCCGGGCGATCACCGCATCGGCTTCCGCGAGGATGTCTGCGACCGGAGCCGTGCGGAGGCGTTCGTCGTCGCGGGCTTCGGTGAGGAGATCATCCTTGAACTCATCGAAAATGGCGCGCTCGGTTTCGTAGGCGTCGGATCCTTCTTCGTAACCGAACGACGGGTCGAGGCTGTCGCTGGCGGCGTCAAAGTGGACGAGGACATAGCTCGGGTCGTCGGCCCGATGGCCAAACTCGAATTCGTCCGGATCGGCGCCGACAAGGGCGGCGCGGTCGATTGGGCTGCGCACGAAGATTTCGTACCAGCGGCCGTCGCCGTCGCCTTCGGCGGTCGTGATGTGGAAAGTCTTGGTGCGCGCGGCTTTGGCCGCAGCGTCATCGTCTTCAAGCTGCAGGTCGCACATGGGGCGCGTCTTTCGATTTGAGGGAGGCCAGATAAGCGGCTTCGCCGC
>NZ_FYDG01000049.1 GCF_900187365.1 Rhodoblastus acidophilus
ATCTCCAGACGCACGCCCTTGTTGTTGTCGCTCGGGATCGCCTTGGCGTAGCGCGGCAGGCCGATGGTGTTGGTGGTTTCCATGTAATCCGCCGGCGCGAAGACCGTCCGGAAGAAGTTGGGAACGCCGAGCGGGAAAACCCGCGCCTCGGTCGCGCCGATGAACGGCGTCACGCCGCCGGAGCCGTCATTGGCCGGCACATAGCCCTTGTAGTTCTCCCAGATGATTCCGCCGAAAGTCAGCGTCTGATAGGCGATGCCGTTCCGAAGCTGCTGGCCTTCCTGGTAAAGATAGGTCTTCTCGATGTCGGCATGCGTGATCAGCGTGTCCCAGAACGTATCGCCGCACAGCGCGTAAATGCCGGAATAAGCGATGCCGCCGAGGCTCTGGGCGACGCTGCGCACAATGCTCGCGCACTGCTTGCGCGGCTTGCCCGCGGCCGTCAGATCGAAATTCACGTCGGCGGCGGCGCTGATGCCGAACTCGGAATAGAGATCGTAGACGGTGTTGCCGTCTTTATCGAGGATGACGCCCTTGACGGCGCCGACGCGTTGATGCTCCAATCGCGGGCGCGAACACTTCGAATCCCGCAGCCTCCAGCCCTTCGCGCGCGGCGGCGTTGCAGACGGGTTCAGGCAGGCTCTGACGCCCGAAGGGGAATTCGCGGCGTTCCCCCAGCGCCTTGATCCCCGTCTTCAAACCCGCGACGCCCCAAAATTTTGCAACCATCTCGATGCTCCGACACGCTAAACCGGCGATCCTCCCGTCCCTCCCGGATTTTTAGAAATCCTCCCGTTCATAAGCCATTGATTGAAAAGCCTTTGGGAGGGTTAGGGAGGATAGGGAGGGTTTTCACATATGAAATTCGTATTTTTTTCCTGCGCGCACGCACACACATGAGGCCGAAGGCTCGAAAAACCTCCCTATCCTCCCAAATCCTCCCAACACGCGCGAAAACAGATACTTGCGCGCGGGAGGATTGAGCGAAAAACGGGAGGATGGGAGGATTGCGTCATGGTTCGCGCTCCCAACGGCCATCATCCTCGTCCGGTGGACCGCCGCTATGGTCCCCCGAGCCCCAGGCGCGCCCATGCTCATTGACGAAATCGGACACCACCTTCGTCGTCGACAGATCGAGCCACCAGATTTCCGAGGCCTTCTTTTTCGGGATGCCACGCTCCGTCAGCGCCATGCCAAGCCCCTTCATGGTCCATTCCGCCTCGCCGTTGGCCTTCGCCCATGCGCAGTACAGCCGGTGCATCTCGACGGCCTGGACGCGCTTGCCGATGTCGGGCTTGGTGCAGACCTCCAGGAAGCGACCGAGCGGGTCGCTGTCCTCGCGATAGGAGGCGGTGGCGTCCTTCACGGCGTCCGGCAGCAGCAGCCCGTGATCCATCCAGTCGCGCAGCCCATCCAGCATCCAATTCAGGATGCCGGAGGCCTCCCGGTAGAGCTTTTTATCGAGCCCCCGATCCTGCTTGTTCGGCGCAATCGTGATCGGCCACGGCACGAGGATCATGCGTTGCCAGATACCCTCATCCGTCCCGCTGATCTTCGGCCGATAATTGCCTTGCATGGTCAGCTTGGCTTGCGGCCGAAACGAGAAGAACTCCTTGTTGAGGTGGCGCGCGTCGATCCGATCCTCGCCGGTGAACAGCTTCACCAGCCCCTCGTCGAGCGTCGCGCCCTTTTTCGGCTCCGAGGTAGTCAGCAGCCGCACGCCCGGCAGCTTGGCGATATCGGGCGTCGCCTGCCCACCAGCTCGCGCGCGGCCGGAGTCCAGAAAGCTCTCAATGGGGATCGTGTCGGCATAGTCGCCGCTCACATGCAGCAGGCATTTGGTCCAGACGCCCTTGCCGTTCCGGCCCTTGCCGTAATGAAACGTCAGCCGCTGTTCCGACGTGTCGCCGGTCAGGCCGAGCCCCGCCCATTGCGCCAGGAAGCGCTGAACCGCCCGCGACCCGTCAGCGGCCGGCGGCTGCACCTGGTCGAGGAAGGCGCGATAATTCGGCACCGCCGCGTCGGGGTCATAGGTCACGCGCGCCAGTTTGGTGATGCGGTCCTTGGGGTCATGCGGGTCCAGCCGCACATAGCCGTCAAAATCCTTGCTGATCCGCAGCGTCCCGTTCAGCACGTTGATGGCGTAGAGATCGCGGTCCAACTCATCCGGGCTGACTGAGAATTTCGCCGCCGCCAGTTTGCTGATGGCGGAAATACGGTTGTTGCTTTCCGAGGCGCGCCCCCAGGCGGCGACCTTGTCGGAGAACCAGACTTCCTTGTCGCGCACGATGGTGGCGTAATCGTCCTCGCTGCCGCGAATGGCCTTCGCTTCGTCCTGGATGGCGCGAACCGTCGCCTGCACGGCCGACATGACGCTGTCGTTCGCGCCCTCGCGCGCAAACCGCCGCCCATCCCAGATCAGCCAGCCCAGTTTTTCGCACCAAAGCACCTTGCCGTCATAGCGAGCGAAAAAGCGCTCCGCATTGCCGAGATCGGTCATCGGCAGGAAGGCGCAGCGGCGATCAATAGAGCTGTCGTCGGAGACGACGCCGCTTCCCCCACTCCCCTGGTCGGGCTCGCCGCTGCTCTCTCCCGTATGGGAGGGTTCTTCGGGCGCGCCAACAAAGGGTGCGGGATCGGCCCCACGCGAGGCGGCGACAGGTTCGCCCGGCGGGATGTAATCGTCGTCCGGCGGCGCGCGGCCGCGCAGCGGAACGACGTTCGAACGCTCCCGCGCGCGCGTTCCGACGTCGGACATATCGCGCGGCTCCAGCGCGCCGGCGTCCAGCGCGCGTTCGACCGTGCCGCCCGGCTTCACCGCCTTGTCATTGGCCTTGATGCCCCAGGCCATGCAGGCTTCGATCAGCGCGGCCAGCGCCAGCGAGCGCGACAACGCGCCGGCGCCGACCAGGTGGCCGATCTTCAAGGCGCAATCGTTGGCGGTCTGGTTGCGCTGACCATCGGGCGCGCCGGCGATCGCGCGGCATTCGGCGTCCAGCGCCGCCATCGCATATTTGCGCCGGGCCTCGTCAACGGCCGAATGATCCTTGGCGTAGTCGCGCACAGGCGCCGCCGGCCGCGCGCGCGGCGCGAATTCCCCGCGCGACAGAATGATGTCGACCAGACGCGCCGGCGCTTCGGGCAGTTCGCCGGCCGGCGGCGTAATCCACTCATAGCTTCGGCCGTTGAGCATCATCGAGGGCGGCGCGATCACATAGCCGGCCGCCCCCCGCACATCGACATGCGCGCGAATCGCCTCCGGCGCGGTCTCACACTTCGAAAACAGCGCGGTCCGGTTGCCAATGACCGCGCCATCGGCCGGCGTGCGAAACCACAAATGCAGCCCGCCGGATTGCGTCCGGCTCTCCGCCATCCCGGCCGGGAAGCCCCCGCAAAAATCCTCCAGCGACGCGCGCATTTCTTCGGCCGTCGCCTCGCGCGGATCGAGATCGACGACGAAACCGACGCACGTATCGGTGCGCAGGCCGATCAAGGCGCGCGGCCAGCGCCGCCACCAGGCGCGGATTTGGTCCGCGTCGCAGGTGGCGAGATAGAGGCCGCCGTCCTTCGCGCCGGGCGCGCTCTCGCCCGGAACCAGCGGACGCTTGCCGACGTTCTTCTCCGGCGAGGGCGAGCACGGAAACACCGGCCACCCCCGGGCGGCATAGTCCAGGGCGGCGTCAACAGGCGAAAAAACGGGTTCCGGCGTGCTCATCACCGCGCGCTCTCAGTCTTTTTTTGGAGAAATTGTTCGGTCAGGGCGCCGAAGAATTCACGCCACCCGCGCCAGCGCACGCGGACTGCGCCGCGTCACGCGCATGAGATCGCGACCGCCCGCGGCGTCGCGCGTCCAGGCCAGCCACTCATCCTCGGAGATGCGGTAAAACCGCAGCACGTCGGCAAGCGCCGCATGGCCGGCCTTCACGGCGCCGACCAGCGCCATCTTCCGCGCCGGCGTAAACCGCCCGATCGGCGCGAACAGCTTCATCACGCCGTTAGAACAGCGCCCCTTGACCGGATTGCCTCGCAGATCGATCCACATGGCTGCTCTCCTTCGCGCAGGCCGCACGCCAGCACCGGCGGCAATAAAAGGTCCCGGAAACGCCAAACGGCGGAAACTTTGCGCCGCACTTGCAGCGCCGGCGGTCATAATCGGCGAACCCCTCGCGCAACGCCCTGGCGCGCGCCTCGGCTTCGGCCTTGGGATCAGCGCGTCGCGCCATCGGCCGAAGCCTCCGCCAGAAAGCCCGCCAGCGCATCGAGCGCGGCGCCGGCGATCCCCTGGGCGCTCCCATGCGCGTCGCGAGTCATGCCCTCGCGCAGCCGCTCGAAATCGCAGCCCGATTGCAGGCAGTAGGAAATCAGCACGCCGATGTCGCGGATCAGATGATCCATGAACTGATCGCGGTGCGCCGCGTTGAGGAATATCTCGCCCACGCGGCCGTCAGGCATGAAGCCGACGCTCGCCAC
>NZ_FYDG01000018.1 GCF_900187365.1 Rhodoblastus acidophilus
GTTCAGCTCAATCTCGACAATCTGGTCGAGAAATTTGTTTTTTACGACAACACCTCGGATCATCCGAACTACCTCACAGTCGCCGATATCGAGCAGATGCTGCAAATCGCCGGCGGCAATATTGGCGACAACGAGATCCATGGCGTCACCGACCAGCCCAATGTGCTGGACGGCGGTCCTGGCGACGACAAGCTTTATGGCGGCGCGGCCGCCGATTCCTACGCCTTCTCAGCAGGCTACGGCTTCGATCTCATTCAGGAGACCCAAGACAAGCCGGGCGTTGTCGACAAAGTCGTATTTGGGGCGTCCGTGCATCCGGACGCGCTCAAATTCAGCCCCGGAGCGAATGGATCCGATCTTCTCATCGATCTCGGCGACGGCTCGGATGTTCTGACCATTGCGAATGGTTTGGGCGACGCCAGCGTCGAGCAATTCACTTTCGCCGACGGCTCCTCGTTGTCGATCGACCAAATCAAGGCGAAACTGCTGGTCGGAACGGCCAATGACGACAATCTCGTCGGGTTCGACGGTCGCAATGACGCATTTGACGGCGGAGCCGGCTCAGACGCGATGAGCGGCGGAACGGGCGACGACGTTTATAATTTCGGCTTCGGTGACGGCGAAGACAGTATTTTCGACACGAGCGGAACCGACACGGTCCGATTCGGAACCGGAGTAACCGCCGACAAGGTCGCGTTCTCGGTCATCAACAATGACCTTGTCGCAACCCTGTCGGCCACGGACAATCTTGTCATCATCGGCGGGGCCGGCAACACCCCGGTAGAGACTTTTGTCTTTGATGGCGGCGCGAGTCTGACGCTCGCGCAGATCAGGGCGCAAATCGCCGCGCAGCGCACTCTCACGGGCCAGGACGTCATTGACCTGACCACGTATGGCCAGACGGATTATGCCCAAGCCTCGACCGGGAATGACCGGATCAAGGTTGCGCCGGGCGAGACTCTGGTGTTCTCGTCCGGCGACGGCGTCGATGAGTTGCAATATGTGAACCGGGGCCAGAGCGACACCGTCCAGTTCTCTGACCTCGCCGCGAGCGCGGCGCTGGTGCGTCCATCCGGCAATGACGTGGTCATCAGCTTCACCGAGACTGGCGACAGCATTCGTATCGACGGCGCTTTGAACGGCGAACGTCAGACCACGATCCAGTTCGCGGACGGCGTTCGCTGGACGCCCGCGCAACTGGCGCAACAAGCGGTGCTGAGCCAGGAAACTTCCGGCGCTGACGTGATCATCGGCGGAAATGTCGCCGAAACGATCCAGGGCGGACTGGGCGACGATTTCATTCAGGGCGGCGCTGGAGACGACACCTATCTGTTCGCGCGCGGCGATGGCCGCGATGCGATCCTCGACACGACTGGCGGCGTGGACACGCTAAACCTGTCCGGCTACGCTCTGGCCGATCTGCGTGCGGCCTGGCTGGCGCCCGGCGAGAACGCCATCGTGCTGCGCTTCGCCGACAGCGCCGACTCCGTGACGCTCGCCTATGAGAGCGCGTTCAACGGAGTTGACTCCATCGTGTTCAGCGACGGCGCGCTCACGCGCGACCAGCTGCTGGCGCGACTGCGCGGGCAAGGGAGCGACGGCGATGACCGTCTGACCGGGACGACGGCGTCCGAGACATTCGCCGGCGGCAAGGGCAATGACACCATAGTCGGCGGCGGTGGCGCGGACGTCTATCTCTTCAGCCGTGGGGACGGTCGCGACCTCATTACCAGCAGCGGCGCGCCTGACGGCCAAGGCGTATTGAAACTCGGCGCCGGCATTTCGCGCGACGACCTCATTCTCTACCGCGACGCCTCCGGCGCCATCACCATCGCCTTGGCCGGAACGCAGGACAGCGTCACTGTGGCGGCGCCGACGGGATCAATCGACCCGCTGCTGTCGAAAATCATCTTTGCCGACAACTCCTCCTGGTCCTTCGCCGATCTCGCCGCGAGCATCCCGCAGACCTCTGGCGACGACACGATCATGGTCCCCTCGGGTGGATCGACCGGACGCGCCTCGACGGAGATCTTTGGCGGGCTCGGCAATGACATACTGCAAGGCGGACGCGGCAATGACATTCTCGAAGGTGGCCTCGGCGACGACACGCTGACAGGCGGCCCTGGGGCCGACGTCTATAGTTTCGGGCCGGGCGACGGCCAGGACGTGATTGTAGAAAATGGCGACGACGACGCAAACGTGATCGACCGCATCCATTTCGGACCCGGCATCGCCGAATCTGACGTTCGCTTGGTCGAGCGCGGCAGTGATGTCGTCGTGCTAGTTGGCGCAGGCGACCAGCGCATCACGATCCGCAACATGCTTGCGAACGGGGCGCAGGGCGTCGAGCAAATCGATTTCGCGGACGGCGGCGTTGTCTGGACGCGCGCTGACGTTATCGCGCGCCTCGCCACAGGCGGCGACGGCGACGACCGCATCGACATGAGCGCCTTTGGTTCGCGCTCCAACACCATTGCCGGCGGCAAGGGCAATGACACGCTGATCGGCGGCGCGAATTCCGACACCTATCTGTTCAACAAGGGCGACGGCCGCGACACCATTTACGAAGGCAACGAATACTGGTCCAACGCCGACGTCCTGAGGCTTGGCGGCGGTCTCTCAATCAACGATCTCGTGGTCACCCGCAACGGAAACGACCTCACCCTGCATTTCCGTGGCGTGGACGACGCCGTGACGATCAAAGACGAGACCGCGCCGAATTGGTGGAACGCACCAATCAATCAGGTGGTCTTCGCGGATGGTACCCTGACCGCAGACCAGCTCGTCGCTTCTGTCGTCAGCTCTGAACAGGCCGCCGTTCTCCTCGATTTGCTCCCGTCGCAGTCCTTCAATCCCGAAAACGTGACGAAGACGTTCGACGCCGTGGCGGATTTCACCAACGCGAATCCAAACGGCCCCTGGCAATATGGAGAAGGCGTCGCCGGAAGCAGTTTTACTGCGTTCACCAACTATTCGGTTGGGTCAAATGGCGTCAACGTTTGGGTTTCAAACGACGGGACGCCTTTGATCGGCGAGAATTTCTCCGGACAGACGCAGTCCGGGGGCAGCTGGGTGAACCCCACCGGCGTCCTTGTGGTCCATCCCGGTTCCTCGCGAGACGCCATTTTGCGCTTCGCCGCGAAAGACAGCGGGACATATCATTTTACGACCAGTTTCGCGCTTGAGGATCTCTCTCCGACCGGCATCGTGGGTGAAGTCTTCAAGAACAACACGCAGCTTTATTCCGGCGTGCTGACCGGCGCCGGCGCCACCGTCTCGAAGCCGGGCGCGTCCGAGAGTTTCTCCGGAGACGTTCATCTTTTCGCCGGAGAGACGCTGGATTTCGTCGTCAATAACTACGGTTGGTACGGCTACGACACCACAGCCTTGACTGCCAGGATTGATTTCACGCCGGACATCGATCCCAATGCGTTGACGGGTACGGCGGGGGCCGATGTCATCACCGGCGGAGCCGGCGATGACGTCATTTCAGGGATGGGTGGCGACGACACCCTTAGAGGCGGCCTCGGGAATGATACGTACATCTATAATGCGGGCGACGGCGAAGACACGATCGAAGAAGCGGGCGGCGTCGACAAACTAGCGTTCGGCCCCGGCATTTCAGCGACTGACATTGCGGTCCACGAGATCAACGGAACCGACATCGCGCTGCGGGTCAAGGGCGGCGGCGTTCTCATCAAGAACGCGCTCATCAAAACTGAAAGCCGCTTGGAGACCATCGCCTTCGCCGACGGCGCGCAATGGTCGTGGAGCGATGTCGTCACGCGAGCCATGCGGGGCGGCTCTGGCGACGACGCCATTTCAATGCTCAGCGCGCGTCAGCAGACGCAGTCTGAGAATCTCGTCCTCAACGGCAGTTTCGAGCTTTTCGACACCTCACGAGGTTCAAAGCAATCGTGGGGATGGTCGCAGCCTAACGGAACGGTGCCCGGCTGGACCGACGCCAATGGGGCGAATTTCGAAGTTCAGCCGAGCGGCATGGATGGGCAGTCGTCCAGCGACGCCACCTATTGGCTGGACATGGTCAGCTCGCGACCCATGGACATTTCGCAGACCATCGCCGGGCTCACCGATGGCGACAAGCTTGTTCTGAGCTTCGATCACGCCAACAGAACAGGCGCCAGTTACGGCGGCAACTGCGACGTATACTGGAATGGTCAGCTTGTCGGATCGGTGTCCGCGCCTTCGACAAGCTATGTGACGGATCAATTCGTCGTCACGGCGCAACAAGGCGACAATGTGCTGGAATTCAAGGAGACCGGCACGGTCGGTTGGGGCGGCGCCACGCTGGACAACGTTCGCCTTGTGCGCATAGCTGGAGGAACGGCGGATTCGGCGTCGATGACTGCTGACGGTGGAGCCGGCGACGACACAATCACGGGTTCCTCGGCCGCAGATATTCTGATCGGCGGAACCGGCGACGACCTGCTGCAGGGCGGCGGCGGCGATGACATTTACCAATTCCGTCTCGGCGACGGTCAGGACGTCATTGTCGATAGCCAGGGCGCCAATCGCCTGGTCTTCGACGCCAGCATAACTGCGGAGATGGTGAGCCTGGTTTCAGGCAAGCCGAATATCATCCTCCAGATCGCTGGAACCGGCGACCGCATTGATCTTGGCGCGCCGACGGCGGCGCAGACGCTCAGTATAGCGGAAGTGGACTTCGCAAGCGGCGAAGTCTGGACGGCGGCGCAGCTGATCGCGCGAGCGCGCGCGGCCACGCCGGGCAATGACGCGATCTTTGGCGACGCCGGCGCCAACGCGCTGTCGGGAGGCGCTGGCGACGATGTGATCGTCGCCCTCGCGGGCGATGACACGCTCGCCGGCGGCCTTGGCGCCGATATGCTGGAGGGCGGCGATGGCGACGACCGCTACGACTTCGCTCGCGGCGATGGCCAGGACGTGATCAGCGACGCCGGCGGCGCCGACACGATTTGGTTCGACGCCTCGATCGCCCAAGGCGATGTCTCGGTCAGCCAGAGTTCCGACGGCGCCAATCTCGTCATATCCGTCGTTGGAACCAGCGACCGCATCACGATCCAGAATGCGCAGGGCGACGGACGGGTGGAAACCATCCATTTCGCCTCCGATGGCGCGAATTGGACCGAGAACGACATTCTGGCTCGACTTGGATCGTCCGGAGATGATGTGATCTATGGCGACGACGGCTCCAATACGCTGGCTGGCGGCGCTGGAAACGACACGCTGATCGGCGGCGGCGGCGCCGACGAATATTGTTTCACCAAGGGCGACGGCCAAGATCGCATCATCGACGCTTCCGAGTGGAATAGCGGCGATGTCCTGAAAATTTACGGCTACGCGAGCACGGACGCCATTTTCTCCCGCGCCGCGCCAGGCAGTTCTGATCTGGTCATTCGCTTCACGGGTTCAACCGACTCGATTCTGATTCAGAACGAGTTCAACACGTCGCTATTTGGCGTTGAATCCGTCTATTTCGACACAGACAAGGTCTCTTTCGATCCGGCGGCGCTGCGCTCGCGCGTACTCGCCTGTGACGCCGCCGGCGGCGCGCAAACCCTGACGGGCCTGCCGGGGAACTCCGTCGCCGAAACCTTCGTGGTCGCGCCCACGGTCAGGGAGATCGTCGGTAGCGGCTGCAATGACCGCTACGAATATCATAAGGGCGACGGAAACCTTAGGATCGATCTCAGCGCGGGAAGCGACCTACTGAAGCTCATCGACTATGACGCCGGCGACGTTGCTTCGGTGCTGCGCGCTGGTCCCGACAGCTTTGATGTGATCATCACGTTCAAGGATTCGACCGATCGAGTCACGCTGGCGAACGCGCTTCACAATGACAATGGCGGTTGGTTCAACGCCCATATCGAATTCAAGGATCACAAAGACGCCGACGGCAAGATCGTAGCGACCGCCTGGAGCCGCGACGACCTGCGACGTATGGAACTCGCCTGCGTCGATACGGCGGGGAACGACAATGTCCTCGGATTCGACGGGGACGACACGCTGACCGCGGCGGCCGGAGACGACTACATGGCCGGCGGCGCCGGCAACGACACCTATGCATTTACGCGCGGCAACGGCGCCGACACGGTGGATGACGCCGATGGAAACAGCTGGAGCGACAAGATCGTCTTCGGCAACATCAACTCGACCGATGTGTCCGTCTCGCGCCTGTTCAAAGGCAGCACAAGCGTCGTCTTCACCTTTGTCGGCGACGCCTCCGACAGTGTGACCGTTTACAACGCGCTCAGCAATGACGGGCGCGGTGTCGAAACTTACGTTTTCGCCGACATTGACCCGGCCACCGGCAAGCCCGTCACTTGGACCAAGGCGCAAGTTCAGGCTCGTCTCGCCAATGGCGCGCCGACCGCCGTCGACGACGACGGTTTCAGCGCAACGTCAGGCGTTGCGGCGACGCTGTTAGCCAACAAGCTGCTGGTCAATGATTATGACCCCAACAACGACAAGCTCAAGATCGTCTCGGTCGACGCTGGCGCTTCCGGCGCGGCGAGCCTGAACGCGGCGGGGGATGTGGTGTTCACCGCTAATAGCGGTTTCACCGGAGTTGCGACGCTCATCTACACAATTTCCGACGGTCAGGGCGGCTTCGCCGAAGCCAATGTTTCCGTTCGCGTGCGCCCCGTAGCCACCGCCGTGGACGACAACGGTTTCTCAGTCGCCGAAGACGGCTCGATCTCGATCAAAGCCGCGAGGCTCCTCGCCAACGATCCGGATGGCGACCGCATGGTGATCGCCAGCGTGCTCGACGCGCAACATGGCGCCGTCACCCTGTCGAGCGACGGGTCGATCACTTTCACGCCCGAGCTTTATTATCGCGGCCCGGCGCAATTCTCCTATGTCGCCAACACGCCGGAGGGCGGGCGCGCCCAGGCCACGGTTTATCTGACGGTCACCCCCGTGAACCACGCGCCCCAGGCGCAGAATGACGGCGCCTATGTTACGCTCGAGAACCAAGCGTTTTCCATCGACGCGCATGAATTGCTCGTCAATGACGGCGACGTCGATCATGACGTTCTCACGCTTACGAGCGTAACTTCGTCTGCCGACATTCAGGTCGCTATCGCCGACGACGGCTCGATCATCGTGACGCCTGTCGATTATTTTTACGGGTCGAGCTATTTCGACTATACGGTCGCCGATCCCTCTGGCGCGACCTCCACCGCGCGCGTGACGGTCAATGTCACGGCGCGCAACCTGCCGCCGGTGGCGCGCGACGACGCGTTTACAGCCTATCAGGACAAGCCAATCCTCGAAAACGAAGCGGTGATCATCTCCGCCTCTGAATTGCTCGCCAACGACTCCGATCACGAGAACGATCCGATCCGTCTGATTTCCGTTGGCGGGGCATATGGCGGCTCCGCCCGGTTGCTCGACAACAACACGGTCCAATTCACGCCCTGGACCTATTTTAACGGGGCAGCCTCGTTCAACAACACGATCAGCGACGGAATCGGCGGTCAGGCGACCGCCACGGCGACGCTCACCTATCAATGGGTCAACCAACCGCCGGTCGCGGCGGACGATTCTTACAATAGCAACGATCCTGAACTGCAACGCGTCTTGGTCGGAACGGAAGGCCAGCCGTTGGAAATCGCCATAAGCGAACTGCTGAAGAACGACTACGACATCGAGGACGATGACGTGGTGTTCAAGAGCGTCGGCGGCGCCGACCATGGAAAGCTGACTATCACCGACCACGGCACGATCATCTACACGCCGGACGCGGGATATTACTCCTACGCCCAGTTCGCTTACGAGGTTCAGGATCCGCAAGGCCTGCCGGCGGCGGCGCGCGTCTTCCTTTACTTCAATCCCAGCTCGGAAGATGCGCCGCCGATCGCCAATACGGACCAGCTTGTCTCCCAAGAAGACGTTCCGCTGACGATCAAAATTTCCACGCTACTCACCAATGACGCGAGCGCCGACCGTGCGCCGCTGACCTTCCTCGGCTGGTCGCCGCCGAACGGATTCTCCGAGCGCCTGCACGGAACGCTTAAGACCGACGCCAACGGTGACCTGCTGTTCACGCCAGACGCCAATTGGAACGGGTTGTCGGTGTTCTACTACACCATTGGCGACGACAGAGGGCATACGGCGACGGGTAAAGTCACGATCGACACCAGCGCCACGGCCGATGATCCCACGGTGGTGGACGACGAGGGGTTCGTAACGCCACTCGATGTGCCTATGGTGATCCGCGTTTCCGACATTCTCAAGAACGATTATTCCGTCGACTATTTTAACTTGCAGTCCGGCGAACCAATCGTTCCCAACGATCTTCTGACCTTCGTCAGCGTCGATTCCATTGACCATGGCGCGGCGGAGGTAATGACCGTCGGCGGCCAGCAGTACATTGTGGTGCGCGAGGCGGACGGCTTCACCGGCAAGGTCACCCTGAAGTATCGCATTAAGGATTCGAACGGGCTGGAAGGCGCGGGATACGTCGTCGGAACCGTGCTCGACAGCTATTCCGGCGAGTTGAACGGAACGATCGTCAATGATCTCCTGATCGGCAACGGCCGCGACGAACTGATCAAGACTCTGACCGGCGACGACTATGTCGAGGCCGGCGACGGCGACAACGTGATCTTTGGCGGCGCGGGCGTCGACACGATCCTGTCCGGCTCGGGCGCGGACATCATTCACTCCGGGGTCGATCGCGGCTCTTACGCCGCCAATACCAGCAAGGCCGGCGTGATCTCTTCCGGAGGCGGCGACGATCTGGTCTTTGACGGCGCCGGCGCGGATTCGATCGACGGCGGGGCGGGCTTCGACATCGTCGATTATTCCGCCTCACACACTTTCGTCGTCGCCAGCCTGGAGGCGCGTCTCGGACGCAGCGGCGACGCCCAGGGCGACGTCTATTTGAATATCGAGGGCCTGACGGGTTCCAAATTCAACGACACGCTTACCGGCGACGCCAAGTCCAACCTGCTTGACGGCGGCGACGGGGACGATCTGCTGTCCGGCGGCGCGGGCGACGACACATTGCGCGGCGGCGCCGGCGACGACACGCTGATCGGCGGCGCGGGCGCGGATGTTCTCGACGGCGGCGCCGGCGTGAACACGGTTGATTATTCCGCCTCCTCGACAGCGGTGCGGATCGACCTTTCGCAGCAAACGGCCACGGGCGGCGACGCCGCCGGCGACACGCTCATCAACATTCGTAACGTGATCGGCACGCTCTACAATGACCGGATCGTGGCGAGCGACGCCGGCGGGCTGCTGTCGGGCGGACGCGGGGACGATACGTTGATCGGCGGCGCCGGCGACGACACGCTGATCGGCGGACGCGGCGCAGACCTGCTGCAAGGCGGCGGAGGCGTCAACACCGTTGATTATTCCGGCTCCGACGCCGCCGTCGTGGTAGATATGATGGACGCCGCAGCGGAGGGCGGCGAAGCCGCCGGCGACGTGTTCAGCAATATCCAGGTCGTGATCGGCACCGTGTTCGCAGACACATTGCGCGGCGATGACGCCGACAACGTCTTCGTCGGCGGTCCCGGCGCTGATGTCATCGACGGGCGCGGCGGCTTCGACGCGGTGGATTATTCCGATGCGACGGGCGCGGTCCAGATTGATCTCGCGGCGGGAACAGGCAAGGGCGGCGAAGCCGAAGGCGACACGCTCACCAACATCGAAAAGGTGATCGGGTCCCACTACAACGACCAACTCAGCGGCGGCGACGGCGCGCAGACCTTCGACGGCGGCTGGGGCGACGACGCGCTCGCTGGCGGCGACGGGTCCGACAGCTATCTGTTCGGCTTTGGCGACGGTCAGGACACAATCGTGGAGGCAGGCGAGGATTCGGACATCGACCGCCTCGTCCTCAAGCCTGAGGTCACGATCAAGGATGTGTCGATCCTGCGCCAAGGCGACGACCTGCTGGTCGAACTGGAGAACAAGAGCGGTTATATCAATGATATCGTCACGGTGAAGGCTCACTTCGCCGGCGCGTCGAACGGGGTCGAGCAGATCGTCTTCGCCGATGGGACGGTTTGGGACCGTGCGACAATCGCGGCGCTGGCCCGTGAAGGCCAGTTCAACGCGACCGATGACACGTTCCATTATGGCGTCGAGAACGAGACCTCGGTGATCGATCCGGCCAGTCTGCTCGTCAATGACGTGAGCGGCTCGACCGACGGCCTGAAACTGGTTTCGGTGCAGGACGCCGCGGGGGGCGTCGTCGCCCTCGACGGCAATGGCAAGATCGTCTTCACGCCAGACCACAATTTCCGCGGCGACGCCTATTTCTTCTATACCGCCGCGGACCAGTTCGGACGCGAATCGACCGCGCGCGTGCGCGTTCAGGTCAATCCGGTCGACCAGCCTCCGGTCGCCGCCGACCATTCCGGGCTTTACGGCTACGAGAACACCATTCTCAAGATCCCCGTCAGCTACCTGTTGAACGGCGCGACCGATCCGGAAAACGATACGCTGGCCGTGGTCGGCGGCGAGCCGCTGGTCGACGGCAATGGCGAAGCCGTCATGCGTTACAGCGAAACCGGCTATACCTCAGGTACGAATGTCGCCTTCAAGATTGAGGACGGCTACGTCTACATCAAGCCTGCGCCCGACTATTTCGGCTATGCCGGCTTCCAGTACATTGTCGCCGATCCGAGCGGCAAAAAGGGCGAGGCCAAGGTCGAACTCTACATCAAGCCCGTCAATCAGGCGCCGCGCAGCGGCAGGGATGAATATACGGTCCGCCTCGAGAAGACGACGACCATCTCACTCGCCAGCCTTATGGCCAACGATTATGACGTGGAAGGCGACGCCATCACGTTCACGGGGGTGAGCGATCCGACCAATGGATCGATCGCCTACGACGCGGAAGCGAAGAGCGTGAGCTTCACCCCGACCGAACTGGGCGAAGCCACTTTCTCGTACGGCCTCAAGGATGCGCTTGGCGCGACCTCGACCATCACGGTCAGGCTGAATGTCGTTCCGCTCAACGATGCGCCAGTCGCGCACGATGACAGCGGGTTCATGACTGACGAGAACCAGACGCTGGTCATAGATGTCGCGCGCCTGCTGGCCAATGACAGCGATCCTAATAAAGACGCGCTCACGCTAACGAGCGTCTCCCGTTTCGCGATCGATGGCGAGGTTACGCTCCGCGACGACAAAATCTTCTTCGTCCCGCGCGCCGACTACAATGGCGAGGCCGGATTCGATTACACGATCGATGACGGCCATGGCGGCGTCGCGACGGCCCATGTCTCCATCGACATCCTGCCGATCGACAAGGGTGCGACGCTACGCGACGACATTGTCCATGACGTGCAGGACACCCGCCTGACCATTCTGGCGGCGGAAGCGTTCGGGAACGATTCCGATCCGGAAGGCGACGTTCAGTTCTTCAAAACGGCGACCGTGCTCGGCGCGCTCGACGTGAAATATCTGTCGAAGAACGCGACGTTTTCGGCCCTCACCACACGCGGCGAAGCCCTTCCCTCCTGGCTGAGTTTCGACGCGCAAAGCCTGACCTTCCGCGGCGTAGTTCCGACGGACGTGACGACGCCGATCACGATCGAAGTCCGGGTTTTCGACCCTTATGACGCCGATCGCCCTAACGCCTTCGTGCGTTATTTCACCTTCGGCTCCGGCGACGCAAAGGCGCTCGCCGACGGCTTCAACGTGCGCGACGCCGTGCTCAAGGGCTACGCGATCCGAGGCGACTTCAGCCAGATCGACGCCTTCGGACCAGGCGATTTTGACGCCGCAACCAGCGTTCGCGCGACGCTCGCTGACGGCTCGGAGCTGCCGTCCTGGCTGAGCTTCGACGCCAGCGCGCTCAGACTGCAAGGCGTCGCGCCCGAGGGGTCGCCGTCCTTCGACGTGGTCTTAACTTACTCTCACGCCGGGACGACTCCAGCGGAAACAACAAGCTACGCTCAAACCTTCGCCGTGGACCCCGCAAAACTGGCGGGCGGCGTCACACTGAACACCGGTATTGTCGCGCTGGCGCTCGGCGGAGGCAAGTTTACAGCCAGACTGAGCGGCAACCAACCGCTACCGTCCTGGATCGCTTTCGATCCCGATCGCGTTTCTCTCAGCTTGTCCGGCGTCGCGCCGGCGTCCGACGCCCAAACCGCGCATGTGCAGGTCACGTTTACGCCAAAAGCGAAAGTGCTGCAGCCGGATGTCTACGCAGCCGCGACGGGCGCTTTCACACTTGAATTCTTGATTGATCCCAATGCGCCTTTCGATCCTGCGATCAATGCAGTTCTGTCAAATGCCGCCTTTTTCGCGTCGGAAGGCCTGTTTGGGCTCGACCTCAACAAGGCTGCTTCCGTCACGCCGATGGCAGCCAATGACAAGCCTCTGCCCTCGTGGCTGCATTTCAACGCCGCGACCCTCACCTTTTTCGGCTCGCCGCCGCCCGAATTCGTCGGCGCGCTGCCGGTCCGCTTGGGTGTCGTCGGAAAGGACTCGTTGCCGAGCTTCAGCATCCTCACGGAGGTCGTGGTCGACCCGACCTACAAGGTTATCGACGCCGGCGCCTTCTCTGCGACCGCGTCGCCGAAAGAAATCGAGCTGACGGCGCCAAGCCATTACAATGGCGAAGTGGCGGTGACCTATACCTCAGTCGACGACAAGGGCTTCGCCTCGGTCAATTCAGCGATCGACGTCGTCAATATCGCGCCGCGCGCCGTGCCTGTGCGCCCCGTCAACGATACCTTCACCTTGCTGCAGGGGCGCAGCGTGACGTTCACGCTGGACGAACTTCTGGCGAACGACCGCGACGACAATGGCGATTTCTTCCACGCCATCAGCATCGCGCGGCCGGAGCACGGCTCGCTGGTGATGATCACAGACAGTATCGATCTGGCGCCGCCACAGGCTCTCGCCGGGCTGAACGGAGGAACCTTCTCCGCTACGCTCGTCGACGGTTCGGCGCTGCCGGACTGGATGGTTCTCGACGCGGCCACGGGGCATATCTCCGCACGTCCGCCATTTGCTATCTCCGGCAATTACACGTTCGCCTTCGGCTGGACGGATGGGACAGCCCAGAAGCAAGGCAAGGCGACCTACGCGCTCGACGGCAACGACGCTGTTCGTTTCATCTATCGGCCGGACGCCGATTTCTATGGCGTCGACACGTTCGCCTATGCTGTCAGCGACGACAAGCAGACGCCTGTCACCGCGACGGTGGCTCTACAGGTGACGCAAGCGCTTCAGGCCAATGACGACACGTTCTCGACGCCGAGCGACACCGAACTCGTCATTGATCCGGCGACGCTTTTCTCCAATGACGTTAGCGGCGAAAAGCTCTCGCTGACCTTGGTCGGCGTCGGCGACGCCGTTAATGGCGCCGTCAGCTTTGACGGATCGAAGATCGTCTTCACTTCGGCGCATTATTTGGATGGCGAGGCCAGCTTCGCCTACCAGGTGACCGATGGCGACGGCCACATCTCGACCGCCCATGCAAAGCTGAACGTCACCTCAATCGACCACGCGCCGATTGCCGAGGATGTGAAATATTTATCGACAGAGGACGCGCCGCTGACGATCAGCGTCGCTGATCTGCTCAGCAAAGCCAGCGATGTCGACGGCGAGACGCTGCAATTGGTGCGCGTCGTTGCTGACGACGCCGCAAACGCGCGCGTTCTGACGCTGCCCGGGGACTTGATCCAGTTCGTTCCGAAGCAATATTTCAACGGCGACGCCGGCTTCACTTACTTTGTCTCGGATGGCTACAAGAGCGCCAGTGGCCACATCGTTGTGAATTACGCGCCTGTGAACGACGCGCCCATAGCCAATGTCGACGGAGTCTTCACCGGCGACGAAAACTCAACCCTGCGCATCAGCCTCGCCACGCTGGCGGCCAATGACGTTGATATCGAAGGCGACAGCTTCAGCGTTGTCAGCGTGATCAACGGCGTCAACGGATCGGTCGCGATCGATGGAAATGACGCCGTGTTTACGCCGCGCGCAGGCTATTATGGCAACGCCGGCTTTGAATATGTGGTGGAGGACAGCAAAGGAGCGCAAAGCCTCGGTCAGGTGAACCTGCAAATTAAGCCGGCTCATACCCCGCCGATTGCGGTGTCGGATTCCGGTTACACCATGTTGCAGGATACGACGCTCGACCTCGACCCGAAGGCGCTGCTTGCCAATGATATTGATCCTGATGGCAAGGGGCTCGTCTTCCTTGGCTTCACGGACTACCCAGTAACCAAGCTAGATAGCGGGCTCTACCGCGTCACGCCTCCGTTCAATTATTCCGGAAAGCTGAATCTCACCTACGCCATAACAAATGGCTCTGGCCTGGTGGCGACAACCGTCGTGAGCATCGACGTGCAGCATGTCGAACATGCGCCTGTTGGTGTCGACGACGCGTTCGCCATGGTTGAAGACCAGCCGCTGACAGTTTCTGTCAAGGATTTGCTCGCTAACGATTTCGATCTCGACTCGCAGGCGCTTTCGTTCGATGGGGTCGCGGACGCCTACCATGTCACTGCTACGGACGACGGCGCCGGCCATCTCGTGGTCACGCCCGACCTCAATACCGACGGCAAGGCGTGGTTTGACTATCGCATCGTCGATTCCACCGGCCGCACAGCGACGGCGCGGGTCAATCTCGACATAGCCCATGTCAATCACGCGCCAACCATTGGCGAGGCTCCTCTCCTCCAAACCGACGAGGAGCAGAGCTTCTCGATCACACTCGCAAACAGCGTGTTTGCCGACGTCGATGAAGATGCGCTGCTGGTCGACGTTCAGGGCCTCAATGGCGCGGCGCTGCCGGAATGGCTGCGTTTCGACCGCCAGACCCTGACGCTCAGTGGGACGCCGCCGAAGGGTTATTATGGCGAAGTCACGCTCGAACTGATCGCCGACGATGGCCAGGCGCGCGCGGTCAAAGCGACGACGTTCACCGTCAACCGCATCTTCACCGCCCCAACCGCCAGCGATGGCGTACTGATCGCGCCGCATGGCCAGTCAGTCGATATCAGCGAACTTGTCCGGTCTCTGTTCACGCCAGGACAGAACGGGGACGCCGCAACGATCGTCGGATTGACCTCGGCTAATGGCGTCGTTTCTCTCGTTGACGGCCACGCGCGCTACACGGCGCCGCAAAGTGGAGAGGACACACTCACCTTCACGGTTGAGGACAGTCATCTCCAGACAGCCCGCGGAACCATCTCTGTAACCGTTGATCCTGGTCCAAGCGTCGCCAACGGCGTCTTGACCGTTGGGCACGATCAGAGCCGGGATATTTCCACCCTGCTCGAAAGCCTCGTCGCGCCGGGCCTGCCCGGCGACAAGCTGTCGCTCGTCGGGGCGTCGGCCTCAAATGGGATGGTCGCCATCGTCGATGGCAAAGCGTCCTACATATCTCGCACCGGCGGAACAGACACGATCAGTTTCACCTATGCCGACGAACACGGCGACATCGCCACGGGCGTAGTGAATGTGGCCATCGACCCCGGCCCCACGCTGGCGTCGGCGAACGTGACCAAGATAGGCCATGGTCAGGCCACAACGATCGCCGCCGCCGCTCCGGGCCTGGCAGGCGACACCCTGACGCTTGTCGTCGCCACGGCGCCGGCCTTGGGAACGCTGAGCCTCATCGATGGCGCGGTAACCTACACGGCGCCCGCCAATGTTCCCGCGAGCGGCGCAACTGTGAGTTTCGCTTACAGAATTCAGGACGAATATGGCGACCTGTCCCCGCTCGTCACGAGCAGCCTTCAACTGGACCCCGGCCCGACGGCGGCCAACGCCAACATCAGCGTTGGTCACAATCAAACGCTGAACGAGACGGCTCTGGTGAAGAGCCTGATCACAGCAGGCCTTTCCGGAGACGTCGAAACCATCACCGACGTCAGCGGCGCTCATGTGTCTCTCGTCGATGGCGTGGTGAGCTATGCCTCGCCGGCATCTGGAACAGACTGGTTCACCTATACGGTCGCCGATCAACTTGGCGAAATGGCCGCCGGCATGTTGCAGATCAAGATCGACCCCGGCCCAACCGCCGCTGCGGTCAACGCTTCGGTAAATCTGGGACAGAGCCTCGATCTAACCAGCGCGATCCTCGCTGCAGCGAAGCCGGGGCTCCCCGGCGATACGCTCACCATTATCAGCGAGAACGCGACCGGCGCGCGAGGATCTGTGATGCTCGCCAATGGCGCACTGACGTACTCCGCTTCGGGCGCCGGACTTTCCTCGATGCAGGCGGGAGCGACGCTGAGCGATAGCTTCAGCTTCACCATCGCGGACCAGTATGGCGACACCTCCACCGCTGTCGTGACCATCACCGTATCCAATCCGGTGACGATCATCTCGGGCCCGCAATATGGAGGCGGGACGATCCAAGGCACGGGCGGCGTAGAAACCATCAACGCTTATGGCTATGGCAATATAATCTACGCCAACGGCGGCAGCGGCGCCATTAACGCGGGCCTCGGAAATGCAATGGTTTACGCAGGCAGCGGCAATCTCACGATCAATCTCGCCGGTTATTACGACACGGTCAAAGGTGGAGATGGCGATGACATCGTGATTGGTTCCGCCGGCAATGCAACAGTGACGCTGGGCAATGGCGCCAATACAATCAAAACTGGGGGTTATTACAATGTCGTCGTCCTTGGCGACGGCGCAGACGTGGTCAATCTTGGTCTCGGCAATGGGCGCCTCACTCTTGGCAATGGCGACGACAAGATCACTATTGCCGGATATGGAAATATCGTTGTCGCCGGCAATGGAAGCGACGTGCTGCAGGGCGGCGACGGAAACAGTACGCTGACGTTCGGCCAGGGAAATAACGCGATCTCAACGCAGGGCTATGGCAACATCATCAAAGTGGGAGATGGCGCGAATACGATTGTCGCCGGCAGCGGCAACGAAACCGTCAATGCAGGGAATGGCGACAACACCATCACCCTGTCCGGCTACAACAACGTCGTAACGGTCGGTTCGGGAAGGAACATCGTCAAGGGCGGCGCCGGCGGCGACAAGGTCACCGTCGGCGGTGGAACGGCGACGCTCACCTTCAACGGGTGGAGTGACCACGCCATCCTGAACAGCGGCGTAGGCGCGACCATCTACGACAACGGCTACGGATTGGAGGTTGATATCGGTTCAAGCGCCGGCGCGACCACAATCTATGGATTCGATCACGACTATTACGGAGTCATCGACCTGCTGAACAATGCCGGCGGTTTCACAAGCGCCAGCGCCGCCGTCGCCGCGCTCACGAGCGACGGTCATGGCGGAAGCCTGTTGTCGCTTGGAACGAACGGATCAATCGACCTCGTCAACGTCGCTCCCAAGCAATTGACGACCGCTAATTTCAAGATTGGGTAATTCATGCCAACCGGCTGCGCCGCCGTGACGCCGGCGCAGCCAGCTACGGAACAAACACGCCGAGGAGCGGCAACGACACCCCCATGAAATTTCCGCTCGTCGTCTTTCAAGCCGTCGGTGGGTCGGGTTCACATATGGTTGCAACGCCACGGGGTGCTGTCGTGATCAAACGGCCCAAGATAAGCCAACAAGAGCCCTCGCCAACAACCGCGAAGGTCGTTGGCGAGGTGCAAGCCTCCGTTAGAAGATCTCAACCTTGAGCTTGTTGTGAAAAGTCCTGCCGCGAAACTTCTCGAAGATTTCGACGGCGGCGAGGCTTTCGGCGTCGTTGTGAAGCGGCGTGCCCGGGCCGCGATCGCGAATGAGATCGCCGTTTGAGCCGCGCAGATTCGCGACGATGACGTCCACCTTGAACTCCTTGGCGGGGCCGCGGCCGATGCTGGCGGGCTTGGCGACCGTCGGCGTGAATTCAATGATCAGGCCGGCCTTGCGGGCGGCGCTGTTCAATTCGTTCGTCGTATAGCGGGCAGTGTCGCTACGTCCGCGCGAACCGGTCGCGGCGGGTTTTTTGGCGGCGACAGCGGCGGCGGCCTTGGTCCGCTTGCTCGCCGCGTTCACCACCTTGGCCAGCCTCGACGCCTTTTCGGGTTTGGCGCGCTTACCGCGACCGGACTTGACCGCAGTCGGGGCCTCGACCGTGTCCGTCACCTTGGCGGGCTTGGCCGCCTTCGCCGCCCGCACAGGGCTTCTTTTCTTCGTCGGCATCGCGACAGGCTCGTTGATTTCTTCCGAGACGGGCGTCACCGCTTGCTTCGCTTTCGCCCCTTTGCGCTCGCTTGTCGTCTTGGCCGGCTTCGTCGCCTTCGCGCCGCCGCGTGCTGCCCGCCTCGTCTTGACCGGAGCCGTCGTGGTTGAAGTCTCGACCGTTTCCGACGGCGTCGTCACAGTGGTCGGTTCAACGTCAGAAGTTGGGGCGGTGGCCTGCGTGTCGTCCGTCATGCGTCTGTCTCGCGCTTCAAGTATTCAGATGAGCAAATCATCGGCTACAGACGATCTTGCTTGTCAAGGGGCTCGGCGGGTCAGTCGCCATTGAAACTCGCCACGCATCCTTCAATCTCCCCCTCGAAGAGACTACGACCGCTGGCCGTCGACGCACGCGCGGCGCCCATTCGACCGGTTACGTCGACACGGACCGAAGTGGGCGGTGAAGCAACGGTGAGTTCGCGTCTTTCGGTCCTGCGTAGCGCCCCCTCGCCCGTCACACCATGATGTCGCGCACCGCCTTCTGCTCGGCCCAGCCAGCGGCGATCCGAGTCGCGCGCATTTCGCCGATGCCCGACACCTCGCGCAGCCGCGCCGGCTCTGCTTCGATGATCTCGAAGGTTCCCTCGCCGAAGGCGGCGACGATGCGCTGGGCGAACTTGGGGCCGATGCCGCGCACCATGCCGGAGCCGAGGTATTTCTCGATCCCCTCGGCGGTCGTCGGCGGCGTGGTCTTGAGGAAGTCGGCCTTGAATTGCAGCCCGTGCATCCGGTCGGTGAACCAGACGCCGACGGCGTGGATGAACTCGCCAGCCGAAATCGACGCCGCATGGCCCACCACGGGAACGAGGTCGCGGTGGCCGCGCGCCTTCACCTTCAGGACGGCGAAGCCGTTGTCCTCGTTGTGGAAGGTCACGCGCTCGACCGAGCCGACAAGAGTCTCCCTGTGCGGTGGCTCCTGCGGGTCGGCCAATCCCTAAAACCTTTCCTGTGCGTTGTTGCGGCGCCTCATAGTTCGCGTCGATCCGCGGCAATTGCGAATTGATCTCCGACAAAACGCCCGGCGCAAGATCGCGGGTGTAGGCCTCGCTTCGATTTTATACGGAGCTTCGAATGGCGCGGAAAGCATTGGAACTGGCGGGAATCGCCGCCGCCAAATTGCAGACGGCGAAAAACGAGATCATCGCCGCCGGCGACCCCGAAACCATTTCGTGGGCGCTCGATCGGTTCCGCGAGGTGGAAGAGATGCTGCGTGGGGTCGTGGCGTATGACGACACCTCGCCGGGCGAGGTCGAGGCGAAATCCGAAGCGGCGTGAGAGTTGCCGGGGGCATGGTCGCTTGGTAGGCGAACCCGCATCCAGTTTCCCCACGCTTTTGCTGTCGCCAAACGCGGGAATTCTGGTTCGGATTTCTGAAAAGATAAATTATTCTAGAACTGAACCGCTCCGGTCCTTAAAAAAAGCAATGGCCCCGTCGACAGTTGTGATCGGGGCCTAAGAAGTCGCACTTTGGCGCTTGCCGATGAAGATCAGCATCTTATGCGGCATACGACCGCGTAAAAATAGAGGTGTGTTGTCTGATCTGCTTCTCCCTACGTTGGCGTGACCTCCTAAACGTGCAGAAGAGTCGCGCACGTTGCGGCCTATCCTGGGCTGGAAGTCATCACTGATGAGGTGGAGTCATGCTCCCCGTCCATCTTTTCCGGGCGCTCCTGTGGCCCAGAGCTTCAGTTTGGTAGAAGTCTATTCGCTTCACGGCCTTTGCCCAAGCGCGCCATCCCTCCACATGGAGCAGGTGCGTGGATCAAAACGCCAAGCGCCAACAGGAAGGAAGCATTACCGGAGCTTCGCGCACAATAGCGCTGCCTTGCTATTGCGTTCAACGAGTTTTATATATTGTTGAACAAGGAGCAAGCCATGCCGCATCAATCCGTGAAATCCGAGCTTTCGGGCGTCGAGATGACGAAGAGGCGCAACCAGTTGGTGCTGGATCAGGCGAAATCCGTCGGCCTCATTGGCGCCGCCAAGGACGCGCGCGTCTCCGGCCGTGTTTCCGGCCATCTGCTCGCGGCGGCCAAGGCGCGCGCCCAGGTCAGTTCCGACACCGACCTGATCGAACTCGCCTTGTCACGTCTCGCGCTCGAAGACGATTTCGGGGTCAAGCTGCTTCGTCGTGAGGGCTCCGTTCCCAAGGGCCTCGACCTTGAGTTTTGAGCTTTCAAGCGCCCTCAACCGGATCAAGCCGCAAAAACAAAAAGCGGTTCTCATGCGCCGAGCGGATGGCGACCTGCCGTTTGTCGACGACGAGCCTCTTGTCGGCGGCCCCCTGCTTTACGACACCACCGTCTATATCGATGTGTTGCAGGGCAACGCTCCGGACGCGCTCAAGAGCCTCATCGCCATGCGCATCTGTGAGCATTCGGCTGTCTGCCTGTCCGAGCTCACGCATGCTTTCGGCCGCCTCGATCCCGGGCATGCCGACACGAAAAAGAGTTTGGCGGCGATCAAGGGTGTCGTGGACGACATCCCCGCCCATCGGCTGCATGCGCCGATCGCTAGGACATGGGGCGAAGCGGGCATCCTGGCCGGCCTCCTCATACGCCTTGCGGGAACATCGCCGTCGCAAGGCCAGGACCGCAAATTCCTCAACGACGCGCTGATCTATTTGCAGGCGCAAGCGCTGGGCGCGACCGTCCTGACCCGTAACATTCGCGATTTCGATTATCTCAGTCAAATTGCGCCCGGAGGTCGTGTCCTCTTCTATCGCAAACTTTGATCGGAACAACGCGCGCGGTGCGCTGAGAGGCGCGAGGCGGAGCCGCTGGCGTAGGAGCGGAGGCGGCGGGTGGCCGTGAGAAAATGATCAGCAAACGGTTCTTCTCAAGATCGATAACCCGCCCCTTATCGATAGTGAGGAGGCCTGCCCGCCGCGCGAGGAGCGCAGCGGAGAAGCCAAGGTCACGTCGATATTGCTTGCGGGAGAGCACCCTGGCTTCCCCCTAACGACCGCAGGCAGGCCGCCTAAAAACATCAGCGTCAGCGGATGGAAGCCCGAAGGGGCCGAAACTACCTGCGGGTTACGATTCCGTGCTCGGACTTCGTTTCTGATCGTCGACGTTCGCAATTCCATTTCTATTGAAAGATTATTGTGGTATTAATTTCTCATGAAAGCTGCGTCAAAGTCTCCCAAGACCCCGTCCCCATCGAAGGAAACCGCTGTCATTGCAAAAGCGACGCTTCGCGCCGCCGAGCGGCTTGGCCTGACCGCCAAGATGCTCGGCAAGGTGATCGGCGTTTCCGAACCGACGGTTTCGCGGCTCAAGACCGGCGCCACAGTTCTGGAGCGGGATGGCAAGCCGTTCGAACTTTCGGTGCTGTTCGTGCGATTGTTCCGGGCTCTGGACGCGATGACCGGCGGCGACGAGGCCGTGGCCCGCGTTTGGCTCACCAGCCCGAACCTTGTGTTCAACGATGCGCCGATCAATCGGATCATGACGATCGCCGGTCTGGTGGACGTCATCGCCTATCTGGACGCCCGTCGTGCGATCGTTTGATGTTCGACTATACGAAGGCGTCGGTTGGAGATTGGTCGAAGCGCAACATAAGGTTTCAACTCTCAAGCTGACGGATGATCTCGAAGAACAGGAGATTCTCGAAAGCCTGATAGAGCAGACCAAGCCGGATATGCCCGCCGAATGCCGCACGCTCGATTATTTGCTGGCGACGCCTTTTCGCTATGGGGCGATCTACCCGCACGGCTCGCGGTTTCGCCGCGCGGGCAAGACGCCCGGCGTATTCTACGCTGCGGAGCAGCCGGAAACCGCCATGGCGGAACTCGCCTTTTATCGACTGCTGTTTTTCGCGGAGTCGCCCCAGACGCCTTGGCCAGTCAACCCGTTTGAGTTCACCGCCTTTTCGGTGGCGTTGCGGACGGAGCGCAGCCTGGACCTCACCGCGGCGCCCCTCTCCGATGAGCGGGCGACCTGGACGCACCCAACCGACTATTCCGCTTGCCAAGCGCTGGCCGACGACGCGCGCGCCGATCATATCGCGCTGTTGCGCTATGAATCCGTGCGTGATCCGCAACACGGCAAGAACCTCGCCGTGCTCGATCGCGCCGTCTTCGCCGAGCCGCGCCCGCTGGAGCGCCGCACGTGGCGGCTAAAAGTCGGCCCGGCCGGCGCCCATGCGATCTGCGAATTTCCCGTCGGGAAGATTGGTTTTGATCGCGCCGCCTTCGCCGCCGATCCGCGCATCGCGGGGTTTGTCTGGGAGCGGCCGGGAGGGTGATGGCTCCGAGACCGCCGCTTTCGAAGCTTTGACCTATGGCATTCATTCAGGGTAGTTAATGATCATCCCTGCGGATGCGGGGCTGAACTGCCCGCCGAGCCGTGGCGGATTACAATGGTCCCCGCTCCAGCGGGGCTCGCATCTATTTGGCCGAAAGGAAATGTCGTACCTTCAGCCATGCTTGGACTGGCGCCGCCCAGTCCCATCCCATGAAAGAAGGTTCCTCGATCGTTTTCATCGAATATGGCCAGATCGACGTGATCGACAGCGCCTTTGTCGTCATCGACAAGATCGGAATCACGCCCGCGCGGCCGCGCGCTTCGTCTCCACAACCGGCGTCTGCGCCGCCGTGAGTGCGGCGAGCAGGCGAGCGACGCCGCGCGCGCCGGTAAAACCGCCAGACAAGGCGGCGCGGCCGCCGAGATCGGCGATCGGCGCGAAAGGGATGGCCAGTTCGCCGGCCAGCGCGCCGTAACGCGCGCCCGCGATCAGGAAATCCGGTTCGGCGTCGCGGATCGCCGCCTTGACGGCTGCCCCATCGGCCGTCGAGATCACCCGCCCGGCGAAAGCGGAAAGGCCGGAGTCGCCCGTGGGTTCGTCGGTCAGCACCAGCGCCCGCCCGTCCCAGCCCAGGTTCGTGACCAGGAAGCGGGCGATCGGCCCCGCGATCACGCTGTTGCCGGCGATGGCGACACGGCGCCGGCCAAGACGGCTCAACGCCAAAAGCGTTTCGTCGAGCGCGAAATCCTCGAAGCGCCGTTCGGAAATCAGCAGGCGCTCGACCGCCGCATCGTCGATCAGCGAAGTCGCCGCGGCGAGGCGGCGCAGCAGATCTTGGACGGCGTCGGCGCCGACCGGCAGTCCCTCGACCGCCACGATGGGAACGCCGGCCTTGGCCTTCAACGCCTCGGCGGGCGCCAGCCCCCAGGGCGACAGCACGAGGCTCGCCACGGCCTTGGGCAGAGCCGCCAGGGAAGACAGGCCTCCGCCCGGCCCGAAAATCGGATTGGCGACGAGGCCGACCGCAGCCAGCAGCCGGCTGATTTCGTCGAGATCGGACGCCCAGGTCTCGTCATAACGGGGAACGACGCCGAAAATATTGACCAGTCCCGGCGCTGCCGGCGCGGCCGGCAATCGAAGTTCGTCCACCCGCGCCGCCAGGGCGGCGAGAACCCGTTCGTAGCCGCCATGGGCGGAGCCGAGAAAACCGGCGGCCCCGACATCGATCACCGACTCGCCCTGCGTGACGGCCTCCCGCACCATGGCGGGAACGTCGTCGCCGATCATTTCGGTCGGGCATCCCGTGATCACCACCAGCAGACCGCGCGGCAGCACGCTCAGGGTGTTCTTGATCTGCTCGCGCAGCCGCGAGGCGCCGCCGAACACAATGTGCTTCTCGGCCAGATTGGTGGAGGAAATCGGCGACAGATGGATCGGCGCGCCGCGAAACCCTTGCGCGCCCGCCGTGGCGAAAGCGCCGCGCAAGGCGCAGCCCGGCGTCGAGTGCACCAGAGGCGTCACGCCCTCGATCGCTGCGACCGTGGCCAGCGCGCCATGCAGGGCGCAGCCGTCATGGAATCCGACCAGCGGACGGGACATTACTTCACCTCCAGCTTGACGTGCCAGTCCGGGCTGCGGCGCAGCCAGCCGGCGGAATAGCGCGCCGAGCTGCGCGCGAGCCGCGCCGCCAGCGCGGCGCCGGCGAGGGCGTCGTCCACGGCCTTGGCGAGGGCGCGCGCGCCGGGAACGCCTATCACGGCGGCGGGGTCGAGCCGCGCGGCGGGGACGCCGAGCCGCAACGCGGCGGCGACCGCGTCGGCGGAGCCGACGACGACGTCGGGCGCGAGACGCTGCAACACATTGGCGAGTTCGAACCCCTGGGCCTCGCCGACATGGATCTGCGCCCGGGGACGGCGCGCGGAGAAGCGCGCGAGATTTTGGGCGTGAGAGCGGTCGAGATGCGGCACGGTCAAGCCGACCACCTCGCCGCCGGCCTCCTCGACGAGATCGGACAGCGCGAAGGCGAAAGCCGAGGGTCCCGCCAGAACGACGCGCCGGCTCCGCAGGCTTTCGATCGGCGGCGACGACCCGTCGACATGGATTTCTCGGCCAACGAGATCGGCGAGGCCCGTAAGGGCCGTGGCGGTGGCCATCGGCCCGACCGGCGGCGGCGTTTCGAGAACGGGGACGCCGAACCGTTCCGCCAGGCCGGAAGCGAGCGCGTCCAGACCGTCGGGATCGAGCACGACGCTCGCGCTGGCGCGCGCCGCCCGTCGAAGGTCGGCGACATGGGCGCCGGCGGGCAGCAGGTTGACGCGCAAGCCAAGAGAATCCAGTGCAGCCACGAAATCGTCCACGGCGGCGCCCGTCCAGCATGTCAGGACATTGACGAGGTCCGGCTCGCGTTCGCCCTCCGGCGCCCCGATCAGATTGAGAAGGGCGTCGGCGGCGGCGTCGGCGCCGGTGGCGGCGATGTGGGAGCGGAACCCGTCGGTGCGCGCCCAGACCACGGGCTTGCCGATCTGGTCGGCCACTTCGGCGACCACAGCGCGAATTTCATCGTTGTTGATCGCGACCACCGGCGATCCCAGCACCACAAGGGCGGCGGGACCGGCGGTTTCGTCCAGGCGCAGGAGCGCGCGGGCGAGGGCGTCGCCGGCGCCGAGCACGGTGTCGCGCTGGTCGAGATCGGTGACGGCGATGCGCTCCAGGGGCGCGTCGGCGCCCACCGCGCAGCCGCGCGGGCCGTGGACGACGAGACCGAGGTCTTCGACGAGTCCGAGCACATGCAGGGCGACGCTGAGATCGTCATGCGCGGCTTCCGAAAAGGTGCGGATGCGCTTTTGCGGCAGGTCGTCGCCGGCGAAATCGGCGGCCACGGCTTCGGCGTCGGCCAGACGCGCGCCGAGCGCGCCCAGGCGGGTTTCGCGGGGGAGCAGACGGGAGCGGCGCGCCAAGGCTAAAGCCTCGCCTCGTTGTTGGCGTCGCGCTCGACGCCGAAGATGCGGTCGCCCCAGCTCCTGGCCCAGTCCTTCAACTCCGGGCCGTTGAGCGGCCTGGGCAGGCGCGTTTCGTGATCGCCGACCACCCGGCGCGCCAACGCGCGATAGATTTCCGCCTGCTCCGAATAGGGCTGCGCCTCGATCACCGTCTGCCCATAGAGTTCGGACTGCGCGACCGCCTGCGAGCGCGGCACATAGCCGACGATTTCCGTTCCCGTGCGCGCGGCGAAATCGTCGAGCAACTCGCGGGCGTAGGGCGTCTGGATGCTGTTGGCGATGACGCCGCCGAGCCGCGCGCCGCCCGTGGCGGCGTATTTGTCGATGGCCTTGAACAGGTTATTGGCGGCGAACACCGCCATGAAATCCGACGAGGCCACCACGAAAGCGCTTTCCGCGATGCCGTCGCGGATCGGCACGGCGAAGCCGCCGCAGACCACGTCGCCGAGCACGTCGTAAAGCACGTAGTCCGGCTTGAATTTCTCGAACACCTGCAGTTCGTCCAGGAGGTCGACCGCGGCGGCGATGCCGCGCCCGGCGCATCCCACGCCGGGCACCGGGCCGCCGGCCTCGATGCACAGCACGCCGCCGAAGCCGATGGTCGAGATCTGCTCCAGGCTGGGCCGCGCGCGGTCGCGCAGGCTGTCGAGCACGGTGGGCAGTTCGGCGCCGCCGCGCAAGATCACGGTGGAATCGCTCTTGGGATCGCAACCGATCTGGATGACGCGGCGCCCCGATTCCGCGAGGGCGGCGCTGATGTTCGAGGTCGTGGTGGACTTGCCGATGCCGCCCTTGCCGTAAATGGCGATATGCTTGGGTGTCGAGCTCAAGAAATTTCTCCTCGCGCTGCTGAAAGAGGCCGGTCGAATTACTCGGCGGCGGCGGCGAACTTGCTTTGCTTGAAGATCGGCAGCGTCTCGCGCTCGATGCGCCAGATGTCGTGCTGCAACGTTTCAACGCCCGCATTGGAATCGTAAAGATTGGCCCAGGTGAAGCCCGCCTTGCCCCAGATCGACGCGATCTGGTGGGCGAGGTCGATGTACCAGGCCGGCTCCGGCGCGCGATGGCCGTAAAGCTCGGAACCCGGATTAGGGCACCAAACGCTCGCGGTGGCGACCACGCCCTTGTTGGACAAATATTCGACGCCCTTGAGCGTCGAGCGCTTCGGCTCGATGCCGGCGACAATGTTCGAGCGCACATGGCCGTGGCCGAACACCTTGACCGCATATTCCAACGCCGCGCGCCAATGGTCCCAGCCGCCGCTTTCGCGCGACTTGCCGGGGCAGATCACGTCGTAAATGCCCTTTTCCCAGATTTCGATGTTCATCGCCGTGGTGCGGAAGCCGGCCTCCTTGAAGCGGTCGATGTTGCGCAGGTCGATCGGCGCGGCGACCACGGCGGTTCCGTTGAAATCCTCGACGCCGCCATAACGCTGGATCGCCTCGGCCACATCGTTGTAATATTCCAGCTCGCGCCGCTCGGGGATGACGCCGCCGGAGATGGTGACCTTGTCGACGAGGTTGAGGCGGCGCGCCTCGGCGTAAACCTCGCCGATCTGCCGGGCGCTCTTCCAGAAAACGCCCTCACGCTCGCCATAAGTGTCGGCGGTGAAATTGATGTTGCAGAACAGGCAGTCTTCGCCCTTCTCCTTGTAGGAGCATTCGTTGGAATAGGCGACGAACAGCTGCCGCTCGGCGCCGAGCAGGCCGATGGTCTCCATGGCGGCGCCGTCGCTGGTCTTCTTGCCGTAATAGCCGGGGCGCTCGGGGAAGGTCGCTTCGGAAAGCTCATGATCGCCGCGCGCGACAATGACGCGCCCGCCATCGAGCGTCAGGCGGTTCTGCGCCTTGGGATTCCATCGGAACGGCACGACAAGGCCGAGCGGCAGCCGGCAATACGCCGGAAGCTGGCCCTTGTAGACCTCGAAATCCATCGCGAACAGGCAGTGCACCGCTTCCTGCGTCTTCACGCCCGGCGCGATGGATTGCAACGTCTGCGAATCGATGGCGAGGCCATCGGTCTGCAATTCGGCTTTCAGGGCAAGTTCCTGATACAGGCGGTCTTTCAATCCGATTTCCGATGTCGCCATCATGTCTCTCCTGTTCTGGAAAAAGGGTGGCGACGCCTAATGCCGCCTCTATATCACTATAAATCCGATCGATAATATGTTATTTAAAGCCACACGGTCGCGAGCGCAAGCGGTTTGATCGCGCGCCTGCCGGCGCCGCCAGACTTTTGTTCGGAGAGCATTCATGAGTTTCGAAGGAAAGGTCGCCCTCGTCACCGGCGCGTCATCGGGCATTGGCGAGGCGATCGCCCTCGCCTTCGCCGCGAGGGGCGCGGCGGTCGTCGTGAACGGCCGCGACCCCGACCGCATCGAGCGCGTGGTCGGGCGCATCAAGGCGGCGGAGGGCGCGGCCATCGGCGTCCGCGCCGACGTCGCCAGCCGGTCCGAGGTCCAGCGCCTGGTGGAAAGCGCGCTCTCCGCCTTCGGCCGCATCGACATTCTCGTCAACAACGCTGGCGGCGACGGCGGCGCAAAGCGGGTCGAGGACATATCCGAACAGGAATGGGACGCTGTTTTCGCCACCAATCTGAAAAGCGTGTTCCTGGTCACGCAGGCGGTTCTGCCCGTGCTGAAACGGCAGGGCGGCGGCAAGATCGTCAACATTTCGTCGCAAGCCGGACGGGCCATGACCATTCTCGCCGGCCCCGCCTATTCGGCCGCCAAGGCCGGCGTCCAGGCGTTCAGCCGGCAGGTCGCCCGCGAGGCGGCCCCATTCGGGATCAATGTCAATGTGGTCGCGCCCGGAATCATCCGGTCGAGCTCGCGTCTCGATGCGGTCTGGGACGATTTGCCCGACGACCTGAGAGCGCGCATCCTGTCCGACATACCGGCCGGACGCTTGGGCGAGAACGCGGAAATCGTCGCCGCGGCGCTGTTCCTGGCCTCACCCGACGCCAGCTATCTCATCGGTGCGACGCTCGACGTGAACGGCGGGCGCTGGATGCTGTGAGCGCCGCCCGCTAAGCCGTTTCCGGAGCCTCGTCTTCCTCCAGCGGGACGTCCGCCCGTCGGCTGGCGGTATAGGCCGCCAGTAGCAGGCAGGTCGGAACGAAGGCGATGAAGACGGCGCGACACCCGCAGAAAGTGGCGACGATTCCGGCGTAAATCGGCGCGACCACGATGCCGACGCTCACCGCCGTGGAAAACAGCGCCGCCACCTTGCCCTTTTCGCCGGGCAGCGTGGCCGCGCGGGTCGCGGCCGCCAGATTGAGCAGGCCGAGCCCGACGCCGAGCAAAGCGGAAAAACCGATCAGGACCTCTTCGCCCGACGACAGCGACACGCCGGTCAGCGCCAGCGACAGCAAGGCGAGTCCGGACAACGCGACGGCCCGGTAGCCATGGCGCTGCGCGAGCCGTCCGAGCAGGAACAGCGCGAAAATATAAGCGACGCCTTCGGCCCCGACGAACAGGCCGGCTTTCCAGGCCGGCATGGCCAACTCCGTTGTCACGGCGACGCCGATGAAGGCGTTGAAGATGTTGAAACAGCCGGCGCTGATCGCCTCGGCGCCCAGGGCCGCCGGCACGTCGCGATGCGCGAGCAGGCCGGCATAGGCCCGCGCGGCGCCGCGCACGCCAAGGCGTTCCGGCGCCGATGCGCCTTTGCGCCGCATCGGCGCCAGCCGCGCGAAGATCAGGCTCGGAACGAGCTGGATCGCCGCCGCCAGGAAGAACACGACGGCGAAGTCGCCGCGCCCGACCAGCGCCCCTCCGAGCAGCGGCCCGACGAAGCCGAGCCCGATTGAAAAGGACGCGCGCGACCAGCCGACCTTGTCGACGCCGATCAACGGCAAGGCGCGATAGAACGAACTGCTCAGCGCGTTGAACTTGACCGAACGCGCGACGCCCTCCGCGCCCAAGGCAAACAGCAGCAACGACAGCGCCTGGATCGACGGCAGCATGAGGCAACAGAGAATGCCCGCGACATTGCCGATGTGAAACATGGCCTGCGAGCCGAACCGGTCGTTTAGCAAGCCGGCGGGAATGGCGGTGAGCAGCAGGCCGGCCCCGGCCACGGCGCGCATCACGCCGATCTCGGCGGGCGAGGCGCCGAGATGAAACGCGAACAGCGGCAGCGCCAACTGCGTCATGCCGACGGCGATTCCGATCGAGGCGTTGAGAAGGAGATAGCCCAGGAGCAGGCGGCGGGCGTCGGAGGACTGCATGGGGATCTTTCTGGCGCGGCGGAGCGGTCTTGCAATGTTATAATCTATATTTATGATCGGATAACAAGATAATTAGGCCGCAATCGGAGACTTCACATGGTCGCACGCCGTCCTTCCCTGGCCGCCCTCATCCTTCTCGCCCTTTTTCCGGGCGCGCTCGCCGCCGCCGGGGCGGGCGCCGAGACGCAAATTCGGATCGGCATCCCCGGAACAGGGCTCGAAGGCCGGCCCTTCGTCCCCAACAGCCTGGTCGCGGTGGCGCATTCGGAGAAATTCGTCGAGGCCGAATTCAAGGACGAGCCGGACGTCAAAATCAGCTACACCCTGTTCCGCGGCGCCGGCCCGGCGGTCAATGAATCGCTCGCGGCGGGGCGACTCGACTTCGTCGCGCTGGGCGATCTTCCCGCGCTGGTCGGCAAATCGCGGGGGCTGCCGACCAAGCTGGTGCTCGGCGTCGGCGTGCGCGAACCGCTCTATCTGGTGACGCTCGCCAATTCCGACATCAAGTCCATTGCGGATTTGAAGGGGCGAAAAGTCTCGCAATTCCGCGGCACCAACCTCCAGATCGCCATGGATCGCGCCCTTGAGGCGCATGGTCTGAGCGAGAAGGATGTCCGCTTTGTCAGCCTGGACCAAGCCGCCGCCATATCCGCCCTGCTGTCCGGCAATGTCGAGGCGGTGTTCGGCGCCGCCGAATATCTTGATCTCGTCCGCCGCGGCTTGGTCAAAGTCGTCTATTCGACCAAGAGCGAAGCGAACGAACTGGGCCGCAGCGCCGCGGTTCTGGTGACCGACGCGTTCGAAGAGGCCCATCCCGAGGCCACCCAAAAGGTCGTAACCGCACTGGTCAAGGCGGCGCGCTACACGTCGGACGAAGCCAATCGCGACAAGGTGTTCGAAATCTGGGCCAAATCCGGCATTCCCGTCTCCAGCTTCGTCGTCGATCACGAGGGCGAACGTCTGGCGGATCGAAGCACGCCCCTGCTCGACGCCTACGCCATCGCCCGCCTGAAGTCGCAGGCCGGGCGCGGCAAGGCATACGGCCTGCTGAAAAAGGACATCGACTTCGATGCGTGGATTGAGACGAAATATCTCGACAAGGCGCTGAAAGATCTTGGCCTGGAGCATTTTTGGCCGGTCCATGACGCCAAGGGCGAAAAGATCGCCGACGGCGAGGTGGAAAAATCCCGCGACGCCAGCAATTAGCCCGCGCCGGGCGCAGGCGTCGGCCTGCGGCGACAAAGCGCTTGACGCGCTCTCTTAACAGTCTATAAAATACATCAGTTTTATATATTTTAACGGACTGCGCCGGGAGGCCTTGCGCATGAGCTTTGGATGGACCCTCGCCCCGCCCGCGCCGGTCGCGGGCGGGACCGCCATTGCAGCCGGTCTGCGCCAGTTGCGGACTTTCGCCGCCTCGGCGGGTCTTGCTCTCGCCGTCCCGCTGCTGTTGGCGGCGCTCTGGATCTTCTGCGCGCGTTATAGCTGGATTCCGGATCAAATCCTGCCCGCGCCCGCCGCCGTCTGGCAGACCCTGCGCGAGGGCTGCGCCGATGGCTCCCTCCGGGACGCGACATTGATCAGTCTGCAGCGCGTCCTAGCGGGCTTCGGCATCGGCGCTGGCGCCGGCGTGCTGGTCGGGGGCCTGCTCGGGGCGTCGCGGACGTTGCGCAGCTATATCGAACCGTTCTTCCTCGCCTTCAACCAGGTCCCTCACATCGCGTGGATGCCCGTGCTGATGGTGCTGTTCGGGATCGGCGAGGCGCTGAAGATCATCCTGATCGCCTGGGCGGCGTTCATGCCCGCGGCGCTCTACGCCTTGCAGGGCGTCCGCGATGTTCCCGAAGGTTTTCGCGAGCTTGGCCGCGCGCTGATGCTCGACCGCCGCGCGACTTTTTGCACCATCATCCTGCCCTCGGCGCTGCCCTCGATCTTCACGGGCCTGCGCGAGGGCCTCGCCCATGCCTGGCAGGCGCTGGTGGCGGCCGAACTGCTCGCCTCGTTCGAGGGGCTCGGCTACCTGATGGCTTATGGCCGGCAATTGTTCCAGTTGGATGTCGTGCTGGCGGCCATGGCGATCATCGCGCTGATCGGCGTCGCGTTCCACGTCCTGCTGAGCATGGCTGAAACCCGGCTGCGCCGCTGGCGGTTGGAGGGCGCGCAATGAACTTGACCGCCGCTCTCCGCGCCACCCGCTCCCGTTCAACTTATCTTCTCGCGCTGCGGCCTAATGCAAAGAGCTGGCGCCCCTGGCTCGCCCCCCTGGCGGCGCTGCTGATTTGGGAGGCTTGCGCGCATCTTCCCGGCGTCGACCCGCGCTTTCTGCCGTCGCTGGAGGCGGTGGCGGCGCGGGCGTGGGAGGGTTTCGTCCATGACGATTATCTCGGCCATCTGCTCGCGAGCCTCGGTCGCGATCTCGCCGGTTTTTTCCTCGGCGGCCTCGCCGGCGTCGCCACGGGACTCGCCCTCGGCTTTTCCCCCTTGCTGGCGCGGGTCGTGGGGCCGACGCTGATGACCTATCGCCAGATTTCGCTGTTCGCCTGGATCCCGCTGGTCTCCATGTGGTTTGGCGGCGGCGAGGCCGGCAAGATCGCCTTCATCGCCATGGCCGCGTTCCAACCAACGCTGGTCAACAGCTGGCGGGGCGTCGCCGAAATTCCCAAAAGCTATCGCGAGCTTTCCGATGTCCTGCTGCTGGGGCGGTTGGGCTTTGTCGCGCTGATCGCCCTGCCCTGCGCGCTGCCGCAGATTTTCACCGGGCTGCATTCCGCGCTGATCTGCTCCTGGGCGGCGACCGTCGGGGCCGAACTGCTGTTTAACCTCGCGCCGGGGCTGGGCGGCCAGATGAACGAGGGGCAGCAGATGTTCCTGATGGACAAGCTGCTGCTGTGCATCCTGCTGCTCGGCAGCGTCGGGGTCGTCTTCAACCTGCTGGCCCGCGCGGCCGAGCGCCGCTGCTTGCGCTGGAGGACTCTGTGATCGACTCTCTTGCGCCTTCCGCCACGAACGCGCTGGAAATCTCACGTGTCAGCAAGCGGTTTCTGGTCGCGGGGCGTCCTTCGCCGGTGCTCGGCGGCATTGACCTCCGGGTCCGCGACGGCGAGTTCGTCAGCATTGTCGGCGCTTCCGGTTGCGGTAAGTCCACCCTGCTGCGGCTGATCCTCGGGCTGGACACGGACTATGACGGCGACATCCGGATCGATGGCGCGCAGGTGGCGGGTCCCGGCCTCGACCGCGCCATCGTGTTCCAGGACCATCGGCTGCTGCCATGGCTGAACGTCCGCTCCAACATCGCGGTCGCCTTGCGGCATAGTGCGCTCGGTAAGGGTGAAAAGGCCGGACGCGTCGACGAGTTGGTCAAGCTCGTCGGTCTCGAACGTTTCGCCGAAGCCTGGCCCGCGCAACTGTCTGGCGGCATGGCGCAGCGGGTCGCGATCGCGCGGGCGCTGGCCAACCGGCCGCGCTTCCTGCTGCTGGACGAACCGCTTGGCGCGCTCGACGCTCTGACCCGTTTGCGCCTGCAAAACGAACTTCTGCGCATCGTCCGCCAGGGCGGGACCACAGCGATCCTGGTGACCCATGATGTCGATGAGGCGATCTATCTCGGCGATCGCGTCGTGGTGATGCGGCCTGATCCTGGCCGGATCGCCGCCGTGATCGCCGTTTCCGGCGCCGAATCGCACGACCGCTCGGCGCCCGAATTCATCCGCTTGCGGGACCGTATCCTGGCGCTGCTGGGCGTGGTCAGGAGCGAAGCCGACGCCTCGGCCGGCCACGGCTTGGCGCCCGTCGCCTGATTTCGCCCCCTCGGACGGCGTCGCTACTCGCGAAGGAGAGCGTAAAGCGCCTGCGGCAATCCGCGAAGCGACAGCGGCAGTTTAACGGGGCGGCCGACCATGACCGTCGTGGACAGCGGTTCCTTCTGGCTGGCCGGCTATTTCGAAGAAACCCAGATCGCCGGAATCCGCGACGGCGACGCCGTCGATTTCGTGCTGATGGGCTATCCGGGCCGCACGCTGCATGGCCGGGTGGACAGCATGAGCCAGGGCATCGCCGACCAGAACGGCGACAGCTCCGGCGCAAGCCTCGCCTCCGTCAATCCGGTCTTCACCTGGGGGCGCCTGGCGCCGCGCATTCCCGTGCGCGTCGCGCTCGACGCCATCCCCGGCGACGTGAAGTTGGCGGCGGGCATGACCTGCACGATCACGATCGGTGCGCAATCCGGATTGCTGGCCGACCTCAAATATGCCGTGCGTTATTGGACAACGGGCTGGCGCGGTTGACGCCCCTTTAACCCAGTCGCCCGAGCGCGGCATGGGCGACCAGCCGATCGACCACGTGACGCACACGCGGGTTGAGCTGTTTGCCGCGCGGCCAGACGGCGTGGATTTCCACCGTCACATCCGAAACCTCCGGAAGCACCCGCAGCAGCGCGCCGCGCGCCAACGCCTCGCGCACCATGAAAATCGGCAATTGGCACAGTCCAAGGCCGGCAAGCGCCGCATCGATCATGGCTTGACCGTCGCCGAACTGGTGGGTGACCGGAGGCAAAAATCGCTTTTCGGCGCCATTCTCCCGTACGAACCAGGCCAACGGCGGGCCCTTGGTCGAGCCCAGAATGCAGCGATGCTCATGCACGGCCGCAAGCGAGGCCGGCGCGCCATAAGCGCTGAGATAGTCCGGCGAGGCGCAGATCACCCGCTCCTGGGTCGCCAGACGCCGGGCGATCAGCGTGCTGCTGTCCTTCAAGGCGCCGAAGCGAATGGCCAGATCGACATCGTCTTGCAGCAGATCGCTCTTGGCGTCGGTGAAATTCAGCCCAAGGCTCAGGCCGGGATGGGTCCGCACGATGTCGAAAAGGATCGGCAGCAGGACCTTTCGTCCAAACACCACGGGCATGTCGATGCGCAGACGCCCGCTCAGTTTGCGGGCGCCGGACGCCAGCGCGTCCCGCGTCGCCACGATCTCGTCGAGCGCGGCGGCGCAGGTGGCGAGATAGGCCTCGCCGTCGGCGGTCAGACGCGAGATGCGGGTGGTGCGGTGAAACAGCTTGAATCCGAGCTGCTCCTCCATCTTGGCGATGGTTTTGCCAACGGCGGATTTGGTGAGGCCGAGCCGATCCGCCGCAAGGGTGAAACTGCCGGCGCGGGCGGCGGCGACAAACACCGTGACGCCCGCCAGCGGATCTTGCCCCATTATTGTAGCCTCTCACTCTATCAAGAGTGGCATAATACCGGCTTTATCAATCCTCGGGCAATATTACATTCGACAAATACAATTGAAGCCAGATCGAGAGGCGCGCCCCATGCATGCGGACATCATCACGCAATATCACCTTAGCGTAGACCCCGCCGATTTTGATCGATTTCATGATCTGGTCAAGGCAATCGTGGCGGAGGCCCGAAAGGAAGCGGACACGCTGACCTACCAATACATGGTGGATGAGGCCCGTTGCGTCGTTCACATCGTCGAAGGCTATCGCATGAGCGGCGTACTGCCGCATATCGACCAAACGTTCGCGCCCTATGCCGAAACCTTTTTGTCTCTGGCCAAGATCGAGAAGCTCTATGTCTACGGCGAGCCGACGCCGGAGATCCGCGCAAGGCTTGACGGGTTCGGCGCGATCTATCTCACGCAGTTCGAAGGTTTCGAGATATGAAATCCCGGTTGCGAGGCGGCGCGCTTATAAAGACGCTGGCCGCCAGCGCCCTGAGTCTGGCGACGACCGCCGCCACGCTCGCGCCGGCGCGGGCCGAACCGGCAATCAGCGTGCTGGGCGCGGACTTCGTCTTTCCCAACAAAATCCAGGGCTTTCCGTCTCGCCTCAGTGAGTTCAGCGAACTTCAGATCCATCATTTCACCACCAACGACGGGGTGAAGCTCGCCTATTGGGAGGCGGGTCACGGCGAGCCCCTGATCTTCGTTCCGGGCTGGTCCGGAAACGGCGCGGAATACGTCAACGTGATGTTCCTGCTGGCGAAAAACCATCGCGTGATCGTGCTCGACCCGCGCAACCAGGGGCTCTCGCAGAAGGTCGCCTATGGGACGCGGATCGCGCGGCTCGCGATGGACCTGAAGCAACTGGTCGATCATCTGGGCGTCGAACGCGCCGACCTTTGCGGCTGGTCGATGGGCGCTGCCGTGATCTGGAGCTACATCGATCTGTTCGGAACCAAGAGCATACGCAAGCTTTGTTTCGTCGATGAGCCCATCGCCATCGTCGGCCACCCGGACTGGTCGGCGCAGGAACGCAGCGAGGCCGGCGCCATGGCGTCGGCGCCCGATCAGGTTCTGGCCGCGCTCAACCAGCCGCCGCCTGCAGCGCCGCGCGCCGACGACACCAGCCTGCTCGCGCGTTTCATGCTGCGGGATTCGCCGTGGTTCGCGAACTCGGAAGCCTTCGCGCAACAGGTGATCCGCAATGACCCGAAGGCCATGGCGCTGGTTTTGTGGGATCACGCCAACAACGATTGGCGCGATGTCGTCCGCGCCAAGATCGACAGGCCAACGGCGATTTTCACCGGCGAATTCAGCGCGAATGCGCCGAGCCAGCGTTGGGCGCACTCCGTCATCCCCAAGGCCGAGCTTCATGTTTACGGCAAGTCCGAGCAAGGCGATCATTTTCTGATGTTCAAGAACCCGGTGAAATTTGCACGTGACCTGGAGGTGTTTCTTGGCGGAAATTGAACGCTCTTGTGGAGACGACATATGAAAACATATCACCTCGCAACCGCCGCGCTCATACTCGCGGCGATCTCGATCGCCGCATCGGCGGAAGCCCCCCAACCCGCTGTGAAGGCTGACGTGCTGGTCAAGAGCAGCGAGGCCTGGAACGGACGGCCCTATGGACGCTATCCCGAGGGCCAGGCCGAACTGACCGTGCTGCATCTGACCATTCCCGCCCACACCACCCTGCCCTGGCACAAGCATCCCATGCCGAACGCCGCCTATATCCTTTCCGGCCACCTGACCGTTGAAGACCGCGCCACAGGCGAAAAGCGCGTCGTCAAGGCGGGCGAGGCGCTGGCCGAACAGGTTGGAACCGAGCATCGCGGCGTCACCGACGATGAGCCCTGTTCGGTTATCGTCACCTATGCGGGGACGCCGGGCCTGCCGACGTCGATCTCCGCGCCGGGCGAGAAGCAGGAATATTGAACACGGATCCGTGAGTTCATGATCAACCCAAATCCGAGGACGACGCCATGCAAATCGAGTTCAAGGGTAAAACAGCGATTGTGATGGGATCGACCTCGGGCATCGGCTTCGCGATTGGCCTTGGCCTGGTGCGATCGGACGCCCGCGTTATTCTCAATGGCCGCAAGGAAGCCCGCTTGAACGAAGCCGTGGCGCGCATGCGCGCGCTGGCTCCGGGCGCCGAGATCAGCGGCCCCGCCGCCGATCTGGCGACGACGAAGGGCGTCGACGCCTGTATCTCGGCCGCGGGATCGGCCGACATTGTCGTCAACAACCTCGGCGCCTTCAAACCAAAACCGTTCGGCGAAATCACGGACGCCGACTGGCTGCGGTTTTTCGAGACCAACGTCCTGAGCGGCATCCGCCTTTCGCGCCACTACCTGCTAGCAATGATCTAGAAAAACTGGGGCCGGATCATTTTCCTCTCCAGTGAATCGGCTCTGAACATTCCGCCGGAAATGATCCATTACGGCAGGACCGAGACGGCGCAACTCGCCATCTCGCGCGGCCTTGCGGAGTTCACGGCCGGAACCGGCGTCACGGTGAATTCCGTCCTGCCAGATCCGACCCGTTCGGAAGGCGTCCGCGATTTCTTCGGCGAAATGGCCCAGGCCCAAGGGATTTTCCAGCAGGAAATGAAAACGCGTTTCATCGCGGAGCACCGGCCCAGTTCATTGCTGCGCCGTCTCGCCGGGGTCGAGGAAGTGGCGAACATGGAGGTTTATCTCTGTTCGGCGCAAGCCTCCGCCACCAATGGCGCTTGGGTGCGCGGCGGCGTGGTCAAAACAATCGCCTGATCATCGCCGCCTGGAGGCGCGTGTTCGACCTATGCGCATTCACGCTCGATGATGTGAAAGCCGATGTCGAGGATTCGGTCGTCAAGCGGTCTGCCGTCGAGGTCTGCCAGGATCGCTTCCGCCGAGATCCGTTCAATCTTGCGGCGGTCGAAATGGACCGTTGAAAGCGCGGGAAGCGCCGTCGCGCTGTACGGTAACCCGCACAGGAAGATGAATATGCCGCCGAACAAGCCCGCTATGCCAATCCCTGATGCAAGTCCGCGCCGCTATGGAGCGCGGCCAGCCGTTTCAACACGAAAGCGCCTCGTCGCGCCAATGCAGCATCTCCAGATCGAACGCGGCAAACCGGCGTGGGCCATTTTCATCGGGCTGGAACGCGAACAGGGCGATGTCGCCATGATCGCGGCGCCGCCAGGGGCGCGTCGTCACGTCGAGTTCGAACAGGTCGGGTCGCCATTCGAGACGCGCGCGTTGTCCCGCGAGAAAATGGCGCCGCCGAAAATCAGGAGTCCGGTTTCGCCGATCCGCTCGGCGCGATGACGGGAAATCCAGTCCGGAACCTCGCCCGAGGTCTCGACGGTTTCGACGTGAAAATCGCGCGTGTCGAGGCGAAGCGCCTGAATCGCGGCGCCGCGCTCGAAATGATAGCCATAGGATCCGACGAGATAGATCGCCTCGCCGATCAAGGTGGCGGTGTGGAAATCGGTCGGCGGGAAAAGCTCGCGCGGGTAGAGGTAGAAGTCGACCTATCCATCGGGATGTTCGACGATGACATCGTTATAGATGTAAAAGTCGGGGTCGTACTAATCCTCGTGTTCGCCTGCGACGTGGACCAGACGGCCGTCCGGCAGGCGCGTCGAGGTGCGGCTGAAACGGTCGAAGCTCCAGAACGGGCTGTTGCCGTCGAACATGCCCCGACTTTCGCAGGTTTGGCTCAACCGCCAGCCGGTCCAATTTTCACGGAAGGCTTCGAGCCAAAGCGGATTGTCCACCTCTCCGGATTGGAAACGCCGAAGCGCAGGTTCACTGAAGCTGAGGAGATACGATTGGTCATCAGATACGATATGGGGAAAAGTCGATAAGGTGTTCACGCCACCATTCTCTCTAGGCAAGGATTTCGAAATCGTTTGCAGCGTGAAAGCGACGTCGCGGGAATCGAAGCGCCAACACGGCGCCGGTTCTGACTTGGGCAACGCGACGGTCTGCTTCGGTCTATCTATCAGCCGTTCGTGGATTGAGCCCGCAATGTCGCAAATAAGCCGGCAAGGGTCCAAGGCGACAGTCACTCGGTTCTCGCCACGACGCGGGACGCCCGCGTTGCGCGAAGCGCCAACCATTTATCGCGAACTTCCATGAATAGCGCGCGCGGGAGCAGGCCAAACGCGACGCTGGATGCGTCTCCCCTTGGCGCCGGCCTCAAGTCTGGCCCAGGCCAAATGAAGCGATTGCTTTCCGTTAAGACAATCCACGAACGTTCATGATCGAGACCGAGACGCAGTTTGGTCGCGGGCGGGATCTCGACTGCATGGTCCGATTCGGAGGGCGGCGTGTGCGTGATCGGTAGCACTGTTACGCGCTGCTCACCGCTTTCATCCGCCAATGCAAGCAGCACAGCGCAGGGCCTATCCTTCACCCCTTCTTCTTGCCCGCGCAAAAATTCGCTGAGCCAAAGATATGAGTAACGAATGACCAGGCCGGGCGTCGGCTTCGTACAAGTCACGTGTCAGCGCTGCAGTTCGCTGTCGAAATTCGCCGCGTCATCCGGCGCGACAGCGCCGCGCACAGCTTCCACTTCCGCCTCCGTGAAATCGTCGATGCTCAAAACCTCACGCGCCCGCCTCTGTAGGCGCCGGTATTCCTCGGTTGAAAGCAGGACACAGCTTTCGCGGCCGTTTCGGGTGACAGCGACCGGTTGGCGCAAAGCGAGGTCTTGATACCGACCAATGTTGCGCTGAAATTCAGCTGCAGAGACCTTAAGCACGTCCATGTGCCCTCCATTGCATGGCTTGCATAAGATATATGATCCGCATGAACGTCGCCAGTCTGATTTGACGGTCAAGTCATCGCCGCTCTTTGCCAAGCGCTCGCCGTGAACATGGCGGGTGGCGGCCCGACGGCTTGGCGCGCCCCCATCAAATCGCTTGCTGCTTGCCGTTGCCGCGCGGCCAAGAAGGAAAATAACAAAAAAGAGAGCAAAGGAATTCCCGCTACCGCATCGCGGTCGCCCGCCGCAAGGGTCAAGCCCGGCGCTTCGCGCCCTTGCGGCGGTCTCCGGGATGCGAAGCGCAGAGGCTGTTTTCGGACCAGAATATGGAAAGGACAGCCGATGAAAAAGTTCAGCAACGCCAGCACGCGCCGCGACCACTGCGAAGAACTCACCCAAACCATCATCGCCAAACTCGAAGAGGGCGTCATGCCCTGGCGCAAACCGTGGGACGCCTCGAAATGCGCGGCGGCCAACAGCACGATGAACCCGACCACGGGGCGTTTCTATCGCGGCATCAACGCGCTTGCGCTCGCCATGGCTCCGTTCAGCTTCACCTCCGGCGATCCGCGCTGGTGCTCGTACAAGCAGGCCGACCAACGCGGCTGGCAGGTGCGCAAGGGCGAGAAGGGGACCATCGTCTTTTTCTACAAGAAGCTGAACATCAAGGACGAGAACCAGGAAGACCGCACGATCCCGTTGCTGCGCGCCTATACCGCGATGCTTTCCGCAGCCCTGACGCGCGCCCTGACCAAACCGGCCTTCAGCGCCGGCGATTTTACTCCGACCAAATGGAATTCCGCCAAGGACAAGGCGGACTTCGCCAACGCCCTGATGAAATTCGTCGCGCAGGATTTTCCCCGCACGAAATTCCACAATGCCTTTTACCGCAGGCTGTCAAACACCTTCGGGAATATAGCTCACTATGACCGCGACGTCTTCTACGAGACGTTTTTTCTGAGCGCGAAAGGCAAAATCACGGCTCTGGAACAATGCGTGAGCCGGCCCTGCTTCGGCGATCCGACCTATACCTATCGCGACGTCGAGCGCGCCGTGATCGCGCGCCTGCGGAACGCCAACATCCTCACCCTCCTGCGCCAAATTCAAATCGGCAAAGAAGATCCCTACCGCCCGTCATGGATTTTCCATCCGGCCGTCCGGGCGAGGACGCCGCCGAATCCTGCAACCTTTGCGGAGGCATTCAAACAGATCGGCAAGCCGCCGCCCTCGCCGAACGCGGCGGGACCGGTCACGCTCTACTGCGGCAATCTTGGCTCGGGCGTTCTGTTCCTGCGTGCGACGCCGCTGCAGATCGAGCGCGAGAACCACAAATTCGTCGACCTCGAAGTCACCGGCGCTTGTTCCGACGTCGATCTCGCCCTGATCGATCGCCTCGCCCACGCGGAAAGCGCCGAACGCGTCGGCGCGCGCCGGCGCGGCGCCGAAATCGGCAATGCCCCGGAAAATCAGGAGGCGGCATAGAAATATGCCCGCCTATCGGCAGAGAGCGG
>NZ_FYDG01000054.1 GCF_900187365.1 Rhodoblastus acidophilus
AGAATGGAAAATGCCGCCGCGCGAATGGGTGATGGCGAAAGCTCAATTCGCCATCCTGTTCCCGGATCGGTTCAGCTTGGCATGAAAACGGAACCGGCCTTCACACGGAATTCCTGACAGTCTCTCGCCCGATGAGTCCAACGACCGTGAATGGCTACCTCAACAAGCTGTCGGCGCTGCTCCACTGGGCGGAAAACGAAGGCTATATCGTTAAGAATCCTGCCCGAGGGCTTCGGGTTATCGATCCGGTCAGAAAGAAGGACAAGCGCCAGCCCTTTTCGACGGAGCAATTAACTCGGATTTTCAACGCGCCGCTTTACCGAGGCTGCGTCGATGATGACGCTGGATACGCCACTTCGGGAAAGAACCATCCGCGACGTGGGCGATTTTGGGTGCCGCTTATCGGACTATTCTCCGGGATGCGGTTGAACGAGATTTGCCAGCTTGATGTCGCGGATGTGCGCCTAATTGACAGCATCGAGTGCTTCGTCGTGACCACAGAGACATCTGGCGCGGCGACGGAGAATTACGCATGGTGCGCATGGAGGCCCCCATCACTTCAGACGCGTATTATTGTTCATGTCTGGATATAGTCATTATATAATGGGACTCCAATCAAAAATCTTCATTTTCATCCTCGTCTTCATTATGATCGTCGTAACTACTTATTTCGCTCTCAATAGCACACTTTGCATTTTCAGGGCTGTCAACCCCATCAAAAACAAACAGCTTCGCTTCCTTGTCATAAAATGACGTATAATCTTCATAAAGTTGCTTGTGGAAAGCGCTACCTTGCAGGTTTTTCGACTTGATTTTGAGACCAAATTGACGGTCTCCCTCATAGGCAAGCAGCCAGTTTGCGCCAAGCATTGGCTGGTCACCTAGCTTCGCCAACAGAGTTTCCTTCGGAACTTTATAAGATGGCTTGGTTGACTCATGGACATCAAGTGCAATCAAAGACGGGAATGGACCACATCTCGTCAATACTAGATCGAACGCATCGCTTGCTAATGGCTTTTTTATTTCCTTCAGAAGCCACAGAGCCCAGCTAATTTCGGAATCGTGCCCAGAGCCACCGTTTTGTTTTATTGCACGGTGAATTACACGGCTCCACAAATCAACATCAACAGACTCAATAGTATTTCGCCACGCAACAACGCGCGACACATAATCCCAGCAATGAGGAAAATTAATAGATACCCTAACCAAGAATGGCTCCAGAAGGTCCCAATAGCCGTTCCATATTTGCATCTCATCTATTTTTCTTAATGCGAATTTTACAACACCCTCATCCTTCCTTGCGGATGCTTGCCTGAGCACTTCATTCAAAAAGTGAATAAAATCAGATCGTTTTTGACCATTTTTTTGAGCGCCATCTTCGTATCGCTCGATTTCACGCCTAATTTCTACAGGCCAGTATGGCTCAAGGTCATCGCTTGAGTTAAGAATGACAGTCTTTGACTCATTAATATCTAATTCAAAAGCGCGTATAGCGTCTCGAATAGCGCTGAGATGCGCATTCGCATCATCGAGGTTGTCGCTTCCTATGTAAATATCATCGACTAAACGTAACATCGGGACATCGGCCCATGAATAGCACGAAATTCTTTATCTATTGCTGACCCAATAATCTCAGATATTATTCGGGAGAAATCCGGACCGACCGGAATGCCGACGGTCTGCCCATCCTGCGCTTGCCGCAAGAGCCAATCCAACTGGTTTCCATAAATAGAAGGCGAAGTCGGCTTTCTATCTTTCTTTGCAGCGGCTTTTCCATGAAGCGCCCAAGGAATTGCATGAGTGTATATTGAGTGATAAAACCTTGAGATATCAGTTCTCACAATATACCGCGATAGAGAAAGATCATGTCTTCGCCGTTTATGAAACTCAGGAAAAGATGATATTTTTATGGGTCGCCCTTCGACAGGTTCGAAACGTGGATATGAGCTTGATTCGGGGGAGCCCGACATATGCTCGTCAATTTCCCCACAGAATTTTGTGAAAAAAATTGCTGCGTCTATCATAAAAACGGGATTTGGCATCGTAAACACGCGACGTTGCCCACCTCGTTTGGACGCGTTGTAACGAGCGCCTTCTGTTGGCTTTTCTGTCAAATACTCTCCAGATTTCAATGGCTTGATTGCGGCTTCGTGAAGATTCGTGATTGAGAAAACTGGAGGCAGGTTCTCCGGGAAAAAGCCGTCCTCCAGCATTCGTTCTGCGAAGAGGCTTTTGTCGTCACCAATGAATGCAGTCATCGCGGCACCCGTTTATCCAATACGCAAGCGAAGATATTGGCGATAAATATCTCACGCTACTTTTTGAAAACGACCGACCGTCGCAACACAATCACGTGGCACCTTGATTCGAAATTGCCAGACTGTTCCCCGGAGCCATATTCCGGTTGGACGCTGTTTACGACGTTTTGTGGCAGGTTGGTCTGGCGGGGAGGTGTGGCAGTCCGCGCGACTGTTTCGCCCACGGCTACAGACACTTGTAGCCGATTTATCGGCCCCGGTGTGTGGCACCGTTATCGGACAGTCATTCGCAACTGTCGCAGAACTCTTATGCAGATCAATATGTTGGAAGGAGTGGTGGAGCTGAGGGGAGCTTCCGTTGTCGTCCATGGGGCACCCGCCGACAGGGTTATGGTGAGCC
>NZ_FYDG01000014.1 GCF_900187365.1 Rhodoblastus acidophilus
CTTTTTCAACGGCCCCACCCTGCATCTTTGCCAACTCGCCTTGAAGACTTGGGCGATCGCCGCCTTCAGGCCCTCGTGCGCGTCGGAGATGACCAGCTTGACGCCCTTGAGGCCGCGGCTTTCCAGCGAACGCAGGAAGCCGAGCCAAAACACCGCCGCCTCGGACGGCCCCAGCCCGAGCCCGATGATCTCGCGCCGCCCTTCGCCGTTCACCGCCGTGGCGATTATGGCGGCGACCGAGACGATCCGCCCGTTCTCGCGCACTTTCAGATAGGTCGCGTCGAGCCAGAGATAAGGCCACTCGCCTTCGAGCTTGCGGTCGAGGAACGAGTTCACCCGGTCGTCGATGTCTTCACAGAGCTTCGACACCTGGCTTTTCGAGATGCCCGACATGCCCATCGCTTGGACGAGATCATCGACTTTTCGCGTTGAAACGCCCTTGATCCAGGCCTCCTGAATGACGGCGACCAGCGCGCTCAGCGGTCTTGCGCGGCTCCAGGAAGCCGGGAAAATAGCTGCCCTTGCGCAGCTTGGGGATTTTCAGCTCCAGCGTGCCGAGCCGGGTGTCGAGTTCGCGCGGACGATAGCCGTTGCGCTGCGTCGTGCGCCCGTCCGAACGCTCGTAGCGTCCGGCGCCGATCAGGTTGTCGACGTCGAAGTCCATCAGTTTCTGCAACACCGCCTCGGCGAGGTCCTTCAGCAGGTCCTCCCCGCCGCGCTCGCGCAGTTGATGAAGAAATGCCATTGTGTCGTCGGTCATTGTGTCCTCGTGTCGGTGGGGTCAAGCTTCAGTAACTCGACCATAACCGAAGAGGGCGCGATGACCGCCCCGGCAAAGCCGCCGGCCTCCGCTAAGCGGAGCTCCGTCCGCCGGATCACTCAGAAAATCTCCACCACGTTCGTGGACGCTACCTCCTCGACGGCGTTCGCTATCTTGACATGCGGAAGGCCGGGAAGCGCATTGCAAGCAACAGGGATGACATTCATCATCTCTTCGAACAAGCGCGGCAAACCTCGCGGACTTTGGTAGGAAAGAAACGTAACATCAGCGACACGGGGATGCCACCGCCGCAAGGTCGGCTCAATTTCATCGCGGTTGATTCCCCATTGCATGGGCGGCAGGCGATATTTTTTCGTTTGGTTCAGTCCAAGCAGGGTGAGATCCGAAAACCAGCGCGGGATGGTGTCGAACACGAGTTCGCAGCCCGGAAACCGATCGGCGATGGCGACGACAAGTCGCCGCACGCTCTCTGGCGCGAAATACATCAGCAGCCCCTGCGCGACGATGAAGACGCCGAATGACGGGTCAACTTCTTCCATCCAGGCCTGGTCGAGCGCACTTGCCGCGAAGTGGCGGAAACGATGGGTTGGCGCGAGAAAAACTTCGCGCAGCCGAATGGCGTCGGGCAGGTCCACCGATAGCCAGCGCATTCGTCCATTGTCGACGCGCCGCCCTTGTGTTTCAAGTCCCTCCCCGAGCGATACGACGGTCCCTTCCGGATGGCGCTTGAGCCACGACCGCAGCGTCCGGTCAATTGCGCTTGCGCGGACCGCGAGCGAGCCCTGAGGCTCGCCGAAGTGACCTGCGAAGTCATAGTCGATCGCCGACTGGATCCGCAAACTCTCACGATCTTGGAGCACGCCGTCGGGGCGCCTGGCCTCGCAGGCGCGATGGTACAGCGACCAGAGCATCGTTTCCGAGACGCCGCCGAGGCCTTGCACGATCCCATTCAATCGCGGCTCCGGCGGCTCTCGCCGTTCTGCGGCTGTTGGAGCGGCCGACCGCGCGCCACCCCGACGATTTCCCGTGTCGACCGTATTGGTCCCTTCCGTCATTGGGCGCCCCTTGATAGCCTAATCACCTTGCCTGATGGCGGGCGTTGAACCCTTCCGGGCGGGCGCCCCGCCAGTGGTGGACGCGGCCGGCGACGGTTCAACCGGCGGCGCTGATGGGCCAGCGCATATCCAAGCTATGCGGAGAGCCGCTCCAGGTTTTGATCAACGACCATACGCAAATCCGCCATCACGACATGCGGAAATGTGCCTGAAGCGAGCTTCATGGCGGCGTCAGAGAAGGCAAGAACTTTCTCGTCGACCATTTTATAGGCTTCCGTGCGAGCGTCAAAAAAGTCAAAAGCGAATTTATTGAAACGAAGCGCAATGACACGTTGCGCCTTCCAGTTTAGTTCACTTTGGCCAAAGACCATTTCATGCCAAAAATCGACCATACGCCCTCACTCTCGGTCGTCTTAACTCACGAGGGCTGATAAGGTCCCACAAAAAGTCTGGGCCTCTTCGGCGTTTGTGAACATCCTGGTTGCAAAAGTCCGGCACACGCTGGAGCGCAGACGATCAACGCCGCCAGGGTTACGGCGTCTCCGCTCCATTCAAGGCCCTAATGTTTCGCCGCTCCGAAGGCTGCAAAGACGACGATCGAATGTTGCCAAGCACTGCCGTCCCAGAGTCGCCTCTGGGGTGGATTGAGGCGCATCTGCTGGCCGGCGCGAGGCTTTTACGGCATTTTTCGCGCATATTCCCCCCGACCGGGACCGGGTGAGGCCGGCGTTTACCGCCACGCGCGCCATTGTGGGAGCCAACGAACGTCGGCTCAAAGCGATCGGTTCGGGATTGCGGGCGGCGCGCCGGAACCGAACGCCGCAGCATCGGTTGAACTTGAGCAAAAGGCGAATATGGCTCACGCACAAGGACCGCATCATTGAACGACGCCGACGCCAGGGTCATACCTTTGCAATGTCCGCAATGTGGATGCGCCTTCGAACCGACGGTCGGCCAGATCAGATCGCCGGAGACGATGTGCTGTCCCGGATGCGGCGTCAGAATCTGCATGGACACCACGACCTCCTCGAATGTCCCGGACGAAATTCATGAGGCGGCCGAACGACATCCATCGGAGATCATGATCAAGTTCATCGATCGCCCCGGAAGCGCGGACGATGACGCTTGACGGCTCGCTCGAGACGGGTTTGAAAAGCACGGCGGCCGGATGATCGCGCCGGACGCCTCGAACCTGTGATGAAGATAAGCTTTGCGTCCATCCTGTCATGGATCCCCGGCCAACGGCCAGCGAGATCGCCCGAATCGAAACCTTGATCGCGCGACTGGCGCTCGCGCCGATGACGTGCGCCGAACGTTCCTAAAGGAACGGCGCGATGTCGAAGGTCTTCGAGCGACAGCGCGCGAGCGCTATGGAATCATCAAGGCGCATTATGACCGGTTGGCGCCGGCTCCGCGCGCGGGCGCGTGCAAAAATTCGCAAGACCAGCGTTCTGAGCGCCTTGCGTCGTTTATCCTCATGATTATCATCGGATAGCCTTGATCTTGGGCGAAGTCGCATCCGGGAGGCCCGTCGCCGAATGCCGGAGAGTGTAAAAGCCAAGACATTGACGATGTTTTCGCTGGAGGACTCCCTTCAGGCGGCGCTCGATATCGCCCATATGGGCGCCTGGGGCTGGGACGAGACGACGGGCGAAAAAATATGGCCCGCGCAGACCAAAGCCATTTTCGGGCTTCAGCCCGAGGTCGAGATGACCCGGGACCTGTTCGTCAGCCTGCTCCATCCCGACGATGTTCCGCGCTATCGGGACGCCTGGGCGGCGGCGATGAATCCGGCCGGCGGCCGCATCTATGAGCTGACGTATCGCATATGCAGGGCGAACGACGGCGCCGAGCGCTGGATTCATTCCAAGGCGCGCGTCGAGTTCGACGGCGCCAGTCCGGTTCACGTCCTCGGCGCGTTGCGCGACATCACGGAAGAGCAGGCCACGACGGCGCGCCTTCGCGAGAGCGAGCAGCAACTCAGCCTGTTCATCGAGCACGCTCCGGCCAGCATCGCGATGTTCGACCGCACCATGCGCTATCTCGCGGCCAGCGCCCGCTGGAACAGCGATTATGGCTTGGCGCACACGCCGGTCGGCCGCAGCCATTACGACGTGTTCCCCGAAATTTCCGAAGCCTGGAAAGCCGTGCACAGGCGATGCCTCGCCGGCGCGGTCGAAAACTGCGATGGCGAAATGTTCGCGCGCGCCGACGGCAGCGCCCCGTGGATAAAATGGGAGGTGCGGCCCTGGCGGGACGAGCGCGATGAAATCGGCGGCATCATCATCAGCTCGGAAGACATTACCGCGCGCAAGGAGGCGGAGGCGCTCTCCGTTCACCTCGCGGCGATCGTGGCCTCCTCCACCGACGCGATCATCAGCAAATCGCTCGATGGCGAAATCATGAGCTGGAACGCGGGGGCGGCGCGTCTCTTCGGCCATGCGGCGCAGGACATGGTGGGGCGACCGCTGGCGCGCATCATCCCGCCGGAATGGATGCAGGACGAAAACCGGATTCTCGCCCGGCTTCGGGTTGGCGAGCGCATCGAAAACTACGAGACGCAGCGTCTGACCAGCGACGGACGCCGCCTCGACGTTTCCTTGACGATATCGCCCGTCAGAGACGCCGCGGGCAAGATCATCGGCGCGTCGAAGATCGCGCGCGACATCACCGAGCGCAAACGCATGGAACGGGCGCTGCGCGAAAGCGAGGAGCGGCTGCGTTTCGCGCTGAGCGGCGCCCAGGCTGCGGCCTGGCAATGGAACCTTGCGACCGGCGAATTGATCTGGTCGCCGGAGTGCGCGGCGCTCTTTGGCCGCGACCCGCACGCGCTGGCGCGCTACGAACTCTGGCGAGATTGCCTGCATTCCGAAGATTTGGCTCCCACCGAGCGCCTGCTGCAAGGCATCATTGCGAGACGTGAGCCGGAATATCGGGCGGAATACCGCGTGATCCTGCCCTCCGGCGATATTCGCTGGCTCTCGTCTCTCGGACGGATTGAATATGACGCCGATGGCGCGCCCGCGCGCATGTCAGGCATCAACCTCGACATCACCGAGCAGAAGCGCGCGCAAGACGCCGTGCGCGAGCGCGAACAAAGGCTCACGGCCTTTCTTGAAAACAGCTCGGTCTTCGCCTGGCTGAAGGATGAAAATGGCCGGTATCAGTTGTTGAACCGGAATTTCCAACGCCGGCTCGGCAACCATTTCCAGCTGGGCAAAACCGACCATGAACTGTGGCCGCAAGCCATCGCCGATCAATTCGTGAAGAACGATCGCGCCGTGCTCGCCGCCGGCCAGGTGATGGAAGTCGTGGAGGCCGCACAGGATTCAGATGGCGGGTTGATCTGGTGCCATGTCAATAAGTTCAGCTATCGCGACGGCGCAGGCCGGCGTTTTGTCGGCGGCCTCGGCGTGGACATCACGGCGCGCATCAAGGCCGAAGCGGCGCTCCATGACAGCGAGGCGTTGTTTCGCGCCGTGTTCGAACAATCCGCGGTCGGCGTCGCCATTGGATCGGCCAGCGCCGACGGCGGATTCCTGCGCGTCAATCCACGGTTCAGCGCGATGCTGGGTTATGACGACGACGAATTGATCGGACGGACGTTCCAGGACGTCACCCATCCTGACGATCGCGAGACCAATCTCCGCCATGTCAACGCGATCCTGGCGGGCGAGGTCGACACCTATCGGATGGAGAAGCGTTACCTTCGCCAAGACGGAGCGCCGGTGTGGGTTGACGTCGCCATGGCCCTTGTCCGCGACACAAAGGGCGCGCCAGCTTTCTTCATCGGCACGTTCATCGACATCAGCGCCCGCAAGACATCGGAGCAGGCGCTCCTGCTCGCCAAAGCCGAGGCCGAACGCGCCGACCTCGCCAAGTCGAAATTCCTTGCCGCCGCCAGCCACGATCTCCGCCAGCCCGTGCAGTCGCTGACCTTGTTGCTGAGCGTCATCGAGCGGCAGGTGGCGGACAAGCCAAAGGCCGCGAACATGGTCGAAATGGCCAAGGCGTCGATGGCGAGCCTCAATGGCATGCTGACGGGCATTCTGGATATCTCCCGCCTCGATGCGGGAGTGATCACACCCGTCGCGGCGAGCGTCGATGTCGGCGACCTCGTCGATCGGTTGGCGCGCGAATATGCGACGCGCGCGGAAGCGGTCGGCCTTGAGCTTCGCCATGCGACGCGCGCGTTGCGGGCGCATACCGACGGCTCGCTGCTGGAGCGCATCTTGCGCAACCTGATCGAAAATGCGCTGCGCTTCACCGAGGAAGGCGGCGTTTTGATCGGCGCGCGTCAACGCGGCGAACGCGTCAGACTCGACATCATCGACACGGGAATCGGCATTCCAGCCGAGCAGCAGACGGAAATTTTCGAAGAATTCCGCCAACTCGGCAATCCCGCGCGCGACAGCAGCCGCGGATTGGGCCTGGGCCTGGCGATCGTTTCCCGTCTCGCCTGTCTCCTCGGCGCCGAGGTGCAGGTGGCGTCCCGCGTCGGCCGCGGCGCGCGCTTTTCGCTGTTTCTCCCGCTCGACAGGTCCACACCGCCGCGCGCGCGGGCCACGCCGGCGATCGAAGACGCCGGCGGCCGCATCCTTATCATCGAGGACAATTCCGGCATTCGGCAGGCCTATGAGATCATGTTGAAGGAGTGGGGTTACGAAACCCTGAGCGCCGGCGACGGCGAGGAAGCGCTCGCCCTCGCCGCCCAGTCGAAGTGGGAATTCGACGCCATCATCGCTGACCACCGGCTTGGTCCCGGTCTGACCGGCAACGCCGCCGCGGCTGAAATCGCACGTCAGGCCGGCCGCGCATTTCCGACCATGCTGGTCACCGGCGACACGGACGAGGAACGTCTCACCGAAATCTCCGCGAGCGGCTTCGCCCTTCTGCACAAGCCCGTCGCCGCCGACGATTTGCGTCGAGCGCTGGCGTCATTGCTGGGGGTGACGGCGGGCCTCAAAGCCCAACATGCCGGGTGATATCGTCTACACTGCCAATGAGTGCGCCAACTTGTCATGCGCAGCGGAATATGGAGGCCGGCGACGCGCTTCGGATTAGGCCGTCGGAGGATTCACGGCGCCTTTGAGGCATGCGAGTCTGCGCCCGCCTCCTTGAGGACATGTGGCGAAGATTTGGAGCCTGCATTGGCGCCGGGACACGCTTGAGAAAAAGGGCGGGGGCGTGGCGACGAACAGATTTGTTCGCTCCTGCCCCTTCCCGCATTTTCAGAATTTGAGCACCGGCGCCTCGTCGAGCAAAACGCGCTCGACGCCGATATCGAAGAACGTGCGCCGGCGGTGATGACGCGCGAGGTTCGCAACGAAATTGGCCGGGAACTGACGCAGAGTCGCGTTATATTCGTCGACACTCGCGTTGAAGAACCGGCGCGAGGCCGCGATTTTATTTTCCGCATCGGAGATTTCCATTCGCAATTGCTGGAAATGCGCGGAGGACTGCAATTGCGGATAGGATTCGACCACGGCCATCAATCGCGCCAGGCCCACAGAAAGGTCAGCTTCCGCCGCCATCACTTGCTCGGGCGTCTGCGCGCCCAGCGCGGCGCCGCGCGCCGCAGTGACCTTGCCTAGAATCTCCAACTCCTGGTTCGCGAAAGCGCGCACAGTTTCCAGCAGGTTGGGCAGCAAGTTGTGGCGGTGCTTGAGCTGAACGTCGATGTCAGCGAAGGCGCGGTCGCAACGGCTGTCGAGCGCGCCGAGCCGGTTGAAGGCATGCCAGATCATGAGGCCGGCGCCGACCAAGGCCAAAAGGGCAAACCAATGCCATTCCATTGTGATATTTCCTTGCGAACAGAAAGGACCAAGTCTGGCCGACATCCGCGACTGAAATGTAAACAGCGTTTCGTCACTGGCGAATAAGACAGGCGCATTTTAAGCGTGCTTAACAATTGTTTCCGATATTTTCGCAACGTAAACCATAAACGAATACTGTTGATTTAAATTTAGGTGGTGATGTGGCGCTGCGTCCGGCGCCGCCGACGCTCGGATCGGAGCAAATCATGGCTGAAAATATCCTTTCGCGTGTCCGGCGCCTCGTGTCAGGCGGGGTCGAGGATCTCATCGATTCCATGGAGAAGGCGGGAGGCGAGAGCGTGATGCGCGAAGCCATTCGGGAAGTCGATCGGGCGCTCGACGATGCGCGGGCTGAGACAGGAAGGGCGGCGGCCCGAAAGGCGCAGGCGTTCCGTCAGGTTCAGATGGTCTCCGCGAAACTCAAGGAGCTTGAGGGAAAAGCCAAATTCGCACTTGAACAAAATCGCGAGGATCTCGCCGAAGCGGCGATCGCGCGCCAGGTCGATCTCGAAGCCCAAGTTCCCGTGCTTGAGGCCGCTGGTTGCGAAGCGGGGGAGGAAGAAGAACATCTCCACGCCTGCGTGGCCGCTCTCGCTGCGCGCAAACGGCAGATGGAGGCGGATTTTGCAGCGCTCGCCGCTGCTCGACGCGAGGCCAGCGCCGCGTCCGGGGCGGCGGCTGACGCGACCTATGACGACGGGATCGTTGAGAAAGCGCAGCGCGCGTTTGACCGCGCCATGGACCTGGCTGGAGGAGCCGCCGGTCCGAGCGCCATTGAACCGAAGACGGCGAAACAACTGGCGGAAATCGAGGCGCTGGAACGCAGCGAGAAAATCAACGCGCGTTTAACTGCGCTCAAGGCCGATCTTCCGCGTTGAAGCGCACGGCGCCCCATCGCCGGCATTGTGGCCCCGGCGGCCCTGCGGCGCCGGCTTGTCGGGCAAGCTTCCGGTCGTTGTCTGGCCGACCGCGATGGCTCAATCGCCCCCTCTTCTCGAATGGATTGAAGCTCCATGCGCGTCAACGGTCTATTCGGCCATATTCAGCGTAATAACGCCCGTTCGCTGCTGCTGCTGACCTCATTTTTCTTTCTTTTCGAATTGCTGCACCTGATGTCCGCGGTGGCGCCCGTGATGGACAGGAAGCATTTCCAGCACGCGATCGCCTCGGTCACGCAGACCGTCACAAACCAACCGCCCGCCCCGGTGGCTGAGCCCGCCACCCAGCGCGAGGCGGCCGAGCAGGACCTGCTGGATTCGCCGTTCATGCAGGCGATGCGGCGCAACATGTGGTGGCAGACGCTGGTGCTTGCCGTCGTGTGGTTCGCCGCCGCGTGGTTCATCTACAAATATGCCCTGCAAGCGGCGACGGGCGCCCGCAACGCCGATCGCAGATTTGAGCCTCGTCTGTTCAACATGGTCGAGACGCTCGCGATTCAGGTTGGCTTGCCCTGTCCGGAAGTCCAGATCATCGAGAGCGCGGCGCGCAACGCCTACGCGGCGGGTTTCGCTCCGGCGTCGGCGGCGATCGTCGTCACGCGCGGCCTGCTCGACGCGCTCAACGACCGTGAACTCAAGGCGGTGCTCGCCCACGAAATCATTCACATCCGCAACCGGGACATCCGCCTGATGGCGGTGAATACGATCTTTTGCGGCATGGTCTTCGGCGCCGCCTGGCACATGCTGGAAAAGGGTTTTCGGCGCGGCGCCTTTCTGCTGGCGCTCATCCCGCCGTTTTCCGGCTTCATGCTGCCTTTCGTGTTCTGGACCATCGCGGTCGTGGTCATCGGCTCATGGATGGCGCGATTCGCCATCAGCCGGGCGCGCGAATATATCGCCGACGCCGGCGCGGTCGAGTTGACCCACGACCCGATGGCGCTGGCCTCAGCGCTTCGCAAGCTTGAGGGGCGCGAGGTCGTGGAAGGCGCGGACATGTCGCTGCAAGCGATGATGTTTGTCTGCAAGGCGGGCGGTTTGTTCGCAAGCCATCCGAGCCCCCGCGAACGCATCGCCGCTCTGCACTTCGCGCTTCCCAACATGATCCCGGCCGAGGCGGTCGAACGCGTCGCGGAACGGCCGGAAGAGCTGAATTGGGCAAATTTCCGCGCTGCAGCCGACCAGATGCCGAAATGGCTGATACGGCCCATCGTGATCATCCCCGTCGCCCTGTTGACCGCAATCGTGAATTTCGGCGTGGCCCACGTGATCGATCCGCAATACGCCTCGGCCATGATCTTCGCGCGCTCAGGCGGCTGGGGAGGCGGATTTTCCCATGACTACAGCGGTTTCAAGCAAATCGGCGGCGGGGGGCCGGCCAGCGACGTTCAGGCGTCTTCCGACGACACGGGGGGCAGTTTCGAGGATTATTTCGGCATCGACCAGGAGCTTCACGGCAAGAAGGCGGGCGCTTACATGAACCAGCTGACCCGCGCCAGGACCAAGGTCGCCAAATGTTTCCCTGTCGGGTTCGCGGAGCCGTATGAGTCGGGCCATCAGCCGTTTCGCTACAAACCTGTGGACGACGAGACCATCAAGAATTCGAGATATGCTGACGAGTCGCTCTATCTCGCCTGGCAATACAAGTCTGCGATGACGTTTGCGCTCAACGATTGCGTCGCTAACGGCTGCGCCGGTGAAAGGCTCAGCTTCTACAAGAGCATGCTGAGCTCTTACATGACGCACAAAATGATTCTCGTGCGAGCGTACGACCGCAATTATGGCGCCGCGGGCGTCGGCTTCGCTCAGAATTATTTTCGAGCCAGGCAGGATGACGCCATCATCGCCGATGTGAGGGCGCGCGTGGGGCGCGGTGAGATCGATGTTCACGAGTTCCCGACAGAGTATGACGCGCTCCGCATGACGCTGGAGCGGGCGGCGGAGGATTTCCTGCCCTGTCACAGGAGGGGGGAATGGCGCGAGGGTCTCGGGGAGCAACTGCCGGTCACTGAGAAAGGCAAGCGCTTTTGGGATTGAGGCCGAAAGCGGCGCGAAGAGACCGCGTCGGCCTCGCGGCCCGATTCCGGCGCGTTCGCCGGCTATGTGTTGCTTATGCCGAGGTTTTTCAAACGCGAGGGCGCGCGTTGGCGTCATGCAGGCCAGCCGCCTTTACGCGGTCTCCAATGTCGTTCGCGCCGGCGACGTCAACTCCCAGCTGACGCCCATTGCGCGATACTCGATCGCCACCTTGCCTTTGACAGCTTGTTCCGCCATCGCGACGATCACCCTCTCGCCGAATCCTTTGCGAGTGGGCGCGACGACGCTCGGACCTCCATCTTCGATCCAGTGCATTACGAATGTTGGCGTCTCGCCCGTCTCCGCGACGCTCCAGTCGATCCGCACCTGGCCCTTGTCGTCGGACAGCGCTCCATATTTGGCCGCGTTGATCGCAAGTTCATGAAGCGCCATGCCAATGCCTTGCGCCGCTTTCGGGCAAAGCCGCAAAGGCGGTCCCACGAGCAGGAGCCGCCCTCCAATCAGGTCGCTCAGATGGGCAAGCTCGGCCCGCACGAGGGCGCCGACATCGACGCCGCTCCATTCGTTGCACATCAGAAGGTCCTGGCACGCGGACAGCCCGCAAATGCGGCTCGCGAGATCGGTCGCAAACGCGGCGGGGTCGCCGGTTTTCGCCGACAGCAACGCCATCGACTGCACCACGCCAAGCAGGTTTTTGGAGCGGTGATTCACCTCGCCCATGAGAAAGCGAATCTGCTCATCGGCCCTGATCTGATCGGTCACGTCGAGATTTGTCCCGACGACCCATTCGGTCTGCCCGAGAGCGTTGACGCGGACAGCTTCCACGGCGCGAATGTTGCGGCATTCGCCGGTGTCATTGCGCCGGATGCGGAATTGACGGGCCCCAGGTCCTCGGTCGCGTATCGTCTTGCGCAACTGCTCTTCTTGCTGCGCCAGATCCTCGGGGTGGACCGCCGCCGCCCAGACGCTGTAGCTGATCAAGCCTTCGTCCGTCAGAGGAATCCCGTGGATGCGAAACATCTGGGCGTCCCACCGGATCCTTCCGGACGGAACATGCCATTCCCAGATTCCCACGCCCGTCGCCTCTGTCGCCAGCCGGGTTCGCTGCTGACTTTCGGCCAGCAAGCTTTCTGTGCATTTTCTATCGGTGACGTCGACGTGAATGGCGATATAACGGCTCGGCTTTCCGCCTTCGAGGATGGGGACGATCGTGGTGTCGACCCAGTAAGTCGAGCCGTCCTTGGCCCGGTTCTGGATGTCGCCGCGCCAGACCCTTCCGCTGGCGATCGTCCTCCACAGGTCGCGGAAGAATTCGGGCGGGTGGAAGCCGGAATTGACGATGCGGTGGTCTTGCCCGAGCAGTTCTCCGCGCGAATATTGCGAGATGGCGCAGAACTTGTCGTTGACGAAAGTGATCGCGCCTTTTGGGTCGGCAATGGCGACAATCGCATGCTCGTCGAGCGCCCACTTCAGGTCGCCGCCCTCTTTGAGCGAAGCGCGCAACTCGCGCGCGGCGCGCTTCTCAGCGGTGATGTCGCGAGCGACCTTCGAGGCGCCGACCACATGACCAGCGGCGTCCCTGATCGGCGAAATCGTGAGGGAAACCTCGATCCGACGGCCATCCTTTGCGAGGCGCGTGGTTTCATAATGTTCGATGACCTCGCCGTTTCTAATCCGCTGCAGGATCATCTGTGCTTCATCGAGCTTTTCGGGCGGGAAAATGCACGTGATCTGCTTACCGACAATTTCGTCAACGCCATAGCCGAACACGCGCGTCGCGGCGGCGTTCCAGCTCGTGATCTTGCCGTCGAGGGTCTTACTGAGGATGGCGTCGGACAAGGAAGCGAAGATCGCCGTTGGATCGGCGGTGACGTCGTCCGACGCACCGATTTGACTTGTCATGAGTGCCTCGTCTTTGACTGGACACGAAGCGCGCGGCGCTTGAGAGGCGCGGCAAGAAAGGCGTAAATTCACAGGCTGAGGTTGAACTAAAACTACCCGCCTGAAATCTCTACGGGTCAAGCATGGCCTTAGAAAGTCATGCACCGAGCATCGTGAAATCAAATATTTGTGATGACGAAGTTCTCGACCGCCTGGAAGGGACGGTCCGAATAATCTTAAATGACGCCAGCCGAGGACGTTTTTTTGGAGAAGCGGGGGTGTGTTCGTCTGCTCCGACTTTCTGCTTCACCGCGCCGAGCAGTCTGGATAGCGAATGCGCCGGCTGCGGAGCCGCAAATCGCAGACGCAAAGAAGCCCTCCTCGTTTCTAATGTCGCTGGTTGACGCGGCTGCGCGGCCTCACGGACGAACGCGGCTCCCTTTGCATCGGAGCGACTCGTTCCTGAAGCTCCACGGGGACGCCTGCATTCGATTCACGCCTCATCAACGCCGGTCGCCGCCCCCGATTTTCCAGTCCCCCTGGGCCGGCGACATTCGCGATAGCTGCTTTATAGCAAGCAGAGTCGGCATTTTCGAATGTCGGCGCAACCATTGACGTACGTAAACATCAACAAGCGTCGATAAAAAATGAGCTTTCAACCTCACTTGTTTTAAGAAGTTTTTTACGATACTAGCAAATTTTAAGATGCGCATTTGCGAATACGTGCATCCAGCTCTCGTTGAGGATACGCACCACTTCCAACCATCCGTGATTAGGTTAAATGTTTTTTAAAAGAGATTGAGCCCCGCACACGTGTTGACGTGAGTAAATATGAACTTTTTTAAAATAACCGTATTGTCGCCTGATGTTTATATTGGTATGTTTTTGGATATCGAATTGAAAAACACCTCCATATTGAGGCAATACAATGACTCTTGTGAATGCATCCGCTGTGCCGGATATTGATTTTAATCAAGAGATCGGCGACGGCGCGGCGCGCCAAGTGATCTTCATTGAAAACACCTTGGACAATTGGCAGAAACTGGCCGGCCTGCTGCCCGCGTCTGCTGAAGTGGTGATTCTGGATGGCCGTGAGGACGGTCTTGCCCAAATGGCGCGCTATCTGTCGGCAAAACCGGCCGGTTCTGTAGATTCCCTGCAACTGCTGAGCCACGGCTCAATGGGCGAGGTGCAGTTGGGCAGCCTGACGCTGACGATGAGCGCCCTGCAAGCCAACGCCGACAGCCTGCGCCAAATTGGCCAAGCCCTGTCCGACAAGGCGGATTGGCAGATTTACGGTTGCGACGTAGCCAGGGGCGCAGAGGGGCGACACTTCATCGATGCGCTGGCGCGTTTGACCGGCGCCGACGTGTCGGCTTCGGTTAACCGGACCGGTCAAGGGGGCGACTGGGCGCTGGAAGCGCATACCGGCGCCGCCAGCGCTGCGCCCGATTGGGTGGCCCGCGTGGAAACCGATTATCGTGGCGCCTTAGCCATCACCCACAACTTTGAATCCGGCGACACCATCACCGGCGCCAGCACGTCGGCCCTCACGCTCAAGAACAACACGAGTAATGTCTCGATCATGCTGACCGCCGCACAAGGGGTGTGGAAGGCCGGCAATGACGCGTCCAACGGTTATTCAACCACGTTTTCCGGAAATTGGGGCCTCAACGAAGCCGGCTCCTCAACCAACGTGACCTTGACCGTTGATATGGACAACAACGGTTCCTTTGGAGACGCGTTCTCGTTCAACAGCTTCAAGCTGTCGGATCCGAGCTTCAACGGCGGGCTTTACGTCATCAAACCCAATGGTTCGACCACCGGGCAAGAAACCATCCTGCTGAACAGCATGATCGATTCCTACTCGACATTTTCCCCAACCACTTCAAGCAACTTCAACAATATAACCAGCCTGAGCATAGACTTCTCAAGCTCCGCCACGGGCATTGCGGTGGACGATTTCGATATCGGCGCTCCGGCTGCGGCCAACACCGCACCCACGATCACCAGCGGCGCGATCGGGTCGGTGAATGAAAACGCCAGCACGTCCACGGTGGTGTACACCGCCACCGCCACCGACGCCGAAAATGACGCCATCATCTACGCCTTGACCGGCGCCGACGCCGGCTTGCTCACGATCAACAGCAGCACCGGGGTGATGCGTCTGCTATCCTCCGCCAACTACGAGGCCAAGAGCAGCTACAGTGTGAATGTTTTGGCCTCCGATGGTTCGCTCAGCAGCACCAAGGCGGTGACCATCAATATCAATGATGTCAACGAAACCCCGACATATTCCAGCGGCGCCTCCGGCAGCGTGGCGGAAAACGCCGCCACCACCACCGTGGCGTACACCGCCGCCTCCACCGACCCGGAAGGCGGCGCCATTACGTATTCGCTGTCCGGCACGGATGCGGCCTCCTTCAACATCAACAGCGGCACGGGCGCCATCAGGCTGAACGCCTCGGCGAACTATGAAGCCAAGTCCAGCTATAGCCTGAACGTGCTGGCCTCCGATGGAGTCAACACCGGGATGAAGGCTATCACCATTGCCGTGACCAACGTCAATGAAAAGCCTGAGATTACGGCGCCGGCCTCGCAGAACGTGGACCAGGAGACAGCCACCGCGCTGACCGGCATCAGCGTTGCGGATCCGGATTCCGGCTCAAACATGATCACCCTGTCGCTGTCGGCGCCGGCGGGCAGCTTCACCGCCACCTCTGGCAGCGGGGTGACGGCGCTGGGCAGCGGCGCCAGTTCGCTGACGCTGACCGGCACGCAAACCAACATCAACGCCTTCATTTCCGCCAGCAAGGCGACCTACACCTCGGCGGCCGGCGCCACCGGCTCGGTCACCCTCAGCATCGGCTCCAACGACGGCGGCAATTCCGGGTCCGGCGGCACGCAGACCGACGTCAAGACCGAAACGCTGAACATTGTGGCGCCCGGCTCGACGCCCGTGATCACCTCGGGCGCGTCCGGCTCCATCGCGGAAAACGCCGCCACGAGCACTGTGGCGTACACGGCCGCCGCCACCGACGCCGACAACGACACCCTCACCTACGCCTTGACCGGGACCGACGCCGCGGCCTTCCTGATTGACGCCAGCACGGGCGCGGTGACGCTGGCGGCCGCCGCCGATTACGAGACCAAATCCAGCTACAGCATCACGCTCAACGCAAGCGACGCCAGCCATACCGCCACCAGGGCGCTGACCATCAATGTCACGGACGTCAACGAAGCGCCGACCAATATCGCCCTGTCGGCCAGCAGTATCGCGGAAAGCACCGACACCTCGAGCGCGGTCAACATCGGTCTATTGACCAGCACGGACCCTGACGTCGCCAACACCTTCAGCTACAGCATTGTCGGGGGCGCCGACCAGGCCAGCTTTCAGCTGACCGGGGCGGCCTTGCAGTTCAAGGCGGGCGCCGCGCTCGATTACGAAACCAAGGGCAGCTATGCCGTCACCGTGCGCAGCACGGACCAGGGCGGCCAGAGCTACGACAAGGCGTTCGCCATTACGCTGACTAACGCCAACGACAAGCCCGAGCTGACCACGCCCGCCTCACAAAGCGTAACGCTTGGCGCGGCCACGGCCCTGTCCGGCATCAGCGTGTCGGATCAGGATGCCGGCGCCAACGCCATCGCGCTCACCTTAAGCGCCGCGGCGGGCGTTCTGACCGCCGCCAGCGGCGGCGGCGTGACCATTGGCGGTTCGGGCTCGGCCGCTGTAACCCTGTCCGGTTCGCAAAGCGCCATCAACACGTTCCTTGCGGGCGGCGGCGTGACGTACGCCCCGGACGCCAGCGCGACGGCCGGCTCCACGGTGACGCTGACCGTCCAGAGCGACGACAATGGCTTTACCGGCGGCGCGGCGCAGACGGTGAGCGCAACGATCGCCCTGACCCTGGCCGCCGCTGGAGGGGGCGGCGGCGGAACGACCGACACATTGATAGACGGCGTCCATGTCGCCGCTGGCTTTGCTATCCTTAGCGATGGAAGCATCGTGCCGACGACGACGATTCCGGTCATTGCCGGGGACCGCCATGATCAAGACAGCGCCAGCGCCGCCGCCGATATTCCGCTCGCGGGCGGCGCCGGCGCGCCCGTGATCAAGGCCGAAATTCCGGTGGGCATCGGCATGACCAGCGAAGGCGGCGACGGCGCCAAGGCAGACAAAACCGACCTGATCGCCGCCATCGAAAGCCGCACGGTGGACAAGTCGGCCGACCAGAACGCTATGGTGGAGTTGGGCCATTCTTTCCTCAAGGCCCTCCCCGCCTCTACCGACCTATGGGTGCGCACAGTCATCATCAGCGCCGATTCCAACAAGGACGCCGCCGGCAATCTGGTGTTCCGCGGCCAGACCAGCGACAGCGACGCCTCCTCCGCTCTGGTGCTGGATTTCAGTCACCTGCCGAAAAACAGCAAGGTTTCCACGGAGAACATCAATTTTGCAGCGGTCGTCGGCGAGGTGAACATCACCACCGGGGACGGCGACCAACTGTTGATCGCTGACGACAAATCGCAAACCCTGGACCTCGGCGCCGGCGACGACACGGTGTATGCGGGCGCGGGCGACGATGTTCTGAACAACAGCAAAGGCGACGACAAACTGTTCGGCCAGAATGGCGACGACACGTTCGGCGCCGAAAACGGCAAGAACATGCTGCATGGCGGCGCGGGCGACGACATGGCCAAATTCACCGGCAGCCGTTCCGATTACACGATTGAGCATCATGATGGCTACGTCAAGGTGATCAACAATACTGACCCAAGCAAGACAACGCTGCTGATCAACACCGAAACCCTGCAGTTTGCCGACACCAGCGAGACCGTCCCGACTCGGGATGCGCTGGATGTGCTGGCCGGAGCTTATATGCAAATCGTCGATCGGCAGGCTGACCTCTACGGGTTTGAATGTTGGGCCAATCTGCAATCCTCGGGCGCCAGCCTGGGGAGCATCGCCATCAAGATGATCCGTTCCGACGAGGCTAGGGCCCATGGGTTCGTTCTGAACGGCGATGCCGGGAATGACGTGGAAATGCTCTACAAGGCCCTTCTGGGGCGTGAATCGGACAGCAAAGGCAAGGCTGCATGGACGCAACAGTTGCAATCGGGCGCCTTGACGCTGGAACAGGTGGCGGACGCCTTCATGCTGGGTCGCGAAATGCAAACACACTATTTGACGCCGACGGAATGGGATTTCTTCGTGTGACAAACGGCCTTCCCGTATTACTGGCGAGCGGTTCGCACGCTTGAACTGATCTGTTTCCATGGCGCGGCGAGGACTCGCGCCATGGTGGGGAGGCTGAAGATCAAAACAGAGCTGACGCCCCGGGCTTCCAGCGTGAAGCGCAACGGTTGCGCCTGCCGACACGGACATGCCGGTGAGCTTCGGCAGTGCAATCGTGGACGGCTGCGCTTCCGGTTTCTCAGCACCTGAGGATCCGGCGTCGGCAAAGGGCGTCGGCTGGCTTCAGCTCTGGCTTAATGCCTGACGCCTGGTCCCATTGGCCGAAGCGTTGATCCTGAAAATGCAACGCGATGTTCGTTCCAAGGACGCGACCTTCGAGACGTTGAAACGCGACGGCCGCCGGAGCGACGGCCAGCCCTCGCAGCGTCACGTGATCGCCGGCTGTCCCCGGTCACGTTCCGCAAACACCCAGTCTCGGAACTGGCGCCCGACCGGGTTGCGTTGCGCCGGAACCGCGATGACATAGCCGCGATCGCTGGTCAGTTTCTGCTCGGTCAGACGCACGATCCAACCCGCGCCAAGCCCGTCATCCACCAGCGGGCTCCAGCCCAGCGCGACGCCCTGGCCCTGCATGACCGCCTGCAGGATCAGCGGATAATTGCCGAAACTCAGATCCTGCGGCTGGGGGAGCGCGCCGGGATTTTCCACCACGCCGTGCGCCTTCATCCAGTCCGCCCAAGTGAACCAGCGGTCGTCGCCGCCTTGGAGGTGCAGCCGCCGCATCTGCGCAATCTGATTCGGGGCCAGCGGCGGCTTAGCGTCCTTCAGAAGCGCCGGACTGCCGATCGGCGTCACCTCCTCGCCAAACAACAGGCTGGTTTCCCAGCCGGGCGGAAAAAACCGCCCGCGGCCGTCGCCGAACAAAATGGCCACATCCGCTTCCTCGCCGCGCAGATCGACCACGCTCTGCGCCGTAAGGATGCGCACCTCGACGCCGGGAAGCTGGACCTCCAGCGCGGCGAGCCTCGGCATCAGCCACAGCGCCGCGAAAGCGAAATCGGTGAACACGACCAGCCTTTTGCGCACGGGATCGCGCCTGATGGCGGAGGCGGCGCCATCGATCAGGCGCAGCGCCGTCGCCGCCGCCTCGAACAGCGTCTGACCCGCCTGCGTCAGCGCCACGCCGCGATGCAGGCGGCGGAACAGGGCGACGCCGAGCTCCGCTTCCAGCCCCTGCATCTGCTGACTGACCGCCGATTGGGTCAGCCGCAGCTCGGCGGCGGCGGCGCTGAAACTGCCGCGCCGCCCCGCCGCTTCGAAACTGGCGAGCGCGCTGAGCAGAAGTCGGGAGGAGGCGTCTGGCATTAGCGCGGCTCATGGGGGCCATAAGGGAAAAGCGTCTTCACAGATTTCTTATTAGTATATTAATTTGATAGCAATTGTTATCTAACCCGCCGCCCCCCACGACGCCACCCCTGTTGAAACAGGCTGTTCTGCGTGGCGCGTCCAACCGGGAAGCCCGTTTTATGCCGTCCGCCCGCCCCAATCTGCTGATCGTCGTCGCCGACCAGTTCACCCCTGGCGCCCTGCCCGCTTATGGCAACAGGGTCGTCCGCGCGCCCAACATCGACCGGCTGGCGGCGCAAGGCGTCCGGTTCGACCGCGCCTACGCCAACAGCCCGCTGTGCGGCCCTTCCCGCGCGTCCTTGCTGACCGGGCGCCTGCCGGCGGGAATCGGCGCCTATGACAACGCCTGCGAACTGCGCGCCGAGCTTCCGACCATCGGCCATCATCTGCGCCGCGCCGGCTATCGCACCATCCTGTCCGGCAAGATGCACTTTGTCGGTCCCGACCAGTTGCACGGCTTTGAAGAGCGGCTGACCACCGACATCTACCCGGCCGATTTCACCTGGACCCCCGACTGGACCCGGCCGAACCACCGGCCCGACTGGTATCACTCGATGGATTCCGTGCGTCACGCCGGCCCCTGCGCGCGCAGCAACCAGATCGACTTCGACGAGGAGGTGGTTTTTACCGCGCGGCGAAAGCTGTTCGATCTCGCTCGCTTCGGCAGGGACAGGCCGTTCGCCATGGTCGTGTCGCTCACCCATCCGCATGATCCCTTCAACATCGGACGGGATTATTGGGATCGCTATGCCGAATCCGAAATCGACCTGCCGCGCGTGCCGCGCCCGTCTGATCCAGACCCGCACAGCGCGCGGCTGCGAACTGTCTGCGGCATCGACGCCGAACCGGTGAGCGAGGACCAAATCCGCGCCGCCCGTCACGCCTATTACGGCGCCGTTTCCTTCGTCGACGACCAGATCGGCCTGCTGCTCGACAGCCTCGACCAATGCGGCCTCGCCGAGGACACCATCACAATTTTCCTCAGCGATCACGGCGAAATGCTTGGCGAGCGCGGCCTGTGGTACAAAATGTCGTTCTTCGAGGGCGCCTGCCGGGTTCCGCTGATCGTCCACGCCCCCGGCCGTTTCCAGCCGCGCGTCGTCGCGCAGGCGGTGTCGCTGGTCGATCTGCTGCCGACTTTGTGCGATCTCGCCGGCGCGGCTCCGCCCGAAGCCGTCGACGGGCGCAGCTTGCTGCCGCACCTCCGGGGCGCCGGCGGACATGATGAGGTTTTTGGCGAATATTGCGCCGAAGGCGTGGTGGCGCCGATGGTGATGATCCGGCGCGGACGCTGGAAATTCATCCATGCGCCGGGCGATCCCGACCAGCTTTACGATCTCGACGCCGACCCTGACGAACTTCAAAACCTCGCCGCATCCGCGCGGGAGGCCGAAGAATTTCGCGCGGAGGCCGAGCGACGATGGCCGCTGGAAAAAATCGCCGCCGACGTGCTGGCGAGTCAGAGCCGGCGGACGCTGGTCGCCGACGCGCTGCGGCGCGGACGCGTGACCGCCTGGGATTACCAGCCGCCCGGCGACGCCGCTTCCGCCTACATTCGAACCCACAAGCCGATCGAACGGCTGGAGGCGGACTGCCGCCTGCCAAGCCGCCGCGCCTCCCGCTGACAAGCCCCAGCCCGACAGGATCGAAATGACCAAGACCCATTCCCGCCGCGCGCTCGCGGCGCTGCTGCCGCTCGCCTTGCCGGTCTCGGCCGCCTTCGCCGAAGACAAGGTCACGCCGCCGCCGTCCCCGGTCGCGACGCCCGCAACGGAAGCCACCGTCGCGGATGTCGTCATCCACGCCGAGAAGAAGGAGGAAAAAGCGCAGGAGGCTCCGATCTCGCTGACGGCGGTCTCCGGCGCGGCGCTTGAGACGACCGCCGTGCATGATTCGCTGACGCTGGCCCAGGCCATCCCCGGCCTGCAGGCCGAAACCACCTCCGGCGCGACCAATCCGCGTTACCGCATTCGCGGCATCGGCACCAACGACTTTTCCGCCAATATGATTCCGGCGGTGGGCGTTTCCGAGGACGACGTGTTTCTCGACGCCGGCTCCGCCCAGGGCGTGCCGATTTACGACCTCAACGATGTCGAGGTTTTGCGCGGGCCGCAGGGCACGCTGCAAGGCAAGAACACCACAGCGGGAACGATCAACTATTACACCAAGCGCCCGACGGCGGATTTTGAAGGCTATTCCCGCACCACCATCGGCGATTACGGCCGCAGGGGCGAGGAGGCCGCGATCAGCGGCCCGCTGATCCAGGACAAGCTGCTGGGACGCTTCTCCTTCACCAGTCAGGGCCACGACGGCCAGTTTAACGACCTCTACCGCAACAGGACCGTCGGCGGACAACGTTATTGGGACGCACGCGGGCAACTCCAGTTCTTCGCCACCGACGACCTGACCATGCTGCTGAAACTGCATGCCGGCGACAACAAGACCGACGTGCCGTTGCGCCATGTCGGCCTGCTCGCGGGCGGCCTTGACGCCCAAGGCTATGCGCAGGCGCCCGGGAGCAATGTGCTCGCCAATAACGGAAGCGGCGACTCGTTCAATCGCCGCGCCGGCGTGTCGCTCAACACGCGCTATCATTTCCCCAACGATTGGACGCTGACCAACATCTTCGCCTACGAATCCAGCAAGTTCAGCATTTTCTCCGACGATGACGCGTCGCCCGCGCCGCTGAATTACGAGGAGCGGATCGCCGGTCGCTCCAACGTCGTCAGCAACGAACTCCGCCTCGCTTCACCCGAGGCTGACCCGGTCCGCTTCATCGGCGGTCTGTACTATCTCGACAACCAGACCAATTCCAACAGCCAGCAGCCGCTCTACAGCCCGCTGAATTTTGGGCTGGACGGCAACGCGTATAATTTCAACATCTCAACGCGGGATATCGCGGCGTTTTCCTCGCTGTCCGCCGACCTGACCGACAAGCTGACCCTGACCGTCGGCGGCCGCCTCACCCACGAGCGGCGCAGCGCCAGCGGCGAAGCCTGGTCCTACGTCACCGACAGCGCCGCGCCGCTCGACACGAGCGCGCGCAACCTCACCTATATCAACACCGGCGCCGGCCTGTACGTCGACCCGGCGACCGGCCTGCCGATCACCGGTCCGGCGCTGTCGACCAGCGGGATTCACGACAGCGAGGATGTGACGCTCAAATACAAGCTCACCCCCGACGACTCCGTCTATGCGCGCTTCGCCCGCGGCTTCCGCTCCGGCAATTACAACACCTATGTCGCGACGGCCTCCGATTTCGCGCTCTACGAACCGGAAATCCTCACCGACTACGAGGCCGGCGTCAAAACCCTGCTGTGGGACGGCCGCCTGCAGCTCAATCTCAGCGGCTTCCACTACGATTATCAGAACATGCAGGTGACGATCCTGCAGAACACGGGAACCACCACGACCAACGCCGCCAGCGCCGTCTCGGACGGTTTCGAACTCGAAGGCAAGGTCCGGCCGCTCGAAGACGTGACCGTGAACTTTGGCGTGACTTACCAGAACGCGCATTATGTGAAATTCACCAACGCCAGCGCGCCCTATCCGGTCAACCTGGGCAATCCGATCGACCTCAGCGGCCAACCGTTCGAACGCGCGCCAAAAGTGTCGGCGAACCTCGGCGTGACCTATCACATCCCCGTTTCGTTCGGCTCGTTCGACCTGAGCACCGACTGGCGCTACACCAGCCGTTATCGGTTCCAGGCCTGGTCCGACGCCACCAATGTGACGCCGGCGCCGTTCCTGGCGACGCCCGCGGCGCAAGTGCTGATCCGCAATTCCTTCTCGCAAGGCGACCTGCTGCTCGGCAATATCCGCATCGCCTGGCATAGCCCGGATGAGAAGACCGAGATCGCCGCCTGGGTGCATAACGTCACCGACCGGGCCTACAACACCAATGCGTTCGGGATGTTCTTCAACCGCAGCATCACGCAATATCCGGGCGAGCGCCGCTTCGTCGGACTTGAACTGACGCAGAAATTCTGATCGTGACCGAAGCCCCGCCCACCTCTCCGCTCCCGGCGCCCGGCCGGCTGCGGCCGCGCGACTGGCTCGCGGTCGGCGCGGTCGATTCAGCGGCGCACAGCATGAATTCGCTGGGTCCGTTCGTGGTCGGCGGCCTCATCGAGGAGCTGCATTTTTCCGCCACGCGCATGGGCGTGTGGAGCATGACGGAAATGCTCGCCTATGCGGTCTCGATGTTTATCCTGGCCCCCCGAGCCGGGCGGCTTTCGCTCCCGGCGCTGGCTTTTGGCGCGGCGCTTCTCGCCGCGGCCGGGCAGATCCTGTCGGCCGTGCTCGACAGCTATGTCCTGCTGGTTCTGTTGCGCGTGGCGACCGGAACCGGTTTCGGCCTGCTCAACACCGCGGTCAACGTGTTCGCCGCGCGCAGCCCGAATCCGGACAAAGCCATTTCCTTCGCCATGGCGATCCAGACGGCTCTGTTCGCGGCGATGGGATTCGTCCTGCCGAAAGCGGGCGAGATCGGCGGACGGCCCGGCATGTTCCTGGCGCTGGGCGCCTTCGTGTTGGCGCTGATCCCGTTCATGCTGCTGCAGCCGTCCGGCGCCCCGGAGCGCAAGCCTGCGCCGGAGACGAAAGCCCACCGGCCCTGGCCGAAACTGCGGCATGTCGCGCCGATGCTCGCGGCGACGGCGCTGTTCACCCTCGGCTCGCTGGCGATCTGGCCTTTTACCGAGCGGATCGGCTTGGCGGCCGGCATCGACCGCGCCGGATTCGGTTTCCTGACCAGCGTCAGCAATGTGCTGGGCTTCGCCGCCTGCGTCGGCGGCGGCCTGCTTGGCGCGCGCTTCGGCCGCACGGTTCCGACGCTCGTGTTTCTGCTCGCCAGCGGCGTCGCCTGCTTTGTTCAGGCCGCTCCCCCGGATGGGCCGGCCTTCGCGATCGCTTTCGTCGCCAATTACGCGCTTTGGTTTCTCGCCTATCCGGCCCTGATCGGCGCCGCTTGCGCGCTCGATCCTGTCGGCCGCCTGCCCACCCTGTGCACCGCCAGCTGGCTGCTGTCCCAGGCGGCTGGATCGGTGCTGGCCGGCGCGGCCGGCGACGCCGGGAATTATGCCGCGATCGGCTGGTTTGGCCTGATCTGCTGCGCATCCGCGGCGGCGGTTTTCCTTTGTGTCAGCATTCCGCTCGATCGCGCAACCATGGCGCTGCGGAGCGGCTCATGAGCAGGCCTTCCGCGCGAACCGCCGTTCATCTCATGGCCAAGCCGACCGGCGCGGCCTGCAATCTCGCCTGCGACTATTGCTTCTTTCTTGGCAAGGCGCAGCTCTATCCCGGCAGTTCGTTCCGGATGTCCGACGAGGTGCTGGAGGCCTACGTCCGTCAACATCTGGCGCAATCCGGGTCCGAGGCCGTGTTCCTGTGGCAGGGGGGCGAACCGACGCTCGCGGGGCTGGATTTCTATCGTCGCGCCGTCGCCTTGCAGCAGAGGTTTCGCAGGCCCCGCCAGATCGTGCGCAACAGCCTGCAGACCAACGGGATTCTGCTCGACGACGCTTGGTGCGCGTTTCTGCGCCGTGAAAACTTTCTGGTCGGGATCAGCCTCGACGGACCGGCGGATCGCCACGACCTTTATCGCCGCGACAAGGCCGGGCACGGGACATTCGCCAAGGTTCTCCGCGCCATCGAACGGATGGCGGAGCATGGCGTGGAATTCAACATTTTGGCGGCCATTCATGCCGGCAACGAGGCGTGGCCGCTGGAGGTCTACCGGTTTCTCCGCGACGAGGCCGGCGCGCGCTTCCTTCAGTTCATCCCCGTGGTGGAGCGGACGGAAACCGGCGAGGTCGCCCGCCGGTCGGTCGCGCCGATCGCCTGGGGCCGTTTCCTGATCGCGATCTTCGACGAATGGCTGCGGCGCGACGTCGGCCGCGTCTCCGTGCAGATCTTCGAGGCCGCGCTGGCGGCCCAGCTTGGCGCGCCCTCGCCGGTCTGCGCCTTCGCCCCGACCTGCGGCCAGGCCCTCGTGCTGGAGCACGGCGGCGACGTCTTCATGTGCGATCATTTTGTCGACGCGCGGCATCGGCTCGGCAATCTGCTCGAAACGCCTTTGGCCGATCTCGCCGCCAGCGGAGATTTGGCGCGGTTCGGCCAGGACAAGCGCGACGGCCTGCCGGCGCAGTGCCTGGCCTGCGACGTGCGCTTCGCCTGTCAAGGCGAGTGTCCCAAGAACCGGTTCGTGACGTCGCCGCAAGGCGGGGCTGATCTAAACTATTTATGCGAGGGTTACCGGGCGTTTTTCCGCCATGTCGAGAGCCCCATGCGCCACCTCGCGGCGATGCTGCCGGCGACGAGCGCCAAGATCGGCGTCAATGCGCCGTGTCCCTGCGGCAGCGGCCGGAAATTCAAGCGCTGCCACGGCGCCGGCCGCGCCTCCCTCATCGCGTGAAACTCAGACACGCCCCGATGCCCGGAAACCCTCGCAATGACCGCAGCTCTCGCGCCAGACCTCCCCGCCGGCGCGCATAGTGGCGTCGTGTCGGGAGGCATTCTTACTATCGATAACAAGATGAACTCACAGTCGCGACCCAGAGCCGTCGACAGGATCGCGCGCGCCACCTATAACGTGACGCTTGAAGCGCTGGCAGAACCATCTGAGGTTTTAGCGCGGCGCTCCGATGACGCTGCGCCTTCGCTCGTAAGGTTGGTTCATGACGATTGTCGCCGCTTATCTGTATCGCAACGGCCAGCGCGTTCGCGAGATTTCCATCGATGAGAAGGCCGATTGCGCGCAGGACAAGACGGAGTTCGTCTGGATCGGCCTCGCCGATCCGTCCGAGGAGGAGTTGCGCAAGCTCCAGCATACCTACGATCTACATCCGCTGGCGGTTGAGGACGCGCTGAAGGCGAACCAACTGCCCAAGGTCGACATTTATGGCGACCAATTGTTCGTCGTCGCCACGACGGCGCACCTGGAGAACGAAGTGATCGCCTATGGCGAAACCGCGATGTTCGTCGGCCACAGCCACATCATAAGCGTTCGAAGCGGATCGGCGCGATCGCACCGCGGACTGCGCCAGATGCTCGAAGCGGCCCCCACAAGACTGATCCACGGCGTCGACTATGTCCTCCATGCGATCCTTGATTTCATCGTCGACGGCTATCTGCCAATGGTCGAGACGATCGAGGAGGAGGTCCTGTCGATGGAACAGCGCACCATCGACACGTTTCTCGGCCGGGAGGAGATCACCCGCATCTTCACGCTCCGCCGTGAACTCATCCGATTCCAGCGTGTGCTCGCTCCCATGGGCGAGGTCGCCAGCAAGTTCGTTCGAACCGACCTGCCTTGCATTGATGGCGAAACGCGTCCCTATTTCAACGATGTTCTCGACCATGTGCGTCGGGTGCAGACGATGGTCGACGATTTGCGCGAGGTGCTGACCTCGGTATTCGAATTCAGCAATTTGCTCGAACAACAGCGCACTGGCGCGATCACCCGCCAGCTCGCGGCATGGGCCGCGATCCTTGCTGTGCCCACGGCGATCGCCGGCATCTACGGCATGAACTTCCAGAACATGCCCGAATTGAAAACGGAATATGGCTATTTCGTCGTCATCGGAGTGATCACGGCGGCATGCGTCGGTCTCTACGTCAGATTCAAGCGCGCCAAATGGCTCTGACAGCGGATGTTTTTATTCTTAATTGATCTGGTGGGCGGGCGCCTTCGTCGGGAAACCCAAGCCTACACGCGGCATTTTATCGACAATGCGGCGATCCAACGCCTTTCGGCGGCTGCTCCATGGCTCTATCCGGCGTGAAGCCGCGCGTTCATGTCCGCGAGAACCACGCCCACGCGTTTTCCGAACTTCGTCAGGAGTCTCGCCGGGGGGAAAACGCGCAATCTGGCGCACAGCAGGAACGACGCGCGGAAGGCGTGACGAGCGCGATGGAATTGGCCTCGGCACACATCTAACACGCCACGCCAGTAGAGTTGCGTGGCGGTCTCACTTCTGATCCGCGAACGCACGGCCGGATCCGCCGTCCATTTTGACACGGACGCCTCAAACGCCTCCACAGTCAGAACATAGCGGCTTCCCCGGCAGGCGTGGCGCGACGACATCAAGTAAGCATAGGCGCCCGCAATGGCTTTGTTGCTGTAATCCACGATCTCGGCGACCTTCCGTTCTTCAGCCATGGCCTTGACCCGCCAGGGCACGGCAATGTCGTCCTCGATGATGCGCGCAAGATTTTCCCGGCTCAACGTCGACATCATGCTTCCGCCATGCACGCGATAATCCACCATCGCCTCGGCGAAATATCCAGCCTTGCATTCCAGCGCGATCCTCGCCCAAACGTAGGAATCGCCGCGGTGAGGCATACCGCGGCGGTTCTTGAAGGCGTGCGGCGATTGCGAAAGCATACGATCGACAGCCTCGACCTCAGAATCTGTCAGCCTCGCTCCCAGGGGCATCAACATGGATAATCGTGCATGCAGGCCATCTGTGAGGCCGAGATGGAAACGACGCCGTCTTTCGCGGAGGGCCAGACGAACTTCCCCCGGTCCAATCTCTTCGCGTACAGAGATAGGCCGACGCCATCATGCCAAAGGATTTTCGCCAGATCGCCTCTACGCCCCCTGAAGACGTACAGGTCGCCGGCATGGGGATCGCGCTTCAACTTGCTCCTGAACCTGAAGCGCCAAGCCCTGCATGCCTCGGCGCACGTCGGTGTGGCCCATCGCGATCCAGACGCGGCATCCCGAGGGAATCGGGATCATGACCGCAAAGCCTTCAAGGCCGCCCCGATCGCTGACGACGGAGCGCCAGGGTGACCGAGCAGCATCGCCAAACAGAGAGCGGTTCCCGTGCGGCTGCTGTTCCCCGCGATCAGAAATGCGATCGAAGCCAGGTAGAGCGGCTTGTCGAAGCGGCTGAGCCGCGGCCAGAACGTGATCGCGAAAATGGCGAGCACCATGGCGTAGTTCGCAAGGGACACCTGTTCGAGGAAGATTGAGGACAGGCGGCGATCATCGAAAAGCGCAAAGGAAAACCGCCCGGAGTAGGCGAATGCGTTCTGGAACAATCCGGATTGATCGTAAGCGTTCTGGATGGCGTCGCGCGTGTTGACGTAGTAGCTCGCAGGCTGAAAAATGTTCACGTAGAGATCAGGGAACCACCCTTTCACACATGAAACTGCGATGATCATCAGCGTGAGGGTCCGGAACGCGCCCATCAACGACCGCCACGTGCAAAGCGCCCCCAGCATGAAGAACAGAAGAACGACGAGAAAATCCCGCAGCGGTTTGGGCGACGACATCCCGTTCGTAAGTGTGACCCACACGAACAGGAGGATGAATCCGGCGAGATAGGGCGTCGCCAGGCGGATGTTGGGCCCCGCCTCGGGAAAGCGCCTGATGATCACGAAGATCGTCCACGCGAAGATCGCCGCTTCAGCCGCGACGACCTGGAATTGGCTCATCGGCGCCGCGTGCCCGTTGATGATGGCGAGGGCGGCGTTGAAGCCCATGGCCGCCGCCAGCAGCGCAATCGCCGGCCATTGGCTCGACGGCCCCTCGTCGGATTCCGACTGCAGGAAAACGGCTGAGGACGACAAACTCCTGCTCCATGTCTGACGGCCGTGGACCGGAAAGGCCTTGGGCGCGCTCCATCACATCAGGTCATGATTGAAGGTGGTGCGTTTTGGCGCCGTCTTTCAGGCGCCAAAACAGTGAGGCCATAACCGCTCTGTGCACTGCAGCATTTGCGTGAATTGACGCTGCCGCAATTCAAAATATTGTGAACAAATGTTTATCTTTGACTATTTTGTGTTTTAATCCCATCACAAAATCAACATAACTCATAGTTATGCGCCTATAGTTGCGAATTGCCGCAATCGCGCAGGCGCAAATATCGTAACTTAATTGTCTTTGGCCCTGGTAAATCAACGGAATTCACATATAAAAGGTTATGGTACGAAAAATATTGAATACTAATGCAATCATATATTTGGTTTTGCTAATAGCAAAAGCGCGGCTGCGCCGCTTTATCCATCGTACTATCGATTGGATCTTCGGTTTAGAAACGAACCGCAAGCCGAAACGTCGCTTTAAAGCTTGACTTTTATTAAGGAGCGCTCGGGTGCAGACTGTTCGTAATTATTCAAAACGGTCGCCGGAATCACCGCATGACGACGGTCCCCGTGAGGCCCTAAAAAGCGCCATCCAGGTTCTTCGCAAACGGCGTCTGCTGACCGGCGCCGTTTTCGGCCCGATGACCGCGATCCTGTATCTGCTTCTAACCAATTACTCCTGGCCATACCGGGCGTCCGCGGAACTCATGGTCGTCCCGGAAAAACAGGGCGGCGACCAAACCCAGCAAACATCGCGCTTGATGCAATCCCTGGTGATGGTCGCGCAAAGCGACGGCGTCTTGCGAGCGGCGATTCGGGATGTCGGCTTCGACAAGGTGGTCGATCGATCGAAATTGCTCGAGAAGAATCTGATCGACCAATTCCTTGGGGCGCGCGCGCGAGACGCTGGCGCGGCGGCGACGCGGCAATTGAATAGCGGACCGCAAGGCGAAGTCGCCAACGAAACAGGCAGGCGGCCGGATGAGAGCGCTGCGCCCGTAGTAGACGTTTCGGAGGACGCGCTGCTGGCGCGCGCGAGCCTGCTGATCAAACAATCGCTCGTCGTTCGCGCGGAGCAGAATCCCGACATCATTCGCTTGGGTTTTCAGCACCGCAGAGCGCCCTCATTCGCCGCGCGAGTCAGCAGAATACGGACGGCGTCCGACACCGTAATCAGTGGAAATCAACAGCCCTCAGCCGGTCCACCGCCAACCAGGCGAGGCGACGGAGCGGCGGGGGAGGAGAGCGGCATCGACTACCCTTTCGCGTCCGTAAGGCGGTCAGCGCCGCCAGAAGCCTGGAGGACAAGCTTCACAATGCAGGACGAACCCTCGGCGACAGAATACGTGCAGGAGGGGGAACGCGCATCGGACACGGATAGGGAGCGCGCGCCCGAGGCGCGGCCCGCCCATGTGCGCAAAATCTCACCCTTGCGCACGTGGTCAAGATTGGATCCGGTGAAAACCTCTCGCGCAGCGGGGCCGAGGCGGCTTGGATCAAATCAAAAATCAGCAAGCTCTTGCTCCCGGCCCAAGAGTCGTCCAGATTTCAGCTTAGAAAGCAAGCGGGAGACAATCGCTTGACATCCGACGACGCATTGGACGAACCAGCATCAGGGACGCAAGCGCCCGTCGCGCGCCGCCTGCGGAATGGCCGGCGGACGGCTCTGCAACCGCTGACCCATCATGAAATCATGCGCTTGATCGAGCCGTTCATCCGGCGAGGCCACCACGTCGACTTGCAGGCGAGCCAGCGCATCGAACGGCGCCTTACGTTCAAGCCAATCTCGCATGACAGCGACACGCCAGCCTATGACGGAGCCTGCGAGCGCCTTGAACTTGAAAACCTTCAAGCCGAAACCTATCGGCTGACGCGCACACTGACCCTCCGATGCGGCGCGGCGGCGAAACTGACGACGGAGGGCGAGGACCTCGGCGCCCTGCTGGACCGCCTCGGCAGCGTTCCCCTGCAGCGTCTGTTCCAATGGGTCGGCGCCATACCCATCGCCCAAAGCTATCGCTTGACCCCGGCCGCCGGCTCCGAAGGCGCTGCGCCGCACATGGCGCTCACGGCGGCCGAAGCCCGCCTCGACGGTCTCACTTTCGCCCTGAACGCGGACACTGGACGGGGCTATCCGGCCGAGATCGAACTGACGCCTCAGGCCGAACATCTGCTGGACCTGCCGGACGACCTTCTCGCGGCGCTGGGCTGGGACTGGCGGGTGCTGCGCCGGCGCGGGACTATGTGGCGCGCCTCCGTGCGCGCGCCAAGCCGTGAACCCGGCCGCAGCCGCCGCATCGAAGCCGCCTCGAAGGCCGCCGTGGCGCATCTGGCCCGGACGCTTGCGGAACCACCGCGTCGATTTCACGAAAGGTTCCGCTGGGCGCGTTGGGCCGTGGTGTTTCGGCGCACGATCCCTCTGTTGTTTTCGCTCGTCCTCCTGGTAGGCGGCTTGGCCTTGACGCTGGAAGGCGTCTCGGATGAGTCACCGTTTCGAATGTTGCTTTTCAACTTCCCGCCGGTGCTCCTTCTGGTGTTTTTCAGCATGCGAGAATTGCCGCGTTTCGAGATCCCGCCTCTGCCACGGCCTTCCAGGGCGCCGTCATGGAGGAAGGCGCAGAACGGCGCCGGAGGCCCCGGCGCTTGAGGCAGGGCTTGCGTGCGTCAGCCGCACGCCGGCGCGGACGCCGATCTCAAGGAGCGGTTTCCAACGCACCGGCCATGCCGTGATGAAAGCGGCAGATGGATTTGATACCGCCAAAAACTTGGAAATCGCCGGCCAAACAGTCAAAGCGCCGCATGATTGCGGCTCGATTCAACTGGCGACGTCGCCGGGACTGGATCGCATTGCTGATCACCGAATAAACATGAGCACGGCGCTGTCGCGTCGGACTCATGTGCTTTGTAACCTCCTATTTTGACGAGCGGAATTCCGGATCAGCAATACCGCGGGCGAGAACGCCAAACTGTCAAACGCGCTCGATCGCTCGCGTCCGACGATCACCAGGATCATCCTCCAGACTCGAAATCTCCGGGGCGATGGTCACCGCGTCGGGAAGACGGGGCGAGGCGATCCCGTGAAAGTCATAGAGCGATCTTAATGACTTAATTGATGCGGTCATGATCTTCGCCTCCAGAACTCTGATCTTGAGCCTTGCCGGGGGTGAAATTCAGCTTAATCGATAGGAAATTTTGATCAAAACGATGAGCCATCGCGATCTTGCGTGGTCATGAATGTCGCTTAAACGGCTTAGAATTCCCGATTGGAAGCCTGGGGCCGGGGTCGGATATAGACAAACGATATTAACTGATCAAATATGATCAATATACCCGATGGGTTAAATATAATGCGCGATCTCATGTTGCTGCGGTCCTTCCTTGCCGCCATCCAACATGGCGGCTTCCCGAGCGACCTCACACCGAGATCGTCATGCGCTTTGGCCCCGCGCGGGAAAGCGATTTCGGCGCCCGGAGACTATCTCGCCGACGCTCCGCCATCGGTCGCGGCCAGCGCGTCCCGACTGGGAAGAATCGGTGAGAACGGTCGCGGCATGGCGCGGGTCGACTTCGTCCGACCAGGTCCGGTGGGATAAGATAGAACTGGAATGGGGATATGACCGCCTACGTATCGAGCTTGCTGATGATTGCAGGACTCTACCTGATCGCGGTCGCCAGTCCCGGCCCGAATTTTTTCGTGATTGGCCAATTGTCGCTCAGCGGCCAAAGGCAGGCGGCGCTCGCGGCCGCCTGCGGAATATCCCTCGGGTCGATCATATGGGTGTTGCTTGCAATGGCGGGGGTTGCGGCCGTGCTTGCCAGTGCGGAGTGGCTCCACCTGGCGCTGCGGATCACCGGGGCGGCCTATCTGATCTGGCTCGGCGCGAAGATGCTGCACGCCGCCGCCCGCCCCAAAGCGCAGATTGCTTATGACGCCGCCGCATTGGAGCCGATGCGCGCCTTCCGTAAGGGCGTTCTGACCAGCCTGACCAATCCCAAATCCGGGGTGTTCTGGACCAGCGCATTCGCGACGACGTTTCCGTCGAATGCGCCGACGTGGATGTTTGCCGCCACTGCTTTGATGATCGCCGCCCTGTCGCTGGGATGGCATGTGGGACTGGCCGTGGCTTTCACCAACAAGGGCGTGCAGGGCGGATATCGGCGGCTGCGTCGCGCAATCGATGCTGCTTGCGGGGTCGTGCTGGTGGGGTTTGGCGTTCTCCTGGCAAAAAGATGACGGTCAACGTGGCGCCCCGCCCGCAAGAGGTTTGTATCCCTCCGGCCGCAGCGCAACCGCCCGCGCTGGCCCAGCGACCGTCAATCCACTCCTATGAACCGCGGTCAAGGGTGCGGGTCAAACCGCCCGCGCCGGCGCCCTCGCGCAGGTTCAATCGTTCGGCAGCGAGGAGACGGGACCAGACCCGGATGACGCCGACCACCATCTGATCGCTCATCGGGTATTTACGGCCACAGGTGGGGCCGGGACTTCTCCGAGCCTCCGCCGCGCGGCCGAGAGCTACCGCTTTTGCCGCGCGTCAAATTCAGCGCGGGCCGCCTCGATACGGCGCAAATTTTCTTCCGCCCACCGCCACACGCCGCAAAAGGCCGCGCCGAGGCTGAGGCCCAGATCGGTCAGCCGGTACTCGACGCGGGGCGGGACGACCGGGAAGACCGTGCGCACCACCAGTCCATCGCGCTCCATCTGGCGAAGGGTCTGCGTCAGCATCTTCTGGCTGACATCCGGAACCAGCCGGCTGATCTGGGTGAAGCGCAATTCGCTGTGATCGGCGAGCACCTCAAGAACGAGCATGGTCCACTTGTCCGCGACGCGTCCGATCACCTCCGTCACGAGCGCATCGACGGCGGGATCGCTCTCCGGCCAGGGTTTTACGGGGACAGGAGGTTGTTTCATATGACGCTCTCTTTTTGGTTAGTATAATTCTTTTGGGTGCCTTCTTTCAAGACGACGATAACGGCGAATAAAATACTATCAGTTGTTCAAAGGAGAGCCGTTATGAAAATGCAGGGAAACACCATCCTCATCACCGGCGGCGGATCGGGCATTGGCGAAGCGTTGGCGCACCGCCTTCATGATCTGGGCAATCGTGTGCTGATCGCCGGGCGCCGTCTTCAGGCGCTCAAAGCGGCGGCCGCCGGCCGCAATCAGATCGTGCCGCTCGAACTCGACGCCGACGATCCCCAGGCGGTCGAGGCCTTCGCCCGCCAAGTGATCGCCGATAATCCCGCTCTGAACGTGCTCGTCAACAATGCCGGAATCATGCGGATGGAGGCGCTGGACCGGCGACGCGATCTCGGCAACGCCGAAGCCACCATCCGCACCAACCTTCTGGGGCCGATCCGGCTGACCAACGCCTTCATCGACCATCTGGTGAACCAGCCCGACGCCGCGATCATCAACTGCACCTCGGGGCTGGCCTTCGTGCCGCTTGTGGCGACGCCAACCTATTCGGCGACCAAGGCGGCGCTGCACTCCTATACGGTGTCCCTGCGCGAAGCCCTCAAAGGCAAGGTCGAGGTGATCGAATTGGCGCCGCCCGCGGTGCAGACGGGACTGACGCCCGGCCAGGAGACCCGCGAGGGTTACATGCCGCTTGCGGATTTTGCGGATGAAACCCTCTCGATCCTGAGCGCCCAGCCGACGCCGCCCGAAATACTGGTCAAACGCGTCGGCTTCCTGCGCTTCGCCGAGAGCGAAGGTCGTTTCGCGGAGACGCTGGCGGCGCTCAACCCAAAGGGATAGACGGGGCCGCAGGCCCTCGCGGCCTTGTTGTCGCGGCGGCGGCGGACGTCACTGTTTGCCTGCCGCCCCGCCATAGCCGTGCAAAAACGCGTCCACGGCCTCTCGCGCCGAGCGCTCGATTTCCTTCAAGTCTCCCGGTTCCGCCACGCAGAACAAGACAGCCTTCGCATATCCGCCCTGGCTGAGTTGCAGGAAATGAACCGCCATCGTTTGCGGATCGGATGCGCGAAGGCGTCCGGCGTCCATCTGCCGCTGCATGTAGGCGGCGACCTTTGCGGCGCCGCATTGTGGCCCCGCCTCGTAAAAGGTGCGGCCGATTTCCGGATGTTTCGCCGCCGCGCCGATCACCATGCGCATATGCGCGACATGCTCGGCGCTGCACAGGCGCAGCATCATGCTGGTCGCCGTGCGGTAAAGGACTTCGGCGATGTCGTCGTCGTCATGGTCGAACTGGAACAATTGTTCGGCTTGCCGACGCCGGTCATCGCGGATGAGCGCCTGGAAAAGGGTGACCTTGGAATCGAAATAGACGTAAAGCGTGCCTTTGGAAACGCCTGCGACCCGGGCGATGTCGTTCATTGAGGCGCCGTCGAAGCCGTCCGCGAGAAACACCGCGCGGGCGCCGTCGAGAATTTGACGCATCTTGGCGTCGTTGGTCTTGGCGACCTTCGAATGGGCGACAGCGCCGTCGTCCGTCGAAGCGTCTTTCTTCTCCATCGTTTTTACATTCATTTCCCGCCCAAGAGCCTCCGCCGCCTAGAAACCATAATGTCGCGAAGTGGCGCAAGAGCCCGGCCGCGTCGATCGTTGCGTATTGACCGAACCGTTCAGTTCAATCATATAGCGAAGCAGAGGGCAATCAGCTGGACAAGGTCTGCCGACGTGACAATGAACGAGCCCGTGCGCCTGTTGCGCGAAAACACCGATGAACCGGTCGAGCCGGTGTTCGAGCGCGCCGCGCCTGGCGCCCGGCCGCCGCAATCGCCGCCCGTCACCACGCGTAAAAACAAGCAAACATCGCGCAAGTCGCTTCTGATTGGGGCCGCCTTGCTCGCGGCGCTGGGCGCGGGCTATGCCGGACTGAGATATTATCAGGTCGGCCGCTTCATCGTTTCGACTGACGACGCCTATGTGCGCACGGACCTCGCGGTCTTGGCGCCGAAAGTCCCTGGTTACGTCGATCAGGTGCTGGTGACCGACAATGACCACGTCAAGGCCGGGCAGGTTCTCGTGCGGCTGGACGCCGGGGATTACGATCTCGCCGTCGTCGCCGCCGCGCAGAAGGTTTCCTCGCAAGATGCGACAATCGCCCGCGTGAAGACGCAGATCGACGCGCAGCAAGCGGCGATCGCGCAGGCGCGCGCGCAGGTGACGGCGGCCAAGGCCGACTCCGCCCGCGCCGAGTCCGAGTTCGCGCGCGCCAAATCCCTGGTCGCCAACGCTTTCGCCAGCCGCCAGCGCCTTGAGCAGGCCGAGGCCGACCGCGACCGCGCGGCGGCGTCGGTTGTCGGCGCCGAGGCGGCGGCGGCGGGCGCGCTGGCCAATCTCGCCGTGTTGCACGCGCAACAGGGCGAAGCCGAACGGCTGCGCGCCGAGCTGGTCACGGCCAAGGCCCGCGCCGAGCGCGACCTCTCCTTCGCGGTGGTGAAGGCGCCGTTCGATGGCGTGGTCGGCAATCGCGCGGCGCAGCCGGGGCAATATGTGCAGACGGGAACGCGGCTGATGGCGCTGGCGCCGGATGCGGGCTTCTATGTCGAGGGCAATTTCAAGGAAACCCAGCTCGCGCACATGAAACCCGGCCAGAAGGTCGAGGCGCGCGTCGACGCCTATGGCGGCCGCGTCTTCGCCGGCGAGGTGCAGAGCCTGGCGCCGGCCTCGGGCGCGGATTACTCGCTGCTGCCGCCGGAGAATGCGACGGGCAATTTCACCAAGATCATCCAGCGCTTTCCAGTGCGCATCCGGCTGCCGGCCGAAGCTCAGCCGCTGATGCGCTCGGGCATGTCGGTGATCGTCGATGTCGACACGCGCGAAGCCGAGACGAAATGAGCGCGGCTGAACCGGAATACTCGACACGCCGCCTCGTGGCCTTCCTGGCCATGGTGTTCGGCATGTTCATGGCGATTCTCGACATCCAGATCGTCTCCGCCTCGCTATCGGAGATTCAGGCCGGGCTTTCCGCCAGCCCCGAGGAGGTCGCCTGGGTGCAGACCAGCTATCTGGTCGCCGAGGTCGTGATGATCCCGCTGTCGGGCTTCCTGTCGCGCGCGTTCTCGACGCGGATCATGTTCACGCTGTCCTGCGCCGGCTTCACCCTGATGAGCCTGCTCTGCGCCACGGCGACGAGCATCGAGCAGATGATCGTCTATCGCGCTTTGCAAGGGTTTGTCGGCGGCGGCATGATCCCCACCGTGTTCGCCTCCGCCTACACGATCTTTCCGCGCTCGAAAATGCCGATGGTGGCGCCGTTGATCGGGCTTGTGGCGACACTCGCGCCGACCATCGGCCCGACGGCGGGCGGCTACCTGACGGACCTGTTTTCCTGGCATTGGCTGTTCCTGATCAACGTCCTGCCCGGAATTTGCGTCACGTCCGCAAGCTGGCTGCTGGTCGATTTTGACAAGCCCGACTTGAAATTGCTGGAGAATTTCGACTGGGCGGGCCTCGCCGCCATGGCGCTGTTTCTCGGCGCGCTGGAATATTTGCTTGAAGAGGGGCCGACGAAGAACTGGTTCGACGAGGAAGCCATCGTGTGGGCCGCAGTCGGCTCGTCGCTCGGCTGCGTCGCGTTCTTCTGGCGGGCCTTCACCGCGAAAAATCCGATCGTGGACCTGACCTGTTTCCGGGATCGCAATTTCTGGACGGGCTCGCTGGCTTCATTCGTGATGGGCATCGGCCTTTACGGCCTGACCTATCTCTACCCGGTCTATCTTGCGCGCGTGCGCGGCGATTCCGCGCTTCAGATCGGCGCGACCATGTTCGTCACCGGCTTGTGCCAGTTCATCGCGGCGCCGATCGTCGGCCGGCTGATGACGCGCTTTGACCCGCGCATCCTGATTGTCTGCGGCTTTGCGGGCTTTTCCTATGGCGCGTGGCTGGCGACCTTCATCACCAAGGATTGGGCCTTCGGCGAGCTGTTGATCCCGCAAATCTTTCGCGGCTTCTCGTTGATGCTGTGCATGGTGCCGATCAACAATCTCGCGCTCGGCACCATGCCGCCCGCGCGAATGAAGAACGCGTCCGGCCTGTTCAACGTCACGCGCAATCTCGGCGGCGCGGTCGGGCTCGCGATGATCAACACGATGATCAACAAGCGGCTCGACCTGCATCTGCAGCGCATGCACGAGACGGTGCGCTGGGGCCGCTTCCGCGCCGAGGAAACGCTCGCCAACCTGACGGGCGCCTTTGCGAGCCATGGCTCCGACGCCGCGCGCGCCGCGACAAAGCAACTGGCGCTGATCGTGCGTCGCGACGCGACCGTGCTGGCCATGTCCGACGTCTTTTTGTTCGTGGCCGTCCTGTCGCTTTCCGTCATCGCCGTCGCGCCGTTGATGCGGCGTCCGGCAGGGCCGCGGCCAAGCGGTGGGCATTAGCGCGACCGGCGACGGGAGCTTTGGAGCACGTCGCGTGCGATGCGTTGGCCCCCTTTGGCTTCCTCACGCACCTATGGCGACGGAACCCTGCAAACGGATTGGGAAGACAATATCGGCAAGCTGCGCGGCGCCAATCTCAAGGGCAAGAAGATCGCCTTGTTCGGCACGGACGACCAGCAGAACTATCCCACCTCTTTCCTCGACGCGATGGGCATTCTCTACGACGAGGTTTCGGCTTTGGGCGCCCATGTCGTCGGCTTCACCGACACCGCGGGTTTCGACGACATCGAGTCTACGGCCGAACGCGATGGCTGGTTCGTCGGCCTCGCCCTCGATCTCGACACCCAATCCGGAATGACCGAGAAAAGAGTCACGGCATGGCTGAATCAATTGCTCTGATCGCAGAAGTTATCGAAGCGCAGCCGTTCGCGCTGGCGACCGCCGCTGAGTGACTTAAGTCCCGCGCGCCGGCGTTGGTCGCGCGGGGTCGTAAGCCGAATACACCTGACGCACGCTCGCCGCGTCGCTGGCCAGGCGCAGCAGCAAGCCGGCGAGATCGGCGCAGGAAATCAACCCATGCGCGGTCTCGTCGTCAACCAGCACGGCGCTCCCGGTCGGCTCCGACTCGACCAGACCGCCAGGGCGAACCAGCGTCCAATCGAGGTTTTGGGCGATAATGTAATCTTCCGCGCGAGTCTTCGCCGCGAGCACGTCGCCGATGGCGGCGAGCAGACGCGGCGAAGCGTGGCGGCGTGAACCGCCACAGCCGAGCGAGGTCACGACGATCAGGCGTCTCACCTCCGCGGCGAGGCAGGCGTCGGCGACATGGCGCAGGCCCAGATCTTCAACGGTCAACTCGCCGCGCCCGCCCAGCGTCGACATCACCACGCCGGGCCGCACTTGCGTCACCGCCGCAATGGTCGCTTCGCGCGACAGCACATCGCAGCACACGATTTCATCCGCCGCCGCAACGCGCGCGGGATCGCGCGCGGCGGCGATCACTCGCCAGCCCGCCTCTCGCGCGAGAACAGCGAGATGCGCGCCGGTGCGGCCCGTGGCGCCGAAGATCAGCATGCGTTTTTGTTTCATGCGGCGCGCCTCCCCCGCGCGTGTTCGCAAGCTGTCGCCAAGCCCTGCGCCAGCGTCGTCATCCAGAAATCGCCGGCGATTGTCGTGCGCAGGAGGCCGCCGTCCAGCGCGATCAGGCCGACCTCGCGCCAGGCGCCGAGCAGCGGCGCCGCGGCGTCGACAAAGCCGGGCCGCCGCCTCTCGACGGCGACGAGATCGAGTTGGCCGCTCTCCAGCGACGCCGCGATCAGCGCGTCGGCTGCGTGAACGGGTGGCAGATCGCCCATGCGGCCGATGGCGGACCGCCCCGTCTCGACGGCCCGCGCCCAAGCGTCCAAATCCGTCTCCATCGACCAGCTCGACCCGAAGCCACCGCCGCCCGCGCCCGGTCCGAAGGCGAGGCAGGCGGCGTCCGTCTTCACCAGCCGGTTGTAGAGGCTGCGCTCGCGCGGGGTGCGCGCCACATGGGCCTGCGACAGCCGCGTCCAGCCCTGTTCGGCGAAGAAGGCGCGCGCGGCGGCGTAGGCGTGCGCCTGGTCGGCGAGCGTCGGAACCGGAAGCGTCTTGCCGGCGGCGATCGCCTGCGCCAGCGGCCCGTTCGGGTGAACGCCCAGCGCGTAATAATCGAGGCCGTCGAGCCCCAGCGCCGCCGCGGTCTCGATGTCCGCGCGCCACACCTCCTCCGTTTGGCCGGGCAGGCCGTAGATGAGGTCGATCACCACCGCCGCGCGGCCGCGCGCGACGAGACCGGAGATGGCTTCGACAAGCTGCGCGCCGTCGAGCTTGCGGCCAAGACGGCGACGCACGCGTGTGTCGAAAGATTGCACGCCGAGCGAGATGCGGTTGACGCCAGCGTCCAGCGCCGCGTCGATCTTGGCGTCATCGAAGCCGAACATGCGGCCTTCCAGCGTGATCTCGCAATCCGCCGCCAGCGGCAGCCGCGTCTTCAAGGCGCCGACCAGAAGGGCGATCTCGGACGCGGTCAGGGCGGTCGGCGTGCCGCCGCCGATATAGACGGCGGACAGCGGCGGCCCCTCGGCGACCATGGGCAGCGCCGCCGCGCGGTCGAGATCGACGACCATCAAATCGGCGTAGCGCCGCGTCCGCGCGCGGTCATAGCTGTTGCGGTAGAAGCCGCAAAACAGGCAGCGGCTGACGCAGAAGGGAACATGGACATAGGCCACGGCCGCGGTTTTCGGGCGCGGCGTGGCTTCGAGCCGGGCGACGCGCGCCCCGAGATCCGCGTCTGCGACGGCGCGCAGACCGCGCCAGGGCATCATCGCGCTGCGCCGCGCGAAGGCGTGGGTGAGCGCCGGACCCGTGCGCGCGGGAAGGAACGGCGCCAGCGGGTCGTTCGTCGCCATTTCCGGCGCGATCATTCACGCCTCCCCCGCAACGGCGGCGGCGCCGCACAGCCGCGCTTCGAGGGCGTCGAAGCGGCGCAGCTGGTCGGGGATGAGGCGGCGTTCGGCGTCGCGTCCGACAAAAATCTTGAACATGCCCTCGCCCTCGATGTCGTAGAACTGGATCGAGCGCGTCTCCGCGCGCATGAACGGGCGGCGGACGAAGGCGATGTCGGCGCATCGGCTGGCCGAAATATGGCCGCCGAGCGGTCCGGGGCCATGGAGGTTGAAGAAACCATGGCCGAACCGGCCCGGCGGAATCGTCGCCTTCACTTCGACGATGGCGTTGACGGTGTGCAACAGGAACAGCACCTCGCCCCAGCCGCTGACATCGGCCATCGCCTGTTCGAAGGCCGTCCCCGGCGCCCACCGGCACAGCGTGTCCGGCAGCAGGCGAAGGACGTCGGCCGGGGTCATCCCGTGTTCTCGCGCGACCTGTTCGACGGCCAGCATGGAATCCTCGATCAGACGCGTGGCGATCTCCCTGCGCTTGTGTCCATTCGGACGCGGATTCGCGTTTTCAACAGCCGCCATGACGACTCCCCTTCATTCTTGCGTTTTCTTGAGAAGCAGACCGGTGGCGGGCGAGAGCGAAAATGCGGCTGGCTGCGCGGTCGAGGAGAACAGGCTAGCAGCGCCGCCGATCCGCGCCAACAAACATGGGCCGCTTTAGAACGTTTCTACGATTCGATAGGCCTTGGCCTCGGTCCATGCTTCCGAAGCGGATGAGCGGGAGTCATTTCCGCCACTTCGCCCGCATCGCCGCGAATTTCGCCAATTGGCTTGCGTCCGGCTCCCCCGCAACGTCGCGCCGGACCAGGATTTTGAACAGGGCGTCGCCGGTCTGATTCAGGAAGATCACCGCGCAGGATCTGCGCCCGGACAGGGAGCGGTCCACCAGCCAGACCGTGGCGCAGAGGTCGCGCGACAGCGCGTCAGCCGCCGGCGCGAGGGCGAACAGGTTGAACAGGCTGCGTCCCGCTCGTCCGGGCTGGAGCTGCGTCGTCATTTCGAAACCGCCATGCGCGTCGGAGGTCGCGAAGACGACCCGCCCCCAACCGGCCAGCTCGTCCCAGATTTGGGCGAAATATCGGCCGCTGGCCTTGCAGGCCTGCGACGACGGCAGCAGCGCCAGCACGTCGCGCAAGGTGAGGTCATGCCGGCGCGCGATCTCTTCGAGATCGACGTCGCCGATGGCCAACGCGCTGCGCGCCGCCTGGAGCCGCGTGGCGAAATCGCTCGCGGGGATCGTGACGACGAGGTTCATTCCGCCGCCTCCCGTGGCGCCAAGGGCGCGCTGAGCGCCTGAAGAACCTCAAATCCCTCGAACTGCGGCTGGCCGATCGACAGCGGCGCGCGCTGTTCCGCGCGATCATGCGCGGCGCGAAATTGCATCGACCGGGTCCAGGCCTCGAAATCCGCCTTGCGCGCCCATAAAGTGTAGGACGAATAGAGCATCGGCTCCGCTTCCTCCGATCCCTTGAGGAGCTGGAAGGTCATGAAGCCCGGCATTTGATGCAGCGTCGAATTGCGGGCCAGCCACATGGCTTCGAATGCGGCGGCGTTTTCTCTCAAAACCTTGAAACGATTCATCGCGACAAACATGGTTTCGCCTTTTCTGGATCAACGCAGGGAGTAGTTGACGGCCGTGGTGAAGCTCAGGCGCGCCCCGGCCGGCGCGGGCGGAAACGGCGCGGCGTTGCGCACCATCACGAGCGTGGCCTGATCGAGCGCGCTCGATCCTGAACCGCGCGCCAGAGCCACGCCCTGGACCTGGCCGGAGGCCGACAGCGTGAAGGCCACCACGGCGATTCCGGTGACGTCGCGGTCGCGCGCGACGGAGGGATATTGCTTGTGGCGCGCCAGTTGCGCGAGCACCGCGCCGCGCCAGTTTTGCGCCTCGGCGCCGCCGGACGCGGGCGCCGGGCCGCGCGCGCCGCCCTGTGAACCCGCGCGGGCGTTTTGGCGCTCGCTCCCGCGCCCGGCTTGCGCCAGAGGCGCCGGTTCTTTCTCGACGGCGCGCCGGGGCTGCGTCGGTCGCGTGGGTTTTGGAACGTTCTTGACGGCGCGCGGCGAGGGAACCGGCTTGGGCCGCGCAGGCGAAACACTTTTGCCAACCGGCGGCGGAGCCTCCTCGCCCGACGGCGAGACCGCCGCAACCGGCGCAGAGTCGATCGCCGGTTGCGGCGGCGCCTCGACCGGCGCGGGCGCCGCCTCGGAGTCGAGGCTGTTGAGATCGTCGGCGGAGAGGTAGGCGATGTCCAGGGTCCGCTCCCCACCCGCAAAGTCCTGGGCCGAATCGTCCGCCGGGGCGCGTGCGAACACGGCGATCGCCAGCGTGAGGTGCAGGGCCAGCGACGCCAGGGACGACCAGGCCAGCCGGCGCCACGCCCGCGCCTCCGGCCGCTCCGGCGCGGTGTCCTGAAGGAATGGCGCGGCGAACGTGCTGGACAGGATCATGATCCCCACCCTATTTCGCGGCATATTTGACGGTGAGGGTGAGTTTCGCCGTCAGCCCGGGGCTCGCCAGCGTATCGAGATATTGCACATAGCGCCGGTCGAACAGGTTGGTGACGCTCAAACCGGCATTCAGCCAGTCATTGTGCTTATAATCCGCGAACAGGTCGAACAGGGCGTAGCCGCCGCTCGGCGTGGTCACGTCCCTGGGGCTGTCGCCCACGAATGTGGCGCGCCCGCCGATGGTCAGCGCCTCGTTGAGGAAACGCAATCCGCCCGTAAGGCCGAGACGGTGCGGACGCACGCTGTTGAGCGGCGCGCGGGTTTCGAGATTGCGCCCCTGGTTCAGGGTGGCGTTGACGGAGGCGAAACCGTCGCGCCAGTCATAGGCGGCCTCAAGCTCCACGCCGTAAATTTCCGCGCGCGCGACGTTCAGATATTGATAGGACTGCATCGCCATGCAGTATCGCGGGGCGCGCGCGCACACCGTGGCGGGCATGCCGGGAATATAGGGCACGAGGTAGGAGGCGCCGACCGTCTCCATGTCGATGAAGTCGGTGACGCGATTGTCGAAGGCGGTGATTTTCGCACGCATCTTGTCGCCCTCGCGCAGGACATCGTCATATTTCAGATTGACGCCGCCCTCGACGTCATGCGCGACTTCCGGGCGCAGGCTGGGATTGGGCAGGATGGTGAAAGCCGGAAACGGATGGGCTCCGGCGATCAGCGTTTCCGTGATCGAGGGCGCGCGATAGCCCTCGGCATAGGTCGCGAAAACTTCGGCGCCCTCAACCGGCGACACGCCCACGGTGACCTTGGGCGACACGCGGTCGCCGCTCGATTCATACACGCCGCCGTTGAGCTGGTAGCGGTCGTAGCGCGCCGCGCCGATCACGCGCAGCCAGCCGCCATAACGAAACTCGTCCTCGACGAAGGCGCCGGACAGCGTTCTCCGCCCCGAGGGCGTGAGCGCCGCGATGAAGCCGCCGGCGTCGTCATAGGTCTTGACATGGTCCCACGACGCGTCGCCGCCGAAGGTGAGCGCGTGATCGGCGCCGAGCGTAGCGAAGCGCGCGGTGTTGTGGAGGTCGAACCCTTCGGTGTCGATCTTGTCGGAGCGTTTGCCGCCGACCTGGGCGCCCAGCGCGGCATAGGTCGCATTGGCTGACGCCAGCGTCTGCTCGTTGTGGGTCTGGGTGAGATAGACCTTGGCGCTGAGGTCGAGCAGCGGAATGTCCGGGCGGTTGAAGCGATAGCCGAGCGAATAGGTTCCGGCGTTGACGTCGTTGTTGAACCGAGATCCGGCGGCGCTCGTGCCGTTGTTGGCGTATTGGAAATTCTGCGTCAGCGCCGAGAGGCTGATTTCCTGGCCTTCGGCCGGGCGCAACCGCCCCTTGAACAGTCCTCCGACCGCGTCATTGCCGCTGTCGGAGACGCGAACGCCGTCGCCGTCGCGATAGGGTTCGCGGTTGCGGTAGAGGAATTGCGCGTAAAGGTCGGCGTAATCGTCGATGCGGGCGCCGGCCGCCGTGCTGTTGAGGAAATTCTGTCCGTTGGTTCCCGCGCCGAACTTTTGCACGACGCCATAGCGCTCGTCGGATTTCAGAATGTCGTCGACGCTCTTTGTGCTCAGCGACACCACGCCGCCGATCGCGCCGGAGCCATAGACATTGGCGACGGGACCGCGGGTGACTTCCGCCCGCCCCAAAAATTCCGGTTCGAGATAAAACGTGCCGGAGGGGCCGTGATCGGAAATCTGGTAGTCTTGGCGGGCGCCGTCGACCAGCACGTTGACGCGGCCGAAATCCTGCAAGCCGCGGATGTTGATGGACTGGCCGGGATCGTTGGCGGTTTGCTGCGCGGCGACGCCGGGGACGTCGCGCAGCAGGTCGGACACCGTCGACGGCTGGAAGCGCCCGGCCTCCGCCGCCGTGACCGTGCTCGCGCCGGCGAGCGTGTCGACGGTCTTCTCGTCCGTCTTGGTGGCGGTGACATTGATCGTGTCGAAGCCGGACGGGTCGGCGGCGGGCTCCGCCAACGCTTCGCCCAGGGTTGAAACGGCCGCCAGCGCGACCGCCAGACAGGCGCGTCCCGCGCCGCCGCGCCGCTTTGCCGATGGAATGCCAGACATTCAATACCCCCAACCCATGCAAGATGCGCTGGCTGGGCGGGAGGGCCTGGCTGGCTGGTTGGCGCGCGCCCTGTCGGACACGCGCATCACGTTGCGATGAAAGTGACGAACTGGAAACGCGGCGGCAAGCGAACCGTCAATATTTAGAACGGTTCAAAAAACTGCTCATTGTTTTGACAGCGCGCGCAGCCGCTTCCTACCATTGCGGCATCGTCACACATGCCTTGCGTTCATTCATGGATAAATCATCGAAATTCCCGCCCGGCCCGGCAGCTCCGACGCCAGCCTTCGCCACGGCCCTCGCGCTCGACGCCATCGACGCGCGCAGCCTGCTGAAAGGCCGCAAGGAGGCGCTGCTCCTGCTCGATGGCGAGCCTTATCGCCTGCGCATCACCGGCAACAACAAGCTGATCCTGACCAAATGACCGACAGGCCTCCCATGACATCGAAACGCAAGCGCATCGCGAATTTCGGCCCCGTCCTGACCGCCGCCTTGTTCATCCTGTGCTTGCGCCAGATCGCGCCGATCGCCGCCCCGGCGCAGGAACGCACTGTCGTCGTCGGCGGCGCCCTCACCGAAATCGCCTATGCGCTGGGACGTCAAGACGCCATCGTCGGCGTCGACGCCACCAGCCTGTTCCCGCCGCAGGCGCTCAAGGACAAGCCCAATATCGGCTATTTCCGCGCCCTGTCGGCGGAAGGCGTGCTGTCGCTGCGGCCCACGCGCATTCTGGCGGTGGAGGGCGCCGGGCCGCCGCCGACGCTCGACGCCTTGACGGCCGCCGGCGTCCCCGTCCAGCGCGTCGCCGACCAGCCGACGCCAGAAGGCGTCGCGCAAAAAATCCTCGCCGTCGGCGCCGCCTTCGACGCCGCGCCAGGCGCCGAGGCGCTGGCGGCGGAGGTCCGCGCGCGTTTCGCGGCGCTGGAGGCGCGCCGTCAGTCCATCGCCACGCCCAAGCGCGCGCTGTTCGTGCTCGCGGTGCAGAACGGCCGCCTGCTATGCGGCGGCGGCGGCACCGCCGCCGATTCCATGCTGCGGCTCGCCGGCGCGGTCAATGTCGCGGGCTTCGACGGCTACAAGGCCATGACCGACGAGGCGCTGATCGCCGCCGCGCCCGAGGCGATCGTCGGCATGGCGCGCGACGGCGCCTCCGTCGCCGAGGCCATCAAGGCCGCGCCGGCGGCGGCGCGCACCCCGGCGGCGCAGCATCAAGCGATTTTCGAGATGGACAGCCTTTATCTGCTCGGCTTCGGCCCGCGCGCGCCCGAGGCGGCGGCGGAGCTGATGAGCCGGCTCTATCCCTCCGGCGGCCCCTCCAGCGGCGCGGAGGCGCGATGATTTTCGCCCAGCCCTTGTTCGCCCGCGCCGACAATCGCGCGCCCGTCCTGCTGATCGCGGTCTGCGCCTGCCTTGCGGCCGCAGCGCTCGGCCTCTGCCTCGGCGCGACCTCCATTCCGCCAGAGCGCGTGACCTCCGCGCTATGGCGTGAACTCGCCCTCGGCGGTCCTGCCTCCGCCGAGGGCGAGCATTTCATCGTCGTCGGCCTGCGACTGCCGCGCGTCGTGCTCGGCCTCGAAATCGGCGCCGCGCTGGCGCTGGCGGGCGCGATGATGCAGGGCCTGTTCCGCAATCCGCTGGCCGACCCCGGCTTGGTCGGCGTCACCAGCGGCGCCGGGCTGGCGGTCGCCATGACCATCGTGCTGGGCGAACACATTTGGGGCGCGGGCGCGCAATGGCTGCATGTCGCGGCGCTGCCCGCCGACGCCTTCCTCGGCGGCCTCGCGGCGACCGGGTTCATCTACGTCCTGGCGACGCGCGGCGGCCGCACGTCGATGACGGTGATGCTGCTGGCGGGCGTCGCTCTGTCGGCCTTCGCCGGCGCGGCGACCGCGCTTCTGTCCTACCTGTCCGACGACCGGCAATTGCGCGATCTCAGCTTCTGGTTCCTCGGCAGCCTGGGCGGGGCGAATTGGGGCAAGGCGGCGACCCTGGCGCTGGCGCTGACGCCGGCGCTGCTCGCCATGCCCTGGCTGGCGCGCGGCCTCAACGGACTGGCGTTCGGCGAGGCCGAGGCGTTCCATCTCGGCTTGCGCGCCGAACTCATCAAGGGCGCGGCCATCGGCCTGATCGCGCTGGCGGTGGGCGCGAGCGTCGCGGCGGCGGGCGCCATCGGCTTCATCGGCCTGGCGGCGCCCCATCTCGTCCGGCTGATGGCCGGGCCGGATCATCGCATGTTGTTGCCGCTTTCGGCGCTGTGCGGCGCCACCTTGCTGGTCGGCGCCGACGCCCTCGCGCGCACGCTGCTGGCGCCGGCGGAACTGCCGGTCGGCATTTTGACGGCCAGCATTGGCGCGCCCTTCTTCCTCTGGCTGTTGCTGCGGGATTCCACGCGGAGCGATCCGACATGAATACATTCATCCAGGCCGAAAACCTCTCCTATGCCGTGAACGGGCGCAAGCTGATCGACGCGGTCTCCATCGGCTTCGATCCCGGCGAATTCGTCGCCATCATCGGCCCCAATGGCGCGGGCAAATCAACCTTGCTGCGTCTGCTGAGCGGCGAATTAAGGCCAAGCGCGGGACGGGTCGCCTGGTCCGGCGAACCCGCCGAAAAACTTTCGCCCGCGCGGCTGGCGCTCCGCCGCGCCGTGATGGCGCAAGGCGCGGCGCTGGCGTTTTCCTATCCGGTTCACGAGGTGGCGCGGCAGGGCCTCGCGGTGGTCGGCCGGCGCCTGCCGAAAATACAGGCGGACAAGATCGTCACGCGCGCTCTGGCGGTCAGCGGCGTGCAACATCTGTCTTACCGAAATTTTCTGACCCTCTCCGGCGGCGAACAGCAGCGCGCCCGCTTCGCCCGCGCCCTGTGCCAGCTGAAGGCCGCGCAGGAGCACGGCCGCTTTTGCCAGGCCTTGCTGCTGGACGAGCCGACGTCGAGCCTCGACCTCGAGCACCAGCTCGCGCTACTGGGCGCGGCGCGGGCGATCGTCGGCAGCGGCGTGACCGTGATCGCCATTGTTCACGATCTCAACATTGCGGCGCGTTTCGCCGACAGGCTGGTCGTCCTCGCTGGCGGCCGCGTCGTCGCGGACGGCCCCGCCGCTCAGGTGATCGACGAAGCGCTGGTGCGCGAGATTTTCCGCGCGACCATGCGCGTCGACCGCGAATCCGCAACCGGACTGCCGATCGTCCTGCCGCAGACAAATATTAACCGCTGTGACGTTCACGCCCAAGCGTTCTTGGCGCGATTCTGAGTGTGGTGGATTTCGGCGACGGCGCGGAATCGCCGTGAAAATCCTTGACCGCGCCTCCCGGCGCCTCGTGGATGCTCTTGATCTGCGAGGCGAACGCATCGGTCGCTTTGGCCGTCAGGCCGGCTAAGGTCTTCACATCCGACGCCACGACGGCAAGCCCCTTGTCTGCTTCGCCAGCGCGCATAGGCGATGAGAGCCTCACTTGTGTTGGATTCGATGTGTCGAAGGCGAACCACGCAGTCGCTATTACGGCATCAGGTCGAACGGACGCAGTGCGATATTTTGGCGAGATTGAAGCAACGCCTGCGGCGGTAGAACGGTTCGTGCATAAGCTTGAGAAGAACCAGCGGTTGCACTTTTGCTATGAAGCTGGCCCGACCGGCTATAGCTTTTATCGCCAGATCGTTGCGATGGGCCGTGCTTGCGAAGTGGTGGCTCCGTCTTGCGTCCCAATGCGCCCCGAGGACAGCCACGCGCAAGCAGGTCCTCAAAACTCAGCGGCGCAAAAACATCTTTTCGCACGCAGGCGGCGCGATTGGGGTCGCGTCCAACGGAAATCTTGAGTTTCGCCCGCGCGACCAATGACAGCGGGCGCGCGTCGTCGCGCGCTGACGCCACTTCCAGCAAAAATTTGCGCCGGAACGCGCGCTCGAAATCGGCATAGCCGTTGGCGATGACGTGAAACGCGTTTGGGCCGCCGATCACATGCTGCTTGCACCAATCCTCTATGGTGGTTCCGGCCATGTGCGGCTCATCGCGCAGTTCTTCCATGCTGAAGCCGGGCGCGCGATAGGCGCCGGTTCCAATGAATTCATTCTCGGTGCGAATGGGCAGGCCGTTGATGGTCACGCCCGAGGCGACGGTCTTGTCGCGCTCGTCCTCGGTCGCGCGCGCGCCGGCGCAATTGTCGGGGCCGTCGCCAGACACGTCGATGACGGTCGCAGAGGCCTGGCCGGGAACGTTGTGAACCAAGCCTTCGCGCGCCGCGCGCAGCATGGCGGCCAAGCAGGTGAATTCGCCGGAAACGCGGGGCATGGCGCGGATCAGCCCGGCGATGCGGCGGGCGTCCTCGGCGTTGGCGACGACCTGCCAGGACATGACCTCATGCGCATTGTCGGACCAAGCCAGCATCGAAACCGTCGCGCGATGATGCGGACCGCCGAGCAGGGCCTGAACGACGGACGGATCCTCCAGCGATCGGGCGATGCCTTCGAACTGCACGCGATAACGGGCGTCGTCCATCGAGCCGGAGACATCGACCGCCAGGATCAGCGCCGTGTCGAAATCTTCGGCCCGCGCCGGCGCCGCGGCGGCGCATACGCAGGCCAGCGCCAGTCCGGCGATCATTCGGGATCGAGCCAGATGCGCCATCCTTCCGCTCCATTGATCCTCAGTTGATAGACACCCGGCTTTTCAATCAGATATTCGTCTTCACCCGCTCCGCCGATATGCAGATTCTGAATCACCTCACCCTTGGCGTCCATCAGATAGAGGACGAAGATCACGCCGTCGGAGCGGAAGCGCAGCCGATGCGGCCGGTCCAGGGTGAACAATTCGGTCACGGCGTTATGATGGCCGACGAAGCGTGGCGGGGCCGCCGCGCGCGCCAGGGCGTCGTAGCAAGCGAGCCTTTCTCCCGCAGAAGCGACAGCGTGACAGGCGAGCAGGGTTTCGGCCAGCGTCTGAGCAAATCCAAAGCCGCCTGTGCAGGTCGCGGCAAGCGCCAAAACCAACAGCCGTCGGATCACTTCTTTCCCAATTCCCAGGCGCGAGGACCGCGCTGCCAGTCCTGCGGGCAGCCCACGCAGCCGTCCATCACCGCATCCTGGAAGATGGCGTAGCGCTTTAAAGCGCCGGTCATGTCGGCTTTGGCGAGATTGGCGTCGTAGAGCTGGACTTCCTGCAAATCGGCGTTGACGAGCTTGGCCTGCAAGAAATTGGCGGCGTTGGCGCGGGCGTGTTCGAGCGAGGCCGCCGTCAGGTCGGCGCCGGTGAAATCGGCGCGCGCGATCCGCGTGAATGACAGATCCGCGCCGCGCAGATTGGCGCCCTTCACGTTCGAACTTTGCATGAAGGCGGCCCAGAGCTTGGCGCCTTCGAGGTTGGCGCCTTCGAGATTGGCGCCGGTGAGGTTGGCGTGGCGCAAGTCGGCGCGCGCCAGATTAGCGCCCGACAAATTGGCCCCGGACAGGTTGGCGTCCTTGAGATCGACATGGCGCAGATCGACGCCGGGGCATTGGGTTTTGGGCGCGATCGCGCAGCCGTTCTCCACCCAGGGGTCGGGCCGGGGCTCCTTGTTGACGATGACATCGTAAGCGCGCGCCGGCGCGCCGAGCGCGGATGTCAGCGCCGCGGCCAAAAGGAAGCGGGAAAGAAAAAGGGGCCAGCGAGAACCGGTCGCGCTGCAGGATGGACCGCCATGTGACATGAACAACGTCCTTCTTGGGAGTAAGGATTGTGCGCCCATGTCGCATGGACGTTTCGCTGGCCCACGCGCGCCGCCGCCTGGAATGGGATGGGAGGCGACGCGAGCAAAGACCGGCCGTGAAGGAAATGAGGCCAGCCTGTCTGGGATACGGTTATTTCGACTGGGCCAATTCGGGCGGCAATTCGAAGACCCAGAACGATCCGCCCTGGCTGACCTGCTTGGTCAGATCGGCCATATCGCCGCCCCACAGCGGCACGGCGCCGCCATAGCCCGAGGAAATGCCGAGATATTGCTTGCCGTCCTCTTCCCAGGTGATTGGGATCGACACCACGCCCGAGCCGGTCTGGAACTTCCACAGCTCCTTGCCGTTGCGCGCGTCGAAGGCTTTCACGAAACCGTCTGATGTGCCGGTGACCCCGAAAACCTCCGGCAATTGATAGCGCAGCTCGAAAGCGGCGAATTGACGCTGAGCGCCGCCGACAGACGCTCGCGCCCGGTGGAGGGCGCGCCCCAATTGTCGCCCATCACATAGCCGGCGAAGCGCGGATCCGGCGGGACGGCGAAATTGAAATCCGAACTGCCGGGCGCGGCTCCAGCGCCGATGGTCGCCTTGGGCACGCCCGCGCCGGGGAGGTCGTGTGTCAACAGCAGCGCCCGTTCGATGGCCGACTGCTGGATATTGGGCTCCCCGGCCAAAGCCTGCGCGATGGTTCCCTTGACCAGTTCGTCGTTCACAAGCGACTCGTTCCTGACGGTGACGGCGCCGAACTGGCCGACCAGCAGTTTGAGCCGCAACTGGCCGGAGCGGGCGTCCTGGGCGGGCACGTACGTCTTGGCGACGAGATAGCCCTTGCTGCGATAGAGATTGGTGAGCTTGTCGGCCATCTCGTAGATTTCGGCCATCGACAGTTTCCGGCCCTCATAGGGGGCGAGCACGGCGCGCGTTTCCTCGGCGCCAAGCGGCTGTTCGCCGGCGACCGTCACCGATTTGATCAGCAGCTTCTGCTTGGCGTCGAGCCGCAATTGCGGCTCGACCAGTTGCGGCAGCGCCAGCCGCGGCGCCGGCTCAGGCACGGGCTGGGTGAGGCGCGACTGCTCCGCCTCGCGTGAGGCCGCGCCAGCGGCCGAAGCCGCGCCCGCCGCGCTTTGGGCCAGGGCGGGCGCGCTCGCCAGTAGGGCGAGGCCCGAGCCGCAGAGCGCGGTGGCCAGGTAGCGGCGGGCAGGAGCAGACATGAGTACAAATCCGACAGGAGACATCTGTAAGCGCGAAATCGGCAGGGTGCGGAAGCGCAGGCGGGACGCCATCAGTTGGCTCCCGCCGGAGTCGGAGTCTGAGCTGGAGCCGTGGGAACGGACGTCGCCGGTTGGGCCGGGGACGGCGCGCCGTTCGCCGGCCCAGCGGCGGGCGCGCCGGTCTTGTCGAGATCGAAATGACGGCCGCCGACGTCGAGCGAGCGGATGGTCGCGCCATAGTTGCTGGCTCCACCGGACCCACCGCCAGAGGCGCCATCGCCTCGGCCGTGATCCCCGGCCTTGTCCTTCGGACGGCGCTTTTCTTCCGGCTCGGACGGCAGAGGCGCCGGCGCGGTCGGCGCCGCGTCGCTCGGATCCAGCGCGATCTGATTGGCGGCGTCGAACTTCGGCGCGGGCGTTTGCCCGACATTGGCGGGTTCAGGCGCCGTGGTCGCGGCGGACGGGCCGGCGTCGTTGGCCAGCGCCTGCCGCGTGCCCGCCCCAGCCGCCTGGACTGCGGCGGCGGCTTGGGCGTTAGCCGCCTTTGCGTCTTGCGCGGCCTTGGCGTCTTGCGCGGCCTTGGCGTCTTGCGCGGCTTTGGCGTCTTGAGCAGCCTTGGCGTCTTGCGCGGCCTTTAATCCGCAGCGGCTTTGTCGGCGCGATCAGCCAGCACCTGACCGATCGTGCCGTCCAGGTAATATTTGATGTCGGCCATTTGCGACGTCGTCAGGCCGACCCCATTGTTCTCGACGTTGTTTGTCCCAAAGCCGACGCCATTGGCGTTGGCGTCGGAGTTATAAAATGTCGTGCTGTCGATCTCGGCGTTCGCCGCGTGCCCGATCAATCCTCCTTGCGAGCGCGCGCCCCCGGACATGGTGACATTGCTGAAGGAGTTGGATATGGCGCCATTGGTGAAAAAGCCCGCAAGGCCGCCGATCCGGCCCGCCGACGACGAAGCGCCCGTGAGAGCCCCGGTGGCGCTGACGCCGCTATAGCTTGTCTCGGTCGAGGATCCGACCAGACCGCCGACGCTGTAACCGACAGCCACAGTCACCCCGGAGGCGTCGACATTTCCTGTCGCATGGCTGTTTGTAATGGTCCCCATCAGGCCAGAACCCGTATCCGCGCCGCCGGATGCAGCAGAATAGCGGCTGCCTTCAATCTTCCCGACCAACCCGCCGGCGCCGGTTATGTTGGCGCCTGAGTTGTCGATGGTGCTGACGACCGTCACGTTGCCTGTCGCAAGGGCGCCAGTAATGGAGAAGGTCGGGGCATTGGGGAAAAGGTCCATATGCCAGTAACCGAGGTCGACATCGCCGATGAGCCCCCCGGCGGCGGCGCCGTAAGGCGTTGTATCGTTCGCTGTCACGTTGCCGGTCGCATAGACATTTGCGATGGTTATGGTCTTGCCGGCGAGTCGCTCGTCGCCATAGGCGCCGTTCACGCGTCCGATCAGGCCGCCCGCCATTGAGCCGCCAATAACGTTACCCGTCGAAAATGAATTGGTAAGTGAAGGGTTGAATATCGACGTACTCAAAGTTAAACTGCCAATAAGCCCGTCAGATCCATTTACAGGTCCCGTAGAATAGACAAGGTCTATCGTCGTATCGACGGCTTCGCCAATCAAACCGCCGTCGGCCGACACAGGCCCTGTGGCATGGGCGTGCGACACACGCGAGGAAATCGAAAACCCTTCGTCATCGGTGTCCGCATACACGAACCCCACCAGCCCGCCAGCCGTAGAACCCGTCACGTTTGCCGTTGAATAGGCATAGTCGATCGTATTGGCGCTGCCCGCCAGACCGCCGACATGATTGTTTCCTGTAACTGTACTGTTCCCACCAACATAGCTGTTGGTTATGGTCACGTTGGTTTTTTCGCTGACAAAGCCGTAAATGCCGCCGATCAGCGCCCCCACATAGCCGTATCCACTGACATTCGCGTCAACGAGACCGATGTCGCGCAACACCACGGTTCCCGCCGCAGCGGTGAGATTGAGCGCGGCCTTGTCGCCGGTCGCCGTGATCGTCTTGTTGATATAGAGATTGTTGGCCGCAGCGAGGGTCAAGGACGTATTCGCCGACCACGACAGGGCGTCGTTGACATAGAAATTACCGGAGGCTCCCGTAGCGCCCATCGTTGTGGAAAGGACAATGTTGTTGCTGCCCAACCGCGCGTTCAGCGTTGCGGCGCTCATGTCGCCGCCCGAGGCCGCGACGGTGAAATCGGTAGGATCAAGCGTCCATGTCCCGGTCTTGCCGAGCGCCGCCGACGTCGTGATTTTTGCCTTATCGGCGATGGAGACATGATCGCCGGATGTTTCGATGGTCCCGCCGTCGCCGCCCTTGCGCGCCGACGCGTCGAGCTTGCCGGAGACCCTGGTCTTGCCGCCATGGGCGTAAAGCTTGATCGCGCCGGACTTGTAGCCGCCGCCTGTGAGCGCCGCCATGGTGCGCGCCTGCACGATGCCGCTGTTGTTGACCTGCGCCGACAGAATGGCGTCGGCGGCCTTCGCGGTCATGATGACCTTGCCGCCGTCGGCGCGGATCATTTGCTTGTTTTCGACCAGCGCATTCATCACGCCCTTGTCGATGGTCACGTCAAACAGCGAATCGCCCTCGAAATTGAGGGTGATCTTACTGCCGGCCGTCATCGCCACCGCGCCGTAATCGGCGGTAATCGCCCCGCTGTTCGAGACCGTCTTGCCCATCAGCGAGACATAGCCGCCCGCGGAAGCCGCGATTTTGCCCTGGTTGACGACCGCGGCCGAGGAATTGCCGGCGAACGTATATTTTCCGGCGAGGAAATCCGCGTTGGAAATATCAAGTGTCGACGCGACGAGGCCGCCAACATTGACCGAGGCGCCCTTGGCGAACAGCACGCCATTCGGGTTGATGAGGAACACCTGGCCGTTGGCGTTGAGCGAGCCAGCGATGGTCGAGGCCTCAGGCCCAGTGACGCGGTTCAGTATGACCGAGGAGGCGCCCGGTTGGTTGAAGCTGACGCTTTCCCCTTGATTGATGGAAAAGCCCTGCCAGTTAATAATAGCTTTGCTGGTGGCTTGGGTGATGACGGTCGCAGTGGAAGTCGGCGCCGAAATGGTCGCCGAGCCGGCAACGACTGAGCCGCCCTGCGGGCCGGCGTGAACCGGTCGGACGAAGACAGCGACGCCAACCAGCGCCGTAGTGGCCAAAAGCAGACACTTGACGGACCGCGCGGAGCCGGTCCCACCGAGGCTGGGACAATATTGAAAATGAACTTGGAATTCGTTCTCTTTCAGCGATGCCTGTGATGGGCAATCCGCTTGATCCGTCATACAAGTCTCGATTCATGTAATTTAGATACATTGCTTTACGTAAGGTAAAGCTCGCGCCAAGGGCAGCCTTAATTTTTACATCCAGCAAAACGCCTTCGATGCTGTTTTTAAATGATTTTATGACTGCCTATAGTCAGGCGTAGGGGTAGCGTTTCGTTGGCATGTTGCTGTTTTAAGCAATATACGCCTGATATTTCGCCATATTTTCTGGCATTCGCTTGATCTGCGCTAACTACTTAATTTCCCTATACCGGTCTTGCTGCTGGAGTTCTCCCCTTCCGCGCCGGCCTCGCCAAGGCGAAGAAGGGCGATATTTCGCCGCCGATCCGGACCAAAGAGGGCATTCACATTGCTCGCGTGCTGGAATCCGCCGACGCCGGCAAGGAGCCGCTGACCTTCGAGGCGATCAAAGCCGTGAAATGACCGCGCCGCCGGGCGATCGACGCGCTCGCAGCAAACAGGCGCGTCGCCAGCCCTTTTGACGAAACGATGCGCCACCACCCTGCTCCCTTGGTCATTCGTCCTAAACGACTGCTATCGGTCACGCGACGCCATACATACTTTTGATCCTCGACGGCTTAGGGTCATGAGTGTGAGTTTATCTTGCTCCCGGAACGTCCGCTGAGTGAGCGACTCCCGCCGGTGGGACCATCATGTCGTAATCCGCCGGCAAGCGCCGGATGCTTCGACCGTTGCAGGATTAAAGTGACGTCCAAGCTCGAACTTGCGCTCTCGGCTCATTCCGACGTTACAGCGAGGGTCCGGAAGTAAGTGCTGACGGATTGCGTTAGGGGCTACACGCGCTGGGTCTAAAGTTCCCATCGCGCAGCTTGCCGCTCGGCAAACTGGCGGCGATGGGGACGGACGATGGCCGCAGTGAATGACGGCGATCTAACGCCAGGTTTTATGGTGCGCGCATCTGTCGGCTCGCGTTTACAAAACTTTACAGTCGTCGCCTTTCCCAGAAACATGAACCCCTCACCTTCCTCCCGTGCACATGTTCATGTGCATGAATTCATCGGCGAGGGAGATCGACATGACAATTGAAACGCAAACGCCCCAGCCGCCGCGGCGCTGGGGAAGAACGGTCCTGGCGGCGGCGCTGCTGCTGGGACTTGGCGGCGCCGGAGGCTTTGCCCTGGGCGCGTATAAGACGTCATCTTTCTTCTGGCATGCGATGGCGCCGGACAAGCTGACCCCGGAAGAAACCGCCTCCATGGTCGAGCGCAAGGTGGACCATGTGCTCTCGCGTGTAGACGCGACCGACGAACAGAAAGCGAAAGTGAACGCCATCGCGAGAGCGGCCGTCGCCGACCTGTCGAAGCTCGGCTTCACGCCTCGTGAAAGCCGAACAAAATTTCTAAACCTCTTCCGGGCGGACCAGATCGATCCCGACGCCATCGAAGCGCTTCGCGCCGAGCAAAGCACGAAATGGGACGCGGCGACAAAGCGTATCGCGCAAGCCGTCGCCGAGGCGGGCCAGGTGCTGACGCCCGAACAGCGTCGAGACCTGACCGAACGCTGGAACCGCCGCGTTTCGAGCTAGCTTTTCTGCGCAGCGCTGGGCATGGATGGCATGATCCAATCTGTGGGGAGCCCGTGCCCAGCATCCTTCTCATCGACGACGACGCCCGGCTCGCCGCCATGGTCGCGGACTATCTGCGCGACCATCAGTTCGAGGTTTTGCACGCCGCGACGGGCGCCGCAGGCCTCGCCGCGATCAGGCGGCAAAACTTCGATCTGATCCTGCTCGATCTGATGTTGCCGGATACGGATGGCCTCACGCTGTTCAGACCTTTGTCCGCAGCCCGCGTTCCCATCATCATGCTCACGGCGCGGGGCGATCCCATGGACAAGGTTGTCGGCCTCGAAATCGGCGCGGAGGATTACGTCGCAAAACCCTTCGAGCCGCGCGAGCTTCTGGCGCGCATCCGCGTGGTGCTGCGGCGGGGCGCGCCGGCGCCGTCCGACAGTCTTCGCTTCGGGCGTCTCGAAATCGACCGGAGCAGCCGCATCGTGCGGATCGGGGACGAGGAGAAGCCGCTTACGAGCTACCAGTTCGATCTTCTCAACGCTATGGCCGAGCGCGCCGGCCGCGTCCTGTCTCGCGAAACGCTCGCCGACCTTGTGCGCGGCGGCGAGGACTACGACCCTGCGTTCGATCGTTCGATCGACGTCCACATCGCGCGCCTTCGGGCGGTCCTCGAAGACGATCCGAAACGCCCGCGCCGAATCCTGACCGTGCGCGGCGCCGGCTATGTGTTCGCAAAGGCGCAGGACCGATGAGGCGCTTCTATCTTCGGATCACCCTTGCGCTCTTTGCAAGCCTCGCCGTTTTCGCGCTTCTGGCGGGATTGACGGCGGGACTTCTCCGCCTGTTCGACGAGCCTGCGGCGCGATCGTGGCCGGAGACGACCGCCGAAATCGCCGAGCGTCTCCTGCCGGCCGGCGCCGACCGCACCTCGCTGGCGTCCGAGCTTGCCTTCTGGAGCGAACGCAGCCGCTTCGACCTCGCCTTGCTGTCGCCAACTGGGGATTTGATCGCCAGAGCGGGCGACGCCCATGAGCTCCCCTCGACGATCCCGAACCATGAACGCCGCGACCGGATTTTTCGCGCGCCCGGAGGTATTTACGCACTGACGTTCCAGGACGGCCGCCGGTTGATCGCGGTCCCCAAAGCGCGTTTCGACTCGGTTCACGCCCTGCGTTTTCCTCTCGCATTGCTCGGGTTGGCGCTCGCCGTCGCCATCGGATTTTATCCGTTGATCCGCCAACTCACGCGCCGCCTGGAACAATTGGAGGCGGGGGTCGCGAAATTCGGCGAGGGCGATTTGGGCGCGCGCGTCGTCGTCAAGGGCAAGGACGAGATCGCAAAACTCGCGGCGACGTTCAATGGCTCCGCCGACCGCATCGAGAGCCTCATGAACGCCCACAAGCTTCTCCTCGCCCATGCCAGCCACGAACTGCGCTCGCCTTTGTCGCGGCTCCGCATGGCCATCGAACGGTTGAAGAACGCTCCGTCCGACGCGGCGGCGCAGAGCGAGACGGCGCGCAACATCGCCGAGCTGGATGCGCTCGTCGACGAGATCCTGCTCGCGTCCAGGCTCCAGGCGGCTGAACCGACCAAGGAGCCGGTCGATCTCGCCGGTCTTCTCGCCGAGGAATGCGCGGCTTTCGACGTCGAGGCGGTCCTTGCGAACCCGGCGGCGGCGCCGATGGTCGAGGGCGATCCGCGCCTCCTGAAGCGCCTGTTTCGCAACCTCCTCGAAAATGCCTCCGTTCATGGGGGGCCGGATGCGCCGGAAGCGATGATCGCCTCGGGCGAAAGCGAGGTTCGCGTTTCGATTTGCGACCGGGGACCCGGCGTCTCCGCGAGCGACCGCGAAACGATCTTCGAGCCGTTCCATCAAGGCCGGGCCTCCGCTGGCGGCGCAGGCCTCGGGCTCGCGCTCGTCCGGCAGATCGCCGAGCGACATGGCGGCGGCGTTCGCTGTCTTCCCCGAAACGGCGGCGGCGCTTGTTTCGAGGTCGAGCTTCCGCTTTTCGTCAGGAAGGACGCGCCGAAGGGGTCTCAGCCGACGGAAAGATGATGATGCTTCGCCCACCGGGCGCCGACTGATGACGTCCTGATTCAGCGCGGCGCTCACGCGCCTCAGTTGGCGAACCACATGCGCCGCAGCGCTTGATCAAGCCGGACATAGTGGTGGTAAGACGATGCGGAAACGTGAAGAACGTCTGGCGACGGGCCGAAGAAACGCGCTATGCGACCTGGCTCATTGCGCCCGGTCAGGTCTTCGGTCCGCCGAAAGCCGCGACGATGGCCTGGGCCGCCTGGACGAACCGGCTTCCCGGTCCTTCCGGCCCTACCGACTGCCAACTGACCCGCGCGCCCTCCACCAGCAATGTCAAGGCGTCGGCGAGCAATTCGGCGTCGCGGAAGCCCGCGGCATGGCAAATCCGCGCCAACCGGTCCCTGTGATCGGTCTTGACCTGAGCGATGACCTTGCGCGCGGGATGATCGGGTTCGGTGATTTCAACGGCCGCATTGGCGATATCGCAGCCGCGCGGGTCCTCGACCGCGCAAGCCATCGCGCAATCGATCCATTCAAGCAAAAGTTTTTTTGGATCGTTGGCGAATTCCGCTTCCCATTCGTCCCATTCCTGCGCGGCCTCGCGGCCGGCCTCCGTCAGACAGGCCGCGATCAGATCGTCCTTGGAGCCGAAATGACGATAAAGCGTCATCTTGTTGGTGCCAGCCGCCTCGGCGATGGCGTCGACGCCGACGCCGCGGAGCCCATGCTTGTGAAACAGGTCGCGCGCCGTTTCGATGATGCGCTCCCGGGGCGGCGTCCGCGAGCGGACGCATTCCTTGACGGGCCCCTTGGACATTTTCGCCTTCCCTAATAAAGCCAGCCCTTGACAGGGTGTGACCCGTCTGTAACATCTGAACCGTACTTACCGGTAACACCTCGCTGGCTTCCGGTCAACAAATCAGCCCCATTCACAGTCTCAGGCTGGCGCAAAGCGCCGCCGGCTTCAAGCGGAAAGGACCGGTCATGGACGCGCAGACCATCGAGCGCCGGATCAACCAGCTTCTCGACGATCCCATGATTTCCCTGATGATCCAGGCGGATGGCGTCGATCGCGCCCGATTGGCGAACCAGATTCGCTGGCTCGGTCGTCCCACGAGCGCCCTGTCAACCGGCGTCAGAAAGTCGCGGGGCAATGCCGCCCGGTTTCTCCAGGTCGCTTGCGGAGGCTGCGCGCCATGATCGGCTTTTTCACAACTCGCCCCGTCTTCGCCTCGGCCATCGCTATCATCATGGTGATGGCCGGCGCCATTTGCTATTTCCTGCTGCCGGTGTCGCAATTTCCCGACATCAGCCCGCCTCAGGTCGTGGTTCAGGCCAATTATCCCGGCGCCAGCGCGCAGGTCGTCGCCGACACGGTGACGACGCCGCTTGAGCAGCAGATCAACGGCGTCGCCGGCATGGCCTACATGTCCTCGACCAGCTCCAACGACGGCTCGTCGACCATCACCATCACCTTCCAGGTCGGGTATCCGCTCGCCATCGCGGCCGTGGACGTGCAGAACCGCGTTTCGCAAGCCTCCGCGCAATTGCCGTCCATCGTCAATCAGGGCGGCGTGACGATCAAGAAGCAGAATCCCAATTTCGTCCTGATCGTCAATCTGACGTCGCCCGACCATTCGGTCGATCCGATCGCCCTGAGCAATTACGCCACCTTGCAGATCGTCGATCCGCTGAAGCGCCTGTCCGGCGTCGGCGACGTGCAGATTTTCGGCGAGCGGCGCTATTCGATGCGCGTCTGGCTCGATCCCGACCGGCTCGCCAATCTCGGCGTCACCGCCGTCGATGTGCAGAACGCGCTGGCCGAGCAGAACCTGCAGGTCGCCGCCGGCAAGATCGGCCAGTCGCCCGCGCCGGCCGGAACGGCTTTTGAAATGCAGGTCAACGCGCTCGGCCGTCTCAGCGACCCCCAGCAATTCGGCGACATCGTTTTGCGCGCGGCCCCGGTGGGGGGCGCCGTGGTTCGCCTGCGCGATGTCGCGCGCATCGAATTGGGCGCGCTGCAATATTCCTCCACCGCCTTTTTTGGCGAGGAGCCGACCGTGGTGCTCGGCGTGTTCCAGATGCCCGGCTCCAACGCGCTCGACCTGCAAAAGAGCGTGCAGGACGAAATGGAGACGCTGGCCAAGCGCTTCCCCAACGGCATTTCCTACGCCATGCACTATGACACGACGCGTTTCGTCGCGGCGGCCATGCATGATGTGCTGATCACGCTGGCCGAGGCGCTCATTCTCGTCGTCGCGGTCGTCTTCGTCTTCCTGCAAAGCTGGCGCACGACGCTGATCCCGACCATCGCCATTCCCGTCTCGCTGATCGCGACGCTGGTGGTGATGGAGGCGCTGGGCTTCTCACTCAACATGCTGAGCCTGCTGGGCATGGTGCTCGCCATCGGCCTGGTGGTGGACGACGCCATTGTCGTGGTCGAAAACGTCGAGCGCCAGCTCGAGGCGGGCCTCGCGCCGCTGCCGGCGGTGCGCAAGGCGATGGCCGAAGTCACCGGCCCGATCATCGCCACCACGGCTGTGCTGATGGCCGTGTTCGTTCCGGTCGCCTTCATTCCCGGCGTCGCCGGCCGGCTGTACAACCAGTTCGCGCTGACCGTCGCCATTTCCGTCGGCATTTCCGCCTTCAATTCGCTGACCTTGAGCCCGGCGCTGGCGGCGGTGTTTCTCAAACATCGCCCCACCGGCGAATTCATCCTGTTCCGCTGGTTCAACGCCGGGTTCGAGCGGATGCAGCACGCCTATTCGCAACTGGCGCGCCGGCTGATCGCGTTGCGCTGGGCGATGCTGGCGCTGTTCGCCGTCGCCGTGGGCTCAACCTTCCTGCTGTGGCGGACGATTCCCTCGACCTTCCTGCCGGTGGAGGACCAGGGCTATTTCTTCGTCGTGATTCAGTTGCCCGACGGCGCCTCATTGGAGCGCACCGACGCGGTGGCGAAAAATGTGCGAGACGTGCTGCAATCCACCCCCGGCGTCGAGATCGTCGGCTCGATCAGCGGTCTCAACTTCCTGACCAATGCGGCGCAGAGCAATTCGGCGGTGGAGTTCGCCATTCTCAAACCGTGGGACGAGCGTCCGCCCGAGCAGAACGCATCGCGCATCGTCGCCGAGGTCAGGCCGAAACTGCTGGCGATCCCGGACGCCATCGCGCTGAGCTTCGATCCGCCGTCGATCCCCGGTCTCGGCGCCACCGGCGGCTTCGAGTTCCAGGTCGAGGATCTTTCGGGGCGCGGCGCGCAAGCCTTGAACGAGGTCACACAGGCGTTGATCGCCGAGGCGCGCAAGCAGCCCGAGCTCAATCCTCAGCAATTGTTCTCCGCGTTCAGCACTTCGACGCCGCAATACAATTACGATCTCGACCGAACCAAGGCGAAATTGCTCGGCCTGAGCCTGCCGGACGTGTTCAACACATTGCAGATCTATCTCGGATCGCTCTACGTCAACGACATGAACCTGTTCGGCCGCACCTTCCGCGTGACCTTGCAGGCTAACCAGGAGGCGCGCGCCAACCCGGCCGACATTTCGCGCTTCTATGTGCGCAACGCCGCCGGCGGCATGGTTCCGCTCTCCACGCTGGGCGTGCTGCGCGACATTGTCGGGCCGGAGACGGTGACCCATTACAACAATTACGGCGCGGCGCTGATCAATGGCGTGGCCGCGCCGGGCTACAGCTCCGGCCAGGCGGTATTGGCGATGCAGCGCGCCGCCGCGACCGCGCTGCCGCGCGACTTCGCCTATGAATGGACCGGCGTCACCTTGCAGGAGCTCAAGGCGGGGTCGATGGCCTCGCTGATCTTCGGGCTGGCGATCGTCTTCGTCTTCCTGATCCTTGCGGCGCAATACGAGAGCTGGACCATGCCGTTCATCGTGCTGATGGCGGTGCCGCTGGCCCTGCTCGGCGCCGTGCTGGCGATCTGGACGCGCCAATTGCAGATCGACGTCTATTCGCAGATCGGCTTCGTCATGCTGATCGGCCTCGCGGCGAAAAACGCCATTCTGATCGTTGAATTCGCCCGCCGCCGCCGCGAGGAAGGCCTGGAGATCGTCGAGGCGGCGATGGAGGCCGGGCGCCTGCGCCTGCGCCCGATCCTGATGACCGCCTTCGCCTTCATTCTCGGCGTCACGCCGCTGATGGTGGCGACCGGCGCCGGCGCGGCGAGCCGGCAATCGATCGGCACGACGGTGTTCGGCGGCATGCTGGCGGCGACCTTGCTGACGCTGCTGTTCGTGCCCGTCTTCTACTACGTGGTCGAGCGCCTGCGCGAGCGCATGGCGGGACGCCCGGACGCAATCAACGAAGCGCATCCGCAACCCAGCGCTGCCGAATAACGGAGGTCAGTCGTGAAGGCTCAAAAGATCATTGCGGGCGCCTCGGCGCTCATCGTCCTCGGCGCCGGATCGCTCTTCCTCACGCGCGGTGGGATGCCGAGCGGCGACGGCGAGGCGCATGCGGCGGCGCCCGCCTTCGTCATGCCCGTGCCGGTCGCATCGGTGGTGAAAAAGACCATTCCGGTGACGCTCGACTATTCGGCGCGAACGGAATCGCTGCAAAACGTCACCTTGCAGACCCGCGTGTCCGGCTATCTGATGCAACAGGTCGCCGCCGACGGGGCGGACGTCAAAGCCGGCGACCTGCTCTACAAGATCGATCCGCGCGACTATGAGGCCGCGCTCGATCAGGCCAAGGCGCAGGCGCAACGGGAAAGCGCCGCGCTCGATTATGCGCGCGGCAATCTCGACCGCGGCGCCAAGCTTTCGAAAACCGGCTTTCTGGCCAAGGATTCGTTCGACCAGCGCCGCAGCACGCTCGAACAGGCTGAAGCGGCCGTGGCCGCCGCGCGGGCAACTGTGCGCGCCGCCCAGCTCAATCTCGAATATACCGAGATCCGTGCGCCCTTTTCCGGCCGTATCGGCCGCAATCAGGCCGCGATCGGCACGATGGTCGGCGTCGGCGGCGCCGTGTTGAACACGCTGGTTCAGCTCGATCCGATTTACGTGACCTTCAATCCCAGCGAAACCGATCTCGCCGCCATTGACGAGGCGCGCAAGATCGGGCCGGTCAGGGTCGAGATTCTAATGGCGGGGCAGGCGCCGGCTAGGCGACAAGGCAAGCTGAGCTTCCTCAACAACATTGTCGATCAGGCGACTGGCACGATCACCGCCCGCGCGCTGATCGAAAACCACGATCATGCGTTGCTGCCGGGCCAATATGTTCGCATCCGCCTGCATCTGCGCGACGAACCCGGCGCGCTGATGGTTCCGCAGGCCGCGCTGGGGTCGAGCCAGCTCGGCAAATATCTTTATGTCGTCGGCAAGGACAATGTCGTGGAGCAGCGCGTCGTGTCGCTCGGCGCCATGCATGAGGGGCTGGTTGTGATCGAGAAGGGCGTGGCCGAAGGCGATCAGGTCATCGACGGCAATTTGCAGAAAATCGGACCGGGCATGCCCGTAAGGGCTCTGCCGCACAGCTGAATGCGACGCCTTGGCCGGACCCATGTCGTTCGCCGATGTCTTGCGAAGCGCTCTGAACTCAAGCATTTTGGGTCTGCTGGCGCGTCGAGCGACCTTGAACGTTCGCAATCCGGCGCAGCGGCCATTGCTGGGCGCGCTCGCGTTGGTCCGCTCGCCGCTATCGCTTCCGTCGCAGATCGACCCTGGGTGGAATTCTGCGACGCTCAAGGTCTTGGGCGCTGGACGGCTCATTCCCGGTGTCGCCCGGGAAAGACCCGTGTTTGACCTAAAGCCGTCGTTCGCCGAGGAGCCCACTTCAAACGCCGCAGGTGGTCATGCCAACACGGTCTCCACCGCCGCCTGAAAAGCTGCCGCTATCGGTCGCACAAGATCGCCCGACGCACATCTCATATCGTCGTCAGCGGTGTGAAAGAAGCGATGGCCGCCATAAAGGCCGATCATGCTCTTGTAGCCAGCGTTCAGGACATTGATCAGTTCGCCCCCGGTGGTGGTCCGATCGGCGACGTAGGCCGCCTCCAGGCCGGAGACGCCTTGAAAGGCCGCGCGGACGGAATTGACGATGTCGGCGCTGGCCGTGAGAACGCGCTGGGAATCGGCGCTGGGGAGCGGCCGCAGCGACGGGCCGAACTCGTGCCAATCCCGGGCTGCGGCGCTGGCGCCGATGTGGACCCAGAGCGCCGTCGCCGACGGCGAGGGCGCCACGGTCAGATAGTGCTCGCCGCCGAGATATTCATACTCATGGCCGCTGGTTGCGACGAGTTCGACATTGACGCCATGGTCCGTTTGCGAAAGCCAACGCGCGAGCCACAACCAGACCGCAAGCCCCGATCCCCGTTCCGCCGCGCAGGTGAACCAGCCCGATCGTGGCGTGGATAAGACCAAAGTCCTGGGCGCATTGCGGTCAAGCCGGGCGATCAGATTGAACGCCGTGCGCTCGCCGCCCCGTCCATCGACGATCAAGGTCCCATCGCGGCCCTCCTGGGCGGCGGTCAGGAACGGCTGAACGTCCTTGGGCGCCAGGATCGCCACCGGACGATCATAGGCCGGCTTGTGTGTCGAGACGTTGAGCGCGATCGCCTCCCTGGTCGGGCCGGTCGTCACCAGCACGGCTGCGGCCGCGCCACGACCGAACGCCTCCGCCAGGGGCCGGGCGACCTGCGGATCGACGAGCGTGGCCCAGCGTTTGTAGGGCAGTGCGATGACCGCGATCGCGCCGGACAAATCCCCACGGTCAGACGCCAGACGCAGCGGCGCCGACAGGCCCCGCGGCCCTGTCGGCGCGACGATCGCCTGCGGGATCACCTGGGCGTGCGCCTCGCCGCTCGAAAGCGTCGCCTGTCGGATTTCGAAATACGGAACGTCAAACGGCTGGCGTCGGCGCCCGTACCCCCAGCCGCTCAGCTCCTGTTCCAGCCAGGCCCCGCAGGCCGCATCGCCCGGGCCGCCCGACGCCTTGATCCCGAAACCGCAGTACTGATCCAGCCGCGCCTGCAACCATGCCGTATTCTCCGTCGCAGCCGCCGCGCCTGAAGCGGGCTGGCCCAGCGCAGGCGTGTCAATGGCGCCGCCGACGAGACCGACGAGGCCGGCGCCGCCCAAAAAACCTCGACGAGACGAAAGCATGCGCATTTCCTCCAACGGGCCACGCTCAAAGGCGGCCAAACAGTCAAGTTGTCGTCATCAAGCTCAAAGAACGCCGAACTATACGGTTGCGTCAAATAATAATATAATTTCTATAGGAATATGCGATATATCCCACCTTCAGCCGCGCGCCAAGGGCGCCGAGGACCCTTTTTCGAATTCCGCGCGGGGCCTCTATGGCGGCGCCGCCCGCACCATTTGACGCAGATTCCGGCAACCAAGACCGCGATCAGGAGCAGACATGAGCAGCCATCCCTCTCGCCGGGCCGTCCTCGCAGGCTCCGCCGCCCTCGGAGCGCTCGGCCATCCTCTCGCTGCTTTTTCTGAGGCGAGCATCCCCTCGAACGCGCCCCCAGCCGCCATGCAGGCGGTGCTGGACTACGTGCAGGGCCAGAAGACCACCGGCTTCCTGATCATCCGGAACCGTCAAGTTTTGGTCGAGAAAAACTGGCCCCTTCCTGACGATGCGGTCCAGTTCCGTGCGGCCGCCGCCTATGAGACGACCCCCGAAGGCGCGCTTCTGGAGGATGTCGCCTCACAGCAGAAGAGCTTCGTCGCAGTGCTGGCGGCGATCGCGGTCGACAAGGGCCTGATCGATCTGAACAAGCCGGTCAACGCCTATCTCGGCGCCGCCTGGTCGAAAGCCTCGCCCGAGCAGGAAGCGAACATCCGCGTCATCGATGTTCTCACCATGAGCTCGGGCTTGACCACCGAATTCGCCTATGTGGCGCCGCCCGGCGCGGTCTTCCTCTACAATACCCCGGTCTATGCGGCGACCAAGCGGATCCTGGCCGCCGCCGCCAATCAGCCGCTTGAGACCATCACTCGGGATTGGCTGACGGCGCCGGCGGGAATGAACAACACCCATTGGCGCAAGCGTCCGGCCGCATTGGCGGATGTCGGCAACCCGACGGGCCTGGTCACGAGTCCGCGCGACATAGCCAAGCTGGGCCAGATCGTTCTGGACGGCGGCAAGGCGGCCGACGGCGCCCGGATCGTTTCCGAGGCGGGGCTCAAGGCTATGTTCACCCGCTCGGCCGCCAACCCGGCATATGGCCTCTTATGGTGGTTGAACGGCAGCGCCTACACCATAAAACCCCTGGCGGAGCGCGTCGAAAGGCCTCTGATTGCCGCGGCGCCATCGGACCTTGTCGCCGCGTTGGGCGCGTTCGACCGAAAGCTCTATATTGCGCCCAGTCGCGCTTTGATCGTCGTGCGCACGGGCCAGGCCGCCCCCGACAGGGATTTCGACCAACATCTATGGCTTCGATTGGCCGCTGCGCTTTAACGCGTCAAGCCGCCCGGCGCTTGGCGCCGAACGCGCACCCCGTTGCTGTCCCGAGGCGCGCGTGATCTGAAGCGGCTCATCTGATTGCTCTCGTAGCCGGCGCGACAGACGGCTACGGCTACGGCGACCCGGTCGTCGCCATAAGGCGCCGGCATGGCGTGCCAGGATGTGCTCCATCGGCGGTCCGATCCACGCCGAAATGTCCAGAAACCGTTTTGGAGCGTGGCCGAGGGCGCGAAGCGCGGCCCTGCGACTCAGCAGGAGTCTCCTTTGGCGCCCGAAGTCTCCGCCGCTCATAATCCTACTGCATGAGTGGTATATCTTGGGCGCGTTGGCGATTTCGCAGTGGACGGCGCAAATCGGAGCGCCGCGCGCGCCCATGCGGCCCGGCTTGGCTATATTTTGTACTCACGATGAAAAGATAGACAACATACTGCCGCCGCGATCCGATAAACATTCTAATTTCTGTATGATCAAAAAAATATTCTTCTCATTTACCTGCATAGTCTCCGGTGTTTACGTTGAAATTGTCGCAACGGAGCGGACCTCATGTCTTCAGAATATTACAGTCAGGCCCTTCATGGCCCGTTCGACGTGTTCGAGGCCGGTGATCTCGACCTGGAATCCGGCGGGAAATTGCGTGGCGGGAAATTGGCTTACGCCACCTTTGGCGCGCTGAACGCCGATAAATCCAACGCCATCCTGTTTCCGACCTGGTATTCCGGCACGACCAAAATCCTGGAACAGGCCTATGTCGGCCCCGGCCGGGCGCTCGATCCGGAAAAATATTTCATTATTCTGGTCAACCAGATCGGCAATGGCCTGTCGTCCTCGCCCAGCAACACGCCGGCGCCGTTCAACGCCGCCGCCTTCCCGAAAATCTCCATCGGCGACGACGTGCGCGCCCAATACAAGCTCGTCACGGAGCATTTTGGGATTACCCGGCTCGCCCTGGTTCTCGGCGGCTCGATGGGGGCGCAGCAGAGTTTTGAGTGGGCCGCGCGCTATCCCGACGCCGTCGCCCGCGTCGCGCCCATCGCCGGAACCGCTCGCGAAACCGCGCACAACCGCCTGCTGGCGCAGACCTTCATCGAAGCCATAACCAGTGACCGCGCCTTCGACGACGGCTGGTATGCGCCCGGCGCCGTGCATCGCGGTCTGCGCGCCCACGCGCGCGCGTTCGCCGCCTCCGGCTTTTCGCAAAAACTGTTCAACACGCGCGGCTGGGCCGGACTCGGCTTCACCGACACGGAGGATTTCGTCGCCGGCTTTGTCGAGAACCATTTTTTGCCGCAGGACCCCAACAATCTGATCCTGCTGGCGCGCAAATGGCGCGACGCCGATGTGTCCCGCCTGACCGGCGGCGACCTTGCGGCCGCGCTGGGTCGAATCAAGGCGAAGACCGCGGTCATCGCCATCGACGAGGACGTGTTCTTCCCGCCCGAGGACATCGCGGCCGACCAGCAGCTCATCCCCGGCTCAGCGCTGAAGCGGGTGTCGTCGATCTGGGGCCATCTCGCCTTGTTCGGCGTCGATCCCGACTGGAGCCGCGCCGTCGATCACATCCTCACCGGCCTTCTGGCCACGCCGGCCTGACCCCTCACCCAAGGAGCCCCGCATGACCGACGTCCTGCGTCCCCCGATCGATCCCTATCCGCTCAGCCCCTATGTCGCCTGGGCCGGCGCCCGCAACAAGGACCCGATCCTCGCCGCGCTCAAAACCCTGCTGCCGGAACAGGGCAACGTGCTGGAGCTGGCGACCGGCGCCGGCCTGCACATCAATTATTTCGCGCCGCATTTTCCAGGCCTGACGTTCCAGCCCTCCTACTACGACGCCGATGTGTTCGACAGCATCAAGGCCAAGCGGGCGGACGCCGGCAATTCCAATGTGCGCGACCCCATCCGCATCGACCTCACCGATCCCGCCAGTTTTCCCGACCCGGCGCAACGGCTGTACGACGCGATTTTCGTCATCAACATTTTTCAGGTGGCGCCGGTGGCGATCAATGACGGCATCGCCCATCTCGGCAGCAAGCTTTTGAAGGACGACGGCCTGATCGCCATTTACGGCCCGTTCAAGCGCGACGGCGCCTACACCACCGAATCCAACGCCGCCTTCGACAAGGAAATTTTGGCGGCGAACGTGCCGGAATGGGGTTTGAAGGACATTGGCGATCTGGAGAAGGCCGCCGCGCCGCACGGCGTCAAGCTCGACAAGGTTCTGAACCTGCCGGCCAACAATTTCATTCTCGTCTTCAGGAAGGCGTGACCTCGCGCATGGCGAAAAATCCGTCCGAGGCGAACGACGCGGCGCCTGTCGCGCTGGTGTTCGGCGTCGGCCCGCGGCGCGGGCTGGGCGTCGCGCTGGCGCGCCGTTTCGCCGCCGAAGGGTTGAAGACCGTGATTGTCGCGCGGGACGAAAAACGTCTGGCGCGACAGGAGGCGGCGCTGCGGGCCGAAGGGCTCGACGTGTTCGCCTTCGTGGCCGACGCGACCGAAACGGGCGCGGTCGCGTCGGCCTTCGATTTCGCACAATATCACGGGCGGCTGGCGTTGGTCGTGTTCAATGTCGGCGCCAATCGCGCGGCCCCGGCGCTGGAAACAACGCCCGCGGATTTTGAGGCTCTGTGGCGGCAGAACGCCTTCGCCGGTTTCCTGGTCGGCCGCGAGGCGGCGGGCCGCCTCGCTGCGCTGGGCGGCGGCACGCTGCTGTTCACCGGCGCCACGGCCTCGTTGCGGGCGCGAAACCCATTTCTCGCCTTCGCCTCGGCCAAGGCGGCGCTGCGCGCCGTGGCCCAGGCGCTTGCGCGCGAGTTCGCGCCAAAGGGGGTGCATGTCGCCCATGTCGTCATCGACGGCGTGATCGACGGCGATTACGCCAGGACCAACTTCCCGGACTTTTACAAGGCGCGTGGCGCGGGCGGACGGCTGAAGCCAGACGCCATCGCCGCAGCCTATTGGGGGCTGCACGAGCAGGAGCGCAGCGCCTGGACCCACGAACTGGACCTGCGTCCGTTCAACGAGGTTTTTTGACGACGTCATGAGGAGAGCGCAATGGCCATACCCCACGTCTACGTCTACGCCGAATACCAGGTGTCCATTCCGTTTGACAAAATCGACTGGGCGCCGATCAATGTCGAGATGAAGAAATTCCCCGGCCTCTTGTCAAAGACATGGCTGTCCGGCGTCAACACCCACAGCGTCGGCGGCTTTTACGCCTTCGACACGCGGGAGAACGCCCAGGCCTATATCGACGGATTGCTCACGCCCTTCGCCCGGCAGATCAACGGCAATCTGTCGGCGCGCCTGTTCGACGCCGACGTGACGGCGCAAGCCAGCATCGGCATGGACTCTCCGTTCTTCGCGCGAACGTGACCGCCGGCGCCCCGATGAAACCCGCAACAACCGCCGTCCACGCCGGCCTGGGCGCTCCCCGCCCGGGCGAGCCCGTGCTGAGCCCGCTGGTTCCCGCGACCAGCTTTTACGCCGATCCCGATGTGATCGGCTTTTCGGCCAATGACCTCGGCGACGACGCGCCGCATTTTTACGCGCGCTGGTCCAATCCGAGCGCCGCCGCGCTGGAGGCGCGCCTCGCCCGTCTCGAAGCCGCCGAGGCGGCGTTGAGCTTCGCCAGCGGCATGGCGGCGATCTCCGGCCTTTTCCTGCACAGGCTCAAGGCGGGCGATCACCTTGTGCTGTCGAACGTCTGTTACGCCGGCGTGGCCGAACTGGCGCGGGCGCTGCCGAACCATGGCGTCGCGGTGACGGCGGTCGACACGTCCGACCTCGCCGCCGTCGCCAACGCGCTCAGGCCGGAAACAAAACTCGTTCATATCGAGACGCCGGCCAACCCGATCCTGCGCCTCGCCGACATCGCGGCGCTCGCCGATCTGGCCCACCAGACGGGTGCGGCGCTCAGTGTCGATTCCACCCTGGCGACGCCCATCGCCACGCAACCGATCCAGCTCGGCGCCGATTTCGTCGTCCATTCCCTGACCAAATACGCCTGCGGCCATGGCGACGCGCTCGGCGGCGCAGTGATCGGCAAGAACGACGCCATTGCGGCGCTGCGCCGGGATGCGCTGATCCATCTTGGCGCCGCCATCAATCCCTTCGCCGCTTGGCTGATCCTGCGCGGGCTGGAAACCTTGCCGCAACGCATGGCCGCCCATGCGAACAACGCCTGCTCGGTCGCCGGCTTTCTCGAGTCGGCGCCCGGCGTCAAACGCGTCATCTATCCCGGCTTGCCCAGCCATCCGCAACACGCCCTGGCGCGCCGCCAGATGCGCAATTTTTCCGGAATGGTGTCCTTTGTCGTGGATGACGGAGCGGAGGTGGCGCGGCGGCTCGCGCAAAAGCTCAAATTGGTCGCCTATGCTGTGTCGCTCGGCAAGACGCGCAGCCTGATTTTCCATATCCCCACCGCCGACCTTCTGCGCAGTTCGTTTCACCTGGAAGGCAGGGACGCCGAAAGCTATCGCGATTGGGCGGGCGACGGCGTGTTCCGCCTGTCCGTGGGCATAGAAGACGCCGACGACATCATCGCCGACCTTGAACAGGCGCTGCTGCGATGAGACGGCATACGGTGCCCAGAAAATCTGTTGCGAGATCGGAATCATGCCCAGGCTGGCCGCGCTTGCGGGCAGCAGGATGGGACGCGCGCGATGCCGGGTCGCCTCCGTGACCGCGGAGATCGCCTACCAAACCCCGGCGGCCTACGCCGCCAATCTCCCCGCAACATGCGATCAGCTGCGCAACCCCGACCAGTTCCGCCGATCGCATGTTGCTCCCACCGCGCCCCAAGGCGTAAAACCCGCCGAGGCTCTAATCGCCGCTGGATGAAAGTTCAGTGGCAGGTCACGCCGCCCTCAACGATTTGCCGGCCGAGGAGTGGGAGTTCGCGGAATGGCGGCGCGCGCGGGTCAATCTCGATTGTCACATCGAAGCGCATGACTTCCTCTATTCGGTTCTCTACTCCCGTATGCTCAGGCTGTTCGCCGATCTGGCGATCGCGCATGGCAATGCGCGTTACCCACGGCTGTTGCGCTCGATCGTCCGCGCCAAACTGCTCATTCCGGACGACTGGGAGCCGGAAGCCCTGAGGCCGGAACAGGCGCGCGATCTGCTCGAAATCGTCGAAGAGCGTGTTCTCGACCGTGCGGCGCCGCACCGTTCGCAGGAAAGGCACGCTGTCGCAGGACCCGGCTGATGGTCTTCAAGCTCGGAACGGCGGCCTCGAAAAACCGGCGCCGGCTGAAGGGCCAAAACCAGTTGCCGAAAATCATCAACGGCGTAAAGTTTCGCAACGGAATCGCGCATAGCTCGTTGTGGAGCCGGCTTTTCGCGCCCGTGCCCGGATCGCCGCGAGGATGAGCGGCGCTATTCCTTGCCTCCGGGCAACAGGACCTGGAACTGTTCAGGCGTGAGATAGCCCGTGACCGCCTCGCCCGTGCTGCGTTGGTAGCCCATGATGGCCTCACGCGTCAGAGGGCCCATGATGGAATCGATCGGGCCGGTATAAAGGCTCATCTGCTTCAGCCGCTCTTGAATGCGCTCGCGCTGCCTCTTGCCGAGTTGGCTTTCGTCGATCGACGGAGTTGCGGCGCCGCGCGCGGCGTTCTCGATGGTGTGGCCCCCTGCATCCTTTTCCCTGGCGAACTGGGCCTGCGCTTCCGCCTTGACCTTTTCGGCCTCGGCTTGGGCGCGCGACGCTTCCGATTGCGCCCTTTGCAATTCCGCCTTCGCCTTTTCCGCTTCCGACCGCGCCTGTTGCAGCAGGCTGGCGCCTGCCGGCCCGTCCGTCGCGGCCGCCGACGTCGGGGTCGGCTTTGCAAGATTGGCGTCGGGGATCGCGCCAAACGAGGCGCCGACATCGGCGGACGCCGCGCGGACAAGGACCGCGAGGGGCGGCGTGGGTTGCTGCAGAAGATCTATGACCGCATCAGTCGCCTGCTTGGTTGCGGCGTCGATGCGCGACACCGGCAATTTGGCCGACGCCGAAAAGATGGTGGCGACGGATTTGGGGTTTTCGGCGGCGTAGCGGGGCCGCGGATCGACATCGGGAACCTCGATCTCGAAATTCGGCGTCGTCATCAGGACGATCACCGCTCCAGCCTTGGCCTTGCCGGCGATCCGCGCGACGGAGGAGACGGAGATGGCGCGCGAAAAGAGGTCGGTGGCGGCGTGCAGTTCCGCGCTGACAGGCAGGAAATAGCTTTCGTCGCCCGCCGCCGCGACGTGCCCCACCAGGAACGCCAGGGCGAGATCAGCGCCATTCGCCTTCTGAGAGAAATCGAGCAGGATGGCCCTCGCGCGGGCATTGGGGGCATTGGCGCTGAAGAGAACGCTGAACCCCTTGGCGTGCAGCGCTTCGGCGATGGCGGCGGCGCGCTTGACGCCGATAACGGATTTCTGGAACTTCTCGTAATCCTCGCCGACCATCACCAGCGCCACTCTGTCGGTCGCCTCGGCCCGCCACGGCGCCAGACTCGCCAGCGCGACGAATGCGACCGCCATCCACCGTCCGGCGCGCATGAGGCGCGAGCATTCGCGCCCAAGCCCCTTCCGCACTAACGACGGCGTGATTTCGGCACGAAAAGATTCCATGGCGCCAATCCTTGAATTGGTTTAACGTGTCCAGTGTAATTCATGGGTAATTCTGCTAACCTTTAGGTTTTCCTCATGCAAATGACGCGGCGCCTGCGTGGCGCAGTCACAAAATGCAACGTTCTAGATTATGTTTAAGACAATATCATGTATCTCTATGATTTACAATAGAGTAGTTATTTTGAAATAAAGTGATATATAATCACAGAAGCGATTAAGTTGTTGGCGACGTTCCCGATAAATTAATGCAAAAAATTGCTTCACCCTTGGGTCGGAGTCCAACGATGGGTTGTCCAGATGGGATTGACGCTACGCTTCAATATCATTCTCACCGCCTGCTACCTGGCCGGACTTGGCCTTTGCCTGTGGCCGTTTTATCAGCTTTCGCGACACGAGGCCCTGGAAGAACTCCAAGCGCAGATCGACGTGCTGAGGGGTCAGGCCTTATCTGTGCGCAAATACACCAGCGACGAAATCCGCCCGCTGCTCGACGACCAGTCCTCGATCCAGTTCCTGCCGCAGACGATCCCGTCCTTCTCGGCGCAGACCGTCTTTCGCAATTTTCGCAGCATCAATCCGCAGTATTTTTACAAGGAAGCGGCCCTCAATCCGACGAACCCGTCCGACCTCGCGAAGGACTGGGAGCAGTCGGTCATCGAAAAACTGAGCGCCGATCCCAAGCTGGAAAAGGACGTCAGCATTCGCGTCACCGAGGCGGGGCCGCAATATACGGTGACCTATCCCATGCTCATCAAGGACGAGGGTTGCCTGACGTGCCATTCCACGCCCGATAAGGCGCCGCCGTCGATGGTCGCGCTCTACGGCTCGAAGAACGGATTTGGCTGGAAACTGAACCAGACCCTTGTGGCGCAGATCATCTCCGTTCCCATGAGCGTGGCCGACGCCAAGGTCTGGCGCAACCTGATGCAGTTCGTCGGCATTTCGAGCGGCATATTCCTCATGTCGCTCATCGTGCTCAACATCCTGCTCAGGCGTTATGTCATATCGCCGGTCAACAAGATGGCGAGCATCGCGGAGGCTTACAGCATGGGCGAACCCACCCATCAGGAGTTCGAATATCCCGGGTCCGACGAGGTCGCGTCGCTGTCGCGGTCGTTCAACCGCATGCGGCGCAGCCTCGATGTTGCGATGAAGATGCTCGACGCCTGAGGGCGGGATGGAGGACGATGAGGAACGGCGCAGTTCCGGAACGCGTTGGGAAATACCGCATCGACCATGTGATCGGGCGCGGCGCGATCGGCGTTGTCTTCAAGGGCTACGACGAACAGATCGACCGGCCCCTCGCCATCAAGACGCTGCGCCCCGAGATTTTCGACGACATACAGGACCCCGAAGGGTTCCTGCGCCACTTCACCGCCGAAGCGCGAGCGGCGGCGCGCTGCCTACACCCGAACATCGTCACCGTGTTCGACCTCGTGGAGCAGGAGCAGCGCCCTTACATCGTCATGGAATATGTCAACGCCGGCACGCTGGAGAACGTGATTCAGGCCGGCGCGCTGATCCCCATCCGGCAAGTGGGGGAAATCATGGCGCAGATCCTTCTCGCGCTCGATCACGCCCACGGCAAGGGCGTGCTCCACCGCGACGTGAAGCCGGCCAACATTCTCTGCCCCTCGTCGGCCTCCATCAAGATCGCCGATTTCGGCGTGGCGCGGCTCGACTCGCTCGACATGACCAGTCCGAACGGCCTTGGACTGGGCACGCCGAACTACATGGCGCCAGAGCGTTTCCTTGGACGCCCCGCCGATGTCAGAACCGATCTTTTTTCGGCCGGCGTCATCCTCCACCAATTGCTCACGGGTGCAAAACCTTTTGTCGCCAGCGACTTGCCCGAGCTGATGCAAAAGCTTCTCAACGAGCGCCTCCCGTCGATCATGACGCTTCGGCCCGACCTGTGGTCCGAGATGGACGTCGTCGCGCAAAAAGCCCTTGCGCGGAACCCCGAAGACCGATTCCAGAGCGCCGAACTTTTCCTGGAGGCGCTGAGTCTGGCGATCGAGGCCCGCCCCAGCGACAACAGGCCGCCCCTGGATCTGACCAAGCTGTCGCGATCCAACGCCATCGACGCCAGCGCCAAAGCCGCGCCGGAACCGCTCGGCGCGACCATGGCGGCCCGGCTTTCCCCGGACGCCATCGACGCCTTGAGCCGCACGCTGGCGCGCTGGCTTGGACCGATTTCCCGGTTCGTCGTCAAGCAGGCGGCGCGGGAGACCAGCGACGCCGAGGCGCTGATCGGGTTCTTGAGCCGGAACATCAAGACCGACGCCGAGATCGCTCTGTTCTGGCAGGCCGCCGACAAACTGCTCAGGGAGGACCTCGGCCTGGCGTCGGCGCGCGCGAGGGAGGCGATCCGGGACGCCGAGATCAAGGCCGCAATCGAGGCGCTCGTCTGCGAGATCGGACCCATCGCCCGGCATCTCGTGAGCCGGGAGGCCCACACCGCCATCGGCCGCGACGATTTCTACCGTCGGCTCGCCGAAAAAATTCCCGACGAGCGCGCGAAAACGCGCTTCCTGGCGCTGCGCGAGCGGTTAGGAAAGGCGAACTGAAATGCCGGAGTCGCCGCCGCAAAGCCTGAACCCCGGCGCGCCAGCCCTGCGCCGGCGCCGCCTGCGGGCGGTCTTTGCGGCCGATGTCGCCAATTTTGGCGGCATGGTCTCCATCGAGGAAACCCGCACCCTCGACTCCGTCTGGTTCGTTCGCCGTGTCGCGACCGAAGAACTCGCGACCCACGGCGGTTGGCTTTTTGGCCTGCCGGGCGATGGAATATTCGCATTGTTTGAAAGCACGGTGGACGCCGTGCGCTGCGCGCTGCAGATCCAGGCGAGGCTTCGGGACCAGCCCAAGGTTCACGCTCTCAAATTGCGAATCGGCGTGCATCTCGGCGAAGTCCTGTTCCAGGACGAGCTTCCGTTCGGCGAGACGCTGGTCATCGCCTCTCGCCTCGAAAGCCTTGCGGAACCCGGCGGCATCCTGGTCTCGGCCGCGGTGCTGGACGCGGTCGCGTCCCATATCGCGGCCATCTTCAGCGAAAGCGGCGTGCCCAGGCTCAAGCACAGCGCCAGGCGCATCGAGACATTCACGGTTTCGCCGCCCCCGCCGCCGGGCGCGCGCCCGGCGGGCGGGGTCCTCGACCGCACGGTCGGACCGGGACCGGCCATCCCTCGGCCGCCCCCGGCGTCTCGTCTCCCGCCAACGCCAGACGCCGACGAGATCGCGACTTCGCCGCCCGCCTATCCCCTCGCCATCGAGCCGCGCGCAAAGGACGTCGCCGCGCCGGCGATGGAGGCGGGGCCTGCCGTCGCGCCCGCGCGCGGCGGCGGAATCGACGACGCCAGCCTCCGCCGGCTCGCGCTGCTTCTCACCACCCATCTCGGCCCGATGGCCAGGGTTCTGGTCCGCCGCAAGGCGATGGAGAACCCGGATGCGGCCAAGCTCATCATGACGCTGGCGAAGGAAATCCCCACCAAGGCGGACCAGCAGGTTTTCATCGCGGACGCCCGCGCCTCACTCGCTGGCGTCCGCCAGGTCTGAGAGCATTTCCGCGTTGCAGATCGTCAGCACGCCTTTCTCCTGGAACAAGACGCCCTCGTCGATCCAGCGGTTGAGCAGCTTGTTCAAGCTTTCGCGCGACATGGCCGTCCACTGGGCGAGTTCGCCCTGAGTCAGCTTCAGCGTGAGTTCGTGGCCGCGTCGCGTCAGGCGGCTGTGATCCTGGGCCAGATGCGCCAGGAGCCGCGCCAGCCGTTGCGGCGCCGGGCGCAAGACGGCGTCCTCCATGCGCGCGGATGTCCAGCGCAATCGTCTGCACAGCAGTCCGATCACATTTCGCGCGAGTTGGGAGTCCCGCTCCAGCGCGCGAAAAAACGTGGCCCGGGAGATGCTGACGAGCTCCGCCGGCGACATGGCGGAGGCGCCCGCCGTGCGCACGCTGCCGTCGAGCATGCCGATCTCGCCGAAGATGGACCCGGCGACCAGGACGTTCAGCGTCACCTCGACGCCGGAGGCCGAGGCGATCCAAATGCGCATCCGCCCGGACAGAATGACGAACAGGGCGTCGGAGGGATCGCCGACATTGCAGAGGAGCTCGCCCTTCTGCAGTTTCCGTCGCGGCGCCCGGCGCTGAATATCCTCCAGCGCTTCCACGGAGACGTTGTGGAAGATCTCCAACTCTTGCAGGCGCGGGAGCAAGGGCTCGGCAGGGTCTTGCATGTGGCGCTCCTGATGCGAACAGCTCTTGGCCGTCTCCAGAATAGAACCGCAAACGGGAAAAGGAAGACGGGGGTGTGGCCCGGATCACAGACCGGGGCGGATCGGCGACCCATGCTGCTGCGGCCTCATTGGGAAAGGAGCCAATCATGAGCGTCGAGGAAATAGAGCAGCGGTCCGGTCACTTCAGCCCTGGCGGAGAATTTTTTGGCGGCGGACCCGACGACGGGTTCGGGCGCCACGATCATTGGCATGCGCATGAAGGGCGTCACGCGCATGCGCCGGCCGATCACGGCGGCGGTCTCGGCTGGGGACATGCGGCCTGGAGCGAAGCTGGCGGGTTCGCGCATGTCCTCGGCGGCGGTCAGGCGGAAACATTCGCGGACCACGACGCCGGCGCCGGCTTCGCCGGCGTCTCGAATGCGACCAGCGTGCTGTTCAATGCGGCTCCGGGCGGCGCGATCGGCGTCGGTGGAAATGTCGAAACCGTGGGATTTCAGTCGGTGGACGGCGGGTTTTCGTCGCATGATTCCGCAAGCTTTGCGCATGGCGCGCAAGTCGAGACCACGAGCATCATTTTCAACGTGGCGAGCGGCGGAACGCTCGATGTCGGCGGCAGCGTCGAAGCCCTGTCGTCTCAATCGTCGCTGTTCGGCGCGTCGTCCTCGCACGATTATGGCCTTTCGCACCCGCAGTCCGAAGCGACCAGCATCGTCTTCAATGTGGCGAGCGGCGGCGCGATTCACATCGGCGGCGACGTCGAGGCGTTGGCGCAGCAGAGCTTCGTTTCGGCCCAGGCGGCCGATCTCGCCCACCACGTCTGAGAGACGCGCAAAAAAACACATCAGGCCCCGCCCGCGCGGGGCCTTTTTTTGTGCGCATCGCCGAAAAACGCCGCCGAGAAAAAACGCCAGCAAGAAAAAACGCCCCTGTGGCGCAGTTCACAGCGCCGAGCGCCGGTTGAAGGCAAAGTGTCCTCATCGCTGATCGAGAAGACATCGCGGCGATGCAAACCCTGAAACCAGACCTGAAACTCATCAACTCAAAGGAAACACATCATGTCCGATCTTGCCTGGCTCAACGCTTTCGGCTCCGACCTCAACAGCGCCTCCCAGTCCGTCACGTCCAGCGTCGGCAACGGCATTGGCAACACCATCGGCGGCTCCGTCATCACCGAGGGCGACCAGCGCGTGGGCGATCATGGCTTCAGCCTTGGCGGCGATAATTCGGCCAGCCAGCACGTTGACGCGAGCGTGGCCAACGGCGCCTTCAACACCGTCGGCGGATCCGTCATCACCGAAGGCGACCAGCGCGTCGGCGATCATGGTTTCTCCTCGTTCAGCCTCGGAAGCGACAACTCGGCGCACCAGGACGTGAACGCCACCGTGGGCAATGGCCTGGGCAACTTCATCGGCGGCCCCGTCATCACCGAAGGCAGCCAGAGCGTCGGCGGCCATGGGTTCGGCTTCGGCTTCGGCGGCGACAATATGGCGAGCCAGCACGTCGATGCGAGCGTGGCCAACGGCGCCTTCAACGCCGTGCTCGGCGGGGTGGCGACCGAAGCCCACCAGAGCGTCGGCGGCGACCACGGCATGATGACCGTGCATCCCATCTAAGCAGGAGCAAAGCGACCAAACGCCGGCCCCGCCAAAGGCGGGGTCGTTTCCTATCGGGTGAAACAGCCGCCGCGGCGACTGCGCCGCGCATTTCACCCACGCGAGAAAACGCAAACAGACAGTGGAGATGATCATGACAGATGCGTGGCTCAATGCATTCGGCGCCGGACTGAATATTGGCGTGGACGCGCCGACGGCGGTTGTGGGCAATGGCCTTGGAAACAGCGTGGGCGGCTCGGTCGTCGCATCCGGCGACCAGCACGTCGGCGACAGCGGGCATTATAACGGATTCGGACCGGTCAATGTCGCGGTGGACGTGCCCACTCTCGTCGCCGGCAATGGCGTCGGCAACACGATCGGCGGCGACGCGGCAGCTTTCGGCGGCCAAGAGGTCGGCGGGCAGGACCACAGCTTTCACGCGTCGACGCCGTTCGGCGGCGTCAACGTCGCCGTGGAAACGCCAACCCTCATTGCAGGCAATGGCGCCTTCAACGCCATCGGCGGCAATGTCGAGGCGGTCGGCCTGCAACATGTCGCGGACCACGGCTTCCTTCACGCCTGAATCGGCCCATCCGCCACTCCAAAGGCCCCGCCCGCGCGGGGCCTTTTTTGTGCGCATCGCGGGAAAACGCCGCCGAGAAAAAAACGCCAGCAAGAAAAAACGCCCCTGTGGCGCAGTTCACAGCGCCGAGCGCCGGTTGCGGGCAAAGTGTCCTCATCGCTGATCGAGAAGACATCGCGGCGATGCAAACCCTGAAATCAGACCGAAAATTCAACTCAAAGGAAACACATCATGTCCGATCTTGCCTGGCTCAACGCTTTCGGCTCCGACCTCAACAGCGCCTCCCAGTCCGTCACGTCCAGCGTCGGCAACGGCATTGGCAACACCATCGGCGGCTCCGTCATCACCGAGGGCGACCAGCGCGTGGGTGATCATGGCTTCTCCTCGTTCAGCCTCGGAAGCGATAATTCGGCGCATCAGGACGTGAACGCCGCCGTGGGCAATGGCCTGGGCAACTTCATCGGCGGCCCCGTCCTCACCGAAGGCAGTCAGAGCGTCGGCGGCCACGGGTTCGGCTTCGGCCTCGGCGGCGACAATATGGCGAGCCAGCACGTCGATGCGAGCGTGGCCAACGGCGCCTTCAACGCCGTGCTCGGCGGGGTGGCGACCGAAGCCCACCAGAGCGTCGGCGGCGACCACGGCATGACCGTGCATCCCATCTGAACAGGCGCAAAGCGAGCAAACGCCGGCCCCGCCAAAAGCGGGGCCGTTTCATGTTCCGGCGAATGCAAAAAGCCTGTGGCGCAATTCACAGCGCCCGGCGCCGTTCTCGACGATGCTTCGTGACAGGGGCGCGCATCGGCGCCCGATACCGCAAGGATCACCCATGGCAGCGCACACGAGCAAGCCGACCGAAAACCCGCACCTGCAGTTCAGCAAGGCCGTTCGCGGCCTCCGCGCGCCGCTCGCGGGCGTCAGCGGCGTCAGCTGCATCGGCAACGTCCTGATGTTGACCGGCCCGCTGTTCATGATGCTGGTTTACAACAAGGTCTTGACCAGCAAGAGCGTGCCGACGCTGGTCGCGCTGTGCGCGCTGACGCTGCTGCTTTACTGCTTTTACGGCTTTCTCGAAGGCCTGCGCGGAAAACTCATGGCCCGCGTCGGCATCACCTTCGACCACAGGCTCGCCCCCTCGCTGTTTCTGGCGACGCTGCGGTTGCCTCTGCATTTCGGGCCGCACGCCCGCCAGCACGACCCGCTGCAGGATCTCGCGACGGTCCGCAATTTCCTGATGGGCCCCGGCCCGTCGGCGCTGCTCGACCTCCCGTGGATTCCGATCTATTTCGGCGTTCTCTACGCCGTTCATCCCTTGCTCGCGGCCATGGCGCTTGCAGGAGCCGGCCTGCTGGTCCTGCTCAGCATCGCCAGCCAGGCGCTGACGAAATCCACCCTGCGCAACGCCAACCAGTCGGCCGTCTCGACTTTCAGCCTTCTGATGGACGTGCGCCGCAACTCGGAGGCCGCGGCGGCGATGAGCATGGGCGACGACCTCTGCAAACGCTGGGGCGGCGGCTATGTCAACGCCATTTCCCACGCCCGCGACCAGGCGGACCAGGCCAGCGTGTTCGGCGCCGTTTCCAAGGCGTTGCGGCTGGTGCTGCAATCTGGAATGCTCGCGCTCGGCGCCTATCTCGTCATCGACTCGAACATGTCGCCCGGCGGCATGATGGCCTGCTCCATCATCCTTGGCCGCGCGCTCGCCCCCATCGACCAGGCGATCGCCTACGCTCCCTCCGCCACCGCGGCCTGGCAGGCGTTCAAGCGCGTGAAGACCTTGACCTCGTCCCTGCCCAAGGCGCAGGCGCAGCAGCACGGCATGCCGCGTCCGAGCAAGACCCTTTCCGTGCGCGACATCGCCATCGCGCCGCCCGGGTGCGCCGCCGCGACGGTGGCGGGCGTGTCGTTTGAAATCGAAGCCGGCGACGCCCTCGGCGTCATCGGGCCGAGCGGCTGCGGCAAGTCCACCCTCGTCCGCGCGCTCGTCGGCGCGTGGTCGACGGCGCGCGGGGAAATCCGCTTCGACAATGCGATGATCTCGCACTATTCGCCGGAAACGCTGGCGGCCTCCATCGGCCATCTTCCGCAAACCATCGAACTCTTTGACGGAACCATCGCGGAAAACATCGCGCGTTTCCGCAAGGAAGCGAGCACCAAGGACGTGGTGGACGCCGCCCGTCTCGCCGGCGTGCACGAGATGATCCTGACCTTTCCAAAGGGTTACGACACGCCGGTGGGCGAAGGCGGAATGACCCTGTCGGGCGGCCAGCGCCAGCGCATCGGTCTCGCCCGCGCCGTGTTCGGCAATCCGTTCCTCGTCGTGCTCGACGAGCCGAACTCGAACCTCGACCCTCTGGGCGAACAGTCGCTCAACGAGGCGATCCAGCGCATGCGTCAGGCGGGCCAGATCGTCGTGATCGTCGCCCATCGGCCCAGCGCGATCTTCGCGGCCAACAAGATCCTGTCCTTGCGCAGCGGACGCGCGGAAATGTTCGGCAGCAAAAAGCACGTGCTCGCGGCGCTGTTCCCGCGCGCCGGCCAGCCGCACAAGCCGGCCGAGGTCGTCAACGGCGGCGCCGCGCCCGCGCCGGCGCAGCCGGCCAGCGTCCCGGCTGGCTCCGGCGCCAGCCCTGCGGTCGCCAGCCTTGACCTGACCCGGATGCGGAAAATGGCTGCGACGCAGAAAGCCGCGAACGTGTGACGCGGTTCACAGCGCGGGCGCGCGGCCGCCGCCATAGTCGCGGTCGGCGGCGGCAAGTCCCGCCAGCGCAAACAGGAGGGCGAATTGACCGATTTCACCACCGACCTCGCAGACACCGAGACGTCCATCCGCAATCTGATGCGCGCCTTTCTGGCAAGCGTGACGCTTGTTTGCGGCGGCGTGGTGGGATGGTCCGTGACGACCAGGATCGACAGCGCGGTCGTCGCCGCCGGCGCCTTCGCGGTCAAATCGAGCACGCAAAACATCCAGCACCCCGAGGGCGGAATCGTCGGCGCCCTGTTTGTCCGCGACGGCGACCTGGTGCGGGAAGGTCAGGTCCTCATCCGGCTCGACGCGGCCAAAGTCAGCAGCGACGCCAGCATTGGCGAGCGCAAGCTGATCGAACTGATCGCCGAGCGCGCGCGGCTGGAGGCGGAGCGCCAGGACGCGGCCGCGATCGTTATGCCGAAGCCTCCGGCCGCGTCGCTGGAGGCGCGGGAGACGTTGCAGACGAGCATAAAGGCGCAGCAGGCGCTGCTGGACGAAAAACGCTCGGCGCGATCGAGCCAGTTGGCGCAACTCGCCGAGCGCCGCACGCAGATCGAAACCCAGATTCGCGGACTGAATGAGCAGCTTTCGGCGACGCGCGGAGAAATGCAGCAGGCCGCGGGCGATCTCGCGGACCAGCGTTATCTCGACAGCAAGGGACTGATGCGGCGCCCGATGTTGCGCCAGACGGAACGGGAGGTCAGCCGGCTCAATGGCCAGATTGGCGATGCCGAGGCGCGGATCGCCAGCGCCCGCTCCCAGCTGACGGAAACCAATTTCAAGATCGCGGAGGTGAAAAAGAGCGGACAGTCCGACATCCTGACCCAATTGCAGACCGTCGTGGAAAAGATCGCTCAGGCCGAGCAGGAGCGGACGACCGCGCTCGACCGGTTGCAGCGGCTGGAGATCAAGGCGCCGCGTACGGGCTACGTCAACGAGCTTTCCGTGCATACCGTCGGCGGCGTGATCGCGCCGGGCCAGACCGTGATGTCCATCATTCCCGACGGCGATCCGCTCCTGGTGACGGCGAAGATCTCGCCGACCGAAATCGACGAAGTCCAAGCGGGCCGTCCCGCGACCGTGCGGCTGAGTTCGCTGAAGGTTTCAACGCCGCCGGAGCTTGAGGGCGTGGTCGCCGGCGTCTCTCCGGACCAGTTGAAGGATGAGCGCACCGGACAGCCCTATTTCATGGTGAAGATCGACGTGCCCGCGTCCGAGGCGACGAAGCTGCAGGGCAAGGCGTTATTCCCCGGCATGCCCGCCGAAGTCCTGATCCGTGGCGAGGCGCGGCGTGTGATCGCCTATCTGACGCAGCCGCTGACCGACAAGATCGGACTGGCGTTCCGCGAAAAGTGATGATTCGAGTCATGGGCGCCGGAGGCGGCGCCCATGGACGCCGCGTTGTCGTCGGAAATGCCAATCCTTGGCGTCATGCCCAAGAGGCGTGTGATGGTCGGGCTTCCACAGCAACTTTCGACAGTCTGGCTGATTGTGTCAGTCGTCGCCTTTCTCGCAAAACATCTCATCACCGACTTTTTCCTGCAGACGAAATGGATGGCGCTGGGCAAGACCAAGACGGTGGGATGGGTCTTGCCGCTGTCCGTCCATGCGGGCGTCCACGCCGCGGGCACGCTGGCGATTTGTCTTGCGCTCGCGCCCGCGCTTTCCTGGTTCGCCGTCGTCGACTTCTTCGTTCATTTCCTGCTCGACCGCGTCAAGGCCGTGCTGGCCCGCCGCTGGTCGGCGACGCCCGACCAACAGATTTTCTGGTGGCTGCTCGGGACCGACCAAACCCTGCACGCGCTGACGCATTTCATCTTCGCCCTTTGGATCGCCGCCGCCCGCGGCGCGGCGGGACCTTGACCGCCCCCTGCTTCAACTTACGGGGAGTGCGATTTTCACGTCCGTAGAGCGGGTGTATATTGGCCCATGGCTGTCAGTTCGTCCGATCTGAAGACATTTCTGGTCTCCACGCCGTTTTTCGGGGGCCTGTCGGACGCACGCCTCGACATTCTCGTCTCCATGCTGGTCGAACGCAGGTTTGACGCAGGCGCCATCGTCGTGTCGGAGGGAGAGGCGGGGCGTTCCATGTATGTCGTTCACGCCGGCAAGCTTGGCGTGAGCAAGATCGGCGCGTCCGGCCGTGTGATCCGCATGGCGGCGCTCGGGCCGGGCGATTTCTTCGGCGAAATGACGCTGATCGAGATGCAGAACCGATCGGCGACGGTCGTCGCAGAAAGCGACACCGTTCTATATGAGCTTTCAGCCCAGAGCCTTTACGCCTACTACAAGGCCGACGTCCACGCCTACGTCATGGTGCTGCTCAATATCAACCGCGAGCTTTGCCGGCGGCTGCGCGGCGCCAACGCGCGTATCGCCGGGTTGGCGGATCGCGTGAGCGAAAGCGTGGGGTTCGACGAACCGCAATAGACGGATCGCGGACACGCGTCCGACAATGTTCCGCCATGAACATAAACGATATTTAGTAATCAACACATTGTGAGCAGGGGTTCGCTTGTCCTTCGCCATTCGCTCGTTTCCCCGGAATTTGTCTGTTGAATGCAGCGCCGAGAGCGCCCAGTTTGCCCTCCCCGCGCGCGGGGCGTTTGCACCAGTCCCCTCCGACAAAAAGGCGTCCTCAATCGGAAGCGTGACGGGCCGCGTCCATGCGATCAGGAATCTGGCCGCCGACATGGTCAAGGTCGTGATTTCGACCGACGAACAGTTGGAGATTTTGCCCGGCCAGCATGTACAGGTTTGCATTTCCGGATTTCCGAGCCGCGTCTACAGCCCGACCGTTCCGCTGAAGGAGCCCGTCGATAACAGGAAGATTTGCTTCCATGTGCGGCGGGTCGCCAATGGTCGCGTTTCCAGCGCGCTTGGCGCCGCGATCGGGCCCGGACGAAAGGCGTCGATCTCACGACCCGAGGGCTCGGCCTTCTTGCGGCCAGGCCTGAGCAACCGCCTGGTTCTCGTGTCGAGCGGCGCCGGGTTTGCGTCCGTGTGGTCCATCGCTCACGCCGCCTTGCGTGAAAACGCCGAGCGGGAGATCGTCGTCATCGCCGAGGCGAAGCACCGCGGCGACCTTTACCTCGCCAACGCGCTGGTGCGGCTCGCCGCCTGCCCGAACGTGCGCGTCCATCCGGTCATCCGGGCGGCGGACAAGCCGCAATCGGCTTTCTGGATCAACAATCCCCTCGTGTTCATGCCGCGGCTCTCCCCCGACGACATCGTCCATGCGTTCGGCGCGCCGCTGCTGGTCGAGGGCGTCGCCTCCGTCGCGCGGACTGCGGGCGCTCTCTGTTACGCCGAGCCGTTCGTCGCTGCGGAACTGGAAGCGACGCCTTGAACGGCGATCCCGGCGCGGCCCACGGCATCGGTGGAGATCGACGCGGCGCCTGAATCATTCCCTCGACCTATGGCGACGCCGACGAGGAACGGCGTCTCGCCTATGTCGCGCTCACCCGCGGCAAGCGCCATGTGACAATTTCCTCGGTGTCACGCGCGCTCCGATCGGCGACCGGCAGATTTAACGTTAGGTCTGGGGAAGCCGCTGCCCGCACGGCGGAGTCATTATATCCAAAATGCCCGGATCGGGCGGCCACAAGCTCTATCTGCAAGCCGGCGAATACTCGTTGCAATCTATTGCGGCAATCTCGGCTCGGGCATTCTGTTCCCGCGCGCAACGCCACTGCAGATCGAGCGCGAGAACGCTTTATACGTCGATCTCGCCCTGATCGAGCGCCTCGCCCAGGCGGAAAGCGCCGACCGCGTCGGCGCGCGCCGGCGCGGCGCCGAAATCGGCAATGCCCCGGAAAATCAGGAGGCGGCATAGAAATATGCCCGCCTATCGGCAGAGAGCGG
>NZ_FYDG01000064.1 GCF_900187365.1 Rhodoblastus acidophilus
TGGGGCCGTTGAAAAAGCCAAGATGCGGCGTTGGACAGGTGGAAGTCATTGTGCGGCTGGCGCGATGCCTTGCCTCCCGCCCAAGCTCGCAAGGATTGCCTCGATGCGAAGGATACGGTGCAACCATAAGCAAAATAGAGCCAGGACGGCGGCGGCGAGCCGCTTGAGGTTGATCGCGACAGCGGTGAGGTAGGCTTGGATTTTCATGTTGGCGAGCCCGCGCCGGACGGCGCGAGCCAAACCGTGCCAAGCCTTCGCCTCACCGTGAAATCCCTCCGACCGCCAGCGATGGCGTCGGTACAAACGCCGATCTTCTTCCGACCATTTCTCGCGACGGCGGCGGGCGCGCAGCAGCGCAGGGTGTTCGTCGCTGACCACGACCGCCTTGTTGGCGCGGCCTTTGGACAGGCAAAGAGAGGCAAGGTCGCAGTGCGCGCAGTCGGCGGCGCGGGAATAGAAGAAACGTCCGTGCTCGATCCGCCGCGTCGGCCGCAGCAACCGGCCGCGCGGACATTTTAAAATGTCGTAACGCGCGTCGTAGCGAAATCTGCGCAGCGGGACCTTGCTCCGGATTGGCTCGGCTTTCGCCGGAATGACGGGATCGATGCCGCGTCGCTCCAGCGCGCCGAACACCTTGCCATACGCATATCCCGCGTCGGCGGTGGCGGTCGCTATCGCGGTTCCGGTCACGGCCATCGTCGCATCAAGGCGCTCAACGATCACCTGGCCTTCATTGACCTCGCCCGTCGTCACCTCGACGTCGAGCACGACGCCGCGCAGATCGTCGACTACGGCATGCTGCTTGTAGGCAGGCTCGAGCCGCCGGTTTCGCCCGTTCGTCGCCATGCTGGCGTCGGGGTCGGTCGTGCAAACCTTCTTGAACTTGCCGGTCGATCGGCTGGCCTTGGCCGTCTGAACTTGCTCGATGTTGGCTTCGTCGACAGCCTCCACATGCCGGGAGACCAGGCTCTCCCAGCTGACGTTGGCGCGGATCAGCGAAGCATCGACATGGACGATCTCGCCTTTCGCGATCCTGGCGGCGACACAGGCCTGCACGCTGCGTTCGAAGATCCGCCGAAAGCGCAGCGCGCCCCATCTCTGGCGAATGCGCGTCAGGGTCGAATGGTCGGGCAGCGTCTCATGCAACGCATAGCCCGCGAACCAGCGGATCGCGAGATTAACCTGCGCCTCGCGCATCAAGCGCCGGTCGTGAACGATGCCGAGCAGGAAGCCAGCGAGCATCAGCCTGACGGCGGCTTCCGGGTCGATCCCCGGCCGGCCGTTGTCGGCGCAGTAGAGATCGGCGACCTCCTCATGAAGCCAGTCCAGGTCGAGAACCCGGTCGACGCGCGCCAACACGTGATCGTCGGGGACAAGCTCGCGCAGCGAGCCGGTGATGAAGAGTTCGAGTTGGCTTCGTTCCTTGCGGCCCAACATCGCCGGCGCCCCACGAATCAAATGAATCACTGAACGAAGCCATGGAATCAGCGAACCAAGCCTTTTTCAACGGCCCCA
>NZ_FYDG01000015.1 GCF_900187365.1 Rhodoblastus acidophilus
CTATTCCATCAAGAGCGTCGAGCCGGACGGGCTTGGCCGCATTGTTTGTTCGATCCTCAAGGCCTGAAAATGGGTCTCCCCGGCCTCGCTCTCCTTATCATCGCGACCCAGGCGCTTCGCGCCCGCTTCGGCGCCGATGTCGTCGTCAAGATGCAACCGGACGCACCCGTCGAGATCGCGGCGAAGACGGTCTGCCTGTTCCTGGAGCGAGCCTCCGGTAAGCCGATCGGTGGGTTTGGCGAGGGCGGCTCGACTGTGGTTTTGCGGGTCGAGTTGTTCTCGCCCGTGGACGCCGAAGTTTCCGGCGCCTCGGCGGCTCAAATGCTGCAAGGATCCGCCGCGCTGTGGTTCATGTGGCGCGATATCGAAGCGGCTCTGGCGCCGAGTTCCGGCCCTTGGGGCGAGTTATGGGAGCAGTTTCGGACCAGTCTGACCGGCGACATGTATTCGATGCCCCTTTTCGAAACCGAAAAGGGCGTCAAGGTCGCGTCCCACCTGGTCGCGCTGACGATCTCGGCTTTATCGTCGCCGCCGTTCGGGGAGCCGACGCAAGCCTGGTCCGCTCTGCTTGCGCAAATGCGCGCGGGCAGCGGGGAGTTGCCGTTGATCGCCGATTTGCTCGAAGCCGCGATCCGGAGCGGCATGACGGGATTCTCCGCCTTGGCGGCGACGCTCGGCGTCTCCAATGCAACCTTGGCGGCCCTTGGCCTCGGATCGATCAATGCGGATGGCGCGCCGCCGCCTTTGATCAATGCGGTGACGGTTGAAAACGAGGACGGCTTAGAGCCGCCGGTGACCGTGGCGACCGGGGAGACCTTGCCCATGGAGCCGTTTTAATGCGCGAGGTTCATGAGGCGCTGTCCGCCGCCCTTGATCGGATCGCCGAGCTGGAAAAGCGTGTCGAGCGCATGTTCCGCGTCGGCAAGGTCACCGATGTCGATCCGGCCAAGCAGCTTTACCGGCAAGAGATCGGGCTGGACCCGGATGGGCAACCGGTCAAGTCGCCCTGGATTCGCTACAGCCAGATCGCGGGCGCCCGCAAATCGCATTCCCCGCCATCCAAGGGGCAGCAGATGCTGATGATTTCGCCTGATGGGGAGTTCCGGACGGCGCTCGGCGTCCCGCACGGATGGTCGGATGAAAATCCGGCGCCATCGGACAAGGATGAAGACGTCGAAGTCCGAGGCGACGTGAAGATCACAAATGACGGCAAGACCTACACGATCAATGGGGCCGTCCATATCAATGGCGATTTGATTGTCGCCGGCGGGAAGCTGACTCATGAAGGGCATGATGTCGGCGCTACGCACAAACATTCGGGTGTTGAACCGGGCGGTGGAACGACGGGGACGCCCGAATGAGCGCCGGTATCGACAGGCGCACGGGCCGTCCGCTGGAGGACTGGAGCCATGTGCTCCAATCCCTCAGTGTCATCTTCACCACCGGTTTTGGCGCCCGGGTCATGCGGCGCGTCTTCGGGTCGGCGGTCGCCGGAATCCTTGGCCAGAATTTGACGCCGGACACCACCGCCAAATTCTACACGGCGATCATTCTGGCGATTGAGCTTTGGGAACCGCGCTTTCGCGTCCGTCAGGTCGCATATCCCGCATCGAGCAACTCCGCCGACCGCCTGCGCCAGGGCAAATTCGGCCTGCGCCTGTTTGGCGATTATCGGCCGAACGCCCTGAGCGGCGATGACACGGTCGCCGGGACCAAAGACTTCGTCCTGTAAGGATTTCGATGGCTTCGCAGCTCCTGCCGTTCGACCTGTCCGCGCTTCCGGCGCCGACGGCCATTGAGGCGCTCAATTTCGAGAGCCTTCTGACGGCGTTCAAGGACCGGTTCCAGGCCTATTGGGACGCGGCGCGCGTCATTGACCCGGCTCTGCCTGCCTATGACGTGTCGGCGCTGGAGACGGACCCGGCGGTCATTCTGGGGCAAGCCTGGTCATATCTGCGCCTGCTGGACCGCCAGCGCGTCAACGACGCCGTCAAAAGCGTGCTGGCGCCTTTGGCGTCGGGGGCCGATCTCGACAATATCTGCGCTCGCATTGGTGTTTCACGCCTGCTGATCCAGGCTGCGACCGACACCTCAGACGCGATCTATGAGGCGGATGCGCAGCTGCTGCGCCGCTATCTGCTGGCGTTCGACCGGCCGGCGGCGGGGTCGGTCGACAAATACCTCTATTCGGCGTTCACGGCTTGGCCGACGATGCTGGATGCGGCGGTGCTGGGCTTCGAGACGCACGGACGGCGCGGCGATATCGATCTCGTCTTGATCGGACCCGCCGGCGCGCTTCCGACCGATACGCAGCTCGCCGCCGTGCGCGCTGCGGTCAACGCCACCGGCGTGCGGGCGGAGGCGACCTCAGTCACCGTGATCGCAGCTAAACGCGCGCTCTATTCGGTCGCGCTGACGCTCGAGATTCCGCAGGGGCCGGACCCCGCAATGGTGGTTTCGAACGCTTCCGCCGCAGTCACAGCGGCGGCGGCGGCGCGCATGATCCTCGGCGGGCAAGTCCCGGCCGACCTGCTGTCGGGCGCGGCTTATGGCCCCGGGGTTCTGCGCGTGGCGCGCACATCGCCGACGGCTGACATTCCGCCCGATCCGTACACGGTCCCGGTTATGAGCGGGCTCACCATTACGCCGCGTGTCGTAGCATGAGCGACGTTTCCGTTGTCCTGCCCAGCAATGCCGGAGCATGGGAGAAGGCGTGCGCTGGCGCCATGAGCGACGACCTGCCTGTCCCCGTTCGCCAGGTCGTCGATCCCGCGCAAACGCCGGCCGATTTCCTGCCGTGGCTGGCTGGGCATGAGTCCGTCGATTTGTGGTTTTCGGATTGGTCCGAGGCCCGCAAGCGCACGGTCATCGCCAACGCCTGGCGCGACGCGGCGTGGAAGGGCACGCGCGCCGGCGCCGTCGCCTTCCTCTCCTATGTCGACGCCGAGCTGCTCGACGTGGTCGCCTATCCGCGCCCGTTCATCGTCGGCCGCGCGGCGATGGGCGCGCCGGTCAATCATCCGCCGTTCCTCGCCCGCTATCTCGTCAACGTCGACACGGTCGAGCCGGGCAACGCCTTTGTGATGGGCCGCGCCGCCGCCGGCCGCGCCGCCGCGCGCGTTCCCGACATGACGCCGATCAATCGCTGCCTGACCGCGCTGCGCGCCGCCCGCGCGCCGGAAACGCAGATCCGCGTGTCTTTCGCTCACCGCCGCCCGCTTTCGATTGAGGACGCGCCCGCGCTCGACGCCGGCCATTTCCTTGGCGAGTGGGTCGCACAAGCCAATCTGTAAGGACCGTCCATGGCTAAACGGGTTATTTTCACGGACGCCGAAATCGCCACGCCGGACGATTTCACCAATATCGGGGTTTTCGCCCGCGCCGACGCGCAGACGCTCGCCGGCGGCGCCGTCGGCTATCCGAACGCCTGGGCGCGGTTCACCATCTCGCAGACCAGCGCGATCCAGCTGTCGATCAATCCGGGCGCGCTGTTCCAGGACGATGTGTTCTACACGTCCACGAGCGCGATGCCCGTCAATTTGCAGGCCTATCTGCCGCTCGTCTCCAACGACCAGAAATGGGTGGCGCTGTTGGTGCGCGGCGCCCACCAAACCGATCTCGACAATCGCATGTTCGAGACGGACGTCGCCTCCGGCGCGACCGTGCAGCAGCAGACGCCGGTCGCCGATGAGCTGTTCGTGCAGATCGTCGTCCAGGACGGCCTGCCGTCGCCGACCCCGTTGAAGCCGTCGATCGCCGCGTCCGATTGCTGCCTCGCCTTCGTGCTGCTGACCGCCACCGGCATTGCGCAGATCGTCTCCGGCGAGGGGTGGCGGCTCAAGACGCTGTTCGAGGTCGAAGGCCGCGTGACGGTTCTTGAGGCTGAATTTTCCGACATCGAGCAGCGCACGTCGACGCTTGAAACCGACATCGCCAATATCGCGGGCCAGCTCAAGAGCATTCCGCGCATTGAGTTGATGCGGCAAATCCAGACAAACCTGTGCAATCTCAACGTCGCGGTGAAATTGCCCGCCGTCGCCCGCGCCTATTGGGAAGACCTGGGCCTTTTTGACGCCGATTGGGATACGACCAACGCGTCTTGGCTCGCGCGCATTTGGACCGGCGTACGCTTCCCGTGGGCGTCCATCACCAATAACCAGCTGTCGCTGCTCACCGCAGGCGACCCGCTGTTGACGATCACAAACAAGCTCGCCTTGCCGGCCTGGACGGAAAAGACGCGCATCAGCGTCGAGGGCGCGGACGGCTACAAGGACATTTCGCAGCAGGTCCACTCGATCGTGACGGCGGTCGAGAACACCGTCGCGCGCACGTCGGTTTCATATGGCCCGACCATAAATGTTTGCACCAACGCCGCCGGCTTCGCGGCGGTGGCGGGGACCGAGGTTGGGCAGACTTTCACAGCGAACGGCCAGACATACGTCAACGACGGGTTGTCGTCCGGCACAGGGAGTTCGCTCGGCGCTGGGAACATTATCCATCCGGACATTAACTTCTCGGCGTGGAATTCCGACCCTACGACGGCGAACCATCGGATTTACGCCGTTCAAGAGTTGCAGATCGATAGCTGGACGGAAACCTATTGGTCGTATGTGACCAACACATACGGGGTCAATGGCAGCATCTACGGGCAGACGTTCCTGAATTCGCAGGCGACGATCGCCACCTCGGTCGACCTCTATTTCACGCGCGTCGACGCCACGGGCGGCGATGTCCACCTGTTCCTCTGCGAGACGACAGCGACGGGCGAGCCGAACTGGAGCGCGGCGCTTGCGAATGTCACCGTCCCTTGTGGAACGCTGCACACCGGCTGGAATAAGTTCCCGTTCACGCCCACGCTGCTCGATCCGGGCAAGCTCTACGCCTGGTTTACGGTGACCGTGGGCAACCATGCGCTCGCCACGGTCAATGACAACAAATACGCCCAGGGCAGCTTGTTCTGGAGCACCGATGGCAAGTGGGCGCAGGGCGATCCGACCAACGATTTCGCTTTCCGTCTCAACGCCGCGTCATTCGCCACGACGCGAACCGTCGTGAATTTCCAGCCGCTGGCGCTTGAAAACGGCATGACCGAAATCAAGCTGCTCTATGGCGGCTGGGCGCCGGGCGGCACGTCGTTGGTTTGGGAAATCCTGCCTGTTGGCTCGTCCACTTGGTCAACGCTTATTCCCAAGGGCGACACAAACCCGCTGGTGGGCCTTCCGCCGCTTTGCCAGCTTCGCGCGACGTTCGTCGGCACGACCGACCTTATGCCGGCGATCCTGCTCGACACGAATGCGCGGGCATGGGCTGGGCGAATGCAGGGCAGCATGACGGCGCCGTCGAAACAGCAGGCGTTCGGTTATTCGTCCTCGTCTGTGACCGTCGTCACGACGGTCGATAATTTCGACGGCAATCTCCACACGTTCACCAACAAGCTTTTGCTTGCGAGCGGCGCGATTGTCACGCCGTCCGTAACCTCGACGGCGGTCGATCCGAACAAATCGACCCGCGTGACCTTCACCAGCACTTTCGCGCTTGGCGCGCCGCAGACGAGCGCGGCCGTGATGCCGTGCGCGACGACGAGCACAGTCGTCAAAGTGCCGTTCGTGCAAGACATTCTCATGTTTGCAGCTTGAGGCTCCGATGACGAAAACACCAATGACATCGGCGGCTCAAGCCGCTGCGCCCATTGATCCGGCGATGATCGACACGGCTGCGGAATACGACGTGCTGTTGACGCGGCCGGTCACCATCGGCGCGGCGTACCTGTTGCCGCTGCATGACCACACAATGACCGGCGCGTTCCTCGCGCTACTGATCAAGGAGTATGGCGCCGATGCCGTCCACAGCGCTGCCGTCCGCGGCTGACGACTACGCCGCGCCGCCCGGCATGAACATTGGCAAGGCGGCGTGGGATGCGGCCTTGACCTCCATCGGCGCACGGTTGCGCGCGGCCGAGGCGATCCGCGCCGACTTCCAGGCGCTGATCGACGCCGGCGCGGGGCAGGCCCTGCAAGTCATCCAGGCCAATGTCGGCCCCCAGCTCGCGGCGCTGCAACAGGAGATCGCGGCGGCCCAGGCCGCGCTCATCACCGCGCAGGGCAAGATCGACGCCCTCATCAACTCGACGACGATCGAAGCGTCGGCGGTCATTTTCGCGCCGGCGGGCACGGTTTCATCCACGACGGTGCAGGCGGCGATCGCCGAGGTTGCGAGCGACGCGGCGGCGACGACGACGGCGATCGCGGCCAAGGCGGACGCCTCGGCGTTGGCGTCCGCTGTCTCCGATTTCCATACGGCCCTTGCGGCTGTGAAGACTGCGGCCGTGGTGTCTGTTTCGGCGCCCACCATGCTCGTGGCGGGCCGCGCCTACCGCATCGCCGGGGGCGTTTCGATCATGCTGACGCTGCCGGACGCGCCTGCGGCAGGCGACACGATCCGCATCGTGGACGGCGAGGTCATTTCCTCCAGCAATCAGCCCGTTCTGGCGCGCAATGGGCGCACGATCATGGGTCAGGCGTCGGACATGACGCTCGATGCGCCCGGCGTCGACTTCTCGATCTGGTGGAACGGTGCGGATTGGAGGCTTTCCTAAATGTCGTCTCTTACCCAATTCCTCAATTCAACGGGCGGCGCGCGCGCCGTTCAAGCGGGACAGCCGGGCTCTAACGGATTCTGGCGGCGAGATGTTTTTCGCGGCGCCGGGACGTACGTCTGGACCGCTTCAAAGGCCGGCAAGATCAAAATCCAGGGCATTGGCGCGGCGGCGGGCGGCGCCGGCACTTATCCCGGCGCCAGCGGAGCGTTCGGTGAAAAGACGCTGACGGTCGCGGCGGGCGACCAACTCACGATTGTCATCGGGCAAGGCGGCGCCGGGGCTTCGTCCGGCGCGCCGGGCAACGGCGGATCATCCTCGATCAGCGGAACCCCGATCGGGGGCACGCCTTTGACGCTCGCGGGCGCGCAAGGCGCTGCTGCCGGCGTGGGCGTGGCCGGCGTCGCATCCGGCCCTTGGGACACTTCCTATCCCGGCGCGATTGCGATCGGCCAGAACACGGGGTCGCCGTCGTCAGGATCGCCTTTCGGGGCAGGCCGCGCGTCAAGCGGCGGCGGCGGCGCGGGATGGGGCGGCGGCGCCGCCGGCTATGGCGGGGCGTCGTCGCATCGCTCGGCGCCGGGGTCCGTGGGCGCTTATGGCCTCGTGGCCCCCGGCGGCCGCATAGGTCTTGACGGCGGATCGCAGCCGTTTTGGGACCTCCGAGATATTGACGGCGGCGGCGGCGGCTACGGCAACGCCACCGCTCAGTTGGATGGCGGAGCTGGCGGCGTCGGGGCGGGCGGAGGCGCCAGCGCCGCCACAGCCACATATTGCGGCGTGTCCGCATTTGGCGGCGGCACGGGAACGTCCTTTGTGACGGCGCCGAAATCCGGGTTCGGCGGCGGCGGCGGCTGCGGCGTGAACGCCGGAATCACGGGCGGCGCGGGCGGCGACGCTTGGGTCGCGGTGTTTTGGGATGCTGTGCAATGACCACTTTCGCGCGCATTGAATCGGGCGTCGTCGTCGAGACATTCGAACACGACAGCAATCCATCTCATCTGTTCGATCCGGCGTGGACATGGGTCGAATGCCCGGCCGGCACGATGTGCCACGCGACCTACGATGGCGCTAAATTCACCAACCCGCCCTCGCCAGCTCCGGCGGTCGCCCCGGAGCGGCCCTATCTGACGGTTGTCACCCGCGCCCAATTCAAGCTGTTGTTCACGCCGGCGGAATATCTCGCGATCAAGGCCTGCTCCGATCCGGCCGCCTCCTATTTCCTCGACATTGTCGAGGATGCGACCGCCACGACGATCGACCTGGCCAACGAACTGGTCCGCGCCGCGATCTCACACCTGGTCGCGGTCAATCTGCTGACGGCGGAGCGTCTCGCGGAAATCCTGAGGGGCTGGCCGCTGTGACCGCCGCCGCCTTTGATTTCACCGTCGCCAACAATGAGACGTGGGACCTGGGCTTCGTGCTCAAGGACGCCTCGGGCGCGGCGGTCAATCTCACGGGGCGCACGATCAAGATGCAACTTCGCGACCCGGCGGCTCCGGCCAATATCGTCGTCGAGCTATCGACGGACAACGAGCGCATCGTCATCGCCGACGCGCCGGCCGGCGCCTGGGCGCTGGCGGTCCCGGTCTCCGTCGCCCAGGGCGTCCCGGCCGGCGCCTACGTCTACGATGTGATCGACTATCTCGCCAACGATCCCCGCGTCTGGCGCCGGCAAAAGGGCACGGTGACCGTCGAGTGGGGCGTCACCGTCCGCTAACCCAACTCTCAACCCTCTGACCTTTCACCCCTGAAGCCGCCTTTCGGGCGCGCTTCCTTACGCCTGGAGCGCTGCTTCATGACCATGCCTGCCTATGGGATCATCTTCAACGCCGACAACACCGATCCGAGGCCCGCACAAGGTTCGGACCTGTCCGTCATCGGCCTTGTGCTTCCGTCCGAGGACGCCGACGCCGGCTATTTCCCGCTGAACGATCCGGTTGTTTTCGATTCGTCCGACGCGACCTATCTCGCCAAGATCGGCACGGGCGACCTGTACCAGGCGGTGTCGGCCATCGACGACAAGATGGCGGACCTGCAAACCTCCGCCCGCATCGTCGCCGTGCGCGTCGCCAAAGGCGCGAATCTCGCCGCGACGGCGGTCAACATCCTCGGCGATCGCGCGGCGGGCACCGGCATTTATGCGTTGCTCCGCGCCGGGCAGAAGCTGGGCGTGACGCCGCGGTTGATCGGCGCGCCCGGCTATACCGGCCAGATGAAATATGGCGTCCAGTCCGTGACGACGACCGCAGGATCGGGCTACACCAACGCGACCGTCACCTTCTCGCCGGCCGGCGCCACCGGAACCGTGACGCTTTCGGCCGGCAAGGTCACCGGCGTCACGCTGACCAATCCCGGCAGCTATTCGTCGAGCCAGACGGTGACGGCGACCATCACCGGCGACGGAACGGGCGCGACCGCGACGCCGATCGTCGGCATGTTGCAGGACCCTGTTTGCGCCGCTCTGCCGGCCGTCCTCAACGCGCTCCTGGCGCATGCGGTGGTCGGCTCGCCCGGAACGACCCAGGCCGATGCGCAGGCCTGGCGCGAGGCTCTGTCGGATAAGCGGTTGATCCCGGTGGACAACTGGGAAATCGTCACGAGCGGCGAGGCCGCCGCCTATCGCGACGGCGCCGCGTCGGTGCTCGGCCTTCTCGCCCGCGTCGATTTCAAGCACAGCGGCCTGCCGTTCTGGTCGGCCTCCGGTCAACCGGTCGATGGCATCCTCGGCGTCAAGAACGCCTACACGTTCAGCCTGACTGATGGCGCCACCCAGGGGCAGGAGCTGCTCGCCGACCATATCGGCATCACCGTGCGCGGCGAGGCGGGCGTTGAAACCGCGATCTCCTCGAGCGGCTTTGTGTTCGCCGGCGTGTGGAACGCCAGCGACGATCCGCTGACTTGGTTCTACAATAAGACGCGCGGCCGCGACTGGACGCACCTCGCCTTGCTCAAATCCATTCGCCTGCGCCTCGGCGTCGAAAACGTCACGCCGCAGGGCGTCGAGGATGTGCTCAACGACATGAAAGCCATCGGCTCCGAGTTGATCCGCCAGAAAGCGGTGCTCGGTTTCAAGGTCGGCTTCGAAGCCGCCCGCAACAGCGCCGACAATCTGCGCCAGGGCAAGTTCGTGGTCAGCTATGCGCAGGAAGAGCCGGCGCCGATCACTCAGGTCACGATCGACAGCCGGCCCTATTACGAGGCGCTCGAAGTCGAGCTGGCCACGCTGGTGGCGCAGGCCGCGACCTATCTGCCGCAATATCTGGGCGCCTGACGCCCGTCCCTCTCGATCCAGGAGTTAGATCATGGCGACTCTTCGCGTCCTTGAACGCGCCAATATTTTCCCCGGCGATTCCGGCAACGACCGGTCGAAACATCTTTCGCTGCAATCCCTCAAGCTGCCGGCGCTGGAGGAAAAGACCGCGCAGCATCAGCCGGGCGGCGGCATTGGCGAAATCGAGATCGGCGGCTTGGGCCTCAATGCGTTCAGCGTGACCTTCAAGCTGCTCGGCTCCGACCCGCAGACGATGGGGCTGTTCGGCATCGGCGGACGAAATCAGGTTCCCTACACGATCTATGGCATCGCCCGCGACAAGGCCGGAAACGGCGCGGTCGAGATCAAAGCCATCGCCTGGGGCCGCATGACCAAGATCGACCCCGGCGAATTCAAGGCGGGCGAGCTCAACGAGCAGGATCACGAAATCAAGGAGATCATGCACTACGAATATTACGAGAACGGCTCGGAGATTTACTTCTTCGATTTCTTCTCTTCGACGTGGCGCGTGAACGGTCAGGACCAGAACGCGGACATGAAGTCCATTCTGCGTATCGCGTAAGGACTATTTCGGAATGATCTCGACTGTCGCTATGTCTGTCTTCAGATCATAGCGACAGATCAAGGTGACGTGCTGCCTTGCGCCAAAGCCGTTCTGAAACATGGCTCCCTTCTCCAATAGGACGGCGACGCCAGTTTTCTTGAAGAAATCACCTAAGTAGTAAGATTGGAACGCAAGGAATGGGAGCTCAGCCTCTCCATATCTCGCTACAACGTTAGCTGTCGCCTTACACTCACTAGCCAAATATAACCCAGACTTTGATTTGTGATTAATGACAATATCTTCATTATCTCTGCATCTGAGATATTCAGTAGAACAAGTGGGTTTAGCTGTTTCTTGTTCTTGGTGAATGGCGCTTTCGTGGTTCAGCCAAATAATCGCGGACATGGCGACAATCGGAAACAGCAGGCATCCGACTTTAAGCATGGGCAACCTCTAACTGGCAATCGAAGGGAACTTTACATGGATTCCGATCAGACGCCACAAAAGCCGCGCTTCGCAGGAAGCCGCGCGCGTGTTGGCTCTCACACGCTGGACTGGCCGGTCGAATATGGCGGCCGCACCTATACGGAAATTCACCTCGCGCGCCTGACCGCCAGCGATGTCGCGGCGTTTCAGGCCAGCCTCGCCAAGCTGGCGCCCGACGCCATCGTCCACTGTCCGATCTATCGCGACGCCGATGGCGCGCTAATCCCCGACGCGGTCATGGACGCGTTGGACGATGACGACGCCTTCGAGCTGGAAAAGAAGGTGGCCGATTTTTTGCCCCGCCGGTTCCGGGGCGCGCCGGATGGCGTTTCGGGCCCGCAAACTGGCGCAACTACCGAGCCTTCATCCGAAAAGTAATCGGCTGGTCGATGGCGGAGCTGGACGCTCTGCCGTGGGACGAATTCATCGCCGAGCTGATTGAGGCTCGCGACCTTCAGGGGATGTGACTGCATGGCCAATCTCTCTTCGACCATGACGGTGAAGCTGGTTGACGACGTCAGCAAGCCCGCCAGGACGGTCGCGCAGGCGCTCAAGGATGCCGAGCGAGCAGCCAAGGAGGTCGCGCGCGGCATGGCCGGGACGGGCGCGACGGACCGGCTGCAAAAGAGCCTGTCGAAGCTCAGCCTGTCGAAAAAGGACATCGAGCAGGTCGCGGGGGCGTGGCGGGACTATTCGCGCGCCGCCGGCCTCGCGGCCAATTCCGCCAGCTGGACCAAGGCGCAGGCGTCGCAAGTCAAGGCATGGGAAAACCAGACCGTCGCCGCGCTGCGCCGCGTCAAGAGCGAACAGGCGGCGTTCAATCGTAGTGTCGCCAAGGTGCCCCCTATGCCTACCTTGCCTTCGGCCGCGGTCGGCCGTCACGGCGGTTTCCGCGGTGCGGTCTCGACGCTGGCCGGTGCGACGGGCGCAAATTTCGTCGCTGGCGCCGGCGCTGAAAAAGCCGCGCACACGATGGTTCACAAGGCGGCAGAAGTCGAACAACTGCGTTTTCGCATCCGCGAACTTTCTCGCAATGACCCAGGCGAAGCGGGATTTGCGGACAATCTCGCGGCGGAGGTCGCGGCCAAATATCCCGGCATCGGCTTGGATAAAGCGCTCGACACCTATATTGAGACCCGCGCCAATTCTGTTGACCATCACGGCCACGTAGATCAGAAGGTTGCGCGGCGTAATATGCTGGCGATGTCGCGCGCGCAAAATGCTGCGCTGGCGCTTGGTTTTGATTTCACGCCCACTGATGCTCAGAATCTGCTTAAGGGCTTGGAAGGCTCTGGGCGTGCGGATGACCCGCAAGGCATTGAAAAGATGACCGATGCCTACCTGCGCGCCAAGCAGGTCTTCGGGTCCGCTATCGCGTCGCAGATGGTTCGCGACTATACGGCCAACGCCAAGGGGGCAAACTTCAGCGTCGGCGACGAACAGTTTTTCCGCGAAAATCTTGTCCGCATGTCGGAAGGCAACGCCTCTCGTCTTGGCAACGAGGTCAACCAGACGCTGGCTTCGCTCAAAGGGTCTATGAAGAAGTCGGCAGGCAAATGGCTTGTCGAGCTGGGCATTGCCAAGGCTTCGGACATGGAGAACATGGGCGGCGGCGCTGTCCGGTTCAAGAATGGGTTTGAGGGTTCTAACCTGCTGGAAACGCATCAAGGCCAGTGGGCAAGGACGGTTCTGAAGGAGGCGATTGAAAAAAAAGGCATCCTGAGCGACGACAAAGTTGAGGCGCGCATGAAAATGCTGCGCGATCAGGAGTTAAGAGCCAACCCGAATGCGCAAATTGACGAGCTGTATTTGCGCCATCGCGCTACCGAAGGCCTGGTTTCAGCGCACCTCGCCAAATCCGGGTTTCGTTCAACGGTCATCGACAACCTCGCGCACCTGATCGGCAACGAGCATTTGCTGGAGCGTGACGCTCAGGCGATGGGTCAAGCCTCTGGTTCGAAGGCTGGCGACCGCATCGCGGAAAACCCCGTCGCGACATGGAAAGAGTTGACGGAATCCCTGTCAACTTTTGCGACCGTCGTGGGGTCCCCGGCAATGCAGTCCGTCAGCTCCACGCTGGACGGCATGTCGCGCGGGATCGCCAGCTTTTCGCAGTCGCTGGCGGAATGGGAGAAGGCGAACCCGACCCTGGCGAAGATCGGGTCCGGTGGCGCGATCGCGGGCATGGGCGCGGGTGGCGCGGCGCTGCTCTATGGAGCGTTCAACGGGCTGGCGTCGGGGTTCGGCCTCAAGGGTTCGGCCGTCGCGCTGGACGCATCGGCGGCCGCGCTGACGGCGGCGGCCGGAAGACTTGGCGCGACACCCAGCGCCCTCCCAAATCCCAGCGCCCTGCCAAACCCCGGCGCGGCGACCCCGGGCGCCGTCGCCGCCCCTGCGGTGGTTGGCGCCGGCGGCGGCGGCGCGGGCGGCACCATCGCCGGCGGCGTGCTCGCCGGCATCGGGGCGTCGGCTCTGACTGCCGGCGCGATCCTCGACAGTCAGCACGCCGACGCGCCCGGGCACAGGCCATGGACCGGCGACAGGCTGCTGGGGAATTTCGTCGGCGGCCAGGATTATGCGCCGACCTCCGAGGAAATCGGGGCGTCCGTCGAAAACAGCGACAAGACGTGGCATGATCAATGGCGATACCGGACGTGGCGCAACCAGCTTAACGCCATGAACCAGCGGAATCCGCTGGCGCAAGACCCGGCCAAGACCTGGACGCCCGGCGCGGATAAGGCGCCGACGCCTCCGGCGCGGCCGGCGGGGCTCGAAGCCTTCAAGGAGGCGGCGCAGGACGCCCGTCAGACGCTGCAACTGCTCAGCAAGGAACAGGTCGCGCCGCACGTCGACAGCCAGCAAATCGACCTCGCCAAGGACAAGGCGGCGGGCGCGTTGCAGACGTTGCAGCTCCTCGGCCATGAAACCGTCAAGCCGAACGTCGACACCCAGTCGCTCGATAACGCCAAGGACAAGGCCGGCGAAGCCCACAAGAGCCTGCTGCAGATCAATGGATCGTTCTCGCCGCAGATCAGCACCGCCGCCCTCGATGCTCTGATCATCAAGGCGCGTAAGGCGCGCGCCGAATTGAGAAAGCTCTCCGCCGTCGCGGCTTCGCCGGGCGCGGGCGAGGCCCCCTCGTTCGGCTCGCTCCACCGCAACTCCTTCACCACAGGGCCGCAGGGAGAATAGCCCATGCTCTATCAGCTCGGCGCGCTCACGCTGGACGTGACGCCGTTCAACACACATGAAGTCGAGCGCGAGACCGGGTTCGACTTTGCGGCGAAAGATGTCGTAGGCGGGATGAAGCCGCGCGAGCCGATGGGCGAGGCGGACGAAACGGTCACGTTGGAATGCAGGCTGTTTCCGCATCGCTTCGGCGGCCTCTCCGGGCTTTCGGTTCTCGACGGCATGCGTGCGAGCGGTCAGCCGCAGATCCTCGTGCGTGGCGACGGGCTCAATCGCGGATGGTTCCTGATCGAGAAGGTCAAAGAAACCAACGCCTTCCTCACGCGTGAGGGTGTCGGGCGGCAGATCGACGTGTCGATCAGCCTCATTCGATCCCCGGTCGGCGCCAGCGCCGGATCGATCCTCTCAACGCTCATGTCCTTGTTCCGGTGAGGCCATGGCCACGGAAATCCTGACCTTCAACGGCTCCACGCCGCTCGATCTGCTGCTGTGGCGGCGCTATCGCCGCGACATCGTCGGGCTGGTCGAACAGACGCTCGTCGCGAACCCGCACCTGGCCGGGCTCGGCGTTTGCCCGCCGCGCGGCACGAAAGTGCTGGTGACGATCCCGGAGGCCCAGTCGGAGACGGCGACCCGGACGGTGTCCCTCTATGACTGACGTTTCGCGCGGCGCCTATTACCGCATCTTGATTGATGGCAAGCCGGTCACGGCGAATTTCGCGCCCTATCTGCTGTCGATGACCATTCGCGATAGCGAGGGCGGCAAGAGCGACAGCCTCGATCTCGAGTTGGATGACCGGAAAGGCCAGATCATCCTGCCGCGCACCGGCGCGACGATTTACGCCGAGATCGGCTGGAAAGGCGGCGGCTGCGTCACATTCGAGGGCAAGACCGACGAACCGCATAGCCGAGGCTCGCGCGGCGGCGGCATGACCCTGAGCCTCAACGCCAAGAGCGCCGATCCGAACAGCAAGGGCAAGGAGACGCAAAGCCGCCACAAGGACAACGCCAAATTCGGCGATGTGGCGACCGAATGGGGCAAAAAAGTCGGTCTCGCGGTCAAGGTGCATTCGGCTCTTGCGTCGATCAATCGTCCCTATTGGGGGATGGCCAACGAGAGCTTTCACGCCTGGGGCGCGCGGGTCGCGCGGGAGCTCGGCGCCACGTTCAAAATCCAGGGGAGCAAAGCCGTTTTTGTGCCCCGATCCGGATCGACGTCGGCGGGCGGGGCGGCGATGGCGATCGTCGCCGCCAGGCGGCCGGGCAATATCATCAGCTGGGATCTGACGCCGACTTTTAATCGCAATGCCTACAAGCAATTCGATGTGCGCTGGTACGACGTCAAGAAGGCGAAGTGGATGACGGAAACCGTCTCTGCGGCGGCCTCCTCTGGAGCCGGCGGCGCGATCGCGGCTCTGACGCATCGGTTCAAGGCGGCTGACAAGGATCACGCCAAGCAGATCGCGGGATCGAACAAGGACGAGGCCGACCGCAAGAAAGGCGGCGGCACGGTTCGCATCATCGGCGACCCGGCGGCCCGCGCGCAGGCCACATGCGTCGTGTCAGGCGTGCGCGCCGGCATCGACGGGTCATATCGCATCACCGAGGCCTCGCACATGATTTCGCGCGGCCCTGGCTATGAGACGGAAATGACGCTGGAGCAACCGAGCGGCGACGCCGGGACGGACAGCCGCGCAAAAAGCAATTCCTCAGGTTCCGCGGGCACTTAACCACCTCTCTTAGGAGCATGACATGGCATCCATCACCGTTGCGGTGAGTGGCTGGACCTCGCTTGGGTCCACGTCGATGATTATCACCGCAAAATCGACGCGCGGCGTCTGGCTGGTTGACGCTGGGGCGCAACCGTCCGCCTCGCGGGTCTCCGGCGATGTCTATGTTCCCGGAGGCCAGTCTATTGGGTTTGCGCCGACATCGACGCTCTGGGCCTTGCAGACGAGCGATATGACCTCTGCGACCGTGGGCGTGTCGCCGCAGGCGTCGGGCGGCGGCGGAGCCGGCTATTCGGTCTCTGGCGTCGATCCCATCACTGCGGCGCTATCGAGCAGCACCACGACCAGCGGCGAATTTGTGCCGCTCGCGGGCCGCATGTTCGACATCGACATCGCGGCGGGCGTGACCGTCCAGTTGCAGCGTTATTCGGACGCCGCCGGCGCGTGGATCCCCGCAACTTCAGGCACATGGACCGGGCCGGTTGGCAAGACCTGGCGAAGCGACCGCGTCGGCACGCGATTCCGCGCGCTGTGGGTGGCCGGCTCCGGCGCTGTTGGCTTTATCCAGTAGGGAGCGCGGATCATGGGATTTGATCCTGAAGCGAGGGAAATGGCCGCTGCTGCTGTCGCTGCCGCTCAAAACATATCCGTCAACCCTGCGAATCTGATTCCAGGGGTCAGCAACTTCGATCCTCTCTTGCTGCCCAAGGCGCGCGCAGCTTTTGCCAAGGTCCGACTTAGCCGCGGTCGCGCCAAAGTCGCGACGTTGGGAGACAGCACTTGGGCCGGGATCGGCGCTGGAACAGGCGGCGACCACAATCTGACGGGCGCTCGGCAGGCAACCGTAGCGTGGACTATTGCGACCATTTTAAACGGCCGCGGATTACCGGCTATTCCTGATGCGGTGTTTAGCTGCGGCGCGGTGCCGGCGCCGACGATCTATAACCCCAACGTTGTGCAGGGCTCGGGCTGGGTTCTATCTGGACAGAACACTGCCGGAGGTACGCTCTGGCAAAACGGAACCACAACCGGAACCGTTTTGAGCGTGACCACGACGACGCCATGCAACGCCTTCGATGTTTATTACGCGAACGTCAACACGGCTCAATTTACGCTGCAAATCGACAGCGAGACGCCGGTCACAGTCAATGTCACGTCTGCCGGAAACGCTCTTTTGAAGGCGACCGTTACTACGACGACCGAAGGCATTCACACGCTGAATATTGTCAGAACCGGGGCTTCTGGAAATGTATTCATCGGCATGATTGATCCCTATTCGACAGCCAAGCCGCGCGCGTCGATCTGGAACATGGGCATCGGCGGCAGCCAGACCAGCACGTGGATCAATACGTCGGCGAGTTGGTCCACCCTGAACGCGCTCACCACTTACGCGCCGGATCTGACGCTCATCAATTTGGGTATCAATGACGAAGGCAACAACGTCTCAATCCCGACTTTCACGGCGAACATGCAGACGATCATCAATGGCGCGAAGGCGTCCGGCGATGTGGCTTTGATTATGCACCATTCCTGTTCTGGGCATGAAGCGCAGGAGCCGGCAACCTATGCGGCGTTGCAACAGCTTGCCGCCAACAACAACTGCCCACTGATTGATTTCCGCGCGCGGCTCGGGCTGTGGACGGCCGCAAACGCCAATGGGCAGATGTACGACAACCTTCATGCGTCTGGCCCCGGCTACGCCGACGAAGGCTCAATGATCGCCGATTTGCTCGCGCGGTTGTAATCGCCACCCCAAACTCCCCTCAAAATCAAAATCTGAAAGGACCAGCTGATGGCTGACCTGTCCAAGGTGCTGCTCGCTATTGAGCCGCACGCAAAACCGGCGATTGTCTCCGGCTTTGTCGCTGCCTCGCTTGATTGCATCAACCGCGCCGATCTCTCGACGCCGCTGCGCCAGGCGCATTTCCTCGCGCAATGCGCCCATGAAAGCGACGGTTTTCGGACCACCGTCGAATACGCCAGCGGCAAGGCCTACGAAGGGCGTGGCGTGCTCGGCAACACGCATGCCGGGGACGGGGCGCGCTACAAAGGACGCGGCCTGATCCAGCTGACCGGCCGGGACAATTATCGGGCGTTTGGCGCTGCGTTGGGTTTGCCGCTCGAAGCGGACCCGGAATTGGCCGCGAAGTTTCCGGCGGCCGCGCTGGTCGCCGCCGAATATTGGCGCGCGCGGCGGATCAACGAATATGCCGACCACGACAGCGTCGAGGGCTGCACCCGCAAGGTCAATGGCGGCTTGAATGGGCTCGCCAGCCGGAAGGCGTATCTGGCTCGGGCGAAGCGCGCACTCGCCGACGTCAAGGGTGCGCTGATCGATCGCGCGCACGAGGAGGCGGGAAAAGCAGCGGCCAAGACCAAGGCAGCCACGACCATCGCGACCTCAGGCGCGGCAACAGCCGGCGCCGCTCCCTTTGCTGACGGCTCGTCCACCTGGGTCGTTGTCGCCGCCGGCGTGGCGCTCGCTCTGATCGCCGTCGGCCTTTTCTTCGCAATCCGCCGGCACGGCGCCACGGTCGCCGCGCTCACCACCGCCGCGCAGGAGGCCTAAGCCATGTCGTTCAATCTCGACGAATTCAAACCGCTCGCCTCCGTCCTGCTCCAGCAGGGCGCGCCGCTGCTCGCCCGGGCGCTGCTCGGTCCCTTCGGCGGCATGATCGCTGGCGCTGTTGTCCCGTCGTTAGTGGAGGCGTTTGGCCTCCCTGCCGACGCCTCTCCGGCGGACATCGCGACCGCCGCCTCCAAAGACGACAGCGCCGCCGACAAGCTCGCGGCGATCCAGGCGCAGCACCAAGACCTGCTCGATTGGGCCCAGAAGGCGATGGACGCGAACCAAGCAGCGCTCGCCGCCGAACCGTCGTTCTGGGGCCGGCTCTATGTCGGCGGCTGGCGGCCGGCGATGGGTTGGCTCGGCGTCGCCGTGATCGGCCGCGAGGTCGGCTATTACGCCATGCTCAAGGGGCCGCTGCCTTTTGAGACGCTTTCGCTGATCGTCGGCTTGTGGTGCGGCCTCGCCGGCATCCGAAGCGTCGAGATGGTTCGCGGCGTTGCGCGCACCGCGCTGGCGACCGTCGCCAAACGAGCGGTGCGGTAACCGCAATTCATCCTCATCACCGTTTCCTCGTGTCGCTCGCCGGCAGGCGTCGCGAGGTTTTGCATCGCGCCGGCGCAAAGGAAAGCACATGTCCGCCATTGAAGACCTCGAAGCCGCCTTTGAAACGATCCAGAAGGCGGTGTCCGACGCCGTCGCCAAGCTCCAGGAGCAGAGCGCCGCGCTCGCCAGCGCCGTCGCCGCGAATGACCCCGCCAAGATCGAAAGCATCGCTCAGGAGCTGACCGCGACGGCGGCCTCGCTGGAATCCGCCGTCAATCCGCCGGCGGCGCCGGCTCCGGTCGTTCCGGTCTCCGAAACCCCGGTTGCGGAGGCGCCGGCCGCCGCGCCTGCGGCCGAGGCGCCGGCCGCGAACTGATCGCGCGAAATGATCATGGCCGGGGCGAGCAGCCCCGGCTTTTCTCATCGGAGGCCCCGGGCGGCGACTCCTGGGCGAAGGAATTGAGCCATGGCGGATGCGGGCGGCGGCTTGGGCCAAAGCGAGACGGCGATCATTGGAATGGCGACGACGGTGCTCGCGGGATTTCTCGGAAAATTCTGGGACCATTTGTTTGGCGGTCACGCTGCCGCGGAAAAGCAGCGAGCGGAGGCGCGCAAGCTCCTCGAGGACGCGTTCGACGAAAAGACGCGGTCGCTGATCGACAGCTACGGCAAGATGATCGACGACGTGAAAGAATTCTACGAGAAGCGCATCGACGAGAACAACAGGTTTTACGAGAAGCGTATCGAGGAGCTGCACGGCGAGATGACGCATTGGAGAGATGAGACGATCTCGCTCCGCAAGGCGCTGGACGCGCTACGCGCCAGGGCGGCCGGTCAGCAGGACTGGGACCGAAATTAGGCCGGCGACGAACTGGGGTGGTGCGAGTCGCCTTACCTTTTGACCTCTGTCTCCGGCCACGGCTTGAGGCCAGCGGCGATCGCCGCGCAGGCCAGCGCCACCGCCAGCGGCGCGCCCTCCCGCATATATTTTGTCGTCATGTTTTTCGACCACCCACAATGCTTGTAGAGTTCGTACTGTGGCCAGCCATAGTGCTCTTTGCAGTAGTCGGCGAAGGCGGAGAAATCTTCTGGCGTCATTGATGCGTCTTCAAAATGGAGAGAGGGGCCGAGGCCCCTCTTTTTAGATTGCGTACCCGGCGGCGTCCTTGGCGGCTCTGGCGTAGCTCTTACCTGCCAGCATGAGGGTCCAGGCCATCGCCACCCGTTCCGCCCAAGCATACCACATCTCGGTTCCGAACTGGGCGTTGGTGCGCTTGATTTCGAGTTCGGCGGCGGCGTCGATGGTGTCGTGATAGGTCAACATTTGCTCGCTCCGTTTCAATGATTGTTTATCCCATATCTGGGATACGAAGTCAATGAAAAATCCCAATTGTGGGATATTATTTAAGGAGCTTCGGGCTTAGGGAGACTTGGCCCCGCGCTTCGGCGTCGGGCTTTTTTGTAGTATGCGGCTGCGATGGCCAACGATCGACCTCCCAAGCCGCCCACCATCGCCGATAGCAAAGCCCAGGGGCTGACGGGCGCGTGGGTGACATGCTTGCACCCCGATTGCAGGCGCTCGGTCGCCCTCGAATGGGATCGGTTCCGCCTACCCGACGACACACCGTTTCCCGAGATCGTGCGCCGGCGGCGATTCGTTTGCTCGGGGTGTGGCGGCACGGATGTGTGCGTGACGCCGGACTGGCGCGGCTATGATGCGCCGGGCATAGGCCGGTGGAGAACGCCCTGAGAACGAGTGTGGGGACTTGTGTGGGGACTCTCTGCACGGAATGAGCCGAATGTTGCGGCTCCGTTCCATTGTGCCCCGCGTCGCCGGTAATCGACGCTTTTAAAAACCCAAGACGTATCAAGGGTTGAATGGTCGGAGTGGCGGGATTCGAACCCACGACCCCTAGTCCCCCAGACTAGTGCGCTAACCGGACTGCGCTACACTCCGACTGTGTGGCCTTATAGAGAAGCCTCCCGCCGCTGGCAACGGCGAAGGTGAAAAAATCACGCCAGCAAACGGGAACATTCGGTCAATTCGGCCAGGATCGCTTCGAGCCGATGCCGATCCTGCGCTGAAAGACAGGTGACCACGCTGGTCGGGGCCGGCGCGGCCAGCGCCAAAACCACCGAACGCGGCGCGGCGGGCGCGGAAGACAGAACGACAGGCGCCATCCGCGCGGGAAGCGGCGCCGGCGCTTCCGGCTCCGACCGAATCGGCGCGACCCCGCGCGCTCCGCCCGAGGCCGCCATCACGGCCCGAACGCCCTGCTCCTTGAGGATGCGCTGCACGCCCTTGATCGTATAGCCCTCGCTGTAAAGCAGCACGCGAATCGCCGCGACCAGCGCAATGTCCTCGGGGCGGTAGTAGCGCCGCCCCCCGGCGCGCTTCACCGGGCGTATCTGGCTGAATTTCGTTTCCCAGAACCGCAGAACATGCTGCGGCAGATCGAGTTCGTCCGCGACTTCGCCTATGGTGCGAAATGCCTCTGTCGTCTTTTCCATCGGCGTCTCCGGCTCACGGGATTTTCAATGAATCCAGGAGTCTGTCCAGAGAAATCGCGCGATGGACGCGCGACGCGCGAAGATGGCGACGGCGACGGGCTGCGCCATCGCCGCGGCCTGCGGTCAGCCCTCGGCGCCGTTGATTCGCGCCCGCATGATGTGCGAGGCCCGAAACACCAGCACGCGGCGCGGGGTGATGCGCGCCTCGACGCCGGTCTTGGGATTGCGGCCGACGCGCTCGCGCTTGTCGCGCTGCAGGAAGGTGCCGAAGCTCGACAGCTTGACGTTCTCGCCGCGGGCGATGGCGTCGCTGACCTCGGAGATGACCATCTCCACCAGTTGCGCCGATTCCATCCGCGACAAGCCGACGCGGCGAAACAGCGCTTCCGCCAGATCCGAACGCGTCACCGTCCGCTTTTCCACAACGGGCGCGACGGGCCGAACCCGCGCCGACGGAACGCTGGCTGACGGAACGCCGGCGGAAGTATCGACTGAAAGACTATTCGAGGACATAGCCTCACCTCGTAAAGGAATGACCAGTAAGAAAACGCGGTTCGACATCGCCGACGCAGCCGAGCCAAGCCGACGATATGGTCGCAACCCAACGAAGAAACATGTTTTTATAGCTGCGACCGGCCGCGAGTCTATGCCGGCCGGCCGCGATGTCAAGACGACCGCCTCTCCGCAAAAACCGTAATATCCCGGTTTATCAACGCTGTCGCGGGGGGCGCCCCGGTTTTACCAGCGCAGGACCGCCGCGCCCCAAGTAAAGCCGCCGCCAATCGCCTCGATCATCACGAGATCTCCTGGCTTGATGCGCCCGTCGCCGCAGGCGACCGACAAGGCCAGGGGGATCGAGGCGGCCGACGTGTTGCCGTGATCCTGAACGGTCAACACCACTTTCTCCGTGGGAATGCCGAACTTTTGCGCGGACGCGTCGATGATCCGCCGATTGGCCTGGTGCGGCACGAACCAGTCGAGATCCTCCGCCGTAATCCCGGCGCTCGCAAAAGTCTCGGCCATCACATCCGTGACCTGCCCCACCGCGAAACGAAACACTTCCTTGCCTTCCATGCGCAGGAAGCCCACAGTCTTGGTGGTGGAGGGGCCGCCGTCGACATAGAGCTTGGCGCGGTGCCGGCCGTCCGAACGCAGGCAGGTCGCCAGCACGCCGCGCGGCAGGTTGCCTCCGGCCGCCGCCACCGACTGCTCCTCGGCCTCCAGCACCATGGCGCCGGCGCCGTCGCCGAACAGCACACACGTGGTGCGGTCCTGCCAGTCGAGAATGCGGGAAAAGGTTTCAGCGCCGATCACCAGCGCGCGTTTGTGCGAACCGGAGACGAGAAACTTCTCCGCCGTCGAAACCGCGAAGACAAAGCCGGCGCACACCGCCTGCACGTCGAAGGCGACGCCGTGGGTGCAGCCCAGCCCCGCCTGGATCATGGTGGCGGTCGAGGGAAAGGTGTAGTCTGGCGTCGAGGTGGCGCACACGATCAGATCGATGTCGTCGGGCGTCAGCCCGGCCCGGTCCAGCGCCGCCTGCGCGGCCCGAATGCCGAGCGTGGAGGTGGTTTCACCCTCCCCCGCGATATAACGCTGGCGGATGCCGGTGCGCTGAACGATCCATTCGTCGCTGGTGTCGACGGTTTCTTCCAGTTCCTTGTTGGTGACGCATCGGTTCGGCAGGGCTGAGCCCACGCCCTTCACCACTGCGCGCAGGCGTTTTGTGTCTCCGCTCACTTCATTGTCCTGTTGCTAACGGGCGCTCGGCCTGCGCCGGAGCGTCCTGCGCCGAATCGTCATGCGCCCGTTGGGCGTTCACCTGTTGCTCGGCCAGCGCCATCATGTCCCGGACTTTCTCCAGCAGGCCGCGCCGCACCATGCCATGGGCGATCTCGATGGCGCCGGAAAAGCCGTTGGAGTCGATGCCGCCGTGGCCCTTGATCACCACGCCGTCGAGGCCGAGCAGCACCGCGCCGCTGGTCTCGCGCGGCGTCAGCCGCGCCTTCAATTGACGAAAGGCGCCGCGCGCGATCAGGGCGCCGAGCTTGTTGATCCAGCTGCCGGTCAATTCCTGACGCAGATAGGCCGAAATCTGCCGGGCCGTGCCCTCCGCCGTCTTCAGCGCGATATTGCCGGTGAACCCTTCGGTGACCACCACGTCGGAGGTGCCGCGACCGATGTCGTCGCCCTCGACGAAGCCGTGATAGCTGAACAAGGGCGAATCGATCTGCTGCAGCAGCCGCGAGGCGGTCTTGACCTCCTCGACGCCCTTGACCTCCTCGACGCCGACATTGAGCAGGCCGACGGTCGGCCGCTCGATGCCGAACAGCGCGCGCGCCATGGCCGCGCCCATCATCGACAGGTCGACATAATGCTGGGCGTCCGCGCCAATGGTGGCGCCGACGTCGAGAACAATGGAGCGGCCGCGCAGGGTCGGCCAGATCGCCGCCAGCGCCGGGCGCTCGATCTGCGCCATGGTGTGCAGGCACACTTTCGACATGGCCATCAGCGCGCCGGTGTTGCCGGCGGAGACGGCGCAATGCGCCGCGCCGGTCTTGACCGCCTCGATGGCCATCCACATGGAGGAGACGCGCCGGCCGGCGCGGAGCGCCTGGCTGGGCTTATCGGCCATACCCACGGCGACCTTGGAGTGGATCACCTTGCTGGCCGCCCGCAGATTCGCGTACGGCGCCAAGCATTCCGCGATCTTCTCGCTGTCGCCATAGATGATGAACGTGCTGTCCGGCTTGCGCTCAAGAAACTGCGCCGCCCCGGGAATGACCACCGAGGGCCCGAAATCGCCGCCCATGGCGTCGAGCGCGATCCGCACAGGCTCAACCATCTTCTTGCAGTCCCGATCCTTTTCGCCCGCGGCGAGGGATCCCGCCGCGCATGTGCAAAACGCGGCCCCCGGCCGCTCGAAGCGCGCGACAATAGCTTTTGCCGCGCTGTTGGCAAGCCCAAAACAGGCTGATGAGATGGCCGCAACGCCGCAGGCGCGGTCAGTCCTTCTTGATCTTGGCGGCCAGCACGGCGAAAGGCGACGCCGAATCGTCGTCGTCCTCCCGATGACCGTCGAACGCGACGCCCGGCTTGCGGGGATGCGGATCGAGGCCCAGGGCCAGGAATTCGCAGGCCAGCGCGCCCAGGTCGATCTTGCCGTCGATGATCGGATCGGGCGGATCGGGCTGTTCGGCCAGCAGGCGCGCCTTGTCCGTGGCGGCCTCCAACTCGGCCATCGCCTTTTCATAGGCGGCCTGCGCCTCGGCCTCAGGCGCGAAAGCGATCTCGAACGATTCGTCGACCGCCGTGTCGAAGGCGTCGAGCGTGACGACGCAGGTTTGCGTCACCACCGCCGTCACCCGACCCCTGGCGATCAGACCCTCGCGCCCCTTGCGGGTCAGTTGCGCCTCGACGCTGAGGTCGCGCAGGCCGACAAGATCGTCGAGTTGGGCCAGTTCGGCGCATTCCTCGGGCGTTGCGGCGAATTTAACGTTCATCCCGCCTTCGCCGACGCTGTCGACGGCGACCGTGCGGGAAAAGGGCGGCGCATAGGCTTCCATGGCGGCTCCAATCCGTTGTCTGTTGCGGCGGGGGCGCTGATCGGCGGATCCCGGCCGAGGCTGGCTCAACTCACGGCGCGGGAAATGGCGCCTCGCCGCGCAGGAATGTTTCGAGCGGCGCGGCCGCCAGCGCGGCCTCCGCGCGGCGGAAATAGTCGGCGAAAGCGGCGCCGTCGCCCGCCCCGCCCAGCACATTGCGCGTCAGCGCCTCCGTCAGCGCCGCCTCGCTCTCCTGGGCCGCATTGATATAGGCGAGGCCGCGCCCGGAAAAGGCGCCGGCCAGCTTTTTCATGCGCTTGGGCACGCCGGTGTCCGATATGCCCTTTTCGCGCAGGGCGTCGTCGAACAGCGAGAATACGGCGTCGGACAGCGCCTGCGCCAACTCAGGCCCGGGCGCCTCTGCGCCGGCTAGGCGACGCAACAGCAGCCCGGCGTTCAGCACGGTCACCTCGAACCGGCCCTCGAATGTGTCCGGCGCGCCATAGGGCGGCAGAAAAAACGCGGTCAAGCGCGATTGCGCGGTGATGGCGGCGGCCAGCGCCGCCGCTTCGTCGCGAAAAGGTTTCTTGCGAAACAATCCGAAAATCATTCGGGTCTATCCTCGAAAAGGCGCGCGGCGACGCCTTGCTTTTGCCCCCCGTGGGGGTTAGGCGTGGGAACGCTTGAGCGCAAGAGCTAATCACGGTTTATCCGGAGAATCAGGAATGAGTTCGATCGCCAATGGATTGCCCCGCCAGAAGATGGGCCGCGCCGCGCGGCTGCTGACGGTTTCAGCCCTTTTGGCGCTCGGCGGCCTCGCCGGCTGTTCGACCCTCGATCAAGGCGCGATCCATCGCGGCTATGTGTTCGACGATCAGCTCCTGTCGCAGGTGAAGATCGGCGCGCCGGCGGAACAGGTTCTGGGCATTCTCGGCACCCCGACCACCACATCGACGGTCGGCGGCGACGCTTGGTACTATATCAGCCAGCGCGTCGAGCAGCCCTTGCCGTCCATGCCGCAGACGGTGACCGAGCAGCGCGTGTACGCGGTCTATTTCGACAAGAACAAGCGCCTGACCCGCATCGCCAATTACGGCCTGGAAGATGGCCGCGTCATCGACATGACCTCGCGCCAGACGGTTTCGGGCGGCGGCGAGAGCCGGCTGCTGCAGGGCATGCTGAAGCAGCTGTCGGGCCTGAAGTACAAGATGTTCTGAGGCTCCCTTTCCAAATTGATTGGAATGAAAAAGCCGGGCTCACGCCCGGCTTTTTGCATTTAAGCCTTGTGAAAGAGCACCTCTCTCGGGAAGCGCCCCCCGCGCCCATCGAACAAAAAAGGCCGGGCGCATCGCCCGACCTTCTCCATTGCTGATCGTTTCGATCAGGCGCCGTGGGCCAGGATGGCCAGCAGCAGCAGCGCCACGATATTGGTGATCTTGATCGCGGGGTTCACCGCCGGGCCGGCGGTGTCCTTGTAGGGGTCGCCGACGGTGTCGCCGGTGACGGAAGCCTTGTGGGCCTCCGAGCCCTTGAGGTGCTTCACGCCGTCCTTGTCGACGAAACCGTCTTCAAACGACTTTTTGGCGTTGTCCCAGGCGCCGCCGCCCGAGGTCATGGAGATCGCGACGAACAGGCCGTTGACGATCACGCCGAGAAGCGAGGCGCCGAGCGCGGCGAAGGCCGAGGCCTTGGAGCCGGAGATCGCCAGCACGCCGAAGTACACCACCAGCGGCGACAGCACCGGGAGCAGCGACGGGATGATCATTTCCTTGATCGCCGCCTTGGTCAGCATGTCCACGGCGCGACCGTAATCCGGGCGCTCCGAGCCGTCCATGATGCCGGGCTTTTCCTTGAACTGCCGACGCACTTCCTCGACCACCGAACCGGCCGCGCGTCCCACCGCCGTCATGGCGATGCCGCCGAACAGATAGGGGATCAAGCCGCCGAAGATCAGGCCCGCGACGACATAGGGGTTGGACAGGTCGAACGAGACCTGGCCCATGCCCTTGAAATAGGGCAGGCCCTGATCGGTGAAGGCCTTGAGGTCGTTGGTGTAGGCGGCGAACAGCACCAGCGCGCCCAGGCCCGCCGAACCGATGGCGTAGCCCTTGGTCACGGCCTTGGTGGTGTTGCCGACCGCGTCGAGCGCGTCGGTGGAATGGCGCACTTCCTTGGGCAGGCCCGCCATTTCGGCAATGCCGCCAGCGTTGTCCGTCACCGGGCCGAAGGCGTCGAGCGCCACGATCATGCCGGCGAGGCCGAGCATGGTGGTGACCGCGATCGCCGTGCCGTAGAGACCGGCGAGCTGGTAGGTCGAGATGATGCCGGCGACGATGACGATGGCCGGCAGGGCGGTGGATTCCAGCGAAACCGCGAGGCCCTGGATCACATTGGTGCCGTGGCCGGTGACGGAGGCCTGGGCGATGGACACCACCGGGCGCTTGCCCGTGCCGGTGTAATATTCGGTGATGTAGACGATGGCGCCGGTCACCGCGAGGCCGACCAGACCACAGTAGAACAGAGCCGAACCGTAGATCTCCTGGCCCGCGACCATGCCAATCGAGCCGAAGCCGATGACGAAGGCGGTGGCGCCCGCCAGACCGATGACGGACAGGACGCCGGTGACGATCAGGCCCTTGTAAAGCGCGCCCATGATCGAATTGTCGGAGCCGAGCTTGACGAAGAAGGCGCCGATGATCGAGGTGATGATGCAGGCGCCGCAGATCGCCAGCGGATAGAGCATGCTGGCGGCGAGGACATCCTTGCCGGCGAAGAAGATGGCGCCGAGCACCATGGTGGCGACCACCGTCACCGCATAGGTTTCGAACAGATCGGCCGCCATGCCGGCGCAGTCGCCGACGTTATCGCCGACATTGTCCGCGATGGTGGCGGGGTTGCGTGGGTCATCTTCCGGGATGCCGGCTTCGACCTTGCCGACGAGATCGGCGCCGACGTCGGCGCCCTTGGTGAAGATGCCGCCGCCCAGACGGGCGAAGATCGAGATCAGCGAGGCGCCGAAGCCGAGCGCGACCAGCGAGTCGATGGTTTCACGGTCGCCGAAGGCGAGGCCCATCGGGCCGGTGAGCGCCCAGAAATAGCCGGCGACGCCCAGCAGAGCGAGGCCCGCCACCAGCATGCCGGTGACCGCGCCCGCCTTGAAGGCGATGTCGAGGCCGCCCGCGAGCGACACCGTCGCGGCCTGCGCCGTGCGGACGTTGGCGCGCACCGACACGTTCATGCCAATGAAGCCCGCCGCGCCGGACAGGATGGCGCCGATCACGAAGCCTACGGCCGTTTTCGGCCCGAGCAGGAAGAAAAGAGCGATGCAGATGACCACGCCGACCAGGCCGATCGTGATGTATTGGCGCTTGAGATAGGCTTGCGCGCCTTCAGCGACCGCTCCCGAAATCTCCTGCATGCGGGCGCTGCCCGCGTCGGCCGCCATCAGACTCTTGATGGTGACGGCGCCATAGACGACCGACATCAGGCCACACGCTATAACCAGCCAGATTGTCATACTCCCTACCCCTCGCTCCGACCGCCTTTTTGAAAATCGGATCGCTCCGTTCCGCTCAGAACGGATTCCGCATTGGCTAACGGTTCGTGAACCGAATGTTCCACAAAGGCGCGAGTGGAGCAATCCGGCCCATGGGGAAGGTTTATCGACATTAAGCGGCCCCGGATTGACCGAGATCAAAATCCGCAGAGCAAAGGCCTGAAATGCCGTTCGCGACAAAGCGTTCACATCGAAAAGCCGGGGCGTGCGGCCTTTGGACGCAGCGCGTTAGACGTGGCTGAAGCGGTCGCGTGCGAAGCGCCGCGCCGCGCCGTCCGGCCCGAGCACGCTCTCCTGCGCCGCCGCCGCGCCGATGCGCGTGACGGCGACCCCGGCCGCGTCCGCCAACTGCTCGAACAGCGCGGCGCGCTCGGGCGCAACCGCGCAGACGATCTCATAATCGTCGCCGCCGGTGACGACCGACTCAAGCAGGGCCGGATCGGCGGCGAGCGCCGCCCGCGCCGGCGCGGACAGGGGCAGGCGCGCCAGATCGAGCTGCGCCGCGACGCCGCTCGCCCGCATCAGCGCGCGCACGTCGCCGATCAGTCCGTCCGACACATCCATGGCGGCGCGGGCGCAGGCGCGCAGCGCCGGGGTCAGGGCGAGGCGCGGGCGCGGGCGCAGGTAGCGGTCGATCAGTTCGGCCGCGTCAAGAGTCTTCGCCCAGGCCGGAAGGGCGCCGCCCGCGATTTCGCGCCGCCGCAGGCTCAAGCCCAACGCGGCGTCGCCGATGGTTCCTGTTACATAAATAAGGTCGCCGGCCCGCGCGCCGGAGCGGCGGATCATCGCGCCATGGGGAACCGCGCCGAGCGCGGTGATCGACAGGGTCAGCGGGCCGGAGGTCGCCACTGTGTCGCCGCCGAGCAGGGCGACGCCCGCGGCGGCGGCGGCTTCGCCGAGGCCGCGCGAAAACTCGTCGAGGAAACGTTCGGTCCAGTCGGGCGGCAGCGCCAGCGACAGCAGGTAGCCGAGCGGCTCCGCCCCCTTGGCGGCGAGATCGGACAGGTTGACGCCGAGCGTCTTGGCGGCGATGGCGTCGGGCGGGTCTTCGGCGAAGAAATGCCGCCCCGCCACCAGAGCGTCGGCGGTCAACACGAGGTCGCAGCCGGGCGGCGGGATCAGGCAGGCCGCGTCATCGATCAGCCCGAGGCCGGCCGGTCCCGCCAGCGGCGCGAAATAGCGGGCGATGAGTTCGGACTCGTTCATGCGCGGACCTCGACCCGACGCGCAACCAGCGCGGCGCCTAAGCCGAAAACTCGTCGGCCCTTGCTTTCCGCGCCAGCGCGTCGAGCACGGCGTTGATCATGCCGGCCTCCTCGCGCTCGAAAAACGCGCCGGCGACATCGACATATTCCTTGATCGCCACCCGCGCCGGCACGTCGCCGCGCTTCAGCAACTCAAACGCGCCCGCGCGCAGGATCGCGCGCATCAGGGCCTCGATCCGGCGCAGCGGCCAGCCTTCGCTCAGAATCTTGTCCACGGTGCGGTCGATGACGACCTGATTTGCCAAAACGCCCGACACGATCGAGCGGAAAAAGGCGATTTCCGCCGGCTTGTACTGGTCGCCCTCGACTTCGGCGCCGATCCAGTACACCTCGAATTCGGAGAGGATTTCGTTCAAACCCTTGCCCGCGACCTCCATCTGGTAGAGCGCCTGGCAGGCGGCGAGGCGGGCGGCGGAGCGATTTTCAGCGGCCATCTAGCGCGCCTCCCGTTTCAGACGATACATGGCGAGCGCGGCGCGGGCGGCGTCGCCGCCCTTGTCGAGGCGCGCCAGGTCGGCGCGTTCGAGCGCCTGCGCCTCGTTCTCGGTGGTCAGGACGCCATTGCCGAGCGGAATCTTGCGCGCCACCGACAGATCCATCAGCGCGCGGGCGCTTTCGCCGGCGACGATCTCGAAATGGTAGGTCTCGCCGCGAATGACGCAGCCCAGCGCGATCACGCCGGCGTAAGGCGCGCCGGACTTCTCCGCCGCGTCGAGCAAAATCGCCGCCGCGGCGGGAATTTCCAGCGCGCCGGGCGCGCGGAACGTCGTGAAGCGGGCGCCCGCCTGTTCCAGCGCCCGCACCGCGCCCGCGAGCTGGAGCGCGCCGATGGCGTCGTAAAAGCGCGCCTCGATGATCAAGAAATGCGCGCCGTCAACGGATTCAACCGTTTCCGGGGCGCGGCTCGGCTCCGCCATCGGACCTTCCTGCTTTGTGTTGGGTCCGAGTGCATAGAGCGCGCCGCGCCGCCGCGCAACCGTTTAACGCACCGCGCCGCTCAAAGTCGGCTGGAGCCCGTCACTTGACGATAAACCAGCAGAACGATGACGGCGCCGGCCGCCGCGACGAGAATCGACCAGAGATTGACGCCGCTGACGCCGCCAAGCCCCAGCGCGGTCGAGATATAGCCGCCGACCACGGCGCCGACGATTCCGAGCACGATGTCGAGCAACATGCCCTGCCCGGTGTGATTGACCAGCTTGCTGCCGATGAAGCCCGCGATCAGGCCGAGAATGATCCAGCTTAGAATGCCCATGGCCACGCTTCTCCTTGTGAAAAAAAGGTAACGCGGAACCTCGCCAATAGATGCGGGACGACCGACCGATAAAAGCGGCGTTGGTCCCTTGCGCGCCCTTTTGAGCGGGACAAAATAAGGAGCGCGCCGCCGCGCCGGCGGCAGACCCCTCTGGAGGGAGACATGAGCGATTTCGAAAACGCCGTCAACGCAGCGGTTCCCGACAATAATTACATCAAGCCGCTGATGATCGCGGCGGGCGCGCTGTTGCTCGGCCATCTGTTCGGCGGCAAGAAGGACGAGGCGCCCGCTGCGGCGCCGGTCGAACCGCAGGCCGTTCAACCGCCGCAGCAAGGCGGGTTTCTCGGCGGCGGCGGCATCGCCGGCGGCCTCGGCGGGATGCTGAGCGGCCTCGCCAACAGCCCGCTCGGCGGCATCGTGGCGGGCGCGGCGGCGGGCACGGCGGTTTCGGCGGGCCTCGACGGCCTGCTCAACCAGTTCCGCGGCGCCGGCCACGCCGAAACCGTGAACAGCTGGGTGGGCGACGGCGCCAATCGGCCCATCTCGCCCGACCAGATCTCCAATGTGCTCGGCCAGGGCAAGATCGCCGAAATCGCCGCGCAAGCAGGCGTCAGCCCCGAGCAGCTGTCGCAATTGCTGGCGCAGGCGCTGCCCACGCTGGTGGACAAACTGACCCCGGGCGGCCGCCTGCCGCCGAGCTGAACGGGCGCCCCCGGTTTCAGATCGGCTTCGCCGCCAGCTTCTCGCGCCAATGCTGCGCGCGGTCCTTCAACTGGGCCGCGCGCACGTAAGGCGACGCTTCGTCCTCAAGCGTCTCCAGGATTTCGAAGCTGAAGCGCGACTCGCCATGTCGGCGCCAGGCTTCCAGCACATCCCGTCTTGGATGCGCGTCCTGGCGCAGCGCGAACCACAACCGGTTCTGGATCGTCGCGAGATCGACCCAAGCGCCGACCCAGACCTCGCCGGACGCCGTGCAGCGCACGGCGTAGATCCCCGCCGTCGCCTTGCGTTCCTTGTAGGCGGCCACCGCCGCCCTGCGCGCTTCGCTCGTCACGCCCTCAGCCTTTCGTTCGGTTTCGACGTCCCCCGCGACGCGTCCGTCTAATATTACCCGGATGATATTGACGCAATCATTTTTATCCGGGTAAAAGAGCGCCGTCCTGATGGCGGAGACCCCATGACCGAATCCGTTTCCAAATTCTGCACCGCCTTCGACGGTCCTCGCCGGCTGAGTTCCGGCCCGCTGACCGAAGTGGCCCTCGCGGTCAAGGCGGCCGCAGACGATGGTTCGCCGCGCGCGCTCCTCGTCTTCGACGATGCGACGGGACGGGTGATCGACCTCGACCTGCGCGGCTCCGCCGCCGACGTGATTGGGAGACTGTCGCAACACGAGGCGCCCGACCGCCTTGCCAGCGCGGGCTCCGACTCGGTCGAAGATGAGGCCTCGGGGTCGCGAGGCCGGGGACGGCCGAAACTGGGCGTCGTCGCCCGCGAAGTCACGTTGTTGCCGAGGCAATGGGACTGGCTGGCCGCGCAACCCGGCGGCGCCTCCGCCAGTCTGAGGCGTCTCGTCGACGAGGCTCGGCGCAGGGACGGCACGCGACAGCAAAGGCGCGCCGCGCAGGAGGCGGCCTATCATTTCATGTTGGCGATCGCGGGGAATCTGCCCGGCTATGAGGAGGCGACGCGCGCGCTGTTCGCGGACGACCGGCGCGCCGTGGCGCGCCACATCGCGGACTGGCCGGAGGACATCCGGTCGCATGTCCTGGCGCTGGCGTTTGGCGCGCAGGACGACTAGGCGCGTGGAGACGAGGCTACTCCGCAGCCGCCTCCGCCAGACGCGCGGCGTAACGCGCCATCGTATCCACCTCGATATTGATCTTGTCGCCCGCCTTGCGCCCGCCGAAATTGGTCTGGTCCAGCGTGTGCGGAATCAACAGAATGGTGAAGACCGTTCCCGACACCTTGTTGACGGTCAGCGACGTCCCGTCGAGCGCGACGGACCCCTTTTCGGCGATGAATTTCGCCAGCGCCTTGGGCGCCTCGATTTCGAAATGCGCCATGCCGTCGAAATCGTTGCGCGAGCGGATCGTCGCGACGCCATCGACATGGCCCGACACCATATGGCCGCCCAGTTCGTCGCCGAGGCGCAGGGCGCGCTCCAGATTGATGCGGTCGCCGGCCTTCCACTCGCCGGCCGTGGTCACCGCCAGCGTTTCGGCGGCGGCGTCGACCTCATGCCAGCTTGAGCCATCGGCCTGCGCGCCGAAGCCGACCAGCGTCATGCACACGCCGTTATGGGCGACGGAGGCGCCGAGCACGAGGCTGTCGGCCGGATAATGCGAGGCGATTTTCAGGCGGTTGAGCCCGCCGCGCGCCTCCACGTTCAAAAGGGTTCCGACATCGGTGATCAGGCCGGTGAACATTCAAACTCTCTCATAGTGGGTGTAACTGTCGGCGCCCAGCAAACCTCGGGCCACCAGAGCGTAGCGGGCAGGATCTTCGAGCGTGCGCCGCGCCGGCTCCGACAGCGCCTCGACGCCGGGCCGGCCCAGCGGCCGCTCCCCGACGAACAGTAGCACGTCGTCGGCGAGCCCGCGCGCGATCAGATTGGCGCCGACCTGCGGCCCGCCCTCGGAAAACACCCGGGTCAGCCCGCGCTTGGCCAGCAATTCCAGCGCGGCGCGCAGATCGACGCGGCCCTCGCTCAACGCGCAGGCGGCGGTTTCGAGACCCAGAGCCTCCAGCGCCTCGCGGCGGGACGGGTCCGCCGCCGGCCCGCACAGCACCAGCGTCTTGACCTCGCCGGCGCCGGCGGCGAGGCGCGAGCGCGGCGGCAGGTCGCAACGGGCGTCGAGCACGACGCGCAGCGGATGCCGCGTCACGCCGGGCAAGCGCACGGTCAGCAGCGGGTCGTCGCCGAGCACGGTGCCGACGCCGACCATGATGGCGTCATGCTGGGCGCGCAGCACATGGGTGCGCAGATTGGCGGCGAGGCCGGTGATGGCGAGGCGGCGGTCATGTTCGGCGCCGGCGGCGAAACCGTCGGGCGTATGGGCGATCTTCAGCGTCACCATCGGGCGGTTTTCGGTCACCCGCAGAATATGGCCGCGATGGGCGCGGCGGCAATCCTCGGGAAGCGCGTCGGTCTCGACCTCGACGCCGGCGGCGCGCAGCCGCGCGTAGCCCTGGCCGGCGGTGCGGGGGTCGGGATCGGTCAGGCCGCCGACCACGCGCGTCACGCCGGCGGCGATCACCGCTTCGGCGCAGGGCGGGGTCTTGCCGTGATGGGCGCAGGGTTCGAGCGTGACATAGAGCGTGGCCCCGCGCGCCGCCGCGCCGGCCTGGGCCAGCGCCATCGGCTCGGCGTGCGGCCGCCCGCCCGCCTGCGTCCAGCCGCGGCCGAGAACGACGCCATCCTTCACCACCAGCGCGCCGACGGCGGGATTGGGGGCGGTCGCGCCCAGTTCGCGCGCGCCCACGGCGAGGGCGGCCCGCAGATAGCGCAGATCGTCGGGCGAGACGGTCATGACGGCTCCGTCTTTTTCGACTCGTCGGCGATTTCGCTGAGCAGCGGCGCGAAATCGCGGGCTTCGCGGAAATTGCGATAGACCGAGGCGAAACGCACATAGGCGACTTCGTCGAGATTTTTCAGGCCCTGCATCACCAATTCCCCGATCATGTCGGACGGCACCTCCGACTCGCCGGAGCTTTCGAGCTGCCGCACCAGGCCGTTGATCATGCGGTCGATCCGCTCGGCCTCGACCGGACGCTTGCGCAGGGCGATCTGGATCGAGCGCGCCAGTTTCTCCCGGTCGAACGGAGCGCGGCGGCCGGATTTCTTCACCACGGTCAGTTCACGCAGCTGCACCCGCTCGAAAGTGGTGAAGCGGCCGGCGCAATCCGGGCAGACGCGGCGGCGGCGGATGGCGCTGGAATCATCGGTGGGGCGCGAATCCTTCACTTGCGTATCGAGACTGCCGCAATAGGGACAGCGCATATCGCCTCCAGAAAGCCAATGCCGCGAATCGCTTACGCGTTTCCCGAACGGCGCCATTGTGCCGTTTTTGAGGGTACAGGACAAGAACGACCACAAGATGTAGAGTGCGCGAATGAGCGATCCCAAGCTGCGCGCCTTTATCGCAAGTCGAAACCTGTTCGTGCTGACCGGCGCCGGCTGCAGCACGGGGTCGGGCATTCCCGACTACCGCGACGGCGACGGGGCGTGGAAGCGCCCGCAACCGATGAATCTGGCGACCTTCATGGGGTCGGAAGCGGCGCGCCAACGCTATTGGGCGCGCAGCATGATCGGCTGGCCAAAACTCGCCGCCGCGCGCCCCAATGACGCGCACCGGGCGCTGGCGGCGTTGGAGGCGCAGGGACGGATTTCGCTGCTTGTGACCCAGAATGTCGACGGGCTGCACCAGGCGGCCGGCAGCGGGAATGTGGTGGACCTGCACGGGCGGATCGACGCCCTGCGCTGCATGGATTGCGGCGCGAAAAGCGCGCGAGAAAAATTCCAGACCGAACTGGCGCGGCTCAACCCGGACTTCGCCGCGCGGACGGCGGATCGCGCGCCGGACGGCGACGCCGATCTGGAGGCCGATTTTTCCAGCTTCGCCGTTCCGCCCTGCCCCGCCTGCGGCGGCGTGCAAAAGCCGGATGTGGTGTTTTTCGGCGAGTGCGCGCCCGGCGAGCGGGTCGAGGCGGCCTACGCCGCCGTGCGCGCCGCCGACGCCGTGCTGGTGGTCGGATCGTCGCTGATGGTGCGGTCGGGGCTCCGCTTCGTCGAGGAGGCCGCGCGACTGGGAAAACCCTGCGCCGCCATCAATCTCGGCCGCACGCGGGCGGACGATTTGTTGTCGCTCAAGGTGGAGGCGGATTGCGCCGAGGCGCTCAGGTTTCTGCTATAGCCTTGTCAATCTTGTGATTGTCGCCATACGCCCGCGCATCCGCGACATCCGGGCTGAAATGCACGAGGCGGCTGTTGACGCCATGCGCCGCCAGCGTGCGATGCACGCCGCGCGAGGCGCCGGCGAGGATCACCTTGACCCCGTGCTTGCGCTCGCGGCTGATGAAATTGTGCAGGGCGTGCGCCGCCGCGCCATCCGCCAGCGGCACGCGTGACAGATCGAGCACGAAAATTTTCGGCCGGCGGCCGATCTGGTCCAGCGTCGCCGCCACCGAATTGACCGCGCCGAAGAAGAACGGACCGGCGATGCGATAGACCAGGAAATCGGGATCGGCGCCGCCGCCCTCCTCGGTCGCGTCGGCGCGATCCTCCTCAAACAGCGCCTCGCCGGTCTCCACCGCCACCACCTGCGCCATCTTGTGCATGAAGATCAGCGCGCCCAGCGTCACGCCGGCGGCGATGCCGACGATAATGTCCTCGAACACGGTCAGGCCCGCCGTCACCAGCAGGATCACGGCCTCGCCGCGGTCGGATTTCAGGATGGCGGCGATCTGGTCGCGCTCGATCATGTTCCAGGACACGAGGGTCAGGATCGCCGCCAGCGCCGCCAGCGGAATATGGCTGGCCAGCGGCGCCGCCACCATCAAAAACGCCAGCAGCATCACGGCGTGCAACATGCCGGCGACCGGGCCATGAGCGCCGGCGCGAATGTTGGTGGCGGTGCGGGCGATGGCGCCGGTCACGCACAGGCCGCCAAACAGGGCCGAGGCGATATTGGCCCAGCCCTGCGCCGCCAGCTCGCAATTGGAGCGGTGGCGCCGCCCGGTCATGCCGTCGGCGACCACCGCCGACAGCAGCGATTCGATGCCGCCGAGCACGGCGATCGCCAGCGCCGCCGGAACCAGCCGCCACCAGTCCGCCAGCGCCAGCGTGGGAAGCGACGGCGCCGGCAAGCTCTGCGGCAGCGCCCCGAAACGCGAGCCGATGGTTTCGATTTGCAGGTCCAGCCCCCAGGTCGCGAACAAGGCGAACGCCACCGCCGCCAGCAGGCCGGGAAAGCGCGGGGCGAACGCCCGCAGGCCGACGATGAGGCCGAGGCAGGCGACGGCGAGAAAAAACGCCTGGGGGTTGAGCGTGCCGCGCGCCGCCCACAAAGCCTCGACTTTTGGCAGGAAGGCCGCCGGCTCGTGGTCGAGCCGCAAACCGAACAGTTCGTGCAGCTGGCTGGTGAAAATGATCAGCCCGATGGCGGCGGTGAACCCCACCGCGACCGAATGTGGAATGTATTTGATATAGGTCCCGAGCCGCAGATAGCCGATGGCGAGCAGGAACGCGCCGGCCATCAGCGTGGCCGCAACAAAGCCGGAATAGCCGAATTTCTCGATGGTTGTGGCGACCAGCACGATGAAGGCGCCGGCTGGCCCGCCGATCTGGAACCGGCTGCCGCCCAGCGCCGACACGAAAAACCCGCCGATGGCCGAGGCGAACAGGCCGGCTTGCGGCGACGCGCCGGAGGCGATGGCGATGGCGGTGGACAGCGGCAGCGCGACAATGGCGACGGTGAGGCCGGCGACCACATCGGCGCCGAATTGCGCGCGCGTATAGCCCTCGCGCCAGACCGTGACGAGCTTGGGCGTGAACAGATCGGCGAATTTTTCGCTCGGGCTGGCGAGGGACATGGCGCGACTCAGTGAGGTGTGACTCATGGTCGCGCCTGGCCGGCGCGCGCGCAAGGCGTCAGTTGGTATGGGCCGCAGGCGGCAGCGGAATGCGCGCGCGAAAAATCTCCTGCGAGATCTCCTGGCGATAGTCGAAACGGTCGCGATCAATCGGGCGCATCAGCCAATAGCGGACGACGGCCTCGACCGCCGCCGCCTTGCCGACGGGCGCGGTCAGCGTGAAGACGCGCGGCGCATTCGGGCGCAGCCGGGTGTCCCAGAGATCGATCACGAACGGCCGTCCCAGCGTCCTGCGCTCCAGCACGTGCTCCCGCGTCTCCAGCGCCTGTCCCGCCGCGTCGAGCGTTTGCAGCGTGACGGTCAGGCGGCGGTTGGGCACGCCGGTCGGAATGTCATGGCCGGCGCCGGCGTTGACCAGCGTCAGGGTGAAGCGCGTCTCGCCCGCGCTTTCCGACGTTTTGGCGAAATGAACCTGCACTCCCGCGCGAAAAGTCGCCAGATCGTGGCCGCCGCGCCAGAGATGGCGGCGGCCCGGCCGCTCCGGCCCGCCCGCGACAAGGGGGCGCGTGACGGCGGGCATGTGACATTCCACGCAACGCAAGGCCGCGAGATTGGCGACCGGATTGTCTTTGAGAAAGCGGTCCTCAACCGCCCCGGCGGCGGGATCGGCGCCCGAGGCGCGCAAAACCTCGGACGCGGTGCCGCAGGGCGGCGTGCGCAGCACGGCGTCCCAATCATTATTGCGCGGCGCGTGACAGCGCACGCAGGCGACATTGGGATTGCTCCAGGCGGCGGTAGGGTGAGGCGCCGCCAGCCCCGCCAGCGGCCCATAGACGACGCCGTCGCGCAGATGGCAGGCGGCGCAGGTGACGCCCTCCTGCCGCAACGCCGGCTCGAACGCTGGATTCGGGATCGCCGCCGCGTTCCAGCCGTCGCCGAAACGCGCGGGGTCGGCGGTCCGCTCCTGCTGGCGGTCGAGCGGCGTGTGACAATTGCGACAGATCGGATTGGCGCCGCCGCGCCGCCAGTCAATTTGGAAAAAATCGTCGCGCCAGGCGCCCGCATGGATGGTGGAGGACCATTCGCCATGCGCCTCGGCATGACAGAAGCCGCAGCTTTCGGCGGAAATGTCAAAACCCGGCGCGGCGGCGCCCAACGTCGCCACCGGCTGCGCGAACCAGCTGGAGACGCTGATGTAGGAGGGTGGATTCACCATCCGCCAGCCCAGCAAGGCCGCGATCGCGACGGCGAGCCCGACGGCGGCGACGGCGGTGAACCTGTTCATGTGCGGCGGCCTCCCCGGCCGACGCGACAGGGCGGCCGTTCAATTCACCGCCCTGATATCACGCAAGGTTCAAACCAAATGGGAACTGCGAAACATAGTGCCGACCGGCGGGCGGCGCCCGCCGGTCGCTGATCCTCAATAGATCGGGAAACGGTTGGTCAGCGCCTCGACCTTGGCCTTGACGCCGGCCTCGACCGCCGCATTGCCGTCCGCGCCGTTCCTGGCCAGACCGTCGAGCACTTCAATGATGAAGGCGCCGACCTGGTGGAACTCCTCGACGCCGAAACCGCGCGAGGTCGCGGCGGGGGCGCCCAGACGAATGCCGGAGGTGACCCAGGGCTTTTCCGGGTCGAACGGCACGCCGTTCTTGTTACACGTGATTTCCGCGCGGCCCAGCGCGATTTCCGCCGCCTTGCCGGTCAGCTTCTTCGGCCGCAGATCCACCAGCATCAGATGGTTGTCGGTGCCGCCGGTGACGAGGTCGAGGCCGCCCTTGAGCAGCGTCTCGGCCAGCGCGGCGGCATTGTCGACCACCTGTTTGGCGTAAGCCTTGAATTCCGGCCGCAACGCTTCGCCAAAAGCGACAGCCTTGCCGGCGATGACATGCATCAGCGGGCCGCCCTGCAATCCCGGGAAGATCGCCGAATTGATTTTCTTGGCGATCTCCTCGTCATTGGTGAGAACGAGGCCGCCGCGCGGGCCGCGCAGCGTCTTGTGGGTGGTGGAGGTCACGACATGGGCGTGCGGGAACGGCGAGGGATGCGCGCCGCCCGCCACCAGACCGGCGAAATGCGCCATATCCACAAACAGATACGCGCCGATGGAATCGGCGATCTCGCGGAACTTGGCGAAATCCCAGAAACGGGCATAGGCCGAACCGCCGGCGATGATCAGCTTCGGCTTGTGCGCCTTGGCGAGCTTCTCGACCTCGGCCATGTCGATGCGGCCGGTTTCCGGGTTCACGCCATAGGACACCGGCTTGAACCATTTGCCGGACATGTTGACCGGCGCGCCATGGGTGAGATGGCCGCCCGCCGCGAGATCGAGGCCCATGAACGTGTCGCCGGGCTGCAGCAGCGCCAAAAACACCGACTGGTTGGCCTGCGAGCCGGAATTGGGCTGCACATTGGCGAAGCCGCAGCCGAACAGTTTTTTCGCGCGCTCGATGGCGAGGTTTTCGGCGATATCGACGAACTGGCAGCCGCCGTAATAGCGCTTGCCCGGATAGCCCTCGGCGTATTTGTTGGTCAGCACGGTGCCCTGGGCTTCCAAAACCGCGCGCGAAACAATGTTTTCCGAGGCGATCAGCTCGATTTCCTTGCGCTGGCGGCCGAGTTCGAGCTCGACGGCGCTGAAGATTTCGGGATCGGATTCGGCCAGAGAGGCGCTAAAAAAGCTGTTGGAATGGCTCATGGAGGCTCCTTTCGGGCGCGAAGCGCGATAATGCCGGGAAGTCAGCGGCCCCATAGCATGCGACGGGCGCGCTGGCAAAGGTTCGCGCCGCAAAGCTTATGGACTCTTGCGGGAGGTCATGGCTTGCTGGCGTCTTTCGCCAGGGACTTGTGATGACGATCGTCAATTTCACGCCGTTCGCGGCTGCGGCGCTGGCCGCGCCGTTTCTGCTCGGCGCGCCAGCGCGCGCGACGACCTTGCATCTGACCGAAGCCGATTCGGGCCAAAGCTTCGTTGTGCGCCGGGGCGACGCGATCGAGGCGCGGCTGCGCGAAAACCCCTCCACCGGCTATTCCTGGACGCAACAGGGCCAAGCGCCGGGTCTGAAATTGTTGGGCCATAGCGCCGTGCGCGGCGCGGCCATGCCCGGCGCGCCCGGCGCGGCGATTTTTCGCTTCCGCACGGCGCGCGTCGGGCCGACCGCCGTCAGCTTGGTCTACATGCGAAGCTGGGAAAAAGGCCAGCCGCCCGCGCAGACTTTCTCGGCGCGGTTCGACATCCGGCCCTGAGCCGCGTCAGCCGGCTATTTCAGCTCGCTTGACACTTCTTCAGGAAACTGGCCTTGGCGGCGCCGGCGAGCGGTTTGCCATCCTTGCTCACCGCCTTGGCCTGACAATCGTCGGCCACGCATTTTTTCATGAAACTGGTTTTGGCGGCGCCGGCCAGCGGCTTGCCGTTGCTCCCCACCGCCTTGGTTTCGCAGCTCTCCTGCGCCAGCGCGCCGCCCATGGCGAACAGAACCGCCGCGACCGCGACAAGGATGTGTTTCATGCGCCCCTCCCCCAACAGGAAACGGGCGGGATGATGGTCCCGCCCGGCGCGCCTGACAAGTGACGGAGGTTTATTCCGCCGCCACCTGCGGCAGTTCGGCCAGCGACGACGCCAGTTCGGCTGCGTCGTAATCCTGATCCACCAGCTTGCCGCTGAAATAATTGATATAGGCGCCCATGTCGAAATGGCCGTGGCCCGACAGGTTGAAGCAGATGGTTTCGGCCTTGCCCTCGGCCTTGCAGCGCAGCGCCTCGTCGATGGCGCAACGCACCGCATGGGTCGATTCCGGCGCGGGAACAATGCCCTCGGCGCGGGCGAACTGCACGCCCGCCTCGAAACAGGCGAGCTGCTGGTAGGCGCGCGCTTCGATCAGGCCGAGTTCGTAAGCCTGCGACACCTGGCCGGACATGCCGTGATAGCGCAGGCCGCCGGCGTGGAAGCCCGGCGGAACGAAGGTCGAGCCGAGCGTATGCATCTTGACCAGCGGGGTCAGATGCGCGGTGTCGCCGTAGTCGTAAGCGTACTTTCCGCGCGTAAGAGTCGGGCAGGCGGCCGGCTCGACAGCGATCACCCGGCGCCGGCGCCCGCCGCGCAGGGTCAGGCCGAGGAATGGGAAGGCGAGGCCAGCGAAATTGGAGCCGCCGCCGGCGCAGGCGATGATCACGTCGGGATCGTCGCCGGTCAGCTCGAACTGCTTGATCGCCTCCTGGCCGATGATGGTCTGGTGCAGCAGCACATGGTTCAGCACCGAGCCCAAAGCATATTTGACGTCGGGATTCTTCACCGCGATCTCGACCGCCTCGGAAATGGCGATGCCCAGCGAGCCCGGGCTGTCGGGATTGGCCGCGAGCGCCGCCCGGCCCGATTCGGTCTGGGTCGAGGGCGACGAAATACATTTCGCGCCATAGGTTTCCATCAGCGCGCGGCGATACGGCTTCTGGTCGTAGGAGCAGCGCACCTGATAGACGGTGACGTCGATGCCGAACAGCGAGCCGGCGAAAGCCAGCGACGAGCCCCATTGCCCCGCGCCGGTTTCGGTGGTGAGCTTCTTGATGCCGGCCTGCTTGTTGAACCAGGCCTGCGGAATGGCGGAATTGGGCTTGTGCGAGCCGGCGGGCGAGACGCCCTCATATTTGAAATAGATCTTGGCGGGCGTGTCGAGCGCCTGTTCAAGCCGGCGGGCGCGGATCAGCGGCGAGGGCCGCCACAGCCGGAAAATGTCGCGGACCGGCTCGGGGATCTCGATCTCGCGCTCGGTGGAAACCTCCTGAAGGATCAACTCCATCGGGAACAGGGGTTCGAGATCCGACGGGCCGACCGGCTGCTGGGTGGCGGGGTGCAGCACGGCGGGCGGCGTCGGCAGATCCGCGGCGATATTGTACCAGTATTTCGGTATCTGGGTTTCGTCGAGCGTGAACTTGACTTGCGCGGACATGGTGGCCCCTCTGTTTTTTCTCGGCGCGCAGTCAAGAGCAAGGCAGGAGACCCGTCCTTGACCTATGTCAGGCGCCAAGGCCGAGTCCGGCCGCTACGGGCTTGATTTTTTTGCTCATTTTCTAGCCCGCAGCAAAGACTGCCTAATAAAGCAGCGAAAATCTCTCCCCGCGTTCCCAGGGAGAGACGGAATCGCTCAAGCCGGCTGGAACGCCGCGCAGGCCTTAAAACCCTCGCGCAAGGCCTCCTCCTTCAGCTTGCGGCCGATGAAGACAATGCGGCTGTTGGGCTTTTCGTCCGGCTTCCATTCGCGCTGCAGGTCTCCGTCCAAGATCATATGCACGCCCTGGAACACATAGCGGCGCGGCTCGTTCGGGAAGGCGAGAATGCCCTTGGAGCGCAGGATGTCCGGCCCGTCGCGCTGCACCACCTCGTTGATCCAGGGCAGGAACAGGTCGGGGTCCACCGGCCCGTCCAAGGCGATGGCCACCGACTTCACCTCGTCGTCATGCAGCACTTTTGGCGCGTGGGCGTGGTCCTCGTGGTCGCAATCCGGCCCGCAATCGTGGTCGTGATGATGATCGTCGTGGTCGTGGTCATGATGATGGTGATGGCCATGATCGTGATCGTGATCGTGATGATCGTGGTCATGCGCCTCGACCGTCAGAAAATCCGGGTCGAGATCGAGAATGCGGTCGAGTTCGAACGCCTTGCGGTCCAGCACATGCTCCAGCGCGATATCGCAGCGGTTGGTGCGATAAAGCTTGGCGTAGGGGTTCAGGCCGCGAATACGCGCCTCCACTTCCTCCAGCTCGGCGCGGCTGACGAGATCGGTCTTGTTGAGCAGGATCACGTCGGCGAACACGATCTGGTTCTTGGCTTCGGGCGCGTCCTTGAGCCGGTCCGACAGGAATTTGGCGTCGGCGACGGTGACAATGGCGTCGAGCCGCGTCTCCTTCTGCACGTCGGCGTCGACGAAAAACGTCTGCGCCACCGGCGCGGGATCGGCCAGCCCGGTGGTTTCCACCAGAATAGCGTCGAACTTGCCCTTGCGCCGCATCAGCCCCTCGATGATGCGGATGAGATCGCCGCGCACGGTGCAGCAGATGCAGCCGTTGTTCATCTCGAACACTTCCTCGTCGGCGTCCACCACGAGTTCGTTGTCGATGCCGATCTCGCCGAATTCATTGACGATGACGGCGAATTTCTTGCCGTGGTCCTCGGTGAGAATTCGGTTCAGCAACGTGGTCTTGCCCGCGCCGAGATAGCCGGTCAGGACGGTGACGGGAATTTTTTCCTCGGACATTTCAACTCCGGTTCAGCTGTGGGGAATAAGCGCCTTCTTCAGCTCATCTATATTGTGAGTCATCATGTCGATGTAAGTGGGGGCTGGACCTTCGCCCGTGGACAGCGCATCCGAAAACAGCGAACCGCCGATCCTGGCGCCGCTCTCCTGCGAGATGCGCTGCATCAGGCGCGGATCGGAAATATTTTCCAGAAACACGGCGGGAACATGCTCGGCCTTGATCTGTCCGATCAATTTGGCGATATCGCGCGCCGACGGCTCGGCGTCGGACGATAGGCCGACCGGCGCGATGAACTCGAACCCATAGGCCGCGCCGAAATAGCCAAACGCGTCATGCGTGGTGACGATGCGGCGGTTGGCCTCGGGAATCTCGGCGATGCCGGCGCGCACCGCCCGCTCGGTCTCATCAAGCCGCGCCAGAAACTTGCCCGCCCGCGTCTTGAAATAATCGGCGTCGGCCGGGTCGACCGCCGTCAGGCCCTCGCGAATGTTGGCGACATAGATCCGGGCGTTGGCGATGCTTTGCCAGGCGTGGGGATCGACGCCCTTGTGGCCGTCTTCCTCGCCCTCGCGCGGCGTCACGCCCTTGGTCGCCACCACCACCGGCGCCTTGGCGCCCGACGAGGCGATCAGGCGGGTCATCCAGCCTTCCAGCCCCAGGCCGTTGATGACAATGAGCTTGGCCTTTTTCAGCGCCTGCGCGTCGGCCGGGGTCGGCTGAAACACATGGGCGTCGCCATTGGGACCGACCAGCAGCCCAACGCTCACCTTTTCGCCGCCGATTTCGCGGACGAAATCGCCGAGAATCGAGAAACTGGCGATCACCGACAGCTTTTCCGGCGCCGCCGCCCGGGCCGGCGACAGCGCGGGCGACAGCAGCAACATCACAGCGAGCAGGGTTTTCATACGCATGAGGACGTCCTATTTCTGCGAATGTGCGGGGCCTTGGTCAGCCAGGCCATGTGCGACCGACCGGGGCGACGACCACCTGGCTATGTTATAACATAACAAATGGGTTCCATGTCCAGCCCAATGTCCGCCGCTTTGCGCCTCAACCCCGTGCAGACGCGCATTCTCGACCTGCTCAACGCGGCGCAACGACCGCTGTCGGCCTATGACGTGATCGAAGCCTTGAGCGGCGAGAAGCGCATGGCGCCGCCCACCGTCTATCGCGCGCTGCAAAAGCTGATGGACGAAGGTCTGGCGCATCGGGTGGAATCGCAGAACGCGTTTGTCGCCTGCCGGCATCACGGCCCGGCCCATAGCGCCGCCTTCATGATCTGCCGGTCCTGCGGCGCCACGCGCGAATTTTCCGCGGCGGCGCTGGAGAGTTTTTTGGGCCAGACCGCGCGCAAGAATTTCTTCGCCCCCGAAGCGGTCTCAATCGAAATCCGCGGCCTGTGCGCAGCGTGCCGCACGCCCGACCCCGCCAGCGTCCCGACGCCCTAACGCTCGGCGGTTCGCAACGCCTTGGGGTGCGAGACGCGGACCGGCGCCGCGAAACCGTCCGAGGCCAGCCGAACCGTAAGGCCGCTGGGCAAACGGTCGCCTTGCGCGACCCGTTCCGGCGCAGCCGCCGTCAGCCTCGAATCGGCCAGCGCCGCCGTGCGATCGACGGACGCGATGTCGGACGGCAAGGACGCCGCGAAAATGAGCCGCGCCACTCCGGGCGACGCGCGATCCACGCCAGCACGGAGGCCCCCATCGGCGGACGCCCTGGGCGGTTCGCCAGAATAGGCGGCGGCGCCGGCCAAAATCACTGCAACGGAAATCAAGGGCGGATAATAGGAAATCGCCATGGCCCCCTCCTCGTGAAACGCATGAGGCTGAGGCGCGACTCCGGGAAATCCGACCCGTGGCGGTCAGCCTGAACGGTCCAGTTCAGGCAAATTATCACAGGATTCTCAGAAACGGCGCAGGCGCGGCCGACACATTTTCGTGATCGACTCACCCCTCCAGATGCGCGCGCGGGGTGAACTTGCGCATCACCCCGCCCGCCGGCCCGACGACCAGCGACAGCACATAAAGCGCGCCGCAAGCCAGGATGATCAGCGGCCCGGACGGCAGGCCGAGGAAATAGGACGCGAGCAGGCCGGCATAGGCGCCGATCAGCCCGAACAGCCCGGCCAGCGCGATCATGCCGCTCATGTTATGCGTCCACAGCCGCGCCGAAATCGCCGGCAGCATCATCATGCCCACCGACAGCAGCGTGCCCAAGGCGTGAAAACCGGCGACCAGATTGAGCGCGACCAGCATCAGGAAGGCGCTCTGAATCGCCGCCCCGACCCGGCTGACCGAATTCAGAAAGCCGGGATCGAGCGTCTCCAGCACCAGCGGGCGATAGATCGCCGCCAGACCGACCAGGGTGACGCTGGCGATGCTCGCCAGCAGGATCAGGGTGGAATCGTCGAGCGCCAGCACGCTGCCGAACAGCACATGCAGCAAATCGACATTGGAGCCGCGCACCGACACCAGCGTGACGCCCAAAGCCAGCGAAACCAGGTAAAACGCGGCGAGCGAGGCCTCCTCCCGCAACGCCGTGGCGCGGGCGACGGCGCCCGAGCCGAGCGCCACGGCGAAGCCCGCCAGCACGCCGCCCAGCGTCATGGCCGGCAGCGACAGGCCCGCGACGAGATAGCCGAGCGCCGCGCCGGGCAGGATGGCGTGGGCCAGCGCGTCGCCGGACAGCGCCATGCGCCGCAGCAGCAGGAACACGCCAAGCGGGGCGCCGGCGCAGGCCAGCGCGCAGGAACCGACCAGCGCGCGGCGCATGAATTCGTAATCGGCGAAAGGCGCGATCAACCAATCGTAGAGCATGACCTTGTTTAACCGCTTGCGGCCAAGGCTCAACACAAACTTGAACGCGCCCCTCAACCAACAGTCAAGTATTTCACGCCATGGTTGTGAAGACTGGAGGAACTCGCCATGGAACGGAAAGCCGCCCCCACGCTCACCCTGGCCTGCCGCTGGAGCCGCGACCCCAACACCGGCCGTCTCGCCGCCCGTTGGCAGGTGGAAGCTCCGGTGAACCGCACCGACGTGCTGCGGAATTTCACCCCGGCGCGTTGAGGATCGAGGCTGGCTTTTCCCGCGACGCCGCCGTAAAGGCTGACGCTCAACGGAGGCTGCGAATGTCCGAAACCCGCGATTGCAACGGCGCGATCCTGAACGAAGGCGACAATGTCACCCTCATCAAGGATCTGAAGGTGAAGGGCTCCTCCACCGTTCTCAAGCGCGGGACGGTGGTGCGCGGCATCCATCTCACCGACGACCCCGAGGAAATCGAAGGCCGCACCGACAAGGTGAAGGGCCTCGTGCTGAAGACGTGTTTTCTGAAGAAGGCGTGATCTCCTCGCCCCCTCGGCGGCGCGAGCGCCCGGCGCGCCACAACCCGCCGCGCGAACCGGATTCGACAAGCGGGCCGCAAGCCCCCACATTGGCCCCAACGATTCGTTAAGCTTCCAGGCCGCCTTGTCCGATCCTTTCGACGATTTTCCCGGTTTCGAGCCCGCCGCGCCCCGCGCCGGCGGTGGCATTGCCGCGTGTGCGCTCGCCGCCATGCACGGCGGCGCGCCGGATTTCCTGTCCGCGCTCAATCCCGAACAGCGCGCCGCCGTGGAGACCACCGAAGGCCCGGTGCTGGTGCTGGCCGGCGCCGGCACTGGCAAGACCCGCGTGCTGACCGCGCGCATCGCCCATATTCTCGCCCAAGGCCTCGCCCGCCCGCATCAAATCCTGGCGGTGACCTTCACCAACAAGGCCGCCCGCGAAATGCGGGAGCGCATCGGCGCCCTGATCGGCGGCGAGGCCGAGGGCATGGCCTGGCTCGGCACGTTTCACGCCATTTCCACCAAGATCCTGCGCCGCCACGCCGAACTCGCCGGCCTGAAAAGCAATTTCACCATCCTCGACACCGACGACCAGATTCGCCTGCTCAAGCAGGTGTTGCGCGCGGAAAATATTGACGAAAAGCGCTGGACGGCGCGCACGCTGGCGTTTTTGATCGACAATTGGAAGAACCGGGGCCTGTCGCCGAAAACTGTTCCGGCGGGCGAGGCCGGGGCCTTCGCCAACGGCAAGGGCGGCGCGCTCTATGCGCTCTACCAAGAGCGGCTGAAAATCCTCAACGCCGCCGACTTCGGCGATCTGCTGCTGGAAACGCTAAGGGTTTTCCGCGAAAACCCCGATGTGCTGCGCGAATACCAGGGCCGTTTCAAATATCTGCTGGTCGATGAATATCAGGACACCAACGCGGTCCAATATCTCTGGCTGCGCCTGCTGGCGCAACGCCAAGCCGGCGCAGCCAATGAAATAACTCCCGCGCAAAAACCCAACCTGTGCTGCGTCGGCGACGACGACCAGTCGATCTATGGCTGGCGCGGCGCCGATGTCGACAACATCCTGCGGTTCGAGAAGGATTTTCCCGGCGCCAAGGTGATCCGGCTGGAGCGCAACTACCGTTCGACCGGCCATATTCTCGCCGCCGCCGCCCATCTGATCGCCCACAACCGCGACCGGCTCGGCAAAACCCTGTTCACCGACGGCGAGGACGGCGAGAAGCCCGAAGTTTCCGGCGTGTGGGATTCCGAGGAGGAAGCCCGCGTCATCGGCGAGGAAATCGAGCAATTGCAACGCAAGGGCCATTCGCTCGACCAAGTGGCCATTCTGGTGCGCGCCTCGTTCCAGATGCGCGAGTTCGAGGAGCGGTTCATCACGCTGGGCCTGCCGTACAAGGTGATCGGCGGCCCGCGCTTCTACGAGCGCCTCGAAATCCGCGACGCCCTCGCCTATCTGCGCTGTACGGCGCAGCCCGCCGACGATCTGGCGTTCGAGCGGATCGTCAACACGCCCAAGCGCGGCCTGGGCGAGGCCAGCCTGCAAATCGTCCACGACCACGCCCGCCGCCAGCGCATCCCGCTGATGCAGGCCGCGCGCATCCTGATCGAGACCGAGGAGCTGAAGCCCAAGCAACGCTCCACGTTTCGCGCGCTGTTGAGCGATTTTGACCGTTGGGCCAGTCAGATCGGCCAGAAGCCGCATCACGAGCTGGCCGAGCAGATCCTGGAGGAATCCGGCTACACCGATTTCTGGAAGCAGGACAAGAGCGCGGAAGCCGAGGGACGGCTGGAAAACCTCAAGGAGCTGGTGCGCTCGATGGAGGAGTTCCCCGACCTCGGCGCCTTCCTGGAGCATGTCTCGCTGGTGATGGACGCCGACGCCGCCGATGGCGGCGAGCGCGTCTCGATCATGACGCTGCACGGCGCCAAGGGGCTGGAGTTCGAGACGGTGTTCCTGCCCGGCTGGGAGGAAGGCCTGTTCCCGCACCAGCGCAGCCTCGACGAGAACGGCCGCGCCGGGCTGGAGGAGGAGCGCCGCCTCGCCTATGTCGGCGTCACCCGGGCGCGCCGCCGCGCCAAAATCTATTTTGCGACCAATCGCCGCATCCATGGCCTGTGGCAGACCACCACGCCCTCGCGATTCCTCGACGACCTGCCCGCCGCCCATGTGCAGGTGACGGAAAACCGCGCCAGCGGCTCGGGTTACGGCGCCTATGCGCAATCGCGTTTCGCCAATATGGATGCGTTCGGCTCGCGCTATGACACGCCGGGCTGGAAGCGCGCCCAGCAAAACGGCCCCGGCGGCCGCGCCCCGCGCACCATCGAGGGCGAAGTGCTCGGCAAATCCTCGCCGGGCAGCGCGTTCTCGCCGGGCGACCGGGTGTTCCATCTTAAATTCGGCCCAGGCGCCGTTGCGGCAGTAGACGGCTCGAAATTGACGATTGATTTTGATAAGGCTGGACGCAAGCTGGTGCTCGACTCCTTCGTGGAGAAAAAGAGTTCATGAATTCATGCGCGACGTCCTTACCTATCTCGGCATCGGCCTAATCCTCGCGCTGGCGGCGCTGCTCGGCGCGCCCTATGTGGTGGACTTCGACGCCCATCGCGCGCGATTCGCCGAGGAAATCTCCCGCGCCACCGGGATGGAGGCCCGGCTCGACGGCCGGATCGACCTGCGCATTCTGCCCACGCCCTATTTTTCGGCGCAAAACATCAAGCTCAAGGGCGCGCTGGGGACGCTCAAGGCCGAAAAGGCCGCGTTCGAACTGTCGCTGACCGCCTTGATGCAGGGCGCGCTCACGTTTACCAGCGCCGAACTGACCGGTTTCGCGCTGGACGTGGACGCCGACGCGCTGCGCCGGCCGGGAGCGTCGGCCCATTTCGAAAACCTGACGCTTCACGACGGCCGGCTGCGCGTGCTGCATCGGCAGAAGACGCTGTTCGCGCTGGAGCGCCTCGATTTCACCGGCCGCATCGCCAATCTCGAAGGGCCGTATGACGGGCGCGGCGGCTTCCGCCTCAACGACCACACCATCAATTATACGCTGAGCAGCGATTCCTTCGCCGGCGATCGCCTGCCGCTAAAACTCCGGCTGAACGACGAGCGTGGGCGGCTGGCGCTCGACGGCGCGCTCGATCTCTCGGGCGAGCCGACCTATGCCGGCAAGGCGATCGGCGACGGCCCGCTGGCCAAGACCCAATCCTGGCGGATGGAGGGCGAGGTCAAGGCGCAAGCCGACGGCGTCAAGCTCGACAAGGCCCTGCTGCATCTGGGCGAAGGCGCGCTGGGCGCGAAATTCGCCGGCGCCGCCGACTATGCCGTCGCCTCCGGCGCGGTTTCCGTCGCCTTGTCCACGTCGACGCTCGCCAGCCCCTGGGCCGACCTCGTCGCCTACGCCGTGACGCGGGCGCTGGAGCGGCCGGCGCCCACGACGCTGCGCCTCAACATCGACGGCCTCGCCTGGCGCGGCGCCTGGACCGGGGTCAAGCTCAGCCGCGACGCTGGCGGCCCGCTGAAAATCGTCGCGGAAGGAAGCGGCGGCGCCCGTCTCGACCTCTCGGCGACCCCGGACGGCAAGAATGGCTGGCGCGGCGCCGGCGAATTCTCCGCCAGCGATTACGCCACATTCGCCGCCGCCTCCGGCGCGCCGGCCCTGCCATTCCGACAAGTGGCGGCGGGGGGAGGCTTCACCCTGTCGCTGGGGGCGGTCGCGCTCGCCAACGGCCATCTCGCGCTCGACCGCGCCAAATTCGCCGGCGATCTGTCCTGGACGGCGCCGACCAAGGACGCGCGCGCGAAAATTTCCGCTAAACTGGCGGCGACGGCGCTCGATCCCGCCCTGGCGCCGGATTTCGCCGCCGCGCTCGGCGCGGGGTCCGATCTCGACCTCACGCTCGACGCCCAGACCGTCGGCAAGGCTGAGGGACGGTTGAGCCTGCGCCTGCTGCGCGACAAGGACGTGTCGCGGCTGGAGCGGCTTGAGGCCAAAAATCTCGCCGGCGCCGATGTCTCCGCCTCCGGCGAATGGAAGGGCGCGTTCACGGCCCCAAGGGGCGAGGCGCGAATCAAGGCCGGCGATCTCGGCGACTTCGCCACGCTGCTGGCGCGGCTGGCGCCCGGCGACGCGACCCGTCTGCTGGCCTCGCGCGCCCGCCTGCTGTCGCCGGCCGCTGTCGTCGCGCGCGCCGACGGCGGCTACGCCTTCGAGGGACAGGCCGGCGCCACCAAGTTCAATGTCGCGCTCGACGACAAGGGCGGGATCGCGCTCGACGTCGCCGCGCCCGAAGCCTTCGACCTGCTGGCGCAACTGGGCGCGCCGGCGCTGCTGGCGCCGCAAAAGCTCGGCCCCGGCCAGATTTCTCTGAAAATGCAAGGCAATGCGCGCCGCGACGTCAGCGGCAGGGCGGCGCTGGGCAAGATCAACGGAACCGTCGAGGGCTCGCTGGGGGCCGGCGAAGGCGTGTTTGCGCTTTCGGGCGACCCGTCGGGGCTGATCGGCGGCCCCGCCGGATTCGGCAAGATCGAAGGCCAGGTCGCCGCCCATGACGGCCAGATTTTCCTGCGTCGCATCGTCGGCGAGCGCGGCGACGCCCATTTCACCGGCGCCCTGACCTTGGCGAGCGACGGGGTGAGCGGCGATCTGGAGGTGGACAAATTTTCCGCGCCGGACGTGCTCGCCCTGACGCTCGGCGCCCCGGCGCCCGCCAAAAAGGGCGACGTCTGGCCGAGCCTGTCGTTCGCGCCGGTGCTGATCGACCCGCCGCGCGTCAAACTGGCGATCCGCGCCACCGAGCTGGCGCCCTGGGGGGGGCCCGCCAAATTCGAACTGTCGCTCGGCCCCAACGCGCTGAGCGTGGCGAAAATTGAGGCGCCCGTCGCCGGCGGCGTTTTGCGCGGCGGCTTCGATCTGCGACGGCAGGGCGGACAGGCGACGCTGTCGGGCGAGTTGTCCAGCGAGAATTTGGCGGTGAAAAACCCCGCGCTGTCCGCGACGCTCGGCGGCCGGCTGAAATTCGCCGGCTCCGGCGCCAGCATGGCCGGACTCGTCGGCGCGTTGTCGGGGACGGGGTCGGCGAAAATCGCCGGCCTGACCGTCGCCGGCGCCGCGCTGGAGGCCCCGGATCAGGTGCTCGCCGCTCAGACCGCCAGCGAAGCCATGTTCAGCAGCAAGGACACGCTGCGCGATCTCGATCAGGCGCTGGCGAAAGGCGATCTGCGTGTCGCCGATGGCGAAACCCCGCTGCGCCTCGCCAAAGGCGAGCTGAATGCGGCGCGCGAACCGGTCGCCTTCAGCTTCGACCTGAAAACCCTGAATTTCGCGCTCACCACCGCCCTGCCCGGTCGGCGCGGCGAACTCAGCTGGTCCGGCCCGTGGCCGGCGCCGGCGCGCAAGCTCGACGCCACGCCCTTCGTCAATATCGCCGCGACCAGGGCGCTGGAGCGCGAACAGGCCAAGATCGCCCGCCAGCGCGAGGCCGACAAGCAGCGCAAGGCGGAGATCGAGCGGCAACGGCAGGACGAGGAACAACGCAAGCGGGTGGAGCGGGCGTCGCCATCGTCCCCGCCTGTCGCGGCGCCCGCGCCAGCCCATTGACCGCGCCGGCATTTGGCGCGGTCTTAGAAATTTCATAGCCGGCTTTCCGCCCCGCCTGGGCTCTGCCATGATCCCTGCCATAACGACAAGGGAGGACTGCATGAAAGCTCTGGCTCTGGCCGCGGCCGTTCTGGCGATTGCGACGGGCGCGGCGACGGCCCATGGACCGACGCGGCAGAAGATCGTCGAGACCGTGGAGATCGACAAGCCCGTCGACAAGATCTGGGCGGTGATCGGCGATTTCGACGCGCTGGCCAAATGGCATCCGGCGATCGCCTCCAGCGTCGCCGACAAGGGCAATTCCGAAGGTTCGGTGCGGCATCTCGTGCTGAAGGCGCCGGGCGATCCAAGCTTTGATGAAGTGCTCGACAAATATGACGCGAGCGCCCACAGCTACAAATATGAAATCCCCAAGGTCGATCCCAAGATCCTGCCGGTGAACAATTACACCTCGACCATTTCCGTACTGGACAATGGCAAGGGCGGCTCCACCGTGGAATGGAAGGGGGCGTTTTATCGCGGCTATATGCTGAACGATCCCCCGCCCGAACTCAACGACGAGGCGTCCGCCAAAGCCGTGCGCGGGGTGTATCGCGCCGGTCTCGACAACCTGAAAAAGCTGGTCGAGACGACGAATTGACGTTTCGCGCGCAAGCAGCGGCGTGGATCGCCGCGCTGACGCTGCTCGCAACGGCGGCGCGCGCCGAGCCGCTCGCCCCATCGGCGCCCCGCGCCGAATCCTTGGCCTATTATGTCACGGCGCAGGGGGCGGACGCGCTGTCCATCGTCGATCTCGCGCGGGGACGCGTGGTCGAGACGGTGAAGATCGGCAAAAAGCCCGCCGGAGTCGCGACAGCGCCCGGCGGGGCGCGGATTTACGCCACCAACCCCGAAAACCATTCGTTCTCGGTGATCGCCCGCAACGCCGAGGACGGGCATCGCGTCGTGGCGGAAATTCCCGCTGGCGCGGGGCCGCTGGGAATCGCCCTCGACCCGAAAGGCGAAAAAATCTTCGTCGCGGACTGGTATGCCGACGAAATCCGCGCCTTCGACGCCGCCAGTTTGAAAGAGATCGCGCTCATCAAGGTCGGCCGTTCGCCGGCCGGCATGGCCAGCGATCCCTCGGGCGCGTTTCTCTATGTCGCCAATCGTGAAAGCGATTCGGTTTCGGTGGTCGATCTCGCCGCGCTCAGGACGGTGGCGACGATCCCGGTCGGCAAGGCGCCGTTCGGCGTGACTTACGACCCCAACGGCCCCCGCCTGCTGGTCGCCGATGTGCAATCCGGCGACGTGTCCGTGATCGACCCGGCGACGCGGCGCGAGACACGCCGGCTCAAAGTGCGCAGCTTCCCCTATGCCGTGGCGGTCACCCGCGACGGCGGGCGGATTTTCGTCACCAACCAGCACGATGACAGCGTGACCGTGTTCGACGGCGCGAGCTATGCGGAGCTGAAGACGATCGAAACCTGCGGCTATCCCGAAGGCGCGCAGGCCGCGCCCGACGGCGCCGTCTATGTCGCCTGCTGGATGGACGACGTTTTGGCGCGCATCGACGCGAAAACCCTCGAAGTGACCGCAAAAATCCCGGTGGCGGCCAGTCCGCGCGCCTTTGGCCCGTTCATCGCGCCCGACGCCTCACCCGTTCGGTAGGTTGCGCGCCAAGGCCTCCAGCACGGCCATGCGCACGGCGACGCCCATCTCCACCTGTTCGCGGATCAGGCTGTGGTCGCCGTCGGCCACGCTGGAATCAATCTCCACGCCGCGATTCATCGGCCCCGGGTGCATCACCAGCGCATCCGGCTTGGCATAGGCCAGTTTTTCCTCATCCAGCCCGAAAAAGTGGAAATATTCGCGGGTGGAGGGGATGAAGGCGCCGGACATGCGCTCGCGCTGCAACCGCAGCATCATCACGATATCCGCGTCTTTCAGGCCCTCGCGCATGGAGGTGAAGACTTCGACGCCGAGATTGGCGATCCCGGTCGGCATCAGCGTGGACGGGCCGACCACCCGCACGCGGGCGCCCAAAGCCGACAGCAGGATGATGTTGGAGCGGGCGACGCGCGAATGCAGCACGTCGCCGCAGATCGCCACGTTCAGATTTTCGATGCGGCCCTTGTTGCGGCGGATGGTCAGCGCGTCGAGCAGGGCCTGGGTCGGATGCTCGTGCGCGCCGTCGCCGGCGTTGACCACGGCGCAATCGACTTTTCGCGCCAATAAATGCGCCGCCCCCGCCTGGGCGTGGCGCACCACGATGATGTCGGGATGCATGGCGTTGAGCGTCATCGCCGTGTCGATCAGCGTCTCGCCTTTTTTGACCGAGGACGTCGCCACCGACATGTTCATCACATCCGCGCCGAGACGCTTGCCCGCCAGTTCGAACGAGCTTTGCGTGCGGGTGGAATTTTCAAAAAACAGATTGATCAGCGTGCGGCCGGCCAGCGCCGCCTTGTGCTTCTGCACCTGCCGCGACACGGCCACCGCCTCCTCCGCCAGATCGAGCAGATGGAGGATTTCGAGCCGGTTGAGGCCCTCGATGCCGAGAAGATGACGCTGGGAGAAGGTGGTGGGCGGACTCATGGCCGCTGGTTTAGTAGAGAGGGGCGGCCTTCGCAAGCGTTCAAGCCGCAGGCAACGTCGCAACCGGGCGCCTCATGACCGGCCGCGCCTGACCAAATTTTCGTCACGCGGTCACTGCCCATTTGACAGTTTCGCCGGGCTCCCCCATGTTCCGGCGCTGTTCGCGCCTTAACCTTACGCCCCGAATACCGGAACGCACATGGACGTCGTCATCGTCGAATCGCCGGCCAAGGCCAAGACGATCAACAAATATCTCGGCAAGAATTACGAGGTGATCGCCTCGTTCGGCCATGTCCGGGATCTGCCCGCCAAGGACGGCTCGGTCGACCCCGAAGCCGATTTCAAGATGCTGTGGGAGACCGACGCCAAGGCCGCCAAGCGTCTGGCCGAGATCGCCGCGCTGGTGAAGGACGCCGACCGCGTCGTGCTCGCCACCGACCCGGATCGCGAGGGAGAGGCGATTTCCTGGCATGTGCTGGAGGTTCTGCGCAACAAGAAGGTCTTGAAGGACAAGCCGGTCCAGCGCGTCGTCTTCAACGCCATCACCAAGGATTCCATCCTTGAGGCGATGCGCCACCCGCGTGAGATCGACCAGAGCCTGGTCGAAGCTTATCTCGCCCGCCGCGCCCTGGATTATCTGGTCGGCTTCAACCTCTCGCCGGTGTTGTGGCGCAAGCTGCCGGGGGCGAAATCGGCCGGCCGCGTGCAATCGGTGGCGCTGCGCCTCGTCTGCGACCGCGAGCTGGAAATCGAAAAATTCGTCACGCGCGAATATTGGTCGCTCGTCGCGCATTTGCGCACCGCCAAGGACGCGCCCTTCCTGGCCCGCCTCGTCGGCGCCGACGGCAAGAAAATCCAGCGCCTCGACATCGGCGCCGGCGCCGAGGCCGAGGCGTTCAAGGCCGCGCTGGAGACCGCCGCCTTCACCGTCAAGTCAGTCGAGGCCAAGCCGGCCAGGCGCAACCCCTCCGCCCCTTTCACCACCTCCACCTTGCAGCAGGAGGCCTCGCGCAAGCTGGGCATGGCGCCCGAAACCACCATGCGGGTGGCGCAGAAGCTGTATGAGGGCGTCGATCTCGGCGGCGAGACCGTCGGTCTGATCACTTATATGCGAACCGACGGCGTCGATGTCGCCCCCGAGGCGATCAGCGCCACGCGCGCCGTGATCGGCGCGGAATTCGGCAAGAATTATGTGCCGGACGTTCCCCGCAAATATACCGTGAAGGCCAAGAACGCCCAGGAGGCGCACGAAGCGATCCGCCCCACCGATTCCGCCCGCCTGCCCAAGGACGTCGCGCAATTTCTGCAGACGGACCAGGCCCGGCTCTACGAGCTGATCTGGACCCGCCTCGTCGCCAGCCAGATGGAATCGGCGCTGCTGGAGCGCACCACCGTCGATATTGAAGCCAAAGCCGGCGCCCGCACGCTCGACCTGCGCGCCACCGGCCAGGTCGTGCGCTTCGACGGCTTCCTCAAGCTCTATCAGGAAGGCCGCGACGACGAGGCGGAGGACGAGGAGTCCGGCCGCCTGCCCGCGATGTCCGAGGGCGAGTCCTGCAAGAAGGACAGCATCGAGGCGACCCAGCATTTCACCGAGCCGCCGCCGCGCTACACCGAGGCGACGCTGGTCAAGCGCATGGAGGAGCTGAGCATCGGCCGCCCCTCCACCTACGCCTCGACCCTGGCGGTGCTGCGCGAGCGCGATTACGTCAAGCTGGAGAAGAAGCGGCTGATCCCCGAGGACAAGGGGCGGCTGGTCACGGCGTTCCTCGAAGGCTTTTTCGGCCGCTATGTCGGCTATGACTTCACCGCCGATCTCGAAGGCCAGCTCGACCGCATTTCCAACGCGGAAATCGACTGGAAGCAGGTTTTACGCGATTTTTGGGGCGACTTTTCGCTCGCCGTCGGCGGCGCGATGGAACTGCGCACCACCGACATTCTCGAAAACCTGAACGAACTGCTGGGACCGCATATCTTCCCGGAGAAGGCCGACGGCTCCAGCCCCCGCGCATGCCCTGCCTGCGCCGCCGGGCAATTGTCGCTCAAACTCGGCAAGTTCGGCGCCTTCATCGGCTGCTCCAACTATCCCGAATGCAAGTTCACCCGCACGCTGTCGGACCGCGGCGAACAGGGGGAAGGCGCGCGCCCCGGCGTCAAGGTTTTGGGCGAGAACCCGGACAACGGGCTTGAGATCACCCTGCGCGACGGCCGGTTCGGCGCCTATGTCCAGGAAGGCGAGCCCGCGACCAAGGAGGACAAGCCCCGGCGCTCGTCCCTGCCCGCCACGCTCAAGCCCGACGACGTGACGCTGGACAAGGCGCTGACGCTGCTGTCGCTGCCGCGCGAAGTGGCCAGGCATCCCGACACGGGCGAGGCGATTCTCGCCGGCATCGGCCGTTACGGCTCCTATGTGCAGCACAAGAAGACCTACGCCAATCTCTCCAAGGACGACGACGTGCTGGAGATCGGCGGCAACCGCGCCATCGACCTGATCATGACCAAAGAGGCCGGCGGCGGGCGCGGCAAGGCCGGCGGCGAAATGAAAACCTTCGGCGATCACCCGCAGGGCGGCGCCATCGCGCTCAAGGCGGGCCGGTTCGGGCCGTATCTGGCCTGGGGCAAGGTCAACGCCACCCTGCCAAAGGGAACCGATCTGCAGACGCTGACGCTGGAGGATGCGGTCAAGATCGTCGACGCCAAGGCGGCGGGCGCGCCCTCGGACGGGCGCCTGCTGGGCGAGCATCCCGACGGCGGGCCGATCGCGGCGCGGCCGGGCCGGTTCGGCGCCTATGTGTCGTGGAACAAGGTCAACGCCACCCTGCCCAAGTCGATGACGCTGGAAACGATCACGCTTGAGGAGGCGATTCGCCTGATCGAGGACCGCATCGCCAGCGGCGGCGGCAAGCCGGTCAAAAAGAAGGCGGCGGCAAAAAAGCCGGCCGCCAAGAAGGCGACGGCCAAAAAGGCGGAGAACGCCGAGGCGGACGAGGCGGAGACGGACGAAAAGCCCAAGAAACCCGCCGTGAAAAAGGCCCCGGCGAAAAAACCGGCGGCCAAGAAGAAGATCGAGGACAGCGACGACACGCCGTTCTAGCGCCGGCGCCCGCTCGCTATAGGGCGAGCGGCGCGAAGCGTTGGGCGCCGGCGGGGTCCGTCAAGACGATCGAAGTGTTGGGGCGCGATGGCGCGCCGGGGCCTGAAGCGATGACTGACATGAAAACCGCCGCCTCGCGCCGCGCCTTCCTCGCCGGCGCCGCCGCCACGCCGCTGCTTGCGGCCGCGCCCGCCCGCGCCAGCGGTGAAACCGCCGCGCCCGAAAAAGAAAAAACCCTCGAACCGATGGGGATTTGCTTCGAGGGCTGGCCCTACCCCGGCCCGGTCAAATTCCTGGCGCTCGACCATGCCGAACCCATGCGCATGGCGTATATGGACTTTCCGGCCGCGCCGGGGTTGGCGCGCAACCGCGCCGTGCTGCTGCTGCATGGCAAGAATTTCGACAGCTCCTATTGGAACGACGCCATCGCCTTCCTGCGCCGCGCCGGTTTCCGCGTCATCGTTCCCGATCAGATCGGCTTCAACAAATCGTCGAAACCGATCAAAACCTATTCCTTCGCCGACCTCGCCGCCAACACTCTGGCGCTGGCCGACGGTCTGGGCCTGCGGACCTTCGACGTCATCGGCCATTCGACCGGCGGCATGCTGGCGGCGCATCTCGCCGCCAAACATCCGGGCCGCATCAACAGGCTGATTCTCGAAGACCCGATCGGGCTGGTGGACTACCGCGACCACATTCCGCCGCAAACCCTGGCGACGCTGGAAAAGGCCGAGGCCGACTATGACGAGGCCGGCTATCGCGCCTTCGTTGCGCGCTATTTCCCGAAACTGCCGCCGGCGCAGTACGAGCCCTTCGTCGTCAGCCGGATGCGCCTCGCGCTGTCGGGCGACTATCCCCGCTATCTCCGGGTGGTCGCGCTGACCTACCAGATGATCTACAACGAGCCGGCGCGAAAGCTCTACGCCACGCTCAAGCCGCCGACGCTGTTGATGTCGGGGGCGGAAGACCAGTCGACGCCGCTGATCGGCTACGCCTCGCCCGAGGCGAAGAAGAAAATCCCGCCTCTGGCCCAGGCCGCCCGCGACGTGGCCAAGGCGCATTCCGCGCTCCGCCATGTCGAATTTCCCGGCGTCGGCCATGTGCCGCATCTTGAGGCGCCGCAGGATTTTCAGCGCGAGGTTCTGGCGTTCCTGCAAGCCTGACGGCGCGGCGCCGAGGCGCGGCTCAGGCGACCGGCCCGCGATGCCGCACGACATTGGGATCGACCCGCTCATAGGACTGGGTCCAGGGGGCGTCGTCGGGATTGTTGAGTTTTCGGGCGCGCGGCAGTTGCGTGGGATCGGCGACCAGACGGGCGATCTCGTTGGCCGGACGCGCCCGGCTGAACAGAAAGCCCTGCGCCTCGTCGGCCCCGTTGGCGCGCAGGATCTCGAGCTGCTCGGGGGTCTCGACGCCCTCGACCAGCATGTCGATGTGCAATTCGCGCGCGAGCGCCCGCACCGCCTTGATGATGGCCAGCGCCGCCGCGTTCTTGCCCATTTCGCGCACGAAGCACTGGTCGATCTTCACCTTGTCGGGCCGGAAACGGCTGAGATAGGCCAGCGACGAATAGCCGGCGCCGAAATCGTCCAGCGCCACGCGCACGCCCATTTTGCGCAATTCGTCGAGCGTGGCCAGCACGTTGTCGGCGTCGCTCATCAGCGCGGTCTCGGTGATTTCGGCCTCGAGCCGGCTCGGCGGAAACCGGGTTTCGTGCAACACCCGCCGCACGGTTTCGGCGAGGTCGCCGCGCGCGAACTGATGCGCGGAGAAATTCACCGCGACGCGCACCGAATGCGGCCAGCTCTTGGCGTCCTCGCAGGACTGGCGCAGCACATATTCCCCAAGCGGTATCACCAGCCCGGATTCCTCGGCGATAGGAATGAACACGCCGGGCGAGATCATGCCCTGCGTCGGATGGCGCCAGCGCACCAGCGCCTCGCAGCAGCAGATGCGCCGCTTGGCGAAGCTGATGATCGGCTGGTAATGCACCTCAAGCTCGTTGCGGAAGATGCCGACGCGCAGATCCTGCTCGATCTGCTGGCGCAGCCGGGCCTGTTCCGCCATGTCGTTCGAAAAGCTGCGCCAGCCGCCGCGCCCGCCGTCCTTGGCGGCGTAAAGCGCCATGTCGGCGGCCCGCATCAGGTCCGAGGCGTCGCACGAATCCTCCGGCGCCAACGCCACGCCCACGGAGGCGCCGATCATCAGCTTGGCGCCCTCGATCTGATAAGGCTCGCTCAGCGCCTCGACGATCCGCGCGGCGAACAGGCCGGCGGCGTCGCGGTCCATATGGGCGAGCACGATGAATTCGTCGCCGCCGAGCCGCGCCACCTCGTCGCCCTCCGCCGCGACATCGCGCAAGCGTTTGGCCACCCGCTCCAGCAGCTTGTCGCCGGCGGCGTGGCCCATGGTGTCGTTGACCTGCTTGAACCGGTCGAGGTCGATCATGAAAATGGCGAACGGATTGTCCGCCGCCGCGGCGCCGGCCTGAATCAGCAGGTCGCGGAAGGCGGCGCGGTTGGCCATGCCGGTGACGTCGTCGGTATGCGCCACCCGTTCGGCCCGGAGCTCCTCGGCGCGACGGCTGGTGACGTCCTCGACCTGAAGCGAAAAGCCGTCGATCGTCGGCGCGAAGGCGAATTCCAGCAGGCGATCGCTCGCCAGTTCGACGCGGAGTTTTTGCCGGGCCTTCCGCTTGCGCGCGAGCGGCGCCAGCGCCAGCAGTTTCTCCACATCGTCGGGCTGTTTGAGCGGCAGCGCGAGAGAGGTGGTCATCAGGCTGGGCAGCGAGCGGCCGCGCGCCTCGGCCAGCGTCAGCTTGAACAGCCGCAGAAAGTCGGCGTTGCCCGACAGGCACAGCTGATCGGCGCCGAACAAGCCGAAACACTGGCTCACGCCGTTGAGGGCCGAAACCACGCGCCCGTCGGCCTCGGCCTCGATCTGCGCCACCCGGCGGACGCGCAGGGAAAGCTGATGAAATGCGACGCCCAGCGCCGCAAGGCCGGTCAAGGCGATCAGCGCGTCCGGGGTATGGCGCAGGAGCAGCCCCGCCGCCAGCGGCGCCACCGCCAGGGCGCCGCGCCAGCGCGCCAGCGGCTCCGGCTTCTCGCTCTCCATCGACAAGGCGGCCTGCCCCACGGCGCCGAGGGCGCCGACCGCGCCCATATCGGCGGAGAGGTTCGGCCCGACGCAGACGAAGGCCATGGCGCCGGTCGCGAAGGCGACGCCCGCCTTCGACCAGACGCCCCAATGATCCGGCAGCGTCGCCTTGACCAGCGGCGCGGCGTCGAGCGCCATCGCGATCAGGAAGAAGACGGCGGCGAGATCGGCCGACCAGCCGTATCGGCCGAGCAGCAACGGCGCGGCGACGCAAAGCGCGCAGACGGCGTTGAAGGCCAGCCCGGCGCCCGGAGAATCCCGCCCCGATCCGCTCGCCGCCGAAAAGGCGTCGCCCTCCTCCGCCACCGCGCACTCTCCTCCGCGTCGCAAAACCCGGCCAATTTTGGTTAGCCTCCGTAAACAGAATGCAACCAAACGTTGCATATGCCGCGAATTTTATTGGTTTTTTTTCGCCAGCGCCTCCCGCGCGCCGTTTCGCGCCAAATCGAGACAGGAGTTGACCAAGGTCATCGCCGTTATCGTTTGGTTAACAATCATTTTGCTACCCATAACCCACGATGACTTTTGTCATTAATGTTTAATTATCCCGGTTAACGCCAGCATGATCAGGTCATGAGCGGAGACCTGTCATGAACGCGTATCTCTATGGACTGCTGATTTTCAGCGTCGTCGGCGGTTCGGCGGCGGTTACTTATTGGATATCGATTTCACGTGAGAGATTGTGGTTGCGCAGCCAAAAGACCGAGGAATTGTACCGTCGGGCGGAAAAAACCTATGTCGACAGCATCGCGTTCTTCCGCGCGCGTTACGATCTCAGCCAGGCGAGGACTTTTTCGCGCAACGCCGGCGAGCTGGATGCGCTCAATACCGACGTGTCCGAACTGAATATTCTGGTCGGCCTGTATTTTCCCGCGCTGGCGCCGCAACTCGCGGCGGCCACCAACTCGCTGGCGGTCGCGTTCGACCGGTTGCGGCTGGCCCAGGCCGCGGATCTCAACAATCGCGAACACGCCCTCGACGACCTCGACCTCGCGGTCGGGGGCATTCGCGAAGCGTTCGACCAGTTCAAGGCGGCGGCGCTGCGCGGCGGCCGAATCGAACAGCGCGGCCACGCCGCCGCGCCGCCGACTCGGGCCTCGCGCGCGGCTCTCGCCTGACGGCGCCGGGCGCGCCCGATTCATGCCCCCCCCACCGGACGCCCGTCGACGGGCGCCCGGCGGAGCCTATCAGAAGCGGAAGAAAGCCTGCAGAATCGTCAGCGCGATCACCGCTGCGGCGAACAGCAGCCAAGCCCTGCGACGGTCCTTGCGGGCCTGCGTCTCCTCAAGCCCCTTGGCCGACATTTGCGGCGATTTCCCGTTCAGCCGCCGCCGCTCGCGTATGGCGTTGGGATCGAATTTGAAAACATTAGACATCGCGTTGCTCTGCTCCCTCATGCCGCCGCAACGTCCACGCGGCGCTCCCTTCACCCCAGCGGCTTCACCGCGCTCAACGCCGCCGCCCTGAACGAAAACCTGACGCCTTGAGGCGTCCAGTGGGCGCCGGCGTCCATCGCGTCGCCCTCGACGCTCGACTCGATCATCGCCAGCAATCTGGCGCCGTCGCCGTTCAGCGGAAACGCTTTCGCGACGAAATCGGACGCGAAATAGGACACGTCGAACCGCCGGACCACGGGCGCGCCGAGGCCGGCCGACTCGAACAGGCCGCGCAGGAACGGCAGCGTCCGATGTTCGACCGTCGACGGGTCGCGAAACCGCTCCATGGCGTTGAACGCGGCTGCTTTTTGCGGATCGTCGGAGGCGAAGGAGTCGCACACGACAATGCGGGCGCCCGGCGCGGCGACGCGGACCATTTCGGCGAAGGCGCGGGCGGGGTCTTCCAGATGGTGGAAGGCGAACCGGCAGGTCGCCACGTCGAACGACGCATCGGCGAACGGCGTCCGATAGACGTCGCCGGCGCGCCATTCGACATTTCCGACGCCTTCGCGGCTGGCGAGGTCGCGCGCCTGCCGCAACATGGCCTCGGTCGCGTCGAGGCCGACGACGCGGCGCGCGCGCTTCGCCAGGGCGCAGGCGACGGACCCCGTGCCGCAGGCGAAATCAATTGCGGCGTCGTGGGGCTGCGGCCGCGCCGCCTCGACAACCAACGCCACGACGTCATCGGCGTGGAGTTCCCTGTCGGCGGCGAATCCGACAGCTTGGCGGCTGAACTGGTCTTCAATGGCGCACTGATGGGCGCCCGTATTTGCGGGAGACATGACTGATCCGATCGCGAAAAAACAAAGCACTGCTCACCGGCCTCCGCAGAGACCGGTCAGATAAGTCGCAGCGTTTCGCGAATCGGTGACATGGAAAAAGGCTACAAGCGCAACCTGCGCTTGTCAACGCGAGACGGAACGCGCGAAGCCGCCGATGGCCAAGGCAATGAGTCGAGATTTTGTAGGGAAGGAATGGCAGGAGTGGCCGGGTTCGAACCGACGACACCCGGTTTTGGAGACCGGTGCTCTACCAGCTGAGCTACACTCCTGTACGCCGAAGCGTGTGTTCTTCTAATCGCAACAGCGGCCGTAACGCAAGCCCGCTGAAGCGAAAAAAGCGAAGTCTTCAACGGCGCGTCGCTTCGCTTCACCGCGTCGCGTCAACCGCCGCCCGCATCGCGCGCAAACAGGCGGCGACGCTCGTGTCGGCGGTGTCGATGCGAACAGGCGCGCGGAGCCAAGGACGATAGTCGCGCGCCAGAACGTCGTTCCAACTTGGCGCGGCGAGATTCGGAATCTCCGCCTCCCGGTTTTCGATGCGGGCGCGATGGGCGCGCGGGTCCGAACACAGGATTTCGAACTCGACCACGACGGCGCCGGCCGCGACGCCGACCTCGCGCCAAGCGTCGCGGGTGAGCTGCCAGGGGTTCACCGAATCCGCGATCACGCTGAGTCCCAGGCGCAAATTGTCGGCGGCGACGGCATGGGCGACGCGATAGCCTGCGTCGTCGAGCGATGGATTGGCCCCGCCCCAATCGCGAATCTTTTGCTCGATCGAATCGATCCGCAGCCAGACGGCGCCCAATTCAAGCGCCAGGGCGCGCGCCAGCGTCGATTTGCCGACGCCGGGCAAACCGGACAGGACGACGAGTGTTGCGGCCATCGCGTCCTCTGCGTTCAAACAAAAAGGGGAGCCTCGCGGCTCCCCTCAGATTCGCGCGGCTGCGCAAATTACTCGATGATCTGAGCGACGACGCCGGCGCCGCAATCGGAGTGCGGTTTACGCACTCCGTGCTTGCTCAAATCATTCAATGATTTGAGCAACCACTCCGGCTCCAACCGTGCGGCCGCCTTCACGGATGGCGAAGCGCAGCTTCTCTTCCATCGCGATCGGAACGATCAGCGACACGTCCATCGAAATGTTGTCGCCCGGCAT
>NZ_FYDG01000001.1 GCF_900187365.1 Rhodoblastus acidophilus
GACTTTGTCTCCTACAAGGACCGGCGCGCCGTCGCCTCGGCGCTGAAGCAGATCTATCGCGCCAAAGACGCCGCTGCGGGCGAGCGGGAGCTCGACGCCTTTGCCGACGGGCCCTGGGGACGAAAGTATCCGGCGATCGCCCAATCCTGGCGGCGTCACTGGAGCGAAGTCATTCCATTCTTTGCGTTTCCCGACGACGTGCGCCGGATCATCTACACAACGAATTCCATCGAGTCCTTGAACGCGAAATTGCGTCGCGCGGTGCGCGCTCGCGGGCATTTTCCGACCGACGACAGCGTGACGAAGCTGCTGTATCTCGTGTTGAACCTGGCGCAAAAAGAATGGAAAATGCCGCCGCGCGAATGGGTGATGGCGAAAGCTCAATTCGCCATCCTGTTCCCGGATCGGTTCAGCTTGGCATGAAAACGGAACCCGCCTTCACACGGAATTCCTGACAGTCTCCCATTCGAGATATTCGTGTCTGCTCACGGCCATTCGGTTCTAATCCTCGGTACCTCATCAGTACCCCAGACAAGTACCCCACAGCGTAGCCCTAGGCAATTGAATTTCAAGGATTTCATTGGGTTAAAGCATGAGCTACGGAGTTTCCAGGTTCCCCAGCCACTACTGACTTAGACTCCTGACATTCAAAGTCTTTCTCAGATGCCTCACACGGCATCTCCGAAGCGCGGCCTTAACGCTCCCACATCACCCGGAAGCGAGGCGTCTAAACACCTGGCGCACCTTTAAAAGCAAATCTCGAGATGCGCTATGCCAAAGCCTCCATCCCCCTGAAACTACACAAAGAACACGCATCGCAGCCGCGAGGCGAGCGGCCAGATCCGGCCGCCCCTCCCCGATGCGTCAGTCGCGCCTGGCGCCACCGAACAACAGCGCCATGGCTTTGCTCTGGGCTTCGCGCCCTTCGGCCACGCTGGCCAGATTCGCCTGTGGTCCGGAAACGGCGAAGCCCGCGCCCTGCAATTGCGCCACCAGCGACTCGACCGGGCGCCCGGTCAGCGGCGCCACCGCCGTAAGCGGCGCTTTGGCGATGGCGTTCATCGCCAGAACCGGCGGCGGCGCGCTCTTGCCGCCGCCGAGCGGCAGAAACGAAGCCAAAAGCAGCACGGCGAACCCAGCGATGACGCCGCGGCCGGCCGCGCTGGATACGAAATAGCGCTTGAACGCGCCCCAGTTGGCCCAGGCATGAAAGCCGACGCCGCCCACGAACGCCCAGCCCAGCCATTCATGCGCCAGCTTGTTCAGCCCGGCCGCTTGGTGAAAAAACATCAAGACGCCGGTGACCGCCATCAGGCCGAAGGCCCCGATGGTCACGGGCGTGGCCCATTCACGCGAAATTTTCATGACTTTCCTTCCCGTCGGATTCCCGCCCGTCGCGCAACCGCGCGCAAACAGGCCTGCAAGCGAGGCGCACCATCGCCCGTTTTGCTGACCGCCATCTGAAGCGGCGGGCGATCGCCGTTCAGCTCTCTGTCAGCTTGCCGCGACGCGGCGCAGGGCCGCCGCTGCAAACGGCCAAAAAAACGATGAAATCGCCGTGAACTTGCCCTATGTACGGGCGAATGTCGTCTTCATGCCCCTGAATGGCGCGCAATTTGCTAAACTCCGAGCGGTCCTTCAGGAACGTCCATGCCCTTCGATAATGTTTTCGGCGCACCGCCGTCGGAACTCGCTGAACTTTCGCCCCATGTCCGGCAATTCTCCCCGCTCAGCCCCGGCGCCGAGCGGCTGGAGGAGGCTGTTGGCCTCGACAATGTCGCCATGCTCGCCCCGCCTGGGGCTATCGAGCGCCGCGCCGTGCTGGCGATGGCTCTGCGGGCCTTGCAGCCGGGCGCGCCGCTGCTGGCGATGGCGCCCAAGGACAAGGGCGGCGGACGCTTGGCCAAGGATCTCGCCGATCTCGGCTGCGCCTGCGTCGAATCGGCCAAGCGCCACCATCGCATCTGCCTGACGCGGAACAGCGGCGACGCCGAGGCCATCGAGGCCGCGATTCGCGCCGGGGCGCCGCGCCTGTCCGAAACGCTCGGCCTGTGGACCCAACCAGGCGTATTCTCCTGGGACCGGCTCGATCCCGGAACCGCCCTGCTCGCCGACCATCTCCCGCAATTTTCAGGGCGAGGCGCCGATTTCGGCTGCGGCCTCGGCGTGCTGGCGCATCGGATTCTGGCCTCGGCGCGGGTCAAGTCGCTGCTGATGGTCGATGTGGACCGCCGCGCCGTCGATCTCTGCGCCCGCAATGTCGCGGATTCACGGGCGCGAATCGTCTGGGACGACGTGCGGCGGCTGAAAAAGCCCGAACCGCTGGATTTCGTGGTGATGAACCCGCCCTTCCACGACGCCGGCCGCGAAAACAAGGGCCTGGGCCTCGCCTTCATCGAACGCGCCGCCGAAGTGCTGCGCTCGGGCGGCGCCTGCTGGCTGGTCGCCAACCGCCACCTGCCCTATGAGGCGGCGCTCGAAGAAAAATTCCGCTCGGTGGCGCCTGTCGCCACAGCCGCCGGCTTCAAAGTGATCGAGGCGGTGAAGTGAAAACCGTCCGACTCGACAGGCTGCTGGGCAATCTCGGCTATGGCTCGCGCCGCGAGATCGCGATGCTCGCGCGATACGGCCGCATCTGGCTCGACGGCGCCGCCCTGCGCGATTCCGGCGCGAAAATCGCCCTCGACGCCGCCGCCGGGCTGGAAGTGGACAGGGAAAAGCTCGATCCCCTGCCCGGCCTGACGCTGATGATGCACAAGCCGGTCGGCGTCACCTGTTCGCATAAGGAGGCGGGACCGCTGGTCTATGGCCTGCTGCCCGAGCGCTGGCGCCGCCGCGATCCAGCGATCTCGTCCGTCGGCCGGCTCGACAAGGACACGTCCGGCCTGCTGCTGCTCACCGATGACGGCGCGCTGCTGCACAGAATCATCTCGCCCAAAACCGAAATCGCCAAAACCTATCGCGCCACGCTCGCCCGCGACCTTTCAGGCGCGGAAGCCGCGCTGTTCGCCTCGGGAACGCTGCTGCTGGAGGGCGAGGCCAACCCGGTCCTGCCGGCCCGCCTCGACGTTCTCGGACCGCGCGAGGCTTTGCTGACCCTGGTCGAGGGCCGCTATCATCAGGCCCGCCGCATGTTCGCGGCGGCCGGCAACCATGTCGAGGCGCTGCATCGCGAGCGAATCGGCGGCCTGGCCCTGCCGCCCGACCTCGCGCCGGGCGAATGGATCGTCCTGTCGCAGGACGAGATCGACGCGGCGCTGAACGGCGCGCTTTAGCGTGCCTCGGCCGACGCTTCCACCGTCGCCGGCTTCTTGCCGGTCTTGCTGAAGGCGTAGTTCAGCGCCTTGTGGAACACCTGCAAGCCCAGTTCGAACGCCGCGTCCTTGGCGCGCTGGCTCAGGTCGCCCAGCTCCACCGATTCGCCGGTCTTCAACGGCGCGTCCAGCGCCAGCGTCGCGCCATGGTAGATTTTCAGCCGCGCCACGGTCCGGCCGGCCTCCACCGGAGCCAGCAGCGGGCCTTCGTAAACGATCTTGCCGGTCAACTTTTCCGCAGAACCGCGGGCGGCCATCAATTGCACCGGCGCCTCGGTCACCAGCGGAACATCGCTCGCGGCGCCGCCATAGACGCGGGCCACGCCCACCTCCTCGCCAGCCGCGAACAGGTCGCGCACCTCAAAGCCCCGGAAACCCCAGTTGAACAGCTTGCGCGACTCCTCGGCGCGATCCTTGGCGTTTTTCGCGTCGAGCACGACCACGATCAGCCGCCGTCCGCCGTTCACCGCCGAGCCGACCAGATTGAAGCCGCCGTCCGGCAGATTGCCGACCTTCAGCCCGTCGCCGGCGACCTCGTTGAACAGAATGGGGTTGCGGTTGAGCTGCCGCACCTTGCTCCAAGTGAACTCCTTCTCGCCGAAGAAGTGGTAATAATCGGGATAGGCGGTGATGATGTTCAGGGCGAGCGCGGCGAGATCGCGGGCGCTCACCGTCTGCGCGGCGTTGGGCGAGCCCCAGGCGTCGATGAAATGACTGTGCGTCATGCCCAGTTCGCCGGCGCGCTTGTTCATCATGGCGGCGAAGCTTTCCTCCGAGCCGCCCAAGCCTTCCGCCAGCGCGATCGCCGCGTCGGCGCCCGACTGCACAATCAGCCCGCGCAGCAAATCCTCGACCCGCACGCTGGAGCCGAGCCGCGCGAACATCGAGGCCCCGCCCTGCGCGGTCTTCCAGGCGTGTTCGGAAATCGGGAACGCCGTGTCGAGCGTGATCTTGCCGCCCTTGAGATCGCGGAATACCAACTCCGCCGTCATCAGTTTGGCGAGTGAGGCCGGCGCGGTGGGCTCGTCGGCGGCCTTGTCGAACAGCACGGCCCCGGTGCCGACGTCCATCACCAGCGCGCGCGGGACAATAGTGGAGACGGACTGCGCGGCGGCGCCGGCCACAGCCCAGAACATCAAAAACAGGACGGCGATCGTTCTCACGCGGCCCTCGATCTCGCAATCGTTGCAATCGGCCGCGCCATGCTGCGAAGCAGCAGGCGCGCTCTATCTTTACGCGATTGCGAAGGCCACGCCAACGCCGGAAATCGCCAATCGCGCGATCAGCGCCGCGATACGCGAATCGGCGTATCGGCCCCCGGTGTCGTTCCGAGGTAAAGCGGCCGCTGCGGCGGGGCCGGCGGATGCGAGGGAAGCTGGGCCAGCGGGCGCAGATCGTTCAGCGTCAACGGCTGTTCGGTCGCAGGTTTCACCGGCGGCGTCGGCGGCGCCGGATGAATGGAAGCCTGCCGCTCGGGACGCGGCGGCGGCGGCGGGACTTCCGCCGCACGACGCTCCGGCTGGACCGATTCGCGCGGCGCCGTCGCTTGTTGAATCATGGCGACGCGCTCGATCTCGCGCGCGGTCTGCGCCGGCGCCGGCTGTTCCGCCGGCGGCTCGGCGCGATCGGCCACCATGGTCGGCGACAGCGCGAAATCGTCGAGGCGCGCCGGGGCGCCGTCGGTGCGCAGCGTCGCCATCAGCTTCTCGTCGTCCGAACCGCCCAGCGACGCCTTGCCGACATATTCGACCTTCACCTTGGCGGTGCCGAATCGGCGGTAGTCGAGCGCCTCGGCGGCGCGCGAGGACAGATCCATGATGCGGTTGTCGTGATAGGGGCCGCGGTCGTTCACGCGCACGATGATGGAGCGGTGATTGCGCAGGTTGGTGATGCGCGCATAGCTCGGCAGCGGCATGGTCGGGTGGGCGCCGCTGACCGAATCCTTGTCGTAAACCTCGCCATTGGCGGTGCGCCGCCCATGGAACGCGTCGCCATACCAGGAGGCCAGACCGACGCCGGCGAACTTGCGCTCGCTCGGCACATACGTCTTGCCGGCGACCGAATAGGGTTTCCCGACCAGATACTGGCCGCCGCCCTTCGGCACGTCCTCGCCGTCGGCCACTACGCGCGGGCTGGCGCGGCCATAGGTGGATTCCGGGAAATATTCTTTGCCATGGGTCTTGAGCTGCGCCTGCCGCTGCTGCGCGCAACCGCCAAGGCCAAGAACGGCGACGACAAGGCTGAGGGTGACGAAGCGATTCATCCGGATCTGACATCCCCGTTGCGCCGCGCCGCCCATTGCGCGGGAGTTTAGTCTCATATTCCCTTTCGGCACCATGCGGTGCGAAAAGTTACCAAAAGGTTAAGACGCCTTTCCGGCGCACGCCCCCTAGGGATCACGGACTTGTGATCGTCACGGATTCTCCAGCAGATTGCGGCGGAAGTGCGACGCAGCCCCTGCGTATAAAGACGCATCCCCCAGCGGCGCCGGTCATGCCTGCTTGCGCCAGCCGCCCTCTTCGGTCTCGGCCCAATAGGCCGGAGCGACGCCAATGCGGCGCAAATCCTTCCATTGCGCCCGGGCGTCGTCGAGAAAACCGGGATCGCGCCCGTCGAACAATATGATCAGCCTTTGGTAACCTTGTTCGACGAAAGGCGCCGCGGCGACGCCTTCGAGCAGGAAACGGACCTGCGCGTCATTGGGATTGTCCGCCCCGAGCGTCAGCCAGACCGGCTGCAGCTCGGGGTCGCCATCCTTGGCGGCGCCGTGGGGCAGGAAGGAATCCTCGGCATAGGTCCAGAGCAGATCGTCGATCGCGGCCAGCCGCTCCGGCGTCGCCGCCTGCAGCACGGCGCGCCAGCCGCGCTGGCGCACGCGTTCGACCAGACTGGGCAGCGCCTGTTCCAGCCGGCGGCGCTGCAGCTGGTAGAACCAGACTTCGGTCATGTCGCCCGCGTGTCCCGTCGCGAAGGCTCAGCCCTCGTAAAAATCCCGCACGAGACGATCGAGCAGGCGCACGCCCCAGCCGGAGGCCCAGCTCTGGTTGAGGTCGCCGGCCGGCGAGCCCATCGCCGTGCCGGCGATGTCGAGATGCGCCCAGGGCGTGTCGTTGACGAAATGCTGCAGGAAATGCGCGGCGGTGATCGACCCGGCGTAGCGCCCGCCGGTGTTCTTGATATCGGCGAATTTCGACTCGATCATCTTCTCGTAGGCGGCGCCCATCGGCATCCGCCACACTTTTTCGCCGGTGGCCTCGCCAGCCTTTTTCAGGTTTTCGGCGAGCGCGTCATTGTTGGAGAACAGGCCGGCGTAATCCTGGCCGAGCGAGACCAGAATGGCGCCGGTCAGCGTCGCCAGGTCGATCATGAAGGCCGGCTTGTAGGCGCTCTGCACGTGCCACAGCACGTCGGCCAGCACCAGCCGCCCTTCCGCGTCGGTGTTGATGATCTCGATGGTCGCCCCGGACATGGCGGTCACGATGTCGGACGGACGCTGCGCCGCGCCGTCGGGCATGTTCTCGACCAGACCGAGCGCGCCGACCACATTGGCCTTGGCCTTGCGCAGAGCCAGCGCGCGCAAAAGGCCGGTGACGGCGGCGGCGCCGCCCATGTCGCCCTTCATGTCCTCCATGCCGGCGCCTGGCTTGATCGAAACGCCGCCGGAATCGAAGCACACGCCCTTGCCGACGAAGGCGAGCGGCGCGTCGCCGGGCTTGCCGCCGTTCCAGCGCAGGATCACCACGCGGCTCGGCCGCGCCGAGCCCTGGCCGACGCCGAGCAGCGCCCGCATCCCCAGCTTCTCCATCGCGGGCACGTCGAGAATCTCGACCTCGACCCCGAGGCTTTCCAGCGCCTTGGCCTCCTCGGCGAAGGATTCGGGATAGAGCAGGTTCGGCGGCAGATTGACCAGCCGGCGCGCCAGATCGACGGAATCGGCGAGATCGGCGGCGGCGCCGATCGCCGCGCCGATCGCGCCGGCGTCCGGCCCGGCCAGCGCCACCTCGACCGGATCGTCGTTCTCCGGTTCGTCCTTCTTGGCCTTCTTCGTCTTGAACTGATCGAATTTATAGGAGCGCAGCCGCAGGCCCAGGGCGAAATCGCCCACGGCGGCCGCATCGGGCTGGGCGGCGAAATCGAAAATCACCCGAGCCAGCTTGGCCTTGCCGAGTTTCGCGGCGGCCACGCCGCCGAGGCGCAGGTAATCGACGGCCTCGCCGTCCTTGTCGGGCGCGGTTCCCAGCACGATCAGCTTTTGCGCGGCGAGGCCGGCCGGCGCGAGAAACTCCAGCGCCGTCCCGATCTTGCCCTTGAAGCCGGCGAATTCGGCCGAACCCGCCACCAGCCCGGCGGCGTCGCCGAGCAGGCGGGCGGTCTCGGCGCCGAGCGCCAAGTCCTTGCCCGCGAAGGCAATCAGGGTGAGAGCGCCCTTTTCGGGCGCGGCCAGGACGTCGGACAGCGGCAGAGCGCCGACGGAAAGCGCAGCGGACATTGCAACCTCGCAGCAGGGGCGGATTTCAGGAGTCGCGCCACTATGCGCGGGGGGGCGAGAGGGGTCAATGGCGCGCGGGTTCAAACGCGCGCCGGAAAAACTCAGCGCGGATCGAAGCGCACGCCGCTTTCCTCGTCGCTGGTCCAGACCACCACGCCCGCGCGCGTCTCGGTTCCCGTGTCGAGCGTGACGCGCTCGCCTTTTTCCAGGACCCCGAAGGCGCCGATCCGCGCGCCGCCTTCGGAAATATCCTGGATGATCACATTGCGCGGCCCGGACCCCGTGGTCGCCACGCCCAGACGGCCGCTGCGGCGACGCTCATAAGCGCGGCGGTTGACGCCGCCGCGCTCGTCTTCCAGAGCATGGGACAATTGGTCGAGCAGGTCGAGCATTTCGACGGTGGCGCGGTCGAGATCGTTGAGGAGGGCATGGGCGCCGCCGTCGTCGTCGGCCTCGAATTTGGCGAGAATCTCGCGGCCGAGCTCGTGGATGCGCGCGTGCGGCGCGGCGATGGCGATGAAGGCCGGCGTTTCGCGCAGGATCGGAATCCGCACGGAATCATACCATTGGCCGAACCGGCACTGATGGCCGTCCGGCACATCCGCCGACCGCCATTCCGTGCGGCCGAGCAGCGTGTCGACCACGCGCTTCTTGAACAGCATGTGGTCGATCTTGGCCATTTCGCACAGGGAGCGCGGCGCGTTCGGCTTGAACCAGTTGTTGGCCTTGTCGTTGAAGCGCTCGTTCATTTGCTGCACGCGGGCGGCCATGACGTCGAGCATGGCGTCGTTGTCGCTGGCGCGCTTGGCGCTCGCTTCGGAATTCGCGGCGATTTCCGCGCTGGTCTGGCGCTGGTAGTCGAGCACCGCCGCGATGGCCTCCATCCGCTCGGAGGCGGCGACCACGGTGTCGCATAGTCCCTCCATGCGGGCGGAGACGCCGCCGATCGCCTCGCCGCCCTGCGACACCGCCGCGTCGGTGCGGCCAATCGCGCCGGTCATGCCGGCGATGGCGCGGCGCATCTCGTCGATGCGCGCGGAAATCTCCACCGTCGCCTTGCCGCTCTGGCCCGCCAGGGTCTTGACCTCATTGGCGACCACGGCGAAGCCCTTGCCGACTTCGCCGGCCCGCGCCGCCTCGATGGTGGCGTTGAGCGCGAGCAGATTGGTCTGGCGGGCGATGGCCTCGATCGCCTGCAGCGAACCGGCGATCTGGTCGAAGGCGCGCTCCAGCGCGCCGACCTGCGCGGAGGATTCGCCGGCGGCGGCGGAAATATTGGTCATGGCGGCCGACAGCGTGGCCATGGCGCCGACTCCCGCCCGCGCGCTCGCTTCCGCCTCGCGCGCCAAATCCTGCGCGTCGCGGCCGGAGCGGGAAATCTCGTCGATGGCGGTCACGAGGTCGTGGGTCGACTCGGCGATGGCGTGCGAACTCTGCGCTTCGATGCTGGTGTTGTGCGACAGATGCGCAATCTCGATGGCGATGCCGTTCACATCGGCGACAATGCCGGCGAGCACCTTCAAGTTCATCAGATCCGCCTCGCGCGAAAGATCTTCGGCGATGTCGTTAAGCGCGGCGTCGGTGACCTGCGTGTGAATCATGCCGATCACGGCGACGAAATGGGCGCCCAGCGCCGGCAGGCTGGCGGCCGCGCCCGAAAGCACCGCCGCCCGCCGCGTCAGGCTGCGCGCGGTCGCGCCCATCGCCGTCTCGAGCGCGTCGAGCAGGGCCGGCGCCGGCACGCCCTCGGCGAGAATGGCGGCGACGTCCTTGCCGGTCGCCGCGCCGGAAAACAGGTGGCGGAACAACGGGTCGAGCCGGTCGGCGATCGGCGTGAGGCCGGGATGGCGCGCGAGCAGGCCCGCGCAATCGACGACGAGCGCCGACATGCCCCCGGCGGGCGCTCTGGTCTCAAAGGCGTCGTTGGCGAAAGCGGGCATGGACAAGGCGGCGGCTCCCAAAACAGGCTGGCGGCGACAGGCGCCAGGACAGTCGACCGTCTAGCTCCCCCGCTCTCGTGCAAACTTGCCTGAAACAGGCCGGTCGCATTTTACCCAAAGCCCTGCGTCAGGCGCCGGCGCCCCAGCGCATCGCGCGAAGCGGTGAACGCGGCGCAGCCTCGCTCGCTAAAATTTCGCCGATTTCCTTAATGGCGCAGGCCCGGCGCCTCCTGCCCGGTCGAGGCGACATATTCGGCATAGCCGCCGGGATAGAGATGCGGCCCTTCCGGCGTCAATTCGAACACCCGGTTCGACAGCGCCGCGAGAAAATGCCGGTCATGCGAGACGAACAGCATCGCCCCCTCGAAGGCCGACAGCGCCTGAATCAGCATTTCCTTGGTGGCGATGTCGAGATGGTTGGTCGGCTCGTCGAGCACCAGGAAATTCGGCGGATCGTAGAGCATTTTCGCCATGGCCAGCCGCGCCTTCTCGCCGCCCGACAGCACCCGGCATTTCTTTTCGACATCGTCGCCGGAAAAGCCGAAGCACCCGGCCAGCGTCATCAGCGAACCGCGCCCGGCCTGGGGAAAGCTCGACTCGAGATCCTCGTAGATCGTCGCCTCGCCATCGAGCATCTCCATGGCGTGCTGGGCGAAATAGCCCATTTTGGTGGCCGAACCGATGGTGACGGCGCCAGCGTCCGGCTCGGCCGCGCCGGCCACCAGCTTCAGCAGCGTCGATTTGCCGGCGCCGTTCACCCCCATCACCGCCCAGCGCTCCCTGCGCCGCACCTGAAAATCGAGGCCGTCATAAATGCGCTTGGCCCCATACGCCTTATGCACGCCCTTGAGGGTGGCGACGTCCTCGCCGGAGCGCGGCGCCGGCGGAAAATCGAACGCCACGCTCTGGCGCCGGCGCGGCGGCTCGACCTTCTCGATCTTGTCGAGTTTTTTCACGCGGCTTTGCACCTGCGAGGCATGGGAGGCGCGCGCCTTGAACCGCTCGATGAACTTGATTTCCTTGGCCAGCATGGCCTGCTGGCGCTCGAATTGCGCCTGCTGCTGCTTCTCGTTCAGCGCGCGCTGCTGCTCGTAGAATTCGTAATCGCCGCTGTAGGAATTGAGCGAACCGCCGTCGATCTCGATGATTTTTCCCACGATCCGGTTCATGAAGGCGCGGTCGTGCGAGGTCATCAGCAGCGCGCCGTCATAACCCTTGAGAAAATCCTCCAGCCAGATCAGGCTTTCGAGATCGAGATGGTTGCTCGGTTCGTCGAGCAGCATGGCGTCGGGCTTCATCAGCAGAATCCGGGCGAGCGCCACGCGCATCTTCCAGCCGCCGGACAGCTTGCCGACGTCGCCGTCCATCATCTCGTCGGAAAAATTAAGGCCCGCCAGCACTTCGCGGGCGCGACCCTCCAGCGCATAGCCGTCCAGCTCCTCGAAGCGATGCTGGACTTCGCCATAGCGCTCGATGATCTCATCCATCTCGTCCATCTTGTCGGGGTCGGCCATGTCGGCTTCCAGCGCCTTCAGTTGCGCCGCGACCTCGCTCACGGGACCGGCGCCGTTCATCGCCTCGGCCACCGCGCTGTGGCCGGCCATTTCGCCGACGTCCTGGTTGAAATAGCCGATGGTCACGCCGCGATCGATCGAGACCTGGCCTTCGTCGGGCGCCTCCTGCCCGGCGATCAGGCGGAACAGACTGGTCTTGCCGGCGCCGTTCGGCCCGACCAGCCCGACTTTCTCGCCGCGCAATACGGACGCCGAGGCCTCCACGAACAGGAGATGCGTGCCGCTTTGCTTGCTGATGGCGTCCAATCGAATCATACGCGCGAGGCCCCTCTGGAAGTTGAGGGCCTTCTAGCGCAAATCGCCGCGAAGGATAGGCTAATCTCAGCCGAACAGCGCCACCACCGGGTCGAGCGGCGCATCCGGCGCGCGCCAGTACGGCCCGCCCGGCGCGAGATCGACGATCACGCAGCGCGCGCCGGGCCGAAGCCGCGCCGCGCCGCGGGTCCAGCGCCGCTCCGGGGCGCCGGCGGCGCCTTCCGGCGCATGCCAGCCCTCGTCCAGCTCCGTCGAATCGAGCGCGATCTCGTCGCCGTCGATCTGCAGCCGCGTCACGCACAGGCCAAGCGCCCGGTCGTCGGCGCTGGCCGGCAGCACATGCGCGGGCGTGAACACGCGCGACGTCAGCACGAGATCGTCGCGCGGCGCCGGCGTGATGAACGCCAGTCGGCCCTGCGAAAGCCGAACCGGCTCGATCCGCGCGCCATCGGCCATCAGGCAGGGGTCGGCGTCGTCGGTCAGACCATGGCCCTGCGCCAGCACGGCCTCGATCAGACGCGTTTTCAGCCCCTCGACCACGGCGCCGCGCCCCGGCGCCAGCGCGCGATCCGCGCGCGCGGCGCCCGCCTCCACCGGCAAACCTTCGGCGAACACGATGTCGGGACCATCCAGCTCAAGACCATAAGCTTCCGCGCGCCCCGACGCCTCCCGCCGCAATGTGACGCCGTTGGCCAGCGCCGCGACGGGAATCAGCGCGCCCTCCGCCGCTACGCCATGGCCTGGGCCAAGCCAGAGATCGCGGCGCGGCGTCTCGCCAAACGCCCGCGCCAGGATTCGCACGGGATCGCCGCCATTGAGGCCGCGACGCTCGATCCGCGTCACCGGACGCAGCCCCGAAGCCGTCACCGCGAGATCGCCGACGCGCAGCGCCTCCACCTCGACCTCGCCGCGCACCGTGGCGATCCGCGTGCCGCGCAGGAAACAGGTTTGCGCGCCAAACGGAGCGTCAGTCGGCGCGGCCGCCTGCGGCGGCAAACAATCGGAAGGGTCCAGGCGCAATGACATGGTTTCCGCTCCAGCTCTGGGGAGCCAATAAATTGACGAGGCGATTTCAGTTGAGGCCTCGAATGACCTGAAACAATTTATAACAAATCTGCGAACGCAACGGCAAGTTGCGGATCGCCGCAGCTCCGATTCAGCCGAACGCCGCCTCGGCGAATGTTTTCGACCGCGCGGCGATGTCGCTATTTTCGAGCCGTGACAGTATGTCAAGGAAGGCGACGCGGAAGCTGCCCGGCCCCGCGCTGGTCTCGGCGGCGATCTCTCCGGCGATGGCGTACGCCTCCAGCGCCGCAACCGCCGCCGCGAAACGGTCGGGCGTCGCCGCCGCGAAGGCGCCGACCGCCGCCGACAGCGCGCAGCCGCAGGCGGTGACGCGGGTCATGACTTCGGCGCCATTGGCGATGCGCGTCACCCGCGCGCCATCGGTGACGAGATCGACCGCGCCGGTCACGGCGACCACGCAATCGAGCCGCCGCGCCAGCGCCACGGCGGCGTATTTCGCCGCCCCGGCCTCGTGCAGGCTGTCCACGCCCTTGGGCGCCGCCGCTTCCGCGCTCAGGCCGGCGACGCGCGCCACCGCAAGGATCTCCGAGCCATTGCCGCGAATGATCGACGGCCGCGCTTCGAGCAGCGCGGCGACGACCTCGTCGCGGTAGCGCGTGGCCCCCGCCCCCACGGGGTCGAGAACCCAAGGTTTTCCCGCCGTGCGCGCGGCGGCGGCGGCGGCGCGCATGCCCTTGAAAAAGGTCTCGGAAATCGTGCCGATATTCACCACCAGCGCGTCGGCGATCATGGCGAATTGCGCCGCCTCCTCGGGCGCGTGGATCATCGCCGGGGCGGCCCCGAGCGCCAGCAGCGCATTGGCGGCGAGATCCATCGACACGTAATTGGTGATGACCTGCACCAGAGGGCGCGCGCGGCGCATGTCGTCCAGAAGATGGGTTTCGCTCATATTGCTGTCCAATTCCTCTCGCCAACGGACTCTTGCGGGGCGGCGGCGGCGGCGCTACAGCCGCGCGATGACCATCGACCCGCTCTATCTCGTCCTCGAAAATTCGGCCTGGGTCGAACGCATGCTCGCCTGCGGCGTCAAGCTGATCCAGTTGCGCGTCAAGGGCGCGGAGGACGAAGCTCTGCGCGCCGAAATTGTCCGCGCAAAAAACCTTTGCGCGCGGGCTGGGGCGCGATTCGTGGTCAACGACCATTGGCGCCTCGCCCTCGAGCTCGGCTGCGCCCATGTCCATCTTGGCCAGGACGATCTGGCGGGCGCCGATCTCGCCGCGCTCCGCGCCGCCGGCCTCAGCCTGGGCGTCTCGACCGAAACCGAGGACGATCTCGACCGCGCGCTGGCGCTCGGCGCCGACTGGATCGCGCTGCAGCCGATCTTCGCCACCGCCTCGAAAGCGTTTGAGCGGGCGCCGCAGGGGCTGGCCCGGTTGCGCCAGTGGCGCGAACGGCTGAACGGACGGCCGCTGATCGCCATTGGCGGAATCAAGCTCGGGAACGCGAACGCCGTCTTCGCCGCCGGCGCCGATTGCGTGGCGCTGATCAGCGATGTGACCCGCGCGCCCGATCCCGAGCGTCGCGCCCGCGACTGGCTGGCCGCCACCCGCAGGCGCCTCTAAAGCGTTTTAAGCGAAGCTGAAGCACGGCTCACGCGAAAAACGCTTTGAAACAATAGTCTAGCGCCCCTTCGGCGAACTGAGGTTCGCCGAAGGGACGCTCAATCACACCCCGGCGTCGGCGCGCACGGGCAGATCGTCCTTGCGCAGGATTTTCTTGGCCGCGGCGCCGCGCTCCGGCCGGCCCTGGTCGTCGAACCAAACGATGGCGCCGGTGGCGCAGCGGTCGATCACTTCGCGGCGCCCCTCGCTGATGCGGCCGATGTCGATCTCCGCGAGATTGTTGCGCACGGTGATCAGGCCCGGCGCGGCGTCGGCCACGCATTTGCCGCAGGCGGTGCAGGCCACTTCGCAGGCGGCTTCGGCGAGATCCGCCTCCGCCCGGCTCTTGCAGGCCACGAACAGCTTGTCCTTGACCAACTGCAGCGAGAACAGCCCCTTGGGACAAGCGACCACGCAATCGTTGCACGCGGTGCATTTCTCCTGATCGACCACCGGCAGGCCGTGCTCGTTGAGCGTGATGGCGCCTTGCAGGCAGACCGAGGCGCAATCGCCGAGCCCCAGACAGCCCCAGCCGCATTCCTTGCCGCCGCCGCTGACCACAGCCGCGCCGCGACAGGTTGAAAGCCCGACATATTTCGCGCGCAAAAACGCGACATGACGGCCGCCGGCGCAGGCGAGCCGCGCCACGCGCTTGTCCACAGCGCCGGCCTCGACGCCAAGATAACCGGCGATGGCGGCGATCTGCGCCGGGCTGCTCACGGTGCATTTGGCGGCGACCACTTCGCCCGCCACCAGCTTTTCCGCGAAATCGTGGCAACCGGCGAGACCGCAGGCGCCGCAATTGCTCTTGGGCAGCAGCCCGTCCACTTCCTCGATGCGCGGGTCCTCGTAAACGAACAGGCTTCTGTTCGCCACGGCCAGCATCAGCGCGAGCAAGCCGCCGAGGCCCGCCATGAAGGCGCCGGCCATGCCGACGACTTCCCACTGCCCAAACTGCTCCACGATCCGTCCCCCTCAGCTTAGGCTGTCAGCGCGGGCAGGCCCGGCGTGCGGAAAGTCTGCCCGTTCTTGCCGATCAGCAGCGCGTCGACGCCCGGCAGCGTCGCGGCCAGCGCCAACGCGCGTTCCGCGCCCAAAACCATGAAGGCCGTGGACAGGCCGTCCGCTTGCAGCGCGGTCGGCGCCAGCACCGACGCGCTCGACAGCTCCAGCGGCGAATGGCCGGTGGCCGGATCGAAAATGTGGTGGTTGACGAAATCGGGCGTGAAATAGGTTTCGTAGTCGCCGGAGGTCGCCAGGGCGCGGCCGTCCATGGCCAGCCGCATCACGATCTGCTCGGATTCGCGCGGATGCTGCACGCCGAGCACCCAGGGCTTGTCCTGCTGCTTGCGGCCGAGCGTGTCGAATTCGCCGGCGTCGATCAGCGCGTGTTCGATTCCATGGCGGCGCACGGCGGCCAGCGCGCGGTCGGCGGCGTAGCCCTGCGCCACGCCGTTGAGCGTGATCGCCATGCCGGGACGCCGCAACCGCGCGGCTTCCTCGGACAGGTCGAGATCGCGCCAGCCCACCAGCGCGCCGGCCGTGCGCACAGTGTCGGCGGACGGCAGCCCGCCCTGCGCCTTGGCCTGGGTATAGGCGTCCCACAGCGGCTGCACCGTCACGTCGAACGCGCCATGCGTGCGGTCCGCCAGGTCCTGCGAATAGCGCAGCACTTCCAGCAGCCGAGCGTCGGGGCGCGCCAGTTCGCCGGCGCGGTTGAGCGCCACCACTTGGCTGTCGTCGCGATAGAGGCTCATCACCTTGTCGACGCCCTGCACTTCCGCCAGCGCGTCGGACAGCGCGGCCTGCGCTGCGCCCTCGTCATTATGCAACACCAGCAGCGAAACCTTCGTGCCGAGCGCGCGGCCCGACAGCGTGAACGGCTTCAACTCGCGGGCGTGAGCGACCGAGGCCACCGCGCCGAACCCGGCCAGGGCGGCGACCGAGCCGAGGCCCAGCGAGGACCAGATCATCTTGCGGCGATTCATCATCGAACTATCCTCATCTCAGCTCAGTAAAGCACGTCGCGCCATTGGCCGGCGGCTTGAAGTTTGGCGCGGCAGGCTTCCCAGGTCTCGGCCGAGCCGACCACCCGCGCCATCGCCTTGTCGAGCATGGGCAGCATCGCCTCGGGACCGGCGATGAAAACATGGGTGCGCTTGTCCTGCAACATGTCCCAGACCTCGCCGGCATGGGCGAGCAGCGCCTCGTCCAGCGCCGGCGGCTCGTCGAAATGCGGGCGCGGGCTCACCGCCTCGAACGCCTTGAACGTCGGCTGGTCGTAATACAGGCCGAGGTCGCCGTTCTCCTGGTTCTGGTAAAGCATCTCCAGGCCGCTGCGCGCGCCGTGGAACAGCCGCACCGGGCCTTTCCAGCCGCCCAACTCGTCGTAGATGCGGCGCACCAGCCCACGGAACGGCGCGATGCCCGTGCCCATGCCGATCATCAGCAGGCCGGCTTCGCGGTCGGCGGGAATGGCGAAGGGGTGGCCGAGCGGGCCGACGAATTCGATCTGCCCGCCGACCGGCAGGTCGCACAGATAGTTCGAGGCGACGCCGTCATAGCGCTCGCCGTTGAAATCGTCGATCACATGGCAACGCCGCACCAGCAACTCAACCGCGAGCCGGCCGCCGGCCGGCTCCAGGTCGGCGATGGAATAGAGCCGCTCGTGAAAACGCTGGCCGAACTGGCCGGGGGCGCGCACGCGCAGGCACTGGCCGATCTGGCCGGAGAAACCGCCATCCGCCGAAAAGCGCAGACGGCGCACGTCTTCGGGGGAATTCGCCGGGGTGATGCGGGTGTTGGCGACGAGGGTCGCCGTCCAGAGCCGGTCGGTCGCTTCTGACAGGGACATGACGCTTCTCAGTGAGAAAGAATTTCAGGCGCCGCCGCCGGCAGAACGCCGGGCTTGCAAGCAGTGTTGGTGCAGGCGGCGCAGCCTTCGGCCGGTTTCGCGGCGGCTTTGGCCTCCCCGCATTTGGCTTCGGCGGCTTTGGCTTCAGCGAATTTCGCCTCGGCCGATTTCGGCGCCAGCGGCGAAGGCGCGTGGCCATGACCGCCGCAGCCGCCGCCAACCAGACGCAAGGGGCCAGCTTCCGGATGCTGCTCGGCCACATGCCGCGCCATGCGCTGCACTTCGATCCAGGCCATCATCAAGCCGAGCAGCAGGATGAAGGCGGCGATCAGGGAGACGATCATGCCCCGCCCCCCAATCCCGCGAAGCCCATGAAGGCCAATGATAGAACGCCCGCCAGCATCAGCACGAGCACCGTGCCCTGCACCGATTCCGGCACGTCGGCGAGTTCGACGCGCTCACGCACGCTCGCCAGCAGCACCAGAGCCAAAGTGAAGCCGACGCCGCCGCCAATCGCAAAGGTGATCGACTGCATGAAGTCATAATCGCGCGCGGTCTGGAACAGGGCGACGCCGAGCACGGCGCAATTGGTGGTGATCAGCGGAAGATAGATGCCCAACGCCCGAAACAGCGGCGGGTAATTCTTCTTCACATACATTTCAACCAGTTGCACCGCCGAGGCGATCACCACGATGTAGCAGATCAGCCGCAGGAACTCCAAATGCGCGAGTCCCAGCACCCAGTTCAGCAGATAGGCGCTGAGCGAGGCGATCACGATGACGAAAGTGGTGGCGAGGCCGAGGGGGAACGCCACGGAGACGCTGTGGGTGACGCCGAGGAACGGACACATGCCCAGAAACATCGCCAGCACGAAATTGCCGGAGAGGATTGTGGTGAGCAGGATCTGCCAGAGAGATTCACGCGCCATGACAGGCTCCCGAAGTTTCAGCGGCGGCCCGGGCGCGCTCATTCTCCTGCGCGCGCATCTGGGCGCGACGGCGCACGATGGAGAACAGCAACAGCCAGCCGGCCATCACGAAGAATCCGCCCGGCGGCAGCACCATCACCACCCAGGGCTGGAAGTTCGGCCCGAACAGCGAGAAGCCGAAGAAGGCCCCGGCGCCGAGAATTTCGCGCACGCCGCCGATCATCACCAGGCTCAGCGTGAAGCCGAGGCCCATGCCGATGGCGTTCATCGTCGCCGCCAGCGGCGGATTGCGCGCCGCATGGGCTTCGGCGCGGCCGAGCACCAGGCAGTTGGCCACGATCAGCTGGATGTAGGCGCCGAGCGCTTCATAGAGGTCGAGGCTGATCGCCTGGATCGCATAGTCGGTGACGGTCACGAAGGTGGCGATGATCACGATATAGGTGGCGATGCGCACCTCTTTCGGGATCAGTTTGCGCAAGGCCGAGACCAGAAAGCACGAGGCCGCGAGCACGAAAGTGGTGGCGACGCCCATCGACAGCGAATTGACCGCCGAGACCGTGACGGCCAGCGTCGGGCACATGCCCAGCACCATCACGAACACCGGGTTGCGCTTCCACAGCCCTTCCGTGAACTCCTCCCAGGTGCTGGGCGGAGCCAACAGGGGAGACGACTCGCTCATTGCTTCTCCAATCGGTCGATTTTGGGAACGAGGCGCGGCAGCAGGATTTGCGCCGCGTCGTTGATGCCCTTGCCCACGGCGCGCGAGGTGACGGTCGAGCCGGAAATGGCGTCGATCTGCCAGCCTTGAGCCTTCGTGCCGTGCTTGACCACCTTGACCTCGTTGGCGAGGCCGGCCAGATCCTCGGTCAGCTTGACGTCCAGCGCCTTGAAATTGGCCAGGAAGTCCTTGTCGGTGATGATCTTGTCGCCGATGCCGGGCGTCTCGCGCATGGAGACGACGCCAAAGCCGACGATGCACTGGCAGGCCTTGCGATAGCCGAACATCACGCGCACCGTGTCGGCGTAGCCCTTGGCGGCGCCTTCCGCCGCCACGCCGTCGAGATGGCCGTTGGCGTCGTAGGCGGCGTAGAACCGAACGGCGCCGGTCGGCGGATCGCCCTCTCCGGCCGGAACCACGTCGCCATTGGCCAGCGCCAGCCAGGGTTTGACGGACTTGGCGTCCGGCAGCACCTTGATCACCGCGCGTTCGGAGGCGAGCCGGCGGTTGTCCTTGGCGCGGTCGAGCGTCAGCAGATAGCTGCCGACGATGATCAGGCCGCAGATGGCGGAAACGACGCTCAGGGCGCGCAGCAGGGTGAAGGTCGGCGTCGCATGGGCCGCTGCATCAACCTGCGGGGTGTTGTCCGACGCGCTCACGCTCTCGTCTCCTTGGTCGGTTCCGTGCCGAACGCTTTCGGCTGGGTGATCCGTTCGATCATCGGCGTCGCGGCGTTGCCGATCAGGATGGCGTACATGACGCCCTCCGGCAGCCCGCCGGAATAGCGGATGATCACCGTCAGCGCGCCGATCAGCGCGCCATAGAGCCACATGCCGAGCGGCGTCACCGGCGAGGTCACCATGTCGGTCGCCATATAGACCGCGCCCAGCATCAGGCCGCCCGAGAACAGCACGAAGCCGGGATCGGGGAAGTGCTGCGGGTTGAGCGGATAGAGCGCAGCGGCGAGCAGCGCGGCGCTGCCGAGCACGGCGACGGGAATGCGCCAGTCGAGATAGCCGCGATAGGCAAGGTACAGGCCGCAAGCGAGGATCAGCAGCGGCGACGGGCCGACCGGCAGATGACCCGACAGCGACGTCAGCAGGTCCCAGTTGCTGGCGATCACGCCCTCGAACTTCCACCGCGCCAGCGGCGTTGCGCCGCTCACGCCGTCGATGTTCAAACCGGCCACCCAGGAGGCGGTGTCGGCCGGCGTCATGAACGGCAGCGCCAGGCTCGACGGAATGAAGTCGGTGAAGCGGTCGGGCAGGAACGAGGGGGTGTAGGTGGCGATGGCGGTCGGGAACGCCGCCTGCGCGAAGCCGCGTCCCACCAACGCCGGATTGAACAGATTATGGCCGATGCCGCCGAAAATGGCCTTGCCCAGACCGATGGCGACGAAGCCGGCCATCGCGCCCATCCACAGCGGAAAGCCCGGCGGCAGGGTCAGCGCGAGCAGAAGCCCGGTGATGGTCGCCGACCAGTCGCCGAGATCGCCCGACTGCCGGCCGAGACGCAGGAAGAACTCTTCCGCCGCGAGACAGGCGCAGGTGACGACCACCAGCGAGGCCAAAGCGGACACGCCATATTGCCAGACATAGAAGCCGCAAATGGGCAGAAGCGACCACACGACATTGCGCATGATCTTGACCACGCCAGCGTCGTCCTTGATGTGTGGCGCGGAACGAATTTCAACGGTCATGCCGCCTTCTCCGGCTTGCCGCGCAGCACCTGTTTGGCCACGCGGAACTGCTGCACCAGCGGAATGTTCGCCGGGCAGACGTAAGAGCAGGTGCCGCATTCGAAGCAGGCGCCCAGGCGATAAGTGTCCGCCATCGTGTCATACTGGCGCTTGGCCGCGAGCATGCCGAGGGTGGAGGGATTGAGGCCCATCGGGCAACTCTCGATGCACTTGCCGCACTTGATGCACGGGAAGCTCTTTTTCGCCGACGGCGCCGCGAGCTCGCGGGCGCGGAAGACGAGAATGCCCGAGACGCCCTTGGTGATCGGGGCGTCGAGGCAGGCCACCGCCTGCCCCATCATCGGCCCGCCATAGATCACCTCGATGGCCTCCTGCGGCGCGCCGACGTAATCGAGCAGGAAGCGCAGCGGCGTTCCCATCGGGACCAGATAATTGCCGGGCCGCTCGACGGCGGTGCCGGCGACCGTGATGACGCGCTCGATAAAGCCGCGTCCGCGCGGGGCCAGCGCGCCCATATAGGCGAGCGTGGCCACGTTCTGCACATAGGCGCCGACCGAATAGGAGCGCGCGTCCGGCGGCACCTCGCGGTTGAGCAGCGTCTTGATCAGCATTTCGCCCGCGCCCTGCGGATATTTGGTCGGCACGGCCTCGACCGTGACCTCGCCGCTGGCGGGCAGCGCGGCGCGCAGCGCCTCGACGGCGTCGGGCTTGTTGTCCTCGACGCCGATAATGGCGCGGGGATTGCCGAGCAGCCGCCGCGACATTTCAATGCCGATCATGATGTCGCGGGCGCGCTCGACCATGATGCGATGGTCGCTGGTGAGGTAGGGCTCGCATTCGCAGCCGTTGACCACCAGCGTGTCGACCGGGAATTCCTTCGGCACTTTGAGCTTGGCGTGGGTCGGGAACACGCCGCCGCCCAAACCGACGATGCCGGTGCGCTGCACCGCCGCGATCACGCCGGAATCGTCGAGAGCCGCGAGATCTTGCGGCTCCTCCCATTCCACCGCCTGGGTGGAGCCGGCGTGCGCCTTGATGACGACCGATTCGGTCCAGACGCCGGTGGAGGTCGGGTTGAGGCGGATCGCCTCAACCGTTCCGCTGACCGGCGCATGGTGCGGCACCGACACGAAGCCGTCGGCCTCCGCCAGCGGCTGGCCGCGCACCACGTCCTGGCCGACCTTGACGAGCGGCTTGGCCGGGCGCCCGACATTTTGCGACAGCGGCACGATCAGGCGCGGCGCGAACGGCAATCGCGTAATCGGCTGATGCGCCGTGCCCTTGTGCTCAGGCGGATGAATGCCGCGGGCGAACGCCTCGCCGCGAAGAAAGGTGAAAAGTTTCATCGCGCCCTCAATTGTACTTCTTCGCGCGGTTGATCAGCTTGTCCAGCTTGGGCTCCTGCTCCCAGGGCATACCGGGATGCAGACACTCGGCCGGGCACTTTTCCGCGCTCTTCACAATGTCGCTGAACTTGTTCCCCTTGGGGTCCTTCACGGTGACCTGCTTGGAGGCGTTGTAGACGAACACGCCCGGCGCCTGATCGATGCACTCGCCGCAGGCGGTGCAATCGGGCGAATCCACCCAGACCGGCTCATAGTCCGGCAGGGGAATTTCGACGCTGGAGGCGGCGGCCTTCGCCTTGGCGGCCGGCTTGGCCGGAGCGGCGGGCTTCGCCGCCTCGACCGGCTTGGCCGCCTCGGCAGGCTTCGCCACCTCGACGGGCTTGGGCGCTTCAATGGGCTTGGGCGCTTCGACGGGCTTGGCGGCCTCGACGGGCTTGACCGGTTCCGCGGCGGCGGGCGCCGTCACCGGAGCGGCGGCGAGCGTCGCGGCCAGTCCGGCCAGCGTCGAGGGAATCGGCGCCGGAGCCGCAGGCGCGGCGGCGACGGGAGCCGGAGCAGGCGTCGCGGGGACCGGAGCCGGCGCCACAGGCGCAGCGGCCTTGGCTTCGGCGACGGCGGCGGCGACCGCTTCGGCCTGAGCGGCGGCGAAGCTGGCTTCCAGCTCCTCGCGCACCTCCTCGCGAACTTGCGCCTCGATCGCGGCGGCGTCGACCGGCTGGGCGACGACGTCCTTGAGCTGACGCCAGAACTGCATCCGCTCCTCGCAGGAATTCACCAATTCCTGCGACACGATCAGCCGCATCAAACGGCCCTTGGCGTCGGTCGCCCAGATATACGGGAAGCGGCCGTTGCGCTCGTCGGCGGGCAGATCCAGCAACTCGGCCAGCGGCAGCATGGCGTCGTTCCAGGTCTCCGGCGGCGCCTTGCGGAAGTTCTTGGAGAAGCGCGCTTCCGTCGCCGCGAAATCGGCGAAGGTCACCGGCAGGTCGAGCGTGGCCTTCGCGCCCTTCTCGTCGACATATTGCAAGGAATAGGTCGGCCAGTCCTGATCCAGCGCCGGGTTGCCTTCCAGGCTGGCGCAGGCGGAGAATTCCACGCCGGCGTCCGGATCGTAGCGGAACAGCGGATAGGCGCGGCTTTCCACCGCAAGCTTGCTCTGGGACACCGTGCGGTCGTCGCCGACGCCATGTTCGGGCGGGCACACCGCATAGATGTTGAACAGGGCCGGCCGGCGCGAGTTCAAACCGTCGATATAGCCTTCCAGCAGGTGCGACACATGGGCGACCGTGGACTGCAGCACGAAGCTGCTGCGGTGCGCCATGCCGATCAGGCTGATTTCCTTGCGGATTTCGCTCTTGCCGTGACGCGCCGCGCCATAGGGCGCCATATCCGACACCTGGGCGATGAAGCCCGAGGTGCAGGCCTGGCCGCCGGTATTGGAATAGACTTGCGTGTCCACCACCAGCACCTTGATCGGCTTGCCGGCCATCATCATGCGCGACAGGTTCTGGAAGCCGATGTCATACATGGCGCCGTCGCCGCCGAGGCTGACCACCGGCGGGCACAAGGCCCATTCGTCGTCGGAGAACTGCTCGTAGGTGAAGCGGTTGAAGAAGGCGCGGTCGCGCTCCTCGACGAAATCGCCCTTCAGCTCCATCTCGGCCATGCGGACGATCTTGAAGCCCTCGGCCATCTTGGCCATGTGGCCTTCGAACAGGCCCATCGCGACCGACGGCGAGTCCTGGAACAGATGCGAGGTCCAGGGGAACGGATAGGGATGGTACGGATAGGTGCTGCCCCACACGGACGTGCAGCCGGTGGAGTTGACCATGCCCATATTGGCGCGGCCGCGACGGGTCGGGCCTTCGACATAGCGCCAGCGCAGATCCTTCAACGCTTCCAGCAATTGCGCGCAACGCTTGACCCAGTTCGGATCGAGCGGCTGCGACGGCTTGCCGTCATTGAGCTTGGAGGCCAGCGACGACAGGGTGAGATCGTGCGGGGCCGAGGAATCCACCGCGCGGGCGACCGCGCTCGCGTCCGACAGATCCACCGCCTTGGCGAGGCTCAGCCGCACATGCTGCTCCAGCTTCTGGATCAGGCCGTCGAGTTTGCCGATAAAGGCTTTGACGCGCGGCTGCATCAGCGCGGAAACCGTGCTGGTGAACAGGTGGATCGCGGTCTTCTCGCCGCAGCCAAGGCAGGCGCCGTCGCCGCAGGTCATGGCGTTGTAATTGGTCTTGTCGAGCAGCAGCGTGTCGAGCGCGCCGATCTTCTCATCAAGATCCTCGATGCGGCTGTATTCCTTGCCGGTGGTCGGCAGGTCGAGCCAAAAACTCCAGTCGCGGCGCAGCGCGGCGACGCTGTCGTCGGTCTGCGTCACCATTTTCAGCGCATTGTCGTCGCAGACGTCCACGCACAGAGCGCAGGCCTTGCAGGTCAGCGGATTGACCGTGATGGAGAACAGGCCGCCGCCGCCGCCCTTCTTTTCCTTCGAACTCCAGTACGGCTTGGTCGCGGAGAAGGCGAAGGTTCCGATCTCGGCCTTGAGCAGGTCGAATTCGGCGGCGAGCGCGGCGCGCTCGGCTTCCGGCGCCTCGGCGACCGTGGCTTCAAAAGCCTTGTCGATCAATGGACGCACGGCGACGCCGTCATTGGGGCCGACCAAACCGCGCAGCTTCTTCTCGGCGCCGCGCAGGGCGCGCCGCAGCAATTTGGTGGGCGTGCCCGCGCGCTCGACGCGCGCCAGCGCGGCGTTGAACACTTCGCTGACCGAATTGACCAGGCCGGGAATCGCGCTGTCGGGGCAGACCGTGTAGCACTTGCCGCAGGCCGTGCAGTTTTCGGCGACCCATTCCGGATGCTCGAAGCGGATGCCGGTCATGTCGCGGAACATGCCGGACGCCGCCGGGATCAGCGAGGCGCCGATGAACGGATCGAGCAGATTGTCGTTGCCCTTGCCGGTGGCGTAGAAATGGCCGGTCTGCTCCCAGAAGCGATGCAGGTCGGCGACAGGCGACAGGCTCTTGTCGCTGGAGGGGCAGCCCTTGAGCATGATCGGCAGGCTGGTCTTGGCGATGACCGGCGCCGACTCGCCCACCACCTTTTCCTTGATCTCGAAGATCTCGGTGTAACCGCGCTTCACCACGGTCAGGTTGTTCTGAACGACCCGCGCGCCCTTGGAGCCGAACTTGGACTCAAGCTGCTTCTCGATGGCGGTGAACAGCGTCTGCTCGCTCAGGCCGGCGTTCTGGCGCACCGACGACGCCGCGAAGAACGCGCCCTGGAAGGCGTTGCCCTGCATGCGCAATTGCAGCTCGGCGCTGCCGGCCTCCTCGCGGGCGATCTTGAACGCGTCGAGATAGAAGACGCGCAGCTCCTTGTCGACGATCTCCTGCTGCGCCCAGCGCGGGAAAGCGGCCCAGGTCCCCTCGCCCAGATTGCTCTGGATGATGAACACGCCGCCCTTCTTCAGGCCGGACAGCGGGTTGGAATGGCCGAACACCGCCGGATCGGGCGACAGAACCACGTCCACATAAACATATTCGCAGTTGACGCGAATCGGCTCCGGCGCCGCCGACAGATAATAAGTCGTCGGCTGGCCCTTCTTTTCCGAGCCATATTTCGGATTGGCCTTGATCTCCCAGCCGAGCAGCTCGAACAGGGTCATCGCCAGATTCTTGCCGGTGGTGATCGCGCCCCAGCCGCCGATCGAATGCATGCGGACGGTGATCGCGTCCTTGGGCATCAGATTGGGGTTTTCGCTGCCGCGCACCACCATTTTGGCGGCGTTCGGATAGGCGGACTGGAACGCCTGCTGATGCAGCTCATCCTTGGGATGATCCGGCTCGCGCGCCACATCCACCGACAGATAGAAGAACTTCCGCTTGTCGCCGTCGGGCAGCATGTTCTCGATCGCGCCGATCAGCCCTTCCGGCTGCAGGTCGCGCGAGCCCAGCCCGTAGCAGCCGGAATAGAGACGCGGCATGTCGCTCGGCGACAGCGAGGGATAACCCGGATGCGGCGGCTCGCCGGCATAGGCGGCCTCCATGGCGTTTTCCAGCGCCTTCTGCAGCGCCGAGCGCACTTCGCGCATCAACGGCAGATCTTCGGCCAGCGGCTGGTCGGTGCGCTCCAGCACCGCCACGCCCTTCTTGCCCCGCAGCGCGGCGGCGACGAGATCGCCAGGGAAGGGACGGAACATGGTGAGATTGACCACGCCGACGCGCAGCCGGCGGGTGGCGCGCAGATAATCGGCCACGGCCTCGGCCTGCACCACCATGCTGCCCATGCCGAAAATCACATAGTCGGCGTCATCGCAGCGGTAGCAGCTCAGGCGGGAATATTTGCGCCCGGTCAGCTCGGCGAATTCGTCCATACAGCGGTCGGCGAGCGGCTGCACCTCATTGAAGAAATACGGGCGCTGCGCGGCCACCGCCTGCATATACGCGTCCTGATTCTGCACCGAACCGGAGGCCATGGGAACGTCCACGTCCCAGATCGAAGGCACGCGGCGGCGCTTCGGGCCGTAGAGCATTTTCTGCGCCGGGGTCGGCGTCTCGATCATGTCGTCGGGCTTGCCCAAAAATTCCGCGACGAGTTCGCGCTCGGGCAGCGTGACCGATTCGATCAGATGGGTGGTGAGAAAGCCGTCCTGGCCGACGATGGCCGGGGTCAGCGACAATTCCGCCAGCCTGCGGACGATCAGGTTGAGATCGGCCGCTTCGGTGGCGCTCTTGGCCATCACCTGAATGAAGCCGGTGTCGTCGATGCAATGGTAGTCGTCATGGCCGGCATGGACGTTGAGGCTGGCCTTGGTGATGGCGCGGCAGCCCATGTTCAGCACGTAGGGCAGACGCTTGCCGACCGTGGCGTAAAGGCTCTCGTGCATGAAGGCGATGCCCTGCCCCGACGAGAAATTGGTGGCGCGCAAGCCGGTCATGGCCATGCCGGCGGTCACCGCGGCGGCGGCGTGCTCGGATTCCGGCTCGACGAAGATCAGCGGACGGTCGCTGACATTAAGATGCCCGCGCGCGGCTTCTTCGGCCCAGTATTCGCCCATCTGGGTGGAGGGGGTGATCGGATAGGCGCCGGCGGCGTCGGAGGCCTCGCGCTCGACATGGATAATGGCGGTGTTGCCGTCAACGGCGTCACGAACGCCCGGGTACTTCACCGAAGGCTGCTCCGGGGCGCGGGCGGCGGCGCCCGTCAGTGTCTCCATAATCTTCTTCAGCATCATCCTGTCCTCGACGCGCACGCCACGCGCAGTTGATTTTTTACTATGCAGAGTTTGATCAAATTCATCTGCGACATATGGGCGCACGACTTAAGACGTACACGACCCATTCCCCCCGATTAAGCCGATAACCGAGGGGTGAAGCGCGTTACAAAGTTGACGCATTCCAAGCCGCCGCACCATGACGAAGATCAATTTGCTGATTAACTTTGGCGCGCCAGCCCGCCGCCGACCGAACGCGCTCCGCTTGATTCGAGGACAAGCGCCGGCCGATCCTTCCGCCGCGCGGTTCACTTCGTTCTCGGCTTCGAGGCGCTCTCCGCAATGCTACAGAGACGCGCCGCAAAAGCTGAAGCAAAACAATAATGCGCAAGAAAGCGCGCAGATCGCGCCCCTCCGCCAAAGGCAAAGCTAAAGCACGGATAAGCCTGATGAATGGCCAATATCTAGCAACACAGCTTGGTCTGCGCCATTGTTACGAGGCATCGCCCTGCGTACTCGGTAGCACTACGTAAAAACATCTTGCCGCACATTTCATTTTAGCCGCTCCCGGTGTATGGTGGCGACGTTCACAAATTCGTTACGCCCGCCAGGAGCTCAAGAATGTCCACGAATGTCGTCAGACTGAACGGCGAGCATTTTCCCGGCCCCGAGCCTGTCGAGGACGTGATCGAAACGCTCACCCGGTGGCTTGAGAACGCCAAGGCGGGCCGTTTGCGCCAGGCGGCGCTCGTCGGCGTCGAGGCGGACGGAACCACGGTGCTCGCCTGGTCTGGCGGCCATCGCGATCTCGTCGGCTCGCTCGACTACGCCAAGCATTGCCTGCTGCGCGACTGGGACAGCGCCTGATCGGCGCGGTCTCCCGCCCTCCTCACGACCGGGGGCGCAGCAAGGCGCCGGCGTAAGCCAGGATAAATCCCCCGAAGGCGGCCAGCCAGCACAGGGCCGCGACATGCAGCAGCGCGAAGGCGCGATCAGGCGCCAGGGCGGCGGCGATCCGCGCCAGCGCCGCCAGCAGCACGGCCGCGTAAATCGCCTGGGTGGCTCGGCCCGCGCTCAGGCGCTGGCCGGTGTGGCCGAGACTGGCGCGCGTCATCACCGCCAGCGTCATCGCGCCGATCGCCCCCACGCCCCAGGCGTGCACGCCGGCGCTGATCGGCAGCGCGCCGGTCGCGGCGGCGACGCCGTTCAGGAGAAAGCCCAGCGGCACGAACAGATAGGCGAGATGCAGGATGGCGACCAGCGGTTCGCCAGCGGCGCGCTCGCCCGCCCAGCGCGCCAGCCGCGCGGAATTGAGCAAACCAGCGGCGATCAGCGCCGCGCCGACGGTCGCGTTGTCGGGCAGACACCCCCAGCCGACCAGCGCCGGAACGGATACGGCGAGGCAGACCGCGTCGAAGCGGTCGAAAGTCTGCGGCAGCCGTCCCGGCCCGCGCCGCGCCAAAAAGGTGTGGGTAAAGCTCGGGATGACGCGACCGCCGATCAGCATCACCAGCGCAACCAGCGCGGCCAGCCCGAAGCGGCGGGCGTGCGCGGCGTCGCCGTCGACATGAGCCTCGATGTGGAAGGCGATATTGGCGCACGCGATCAGGCCGACGAAGATCAGCACCTTCAAATTGCGGGTATTCTCGCCGGCGACGATTTCGCGGGCGATCACGCCGCAGACCGTGAGCAGGAAGGCGCAATCGACCAGCGCCGGCGCCGCCCAGCCGATCTTCGCCGACAGCAGCACGGCGGCGCGCCCGGCCAGCCAGAGCAGGACCAGACCCGCCAGCCCCCTGCCCTGAATCGGCAGCCGTCCGGTCCAGTTGGGCACGGCGGTCAGCAAAAAGCCGGTGACGACGGCGCCGCCATAGCCGAACAGGGTTTCATGGGCGTGCCAGTCGAGCGGATGAAAGGCGGTGGTCAGCGTGAGTTCGCCGAAAAATTGCGGCAGCCAGACCAGCACCGCCACGACGGCCCACAGCGCCCCCGCCAGGAAAAACGGGCGGAACCCCATGCTGAACAGGGCAGGCCCGGCGAAAGAACGACGTGTGGATTCCGAGTGGCGCGCGGTCATGGCCTCTGCTCCCTTGGTGGAACGGGTATCCTCTGATAAACCCTCGAGAAAACGACGAATTTGCGCGTCGACAAACGGGAGGACAGATGCACCATCTCGACCGCTCGCTGATCGCCGAAGCGCCGTCCTTCGAGGGACTGGACGCGGCGGCTCTCGACGACATTCTGGGCCACGCGCAGCCGTTTCGCATCCCCAAGGGCGACGTCGCCTTCCGGCAGGGCGAGCCGGCGGAAAAATTTTTCCTGCTGCTGCACGGACGATTGAAGGTCAACCGGCTCAACGCGCATGGGCAACAAATGGTGGTGCGATTCGTCAATCCCGACGACATGTTCGGGGTGGCCATGGCCATCCAAAGCCCGACCTATCCCGGCACCGCCACGGCGGCGGTGGATTCGCTGGCGCTGGTCTGGCCCAATTCCGCCTGGGTCGGGATGATCTCGCGCTATCCCGCACTGGCGGTCAACACGATGCGGGCGCTCGGGGCGCGGCTGCAGGATTCGCAGCAGCGCATTCTCGATCTTTCGACGCAGAAGGTGGAGCAGCGCATCGCCGGAGCGGTGCTGCAACTGGCGCAGCAGGCCGGACGCAAATCCAGCGAGGGCACCAGGATCGACTTCCCGCTGTCGCGCCAGGATCTCGCGGAAATGACCGCTTCGACCCTGCACACGGTCAGCCGCACCCTGAGCGCCTGGGAGGCGTTCGGCCTGGTGGACTGCGGCCGCCAGAGCCTGGTGGTGCGCGATTCCGCCGGCCTGCAGGCCATCGCCAACGGAATCGAGGCGGAATGACGCGGCCGTCGCCGGCCGCGCCGCGCCGTCATTTGGCCGGCTGTTCCTTTTCCTTCAGCGCCTTGAGATAAGCGGCGATTCCCTCGCCCTTGCCGGCGAGTTCGTCGTCGAGAACCTGCCCCGCCTCCTGCGCGTGATCGGGCAATTGATGCGCGATGCCCTTGTGGCAGTCGATGCAGGTCTTGCCGGCGGCGAACGCGGCCTGATGCGTCTCGGCGGCGGCCTTCGCCTGCACCGAATAATCCATATGCTTGAAGTTGTGGCAGTTGCGGCATTCGCGGCTGTCGGTGGTCTTCAGCCGGCGCCATTCGTTGGTGGCGAGTTCGAGCCGCTTGGCGGCGAATTTCTCCGGCGTGTCGATCGTGCCGAGCACTTTGCCCGGCAGCTCGTGGAGCGTCGCCTGGATCTTGCGCTGGACCTTCCAAATCCATTCATGCGGCACATGGCAATCGGCGCAGCCGGCGCGCACGCCGGTGCGGTTGCTGTCATGGATCGTGCCGCGCAATTCCTGATAAACATTGTCGCGCATTTCGTGGCAGGAAATGCAGAATTCCTGCCGGTCGGCGAGATCGAGCGCGGTGTTGAAGCCGCCCCAGAAAATCACGCCGGCGCCGAAACAGGTGATGGCGATGGCGCCCAGCGACCAGCGCGCCGTCGGCGACCAGAACCAGCGCCACAGCCGCGCGATTTTTCCACTCGGCGTTCCGCCCGCGTCGGGGGTTTTGCTATCGATCATGGCCGGTCTCCGGTCGCAGCGAGGGGCTTGGCGTCCGGCGCCGGCAGATGGCACTGGTTGCAATAGACGCGCGTGGCCAGCAGCTTGTCGATGCGGGCGCCGTCGCGGTGGACGAAATGCGCGTCGGACGCCGCTTTCGTCGCCGCCTTGGCGGCAGTGGCCGGTCCATGGCAGGTCAGGCAATCGTTGACGGTGGGGCTCATCTTGTAGCCGGCGAGCGCGTGGGGAACCAACGGCGGCTTCGGCGCGGGCGCCTCGCCGGTTTCGGCGGCGGCCCCGGAGGCGATCAGCGCCAGCAGCGCGGCGGCGAGCGCGACGACAGGAAAAATCCTGAAAAATGAACGAAATCTGGCCAACGCGCCCTCCGTGCCGGGTCAGCGCGCCGGAGAAGCCGGTGGCGACGCTGACGCAGGCAGGGCTAGGGCGTCGATATGGCCAAATGAAGGCTAGAGCCGCGCCGCCGGGCGCCTGGGCTGCTTTGTCGCACCTTTTTACGCGCTGCGCCGCCCGGTCGCTAGTCGAGCCGGCCATGATCGTGGCTCTCATCCGCCAGCGACTCGATCACGCGACATTGGCGAATGCCGCCATGCCCGTCGCAGGCGATCATATGGGAGAGTTCGACCTTGAGCGCGGTGAGACGCGCGATGCGGTGTTCGACTTCGGCGAGGCGCGCGCGGGCGATGGCGTCGGCCTCCTTGCAGGGCTGGTCGGGCGCATCCTGAAGCGTCAGCAGGGTGCGGATCGCCTCGACCTCGAAGCCGAGTTCCCGCGCGTGCCGGATGAACGAGAGGCGCCGGAGGTCGTTTGTGGAATAATGGCGGCGGTTGGCGTCGGTTCGCGGCGGCGGCGGGAGCAGGCCGATCTGTTCGTAATAGCGGATCGTCGGCGCCTTCACGCCGGTGATCCGGGCCGCTTCGCCAATGGCCGCATGTTTTTTCATGATGGCGCTTGCTCCTCTAGCGACTAGAGGATGTAGCTTCCCTGCTCCGAAGACAAGAGGCCCGGGGAATCAGCCTATGGAGCAATCGCTTACGCAAAGCCGCTACCGAGTCGAGGGCATGGATTGCGGGGGCTGCGCCGCCAAGATCGCAACGGCGGTGCGGCGCTCCCCCGGCGTGACGGAGGTCGCCGTTTCGGTCGCGTCCGGGACCATGGTGATCCACCATTCGGCCGAGAGCGATCTCGCAATGCTGGAAAAGCGCGTCACTGCGCTCGGCTATGGCCTTGAGCGTCTGGCGCAAGACTCTCCAAAGCCAAATCTTGAGGATCACGACCACAGCCAATGCTGCGGCCATGGACACGGCCACGATCATGACGACGGGCGCGTTTCCGCCAATCCTGAAGCCGGTCCGGCGAAATCGTCGCCCTTTCGACTTTCGCGCAAGGGCGTCCTGACTCTCTCCTGCGGTCTGGCGCTGATTGCGGCCTATGCTCTTGGCAAGGCCGCGCCCGGCGCCGCGCCCTACGCGTTCCTGGCCGCGCTGCTGGTTGGGCTCGCGCCCATCGCGCAGCGCGCTTTTGTGGCCGCGCGCCAGGGAACGCCGTTTTCCATCGAAATGCTGATGACTGTCGCCGCGATCGGCGCCTTCGTCATCGACGCGCGTGAAGAAGCCGCCGCCGTCGTCTTCCTGTTCCTCGTCGGCGAAATGCTGGAGGGGCTGGCGGCGCGCCGGGCGCGCGCCAGCATCCAATCGCTGGCCGCGCTCACGCCGGCGACGGCGCAACGCGAACGCGGCGGCGTCCTGACCGAAGTCGCTTCCGCGAGCCTGCGCCCCGGCGATGTCATTGTGGCGCGTCCCGGAGATCGCATCTCCGCCGATGGCGTGATCCTCTCCGGCGACAGCCGCATCAACCAAGCGCCGGTGACCGGCGAAAGCCTGCCCGTGCACAAAATGGCGGGCGCCAGGGTTTTCGCCGGATCGCTCAACGGCGAGGGCGTCTTGCGCGTCGAGGTGACCGCCGCCGCCGCCGACAACACCATCGCGCGGGTGGTGAAGCTCGTGGAGGAGGCCCAGGAATCCAAGGCGCCGACCGAGCGTTTCATCGAGCGTTTTGCGCGCATCTACACCCCGGCGGTGGTCGGCGTCGCCGCGCTCGTCGCCGTGGTTCCGCCGCTGGTCGCGGGCGCGTCCTGGCAGGAGTGGATCTACAAGGCTTTGGCCGTGCTGCTGATCGGCTGCCCCTGCGCGCTGGTGATTTCCACGCCGGCCGCCATCGCCGCCAGCCTTGCGGCGGGCGCGCGGCGAGGCCTCCTGCTCAAGGGCGGCGCCGTGCTCGAAACGCTCGGACGCGTCAACATGGCGTGTTTCGACAAGACCGGCACGCTCACCGAGGGCAAGCCAAAAGTCACGGACGTGATCGGCTTCGACCGCGACGAAAACGAGGTTTTGGCGCTGGCGGCGGCGGTGGAGGCGACCTCGAACCATCCTTTGGCGGGCGCCGTGCTGGCTGAAGCCCAGGCGCGAGGCTTGCGCGCGCCGGCCGCCATCGCTGCGGCGGGATTGAGCGGCAAGGGAGTCTCGGCGACCGTCGACGGCCAAAACGTGTTTCTTGGCTCGGCGCGCGCGGCGGGGGAACGGGCCGTGCTGACGCAGGAGCAAGCGGCGCGCATCGCCGTTTTGAACGCGGAGGGCAAAACCGTTTCGGTTCTCGTGGTGGGCGCCGCCGCCGCCGGCGTCCTTGCGCTGCGCGACGAGCCGCGCGCGGACGCCGCCGCCGGCGTCGCCGCGCTGAAGCGCGCGGGAGTCCGGGTGGCGATGCTGACGGGCGACAATCGCCGCACGGCTGAGGCGGTGGGCGCGAGCCTCGACGTCGAAACGCACGCCGAACTGATGCCGGAGGATAAGCAACGCATTGTGCGCGATCTGCAAAAGCAGGGCTTGGTGGTCGCCAAAATTGGGGATGGCGTCAACGACGCGCCGGCGCTCGCCGCCGCCGACGTGGGCGTCGCCATGGGCGGCGGCGCTGACGTTGCGCTGGAAGCCGCGGACGCCGCCATTCTGCACGGCCGGGTCGGCGATGTGGCGGCCCTGATCGCGCTGTCGCGGCGAACCCTACGCAACATCAGGCAGAATGTCACGATTGCGCTCGGCCTGAAGGCCGCGTTCCTCGTCACCACCCTCGTCGGCTTGACCGGCCTATGGCCCGCCATTCTCGCGGACACGGGCGCGACGGTGATTGTGACGGCGAACGCTTTGCGGCTGTTGCGCGTTAACGGCGATCACACGTGAGGACGCCGCCTCCCTTATGCGGTTCTATACGCTTGCCCACATTCCGGCTCATTCACGCTTGATAAGCTTTGATTCAGGTTTGAATGCAAGATGGTCCTATGACCCGCGCCTCGCTGTTCCGATTCGCTCGTGTTGCGCTCGCGACCGTTATGGTCGCGCTGGCGGCGCTTGGGCATATTTTCGGCGAGGCGCATCACGATGTCGGCCAACCCGCCCAGGCCCTCGCCTGGACAGACGCCGCGACGCCCGATGCGGCAGGTTCTGTCTCCGGCCCGCTCGAGTTCTTCCAGCCTTCGGCGTCGCAGGCGGATAGCGTGGTCAAAAAGTACGTTTGCGGTTGTTTTTCCGGCTGTGGCTGCTGCTCGACGGGGCTTTGGCGTCAAGCCGAGGCTTTGGCGCCTCCGGCGTTGATCCTCGCGGAATCGCTGGTCGCGCCACAACCGGATGTTCCCTCGGGGCTGCGCCCGAAATCGCTGTTCCGGCCGCCTCGGCTCACGGCCTGAACCTGCGCGCGGCGTCACGCGCCGCATTTCCCAAACGTCCAGTCCCCCTCAAGCGCCTTCGGCGCGAACGTCGCTGCGCACCAATGCGCATCGCGCGGCGTTGGAGTTCATGATCATGAGCCGATCTTCCCTGGCCCTGTTCGCCATTCTGACTTTCTCCGTCGCCTCGCAGGCGCGGGCCGACGAGAGTTTTCTCCCGGACGCATCCGGCCGTCTCACCCGCGCCGACCATGTCCAAAGCTGCGAGAGAAACAAATGGGCCTGTTCGCAGCAATTCGGCCCGTCGTCTGAAGTGCTGCATGAGCTTGCCCATTGCCGCATCAAATACGACCAGTGCCTGAACCGCGGCGACGGCGCGTCCACCTTTCACTGAAGCCTTCGCGACCCCCGCCACACGCTCGGGGCGACATCCTGCGCCCTGCTCCCCTCTATCCGATGGCGCGCGTTCGCCGCGACGCCTGAGCGATTGGACGCGATCCATGTCCCGTTTTTCCCTGAGGCCCGCCCTGCTGGCGCTGGCCCTATGCTTGTCGCCCGCCCTCACGCTCGCCAAATCGGCGGAGGCCGTCGAGGCGCGCGAAGCCCCTCCCGCCCATGGCGAAGTCCCCCTGGCGGCGGAGCAGATCGACAAGGCCGGCGTCGCCGTGACGCGGGTCGAACCCGGCGTCATAGCGGAGCAACTGTCCGCCCCTGGCGTCGTCATCGCCGATCAGGACCGCATCGCCCGCGTGCCGGCGCGGGTGATCGGCTCGGTGGCGGAATTGCGCAAGCGGCTCGGCGAGACTGTCGCCAAAGATGAAGTCGTCGCCATGCTCGACAGCCGCGAAGTCGCCGACGCCAAGAGCGAATGGCAGGCGGCTCTGGTCAATTGCGATTTGCAGAAGACCTTGTTCGAGCGCGCAGAAAAACTCTGGGCCAAGCGCATCAGCGCCGAACAGGTCTATCTTCAGGCGAAGACGACGGCGGCCACGGCGCAATTGCGACTCAATCTGGCCCGGCAAAAACTGCGGTCGCTCGGCGTCAGCGACGGCGAAATCGACGCCCTGCGCGCCGACGACGCTTCGGCCAATCTCGGACTTTATCCCGTGCGCGCGCCGATCGCCGGACGCGTGATCGAGCGCAAGGTGGATGTCGGCGCGTCCGTCGGCGGCAACAACGACCCGTCGGAACTCTACGCCATCGCCGATCTCAGCCGCGTCTGGATCGACCTCGCCATTCCCGCCAGCGAGCTGAACGCCATCCGCGAGGGACAGAAGGTTTCCTTGCGCGCGCCCAATGAGGAAACGCTGTCCGGCCAAATCATCTTCATCGGGCCGGTGCTCAACCCGGAAACACGCGCGGCGCGGGTTCTGGCCGCCGTCGACAATCCCGGCCTGGCGCTGCGTCCCGGAGGCTTCGTCACCGCGGCCATCGCCGTGCGGGAAACGCCGGTGGCGCTGCGGGCGCCGAAAACCGCGCTCCAGACCATCGAGGGCAAGACCAGCCTGTTCGTGCGCAACGACAAGGGTTTTGTCGCGCGCGCCGTCGGGCTTGGGCGCTCCGACGCGCAATTTGTCGAAATCACCGAGGGGCTGACGGCGGGCGAGACCATCGCCTCAGAAAACTCCTTCATTCTCAAGGCGGAACTCGGCAAGGCCGAGGCCGCGCACGACGATTGAGGCGGCCATGATCTCGCGCATCCTCGAATTTTCGGTCCATCAACGCTGGGTCGTCGTCTTCCTCAGCCTGATGGCGGCGGCTTTTGGCGCGTTCGCCTTGCAAAAGCTGCCCATCGACGCGGTCCCCGACGTCACCAACAACCAGGTGCAGATCAACACGGTCGCCCCCTGGCTTTCGCCGCAGGACATAGAGAAACAAGTCACGCTCCAGATTGAGACCGCGCTCGCGGGGGCGACCGGCCTCGACTACACCCGTTCGCTGTCGCGCAACGGGTTCTCGCAGGTGACGGCGGTCTTTTCGGAAAAGACCGACATCTATTTCGCGCGCCAGCAGGTCAACGAAAGGCTGCGGGAGGCCAAGGCGGCGCTGCCCGGCGGCGTCGAGCCGCGCATGGGGCCGATTTCGACCGGCCTTGGCGAAATCTACATGTGGACGCTGTCCTACAAGCCCAAGCCTGAGAAGATCGAATCCAATCCGCCGGCCGGCTGGCAAGCGGACGGCGCCTATCTGACGCCGGAAGGCCAAAGCCTGCGCACGGACATTGAACAGGCGGCCTATCTGCGCACGGTGCAGAACTGGATCGTGCGCCCGCAGGTCAAGATGGTTCCGGGCATAGCGGGCGTCGATTCCATCGGCGGCCAGGAAAAACTCTACCAGGTGCAGCCCGAGCCGAACAAGCTGATCGCCGCCGGCGTGTCCTTCGCCGATCTCGCCGCCGCGCTCGAAACCAATAATTCCAGCCGCGGCGCCGGTTATATCGAACGCAACGGCGAGGCCTATGTCGTGCGCGCGATCGGGCGGCTGGAAACTGTGTCCGACATTGAAAATGTCGTCATCGCCTCGCGCGGCGGCGTTCCCGTTCGCGTCAAGGATGTCGCCAATGTGTCGGTGGGCGCCGATCTGCGCACCGGCAGCGCCAGCGCCAATGGCGAAGAAGTCGTGGTCGGCTCCGCGCTGATGCTGATCGGCGGCAACAGCCGCACGGTCGCCGCCACTGTGGACGCCAAAATCGGCGAGATCGCGCGCAACATGCCGCCGGACATCGCGCTGACGCCCGTGCTCAACCGCATGCAGCTCGTGGATGCGACGGTGCGGACGGTGGCCAAAAACCTCGCCGAGGGCGCGCTGCTGGTGATCGCCGTGCTGTTCCTGCTGCTCGGCAATTTACGCGCCGCCTTGATCAGCGCGCTGGTGATCCCCTTCGCCATGCTGATGACTTTTGCGGGCATGGTCGAGACCAAGGTCAGCGCCAATCTGATGAGCCTTGGCGCGCTGGACTTCGGCCTGATCGTCGACGGCGCGGTGATCGTCACCGAGAACGCCTTGCGCCGGCTGGCGGAACGCCGCCACGCTTTGGGCCGCGCCCTGCGTCAGCCTGAGCGCATGAGCGTGGTGATCGGCGCGGCGCAGGAGATGATCCGCCCGTCGCTGTTCGGCCAGGCGATCATCATGCTGGTCTATGTGCCGCTGCTCAGTTTTACGGGTGTGGAAGGAAAAATGTTCCAGCCGATGGCGCTGACCGTCATCATGGCGCTGGTCGCGGCCTTCGTGCTGTCGCTGACGCTGGTTCCGGCGCTGATCGCCATCGCCATTCCCGCGCCTGAGACCGAGGAGGATAATTGGATCGTCCGCGCGATGCGGCGGCTCTACGCGCCGACGCTCGCCTTCGCCATGAAGGCGCCGATCCGCATGGCGGCGGGCTCGGCTTTCCTGTTCCTGCTGGCGCTGCTGCTGTTCGGTCGTCTCGGCCAGGAATTCGCCCCGACGCTCGATGAGAAGAACATTGCGATGAACGCGCTGCGCATCCCCAGCGCGTCGCTGAAGCAATCGCAGGCCATGCAGGCGCAGGTGGAAAAGACCATCGCCGAATTCCCGGAGGTCAAGCTGGTCTTTTCCAAGACCGGCACGGCGGAGGTCGCCTCCGACCCCATGCCCGTCAACAGTTCGGATACGTTCATCATCTTGAAACCTCAAGAAGAATGGCCCGATCCGCATGAAAGCAAGGCGGCGCTGCAAGGCCGGATCTCGGAGGCTGTGGCGGCGCTGCCGGGCAACGTCACCGAGTTCTCGCAGCCGATCCAGATGCGCTTCAACGAACTGCTGGCCGGCGTGCGCGGCGACGTCGCGATCAAAGTGTTTGGCGACGAGTTCGAACCGATGTTGCGCGTCGCCAATCAGATCGCGGGCGTCGTGCGCGCGACCAAGGGCGCGGAGGATGTGAAGGTCGAGCAGATCAACGGGCTGCCGTTCCTGGAAATCTCGATCGACAAGGAGGCGGCGGCGCGGTTCGGCCTCAGCGTTTCGGCGGTGCAGGATGTGATCGGCGCCGCCGTCGGCGGCCGCGAAGCCGGTTATGTCTTTGAGGGCGACCGGCGGTTTGCGCTCACCATCCGGCTCGGCGAAAACCTGCGCTCGGACATCGAGGCGCTGAAAAACCTGCCCGTGCCGTTGCCCGGCGCCGGAGCGAAGGCGCCTGTGGTGCTGATGAAGGAGATCGCCCGGTTCGACGAGCGCGACGGGCCAAACCAGATCTCGCGCGAGAACGGCAAGCGCCGCGTGGTCGTCACCGCCAATGTGCGCGGCCGCGACGTGGCGTCCGTCGTCGGCGAAATCCAGCAGCGCACGCAGGCCGAGGTGACGGTCCCGCCGGGCTACTGGCTGCAATGGGGCGGGCAGTTCGAAAACCTGGCCGCCGCCAAGGCGCGGCTGATGGTGGTCGTGCCCGCCTGTTTCGCCATGATCCTGTTCCTGCTGTTCGCGGCTTTGGGACGGATGCGCGACGCGCTGCTGGTGTTCAGCGCCGTGCCGCTCGCGCTGACCGGCGGGATCGCGGCGCTGTGGAGCGCGGGCCTGCCATTCTCGGTCTCGGCGGCGGTCGGCTTCATCGCCCTGTCCGGCATCGCCGTGCTCAACGGCCTCGTGCTGCTCACCTATGTGAAGCAGTTGCAGGCGGAAGGCTTGCCCCTGCCCGAGGCCCTCCGCCAGGGCGCGCTCACGCGGTTGCGGCCCGTGGCGATGACCGCGCTGGTCGCGGCGCTGGGTTTCGCGCCCATGGCGCTGGCGACGGGCGCGGGGGCGGAAGTGCAGAAGCCGCTGGCCATCGTGGTGATCGGCGGACTGATCAGCGCGACCTTGCTGACCCTGCTGGCGCTGCCCGCGCTCTATCTGCTGTTCGGCGAGCGGGCGGCAAGACCGACAAGGGCGTCGCCTGCCGCTCTCGACGCCCCGCCTCATGGCGAAGCCGGACCTGCGGGCGGCGCAACAAGGGCCTGAGGCCGAAACAATCTCAGGCGTTCGCGCAACGGATTTCATTCCCAAGCATTGGCAAATCTTGGTCGGGGGCGCGCCCCCGGCCTCAGGGGTTCAACGGCATGGCGCGACTAATGCGGCACATGCGCGACGAAATCGGCGGGATCGACCTGCATGTCGGGTTTTTGGTAAACGACCTCGCCGTTTTCATTCAGCAGCGTCAGCAGGGCGGAATGGTCGAAGCCGCCCTCCCCGTTGGCCCGATAACGCACGCCGAGAACCGCCGCGAGATCGCGCACGGCCTTGTCGTTTCCGGCCAGCAGGGTCCAGTCGGCGGGATCGAGGCCATGCGCCTCGGCATAGGCTTTGAGCTTTTCGGGCGTGTCGCCCTTGGGATCGAGCGTGACGAAGACGAAGCGCAGGCCCCGGCCCTGCGCCGCCTTTTCGATGGCGGCCATATTGGCGACGATCAGCGGGCAGATGTCGGGGCAGGAGGTATAGCCCATCGCCACCACACTTTTCTTGCCAGCCAGATCGCGCAGCGTCAGCGCGTGACCGTTCTGGTCGGTCCAATGCGACGGCAGGTTGAACAGCGAGGCGCCGCTCGGCGCCGCCTGCGCCATCGCGGCATGATCATGGGCCATCACAGGGAAGGACAGGGCGAACGAGATCGCCCAGGCCACCAACAAAGCGCGCAGCATCATTCGTCTCCAGCGCAGCGAAAACCGAGATTGTCTTGCGTGTAACGGGCCTTCAGGCTGGCGCGCAGCGCGTAGCGCATGAGGGCGGGGTAATCGGCGGGGTCGCGCACGCCCGCCGCGCCGCCGCCGCAGAACGCCGCATCGTCCTTGCTCGACGTGTTGCGCTGCTCCGCGCCCGAACCGGTGGCGGAGAAATCCTCCGTCCATTCCCAGACCAGGCCCACCATGTCGGAGAGTCCGTAGCCGTTGGCGGCCCCCTGCCCGACCTCGCCGAGGCGCGCGCCGTTCGGACGGGCGAACCAGTCGAGCGAGATCCGCGTCACCTGGTCCCGGCCGCGCCCCGCGTCGGCCAGCGCATATTCCCATTCGTCGGTGGTGGGCAACCGCCCGCCCCGCGCCTCGCAAAAAGCCTGCGCGGCGAACCACGACACATTGGTCACGGGCGCCAGCGCTTCCCCCGCCGCGGGCGCGCCCTCGCGCCAGCGCCTGAGATAATTGGGATCGACGAACAGGCGCGGGGCGGCCTCGCGCCGCCATTGCGGGTTTGTCGCCAGGAAGGCGGCGAATTGCGCCGACGTCACCGGGAAGCGGTCGAGCCGGAACGCCTTGAGCGCGATCGGGCGCGGCTCCGCGCCGCGCTGGCCCTTGGCCGGAATCATCTTGAAAAAGGGGGTGAAGGCGCCGGCCGGCACCGGCGCCATGCCGGCCGGCGCGGCGCAGGCGGGAGCGAGGGCCGACGGGAAAACCGCCAGGAAAGTCGCCAGAATCGCCGCGCGCCGCGCCATCGCCGTCACTCCGCCGCCGCTTTCCTGACGGCGCGATGCGCCTTGACGTCGGCGGGGGTGACTTCGCCGCCGCCATTGCCCCAGCTGTTGTAGACATAGGTCAGCACGTTGGCGATGTCCTCGTCGGGCAGATCCCAGGCCGGCATCACGCCGTCGAACGCCTTGCCGTTGACCTTGAGCTTGCCCGACAGGCCGCCCGTCACCGTCTGGACGATCTTGGCCTTGTCGTTCTTGAGATAGTCGGACTTGGCCAGCGGCGGGAAGGCGTCCGGCACGCCGGCGCCGTTGGGCTGGTGGCAGGCGGAGCAATTGTTGGCGAACACCGCCTCGCCCGCCTTGATGCGCTCGGCCTTGTTCTGCGCCACCGGCGCGACGGCGGCCGGGGCGTCGGCGACGCGGACGCCCGCGCCTTCGGGCAGATAGACCTGATCTTCCGTCTTGCCGGAATAGACCAGCTTGTCCTCGGGGCCGACCGACTTGAACATGCCGAGGGCGCCCTTGTTGAAGGCGCGGGTCAGCGAATGGTCGACCAGGATGAAGGTTCCGGGCACGGTGAGCTTGAAATCGGCGATGGCCGAGCCGCCGGCCGGCACCATGGTGGTCTGCACGTTCTTGGTCGGCGTGCTCATGTTGCCTTCGGCGTAGACGCTGTCGAAAATCTGGCCGATGACATGAAAGGAGGAGGTCAGGTTCGGGCCGCCGTCGCCGATGAACAGGCGCACGGTCTCGCCGACATTGCCGGTGATCGCCTTGTCGCCGGTCATCGCGCCGACCGAGCCGTTGAACACCACATAGTCAGGCTTTTCCTGGATCGCCTTTTCCATGCTGAACGGCTGCAGGCCCTGCTCGCCATTGGCGCCCTTGGTGTAGAAGTCGCCCTGCATCACGTAATATTCCCTGTCGGCGTGAGGCAGGCCCTCCTTCGGCTCGACCAGGATCAGGCCGTACATGCCGTTGGCGACATGCATGGCGACCGGCGCGGTGGCGCAATGGTAAACGAACAGGCCGGGATTGGTGGCCTTGAACGAGAACACCGAGCTATGGCCCGGCGCGGTGAGCGAGGCCGCCGCGCCGCCGCCCTGGCCGTTGACGGCGTGCAGGTCGATGTTGTGCGGCATCTTGTTGTCGGGATGGTTGTCGAGATGCATCTCGACCAGATCGCCCTCGCGCACGCGGATGAATTTTCCGGGCACATGACCGCCGAAGGTCCAGAATGTGTAGCGCACGCCGTCGGCGAGCCGGCCTTCCACTTCCTTGACTTCGAGATGAACGACCACTTTGGTCGCGGTCTTGCGGGTGATCGCCGGCGGCGCGTTCGGCGCGTCGGTAAGAACAGCCTGTTCCTCGCCGACCACCGGCTCGGCCCTGTTGTCCTCGCGGCTGGCGGCCAGCGCGGCCGTCGTCAACATGGTCGAAGCCAAAAGGGAAATCAGTATCGTTTCGCGACCCATCGCCCGCGCCCTCCAGAAGCCTGAGCGGCGCGGAACAACCGCGCCTTTGCGACGAGGAACCTAACTTGGACCTCGCCTCGGCTATTGAGGAAGCGCAAACAAATGGATGAATTTGGCCCGCCCTGCGGCGGCGTGTGAAAAAGCCCGCCGGCGAACGACCGGCTCAGTCGGACTCGAACAGATCGCGCGTGTAAACCTTGTCGGCGACGTCGGCCAGCACGGGGCTGCGGCGGTTGCACAGGATCAGGTCGGCCTCGCGCTTGAACGTGTCGAGATCGCGGATGACGCGCGAGCGGAAGAACTCGTCCTCTTTCAGCATGGGCTCGTAGATCACCACTTCGATGCCCTTGCCCTTGACGCGCTTCATGATGCCCTGAATGCTGGAGCTGCGGAAATTATCCGAGCCCGCCTTCATGATCAGGCGATAGACGCCGACCACCTTCGGGTTGCGGCGGACGATGTCCTCCGCGATGAAATCCTTGCGCATCGTGTTGGATTCGACGATGGCGCGGATCAGCGTCTGCGGCACCTCGCGGTAATTGGCCAACAATTGCTTGGTGTCCTTGGGCAGGCAATAGCCGCCATAGCCGAACGACGGATTGTTGTAATGGCCGCCGATGCGCGGATCGAGGCTGACGCCGTCGATGATCTGGCGCGTGTTCAGCCCGTGCGTCATCGCGTAGCTGTCGAGTTCGTTGAAATAGGACACGCGCATGGCGAGATAGGTGTTGGCGAACAGCTTGATCGCCTCGGCCTCGTCGGGATCGGTCAGGATGATCGAAATGTCGCGCTTTTCCGCCCCCTCCTGCAGCAGACCGGCGAAGGCCTTGGCCCGCTCCGACCGCTCGCCGACCACGATGCGCGAGGGATGCAGGTTGTCGTAGAGCGCGCGCCCTTCGCGGAGGAATTCCGGCGAGAAAATGATGTTGTCGGCGCCGAACTCGGCGCGCATGCGGCGGATGAAGCCGACGGGAATGGTCGACTTGACGACGATGACCGCGGCGGGATTGAGGGCCAGCACCTCCCTGATCGTCGATTCGACGGTGGAGGTGTCGAAATAATTGGTGGCGGGGTCGTAGTCGGTCGGCGTGGCGACAATGACGTAATCGGCGCCGACAAACGCCTCCCCGGCGTCGAGCGTGGCGGACAGGTCGAGTTTGCGCTCCCTGAGCCATTGCTGCAGTTCGACGTCGATGAACGGCGCCTCGCGCCGCTTCAACAATTCGACTTTCACCGCGGAAACGTCGCGAACGACGACCGTATGGTTCTGCGCCAACAAGACGGCGTTCGACAACCCGACATAGCCCATGCCCGCGACAGCGATCTTCATGCGGTTCCTCGAACGGTTGACGTATGGACAGGCAATCAATCCCACGCCGGTCTCCGCCAAGTCAAGATATAGCTCGCAGTTGCAGCATTGACGCCTCGGCGCAAACCGGACATGAATGACGTTTGTGCAAGCCCCGGTTGCAGGACGGCGCGTGGCGCAGCACTGCTTATCGCTGATTTGAGAGTAAATTCAATGGCCAACGCTTTCTCGGGCGAACTGACCGTCCCGGTTTCCGTAGGGGAAATCGCCGACAAGATCACCATTTTGCGGATCAAGCGCGCCCGCATCGAGGATTCAGCCAAACGGGTCAATGTTTTAGCGGAACTGGCGGCGCTCGACGCCATCTTCTCCGGCGCCTTCCCCCATCTGTCGGCCGACGCCGCCGCGAAAATCGACCGGCTGCAATCCATCAACGAGAGGTTGTGGGAAATCGAGGACGACATCCGCCTGTGCGAGCGCGACGGGGACTTCGGCGCCAAATTCATCGCGCTGGCGCGGTCTGTCTATGTCACCAATGACGAGCGCGCGCGGGTCAAAAAAGACATCAATCTTCTGCTCGGCTCGAAATATATCGAAGAAAAGAGCTACGCCGGGAGCTGAGACGCCAAGTCGGCGCCCAGCCCGGGCGGCTTCGTTGTGCGCTCATGCAAAAAAATCATCTGGCTTTGGCGCGGCGCTCAAGCTAATCGAATGGGGTTTCCCCTACGTGCCCCATAGGTGAAGACGCATGAGTTCCGCCGACGACATCCTGCCGCGATGGTTCGACTCGGTTTCTCCCATCGCGGGCGCCTGGCATGAAATCGACGATCATTTCGGCCTGATCGGCTGGGTGATGGACAGCCGCGACGTCGATCGCAGCTTCGCGGTGGAGGCGGTCGCACACGGGCGAACCCTCGCGCGGGCGCGGACGCGCTTCCTGCGCGAAGATCTGACCGAATTCGCCGGCCGCGCGCCGCGCTGCGGCTTTTGCATCGACTGGGGCGATTTCGACGCCGCGCTGGTCCGCGCCTGTCTCGAACGCGATGGCGTCAACGAATTCGACATCGTCATCCCCGAGACCGGCAAAACCCTGCCCCGATTCTCGACGGTGCGCGATCTGCAGGCGTTCAAGCTGGCCGATCTCTACCGGCGCCTGAACGGCGCCGACGCCGCGCCGCTGCTCTCGCTCACCGCCGCCGAGGCGCTGTTCGGCCAGGACGCGCCGGCGGCCACGCCGGAAATCGAACGCGCGCGGCTCGCGGAGCTGGGCTTCGAGGGCTTCGTTATCGCGGCGGGCCTGTTCGACCCCGCCTTTTACGCCCTGCAATCGGGCGCGGCCTTCGCCGACGCCGCGCAGGCTTTGCAGCATTATCTGACGCAGGGCGAAGCGGCGGGCCTCAAACCCAATCCCTATTTCGATCCGGCGTGGCGGCGCCGCAAATATCCCGGCGGCGACAGCGGCTTGCGCGCCTATGTCGAAGCAGGCGAGGCGGCGGGTGAAAAACCTTGCGCCGTGTTCGAGCCGGGCTGGTATGCGCAGACCTATGGCCTCGACTTCGCGCGGCAGTCGGCGCTGGCGCATTACCTTCGCCACCGTGACAAGAACATCTTCAATCCCAACCGCTTCTTCGACATAGCCTATTATCTCGACGGCAATCCGGACATCCGCGACGCCGACATCGACGGGTTCTCGCACTGGTACGGCTGGGGCCAATTCGAGGGGCGCATCGGCTCGCCGCTGTTTCGCGTCGATTATGTCCGGCGGCGCTATCTCGGGGGCCAGCGGACGCTCAACGCCTTCGATTATTTCATGGATCTCGGCCAGGATCTCGGCTGGGAGCCAGCGCCGGGCGTCAGCGAGAAAAGCCTCCACGACCTGATCGCCGACAACTGCGCGCCCGGCCCGCTGTTCGAGGACAAACAGCCGTTGGCGCGCCGCCCCGCCGACGCGCCGAAAATCGTCGCCTTCTACCTGCCGCAGTTCCACGCCATTCCCGAGAACGACGAATGGTGGGGCGCCGGCTTCACCGAATGGCGCAACATGCCGCGCGGCCTGCCGCGCTACGCCGGCCATGTCCAGCCGCGCATCCCGCGCGACCTCGGCTTCTACACGCTGGAAGGCCCGGACATCCTCCGCAAGCAGGTGGAGCTGGCGCGGGCGTTCGGCCTGTCCGGCTTCTGCTTCTACTATTACAATTTCAACGGCAAGCGCCTGCTGGAGCAGCCGCTTGAAACCTTGCTGGCGCATCAGGACATCGATTTCCCGTTCTGCCTGATGTGGGCCAACGAGAACTGGAGCCGGCGCTGGGACGGCTCGGAAAGCGAAATCCTGATGCGGCAGGATTATCGCGCCGAGGACATGCCCGCGCTGGTGGCCGATCTGGCCCGGCACATGCGCGACCCCCGCTACATGCGCACGGCGGACGGACGGCCGCTGTTCTTCCTCTATCGCGCCGACGTCGTGCCCGACACCGCGGCGACCCTCGCGGCCTGGAAGGCCGAATTCCAGCGCCACGGCCTCGATCCGGTCATTACCATGGCGCAGACGTTCGGCGCGGCCGATCCGCGCCCGTTCGGCTTCGACGGCGCCATCGAGTTTCCACCGCACAAGCTCGGCGGCCATATTCCCAACATCAATCACCAGATCGAGATTTACGATCCGCATTTCTCCGGCGCGATCCGCGACTATGCCAGCGTGGTCGAGGAATCGCGCAAGGCGATGTTCAACGATTTCCCGCTGATCAAGACCGCCTTTCCCAACTGGGACAATGACGCGCGCCGTCAGGGCAAGGGCATGTCCTTCGCCGGCTCCTCGCCCCGCGCCTTCCAGGACTGGCTGGCCGAGCTGCTGGCCCACGCCCGCACGCAGCGGTTTTTCGGCGAGTCGCTGGTGTTCATCAACGCCTGGAACGAATGGTGCGAGGGCGCCTATCTCGAACCCGACGTGCATTTCGGCCACGCCTATATCAATGCGGTGGCGCGGGCGCTGGAGCGGCTCTCCGGCGACGGCCTGCGCCGCATCGTGCTGATCGGCCACGACGGCTTTCCCTCCGGCGCGCAGCACCTGCTGCTGCATATCGGCGAGGCCTGCCGCCGCGCCTTCGGGCTTGAGGTCGAATTCGCGCTGATCGGCGGCGGCGCCATGGTCGAACGCTATCGCGCGCTGGCGCCCACTTTCGTCGGCGCCGAACATGACGAGCCCTGGGCCGCGCTCGAAGCGCATTTGCGCGAATTGCGCCAGCGCGGTTTCCGCCACGCCATGACCAACACCGTGGTCTCCGGCGGCGCCGCGCCGCTGTTGCGCGATCTCGGCTACGCCTTCTGCTCGCTGGTGCATGAACTGCCGACGCTGGTGTCGTCCTGCGGCCACGAGGCGTCCTACCGGCGGATCCTCGATTGCGCGCAGCCCGCGGTCTATCCCAACGCCTTCGTCAAGGACCGGCTCGACACGGCGTTCGGCCCGGCTTCGCATCCGGCCGCGATCCGGCCGCAGGGTTTGTACAATCTGCCCAAAGCCAGCGGCGGCGCCGCGCTGCGCGCCCGGCTCGGGCTGGGACCGCACGACAAGCTGGTGATTAACGCCGGCCACGCCGACTTGCGCAAGGGCGTCGATCTGTTCATCGCCATCGCCGACCAGACGGCGCGGCTGACCGACCGCGTGCATTTCCTGTGGCTGGGGAACATCCATCCCGACATCGAACCCTGGCTCAGGCTCGACATCGCCCAGCGCGGCCTGAAAACCCTGCATTTCGAGCCGTTCAATCCCGACATCGACGCCTATTTCGACGCCGCCGACCTGTTCCTGCTGACCTCGCGCGAGGACCCGTTTCCGTCGGTGGCGCTGGAGGCGCTGTCGGTCGGCCTGCCCGTCGCCGCCTTCGCCAATTCGGGCGGCCATGCCGAGCTGATCGCCTCCGATCCCCGGCTCGGCCTCGTGCTGCCCTTCGCCGACGTCCCGAAATGCGCGCAGGTCCTGCCCGATCTCCTGCACGACCCCAAATTGTTCGCGCCCGAGGCGGCGGCGTTCCGCCGCGCCTTCGTCACTGAGAAATTCGATTTCCGGCTCTATTGCGCCGACCTGCTTCGCTTCGTGGAGCCGTCGCACCGCACCGTGTCGGTGATCGTGCCCAATTACAATTACGCGCGCTATCTCGACGAGCGGCTGACCTCGATCTTCCGCCAGACTTATCCGGTGCTGGAGATCATCGTGCTGGACGACGCCAGCGCCGACGACAGCCTCGCCGTGGCGCAGGCGAGCGCCGACGCGGCTCAACGCGCCATCCGCATCGTGCCGCGCGACGCCAATTCCGGCAATGTGTTCCGCCAGTGGAAGGCCGGCCTCGATCTGGCGCGCGGCGAATACATCTGGATCGCGGAAGCCGACGACAGCAGCGACCCCGAGTTCCTGGCCACGCTGCTGGGGCGGCTGACCGCCGAGCCGGAAGCCACCCTGTGCTTCTGCGATTCCCGCGCCATCGGCCCGGATGGCGCGCAGATCTACCCGGATTACAAGGGCTATTACCGCGAGTTTGGCGACGCCGGCCTCGACGCCGACGGGCGCTTCCCCGCCGACGAATTCCTGCGCCGCTTCCTCAGCCTGCGCAATCTGATCCTCAACGCCAGCGCCGTGGTCTGGCGCAGGGACGCGCTGGCGGACGTGTTCGCGCGGCTCGGCCCCGAGGCGTTCCAACTGCAATGCGCCGGCGACTGGCGCATTTATATCGAGGCTTGCGCGACCGGCCGCCCCGTCCTCTATTCCAGCCGGCCGCTCAACCGCCACCGCCGCCACGACGTCAGCGTGACGCACGCCCTCGACCGCGCGGCGCATTACCAGGAAATCGTCGCTGCGCAGGATTGCGCGCTGGCGGCGGCGCGCGCGCCCGGCGAACTGCGCGAGACGGTGCTGAACTGGCGGCGCAACCTGCGCGAATCCTGGCGTCTGGCATGAGCGCATCGCGCGCCGCCCCGCCCCCGTCCGAAGGAAAAAGATGAAGATATTCCTGCTTGGCGCCACGCCCCGTTTCGACCTCGCCGACGCGCCGGGCCTGCGCGACCGCCTCGGCAAGACCGGCGGCAATTCGGGCAACCAGATCATCGCCCACGGGCTGCTCAAGCCGCTGGCGGTGGACGCGCTCGACTGGGCGCATCGTAAAGGCCCGGCGCATGTGCAGGAAAATTTCGACCACATCCTGATCGCGGCGGCCAATTTCCTGCACACCGGCTTCGATTTCGGCGGCATGGCCCGGTTCATCGAGCAGACCACCCTGCCCGTCTCCATCGTCGGCCTCGGCGCGCAATCCAGCACTTACGATCCCAAAATCGAGCTGACCGAGGGCACGCAGCGCTTCGTCAAGGTGATCGCTGAGCGCTGCGCGCGGATCGGCGTGCGCGGCCCGTTCACGGCGGAAGTGCTGGCCGGTCTCGGCGTGGACAATGTCCAGATCACCGGCTGCCCCTCCTATTACATGAACGGCGCCCAGCCCGACGGCGCGCCGGCGATCCGCGCGCTCGCATTCGATGGGGCGACGCGGCTGGCGGTGAACGGCTCGCGCGACGTGGTGCGCCACGCCTTCGATCCGCAGAAAATGCGGGCGACGCTGCACGGCCTGATCGCCGAGGCGCTGCGCTACGACGCGCTGTTCGTCGCGCAGACCGAGGCCGAGGAAATCACCATGGCCGACCATCCGGGAACCCCGGAGGCCGAGGCCGCCGCCGACCGCCTCGTCGATTTCTTCCACGATTCCGCGCTCGATCCTTCGGCCTTGCGCGGCTGGGCGCTGCGGCGCAGCCGCGTGTTCTGGTCGGTGGACGACTGGCTCGACGCGATGCGCGAAGTGGATTTCGTGGTCGGCACCCGGTTTCACGGCGCCATCGCCGCCTTGAGCGTGGGAACGCCGGCCTTCGTGCTGTGTCACGACACCCGCACCAAGGAAATGTGTGAATTCCTCGGCCTGCCGCACAGCGACATTCGCGCGGTCGAGCGGATCGACGCAGCGGCCCTCTACGCGCGCGCCGATTTCGCCGCCCTGCAGGCGCGGCGCGAACAGTTGACGCGCTCCTATGTCGATTTCCTCGACATCAACGGCCTCAAGCATCGTTTCGCCCCGCCCGCCGTCTGATCGGAGTTCTTTTTTGCGCGCAAACCTCCCGGCGCTGATCCTCCTTCTGCTCGCGCTATGCCCATCGGAATCGCGCGCGGACCCGGTCAACGCCTGCGCCATCCGCTGGGACGCCTGGTACAGCAACGCGCCCGGCGACCCCGGCCATGACACCGCCGTCACGCTGACCGACCCCAAATTCCGCGACCTCGCGCCGCTGCACGGCGAATTCGAGGCCGACGGCGGCCTCGTCTGGCGTCCGAGTCCGGCGCGTTTCGACGCCGAGATCGAGGCGGCGCGCCGCGCCGGCCTGTGCTGGGCCTATCTCGCCTACGGCAGCGGCGGCGCTGTCGATTTAAGCCTGCCGATGATGCGGGGCCTCGCTTTCCATCGCGCCTCCGCGATCAAGGATCTCGTCCCCTATGCGCTGATCGCCACCACCTCGACCCTCGGCTCCGCCCGCGACCTGACGACAGCGGCGGGACTCATCGCCGACCTGATGCGCGAGTCCAACTACAAGACCGTGGACCTCGCCGGCGCCCGCCGCCCGCTGCTGTTTGTGTTTTACGACAAGCAGGACGTCGCGCGCCTGTTCGGCGGCGACCTCGGGTTGGTCCGCCAAGCCCTCGACAATTTGCGCGGTTTCGCGCGCGGGAACGGATCGGGCGATCCCTATGTCGTCGTGCTGGCCTCCCCGGCCGCTTTGGCCGAAACGCTGCGCGAGGCGCTCGGCGCCGAGGCCATTTCCGAATATGTCTCGGGGCGGCGGACAGGCAAGCCGGAGAGCTGGGCCGCCTTCGCGCCTTCGATGGAGCAGGACTGGCGCGCCTATGCCGCCGCAACAAAGGCGCAGGCCGCGCCGCTGGTGCGCAGCGGCGCCGACATTCGCGCCCGCTGCGAACGCCCGCCGCGCTGGGAACACCGTTTCAAGCCCGGCCAGCCTTGCGAAAACTATGTTGAAAAGCCCAGCCTCGACCAGCTCAAGGCCGCATTCGCCCGCGCCCGCGCCTTCATCGCCACGCCGGAAGCCAAGAACCCGGCGCGGCTGCTGCTGATCTATTCCTGGTCCGAATGCGACGAGAGCGGCAATTGCCTGATGCCGACCCATGGCGATCCCGCCGGCGAGAAATTGCAGGCGGTCGGCGAAGTTTTGCGCGCGCAATAACCTGAATCATACGAGAAGGAAGTCCCATGCCCAAAGTGGCCGTGCTGATGATCCAGAAGGACGAGGCCGATCTGCTGGAGCCTTGGATTCTCCATCATGGCGAAATCTTCGGCTACGACAATCTCTACGTCTGGGACAACGGCTCGTCCGATCCCCGGCTGGCGGAAACGATCGAGCTTTGGTCCGACCGGGGCGTGCGGTTTTTCGACGGCGCCCGCCGGCCCGAACGCTACCGCGACAAGGGCCGCCTGTTCGCCGACCAGATCCGCAATCTCGAACGGTTCGGCCATTACGATTTTTTCCTGCCGCTCGATTGCGACGAGTTTATCGCCCTCAAGGCGACAGAGGGCCGGATAGAGACGCGGCGCGAAGCGATTCTGGCGGCTTTCGCGGCGCTCGACACCGGCGACGACCTGTTCGCGGTCGATTACAACTATCCCAACAGCCAATGCACGCGAAACCGCTTCTTTGGCTGGGACTTCAACAAGAAATTCGTGCGGCGCGACGCCTTCGTCTCGATGGATCACGGCGGCCACGCCATCGTCACCCACAGCGGCCGCCCGGCGGCGCCGACCGATTTCGCCTATATTCATTACTACTATCGCCCCTTCGCCCATATGCGCGCCCACGCGCGGGCCAAGCTGATCCTGCAGCCGGAAATCCTGCAATTGCCGGAGGCGGCGCTGCGCCAGCACCGGCTCGGCCGCTATCTCGTGATGACCGAAGCGGACTATCTGGCCGAATTCGCGGAGATGGAAGCGAAATACCGCGCCTATTACGCGCCCGATCTCGAAGCCTTCTTCGAAAAACTTGGCCGCAAGCCGCCCTATTGCTGACCCGAGGGGCGCGCGCCAAATGAATTCCGCAAAGGAAATAAAACCGGAAGAAGGTCAAATGTTTCAATTGCGCTTGCCAATGCGCCGCCTGCGCTTAAGCTCGACCTGACTAAGAGATTCACCGCCGGACTATGCGGCTTTGTGCGTTCTCTTAACGTATATTCGAGTGAAGGCATGGAAATGATCGGCGACCCCGGCAAGATCCGTCGCGGGAAAACGGCTCTCGATCTGCTGGTTCTGCTGCCTTCCACTTCGGTAGGGGGCGCGGAAAAACATACGCTCGACCTGTGCGAAGCTTTCGCGGCGGCGGGGATGCGCGTCACGCTGCTAACCACCGCCGATTGTCTCGGCCATGCGGCGATTCGGGCCGCCGCCCTCGAAAAGATCGCCGGGCCCGTCGAATGGCGCGACGACGAGACGTTCGAGGCCAATGTCCGGCGCCAGAAACATGGCGTCGAACAGGTGATGGCCGCGCGCCGCTTCGATTGCGCCATCGTCTGCGCGCCCTGGCCGCATTACGCCTTCGGGCTGCAAAAGGCCCTCGCCGAACATGGCGCGCCGCATCTGACCGTCGCCCATCTGTTTCCGCGCCCGGAAACGCCGGAATGGAGCCGTCTGCCGATCATGCTCGGCGTCGGCGGACAGGAGCCGAGCCACGCCTGGGCGGCGGTGTCCTGGCCGGTGGCGCGCCGTCTCGAGCACATGTTCAACCTGCCGGCGCATGCGGTGGCCCATATTCCCAATGGCGTCGATGTCGCCCCGCTGTCGCCGGAAGAACGGCGGCGCCGGCAGGCGGAGGCGCGGGCGCGGCTCGGGCTGGAGCCGGAGGGCGCCCTGGCCCTGTTTCTCGGCCGGCTCGAAGCGGCCAAGGGCGCCGACCTGCTGCCTGAACTGGCGGCGGAGCTGGCGCCGGTCCACGCGCGGATCGTCGCGGCGGGCGCCGGCTCGCTGCGCGAAACGCTCGAAGCTTCGGAGGCGGCGCGCGACGGCCGGCTGCGGCTGATCGGCCACACGCGGAACGCCTCGGACTGGCTGTTCGCCGCCGATCTCCTGCTGGCGCCGTCGCGGCTCGAAGGCCATCCGCTGGTGGCGCTGGAGGCCGCCGCGCGCCGCTGCCCGGTGGTCGCCACCGACGCCGCGCTGGAATGTTACGGCCAGATTCGCCATCAGATCGCCTGGATCGCCCCGGTCAACGACGTCGCGGCGCTGGCGGCGCAGGCGCGCGCGGCGCTGGCCGACCCGGCCGCCGCGGCGGGCCGCGTCGAAGCCGGCTACGCCATGGCGCGGCGCGACGACAAGGCCGCCATGATCGCCGCCTACAAGTCCCTGCTGCGCAAGATCGTCGCCCATGACCGGCTGACGCGCGCGGCGATCTGGGACGCCCCAGCTTCCGAGGCGCGCCATGGCGCCTGACGTCGAACTGGTGGTGATCGTCCCGGCGTTCAAGCAGCCGGGCCTGCTGGTCGAGGCGGTGGATTCCGTGCTGAACCAGGACGCCGGCTTCCCCATCGCCGCGCTGATCGTCGATGACGGCTGCCCGCTGCCGGAAACCCGCGTGCTCGGCCTCGCCCTGGCCCGCGCCCATCCGGGCAAAGTGATCACACTGCGCCGCCGCAACGGCGGCCTCAGCGCGGCCCGCAATTTCGGCCTCGACCATGCGCCGCGCCTGTTTCCGCATTACCGCGCGGCGTTTTTCCTCGACGCCGACAACCGGCTGGCGCCCGGCGCGCTGCGCAAGATGGCCGCCCAACTCGACGCGGCGGAGCCGGAGATCGGCTGGGTCTATCCGGACATCGACACGTTCGGACGGGCCGAGAGCTTTTCGGTCGCCGGCGACTATTCCGCGCTGGCGCATTTGCGCGAGAATTTCTGCGAGGCGGGCAGCCTGGTGGCGCGCCGCGTGATCGACGCCGGCGTGCGCTTCGACGAATCCATGCGCGACGGTTTTGAAGACTGGGACTTCTGGCTGCAGGCGGCGCGCAAAGGCTTTCGCGGCCAGCACGCGCGCGACTGCGGCTTCCAGTACCGGCGCCGCGCCGAAAGCATGTTGTCGGGGGCGGAGCGGCGGCGCGCGGCCATTCTCGCCGACATGCGCGACAAGCACGCCCCGCTGTTTCAGGCCCGCAGCCTGATCCGGCTGGAAGAACGCGAGGCGCCGCGCTTTGCGAAATTCGAGCCGGGCGCGACAGGGGTCGAACTGTTCGTCGATCCGCGCCGGCGCCAGAGCCTCGACCTCGCCGAAGCCAACCGGCGTCTGGCGCGGGCGCGCCGCGCGCCGCATCAGGCATGGTTTCCCGACCTGTTCGTCTTCGCGGCGCCGGGCGCGCTGGAGCGTCTGGCCGAGGCCCGCCTCGACCGCGCCGCGCTGTGGCGCGCGCAGCGCCTGCTGCAGACCTGCGCGCTGGTCGCCGTCCGGTTTGAGGCCGACGCCAAGCGGCTGGGGCTGACGGCGGCCGAGGCGGCCGGTCCCGACGCGCTCGATGGCGCGGCGCTGCTGATCGCGCGCGCGGACGACGCGCTCGACCCGAGCCGCGCAGCATCTTCGGCGGGGCTGGCCGACCTGTTCCGCGACTCCGGCGCCGAACTGGTATGCCGCGGCCCGGACCTGTCCGTCGCCGCCGACGGCCTGCTGGCGTTCGCCGTCGATGTGGTCGAGGATCTCGCGCAGGCGCAGCGCGCCTTCTCGCCGCAAAAATCCGACTGGCGCCGCGAATGGCGGCGGACGCGCCGCGACATCCGCGCGACCTACAGCCTGATCGAGCCGGTCGGGCCGGTGCTGCCGCATGTCGCGCCCGAAGGCGCGGGACGCGCCCGGCCGCAGGTCGGCTTCATCCTGCCGCTGGTGGCCTTCGGCGGGGTCGAAAAGGTCGTGCTGAACGCCGCCCGCGCCGTCCGCGACGCCGGCTGCGACGCGCATCTGTTCGTGATGCGCGAAAACGAGGCCGCGCTGGCCGGCGAGCTGCGCGAGATTTTCGACACCGTCGCCTTCATGGATCATCCGGGCGCGCGCGCCGACGCCTGGGACCGCATCTACCAGACCGCCGGCGCGTCCAATTGCGCCCGCGACGATTTCATCCCCGACGGCCTCGGCCTGCTCGCCACCATGGACGTGGTGCTCAACACCCATTCGCTGGCGGCGCACAGCCTGATGGCCGGGCTGCGCCGCCAAGGCGCCCGCGCCTATGTCGGCCTGCATCTGGTCGAGCTGTCGCCGCAGGGCCATCCGATGGGCGGGCCGCATGTCGCCCTCGGCTTCGAGCATGTCTATGACGGCTTCCTGGTCGTTTCGCAGCAGTTGCGGGCCTGGTGCGTGGCGCGCGGAATCCCCGCCGACAAGATCCTGCTGGCGCGCAACGCCCCCTCTTATCCGACCGAACCGGAGGCCTTGGCCCGCGCGCTGGCGCGGCGGGCGCGCCGCCCGAGAGGCCGGCTGCGCGCGCTTTATATCGGCCGGCTCGACCCGCAGAAGGGCGTCGACCGGCTGGAGGAGATCATGGCGGAGACCGAAGGCGCGCCTTTGGACTGGCGCGTGATCGGGCGCGCCGTGCTCGACGAGTCCACGGCGCTGGAGGCGCGGCTGGCGCGGCGGATGGGACGCCCGGTCGAAGCGCCGCTCGACGCGCCCGCCGAGCTCGACGCCGCCTATGCCTGGGCCGACGTGGTGGTGCTGCCGTCGCGGTTCGAGGGCGCGCCGCTCACCATTCTGGAAGCCCAGCGCTTCGGCTGCGCGCCCATCGCCACCCGCGTCGGCGCGGTCGAGGAAATGATCGAGGACGGGGTGGACGGTTTTCTGATCGCCGAAACCTCGGACGCCCGCGTCGTCGAGGATTTCGCCGCGCGCCTGCGCGAACTGGCCGGCGCGCCGCAGCGGCTCGAAACGCTGGCGCGCGCGGCGGCGGCGCGGCAGGCGCAAGCCTCGTGGAGCGCCAACCTGCGCGATTGGCTGGCGCACGCCCTGCCCCCGGCCGACGCCCCCGCACCCGACGCCCCCTCAACCGGCGAGCGCATCCATGCCTGAACTTCTTGTCGCCACCCGCGATTTCGCCGCCTTTTTCGACGCCGCGACGCCCGCCGTTCTCGTCGCCCCCGATCTGTTTCCCGCCTTGCGCGCCTGGGAATCCGGCTGGCGCGCCTTCGCCGCCCGACTCGACCACGCCGGCGACCTGCGGATCGCGCGCGACGTCGAGGCGACGCGCGACGCCGCCTCGGACATGGTGGCGGATTTCTGGACGCCGGCGCCGAGCTTCCCCGCCCATGTGCTGGCGCTGCTCGGCGGCGCGCCGCCCGCGCTCGACGCGTTCGCGCCCGCCCTGCCGCCGCCGGTCATCGCCGTGGAAACCGCCGAGGCGGCGCTGGCCCGGCTGGCCGACCTGCTGGCGCGGGACGTCGCCGCCAGCGCCGCCGCGCTGGCCCAGGCGCGCGCCGCCTTGTCGGAACTGTGCCGCGAGAACGAGACGCTGCACGGAGCCATGGCGAGCGCCTTGCAGGTTTTGGGCAGCGGCCCGATCGGCGCGGCGCGCCTGGTCTATGCGTCCGGCGCGGCGGCGTCCGGCGGCCCCGTCCACGCCGCGCCCGAGGGCCGGGCGCTGGAGCGTCAAACCCTGGGCCTGCCGCTGAAAAATCTCACCGCGCTCGCATTGCGGATCGCCGAGGCGCGCTGCTCCGGCGCGGCCTGGCTCAAGGTGCGGCTGGTGGGGGCGACCGCCGGCGCTGTCCACGGCTCCTGGCTGATCGACGGCGACGCGCTGCGGCCGGGCTGGCTGCGGCTCGACTTGCGCGGCGTGCTCGGCGACCTGCTGGAAACCGCGCAGATCGAGATCGAAACCTTCCTGCCGCGCGGCGACGCGCTGGCCCTGAGCCTCGACCCGGCCGAGACCGAACCGTTCCTCGCGCTGCGCGGCGGCGGCGGCGTCCCGCGCGGACTGGCGCTGCGCCTCCACAGCGGCGACTTCGGACGGCGCACGCTGGCCCCGGCGTTCTGGAACTGGTCCGACATCGGGCGCACCGCCACGTTTAGCCAGACCCCGCTGCATCTCGCCCCGCGCCGTTGGAGCGACGTCGGCGTGGTCGAAGGCGCGGTCGATTTCATCGCCCTCGGCGGCGAGCCGCCGCGCCCCGTGCTCGCGCTCACGCCCGAGCGGCGCGCCGCCATCCGGCTGTGCGGCCTGAGCTTCCCCGGCTGCGACGTGCTGGAGATCGGCCTGACTCTGTTGCGCAATCCGGCCCAGGCCATCCGCTTCCTGGCCGAACTGCGCGCCAACGGCGCCGATGTCGGGCTGCAGCCCTGGCGCCGGCTCGGCGGCTCGACCGATCTGAGCACGTTCAGCCTGACCATTCCCGCGGTTGACGCCGCCTTCGACCTGCAATTGACCGCCGAGTTGATCGAGGGGGCGGGACCGGCGCTGGTCGAAATGACGTCTATCGCCGGCCTGCGCCTGCCCGAACGGCAGCGCCGGCGCCTCGACCTTTTCGCACACGCGCCGGCCGCCGACGCCCGCGGCCTCCCGGCCGGAGGCGGACAGGGCTGGAGCGAGCCGGCGGCGGCGCGCGCGCCGGCGCAGGTCTGCTCGGGCGTCGAGGTCGATCACTTCCTGCGCAACGCCGACGATTACGCGCATGTCGATCTGACGGTCTATGATCTCAATGTCGCGGACGCGTTCTATCCGGCGATCCGCTTCAAGCTGCTGAAACGGGAGACCGCGACGGCGCTGGAGTTCCGCAAGCTGCCGGATTGGCCGGGCGGCTTCGACGTCTGGCCGGAACTCACCGCCGACGCCTATGGGCCGTATGTTCATATTCGCCCCGACGCCGAGGGCCTCGACCGGCTGTGCGCGATGATTTCCGAACGCGACCGCCGGATGCTGCGGGCGCTGGGCTGCGCCCTGCCGCAGGTCATCGCCATCGTCCTGAAGGATCCACGCCTCGCGCATGAGGATGCGGAGTCCTGGGCCAGCGCCGCGGCGCAATTCGCCGAAATGGCGCAGAGGCGCGCGGCCTCGGCGTCGGCGGACTGACCCCCGCAAACGAAAACGGCCCCCAGGCGAAACCGCCCAGGGACCGTCGAAAGCCGCGAAAGCGGGCCGCCCGAGGGCGGCCCTTCTCGCCTTAGAAGATGGCGCGGAACAGCCAGTACAGCCCGCCCGACAGCAGCATGGCGGCCGGCAGGGTGAGCACCCAGGCCATGGCGATGTTGCGCAGCGTGCCGCCCTGCAGGCCCGAGCCATTGGCGGCCATGGTTCCGGCGACGCCCGACGACAGCACGTGGGTGGTCGAGACCGGCAAACCAAAGCTGTCGGCGGCGGCGATGGTGGACATGGCCACCAGTTCGGCCGAGGCGCCCTGGCCGTAGGTCAGGTGGGTCTTGCCGATCTTCTCGCCGACGGTGACGACGATGCGCTTCCAGCCGACCATGGTGCCGAGGCCGAGCGCGATGGCGACCACGATCTTCACCCAGGCCGGGATGAACTTGGTGGCCTGGTCGATCGAGCCCTTGTATTTTTTCAGCGTGTCGACGTCCTGCGCGGACAGTTCCGACTGCTTGTCCTTCATCAGGAAGCGGATCGCCTCGGAGGCCAGATACATGTCGTTACGGGTGTTGCCGACCTGGGCGTAGGGCACCTTGTCGATCGACCCATAGGTTTCGACTTGATGGGCGATGTCCTTCACCAGCACCGACAGCGCCGGATAGGTGCCGCCGGAGATTTCATGCTGCGAAATATAGGCGGTCACCACCGGGCGGGGGTCGCCGATGATGTTGTAGCCGGAGGCCTTGGAGTCCACCACCTGCGAGGCGGCGGTCGAGGACTGCACGAATTGCGCGATATGGCTGGCCGGCAGCGACTTGTTGAGCGCGTAGGAGGTCGGGACCGTGCCGATCAGGATCAGCATGATCAGGCCCATTCCCTTCTGGCCGTCGTTCGACCCATGCGCGAGGGAGACGCCGGCGCAGGTGAAGATCAGCAGGCAGCGGATCCACAGCGGCGGCTTGGCGCCGTTCTTCGGGGCCTGATACAGTTCCGCCTTGCGGACGACCAGTTTCATCAGCTTCAGCAGCAGCGCGGCGGCGACGAAGCCGACCAGCGGCGACAGGATCAGCGCCTGGCCGATTTCCATCGCCTTGCCCCAATCGACGCCCGACGTCCCATCGCGGCCGCGCAAAAGCGCGTTGGCGACGCCGACGCCGATGATCGAGCCGATCAGCGTGTGCGAGGAGGAGGCTGGCAAGCCCATCGCCCAGGTGCCGAGATTCCAGATGATCGCCGCGATCAGCAGCGCGAACACCATGGAGAAACCGGCTTCCGAGCCGACCTGCAGGATCAGCTCGACCGGCAGCAGCGAGACGATGCCGAAAGCGACCGCGCCGGCCGAAGTGAGCACGCCCACGAAATTGAAGAAACCGGACAAGACCACGGCGATCGGCGCCGGCAGCGAGTGGGTGTAGATCACGGTGGCCACCGCATTGGCGGTGTCGTGGAAGCCGTTGACGAACTCGAAGCCGAGGGCGATCACCAGCGCCACGCCCAGCAGCGCGAACGGCCAGAAATGGGCGACCGACGTGTTCGGGCCGAGATCGGAATAGATCGACCACGCCGCGAACAGCAGGCCGGCGACGCCGATGGCGAACAGGATGTAGATCGTCTTGGTCTCGGAGGGATGGTCGAGCTGGGGACGCTCGACCACCTGGTCGGGCGCGGCTGACGCGATGCTCATGGTCCATGTCCTTTCATAAGGATGTGGACCTGCACTATCGTCAAGCACATTACGTTTGTATGACACGGCCGTATTTTTGCCGCAGTTTCCCCACGAAATCAATAGCGCCAGCCGCGCGTCCAGAACCGCCACGCCCAGGCGAGTTCCGCGCCGAGCGTTTCGCGCGGGCCGATGGAAATGGTCGCGGTGAGGCCGGCGCGCATCGGCGTTTCGTCAGACACCTCGCCCAAGGCGATGCGCACGGGAATGCGCTGGGCCAGCCGCACCCAGGTGAAGACGGGATTGACGTTGGCGAGCGCGGCGCCGCCCGCGCCGCCGTCCTGGTCGGCGATGCCGCGGCTGATGCTGTCCACCTTGCCGCCGAACACCCGGTCGGGATAGCCCATCAGCACGAAATGCGCCTCGTCGCCGGGATGGATGGCGGCGAGCTGGGTCTCCTCGAAATAGCCGGCGAGCCAGTAGGATTCGCTGTCGATGACGGCGAGGCTGGCCTGACCGGCGCCGAGAAAGTCGCCCCGGCGCAGATGCAGGTTGGTCACCACGCCATTGACCGGCGACCGCACCACTGTGCGTTCGAGATTGAGTTCGGCGGCGGCCAGCGCGGCGCGCGCCTCGTCCACGCTCGCGGCGGCGGCGCGCGAATCGAGATGGTACTGCCGCTTCTCCTCGGTGGAGACGGACAGATCGCTCAGCTGCGCCCGGCGTTTCGCCTTTTCCTCGGCGAGGTCGGCGGCGTGCTGCTTGGCCTCCAGCGCGGCCTTGGCGGCGTCCACGGCGATTCTGTACGAGCGCGGGTCGATCACGAACAGCACGTCGCCCTTGTGGACGCCCTGGTTGTCGCTGACGCGCAGGTCGGTGACAGTTCCCGCCACTTCGGGCGCGATGCTGACGGTTTCCGCGCGGACGCGGCCGTCGCGGGTCCAGGGCGAGATCATGTAGTGCCGCCACAGCGCGGTGGCGAGCAGCACGGCGGCGAGCAGGGCCGCGCCGGAAAGCGCAAAAGTGCGGAAGCGGCGAAAGAATTTGGCGTCGATGGTCATAAGGCGGCTTGGGGTTTCGGGAGGAAGGCGATCAGGGCGAGGCAACAGGCGAACAGCAGGATTTCGGCGAACACCGGGCGCCAGAACAGGCGCAGCGCGCCGACGCGGGCGGCGAGCGCGCGCAATGGCAGAAACAGCAGCAGGGCGAGGGCGTAATCGCCGACAAAGGGCGCGAGATAGACGCCGAACAGGTTGAGTTCATGGATCATGACGAAGCTTTCGGCAGAGGCTCGCGAGAGAGAGCCTGGCGGAAGAAATGGCGGTGCAGCCGGGCGAGCGACTCGACCGCGGGCAGCAACGCGGCGGCGCGGCGCAGTCCGGCGGCGCGCTCGGCCTCGTCGGGCAGGTCGGCGCGGGCGTGCAGGAACAAAGCGGCGTTGGCCAGCGCCGCCCGCTCGCCGGCGATGCGGGCGACGATGGCGTCGAGCACGCGTTGCGTCGCCCAGGCGTCCCCGGCCAGCAGGAAGCGCAGCCGCAGCACGTCGCGGCCCAGGCGCAGCGCGGCGAAGCCGTTGCGCAGGGTGAGTTCGGCGGGCACGTTGGCGGCGCGCAGCCGCGCGGCCAGCAGGCGCATGCGGTCGTGCATCCGCGTCTCCCACGCCACCGCCTCCGGCTCCTGCGCCGCGAAGGCGCGGGCGAAATCGGCGGAAATCTCCGACAGCAGATGCCGGCGCAGGGCGCGCGAATCCACCGGCAGAATGTAGCGATGCACCAGCACGGTGAGCGCCGCGCCGACCAGGGTGGCGAAGGCGGAGTCGAGGAAGAAGGCGGGGTCGTAGACCATCGGATTGCTCGGCATCAGCAGGGTGATGAAGAACACGATGAAGCCGATGGCGTAGAACATGGTCGGCGGCGCGGTCATGGCGGCGGCGGCGAGGAACACCGGCGGAGCCAGCCACAGCGCCAGCAGCGGAAAGTCGGTGATCTGCGGCAGAACCCACAGCAGGTAGAACAGCCCGAGCAGCGACCCCAGCGCGATGCCCCACAGCAGATGGATCGCATCGCTCGACGGGCGCTCGCGCAGCGACAGCAGCACGACGTTGGGAGTCAGGCCCGCCAGCATCATCGCGCCCGAGGGCCAGGCGGTCTCGAACCACATCGCGCCGCCGAGCATCACCGCCAGCGCGCCGCGCACGCCGTTGCGCACGGCCCATTCGGTGTCGAGATGGATGGCGTTGCGCTGCGGCCCCTCGCGCACGATGCCGTGGCGCGACACATCGAGGCCGGACAGGGCGCGCACCAGCTCGCCGAGCAGGTCGGCGAGGCGGTCGCCCACGAGAAGCGCATCGGAATCGTTGAGGGATTCGGGGGCGACCAGCGCCGCCTGGGTGCGGACGCGCAGCGCGTCGAGCCGGTCGATGGCGCCGCCTAATCCCGCGCCGTCTCGCGCGCCGCCCTCTTGGGCCGGACCCGCCTGGCCCGCAAGGCTTTGCGCCGCCAGATCGAGCGCTTCGCGGGTTTCCGCCAGCAGCGCCGACAGCGCCGGGCCATGCGCCGGCGGGGCCTCGGTCAGCGCGGCGGCGGCGGTGATCGCGCCGAACATGCCGGCGGCGGCCTCACGCAGCGCGGTCGCTTGCAACGCCCGCTCCGGCATTTCGGCGGCGGCGAACTGGATCGCGGTTTCGAGCGCGCCGATTTTCGCGCCCAGCGCGTTGCGCAACGGCCGCAGCGCCTCGCCCTGCCCCGGATCGAGCCCGATCCGCGCATAGGCGACGAGATCGCGCAGCAGGCCGGCGAGCAGGCGCTCCAGGCCGCGCTCCGCCGTGGGGCGCACCAGCGCGGCGGAGACGAAGGCCGAGCAGACGATGCCGAGCGAAACCACGGCGACGCGGCGCGTGACCACCAGGAAAATGCTGTTGGGATCGGAGACGGCGAAGGGCAGGATCAGCGCCACCGTATAGCCCGCCAGAACCGCGCCATAGGAGCGGAAGCCGCGCAGCAGCGTCGAGGCCGCGGCGCCGAGGCCGACCCAGACCGCCAGCCCCGCCAGATAGAGCCAGGGCGTCTGCGGCGCCAGCGCCATCAGCACGACCGCCGCCGCGCCGCCGAGCAGCGTGCCGCCGAGCCGCCAGAGGCTTTTGGCGAGGATCGAGCCCTGCACCGGATGCGACACGATCATCACCGTGACCATGGCCGAATAGGGCGTGTCGAGCTGCAGCGCGAAGGCGAGATAGAGGGCGAGCAGCGCCGCCAGCGTGGTGCGCGCCGCATGGGCGAGCAGCGCCGGCCGCGCCATGAAATCCCGGACGACGATCAGTTTTTCGAGCACCCACGCGATCATGCGCCGCGCAGCCTCTCGAAATTAGCGAAGGCGCGGTCGAACACGCGGCGGCAGGCTTCGAGATCCTCCGGCGCCACGCCTTCAAGGATGGCGCGGCGCACCTCGCGCACCAAGGCGTCGGCCTTGAGGTAGATCGCCTTGCCGTGCGGGGTGAGGTGCAGGGTCTTGCCGCGCCGGTCGACCGGGTCTTCGCGGCGCTCGATCAGCCCGCCCGCTTCGAGACGGTCGAGCAGCGCCACCAGCGACGGCCGCTCCAGCTCCAGCGCCTCGGCCAAATCCTTGGCGCGGACGCCGTCGCCGAGCCGCCCCAGAAAATAGAGCGGCCGGGCGGTGGCGCTGGTGAGGCCCAGGCTCTCGACCTGAGCGTTGATGAGGACGCGGGCGCGGCGCGGCAGCACCAACGCCTGCTCGAAGAACCAGTCGGACGACATTCGTTCGCTTGCTAATAGATAGGATGCGAACGACATAGACCGATCCGGTCCGACGATCAACCCCCCTGCCGTTCAGGCAGCGTAGCGGTCGACGCCCAGCCCCTCCGACGAGATTTCCGGCGCGCGTCCCGACACCACGTCGGCGAGGAAGCGCGCGGAGCCGCAGGCCATGGTCCAGCCGAGTGTGCCGTGGCCGGTGTTGAGATAGAGGCCATTGACGCCGGTCGCGCCGATCACCGGAGAGCCGTCGGGCGTCATCGGCCGCAGCCCGCACCAGAATTCAGCCGTATCGACGTCGCCGCCCTGGGGGAACAGGTCGGAGACGACATGGGCGATGGTGGCGCGGCGCTTCTCGCGCAATTCGAGGTCGAAGCCGCAGATCTCGGCCATGCCGGCGACGCGGATGCGGTCGCCGAGCCGGGTGACCGCCACCTTGTACGCCTCGTCCATCACGGTCGAGACCGGCGCGCCGTCGGGGTTGGTGATCGGCAGGGTCAGCGAATAGCCCTTGACGGGATAGACCGGCAGGGAAATCCCCAGCGGACGCACCAGATGCGGCGAATAGGAGCCGAGCGCGACCACCACCGCGTCGCCCTTGCGCACGCCCTCGGACGTCTCGACGCCGGTGACGCGGCCGCCGTCCACAACCAGCCCGAACACGCTGGCGCCATAGCTGAATTTTACGCCGAGATCCTGCGCCAGCGCCGAAAGCCGCTGGGTGAACAGGAAACAATCGCCGGTTTCGTCGCCCGGCAGCAGCAGGCCGCCGAGAATCTTCTCCGACACCAGCCCGAGCGCGGGTTCGTGCGCGACGCAGCCGGCGCGGTCGAGCATTTCATAGGGCACGCCGAAGGAATCCAGCACCGCCAGATCCTTGGCGAGACCGTCGATCTGCTTCTGGTTGCGGAACACCTCCAGCGTGCCGCGCGCGCGCTCGTCATAGGCGATGCCGGTTTCGGCCCGCAGCGCCTTCAGCACGTCGCGGCTGTATTCGGCGACGCGCACCATGCGCGCCTTGTTGACCGCATAGGCCTTGGCGTTGCAATTGCCGAGCATCTGGCCCATCCAGCGCCACATCGCGGGGTCGAGCTTGGGCCGGATCGCCAGCGGCGCATGGGCGGCGAACATCCACTTGACCGCCTTCCACGGAATGCCCGGCGCCGCCCAGGGCGCGCTATAGCCGGGCGAAATCTCACCGGCGTTGGCGTAGCTGGTTTCAAGCGCCGAGGCCGGCTGGCGGTCGATCACCTCGACCTCATGGCCCGCCCTGGCGAGATAATAGGCGGTGGTGGTTCCCACCACGCCGCTGCCGAGAACCAGGATTTTCATGCGAGTCGTCCTTCGTTGCTGGAGAAATGGCGGCGCTGCAGCCGCGCGCCGAGCGCGGTGAGAATTTCGTAGCCGATGGTTCCGGCGGCCCGGGCGAGCGCATCGACGCCATCAGCGTCGCCGCCGATCACGTCGACGAAATCGCCCTCGCGCAGCCGCCCTTCCGGCAGCGCGGTGGCGTCCGCCGTGATCATGTCCATGGAGACATTGCCGACGATCGGCAGTTTCTGGCCGGCGAAACCGGCGTTGGCGCGGGCGTTGCCCAGCGCGCGGAAAAAGCCGTCGGCATAGCCGAGCGACAGCGTGGCGATGCGGCTCGGCGCCGTCGTGACATGGCGCCCGTTATAGCCGACCGCAGTGTGCGCCGGCAGCGTGTCCACCCGCAGCACCCGCGCCGACAGTTTGACGACCGGCGCCAGCGGATTCGGCTCGCCGACGCGCGGCGCGATTCCGTAGAGCGCCGCGCCGGGGCGCAGCAGGTCGAAATGATAGCCGGCGCCGAGAAACACGCCGGAGGAATTGGCCAGCGAGGCCGGCGCCGCCGGCAGACGCTTGCGCAGGATTTCAAATCTTTCTCGCTGCGCCTCATTGGACGGATTGTCCTTTTCCTCGGCGGCGGCGAGGTGGCTGATCACCAGCCGCAGATCGAGGCCCGCAAGCAAGGACGGATCGGCCGCGAGCGCGTCGACCTCGACTTCCGACAGGCCGAGCCGCGCCATGCCGGTGTCGACATGCAGCGCCGCCGGCAGCGCCTTGCCGCGCCGCGCCGCGCGCTCGCGCCACAGGGAGATCTGCGCGAGCGTGGAGATTACGGGGATCAGGCCATAGGCGCACATCGCGCCCTCGGCGCCGGGCGCGACGCCATGCAGCACGAAAATCGAAGCGGTGGGAACGGCGGCGCGCAGCGCCACGCCCTCCTCGATATGCGCGACGAAAAAGTTGCGGCAGCCATCAGCAGACAGCGCGGCGGCGACCGCCTGCGCGCCAAGCCCGTAAGCGTCGGCCTTGACCACCGCGGCGCTGTCCACGCCCCCGGCCCGCGCGATCAGCAGGCGGCGGTTGGCGACGATGGCGTCGAGATCAATGTCGAGCGCGGCGCCCACGCCGGCGCGAACGGCTTCTTTGGCCGGCGCGGTCCGGCGCGTTGCGGAAAATATCGAGGTGATCTGGTTCATCGGCCTTCCCTGCGGCTGTGTCGGGACCCACGTCGCAGGAAGCGTGCCGGAAAAATTGTTGTTTTAATTCAGATAGTTAGAAAAACCCGACACGGCAGGGGCGCCAACGGTTTGGAACGGCTTTCCACATCAACGAAAAAGATCGTTTAATTACATAGCCTTATAGTATGTATCAAATTAATTACACTGTAACAGTTTCATAACACCAGATGACGCCGCAGCACCTCGGCCAGCCGCGAAAACGCCGGCCCGATCGCCTCCTCTTTCACGCCGGCATAGCCCAGCAGCAGACCGGACGGCGCCGTGTGCGGATCGGCGAAATAGCGGCTCAGCGGCCGCGTGGACAACCCGGCGGCGAGGATTTCGGCGGCGATGCGTCGGTCGTCGGCGCCGTCGGGCAGGCGCAGGATCAGGTGCAGCCCGGCGTTGTCGCCGCTGGCCTGCAAGGCGCCGCCAAACTCCTTCTCGATGGCGTCGCGCAGAATTTGCCGGCGCGACCCGTAAAGCCCGCGCATCCGCCGGATATGCGCGCCAAAATGGCCCTCGCGGATGAAATCGGCCAGCACGGCCTGGGTGATCTGCTGGCCCTCGCGGTAAAGCTCCGCCGAGCCGTCGGCCAGCGCCTCGGCCAAAGCGGGGGGCGCCACCAGATAGCCGACGCGCAGGCCCGGAAACAGGGTTTTGGAGAAGCTGCCGACATAGATCACGCGGCCGCCGCGATCGAGGCCCTGCAAACAGGGAATCGGCCGGGTTCCATAGCGGAACTCGCTGTCGTAATCGTCCTCGACGATGACGGCGCCCCAGCGCCGCGCCCGCTCCAGCAGCGTTTGCCGACGCGCCAGACTCATCACCGAGCCCAGCGGATATTGATGCGACGGCGTGACGATCACCATGCGCGGCGGCGGCAGATGTTCGGCCAGGGCGCAATTCAGCCCCTCGCCATCGACCGGCGCCGCGCGCAGGTCGAGATCGAGCGATTGCAGCCCGCTGCGCAGGCCCCAGTAGCACGGGTCTTCCAGCCAGACGCAATCACCGGGATCGAGCAACATGCGCGCGGCGAGATCGACCGACTGGTGGCTGCCGGTGGTGATCACCACCTGTTCCGGCGCGCAATTGAGCGAGCGCGCGTCGCGCAAATGCGCGGCGATGGCGGCGCGCAATTCGAGCAATCCGCCGGGCGGCGCATAGGTCATGCGCTCGGGCGGCGGGCGGCGCCAGGCGCGGCTGAGCAGCCGCCCCCAAACCTGCGCCGGAAACTCGCTGACATCGGGAACGCCGGGCATGAAGGCGCCCCATTGATGCGGCGAAAACCCCGCCCCCTCTCGCAACAATTTTCCGCGCTGCGACAGGGCGGGCGGCGCCTCCGACTCGACGGAGGCGGCGACCTCCGGCTCCGGCATCCGGTCGCCCGCGAGATCGGCGACATAGGTGCCGCTGCCGCCGCGCCCGTGCAGGCATCCTTCCGCGATCAGCGTCTCATAAACTTCCGTGACGGTGTTGCGCCCTATGCCAAGCTCGCGCGCCAAAACCCGCGACGACGGCATTTTCGCGCCGGCCGGCAACCGCCCCTGCATCGCCGCCTGCAGCAGCAGATCGCGCAATTGCCGGTACAGCGGCTGGTCGCTCGCGCGGTCGAGCCCCTGCTGCAACCAATCCGATAACGCCCCTCCGCTCATCGTCTTTCCCTTTTGAGCGGCACAATAGTGGCGCCATCTTATTTCAACAAGTGGCCCTTCGAGACAGGACCACTTTGCGCTAGATTCGACTCATGCCGCGACTTGCGGCCCTGTCCTCCATTCACATGAGCTGATTATGCCCCAGTCTTCCGCCCTGCGCGCCGCCGCCCCCGCTGAAACCAATGCGGACTGGGAGGCCCGCCGCCTCGCCGCCACCCCGCGCGGCGTGTCCGTCCTCGGCGACTTCTACATCGACCGCGCCGAAAACGCCGAAATCTGGGACATCGAAGGCAAGCGCTACATCGACTTCGCCGCCGGCATCGCCGTGCTGAACGTCGGCCATCGCCACCCCCGCGTGGTCGCGGCGATCAAGGCGCAGATCGATCAGTTCCTGCACACCTGCTACCAGGTCGCGCCCTATTCCTCCTATGTGTCGCTGGCGGAGAAAATCGCCGCGCGCGCGCCGGGCGCCCACGCCAAGAAGACCATTTTCCTCACCACCGGCGCCGAGGCGGTCGAGAATGCGGTGAAGATCGCCCGCTTCGCCACGGGCCGTCCGGGCGTGATCGCCTTCGGCGGCGCCTTCCACGGCCGGACCTCGCTGACCATGGCCCTCACCGGCAAGGTGGCGCCCTACAAGATCGGCTTCGGCCCCTTCCCCGGCGACATTTACCACGCCGCCTATCCCGACGCGATGCACGGCGTGAGCGTCGCGGATTCGCTGGCGAGCCTGAAAAAGCTGTTCAAGAACGACATCGACCCGCAGCGCGTCGCCGCGATCATTTTCGAGCCGGTGCAGGGCGAAGGCGGTTTTGTGCCGGCGTCGAAGGAATTCGTCGAGGGCCTGCGCGCCATCGCCGATGAGCATGGCATCCTCTTGATCGCGGACGAAGTGCAGAGCGGCTTCGCCCGCACCGGCAAGTTCTTCGCCGTCGAGCATTTCGGCGTGCCGGTCGATCTGATGACCTTCGCCAAGAGCCTCGCGGCGGGCATGCCGCTGTCGGGCGTGGTCGGCCGCGCCGAAATCATGGACGCGCCCGGCCCGGGCGGCCTCGGCGGCACCTATGCCGGCAACCCGCTCGCCGTCGCCGCCGCCCATGCGGTGATCGACATCATCGATGAGGAAAAACTGGTCGCCCGCGCCAATGAGCTGGGCGAGCGCCTCAAGAGCGCGGTGCGCGCGGCGGCGCATCCGGCGGTCGGCGACGTGCGCGGCCTCGGCTCTATGGTGGCGGTCGAATTCGTCGACCCCAAGACCCATGAGCCGGCTCCGGCGATCGCCAAGAAGGTGCAGGCCGCCGCGCTGAAGAGCGGGCTGATCCTGCTGACCTGCGGCACGTACGGCAATGTCATCCGCTTCCTCTATCCGCTGACCACGCCCGACGCGGTGTTCACGGAAGCGCTGGACATTCTGACCACCGCGCTGGCGCAGGCCTGACAATTTGGGCGCCCTCATGCCGAAAGGCGCGAGGGCGCCTATATAGCTAATTCTCGAACAAAACCGCCGAGCGCATCATGAACTCACCCGTCACGCCTCCCCTCGCCTTGCGCGACCCCACTCTGCTGCGCGAAGCCGCCTATGTCGCCGGCGCCTGGATTCAGGGCGCCGAGCGTTTCGCCGTGCATAATCCGGCGACCGGCGCTCTGATCGGCCACGTTCCGCTGCTGGGCGCCGCCGAAACGAAACAGGCCATTGATTCGGCCGAAGCCGCCTTCCCCGACTGGCGCAAACGCGCCGCCAAGGAGCGCGCCGCCCTGCTGCTGCGCTGGCGCGACCTGATGCTGGAAAACGCCGAGGATCTCGCCCAGATCATGACGGCGGAACAGGGCAAGCCGCTGGCGGAAGCGCGCGGCGAAGTTTCCTACGCCGCCTCGTTCCTCGACTGGTTCGCCGAGGAGGCCAAGCGCGTCTATGGCGAGACCATTCCCTCCCCGACCAATGACCGTCGCCTGATCGCGCTGCGCGAGCCGATCGGCGTGTGCGCCGCGATCACGCCGTGGAATTTCCCGCTGGCGATGATCACGCGAAAAGTCGGACCGGCGCTGGCCGTAGGCTGCCCGATGATCGTCAAGCCGGCGGAAGCCACGCCGTTTTCCGCGCTGGCGCTGGCTGTGCTGGCCGAGCGCGCGGGCATTCCCGGCGCCCTGTTCCAGGTCGTCACCGGCGATCCCAAGAGCATCGGCGGCGAACTCACTTCCAATCCCACCGTGCGCAAACTCAGCTTTACGGGCTCGACGCAGACCGGCAAACTTTTGTACGCTCAGTGCGCGCCGACGGTGAAAAAGCTGTCGCTGGAGTTGGGCGGCAACGCGCCGTTTATCGTGTTCGACGACGCCGATCTCGACGCCGCCGTGACCGGGGCGCTCGCGTCGAAATTCCGCAATTCCGGCCAGACCTGCGTCTGCGCCAACCGGTTCTATGTGCAGGATAAAATCTACGACGCCTTCGTCGAGAAATTCGCGGAGGCCGTGGGCAAGCTTGTGGTTGGCGAAGGCGCAAAACCCAACGTCACCCAGGGGCCGCTGATCAATGCGGCGGCGATCGCCAAGGTGACGGCGCTGGTCGCCGACGCCCGCGACAAGGGTGGCCGCGTCGTGACCGGCGGCGCGCCGCATCCGGCCGGCGCCAATTTCTTCGCGCCGACCGTGATCGCCGACGCCAAGGCCGACATGCGCTTCGCCAAGGAGGAGATTTTCGGCCCGGTGGCGCCGGTGTTCCGCTTCTCCGACGAAGCCGAGGTGATCCGCCTCGCCAATGACACGGAGTACGGCCTCGCCGCCTATTTCTTCGCCCGCGACATCGGGCGGGTCTGGCGGGTGGCGGAGGCGCTGGATTACGGCATGGTCGCCATCAACACCGGCGCCTTCTCCAACGAAGTCGCGCCGTTCGGCGGCGTCAAGCAGTCCGGCTTCGGCCGCGAAGGCTCGCGGCTCGGCGTGGAGGAATATCTCGTCGTGAAAATGCTGGCGATGGCCGGGCTGTAACGCACGAAACGCTTCGAGGCGGCGCCCTGCGCGCCGCCTTGACATTCCCACGACACATTTCCAGCGCATAGCGAGCGAAGTGAAGCAATCCACTCATCGGCGCTCCCGAAGCCGACAGTCGGTGGCCGCGAAGTCCTGAGGATGTCGCGCGCTATCGCAGGGTGGATTGCTTCGCTTCGCTCGCTATCACGGGCGTGGGTCCGCGACGCCGAATCCATCCAGGCGTTTCCGTCTGACGCATCGCCGCCCAAAAACACGCCATCGCCGCCTGAGAGAATTCTGGACGGAATCGCTGCGCTGGCGAGGGCGGGCGCGCTCAATCGGCGCGCTGGCCCTTTCGCAAAAACGCCGCGAACCCCTTGGCGATGTCGGCGGAATCGGTCTGCGCGCCGGGCGCGTCGAGCGTCGCCAGCGCCTGATCCGCCAAACCTTCCGAAAGCGTCACGCCGCGCAGCGTGGTCAGCAGCGACCGCTCGAACTCCATGGTGAATTCCGGGTGGGCCTGCACGCTCACCGCCCAATCGTCATAGGCCAGCGCAGCCACCGGGCAATCGACGCCAGTGGCGAATTTTCGCGCGCCCTCGGGCGCCACCACCACCTGATCCTGATGAATGGCGTTGATGCGCAGAACTTTGGCTCCGTTCAGCCAGTCCGGCGCGCCATAGAGCGCGTAGGAGTTGAGGCCGAGACGCCAGCCGGCGGCGGCTTTTTCCACCCGGCCGCCTAGCGCCTTGGCGAGAATCTGATGGCCGAAGCAAATGCCGATCACACGGCGGCGCGCGGCCTGAGCGCGACGCAAAAAGTCCTCCAGCGCCAACATCCACGGCGCCTCGTCCAGCACCGAACAGCGCGAGCCCGTGATGACATAGGCGTCGCAGGCTTCAAGCGCGGGCAGCGGCTCCTCTTGCAGCCAATAACGGCTGAAGCGGATGTCGCTTTCTCCCGCGAACAGCCGCGTGACCATATCGACATAATCGCCATGCGCCGCAACGAGCTGCGGCGCGGGGCGCCCGGTTTCCAATACGCCAATGTGCATCATAGAAAGCCCAGATAGGTCTGATATTCGACGTCGGTGACGCGGCGGCGCAATTCTTCCATCTCCTGCCGCTTCACCGCCCCAAACGCGCGCATAAACGCCTCGCCGAAATATTTGCGCAGGATCTTGCCCTGCTCGAACGCCTCGACCGCCGTTTCAAATGTGGTCGGCAGCGGCAGCGCGGCGGCGCCGTCGGCATAGCCGTTGCCGGCGACCGGCGCGGGCGGATTCGCCTTGGTTTCGATGCCGTGCAGCGCGCCCGCGAGAATCGCCGCGAGAACCAGATAGGGATTGGCGTCGGCGCCGGCGACGCGATGCTCGAAGCGGCGCGCCTTCGGCCCGCTGGCGGGGATGCGCAGCGCCGAGGTGCGATTCTCATAGGCCCAGGAGGCCGCGACCGGCGCGTGCTGGCCCGGCAGCAGGCGACGATAGGAATTGAGATTCGGCGCCAGCATCAGCATGGCCTCGGGCATGGTCTCGATCATGCCCGCGATGGCGTGGCGCAGCAGGTCGGTCCCGGCGTCGCCGCCGTCGTCGAACACGTTGCGGCCGTCCTTGTCGAGCAGGCTGCAATGCACATGCAGGCCGCTGCCGGCGGAATCGCCATACGGCTTGGCCATGAACGTGCCGTGCAAATCATGGGCGCGGGCGACGCCGCGCACGAGGCGGCGCAACATCACCGCATGGTCGCCAGCGATCAAGGGATCGGCGACATGCAGCAGGTTGACCTCGAACTGGCCGCGTCCGTTCTCGACGCTGATCGCCTCGCTCGGCAGGTTCTGCGCGGCGCAGGCGTCGCGAATCGCGGTGAGCACGACGTCGAATTCATCGAGTTCGTCGAGCGCATACACGCGGGGCGCGTCGAGCGCATAGCCGGATTTTGGCGCGGCGGGGGGGCGCGGCTGGCCGCCGCCGGCGCTGTCGCCGGCCATCAGATAAAATTCCAGCTCGCTCGCCACCACCGGGGTCAGGCCGAGCGCGTGAAAACGCTTCACGATGGCGGCCAGCGCCTGGCGCGGATCGCAAGAGAACGGCGTGCCGTCGAGATTCTGCATCATGGTGAGCAGTTGCAGGCGCGGCCTCGGGCTCCAGGGCACGGGAACCAGACCTTCGCCGCAGGGCTTGCAAGAACCGTCGCCGTCGCCCGACTCCCAGACGAGGCCGTTGTCGTGGGCGTCATGGCCCCATATGTCCAGGCACAACACCGAGCGCGGCATTTTCAGCCCGTCCGAGAAAATCTTGCCGAGCGCCTCGCGCGGGATGCGCTTGCCGCGCAAAATGCCGTTGAGGTCGCAGGCGAGCAGATCGATTTCGGCCGCTTGCGGATGGCGGTCGAGCTCCCGAAGGGCGCTTTCCAGCGTCAGGGGGGCGGACGGGGACTGGGACATTCGGACCTCTCTCGCACGGCTTGCGGCGCACGCGCGCCATCGGCGAGCCGATGGGCCGTTGGCAAGGGCTGGGGACACGGGGCTTGAGTCCAGCGCAATTTCGTGTTGCGTTGGTCAAGAACGAGATTATTTTGATCACATTCTTGCGGCAGCGTCAACGCTTCGACCTTCGCAAGCGCGCCCATGGCGCGAAAAGCATCAGAAAGCGCGCCCATGGCGCGAAAAACGTCAGGAACAGCGCCGATGGCGCGAAAAGCGTCACAAAGCGCAAGGAGACGACATGGCCGCCGCAGCTTCGCTCAAACTGCCCGCGCTGGAAAGATTGCCCAAGGAAACAACCAACCAGTGGGTCTATCGCAGCCTGCGGCAGGCGGTGATGCTCGGTCTGGTGCCGCCCGGCCGTCCCGTCACCATCCGCGACGTCGCCAATATTCTGGAGGTCAGCACCACGCCGGTGCGCGAGGCGCTGCGCCGGCTGTCGTCGGAACAGGCGCTGGAGGAACTGGACAACCGCCGCATCCTCGTGCCCAACATGACGGCGGCGCGCTTCCGCGAATTGTGCGAACTGCGCATCGCGCTGGAATGTCACGCCGCCGAGCGCGCCATGCCCTATATGCACGGCGCCAAGCTGGACGAACTCGCGGCGATCGACAAGCGGCTCGACGACGCCAACGACGCCGGCGACCGCGAACGAATCATCGCGCTGAACCAACAGTTTCATCGCTTCATCTATGAGGCCAACCCCCACCAGACGGTGATGCCGCTGGTGGAGAGCGTGTGGCTGCAACTCGGCCCCTTTGTGCGACTCGCCCTGTCGCGGCTCAAGGATTTTTATCAGGTCGACCGCCATTCCGAGGCGATGGCGGCGCTGCGGCGGCAGGATCCGCTCGGCCTGCGCATCGCCATGGAGGCCGACATTCGCGACGCCCTGACCCATGTCGGCACCAATGAATTGCTGAAGGCCTATGTCGAAAGCCCCGACAGCATCGCATGAACCGCGCGCCCGCTGATTGAAGTTTGTGCGGGCGTTGCTGAAATTTGCGTCAAGACGATGACGATTCGGACGGCCTGACGCAAGGCCAGCGTCAGAGGCGCCGGCGCCACCCCCAGGAGAATCCGCACTATTCTCCTGAAATCACGAAAGAATCGCAGCATCAGCGCCCGATGCGGCGCGGCGCCCGGCGCCAGGGCGCGCGGCCTCGGCCCGCCGGTTGACAGCCCTTCGGCCGTGTGATCACATTTCGGTAATGTGATCACAAAAGGAGGGAGATCATGCCGCCTTTTCTCAGCCGCGCCGAAGTGGTCGAAAAAGCCGCCGCGCTCAAATTTCCCAGCCTCGCCGTGATCGACGGCGCGCATGTCAATGCCGCCGACGGCGCGACGATGGATTGCGTCAGCCCGGTCGATGGCGCGAAGCTGGCGGAGATCGCCGCCTGCGGCGCCGCCGACATCGACCGCGCCGTGGCCGCCGCCCACCGCGCCTTCGAGGACGGCCGCTGGCGCGCCCTGCCCCCGGCGCATCGCAAGCAGACCCTGCTGCGCTTCGCCGACCTGATCGAGCAGAACGAGCATGAACTGGCGCTGCTCGAAACGCTCGACATGGGCAAGCCGATTTCCGACGCGCTCGCCATCGACGTCGGCGCCACCGCGCGCTGCCTGCGCTGGTACGCCGAGGCGATCGACAAGGTTTACGGCGAGGTGGCGCCGACCGCCGCCAACGTGCTCGCCACCGTCACGCGCGAACCGCTCGGCGTGGTCGCGGTGGTGACGCCGTGGAACTTCCCGATGATCATGGCGGCGTGGAAGATCGCCCCCGCGCTCGCAAGCGGCAACAGCGTGATCCTGAAACCGGCCGAGCAAAGCTCGCTCACCGCTTTGCGCCTTGGCGAACTGGCGCTGGAGGCGGGCCTGCCGGCGGGCGTGCTCAACGTCACGCCGGGCGTCGGCCAGGTCGCCGGCGCCGCGCTCGGGATGCACAAGAATGTGGACGGCGTGTTCTTCACCGGCTCCACCGAAGTCGGCAAACTGTTCCTGACCTATTCCGGCGCCTCCAACATGAAGCGCGTCGGGCTGGAATGCGGCGGCAAGAGCGGCCACATTATCCTCGCCTCCTGCCGCCAGCTCGACCGCGCGGCGGCGGCGGCGGCGGGCGCCATTTTCTTCAACCAGGGCGAAATGTGCACGGCGGGATCACGGCTGATCGTCGAGCGCGGCGTGCATGACCAGGTGGTCGAGCGGCTGGTCGCCCTGGCGCGGGACTATCAGCCCGGCGACCCGCTCGATCCGGCGACGCGCATGGGCGCACTGGTGGAGGAAAACCATCTCGCCCGCGTGCTGAACTATGTCGAGATCGGCCGCTCCGAGGGGGCGACTTTGCTGACCGGCGGCGCGCGCGCAAGACAGGAAACCGGCGGCGCCTATATGACGCCCGCCATTTTCGACGGCGTCTCCAATTCCATGCGCATCGCCCGCGAAGAGATTTTCGGCCCGGTGCTGTCGATCATCACGGTGGACAGCCCGGCGGAGGCGGCGGCCGTCGCCAACGACAGCGATTTCGGCCTCGCTGCGGGCGTGTGGAGCGACGACGTGCGCGAACTGCACACCACCGCGGCAAAGCTGCGGGCCGGCATGATCTACGCCAATTGCTACGACGCCGACGACATGACGGTGCCGTTCGGCGGTTTCAAACAATCCGGCATCGGCCGCGACAAGTCGCTGCACGCGCTGGAAAAATACACCGAGCTGAAGACAACCTGGCTGCGCGTCTCCTGACGCGCGCGAACATAAGGTGAGGACGATGAATCACATCGACAAGGGCGCTCCCAACAGTCAGGCCATCTGGCAGGACCTCGACCGGCGCCATCATCTGCATCCGTTCACGGACACCAAGGCGCTCAACGCCAAGGGCGCGCGCATCATCACGCGCGGCGAGGGCTGCCACATCGTGGACGCCGAAGGCAAGAAGCTGCTCGACGGCATGGCCGGCCTGTGGTGCGTCAACCTGGGCTATAACCGCAAGGAGCTGGTCGAGGCCGCCGCCAACCAACTGAGCGCGCTGCCCTATTACAACAACTTCTTCAGCACCGCGAACACGCCCAGCGTCGAGCTGGCGGCGCGGATCGCGGAGGTGACGCCCGAGGGCCTCGACCACATCTTCTTCGCCAATTCCGGCTCGGAGGCCATCGACACCGCCATGCGCATGGCGCGGTTCTTCTGGCAGGCGGCGGGCAAGCCGGAAAAGACCTGGCTGATCGCGCGCGACAATTCCTATCACGGCTCGACCATCGCCGGGACTTCGCTTGGCGGCCAGAAGGAAATGCGCAAGCAGGGCGGCCCGCTGCTCGGCGACATCGCCCATGTGCCGCAGCCCTATTGGTACGGCGAGGGCGACGGCATGAGCGAGGACGAGTTCGGCCTCGCCCGGGCGCGGCTGATCGAAGAAAAGATCCTGGAGCTTGGGCCGGACCGCGTCGCCGCCGTGTTCGGCGAGCCGATCCAGGGCGCCGGCGGCGTGATCGTGCCGCCCAAAACCTACTGGCCGGAAGTCGAGCGCATCTGCCGCAAATATGACGTGCTGCTGGTGGCCGACGAAGTGATCTGCGGCTTCGGCCGCACCGGCTCGTGGTTCGGCTGCCAGACTTTTGGGTTCACGCCCGACATGATGACCATGGCCAAGGGCATGTCGTCCGGCTACCTGCCGATTTCCGCCGTGGCCGTCGGCACTCGGGTCGCCGACATGCTGATCGAGAACGGCGGCGAATTCTACCACGGCTTCACCTATTCCGGTCATCCGGCCTCGGCGGCGGTGGCGGTGGCGACGCTCGACATCATGCAGAATGAAAAACTGGTGGAGCGCGTGCGCGACGACATCGGGCCGTACTTCCAGAACGGCCTGCGCACGCTGCTCGATCATCCGCTGGTCGGGCGTATCGACGGCGTCGGCCTGATCGCCGGCATCGCGCTGGTGAAGAGCAAGGCGCCCAAAACCTTCTTCGACAGCGCCGCCAAGGCCGGCATGCGCGTGCGCGATCATTCCATCGCCAATGGCTTCATGATGCGCGCGGTCGGCGACCGCATGGCGCTGTCGCCGCCGCTGGTCATTTCGCATGAGGAAGTGGACGACCTCGTGCGCATCGTGCGCCAGGCGCTCGATCTCACGCTCGCCGAAATCGGCGGGGTCTGACGCGGCTTCACGCCATCCACAGGCGCGCGGGCCGGTTTGCCGGCCTGCGACCACAAAGCCAAAAAATCGCGCTCGCGGCACGGTCGGCTATCCCTTAAGTTGGGAGCTGAAACGGAGGCGTTCGCCGGAATCATTCCAGAAGATGAAACGAGGTCGGATCATGAAATCGAACACATTCCGCCAGATGCTTCTTGCCGGCGCCGCCCTGCTGATCGGCGCTGCGCCGGTCGCGGCCGCCGACACGACGCTGAACATCTATAACTGGAACGACTATATCGCGCCCGACACCGTGCCCGCTTTTGAAAAGGCGACGGGCATCAAGGTCACCTACGATCTTTACGACGCCAATGAGACGCTGGAAGGCAAGCTGTCCGCCGGCGGCTCCGGCTATGACATCGTGGTGCCGACGCTGATTCCCTTCGCGGCGCGCCAGATCAAGGGCGGATTTTACCAGAAGCTCGACAAGTCCAAGCTGAAGAACTACGCCCATCTCGACAAGAACCTGCTGGCGCGCATGGCGACGCAGGACGAGGGCAATTCCTATCTCGTGCCGTGGATGTCGGGCACGGTGGTGATGGCCTACAACGTGGACATGATCAAGAAGATCATGCCCGACGCGCCCGTCGACAGCCTGAAGATGCTGTTCGATCCGGCGGTGGCCGCCAAATTCAAGGGCTGCGGCATTTCCATCATGGATTCGCCGACCGAGGTGTTCCCGCCCGCCCTGATCTCGCTCGGCCTCAACCCCGATTCCAAGAAGCCCGAGGATCTGAAGAAGGCGGCGGCCTTGCTGATGAAGACGCGCCCGTCGGTGCGCCGCTATGACAGCGCCGAATATATCAACGCGCTGGCCAATGGCGACATCTGCATCGCCTGGGGCTATTCGTCGGACATGCAGGTGGCCAAGCACCGCGCGCAGGAGGCCGGCAAGGGCGTCGCCATCAATGTCGTCATCCCGAAGGAAGGCGCGCAACGCTACATCGACGTGCTGGCGATTCCGAAGGACGCGCCGCACGCCGAGGCCGCGCTGAAATTCATCGATTTCGTGATGCAGCCCGAGGAAATCGCCAAGACCTCCTCGAAAATCTACGTGATGAGCGGCAACGCCGACGCCAAGCCGTTCGTCGCGCCGGAAGTCGCGTCCGATCCCACCATCTTCCCGCCGCCGGAAGTGGAAAAGACCATTTACACCATCACCGGTTCGGACGCCGCCACCGACCGACTGCGCACCCGACTGTGGACGGAAATCAAGACCGGCCATTGAGGTTCCGGGGCTGCGCCCGCGCGGCCCTTTTTCTTCCCCGATCTTAGACGAGGCTTAATCGTGAACGTGTTGTTGCGTGAAGACGGTCTGCAGCCCTGGGCCGACAAGAAAGTGGCGCCGCAACTGTGCATAAGGAACGTCGTCAAGACGTTCGACGGCTTCACCGCCGTCAACGACGTCAGCCTCGACATCTATCGCGGCGAATTTTTCTCGCTGCTCGGCGGCTCCGGTTGCGGCAAGACCACGCTGCTGCGCATGTTGGCGGGCTTTGAGTTTCCCGACCGGGGCGGCATTTCGGTCGACGGCCTCGATCTGCTGAAGCTGCAGCCCTACGAGCGCCCGCTCAACATGATGTTCCAGAACTACGCTTTGTTCCCGCACATGAACGTCGCGAAGAACATCGCTTTCGGCCTGCGCAACGAGGGGCTGGGTCCCGACGAAATCGAGAAGCGCGTCAAGAAATCGCTGGAGCTGGTGCAACTGGAGGCGTTCGCCGAGCGCAAGCCCAACCAGCTGTCCGGCGGCCAGCGCCAGCGCGTGGCGCTCGCCCGCGCCCTGGTCAAGCGCCCGACCGTGCTGCTGCTCGACGAGCCGCTGTCGGCGCTCGACAAGAAACTGCGCGAGGCCACCCAGTTCGAACTGATCAACATTCAGAAGCAGGTCGGCGTCACCTTCATCATGGTCACGCATGACCAGGACGAAGCCATGGCCATGTCCACCCGCATCGCGGTGATGGACAAGGGCCGCGTGATCCAGGTCGGCGAGCCGCGCGAAATCTACGAATATCCGCGCTCCCGCTTCATCGCCACCTTCATCGGCTCGATCAACCTGTTGGAAGGGCCGGTGGTCGATTGCGGCGCCGACGGCTCGCGGGTCGATTGCGCGCAATGGGGCGGCCCGGTTCGCGTCGCGCAGGATTTGACCGCCCTGTCCGGCCACCACGTCGCCATCGGCGTGCGGCCCGAAAAGATCCGCCTGGCGCGGGCCGACGAGTTCGCCTTCACCGCCGACAATATTGCGGACGGCGTGGTGAAGGAGATCGCCTATCTCGGCGATTCCATGCTCTATCGCGTGCAATTGCCGAGCGGCCTGCTGGTCAAGGTCGCGGCGCAGAATCTCGGCGTGTGGTTCTCGGCGGACGAGCCGGTGCGCATCGGCTTCGACGCTTCCGCTGGCGTGGCGATCGACAAATGAGCGGCGAGCCGATTTTCTCCAACGCGCAGACGCGCAGTTTCGGCCGCTTTCTCACGGTCGCCATTCCCTACGCCTGGTTCATCACCTTCTTCCTGGCGCCGTTCCTGATCGTCGCCAAGATCAGCCTGTCCACGGCGGCGACGGCCATTCCGCCCTACGAGCCGCTGGTCGGCTGGGCCGATGACGGCGCGCTGGTGCTGACGCTGCACATCGCCAATTACAAGCTGATCTTCAGCGATTCCGTCTATCTGATCGCCTACGCCTCCTCGCTGCGCAATGCGGCGGTGACGGTGATCTTCACCCTGCTGCTCGGCTATCCCCTGGCCTATTTCATCGCCTCGCGCAGCGCCAAATGGCGCGCGCCGCTGCTGATGCTGGTGATGATGCCGTTCTGGACCTCGTTCCTGATCCGCGTCTACGCCTGGATCGGCATCCTGAAGCCCAACGGCGTCATCAATTCGACGCTGATCTGGCTGGGCGTGATCGACAAGCCGCTGGAAATCCTCAATAACCAGTTCTCCGTCTATCTTGGCATGGTTTACGCCTACCTGCCGTTCATGGTGCTGCCGCTCTATTCGCATCTGGAAAAGATGGACTGGTCGCTGCTCGAAGCCGCCAACGATCTCGGCGCGCGGCCGGCGCGGGTGTTCCGCGAGGTGACGCTGCCGCTGTCGATGCCGGGCATTGTCGCGGGCAGCCTGCTGGTGTTCATCCCGGCGGTCGGCGAATATATCATCCCGACGCTGCTCGGCGGTCCCGACACGCTGACCATCGGCGCGGCGCTTTGGAACGAATTCTTCAGCAACCATGACTGGCCGGTGGCCTCGACGGTCGCGGTGGCGCTGGTGGTGCTGCTGGTCGGACCGCTCATGATCTTGCAACGTCAACAGGGCACGGGGGGGCATCCATGAACGCCGCGCAAAGCCGGTTCCTGCTGGTGGCGATGTCGGTGCTGGCGCTGCTGTTTCTCTACGCGCCCATCGTCTCCATCGTCATCTATTCCTTCAACGAATCGCAACTCGTCACGGTTTGGTCGCGGTTTTCGACCAAATGGTACGCCGCGCTGCTGCACGACGACCAGATTCTTCGCGCCGCGCGCATCTCCATCGAAGTCGCGCTGTTGAGCGCAACGGGGGCCACCGTGCTCGGCACCTTCGCCGGCTACATCCTGTCGCGGTTCGGGCGCTTTCCCGGCCGCACGCTGTTCTCCGGCCTGGTGATGGCGCCTTTGGTGATGCCGGAAATCATCATGGGCATTTCCACCCTGCTGCTGTTCGTGGCGCTCGAAGCCGCCATCGGCTGGCCGCACCGCGACATCCAGACCATCGTGATGGCGCATATCACCTTCGCCACCGCCTTCGTCGCCGTCGTGGTGCAGAGCCGGCTGTCCGAGATCGACGTTTCGATCGAGGAAGCGGCGGCCGATCTGGGCGCGCGGCCGTTGCAGGTGTTCTTCCTCGTCACGCTGCCGCTGATCGCGCCGGCTTTGATGTCGGGTTTCTTGCTCGCGTTTTCGCTCAGCCTCGACGATCTCGTCATCACCTCCTTCGTCTCCGGCCCGAGTTCGACCACGCTGCCGATGGTGATCTTCTCCAAGGTGCGCCTGGGTCTCAATCCCGAGATCAACGCGTTGGGCGCGCTGATCATCCTGTTCGTCGGCGTCATCGCCACAATCGCCACCTTCCGCACCATTTTCGCCGACTGGCGCGGCAAGCGGAAGGTGGAGACGGCGACGGCCTGAGTCCCGCGCTGCGGAGGGCGGCTCATGCGCATTGACGTCCGCTTCCGCGACCGCGTCGGCATCGCGCAGGAAATCCTGGCGCGGCTGGCGGCGCAGAACCTCAATCTGACGGCGGTGGAAGTCGCGCCGCCGCACGTCTTCATCGAGGCGCCGCAACTGGCGCCGGGCCAATGGAGCGTTTTACGCGCGAACTTGAAAGATGTGCCGGGCGTCGCCGAGGCGCTGATCGTGGACATGCTGCCCGGCGCGCGGCAGCGGCTGCATCTCGACGCGCTGATGGCGGCGATGAAGGACCCGGTGCTGCTGGCCGACGCCGAGGGCGCGCTGCTCGCCGTCAACGAGGCGGCGCGGCGCGCGGCGGGGCGCGGCGACGTCGATCTGACCGGCCTGAGCATTGGCGCGCTGTTCGACGACGCAGCCTTGCAGCGCGAACTGACCGAAACCGGATTTGACGCCCCCTCGCGCGAAGTCATCTTGCGCGGGCGCGCCTTCCAGCTCGACATCGCCGGGGTGTCGGAGGATGGCCGCGCCGCCGGCGGCGTGCTGACGCTCTATTCGCCGGAACGGATCGGCGCGCGCATGCAGGCGCTGCGCGCCCCCGCCGAAGGGCTGGACGCGCTGGTCGGCGCCTCGCCCGCGATGAACGCGCTGAAGCAGCGGGCGGCGCGACTCGCGCCTTTATCCGCGCCGCTGCTGATCCTCGGCGAGACCGGCACCGGCAAGGAGCTGGTGGCGCAAGCCTGCCACCATCTTAGCCCGCGCCGGCGCGCCCCTTTCCTGGCGCTGAATTGCGCGGCGGTGCCGGAAAATCTCGCCGAGAGCGAGCTGTTCGGCTACGCCCCCGGCGCGTTCAGCGGCGCCTCGCGCGGCGGCAAGCCGGGCTTGCTGGAAATGGCGGCGGGCGGCACGGTGTTTCTCGACGAAATCGGCGAGATGTCGCTGTATCTGCAAGCCAAGCTGTTGCGCTTTCTCAACGACGGCTCGTTCCGGCGCGTCGGCGGCGACCGCGAATTGCGCGTCGACGTGCGGATCATTTCCGCCACCCACCGCGATCTGTCGGCCATGGTGGCGAGCGGCGCCTTCCGCGAAGACCTGTATTACCGGCTCGACGTGCTGCGCCTCAACGTGCCGCCGCTGCGCGAGCGCGGCGACGACGTGCTGCTGCTGGCCCGGCATTTCATCGAACGGGCGGCGGCGCAGACCGGACGCTCCGGCGCGCGGCTGTCGGCGGCCGGCGAAGCGGCGTTGCGCGCCGCCGACTGGCCCGGCAATGTGCGGCAGCTGGAAAACCTGCTGTTCCGCGCGGTGGCGCTGAGCGACGACGCCGAAATCGAGATCGGCGAGGAGGCGCGCCGCGCCGAAACGCCGCGCGAGGGCGACGAGCCCGCCGACTGGCGCAGCGGCGTCGAGGCTTACGAACGCGGCCTGCTGACGCGGCTGCTGCCGCGTTTCCCCTCCAGCCGCAAGCTAGCGGAGCGACTCGGCGTGTCGCACACGATGATCGCGCGCAAGCTCCAGCAATACGGCCTGACCGGCGGCGGCCGGGATTTGTGATCATAAAATGCTGCGCTGCGGCGCGCCTGCTCCCTCTCCCCGCGCGCGGGGAGAGGGTTAGGGTGAGGGGGATTCTGGCGTTAGCCCCGGTGTGTGAAATGGCTTTCCTGACGACGTTGAAGCCAGCGCCCCTCCCTCACTCCTGCCCTCTCCCCCCAACGAAGTCGGCTTTTGCCGACTTCGTCCTCATAAAGTGGCGCAAATCGGGTAAACCCGATTTGCGCGCGGGGAGAGGGAGAGGCGTCCGGCCCTTCATTTCAAGCCCCTCTGCCCAAGAACAAGGCTGCGTCCGCCGCTTCTTTGAGCAGAGTTGATCTCAAATTGCCCTTGGCAGATTCAAAGGCAAATGTGATCATATTTTCAACGCAAGAACGCTTTACGGTTCCTGCGCCGGGCTCGCCGCCGCGCCAATGCGCTTAAGCCGTCGCGCTCAAGAGTCGCCCCCGCGCGACCTCTCAACCCTGGTGGATAATGATCGTTGACCAAAAACTTTCCATCGCTCCGAGCCTGACGCAATGGCCTGAGATCGAAGTTCTCGAAGCCTTTGTCATCGACGTGAACGGCGTCGCCCGCGGCAAGTGGATCCCGCGCGACCGCGCCGCCGAAGTTCTGCAAAAGGGCATGGCCCTGCCCCGCTCCGCGCTCGCCCTGGACATCTGGGGCCGCGACGTCGATGAAGCCGGCCTCGCCACCGGCACCGGCGACCCCGACGGCCTGTGCATGCCGGTCGAAGGCACGCTCGCCCCGGCCACCTGGCTCGACCGCCCCACCGCCCAAATCCTGATGACCATGCGCGATTCGCGCGGCCAGCCCTTCTACGCCGACCCGCGCGGCGTGTTGTCCCGCATCTGCGATCGCTTCGCCGCACTCGACCTGCGGCCGGTCGTCGCCGCCGAACTGGAATTTTACCTGATCGACGCGACGAGATCGGCCACGGATCCGGTGCGGCCGCCAAAATCGCGCGCGGGCCGATGGCAGGGCTGGCAGACCCAGGTGCTATCTGTGTCGGAATTGCACGAGTTCGAGGGCTTGCTGTCCGAGATCACCCGCTGCGCCCGACTGCAAGGCATTCCGGTCGACGCCACCCTGCGCGAGAACGGCCCCGGCCAGTATGAGATCAACCTGAAGCATGTCGCCGACCCGCTGAAGGCGGCTGACCACGCCGTGCTGCTCAAGCGCGTGGTCAAGGGCGTCGCGCATCGCAACGGGCTCGACGCCACCTTCATGGCCAAGCCCTATGGCGATTGCGAGGGTTCGGGCATGCACGTGCATATCTCCATGCTCGACAAGGCCGGCCGCAACATTTTCGCCAGCGAGGACGGCAAGGGCAGCGCCGCCATGCTGCATGCGGTCGGCGGCCTCGTCTCCACCATGGGCGAGTCGATGGCGGTGTTCGCGCCGCACGCCAACAGCTATCGCCGGCTCACGCCCGGCGCCCACGCCCCGCTCTATGCGTCGTGGGACTACGACAACCGCACGGCGGCGGTGCGCCTGATCACCGCCAGCAAGTCCGCGTCGCGCATCGAGCACCGGGTCTGCGGCGCCGACGTCAATCCCTATCTGGCCATCGCCGCCATTCTCGCCGGCATGCACCACGGGTTTGCGAACGAACTGGCGCCGCCGCCGATTCCCGCCGCCAAGAGCGGCCTGCCCGAGGATCTCGAAGACGTGTTCGAGCGGCTGTCGAGCAATTGGGACGACGGCATCGAGGCGTTCGAGGAGTCCGACTTCATCGCCAACTATTTCGGCGCCGACTACCAGCGGCTTTACGCCGCCTGCAAGAAGCAGGAACTCGACGAGTTCCGCCAGCGCGTGACCGACGTCGAATACGACGCCTATTTGCGCAACGCGTAAGAATTCGGCCCGCGCGGCGCCTCCGCGCGGGCCTCCTCCAGAAGCCAGTCGCGCAGGCGCGCCAGCGGCTCCGATGCGGCGCTGTGCTCCGGCACGATCAGGTGATACGCCTTGTCGTCGCGATGCGCGTGCGCATTGGCGATCGCCAGCCGCCCCTCGCGCAATTCCTCCTCGATCAGCATGGCGGGAATCAGCGCGACTCCCGTTCCCAACATCGCCGCCTGCGCCGACATGGAGAACAGCTCCATTCTCATGCCCATCATGTCGCGCGGGACCAACAGCCCCCGTGCGGAAAACCAGTCGCGCCAGGCGTAGGGGCGCGTGGCCTGCTGGATCAGCGGCAGTTCGGCGATCTGCTCGGGCGTCAGGCTCTTGCGCCGCTTCAACAGCGACGGGCAGCAGACCGGATAAGAGTCCTCGTGCATCAACAGATGCGCCTGGGTGCCGGGCCAGCCCGCCAAGCCGAAATAGAGCGCGGCGTCAAAACCGCTGCCGTCGAACAGGAAGGGCCGCGTCTGGGTCGAGAGGTTGAGGCTGATGTCGGGATTTTGCGCGTAAAACCGGGCGAGGCGCGGCAGCAGCCAGCGCGTCGCGAAGGTCGGCATCACCGCCAGCTCCAGCGTGACGCCGCGCGAGGGTTGCGACATCAACGCGAGCGTGTCGCGCTCGATCTCGTCAAGGCGCAGGGCGATGCGCCGGCTGTAGGACTCGCCGGCCTCCGACAATTTGACGCCGCGCGGCAGGCGCACGAACAGCGGCACGCCGAGATGATCTTCGAGCTGCGCGATGCGCCGGCACACCGCGCCCTGCGTCAGGCCCAACTCCTCCGCCGCCTTGGTGAAACTGTCGTGGCGGGCGGCGCTTTCGAACGCCATAAGCGCGCCCAGGTTTGGAATTTTCCGTCGCATGCCCCCTCCCGCGCCCAACGTAAGCGAGGCCGCGATCTGTGACAATCGCGCACAAGTCAGTGTCGATTTGTCGTTTGTGCGCGGGGGAGCGGCGCTCTAATCGGGATCTGACAATAAAAAGCCTGGGGAGGAGAGGACATGGTTGCGACGGAGGCCGCGCGTCCACAAACGCAATCGGATCGAAAATACCGGATGCGATTGCAGTCGATCTTTCGGGGTTCGATCGGCAATCTCGTCGAATATTTCGACTGGTATGTTTATTCGGCGTTCCTGCTGTATTTCGCGCCGAAATTCTTTCCATCCGGCGATACGACCGCGCAATTGATGAACGGCGCGGCGATCTTCGCCGTCGGCTTCCTGGTGCGCCCGCTCGGCGGCTATCTGCTCGGCTCCTACGCCGACCGCAAGGGGCGACGCGCGGCGCTGATGCTGTCGGTCTGGCTGATGTGCGGCGGGTCGCTGGTGATCGCCTGCACGCCGACTTATGAAACCATCGGCGTCGCCGCGCCCATCGTGCTGCTGCTGGCGCGCCTGCTGCAAGGGATCAGCCTCGGCGGCGAATATGGCTCGTCCGCGACCTATCTGAGCGAAATGGCCACGCCGGGCCGGCGCGGTTTTTATTCGAGCTTTCAATATGTCACGATCATCATGGGCCAGTTGCTCGCCCTGCTGATCCTCGTGACCCTGCAGCGCGTGCTGCTGACCCCGGCGCAACTGGACGCCTGGGGCTGGCGCATTCCGTTCTTCGTCGGCGCGCTGATCGCCGCCGGCGCGATCTGGCTGCGGCGCGGCATGGCCGAAACCGACTCCTTCACCGACCACACGTCGAGTTCGCCAAAACGGTCGAACATTCGCGAATTGGCGCGGCATCCGCGCGAGGTCGGCGTCGTGCTCGCCCTGACCGCCGGCGGCACTGTGTCGTTCTACACGTTCACCACCTATATGCAGAAATATCTCGTCAACACGACGGGGTTTTCCAAAGACGACGCCACGCTGATCTCGACCTTCGCGCTGCTGTTCTTCATGGTCATACAGCCGCTGGCGGGGATGTTGTCGGATTTCATCGGCCGCCGCGCCATGCTGATCGGCTTTGGCGCGCTGGGCGCGACCTGCACGGTTCCCCTGCTGACGGCGCTGGCGGAAAAGCAGAGCTTTGGCTCGGCGCTGATCTGGTATGGCTGCGCGCTGCTGATCACCACCGGCTACACGTCGATCAACGCCATCTTCAAGGCGGAATTGTTTCCGGTCCACATTCGCGCGCTCGGCGTCGGCTTTCCCTTCGCTGTGGGCGTGTCGCTGTTCGGCGGCACGGCGGAATATCTCGCGCTCTGGCTCAAGAGCATCGGCCACGAGGTCTGGTTCTATTATTACGTCAGCGCCTGCGCCGGGCTGTCGCTCATCGTGTCCCTCTTCATGAAGGACCCGATGGCCGTGTCGAAAATCGAAAAATAACTTTGGAGAACGCCCCATGTCGTCCACCCGCGTCCCCTTCAATGCGCAGGATCCGTTCGCGCTCGATGCGCAACTCACCGCCGACGAGCGTCTGATCCGCGACACCGCGCAACGCTACGCCACGGACAAACTGGCGCCGCGCGTGCAAAACGCCTTTCGCCATGAGCAGACCGATGTAGCGATCTTCCGCGAAATGGGCGAACTCGGCCTGCTCGGCCCGACCATTCCCGAGGAATTCGGCGGCGCCGGCCTCGGCTATGTCTCCTACGGCCTGGTGGCCCGCGAGATCGAGCGGATCGATTCCGGCTATCGCTCGATGATGTCGGTGCAATCCTCGCTGGTGATGGTTCCGATCTGCGAGTTCGGCTCGGAGGAACAGAAGCGCAAATATCTGCCGAAACTGGCGAGCGGCGAATGGATCGGCTGTTTCGGCCTGACCGAGCCGAACCATGGCTCCGACCCCGCCTCGATGGCGACGCGGGCGCGAAAAGTGCCCGGCGGATTCTCGTTGTCCGGCTCGAAAATGTGGATCACCAATTCACCCATCGCCGACGTCTTCGTGGTCTGGGCCAAGGACGACGCGGGCGACATTCGCGGTTTCGTTCTTGAGAAGGGGATGAAAGGCCTGTCCGCCCCGGCGATCCATGGCAAGGTCGGCCTGCGCGCCTCGATCACCGGCGAGATCGTGATGGACGAGGTTTTTGTGCCGGAAGACGCGATGCTGCCCAAGGTCAAGGGGCTGAAAGGCCCGTTCACCTGCCTCAACTCCGCCCGGTTCGGCATCGGTTGGGGCGCGCTCGGCGCCGCCGAAGCGTGTTACGAGACGGCGCGCTCCTATACGATCGACAGAAAGCAGTTCGGCCGTCCGCTCGCCGCCAACCAGCTGATCCAGAAGAAGCTGGCCGACATGATCACGGAGATTTCGCTCGGCCTGCAGCTCTGCCTGCGGCTGGGCCGGCTGAAGGAGGAGGGCGACGCCCCGGTTGAGCTGACCTCCATCGTCAAGCGCAATTCCTGCGGCAAGGCGCTGGACATCGCCCGCGCCGCGCGCGACATGCTCGGCGGCAACGGCATTTCCGACGAATTCTGCGTGGCGCGGCATCTGGTCAATCTGGAGGTCGTCAACACCTATGAAGGCACCCACGACATTCACGCCCTGATCATCGGCCGCGCCGTCACCGGCCTCGCGGCCTTCGCGAACTAGCCCGATGGGCGCGCTGTCCCACCTGCGCGTGCTCGACCTGTCGCGCGTGCTGGCCGGCCCCTGGGCCAGCCAGTTGCTCGGCGATCTCGGCGCGGAGATCATCAAGATCGAGAACCCCAATGGCGGCGACGATACGCGCGCCTGGGGGCCGCCCTATGCGAAAACGCCCGAGGGGGCGGACAGCGACATCGCCGCCTATTTCCTCGCCGCCAACCGCAACAAGAAATCGGTCGCGCTGGACATTTCCAAACCCGAGGGTCAGGAGATCGTGCGCAAGCTGGCCGCCTGCTCCGATGTGCTGATCGAGAACTTTAAGGTCGGCGGCCTCGCCAAATATGGGCTGGATTACGCCAGCCTGTCGCAGGTCAATCCGCGTCTCGTCTATTGCTCGATCACCGGCTTCGGCCAGACCGGCCCCTATGCGAAACGCCCCGGCTATGACTTTCTCATTCAGGGGCTGGGCGGACTGATGAGCCTGACCGGCCATCCCGACGGCGCGCCCGGCGGCGGCCCGATGAAAGTCGGCGTCGCCCTCACCGACGTGCTGACCGGCCTTTACGCCTCCAACGCCATTCTGGCGGCGCTGGCCTGGCGCGAGCGATCCGGCAAGGGCCAGCACATCGACCTCGCCCTGCTCGACGTGCAGGTCGCCTGCCTCGCCAATCGCAGCCTGAATCAGCTGGTTGGAAGCCCCGGCGCGGGACGGCTCGGCAATGCCCATCCGTCCATCGTGCCCTATCAGGATTTCCCCACCGCCGACGGCCACATGATTCTCGCCGTGGGCAATGACGGGCAATTCGCGCGCTTCTGCGCCGAGGCCGGCGCGGCCGACCTTGCGGCGGACCCGCGTTACGCCACCAATGCGGCGCGCGTCGCCAACCGAGACGAACTGGTGGAAAAACTGCGCGCCCTCACCGTCACGCGCACGACCAAGGACTGGATCGCGACGCTGGAAAAGGCGGGGGTGCCCTGCGGGCCGATCAACGAATTGCGCGACGTGTTCGCCGACCCGCAGGCGCAGGCCCGCGAACTGGCGCGCGAACTGCCGCACGAGAGGCTCGGCTCGGTACCGACCGTGGCCAATCCGATCCGGCTGTCGGAGACGCCGGCGGCCTATCGCAGCGCGCCGCCCGATCTCGGGGCGCATACGCGCGAGGTGCTGGCGGGACTGGGCGTCGTCGCCGAAGCCGACATGGACGATCTGGAGGCGCGCGGCGTTGTGGGCCGCCGCGCCTGAGCCGGCTTCATGGGCGGAGCCGGACGGTTTGACCGCCGCCCGCGCTCAGGCGCGGGCGCGACAAAGCCGGTCGCGCCGCTGATTAGAACGGAATGTCGTCGTCCAGCGTATCCGAGGTGCGGCCGGCGCCCGAACCGCCGCCAAAACCGCCGCCCTGACCGCCGCCTTGGCCGCCCGACGGGCCGCGCTGCATCGGCGAGGAGCGGCCAAAGCTTTCGCCGCCGCCATAGGAGCCTTCCTCACCGCCGCGTCCCCGGCTGTCGAGCAGGGTCAGCTCGCCACGGAAGCGCTGCAACACCACCTCCGTGGTCTTGCGCTGGTTGCCTTCCTTGTCGGTGAATTCGCGGGTCTGCAACTGGCCTTCCAGGTAGATCTTCGCGCCCTTCTTGCAATATTGCTCGGCGATCTTGCCCAGGTTCTCGTTGAAGATCACCACATTGTGCCATTCGGTGCGGTCGCGGCGCTCGCCCGTGGCCTTGTCGCGCCAGCTTTCGGTGGTGGCGAGCGAAAAGGTCACAACGGGATCGCCATTGCCGGTGCGGCGCGTTTCGGGATCGCGGCCGAGATTGCCGATGAGAATGACCTTGTTGACGCTTCCCGACATATGTTCTTCCCTTACTTACTGGCGGCGCATCTTATATGGATCGCGCGCCTGACGCGCGTCCGGTTTTTGCTTTTCCACAGATGCTCTCAGGCCGACGTTCTTTTTCTGTTCTAGCAAGACGGCGCGAAATGTGCAAGAACGCGCCACAGGACGCCGCGCCGCGCTTGAGGCGAAAACCGGACGCCGCCTCCGGATCGGACTGGCGAAAGCGCGGGCGCGGGTTAAATAGTCGGAGAAATCCGCCGGACATGACCATGGATCAGAAAACGAAAACGCCCGCCCGCAAGCCCCGGACGTCCGCCCCCGCCGCGGCCGAAACGCCGGAACAGATCGCGCTGCGCGTCGGCGAAGGCCGGGTGATCGCGCTGCGCGGCGCGCGCGAGCACAATCTCAAAAACGTCGACCTGACCATTCCCCGCGACAAGCTGGTGGTGTTCACGGGCCTGTCGGGCTCCGGCAAGAGTTCGCTCGCCTTCGACACGATCTACGCCGAAGGGCAGCGCCGCTATGTCGAAAGCCTGTCGGCTTACGCGCGGCAGTTTCTGGAAATGATGCAGAAGCCGGACGTGGACCATATCGAGGGCCTGTCCCCGGCGATTTCCATCGAACAGAAGACCACGTCGAAGAATCCGCGCTCGACCGTCGGCACGGTGACGGAAATCCACGATTACATGCGCCTTTTGTGGGCGCGCGCCGGCATTCCCTATTCGCCGGCCACGGGACTGCCGATCGAGAGCCAGACGGTCAGCCAGATGGTGGACCGCGTGCTCGCCCTGCCCGAACGCGCCCGCCTCTACCTGCTGGCGCCGGTAGTGCGCGGGCGAAAAGGCGAATATCGCAAGGAAATCGCCGAATTTTTGAAGCGCGGCTTTCAGCGCGTGAAGATCGACGGCGCGTTTTACGACATCGCCGACGTCCCCACGCTCGACAAGAAGCTCAAGCACGACATTGACGTGGTGGTGGACCGCATCGTGGTGCGCGCCGACATTTCCGCGCGGCTGGCGGAAAGTTTTGAGACGGCGCTCGAACTGGCCGACGGCATCGCCGTGGTGGAGTTCGCGGACAGCGAAGGCAAGGAGCCGATTGTCTTTTCGTCGAAATTTTCCTGCCCGGTGTCCGGCTTTTCCATTCCCGAGATCGAGCCGCGCCTGTTTTCGTTCAACAATCCGTTCGGCGCCTGCCCAAAATGCAGCGGCATCGGTTTTGAACAGAAGGTGGACGCCGACCTGATCGTTCCCAATCCCGAACTGACGCTGAAAAAAGGCGCCATCGCGCCCTGGGCTAAGTCGCCCTCGCCCTATTACGGCCAGACGCTGGAGGCTTTGGGCCGCGCCTTCAAGTTCCGGGTCGAGGACCGCTGGTCCAAACTGTCGCCCGTCGCCAAGGAGATGATCCTCTACGGCACCGGCGAGCAGGACATTCTGTTTCAATATTCCGACGGCAACCGCTCCTATGAGGTGAAAAAGCCGTTCGAAGGCGTGATCCGCAATCTGGAGCGGCGCATCGTCGAGACGGAAAGCGATTGGGTGCGCGAGGAAATCGGCCGCTACATGACGGCCAAGCCCTGCAAGGCCTGTTCCGGCTTCCGGCTCAAGCCGGAAGCGCTGGCGGTCAAGGTCGATCACAAACACATTGGCGAGGTGTCCGAGCTTTCGGTGCGCGATGCGCAAAAATTCTTCGCCGCGCTGCCCGAAAAGCTCGATTCCAAGCGCAACGAGATCGCCGGCCGCATTTTGCGCGAAATCGACGAGCGTCTGCGCTTTCTGGTCGATGTCGGCCTCGATTATCTCACGCTGTCGCGCAATTCCGGCACCTTGTCGGGCGGCGAGAGCCAGCGCATCCGGCTGGCGTCGCAGATCGGCTCGGGGCTGACCGGCGTGCTCTATGTGCTGGACGAGCCGTCGATCGGTCTGCACCAGCGCGACAACGCCCGGCTGCTGGAGACGCTGAAGCGGCTGCGCGACCTCGGCAATTCCGTGATCGTGGTCGAGCATGACGAGGACGCCATCCGGCTCGCCGATTACGTGGTCGACGTCGGCCCCGGCGCCGGCGTGCATGGCGGCCGGATCGTGTCGCAGGGCACGCCGGCGCATATCATGGCCGATCCTAATTCGCTGACCGGCGACTATCTCACCGGGCGCAAGGAGGTGGCGACGCCGAAAACGCGGCGCAAGCCAGACCCCGAACGCATGTTGGGCCTGTTCGGGGCGCGCGGAAACAACCTGCGCAATGTCGACGTCGAGATCCCCCTGGGGCTGTTCACCTGCATCACCGGCGTGTCGGGGGGCGGCAAGTCCACCCTGGTCATCGACACGCTCTACAAGGCGGTGGCGCGGCGGCTCAATGGCGCGCTGGAGCAGCCCGCGCCGTTCGACCGGCTGGAAGGGCTGGATCACATCGACAAGGTGATCGACATCGACCAGTCGCCGATTGGACGGACGCCGCGCTCGAACCCGGCCACCTATATCGGCGCCTTCACCCCCATCCGCGACTGGTTCGCCAATCTGCCGGAGGCCAAGACGCGCGGCTACGGCCCCGGCCGCTTCTCCTTCAACGTCAAGGGCGGACGCTGCGAGGCCTGCCAGGGCGACGGCGTCATCAAGATCGAGATGCACTTTTTGCCCGACGTGTACGTCACCTGCGACGTCTGCAAGGGCAAGCGCTATGACCGGGAGACGCTGGAAGTTCGCTACAAGGACAAGAGCATAGCCGACGTTCTTGACATGACCGTCGAAGAGGCCGGCGAGCTGTTCAAGGCGGTGCCGTCGATCCGCGACAAGATGAAGACGCTGTCGCGGGTCGGGCTGGGTTACGTCAAGGTCGGCCAGCAGGCGACCACTCTGTCGGGCGGCGAGGCGCAGCGCGTCAAGCTGTCGAAAGAATTGTCCCGGCGCGCCACCGGGCGGACTCTTTACATCCTGGATGAGCCGACAACTGGCTTGCATTTCCACGATGTAAAGAAGCTTCTTGAAGTTTTGGATGAACTTGTCGAGCAGGGCAACAGCGTGGTGGTGATCGAGCACAATCTCGATGTGGTGAAGACGGCGGATTGGGTGATCGACCTCGGCCCCGAGGGCGGCGACGGCGGCGGAACCATTGTCGCGGAGGGGCCGCCGGAGACGATCATGAAGACCAAGGCCTCGCACACCGGCCGCTTCCTGAAGGAGGCGCAGCAGCGCCGGCCGGCGTCATAAATTCGTCCGCAAGGCGGCCTAGGGGATGGGCCGCGTCAACGCTCATGCGCGTCGCGCGCGAAGTTTTCATGCGCGAGACGCAGTCCTGCAATGCAAAATTGTGGGTTTCAAAATAGTTCACGTCCGATCAATATGGTCCTTACGGAAGATTTGACGTTCCGGAACAGTTTCCCAGCGAACGGGTGTGGACATCCCCCGTTCGCAGATACGCCCGCCGGTTCCTCCCCCCGGCGGGCGTTGTCTTTTCAGGATATCTTTAATCCGCCGGCTGGCGTTTCCGGTCAGACGTTGGAAACGGTCCAGCGGGCGAGATCGCCAAGCACACGGCTGAAGGCGCGGTCGAGCGCCTGGGCCGGCTCCGCGCCCGTGATTTCGCCGACGCCCTCGCGCGCGGAAAACACCCGCGCCGGGCCGCTGTTGATCTGGACCGCCAATTCGACCACAGCCTCGCGCCGCACGGAATCGACCTCGAACCGCCGCACGGAGACGCGCAGCCGCACGGCGGCGGCTTCCGCGACGCGCCAACCGGCGTTCTGCAGGCTTTCCGTCACGCGGCTCTGCGCCAGGCGCGGCAGGATTTCCGCCCAATGCGCGCCGCCGAGCCGCTCCAGCCCATCCGCCGTGCGGACCACGATGAGATCGCCGTCGAGCGGCGGTTCGGCGGTGAGATCGACCGCCAGCGTCCCGCGCGCGTGCAGCGCCGGGGCGGCGGCGCTCAAGTCATAGGTCCGCGGGGCGGTCGTCGCCGCGCAACCCGCGAGGGCCAGCGCGAAAGCCAGCAGGAAAGACAGCCGCGTCGCCATCTCAGCGCCCCTGATATTCCGGCAGCGGCTGTTTCGGGCCGAACAGCAGGCTTTGCGGGTCCTTGTCGAGATGGCGCACCGCGCGATCCACGGTGTCCAGCGTGCGCCGGCCGTCAATGGCGAGATTTTCATATTGTTTCAGGCCGGTTTTGGAAAATTCCGTCAGACTGTCCGCCAGTTTCTTGATCGAGCGCGCCGCCTCCGACATATCGGACAGCACCGTCTTGCCGCCGCCCGACCCCAACATGCCGTTGAGCTTGATGACGGCGGAATCGGCGTTGCCGAGGATGGAGCGCACCTTGTCGGGGTCGATGGCGTCTAGCGCCTTGCGCACGCCCTGGGCGGCCTCGGCCAGGGTGCCGGTGAGAACCTCGATGTTTTTCGCGGTCGCGGTCAGCGTGCCGGAATTGGCGTCGATCAGCTTGGTGGCCCGGTCGAGGAACTCGTCGGCCTTGCCCGCGAGCCGCTGCGCCGCGAGCATCAGATCCTGGAACTGCGACGGCGCGGCGTCGATCACGGCGCCCTCCGGCAGGTTCTCCGCCCCCTTGGTGCCGCCGAGCAGCGCCAGCGCGGCGACGCCGGTGAGGCCGCCCATCTCCAGCTGCGCCTTGGTGTCCACCTTGACCGGCGTGCGCGCGTCGATCTCGATCCGCGCGTAAACCTTGGTGGGATCGTCGGGCCGCAAGCCGAGATCGCGCACCTCGCCCACCCGCAGGCCGTTGAACAACACGTAGCCGCCGACCGAGAGGCCGGACACCGAGCCGGAGAAATTCACCTGATAGGCCCTCTGCGCCGTGGTCTTCCCCACGGAGGAGAACCACCAGGCGAAGGCGAAGCCGCCGAGGATCACGACAAGCGTGAACAGGCCGATCAGCGCATAATTGGCGCGCGTTTCCATGCGCTTGTGCTCCCGTGGCCGTTCATGCCGGCGCTGACGCGTCGGAAGCCGCCGACGCCTCAATCCCCACCGCGTCGGGCCGGCGAATCGCCCGCGCCCTTTTGCCATGGAAATAGGCGCGCAACCAAGGATGATCCGAGGCGAGCATAAGATCGAGCGGACCGTGGGCGATCACCTTGCCGTCGGCCAAGGCTGCGATGGTGTCGCATATCGAATAGAGGCTGTCGAGGTCATGGGTGACCATGAACACCGTCAGGCCCAATGTTTTCTGGAGTGTTGCGATCAGGTCATCAAATTCGGCGGCGCCGATCGGATCGAGGCCGGAGGTCGGCTCGTCCAGAAACAGCAATTCGGGATCGAGCGCCAGCGCCCGCGCCAGCGCGGCGCGCTTGATCATGCCGCCCGACAGTTGCGACGGATATTTCTCCGCCGCGTCCGGCGGCAGGCCGACAAGCTTCAGCTTCAGGCTGGCCAGCTCGTCCATCAGCCCTTGCGACAGTTTGAGATATTCCCGCATCGGCGCCTGGATGTTCTGCCGCACGGTCAGGCTGGAAAACAGCGCGCCGCCCTGGAACATCACGCCCCAGCGCCGCTCCAGCGCGCGATGGCGCCTCGGCGTCAGCCGGTCGATATCCTCGCCGAACAGCCGGATTTTCCCGGCCTGCTTGGGATTGAGGCCGAGAATGGCGCGCGTCAGCACCGACTTGCCCTGACCGGAGCCGCCGACGAAGCCCAGCACCTCGCCGGGCGCCACATCGAGATCGAGCCCGCGCAGCACCTTGCGCGCGCCGAACGCAACATCGAGGCCGCGCACGCTGATGACCGGCTCGTTCATGATCGCTGCGCCCCCGCCGTCAGTAATTGATGGAAGCGAAAAAGATGGCGAAGAGACCATCGAGAAAGATCACCATGAAAATCGAATTGACCACCGAGGCCGTCACCCTGCGCCCCAAGGATTCCGCCGAACCTTCCACCTTGAACCCTTCGATCGCCGCGATCATGCCGATCACCAGCGCCATGAAGGGCGCCTTGATCAGACCGACGAGATAGGTGTTCATGCCGATCGCCAATTGCAACCGTTCGGCGAACACCTGCGGGCTGACGCCATTATAGAAATAGGACGTGACCATGCCGCCGAACAGGGCGGCGAAGTCGCCGATCACCGTCAGCATGGGCAGCGCCAGCACCAGCGCCATCAGGCGCGGCAGCACCAGCGCCTCCATCGGCGAAATGCCCATCACGCGCAGCGCGTCCACCTCCTCGCGCATTTTCATCGAGCCGAGTTCGGCGGTGATGGCCGAGCCGGAACGGCCGGCGATCATGATCGCGGTGAGCAGCACGCCCAATTCGCGCAGCACCAGCACGCCGACCATGTCGATGGCGTAGGTCGAGGCGCCGAAACGGCGCAACTGGAAAATGCCCTGCTGCGCCACGATGCAGCCGACCAGAAAATTAATGGTGGCGATGATCGGCACGGCGCGCAGCGCGAAATTCTCCAGATGGAAAACCATCGAGGTCGGCCGCATCGCCTTGGGCCGCGCCACCACGCGCACGGCGTTGAAGGCGAGTTCGCCGAGAAAGGACACGCCGCGCAGGATCTCCTCGCCCATGCCGACCGTCCAGCCGCCCAGCGCGACCAGCAGGGCCGTCAGCGGATTTTCCCGCCCCGCCCGCTCGGGCTGCGGCGGCGCATAGGCCGCCTCGCGCAGCAGGATCGCGTCCCCGGCGCTGGCGCCGGCGAAACGCGCGGCGACGCCCGCGGCCGCCATCTGCTGGCGCGCCTTGTCGATCAGCCAGGCGCCGGCGGTGTCGAGCCGGGTCACGCCGGCGAAATCGAGTTCGGCGCTCTGCGCGCCATTGGCGGCGGCGGCGAGTTTTTGCGCCGCGCGCTCCAGCGCGCGCGAAGCCGCAATGGTCCACGCCCCGCGCAAGAGAACGCGGGCGCTCGACCCATCCCGTTCGACCGAGAAGTCGGGGAGATTTTCCGCCGGCTTTGACATTTGCCGCGACTCTGATTTGCTGGCCCGCACAAGAGATACATCAAGCCGCCGCCGTTTGGCAAAGTCGCCGGAATGAAAGTTCGCATAACGTGACGTCAACCGCCCCCCGCCGCCTGTCCGCCGCCGCGCAGAGTTTCGCGCTCGCCAAACCTTTCGTCATTTCGCGCGGCGCCAAGACCGAGGCGCGCGTGGTCGTGGCCGAATTGAGCGACGGCCCGGCGCGCGGGCGCGGCGAATGCACGCCTTACGCCCGTTACGGCGAGAGCGTCGAAAGCGTGCTGGCGCAAATCGAGACGGTTCGGGCGGCGCTGGAGGCCGGGGCCGACCGCTTCGCCTTGCAAGATCTGCTGCCGCCGGGCGCGGCGCGCAACGCGCTGGACTGCGCCCTGTGGGATCTCGAAGCCAAGCTGACCGGCGTGCCGGCGTGGCAGGTGGCCGGGCTGGCGCGGCTGTCGCCTTGCGTCACCGCCTTCACGCTGTCGGTGGGGACGCCGGAGGAAATGGCGCGCGCGGCGGCGGAAGCCGCCGACCGTCCCGTGTTAAAAGTCAAGCTGGCGGGCGCGGGCGATCCGGCGCGGCTGTTCGCGGTGCGCGCGGCGGCGCCGGAGGCGGAACTGATCGCCGACGCCAACGAGGCGTGGCGGCCGGAGGATCTGCCGGAATTCTTCGACGCCTGCGAACAGGCCGGCGTCGCCTTGATCGAGCAGCCCCTGCCCGCCGGCGCCGATTCCGCGCTGGCCGGGCCGCGTAAAATTCCGGTCTGCGCCGACGAGAGCGTCCACGACCGCGCCGGCCTCGCCGCCCTGCGCGACCGCTATGACCTCGTCAACATCAAGCTCGACAAGACCGGCGGCCTCACCGAGGCGCTGGCGCTGGCGGATGAGGCGGAAAAGCTCGGCTTCGGCCTGTTCGTCGGCTGCATGGTGGCGTCCTCGCTGGCCATGGCCCCCGCCCTGCTGCTGGCGGGGCGCGCCCGGTTCGTCGATCTCGACGGGCCGCTGCTGCTGGCCGAGGACCGGCCGGAGGGCTTGCGCTGCGACGGCTCGGTGCTCTATCCGCCCGACGCGCGTTTGTGGGGATGAGGCCGCGACGGACGGGAGAGAAGGAATGCGCGTATTGGTTTGCCTGCTGGCGCTGGCCGCTTTCGCTATTCCCGCCCACGCCGCGCCGGCCGCCGTTTTTCCCGCCGTCTTCATCAATTCCTCGCCGCAGCCGACCTCGCCCGAGGAAACCGAACGCGTCAAACGGATGGATGCGGCGCTGGCCAAGGCCCTGGCGGAGTCGGGCGCGTTCCAGCCCGTCGATCTCGCGCCCGTCGCCGCCGATCTCGCGGGGGTGCGCGACATCCACGATTGCAACGGCTGCGAGGTCGATCTGGCGAAAAAGCTCGGCGCCCGCTACGCCGTCGTCGCCTGGACGCAAAAGGTCAGCAGCCTGATCCTCAACCTCAACGTCCGCATCGCCGATGTCGAGACCGGACAGGCGGTCAAGGCGGGCAGCGTCGATATTCGCGGCGACACCGACGAGGCGTGGCGGCGCGGCCTGGCCTATCTGCTCAAGGAATATGTTTTGCCCGCGAAACCTCAGCTGAGATAGGCGATCCGCTCCCAGGTTTCGGGATGGCTGTTGAGCGCGCTGCCGGCATGGGCGCCCATCGGCTGCGGCGCACGCCCGGTGTGGAACAGTTCGAGCTTGCACAGGGCGTCGGCCAGCGCGCCGGGGCGCTCGATCAGGTCGAGCGCGCGCAGGTCGGCGGCGAGTTCGCGCACCCGCGACAGCGCCGAAATCAGCAGACGCGCCAGCATTGGCGCATGGGCGAGCAGCGTGTTGCCGTCGTCGCGGGGCGCCAGTTCGGCGATGGCCTGCCGCACCAGTTCCGCCCAATTCAGGGAATCGCCGTCGCAATGCAGGATATGCGCGACCTCATGCGCGAAAATGCCGGCGATCTCCTCGCGCGACAGGCCGCGCAGCAGATCCCGCGTCACCGAGATGCAGGCGTTGCGCGGATTGCCTAGCGCATAGGCGTTCATGCCGGAAAAAGGCAGCAGATAAAGCTCGGGAATGCGCGACAGGCCGGCGCGGCGGCAGATGACCAGCAGAATAGCGTAAAGATCGGGCGCCTCGGCGCAACGCAGCGGACGGGCGCCGAAATCGCGCAGCGCGTCAGCGGGGCGACGCGCCGCCGCCTGCAAGGTTCGCGTCAGATTGACGAGGGCGGGCGCGCAGCCGGCGCGGGGCTGGCTGGCGCACAAAGCCAGCAGGCCGGCGAGCCCCGCCTTGATCTGATCGCTCTGATGGGAATGTTTGAGATGCAGCAGGGCGCGGCGGATGAGCGCCGCCTCGTCGCGCGGGCGGGAGGGCCGCGCCAGCGGCCGCTTCCCAGGGTCGCCCGCGCCGCGCGCAGCGAGAAAAACCGACTGCGCATCGAGGGCCGGCGCGCCTACGCCTTGGAGCATGCTTCACCTCCAGTCACTGTATTGTTATACAGCAACTGAAAGTTCAGCAAGCGTCATGCCACCATCAGGCAAGCTACGGAGTTAAAAGCTCAATTTTTTGTGAGCCGTGTGTCAATGCTGTGACACCCGGTCCTCGTCCTGCGGCGGCCGCGCGGCGTCGATGGCGAGGCGCGACGGCACGGACGCCGGGGCCGGCAGGCGGTGATCCTCCAGCCGCTGAATCGTGATGGCGCGATAGACATGGAACAGCAGGGTGAACGCCTGCGCGTAGTCGCGCGCCGCCAGCGCGCGCGCCGCCCCCGCCAGCAGGGGCGCGCAATTTTCGAGGTCGGAAAATTCTTCGGAATGGGCGTCCAGATAGGCCGTCAGCCGGCGCAGACTGTCGGCGCCGAGATCGCTGACCAGCGCGACGGCGGCGAGCGTTTCGACCGAGGATTGGCCGTAAACCCCGAGCGCGGCCGCCTGGGGCGAGCGGTTCTGGATGCGCTCCAGAATCGGCATGATTTCCTGCAGCACGGCCGTGAGTTCGCGCAGATCCTCATGCGCGTTTTCCATCGGGCGCGACGGCGTCTGTTGCGAACCGGATTCGACGTTGGAACGAGACATCTATAGCTCCTTTCACACCGCTTGAGTTCGGGAGCGGACGGGACGCATCCCGTCCGCCCGCGCCGCCTGAAGCGCGGCTTAGAACAGCCGCTGCTGGCCGGACTGGCCGGCCTGGCCGCCCGAGAGAGCTTCGCTGACCTGCCGGACGATCTCCTGCACGTCCTGCTGGGTGACCTGCTGGCCCCCGCGCTGCTGCTGCTGCCATCCGGTCTGCTGGAAGGGAGACTGCTGCTGCGCGTTGGCGTTGCCATAGGCGCCGAGGCCGGCGCCGCCGGACCAGCCCTGCTGGCCGCCCAGCGAATTCTGCTGGGTGGACTGCAGGATCACCGGCAGAATCTGCCGCACGATCTCGTTGACGTCCTGGGGCGACAGGGTGCGTTGCTGGCCGAAACCGCCGCCGAACGCGGCCAGCGGCTGAACCTGTCCCTGTTGCGCCTGGGCGATGAGTTGCGGCAGGACCGGCGCGATCTGCTGCAGGATGGCGCTCACGTCCTGCTGGCTGAGCTGGCGCTGCTGGCCCCAACCCTGCTGGCCCGAGCCGCCCTGGCCAAATCCGCCTTGGCCAAATCCGCCTTGGCCGTACACGCCCTGGCCGTACGCGCCTTGTCCCAAACTTCCTTGCCCCACGCCGCCTTGGCCCTGGCCAACGGCCCCGAAGCCCTGCGGGTTCTGGGACTGCTGCGCCAACGCCTGCGCTATACTTTGCAAAAGCTGTGGGTTCTGCTGTATCGGGTTCTGGAATGCGTTCGATTGCGAGTGTTCGGAATGTATCATGACGATCTTTCCTCTCTTCTCGACGCCGCCAACGGCGGGACGCATGAAATAGAGAGAGAAAGTGTCCGAAAGGTGATTGTCACGCTTGTCCGCGAATCAACAAATTTTGTTCTGACGACCCCATTTTTTACTTCTTGGTCCAGTTTTCGGCGCGAATCATGGCTGCGGCGTCATGCGCATATATGACTTTTTTGCGACAAAGCCTTTCGGGAACATCTTGCCGGCTTCCTCGTCCGATACGCTGTTCTGGATGATGACGTCGTCGCCGGGACGCCAGTCCGCCGGCGTGGCCACTTTGTGAGAATCGCTGAGTTGCAGCGCATCGATGGCGCGCAGGATTTCATCGAAATTGCGGCCGACCGCCATCGGATAGATGAGCACCAGCCGGATTCTCATTTGCGGGTCGATGATGAACACGTTGCGCACGGTCTGGTTGTCGGCCGGCGTGCGGCGCGCGGGATCGCCTGAAATGGTGGCCGGCAGCATGTCGTAGAGCTTCGCCACCTTGGCGTCGGCGTCGGCGAGAATGGGAAAGTCGGGCGCCGCGCCCTGGGTTTCGGCGATGTCGGCGGCCCAACGGGCGTGATCGTCGAGCGGATCGACCGAGAGGCCGAGAACCTTGACGCCGCGCTCGGCGAAGCGTTGCGAAAATCGGGCGACGGCGCCGAGTTCGGTGGTGCAGACCGGCGTGAAATCCTTGGGATGGGAAAACAGCACCACCCAGGCGCCCGCGGCCCAGTCGTGGAAATGGATGGGTCCTTGCGTGGAGTCCTGCGTGAAGTCCGGTGCGATCTCGTTGATATTCAGAGCCATAGCCGCCTCCTCCGCCCCATCTGGCGGCGGCGGAGGACGTTGCAAAGCTGCGCCGCGATCAACTCTTGTTGAAGCCGCCGCTCACATCCGGGCTTCGCCCTCGAACGCCCGCGCCCACATGGCGCAAAGGCCGGAGCGGACGATGTCGTCGAGGGTGAATTCGATCACCGGCACCGGCAGGCCATGGCTGCGGATCAGTTCGATCATCTTGCGCAGGCCGGAGGCTTCGCGGATGTCGGACTGGCTGACGTCGCCGTTGACCACCGAGATGCAATCCTCGCCGATGCGGGTGAGGAAGGTCTTGATCTCCATGACCGAGGTGTTCTGCGCCTCGTCGAGCAGCACGAAGGCGTTCTTCCAGGTGCGCCCGCGCATCACCTCGAACGGCACCATTTCAATGTCGCCGCGCTTGACGGCGACGTCGAAGGCGCCCTCGCCGATCCGCTCCTTGATCGCCTCGGCGATCGGAACGGCCCAGGGCGCGAATTTTTCCTGCAATGTGCCGGGGAAGAAGCCGAGCGAGCGGCCGCAGGGGACGTTGGGACGGGTGAGCACGATGCGCTCGATGCGGCCCTGACGGAACAGATCGGCGGCGTAAGTGGCGGCGATCCAGGTCTTGCCGGCCCCGGCGGGGCCAAGAACGACGATTTGCTGCGAATGTGTCAGTGCGGCCAGATAGTCGGCCTGGGTGGAATTGAGAGCCTTGATCGGCGGCGGGTTACGGTCGTGATGAAATTTTGACCCCTTGAACTCGATGATTTCAGCGTCCCTTTGTTGAACCCGGGAGCCTCGGCTCCGCTTTCGAGCAAGTTGCTTACCCACGCGCTGTCTCCTCAAGATGAGAGTTTCGCGCGCCCGCCGCCCTTCGGCGGAGAACCTTTGGGCGGAGAGCACGACGGAGGCTTACGCAAAATGAAGGGAATCGCGGGGAGAGCTTTGACTTGGCCTTTGCCAGACTTGCATGTCATGAGCCGCTCCTCGCTGACCTTGAAGATATGCGATTCTCGATGAACCGAAAGGAAATATTTTCGGCGACCGAACGGGTTGGGCGCCTGCGGGCAAGGTTCGCGCAAAAAAATAGGGGCCGCGTCAAATAGGCGAACCTGCCTTAACGTGACGCAAGTTTTTGAGATCGCGGGGAGTTCATGAGCCAGCCCAACACTAGCCCTTCAGGCCGCCCGGCGACTCTCGCGCCTCTTTTCAAGGCGTCGGCGGGCGATCCGCTGCTGGCGATGATGCTGGCGAGCGGCGGCGACGAGCGCATCGCCGCCGGCCCCGACGGCCGCAACCGCTACGGCGCCTCGGCGCGGCCGGAGGCGGGCGAAATCTGGTTTTCCTCCTCGACCGCCTCGGGCGTGTCGCGGCGCGGCTGGCAGGCGGCCAGCGCCGCCCTGCCCTTCGCCTTCAGCGCCGGCGAGAGCGAGGACTGGTTTTCCGACCTGCGCCGCCGTCTGCTCAACCTGCTCGCGCCCCCCGGCGCGCAGGCGGTGTTCTGCGCCTCGGGCACCCAGGCCGAATACGCCGCCCTGGCGCTCGCCGGCGCGCGCGCCCGTCCCGGCCAGAAAATCGTCAACATCCTGGTCGGGCCGGAGGAGACCGGACGCGGCGCGCCCCTCGCCGCCTCGGGCCGGCATTTCCTCAACAGCGCGCCGTTCGGCTCGGGCCGCGCCGGCTTCGCGCTCGACGGCTGGGAAGGCGCGGCGGCGCTGGCGGCGCTGCCGCTGCGCAATGGCGCGGGCGCGCCGCTGCCCGCCGACGAGATCGACGCGCGGGTCTGCGCCCTGGTGCGCGTGGCGCGCGCGCGCGGCGCCCATGCGCTGGTGCATCTGCTCGACAGCTCCAAGACCGGCCTTTCGGCCATATCGCGCGATTGCGCCACGAAGCTGCTGCGAGACAACCCCGACGACGTGACGGTCGTGGTGGACGCGTGCCAGTTGCGCTGCGCCCCCGCCCAGGTGCGCGCCGATCTCGACGCCGGCTTTCTGGTGATGGTTTCCGGCTCGAAATTCCTCGGCGGCCCGGCCTTTTCCGGCGCGCTGCTGGTTCCCGGCGGCTTCGCCGAGTCGCTGGCCGCGCGCGATCAGGACATTCCCTGGCCCGAGGGACTCGCCGATCATTTCGCCTATTTCGACTGGCCGCCGCTGCTGCGCGACCGGATCGCCGGCCCATTCGGCGCCCGCTGCAATTCCGGGCTCGGCTTGCGCTGGACGGCGGCGCTCGCCGAACTCGAAGCCTATTGCGCCCTCGACCCCGCGCTGATCGAAATGGCCAAGGCCTGTTTTCAGGGCGAGGCGCGCCGCCAGATCCTGATGACGCCGGGCCTGGAGATGGACGAGAGCGGCGGCGAGCCCACGCTGATCCCGATCATGATGCGCGGGGCCGAAAAGGGCGCGGCCGACGCCGCGCTGCGCAAGTTGCGCCGCCGCGGCCTGCACCTTGGCCAGACCGTGCCGATCGGCGGACGCGAGGCGCTGCGTCTTTGCCTGTCCGCGCCGCAAATCGTCGACTTCGCCTGGCGCTACCGCGAGATCGGCGACCAGAATTTCGCGTTCGGGCCGCTGCGGGCCGATCTGGAGAAATTGTTCACGGCCTGGGGCGCTCTGCTGGGCTGAAGCGCGCACAAAGCTTTGCGTGACGCGCCCTATTCGCCATGCCAGCGGTTTATACTGACAAGCCCGAGCCGTTTTCTGCATTTGTGGCAGGAAATTCGGAACGGTTGCCCCCGCATTGCGGTTGCCCCTCTCGGGAATGGCCACGCGCGATGCGGAGACAAGCATGGCGATGACGATGAAAAGCATCGCCCCGGCGCCGTGGCCGCTCCTCGCGGCGGGCTCGGCGGCGGACCAGCGGGTCCGGCCCAAGCCTGGAACAAAGCCGAACAGCCCCAACCCGTCGCGATAGACCGACCGGCCTTCCCAAGGCCTTTGCAGGAGAGTCTCATGGCGATCAAACGATACAAGAGCGTCGCTCTTGCCGCCGGCGTGCTGCTGGCGGCGGCGGCTCAGACCGCAAGCGCCCAAGGCGAGGGCGGCGGCGGCAGCGCGGCCGATCCACGCGTCGGCGGCGGCGGCGCGCGCACCGGCGGCCCGGACACGGGCTCGGGCGCCGGCCCCGGCGAGGCGTCGCGGCGCGGCGTAGGCGGCGCCGATCTCGGCACGGAAGGCGGCGGGCGCCCGGTTGCGCCGCCTGTCGCGCCTCCCGGCGGGCCGGCGGAGCCGCCGCCGCCGCCGCCGCCGCGCTGACGTCAAGACTCAGCGGCCGAGGAACGTCTTCAGCCGCCGCATCGCCTCGATCATGTCCACTTCGACGCCGGCGTAGGAGAAGCGCAGGGCGCGACGCCCCTGGCTCGGATCGAAATCCACGCCGGGCGTCGCGGCCACCCCGGCCCGCTCCAGCAAGTTCTTGCAGAATTCCAGGGAATTGTCGGAGAACCGGCTGAGATCGGCATAGACATAGAAGGCGCCGTCGGCGGGCGCGAGGCCGAACCCCATGCCGGTCAGCGCGTCGAGCAGAATACGCCGGTTGCGGGCGTAGCCGGCCTTGACCGCCTCCAGCTCCTCGGTGGCGTCGAACGCCGCTTCCGCCGCGATTTGCGACAGGGTCGGCGGCGAAATCGCCAGCGATTGCTGCAACCGTTCGATCACGCGGGAAAAGCCGGGCGGCACCACCAGCCAGCCGACGCGCCAGCCGGTCATGCAGTAATATTTGGAGAAGGAGTTGACGACCACCGCCGCCTGCGAAAAGGCCAGCGCGGTCTGCGCCGGGCGCTCGTAGGTGAGGCCGTGGTAGATCTCGTCGGAAATGAACTTGATGCCGCGCTTTTCGCAAATCTGCGCGATTTTGCGCATCGACTCGTCGCTTTGCAGCGCGCCGGTCGGATTGGACGGGTTCATCAGCAGCAGGCCGTCGAGTTTCCGCGCGTCGTCGGCGGCCTCGACCTGTTCGGGCGTGACGCCCTCCACGCCGCGCAACTCCACCGTCTCGACCCCGAAGGCGCCGAGAATGTTGCGGTAGCAGGGATAGGACGGGCAGTTGATCGCGACGCGCGCGCCCGCGTCGAACAGGGCGAGAAAGGCCATGATGAAGCCGCCCGACGATCCCGTGGTGACCGCCACCCGCTCGGGGTCGATCTCGACGCCATAGGTTTCGCGATAATGCCGGGCGATTCGCTGCCGCAGCGAAGTCTGGCCCAGCGCGTCGGTATAGCCGATGGCGCGGCCGTCCAACGCGGCCATCACCGCCTCGCGGGCGCGGCGCGGCGGTCCGGCGCAGGGCGCGCCGACCTCCATCTGGATGATGTCGCGGCCGCCCGCGCGCAATTGCGCGGCCTCGCGCATCACGTCCATGGCGAGGAAAGGGGCGATGGCCGCGCGGCGCGCGGGGGTGAGAAACGGCGAATCCGACATGAAAAGAGACCCAAGTCGACCCGAAAGCGGGAATAGGCTATGGAGGGTTAGTTCCTTCCCCTGGAGTTGTCCATGTCGCATCCGCGCAAGACCTTTTTGGCGGCGGCCCTCGCCGTCCTGGCCGTCACGGCCCTCGCCACGCCGCTGCGCGCGGCGGAATTTTCCCCGGCGCAGAAGAGTGAGATCGAGGGCATCGTCAAGGACTACCTGATCTCCCATCCCGACATCCTGCGCGACATGGCGACCGAGCTTGAGCGCAAGCAGAAGGTGGAGGAGACCGACGCGCGCCGCGCCGTGATCGCCCATGCCGCCAAGGACATTTTCAATTCCGATTTCCAGGCCGTGATCGGCAATCCCAACGGCAAGGTCACGCTGGTCGAATTTTTCGATTACAATTGCGGCTATTGCAAACGGGCGCTCGGCGATCTCTCCAATCTGATGAAGGCCAACCCGGACCTGCGCATCGTGCTCAAGGATTTCCCGGTGCTCGGCGCCGATTCGGTCGAAGCGGCGCAAATCGCCTCCGCCGCGCGCAACCAGATTTCCGGCGAGAAATTCTGGGAGTTCCATCAGAAGCTGCTGACCGCCAAGGGCCATATCGGCAAGGATCAGGCTTTGGCGACGGCCAAGGAGATGGGCCTCGACATGGCCAAGCTGCAGAAGGACGCCGCCGATCCCGAGATCAAGGACAAGCTCGCCGGCGTGCTGAAGCTCGGCGACGCCCTGGCGATCAACGGCACGCCCTCCTATGTCGTCGGCGACGAAGTGGTGGTCGGGGCCGTGGGCTACGACGAACTGAAGGCCAAGCTCGACGCGCTGCGCAAATAAACGGCGCCCCGCTGGTGCGCGCGCCGATTGAAGCGGCGCGCGCCTTGGCTTAACTTGCGGGCATGACGAAGCTTGCTCGGCTGATGGCCGCGAAAGAACTTAACGATCGGACGCTCGCCGAAATGGTGAGCGCCCCCGAACTGGAAATCTGGCGTTTGCGCAAAGGGCCGCTCAACCGCGGGCAGCCGATGACTCTCGCCTGGGCGCAACGGCTGGCGCCGGCGCTGGACATCGATTGGAGCGATCTGCTCGACGACGAGCCGGACACGGCGACGTCCGAGGTTTTCGCCGCCGAAAAGCCGCCCGCCCCCGAACCCGCCGCCCGCGCCCAACCCGGCCCGCGGCCGGATGCAGGGCGTGGGGATTCGGGACGCCAAGATTTGGGGCGCCAAGATTTGGGGCGCCAAGATTCGGGCCGACAAGATTCGGGGCGCGTCGCGATCTACGAACGGGCGCAAGAGCCGCTCAGCCGCGACGATCTGCGAATCATCCACGGCATCGTCAGCGCCTGCGCCCTCAATTACGCGCCCAATGTGCGGATATCGCCGGAGGCGTTCCGCGATCTGGTGCAGCGCGCCATCGAGAACGCCGCTTATGGCCCGGACGATCTCGCCGCGCTGGCGGACCGGATCGCGACCTGGCTGGCGCCAGGCGCAGCGGACGTTTGAAGCGAATCGCGCGCGCGCAAAACCGCCTGCAAGGTCTCGACCGTCGAGGCGTCCGCCCGTCCGTCCACCAGCGCCGGCCGGAAATGGCGCTGGAAGGCGGCGACGACATTGCGGGTCGCCTCGTCGTAAACGCCGGTGATGTCAACGCCATAGCCATAGGCCGCCAACATCTGCTGCAAGGCCGCCGCTGGCGGTCCCAGCGCGCCCGGCTCCAGACACGGGCCGGGGCGAATGGCGGCGGGTTCGACCCACAAGCCGACGCCCGATTCGGCCAGCCGCGCCCAGGGAAAAGTCTCGCCGGGGTCGACCTTGCGCGCCGGCGCGATGTCGGAATGGGCGAGAACCCGCTGCGGCGCGATGTGGCGGCGCTGGCAAATCTCCTGGCACAGCGCGGCCACCGCCGCGATCTGGCGTTCGGGAAAGGGCGCGCAGCCGCCGAAGGTCGCGTAGGGCGGCGCGCTTAAATTGGGGTGGCCGGGATGGACGATTTCAATGCCGATGGAGCGGGAGTTGAGATCGGTTTCGCCGGCCCAAAAGCTCTTGCCGGCGTGCCAGGCGCGGCGGTCTTCCGCCACCAGTCGCCAGATGCGGCCATCCTCCCAGACAAAGTAATGGCAGGACACGCCGCCCCGCTCGGTGGCCAGCAGTTCCAGCGCCGCCTCGGCGGTCGGCATGCCCGTGTAATGCAGGATCAGCGTGTCGGTCGGGCCGACCAGACGCGCGCCGTGATTAGGCGAGGGATGGAATTTTTCGGCGAGCGGACTGTCGGGATGAGGCGTCATGGCGACCGGAACAGCGCCTCTCCCTTTGCGGCCGGGAGAGACGAGCGTGTGCAGGCAGGCGAGCGGCCCCTTGCGGGGCCGTTCGGATCAATCGTACCAGCCGATGCAGTGACGGCGGCCGTAGTAATCTTCTTCCCACTCGGCGCAACGGCGACGCGGCGGCGGGGGATTGCTGTTGGCGCCGATAATGCCGCCCGCGGCGCCGCCCAGCAGCGCGCCGGCCACCGCGCCGCCCGCGCTATGGCTGGCGAGGCCGCCGATCACCGCGCCGGACGCCGCGCCGACCGCCGCGCCGTTCACGGTGCGCTCGTCACGTGTGTGGCCGCAACCGCCAAGCGTCAGCGCGCCGGCGAAGACGACGCCCAGCAGAAACACTTTCTTCATTCAGACCTCCGCATCGGACGTGTGGCGCGCCCGGCCCGGGCCGCGCGAGTCCTCACAAAAACGTGTAACGGTTAACGGCGGCGAATCCAAGACCCGCCCAAGCTTTGAACGCCCAAGCCTTGAGCGCCCAAGCCTTGAGCAGCCAAACTTTAGGCGCCCGCCCGCAGGGCCGGCGGGACTTTCGCCTGCAACTCGGCCAGGGTGATCGGGCCGAAATGCTGGAACGCGATGCGCGGCGCCGGCGCCAGCACGAAACTCGCGGGCACGCCGCGCGCGCCCAGCGCCCGGTTGAGCCAGCCGTTGCGATCAACCCCGACCCGCGTGAACGGATTGCCGTGGGCGCGCAGGAATTCCAGCGTGTTGGCGGGATCGTCGAGGGCGGCGACGCCATAAATGATCGCCCCGGAGCGGGCGAAATCGAGCAGCGCCTGATGCTCCTCGCGGCATTGCGGGCACCACGAGGCGAACGTGTTGAGAAACAAAGCCTTGCCCGCGATGTCGGCGGCGGAAAAGCCGGAAATTGGCTGTCCCGTCGCGTCGGTCAAGCCGGGAACCGGCGGCAGGCCGAAGCGATCGGCCGTCAGCGGATTGAACAGCCGGCCGCCCAAGTCGTAGCGCCGCCAGGCCAGCGCGCCGGCCGCCGCGACGCCCAGAGTCGCGCCGGCGAGCAGGGACCGTCGGGAAAGAAGGACGTTGGTCATGGCGCCATCAACGCGCAAAAGCCGCCCCGGCGCAAGTGCGGGATCCGCGCGGCGTTAACGCGGCGGTCTTGAACTCCCATTGGCAAAGCTCCTACATTGCGGCTCAAGGAAAATTCGGGACGAGACGCCATGAGCGAGACGATACCCCATCAATGCGACGTGCTGGTCGCCGGCGCCGGCGCCGCCGGACTCGCCGCCGCCCACGCTTTCGCCGCGCAGGGCCGCAAGGTGATTGTGGTCGGCAAGGTCGAAACCCACCTCGCGGGGCGCACCGTCGCGCTGTTCGAGGGCAGCCTGCGGTTCTTCCGCGCGTTAAAACTTTGGAAGGCTTGCGAAAAACACGCCTCACCGATGGAGGGCATTCGCCTGATCGACGACACCGGCTCGATCTTCCCGACCCAGCCCAAGGAATTCCGCGCGCGCGAGATCGACCTCGACGCATTCGGCCAGAACATCGAAAACAACGTCCTGGTGGCGGAACTGGCGGAAGCGGCCCGCAAACATCCGCGCATCACGCTGATCGAGGGGCTGCTCGACGGGTTCGAGCTGAACTATTCCGGCGCGCGGGCGCGGCTTGGGACCGGCGAATGGATCGACGCCAAATTCATCGTCGCCGGCGAGGGCCGCAATTCGCAGGCGCGGCAGGTCGCGGGCATCACGGTGAAAACCTGGACCTATCCGCAGGTCGCGCTTACCGTGCTGCTCAAGCACGAGAAGCCGCACCATAATATTTCGACCGAATGGCACAAGCGTTCGGGGCCCTTCACCTTCGTGCCGCTGCAGGGCCGCGAGGGCGCGCCGCACCGCTCCAGCATGGTCTGGCTGGTGGCGCCGCGCGAGGCCGTGCGGCTTCAGGCCCTGGCGCCGGAGGAGCTGGCGTCCGAAATCCAGGACCAGTCGCACGACCGTTTCGGCCACATCGAACTCGACGGCCCGGTCGGCGCCTTCCCGATGGGGGCGCTCAAGACCGACAAGGTGACGGGGCTGCGGCTGGCGCTGATCGGCGAGTCGGCGCATCTGTTCCCGCCGATCGGCGCGCAGGGGCTCAACCTCACCTTGCGCGATATCGCCAGCCTGGTCGATTGCCTGGAAAATGTCGATCTCGACGAGGCCGACGTGATTTCGCGGGCGCTGGCCTCCTATGAGCGCGACCGCGCCCGCGACATCGGCTTCCGCGTCAACGGCATCGACGTGCTCAACCGCTCGCTGCTGATTCACGCGCTGCCGGTGGATTTCGCCCGCGCCTTCGCGCTGAATTTCTTCTCGGCCTTCGGGCCGCTGCGCCGCGCGCTGATGCGCGAGGGCGTGACGCCGCACGGGCCGACGCCGAAACTGATGCGCCAACGGCCGCCGGTTCGGCGTCCGACGCCGGCGCAGTCCTGACATGCGGATCGCGACCTGGAACATCAATTCGGTCCGGCTGCGGGTCGAGCATGTGCTGGCCTATCTGCGCGACGTCGCGCCGGACGTGCTGTGCCTGCAGGAGATCAAGTGTCAGGACGAGGCGTTTCCGCGCGGCGAGTTCGAGACCGCCGGCTATAATGTCGCCGTCCACGGCCAGAAAAGCTACAACGGCGTCGCCATACTCTCCAAGGCGCCGATGGAATGGACCGCCCGGCTGCCGGGCGACGAGGCCGACGAACAGGCGCGCTACCTTGAAGCGGTGATCCCGTTTGGCGCCGGCTCGGCGCGGGTCGGCTGTCTCTATCTGCCCAACGGCAATCCGCTCGGCACGGAGAAATATACGTACAAGCTGGCCTGGATGGACCGGCTGATTCTTCATGCGCGCGAGATGCTGAAGAATGAGGAAGTCTTTGTTCTGGCCGGCGATTACAATGTGATCCCCGACGCGCGCGACGTTTACGATCCCGCGCTGTGGACCGGCGACGCGCTCTATGCCCTGCCGACGCGGCAAAAGTTCCGCGAGCTGCTGGCGCTCGGCTTCACCGACGCCTTGCGCGCCACCACGGACGAGGCCAAGCAATATACGTTCTGGGATTATCAGGCGGGGTGCTGGCCGAAGAATCAGGGCCTGCGCATCGACCATCTGCTGCTGTCGCCGCAAGCCGCCGATCGCCTCGTCGGCGTGAAGATCGACCGCGACATGAGGGCGAAGGACAAGCCGTCGGACCATACGCCGGTGCGGGTGGAGTTGCGGGACTGAATCCCGGCGAGGCGAAAAAGGGTTGGATCGAGGTTTTCATGAATCATCTATTCGACCTGATCGCCGGCAGGATTGTCGATCCCGACAAGATTTTCATCGAGACCGAGCGCGGCGAAACCATCTCCTACGGCCAAATGCTCTCGGCCAGCGCCCGCTACGCCAACGCCTTGGTCGCGGCGGGCGTGGCGCCGGGCGACCGCGTCGCCGTGCAGATGGAGAAATCGCCGGCCGTCCTGTTCATCTATCTGGCGTGCATCCGGGCCGGGGCGGTGTTCCTGCCGCTCAACACCGCCTATACGCCGCATGAGGTCGGCTATTTCCTGTCCGACGCGCGCCCAAAAGTGTTCGTGTGCGATCCCGCTGCGGCGGAGGCCCATGCGCCCGCCGCGCGCAAGGCGGGCGCGCTGGCGCTGACCCATGGCGCGGGCATGGACGGCGAGCTGTTCGAACGCGCCAAGGCCTGCGCGGACGGCTTCGCCAATGTGGCGCGCGAAAAAGGCGATCTCGCCGCGCTGCTCTACACGTCGGGAACGACGGGGCGCTCCAAGGGCGCCATGCTCACTCATGGCAATCTGGCGTCCAATGCGCTGACTCTGGTGGATGACTGGCGCTTCACGCCCGAGGACGTGTTGATCCACGCGCTGCCCGTCTATCACACCCACGGCCTGTTCGTGGCGACGCATTGCGCGCTGCTGTCGTTCGCCCGCATGATCTTCCTGCCGAAATTTTCCGCCGAAAAGATTCTGGAGGCCCTGCCGCGCGCGACCGTGCTGATGGGCGTGCCGACTTTTTACACCCGCCTGCTGGAGCAGCCCGGTTTGACCCGCGAGGCTTGCGCGGCCATGCGGCTGTTCGTGTCCGGCTCCGCGCCGCTGCTGGCGGAAACGCATCGCGCCTTTCGGGAACGCACCGGCCACGCGATTCTCGAACGCTATGGCATGACCGAAACCAACATGAGCACGTCCAACCCCTATGACGGCGACCGCATCGCCGGCACGGTGGGCCTGCCCCTGCCCGACGTGGAATTGCGCGTGGTCGATCCCGACACCGGCGAAGATCTCGAGGCCGGCGACATCGGCATGATCGAGGTGCGCGGGCCGAACGTGTTTCGCGGCTATTGGCAGATGCCGGACAAGACGGCGGCCGAGTTCCGCGCCGACGGCTTCTTCATCACCGGCGATCTCGGCCGCATCGACGCCAACGGCTATGTGCAGATCGTCGGGCGCGGCAAGGATTTGATCATTTCCGGCGGGCTGAACGTCTATCCCAAGGAAGTGGAAGGCGAGATCGACGCCCTGCCCGGCGTGGTCGAAAGCGCGGTGATCGGCGTGCCCGACGCCGATTTCGGCGAAGCCGTGGTGGCCGTGGTGGTGCGCGAAAAAAGGGCAACGCTGGGCGAAGACGAGATTCGCGCCGCGCTGGCGGACCGACTCGCCAAATTCAAGCAGCCCAAGCGCGTGCATTTCGTCGACGCCCTGCCCCGCAACGCCATGGGCAAGGTGCAAAAGAATATTTTACGCGACAGCTACGCCTAGAGCTTGAGCGTGACGTCCATCATGAAGCGGCGCTGTTCGCCCGGCGCCAGCACGACCACGCCGGGACGCTCGGAAAAGTCGCCGTCATAGCCGACCGGCGCGGCGAAACCCTGCCACGGCTCCAGACACAGATAGGGCGCGCCCGGCTTGGTCCAGAGCGCGAAATGCGGCAGGCCGGGGAAGGACACCGCGACTTCCGGCCCGCCGGGCGGGCCGAACGCCACGCGGCGGCTGTCGAGCTTGTCGAAGATAAGCGCGCCCGCGTCGAACAGGCCGGGCTTCAGCGCCAGCGTTCCGCTCGCGGCGGGGTTGGGAAATTCGCGCGGGTCGATCAGGCCATCGGCGAGGCGGCGGATCGGCGCCGGCTCCGGCCGCTCGAACCGGACCTCATGCGCGCCCTTGCCGCCCGGCAGCGGCCAGCGGAACGCCGGATGGAAGCCGAACGCGCACGGCAGCGGCTTTGCGTCTTCATTGACCACCGTGGCGACCACGTTCAGCGTGGCGGCGTCCAGCGCATAGGCGAGATCGAGGCGGAAGGCGAAGGGGTAGCCGCGCCGGGTGTTTTCGCTGTCAGCGAGCCGCAACAGCGCGCGCTGCGGGGCGGCTTCGACCACATCGAACAGCGAGCGCCGCGCGAAACCGTGCTGCGGCAAGTCGTAAGCCTCGCCCTCGACGCGGATGCGGTCGCCGGTCGCGCGCCCCACCATCGGAAACAGAAGCGGCGAACGGCCGTTCCACCAGACGGGATCGCCGTCATGCAGCCAGTCGGCGCCGGTCGCGTCCTGCAGGCGCACCAGTTCGGCGCCGAGCGGGGCGATCTCGGCGCGCAGGACGTCATTGCTGAGGATGAGGTTGCTGTTCATGGCGCGCTCCCAGGAAGCCCAGCTTGCGCAGCACGGGCGGCATGGTCAACCCCTGAACGACGATCGAGAAGGCGACGCAGAAGAAAGTCACCAGCACGATCTCGTCGCGCAGCGGCACGCGGCTCGGCAGCGACAGCACCAGCGCCAGCGCCAGCGCGCCGCGCAAGCCGCCCCACCACAAAACGAACTGCTCGCCCTGCGAGATCCGCCAGCGCGAGCGCGAGAACAGCGCCGCCAGCGGATAGACGGAGACGGCGCGGGCCGCGAGCGTGATGGCGAGGACGCCGGCGTAGACCTTCCAGGAATGTTGCTCGTAGGGGGAGGCCGCGACCCGCGCCCCGATCAGCAGGAAAACCAGCGAATTGGCCAGGAAGGCCGCGAAATCCCAGAAGTCGATCAGGAACTCCCGGCCCTTTTCGGTGAGGAAATCGCCCCTTTGCTCGGTCGGGCGGTAATTGCCGATGATCAGGCCGGCGGTGACCGTGGCCAGCACGCCGGAATCATGGAAATGCTCCGCCAGCAGGAACGAGCCGAAGGCGCCGATGGCGGTGAGCGTCAACTCGACCAGATGTTCCGTGGTGCCGCGCGCGGCCAGGATCACCGCGAAGCCGAACCCCGCGCCGATCAGGGCGCCGCCGCCGACGATCCGCACCAGCTCCCACAACATATGCGCCCCGGTCAGGCGCCCGCCCGCGAGCGCGAAGGCCAGCGCCAGCGCGAACAGCACCGCCGCGGCGGCGTCGTTGAGCAGGCTTTCGGACTCCACCAGCAGGCGCAGGCGGCCATGCACGCCATTGTCCTTGAACATGGCGATGATGGCGACGGGATCGGTGGCGGAGATCAGCGCGGCGAACACCAGCGCCGAGGCGACGGGCCAATCCATCAGCCAGACCAGCGCGACGGCGACGACGGCCATGGCCGCGACGGTTCCGAGCACCGCCAGCGACAGCACCGGCGCCAGATCGCGTTTCAAATCCTTCCAGCGCAGCGTCAGCGACGCTTCGAACAGCAAGGGCGGAAGAATGAGATAGTAAAGCAATTCCGACGTCAGCGGCGGCAGGCGCCGGGCGCCCGACCAGGCCAGAAGGCCGCCGACCAGAACAAGCCCGATCGTATAGGGCAGACGCAGCCGGCGCGCGAGCATGGCGACCAGCATGGCGATGGCCAACACGCCCATGACTTGTTGCAGTGTTTCGCTCATGCGCGCCTTTTCGCACGCCAGAGCGCCGATCTCAATGTCGTCGGCCAAGCTTTCCGATCGAATTTGCCGTCTCTTCTGTTGTCCTCTCTTGTCTTGTCCTCTCTTGGTCGCATCCGCGATGCGGCGTTTTTGCGTTAACGTCGTTGCAAGTAACGAAAAATGCGCGCCCCAGCGTCAGGGGCGCGCGCGGGGAGGAAATCCATGAGCTTTGCGGTCGCCGTCGCGGCGCTGATCTTTTTGATGTTCGTCGCCTATCGCGGCTTTTCCGTCATCCTGTTCGCGCCGGTGGCGGCCATGGCCGCCGTGCTGCTGACCGATCCGGCCGCCGTGCCCTCGGCCTTTTCCGGCGTGTTCATGGAGCGCATGGTCGGGTTCATCCGCGATTATTTCCCGGTGTTCCTGCTGGGGGCGGTGTTCGGCAAGCTGATCGAGATTTCCGGCTTTTCCAAAAGCATCGTCTCGGCGGTGACAACGCTGCTCGGCCCGAAATTCACCATCGCCTCGATCGTGCTGGTCGGCGCCATCCTCACTTATGGCGGCGTGTCGCTGTTCGTGGTGGTGTTCGCGGTCTATCCGTTCGCGGCGGAAATGTTTCGCCAGCACAATATTCCCAAGCGGCTGATTCCCGGAACCATCGCGCTCGGCGCTTTCTCGTTCACCATGGATTCGCTGCCGGGCACGCCGCAGATCCAGAACATCATCCCGACCACCTATTTCAAGACCGACGGCTTCGCCGCGCCCGTGCTCGGCTCGCTCGGCGGCCTGTTCATCTTCCTGGTCGGCATGGCCTATCTCGAATGGCGGCGCCACGCCGCGCTCAAGGCGGGCGAAGGCTATGGCGAGGGCCATGTCAACGAGCCGCCGCCCCTGGCGCATGAGAAGCTGGCGCCGGCCTGGCTGGCGCTGCTGCCGCTGGTTCTGGTGTTCGGCCTCAACAAGCTGTTCACCAATCTGATCGCGGCGCATTACGGCAAGAGCTACGAACTGAAACTGGCCGCCATGGCCAAGCCGGTGACGGTGGCGGTGGACAAGCTGACGGCGGTCTGGGCGGTGGAGGGCGCGCTGATCGTCGGCATCCTCGCTGTGGTGGCGCTCGGCTGGCGGCAGGCGTCCAAGGGCTTCGCCGAGGGCGGCAAGGCCGCCGTGTCCGGCGCCCTGCTCGCCTCGATGAACACGGCCTCGGAATATGGCTTCGGCGCGGTGATCGCCACGCTGCCCGGCTTTCTGGTCATCCGCGACGCGCTGGCCTCGATCCCCAATCCGCTGGTCAATGAAGCCGTGACGGTGACGGCGCTGGCGGGGATCACCGGCTCGGCCTCGGGCGGCATGTCGATCGCGCTGGCCGCGATGGCGGACCAATTCGTCGCGAGCGCCAACGCCGCCGGGATTCCTTTGGAGGTGCTGCACCGCGTCGCCGCGATGGCGTCGGGCGGCATGGACACCCTGCCCCACAATGGCGCGGTGATCACCCTGCTGGCGGTCACCGGCCTCACCCATCGCCACAGCTACAAGGATATTTTCGCCGTCACCTGCATCAAGACCGCCGCCGTCTTCGTGGTGATCGCGCTGTACTATGCGACGGGTCTGGTATGAGACCATAAAAATTTGATTCGAAGCCATAAAACAGGATTTTGCCCCCCGGCCCCAAGCCCCGCGAAAGCCTCCGATCCGAACAAGGGCGCGGCGATGACGCCCGCGCCATGCTTCGCGCCCGCCCCCAGGGCGGCGCGGGCGGCGCGTATCTGGAGACTGCGCATGCGGATGAAGATTTATCGTTGCAACCACGTCGCCCCCGAGCGCCCCGATGTCGGGCCGATATTCAAAACATTGATTTCCGGCCTGCCCTCCTGCGCGCAGGGGACGTATGAAGGCGACCTCGATGGCGTCAACATCGCCAACCAGAACACGCATTCGGAAATGCGCCATCAATTCTACGTCTGGAAGAACCGTCTGGCCGATTACGATTACATCGGCTTCGAGCATTACCGCCGCGCGTTCTTCATCGACCCGCTGCCGGACGCGGTGGTGAAGGCGCGCTATCCCGGCGTCCACATGTTGCGCAAGGCGTTCACCGCCCGGCCGAACAGCCACAATATTCTCGCGGAAAAAACCCTGTTCGACGAATATATGGACATGCGGGCGGCGTTTTCCGAAGAAAACAACGCCGCCATTCAGGACTGGATCGGCCATCACGACATCATCGTCCAGCGCGCCCACCCCGATCCGCTCGACGCGCAATGGCGGCAGCATTTCGGCATGAACGTGCTGTGGAGCCATTTGCTCATCGCCGCCAAGAAGACCAGCTTCTTCGCCAGCCGGGGCGCGACGCCGGAAACGTCGATGCTTGGCACTTACTGCAACATGTACATCATGCGCGCGGATCTGTTCGACGAATACATGCAGTTCTGGTCGGAGGCCATGGCCTATCTCGACGCCAAGGTCGAGCCGGGCCAGCGCATCCTCGGCCATTTCGCCGAGCGCCTGTTCAGCATGTATCTGTATCAAAAACAGATCGAAACGCCGCTGCTGTCGGTGCGGCGGCTGCCGTTCCTCATCTGCAATCAGAAAATCGCGTGAAGCCCAGGCGAAGGCTCACGCCTTCGCCTATCTTCCCACGACAAACGCGGCGAAGGCCCCAGCCTTCGCCCATCTTCCCACGACGAGCGCGGCGAAGGCCCCAGCCTTCGCTTCAGGCCCCCGCAACCAGCGCGGCGTGGTCGGCGGCGTTGCGCTTGGCGTAGGAGAGCGCGAAATCGGCGATCGCCTCGTCGAACGCCTCGCTGTCGCCCATATAGCCGGCGAGCACGGCCGGATCGGCGGAGCGGGCATGGGCGCGCGCCAGCGTGCGGCCGCACAGCCGGGCGTAGTCGCGCAGGCCTTCGGTCTCCTCGATCTCGCTGACCGAGCCGAGCCGGCGATTCTTCAACATGCGCACGTAATAGTCGCGGCCCGCCGCGTCGTGATCGGTCCAGCCGAGAAAAATGTCGCTGGCCGCCTGCATCATGCGCTGGCCCTCGACCACCCGCCGCCCTTGCGGGCCGGCATAGGCCAGCTTGGGGTCGAGCGCCTCCAGCACGGACGGCGCGGCCTCCTTGACCTGCAGGAACAGCGGTTCGCCGTCGCCGCTCTCGAACAGGCCGACATAACAGAAGGTTCCGACCGAGCCGACGCCCACCGCCTTGAACACGCAATCCTTGAGCGCGTAACGGTCGAACAGGGCGCGCCGCTCCGGGGTCAGCGCGGCGACATAACGCGCGAAGGCGCCTTTTGGCTCGAACGCCCGGCCGGCCTCGCTGTCCGGCGTGAAATGGAACAGGCGCGGCGGCTTGTCGACGATGCCCCGCCCGTCGGCCCGCGCCAGCTTGGGGAAATTGTCGTCGCGGTCAAGGCCCGCGCCGCGCGCGCGGTCGATCACCACTTCCAGCTTGCGGCGCAGGTCGTGGTTCTTGAATTTCTCGGTTTCGCTCTCGAGATCGACGCGGCTGTGCCAGACTTCGAGCGGCGTCAGATGCGACAGGCCGATGATGCGCTTGCGATAGGCCTTGACCACGGCCGCCGCGATGTCGCGGCGTTGCGCCTTGTCGGCGCCGTCGGCCTCCGCCGCCACGGCGAAGCTGAGCGCCAGCCGCTTCAGATCGACGGTGAAATCGACGCCCGGCAGGGTTTCGTCGAAATCATTGATGTCGAACAGAATATTGTCTTCGGGCGTGACGAAGGCGCCGAAATTCATCAGGTGGCAATCGCCGCAGGCCTGCACCGGAATCCCGGCCATGGCCTGATATTGCAGATCGTGCGCCATCACGGCGGCGGCGCCGCGCAGATAGGCGAAGGGATCGGCGGTCATCAACTGCCGGCGCAGCCCGACCAGCGAGGACAGCCGGCGCGCGTTCTGCGCGTCGAGCAGAAGGTTGGCGTCGCGCTGGGCCGGCCCGAGCAATTGGGCGTGCAGGGCGCGCGGCGTGCGCTTGCGCAGGGCCTTGCCGGCGGCGAACCGCGCCGCGCGCGGCTGGTCGGCTGTGATCATGGCGCTCTCCCGTGCGATATTTTTCGGCGACATTACCCCGCTGCGCGGCGGACGCAAGCAAAGTTCAAGCGAACAGCGACGGCAGCGGCGCGAGACTTGCGATTTCGGCGAGGCGGCTTTTCAGAACGGCCGCCGTCGCCACGGCCTGCGGCCCGTCGCCATGAACGCAGATCGAATGAATCGGCGTCGGCAGGGTCTGGCCCGAGCGCGTCCTCAAGCCCCCGGCGGCGAGCATGGCCTCGACATGCGCAAGACATTGCTCCGCCTCGTGCAGCACCGCGCCCGGCTGCGCGCGCGGGGTGAGCTGGCCGTCGTCCTCATAGGCGCGGTCGGCGTAGATTTCCAGCGCCGTAACAAGGTTTTCGCGCGCCCCCGCCGCCGCCAGCGCCGACAGCGCCGGGGCGAGCAGGATCAGCTTTGCGTCATAGGCCCGCGCGGCGCGGGCGATGGCTTGGGCGAGGTCGGGATCGCGGCAGGCCTGGTTGCTGAGGGCGCCATGCGGCTTGACATGGGTGAGCCGGGTCCCGGCCGCGCGCGCAAAAGCGTCAAGCGCGCCAAGCTGATAGAGGATAAAGGCCTCGACCTCCTCGTTCGAACATTTTAGCGCGCGACGGCCGAAGCCCTGGAGGTCGGGGTAGGACGGGTGCGCGCCGAGGCTGACGCCCGCTTCTCGCGCCGCCGCGACGGTGGCGCGCATCACCAGGGGATCGCCGGCGTGAAAACCGCAGGCGATATTGGCGGATTGCACGAGATTCAGCATCGCGGCGTCGTCGCCCATGCGCCACGCGCCAAAACTTTCGCCGAGGTCGGCGTTGAGGTTGAGCCGGGGTTTCACGCGAGGGCGGACTTTTTGTGCGGAGACGGCGGCGTCACTCGCCCAAAATCGCGCCGGTGATGAGGTTCTCGCTCCACAGTTTTTCCTCGTCGAGGCCGCCGACGGGCCGCAGCATTTGACGCCAGGCCGCGAAAGTCTCGCGCCGCAGGTTTCGCGCCCGCGCCGCCTCCGCCAGATCGACCGGGGCGAAACACACGTCTTCGCCCGGCGAAACATGGGCCAGACGGTCAAGATCGGCCGAAATCACACAGCCGAGTCTGGCATAGCCGCCGGACGTTTGTCCATCCGCGCGCAAAACGATCGGCTGGCCGTCGCCAGGAACCTGAATCACGCCGGGCGCGACGCCGGCGCTGACGATATTGGCCCCTTCGGGACCATGGGCGAGGCGCGGGCCGGACAGGCGCAGGCCCATGCGGTCGCTTTCGGGACGGACGGTCCAGCGCGCGGCGACAAAGGTTTCAAGGGTTTCCGGCGGAAACGCCTCCGGCCCCGGAATGAAGCGCAGCGGCCCGGCGCCGACCGCCAGTGGCGGCGCGGCGCGGTCCTCGCCCTCGGCGTCAGCGCAGACCAGCGCATCGCCGCGCGAAACGGCGCGGCCGAGGCCGGCGCGGGCATAGGTCGCGCGCGCGCCCAGCGCGAGCGGCGCGTCGAGGCCGCCGGAAAACGCGATATAGCCGGGCGCGCGGAAAAGTTTGAGCGCGAGGCGGTCGCCGGTTTGCAACAGTAGGCCGCGCCAGGATTCGATTGCCCGCGTCTCGCCGTCGCGAACCAGCGTCCCCGAAAAGGCGCCGGCGAGGCCGACGCGCGCCGGCCCCTGTTCGAACCGCAGGATTGGCGCCGCCAGCAGACATTCCAGCGCCGCCGCCTCTTCCGGCGCGCCGGCCAGAACATTGGCGGCGGCGCGCCAGCCCTGGTCGAGCGCGCCGGACAGCGGCACGCCGAGCTTGCGCCAGCCGGGGCGGCCCCGGTCCTGAATCGAGACGCCGAGGCCGGGATGTTCGACGATCAGTCGCGCCATTGCCCCTCCAGCTCAAAAAATTCGTCGAGGCCGATCCGCCGCCAGCGCACGCGGTCGCCGGGCGCCAACAAGGTCGGCCGGAGCGCCCGCGCGTCGAACATTTTGAGCGGCGTGCGGCCGACCAGCCGCCAGCCGCCCGGGCTGGCGAAAGGATAAGCCGCGCACATGCCGTCGGCCACCGCCACCGAACGCGCCGGCACGGTTTTGCGCGGCGTGGCGAGGCGCGGCGCATCGAGATAGGGCGGCAGGCCGCCGAGATAGGCGAAGCCGGGCAGGAAGCCGAGCATATGGACGTCGAAAGTTATGTGCGCGAAAGCGTCGAGCCAGGCGCCGGGCGAGAGGCCGTTGACTTGCGCCACTTCGGCCAGATCCGGCGCAAAATCGCCCTCGGCGCAGAACGGCAGCTCATGCGATTCGCCCGTCCGGGGCGGCGCCGGCGCCGCGATCAGGCGATGGCACAAATCCTCCAGCGCCGCGAATGGCAGGACGTCCGGATCATGCCACAGCGTGACCGAGGCGAAGGCGGGCGCCCATTCCAGCAGGCCGGGCGGCGGCGCCGCCGCCAGCGCCGCGCAAAAGGCGTGGGCGCGGGCGTTGAGCGCGGGGTCGATGGCCGCGCCGAAACATAGCGTCGCCGCCGCGTCGCCCAAGGGGAGAAGTGTTGTAGCCGTCACGCGTTGAACATCTTCCAAGGTCCGGGTTTTTTCCAGCGGCGATTTGTGCTGCGCTCTGGCTTGGAAACGCGGCGAGGGCGAAAATGGTTGCGCGGAGCGGTTGGGTGGAGACGGCGCGGACGGCCCTGCTGTTCGCGCTGCCGCTCGCCCTCGCCGCGCTGCTCGGCGCGCAGGCGCTCGACGCCGATTACCTTGTGCTGCGCGACCGGGCGCGGCGCGACACGGCGCGGGTGGCCGAGGCCTTTTCCGGCGCCGCCGTCAACGAAGTGACCGAACTCGCCGCCTTCGCCCGGCTGCATGTGGACCGGAGCGCGCGCGACGCCGCCCCGGAAGCCGCGCTGTGGCGGGTGATCTACACCTATGATCTCGGCCTGCTGGTGCTGAAGCGGCGCGGCGAGCGCCTGCTGTTCCCGCCCGAAGACCCCCTCGCGATGCCGAAAATGTGGGAGGAGCGGCTGCGGGCGCTGACGGCGGTGGCCGACCTGCTGCGCGAGGGCGATTTCGTCAACGGCTGGTTTCCCAATATCGCCGGAGAATATTATTTCGAGTGCCGCCGCTCCGGGGCCGGCGCCGAGCGTGAGGAAAACTGCATCGCGCTGGCGAGCCCGCAGATTTTCCCCACCCTGTTCGGCGTGCTCGACGAATTCGCCGCCGTGACGCCCGGCTGGGCGTTCCGGCTGCGCGATCCGTTCGACCGCATCGTCTGGAGCAAGGGCGAGGGCGGAACCTTCGAATCCTTCACCCAGGGCGGCGCGCTGCATGGCTGGGTGGTGGAGCTGTCCGGCGCGCCCGACGCGCGGCGCGGCGCGCTGGGGCGGCTGGCGCTGGCCGCGCCGCTGGCGCTGGTCTGGCTGCTGCTGGTGTTTCAGGCGCGGCGCGCGCAAAACGCCCAAGAGGCGGAAAGCGCGGCGCGCATGACGCTGCTGACCCAGCTTTCGCACGATCTGCGCACGCCGCTCGCCAATCTGAAGCTTTACGCCGAACTGATCCGCCGCAAGAGCGAAAGCCCGGATATCGCGCGCTATTGCGCCGTGCTGACCGACGAGATCGACCGGCTCGACGCGCTGGCCGGCGCGACCCTGTCGCAAGGCGCCGCCGTCGCCGCGTCCCCGCTCGAAACCGCCGATCCCGGCGCGCTGGCGCGGGAGATCGCGGCGCGTTACGCCGGCCTGCTCGCGGCCTCCTCCTGCTTTTGCGAGGTGAGCAGCGCGGTCGAAGGCGAGCGGCGCTTCGCTGTGCAGGCGTTCGAGCGCATTCTGGTCAATCTGCTCGACAACGCCCGCAAACATGCGCCGGGGCGCATCGAGGTCGGCGTGGCGGAAAGCGGCGGCTTGCTGGTCCTGACCGTGCGCGACCATGGCGGCGCGCCGACGGCGCCCCGGAAGTCGCATGGCGTCGGCCTGTCGATCGTGCGCGAACTGGCGCGGGTTCACGGCGGCGGCTTCACCCTGTCCGCCGCCCCTCCCGGCCTGATCGCGCGGGTGACTCTGAGAATGGAAGTCCCATGAAAATCCTCATCGCCGAGGACGATCCCAATCTGCGCGCCGGGCTGACCGACCTTCTGGCGCTGGAGGGCCTCGACTGCATCGTCGCGGAGGACGGCGAGGCCGCCTGGGACGCCTTTGTCGAACAGGCCCCGGCCCTGTGCCTGTTGGACGTGATGATGCCGCGCCTCGACGGGCTGGCGCTGTGCCGCCGCATCCGCGAGCGCGATCCCGCCACCCCGATCCTGCTGCTGTCGGCGCGCGGCGCGGAGATCGACCGCGTGGTGGGGCTGGAGATCGGCGCCGACGATTACATTTCCAAGCCGTTTTCCGCGCGCGAACTGGTGGCGCGGATCAAGGCCGCGCTGCGGCGCGTCCGGCCGCCCGCCGCTCCCGCCGCCATGGACAAGACGTTTCGCATGGGCGACCTGACGGTCGACCCCGACGCTTTGCGCGCGACGCGCGGGGACGCGGCCGAGAGCGGCGCGGCGCAGATCGACCTCGCGCCGCGCGAGCTGGCGGTGTTGCGGGCGCTTTATGAGCGCCGGGGCAAGCCGGTGTCGCGCGACGAATTGTTCGATCTGGCCTGGGGGCGCGGCTATATGCCCAACAGCCGCGCGCTCGACCAATATGTCTCCTCGCTGCGGAAAAAGATCGAGCTGGACCCGGCCCGGCCGCGCATCATCCAGACCGTGCATGGCGTCGGCTATCGCTATGAGGCGTAAAGCCTACCAGCGGTCGAGGTTGATTTTCTGATCGGGAACCGATCCATGGAACAGCGGGCGCACCAAGCCGGGGGCGAGCCAGCCCGAGGGGCCGTAGAGCGACAGCGCGCGGTCGCAGGCGCCGCGGAAACGGTTGCTGTCATAGGCGTCGGCGTGCTGACGCGCATAGGCGAAGCCGAAAACCTTGACGTAATGGCCGTCCATGGCGATGCGGTGGACGTCGCGAAACAAAGCGAGGGCGGCGGGGTCCATGGCATAGTTCGCGCACATCTCGCTCCAGGCGGTGGCGTCGGCGATGAGGCGAATCAAGGCGTCGTTATGGGCGGCGTGGACGCGCTTGTGAACGGGCGCTTTCGCCTCGGCGCCGACGCAGCACGCCAGCAAGACGGCCAGGATGACAAGCGTTTTCCTCATGGGCGACGGCTCCCTTGGCGACGCCGCATTGTCGGGCCGAAAGCGCCGAGGATCAAGCGGGGGCGCGGCGAAAAAGCCGGGGAACTTTCGCCTGCCGCCGGCGTTGCCGCCCGCAGGCCGGCCCCGACCGGCCGCACTCCCTCCAACATGACCCGAACGAGGCTCGCATGGCCGCACCCTTCACGACCTATGGCGCGATGGCCGCCGCGATGGTGATCGCAGGCGCCGTTCAAACCCTCCCCGCCCAAGCCCAGACCGCCGCCCCGCCGCGCGACGACGTTGATCCGCCGACCGGGACGATCACCGGCCCGCGTGGCGCCGCGCCCAGCGCCGAGCCGACCGATCGCGGCGGCGGCCCCGCCTTGAAACGATCGCAGGAGCGCCGGGAAGCTCCCTCCAGCGGCGACCGCGACGATACCGATTGAGGGCGCGCCTCAGCCCGGAAACAGGCTCTCCAGCGGGAAACGGTAATAGATCGAGAGAATGTCCGCGCCCGGATTCGGCTTGTGATAGACGTTGCGCGAGATATTGGCGTTGGAAATGTGGCTGATGGCGACGCCGAAACGCGAGCGGTCGGTGAATTCGTAGGACAGTTCCAGCGACGTGCGGAACTCCAGCGGATAGTTCAGCCGTTTGCCGTCGCCCGGCAAGTAAAGGCCGGGCTCGAATTTCGGCGTGAAATGCAGCGGGCCGTAATTGACGTCATAGGCGACGCCGGCTCCCATCCAGGTCGATGCGCGCGTGGTGATTTCCACGCCCGCCGTCGGATGCAGACGTCCGTAGATTTCCGGCGTCGGCAGGAAATTGTAGCCGCCCATGATTTCCAGCCGGCCGTCCATCGCCCGATAATGCGGCCGGTTGTAGTCCACCTTGAAAAAGGCGATGCGCGGGTCGAGGAAGGTTTCGTCGAACTGGCCGAGGCCGACGCCGATCAGGGTGGGGTCGCCCGCCAGGGCTGGCGACGCCGCAGCGAGCATGACGCCCGCCGCCAGAATTTCGCGCAAACGCATCCGCCCTGCTCTCCCCTTAAGCCCGCGCGAGAACGGCCGCGACTCGCACTAGGCCGGCGGGAGCTTAGTGGGCGACGCCCGCCCAGGCAATGACATTTGCGCCACAGGGCGCGGCAAAGGCGGCGGGCGCGTCAGCGATAACCGCCCTGATAACCGCCTTGAGCGCCGCCGCCCTGATAACCGCCGCCCTGCCGCATCTGCTGCAGGCGTTTCTGCTTGTAGTAATGGCGGGCGGCGATGCAGCCGGCGAGCGCGCCGGTCCAGGTGTGATGCACCGCATGGCCCGCGATGCCGCCGGCCACGGCGCCGCGGATGCAGCCCTTGGCTTCCGCCTGCCCGGCGAGACCGATGGAGCCGGCAAGCGAAATGACAGCGGCGGCGAAGATTTTGTTCATGCCAATCCCCGATGCGTTCGACGCGGCGATGACGCGCTTTCCCAATATAGGGCGCGGCCGCGCGTCGTCGCCATGCTCTTTATGATTACGCCGGCTTCAACGCGCCCCGGCGCGCCAAGGCCACGACGACCAGGAAGCTCATCGACAGCAGCAGGGCGGACAGGCCATAGGCGAGGCCCGGCTGCTTGCCGCTGGCGATCTCGAAGGCCAGCAATTGCGTGAACGTGATCGGGCCGATCATGCCGGACACGCCGCGCAGCGACGACACCGCGCCCTGCAGGGTTCCCTGCTCGGACACGCCGACGAACCGGGTCGCCATCGACTGCATGGCGGGCGCGGCCAAACCCCACAGCGCGATCAGCGGGATCGAGGCGATGAACGCCCAGCCGACGGGCGCCACCGCGAAGCCGACGAAGCCGGCGACGCCGAACAACAGGCCCGCCACCGCCGACGGCGTTTCGCCAAAGCGCTTGACCGTCTGCCGCACCAGACCGCCGGCGACGATGGTCTGGGTGACGCCGACCGCCGCCAGGGCGAGGCCGGTTTCGGTCGGCGTCCAGTGATAGCGGAAGTCCGTGTAGATCACGAACAGGCAGGGCAGCGATTCATGCGCCAGCAGCGACAGGAAGATGGCGGAGACGATCAGCGCCAGCCCCGGTTCGCGCGAGATAAATTTGAGCGATCCCAGGACGTTGGCGCTGCGCCAGACGAATTTGGGCGTGCGGTTTTCCGGCGCCAGCGATTCCGGCAGCACGAAGAACCCGTAAACGGCGTTGGCGAAGCTGAAGGCCGCCGCGCCCCAGAACGGCAGGCGCAAGTCGATTTCGCCGAGCCAGCCGCCGATGGCCGGGCCAAGCACGAATCCGACGCCGAAAACCGCGCCGAGCAGTCCGAATTTGGCGGCGCGCTTCTCCGGCGGGGTGATGTCGGCGATATAGGCCTGCGCGGTGGAGAAACTGGCCGCGGCGGCGCCCGAGGCGAGACGGCCGATGAACAGCCATGTCAGGCTCGGCGCCAGCGCCATCACCAGATAATCGACGCCAAGGCCGACGTTGGACAGCAGCACCACCGGGCGGCGGCCGAACCGGTCGGACAAGGCCCCGAGCACCGGCTGGAACATGAACTGCATCATCGCCCAGGCGATGCCGAAATAGCCGACCCAGCGTGAAGCGGCGGAAAAGTCGCCGTCACGGAACGAAACAATCAGTTTGGGAAGTACCGGGACGATGATGCCAAGCGCAACCACGTCCAACGCGGCCGTGATGAAGATGAATATGAACGCCGCCTTGCCCGGTTTGTAAGACTGCATCGTCAACGCCTCCCCAATTCTGATCCTCTAACGCGTCGTTGACGCTCGATGCAAATGAAATCTGCCGACGCCCGCGCTTCGCGGGCGCGGAACAAGCGCGCTGAAATTGGCGTTTTCCAGGCAAGTGGCGGCGCGATGGCCCTCCGGGGCCGCTGGAGGCCTCGATGACGACGATCCCGACCCGCGCGCTTGGCGCGATGCTGCTCGCACACCAGCTCATATTGACGCAGGGGTCGGCGGCGGCGCCGCGGCGGGCGGAAGCGCCCTCGGGCGAAGCCGCCACCGCCGCCGACCGCGAGAAAAGCGCGCTCGAAACCATGTGCGGGACGCCGCCCGATCCGCAGGCCGACGCGCGCGACCAGGGCTATATGGACCTGCTCGGCTCAACCCTGCTGCTCGGCGACGATCAGCGCGACAAACTCAAAGACTATCACGACGCGCAGGCCCAGGCGCTGGGCGACGCGCGCGCCCGGCTGTGCGAGCGCAGGCCCGACCCGGCCAACCTGCCCGGCGCCCTCGATTTCCGCAGGGCGGTGCTGCAAAGCCAGCTCGACGCGATGAACGCGGTCAATCCGAAATTGCTCGATTTTTACAACAGCCTCAATTCCGCGCAAAAAGCCCGGTTCGACGCCATCAGATCCCGTTTCGGCCAGGCGGCGCGGTGAAGCCGGGAGGAGCCATGTTCAGGTTCGTCAACACGCTTGCGGCCGCAACCGTCCTCGCCGCCCCGCTTTTCTTCCCCTTGGCCGCGCCTGCGGAGGCCGGACCGATCAATCCGCCCCGGCCGGCGTTCGCGCCGTCCTTCGCCGCCGAGCCCGCGCGCTTGCGCCACAACCGGCGCGATCACCGCCGCGCCCATCGCGCCGCCCGCCGCCACGCCGCCGCCGATCCCGGCGCCAGCCTGTTCTGGCCGCTCGGCGGCGCCTGTCCGTTCGGCGCTTGCCTCGCGACCGTCGATCCCGGCTGCGTCCTGTACGGCTGCGCCGCCGGCTGGCGACTCGGCCCGTTCGCCTGGGGGCTTTACGGCTATGGCGCCGCCGACCCGCTCCGCATTTACGGGCGCGGCGGCTAAAACTTCAACCGGGCGAACAGCACGCCATAGCTCATGTTCTTGCCGCCTGCGCTGGTGAGCGCCGGCCCGGCCTGAAACTGGGCGAAAATCGCCCCGAGCTGCAGGAATTGATTGACCTGCCAGCGCGTGTCGATGGAAAATTCCGAGCCGATGCGCGCGCCGGTCGCCTTGCTGGTGTTGGGGAGCGCCGAAAAACCGGAGCCGTAAAGCCCGTCGCGGGTCGAGGCGCGCCACAGCATGTCGTAGCCGATATAGACGTCGACGCCCTTGGTGGGTTCGACCCGCAGGATCGGCCTGATGTCGCGGACGTTGGCGGGAACCAGAACCGCCGTTTCCGCAAAGTACGGCAGGCGCGGATACATCGGATTGAACGTGCCGATCGTGCTCTTGTTGGCGGAATTATCGCCGGAGGCGTCGTTGGCGGAAAAGCCGATGCGCGGCTTGCCCGGCAGGTCGGCGAATGTGTAGCCGGCCAGCGCCGCCAGCAGATGCGCCTTGACGTCATAGGTTTTGGCCCCCGTGACGAACTGGCCGGTCTGCCAAGCTCCTTCCAGGTTCCAGTCGAAGCCGCCGGCCTTGCCGAACAGCCGCGCGCCCATCGTATCGGCGGTTTCCGAGCCGGACATGCCGCGCAGTTTGATGTTGTGGTTGTCGTAGGCGAGATAATAAAGGTCGGCCTTGACCGGGCCGAGCGCCGGCGTGGTGGCGTAAACGCCCGACAGCCGCTGGTTGCGGTTGGTGGCGTCATCCCAGGCGTAGGGCGAATTGTTGACCGGCTGCAATTGCAGGAAGTCGATGCTGGCGTCGCCGATCCGCTCGGTGATGCGCCAGCCGTCGAAATCGCGGTGGACATTGGGGCCTTCGCGCAGGGCGACCAGACGCTGGAAGCCGAGCGACACCTCCTGGCGGCCGTAACGCACATTCGGCTTGTCGCCAAACGGCGAGGGCGGCGAAAAATCGACGAACCGCTCGAACAGCTCGGCGCGGTCGGTATCCGTGGTCGAATTGGCGCCGCGATGCGAGAAGATGCGGTCGTCGCCGAATTTGACGAAGCCGCGCAGCCAGTCGGTTGCGTGAAGATCGGCAGTGACCTCCAGGCGCTGCAGCATGTAGCCGCTGCCGGGCGCGACCTTGCCGAGGCCGTAATTGATGTTCCCGTAGCCCTCCCAGCGCTCGCGGACCTCGCCGCCGAGGGTCAGGTAAGCGGGGCCGGCCATCGACGTTCCCAGCGGAATATATTTGAACCGCTCCCACAGATCGGGACTGGCCTTGCCTGCGAGAAAGGCGAAATCGTCGTCGTGGCGCACGAAATGAAACGGCGGATCGAACTGCGGCGGGCTTTCCGCCCGGGCCTGCTCCGCCAGAGCGAGCCCCGTAAGAGCCAAAACGCCGGCCGCGACGCGCGAAACGCGCGCAAAACGATAAAATTGCATTGCATTCCCCCCGCGCCTTATGGTCCGGCGCTTAAGCTTCAGCAGCTAACATGGAGGTTTCCCAACGGCTCTTGATTTCAATCAAGGGAGAGCGAGGGAGATCTCAGATCCTTGTAAGAAATTTGTAGAAAGATGGGGTCGCGCCTGCGGGCGCGGCGAATCCATCGCAAATCCTCGCGGCGCGAACGCCGGTTTTATGCGGCGCACGCGCAGGAGCTTCATCGGCGCGTCGCATAAAACAGCTCTGAATTGCTTCGCTAAACGCGCGACGCCCGCCGAACAACCGACGGTCACGAGCATCTCGACTGGCGGAAGGCGGGTTGAAGCGCGGAGAAATATCATCTCCGATATTCCGTTTTCGTTCTGTTCCCTTCAGCGCCGCTTTTTGCTAGTACGAGCCGCGACAGACATTTCGAATCGGATTCAGATGGCGGGCGATAACGATCTTTTCGGCAATTCCGCGCGGGCGAAAAAAGAGCCGGCCGAAGCGAGGAAGACGGCGAAAGCCGCCCCTCCGCCCGGAGAAGAGGGCTATACCGCCGCCTCGATCGAGGTTTTGGAGGGGCTGGAGCCGGTGCGCCGCCGCCCCGGCATGTATATCGGCGGCACCGACGAAGCCGCGCTGCACCATCTGTTCGCCGAAGTGCTCGACAATTCGATGGATGAGGCGGTGGCCGGCTACGCCAGCCGCATAGAGGTGCAGGTCGACGCCGACGGGTTCCTGAGCGTCAGCGATAATGGGCGCGGCATTCCCGTCGATCCCCACCCGAAATTCCCGAAAAAGTCGGCGCTGGAAGTAATCATGTGCACGCTGCACGCCGGCGGCAAGTTCGATTCCGGGGCCTATCAGACCTCCGGCGGCCTGCACGGCGTCGGCGTCTCCGTGGTCAACGCTCTGTCCGAGCGGCTGGAAGTGGAAGTAGCCCGCGCGCAGACGTTGTATCGGCAGGTTTTCGAGCGCGGCCATCCCGTGAGCAAGCTGGAGACGGTCGGCCGCGTGACCAACCGGCGCGGCACCAAGGTGCGGTTCCGGCCAGATCCGCAGATTTTCAAGGACGTGTGCAAGTTCAGCCCGGCGCGGCTGTTCAAGATGGCGCGGGCCAAGGCGTATCTGTTCGGCGGCGTCGAAATCCGCTGGAAATGCGCGCCCGAACTGCTCGACCCCGCCGGCAAGACGCCGCCCGAGGCCGTGTTCCACTTCCCCGGCGGCCTCAAGGACTATCTGGCCGCCGATATCGAGGGCAAGACGCAGGTCACGGAGTCGTTTTTCGTCGGGCGCATCGACAAGGAGGAGCGCCACGGCTCGCTGGAATGGGCGGTGGCCTGGCTGGCGCAGGACGACGGTTTCGTTCATTCCTATTGCAACACCATTCCGACGCCCGACGGCGGCACGCACGAAAGCGGGTTGCGCCTCGCGTTGTTGCGGGCGCTCAAAGAGCATGCGGAGCGCATCGGCCAGGGCAAGCGCGCCGGCGCGATCACCGCCGACGACCTGATGGCCGGCTGCGCCGCGATGATCTCGATCTTTATCCGCGAGCCGGAATTTCAGGGCCAGAACAAGAGCCGGCTGATGACGGTGGAGGCCTCGCGCATTGTCGAGACCACGCTGCGCGACGCTTTCGATCATTGGCTGGCCGCCTCCCCCGCGCAGGCGAAAAACCTGCTGGACTGGGCGATCGAGCGCGCCGAGGAGCGGTTGCGCCGCCGGGCGGAAAAGGATGTGGCGCGCAAAAGCGCGACGCGAAAACTGCGCTTGCCGGGCAAGCTGGCCGATTGCACCAACAGCGCGGCGGAAGGCTCGGAACTGTTCATCGTCGAGGGCGACTCGGCGGGCGGTTCGGCCAAACAGGCGCGCGACCGCGCCAGCCAGGCGGTGCTGCCGCTGCGCGGCAAGATCCTGAACGTCGCCAGCGCCACCCGCGACAAAATGGTCGCCAACCAGCAGATCGGCGATCTGATCCAGGCGCTCGGCGTCGGCGTGGGGTCGCATTATCGCGCCGAAGATCTGCGCTATGACAAGATCATTGTGATGACCGACGCCGACGTCGACGGCGCCCATATCGCTTCGCTGCTCATCACCTTTTTCTATCGGCAAATGCCCAAGCTGATCGAGCACGGCCATCTCTATCTGGCGGTGCCTCCGCTCTACAAGTTGACGCAAGGCGCCAAGACCATGTACGCCCGCGACGACGCGCACCGCGACCAATTGCTGAAAAAAGAGTTTTCGGGGCGCGGCAAGGTGGAGATCAGCCGTTTCAAGGGGCTGGGCGAAATGATGCCGCAGCAGTTGCGCGACACCACCATGGCCGTGGGCAAGCGCACGCTTCTCCAGGTGGCCATTGTCGAGGCGGATCGTGAGGGGACGGCGGATTCGGTCGAGCGGCTGATGGGAACCAAGCCGGAAGCGCGTTTCGCCTTCCTGCAGGAGCGCGCCGCCTTCGCGGCCGAAGCCGATCTGGTCGATCTTTGAACAAGGTTCCGGTTTAAATCACGCAAGGAAATGGAGGCGCTTATGGAACAAGCAGAAATCAAGACTTATACGAAGCCGCAGATCGGCTTGCATAATCTCATGGCTCTGTTGATCATTGGCCTGTATCTGTTCGGCTTGGCGCTGGAGTCGTTCGACAAGAGCGTGCGTCCGGATTACATCAACATCCACAAGCTCGGCGGCCTCGCGATCATTGCTCTGCTGGCGATCCGGTTTGTGTCGCGCCTGATCACCCCGCCCCCGGCCATGCCGGCCACGATGGGACCGCTGTTCGTCAAGCTGGCCCATCTCGGACATTATGCGCTGTACCTGCTGATGGCGGTCGTTCCGCTGAGCGGCGTGTTCATGTCGCTCTACGCCGGCCGCGGCCTCAACCTCTATTTCATGCAGGTGGCCTCGCCGCTCGTCGAGAACAAGCCGCTGGCGCACACGCTGCACGAAGTCCACGAGGTCGGCGCCAATCTGCTGGCGGCGCTCGTCGTCGGCCATGTGCTGTTCGCGCTGTACCACCAGTTCGTGCTGAAGGACAATCTGCTCTATCGCCTCAGCCCGCGCGGCAAGTGACGCTCCAGCGCGTTTGGCGGACCTCCATTCGCCGAACGCGCTGTAACTTTTTGTTTTGGCGCGTATTCTTTCCGAAAGCCGCGCACACTTTTCGGGAATATGCGCTAGAGTAAGCCTCGCTTAACCATCGGGGGGCATTCTGACGACAGATTCAGGAGCCCCCCGATGTCACCCCAATCCGAAGATCCGGACTCCCGCAAGGCGTCGTTCTTTGACAAGATCGCGCTGTTCAGCGCCGTGGTTTCTCTGCTCTGCGTGCTCGGCGCCCATCTGATCGACCGCATGTCCAAGGACGGCACGCTGGCGGCGCTGGCCGGACAGCGCGCGGCGCCAGGCGTGGATTATTCGGCCACGGCGTCGATCCACAAACCGGGCGCCGCCACGCTCAATCCTTGCGGCGATCGGTAATAGACTAGAGATAATCGTTGACTTTTGCGCCGCCCGGCCTAAATGTCCGGGCGGCGTCATTCGTTCGCGCGCGCCCGCTTCGCTGTTTCGGCGCCCGTGGCGCCAGGCGGCGGAAGCATATTTCCGTCCGAAGCCGGTCAAATCCGGCGCCCTTCAAGCCGCGACAAGAACCCAAGTCAAACGATAGAACTGGGACCTTTAATGCAATTTTCCGAACTCGGCCTCAGCGAAAAGGTGCTGCGCGCCGTGGAAGCCTCGGGTTACACGGCGCCCACGCCGATTCAAGCGCAGGCCATTCCTTTTGCGCTCACCGGGCGCGATGTGCTGGGCATCGCCCAGACCGGCACCGGCAAGACCGCCGCCTTCACCCTTCCCATGCTGTCGCGCCTCGAACAGGGCCGCGCCCGCGCCCGCGTTCCCCGCACGCTGATCCTCGAACCGACCCGCGAACTCGCCGCCCAAGTCGAGGAAGCCTTCAACAAATATGGCGCGCAGCACAAGCTCAACGTCGCCCTGCTGATCGGCGGCGTCTCGTTCGGCGACCAGGAAACCAAGATCATGCGCGGCGCCGACGTGCTGATCGCCACGCCCGGCCGCCTGCTGGACTTTTTCGAGCGCGGCAAGCTGCTCCTTTCGGGCATCGAGATCCTCGTCATTGACGAGGCCGACCGCATGCTGGACATGGGCTTCATCCCCGACATCGAGAAGATCTGCAAGCTGGTGCCGTTCACGCGCCAGACCCTGTTCTTCTCGGCCACCATGCCGCCGGAAATCACCCGGCTGACCGAGCAGTTCCTGCACAATCCCGCCCGCGTCGAGGTGGCGCGCGCCGCCTCCACGGCGATCACGATCACGCAGGGCCTGATCGCCTCGCATGGCGGCGGCGACAAGCGCGAGACGCTGCGCCGCCTGCTGCGCGACGCCGAGGATCTCAAGAACGCCATCGTGTTCTGCAATCGCAAGCGCGACGTCGCCATCGTGCACAAGAGCCTGCAAAAGCACGGCTTCCCGGCCGGCGCCCTGCATGGCGACATGGACCAACCGGCGCGCATGGCCTCGCTCGACGCCTTCAAGAACGGCGACATCGACATTCTCGTCTGTTCCGACGTGGCGGCCCGCGGCCTCGACATTCCCGATGTCAGCCATGTCGTCAATTTCGACGCGCCGAGCCACCCGGAAGACTATGTCCACCGCATCGGACGCACCGGACGCGCCGGACGCAGCGGCGTGGCTTACACCATCATCACCTCGGACGATCTCAAGCATCTCGCGCAGATCCAGGATCTGATCAAGAAAGAGATCGACTGGCTCGGCCCCAAGCTCGATGAACTCGCGCCGCCGGAATATACCGAGCGCGATCGCGCCCGCGCGTCGCGCACGCGCGACCGCCGCGGCGGCCGGGTCGAACGGCTCGACCGCGAGCGGGGCGAGCGTCCTCGCCGCGAGCGGGTGATCCTCGGCGAGGAAGCGCCGCGCGAACCTCGGGCGCCGCGCGAGCCGCGTCCCGTGCGCGAACCGCGCGCCCTGCGCGAAACGCCCGCGCGGGAGCCTCGCGCGCTGCGGGAAGCGCCCGTGCGCGAACCGCGCGCCCTGCGGGAGTCGGCCGCGCCGATCCGCGAACCGCGCGAAGCCCGCGCGCCACGCCGCCGCGAGCGCGACGATGACGGTCCCGCCGTGATCGGCTTCGGCGATCATCTGCCGGGCTTTTTGGCGCGTCCCGTGCGCGTCAAGGCCAAGGCCGACTAAAGAGAACTTACGCCGCCGCGCGTTTCCTTCTCCCCTTGCGGGAGAAGGACGAAACCCCTAGCCCTCGTAAAAACAGCCGGTCGCTTGCGCGGCCGGCTTCGGTGTTTTCGAGCTGTGAACCGCCCTTACGGCGCGGCGTCGATCTCGGCGCCGACCTTGGCGATGGCCTCCTGGTACACGGTGGCCGCGTTCCATTCCGCGATGGCGTTGTAGTTCGGCTCGCCCGGCGCATAGCCGGCGCCGCGCGTCCAGCCGTGACCCTTGAGGTAATTAGCCGTCGAGGTCAACGCGCCCGCCGCCGTCTCCAGGCTGCCGCCGGCCTGGAATTGCAGCACGGTCTTCGGCATGAACTGGGTCTGGCCGACCTCGCCGTGCATCGAGCCGGTGGTGCCCGCCGAGAACACGCCGCGATCGACCAGAGTCAGCGCCGCATTGAGCTGATCGGTGAAATATTCGGTGCGGCGGCAGTCATAAGCCAGGGTCGCCACGGCCGACAGCACGTTCTGGTGGCCGGCGACGGCGCCGAAACCGGTCTCCATGCCCCAGATCGCCAGCAGCGGACCGGCGGGCACGCCATAGCGGCTCTCGATGTCGGCGAAAAGATTGGCGTATTGGTGCTTCAGCTTCTTGCCGCGCTGCGCGATGACGGCGCAGCCGCGCTTCTGGCAGAAGGCCGAGAGCGACAGCTTGAAGCTGTGCTGGCCGCGATCGGCGTTGATGGTCGCCTGGGCGTAGGACGTTGACATCAGAGCATTGACGGCGCGCGGGCTGAACTTGCTGCCGACTTCACGGGCGAAATTCGCCTTCCAGGCGTCGAAACCGCCGGCCGAATTGCCACATTCCGCAGCCTGCGCCGCCTGCCCCAGTGTAAGCAGGGCGGCGAAACCCAAGCCCAATCGCGAAACTCTCATAATGATCCTCATGCGCGCTGAAAAGGGGATGTGGCGCGATCTTAGCCAAAACCGCTGGCGAGGCGAGCTTAAAATCTCGCAGGGGGCGCATCAGGCGGGGGGTGTGGCTTTCGCGCCAACCAATTGATCCATCACGCGGGTGAGGCTATCGCGCCAGTCCGGCAGGCGCACGCCATGGGCCTGCGCAAGCTTGTCGGTTGACAGCCGCGAATTGAGCGGACGCGCGGCGGGCGTGGGATAATCGCGGCTCGGGATCGAAACGACGCTGGCGCTCGGGCCGCCGCGCGCGAGGGATTGCGCGAAAATCTCGCGGGCGAAATCGGCCCAGTTGGTCACGCCCTGCGCGGCCAGATGGAACACTCCACGCAGGTTTGCGTCCGGCCGCGCCGCAAGATTGCGGGCGACGGCGACAACGCCTTCGGCGATATCCAGCGCGGAGGTCGGCGCTCCATTCTGGTCGGCGACCACGCGCAATTCCTGCCGCGTCTCAGCCAGACGCAGCATGGTTTTGACGAAATTGGCGCCCCAGGGCGCATAGACCCAGCAGGTGCGCAAAATGGCGTGGTTCGGCGTCGCCGCCCGCACCGCCGCCTCGCCCGCCAGTTTTGACGCGCCATAGACGCCGACAGGACCGGTCGGCGCGCTTTCCAGCCAGGGCGTTTCGCCCGCGCCGTCGAACACGTAATCCGTGGAAATCTGGATCACCGGGATGTTCAGCGCGGCGGCGGCCTGCGCGACGCGCCCGGCGCCGCGCCCGTTGATGGCGAAGGCGAGATCGCGCTCGCTCTCGGCCTTGTCCACGGCCGTATAGGCGCCGGCGTTGACGATCACATCAGGCTTGGCCGCCGCGAAAATGGCGGTGGCGTCGCCCTCCGCCGCGAGGTCGAATGTTTCGCGCCCCAGCGCGATGACGTCGAGATCGGGGCCGGCCAAAGCCTGCAAGGCGCGGGTCACCTGCCCTTCCCGCCCGGTGACGACCAACCGCAGGCTCATGACGCCGCCCCCACCAGACCGAGCCGCTCGCCGGCGTAGACCTTTTCGCGCAACGGGCGCCACCACCATTCGTTGTCGAGATACCAGGCCACCGTCTTCTCGATGCCGGTGTCGAAATTTTCCTGCGCGCGCCAGCCCAGTTCGGTTTCGAGCTTGGTGGCGTCGATAGCGTAGCGGGCGTCGTGGCCGGGGCGGTCGGCGACGAAAGTGATGAGCTTTTCGCGCTTGTTCGCCGTGGGGGCCTCGCGGTCGAGAATCGCGCAGATGCGGCGGACGATGTCGATGTTGCGGCGCTCGTTGCGGCCGCCGACATTGTACTTCTCCCCTACCCTGCCCCGCGTGAGAATCGTCAGCAGCGCGCGGGCGTGGTCCTCGACATAGAGCCAGTCGCGGATGTTGCAGCCGTCGCCGTAAACCGGCAGCGGCTTGCCGTGCAGCGCGTTCAAAATAATCAGCGGGATCAGTTTTTCCGGGAAATGGTACGGCCCGTAATTGTTGGAGCAGTTGGAGATCACCACCGGCAGGCCATAGGTGCGGCCCCACGCGGTCGCCAGATGATCGGACGCCGCTTTCGACGCCGAATAGGGCGAGGACGGGTCGTAGGGCGTGGTCTCCTGGAACAGGCCGTCGGCTCCGAGCGAGCCATAGACTTCATCGGTCGAGACGTGGAGATAGCGGAAGTTTTCGCGCTTGCCGGGCGGCAGCGCGGACCAGTAGGCGCGCGCGGCTTCGAGCAGCGTAAAACTGCCGACGACATTGGTATTGACGAAATCGCCGGCGCCGGTGATCGAGCGGTCGACATGGCTTTCGGCGGCGAGGTGCATCACCCCGTCGGGCTGGAAATTGGCGAAGGCGGCGTCCATCGCGGCGCGGTCGCAAATGTCGGCTTTCAGGAAATCGTAATGCGCGTTTTTCTCGATCTCGCGCAGCGAGTCTTGGTTGCCGGCATAGGTCAGCTTGTCGACGTTGAGCACCGAGACGCGTTCGCCGACCAGATAGCGGCAGACCGCCGAACCGATGAACCCCGCGCCGCCCGTCACCAGAATCCGCATGTTCTCCTCCTAAACCTTGCTTCCAGCGATGCGCAGCAAGTAACGGCCATAGGCGTTCTTGGCGAACAGATTTCCGCGGGCGATCAATTGGTCGCGGTCGATGAAGCCGTTGACATAGGCGATCTCCTCCAGGCAGGCGACCTGGATGCCCTGACGCTTCTGGATGACCTGGACGAATTCGGCGGCCTCCAGCAGGCTGTCATGCGTCCCGGTGTCAAACCACGCAAAACCGCGCGACATCACTTCGACGTGGAGGTCGCCCTTCTCCAGATAGATGCGGTTGACGTCGGTGATTTCGAGTTCGCCGCGCGGCGAAGGTTTTAGGTTCGCCGCAATGTCGATCACGGAATTGTCGTAGAAATACAGGCCGGTCACCGCATAGGGCGAGTCCGGCTGCTGCGGCTTTTCCACGATGGCGACAGCGCGGCCCTCGGCGTCGAGCGTCACCACGCCGTAACGCTCGGGATCCTCGACATGATAGCCGAACACAGTGGCGCCGGCGTGCCGTTCGCGGGCGCGCCCGAGCAAGGCGCGCAGGCCGGCGCCGAAGAAAATGTTGTCGCCCAGCACCAGGCAGACGGAATCGCTGCCGATGAATTCGGCGCCAATGACGAAGGCCTGCGCCAGCCCCTCGGGCCTGGGCTGCACTTTGTAGGAAATCCGCAGGCCGAACTGTTCGCCCGTGCCGAACAGCCGCTGGTAATTGTCGATATATTCGGGCGACGAGATGATCAGAATCTCGCGTATGCCCGCCAGCATCAGCACCGAGACCGGATAATAGATCATCGGCTTGTCGTAGATCGGCAGCAACTGCTTGTTGATCGCCAGAGTCGCCGGATGCAGCCGCGTGCCCGAGCCGCCCGCGAGGACAATTCCCTTCATTCCATCACTCCAGAAAATCAAACGAAACAGGCCGACGGATCGGCGAAACGCGAGTGGGTCTTGTCCCTGGACGGCAGCTGGCGGCCGTCCGCCATCCTCGGCCCGTCAACGCCGAGCGCGCGATCGTCGCAGGCGAGGCTCTGGTCACATTGGGGAAAAAGACTTCGGCCTCATGAACCAGCATCTGATGGTCGCAGGCGGACACGGGCTATGACGCCAACAAGCTCCGTGGGCAGGTCGAGGAACCCGGCGCTCGATCGGGTTACTTCAACAGACCCTTGGCGCGCATTTCCTTGATCGACCCTGCATAGTCGCTTGATGTCGGCCCCACCGACCGCACCCACAGGCAGAAACGTTCGATACCCTCGTCAAACGACACCTCGGGCGAGAATCCGAGCAGCTGGCGCGCCTTTTCAAGATCCGCAAAATTGTGGCGGATATCGCCAACGCGGAAATTGCCGGAAACTTTGATTGGCGAATGCCCGCCAAGCTTCGCGTTGAGCGTTTCCGCCACTGTCCGGACATCGGTGGGTACGCCGGATCCGACGTTGAACACTTGGCCGGCTGCGGCCGCTTCTGTGATCGCCAAAGTCGTCGCCGCAACCACGTCGTCAATGAAGACGAAATCGCGACTTTCGGCGCCATCCTCGAAGACGTTGATCGGTTTGCCGTTCAGAATCAGATTGGCGAATATCGACAGGATTCCGGTATAGGGATTGGAGAGCGACTGCCCCGGCCCATAGACGTTCTGATAGCGCAGGGCGACCGGTTCGATGCCGAGACTCGGGCACACGGTCATGATCATTTCTTCCTGCACCTGTTTGGTGATGCCGTAAACGGAAGAAGGATGGATCCTTGAGTCCTCGTCCGTGGCGACGAGGGTGAGGTCAGACGATCCAGGAACCTTCACCCGGAAATCGCCGGCGGACATGTCCTCAATGGATCGATGAGGCGGATAGACGATGCCCAGTTCCTTCGAAAAGTATTTGCCTTCGCCGTAGATCGAGCGCGAGGAGGCGATCACCACGCGCTTCACTTCGTGCGGTTCGTTGGCGAAGATGTCGAGAAGGGTTGCTGTGGCCCCGATATTGACGTCCACGTAATGGTTAATTTGGTACATCGACTGACCAGTGCCAGTCTCCGCTGCGAAATGCACCACCGTGTCGCATCCTGCCAGCGCAGCCCGAAGCGCATCGCGCGACCGCACGTCTTTCTTCAGGAACCGCACCTTGTCAGCGATTGAACGGTAAAGTGGCGATTGCGATGGATCGTCGCCGTGGATCTGCGGCGACAGGTTATCGAGAACGGTGACGGCGTGCCCCTCCGACAGAAGACGCAGCGCCAGCCTGGAACCGATGAAGCCAGCGCCTCCGGTGATGAGAATGTTTTTTTTGGACGACATAAATTTCTCCGATATCGAGCCGGGCAAGTCGGCCGGAGTCGTCGCGGGCCGAAACTGGCGCCCGTTCGAGAAGCGGACTCGGGCCTGTCGATCGCCTGGGCGCGATCTTCGCCCCCTGTCGCGTCAATTCAGACGCGGTTCACGACGCCATGGCGTCGATGCGCGGCTGCGAAAGCGCGTCGATCAGTTGTTTCGTCTGGCGGATGTTGCCTCGACTGGAGGCGCCAAACACGATGGACTCGATCTTCGGTTGCTTGCAGACGTATTCGAGCGCCTCGCGCGGCTTTAAAGCGCCCGACGCGAACACTGACATGGCCACAGGACGGAAGCGCCGGGTGGCGATCGCCGCCTCATAGGCCGGAAGACCGCCGCACATGCGGAAGCCGATCTTGTTGATGTTGGAGCATACAATGGGGTTTTCGATCCCAACCGCCTCGAGCGCGTCGAGCGCCATCGGCAAGTTCATCGTGATAAAGCCGGGTTCGGCGTCATAACGCGCCTTGACGTGGTCGGCGAACATCCTCAGCGCGTCTTTCATGCCGAGACCCAGCAGCAGGTCGGTGACGACATTCTGCAAGAAGATCACTGGCGTTTTGAGGCCCTTGAACATCTTCATCTCGGCGTCGATGAGCATGCCGGCGAGACCCTCAAGATCCTTTTTGGCCAGCGACACTCCGCTCTTGAAGATGCCCGAGATCACCCCTCCTTCGGGGAGGACTTTGTTGAGAGCGCCCAGGATGCCCAGTTCTGTTACGGCATTGGCGTACTTATGAGCGTAGGGCATACACGGATAAAATTCGTAATCCGCGTAGCGCTGAGGGTTGGCGCGCATGTGATCGCAAACCTGCTGGATGCGATCGTGCGTCGTGCACATGAACACCTTGACGCCTTCGTCGTAGGCGGCGTCGAGCACCTCAATAATCGCCTCAATATTTTGAAAACGCATCGCCTGGGCGCGCGCTTTTTCTTCCGACATATGGTTCACGCCAAAGAACTGATTGTCACCGAATAGAATACGCTGCATGTAAAGTCTCCGTCAGTCGTGCGAGCTCGGCAGGCCAAACAATCAGCGGATCAGCCGCGACCACAGGCCGCCGCGCGAACTTTTCGTGCGCTCCTGTGCTGATTCATCTGTCTGGGAGTAAATGGAGGCGACCCCTTCGGTAGGCAGATCGGCGGCGCGTCGCACGGCCGCAGCAACCATGTCCGTTTCCGACGCCGTTCGGAATGACGAACGCGTATCCATCCTCTTAGCTTTCACAGCTTGAATGAAGTGATCGCACTGTGCTGAGTATTCCTCGCCGCGCAAATAATACCAGACGGGTTCAGTGAGTTCTGTCGTATAGCGAACGTTCCAGCCAGCGTTGTAGCCAGTCGGCAATGTCGACGCCGCGCGCAAATAGACTTGGATTTCTTGACGATCGGCCACCATCCTGCCTTTGGTGCCCCAAATGGCGAGTTTAGTCGACATCTTGCGATGGCTCTCGTCGCTCCAATTGACGCTGAGCTGACCAGAAGCGCCATTTTCATAGACGAACTCAGAGTACACCTCGTCATCGACGTCTTCTGAGAAGATTTTATTCAAGATCGAAAAACCAACGGAGCGGGGCGGCCCAATCATGTAGTTCATTAGATCAATGGCGTGACAGGCATAATCGTAGAGGCAACCGCCCCCCTCGTTTTTGGCGTTACGCCAAGATTTGCCCTTCGAGCGCAACACAACCGGGCCATATGCCTCGCAGCGAATATTGTGGATGTCACCGATAACCTTCAAATCGAGCAAGCGCTTCATTTCGCAGAAAGCGCCGACGAAGCGGTAGTGATAGCCAACTTGGTTGACCAGCCCCTTCTGTTCCGCCAATTCCGCCAACCGCAATCCTTCTTCCGGATCAAGACAGAACGGCTTTTCACAGAAGACATGTAAACCGCGCTCCAAACACGCGCGCACCATTTCGGAGTGGAAGCGCGACGGAGTCGCTATGAACACCGCATCGAGTTCATTTTCTTGAATAAGATCTATGTAGTTTGTGTATATTTTAATTCCTGTGTATTTCCTGAATACATCAAGGACATACCCTGCGGTATCACAGACGGCTACCAGTTCCACCTCAGGATGCGCATTGATAATCGCATGATGAGAAAGGCCCATCTTTCCGAGCCCAATAAGTGCTGTTTTAAGCATACTTACTTCCTTTAGCTAATTTTTATCGCGCGTCTTATTGCGGCTACACAGCGGCACATTACTTATGGAAGGCTCAGAAACGCTTCCGAAGGCCTAGCACCAATATTTTTATCGGTGTTTTGATGATGACCTACCGTCCACAGAATGGATGACGGCGCTATGGGGACGTTTTTTCTCAACAGCAACACGACAACACATGTGGTGCGTTGCTATCAAACGTAACCACTATGATAATCACGAACAGCTTCAGACCACGTGGCCGGCTTTATCGCCGCCTACAATTGCGCGCGAAGGCTCAGGACGCTGAAGGCGCCTACCGCCATACGAAGGGTATCCACGAACAATGAACGTCCAGGTCCGAAATATTTGGACAGGACAACCCCATCAAATACAGGGACTCAAACACTAACTATTAAGAGACCGAATTGTTGACGCCGATGGATCGCTTAGAAGATCCTGGAGAAATTCATGCGAAGACCGATGGCGAGCCGGCGGCATAGCCCCCTGGATCTTGGTTACTGCGGCGCGCAGCGCAGCCGATCCGCTATCGAATACGACCACGTTTTCCTGATCAAAAAATGGGTGTTTGAGCACGTGACGATTATTGGTGATAATCTTGGTGCGCGCCGCCGCAGCCTCGAAGCAGCGCATCGTGATGCCAGACTGCTTAGGGTGAGCGAAGTCGATCGTGAACGATGACTCACGCAACACGCGATCATATTCCTCGCCAGGGAGCGATTTGAAATTAATAAATCGCCAGTATTTGATATACAAATATGGATTTTTAACAAAATTAATAAAAAATGTTATGAAATTCAGCTCGTATATGTATATAAATGCATTTTTGCTACAAAGTGAATTCAACGTCTTATCAACAAAACCAAGCCGTTCCGAGTGATTTCTAAGTATCGCCGATATTTCAAACGTCACTTTCTTATCAGCATCAATGGGCTTGCTAAATGAAAACAGGTCTACCCGCGGGAGACTGTATCTGGCGGCGTCATCGAAGTCGAATGTCGCGTATTTCGACACAAGTTTGCACCATGCGAGCGGAGAACTGTTGAACGCAAAGGAGTCGAAATTATACCCCACGATGCGGTTGGAAGCCCGTTTCAGATCGGAGATGAGCGGAGCGCGTAATCCACGCCCTTTTATGATGATGCATATTTCGTATTTTTTACCGTTTAGAAATTTTTTGCGAAAGTACATTCTCGTAAGCCAGGAAAGCAATTTGTATAGAGACATTTTCCCCATGATTTTTCCGACCATATTCGCCGGGTACTCGTCGTTTGCCAAAATTACGTTGCGCCCACCGCTCTCTAAATCAGACTTCAACGCTTTTGCGAACGAATAGAAGTTAAGCGGCGCTATAAGTAGGATGTCGCTCGACGTTCCATCTGATGCTTCGGTAGAACCAATCATATTCTTTCATCTCGCATTCAGAATAAATTCCTGGCGCGAAGAGTTCAGCAGACAGCGCGAGGAATTAAGCTTTCTCGAATTCATGGGCCGAGAGGCGCCGGTCGGAGCGCCCGATCGCCCGTTGATTTTCAAAAAAATGATTTGGCGGGCCGCTCGAAAAACTTCACGCTTCGCCTTGAAGCCAGTCTCGTCGCCATTGCGCCGGGTCTTCGCCTGAGACAGGATCGCCCATCTGAGCCATTCCAGGTGAAAACCATGGACGCGCCGCCGCAGGAGATATGGAGATCAGCGCCCAACGCGCCGAAGAGAATTTCGCCGCGCCCTTCGCCAGTCCATGAGTTGTGAGCATCGCCGGATCGCGCATGCCCAGGTGATCGCGCCCCCAAATTAGCCTCGACGATCCGCCAGCGGCCGATGAGCCGGCGGTTGGCGGGAGCGCTCGTCGCGACAACCCTGGCGGCTTCCGTCGCCGCACGAGACGTATGCCGCCCCGACTCCTGGCGTTGCGCCTCAGGCCAACGTCTTGCATCGTTCTCAATGTGCTGACTGATCGCTTAACCGGCGTGGCGCGCCCTGTGATTGTCGACGGCCTAGCGGCGGTCATGAAATATTGCGCGACATATGGGCGCAGTTTATTCCCGGAACGCAGGACAAAAATGCGTCCATCACATCCCTTGTCGGCGCCAAGCGCGATTCCCGTCGGACGGTTGGCGAAGATCTCGCCCATAGCCAACGCTGCCGCGCTCGTTGCGGACCATCCGTTGGAGTTGAAATCGACGGCTGGATTACGCCCGCAATTCGAGGGCGGCTCCTTGGCTGACATCTAACCAGCGAAACCGGAGATCGGCGCCCCGCGCTTCGATATCGACGTAACTGACCGACCCGCCCGTCGACGCCAAGCAGTCCATAGCCCCATAGCATCCGGAGCAATTCACGAACCAAGATTAAGCGGAGGAATGTTTCAGTATCCTGCTGGAGATCAGGCGCCGAACGACTCTCAAAACTCTTCTGAGCTTCCAGATAACGTTCGTCCCCGGCCTACAACATCAGGAACAGGTCGTAGCCCCACCCAAGCACGGTCAATTTTGCGCCTTCAAGCGATCAAGAAATCGCAGAGATGTCGTGGCGATCGTGGCAAGTCAGGTTGACGGGAACGCTACCGCCATTTGGGTGGAGCAGTCGCCCCCTCCCATTCCAATCTGCACACAATGTATTTCTGGAACCCGGCTGCGTTAAGCCGCCCGTTCCAGAGAATTTGGCGCCACATTGATGCGCATTTTACTGCCTATCAATTGAGCAACGCTTTGAACTGTCTCTTAACGTTAATGTATAACAGCTTTTCGGCCAAGCCTGCGAGCTGACCCATGACACAGCGAAACGCCGCGCGCATTGAGTAGGATTACTAATAACCGAGCTGTCTGAATTGGACAACCCCTGTTCAGTTTCAGTTCCGGAAATTGCCGCTGTTTGGTCAATTTGTTGTCCGCGTGACCGTCTTCGACCACAGGCTACAGGGGCGAGCGGAGCCCGTCGAAGCTAAGGGGTCGCCGATTCGCGGCCACGACGGCGTCCGGCGGAAGGAACTGGCGGCGCCTGAAAGCGCGCTTCGAGAGGAGTCCGGCGCAGCCGCGCCAGTCGTGCGCCAAAGGCTCTGCGTAAGCAGGAGGGCTCCGACGGACCGGCCAGCAAGCGCCGCACATTCGTCGCGTTGACGGGATGACCTCACGAATGATATCAAAAATGCGCTCTGGCGGAGCTGAACGGTCCGGCCGCAAAACTACTTGCCCCGAAAACGCAACGGTTTTTCGCGAGGGGTAGCATGGCCGATGGGAAGCCGCTCAATCGAACCGCCGCCGGCGCGGCGTCCACGCGACATAAAAAGGGAACCGTCCATCTCCCGGTGGCGGAAGCCTATGACCGCTGGGCGCGGTCTTACGAGTCCGGCGACAATCCGATGGTTTTCGGCGCGAGCCAGGCGGTTGGCCTGTTGTCGAGGACGATTGGCGCCAAGGTCGTCGTGGAGTTCGGCTGCGGCGCCGGCCGCAATCTCGCCCAACTGAAGCAGGATGGAGCCGAACGGCTCGTCGGCTGCGACCTGTCGCCGGGCATGCTGGCGAAAGCGCGGGCGCGCGACCCCGACTTCCTGCTGTTTCAGCAGGACATGAGCCAGCCCTTGCCGCTGGCCGACGGCTTCGCCGATCTGGCGCTGTTTTGCCTGTCGCTGGAACATGTCGGCGATCTCGTCGCCCCCCTGCGCGAGGCGCGCCGTCTTGTCCGCGACGCCGGAACCGTCGCCGTGATCGAAATCCATCCCTTCCTGTCGCTCGGCGGCGTCGGCGCCCATTTCCACGACGGCGACGTCCTCGTGCGGATGCCGACCTTTCCGCATCGCTTCTGCGACTATATCGGCGCGGCGACGCGCGCCGGTCTGGCGATCGCGGCGTGTCGCGAATGGCGTCCGCGCGATCTTGACGGCGCGGCGCCTGCACAAGTCTTCAAACGCGGGCCGGATGTTCCGCTTCTGGTCGAATTCACGCTGACCAGGGCCGGCCCCGCGATCATGGAGGAACGATTGTGAGATATTGCGTCTTTTCGGGCTCCAGTTCGGGGCGGTCGCCCATTTACGCCGAAGCGGCGGAGCGGCTCGGCCATGCGCTCGCCGAAGCCGGGATCGGTCTCGTCTATGGCGGCGCCTCGGTCGGCCTGATGGGAATCATCGCCGACGCGGTCCAGTCTCGCGGCGGCGAGGTCATCGGCGTCATCCCGCGCGCGCTGGTGGAAAAAGAGGTGGCGCACAAGACCCTCGCCGATCTCAGGGTGGTCGAAACCATGCACCAGCGCAAGGCGCTGATGGCCGAACTGTCGGACGGCTTCATCGCCCTGCCCGGCGGCCTCGGCACACTTGAAGAGCTTTTCGAGGTTTGGACCTGGGCGCAGCTCGGCTATCACGGCAAACCCTGCGCGCTGCTCGACGTCGGCGGATTCTACCAGAGTCTGACCGCCTTCCTCGACCATGTCGTCGCGGAGGCCTTTCTGAAGCCGATTCACCGCGACATGCTGATTGTCGAACGCGAGCCGACGCAATTATTGGCCGCCTTGCGGGCCTATCGGGCGCCGCAGGCGACGAAATGGATCGCGGCGACCCCGGCGTGACGCCGCAGGTCGCTCGCCTGGGCTGCGCGTTATGCGCTGATGGCCGTCGACGCAGGTCTCGTCGACGGCGCAAACGCGTCATGCGGCGCTTTCAAACAGGAGGGACGGACCAGCGTCGGCGCTAAGACCGGGCGCGACCGGAATTGCACGCCGAGCGCGTAACACTTTTGGCGCTCGTGCGTAATCTCGTCGAGGGTCAAGGCGCCAGATCCTTGTCTTATCGCCATAACGCACAGGAGATCAGAATGCCCGTCACGAAGAACAGCCGGAAACTTGCCCGCGGCGCCGCCGTAGGAGCCACCTTTGTCCTCGCGCTCGTCGCTGGGTCCGGCGCTCAAGCCGGCTCGGCGCACGCCAACCACATGAGATCGTCCGATCGGGCGATGCAGGCGTCCGGCGAATACGCCGCGCCGTGGCCCGGCGCCTGCATTCCCGCCAATGGCGCGCAGATCCTCGGCGGTTTCGCGAGTCCCGACGATCTTCTCGACGTCAACACGGGAGCCATTTGCGGCAAGCGCTGACGACGCCAACACGCGAGGCTTCCGTCGGAAGCCTCGCCGTCGCGCGGCCTGAGCCGCATTGATGTTTTCCCCGTCCCAGCGTCATGTCGGCAGGCAAGACGCCAGCGCGTCAGTATTTCGCTATGACCGCCGCCGGCGCGACGACCGGCGTGTCGAAGGCGACGCGCACGCCGCCATAGATCGAGAACGGCTGCGCGGGACTGACGCTGCGGGCGTCGGTGAAAGCGCCGGGGAAAGGCTGCTGCTCCAGGTTCAGATAGGTTCCGTAGTTGTAATAGCGGCGGTCGAGCAGATTGGTCGCGCGGGTGAACACGGTGACGTTGTCGAGCACGCGATAGGAAGCGTTGAGGCCGAAAGTGACATAGGCCGGCAGCTTGGCGTTCTTGTTGTCCTCATCGCCGACATAGCGTTGCGCGCCGACGAAAAGCATGTCCGCGCCAATGGTCGCGCGCGAGGTCACGTCCCAGTCCACGCTCACCTTCACGCGATGGCGCGGGACCATCGGCAATTGGTTGCCCGGCGTCACCAGAATCTGGCCGTCGTCGGCGGACGGGCTGTTCGACGTCAATGTGAACGTGTCGCGGAAGGTGGCGTCGATAAACGTGTAGGACGCGCGCAGCGCCACGTCCGCATAGCGATAGTTGAGCGCGGTTTCCACGCCCTGGCGCAGGGTGGAGCCGACATTGGCGAAATAGCCGAAGCCGGACAGTTGCGAGGGGATGTTGAGAATGTCGTTCTCGTTGCGAGTGCGGAACGCGCCCGCCTTCCACGACAGCGCGCCATAGCCGCCGAAATCGTGCTGGCCGCGCAGGCCCGCCTCAAACGTGCGCGACACCACCTGCTTCAGCGGCGGATCGGACACCAGGAAAGCGGCAAGCACACAGGGCCGCTCGGGATTGGCGCAGCCCAGCTCCAGCGGCGTCGGCGCCCGATTGCCTTCGGCGTAAGAGCCGTAAGCCTGCAGGTCCGGCGTGATCTTGTAGGTAAGGCCGGCAAGCGGATTGACATGAGTGAAGCTGTATTGGCCGTTCACGTCGCCGCCGGGAATCTGGTCGAACAGCGAAATGGACGCGTAGTTGACGCGCGCGCCGGCGGACACGGTCAACCGGTCGGTGACGTCAAAAGCGTCGAGCGCGTGAACGCCGAGATAGCGGTTGATGGCGTGGGTGTCGACCGGGCCGAACACCGTCTGTCCGCTGTTCGGATCGAGGATGGTCCCGACCGGCGTTCCCGAGCCGGCCACGACATAATCCGAACCGATGATCCCCAGTTCGGAATTCGCCGCGAAGGACGTCTGTCCGTAGTCAAACGAGGCGCCGATGCTGAAGCGGTTCCTGTGACCGAACAGGTCGTCGCGATTGTTGAGTTGCAGCGCCGTCCCCACGCTGGTCGTCAGCGTGCGGGTGCGGTCGATCTCGCCGAGCGTCGCGCCCGCGAACGGCGCCGAAGGAATGTTGGTCGTAGAAGGATTGTCGTCGTTGAAACACAGCGTGGCGTCGCCGCAATCGTAGACGTCGGTCGGGTTGCCGTCGACGGTGCGCTGGATGAAGCGGCGGACATAGGCGTTGGCGTTGAGCGTCCAGGTCGGGGTCAGCGCGAACGCGCCGGTGAGATTGATCATGCCGAACTGGCGCTCGGAGGTCTGCGGCGTGGTGTAAACGCCGCCCCAGTCCTGCTGAACCTGTTCAATCGGCGAGGTGCCGGCGGCGCCGAACTTGTTGGAGGCGAGGCCGACATTCAGGTGGATTTCGTGGCCTTCGTTGCGATAGCCGAGATCGCCATAGAAGCGGCGGACATTCGATTCGGAAAATCTGCGATAGCCGTCGTCGTGAACGTATTCAAGCGCGCCGTAGAAGGCGAACTGACCGATCTGCTTGCCATATTCGAGCGCGGCCTGGAAGCGGCCATAGGAGCCGCCCTGCAATTCCAGCTGGCCGCCCTGAAAGGCGAAGCCGTCTTTCATCCTGACGTTGAGCGCGCCGCCCAGCGCGTTGAGGCCGAAGGCCGGATTGTTGGAAATCAGGTCGAGGGAGGCGATGGCGAAGGTCGGGATCAGGTCCCAGTTCATCGTATCGCCGAACGCCTCATTGACGCGCACGCCGTTCTGATAGACGGCGAGGCCCTGCGGCGTCCCTTCGATCGGCGAGGCGACAAAGCCGCGATATTCGACGTCGGGCGTGAGGGGGTTGCCCGACGGCGCTTGCAGGCTGACGCTGGGCGCGGAGCGGTTCAACGCCTCCGCGACATCGGGCGAAGCAGTGCGGCGGATGTCCTCGGCGGAAACATGCGTGTTGTTGGCCGGACGGCTGTCGATCACCGGCTCCACCGCCAGAGCGGTCGGAGGCGCTGATACAGGCGCCGGCGCGGGCGAAGGGGCTACGGGCGCGACGACCGGGGCGCGACGCAGCGCGCTTGGCGTATCCGTGGTGACATTGATGTCGGGCAGCGTCACCGTTTGCGCATGGACGCCGGTTGCTCCCAATGCGATCAGAACGCTCGCCACCGACAGACTTGCACGAATCATGAATTCCCCCCTCCAGGCGTTTTTTTACCGCCTCTGCGGTTCCGTCGTCCGACGGCCCGCAATGAGGAATTAAATATCACCGCAGGAAACAGGCAATTGTCCCATCGGAAGGAGGCGCCAAATTCAGCCATATTTCCGCGCATGTGTGGCAAAGCAGCGACAGTACAATTATTTTTTGGGAGCGTATCCCGCAGTAAATGGGATTTTTTCCCGAAATACGCCCGCATGATTCATCCAGATAGGACGAATTGAACTCCGCAAGAACCTGTAACGGGCGTCACGCAGCCATTATGGCCAAGTATAAGCTGACGGAGCCGGCGTTTGATTCGCCCGCCGATCCTGCTGCGTCACAACCCCGCCGCCTTGGTGAGATTGACGCGGAAACGGTCGCGGCGGCGCTGGTAGCGCCGGGTCATTTCGGCGCTGGCGTGGCCGAGCTGCTTTTGCACATAGCGTTCGTCCACCTCCGCCGAGGAGGCGAGGCCGGCGCGCAGCGAATGGCCCGCGAATTTCGCCTTGCGCTCGGCTTCGGTGAGATCGGGCCGCACGCCGGCGGCGAGCGCGGCGCGTTTGACCAGACGCGCGACATGGCGATCGTTGAGCCGCTCCGCGCCGACCTTGCGGCCCTCGCCGGCGATGCGCCGGAACAGCGGCCCATGGCCGATCCGGGCGAACTGCAGCCAAGTGGTCAGCGCGGCGACGGGGCAGGTGGCCTCCGACGAGCCGCGCCCGATTTCGACCTCGCGCCAGCCGGTCTTGCCGCGCAGCGTAAGCACCATGCCTTTGTCGAGGATCTCGATCCAGCCGGCGCCGTCCTCGGTCTGGCCGCGCCCGCAATCCAGGCCGACGATCTCCGAGCGGCGCAGGCCGCCGGCGAAGCCCAGCAGCAGAATGGCGCGGTCGCGCAGGCCGCGCAGCCCGCCGCGGCTCAACGTCTCCAGCATGGCGATCAGATCGTCGGGCAGCAAAGCCTCTTTTTGCACGGGCGGCGCGCCATGAGTGTTGCGCACGCCGGCCAGCACGGTGGCGATATGGCGGTCCTTGCGGTCGAGCGGCGCGCCGCGCTGCGCGTAATTCCAGGTCAAGGCCGACAGGCGCCGTTCGATGGTGGCGACCGAATTGGCCTTCTGGTCCGGGCTGGCCGCGCCCGAGGCGCAGGCGGCGACATAGAGGCCGACGATCTCGGGATCGGGCGGCATCACCTCCAGCCGCTGGCGGCGACACCAGGCGCAGAAATGTTTCCAGTCGGCGGCGTAGGCCCGCCTTGTGTTGTCCGAACTGGCGGCTTTGGCGTAGTCGCGGGCGCGCTCGGCCAGCCGCTCCAGATGCGCGGGAACCTCACCGGTTGCGCTACGCGGCGCAACCAGGGCGCCTTCGCCGGGAGGGGGCGAATCGTCCGGGATCGTCCTGTCCATCGTCATCCCACCGAAACGGATTGGGCGCGGCTTGTCGGCGGCGTGACGATGAAAAACCGGGCTTTCGCGGGCATGACGGCGCTCCTTCAGCGCGCCGCAAGCTACCGATGTCGCGAATCCCTGTCAATTTCAGGTCAAGGCTCGGCGTTCCCCGCTCAACTCCCAGGCGGCGTCAAACAGCGCGTGAACATTTTCGGGCGGCGTATTGATCGGCAAGGCGCAACCCAGGCCGAGAATGTAACCTTTGGGATTGCCGACGCCTTTCTCGAAACACGCGCGGGCGTTGGCCCTGACGTCGTCCGGGCCGCCGTTGGCCATCACCGCCGTCGGCCTGATATTGCCGATCAAACCGACCCGATGCCCCACTTGCGCGCGCGCGGCGGCGAGATCGACTTCATCGTCGATGCTCAACACGCTCGCCCCGGTGTCGGCCATCTCGGACCAGATCCGCGAACTGTCGCCGCAGATGTGCAGCGAGGGGCCGACGCCGCCGGTCAAGTGTTTGACGGCGTCCACGATTTCCGTGAGGTAGGGCTGGGCGAAGGCGCGAAATTGCGCGGCGGCGATCAGCGTGCCCGACGCCATCGGCTCGGCGAGGCTGATGCGGGCGCCGAGCGCGATGACTTCGCGGATGAACGGGATGGTGGCGTCGGTGGCCAAACGCAGGGCGCGATGGGCGACCTCCGGCGCGCGGCGCAGATCGCGCAATAACTGGTCGGGACCGCGCAAATACGAGGCTGTCGTGAAAGGACCGGCGGTGGTCAGGGACACCGGCACGCGGGCGCCGGCTTCGTCGAGCACGATCTTCGTCGCCTCAAGGAACAACGGCAACCGGCCATCGCGGCGGGGATCGGGAATTTTCAGACGATCGAGATCCTCGGGAGTCGGCGCGGGATTTTCCACGACATAGGCGGTGTTGTCGGGGAACGCCAGTTTGGCGCCCAGGGCCTCGGCGAGGCCGGTCAGGCCCGGCCCGGTGTTGAGCAGATCGACGCCATAAAGCCGCTGGGCGGCGAGTTGGCCTTTGGCCATCAAATCGGCCGACTGTTGATATTCGCCGACGCTGACGCCGATCACCCGCGCCGCATGGTCGCTCATGAGGAGGAAAACGGGAATGCGGTCATACGGCTCGCCAGCGAGAGCGGCGGCGAAGCGCTCGCGGGAAGTCATCGTCTCTTTGCGGGTCATGATCTTTTCGTCCGAAGGGGTCGGCCGCGCCGGCAGGCGACGTCAAACTCAATATAAAACATTTTATCTATAGATTTTATATTTTATTTGTCTCCATCAATCCAGCCGCTTCCCCGCGACAGATCGCCGCTTGGCGTCCTGCCGGCGCTGGGGACGACTTGGGGACGCAGAAGCCTGCCCCGGCGTAAAAATTGGGTCGTTTTCCGCCGAGCGCCGCCTATAAGGAAGCTGGAGTTTGACGGCTACGGACGAGAGGCTTGATGGATACGATCAATTCCGAACATATCGACGCGGAAACCAACTGGGTCGGACGCGTCTCGAAGCGGGCGTTTTCGCGCGTCGAGTTCACGGCCTATCTGGTCCTGGGCGGCCTGCTGGCCATTGTCGCGGCGATTGGAACGATTGGGGCCGTCATGACCCTTGCGAAGGCGGCGGCCGACGTCGAGTCGCCGCTGCCGCTGGTCATCGCGATCGACCGGATCCTGCTGGTTCTGATGATCATCGAAATTCTCCACACCGTGCGCGTGTCGTTCCACGAGGGCGCGCTGGCCTGCGAGCAGTTTCTGGTCGTCGGCCTGATCGCTTCGATCCGGCGCATGCTGGTCATCACGCTGGAATCGTCGCAGGCGCAGGATTCCGGCCCATCGGCGCCGGAGCTGCACGGACTGTTCAATTCGTCGATGATCGAATTATGCGTCCTCGGCGGATTGATCCTTGTGATGGTCGTGTCGATTTTTCTGCTGCGGCGGAACGCGCATGCGCATGGCGCGGAGACCCACGTCCTCAAAAGATAAGCCAAACGCCGCCGTCACGCCGCCGGCGCGACGCTGCCGGCGGTCCAGAGGTGCTGCGCGGCATAGGCGCGCCACGGCCTCCAAAGGTTCGCGCGCGCCAAAAGGTTTTTCGGCGTCGGACGCGCGCCGTCTTCCGCCATGGCGCGGCGCAAGTCGAGGTCATCCGCCGGAAAGGCGTCGGGCTCGCGCAACATCCGCAAAGCGAAATATTGCGCGGTCCATTCACCGACGCCCGGCAGCCCGCGCAGCCGGGCCATGACTTCGGCCGGCGCGTGGCGCGCCGACAGGAAATCGGGATCGGCGGCGACGGTTTGCGCGAGGCGGCGCAGGGTTTCGGCGCGGGCGCTGGGCAGGCCGAAGCCGGAGAAATCGGCGCCGGCGAGCGCGGCAGGCGTAGTGAAAATGCGGCTTAGAACGGGATCGGCGCAACGCAGCGGCTCGCCATATCTTTCCGTCAGTTTGCTCGCGCAGCGCGCCGCGCCGGCGACCGTCACCTGTTGCCCCAGGATCGCCCTGACCGCCAGTTCAAACCCATCCCATCCGCCGGGCACGCGAAGGCCGGGACGCGCCGCGACCAGCGGCGCCAGCTTCGGGTCGCGCGCCAGATCGGCGGCGACGGCTTCGGGGTCGGCGGCGAGATCGAACACGCGCCGCAACCGCGCGATGATCCCCGGCAGCAGCGCGAGTTTCGGCAGGCGCAGGACGACTTTGAGCGCATCGGCGCCGGATGGGGCGACGGAGACGACGCCGTGTTCGCCCTCCAGCGCGATGGCGCGACGGTAGCTTCCGCCCTCGACGCTTTCCACGCCCGCTATGGCGCGCGCGCCAAGGAAGCCGAGAATGGCGGTCCAATCGTAAGGCGGCTTGAACCGCAAGGCCAAGGCGATCTCGCCGGACGAGGCCTCGACGCCCCCGGCGCGGCGCAGGGCCGTCGGGGGCCGCCGGTACAGCGCGAGGAACGTCTCGTTGAAGCGCCTCAGACTGTCGAATCCCGCAGCCAGCGCGACTTCGGTCATCGGCAGCGAGGTTTCCTGGATAAGCTGCCTCGCCAGCAGCACGCGACGGGTCTGCGCGACCGCGATGGGCGAGGCGCCGAGATGGCGCGCGAACAACCGGCGCAACTGCCGCTCGCCGACGCCGACGCGTTCGGCGAGCGCCTCCACGCCCCGCTGGTCGAGCGCGCCCATTTCGATCAGCGCCAACGCCCGCGACACCGTGTTGGACGCGCCGCGCCAGGCGCCGAGATCCGGCGCCGTTTCCGGGCGGCAGCGCAGGCACGGCCGGAAACCGGCCTCCTGCGCCGCCGCGGCGGTCGGAAAAAACGCGACATTTTCCAGGCGCGGCGTCCGCGCGGGGCAAACAGGGCGGCAGTAAATACGGGTCGTCTTGACGCCGGTGAACAGCCGTCCGTCAAACCGGGAATCGCGCGCGCAGATGGCGCGGTAACAGGCGTCGGGAGCGAGGTCCATCGGCGGATTCTGCGCGCATGAACTGCAAAAGTCTCGCGGTTTTCGGACATGGCGCCGGAAACGCCGGGGTCCGAAAACCGCCAGACGGCGGATTCGCCGCGCGCTAAAAAGGCGCATGATCGAGACGCGCCTGTTCCTGGAAACCTTGCCCACGCCCACTGGCCTGCTGCGGATCGTCACCGATGAACGGGAGACGATCCGGCTGCTCGACTGGGGCGCCGCCGACGATCCGGCGGACCTGCGCCGGCGCCTGCCGCTGGGCGTCGGACGCCTCCGCCTGGAGGCGCGCCGCGCTCCGTCTCCGGCGCGCGGCGCCGTGGACGCCTATTTCAATGGCGACGCCGCCGCGCTGGACGCGCTCGCGGTCGAAACCGGCGGCAGCGTCTTCCAGCGTCAGGTTTGGGCGGCGCTGCGGACCATTCCGGCGGGGGCGACGGTCAGCTATGGCGAGATCGCGCGGCGGATCGGCGCGGCCGGCGCCGCGCGCGCCGTCGGCCTCGCCAACAATCGCAACCCCATCGTCCTCGTGATCCCCTGCCATCGCGTCATCGGCGCGGATGGCGCGCTGGTCGGCTATGGCGGCGGATTGGAGCGAAAGCTCTGGCTGCTGCGCCATGAAGGCGCGCTTCTTTGACGCCATTCAAAAGGTTAAATTGCGAGAAACCGCAGGTAATTCGTCATAAAGTCTTGGAGATATCGCGCCCGTTGGCGGATTGCGACGACGCCAACGCTTAAGATTTGAACGATATATTTCAGCCCGCCAAAATCCGTGGGATGACAGACGAGCGGCGAGGAGGAGAATGATCCGCCTCAAGACCTTCAAGCGCGCGACGCCTTTCACGCAGATCTGATCGACTTGAACCATGACGGAACCGGCCACCAACTTGCCGACGCCCACGCCCGGACGGCGCGACGCCTTGCTGTCAGGTTGGCAGCGTCTGCTGCTGCAATGGCCGCTGGTCATGGCCAGCGTCTTCCTGCTGCTGGTTCTGGCGCTCGCCTGGGGCCTGTATTCGACTCAGGTGCAGTTGCGCGGCGCGACCGATGCGCGCCTGCTCGCGGACAGCGAACGGCGCGCCGCCGTCATCGAGGATTTCCTGGCCGAACAGGAAAAGCTCGCCGCGCAACTGGCCAGCGGCCCCGAAATCGAGGACTACCTGACCAACGAGGCGCTCGGCATGTCGCCGCGCTATGGCCTGAACGCCAGCATCGGCTTCATCGAGCAGCGCTTTGAACGCACGATCGAACGGGTGTCGCTGCGCGGCGCGCCGTTTCTGCGCGCCATCCGCTTCGTCAGCATCGACAAGGTCGAGATCGCGTCGGCCGGCGCCGGCTCCGCGCCTGTGATCGGAACCCTGTCCGAAACGGTCGCGCCGCCGCACATCAACGCGCACGACTGGACCATCGAGGTGGTCGCGCCCGTCGTGTTCAAGAACGCCGTGGCCGGAGCGGTGGCGATGACCGCCGACCTGAAGGTCCTGTCGAAACTGCTGATCGAATCCGACGAAACCCAAGGCGGCGGATACCATGAATTCCTGCTGATCGGGGACGGCGGCCACGCCTTGTCGCCACGCCGCTCCGGCTCGGATTTCGAACTGGTCGAAAGATCGCTGGCCGAACTGCCCGAAAACCGGCTGACGCCGACGGACAGCATCCCCGGCGCCAAAACGGCGAGGAACATGCTCGCCTTGCGGACGCCGGTGAAGGGCGCGCCGCTTCACCTGATGACGCTCACCTCCGAGACCGCCGCTTATGGCGGCATAGCGCAGCCGGTTTACGCGCTTTATCTGTCGGCCTTCCCCGCCGCGCTGTTCATGATGGCGATTGGTTTTGAGCGGCAGCGCCGCCGCGCCGTGCGGCTGCAACTCGACTTCCTCGCAGCCGACCGCCGCCAGACGGCCCTGGCGGCGTCGAAGGAGGCGGCCGATCGCGCCAATCAGGCCAAGACCTATTTCCTCACCACGATGAGCCACGAAATCCGCACGCCAATGAATGGGGTGCTCGGCATGATCGACCTGCTGGAGACCACCGCGCTTTCGGCCGAACAGGGCCGCTATGTCAAAGCGATCCGGCAATCGGGCGAGGCGCTGGTCGAGCTGATCGGCGATATTCTCGACTATTCCGCGCTGGAGACGGGCCGGCTCGACATGGAGAGCCGCGAATTCCAGCCGCTGGCGATTGTGGAAAATGTCATCGACGCGCTCGAACCCGTCGCCATCCGCAAGGGCTTGCGGATAGAAATGGATGTCGAAGCCGAGGCAATCCTGGCCACGACGGGCGATCCGGCGCGGCTGCGGCAGATCCTGCTCAATCTCGTCGCCAACGCCGTCAAGTTCACGCATCGCGGGCGCGTGTGCATCCGCGTCATCCGCGTGGCGCCCGAGCGCCTGCGGTTCGAGGTTGAAGACACCGGCATCGGCGTCGCCGCGGATAAGCAGGACCGGCTGTTCCAGATTTTCAGCCAAATTGATCCCGCCATCTGGCGCGAATTCGGCGGTTCGGGGCTGGGTCTGGCGATTTGCAAGAGCCTGGTCGAAGCGATGAAAGGCGAGATCGGCGTTCGCAGCGCCGAGGGCGAAGGCAGCCTGTTCTGGTTCGAAATTCGCGCGCCTTTCGTCAAGGCGGCGGCCCCGGCCGCGCGCGGCGAAGCGGCGCTGCTATGCGCCGCCGAACGCGGGCGGGAGGCGGCGGGCCGCGTCATCGCCTATAGCGGATTGCAGCTGAGCGACCTCGATCGGGCGCGCTTCGTGTTCGTCGACGCGCAGCGGATCGACGCCGTCGACATTCCCGCTCTCGCCGCCGCCGGCAAGATTTGCATCATGTTCGGCGACAGTTCGCGGGCGCCGCCGCCCGACGCCCAGGCCATCGAAGGGGCGCTGACGCCGCACCGCATCGAGCGCCGCCTCGACGCCATCGCGCGACCGGATTTTGCGGCACAAAAGCCGGGTGCGAAAAATGTCGCGGCGACCGAGGCGCTCGACATTCTGGTCGCGGAGGACACGCCGACCAACCAGGAGGTGATTGGGGCGCTGCTCCGAGGCATGGGCCATCGCGTCGAGATCGTCCCCAATGGCTTCGAAGCCGCGCGCCTGATGGCGAGCGGGACGTTCGACCTGGTGTTCATGGATGTCCACATGCCCGTCATGGACGGGTTGGAGGCGGCGCGGCGCATAAGGTCGCTGCCCGGCCGAAAGGGCGATGTGCGGATCGTGGCCCTGACCGCCAGCGCGCTGCCCGCCGACATCGAAGCGTGCAAAGCCGCCGGCATGAACGATTTCGTCTCCAAGCCGATCAACCGCAAGAAGCTGGCGGCGGCCCTGGCCGCGGACCGCGCGCCGCCTCGGTCCGAGGCGGCGGCCGATCCGGCCTGAGACGCCGTTCGCAGCCTCACGCCGGGGGCGCCAGACCCGCCTGTTTGTCTTCGAGCCAGACGAGCGCGCGCCAGGCGCAAGCCTCGAAAGCCAGCAAGCGCGCCGCGAACGCCTGAGGCGACGCGCAGGCTTCGAGCGCCGCGGCCTCCCGCGCCGCGGTCAGCGCGCCAAATTGCGCGAACAGGCTCTTGAGCTGGTGCGCCAGCCCGCACCCCTCCGTGAGGTCGTCGCCGGACACGTCACGTAGACGGGCGACGCGTTCGCCGATGTCGCCCAGGCCGATTTTCAGCAGTCGCGCCACCTCCCCCGGCCCGAGATCGTCGACGAGATCGTCGATCTCGGCCGGATCGAACACGTCGTCCGAAACCATCGAAACTTGGGATTCGTCAGGCATGGCGGCGCGCTTTCTCCCCGCTATGGTCCAGCATGATCCCTTGCGAAAACCGCGTGTTCCGGGATCATGCCTTACGCAAGTCGCTTGTTGCTGGATTCGCGGCGGCCGGGATCAAGCTTGTCGCGAAATCGCCGGGCGCGTCCGCCGATGGCCGCACATCCGCCATCGCCGGCTCAATATGCGTCAAGACGCGCAGCCTGTCCGGGAAAATATGGCGGGCGCGCGAGATTTTCAGCGTCGTCGGCCAAAATGCGCAAAACTGGCGGCGAACCGGAAACGGGCTCGCCGCCTGACGCGGAACTCCGCCGCAGACGCCGGGCGCCGGCCCAAAACCAAAGCGCGCGGCTTGCGCGGGAGCCAGCTGGCGTCTCGCGCGTTTCAAGCACAGTTCCCGTGCTTGAAAGGTCAAGCGTCTTGAAGCCGTCATTCCTCCTTGCGTCGCTTGTGGTGAGTTCTCTGGCGGGCTGCGGCGAATCGGCGCCGCCGCCCGCGCCAGCGGCGTCCGCGCCCCAGGTCTCCGTCGGCGCGCCCGTGAAAAAGGCCGTGTCGGACTACGATGAATTCGTCGGCCGCTTCAACGCCGTCGATTTCGTGGAAATTCGCGCACGTGTGTCCGGCTATCTCCAGGAGATCGATTTCAAGGATGGCCAGTTTGTGAAGAAGGGCGATCCGCTGTTCAAGATCGATCCCCGCCCGTATCAGATCGCCGCCGACCAGGCCCGCGGCGCGCTCAACGAAGCCAAGGCCAAGCAGGCCTTCGCCCGGACCGATCTCGATCGCGGCAAGGATCTGGTGCGCGGCTCCACCATCACCCAGCAGAGCTTCGAACAGCGCGTGCAAACCAGCCGCTCCGCCGAAGCCGCGACCACGGCGCAGGACGCGGCGGTTCGCCAGGCGGAGCTTGACATCGAATACACCGACTTGACCGCGCCGATCGCCGGCCGGATCGGCGACCGCCGCGTCTCCGTCGGCAATCTGGTCACGGGCGGCGCCGGCGGCGCGACCACGCTGCTCGCCACCATCGCCAGCATCGATCCGATCCGCTTGGAATTCACCGTCGATGAGGGCGCCTATCTGCGCTTCATCAACGTTTCCAAGGCGACCGGCGATGCGCCCGACCGGGGATTGCGGCTGCCGGTAAAACTCAGGCTGCTCGACGAAAAAACGTTCTCGCACGAGGGCCGGATCGATTTCGTCGATAATGTCATCGACCGCAACACCGGCACGATCCGCATGCGCGCGACCGTCGCCAACCCCGATGGCAAACTGACGCCGGGCATGTTCGCGCGCGTCCGGGTGCAAGCTGCGCCGCCTGCCGAAAAACTGCTCGTTCCCGATGTCGCCGTGGGAACGGAGCAGGCGCGCAAGTTCGTCTATGTGGTCGACAAGGACGATGTCGCGCGGATGAAATATGTGACGCTCGGCCCGGTCGTCGACGGCCTGCGCGTGATCGAAACCGGACTCGACGCGCAGGACCGCGTCGTCACCGAGGGCCTCATGCGCGTCAAGGCGGAAGGGAAGGTGTCGCCGCAAGTCGCCGCCGTGGACGCGCCGTCTCCCGCGGCGAACTGAAGGTTCAGCAATGGAATTTTCCAAATTCTTCATCGACCGGCCGATCTTCGCCTGCGTCGTGTCGATCGTCATTGTCATTTTCGGCGCGGTCTCCTACGCGAACCTGCCTGTCGCGCAATATCCGGAGATCGCGCCGCCGGTGGTGAACGTCACCGGGCAATATCCGGGCGCGAGCGCGCAAGTGGTGGCGGATACGGTGGCGGCGCCGCTGGAGCAGCAGATCAACGGCGTCGAGCACATGCTCTACATCTCGTCGAACTCGACGAGCGATGGCCGCTTCACCATTTCCATCACCTTCGATCTCGGCACGAACCTCGACACCGCGCAGGTGCAGGTGCAGAACCGCGTCTCCGTCGCGCAGCCGCGGCTGCCGGCGGATGTCCGCAATATCGGCGTGACCGTCGCCAAGGCTTCGCCCGATCTGATGATGGTCGTCCACCTGCTGTCGCCGGACAAGTCCCACCCCGACCTGTTCATTTCCAACTACGCCAGCATCAATGTCGTGGATGTGCTCAGCCGCGTGGAGGGCGTCGGCTCGATCACTGTGTTCGGCGGCCGCGACTATTCCATGCGCGTCTGGCTCGACCCGGAGCGGCTGCAATCGCTCGACCTGACGTCGGGCGACATCGTCGCCGCGCTGCAACGCCAGAACGTGCAGGTGGCCGCGGGCGTGCTCGGCCAACCGCCCATGCCCAACCCCGGCGCCTTTCAGATTTCGGTGCAGACGCGAGGGCGGCTGATCCAGCCCGACGAATTCGGCGACATCGTCGTCAAGAGCAACGGCCCCGCGCTGGTGCGGCTGAAGGACGTGGCGCGGGTCGAGCTGGCCGCGCTCGACTATGGCGTGAACTCATATCTGGATACGACCCCGGCCGTCGGCCTCGGCGTCTTCCAATTGCCCGGCTCGAACGCGCTGGCGACGGCGGCGCGCGTGCGCGCGGCCATGGCCGAACTGGCGAAAGGCTTTCCGCCGGGGCTGGAATACCGCATCATCTACGATCCCACCGAATTCATCCAGCAATCCCAGGACGCGGTGGTTCATACGATCTTCGAGGCGATTGCTCTCGTGGTGCTGGTCGTCGTGCTGTTCCTGCAAAGCTGGCGCGCGGCGGTCATCCCCATCGTCGCCATTCCCGTCTCCCTGGTCGGCACGTTCTTTCTCATGAGCGTGTTCGGCTTCTCGCTGAACAACCTGTCCATGTTCGGCCTGGTGCTGGCCATCGGCATCGTCGTCGACGACGCCATTGTCGTGGTCGAAAATGTCGAGCGCAACATTCATGACGGGCTGTCGCCGCGTGACGCGGCGCGGCGCACGATGGACGAGGTCGGCGCCGCGTTGGTAGCCATCGCTCTGGTGCTGTCGGCCGTGTTCGTGCCCACCGGCTTCATTCCCGGCATATCCGGCCAGTTCTACCGCCAATTCGCCCTCACCATCGCCGGCGCGACGCTGATTTCGCTGATCGTCTCGCTGACGCTGTCGCCGGCCTTGTGCGCGCTGCTGCTGCGCCCGAAGCAGGCCGCGAAAGGTTTTGTCGCGCGCGGCGTCGCCGGGTTTTTCGGCGCCTTCAACTGGGGATTCGACAAACTGTCGCGCGGCTATGGCGCGCTGGTCGCGCGCGTGACGCGCGCCGCATTGATCATGGCGCTGCTCTACGTCGGCGTCGTCGCTTTCGGCCTCAACGAATTCCGCCGCACGCCCACGGGCTTCATCCCGCAGATCGACGCCGGCTATCTCATCACCGTCACGCAATTGCCGCCCGCCGCCGCGCTGGACCGCACCAGCGCGGTCAATCGTCGTGTGGTGGAGCTGGCGCTGAAGACGCCCGGCGTCGCCCACGCCGTCAACATCGTCGGCTTTTCCGGAGCGACGCGCACCAATGCGCCCAACGCCGGCGCCGTGTTCGTGACGCTGAAACCGTTCGAGGAGCGGGCGAAGGATCGAAATCTTTCGGCGAATGCGATCCGCGCGACGCTCACGCAAAAGTTCGCCGCGATCCGCGACGGCCAGGTTTTTGTGGTGCCGCCGCCCTCCGTACGCGGCATCGGCAGCGCGGGCGGGTTTCGGATGATGGTCGAGGATCACGGGGCCTCCGGACCGGCGGCGATGCAGCAGGCGGTGTCGGCCATGATGGCGAAGGCCGCGCAGACGCCGGGCGTGCAACAGGTGTTTTCGCTGTTCGAGAACGCCACCCCGCAAATCTATCTCGATATCGACCGCGACCGCGCGCAGATTCTCGGCGTCAACGTGTCCGACGTCTTCGCCGCGCTGCAAACCTATCTCGGCTCGGCTTATGTCAACGATTTCAACCTGCTGGGCCGCACGTTCCGCGTGACGGCCCAGGCCGACGCGCCGTTCCGCAACGACTGGACCGACATCCCGAAAATCCGCGTTCGCAACGCCGAGGGCGCGGCGGTTCCATTGGGATCGTTCACCACCGTCCGCGACATCGCCGGCCCCTCGCGGTCGCCACGCTACAACCTGTTTCCCGCCGCCGAACTCGACGGCGTCGCCGCGCCCGGTTTTTCGCAGGGCCAGGCGCTGGAGATCATGCAGAAAATCGCCGCCGAAACCCTGCCGCCCGGCTTTTCGGCGGAATGGACCGAACTGGCGTTCCAGCAGATCCGGGCGGGCGACGCCGCCATCTTCGCCTTCCTGCTGGGCGTGGTCTTCGTGTTCCTCGTGCTCGCCGCCCAGTTCGAGAGCCTGACGCTGCCGCTCGCGGTCATCCTGATCGTGCCGATGAGCCTGGTGGCGGCGATTTCCGGCGTGATTTTCCGCGGCATGGACAACAACATCCTCACCCAGGTCGGCTTCGTCGTGCTGATCGGGTTGGCGGCGAAAAACGCCATCCTGATCGTCGAATTCGCCGCCCAGCTTGAGGAACAGGGCAAATCGCGCTTCGAGGCGGCCGCCGAGGCCGCGCAATTGCGCATGCGTCCGATCGTGATGACCTCGCTCGCCTTCATTCTCGGCGTGCTGCCGCTGATGCTCGCCACCGGCGCCGGCGCCGAACTGCGGCAGGCGCTGGGAACGGCGGTGTTCTTCGGCATGTTGGGCGTGACATTGTTCGGCCTGATCTTCACGCCGGCGTTTTATGTGCTGTGCCGCATGCGCGCGAGGCGCGACGTTTTGGCGCCCGAGGCGGCCCATGACGCCCGGTGAACGTCGCGGCGGGACAGGCGGCATCGGCGATTCCGGCGTGTCAAAAATGGCGAAGCGGCGATCGCGCCCGGAGAATAAAATCCGGGCTCGCTAAAATTCTACGCTTTTCGCAAAGACACTCTAAGCCAAACGAATGACATCTCTACGGCAGGCTGCAGTCATTCACCCCGCCTTAATGCCCTTCAATTTATTAAAATTGCAGGCGCGCAAAAATTGCGCAGACAGTTCAGCGATGTTTTTCAGGAGAGGGCGCCGAGATGATCGATGATATTGTTCGCGGACTGGTTGCAAAGACATGTGAACTGCCTGTCGATCCGATCTCTCTGGCTGATGACGCCGATCTCTACGCCGCCGGCCTCACCTCCTTCGCTTCGGTGCAGCTGATGCTGGCGCTGGAAGAGGAATTCGACATCGAATTTCCCGATCATCTTCTGAACCGCAAGACCTTCGCCACCCTGCGCGCCATCTCCGACGCCGTCGCCCTGCTGCGGTCCGGGCGCGAGGCCGCGTGAACACCGTCCCTCGCCCCCGAGCCGCGCTCGATCTCTCCGAGCGCGCCCGCCGCGCCGCCAGCGTCGCGCGCGCATTCGCCGACGCCGTCGATGCGGAAAACCGCTTTCCGCACGAGGCCATGGCGGCCATCAAGGCCGAGCGCCTGCTCGGCGTGATGATCCCGGTCGATCTCGGCGGCGAAGGCCGCGCGCTGATGGAGGTCGCCGAAGTCTGCGCCATTCTCGGCCAGGCCTGCTCGGCGATGGCGATGATCTACGCCATGCACATGATCAAGCTGTCGAGCTGCGTCCAGCACGGCCAGGATCATGCGTGGCATCGCAACCTGATGCGCCGCATCGCCGACGAACAATTGCTGCTCGGCTCCTCCACCACGGAAAGCGGCAGCGGCGACCTGCGCACATCGAGCTGCGCCGTGGTGCGCGACGGCGAGGTCTTCCACCTGGAGAAGGACGCCACCTGCATTTCCTATGGCGAATTCTGCGACCTGATCCTGGTGACGGCGCGGGCCCATCCCGACGCTCCCCCCTCCGATCAGGTGATGGTCGCTGTGGAGAAGGGACAATATACGCTGGAGCGCACTCATCCCTGGGACACGCTGGGCATGCGCGGCACGTGCTCGGAAGGCTATCTGTTCAAGGCCACGGCGCCGGTCGAACAAATTTTTCCGCTGCCCTTCGCCGAAATCGCGGCGCAGTCGATGCTGGCGCATTGCCATCTTCTGTGGGCCGCCCTCTGGTACGGCCTCACCAGCGAAGCGTTTTCGCGCTCACAGGCTTTTGTGAAAGCGGCGGCGCGAAAAGCGCCCCACGCGCATCTCACCAGCACGCTGCGGCTGGCCGAAATGTCCGTCATGCTGCAGCAGATGCGCGCCGTGATCGTGGACGGCGTCGCCCGCCACGAGGCCGCCAGCCAGACCGAAAACGGCCTCAGCGCCATCTCCTATCTCGTCGCCATGAACAACGTAAAAGTGTCGGCCGCCCAGCTCATGACGCAGGCCCTCGACCACGCCATGATCATCTGCGGCCTCGCCGGCTATCGCCGGATCACGCTGGTCGGGCAATGCAGCGGCGCCTATGCCGCCCTGCATACGGCGCTGCGCGACGACGACGTCGCCGGTCTTGTGCTGATCAACCTGTGGCGGTTCGCCTGGCGCGGCGACGAAACCCTGGAGCAGGCCCTCGCCGCGCCCGGGCGCTCATCGGACGCGTACCTGCGCATGTGGCGCAATGGCGAGGCGCTGCGGCGGCTGGTTCGCGGCGAGGCGCCATTGCGAGGCCTGCTGCGCGCCGCCAACAAGATCGGGCGGCGCGGGATGCAGGCGGTGGGCGAAGCCGTCTCCGCCCTGATGCGGCCGGCGCCAAAGCCGGGAACGCCTGAAGCGTGGCTGCATCGCCTGTCGGCGCGCGGCGTGGCCACGCATGTTCTGTTCAGCGAGACGGACGCCAGCCTCGATGAGTTCGCGCGCTATTTCGGGCGCCGCGATTGGCGCGCGCGTCGGATCGCGGGTCTTGAACGCGCGATCCTCAGGGACGCCGATCACAGCCTGTCGTCGCGCGCGGCGCGGGCTGTGGTGTTCGATCATGTGCGCGCCGCCACCAAAGACCGAGCCTCAGGCGGTCCCTTCTGACTTCTCGGTTTTCGGCCAGACCTATTCCGACAAAGGCGGGGCGCCTTCGCCGTCGGAATCAGGCAAAGGCGCGTCAATCACGCTTTTGGCGAGGCCCGGCGAAAATCCGGCGCGGCATAATCTGGCGATGTCCTTGTCGCGGTTTTCCGCGCGCGCCACACTGCGCCAAGGTCCAATGCGCTTGCGCCGCGCCAAAAGGCGCGCCCGTTCGGCGTCCGTCGTTTCGGTTTCGGCGATCGCGCTCTGCGTCAGATCGGCGTCGACGCCGCGGCTCCTAAGATCCAACGCGATGCGCGACGCCGATTTGCCCCGTCGCGAGAGAGAGGCCGCGCGCCGTCCGGCGTAGCCCTTGTCGTCAATCAGGCCGATGCGTTGCGCGGTTGAAACGGTCGTCGCGATCATCGCGGACAAGGCGTCGGGATCGACCTCCGCATACCACCCGGCGCGCAGGCCACGCGCGATCTTTTGGGCGAGAAAATTTTCCACGCGATGGGCGTTCGCCTCATAACGCTCCAGATAGCGCTTGGCCATTTCGTGAATCAGCGTCTGATCGATCGGGCGCGGCGGCTTGGCGGCGGCCGCAGCGGAACCGCAGCCGTCATCGCCAGTCGAACCACCGCGCCGCGCCCCCGAACCGAACATCGATTTCGACCACATCATCGCCCTATGCGAGCCCGGAGCGGCGGGAAACGCCCCCGCACGAAACCATGGGAAACGCTGGTCTCGGCGTCGAGGGCGAGCTTCGCAAGATCATGCAGCAAACTCCGGATCGCCTGACGCGGATCGCCGCCGGCCTCCGCGATGATCTCGTCGATCTCGGCGTCGCCGATTGTCTCGGACCCGTCTTCGACCGCCGCACCCATCGCCTCGCCTCATGTTCAAATCGGAACAAAAAATGAACACAAAGACGCCGGGAGTCAAGAGCCGAAAGGCGGACGGCTCAGTCGTCCAGCCGTTCCAGCGCCGGATAGCGCCAGTTGTGCGACAACAGCCCGTCCTTGGGCAGATAGGCGCGCGCGATCAGGGCGAAGGGTTTCGTCGGAACCGGCAGCCAGTTCGCAGCCTCGGCGCCGGCGGGCCGATCCGGCTGGATGAGGATGTCGATCCCCCCCTCGGAATTTTTCGTCAAACCTTCGGTGCGGTCGCCGATGGCGTAGCGGTGGATCGCATTGTCGGCGAAATAGAGGCCGCCATCCGGCTCGACTTCGTAAGCCGACAGCGACCAGAACGCGCCGACCGGCGGCGCCCCGGGGGGCAGGCGCAGGCGGTAGCGCTTGCCGGGCTCCAGCGGACGTCCCTGCTGGTCCTCGGCGGGCCGCGTGTAGATCGCCTCGATTTCCGGCAGCGCCAGCAGGCCGCGCAGCGCCACGGCGGCGCGATAGGAGTAATCCGTTCCGAAATCTCCGATGGCGGGGCGCGTGTAGCTCCAACCCTCCACGATGTTGAAGCGCCCCTCCGTGCCCTTGATCAGGGCGTAGCGCGCAAGAGGAAAGCCGATTCGCCAGACCAGATTTCGCCACGCGGACAGCGGCTCGGCGTCCGGCCCGAGGCCGATCTTGCGCAAATCCGCCAGTTCCGGCTTGTCGGCGTCCGGCGGCGGGTTGTCGCGCAGAACCTGATTGACGACCCGGACGAAATCGGGGCCGTTGGGCTCGGCGGGAACCGCGTCGGGCGGGAAGGCGGAATCGGACGGGCCTTTGATCACCAGCGCGTCCTGCAAGGCATGAACGGCGTCGAGTTCGCGCGGGCCCTCGATCAGCACGCGGGCGAGCAGCCAGATTTGCGGAGTCGTCGCACGCACCAGCGTTTCACCGGGCGCCGCTTCGCCTTTCCAATCGGGGCCGACAACGCGCAATCTGGCGCCGCCGCCGCCAATGGTGCGCTGGCCGACGATGGCGGAATTGTTGGTGTAGGCGTCGATGAAGGCCAGTGAGTAATAACGCGCCCCAAAAGCGGGAACGTCGATCGTCGCCGGCCCGCGCGAAACATCGAGGAAGGCCGAGGAATAGAGCGTGTCATTGTTCGGCGTGGTGATCAACCGGGTCGCATGGTCGGCCAATGCGCGCTTGTGCGCGAACGCGTTGAGCGTCTGGCCGTTCCGGGTCAGCGCGATATCGCGCGAACGGGCGATTTCATAGGCCGGCAGCCCATAGAGGTAGCCGCGCAGCAACAAGGCCGGGACGCCGGAGACGTAAAGGGCGGCCCCGGCCCCGATCAGCGCCGCGCCGGCGCCAAGAACAATTTTGCGCCATGAAACGCCACGGACTGTTGTGGTCATGCGGGCGACTCTCCGGTTTTTGAAACAAGGAATCCGGCGATGCGCCGGCGCTTAAGCATATAATTCCTATATTATTAATGTCTATTTCGGACGGGGCGTGCGGGATATAAGAAAATCAGCCGCCATGGTCCCGCAAGGTTCCGGTCGATTTTTCTCCGCCGCGCCCCTCCGGCAGATGGGCTTGCTGCGCAGCGGCGGCGACAAACGGATTGAGATTTATGAGCAGCCGGCAACCGGCGACGATCGCGCCCTGACGCTATAGCGTGGGGAGCACCGGTGCGAAGCGGTCAAGGTCTGGGATCGCGGCGACCGGCGAGGGATGGGGGTCGCAAACCCTCGGGCCGCCTTGCGTCTCGATATCAGCCAAACTATATTGATTGCAAAATCATCAATCGCTTGTGAACGCCATCATGCCCGCCGTCACCATACGCAACCTCTCCGAAGCGACGCATCGCGCCCTGAAAGTCCGCGCGGCGCAACACGGCCGCAGCACGGAAGCGGAAATGCGCGATATCCTCGAAGCCGCCGTGCGCCCGGCCAACCGCCTGCGCCTCGGGAGCGCGCTGGCGGAAATGAGCCGCGCGATCGGTCTGACCAATGTCGACGTCGAGGCGCTCGAACAGGCCTGCGAACATAGGCCGGCAGAACCATTGCGCTTTGAATGATCCTGCTCGACACCAATGTCGTCTCCGAGGCGATGAAGCCTGAACCGGCGCCGGCGGTTCGCCATTGGCTCGATGAACAGGCGGCGGAGACGCTCTACCTTTCCAGCGTAACCGTTGCGGAGTTGATGTTCGGGATCGGAGTGCTTCCCGGAGGCAAGCGCAAGGATAAACTGGCGGCCGCGCTCGAAGGCGTTCTCAAGTTCTTCGAGGCGCGCATCCTGCCATTCGATACGAATGCGGCGCGCCGTTACTCTGATTTGGCCGTGAAGGCGCGCGCGGCCGGCAAAGGTTTCCCCACGCCGGACGGATATATCGCCGCCATCGCCGCGTCGCACGGTTTCGGGGTCGCATCCCGCGACGCCAGCGCGTTCATAGCCGCCGGCCTGACCGTGATCGACCCGTGGAGCGCGCGCGCGTCGTGAAAACTTGCGCGGGACCGCGCCGGGCGCGCCGCGCTGGGCGAGGTCGCATCGTCATTGTCTGCAGCCTCGCCTCGAACAGGACGTGAGTGTTTTCCGAACCTGTCGACGTCCCGTGAAAACCGTCAGCGTTGCGCCTTCCCGATGCGGCCCAGGGGGCGCGCCCGTCGCCTCACGCGCGAACGTTCCGCCGGGCCTCGTCCAAAAATGGAGTTGGGACATGTCCCCTTGGTTGACCCCGCCTTTGTCATCCCCGCCGCGCTCGTGCTGTTCGTCCTGTTGAGCTGGATGGCTCGAACGCAGGGTTGACGACGCCTGAGCGCCAAGCTTGCGGCTTTGCCGGGGCGGCCGGGACTGCGTTGCAGGAGAGGACATCCCGGCAGGGGAACGATCTGCGCCTGTCAAACTTTCGCTTTCAAGCCGGGCCAACATTTCGGGCGCCGGTGGAAGCGGTTTGGCGCGGCGCAGCCAGGCTCGCCTTGTTGGACTCTCCGCTTTTTCAGGCGCGCTCAAGGGAGAGGGAACGCATGGTTGCCGAGGCCCTCATCGACATCAAGGCCGGCGCCGACCTGATCGAAGTCACAGGGTCCGGCGCCTGGGTGGCGGTCAACGCCCAGAAGCTTGAAACGCTTGTCGATCGCATATTTGCTTTCGACACGCGTCGCATCGTGATCGACGCGCGCGGCATCAGCCAGTTCGACACATTCGGCGCCGTCGCGCTGGACAGGCTCACGCGGGAGGACGGCCGTCGCCAGGTGCAGCTCACCGGCCTGTCGGCGCGCTATGCGGCGCTCTACGAAAAAGTGCGCGCGGCCGGCAAGGACGCGCCCGCGCCGCTTGTCAGGAAAGCCCTTTTCGCCGACGCGGCGGGAGGCGTGCGCGAACTCGGCGCGGACGCCCTGCGCTACCTGCGCATGATCGGCGCCTTCGCGCTCACGCTCGCCGGCGTCGCGGCGCGGCCCAGGCGCCTGCGGCTCGCATCGCTGGCGCATCAGATCGATCGCGTCGGCTGGACTGCCATCCCGATCATCGCGCTGATGACGCTGCTGATCGGCGGCATCATCGCGCAGCAGGGGATCTATCACTTCCGGCGGTTCGGCGCGGACGATTATGTCGTCGATCTCGTCGCCATTCTCATCCTGCGCGAAATCGGCGTGCTGCTGGTGTCGATCATGGTCGCCGGACGTTCGGGCAGCGCCTATACCGCCGAACTCGGCTCGATGAACATGCGCGAGGAGATCGACGCTCTGCGCACCATGGGCCGCGATCCCCAGGAGGTGCTGATCCTGCCGCGCGTGCTCGCGCTCGTGATGGCGCTGCCCGCCCTGACCTTTCTGGGATCGATGGCGGCGCTGTTCGGCGGCGGACTGGTCGCCTGGGTCTATGGCGGCATGGACCCCGCCATATTCGTCGCGCGGCTGCGCGAAGCCGTTTCCATGAGCGATTTCGAGGTCGGCATGATCAAGGCGCCGTTCATGGCGCTGGTGATCGGCATCGTCGCCTGCACGGAGGGGCTGAAGGTGCAGGGCAGCGCGGAATCGCTGGGGCTGCAGACCACGACCTCGGTGGTGAAATCCATTTTCATGGTCATCGTGCTCGATGGCTTCTTCGCCATGTTTTTTTCGTCGATCGGCATGTGAGCATGGATGCGCAGGGCGAGATCGCGATAGACTTGCAGGACGTCGTCGTGGCGTTTGGCGCGCGCGTCGTCATCGATCGCCTGTCGCTCACAACGAAGCGTGGCGAAATCTTCGGACTGGTTGGCGCATCCGGCGGCGGCAAATCCGTCCTGTTGCGGGCCATGCTCGGCCTGCTGCCCAAGACGGCGGGCAGGATCGCGATCCTCGGGACGGATCGCGACGCCGCCAGCCCCGCCGAATTGCAGGCGCTGGAGCGGCGCTGGGGCGTGCTCTACCAGCAGGGCGCCCTGTTCTCCTCGCTGACGGTGTTGCAGAACGTCGAATTTCCCATGCGCGAATATCTGAAACTGTCGCCGCGCATGATGCGCGAGGTGGCGATGGCGAAGCTCGACATGGTCGGGCTCGCCCCGCGCGACGGCGAAAAACTGCCGTCGGAACTTTCCGGCGGCATGACCAAACGCGTCGCGCTCGCCCGCGCGCTGGCGCTCGACCCGGACATCGTCTTCCTCGACGAGCCGACCTCGGGGCTGGACCCGATCGCGGCCGGCGAATTCGACAGCCTCATCAAGACGCTTCAGGACACGCTCGGCCTGACGGTCTTCATGATCACCCACGATCTCGACTGCCTCAGGCTGGTCTGCGACCGCATCGGCGCGCTTGCGGACGGCCGCATCGTCGAAGTCGGCGCGATGGACGCGATGCGCGCGTCCGCCCACCCCTGGGTGCAAGCCTATTTTCGCGCCGCCCGGAGCCATTCCGGACAGGGCGCTCAAACCTTGGTGTGAGCAATCATGGAAACGAGCGCGCGTTACGCCATCGTCGGTTTCTTCACCATCGCCAGCCTTGTGGCCGGCTTCCTGTTCGTGCACTGGCTGCACAATTCCGGCGGCGCCGAACAGGCGCTGTACTGGATCCGGTTCGAACAGCCGGTGATCGGCGTGCGGCCCGGCGTGTCCGTGCTGTTCAATGGCTTGCGCGTCGGCGAGGTGCGTCAGGTCAGCCTTTCGGCCGCCGATCCAAAGGAGGTTCGCGCCCTGGTCGCGGTCGATCCGACGACGCCGGTGCGCGCGGACACCACGATCGTCATCGACACGCAGGGCCTGATGGGCTCCGCCGTCGTGTCCATGGTCGGCGGCTCCGTGGATGCCGAGATCAAGCGCGAAGCCCGCGCGGGACCGCCGACCCTGGCCGCATCCGCGCAAGCCGGGCAGACGCTGTCCCAGTCCGCCAAGGCCACGCTGAAAAAGATCGACGAAATCCTGAACGACAATTCGGACGCGCTGCGCAGCGCCATCGCCAACATCAGCACGTTTTCGGCGGCGCTGGGGCGCAACGCCGACAAGGTCGACGATATTCTGGGCGGACTCGCGAAACTTTCGGGCGGCGGGGCGGTGAAGCCGCAGCGCACCTTCGATCTGGCGACGCCGCAGATCGCGCCCGGCAAGGCCAGCGACGCGCAGGTGGCGATCCCGGACCTGTCCGGCCTGATCGTGTTCGAGACGCAACGCCTGCTGTCATCGCCCCGCCGCGGCGAAATCGCGCAGATCGAAGGCGGACAGTGGAGCGACACCCTGCCGAAACTTGTGCAGGAAAAAATGCTGCAATCCCTTGAGGCGGCGGGGTTCAAGAATGTGGCGAAGAGTTTCGACGGGTTCGCGGCGCAATACCAGCTCATCCTCGACATTCGCGCGTTCGAGATCAGCCTCGATCCGCAGATGGAGGCGAAGGTCGAGCTGAACGCCAAGCTCGGCAAGGGCGGCGCCATCGTCGCCACGCGCAGTTTCACCGGTGCGGCCCCGGCGAACAGCGCCGAGGCGCCGGACGCCGCCGCGGCGCTCAGCATCGCCTTCGGCAAGGTCGCGGCCGACCTCGCATCCTGGTTGCGCGGCAAAATCTAACGTCGCGCCTCAGCGCCAGCTGGCGTGGTCCGGGTTGGGTTCGCGCAGCAATTCCTGAATGTTGGCCTCGATGATGCGATAGCCGACATTGCCATAGAGGGTCTGCCGGCCCTGGTTCAGACTCATGGTCGGGCTGCCTTTCACGCCGAGGCTCTCGGCCTCCCTGTAGTCGCGGTCCAGCAGGGCGTGGGCGCGGCCGTCGGCGAGGTGTTTCCGCGCCCGGTCGGCGTCGGCGCCGGCCTGCCGGCCGACCTCCTGCTGAACATCCAGCCGCGCGACATCGAGGCCTTGGACGAAAAACGCTTCGCGCATCCGGCGCAGCACGGTTGCGGATGTTCCCGGCGCCACGGCGCCCTCCTGCTCGGTGAGTTGCACGGCCTTGAGGTAGAGATGCGGCGACAGCGACGACGCCGGTCGAACCTTGCGCCAGAGATCGGGATGAAGCGGCCTTTCGGGGAATTGAAGCTTTCGCGCCCGGTTGACGCGAATCGTGATCGTGCCAACTGCGCAGCCGCAGATTTGCGCCGCCTGTGCGTACGCGTGGCCCGCCGCGCCGACCAGCAGCAACGGTTCAAGCGACCGCGGCCGAAGCCGACAAGGACGATGCGCCAGCGGTCTGGTCAGCGCAGCCAAAACCCGCGCCCGACGAACACGGGTGACGCCGGGCTTCTGAAATGAACCGGCGGAAAAAGATGCTGAATGGGTCGGCATGCGTTGCGCCGCGAAACGAAGCTCAGGCGATAGACGGTTGTATTGAATTCTTGGCGGCGCATTATGGGCGCGCCCGATCCGGGCGCCAAAGGGCGCATCCAGCGCTGAGGTCCCATGACCGTCTTCAGCGTGAACCATGTCACGACCTACGCCTATGCGGAGCCCGTTCGCCTGGGAGAGCATCGCATGATGCTGCGTCCGCGCGACAGCAACGACCAGCGCCTGCTCGAAGCCAGTCTCGCCATCGATCCGCCACCCAAAACCTTGCGCTGGATTCACGATGTCTTCGACAATTGCGTCGCGGTCGCCACCTTTTCGGGCGAAACCCGAGAACTGCGGGTGGAAAACAGGATCACGCTGGAGCATACGCCCTTCGAGGGCGACGAATTCCTGCTGGACGACAGCGCGCGGTTTTATCCCTTCGCCTATGACGCGGAAGAAACGCCGGACCTCGCCCGCTCGATCGAACGGCATTCTCCCGATCCCTCGGGCGAGCTTGACCGCTGGGTGCGGCATTTCCTGCATCCGGGGCGGCCGACCGAAACCGGAGAACTTCTGATGACGCTGAATTACGCGATCAAGGAGGGATTTTATTACGAGCGCCGCGTCGAAAAGGGCACGCAGAGCGCGCTCGAGACCTTGGCGCGCCGGCGCGGCTCCTGTCGCGATTTCGCGACCTTGATGATGGAGGCGGCGCGGGCGCTGGGCTTCGCCGCCCGGTTCGTTTCCGGTTACCTCTATGTGCCCGATTGCGACGGCGAGAACCGCCATCTGGGCGGCGGCTCGACCCATGCGTGGCTCCAGATCTATCTCCCCGGCTCGGGCTGGGTCGAGTTCGATCCGACCAATGGCATCGTCGGCAATCGCGACCTCATCCGCGTGGCGGTCGCGCGCGAGGCCCGCCAGGCCATCCCGCTCTACGGCAGCTATTTCGCCGACAACGCGACCGCAAGCACGATGGACGTCGAGGTCCGCGTTCGCCAGTCGCCCTCGTGCGAATTGCCGAGCGCGCCGCATCGAAACCTTTAGGCGGGGAACCTGAACGCCCGCCTCACGTTCAACTCACAGCTTCGGCGTGATCTTGCGCAGGAAATGAGACGACATATGTTGATTGAGGCTGGATTTGATATCGCATTCGACTGTCCGGCGCAGACTCCGATGCTGCTGCAGTTGAATGTCCATCCCTCGCGCGAGCCCGACCTCCTGACGCCGGACCGGATCCGTTCCGATCCCGCGGTTCCCCAGAGCGCCTATGTCGATCTGTTCGGCAACCGCGTCACGCGCCTGGAAGTCCCGCCGGGACGCATCACCTTCAGCAACCGCTTCACCATAGCGGACAGCGGCGAAGCGGACCCGACGCCGCCCGACGGCGCCTTGACGCCGATCTCCGCCCTTCCCGACGCCGTGCTGCTCTATCTCACCTCGAGCCGCTATTGCGACAGCGACAAGCTCTCGGATTTCGCCTGGTCCCATTTCGGCAAGGTCGCCGGCGGCGCCCGGCGCGTACAGGCGATCTGCGATTTCGTCCACGACAAGATCCGCTTCAGCTACCCCGACGCCCGGCCCACGCGATGCGCCAGCGATTCGCTTGACGAAGGCGTGGGCGTCTGCCGCGATTTCGCCCATCTCGCCATCGCGCTCTGTCGCTGCATGAATATTCCCGCGCGTTACGCGACGGGCTATCTCGGCGACATCGGCGTTCCGCCCGATCCCGCGCCGATGGATTTCAGCGCCTGGTTCGAGGCGTTCCTTGAGGGCCGCTGGTATACGTTCGACGCGCGCCACAACCAGCCGCGCATCGGCCGGGTTGCGATGGGCTATGGACGCGACGCCGCCGACGTCCCGCTCACGACCGCCTTCGGCGTCGCCACGCTGGTCCGTTTCGAAGTCGTGACTCGCGCGTCGAGCCAGCAGGGAAGAGCCAACCCGGCGGCTTGAGCCGCCTGATGCAGCCAATTTATCCAAGGACGCATCGGCCGCGAGCCTCGGGAGCGGAGCTGCGCAGTTAAAGGTTCCGCGCCCGCGACGAACGTTCCCAGAGCAAGCAAGGTCATCATGGCCGGTAAGCCAGCCCGACGCGTTCGCCAGGTCTGGAGATCCGGCGCCGACGCGATGCGCGCTGGCGTCCGCCCCGTCGTTCCAACCTGGGTCTTGCGCCGGGATATCGAAAAGTCCAGCTGGGCTCGAATCCAGAAAACACGCCAGGAGCGATTGTTTTCAGCGCGGCGCGTCTTATTTTCAGCTATCGACCGGCCAGCGTCGTCTGCGAACCGGACCTTCACTCTGCGCCCGCTTCCCTTGCATCAGGGCGTTGATCTCATCAGCCCGGATCCGCCCGCCGACCGCCCAGCTCCGCTTACGCGTTCGTTCATTTTTCGAACCTGTGTTACATCGACCCCGATTTTGCCTTGTTATCCGATCAAAAGCGCAATTGGCTGAGTCGGGAAAAATGTCTGAGGCGGGGCCCGTGACAAATCAACAGCCGCTTTTTCCCGTGGTCGGCGTTGGCGCCTCAGCCGGGGGCCTGCGGGCGCTGGAGTGTTTTTTCGAAACCATGCCTGCGGCGCCTGGGATGGCGTTCGTTGTTTTGATGCATTTGGCGCCGGACAAGCACAGCCTTCTCACGGAAATACTGTCGCGCTTGACCAACATGAGCGTCACCGTCGCGCAGGATGGCTTGGTCGTTGAGAAAAACAACGTCTATGTCCTGCCGCCAAATGCGACGCTCGCCATGGCCAGCGGAACCCTAAAGCTTCACGTCACTGACGCCTTGCACCACGAACGCGCGCCGATCGACGCTTTTTTTTCTTCGCTGGCGTGTGATCGGGGGAATTATGCGGTTGGCGTCGTGCTGTCGGGCAACGGCAACGATGGCGTGCTCGGCGTCAAGGCGATCAAGGAAGCAGGCGGCTTCACCCTGGCCCAGACAAGGGATTCGAGCGGTCCGGACTTCTCTGGCATGCCTGACAGCGCCATAGCGAGCGGCATGGTGGATTTCGCCATATCCGTTCGTTCCATGCCGGACCGGCTGGCCAAAATCTTTCAAGCGCCTGATGGAGCAGGCGATTCGGCGGCGCGGAGCGAAGAAAGCGAGGAGGAGGCCGTCGCCGAAGGTGCGCGCGCCGCCATTTGCGCCTTGTTGATCCGCAAGACGGGCCATGATTTCAGTGGCTACAAAACCGGCACATTCATGCGCCGCGTCCACCGTCGCCTGAAGATGCATCAATGCGCAAACGTCGCCAATTACATCCAGCTGCTCGAAAGCGACTCCCATGAAGCGACGCAACTGTTTCATGATTTGATGATTAATGTGACCGACTTTTTCCGCGACAGGGAAGCTTTCGAAGCCTTGCGGCAGACGGTGATTCCTCGCCTGTTCGAGGGCAAGGGCGCTTCCGACTGGGTCCGGGTCTGGACGCCGGGTTGTTCGACCGGGGAGGAGGCGATTTCCATCGCCATTCTGCTGCGTGAATACATGGACGGCCTGCCGTCTCCGCCGCGCGTGACGGTTTTCGCCACCGATATCGACGAAAACGCGCTGGCGAAGGCGCGCGCCGGGCGCTATCCGGAGCAATTGCTGCGTCACGTGTCCCCTGAAAGGCGTGATCGCTTTTTCATCGCGTATCCCGGCGGCTATATGGTCGCGCCGGTGGTGCGCGACATCTGCGTCTTCTCTCCGCACAATATTCTGCGCGACCCGCCGTTCTCGCGCATGGACATGATTTCGTGCCGGAACCTGCTGATCTATTTCGACGCCGAGGCGCAGCGGCGGGCGTTCCCCCTGTTCCATTACGCGCTTCGGCCAGGCGGCTTCCTTTTTTTGGGCCTGTCCGAAACCATCGGCCGCTTCAGCGATCTCTTTGCCCCTTTCGACAACGTCAAATGCGTTTACCGGGCCAGCGAGGCCTCCCGGACGACGCGCTTGCCTTTGTCGGTCTCCGGCCTGCCGCTTGCTCCTTTCGCCGGTCGGCCCTCGGACGCCGCCTCCGCCAAGGGCGCGTTGCAGCTTCGCGAGGTCGTCGAAAGCCGCGTCGCTCGCCTGACGCCGCCGCACGTGGTGGTGGCCGCTGACGGCGAAATTCTCTATGCCTCGGCGCGAACCGGCAAATATCTCGAACTCGCTCCGGGCGCGCCGAACCGCCAGTTGCTGACGATGGCGCACAAGGATCTGAGGCTGGATTTGCGCGGCGCGTTGCGCGAGGCATTGCAGACCGGGCAAATCACCGAGCGCGCCAACGTCAGATTCGAAACGGAAAACCAGGGCTTCGATTATGTGTCGCTGCGGGTCGAGCCCTTGCCCGAACGCACCGGCGACGTTCCCGAATTGCTGATCGTCTTCAGGGAATGCGCGCCAGGCGCCGGCGAAGCCGCGCCCGGGTGCGCCCATCCGCCGGCGCCGGAAGCCAACCGCGTCGACGCCGAATTGCGTGATGCGCGCAAACAATTGCATACGACCATCGAGGAATACGAAATTGCGCTCGACGAACTCCGGTCGGCCAATGAACAGATGATGTCGTTGAACGAAGAATTGCAATCCAGCAACGAGGAACTGGAATCCTCGAAGGAGGAATTGCAATCGGTCAACGAAGAAATGCAGACGGTCAATCAGGAGATCCTGAATAAGGTTCAGGATCTCGATCGCGCCAACGCCGACCTGAGCAATGTTTTCGTCAGCGTGCGGATCGCTGCGATCTTTCTCGATCGCCATCTGGCGATCCGAAGCTTCACCCCGCCGTCGGCGCAATTGTTCAATCTCATTTCGACGGATGTCGGCCGTCCGCTCACCCATCTCACGACCACGCTCGATTATCCGGGGTTGGAAGACGATCTGCGCAAGGTGCTCGACGGCGGCGGTCCGGTCGAGCTGAGCGTTCGCAACAAGGACGCCGACCCGCGATACTACCTGATCCGGCTGACGCCGGATTGCGATTCAGCCGGGGCGGTCAACGGCGTCGTCGCGACTTTCATTGATGCGCCGAGCCTGTCGCGCGCGGAGCAATCCATTGAGCGGTTGTTCGCCGAACGCCTGAAGGCCATGCAGGCCATGGCGGCCGGCCTTGCGCATGAAATCAACCAGCCGCTCGCGGCCATCGTCATGTATCTCGAAGCGTTGCGCCGGCAGGCGGCGGCGAAACCCGACGCTCGACCGGCGAGTCTTGAAACGTTGCTGGACAAGGTGATCGGCCAGAGTTTGCAGGCGGGACGCATTATCCACAATCTCCGCGAGTTCATCTCGCAGAACGAGCCCAACACGACAATTTTCAGTCTGCACGATCTGATCCGCGAAACCGTCGACCAGTTCAAGGCCGTCGCCCAGTCGGACGCGCCGCTGCTGACCCTCGCCTTGAACGCCGAAAATGACCGTGCGGTCGCCGACAGGACCCAGATCAATCAAGTTCTGGTCAATTTGATGAAAAACGGCCAGGAGGCGATGGAGGGCTCCAGCCAGCGCGAATTAACCATCAGGACGTCCCGGATCGAAGATGACATGGTTCGGATCGACGTCGCCGACACCGGCGCCGGCCTCGACAGCGCGGTGCAAAGCCGATTGTTCGAGCCTTTCCTTTCCACCAAAATGCGAGGCATGGGAATAGGCCTGCCGATCTCGCGCAAGATCATCGAGGCCCACAGCGGGAAACTCTGGGCTAGCCCCAACCCTTGCGGCGGTGCGGTCTTCAGCTTCACTTTGCCGCTCGCCGCCCATGTTTCGTCGGAGATCGTTGCATGAGCGATGGCGTTGCGGTGCATGTCATTGATGACGATCCGGTCATTCGCGACTCGCTCGAGATCCTGCTTGCGACGGAAGGGTTCAATCCCCGGGTCTATGCGTCGGCCGCGAAGTTTTTGGAGCAGTTGGAGACGCTCGATGACGGCTGCATCGTGACGGATCTCCGCATGCCCGGGATGACCGGGATCGAATTGCTGGAAAAGCTTCAGGAACTGCAAATCGATCTTCCTGCGGTCGTCATTACCGGGGACGGTGACAGGGCGCTGGCCCTTCAGGCGATGAAAGCCGGCGCGACCAGCATTCTCGAGAAGCCGTTCGACGTCGCCGATCTCATCGCATGCGTGCGCGTGGCGCTTGCCGACAAGGCCAATAGTCCTGCGCGGGAGGATGCAAAAGCCGCGTTCGCCGCCCGCCTGACGACATTGAGCGTCGAAGAACGGCAGGTGTTCCAGGGGATGATCGCCGGACAAACCAGCAGGACAATCGCGGGCCGAATGGGCTCAAGCCAAAGAATTGTTGACCTCCATCGTTCGACCGTCATGCTGAAAATGCAAGCGCGCGACTTGAGCGAGTTGCTGCGGATGGCGCTGGCGGCTGGCGAAGAAGTTCTTATGGAAACCAAGGGGAGCGAGAGCGCGGCGATGCAAAGTCGCGCGAATCCGCCGAAGGAATCGTGATTTGCTCATGGCGCGGGGACACCGCGAACTGCGACGGCGTGGCTCGCGGCGTTCAGCCAATGTTGCGGCTCCGCCCGCATGAGACAGGGTTTCCCGTCTCGTCAAGCAGGCGAATGCTGGGGGGGGGGGCTCACAACGCCAATAGGCCGATGACGGCGCGATCAAGACGATGAGCGACGGACGGCAGGCGCGCCTCGTCCATCCGGTCAGGCGCCGCGCACGATAGCTCCAGTGTCGGAGCGTTGCGCTTTAAGCTGTATGATCAATTCACTGGCGACGAAATGGTCTGAACCGGCGTTGAAGGCGCGGAGGTTCACTCGTCCAAGCGGATTAAGAATCAATCGTCTGGACTGGTTAAGCCAACGGGACTACCGTGCGGGCGTCTCAGTTGCCTTCCCGCCGAAATTTTCGCTGGCGCGCCGCAATTCGGGCGATCTTCTTTGCGAAAGCGACCTGGATGGCTAGAGGCGAAACACGCGGGAATGGATCCAAGGATCTGCAAACGATCCGGGGCGAGGACAAACGCCCTCTGGTGGTGGGGATCGGCGCCTCGGCCGGCGGCCTGGAAGCTTTTGCAAGCTTCTTCTCCAAAATGCCTGCGGACTCGGGGCTGGCCTTTCTGCTGGTGCAGCATCTCGATCCCGATCACAAAAGCATTCTGACGGAGCTGATTTCCCGGCAGACCACTATGGCGGTGACCGAGGCCGTGGATGACGCGCCGATCCGCGCCAATGCGATTTTCGTCATTCCCCCCGATGCGACCTTGACCATCGCCGATGGACGGCTCCGGGTCGAACGGCCGGCGCCGCCGCGGCGCACGCGGTTCCCGATCGATTCCCTGTTCACGTCGCTTGCGGAAAACCTGGGGGAAGGCGCGGTCGGCATCATTCTCTCGGGCACCGGCAGCGACGGAACCTTGGGCGTTCGCGCGATCAAGACTCATGGCGGTCTCGCGCTCGCGCAGGCGGGCGACGACCATGCGCCCTTGAACGGCATGCCGCAGAGCGCCGCGGCGACGGGCCTCGTCGACGACGTGCTGAAGGTCGATGACATGCCCGCCCGGCTCATCGAATATGCGCGCCACATGCAGGGCGTGGCGCCGCTCAAGGACGGCGACGGCGCCCGACGCGACCTCGACGATCATCTCGCGACCATCAGCGCTTTGCTGCGCACAGCGATCGGGCACGATTTTGGGCAATACAAGCGCAACACGCTGGCCCGGCGCGTCCAGCGGCGCATGCAGGTTCTTCAGATCGAAAGCGTGCCGGAGTTCATCGAGCGCCTGCGCCACGACCCGCCGCAGCTTCAGCTGCTGTTCCGGGAGTTCCTGATCGGCGTGACGCAATTCTTCCGCGACCCCGAGGCCTTCGAGGCGTTGCGGGTGAGCGGTCTGGCGAAGCTTTTCGAGGGCGGCCCCGAAACCTTGGAGCCAATCCGGATCTGGGTTCCGGCTTGCGCCACGGGCGAGGAGGTTTATTCCATCGCCATCCTGCTGAGCGAGGAAATGGAGCGGCGTGGCGTCGCGCGCCAGGTCCAGATATTTGGGACGGACATCGACGACGTCGCGGTGGCGACGGCGCGAACCGCCTGCTATCCGGCGACGATGACCGGGGTGTCTTCCGAACGCCTTGAACGATGGTTCGCGCCGCGCGGCGACGGCTTCAGCCCGATCAAGCCAATTCGGGAAATGTGCGTTTTCTCGGTGCACAGCATCATCAGGGATCCGCCGTTCTCGAAGCTGGACCTGATCTCCTGCCGCAACCTGATGATCTATCTGGACGGCGGATTGCAGGACAAGGTGCTGCGGTGTTTCCATTACGCGCTCAGGCCCGGACGCCTGCTGTTCCTCGGGCCGTCGGAGGGGTTGGCGCACGGGTCGAGACTGTTCTCCGTCATCGACAAACGGCATCGCATTTTCGAGCGGCGCCAGACCGACACGCCGACGCGGCTCCCGGACTTCCCTTCGGCGCGAATCGAAACGCCCGAGCCGAAGCCCGCCCCCGACGACCGGATCGAGCGCAACGTTCGCAACGCGCTCGAAAAGCATTCTCCGGCTTACGTCGTCGTGGACGACCATTACGATGTCGTGCGCTTTTCCGGCGGCGGCATTGGAAGATACCTTGAGCCGGCCGGAGGCCCGCCGAGCCTCAACCTGTTTTCGCTGCTGCTGAGAACGCTCCGCCCGGTCGTTCGCACCGCGGTGCAACAGGTTTTTGGCGAGGGCCGCAGCTTTGTCGAGGACCAGATATCGGTTCGCATCGACGGCGCGAGCCAGGCGGTCAAGGTCATCGCCGAACCGCTTGGCGGCGGTCAGGAAAAGGGCAGGTTGTGCGTGATCGCGTTTCAGGCGCTCATCTTGCCTCCCGGCCGCGCCGGAAAACATGCGAACGAGCCGACGGACGTCGCCGCGCGGGACAGCGAGCTGCAAGCGCAACTGTTCGCCGCGACGACGGACCTGGAGGCGGCGCGCGAAGAGGCCGCATCGGCCGTCGAAGAGCAGCAGTCGATCAATGAAGAGCTGCAATCCTCGAACGAAGAGCTGGAAACCGCCAAGGAGGAGATGCAGTCGATCAACGAGGAATTGCAGACGGTCAACGCCGAGTTGAGCAACAAGAACGATCAGTTGATGCGTTCGAACAGCGACTTGCAAAACCTCCTCGACAGCACGGACATCGCCACGGTCTTCCTCGACCCCGAACTGCGCGTCAAAGGCTATACGCCGGCGATGACGGAGCTTTTTCATCTCCGCGATGCGGATCGCGGCCGCCCGCTCGATGAAGTCGTTTCCCGCATCGCCTATGGCGATTTACGCCAGGACGTGATGACCGTCCTCCGCGACGCAAGAACAATGGAGCGTGAGGTCGAGATCGCGCACGGCGGCACGACATACATCATGCGCATGCGACCCTACAGAACGCTCGACGGGGTGATCGACGGCGTCGTCATCACTTTCGTGGATATTTCCGGACGCAAGGCGATGGAAGAAGCGTTGAGGGAGCACGCGGCCATCGTCGAGTTCTCTCAGGACGCCTTGATCAGCCTGACGGTCGATGGCCGGATCCGCTCCTGGAACCCGGGGGCGGAGCGGCTTTTCGGCTATGACGCGGCGCAGGCGTGCGGCCGGAACATCGTTTCCCTGCTGGGGGACGCCGGCGTTCATGAGCGCCTGATGGCGCAGGCCAAGGGGGGGCAAATCGCGGGTCCGGTCGCCACGACATGGGGGCGGCGCGACGGGGTCAAGGTTGACGTCGAAATCGCGGTGATGCCGATCAAGGCCAGCGATGGGGCGATCATCGCGCTTGCGCTGTCCGCGCGAGGCATCGCCGAGCGGATCGAGGCGGAAAAGCATCGCACGCTCATGGTCCACGAACTCGGCCATCGCGTGAAGAACGCCCTCGCCATCGTGCAGGCGATCGCGGCGCAAACCTTCAAGACGACGCCTCCCGAGGAATTCACCGCCACGTTTTCCGACCGCCTGGCGGCGTTGGCGAAGACGCACGATCTCCTGACCCGCGAGGATTGTCAGGCGGCCTTGCTTGGCGACGTTATCCAAGCGGAACTCGCGCCATACCAGAACGCGGCGGGCGCCCCGCGTTGGACTTGCGAGGGTCCCGACGTCCTGCTCTCGGCGAAAATCTTGTTCGCGCTAGGGATGGCGTTTCACGAACTCGCCACCAACGCCGCCAAATACGGCGCCTTTTCAAATCCGGGCGGGCGCGTCGACGTGGCCTGGACCCAACAAAGCGGGGAGAAAGGTTCTCGCCTCAAGCTGGACTGGGTCGAGTCCGGCGGCCCCCCCGTGGCGACGCCCACGCGGCGCGGCTTCGGAACCAAGCTGATCAGCGGCTGCCTGGAGGGCGACGTCGTGATGAATTTTGACCCCTCGGGCCTGCGGGTGTCCATTGACACCGAATTGCCCGCGCCTGGAACGGGCTGACGCTTGGCGGGCCACGCGATAGCGAGCGCAGAAGATGTTCGCATCCATGCGGCTGGACGCCGGCATGGAAAGCGTCAGCGGAGCGCTTGACGCCGACCAGCGGCGCGGGGCGCTTAACGCGGCGCCTTCAACGGAATATCAACGCGAAAAAGGCCAGGCGATGCCTGGCCTCTAAATGTTCGGTTGTCGTCGGGCGCCAGTACATCCGTGGTCGCCGCGACGGAGAACCGGATCAGGCGGCGGCGAGCTGCTCGGCCGACATCTTGCCCGACTTGTTGTCGCGCTTCATTTCGTAGCCAATCTTCTGGCCTTCGACGAGATCGCGCATTCCGGCGCGCTCCACGGCAGAGATGTGAACGAACACATCCGCGCCGCCATCGTCGGGCTGAATGAAACCGAAACCCTTGGTGGAATTAAACCATTTCACTGTGCCGGTGGTCATGACAGAACCCTCCTCATAGCAGTATTGACGTCCACCGCGCGAATGCGCAGCGGCTTTTTCCGACTTTCGAAGTGGGGGGTAGGTTCGTCACGAGCGCACAAGGCGCGGTAGAAAAACGGCCGTCCAAACAAATATCGTAGGTTTCTTTTAGATGAAGAATTTTTCGAAATCAACCGAAATCTGTAAACGATTGACGAATTATCTCTATCGCAGCGGTATTATTTCTCCGGGCGATCCATTCTTCCCTTGCTATCTATGGACGGATCGCGCCGCCGGATTGCTGGGCGTCCGACGCCATAAGCGGAAGCCGAGGCGCAGCCGTGGCGCGAAACATTTCTCGTCGTCCAGTTCGGCGATGAGGATCCTCCGCATGAGGCCGGCGCCCGCCCGTTTCGTCGAGGCCAAATTCTCCATGAGACTTTTATCCATTCCGAAGCGTTGACCTCATAGCAAGAGAGGTCAAATGCTTGATTTTTGGTACGGAATGACCTTTGGGCCCAGCGAATTGGCTTGGCAGTCCCAACGCGTGCTCGCCCTGCGGTTCAACAAGTTCATCGTCGAAGGCTTCGGCGCGGCGGATGAGGCTCATCGTATGGTCATCGAGAAGGTTTTCGCTTTTTCCGAAGCGACGGCGAAGCTCTCCGTTGGAGTTTTTCCACATGTCGTCATGAAGGACATCCAGACCGTCGTCGATGAAAATGTGGAGCGCCTTTCGCCTTCTTTGAGCGGCTGACGCATCCAGGCTGGCGATCTCCGGGCCGGCGCCGCAGCGCGTCGCGGCGAAGGTGTCGCTTCCCCTCCATTCGTGCGCGCCGCGTAATGTCGCGGCGCTCCCCTCCGCCTCAAGGGTTGGGGCTACGCGCTTGGACGCCACTTCGCCATGGGCAGGCCCAACCCGCGCCGATCAGACATAATGGATTTGGAACAGATAGATAACCATTTCAGCCCGGGCGTGGACTTGTCTTGTTTTGATCTCAATCAAGGCGCATAGATTGTCATGTCGATCTGGCTTCGCGGCGCCAGAGACCCGTCATCACACGCTGCAATTGGCTCTCCAACAGTTGGAATGATCTCCGGCGCCGACCACGGATATCCTGGCGGCGCCGGGCTTTCCTGCTCGGGTGCGGCAACTGGGCGAAGCGCCCCCAATTGATCTTTCCCGACTGCACAAACGCGGCGCCGTCGCCTGATCGCCGTCTTTAGCCGGGCGTCGTCAAATCGCAGCGTTGGCTGGTCCGCGTCGGATCCATCGCCGCAATCGGTCTGCAAGGCCCGGCGCATCGCGCCGACCAATCCGGCCAAGCCCCTAATTCCGTGAAGAAAAACGAAAAGGACAAACCATCATGAACACGCCGCAGATTTATCGGCGCAACACCCCCATAGCCAACCATCGCAGCGCGCCGCATCGCTTCGCCTTGGGGCAAGCCGTCCGGCTGAAGGGCGGTTTTGCGCAGCGGGCGCCGGCCCTTGGCGTCTGTCACATCACTCGCACGCTCCCGCCGCTGGGGGAATCGCCGCAATATCGCATCCGCAACGATGGCGAGAGCCATGAGCGGCTGGCGTCGCAGAACGAGCTCGAAGCGGTGACGGGCGAAGGCGCGGATCTCATGGAAAGGACATTCCATCATGGCTAAAGCACAGAAACGCGGCAATCGCGAGATCAAGAAGCCAAAGCAGGACAAGACGGAGCCGAAGCCGCTCCAGCCCGTCGGCAACCACATCGGGCTCTCGGCGATTAAGGACGTGAAGCGCGTGAACGGAAAAGCGCGATCATCCTGAGCCGGCGCGAATTCGCCTGCTCAGAAAGTCGGACGAACGCCGTCACGCTTGGGGCCGTCTGGGACGTTTGCAAAGGACTCAGCCATGAAGGCCGTCAATAAACAAAGCGGACTCAGACCGGACGCATTCGCAATCAGCATATGGAAGAACGAGGGCGGCGCGCCGGCGCGCATCGGCGTCCGTCTCATGCTGGGCCTTTCGTGTCAGGAAGCGACGGACAGCATGGTGTCGACCAACCAGTCCAATGTCATGCGCCGGCCAGAGCGCGGCTGGCGGCTGGCGTGGACGCCGCAGGAGGAGTAATGATCATGACGCTGGCTTTCCTTAACCCGAGCCGCGCTTTCGACGGGGCGCGAAACGCCGTGAGCTTCATCGGCCACGACGGCATGTTCGAGATACGCTTCTTCGTCGAGGCCGCGGCGCTCGCCAGCCGCCAGGAGCGGAAGGCGACGATGTCGGAAGCGGAATTTCTCTCGGCCTTCGACGCGATGCGTCCCTCGATCCAGGACGTCGCGCGCGACGTGTATTCAAGGCGACGCAGCAACCTCAACACCTTGTCCGTCGCGGATTTTCGGTAAGGCGGCGACATGCGTTGCCGGCGCCCGCATCGGGATTTCCGCCGCCGCCAACGCAAAGCTAAGGGGGGTCTTGAGCGAGAGCCTGTCCCGACTGCCCTGGGCGCCTATGGATTGGCTGACCGGTCCTTTCATGCGTTTTCTTCGCATCGAAGCCATGGCGGGCGCCGTCCTGCTGCTCAGCTCCCTGCTGGCGTTGGCGCTGGCGAATTCTCCGTGGTCGGCGTCCTTCCTCACCCTGTGAGACGTTCACGCCGGGATCAATCTTGGCGACGTTGCCATTGCAAGGTCGGTGAAACACTGGATCAACGACGGGCTTATGACGTTGTTCTTTTTCGTCATCGCGCTTGAACTGAAGCGCGAACTTGCGCTGGGCGAACTGCGCGATCCCAGAGTCGCCGCATTGCCGATCGCAGCGGCGGTCGGCGGGAGCATTGCTCACCGGCATCGGTTTTACGATGGCCCTGTTCATTTCCGATCTCGCGTTCGGCGCCGAGCATCTCAACTCGGTCAAGCTCGGGGTGCTCTGCGCTTCCGCAATCTCGGCCGCGCTGGGCCTACTGATGCTGGCCTGGCTCTCGTCCGCCCGACCAGGCGATCCGGTCCCGGTGGCCCAGCCGTAGCCGAAGCAAATCGAACGCGGCGGCGCCCATCGAGCAAGCGCAGGAGTGTGTATGGAAAAAGTCAAACTTGAACCGCGGGACGCGGAATCAAACTGGATCGGCCGTGTCTCCAAACGGGCGTTTCTGCGCATCGAGGTTTCGACTTATCTGATCCTGGGCTTGCTGCTCGCGATCGTCGCGCTCATCGGGACGGCCGGAGCCGTTTTCACACTCACGAAAGCCGCGTACGACGTCGACTCTCCGGCTTGGCTGGTCGTGACGATAGACCGGATTTTGCTGGTCCTGATGGTCATCGAAATTCTTCACACTGTGCGCGTTTCCTTCAACGAAGGCGCGTTGGTTTGCGAGCCGTTCTTGATCGTCGGGCTGATCGCTTCCATCCGCCGCGTTCTCGTCATCACGCTGGAGTCTTCGCAAGCGCAGGAGTCTGGAAAAACGACGCCGAACATAAATGATCTGTTCAATTCATCGATGATCGAGCTGTGCGTGCTCGGCGGATTGATTCTCGTCATGGTTTTTTCGATCTATCTGCTGCGCGGCGGCAAGCGAACCATCGCCGATCGGCTGAACCCCTGAAGCCTATATTTGCAGCGCCGACGCATCGGAAATTACTCAGCGCCCCCGCCTCGCCATCTACGGTGGAATGCAACCGTCCCGGAGTCGCGGGCGAACTTCATCGAAGTCTTCGCATGCAAAAGCTCGCTCCGCTGCCCGGCGAAAACCCCTGTTCCAACATCGCGAGCCGACCGGGAGCGGAAGCGTTTCTCGTCGTCGCGATCGGCGCGTCGGCCGGAGGGCTCGACGCCTGCCGGTGGCGGGACATTCCTCGCTCAAGGTTTGCGAGGCGACGGGATGGCGCCCCCGCCGAGCTTGAGCCTTTCTATGTCATTTCCCCGGCGTTTCCCTTTCGGTGTCACGCGGCGCGCTGCGGTTGTCGGAGCCCGAGGCGCGGCGCGGGGCGCGGCTGCCGTTTGATTTCCTGCTGCAATCGCTGGCGGAAGACTATTCTGAAAACGCAGTCGGCGTCGTGCTTTCGGGCACTGGCGCGGACGGCAGTCGGGGCGTGAAGGCCATCAAAGAAAAGGCCGGGCTGGTCCCCGCTCAGGATCCCGACGAAGCCGAATTTGACGGCATAAGGACCTCGCACTTCTCGCCAAGGATCTTTTTATCAACGTCACCTGTTTCTTCCGCGACCCGAAAGTGTTCGACTTTCTCGCCGAAAACGTTCTGCCCGGCCTGATCCTCGATCAACCGGCGGCGACGCCCTTGCGCATCTGGGTCGCCGGATGCAGCACGGGGGAAGAAGCCTATTCGCTGGCGATCCTGTTTCGCGAAGCGAGCGGCAAGGCCCTCAAGCTGCAGCCTGTCGATCTGGAGCGATCCGCGCCGGCTCAAACAGATGCTGCGCAACCTGCTGGCCAATGCGCTGAAATACACCCGCGAAGGCAAGGTCCTGCTCAATTGCCGCCGCCAGGGGGCAACCATGAGCCTGGAGGTCTGGGATACCGGCATCGGGATCCCAGAGGCCGAGATCCACACGATTTTCGAGGAATATCATCAGATCGACAATGAGGCCCGTGAGCGCTCGCGCGGGCTCGGCCTGTCGATCGTCCGATGGTTGAGCAACCTGCTCGGCCATCGCGTGCGCGCTCGCATCATGGCGATGGTTCAGTGTTTTCAATTGAGGTCGCGCTTGCGCCGAACGCGCCGCCAGCCAAGGCGACGGTCGCACGGCGCGGGGACATGGCGGAGCCCGATGAAAAAGCGCCCCGCAAGGGCGACATCCTGATCGTCGCCGACGACCCGGAGGTGCGGGAGCTGCTGGCGCCTCTCCCGAAATAGGATGGCCACCGCACGTCGCGCCTTTGAACAGGCTCATGATTCCAGCAAGCTGGTCGCCTGGCGCGAAGCCGCCGCCGCCCAGATTGAAGGCCTCACCCCCAGGCAGAGGCAGATCATGGAACGGGTCCTCGCCGGCGCGCCCAGCAAGAATATCGCCGCCGACCTCGGCATCAGCCAGCGCACGGTCGAAAACCACCGCGCAGAAATCATGAAACGCACAGGGGAGAAATCATTGCCCGAATTGGCCCGTCTCGCTGTCGCCGCCGCCGAGTGACGGCGCACGCCATTCGCGCAGACGTCGCCCTCTCCGCAGCGTCTCATCAGCCTTGGCGCCGACCTCGTCGCCAAACTGTGAGTCCCCGGCGATCCCGGATTGCAGGCAGAAGGCCATCGGCAAGAGAATCCCTCGGGGACATGTTTCGGACGAAACGGCCCGAACGGCTGGAGATCCGTTCGGGCCGAACACCGGGCGGTTTCGTACATCCGGAAACCGTCCGGATCGTTGACGCAAGGAGGCGAGCGTCAAATCGGGTGAACTTCTATTCAACTGCGTCGCCGCCGACGAGCAAACTCAGGCGTCGCCGGCCCGACCTCGAAAGGGGCCGATCAGACCGCCCTCTCTCGCGCTCCGCAGGCCTTAACCATATAAAAATGGTAGAGTTTTTGTGTGCGGAGGTCAATGAATTGTTTTTTCTAACCTTCGCCCCTCCGGAAACAGAAAATTCTCCGCACGGCGCGGCGGGAGGCGATTGTTGTTGCGCCAGGCCCTGGGTCAATATTTCGCTGCGGCGACCGTTTTTCGCCATGGGCATGTTGATGTTCGAAGCGGGATTGTAAGTCCCGCCAACAGGCGGGGGGAGGCATTCCCAACCGCTCACGGCCGCTTTGGGCGCATAGACCAGCGCGACTTCATATGAGGAATTCGGCGTCGCCTCCTAGGAAAAGCCGTCGAAGATATGGCCAGAAGCCGGCGACAGGAGATTTTTCACTTAACCATTGAGCCGGGCAAGCTCCCTTCAACGAGAAACGGCGTGTCTTCAGAGTTTTGTCTCACCCCGCCCGGCTGCGAAAACGCGACGTCGGCCGGGTGCGAGGCGCGAATCGCGCAGCCTTGGGCGGGGCTGAGAACAGCGTGTTGCGGCGGTTTCTATAGCAATAACGATTAAAAAGCGCCGCAGCCGTCGTGCTTTAGACGCGTCCGATAATCTTATGTTATCGGACTTTGCAAAACTGAGCCCGCCGGACGGGGCGACAAGCGCTATCCAGAGCCGCACGGATGCCTGCGGGCGCCCGATCTGGGAATGGCCCCCGCCTCCACGCGTAAAACCGCCAGGACGGCGCTGACCGCTGTCGCTCAGGCGAGCGTCGCCTGAGCAAGATCCGGCGCGCCTGTGTCTTGACCGCTTCAAGACCGGATTGATCGACAGCAGCGCGCCGATCGACGCCAGTGGAATTTCGCGCGGCCCTTCCGCCGCATTTTCCCGCGGTCGATCCCATCGCCGTCGAATGGGCCAACTCGCGACGCCGCATCGAGGCCCGTCTGCGCCATCATCCCACGGCCTCTCTCCGCCCTTTGGCGAGTTTGCCGCGCAGCAGCGCCATCAGCGCCGGACCGATCGAAAACTCCTTGGCGCGCGCTTTGGCCGACAGCGCGCGGAGATAACCGCCCGGACTGCCGATCGCCTCGCCCTTTTGCAGGATCGCTGCAATCATCACCGCCGCGTCTGGAATCCCCATGGTTTCCTGAGCCTCGCGCCAGGCGTCCGCGGATATGCCAAGCGCCGCGCGCGCCAATCCCGCCGTGGCGATCAGATCGCGCCAGGAATTCACCCCCTGCTTGGCGTAATCGACGATGTCGGGACAGGCCTCCAGCACCATCCCGAGCGGATAAGCTTTGATCGTCGTTGCGAGCTTGGGCGCGTTCGCCTCATCGGCGCCCTCATCTCTGGGGAGAGCGCCGTTATCTTGGTCGACAAGGCCGAAATCGTCGTCCCTGCCTTCTTGGAGGGAAGGTTCAAGATCAATTGAGGGTTTTGAGTTTGAATTTTGTATGTGCCGCTCAGTTTGAGACTCATTGGCGCTTATTTTTTGCGAATTGATGTGCGTTTCCAGCAAGTTAAGCACCTCGGCCGACAAGAGCGCAAGTTCGTCGGCCACCGGTTCCAGTTCGGCGCGCGTCGCAGTGCGTGGGATGCGGCAGACGATCGCGCGAAACATGTCGTTGATCGCAATCCAATCGGCAGGCCCCTGCCCCCCGATGCGCGTCGGCACGCCCTCTTCCAGGCCGGTCACGATCATCTTGGCGATGTCACGCCGACAGATGGTGATGCGTTCACGCACGCGTTTCAGCGCGCGCTCCTCGGCGCGCACCGCTTCGGCCAGCGTCTCGAACTCCTCGGCGCGGGCGACCAGGGGCGAAAGGTCGAAGCCAAAGGCGATCTCGACCTCCCCTGCCCCATCCTTGCGCGCGTAGCGTTTGCCGTTGGGGCTGTCGCGTCGAACGATCAAGCCCGCGTCGACCAGCACGGCGAGATGGCGCCTGAGCGTCGCAGGCGCCATGCCATGCGCGCGAAGACTCAGTTGCCGATTGGACGGAAACACCACGAGGTCTTCGCCGGCGAGAATGGTTTCGGGATGAAAAGTCAACAGCGCGTCGAGCACCGCCAGGGCGCGCTCCGACACGCCAAGACGCGAACGCGCGGCGCAGATTGCCCGGAAGACATTCCATTTATGCGCGAATTTTTCCGGTGGCCGCGCCCTGGCCGCCGCCTGGCTCGCCACATGGGCGAGCGTCAGCGACCGCCGCCCAAAGGGCGTCGTCGATCGATGTGGTTCCATTGCCTTGCCTCATCCAGGCAAAGAAATTTTGTCCACCGAAACGGCGCTTTCGCGCGGGTGACTCTTGACTATGATTCGCGGAAGTGGGATTCTCAAGCTGCCAAGAATGAGAAAGGGGCTTCCGGAACTCTGTTTCGGGGGCCTTTTTCTTTGCTTTGGTTGCTCCGTTTGAGTTGTAGAAAACGCGGGTTACTTACTCTCGCGGCCCATGAAGGCCGCATAGAGCTCCGGTAAGCTCTCGATCAGATAAGCGCCGAACTCGGGCGCCACTTTCTTGTCGATGACCACCGTGCACAGCTTCTTGTCGTCCTGGATGCGCGCCACCGTTTTGCCGTCTGGCGCCACCCAAGCCGAAGGCTTCGTCTTGGGCTTCAGCGGCTTGACTTTTTTTATGACCGAGGCGGAAAACAGGAGATTGAAGCGCTCGTCCGACGAGGCCGCAGACATCAGCGCGTCGGACATCGCCGCGCGGACCGCGCCCACTGACGCCTCCGCTTCAAGATTGGCCGCCAGCGCGATCCAACGATCTCGTCCGGTCTTGGGCGCGGCGCCAATGGCGTCGATAATGTCCGGCGGAATTTTGGTCGCCGCGGAAATGAGGCGGGACAAGCCTGTCTTGTCAACGAACAGCGCGGCCATGATGGTGGCGCGCTCAAACCCCCGCTGCTCAAGCGAGGCCGCGAACCGCGCCCGCTCGATGAACGACAAGTCCGTTCGGGCGTTGTTTTCCTGACCTTGCGCGATGACGAGTTCGTCATCGCTCAGCCTCTTGACGATGGCGCGCACCGGCCGTTGAAGTTCCACAGCCGCCCGCAGCCGACGATGGCCGTAGGCGACCTGGTAGCGGCCCTCCTTGTCCGGGTGGGGCCGGATCAGGATCGGGACTTGCTGTCCGTGCGCACGGATGGATTCGACCAGATCCGCGTAATTTGCGGCGTCGAAGCCGATGCGATCGGAAATAAAGGACGGATCGATCGACTCCGTCGGAATGTCCTGAACCGCGTTGGCTTTCAATTGTTCGATCGATCGGGTCACCGCGCCGATCGCGCCGCGGGCGCCGCCAAAATTGGCGATTGCGGCCGCCGGTTCGTGCGGAGAGGCCGGAGACAGGTCCGGGTTGCCGGCCGGCAACCCGAGGCCGCCCAGGCCCGACAGCAGGTTCTTGCGCGCCATTACGCCCTCCCCCACGACGCCCGGATCAAGTGCTCGATTTCGCCATTGACGTTGTCCAGAGCTTCCATCGCGCGGTCATAGGTCGCGCGCGTGAATTGATCGCGGGTCACTTCATAAAGCGTCTGCTTGGTGATCCCGGCGTCCGAAATCGCCGTGCTCTTGAGCATCGGGTAATTCAGCACATGCTCGCCGAAAATGGACCGCATGAACGACACCATCTGGTTCTGCGGACCGTCGCCCGGCTCGTACCGCGTCACAAGATACCGCAGCCAGTCATATCCCATGTTGCCGCCAGCGCTTGCGATCACGCCGAGAAGGTCGGAGGTCATGATCAGGAACTGACACATCGACATGACGTCGAGCATTTGCGGATGAACCGTGACAAGCACCGCCGTCGCGGCGCAAAGCGCGGACATCGTCAGGAAGCCGAGTTGAGGCGGACAGTCGATCACGACGACGTCATAGCGATCCGCCACCGTGGCCAGCGCGCTGTCCATGCGCGTAAAAAACATGCCTTCGTCGCCCAGTCCGGCCGCCAGCGCCTTGGGCGTTTCGTGCTCGAATTCCATCAATTCGAGATTGGCGGGGATGAGGTCGAGATTGGCGAAATAGGTTTTCCGGATGATATCCTTCATTTCCCGGCGCGACGTCCCGTAGCGGATCGCGCCATAAAGGGTCTGATTCTCGCCGAGGTCGAATTCCGGCTGAACGCCATGCAGGGCGGACAAGCTCGCTTGCGGATCGAGGTCGATGGCCAGGACGCGATAACCGTGCAACGCCAGATATTGCGCCAGATGCGCCGACGTCGTGGTCTTGCCGCTGCCGCCCTTGAAGTTGACGACGGAAATCACCTGAAGGTGTTCTGCGCCAACCCGCGCGGGAATGTATCGCCGTTCGGCCTTGCCGCTTGAATCGAGATAGGCGCGAACGCCTTGAATGTCCGCCGCCGAATATAGCCTGCGCCCCTGCGGGCCGACTTCGACCTCAGGCCCCTTCCCTTCGAGCGAGAGACGCCGAAGATAGCCGTCGTTGACGCCAATGAATTTAGCGGCCTCTCCGGACGTGAATTTCCGAAGTGATTTATGCGCCTCGGGCGGATAAAGCTGAAGACGATGCGCCTGAAGCTTCGAGGACAGTTCTCGTGCATGAGCGCCCACCAGGTCATGAATAGCGCTCGGCTGTGCGATTCGCGCGGTGCTCGTAACCACGTCTTCTCCTCGTATGCACGGACAACCGCGCAAAATTAGACTTCTTCCGTTATTGATCTCCCGATTCTCGATGGCTGGCAAGCGGTTTTAGGTTAATAAGAGTTTAATACACGCGAAAAACGATTCGCGTCGCGCTTTGATCTCTTTGCTCCGATGCGCGCCTTGACGTCATTTATTTTCAAAATGTTATTCAGGAGTTGTCGGCCGGCAACTGCCGCAGGTCGCCAAAGCCTTCGTTCCGCGCGGCCGAGCGTTCCGCGACCGGCGCGTCACTCGACATCCACGATCGCCACCGAGGTTTTGCGGCGGGATCGAGCCGAACCTCACCCCGTATTGAAGTTGTAGCCTTGATGTCGCCTCCCGCCGACTCCCTGTGGGGCGGCATGTCTAGCGCTGCGCGCGCCCTGCCCCGGCCGCGCCTGCCATTCGCCTGAAGACTTTGCGGCGATCGATCGACGCGGCCAAAGCGCTGGAGGCGATGGGGGCGGCGACCGTGGCGCCGCCATCGCGCCGGGAGGCACCCCGGCGCCAAACCTTTAAGACGCGCGGACGCCGGTCCGCCGCGACGCGACGGAGCGGCCGCGGGCGAGACTGGCGGCGGAGTCCGCGCCCCTCACCCGCGCCATTGCTGAAAGGTCACGAAAATGGCGGCCAGGCCGGCGGCCGCGAGGACCGAAATTGTGATGAGGGCGCCATGTTCCATGAATTTGCCGGCGAAATATCTGAAGACGGCGGCGCGCCTTCTCCCGACCGTGACAGACCTCCTCATCCCCATGCCTCCAAGTGCTGTCGCGCTTAAGTGACGCCGCATTGGGCGAGATTTCGCGGCGTTCTCGCGGGGCGCGGCCCGCGCGGCGCGGTCAAAATCTGCCGCAATCGCGGCGTTCACGGGTGTCGACGCCGCCGTTGGCGTGATGATAGGCGATGATGGAGAGACGGCAGCCCTCGTCGTCCCGGTAGGTCCGGACAACCTCATGACGACGCCAATCGCCTCGAAGATCGCTTGCCGCCTCCGCGGCCATCGGCGCGCTCTGAGCCCAGGTTTGCGCCGACGCCGCCGGGAAAACGGCGGCCGCCGTCACGACGACGAGCGACGCCGCAGAAGACGCCAGAGGGCGCGCCCGCCGGCCCATGTCTCGGACGGCCGCGCCGCGTCGAAAACGATCATATACGTTCATCCGCCACCCCCGTTGATCCCGCGCTCCGCGCCCGTCATGCTTCAATGACGAGGTCGCGCCAGCACGGCGCTGTCATGGTGTCCTGATCGATTTCGCAGACGCGCCCGTCGGCCCAGGCGCGTTTGGCGCCGGGATAGCGAAGGACGACGCGTTCGGGCGCGGGGCCGGACAGATCCAGTTCGACCCTGGCGCCGGTCTCCGTCCTGCGCGCGCGAAGCGTGAGGAGGCCGAAAGCGGTGGGCGCGCCATTGAGGGCGATTCCATCGCCGTTCCACCACGCGTCGGGAACGGCGCGGAACAGGCTGAGGGCGTCGCCGTCCTCGTAAGCCAGCATCCGCCGGAGCGCCGTGAAAAACTCGGCGCCGATCCAGCTGTGCGGCATGTCGCCGATATAATCGGGCGCGCGCATTTCGCCCCACGCCACCTCCGCCCATCCGCGCCAGCCTGGGGGACGGCGCGCGCCCATCATCGTGTTCAGCAGCCGGAACGCATCCTCCCGCCGGTCGAGCACGACCAGCGCGTTGAGGTTGCGCAATTCATAGGGCGAGAAGTTTCCGGTGAAATCCGGCGCCGAGATCGTCGCGATGCGGCGGGCGGCGCGGTCGAAAGTCGCCGCGATCAATTCGGGCGGCAGCGCGTCGGCGACGCGGCAGGGCGCAAAGGCGATGGCGGTGGCGGTCGGATCGACATCGTTGCGGTCGGCCGATCCGGGGATCTCGCTTACGCCCATGGCCGCCGCTGTGGCGCGGATCGAGCGCGTGAGCAAATCCGCGAAGGCGCGCGCCCGCGTCTCCGCCTGCTCCGCCACATCGGCCGCGCCTTTCTCGCGCGCGAGAAAGGCGCAATTGCGCCAGGCGGCCAAGGCGAAATAATCGTCCCAATAGCTGAACGACGGCTTGCTGTAGCCTTCGTGACTGAGCGAAGGCGCGAGAAGCCCTCGCCGGCGAGGGCCTTCGCCCCGCGTGCGCGCGGTCAGCTCGTCGAGGAATTTGGTCGCGCGCGCGACCGGCTCGAACACGGCTTCGAGAAAGGCGCGGTCGCGGGTGACGCGAAAGATTTCGGCGGCGATGCAAACGAACTCGCCTTGCGCGTCAAACTCGATGTCGCCGCCATAGCCGTGGTTGACCGCGCCGTCGCCATCGAGAATGGGCGGCGCGAGGCCGTTGGGGTAGATGCGCCGCGCATACCACAGCACATAGCGTTTGGCGTCTTCGACCAGTCCCGCCCACAGCAGGGCCAGAGCTTGCGACGAACCGTCGCGAATCCAGACCCGGTCGTAATTGCGCGGCCCCGGTTTGAAGGCGAAGGGCGTCGCATTGACCAGAATGTGGGCGATCTGCGCGTCGAGCGTGTCGGCGATCTCGGGGTCGCCGACCTCGATCCGGCGCGGCCCCATCCGGTCGCGCCAAGCTTTTCGCACAGATTCGCGCGCGTCCTCGAACGGCATTTGCGCGTCGGGTTGGACGCCATCGCGCATCGGCGCCGCGACCGTCACGGAGAAATGTTCTCCCGGCGCCAGCGCGAACGAAAACTCGCAGGCGGCGCTAAGCAGGCCGGAGGCGCTCTCCAACGCATAGGGAGTCTGGAGCGGTAGGTTTTCAATCAGCCAGACCACATCGCCCCCATCGAACTCGGCGATGGCGCAATAATTTGGCGCGCGCGAAAATTCGGCGTAGATCGCGCCGTTCACCCAGAGGCGGCGCCCCTTGAGAGCCATGGACATGATCGCGGCGTGGCCGCCATGCTGCCAATAGGGGTTGATCTGAACCGGCCGCACAGCCAGCGCCAACCCGCCCGATTGCGCCGCCGCGCCCATATTGGACACGCGATATTCGCAGAAAACCTGGCCCGCGTCGGCGAAAGCCGTGACGCCGCATTCGAGGCCTTGCGCGCGCCAGACGACGCTGGCGATGGGCAGCGAACCCGCGTCCAGGGTTTGCGTCAGGCGCTCGGCGCCGGGCGCGCCGCGCAATGCGCCGGCGCAGCGGAGCAGGGCGGCGATCTGCGGCGCGCCGGGGCGGGGTTCGACGGCGCCATATTCGTCGATCAGCGCCTGATCGCCGCGGCCGCATTCCCCGAGCGCGGTCCAGTAAACCTGACGCCCCAGCAGCGTCTGCGGATAGAGCTCGGGCCGGGCGCGGCGGGCGGCGCGTTCGAGATCGCCAATCGGCATACGGTCCTTGTTCTGGAGACGCAGCTTGAACTCAGTTACCGTGGCGCCAGCGGCTGAACGCGCTTCATGCAGGGTCAGGCGCAGATAGCGGCTGGTGGTCGAACGCCACCAAAAACTGTCGAGGCCGCCGTCGCCGGTCGTGATGCGGCCGACCTCGCGGAAGGCGGCGCCATCGTCCGACAGGGCCACGGAAAACACCGTTCCGAAATCCTCGCCCCATTCGATCAATGCGCCGAGCGGGGCGCGGGAATAGCCGAAATCCACGGTGAGGCTGGCGCCGGTCGCCAACCGGAACGGCGCGCCGCTCAGCGCCCGGATCAGGCCCGGTTCGCGCGTCGAGGCCGCCTCCCCCGGCGCAAACAGGTTGACCTGGACGATGGCCGGGCCACGCGCGCCGGGCGGATCGTCGCTGATCACGCGCAACAGGCGAATGTCGGTCGGGGCGAAGCCGAACAGATCCAGACCGCCTTCGCCATGGCGGAGGCCGCACAGGGGGAACCATGTCGCCGCATCCGACGAAGCGGCGACGCGATAGCTCTGCATCGCATGGCCGCCCCAATAGATTTCCAGCCCCGCGAGCGTCGCGGTCTCGCCCAGGTCGATTTCCAGCCAGGCATGTTGGTTCGCCTCGGCTGTCCAGGCCGCGCCATAGGCGCCGTCGATGGCGAGGCGGGGATCGCCGCTGGAGGCTGTGGCGCGCCACAGCCGTTTCGGGGGGAGGGGCCGCGCGGCCATTGTCATGCGCCCCGGCCGCCGGCGCGCGGCTTGAGAAGTCCGCGCAGCATGACCTTCCGATGCGTCGAGATGAACGCGTCGCAATCGATCGCCCTGCGGTTTCCGAACAAAAGGGAGGTGATGTTGAGAAACACGGCGGGCGCGACCACGAACCGGGCGAGTTCATAAGTGTTGGCCGGCTCGATCTCGCCCGCCGCTACGGCGAGGTCGAATCTCTTGCTGAGGCTGGTCATGATGGGGTCGGCGAATTCGGCGAAATTGTCATCGACGAATTCAGGGAAACGGTCGGCCTCCGACACCAACAGGCGAAGCAGCTCGCGGAACTTCGGATTCTCGAAAATGAATTTGTAAAGTCTGGAAATGATGTAATCGATATCTTTTGCGATATCGTCGCTCCATTCCCATTCTTTTTCATGAAATTCTGTCGCCAGCGGCGCGCTTAAACTTGTAATCAATGTTTTGAAGAGATTCTCTTTACTCCCATAATAAAAGTATATCGTTCCCTTGGTCACCCCGATGCGCTTGCCAATATCTTCAAGGCGGGCGGCGCCATAGCCCGTCGCCACGAATTCATCGAAGGCGGCGTCGAGAATTTGTTCCGGCCGCTCGGCTTTTTGCTTGGATCGAATGCCCGCCATGCGCGCCCCCATGAACCCGCTGTTATTGACTTACGAGTCAGTCAATGAAATAAGACGTTACGCTCAAGATGGCAAGCCCGAGATCGCAGGCGATCAAAAAAGGGGAGACCCGATGTCGTTTATTTCCTGCGCGACCTTCCGGCGCCGCACCCCTTTCAGCCTTGGCATCGCGCTGGCGCTGCTGCTCGCGGGCTGCGCCGGCGCGCCGCGCGATGTCGCGCCGGCCAGCCCAATTTCCCAGAACCGCCGCGTCGAAATGCTGGCGGCGACGACGCGCCGCCCGTCCAGCGAGCCCGGCGAGCTGTATTCCGGCGAACGCGGCGGCGCGATCTCGTTCGACCAGGTTGTCGTCACGACGCCGCCGCAGCCCGATCCCCAGCAGACTCTCACGCGGATCGACTCAACGAAATTCCAGTCCGAGCGCGACATCCGCGCCTGGGTTGTGCGCCACAGCGCGACCAAGCGGCGCGTGCTGCTCTATGTGCATGGGTTCAACACCTCGCACAGGGACGCCGCGTTGCGGCTGGCGCAAATTGTCCGCGACGGCGACATCGCGGCGGCGCCGGTGCTGTTCTCCTGGCCGTCGCGCGGCGGCGTGTTCGATTATCTCTATGACAAAGAGAGCGCGAATTATTCGCGCAAGGCGTTGGAAACCTTGATCTTGCAGGCGTCCGAAGGCCCGGATGTCGCCGATGTCACCATCATCGCCCATTCCATGGGCGGCTGGCTCACGGTCGAAGCCTTGCGGGCGGTCGCCTTGAAGAAGAACGGCGTTCCCGCCAATATCCGCAACGTCATTCTCGCCTCGCCCGACATCGACGTCGATGTGTTCCGACGGCAATGGCTGGAGATGGGGCCGCGACGGCCGCATTTCACGCTGATCGCCTCCAATCACGACAAGGCGCTCGACCTGTCGCGCTGGCTGTCGGGCGGCGTCGAACGCGTCGGCGGCGTCGACCTCACCCCCTACCGCGCCATGCTGGCCAGCCTCAACATTTCGGTGATCGACACCAGCGCCATCGATTCTGCGGACCCGCTGGGCCATAGCGACTTCGCCGACAGCCCCGAAATCGTTCGCCAGCTCGCGCGGCAGGTGGCGGGGCGGGACCAGTCCGAGCGATCCATTTTCTCCGCCGCCGCCGGCGCGGCGTCGCGGAACCTGTCGGCGCCGGCGCCCGTGGCTCCGCCTGCGCTGATCGAGCCCGGGCGCGCGCCCTCGCCCGAGGCGATCCCGCTGGCGGAAATGAGCAAGCTGCGCAACGGCGAAATCGCCTACTGATCGAAACGCCAGGAGACGGACCTTGGATACTGCATGGCTCACGGCGGTTTCCGCGCTGCTTGGCTCGGCGATCGGCGCCTTCGCGTCGATCCTCACCACCTGGCTGACGCAGCGCTATCAGGCGACGGCGAAGGAACGCTCCAACGAGCAGGCGCGGCTTGAGCGGCTCTATGTCGAATTCATCGAACAGGCGTCCATCGTTCTGGCGGACGCCTTGCTGGAGACGACGCTGAAAGAGCCGAAGAAAATCATGCCGGTCTATGCCGCGCTGGGCAAGCTGCGTCTGTTCGCCTCCGCCCGGACTTTGGCGGCGGCGGAGCAAGCCATGGAAAAGATTATCGCCACTTACTACGATCCCTGCCTGGATTTTGACACGCGGCCCGACAATCCGGACGAGCTGGATCTTCTACGCCCCTTCGAGGAAGCCTGCCGCGCCGAATTGCGCGGGTTATGATGGCGGCGGAAAATCAGACGGGAAGCACACTGCCGCGGCAAATGGCGCAATTGCTTGCGGTGATCGGCGAGTCCGACGCGCGCGCGAAAATCTTCGCGCTGCTGGGCGCGCTGGTCGCGGTCGTGGTCGCCACCGCCTATGCGCAAATTATCCTCAACGCCTGGAATCAGCCGTTTTACGACGCGCTCGCCCGCAAGGACGCCGGCCTGTTCGTCGACCAGCTTGTCGTCTTCGCCAGGATCGCCGGCTTCATGCTGGTTCTCAATGTCGCGCAAGCCTGGCTGGCGCAGCACACCAAAATCGCCTTGCGCTGCGCCGTCGCCGACCGCCTGCTGTCGCAATGGCTGGCGCCGTTGATCGCGGTGCGATTGTCGCAAGCGGGGGAGGTCGGCGAAAATCCCGACCAGCGCATTCATGAGGACGTGCGCCACCTTGCCGAACTGACCACCGATCTCGGCGTCGGGCTGCTGCAATCCACCCTGCTGCTGCTGACCTTCGCGGGCGTGCTGTGGACTCTGTCCGGCAGCCTCACCCTGGCGATGGGCGACCGCGTCTTCGCCGCGCCGGGCTATATGCTGTGGTGCGCGCTGCTGTATTCGGGGCTGGCGGCGCTATTGAGCTGGCGCGTCGGCCGCCCGCTGATCCGATTGAACGAGAACAGATATTCCGAGGAGGCCAAGCTGCGCTCCGCGCTGGTGCGCGTCAGCGAGGAAATCGAGAACATCACCATCAACGGGGCGGAATCCGAGGCCGCGGGCGCGCTGAAAAAGCTGTTCGCCCAGGTGGTCGCGGTGATGAAACGGATCGCCTTCGCCACCACCGGGCTGACCTGGGTCACGGCGGGCGTCGGCTGGTTCGCCATTGTGGCGCCGATTCTGATCGCCTCGCCCGGCTATTTCCGCGGCGACATGACGTTCGGCAAGCTGATGATGATCGTCGGGGCGTTCAACCAGGTCCAAGGCGCCCTGGGCTGGTTCGTCAACAATTTCTCCGCCATCGCCGACTGGCGCGCGACCTTGTCGCGCGTGGTCGGATTTCACGGCGTGCTGACGCGTCTCCAGACGGTCGGGGAGGCCAGCCGCATCGAGGTCGAGGGCGGGCACGAAGACTCATTCGTCCTGACCGATCTGTGGATCGCGACGGCCGGCGGGCGGAAACAGCTGGGCGACCGCCATCTGGTGGTGCAGGCCGGCGACCGCGTCGCAATCACCGGCGACGCCGAAAGCGAACGCGCGCTCTTCCTCGCCATCGCCGGCCTGTGGCCATGGGGCGGCGGCCATATTGCGCGGCCGCACCGGCAGTCGATCGTGTTCATGTCGCGGACGGGCTCAGTGGCGCCGGGTCGGTTGCGGCTTTCCCTGACCTTTCCGCACCCGCCGAACGCCTATGACGATCAAACGCTGCGCGCGGCGCTCACCGCCGTCGGCCTGGAGCGTTTCGCCCACGCCATCGATGTCGAAGACCGCTGGGATCGCCGGCTGTCCGACGATGAAAAGCAGCGCGTCGCCATGGCGCGCACGCTGCTGGTCAAACCGCGCTGGCTGGTCATCCATCGCGCGCTCGCCTCATTCGATCCGACCTCGCTGGCGCGCATCGCCGACACGTTTTCCAACGAGATGCCCGATGTCGGCGTGATCTACATCGGAGATCCGCCCACGCCGAAGTTTTTCACCCGCGCGGTGGATTTGGCGGCGCAGGATGCGACGGCCCCGGCGACGTCGCACGCGGGCGTCGCGCCCTCGATGCCGGAGACGACACGCCCGGCGCGATCAATAATACTATAATTCTATAAATTTTGTTGACTATAAAACCGCATTGTCCAATCATGAGCGCGGAATTCGGAGCGGCCTGATGGTCATGCGTGTCGAAACGGGATGGAACGAGGTCACCGGCTTTGCCGGCTTCGCTCTGTTTCTGACCGCCGTCAAAGGGTCAGCCGATCCGTGTAGCAAGGCGATGGCCTGACGCCATCGCCGCAAGGCCTGTGACCCGCCGGGCCGACCCTCCAAGGCATTTTCGCCCTTTTCGCTGCGCTCACGCATGAGGAGCAGACGCATGACGTCGTCCCCCATTCAATCCCACGGATCCCTGAGACGGAACCACCTGTCCTTCACCGATGTGGTCGCCCAGGCCATTGGCGTGGTTTCGCCGACGGCGACGCCCGCCATCGTCGCCTCGCTGGTTTTCGCCAGCGCCGGCAATGGCGCATGGCTGGCCTATGTGTTCGCCACCGTGGCCATTCTGTTCCTGTCGCTCAACATCAATGTCTTCGCCAAAAGGTCGGCCTCGCCCGGCGCGCTTTATTCCTTCGTGGGCCAGAGCCTCGGCGCCTTCTGGGGCAGCGTGGCCGGCTGGTCGCTGTTGATCGCCTATCTGTTCTGCGCCGGCGCGGTGCTGTCGGGCGCGGTCAATTACGCCCTGGTGCTGCTGCATCTGGCTTTCGGCGCGTTCGACGACGTGATTCCGTCCCTCATCCTGGCGCTCGGCTTTGTCGCCCTGGCCTGGGCCATCGCCTGGCGCAGCATCAAACTTTCGACGCGGCTGTCGCTGTCGCTGGAGGGCGTCACCGTCGCCGCGATCCTCGCCATTCTCGCCGTCCTGTTCATCAAGCACGGCGCGGCCGTCGACAAGCCGCAACTGGCGTTGGAAGGCGTGACGCTCAACAGCCTGCAACTCGGCCTGGTGCTCGCCTTCTTCAGCTTCACCGGCTTTGAAAGCGCCGCCGTCCTCGGCCACGAGGCCAAGCAGCCGCTGCGCGTCATTCCCCGCGCGGTGATCGCCACCGTGCTGGCGCTGGGCGTGTTCCTGGTCGCCACCACTTATGGGCTGGTCGCAGGATTCCAGGGCGCGGCCACGCCGCTCGACAAATCCGACGCGCCGCTGTCCTTCATCGCCGACAGCATCGGCCTCGGCTTTCTCGGCCCGGTGATCGCCGTCGGCGTGATCGCCAGCTTCTTCGCCTCGGTGCTCGGCTGCGTCAACGCCAGCGCCCGCATCATCTACGCTTTGTCGCGCCAGGGCGTCCTCTACACCAAGGCCGGCGACGCCCATGAGGCCCACGCCACGCCGCACATCGCCATCGCCATTTCGGCCCTGCTCGTGATCGTGCTATTCGCGCCGCTGGCCGCCCTGGGCGTCAAGCTGATGGACGTCTATGGCTATCTCGGCTCGATCTCCACTTTCGGCTTCCTGACGGCCTATCTGCTGGTTTCGATCGGCGCCCCGCTGTTCCTGAAGCGCCGCGGCGAACTTAAGGCGCGGCATGTCGTTTTGTCCGCGGTCTCCGTCGTGCTGGTCGGCATTCCCTTCGTCGGCGTGCTCTATCCGGTCCCGGATTACCCGCTGAACCTGCTGCCTTATGTCTTCGTCGGACTGCTGTGGCTGGGCGCGTTCTACTTCAACTTCCTCCGCCATCGGCGGCCGGAAACGCTGGCGCGGATCGAGCGGGAGCTTGAGGCGTCCTCCGATCTGCCCAAGGCCCAGCCCGCCGAATGAACCAGCATCCGAAGCCCCTGGGCGGGCGCGCCGATTGGGTGGAGGCCGACCGCCTCCGCCTGCTTCACCCCCAGCATCACCCCAGCGACCACCGCGACCCCACGCTGTGGGCGGCAGGGGAGGGGCCGTACCTGATCGACCATCGGGGCCGCCGCTATTTCGATGGCCTGAGCAGCATGTGGAACGTCCATCTCGGCCATGGACAGACCGAACTGGTCGAAGCCGCCGCCGCGCAAATGCGCACGCTGGCCTATGCGACCTGCTATGCCGGGGCGACGCACCGCCCCGCCATCGAACTGGCGGAGCGTCTGGCCGAGGTGGTCTATCCCGCAATCCAGGCGTTCTATTTCACCAGCGGCGGCAGCGAGGCCACCGACAGTTCGATCCGCACCGCCCGCTATTTCTGGCGGGCGCAGGGCAAGCCGGGCAAGAGCAAGATCATCGCCCGCGCCTTGTCCTATCACGGCTCGACCATGGGGGCGTCCAGCGCCACCGGGGTCGAGGAATTTTCGCAACCCTTTGGTCCGCGTCTGCCGGGTTTTCTGCATATCGGCTCGCCCGATCCCTACCGCTTCCCCGTTCCCGACGATGGCCGCAGTCAGGGCGAGGCGGCGGCCGACGCGCTTGAGGAGGCGATCCTGCGCGAGGGCGCCGGCACCGTCGCCGCCTTCATCGCGGAGCCGGTGCAGGGCGGGGGAGGGGGGGTCATCGTTCCCCAGAACGATTACTTCCGTCGCATCCGAAAAATCTGCGACCGGCATGACGTCTTGCTGATCAGCGACGACGTCATCACCGGATTCGGGCGCAGCGGGCGCTGGTTCGGGCTGGAGCATTGGGGGGTGGAGCCGGACATCGTCCAATTCGCCAAGGGAATCACCAGCGGCTATTTCCCGCTCGGCGGCATTGGCGTCTCCGCCCGCATCAAGCAGGTGCTGGACGAGGCGCCGCCGGCGCAACGCTGGTGGCACGGCTACACCAACGCAGCCCATCCCGTCGCCTGCGCCGTCGCGCTGGCCACGCTGCGGCTGATGCGGCGCGACGACCTGGTCGCGCGAGCGAAAAGTCTGGGGGAGCGGCTGCTGGGCCGGCTGAAGTCCAATCTGTCGGACCATCGCCATGTCGGCGACATCCGGGGACTCGGTCTGCTGGCCGGCGTCGAACTGGTCGCCGACCGCGCCAGCAAAACGCCGTTTCCCGCCTCGGCCGACGTCGCCGGCAAATTGCGCGCGGAGCTGATGAAACGCGGGCTTTGCACCCGCGTCCTGCCGGACATCATCTGTCTCGCCCCTCCCTTGATCAGCAGCGAACAGCAGATCGACTTCGTCGCCGACGCCGTCGCCGAAGCCATCGACAGCCTTTTCGCATGAATGGAATTTCTCACATGACCCGCATTCCCCCGATCATCCCGGAAAACGCCACGCCGGCGCAACGCGCCGACTATGACAAGCTGGCGAAAGCCCACGCCGTCACCAACATGAAGGCGGCGCTGCTGCATTCGCCGGTCGCGCTCGACGCCGTGTTGAAATGGTATGACCTGTTCGCGCGGGTGAAGCCGTTTCTCGGCGAGCGCCTCGCGATCCTGTTCTGCGACGCCATTTCGCGGCAGAACGCCTGCGAACTCTGCGCCACCTTCATGAAGCGCGAGATCGTGCAATGGGGCGAGGACCCGAACGATCTGAAACTCGACGAACGCGAGCAGGCCGTGGTCGATTTCGGCCGGCAACTGGCCAAGGACGCCAACCGAGTGTCGGACGCGCTCTACGCCCGGCTGGCCGCGCATTTCACGCCGGCGCAGATCGTCGAACTCACCGTGTTCGGCGGGCTGATGATCGTCAACAACCTGTTCAACAGCGCCCTGCAAATCCCGGTGGACGAGTCGCTCGATCCCTACCGGATCGACCCCGAAACCTATTTCGCCTGAGACTCATCATGAGCCAACGTCAACTCAGCTTCGACACCCTGCAACTGCACGCGGGGCAAACGCCGGACCCGGCCACGGGCGCGCGGGCGGTTCCGATCTACCAGACCACATCCTTTATCTTCAAGGATTTCGCCCAGGCCAAGGGGATCAGTTCGGCGGAGGAGGCGGGCTACGACTATACCCGCATCATCAACCCGACCAATGAAGTGCTGGAAAACCGCATCGCGGCGCTCGAAGGCGGCAGCGGCGCGCTGGCGCTCGCCTCCGGCTCCGCCGCCACAGCCACCACAATCTTGAACATCACCCATGCCGGCGACGAGATCGTCGCGGCCAAGACGCTTTATGGCGGCAGCTTCAACCTGTTCGTCAACACTCTGCCCAAGCACGGCGTCAAGACGACCCTGGTCGATCCGATCGACCCCGAAAATTTTCGCCGCGCGCTGACCGAGCGCACCAAGGCGATCTTCGTCGAAACCATCGGCAATCCCGACATCAACATCATCGACTTCGAGGCGGTGGGGCGCATCGCCGGGGACCATGGCATTCCCCTGATCGTCGACAACACGTTTGGCACGCCCTATCTGTTCCTGCCGTTCAACTATGGCGCCAACATTTCGGTCCACTCGGCGACCAAATATATCGGCGGCCATGGCACGAGCATTGGCGGATTGATCGTCGACGGCGGCAATTTCAACTGGGGCAATGGCAAATTCCCGGATTTCACCACGCCCGACCCGGCCTACAGCAATTTCATCCATTGGGAGAAATGGGGTAATCAAGCGTTCATCGTGAAGGCGCGCCTGCATTACCTGCGCGACATCGGCGCCTGCCTCAGCCCGTTCAACGCCTTCCTGTTCCTGCAGGGGCTGGAGACCCTGTCGCTGCGGCTGCGGCGGCAGGTTGAAACCACCCAGCGCATCGCCGAATTTTTGCAAGCCAGCCCCGATGTGGATTGGGTCAATTACCCCGGCCTCAAAAGCAGTCCCTATCACGCCCTGGCGCAAAAATATCTGCCGAAAGGGCCGGGCGCGATCCTGACGTTCGGCATCAACGGCGGGTTTGAGCGCGCGAAAAAATTCATCGAAGCGCTGAAGATTTTCTCGTTCCTGGCCAATGTCGGGGATTCCAAATCGCTGGTGGTGCATCCCGCCACCGTCACCCATGGCCAATTGACCGAGGCCGAGCAAAGGCTGGCCGGCGTCAAGCCGGAACAGATCCGCTTCTCCATCGGAACCGAAGACCCCGACGATCTCCTTTGGGACGTTGCGCAGGCCTTCGCGGCCAGTCGCTGACCGCGCCCGATCATCCGCACGGCAGGGCGGCGCCCGCATCGGGATCGGTCGCCAGATGCAGCCGGTCCGCGCCGATGCGCGCGAAGCGCAGCAAGAGGCTTCGCCGCGTCGCGCCGGCGAGGCGGTGCAGCGGGGCGTCGCGCAGGATCGCCCCGCCGAAGGCGTCGGCGACGATGAGTCCCGCATCCGCCGGCAGGCGTTCCTGCGGCATGGTCAGGTCCACCGCGAAGAACAGCTTGTCGCAATGCGCCCGATAGTCGGACCACTTTTTGTCCGCCTGAAAATCTTCGACGGAAGACTTGATCTCGACAATCCAGATTTCGCCATCGGCGCCCAGGGCCATCAGGTCGGCGCGGCGACCGCTGGGCAAGGGAACCTCGGTCAGGCTGGCGCGGCCCGCCGCCCGCAGCAGCCGCTGCGCGCCGCGCGTCACCGCCAATGTCGTGGCCGGGCGGGAAACGGGCGTTATCCCGGTTCCTGGCGTTTCGTCATGGAAGGCGATCCCTTGGCTGGTTCAGGGGGAAGCTTACAGCGTTTTCCACCACGGCGGAACCGGCGCCGAAGCGCCGGGTCTCTTAACGGAAGGCGTGAGACAAGGCGGCATGTCGAATATTGCGCGTCCGAGGAGGCGGATTGGCGGAGGCGCAATGAATATGCAGCGCGAGCGCGCACAGCAGCAAACTGGCGATCATGAAGCTCAAGGGATCGTTGAGGAAAGTCTGATCCGCGACGCCGGGCGCATGCGAGGCGAACAGCGTGTGATTGACCATGCCCAGCGCCGTCAGAACCACCGCGGCTCTGAGCGTCACGACGCGCGCGCGCAAAAGTTTGGCGTCGTAGCGCAAAGTCCCGGCCTGTCGGCCCGCGCCGACGCTGGCGATCCGCCTGCGGCAGGCGTGAATGCACCCCATGGCGATGCGATGGCACCCATAGGCGATCGTCAGTCCCAAGCCGAACACGCCGAGATCCGAGGCCACGGACACCAGGCCGAGCGTCGGCGACTGGTTGAACAGCAGCGCGTCGGCTTCCAGCGTCGACAAGCCGGAAAACGCGTAAAGGATCATGGCGATAAAATGCGCCCCATAGAGGACGATGGCGCCATAAAGCGCGTTGAATCCCGTCTTGCGTTCAAATGTGGGAATAACGCGCATGAAAACGCCATCCATCAGCAGTTCCGACAGGCGGAATATTGTGTGCGTGAATCTGTCCTGTGACATCCGGCCGGGTGACTCTTTCTTTGAGATCAGACGTTTAGATTTCGTCGCGACCTATAGCCCGGCAAACTGGGAATGGCGAGTGTGACGCGCGTCAGGAGAAGGCGATTTCTTTCGATACGGCGTCTTGTATGACGTCAGAAGGAGGTGGAGGAGGACTCCATTCCCGGCGTTTCCTCGGAAGGAGACGCCGTCCGCTCGCACGCGTCCCGCGCCAGACCATCAATAAAGTCCAGAACGTCTCGCAAGACCGGCGCGCGCCAGCGCACCCCGCGTCCGATTGCGACGACCAGCCCGACATGGCCGACGCCGCCATATTCGATCAAGCGGGCGGTCGCGCCCGCCTTGCTCAGGGCGCCGGCGAAATCCTGGCCGTTGAAGCGCCCCACCGTATCGTCGGCGCGGCCGTAAAGCAGCAGGCTTGGCGGAGCGTCGGCCCGCGCATGGGCGACCGGGCGCGCCCGGTCGGGATGGCCGGCGGCCGGAGCAAAAATGTCGCGGGTCGAACTCCATGTCGTCGGATCGAAGGCGTAAGGCCCGGCCAGACCCACAAGACCCGCCGGCGGCGGCGCGTCCGGAGCGAATTGCATACGGTACGTCGGATCGAGCGCCAGCAGCGCGGCGATATGGGCGCCCGCCGAATGTCCCATCAGCACGACCGGCTTAGGGCCGTCTGCGAGGCGATGCGCGTGCGCCCAACCGTAGGCGCGCGCGGCGTCCTCCATGAAATCGGGAAAGCGGGCCGAGGGGTAGAGCCGATAGTCGGGAATGATTGTGGTGAGGCCCTGCGCGGCCAGCGCGGTTCCCACGAAACGGTAAATCTCGCGGGCGCCGTCGCGCCAGCCGCCGCCATAAACGAAAAGCACGCGCGCATTCCGGTTGCGGCGCGGGTCCGCTTGATAGACGTCGAGACGGTGGCGCGCATCGGGACCGTAGGTCGCCCCTTTATGGACGACGATTCCACGCTCCGACGCCAGCACGTTGAACAGGCGAGCAAATTCGGCCTCGCGCTTCGAACGCGCGCGTTCGCCAAGGCGCGCGAGCGCCGTCTTGGCGCCGCTCACGCCGCCCCTCTTACAGGCTGATGCTCCGTGATGCGCGCTTGGCGCACAAGTTGATCTCGCATGGCTCCAGCTCGCCACCAGGCCGCGTTTGCACGCGCCAAACGTCAGGCAAACCCGCCACGGCCCGGAGAAGTTCGCCAAAGCGTATCTGCACCGATTCTGGCGAATCGGCCAAGCTCATCATGCGATCGAAAGCTTGCCGGCCCGACGGGCTGACGCGCCCCGGCGTCCCAATCCGCGCCCGGACGAGGGCGGGGCGGGGAACGCAAGCGCGGGCTGCGCGTTATCCGGCGATCGCGCCGGTTGAGCTCGCCGGCCGGCGCGCGCCGCCAAATGTCATTTTATGGGAGAAAGCCATGCACAGAATTTTCGCGTCGTTGATCTCCGCCGCGGCGCTTGCCGTTTCCGTCCATGGGTTGCGCGCCGAGCCGTACTGGCCAAGCGCCGCGCGGGTCTATTTCATTGCGCCGGCCAATGGCGCCGTCGTCGACAAGACTTTCGAGGTGAAGTTTGGATTGGTCGGCGCGGGCGTGGCGCCGGCGGGCGTGGACAAGACGGGCGTGGGCCATCATCACCTGTTGATCGACACTGAGACGCCAAAAGGCGACGAACTCGATCAACCGCTGCCCGCCAGCGCTCAGATCAAGCATTTCGGCGGCGGGCAGACCGAGACCCGGCTGGAATTGCCGCCCGGCCGGCATAAACTGCAGCTGATCCTTGGCGACGGCAACCACATTCCCCACGATCCTCCGGTGACTTCGGACGTGATCGAGATCGAGGTGAAGTAATCCGCTCAGGCGCTTGATCGGGTCCGAGCGCGGGGCGATCCCGCGGCTTCGGGTCCGATCGGTCGGGCGATTCTGGAAGCCGCTGTGAAAGGCGCGACGCGCCGAATTATGTCGTCCCTGACTTCGTGACCATCCCCCGGCCTGTCGGCCGGTCTGGATCGTTGTCGCGGGCATAGATGTTTTCATGGGCGTTGCGGACGAACCCAAGCGAGCCGCTCGCCCGGCAGCGCGCGAAGTGCAACGACAACGGCAAGCGTTTGCAGGCCGGGCAGATTCGCTCGTACGCCCGCAAAATGGGTTCAACCTCGCGTGTCATCATGGCGGCGGCCTCAAGCAGCTCAAATTTGGCGATCGGACCTGAAACGTGACGGGCTTGATTCAGTTCCCATCGGCGCCGCGCCGCAACATGATCGGCGCCGAACAGGGAGGCCCATCCCGGTCTCGCGTCGGCGCAGGAGCACATAAAAGCAAGCTCGGGCGGAACCAATTTGCCGCCAGCAAGCTTATCGCCTCGGGGAATATCGGTTACGATTCCGCAAACGGCCGCGACCAACAGCGGCGGCGGGGGGAAACATGCTGGCGATGCCCGAACCCGATCGGGCCGTGCTCGCGCGTCGCGCTGAGATCATCGCGGCGTTGCGAAAAATCGCGCCCGGCGAAGGCGTGATCGACGGCGAACGCGAGCGACGCGCTTACGAGTGCGACGCGCTGACCGCCTACCGGCAAACCCCGATGGTCGTCGTTCTGCCGGAGACGACCGCGCAAGTCGTCGAGATCCTGCGTTATTGCAAAGCCAATGCGATCCGCGTCGTGCCGCGCGGCGCCGGAACCTCGCTGTCGGGCGGCGCCCTGCCGCTCGCCGACGGCGTGCTGCTGGGCATGAGCAAGTTCAATCGCATTGTGGAGATCGACGTCGCCGACCGTTGCGTGGTCGCCCAGCCCGGCGTCACCAATCTGGCCATTTCCCACGCCGTGCAGGGCCACGGCCTCTATTACGCGCCCGACCCTTCGAGCCAGATCGCCTGCAGCATTGGCGGCAATGTCGCCGAGAACTCCGGCGGGGTCCATTGCCTGAAATATGGCCTCACCACCAATAATGTGATCGAAGTCGAATTCGTCACCATCGACGGCGAAGTGATCCGTCTCGGCGGCAAGCATTTCGATTCCGGCGCGCTCGACCTGCTGGGCGTGCTGGTCGGGTCGGAGGGCTTGCTTGGCGTGGTCACGGCGGTCACGGTGCGCGTCCTGCCCACGCCGCCCGGCGCGCGCGCTCTGTTGATCGGCTTTCCGAGCGTGCGCGGCGCCGCCGATTGCGTCGCCGCCGTGATCGGTTCGGGGATCATTCCGGGCGGCATGGAAATCATGGACAAGCTCGCGATCGAAGCCGCCGAGGCGTTCGTCCACGCCGGCTATCCGCTCGGCGCCGAGGCGCTGCTGATCGTCGAACTCGACGGCTGCGCCGCCGAGGTCGATCATCTCGTCGCCCGCGTGGAAAAGATCGCCGCCGACCATGGCGCCGCCAGTTGCCGCGCCAGCCAGAGCGAACAGGAGCGCCTGCTGTTCTGGGCGGGGCGCAAGGCCGCTTTTCCGGCTGTCGGCCGCCTCTCGCCGGACTATCTGTGCATGGACGGAACCATACCGCGCAAGGAGATCGGCGCGGTCCTGCTGCGCATGAAACAACTGGAAGCGAAATATGGATTGCGCGTCGCCAATGTGTTCCATGCCGGCGACGGCAATCTGCATCCCCTGATCCTTTATGACGCCAACAAGCCCGGGGAACTCGAGCGCGCCGAACGATTTGGCGACGACATTCTTCGGCTCTGCGTCGAAGTGGGCGGCGTGCTCACCGGCGAGCATGGCGTCGGCGTCGAAAAGCGCGACCTGATGGACGTGATGTTCGACGAGATCGATCTCGCCCAGCAGCAGCGGCTGAAATGCGCCTTCGACGAGGCGAATTTGCTCAATCCGGGAAAGGTGTTTCCAAGATTGTGCCGCTGCGCCGAACTCGGCCGGATGCATGTGCGCGGCGGCGCCTTGCCCCATCCCGATCTGCCGCGATTTTGAGGCGCGCCGTGACGCTGCATCGCCCCCATGACGCGCGCGAGATCGCGGAAATCGTCCGCCACGCCGGCGCCGAAAACCACACATTGGAAATCGTGGCGGGCGGCAGCAAGCGGGCGTTCGGCCGGCCCGTCCGCGCCGCGCAGCAACTGAACCTGTCCAAGCTCGCCGGCCTCGTCAGCTACGAGCCACGCGAACTGGTGCTGACCGCGCGGCCCGGCGCGCCGCTGGCCGACATTGATGAGGCGCTGCGCGCCGAAGGCCAGATGCTCGCTTTCGAGCCGCCGCAATGGCTGAATCTCTTGGGCGGCGCCGGAACGCCCACGCTCGGGGGCGTGCTGGCGTGCAATCTGTCGGGTCCGCGCCGCCTGCGCGCCGGCGCCGCGCGCGACTTCATCCTGGGCTTCTCCGCCGTCAACGGACGCGGCGAAATGTTCAAGGCCGGCGGCAAGGTGGTGAAGAACGTCACGGGCTTCGACCTGAGCAAATTGATGGTCGGTTCCTTCGGCGCCCTGGCGATCCTGACCGAGGTCACGCTAAAAGTCGCGCCGCGCCCGGAGACGCAATGCACGCTGCTGCTGCCCGGCCTCTCCGACGCCAAGGCGTTCGACGTGATGGCCCGCGCCCTCAACACGCCGCACGAAATCTCCGCCGCCGCGCATCTGCCGGAGCTTTCCGCGCGACGCGCCCACCTCGCCGCCGAGGGGCCGCTGACCGCGCTGCGGCTCGAAGGCCCCGCGCCTTCGGTCGCTTATCGGGCGGCGGAAACAGAAAAACTATTTGGCGGCGGCGTTCGGCTGGAGGCCGAGGCGTCAGCGCTTTTCTGGCGGGAGGTCGCCGAAGTGCGGGCGCTGCTGCCAGATGGCGCGCCCCTGGTCTGGCGCGCCTGCCCGACGCCGAGCCGCGCGGCGGCGATCGTGGCCGCGGTTCGGGAAAAACTTCCCGGCGCCGAGGCGTTTTATGAATGGGGCGGCGGCCTCGTCTGGTTGAGCCTGGACCCGGCCGAGGCCGGGCCGGACTGCGGCGCGGCTGTGGTGCGCGGCGCGCTGGACGGGCAGGGCCACGCCACGCTGGTGGTCGCGCCCGAAACGGCGCGGGCCAGCGTCGAGGTGTTCCAACCCGTCGAACCGGCGCTTGCGGCGCTGGAAGCGCGCGTGAAAGCCGGTTTCGATCCGCTTGGCTTGTTCAATCCCGGACGGATGCGAGAGGGCGTGTGACATGCAGACCAGTTTCTCGCTGACTCAACTGGCCGATCCCGACGTCGCCTCGTCCGAGCAGATTCTGCGCGCCTGCGTCCATTGCGGCTTCTGCACGGCGACCTGTCCCACCTATGTGCTGCTCGGCGACGAGCTCGACAGCCCGCGCGGCCGCATCTACTTGATCAAGGACATGCTGGAAAACGGCCGCCCCGCCGAACCGGAGGTGGTCAAGCACATCGACCGCTGCCTGTCGTGCCTGTCGTGCATGACCACCTGCCCGTCGGGCGTCCATTATATGCATCTGGTCGACCACGCCCGGCATCACATCGAGAAAACCTATCGTCGGCCCTGGCTTGACCGCCTGTACCGCCGCGCGCTCGGCTTGGTTCTGCCGCGCCCCCGGCTGTTTCGTCTGGCGCTGCTGGGCGCGGCGATGGCGCGGCCCTTAGCCCGCCTCCTGCCAAAAATTCCGCGTGCGGCGCTGGCGATGGCGCCCAAGGCCGCCGGCCGCGCCCGAGACGCCGCCGCCGCGCCGGAGCCGCGCGGCGCGAAACGCCGTCGCGTCGCGCTGCTGACCGGCTGCGCCCAGACCGTGCTGTCGCCGCAGATCAATGCGGCGACGGCGCGCATCCTGGCGCGGCATGGCTGCGAGGTGATCACGCCCCAGGGCGCCGGCTGCTGCGGCGCGCTCAACCATCATCTCGGCCAGTCCGAGGGCCTCGACTTCGCGCGAAAAAACATTCGCGCCTGGACGCGCGAAATCGCGCGCGGCGGCCTCGACGCCATCGTCATCAACGCCTCCGGTTGCGGCGTGACGGTCAAGGATTACGGTTTTATGTTCCGCGACGATCCCGAGCTGAAGAACGACGCGGAAAACGTCTCGGCGCTGGCGCGCGACATCACCGAATTTCTCGCCGAGATCGGCCTGCAAGACCCGGTCGCGCCGACGGGAGCGCGCGTCGCCTATCACAGCGCCTGTTCGCTCCAGCACGGCGCCCGCGTGACGCAGGCGCCACGCGACCTGCTGCAGCAGGCCGGCTTCGCCGTGTTCGTCCCTCCCGAAAGCCATCTCTGCTGCGGCTCCGCCGGAACGTATAATCTGTTGCAGCCCGACATCGCGGTTCGCCTGCGCGACCGCAAGGCGGCCCATCTGGAAAGCCTGCGGCCCCAGGTCATCGCCGCCGGCAATATCGGCTGCATCGTCCAGATCGCCTCCGCCACCGCCATTCCCGTCGTGCATACGGTCGAACTGCTGGACTGGGCGACGGGCGGTCCAAGGCCGAAAGCGTTGCCGTCGGCTGTCTGTTCCTGAACTCACCGGCCGATCCACACTTCGACGCGGCGGTTCTTCGCCTTGCCGGCCTCGGTGTCGTTGCAAGCGACCGGCGCCATATAGGACAGCGACCGCACATTGGCGTCCGAGACCCCGAGGCCGCTGGCCTTCTTCAGGGCGTTGGCGACGATCTGCGCGCGGCGCTTGGCCAGCTTCAGATTCTTGGCCCAGCCGCCGTCCGTGTCGGCGAAACCGACCACGAGGAAGGGCTTTTCCGCGATTTCGGCGCTGGAAAGGAATTGGCCGAGCCGTTTGACGTCGCGCAGCGCCAGCGTGTCGAGGTTGGCGTCATTGCTGCGAAAGCGGAGTTCGACGGAGGCGCGTCGCATGCTGCTCATGGCCGAGGCGAAGAATTTCGTCGCATCGGCGGGGACGTCGTCATTCGCGCCCAGGAATGCGCGGGGCGTGTTGACGATGACCTGCGTGCGCGCGTCCTGCTCGGCCGCATCCTGAAATTCTATCTCCGATCCGACATAGCCGGCCTCGACCTTGAGCGCGCTGGCCTCGTCGGACAGAGAAAATCGGAGAAGGTCGCTGGCGACCGGCGATTGCGGCCGCCCGAGCGTATAGGCGAACAGACGCCGCGAAATGGGGTATTCCTCCGTCTTGGTCGAGAAGGCGGTGGGCGCGCTGACAATGCCGCAGGCGGAGGCGATGCGCACGGTGACGTTATCGCCGGCGTAAAGCGCCTCGACAAAGCCGATCCCGCCGGGATCGCGCGCGACATTGCTCGACAGCAGTTCGCTGGATTCAAAAGATTTGGCGCTGCGCGCGATCTGCTGTCCAGAAGGGTCGAGCACCTTGGCCTTCATCAGGTCGAACGTGCCGGACTTGTCGTCGCGCCGATAAATCGTCACGGGCAGGTCGGGGCCGCCGACCTCGCGCCAGTTGGCGATCGCGCCCGAGAACAGCCGCGCGCTTTGCTCCAGCGTGAGCTGCGCCACCGGATTGGCGGCGTTCACGATCACCGCGCCGGCCCCCAGCGAAAGAATGTGTTCGTTGTCCGGCGCAAACATATCGACCTGGTATTTCTGGTCGAGCGCCGCCGCCTCGTCGGCGCTGATCGGCCGCGAGGTCATGGCGATTTGCGCCTTGCCCGACAGCAGCGCGCTCGGTCCCGTCGCCGAGCCATGCGCCTGAAAGTCAATGATCGCCTTTGTCGCGCCGCCCTGCACGAGCGTGATTTCTTTTTCCTCGGCATTGGTGATCTTCACCACGGGATCGGCGCCATAAGTCCTTTTCGCAAAGGCTTCGATCAGCATGGGCATCATGCGCTCGCCGATCGTGTTGGAGCCGTAAACGCCGAAACGATCCACGCCGTCCGCGCGCTGCGCGGGCGCAGCCGCCCCTGCGGGTGTGCGCCCGCCGCAAATGCACGGATCGACATTGACCGAGCAGACGCTGCTCGCCGGATATTGCAGCGGCGTCGCCGAGCCCGGCACGTAGAGCTGGAAATTGCCGCCCCGGCTTTCAAACCGTTCCGCCTTGATCTGCGAACCGTCGACAAAACAGAACGAGGTCGAGGCCGGTTGCGCGGCCGCGGGCGCGGCGGCGAGCGTCAGACCGAGAGCGAGAAAGGCGATGTTCGGCAGGGCTGGCATCTTCAGTCTCCGGCGGATCATGGGGGTTTCTGCGAGCAGCCGGAGGCGAGCTGCCCGGTAATGGCGACGCCGATGGCCGAGGCGCAATCGGGATAACGCATCTCGATCCGCCGCTCCGTCGCGCCGACATGGCCGTGCGCGACAAAGCTCGCATTGCCCCGCACCGATGCGCGCAAGTCGCCCGAGGCGTCGATTTCCCCCTCCCATTGAACCGGCGCAGGCGGCAGACTGGCGGCGAGCGGAGCCTTGTGCCGCCACTGAATGCGGCCCCCGCAGGCGGAAATGTCGATGCGCTGCCGGACGACGCCGCAAGCGGGCGCAGGCGCGGCGTCGCCCAGGTAATCGCCGTCGGCCAGCGGGGTGGCCGAGGGGGCCGCCCTCGGTTTCGCGCGCTCGCTTTCGCGCACGCAGTCCTGAAGCCGGGCTGTTTCGAGCTGCAAGGCTTCGCTGGAGTGAAGGCCCGTGGGAAAATCGCGGCGGTATTGCGCGAGGCAGCTCTGAGCCGCACAGGCCGAAGACGCGGCGGCGGCGCAGGATTTCGCCACATCGAACGACTGTTCGTCGCGCGCGAAGGCGCAACCGAGCGTCAGGCGACCCGCGGTGGAATCGAGATCGGCGCGCGAGGCGCCATTGGGAAAGCGCTTGCGGTAATCCGCGAGGCAGGCGCCGACGTCATTGCAAAGGTCGCCCCCCTTCTGCTTGGCGGCGATGCAGGCGCGCGCCGCCGCCGCCGCATCGGCTTCGGCGGCGCCCTGGGCGTGAAGGCGGCCGGAATAAACGAGGAGGAGGGCAGCCAGGATGACCGCGGCGAGCGTTCGGTCGCGCCGCCGCCAGCAAGGCGTGCGCGCCAACGCCCAAAGGCGCCGCAAGGAGAGCAGGGTCAATTTTCAACCCCTCGTCTGGCTATCTTGCGCGACGGCGAGCCGTCGCAAACTTAACCCCAACGATTCTCTTGCAACCTTTGTTCCTGGCGAAAGGTCACGGCCTCCGATTGATTGGGTTCTAAGGCCGATCCTGCAGAAAATCCGGAGGCGCGCGCGCCTCCGGCGATGTCATTCGGCGGGCGCGGCGGCTTCGACCGCAACGGCGGGCGAGGGGAGGGGCGACAGCCGCATCTCCATGCGCCGCGCCAGCACATAGAACACCGGCGTGAGGAACAAGCCGAACAGGGTCACGCCCAACATGCCGAAGAATACGGCGACGCCCATGGCGTGACGCATTTCGGCGCCGGGCCCGGAGGAGAACACCAGCGGCGCGACGCCCATGATGAAGGCCATCGACGTCATCAGGATCGGACGCAGGCGCAGGCGCGCGGCCTCGACCGCGGCGTCCGCCGTCGCGCGTCCCTGCCGTTCCAGTTCGCGGGCGAATTCCACGATCAGGATCGCGTTCTTGCAGGCGAGGCCGATCAGCACGAACAAGCCGATCTGCGTGAACAAATTGTTCTCGCCGCCGGTCAGCCAGACGCCGGCGATCGCCGCCAGCAGCGACATCGGCACGATCAGGATGATCGCCAGCGGCAGGAACAGGCTTTCGTATTGCGCCGCCAGCACGAGGAACACCAGCAGCACGCAGATCGGGAACACCATCAGCGCCGTATCGCCCGACAGAATCTCCTGATAGGTCAGCTCGGTCCACTCGTAATCCATGCCCTTGGGCAGGGTGTCGGCCAGGATTTTCGCGATCGCCGCCTGCGCCTGTCCGGTCGAGAAGCCGGGCGCGGGCGCGCCGTTGAGGTCGGCGGAGCGAAAGGCGTTGTAACGCATGGCGTTGTCTGGCCCGGTGGTCTCGCTGACCCGTATGAAGGCGCCCAGCGGCGTCATCTGACCGTCGGCGTTCCTGGTCTTCAGCCTGAGAATGTCGTCGGGGCGCGAGCGATAGGGCTTGTCGGCCTGGACCGTCACCTGGTAGGTGCGGCCGAATTTATTGAAATCGTTGACATAAAGCGATCCGAGATAGATCTGCATGGCGTCGAAGGCGTCCTGCGCGTCCACGCCCAACTGCATCGCCCGGGTGCGGTCGAGATCGGCGAACAGCTGCGGCGTGCCGATGTTGTAGCTCGAGAACGCCCGCGACAGTTCCGGCGTTTTCGCGCTCTGCGCCAGCACGGATTTCAACGCCGCGTTCAACGCCTCGTAGCCTTGGTCGGTGCGGTCCTCGATCTGCACCTTGAAGCCGGCGATGGTCCCCAGCCCCTGCACCGGCGGCGGCGGGAAGATCGCGATCATCGCGTCGGAGACGCCGGCATATTTCGCCTGCAGTTTTTGCGCGACGGCGAAGCCCGAGAGGTCCGGGGTCTTGCGGTCCTCGAACGGTTTCAACGTCACGAAGACAATCCCCTCGGACGGGCTGTTGATGAACCCGTTGATCGACAGGCCGGGGAAGGCGACCGCGCTCTCGACGCCCGGTTCGCGCAGCGCGATGTCGGACATTTCGCGGATGACCTTTTCCGTGCGCTCCAGCGTCGCGCCGTCGGGCAGCTTGGCGAAACTGACGAGATATTGCTTGTCCTGCAGCGGCACGAAGCCGTGCGGCGTGCGCGCGAAGATCAGCGCGGTCCCGCCCAGCAGCACGACATAGACCAGCAGCGCCGCCGACTTGTGGCCGAGCAGTCCGCGCACGCCGCCGCCATAGCCGTTCGATCCCGCATGGAACAGCCGGTTGAAGCGGGCGAAGAACCCGCCGAACAGCCGGTCCATCCCGCGCGTCAGCCGGTCCCGGGGGGCGTCGCGACCGCGCAGCAGCAGGGCGGACAGGGCAGGGGACAGGGTGAGCGAATTGAAGGCGGAGATCAGCGTCGAGAAGGCGATGGTGAGGGCGAACTGGCGGTAGAACTCGCCGGTCAACCCGCTGATGAAGGCGATCGGCACGAACACCGCGCAGAGCACCAGCGCGATGGCGACGATCGGCCCGGTCACTTCCGACATGGCCTTGACGGTCGCCTCGCGCGGCGACAGGCCGTTCTCGATATTGCGCTCGACATTCTCGACCACGACGATGGCGTCGTCCACGACAATGCCGATGGCGAGCACCAGGCCGAACAGCGACAGGGCGTTGATGGAGAACCCCGCCGCCAGCATGATGGCGAACGTGCCGACGATGGAGACGGGCACGGCGAGCAGCGGGATGATCGAGGCGCGCCATGTCTGCAGGAACAGGATCACCACCAGCACCACCAGCGCCACGGCCTCCAGCAGCGTGTGCACCACGGCTTCAATGGAGCCGCGCACGAAAATGGTGGGGTCATAGACGATGCTGTAGTCGAGGCCTTCCGGGAAATTCTTCTTCAACGCCTCCATGGTGGCGCGGACCCGGTTGGAAATTTCGATGGCGTTGGAGCCCGGCGCCTGGAACACCGGAATCGCCACCGCCGGCTGGTTGTCGAGCAGCGAGCGCAGGCCATATTCGGAGGCGTCGATCTCGACGCGCGCCACGTCGCGCAGCCGCGTCACGACGCCGGCCTCGCGCTTGACGATGATGTCGGAAAACTCCTCCTCGGTGGTGAGCCGGCCCTGCGCGTTGACGGGCAGTTGCACCTCGACGCCCTTGCCATAGGGCGGGCCGCCGATCACGCCGGCGGCGACCTGCACGTTCTGGCGGCGAATGGCGCCGACCACCTCGTTGGCGGTCAGGCCGCGTTCGGCCACCTTGTCCGGGTTGAGCCAGATGCGCATGGCGTAGTCGCCCGAACCGAACAGCTGCACGCTGCCGATGCCGGGGATTTTCGCCAGCTGGTCTTTGACGTTGAGCCGGGCGTAATTGCGCAGATAGAGCATGTCATAGCGCGCGTCCGGCGATTTCAGATGCACGACCATGGTGAGGTCGGGCGAGCTTTTCGTCGTGGTCACGCCGAGCTGCCGCGTCACCTCGGGCAGGCGCGGCAGCGCCTGGTTGACGCGGTTCTGCACCAATTGCGTGGCGAGATCGGGATTGGAGCCGAGCCGGAAGGTGATGGTGAGCGTCAGCGTTCCGTCGCTGGCGGCCTGCGAGAACATGTAGAGCATGTTCTCGACGCCGTTGATTTGCTCCTCCAGCGGCATGGCCACGGTCTCGGCGATGATTTTGGGATTGGCGCCGGGGAACAGCGCCTTCACCACCACCGACGGCGGCACGACCTCGGGATATTCCGAAATCGGCAGCTGGAACATGGCGAGCAAACCGGCGAGCAGGATCGCCACCGAGATCACCCCGGCGAAGACCGGCCGGTCGACGAAAAACCTGGACAGGTTCATGGAATTCTCCCCGGAGGCTGTCAATGCGCGGCGGCTTCGCGCGTGCGCACCAAAGTGTCGGGCCGCACGTGCTGCAATCCGTCCACGACAATGCGGTCGCCGGCGTTCAACCCGGCGCGCACGATGCGGCGCCCCTCGTCAACCTGCGGACCCAGGCTGACTTCGCGATAGGCGACCTTGTCGTCGGCGCCGACGACGAAGACGAATTTCTTGCTCTGGTCGCTCTGAATGGCGCGCTCCGGCGCCAGCACCACGCGCTGTTCGGCGCTTCCGGCGAGGCGCACCGAGACGAACATGCCCGGCACGAGCGCGCCGTCCGCATTGGCGAAGCGGGCGCGGGCGCGAATGGCGCCGGTGCCGGTGTTGATGCGGTTGTCGAAGCTGGAGATCACGCCGGGTATGGCGGAAGCGTCGCCGCCTTCGGGGAACACTTCGACGGGAATGGCTTTCTCCGCCTGCGCTTGTTTCGCCGCCGCGCGAACCGTGCGCAAATAGGTCTGCTCATCCACGTCGAAATCGACGTAGATGCCGTTCTGCGACACGATGGACGTGAGCAGCGGCGCGTTGGCGCCCGATTGCACGAGATTGCCTTGCGTGATCTCGGCCCGGCTGATGCGGCCGGAGATCGGCGCCTTGACATAGGCGTGGTCGAGATCGATCCGCGCCTGCCTGAGCGCGGCTTCGGCGGCCTTGATGTCGGCGTCAGCCACCCGCGCCGCATTGGCGCGGGCGTCGAAATCGCGTTGGGTCAGGGTCTGGTTGCCGATCAGGCTCTTGGCCCGCTCCAGATCCTTGCGGCTGTATTCGGCCCGCGCGGTGGCGGAGGCGAGATTGGCCTCCGCCCGCGCCGCCGCCGCTTCATAGGGCTGCGGGTCGATCACCAGCAGCACCTGTCCCGCCTGAACCGTCTGGCCGTCGACGAATCTGACATCGACGATCTTGCCGCTGACCTCCGGGCGGATCTCGGCGTAATCGACCGCGCGCGCCCGGCCGGAGAACGACGACCAGACGCGGATGTCGCGCATGGCGAGCGTTTCCACGCTGACCGGCACGGCGGCGGGCGGCGGCTTGACGTCGGCCCGCGGCGCCGTGGTTCCGAACGCCAGCGGCCCGAGGGCGCCGGCCCCGGCCAGCGCCGCAATCATGAAAACCTTGTGTGTTGAAATTGGCATGGCGTCGTCTTCCAAATGGTGCCGCCGGCTCAGCGCAGGCCGCCGGTGACGTGAAGGGTTTCGCCCGTGACGTAGGCGCTGGCGTCGGAGGCGAGGAACAGCACCGGCCGGGCGATTTCCTCGACCTTTCCGACCCGGCCCATCGGCGTGACGGATTCGATCCAGCCGCGCATGTCGCCCTGGTCGAAGCCGGCGGTCTTGACGCCCTCCGTGACGATCATGCCGGGATTGACGGCGTTGACGCGGATGTTTTTGGACGCCAATTCCTTGGCGAGCACGGCGGTGACGGCGTCGACGGACGCCTTGGTCGCCGAATAGACCGCCGAGTTCGCCGGCAGGATCGTCGAGACGCCCGAGCTGATGTTGACGATGGAGCCGCCTTCGGGCCGGAAACGCCGCGCCGCCTCCTGCGTGGTCAACAGCAGGCCGAGCAGGTTGAGATTGAACTGCTTGTGGAAATGGTCGGGCGTGATCTGGTCGAGCGGCGCGAATTCGTAAACGCCGGCGTTGTTGACCAGAACATCGATGGGGCCGAACGCCTCGACCGCCTGCGTCACCAGCGTCTTCGCCCCTTCGGGCGCGGTGAGGTCGGCCTGGACGGCGGCCGCCTTGCCGCCGGCGGCGGCGATGTCGGCGACAACCTTGTCGGCGCCGCTTTGATCCGAACTGTAGTTCACCGTGACCTGCGCGCCATGGGCGGCGAGGGTGCGGGCGATCTCCGCCCCGATACCCTTCGAGGCGCCGGTGACGATGGCGTGTTTGCCTGCGAGCGTAGCGGTCATGTTGAGGTTCCTTCGATGAGGGGACCGGCGAATAGTTGACCGGTCAGTCTAGTCTATGCCCCAAAAAAAGCCGCTTGAAAGCGACTTCCGATCTTCAGGCGCGGCGGCGCGATTCCGGGCGGTCAGGCCGCCGGGGTCGTCTCGGCGGCAATGCCGAGCGTGCGGAAAATGCCGTTTTTCAGATCGCGCCTGAGCGGTTCGAGATCGTTCTCGATCCGCGCCAGCATCACACGGCCCATCAGATAGGCGAACAGCTCGTCCGCCTTGGCCTTGACGTCGGCGTCGGCGGGCAGCAGGCCCTCCGCGACGAGATCGCGGATGACATTCTGGTAGTAGCGGGTCTTGTGACGCCGCTGTTCGTCGAACTTGGCGCGAATCTCCGGCTCCTGCGCGCCCATTTCCGAGCCGAGCGAAGCACAGGGGCAGCCGCAGACATGCCCGTATTTCTCCGCCGACTCCTTTTGGGCGTCGTAGATGAAAGCCGCGAGGTTTTCGAGCCGCTGCAACGGCGGAGAGGCCGGCGAGAAGATCCGGTCGTAGGTCGCGCGCAGCTCGATATCCGCGTGGTCCATGGCGGCGACGGCGAGATCGGCCTTGGACGGAAAGAAGTGGTAGAAGCTGCCCTTGCGAACATCCGCGGCCTTGCAGATATCGTCCACGCTGACAGATCCGTAGCTGCTGCGCCAGATCAGCTCCAGCGCGGCGGCGATCAGACGTCTCTTGGTTTCGGGAATTTGAGCGCCCATCACCTCTCTCCTGAGCGTCGAATATAGCTGTCTTGACCGAACAGTCAAGACCCTACCGCCACATCGTCCGGCTTGTCTTGCGACGCGCGCCCCCCTCGACTAGAACGCGGTGATGTTTGACGATCTTCTCTTCGCGCGCGCCTTGCACGTTCTGGCCGTGGTCCACTGGATCGGGGGCGTCGGCTTCGTGACGCTGGTCATCCTGCCGCTGGCCCTGTCGCGACCGGCCGGCGAAGGGCTGGACCTGTTCAATCTGGTGGAGCGCCGCTTCGCCGCGCAGGTCCGATGGTCGATTCCGCTCGCCGGCGCGGCGGGGCTGTGGATGACCTACCGGATGGACGTGTGGGACAGGTTTGTCGATCCGCATTTCTGGTGGATGCCGGCGATGGCCTTGCTGTGGATCGTGTTCATGGCGATGGTTTTCGTCGTCGAACCCTTGTTCGAGCACAAGTTGGAAGTTCTGGCGCGCAAAAACCCGGCCGGCGCGCTGAAGCGGCTGGCGCTGATGCACCTCATCCTGCTTGGCCTGCTCGCCGCGACGATCCTCGGCGCCGTCGCGGGGGCGCACGGCTACTATTTCTAGAAATCAACCGGACGTCTGACCCGATCCGACATTTAGACAGGACGCCGCCCTGGTCAGAGCCGCCAGGACGTCGTCCGGCCGTTCGATGGTCAGCAAATGGCCGGCGCCCTCCAGAGCCACGATATGCGCGTCGGCGATCAGCCCGGCCAGCGCCTGCCCGGCCTTGAGCGGCGTCATCTGATCGCGCCCGCCGAGTATCAGGGTGGCGGGACAGCGCAGCGCCGCAGCGGCTTCGGCGCCGTTGGCATAGGCGGCGCAGGCGGCGAGATCGGCGTGCAGCACGCCGGGACCGGCCCGCTCCAGCAGGCGGCGCGCGCCGCCGAGCATCCACAGGCCGGGCGCAGGACCGCCGCCGAGCGTGGCGGTCGCGCCCAAGCCCCAGAGGCTGACCATGGCGATGGCGGCGTCATCATTGGCCGCCGCCGCGGCGAGCAGATCGGCGTGCACCGGCATGGCCGCCGCCGTTCCGATCAGCGCCAGCCCGGCGACGCGCTCCGGATGGCGCGCCGCCGTCTCCAGGGCGATCAGCGAGCCCATGCTGTGCCCGGCGATCAACGCGCGCCCGGCGCCGGCGGCCCGGATCAGCGCGGCCGTCCAATCCGCGAGTTCCTCGATGGAGCCGAGCGGCGGCCCCTCCGAGGCGCCATGGCCCGGCAAATCGACGGCGACCACGCGCAGGCCGCGGCGGGCGAGCGCGCGGCTCTGCAAGGCCCAGATCGTATGGTCCATCCCGGCGCCATGCAGCAGAACGGCCAGAGGCTGCGCGGCGTCATGCGCGTATCCGCCGGTCCCGGCGAAAACCGCGCGGCGGTCGAGCGTCAGCTTCATGATCCGCCTCGTTGCGACGCGCGCAGCGCCTGTTTAAGATCGGCGACAATGTCCTCGGGCGCCTCCAGCCCGACCGACACGCGCACCATATCCTCCCCGACGCGGGCGGCGGCGAGCTGCTCCGGGCTCATCTGCGCGTGGGTCGTGCTGGCGGGATGGATCACCAGGGTTTTGGCGTCGCCGACATTGGCGAGATGGCTGGCGAGCCGCAGCGCCTCGATGAATTTCACGCCGGCGGCGCGGCCGCCCCTGACGCCGAAGGTGACGACGGAGCCCGCCCCGCGCGGCAGCAGCTTTTGCGCCAGCGCGTGATCGGGATGATCGGGCAGGCTGGGGTGATTGACCCAGGCCACGGCCTCGTGCGCAGCCAGCGCCTTGACGACTTCGGCGGCGTTCTCGACATGGCGCGGCATCCGCAGCGGCAGGGTCTCGACCCCGGTCAGCAGCCGCGACGCATTGTGCGGCGACAGGCAGGCGCCGAAATCGCGCAAGCCCACCGCCCGCGCCAGCATCGCAAAAGCGGCGGGGCCGAACTGTTCGGCGAAGACAAGACCCTGATAGCCGGCGCAAGGCTCGGTCAGAGTCGGGAATTTGCCGGAGGCGGTCCAGTCGAACCGGCCGGAATCGACGATGACGCCGCCGACGGCCTGACCGTGGCCGCCGAGCCATTTGGTGAGCGAATGCAGCACAAGGTCCGCGCCATGCTCGATCGGGCGCAACAGCCAGGGCGTGGCGAAAGTGTTGTCGATCAGCAGCGGCAGCCCGGCGGAATGGGCGATCGCCGCCACGCGCGGAATGTCGAAAACCTCCAGACCGGGATTGCCGATGGTTTCGCCCAGAATCAACCGCGTCTGCGGCGTGATCGCGGCGGCGAAGGCATCGGGGCGGCGCGGATCGACGAATGTGGTGGTCACGCCGAAGCGCGGCAGCGTCTGCGCCAGCAGGTTGACCGTGCCGCCGTAGAGCGCGGCGGAGGCGACGATGTGGTCGCCGGCGCCGAGCAGGGTGACGAGGGCGAGATGCAGCGCCGCCATGCCGCTGGCGGCGCAGACCGCGCCGACGCCGCCTTCCAGCGCGGCGATGCGCTCCTCCAGCGCCGCCACGGTTGGATTGGAGATGCGCGAATAGAGATGGCCGGCGCGCTCAAGGTTGAACAGGCCGGCGGCATGGTCGGCGTCGGCGAACACATAGGAGGTGGTGTCGTAAACCGGCGTGGCGCGGGCGCCGGTGACGGGATCGGGACGCTGGCCCGCGTGCAGGCTCAGCGTTTCGAAAGCAGGCGGGCGGGGTGCGGGCATGATCGTGGCGCGTCAGGCCCAGACGCCGGATCGCCGGTCTTCCACGCGCTTGGCCTTGTGCGTCTCGCGCGGCAGCGTGTCCGGCGGCAGCACGCGCACATCGGCCAATATGCCGACCACGGATTTCAGGTGGCGGGCGATGCGATGCGCCAGATCCTCGGGCGCGCCGGTCCAGCCGGCCACATGCTCGACGTCGATGGTCAGCCGGTCGAGATGGTTCACGCGCTCGACGATCAGCTTGTATTCGCCGGTCAGGTCGTGATCGTCGCGCACGATGGACTCGACGTCGGACGGGAAGAGGTTCACGCCCTTGATGATCAGCATGTCGTCGAGCCGGCCGTGGACGCCGAGCATGCGCAGCGAGGTGCGGCCACAGGCGCAGGGCTCGTCGGTGAAAGACACGATGTCGCCGGTGCGGAAACGCACCATCGGCCGCGCCGTCTTCTTCAGCGTGGTCAGCACCAGTTCGCCGCGCTGGCCGAACGGAACCGACTCCCCCGTCGCGGGATTGAGCACTTCGACGTAAATATGGTCCTCGGCCCAGTGCAGGCCGTCCTTCTGCTCGCACATGCCGGCGCAGGAGCCGAAAATATCCGACAGTCCGTAATAATCGTAAACCGAGGCGCCCCACAGCTTTTCGATGCGCTGGCGAGTCTCGGGGATGGAGCCGCCGGGTTCGCCCGCGACGAAAATGCGCTTGATCGCGAGGTCGTTGCGCGGGTCGATCCCCTCCTTGATCGCGGTTTCGCCGAGATACCAGGCGTAGGACGGCGTGGTCCAGATCGCCGTGGCCTGGAACTGGCCCAGAATCTTCAGCAGCCGCTCCGAAGGCACGGTTCCCGCGTGGATCGACAGCGCCCCGAGCTTTTGCGCGCCCAGCACGCAGGGGCCGCCGACGAACAGCGAGAAATTCAGCGAGTGGCAGTAGCGGTCTTCCGGGCGCAGGCCCGACGACCAGAATTGCCGCGCCTCATAGTCGATCCAGTCGTCGAAATCCTGCGCGGTGAAGGGCGAGGCGGTCGGCACGCCGGTCGAGCCGCTCGACGCGGAAATATAGACGATGTCGCGCTCGGGCGCGGCGCAGAGGTCGCCGAACGGCGGAACCGCGATTTGCCGGTCGCGCACGACTTTCTTGTTGATGAAAGGGAAGCGCCGGAGATCGTCAAGCGTGCGGAGCTGGTCGGGATGGACGCCCGCCGCGTCGAAATGGGCGCGGTAGAACGGCGATTTTTCGTAGGCGAGCGCGAGATGACGCTGCAACAGCGCGAGAGATTGGGCGCGCCATTGAGCGCGGCTTTGGGTTTCGAGCTGCTGGTCCCAATAGGCTTGCGACGAGCGCAGCGGCTGACGGATGGCGAAATTCACAATAACGACCTCGCAATCGATCGGATCGGCGGACGGACGCCGAGCGATTCCTGGGCCCGGAGACGAGGCGCCAAAGCCTCGGACGAGCTTCAGCTTCAGAATATTTCATAAAGTCTATAAATCAACTCATATTTACGCGGGCGCTGAAAATCCTCACCCGCGCCGCCAAACGGGGCGCTCGGCGTCAGGCGCCGTCGCCTCCCTCGATGGGCGCGGCCTCCTCCGCCAGCCACGCGGAAAATTCCCGCAAGGCCGGCTCGTCCGCGCGCGTCTTGAGCAGGCAGCAGGCGAAGACCGCGCCACAGGGAACGAAGCCGAACGGCGCGATCAAGCGTCCGCTTTCGATCTGGCGCTCGACCAGCAGCTTGGGCGCGACGCCTACGCCGATCGCCGCTGCGGCGGCCTCCAGCATCAAGGGCAGATGGTCGAATTTGCGCCCCGCGCCAAAGGCCGGAGCGGCGAGGCCAAGCGCCTCCGCCCAATCCGGCCAAGCCTCGACGCATGATCGGGTGTGCAGCAGAAGCTGGCCGACGACGTCGGCGGGCTCACGCAGTTTTTCGGCCAGCGCCGGCGCGCAGACGGGGCCGACCGCATCGGCGAACAAGCGACGCGCCGCCACGGCGCGCGGCCAGTGCCTGCCGCTCACCAGCAAAATGTCGATCCCGCCCTGTTCCAGCGGCGCGAATTCCCCGCATGTGCGCAGGTTCACCCTGATGTCGGGGCGCCGCACCTCAAAACGCGGCAATCGGGGAATCAGCCAGTTGGCGAGAAAGCTGCCGGGCGCGCCAACCACTAGTTCGGACGGACTTTCGCCTTGCGCGATCTCCTGACAGCACAGCGCCAGCTGATCGAGCGCGACGCTGCTGGCGCTATGCAGGCGTTCGCCGGCGGGCGTCAGCCGAACGCCGCCGGCATGGCGCACGAACAGCTTGCAGCCCAGCCAGTCCTCAAGCTGGCGCATCTGGTGGCTGACGGCGCTGTGCGTGACGCACAGGTCTTCCGCCGCCGCCGAAAAGTTCAGGCGGCGCGCCGCCGCGTCGAAGACGCGCAGGGCGTTCAGAGGAGGCAGGCGGCGCATCAGCTTGGCGAGACGGTCGGGTTCGGGGACATGATATGAGTTTTTCTCACATCAAGCCGTAAGATCATATCAGTTTTTGCGAAGAGAACGGGTGGATAGGCTGCAAGCCTGATTTATAGCAGGAGCGCGGCATGACCAACACAAGCTCATCCCATTCGGAGGCGGGACCGGACGCCGCCGGGCAATTCGGCCGCTTTGGCGGCGCCTATATGCCGGAGACGTTGATGCCCGCGTTGCGCGCGCTGCGCCAGCAACTCGCCGCCGCCCTGGCCGATCCTGCGTTCCGCGCCCGTCGCCGGCAAATCCTGACCGATTATGTGGGGCGGCCGACGCCGCTGTTCCCGGCCCAAAACCTCACCCGCGAGGCCGGAGGGGCGCAGATTTTCCTCAAGCGCGAGGACCTCAATCACACCGGCGCTCACAAGATCAACAATTGCGTCGGCCAAATCCTGATCGCGGAACGCATGGGCAAACGCCGCGTGATCGCCGAAACCGGCGCGGGCCAGCATGGCGTCGCCACCGCCACGGTTTGCGCGCTGTTTGGCATGCAATGCGTTATCTACATGGGCGCGGCGGATATCGCCCGGCAAGCGTCGAATGTGGCGCGGATGCGCCTGCTGGGGGCCGAGGTCCGCGCAGTCGCTGTGGGCACGGCGACGCTCAAGGACGCCATGAACGAGGCCTTGCGCGACTGGATCACAAATGTGGAGACCACCTATTATTTGCTTGGCACCGGCGCGGGTCCGCACCCGTACCCCAGCATGGTGCGCGACTTCCAGCGCGTCATTGGCGAGGAGACGCGCGAGCAGATTCAGGCCCGTTGCGGACGGTTGCCGGACGCGCTGGTGGCCTGCGTCGGCGGCGGCTCGAATGCGATTGGCCTGTTTCACCCGTTTCTCGCCGACCCTTCCGTGCGCTGCTATGGCGTGGAGGCCGGCGGTTTCGGATTGGCCAGCGGAAAACATGCGGCCTGCCTGTCCGGCGGACGCCCCGGCGTGCTGCACGGCAACCTGACCTATCTGTTGCAGGATTCCGACGGCCAGATCGCCGACGCGCATTCCGTTTCCGCCGGGCTGGACTATCCCGGCGTCGGTCCCGAACACGCCCATTTGTTTGAAAGCGGGCGCGTGACCTATGCCGTGGTGGACGACGACGAGGCGCTGGCCGCCTTCCACCGGCTGGCGCGCGGGGAGGGCATCCTGCCGGCGCTGGAGAGCGCCCATGCCGTGGCCTTTGCGCTGCGGCTGGCGCCCCGCATGACGCGGGAGCAAATTCTGATCGTCAACCTCAGCGGGCGCGGCGACAAAGACTTGGCCACCGTCCAGGCGCATCAGGGAGAAGCCGCATGAACCGCCTCGACGCCACGCTGTCGCGGCTGCGCGACCAGAACCGGAGCGGATTGGTCTGCTATTTCATGGCCGGCGATCCCGATTTCGATACTAGCGCAAAACTGCTCGCGCAGCTCGGCGCGGCCGGCGCGGACGTGATCGAACTCGGCCTGCCGTTCAGCGATCCCGTCGCCGACGGCCCGTCGATCCAGAATGCGCATTTGCGCGCCCGCGCCGCCGGCCAGACCTCCGCGCGCACGCTGGCGCTGGTCGCCGAACTGCGCAAGACCGACTCCGCCACGCCGGTGGTGTTGATGGGCTACGTCAATCCGGTCATGCAATATGGCGACAAGCAATTCATGACCGACGCCGCGGCGGCCGGCGCCGATGCGCTGCTGCTGCTCGATCTGCCGGTGGAGCACGCCGCGCCCTATCGGGCGGCGGCGCTGGCCGCCGGACTGCGCCTGATCGTCATGACGGCGCCCACCAGCGACGACGCGCGCCTCGCCGAAATCCTGCGCGACGCCAGCGGCTTCGTCTATCACACGACGATCACGGGCACGACCGGCGCCGCAAGCTGCGCGCCCGAACAGGCCGGCGCCGCCATCGCCCGCACGCGGCGGCATACGCGCGCGCCGATCGCGGCCGGCTTTGGCGTTCGCCGCCCTGCGCAGGCGCGCGCGCTGGCCGAACATGCGGACCTTGTGGTGGTGGGGTCGCAACTGGTCGAAACGCTCGCCAGCGAGGGGGTGGACGCCGCCTTGCGCGCGGTGCGGGCGTTCGCCGAAGCCCTCCGTCCGAACGAGACCGCAGGGGCCGGCGCCGCCGTGGGGAAGGTCATAGGTGGGAAGCGTCAGCCTCGGTCATGAGGCTGCGCATGGGCCAGAGATAGATTTCCGGCGTGAAGATGATAATGCCTTGAGTATCGTCTTCACTTTTTACTCAAAGTGGGAAATCACGAACCGTCTCACCGCACTGGATGTTTTCTTGCGTGCGCGAAAACCGGGCGGCCTTTCGGCGGCGTCGCGCATCGTATCAAGGCGCTAACCAGTTCGCGGGATTGTTTCGCGGCATCCTTGAACATTGTTCACATTTCGCTATTCTTGAGCCTGTCGCGAACTCATTCGGATCTCCCGATGACCGTTGTCCGTCCGTTTGGCATTCTCATCGCCGGCGTCTCCGTGATCGCCGTCGCGCCGGGGTCCAGGCGTTTGCGCACGGTCCGTCGCCATCGCCTCGGACGGGGATTTCATGACGACGATTGCAAACGAGGGCCCCGGCATGGTCGACGACGCTCTGGTGTTTTTTTCAGCGACTCCCTTTCTGCTGGCGGCGCTGGGCGCCATCGGCTTCTTCCTTGCGCTCAACGCCCGCGCCCGGCTGAAGCGCCTTGAGCGTCTGGCTCAGGATCTCGAACTTTCGCAGCGCCTTTTGCGCGAGGCCTTGGCGGCGCTGTCCGCCCAGTCGCCGAGCGCCGCGCAGCAATCCGGCGACCGCGCCAGCGTCGTCTCGGACATCCCGCCTGATCCCGCCGATTGGTCGCCGGAGCCGCTTGAGCCCGAGCCTGCCCGCGACTTCGGCCCCATCGCGCCGCCGCCGCAACCGCCCGCCTCACTCGAAGAACGAATCGGCACGCGCTGGGTGGTCTATGTCGGCGGCCTCGCCCTCGCGCTCGGCGGCCTGCTGCTGGCCCGCTACGCCGTCGAACAGGGCTTGTTCGGCCCGGCGATGCGGATCGCCTGCGGCCTCGCGCTCGCCGTCGCGCTGATCGGCTTTGGCGAAAAACTGCGCCGGCGCGATCGCGCGACCAACGCCGCGACGCCGACGCCCGCCGTGCTCACCGCCGCCGGAACGACCACGGCCTTCGGCGTCATCTACGCCGCCCATGCGCTTTACGGCTTCATCGGCCCGGGCTTGGCCTTCGTCGCGCTCGGCGCCGCCGCGCTGGCGACCCTGCTCGCCGCTTTGCTGCACGGGCCAGCCATCGCCGGCCTCGGCCTGATCGGCGCCCTCGGCGCGCCGCTGCTGGTCCATTCCTCCCATCCCAGCCCCTGGCCGCTGGCGATCTATCTCGTCCTTGTCGTCGGCGCCGCCTCCGCTCTGGCGCGGCTGCGGCGATGGGGCTGGCTGGCGATCTCCGGAACCGTCGGCGCGGCGGCCTGGGGCGGCGTGATGATGCAGGGGCGCCCGGAGATCGTCGCGGCGCCCACGCAATTGCATTTCGCCTTTCACACCGCGCTCGCCGTCTGGCTCTACGCCCTCGACCGCCGCGCCCTGTTCGCCCGTTTCGCTCTGCGCCAAACGCTCGCCAATGTCGCGCCGGCGCTGTTCGCCGTGTTCGCGGGCGCGCAATTTGCCGAACTCGCCACGCAGGGCGGGATCGGCGCGCTGTGGAGCATTTGCATCGCCGCGATCATCGGCGCGCTCGCCTTGGCCGGGGCCAGCCGGCCGGCCGTCGCGCCGGGCCTGCTGCTCGCGGCGGGCGCCGTCGTCGTCGAACTGCTGATCATGTGGCCGCGTTTCATCGACTTGACCACGCGGCCCGAGGTCGGCGAGCTGGCGCATCCCGCGCTGTTTTACACGCTCGCCCTGGCTGGCTCCGGCGCGGTGGCGGCGCTGTCCGGCCGCGCTTTGTGGCGAACCGAAAATCTTTCGCGCGGCGCGACGACCCTGCTCGCCAGCGCGGCGGCGCTGACGCCCTTGCTAGCGCTGTGGGTGACGCGCGAAGCGTCGCTCGACTCCGGGGAGATCGCGACGCTTAGCGCCAAGGCGATGTGGGCCGGCGCCGCGCTGGCGCTCGCCTCGGGGTTTTCGGCCTTCGCCGGGGCGTTGCGCCGGCGCCGGCCGCAAATGGCCAGCGACCGCTTGGCGCTCGGCCTGATGGCCTCGGGCGGTTTCGCCGCGATGGCGCTCGGCCTGAATTTCGCGCTGGAGAGCGGCGCGCTGACCATCGCGCTGGCGCTGTCCGCGCTGGGCGCGGCCTTCGTCGCGAGCCGTCTGGACATCTCCGCGTTGCGAAAAGCCGTGGCCGCGATGGGGCTGGTCGTCGCGGCGCGGCTGGTCTGGGATCCCCGGATCGTCGGCGACGACCTCGGCGCGACGCCGATCCTGAACTGGCTGCTGTTCGGCTATGGCGTTCCGGCCGCCGCCTTCGGCCTCGCCGCCCATCTGCTCGGACGCTCCCGACAGGATGGCGCGACGAGGATCGCGCAGACGCTCGCCATCGCCTTTTCGGCTTTGCTGGCCTTCTTCGAAATCCGCCACGCCATGACCGGCGGCGACATGACGGCCGCGCGCGCCAGCCTGTCCGAATTCGGCCTTTACGCCATCGCCGGGTTCGGCTTCGCCCATGCGCTGCTGCGGCTCGACGCGCGGGGCGCGCGGCCGGTTCTGGGCTGGTTCTCGCGCGCTTTCGCCATCGGCGCGACCGCCGGATCGACCTTCGGCCTGCTCATCGCCAAAAACCCTTATCTTGATGCGGTTCCCGTCGAAGGCGGCGTGGTCCTGAACGCGCTGCTGCTGGGCTATGCGCTCCCCGCCGCGACGGCGGCGGCGCTCGCCAATGTCGCTGCGCCTCCGGGCTGGCTGGTGCGGATGACGCGGCTGATCGCCCTGGCGCTGACCTTCGCCTATGTCACGCTGGAGACGCGGCGCGTCTTCCAGGGCGCGGCGCTCGGCTGGAAGGCCGAAGCGGGATCGCTCGAAGTTTACGCCTATTCCGCGGTCTGGCTGGCGCTGGGGGTGGCGCTGCTCGGCTACGGGCTGCTGCGCCGCTCGCTGGAAGCCCGGATCGCTTCGGCCGGCGTGGTCCTGCTCGCGGTGCTAAAAGTGTTCCTCTACGATCTCGGCGCGCTCGAAGGCGCCGCGCGCGCCTTCTCGTTCATCTGCCTTGGCGCCGTGCTGATCGGCATCGGGCTCGTCTATCAGAAACTCGTCTTCCGTGCGTCGGGGGCGGCGCCCGACGACGGCCCGGACAGACCCGAAGCCTGATCGCACGCGCGTCGCGGCGGGAAAAACCGGCCTCAAGCCGCGCTTTCGCGGGGAATCCCGATGAGAACAAATGCCGCGCCCAATTAGTCTATTATTTTTATGGACAATATGTATAAATAGGACGTTCCAAACGCGCCCCCGCCGGCGCGTCCGATTCTTTTATGCAGGATTGACAATGCCCAGGACACCCCGCCCGGCCGTGCTCGGACTGATCGGCAACACGCCCTTGATCGAAGCCACCCGCCTCGACACGGGGCCGTGCCAGCTGTTTCTGAAGCTGGAGTCGCAAAATCCCGGCGGGTCGATCAAGGATCGCGTGGGATTGTGGATGGTCGAGGCGGCCGAGCGCGACGGGCGGCTCAAGCCGGGCGCGACCATTATCGAGGCGACCGCCGGCAACACTGGCCTGGGCCTGGCGCTGATCGCCCGCGCCAAGGGCTATCGCCTCGTTCTGGTCGTCCCCGACAAGATGGCCGCCGAAAAAGTCTTGCAATTGAAGGCGCTGGGCGCGGTCGTGCATGTGGTCCGGTCCGACGTCGGCAAGGGCCATCCCGATTATTACCAGGATTTCGCGGCGCGCATCGCCGAGGAGACCGGCGCCTTCTATGTCAACCAGTTCGGCAATCCGGCCAATCCCGCCGCGCATGAAGAATCCACCGGCCCGGAAATTTTCGCCCAGATGAACCATGACGTCGACGCCATCGTCTGCGGCGTCGGCTCGGGCGGCACCCTCACCGGGCTGACACATTTCTTCCGCCGCGCCAGCCCGAAAACCGGATTCGTGCTGGCCGATCCCAAGGGATCGATTCTCGCCAATTATGTGCGGACGGGACGCATCGGCGTCGCCGGCTCCTGGATGGTCGAGGGCATCGGCGAGGATTTCGTGCCGCCCATCGCCGATCTCACCGGCGTCACGGCGGCTTATGAAATCCCCGATTCCGAAAGCTTCGCCGCCGCCCGCGAGCTTTTGCGCGCGGAGGGCGTGCATGGGGGATCGTCCACGGGCACGCTGCTCGCCGCCGCCCTGCGCTATTGCCGCGAACAGACCACGCCCAAGCGCGTGGTCACGCTGGTGTGCGACACCGGCACGCGCTACCTCTCGAAAGTCTACAACGACAACTGGATGATCGACCACGGCCTGCTGCCGCGCAAGACGTTCGGCGATCTGCGCGACCTGATCGCGCGGCGGTTCGACGAAGGCGGCGTCGTCAGCGTCACGCCCTCCGATCCGCTGCAGACCGCCTTCGTGCGCATGCGCTACGCCGAAGTCTCGCAGCTGCCGGTGATCGACGGCGGCCGCATCGTCGGGCTGCTCGACGAAACCGACATCCTGCAGCGGGTGCGGGCCAATCCCGCCAATTTCGGCACGCCCTCCGGCGAAGCCATGACCACCCATCTCGAAATCCTCTCGCCCCGCGCCGGTTTTGGCGCGCTGCAAGCGGTGCTCGATCGCGGGTTGGTCGCCATCGTCGCCGAAGGCGACGTGTTTTACGGCCTGATCACCCGCTTCGACCTTCTCAATCATCTGCGCCTCAAGGCGGCCTGACCATGAACATGACCTCAAGGATCAAACCGGGATTCGGCACGCGCGTCATCCACGCCGGGCGCACGCCCGATCCCTCCACCGGCGCGCTGATGCCGCCGATCTACGCCAATTCGACCTATGAGCAGGAAAGCCCCGGCGTCCACAAAGGCTTCGACTACGGCCGCTCGCACAATCCGACGCGTTTCGCGCTAGAGCGGCGGCTGGCGGATCTGGAAGGCGGCTCCAAGGGCTTCGCCTTCGCCTCGGGCCTCGCGGCCATCGCCGCCGTGCTGGAGCTGTTGCAGCCGGGCGATCATCTGATCGCCGGCGACGATCTCTATGGCGGCACCTACCGCCTGCTGGAGCGGGTGCGGGCGCGCAGCGCCGGACTGAACGTGTCCTATGTCGATCTGACCTCGCCCGCCGCCCTGCGCGCCGCCCTGCGCCCCAACACACGCATGGTTCTGGCGGAAACCCCGACCAACCCACTGCTTCGCCTGGTCGATCTAACGGCGGTGGCGGAGATTTGCCGCGAAGCGGGCGTGCTCGCCGTCGCCGACAACACGTTCGCCACGCCCTGGAACCAGCGGCCGCTGGAGCTTGGCTTCGACATTGTCGTGCATTCCACCACCAAATATCTCAACGGCCATTCCGACGTGATCGGCGGCGCGGCGATCGTCGGCCCCGACGCCGATCTCGCCGAGCGCGTCGGTTTCCTGCAGAACGCCGTCGGCGCCATCGCCGGGCCGTTCGACGCCTTCCTGACCCTGCGCGGGGTGATGACGCTGGACGTGCGGATGCGCCGGCATTGCGACAACGCGCTCGCCGTCGCCTCCTGGCTGGAGAGCCATCCCAAGGTGCGGCGCGTCATCTATCCGGGGCTGGCGTCGCATCCCCAGCACGCGCTGGCGCGGCGGCAGATGCGTGCCGGCGGCGGCATGATCTCCGTCGATCTCGCCACCGATCTCGCCGGCGCGCGCCGATTCCTCGAATCCGTGCGCGTGTTCACGCTGGCCGAGAGCCTGGGCGGCGTCGAAAGCCTGATCGAACATCCCGCGTTGATGACCCATGCCACCATCCCGCCGGAGCGGCGCGCCGAGGCCGGCATCAGCGACTCGTTGGTGCGCCTGTCGGTCGGAATCGAGGAGGAGGCCGATCTGGTCGCCGACCTCGCCGCGGCGTTGGCGCGGGTCGATTGACTCTTGAGGCGGCGGCCGTTCGCGGCCGCCGCATCGACGCTGATTGATTTAGATCATTTTGTTGATAGATTTTATATACTAATAATGGAGACAGTTCGTTTCCCTCGCATCCCGTCGATGCGCACAAGCCTGAAAAGGGGCGTTCCGTCTCCGCCATGGCCGACATTTCCTCCTGCGCCGAACGCGTTTCGGCCGCCTCTCCCTGCGCGGGCTGTCCCGCCGATTGTCTGGAAGCCTGCTTCAACGACGCCATCAGCGCCGATGCGGAAGGAGGCGTGCGCATTCTCGCCGACAATTGCGCGGGCTGCGGCGCCTGCGTCCCCGTCTGCGAACCCGGCCTGATTCATCTGCACGAAGGAATCGCCCGCATCGTCCAGCCCAAACCCGTTTCGCCGGTTCGCGCCTGACCGGCCCCCCAAGCCCCACAGTGGAGTGACCCCATGTCCGACGACCAGAGAAGACTTTACGAGCAATTGGCGACCGCCGTGTTCGAACTCGACGAGAAGCTCGCCACGATTCTGGCGCAGGAAGTGCTGGATCGCGGTTACGACGCCTGGCAAGCGGTCGAGCGCGGCCTGCTGGAGGGCGTCAACCGGGCCGGCAAACTGTTCGACGAGGAGGAATATTTCGTCCCCGAACTGCTGATCGCCGCCGACGCCATGTATGCCGGCCTCGCCATTTTGCGCCCGCACATCAAGACGCACCAGACCGGCTTCAACCGCCGCGTCGTCATCGGCGTCGTCCAGGGCGACACCCACGACATCGGCAAGAATCTGGTGCGCATCATGCTGGAGGTCGCCGGCTTCGAGGTGCACGATCTCGGCCGCGACGTGCCGCCGCAAAAATTCGTCGAGACGGCGATCGCGGTGAAGGCCGACGTCATCGCTTTGTCCACGCTGATGACCACCACGATGGAGCGCATGGGCGAAGTGGTTTCGATTCTCGAAGCCGAAAAGGTGCGCAACCGCTTCAAGGTGATCGTCGGGGGATCGCCGCTGTCGCAGCAATTCTCCGACCGCATCGGCGCCGACGGCTACGCGCCCAAGGCCGCGCAGGCCGTCGAACTGGCCAAGCGCCTCGTCGGATTGAGCAACGCCGCATGACCATCTCCATCCGCACCGAAACCCGCGAGGAGCTGACGCCGCTGGAGCGCGTCGTGCTGGCCTTGCAATACAAGAAGCCCGACCGCGTTCCCGCCGCGCCGCTGGTCTGCGGCGCCTCGTGCCGGGTGCTCGGCTATTCCTACGACCGCTGGTCGCAGGACCCGAAGGTGGCCGTCGCCAGCCTGCTGGCGGCGCAGGATCTGATCGAGTTCGACGGCTTTCTCACGCTGGTCGATCTGTCGGTCGAGGCTGAGGATTTCGGGCAGGAAGTGATCTTTCCGGAACGCAGCACGGCCCTGCCGAATTTCGACAATCCGTTCATCAAAACAGCCGACGATTACATCAAGGTCAAGCCGGTCGATCCGCACAAATCGCGGCGCATGTCCACGGTGATCGAAATCGTGCGCGGGCTGGTGGAGGCGCGCGGCGACCGCGTGCCGACCATGGGCTTCGTCTATGGCCCGCTCGGCGTGCTGTCGCAGATTCGCGGCCATGCCGAACTGTTCAAGGACGTGATCCGCCATCCCGACCGGGTGCTGGAGGCGGTGCATACGATCAACCAAGTGCTGATCGAATACGCCAAGGCGCAGATCGAGGCGGGCGCCCACGCCATCGTGCTCGACCCGCTCTATTCCTCCGCCAGCATTTTGAAGAAATCGACCTGGGTGAAATTCGAGGCCGAGATTTTCAAATCCGTAGCCGACGCCATCCGCGACGCCGGCGTGCCCGTGATCGTGCACAATTGCGGCGGCGGCGTCTATTTCGACGCCGTGCTCGAACACATCAACCCCATCGCCATTTCCCACGCCTATCCCGCCCATGGCTCCGCCGATTGGCAGGAGCACGCCGCCAACTGGGCCAAAAAGGTGGTGAGCATCGGCGTGGCCGATCCCGCCAAGGTCGGCCATGAATTCTCCCAGGCGCAGGTGCTGGAGGATTGTCGCGCGCAGATCGAGACGTTCGGCGTCGCGGAAGGCGGGTTCATCCTGTCGAGCGGCTGCGAGTTTCCTCCCAACGGCAATCTTCTGTCCGCCCGCACCATGGTGCAGGCGGCGCGGCTTTACGGGCGATATTGAGCATGACTCTCACTCGCCGCGAACGGTTCTTGCGCGCCCTGGCGCATCAGCCCGTGGACAGGCCGCCAGTGATTTGCACCGGCGGCAGCATGACCGCGACGCCGGAGCAGGTCGTGGCGCTTTCCGGCCATACCCTGCCGGAAGCGCATGGCGACGCCGCCGCCATGGCGGGACTGGCCCTGGCGGCGGCCCGCATCACCGGTTTCGAATCCGTCGGCGTGCCCTTGTGCGTGACCGTCGAGGCCGAAATTTTCGGCGCGCAGATCGACCTTGGCGACGCCCGAACCGAGGCGCGCATCGTCCGCGAGCCCCATACGTCGGTCGTGGACGTGGTTGCGCCTCCGGTCGAGGAATTGCTGCGGCGCGGACGCGCCGCCGTGTCGGTGGAGGCGGTGCGGCTGCTGGCGCGCGACGCCGGCGATCTGCCGATTATCGCCAATCTGATCGGCCCCGTCAGCATCGCCGCTTCGGTGGTCGAGCCGATTGCGTTCCTGCGCGAATTGCGCACCCGGCCGCAAGAGACGGCGACGCTGTCCGCCCATGCGACCGACTTCCTGATCGCCTGGGCGCGGCGATTGATCGAAGCGGGCGCCGACGCCATCGCGATCCATGAGGACACCGCCACGCCCGCGCTGGTCGGCCCCCGCACGTTCGAAACGGCCGTGTTTCCGCATCTGCAACGGCTGGTCGCGGCGATCCACGCCGCCGGCGGGCGCGCGCTGCTGCACATGTGCGGCGCGCTCGGCAAATCGGCGACCTCCGTGGCGCGGCTCGATCTCGACGGCTACATCCCCGACGCCTCGCTGTCCCCCGCCGAACTGCGTGAGGCGCTGCCGGGCGTGGCGCTGATCGGCAACATCAGCACCTTCCTGCTGCACCAGGGCCAGCCGGCGCCCATCGCCAAACTGGCGGCGCGGCTCGCCGGCCCCGGCGGCTTCGACGCGCTGTCGCCGACCTGCGGCATGTCCAGCATCACGCCGCTCGAAAACATCCGCGCCATGACTCTTGGCGCACAAAACTTATGCGAACAGGAGAGCCTGCATGTCTGACATGGCGCCGCGCGAACGCCTGAACCGCGTTCTCGCCAATCAGCCGGTCGATCGCGCGCCCGTGATCTGCACCGGCGGCATGATGAACGCCGCCGTGACCCAGGTGATGGACGAAAACAGCCCGACCCTGCCGGCGGCGCATTTCGACCCCGAGGGCATGGCGGAGCTGGCGCAACGCGTCCACGCCGCCACCGGCTTTGAAAATCTCGGCGTGCCCTTCTGCATGACGGTCGAACCGGAAATTTTGGGAAGCCGCATCGATCCGGGCACGTTGTCCTGCGAGCCGAAAATCGCCGAGGAAGCGTTCGCCTCCTGCGGCGCGGTCGAGATCCGCGACGTGAAAAAAATCATCCGCGAGGGGCGCATCGCCACCGTGGTGCAGGCCGCGCACCATCTGAAAAAACGCAATCCCGACACGCCGGTGATCGCCAGCCTGTCCGGCCCGGTCAGCACTGCGGCTTCCGTCGTGACGCCGCTGACCTTTCTCAAGGAATTGCGCACGCAGCCGCAGGACGCCCATCGCGTGCTCGACTATGTGACGCGGCTGTTGGTGGAATATGCCCGCGAGGTCATCGACAACGGCGCCGACGTCATCGCCATCGGCGATCCCACCGCGACCGGCGAAATTCTGGGGCCGCGCATTTTCGGGGATTTCGCCGTGCGTTATCTCAACCAGCTCTGCGACGCCGTGCACGCCAGCGGCAAGCAGGTCATCGTGCATATCTGCGGCGACATGTCGAAAAGCCGCAACCAGCTCGCCAACATCCACGCCGACGCCATCAGCGTGGACGCGCTGGTCAATCTGAAGAAGCTCAAGGAAGATTTTCCGCAGATCAACACGATGGGCAATGTCAGCACCGCCCTGCTCGAATTCGGCGAGGCGGACAAGGTTTCGCGCAACACCGCGCGTCTCATTCGCGACGGCATCGACATCATCTCGCCGGCCTGCGGCCTGAGCACATCGACCGGTCTGCACAACATTCGCGCGCTCACCGAAACCGTGAAGGGAAACGCGTAATGGCGCAGGTGCATTTCCGTTCGCATGACATCAGCGTCGAAGTCGAACAGGGCGCATCGCTGCTCGACGCGGCGCGGCGCGGGCGCATCCGGCTCGACGCGCCCTGCAATGGCGCGGGCACTTGCGGCAAATGCAAGGTGCGCCTAGACGACGCCGCCCGCGACGCCGCCCATGTCGTGGATTCCGCCAAATTGTCGGAAGCCGAGCGGCGCGAAGGCTTCGTGCTGTTGTGCACGACTCTGGTCGACGGCGACCTCGCCCTCGACCTTCCGGTCGGCGCCGAACACGGCCTGAAAATTCTCGAAGACGGCCAGCAGATCGACCTGCCGTTGTCGCCCTGGATCGCCAAGCGTCATTCGCCCGAACGCGACGTCACCGAACTGCTCGCGGGCGGGCAGGCGATCGCGGAGGAGCGCGGCGACACTACGCCCTACACCTATGGCCTTGCGGTGGACATCGGCAGCACGACGCTGGTCGCCGCGCTGATCGACCTCAACACCGGCGCGCGCGTCAATTCGGGCTCGGCCCTCAACCCGCAGGCGCGCTACGCCCAGGACGTGCTGTCGCGCATCAAGCTCGGCTCGACGGCGGAGGGGCTGGAGCTGCTGAGCCGGGAAGTCATCTCGGAAATCAACCGCCTGATCGGCGCGCTGGTGGACGAAGCCCGCATTCCGCGCCGCCGCATCTATGAAGCGGTGTTCGCCGGCAACACCTGCATGCTGCATCTCGCCGCGCGGGTCGATCCCGAGCCTTTGGGCCGCTATCCCTACACGCCGACGCTGACGGGCGACGCGCATCTGTCCGCCAAATCGCTCGGGCTTGCGATCGCGAAGACCGGGCTGGTTTATGTGCCGCCGGTGGTCTCGGGCTTTGTCGGCGCCGACATCACCGCCGGCATGTTGTCCACCAGTCTGGCCGATCTTCAGGGCGTCACCCTGTTCGTCGACATCGGCACCAACGGCGAAATGGCGCTGGCCCGCGACGGCCTGTTACAGGCGACCTCCACCGCCGCCGGCCCGGCGTTCGAGGGCATGAACATTTCCTGCGGCATGAGGGCGGCGCGCGGCGCCATCGAGCGGGTGTCGCTGACGGGCGGCGACGTGCATGTGCAGACCATTGGCGACGCCCCGCCGGTCGGCCTGTGCGGCAGCGGCCTGCTCGACGCGGTGGCGGAACTGGCTGTGCATGGCGTGGTCGAAACCTCCGGGCGGTTCACCAAAAACCGCGCCGCGCTGCCGTCCGCTCTTCAGGCCCGCTTCGCCAAGCGCGACGGCAAGCCGGCGTTCCATCTCACCGATGAGATCTATCTGTCGCAGGGCGACATCCGGCAGGTGCAGCTCGCCAAGGGCGCGGTGCGCGCCGGCATTGACGTGCTGCTGCGCCGCAACGGCCTCGACGCGGCGCAGGTGGACCGCGCGCTGATCGCAGGTTCGTTCGGCTATCATCTCACCGTGCGCAGCCTGATCGACATCGGCCTGTTCCCGCCGGAGTTCGACGGCAAGGTCACCTATGTCGGCAATAGTTCGCAAACCGGCGCCGAGGCGCTGCTGACCCACGCGCCCAGCCGGGCGAGGCTGGCGGAACTGGCGCGCGCCGTCGAGGCGGTGGAGCTGGCCAATGACGAAGCCTTCACCAAGATCTTCGTCGCGGCCATGGCTTTTCCCCGGCCCGAGCGGGCGGCGCTCGATGATGTGGCGTGACCGGCGTGGACCCGCGCCTTCCCGTCACGCTGCTGACCGGATTTTTGGGGAGCGGCAAGACCACGCTGCTGTCTGGGCTGCTGCGCGAAAACGCGTCGGGACCCTTCGCCATCGTCATCAATGAATTTGGCGAAGTCGCGCTGGATCAGGATCTGGTCGGGCGCGTCGATGGCCAAGTGACGGTGATGAGCGGCGGCTGCCTGTGCTGCGCCATCGGCGGCGACCTCGCCGCGACGCTGCTCGACTTGCACAAGCGGCGCGCGGCGCAGCCGTTCGCGCGCGTCGTGATCGAAACCAGCGGCCTCGCCGATCCCGGCCCGCTGCTGGCGCCCTTCGCGGAGGACATCAGGCTCGCCCGCCTGTTCCGCGTCGATGGCGTGGTCGCGGTGGTGGACGCGTTGCAGGGATTGCGCGAACTCGGCCGGCGTCGCGTCTGCATCAAGCAGGTGGCGCTGGCCGACCGCATCGTCTTGAGCAAGAGCGACATCGCCGCGCCGCTGGCGGTCTCCCGCCTGCGGGACAGGCTGACGGAAATTAATCCGTTCGCGCCGCAACTCATCGTCAGTCACGGCGTCGTGGACAGCGGCTGGCTGTTGCAGCCCCCCGTCCGTCCTGCGGCCGCCCCGGCCCGCCAATGCGCGGACAACGCGCGACATGAACCGGGACATGCCGACGACATCGCGGCGTTTTGCCTGACATTCGACGCGCCGCTGCGCTGGGACTCGTTTGTCGAGGCCTGGACCCGGCTGACGGACGCGCATGGCGATGCGATCCTGCGCCTCAAGGGATTGCTGGATATTGAGGGCCATCCGGTCGCCGTCCATGGCGTGCGCCGCCTGCTGCACCCGCCGGAAACGCTGGCGCAATGGCCCGACGCCGCGCACGGCTCGCGCCTCGTGGTGATTGCGGAGGATTTGACCGACGCGGACGTGCGTGCTTGCTTTTCCGGCCTCGACGACTTCGCGGAGACGCGCGCAAGCTCAACCGACGCAGCGCGCGGCGTCGGCCAAGTCCGCTGTATCGGCTGAACCCCGATCGAGTGGGCGCAAAAAAATCCATCCATTCCCCCCGGCGGCCGAGACCGCCTCGCTCAGGAAACGGCTGGCAACGGGCGCATCCAGCAAGAGGAGCGCGGCGATGTCCTCGCCCGCTGCGGTCAGGCGGCGCGCCATCTCGAACGCGAAGAGACCGTCGAAGGAATAGCCGAGCAGGGCGTCGGGTTCCAGATCAGGGAACGCGGCCCGACGCCAGGACGTTCATCGCGCGGGGGAAAAGACATGGGACGCACCATCCGCGCGCGCCGTCGCTTTCGGCGGCCGTCGATGAGCACATCGGCGCAACGACTCGATTGCGACTGCGCGCCCCGATGCGCCTGACGAGCCGGATCGCACGCGCGATCGTTGTCCTTGCGCTCGCCCTCCCGCTCGGCGCGGCCGCCGCCGACCCGCCGAAGCCGGCGCGCGATCCGCTGCCGCCGCCTGCAGTCACCGAACAGGCCATCGAGATCGACGGCCGCAGGATCGCGTTCAAGGCGACCGCGTCGACCGCGCCGGTCAAGGACGGCCGATCCGGCGAGACCCTCGCCGACATCGCCCTGCTCACCTTCACGGTCGAGCCAAAGCCGGACAGCGCCTGCCGCCCCGTGGTGTTCGCTTTCAACGGCGGTCCCGGCGCCTCTTCAGCCTGGCTCGACCTCGGCGCTGTGGGACCATGGCGCCTGCCGCTGGCCGGCGCCGTTCCCTCGACGCCGCCGCGCCTGATCGACAACGCGGAAAGCTGGCTCACCTTCGCCGATCTGGTTTTCCTCGATCCGCCGGGAACCGGATATGCGCCGCCGCCGACGGATGACGCGGCGCGAAAGCGTTTGTTGTCGGTGGATGGCGATGTGGAGGCGCTGGCGATCGCGATCCGGCGCTGGACGGCGCGCGAGCATCGCCAAAGCTGCGCCAGATATCTGCTGGGGGAAAGCTATGGCGGTTTCCGGGCGCCCCGGATCGCGCGCGCCCTGCAAGAGAAACAGAACCTCGGCGTCGACGGGCTCATCCTGATCTCGCCCGTGCTCGACTTTTCCTGGATCGAGGGCCGGTCGCCGCTGCTCGACGCCGCGCGGCTGCCCTCGCTGGCCGCCAGCCGAACCGGAGCCAGGACTCGCGCCGCCCTTGCCGAAGCGGAGACTTACGCGCGCGAAGACTATCTGCGCGACCTGCTGCGCGGCCCGCAGGACGAAGCGGCGCTGGAGCGCGTCTCAAGTCGCGTCGCCGCCTTGACCGGCCTGCCGCAGGACCGCGTCCGCCGCCTTGGCGGCCGCATCGGCGCCTCGGATTGGGCGCGCGAGTCCGACCCGTCCGGCCGCGCCGTCGCCAGTCCCTATGACGGGGGCGTCCGTGGGCTTGACCCTGCGCCCGGGCGAGACCGCCACGACTGGCCCGATCCCGTTCTCGACGCCCTGCGCGCCCCGCTCGCCGAGGCCATGACGCGGCTGACGACGGACCGGCTCAAATGGCCGGTCGAAGATTTGAAGTACGAAATCCTCAACGACCGGGTCGCGCGCGACTGGGATTGGGGGCCGGGCCGGCAAAGCCAGGAGGCCCTCTCCGACCTGCGCTACGCCATGGCGCTCGATCCCCGGCTTCGCGTGCTGGTGGCGCATGGCCTGAGCGATCTGGTCACGCCCTATTTCGCCACGCGCCTGCTGCTCGACCAGAGCGCGGCGGTGGGCGCGCCGGATCGGATCGGCTTTCTCGCCCTCGCCGGCGGGCATATGTTCTACGCTGAAGACGAGTCGCGCGCCGCTTTGCGCGATGCGGCGCGCAAGTTGATCGAAGGCCGGTGACGCCGGCGGCCATGGTCGCCGCCCCGGCTCCGCCCGCGCGGCCCCCCTAACGGCATGATAACGGACGTCGCGTACAAGTCGCTTCCACGTCTCGATCCGCCTGCGACGATTGTTCTGCGCGGATTCCGTGCAAAGGGCAACGGTCGCGAGTAGAGGACTGATATGCTGGTCGCCAAGCTTCAAAGTTTTTTCAGAAAAAAGCGTAACCAACGGCTTGTGGAGCTTGTGAACCATTTATCCCAGCAAAAGAACCGCCCCATAAAAGTTCTGGACGTCGGCGGCCGGGCCGAATTTTGGAAGACGGTCGATGTGAAAAATATTGAGAAAATTACGATCACCAACATCGACCCGGCCGATATTGTCGTCGATCCCAACGCCAGTTGGATTGAAGGCGAATATGCCAACGCCCTCGACCTCTCCAGTTTCAAAACGCGCGGGTTCGATCTCGTCGTCTCAAATTCCGTCATCGAGCATTTGCAGACCTGGGCCAATATGAAAGTCTGCGCTCAGGAATTGCGCTCGGTCGCGGAGGCCGGCTTCGTTCAGACGCCATCGTTCTGGTTTCCCGTCGAGCAGCATTTCATGATTCCGTTTTTTCACTGGCTGCCCAATCCATTGCGCGTCATTCTGCTGCCGGTTCTGCCTCGGCGCGGTTATGAAGATGTTCCGAACGTCGATATCGCCCGCGCCTATATCGAAGAAATAAACTTGTTGACGAAGCCAGAATTTCAATTTCTGTTCCCGGGATCGCAAATATTTCAGGAAAAATTGATTGGATTGACGAAGTCATACACCGCAGTCTGGGGTCACGGCGGCGCCGCAAAGCAATAAACCCTCCAGTCGCTACATAAAAGGCGTCCGATGCGTTTTGCGCTTCCGCCTTCAAAATCCGTGCGCAACGACAATTCGCCAGACTGAAGCTCCATGACCGAACGCCGCAAACTGCTGTTTTACACCCATGCCATGACGTCGGGAGGCGCCGAGCGGGTGGTTGCGCGCCTTGCGTCCGGCTTCGCCGCGCGCGGGCATCAGGTGATCCTCGCCGTCGATTTCGACGCGCAGGAAACTCTTCATCTCCTGTCGCGAGCCGTCGATCTGCGGGTGCTGCCGCGCGGGCATTGGCGGGGAACGATGGCCCTGGCGCACATACTGAAACGCGAACGGCCGGACGCGAGCCTCTCGGCGCTCTCCGTCTCCAACCTCAAACACGCCGTCGCCGCCACGCTGGCGGGTCGGATCGGCCGCGCCGTTCTCGGCTATCACGGGTTTTATTTGAGCGAGAATGAGGGGCTCAGCGCACTCGGCTATCGGCTGACGCCCGTCCTGTCGCGGCTGGCCGGAGCGACCGTCGCGGTTTCGCAACAACTGCGCGACGATCTTGTCGCCCATTTCGCCGCGCCCTCGAACAAGGTGAGGACGATACACAATCCGGCGGCGCCCGAGCCTTTTCCCGAAGTCCTTTCGCCAGCGGAACTGGCCGCACGAGATCCGATCGTTCTGTCGATGGGCCGGCTCGCGCCCGACAAGGATTACACGACGCTCATTCGCGCCTTCGCGCGCCTGCAAAAACCTGATGCGCGTCTGGTCATCCTGGGCGAAGGACCGGAGCGGGCGAAGCTGGAGGCGGAGGCGCGGGCGCTCGGCGTCGCCGACCGCGTGGCGCTGCCCGGCTTCACGCGCGACATCGCGGCCGAGCTCAACCGCGCCCGCTGTTTTGCGCTTTCCTCCCGGCGCGAGACGTTCAGCCTCGCCTGCGTCGAGGCCTTGGCGCATGGCTTGCCGGTTGTCGCCACCGATTGCGGCGGCCCCTCGGAAATCCTCAATGATCCCGCGCTTGGCGCGCTCGTTCCCGTCGGCGATGTCGAGGCTTTGTCCGAGGCTATCGCGGCGGCGCTCGCCCAGCCCGGCGATCCCGCCCCGCGACAGGAGCGCGCGCGCGATTTTTCGCTGGGCGCGGCGCTCGACGCCTACGAGTCCGTCATTCGCGCCGTGACTTCCGCCCGCGCGGCGCCACGCGGCTAACCCTTTGGTAACCGTCATTGGCGATGTTCGATCATCCGAATGGCGCGCCCTGACGCTTTGTCCGAACCTGTTATAACGACGAGAGAAACTTAATGCCGGCTCTCCCGGTCTCGGCGGATCGGTCGCCACGGCCTTGGGCCTTGACGTTGGCGACGATCACGCTGGTCGCCGCGATGCTGGCCTGTTTCGCCATATCGACGATGGCGCTCTCGGCCGTCGGCCTGAAATATGACGTTGCCGAGGGTCCCGCCTGGGAGAAGCTTCATCCGGCGACTTATCTCGCGACGCTGGCCATCGCGTTCCGCTTTCTGGGCCAGCGTCACCCCTTGCGCTATGCGCGCAGCCTGTTGCAACAGCTCCCCGGCGCCGCGTTCTTCCTGGCTATGTGGGTCTCGCTCGCCGCCTACAGCGTGCTGGTTCAGCAGACGCCGCTTTCCGCGATCATCGAAACTTATCTGGTCGCGCTGGCCGCACTGTTCGCGTACGATGATCTTTCTCCGGCGATGCGCGATTTCATGCGCAAGGCGCTGCATGTCATCCTGGTCGTCAACGCCGCGGTCGGCGTTCTCGAACTGGTGACGCAGACCCGCCTGTTTCCCTATGCCATCGCCGGGCTGCCGGTGCCGGGCGACGACCGCCCGACGGCCATCCTCGGCCATCCCTTGATGAACGCGTCAACCACGGGCGCCTATCTCCTCTGTCTTTGTCTGGGCGGCGATCCGCAATTGGGCCCGCGACGTCGCGTCGCGATCATCGGCCTTTGCTTGCTGGCCCTGGCCGTCTTTGGCGGACGCACCGCTTTGGTGCTGTCGTCGCTGATCGTGGGCGGCGTGCTGGCGTTCAAATTCGCCTTTTTTCTGCTTGGCGCCCGCGTCGACCTCGGTCGCGTGCTCGCCGGATTAATCCTTACGCCTTTGCTCCTTCTCGCGGTTGCGGGGGCGGCGTCGGCGGGGATGTTCGACAACACCATCGCCCGTTTCGTCGACGACAGCGGCTCCGCGCAATCCCGAGTCGTCGCGCTGCAACTGTTCAACATGTTCGATACGAGCGACGTGCTGTTCGGTCCGCGTCTCGATCTGTTGATCTCAAACCTGGGCATGGCCGGCATCCCCATTGGCATCGAGAACACATGGATCGCTCTGATCTTCCTTTACGGCGCCTGGATGACGCTCTTTTTCGTCATCGGCTTGATCGCCCTGCTGTTTGAGTACTGGAGGCGCGCCCGCCCGGGCGTTTCCGTCCTGTTGATCTATTTCCTGATCATCGTCAGCTCCATGAATGGCCTCTCGACGAAATCCATGATCTTCAACCAGTTTTCGCTGTTGTTGCTGTTTATGTTCAACAAGGAGAGCGCCGCGCGCATGGCGCCCGAAGCGGGCGGCGACCGCGACTAACGCGCCGCTTGCATCAAACGCCACATCGCCTTGGCGTAACGACCGCCGAGCACGATTTCGCCTTGTTGATTGAGGTGGAGCCTGTCGCTTTGAAAGGGGAGATCCCGGGCGGAGACGACCGCCGCGTGGGGCAATGCGATCGCTTCCTGCGCCGCAAGGAGAACGCGCGCCGGCGACGCCGTTTCGCTGTCGGGCGGGTTCGGGCCGATTTGCGTCACGATGATCGGAAGAGACGGCGCATTCAGGTCTGTCCTGAGACGTTGCAGCATCCGCGTCGCCCGCGCGCTCCAACCGGCCGCATCGTCCAAATTCCAGGAATCGTATTCGCCTTGGTAAAAAATAGCGCCCCGCAGGCGACCGAAAGTCCGCGCCTGTTTCGCTTGGCCCAGACACCTCCCGTAAAGACTGCCGGGATCGTCGTCAGGCGCCCACTGGACAATCTTGGTGCCGCCGCGCGCGCAATTGATCAGCCCGATGGATCGCTGCGTGTCGTGATACAGCGCGTCGGCGAAGGCGAGCGAAGGGCCAAAAGCCGCTTCAGGATCGTCCGAAACCGGCTCCCTGGCCGGAACAAACGAGCCGTTGCGAAACATCCAGAGATGATCGGAGTGGACCAAGTCCGGCGCGCCGTCCAACTCCGCGCGACCCGACATATTCGATTGCCCGAACAGCAGAAAAATATCGAGCTTCGCAAGCGGAGCGGCCCAGGCCCGGCTCAACGGACTGAACGACAAGGCCGCCATTAACGCGACCTTCAGGACGAGGTGACACCGTCGGGTTCCGGGCTTCCGCAACTCTCGTGAAGGGGTATCATGCCGCCGCAAATCGCCCCCCTTACGTCACTTCGGTTTTTTGCGGCGATACTGGTCGTTGTCCATCATGCCATGGACTACTCTTCAGCGCCGATCCATCTGGAGATGATACGAAAGGGCGGCGTGGCCGTCGACTTCTTTTTTATTCTCTCCGGCTATATTCTGACTCATGTTTACGCGCCGCGCGCTTATCAGCGCGAGGGATTTGTCCGCAATTTCATTGTTGCGCGTTTTGCAAAAATATACCCCATTCATATTTTCACGCTATTATTGCTCTTGTTTTTTGTCATTGCCTCGAAGACTGTCGGAATCAGTGTGAATGAGGACCGCTTCACAGCCTCGGCTTTCTTCGCGCATATCGCGCTGCTGACGGCCTGGGGCGTGACGGACCAGATGACCTGGAATTTCCCGGCCTGGTCGATCAGTGCGGAATTCACAGCTTACCTTCTATTTCCGGTCCTTGTTCTGATCCCATTTAAAAGATCGGCAAGAAAGGCGCTTTGTCTTCTCGCCCTATGCTGGCTTGTGTTTGGGTCCTGGTTCCACCTGGCGACTCGCACCATTGATTTTGGCGTTGCGCGCATTATTCCGGAATTTCTGGGCGGCATGCTGCTGTATAGCGCCATGTCGACGACCAAATCGGCGCCTTATGCCGAAGCGCAATTTCTTGTGGCCTCCGTCCTGATTATCCTCGGCCTTATATTTGGCGTTTCCGAAGTATGGTTTCCGCTGGCGTTCGGTTGGATCATCGCCGTCGCCCCCAGCTTGCAAGGTCCGCTTGGGCGCATCCTGTCGCATCGGATTCTGGTGAATTTGGGAGAGGAATCCTATTCCCTCTACATGATCCATATTTTCATCTTTACGATCATCTACGGCGCATTGCGGACGAAACACTTGTCTGTGCTCGCCTCGGCTCCGCATGTTTGCGATCTGTTGGCGATCGCCGCGGCCATATTCGCCGCCCGCCTGTCGCATCGCATGATTGAAATCCCTGCGCAGAACTGGATCCGAGACCGGCTGTCGACAAAGACCTCGGCCTCAAGGCTCGCTGCGCAAAAGGCGCTCGGCTGAAACCCTCTGGATCCGCCGCGTTCAGGCTGACTGCGGCGGACTGTCGCCGCGCGGCGGCAGAGAGAACAGCATCCGCCGCAACTCGTTGGCGCCCACCGGCTTGTGGAGCATCACCTAACCGCTCGCATGAATGTCGACGATGCGATCGGGCGACGTGTCGCCGGCGATCACGATGGTCGGGACCTTTCGGCCGGAGCGGGCGTGGATTTCGTTGACGGTCTGCGTGCCGCTCAAACGGGCGCCCAAACGATGATCCGCGACCATGGCGTCAAACCGCCATCCCTCGCGTGCGCCGAGGTCAAGGGCTTCCTCGCAAAAACCGGCCGCGACGGTTTCGTAGCCCCATCCCTCCAGCAGCAATTGAAGGCCGGACCGCAAGGATTGCGCGTCATCCAGCGGAACGGAAATAGAAAAGCGACTGCCCCGCCCATCGCGCGACCGGAACGTGATTTCGGCCGCCAGCAGACGAGCGATGCGGTCGACGATGGACAAGCCAAGGCCCTTGGCGCGAGCATGAAAGGCGATGTGCGCGGATCGGCCCGGAATTGCACAATTGCGCTTGAATTTTCAAACGCTAAGGGCGCACTTCCTCCTCGGCTTGATCTTTAATACGCTTTCGACCTGCGCCGAAGCCTGGATGCGGCAGGCCGCTTCTGGCGCCTTCAAGACGCCGTGTCAGGTTGGACTTCGACATAGCCGCGACGCCGTTTGGCGGCCTCCAACCGCATGAACGCCCGCCTGGCCGCGTCCAATTCGGAAAAGGTCATGATCTTGCGCCGGCCCGGCGCGCCGATCCGCCCCCAACTTCGCACCAGCGCGTGTTCGCCGAACAAGGTGGGGTGAACCGCGAGTTGGTAATAGCGCCACATGTTGCGCGACGCGTCGATGCGTTCGAGATGGAGCGGAGGGTCGGACATGCAAGTCATACGGAATCGTCGCGGCAAATTCGCCTGCTGTCCAACGCATAAACTGAATCAATCCGGCCGCGATTGATTCACGGCGTCGATGACAGCCGCGGGGCTTCACGCCGCTCTGCACGGGATAATTCGTCTTCGCGCGCCGGCGTCGATCTCATCCAGCGACGAAAAACGCCCGGAGGCCAGAGTCTTGTCGTAGCTTGGCCGCCCGCCGTCGCGTTCGCGGCGATGCCCATGACCCGACCGCGTCGCGCTGATGCGCATCAAACCGCGCAGGCGATGACGACGCCTTCGTTCGGCCGAAGATCGATATCGCCGTCAACGGGTTCGCCGTCCCGGTCTCCCATCGACGAGACGAGGATGCGGCCGGTCAAACCGCCGAAGCGGAAGCTGACGGCGGTCGCTTCGGCGCCGAGGTTGAGGGCGACGGCGATGCGCTCGCCATCGAATTCGCGCAAGAAGACGAACACGTCTCCCGTCGCGGCGACGGGCCGATAGGCGCCGATCGACAAGGCCTTGCTTTGGCGCCGCAACGCCGTCAGGCGGCGGTAAAGGCGATAGATCGACGTGGCGTCGTCGCGCTGGTTGGCGACATTTTCCTGCTTGAAGTCCGGGGCCAGGGGCAGCCACGGCTCGGCGTCGGAAAATCCGGCGTGCGGCCCGCCGTCCCATGGCATCGGCGTGCGGCACCCGTCCCGGCCGGAGCCGGAGCGCGCGCACGGATCGCGCGCCTGCTCCGGCGCGATCTCCACCTGCGTCATGCCGATCTCCTCGCCATAATAGAGCGTCGGCGTCCCGCGCAGCGTCAGCAACAGAATGGCGGCGTTGCGCGCCTGCGCGCGTCCGATCCGGCTCGCGATCCGCGGCTTGTCATGATTGCCGAGCACCCAGTTCGGCCAGCCGCCCTTGGGCAGCGCCGCTTCGTAATCGTCGACCATTTTCTTCAGCGCGGCGGCGCGCCACGGCGCGCCGATCAGGGAGAAATTGAACGGAAGGTGCAGGCCGGCGAGATCGCGGCCGTAATAGGCGACGAGCCGTTCGACCGGCAGGTAGATTTCGCCGATCAACAGCGCCTCGGGAAAACTCTTGATGGCGTCGCGCATCTCCGCGATGACCTCGTGCGCCTCATCCCTGTCGGCCGTGTAGAGCGGGATCAGGGCGTGATAGGGCGGATCGCCCGGCTTGAAGTCGGGATTGGGCGGATTGTCGCGGAACTGATCGTCCTTGATCAGATGCCAGATGACGTCGATGCGAAAACCGTCGACGCCGCGCCGCAGCCAGAAGCGCATCGCCTCGTAAAGCGCAGCGCGCACCCGCGGATTGCGCCAGTTGAGGTCCGGCTGCGCGGCGAGAAAGGCGTGGTAATAATATTGGCCCGTCGCGGCGTCGAAGTCCCACGCGCCTCCGCCGAACACCGACAACCAATTGTTGGGCGGCCCGCCATCCGGGGCGGGATCGCGCCAGATGTACCAGTCGCGCCGGGGGCTGTCGCGAGACGCGCGGCTTTCGATGAACCAGGGGTGCCGGTCGGAGCTGTGGTTCGGCACGAAGTCGAGGATGACCCGCAGGTTCGCGGCATGGGCCGCCTCGACCAGCGCGTCGAAATCCGCCATGTCGCCGAACAGCGGATCGACCCCGGTGTAATCGGAAACGTCATAGCCGAAATCCGCCATGGGCGAGGGCGAGATCGGCGACAGCCACAGCGCGTCGACGCCGAGTTCGACCAGATGCGGCAACCGGCGGATGATCCCGCGCAGGTCGCCGACGCCATCGCCGTTGCTGTCCTGAAACGAGCGCGGATAAATCTGATAGATGACGGCGGTCTGCCACCAGTGCGGCGTGTCCATGTTCATGCCGCGCGCACCCCGAGCGTGACGCCTGCGTTGGCGCGCAGCGGCCGCCCAGGCCAGGCTTCGTCCTGGCGGCACTCGTCCTTGGTTAAGCAAGGCCGCACAAGGGCGGCGGGTTCTGTGCGCAACAGCATGGCTCGCGTCCGCGTCTCCCGTTCGACCCCTCTGCAACGGGAGCGGGCGGCGCGGGTTCCGTGCGCGCCTCATCGGCGGATTTTCGCCGCGGGATCGTTTCTCACGCCCGGCAAGTCGGAACGATGCCGTACGCGCATTGTTTTCCCTGAATCAGCAAAGAGTTGGACCCTTCGGGTCCGCGCGCCGCGAGCGGAAGCGAGACAATTCGCGTTCACATGGCGGCGAAGACTCGGCCACACAGGAGACATCACACATGGCGAATGCCGATCGGAAGCACGTCGGCGTCGGGCCTCACGGCAAAGGCTCGGGCGGCGGCGCCATGAGCGATCTCAAGCCCGAAACCGTCGAGGAAAACACAATTCTGAGCAACCGCGACAAGCAGCGGCGCAGCAAGGAGCGCGGACAGGACAGCAAAGGAATCCAGTCCGAGCAACACGGCGACGAGTGAACGGCGCGTCTCCGGCCGCAAGGCCGGAGACGTTCGTTTCAATATGTCTTGCGGGCGCCGGGCCGGAACGACACGATTTGCGCCAGCCCTCGCGCCTTAACGCGCTCGCGCAGCGACTGGAACACGACATAGAGCATCGGAATGAACAGAATTCCGACAAGGCTCGCCGTGATCATGCCGGCGAACACCGGCGTCGACAAATTGCGCCGCGCCATCATGGCCGCGCCATGGGAGAACACCAGCGGAACCAGGCCGAGGATGAAGGCGATGGAGGTCATCATCACCGCCCGGAACCGGAGGCGCGCGCCCTGTTCCGCCGCCTCCAGGATCGAGCGTCCGGCCTCGCGCTGCTCCTTGGCGAATTCCACGATCAGAATGCCGTTCTTCGCCGACAGCGCGATCAGCACGACCAGACCGATCTGGGCGTAAAGATCGAGCGTGATCGCGCCCATCAGCATGCCGGCGAAGGCGCCGAACACCGCGATCGTCGACGACAGCAGCACCGGAATCGGGATCACCCAGCTTTCGTAGAGCGCCACCAGGAACAGGAAGGCGAAGATCACCGCGAGCGCGAGAATATACCCGGTCTTGCCGACGGCTTCATGCTCCTGATAGGCCGTGCCGGTCCATTCGAACGTATAGCCCGGCGGCAGCGTCTTGGCCGAAACTTCGGCCATCGCCTGCATGGCCGCGCCCGAGGACACGCCCGGCGCCGGCGAGCCGTTGATCGTCACGGAGCGGTAATTGTTGTAGCGCGTGATCACCGCCGGCCCCGTCACCGTGCGCAGGCTGGCGATGGATTGCAGCGGCGTCATCTCGCCTCGGGCGTTGCGGATATAGATGTCCCACAGCGACGGCAGGTCGCGGCGCGCGGAGGCGTCGCCTTGCAGATTGACCTGCCATGTCCGCCCGAACATATTAAAATTGTTGATGTAATAGCCGCCGAGCGAGATCTGCAGGGTGGAGAAGATGTCGTTGACCCCGATGCCCAGCGCCTGCGCCTTGTCGCGGTCGATGTCGAGCCAGATCGACGGCGAATTGGCGTTGTAGGTGGAGAACACGCGGGTGAGTTTTGGGTTCTGGTTGCCCGAGGCGAGCAGGGCGTTGGCGACGCTGGCCATCGCGGCGGGCTCCGCGCCATCGAGCGATTCCAGCTGGTACTGAAAGCCGCCCGCCGTCGACAAACCGATCACCGGCGGCAGGTTGAACGGCAGCACGCTGGCGCTGCGCACCTGCTGCACCGCGCCGAACGTCTTGCCGATCAGGGCCTGCGCCGAAGAACTGGCCGCGACGCGATCCTCGAAAGGCTTGAGCCGAACGATCACAAACGCGTTGTTGGACGCGGAATAATTGTCGAGCAGCGACAGGCCGACGATGGAGATGACATCTTGCACCTCCGGCATTTTGCGCAGGATGCCCTCGACCTGGACCACCGTGGTTTCGGTGCGCGCCACCGAGGCGCCCTCCGGCAATTGCACGTTGATGAAGAAGGCGCCCTGGTCCTCCTCGGGCAAAAAGCCGGTCGGCGTGGCCAGCGACAGGCCGAAAATCCCCACAGCGCAGGCGGCGACCGCCGCCACCGACAGCGCCGGACGCCGCAGCGCCATGCGCACCACCCCGACATAGCCGTCGCGGGCGCGATCGACGCCGCGCCCGAATTTTTGCAACAGGCCATGCCGCTCCGGCTCATGCCGCAGGAACAGGGCGCAGAGCGCCGGCGACAGCGTCAGCGCATTGATCGCCGAAATCAGCATGGCCGCGCTGATGGTGATCGCGAACTGACGGAACAATTCGCCCATCACGCCCGGCAGGAAGGCGATCGGCGTAAACACCGACAGCAGCACCAAAGTGATGGCGATGATCGGCGCGGTGACTTGCGCCATGGCCTTTTTCGCGGCGGCCGCGGGCGAGAGGTCCGGCTCCTCCTCCATCACGCGCTCGACATTTTCGACCACGACAATGGCGTCGTCGACGACGATGCCGATGGCCAGCACCAGCGCCAGCATGGACACGGTGTTGACCGAGGCGCCCAGCGCCACCAGCACGCCGAACGTGCCGATCAGACTGACCGGCGCGGCGATGATCGGGATCAGCGCTGCGCGCAGGTTGCCGAGAAACAGCCACACCACCAGCGCGACCAGAACAAAGGCTTCCAGCAGCGTATGTAGCACCGCCGACACCGTGTCATTGACGAAAACGGTGGCGTCGTAAACCACGCGCGCCTGCAAGTTTTCGGGGAAGCGGGGCCGCAGTTCGTCGAGCTTGGCCCGCAACGCCTTGGAAGTGTTGATGGCGTTGGCGCCCGGTCCGAGAAAGACGCCGATGCCGACCGTCGGCTCTCCGTTCAGGCGCGAATACGTGTCCGCGCTCTGCGCCCCCAGTTCGACGCGGGCGACGTCGGACACTTTTAAGGTCGACCCATCCGGGTTGGCGCGCAGCACGATGGCGCCGAATTCCTCCGGCGTGGTCAGGCGCCCCTGGGTCTGCAAGTTGAACTGGAACGCCTGATCGTTCGGCACGGGCCGCGCGCCGAGGCGGCCGACCGGCGCCTGCACGTTCTGCGCGGCGATGGCGTTGGCGACATCCGAAGGCGACAGGCCCAGGCTCGACAGCTTCTCGATGTTGAACCAGATGCGCATCGAATAGTTCGAGCGCCCGAACATCGTGGCCTCGCCGACGCCGGGCACGCGCGCGAGTTCATCCAGAATGTTGATCAGGCCGTAATTGGCCAGGAACAGCTGGTCGTATTTCTGGCCGTCGCTGAATATGTCGATGACCTGCAGCATCGACGACGAACGCTTTTGCACGTTGACGCCCTGCAGCCGCACTTCCGCCGGCAATTGCGCCAAAGCGTTCTGCACGCGGTTATTGACGTTGACCGTGTTGATGTCGGCGTTGGTCCCCAATTCGAAGGAAACGTCAAGCGTGTACGAGCCGTCATTGCCGCTCGTGCTTTTCATGTAGATCGCCTTGTCGACGCCGACGACCTTGGCTTCGATCGGCTGCGCCACCGTCTGCTCCAGCACTTCCGCCGAGGCGCCGGGAAAGGTGGAGGAGACGCGCACCTGCGGCGGCACGATGTCCGGCAATTGCGCGACGGGAATGCGCAGCAGCGCCAGCGCGCCGACCAGCGTCGTGACCAGCGCGACGACGACGGCGAGTCGGGGACGGTCGATGAAGACATCGGCGATCATGGCTTATTTCTCCCCCATCTGCGCCGCCGCCGGCGTGGGGGCCAAAGGTGTCGGGGCGACTTGCGCATTGGGGCGCGCCCGCTGCACGCCCTCGACAATGACGCGCTCGCCCTCGGCAAGGCCGTCGACCACCGCGGCGGTCTCTGCCGTGGACTGGCCCAGCTTCACCCGGCGCTGCCGGGCCACATCCTTGTCGTCGACGACATAAATGTAAGAGCCCTGCTGGTCGGTGAGCACGGCGGCGCGCGGGATCGCCAGAATGTCGCGCGGCGTCGGCCCCTCCAGTATCACGCGCACCATTTCGTCATGGGTCAGTTCGTGACCGCCGCCCCGCAGCGGCGGATTGGCGATGGTCCCGCGCAGAATGATCGTGTCGGTGTCGCGCGCGACGCTGACGTCCTGCAATTTCAGCTGGCCGGTTTCGCCGTAGACGCGGCCGTCAGGCAGGCGCAGCCGGATTTTCATCGCCTCCAGCCCGCCCTGCGTCGAGAATTGCGCCCGCAATTGCAGCAGCCGCGTCACCGAAACCGGAAACACGACATAGGCCGGGTCCTGGCTGACGACGGTGGCGAGCGCGCCGGAGGAGGGGCCTACGACATTGCCGGGGGTGATGGCGATGCGGCCGATGCGGCCGTCGATCGGCGACCGGATCTCGGTATAGCCCAGGTTGATCTCGGACTGGCGCAATTGCGCCTGCGCCGAGCGCAGCTGCGCCGCCGCCGTGCGCTGGGCGGCGCGGGCGTTGTCGGCGGTGCTGCGGCTGGCGGCGTTGGTCTTCAGCAGTTCCTCGGCGCGGTTCAGCGTCAGATTGGCCAGCTCCAGCTGCGCCTCCGCCTGCGCCACCGCGGCGCGCTTGGCCTCGACGTCGGCCTGGAACGGCGGCTGCTCCAGCCGGAACAGCAGGTCGCCCTGCTTGACCTCGGCGCCTTCGGCAAACAACTGGTCCTGTAGCCAGGCGCTGACGCGCGCGACCAGATCGACGCGGCCGATCGCCTGGACGCGACCGTTGATCTCGGTGGTTTCGGTGACGGCTTTGGTGCGCGCGGGAACGACGCCCACCGAAGGCGGACCGCCGGCCGGCGCTTGCCCGAAGCTCGGGGCGGCTAACAGCATCGCCACGACAAAGGCGCACGAACCAAGGGCGCAAGAACGGAGGGCGGAAGGCATGGGTCGGCTCCAGTGTCAGTTTTGAGCGGCGAGGTTTTGCGGAGGACGGCTGAACCGCCGCCGCAGAGGCGGCCCGTTGGGCCGCCGCGCGCAAACGAGGCTGGTCGGGCGGCGCAATTTCAGACAAGCGATAAGGCTCATGAAAAATCTCCGGAACTCCGAAGGCGCGGACGACCGCGCGCGCGAGGCCTGACAGGCGAGGGATGCGTCAGGCTTGCGGCCCGACGCGGCCACCGGCGCGATAGGCGGCGAGGAACACGCGCACGCCGCCTTCGATCAGCGCCTGATATTCGGCGGCGCCCGGCGGCCCGAGAGACATTTCCCAGCGCAGGTGCAGCCGGCCCTGCACGAGGCTGAGAAACTGCACGGCGGCGAGACGGATGTTGTCGATGCGCAGCAGCCCGCGCGCGATGGCGATCTCCAGAAAAGCCGACATCTCGTCCTCGCACCGTCCCGGCCCGGCGCGCCAAAAGGTCTCGACGGCCTTGGGAAAGCGGCCGGCGCTGATCATGATCAGGCGATGCAGGTCCAGCCCGCGATCTTGCAGAAAGAAGGCGGTGTAGCGGCGCGCGATGCCCAGCAGTTCGGCGTCAAGGTCGATCGGGCCGTCATGCGCGGGCCACAAGGCCTGCGGACCCAGCCGGCCGCATTCGTCGTCGATCAGCCGGAGCAGCAGATCGTCCTTGCCGGTGAAATGCACATAGACCGTCGCCTTGGACACGCCGGCCTCGCGGGCGATCATGTCCATGCTGGTCGCATCGAAGCCCAATTGCAGGAACAGCGCCCGCGCCTTTTCGAGAATCAGGCGGTACTTGCGGTTTTCGCCGGTCTCGTCGGTGGCTTCCTGCTTCCTCGGTCTGGGCATGTCCAACATCTCCTGGCGCCCGACGCGGCGTCGGAGCGGGCGCGCTGGCCCTCGTCGATGCGGGACCTTAGGCCGGAACAACCAGGCTTGCAACAAAAACGAAACGGTTTAGTTTAAAGATCGTCACGCCGGGCCGGGCGGCGCGTCGGAGCGCCCCGGGGATCCGGCCCCAGCCACGGAGACATCGGCCATGACGCCGTCTCGAAGGATCGCGATCGCTCATCTGCTGGCGGCGCTTGGGCTTGTTGGGGCGCCGACGGGCGAGGCCGCGGCGCTCGAAACCGGCGCGGGCGACGGCGACTGGCGCCGCCATGAAATTGTCCGGACCTATCGCGACGAGGACGGCTGCCGGGTGCGCGTCACCAGCTATCACCGGCTCAACGGCGAGATCGACACACGAGAGAGCCGCGACTGCGGCAAGGACTGAGCGCCGCGCTGGCGCGACGGATGGGTTATGATGCGGCCGCGGCTGACTTTTTCGGCGCAGGCCAGGCCGAGGAGCCGGCTGCGCATCGCCTTTGCCATCGGCTGTGGCGCCAAAGACACGTCGCCGCGCCGGCTCCAAAAAAACCTTAGAAATAAATAATTTACCAACGTCTCTCTCAGGGCGGGGCGGCGGCGTCCATGCGCCCGATCACGCGCGTAATCCAATTGTCGCGCTTTGGTCATCAGCGCGTCAGGCAAAGCTTCTTTTGGTGTCGGCCACGCGAGACGCCAAAGGACGATGCCTTGCCATGCGAAGCTGGCCCCGGAAGACCGAAAAACGCGCGCGCATCGAAATCATCCCGATGATCGATGTGATGATGTTCCTGCTGGTGTTCTTCGTGCTGATCAGCATGAACGTGCTGCCCGCGCTTGGCCTGCGCATCGCGCCGCCGACCTCGGCGCGGCCCGACCAGATGGTCGAGCGCACCCGCATGCAGGTCGGCATCGATCCGAACGGCGGCGTGTTCCTTGACGGCGTCGCCATCGAACTCGCCGCGCTCACCGAACGCCTGAAGGCCGCCAACAGCCCGGACAAGCCGCTCGCGGTGATTATCGCCGGCGATTCCGGCGCCAATCTCCAGCATCTCGTCAGCGTGCTCGACGCGCTGAAGGCGGCGGGCGTGGCCAGCGCCCAGATCGTGGCGAAGCAGAAGCCATGAGCGCGACGCCGGGATCGTGCTGGCGCAGGCCCGAGGTCGTCAGCCACCTGTCCAGCCTCGCGCTGACGGCGGCGATGGCGGCGGGATTTTTCTTCGCCGCGCCGGAGCGTCTGAACAGCGAGCCGGAGCCGTCGCCCGCCTCCGACCTCCAGCTGTCGCTGGTCGAGCCGCCGCCGGAGGAGCCCAAGGCCGAACCCACGCCGGAGCGGCCGCCCCAGCCGCAGCCCGAGCCACCGCCCAAACCCGAGGCGAAGGCGCCGTTGACGACGCCCGAAGGCGCGCTGCCGCCGCCGAAAAAGCTCAAGCCGCCGAAACGAAAAGTCGTCGAGGCGCCGGACGACGAGGACGATGAACCCAAGCCGGTCGCCAAGCCGAAGCCCCGGGCGAAGCCCGCCGAGGCGACGCCGCGCCGCGCGGCGGCCGCGCCGCGTTCGGAGCGCGGCGGTCCCGCCGCCGCCCCGCGCGCCTCGGCCGGTTCGGCCGCCGCCTTCCGCGCCTGCCTGCAGGCGCACGCCCGCTATCCCACCTCCAAGGAGGCGCGGCAGCAGAATCCGCATGGCGCGGTCGGCGTCAGCGTCTCGGTTTCCGGCGGCGCGATCGCCGGGGTTTCCGTCACCTCCAGTTCGGGATCGGGGCTGCTCGACCAGGCCGCGCGCGCCAGCGTGCTGTCGTCCGGCTGCGGCTCCGCCGCCGGCGGCGCCTCCCAGCTCACCGGCCGGATCGTCTTCTGACCACGCGATTGCACAGACTTGAACCCACGAGGACCGACATGAAGCTGAAAACTCTCGCGCTGGCCCTACTCGCCGGCACAGCCCTTCCGCCGTCGGCGCTGGGGCAGACGGCCCCGCCGGACGCCGCCGCCCAGCCGGGGGCGCAACCCCGTTCGCGCGATTCCCGCGCCATGGGCGGCCTCACCGCCGCCCCCACCGACTTCGGCACGGTCCAAGCCGGCGGCGGCGAGGGAACGCCCGGCGACGGCGCGCCGAACCCGTTCGGCGTCACCCGCGCCGATCTCGGCGGCGGCTACATGATCGAGGAGGACGCGACCAAGACGCGCTCCACCGTCACCCGCGACGCCATCGACAAGCTGCAGCCGACCGCCAGTCCCTACCAGATGATTCAGCTGCTGCCGGGCGTCAACGCGGTCAGCACCGACAATATCGGCCTGTCCGGCGGCAATGTCCGCGTGCGCGGCTTCAATTCCGACCATCTCGGCTTCACCATCGAAGGCGCGCCGATCAACGATTCCGGCAATTTCGCGCTCTACCCGCAGGAATATGTCGATTCCGAGAACATCAGCTCGATCTCGATCGCGCAAGGGTCGGCCGACCTCGACTCGCCGCATATCGGCGCGGTCGGCGGCGTCATCAACATGTACATGATCGACCCGTCCAAGACCGCCGGCGGCGTGCTCAGCTTCAGCGCCGGCTCCAACGCGACCTTCCGCGAATATATGCGGGTCGACACCGGGCAGATCGGCGATTACCGCGGCTATGTCTCGTTCTCGCATCTGGGCGACAACCACTGGAACCATCTCGGCCGCGACGACCGCTACAATATCGAGATGAAGTCGGTTTACGACATCGACGCCGGCGATACGATCCGCCTGTCGGTGATCTACAACGACATGACCAACACCCAGTGGCCGTTCCCGACGCTGGCGCAATATTCGGCCGGCAATTACACCACGGGATGGCCGGCGCATCTGCCGAGCAATTTCACCACGCTGTCGAACCAGAGCGCCTACGCCAATTACGCCGGCTACAAGATCAATCCGTTCAAGAACGTCATCGCCTCGGCGCCGTCGAACTTCACCCTCGCGCCCAACCTGACTTTCGACACCATTCCCTATTTCTGGTACGGCTTCGGCAATGGCGGCGGCGTCACCGCCATGAACGAGGCCACCGGAATCGGCTGGGGCGGGCTGAAGGTCACGAACGTCAACTATGGCGGCGGCTCGACGCTGACCGACAACGTGCTCTACTACAATCCGTCGATCACCGAGACCGTCCGCCCCGGCGTCATCAACAAGCTGACCTGGACGATGGACGCCCACAAGCTGGTGCTCGGCTACTGGCTCGAAGACGCGCTGCATCACCAGTGGGGCCCGTTCGAGCCGCTCGCCTCTGACGGCTCGGTCGCGGACCCCTTCGCCGTCAGCAATAATTTTGCGCTGCCGGCGGGCGCGGTCTGCAAATCCGGCTCGACGCCGGTGGCCTGTCCGGGCGGGCCGATGCAAAAGCGCGCGGCCTGGACCCACACGCTCACCAATGTGATCTTCGTCGGCGACACCTGGACCTACAACGACAAGCTGACCTTCGAACTCGGCGCCAAACAGGCGTTCATCGACCGCCACGTCGTAAACCAACTGCCCTATGCCGCCAGCCCGGTCGTCGATCTGCACAACACGGCGTTCCTGCCCACCGCCGGGGTCCGCTATCGCTGGGACGACAAGAACCAGTTCATCGCCAGCGTCAGCACCACCATCCGCACCGCGCCGAACTATAATCTCTACACGGCCTATGCGAACGGCGCCATGACGGCGCCGATCAACAGCATTCCCCCGGAACGCGGCGTTTCCTATGAAATCGGCCACCGCCACCAGGGCGAACTGTTCGCCACCTCGGTGACCGGTTTCCTGTCGCGGTTCGACCACTTCCAGCAATCGACCAACGAACTCGACCCGGCGGGAACCGGCGCCACCTATACCGGCGTCACGCTCGATGTCGGCCGCCTGATGATCTACGGCGTTGACGCCGAAATCGGCTTCCGGCGCTGGAACAACTTCCGCCCCTATGTCTCGGGCGAACTGGTCCATAGTGAAATGCTGGACAACTGGCGCACCACCACGACGGCCAAGTCCCTCGACTACCTGCCGACCAAGGGCAAGCAATTGCCGGGCACGCCCAATTCCAGCGTCGCCGTGGGCATCGACTATGACGACGGCCACATCCTCGGCAATCTCATCTTCAAGGCCATCGCCGGGCAATATTCGACCTATGTGAACGACGAGCGCATCCCCGGCTATGGCCGGCTCGACGCCATGATCGGCTATCGTTTCGACGATTACGGCTGGGCCAAGAAGCCGACCCTCCAGCTCAATCTGTTCAACCTGACCGACCGCGTCGTTCTCACCGGCGTCAACTCGCTGGCCAACAACGCCAAGGCCACGACGGGGACGCTCGGCGGCGCCATCGCCGCGTCGGGGACGCCCAATTATTATCTCGGCCAGGGCTTCTCCGCCCTGCTGACCATGAAGACGGCGTTCTGACCATGGCCATCGACACTGCTTATTTCCATCACATCTGCATCGTCCTGCTCTGGGGAATGCTCGGTCTGCTCACGCTGGTCCTGCTGGAGCGGCTGATCTACTACATCCTTGTCGGCTTCAAGGCCGGCAAGCTCGCCCGCGCCGCGCGGGAGGGGGCCGTGCGCCCCGGCGCGCACGTGCTCGGCGGCGCCGATCCGATCACGCGCGGCCTCGCCGAATATGTCGAGGCCCAAGCGCGCGCCGGGATCAAGCGCGAGCGGCTGGAGGATCTCTCCGCCGCCTTGTTCATCGACGTGGACGGGCGCATCGGCGCGCGGCTGTGGCTGCTCGACACCATCGTGACCGCCGCGCCGCTGCTCGGCCTGCTCGGCACGATTCTGGGCATCATGGATGCGTTCAACGCGTTGTCGTCGGGCGGCGTGTCCGATCCGGCGGCGGTCTCGCGCGGCATCGCCGCCGCGCTGGTCGCCACCGCCATCGGCATTTTCACCGCGCTGTGCGGGCTGGTCGGCCACAATTTCCTGCATCGCATGGCCGACAACCTGACCGAGCAGTTCAAGCGCCTGATCCTGCTGACCGAAGCCATTCCTGCTCACGAGGCGCAGGCGTCTTCGACGCCAGCGTCTGCGGCGCCGGAAGACTCGCCCGTCGGCGCCACGGCCTGAGGAGAACAGACATGACCGCCGGCCTTTCCCGCAGAAGCCTGCTCGGCGCGGCCGGCGTTCTCGCGCTTGATGCGCAATTCGCCCGAAGCGATGAGGCGCCGCGCGTAAAATTGCGGCTGCTGTCCACCACGGACCTGCATATGTTCGTGATGGACTGGGACTATTACCACGCCCGGATCGACCCGAAGGTCGGGCTGGTGAAGATCGCCGCGTTGGTGGCGCAGGCGCGGCGGGAAAACCCGAACTGCCTGCTGTTCGACAATGGCGACCTGCTGCAGGGCGATCCGCTCGCCGATTGGTGCGCCGCGCCCGGCCGCCTGCCGGAGGGCGCGCTGCATCCCATGTTCGAGGTGATGAACGGGCTACGATATGACGCGGCCACGCTCGGCAACCACGAATTCAATTACGGCCTCGCCTTTCTCGAACGCGCGCTGAACGGGCCGAAATTTCCTTACGTCTCCACCAACATTCTCCGCACAGGCGGCGCGCCTTTCCTGCCGCCGACGGCGGTGCTGGAGCGGACGTTGGTGGACGCCTCGGGCGCCCCGCGACAGCTGAAGATCGGCGTGATCGGCTTTGCGCCGCCGCAGATCATGAGTTGGGACAAATCGCGCGTCGAAGGCCGGATCGAGGTCGGCGACGCGGTCGAGGCCGCGCGGCGCCATCTGCCGGGCTTGCGCGAGTCATGCGACGTGGTGGTGGCGCTGCTGCATGGCGGCATCGACTTTTCCGCGCATGATCCGGGCCAGGAAAACCCCGCGCTCGCCCTTTGCCAACTGCCTGGCCTCGACGCGCTGGTGCTCGGCCACCAGCACAAGCTGTTTCCCGGCCCCGCGTTCGCCGGTCATGCCGAGGTGGACGCCCTGGCCGGAAAAATCGGCGGCGTTCCCGCGGTCATGCCCGGATTTTGGGGGAGCCATCTCGGCGTGATCGACCTCGATCTGGTCAGGGATCACGACCGCTGGCGCGTGGCGGGGTCGCAGGTCGAGGCGCGGCCGATCTCGCGGCGCGACGGCGAAAGCGTTGCGGCGCTGGTCGAGGCCGACCCCGCCACCGTCGCGGCCATCGCGCCCGCCCATCGCGCGACCGTGGCCTGGATGGACCAGCCGGTGGGACATTTCGCAATGCCGGTGGATTCGTACTTCTGCTGGGCCGGCTACGATCCCGCGACGGCGTTGGTCAACGAGGCGCAACTCGATTACGGCCGCCGTTGGCTGGCGGGGACGCCCTACGCCGACCTGCCGCTGCTCTCGGCGATGGCGCCGAACAAGTCGGGCTACACGCCCGATTCCTATGTCGATATCGCGGCGGGTCCGGTCGCGCTGCGCGATGCGGCCGACCTGTACGTCTACGCCAATACCGTGGTCGCGCTAAAAGTCACCGGGGCGCAGATTCGCGACTGGCTCGAATATGCGGCCCGCGCCTTCCTGACGCTGACTCTCGACGCCGCCGGCCCGCAAGAGTTGGTGGACCGCCGCATCCCCGGCTACAATTTCGACGCGATCGCCGGCCTGACCTATCGCATCGACCCGACGCGTCCCCCGGCGTTCGAGCGCGACGGCGAACGCGTCGCCGGCGGCGGCCGCATCTTCGACCTGCGCTATCAAGGCGAGGTGGTGCCGCCCGAACGGGCGTTCATGGTCATCACCAACAGCTATCGCGCCGACAGCGGCAAGACGCCCGGCGCCAATGCGGCCGCGCTGGCGCTGCGCGCCCCCGACGCCAACCGCGACGCCGTGATCGATTATATCCGCGCGCGAAAAAATAAAAATATCGGCGCGCCGGCTCCGGCGCCATGGCGCTTCGTCGATCTGCCGAAGAAAATTGCGGCGGCCTTCGACACAGGTGTGGGCGCGCGAGAAAAGATCGGCGAGGTCCCGGGACTGCGCCTGATCCGCGAAGCCGAGGCCGGCTATCTGCGGGTCGGTTTCGACCTCGGCTGACGCGCGTCCTCACGTTGGGTTGCGCGAGGCGTCCCGCGCGCAACCCTTGTTCAACTCGATTTATTTCAGCTGCAACGTCACCTTGTCGATCTTGCCGGTGAAGACGAACGGCGCGGAATAATCCGGGCTGACCGGCGACGACAGATCCTTGCCGACCTCAAGCGATTCGTGGCTGAAGGCCGAGGCGTTGACGAGATGCGTCTCCCCCGCCGGCTTGCCGTTGACGCTGAGCCGCGCCGTGGCCGCGCGGGCCGGGCCGAACAGCGCCGGTCCAGCGTCGCCCCCGGCTTCATCCGGCTGCAACTCCACCACGATCCTGGCGTCGCCAAGCGGCAGCTTCTCCGCCACGATCTTGCCCACCGTATGGCCGGCGGCCGAGGCCTCGTAGATCAGCTTGCCGTCTTTGACGTAGAGGCTGAACCCGCCGAAACGGCCGCCATCGGCGACAATGACCCCTTCGGTCCGGGCGTCGGGAATCGACACCTCCGCCGTCAGCGCATAGGCGCGTCCCCGCAGCGGCGGGAGAATATTTTCGGGAATGCGCTCGGCGCCCGGTCGATAGACGAACAAGGTGCGATTGTCGGAGGGCGACGGCGGCCGGTCCCACCGCGGCGCCAGCGGATAGACATTGTTGCGCTTGGCCTCCTCGTCGAACAGCTCGACCAGCTCCTTCAGCTTGCCCGGGTTCTTTTCGGCAAGGTCATGCGCCTGGCTGTAATCCTCGTTCAGATTGTACAATTCCCACGGCCGATCCCCGATCTTGGCAGAATGAATCTGCTGCGCCGACCGCCACGGCAGCAGGTGCCGCGCGCCGGCCCACCAGCCGTCCTTGTAGATGCCGCGATTGCCCAGCATTTCAAAATACTGGATCGTGTGGGCGGTCGGCGCCTTGGCGCTGGCGATGCTCGGCAGCAGCGAGGTCCCGTCGAGGGGAATCTGCTCGGCGCCGTCCACCGATTTGGGAAAGGCGACCCCGGCGGCCTCATAAATCGTCGGCGCAATGTCGGTGACATGGCTGAACTGTCCGCGCACCGCGCCGCCATCCTTGATATGGCCGGGCCAGGACACCACCAGCGGATCGGTGGTTCCACCCAGATGCGAGGCGACCTGCTTGCCCCATTGGAACGGCGCGTCGAAAGCCCAGCCCCAGGCGGTGGCGTAGCTGTTGAACACCAGCTCGCCGCCAAGCTTGCCGGCCTCCTGCAATCGCGTCTCCAGCGGCTCCGGCTTGCCGTCGAGACCGGCGAAATCCGAGCCTTCCAGGCCGCCCTCAAAACTCGCGCCATTGTCGCCGACGACATAGAGCACCAGCGTGTTGTCGCCCTTGCCCTCGTCGGCGATGGCCTTGAGCAGGCGCCCGACCTCGTAATCGGTATGCTCCAGGAAGCCGGCGTAAACCTCCGCCTGGCGGGCGAGCAGCTTCTTCTGGTCCGGCGTCAGGCTGTCCCAGGCCGGCAGCTCCGCCGGACGCGGCGTGAGTTCGGCGTTGGCGGGAATGGCGCCGATCTGCTTCTGGCGCTTGTACGTCTCCTCGCGGATCTTGTCCCAGCCGGCGTCGAACTTGCCCTTGTACTTGTCCACCCATTGTTGCGGAACTTGCAGCGGCGCATGGGTGGCGCCGGGAGCGAAATAGATGAAGAACGGTTTTTCGGGCGTCACCGCATCTTCCTGGTGCAGCCAGGAGACCGCCTCGTCGACGATGTCGGTGGTGAAATGATAGCCCTGCGCCGGCGTGCGGGTCGGCTCGACCGGCACGGTGTCTCGGAAGAGCTGCGGCTCGTACTGGCTGTCGGCCGCCTTCACGAAGCCATAGAAATGCTCGAAGCCGAGATGGGTCGGCCAATGGTCGAACGGCCCGGTCGGCCCCGCCTCCCACACCGGCGTATTGTGCCATTTGCCGAAAGCAGCCGTGGCATAGCCGTTCTGCCTCAGCACCTCCGCGATGCCGGCGCTATCCTTGCGCAGGATCGAGGTGTAGCCGGGATAGCCCGCCGCCAGTTCGGTGATATTGCCAAAGCCCACCTTATGGCTGTTGCGTCCGGTGAGCAGCGAAGCGCGGGTCGGCGAACACATCGAATTGACGTGGAAATTGTTGTAGCGCAGACCGCCGGCGGCGAGCTTGTCCAGTTCCGGGGTGCTGACCGGCCCGCCGAGGGCCGAAGTGGCGCTGAAGCCGACGTCGTCGAGCAAAATCACCACCACATTGGGCGCCCCGTCGCGGGGTTTGACCGCCTTTGGCCAGTCGGGCGTCGACTTGTCGCGGTCGATGTCGATCTTGCCGGCGAAAGCGGGGGGCGGTTTCGGCAGCGACTCCTCAGCGGCGCCGGCGCGCGCCGCCCCCGTCAGAACCAATCCAGACACTCCGAGAAGCAACAGGCATTTAGAAGGACTCATTGGGCAATTCCTTTCGAGCGGACGCGCACGGCGCCGCAGCGCCCTCATTAATTGCTTAATCCTATCGTTTGAGTCAATTATTAAGCCGGGGAGATGCGTGCTGGCGAGGCGCCGCGCGCCGTCGAATTCACGCACGTTCCGCGCATCGACGCGGTCAGCCAATGGCTGGTCGAACGTTTCCGCGCCGACGCCCGGCAATTCGGCTGAGGGCTTTGCCGCCCGGAGGCGCCGGAAAACCGCTGTCAAACCGGCTTTGTCGTCGAGGCGCGACATGGGCCGTCCGCGCTTTTCCCGGCGCACCGGCGCCAGCCGTTTCGCCCATCGCTAATTTCTGCAAAGTTTCCGATTTAAATAATAAACAGAAAAGCGACAGTCCTTCACCGATTGACTTATGGGAGACCTAAGCGTTTCGTGGAAATTGAAACATAATGGCGATTCGGAGGGAACGTGATGGCCGAGAATGACAATACGGCGCTGGTGGCGCAAATCCTTTCATCCTATCTGTCCAATAACACCGTAGCCCCGGCGGACCTCACGTCTGTGATCGAGACGGTCAAGACAGCCTTCGGCGTGGCCGGTGGGACGGCGGCCGCCGCTGCGGCTGAAGAACCGAAGAAGATGGAGCCGGCGGTTTCTGTCAAGAAGTCCGTCAATCCGGACGCGCTGACGTGCCTGTGTTGCGGCAAGCCGTTCAAATCGCTCAAGCGTCATCTCCAATCCGAACACAATATGTCTCCGGACGACTATCGCGCGACCTTCGGCCTGAAGGCGGACTATCCGATCGTGGCGCCGAACTATTCGGCCCAGCGGTCGTCGCTGGCCAAGAGCGCCGGCTTGGGCCGCAAGGCCGGCGAGACCGCCAAGGAGACGAAACCCGTCGAGAAAAAACCGGTCGAGAAAAAGCCCGTCCGCAGAAAAGCGGCGGTGAAAGCGGCGGCGGAATAAGCCGCAGCCAGTTTTGACGCGTCAGGCGAATTTGGCGCGCAAAACCGTCGCGGCGGCGTCGATGAAGGCCGACACCTTGGCCGGAGACCGGCGTCCGGCGGGGCGCAGCAGATGGATCGGCGCCGGCGGCGGCTCCTGGTCGCGCAGGATCGGGCGCAATGCGCCGCGCGCCACGGCGGCTTCGACCTGATAGGAAAATAGCCGCGCGATCCCCAGGCCGGAGATCGCGGCGTCGAGCGCCGCGTCCACCGAATTGACGGTGAGATGCGGGCGGATGCGCAACAAATGCTCCTCGCGCGGGCCGAGCGGCCACAGGCCCGGCTGCGCCGAGAGATTGAAGGTCGAGATCAGGTCGTGGTTCGCCAGATCGGCCGGCGTTTTCGGTGCGCCGCGCGCGGCGAGATAGGCGGGGGCGGCGACCAACTGGCGCCGCACCGCGCCGACGCGCAGAGCGATCAATGAAGAATCCGGCAATTCGCCGATCCGCACGCCGAGATCGACGCCCTCGTCGATCAGCGACAGCACATTGTCATGCAGCCGCAAGTCGATCTGCGCCTGGCGGTGGGCGCGCAAAAAATCCTTGACCAGCGGCATGATGTGCAACCGGCCGAACATCACCGGAGCGGTGATCGTCAGCAACCCCCTCGGCTCGACCGCGCCGCGCAGGCTTTCCGCCATGTCGTCATAATCGGCCAGCAGGTTTTTCGCGCGCGCGAACAGCTTGTCGCCTTCGTCGGTCAGATGCACGGCGCGGGTGGTGCGGTTGAACAGGCGGGCGCCGAACTCCTCCTCCAGCGCGGCGACGGCGCGGGTGACGGCGGCCGCGGAACGTCCCGCCTTGCGCGCCGCGGCGCCAAAACCGCCGCGCTCGGCGACGGCGACAAACAAAGCGAGATGATCGAGCCGGTCCATTGTTTCATAATCCGCAACAGTCTGCTGCGAATTATGCCCATTCCGCCGAATTATAGAAGGCCTATCTTCCGCCTCTCTGGTCGCCCAACCTCTGGAGAGCTCCAATGTCCGCGCCCATTCTCTACGGTTTTCCCAAATCCGGCCATTCCCATCGCGCAGAACTGATGCTGCGCCTGCTCGGGGTCGATTTCACCTTTCGCGAAGTCGATCTCGCCGGCGGCGAGCAGCGCGGCGAAGCGTTCCTGAAACTCAACCCGTTCGGGACCGTGCCGGTGCTCGACGACAATGGCGAGATCGTCGCGGATTCCTGCGCCATCCTGGTCTATCTCGCCGCCAAATATGATCCCGCCGGCCTTTGGCTGCCGCGCGACCCCTTCGGCGCCGCGCAGGTCCAGCGCTGGCTTTCGGTGGCGCAGGGGCCGGTGTTCAACGGACCCTGCTGCGCGCGCCTCGTCACCGTGTTCGGCCGGGATTTCGATCACGCCCGCGCCATCGCCGTGGCGGAAAAGCTGCTGGCCACGCTCGACGCCACGCTGGCCGGCAAGACTTTTTTAGTCGACGCGCGCCCAACCCTCGCCGATGTCGCGCTCTATTCCTACATCGCGCATGCGCCGGAAGGCGGCGTCGATCTCGCGCCCTTTGCGCAAGTCATGGCTTGGCTGAAGCGCATCGAGGCTTTGCCCGGCTTCGCGCCCATGCCGGCGAGCAAAGCCGGCCTGCGGGCGGCTTGACCATGGCCGCCCCGTCCGAACGCCGCCCTTGGGCGCCCGGCGAGATCCGGGCGCGCCAATTGGCCGGCGCGCCCGCCATCCCGCCGGTCATTCGCACCTTTCTCACCGATCAGTTGCGCGATTTCTTCGCGCATCTTCCGCTGGCGTTCGTCGCCGGCCTCGATGCGCACGGCCGCCCGGCCGCGTCGCTGCTGCGCGGCGCGCCCGGTTTCATCACGGCGCCGGAGCCGAGCCGCCTGGAGATCGCCGCCGCATTTCCGGACGGCGAGTCCATCGTCCGCGCCTCGGGCGCGCCCTTTGGCGTGATCGGCGTCGATTTCGCCGCGCGACGGCGCAATCGCGTCAACGGACGCATCGTCGGCGCGACTTCGGACAGTCTGACGCTCGCGGTGGAGGAGGCGTTCGGAAATTGCCCAAAATATATCGCGCCACGTGAGGCGCCCGCAACGAACGGCCCGGGCGCCTGGAGCGATCTGCCCGCGCTCGACGCCGCCGCGCGCAAAACAATCGCCGGCGGCGTCCGGTTCTTTGTGGCGTCGAGCGGGTCGGGCGGCGTCGATATCTCCCATCGCGGCGGCCCGCCGGGATTTGTCGAGATCGCGCCCGAGGGGACGCTGCGCATCCCGGACTACCCCGGCAACAATTATTTCAACACCTTGGGAAACCTGCTCGAACATCCCGAAGCGGCGCTGCTGTTTCCCGACGCCCCGGACGGAGGCGCCCTGCGTCTGTCCGGCCGGGCGCGCGTCGATCTGGCGGCGCGATCCTGGAGCTTTGAGCCGGAGCGGACGCAACGGCTCATCCGCGCCGCGGCTTGAAGGCGGCGCGATTTCCCTGAGGCGTTTGTGCAGAACGGAGCCGGAGCAGGCTCCGTGTTTTTTTTGCAACAGGGGCCGGCGTTCAGCAAAGCTTAATTTTTTTCCCGGTCGCAGCGATTGACTCGCGCTGTCGCCATAAAACATACTTTACCGATAGGAAATGTACGTAATTAGCGCCACTCCTTCAAAGCTCACGCAGGAATCCACAATGTCTCTGTTCGTCCGCCGCAGGATCCTTCTCTCCAGCGTCGCGCCCATCGCCCTGATCGGCGGCGCGGTCACGCTCGCTTGCCTTGGCGCCGGCGCGGCGAACGCCCAAAGCGCGCCCACGGACGCCGCCGCCCCTGCGCCCGCAGCGGCGCCCGCCTCGGGACAGGTCGAGGAGGTGACCATCACCGCCCGCGACCGCGCCGAAAAGGCCCAGGACGTGCCGCTGCCGATTTCCGCGATCGGCAAGGCGACCGCCGAGCGCGAGCATTTCGAGGGCTGGAAGGACGTGGTCCAGAAGGTGCCGAGCTTCACGCCGGCCGTCGCCAACCCGCGCACCGGCGCCAACGGCCTGCGCGGCATCACCGGCATCGCCGGCGGCACCGACGGCTCCGAGGGCGGCGTCGGCGTGATCGTGGACAATGTGTTCTACACCCACATCGGCTTTTCCTGGCTAACCACCTACGACATCGATTCCATCCAGGTGGCGCGCGGGCCGCAGGGCACGCTGCTCGGCAAGAACACCACCATCGGCGCCATCATCATCAACACCAAGGAGCCGAGCTTCGAGCCGCAGACCACCACGGAAACCACCGTCGGCAGCCGGCGGCTGGTCGAGGAAAAGTTCTCCAATACCGGAACGCTCATTCCCGACACGCTCGCCTACCGCATTTCGGGTTTCGGCACGAAACAGGACGGCTTCATCAAGAACCTCTACGCGCCGGCGGGGGACCCCGATGGACAGAACGTCAACCGCTGGGGTGGTCGCGGACAATTGCTCGGGACGTTCGGCGACATCACCGATCGCGTGATCGTCGAACACGACGCCAGCCACGAGAACAACAACGGGACCGGAACTTTCGACGACGGCTGGAACCGGAATTTTGACGGATCGGCGCGCAAGATCGCCGTGGTCACCGGCGCCGGCGCCGCCGTCTATAACACGCCTCAGGGCGCGCTCTCCGCCCTGTTCCCGCAATATGCGTCACGCATCGCCGCCAACCCGTGGGCGGCGGCGTATACCGACATCGGCAGCCTCAAGACGCGCACCGACGGCGTGTCCAACGAACTCAACTGGCATATTGGCGATTACACGCTGACGTCCGTTTCCGCGTGGCGCAGGTTCGACTTCCAGCCGCACAACTGGACTGGCAACTTCGGCATCAAGCAATATTCCGACCTCAGCGTCGGCTATGACGTCAATGTCAACCAATATTCCCAGGAATTGCGCATCGCCTCGCCGACCGGCGAACAATTCGAGTGGACCGGCGGCCTCTACTTCCTGCGCGAACTGGTCAATTCCAGGAACATCACGGGATTGGGCCCCGACGCCGTCACCATGACGACCGCCAACAACACCAATGTCGGGATCTACAATTCCAGCATTCTCGATGGCGTGTCGGCCTTTCGCTTCGGCCGCACCGGCGTGACGACCTTCGCCCAGTTCGCGCAAGGCACCTACCATTACGACGACAAGGCGGCGCTCACCCTCGGAATTCGCAATTCCTGGGAAGACCGCACCGCCTCCGACACCGGTTATTATTACGGCGGCGCCGCGCTTCCCGCCAATTTGCAGAACGTGCGCACTGATTATGTGATCGCGAACACCGGCGGGACCAATTTCAACATCAACGGCGAACAGAAGACGGATTCGATCTCGTTCCTGATCAACCCGTCCTACAAGGTGACCGAGAATTTCAACGCCTATTTCAACTTCGCGCGCGGCGTGAAATCCGGCGCCGCCAACACCGACGCCGTCCCCGTCTACACGGGCAACACCCCGGCGGCCTGGGCCGCCAACCAACTGCCGACCGTCATCGGCTATCAGGACGCAATCACCAAGCCGGAAGTCGCCTATGACTTCGAACTGGGCTTCAAGTCGAGCTGGCTCGACAACCGGCTGCAGGTCAACGCCAATGTCTATGACAATGAAATCTACGATTTCCAGGCCAAGCTGGTGAATTATTTCTCTTACAACACCAATGGCCAGACCGTATACGTCCCGAACAATTATCTCGGCAACGTGCCGCGCGTCCGTCTCGCGGGCTTCGAAACCGACGGCCGCTATTCGCCGATCGACGATCTCTGGATCACCTGGTCGGGGGCGTATAACGGCGCCTGGTACGTCAAATTCCCGAACTCCGCATTGCCCGCCGATTATCAGGCCTCCGCGGTCCACCCGACCACCATCGACCTGTCCGGCGGGCGCGTTCCGAATGTCACGCCGTTCACCTTCTCCCTCGGCGCCACCTACGAATATGCGGCCGGCGCGTTCATCGGCGAGAACTGGAGAGGCTATGTCTATGGCAACCAGTTCTTCAAGAGCACGACGCAATTCTCCCTCGGCGCCGGCAGCACGGCTTATGTGCTGAAGCAGCCGTCCTATTCGACCTTCAATGCGGGCTTCGGCTTCAAGACGAGCAACGAAAACATCGACGTCGGCATCTGGGCCAAAAACCTGTTCAACCGCCGGGCCGCCCAGAGCATGGCGCTCTCGACCAATCTCGCGCTCGGCACGCTCTACTGGAACGATCCGCTCACGGTGGGCGTGACCCTTCGCACCAAATTCTGACCCTTGTTCCGAGCAACTTCACCGGCGCCGTTTCGCTGCGGCGCCGGTTTTTTTGCGTCATCGCGCCGCATCGTTCGGGAAAAGCTTGACCTTTTTTTCTGCTGTTCCATAATTTTACTTAACTAAGGAGTCTCCCGTGAACGCCAAACATGTCGAAGGGCCGCCCGTCACCGAGCACGACCTGACCCAGGTGATCGCCGCGCGGCTGAACGCCCGCCTGAAACATGAAAAAAACGCGCTGGGACACCTCGCGAATTTCGCCGGCGTCGATCCCGAGCTTTTGTCCGCCATCGTGGGCGGGCGGCGCGCGCCCAGCATCGACGTGCTCTGGCAGATCGCCAATGCGCTCGACGTGCCGTTCGGCAGCCTGATCGCCACGCCGCGGCGCGGCGGCGCCTCGGTGATCCGCAAGAGCGACGCCAACGTGCTGTCGTCGAGCGATGGCGCCTTCAAGTCGCGGGCGCTGATGGCGTTCGGCGACAAGCCGCGCGTCGAGATCTACGAACTGACCGTCGCCGCCGGCCACATCGAGTCATCCCAGGCCCATGCGCCCGGCACGTCCGAAAACATCCTGGTGGTGCGGGGCACGCTGGAGATCGTCGCCGGCCGCGAGCCGGCCTATCTGCTGAACGCGGGCGACGCCATCCATTTCGACGCGGATGTGCCCCACTCTTATCGCGCGCTCGGCGATGACGACGCGCTGGCGCATCTGCTGATGTCGTACGACGACATCCGCGACTGAAAAAAATGGCCGGCGCGAAACGCGCCGGCCTGTTCAGGGCGCGCCGCTTATCGCGGCGACGGCGCGGACGGCGCCGGGGCCTCCGAAACCAGCGCCACTTTGGTGAAGCCGGAGGCGTTGATCTTGCCCATGGCCTCGATCACCTTGCCATAAGTCACGTTCTTGTCGCCGCGCACGTGGATGCGGCGCTCCTTGTCGTTCTCGGTCGCGGCGTTCAGCTCGTCGAAGAGGGACTCCGACGTCACCGCCTTCTGGTCGATGAAGAAATTGCCCTCGGCGTCGATGCTGACCGCGATCGGCGGCTTCTGTTCGTTGAGCTGCTTGGCGGCGACCTTGGGCAGATCGACCGGAACGCCCACCGCCATCAGCGGCGCCGCCACCATGAACACGATCAGCAGCACCAACATGACGTCGACCAGCGGCGTCACGTTCATGTCCGCCATCGGCGCGACCTCGGAATCGTTCTGATTACGCAACGCGAAGGCCATTGCGCTCTCCCTTCTTGGACAGATGACGCGACAGCTCGATGTCGAACACGCCAATGAAGCTCGCCAGCTTCTTGCCGTAATTGGCGATGTCCGTGCCGATCCGATTGTAGAAGATCACCGCCGGGATCGCCGCCACCAGGCCGAGCGCCGTGGCGAACAGCGCCTCGGCGATGCCGGGCGCGACCACCGCGAGGCTGGTGTTGTTCGACGCGGCAATGCCCTGGAACGAATTCATGATGCCCCAGACCGTGCCGAACAGCCCGACGAACGGGGACACCGCGCCGATGGTCGCAAGACTGCCGAGACGCGCCTGAAGATGGCCGAGCGCGGCGGCGCTGGCGAGGCTGGCGGCGCGATGCACCCGCTCCTGCGCGGCGTCGCGCTGTCCCTCGGTGTCGAGCAGGTCGCGCGAACGCAAGAATTCCTGCGAGGCCGCGCTATAGATCTGAACCAGCGGATCGCTGGTCGGAACCGTCGAAAATTCCGGCGCCAGCGCGCCAAGCGGCAGTTCCTCGCCCTGCAGGCTCGCGATCAGTTTCTTCGCCCGCGCGTTGAGGATTTTCAGGCGGATTTCCTTGTCGAGGATCACCGCCCAGCCGAACGCCGAGGCGATGACGAGCAAAACCATGACTGCCTTGACGATGCTGTCGGCCTGGAGAAACAGGTCGACGGGCGACAGGGCGTGCGCCACGGCGGGCGCGGCTGTGGAAACGTCTGACATTTCAGCTTTCTTTCGTTTGGGGTTGGGGTCAGTTGTAACGGAAGTTGATGGCGCCCGAGAGCGCGGCGGGGCGGCCGGGCGCCTCGACATGGCCGCAGCGGGCGCCGGCCCGTTGCGCGGCGGCGTCGAAGGCGGGATTGCCCGAGGACGACCAGCTGAAGGACACCGAACCGCTGGCGCTAATCAGGGCGCGATAGCCGACATGGCCGGAGCGCGGCTTTTGCGATTCCGGATAGAGGCTGGCGCCGGCGCGGGCGAGGCAGCCGTGCAACTGGTTGGCGATCACCGAGGCCGAAGCGCCGGCGGGAACCGGCTGCGCCGGCGCCGCCTCCTCGCGCCGGGGGGCGACCCGCGCCGCCGGCTGAGGTTTGCGTTCGACCTTGGCGACCGGCTTATGTTCCACCTTGGGCGCGGGTTTGGGCTTGGGTTTGGGCAGCTCGACCTTTTTGGGCGGGGCGACCGGCGCGACCGGCGGCGCGACGGCTTCCGGCGGCGGCGGCGGGGGCTCCGGCTCCGGGGGCTTGACCTCCTCGGGCGGGGGCGGCGGCTCCTCGGGCGGCGGCTCGGCCGGCGCCAGCACAAGCTCCAGCGGCTGTTCCTGCGGCGCTTCCACGGGGCTGGCCTTGTAGGTCAGGCCGGCGGCCACGATCAGCGCGTAAAGCGCGACGGCGGCGATCTCGGCCAGATAGTGCTGGCGCGCGGGTTGGATCTGCAACAGGCATTGGGCGCCGGGCAAGGGCGTCTGGGAATCGGCGGCGTCGTCGACGCTGGGGTGCGGCGCGAGAGCTGCGGTCATTGCGGGACTTTCAGGCTTCGAGGATCATTAATTAAAATATATAATTGATAGGATTACATGGCAATTGTTTTCGGACATGGCCGCTCCAGTTTGTCGCGGCCCGCGCAAAAGGACTCGACGATGCTGATGCGACGCGCCGTGCGTTACGGCAGCAGCCGCAACAAATCGGCGAAACGCCTGTCGGCGGCGTTGAGGCGCGCGGCTTCGCGCGCTTCGGCGCGGGCGTCCGCCAGCCGGTGCTGCCTGACGAACCAAAGCGCCAGCGCGTAATGCGCGTCAGCGTCTTCCGGCGCGGCGGCGAGAGCCTTTCGCAGCAGCCCTTCAGCCTCAGAGTCCCGACCCGTTGCGCGCAGGAGGTCGGCGAGGTTGAGCCAGCCGGAGGCGAATTTGTCATCCAGGCTCACGGCGCGGCGGAATGCGTTTTCCGCCTCCGCCGCATCGCCGCGCTCCGCTGCCAGCGCGCCGAGATTGAGATGACTTTCGGGGCGGTCGGCGGCGAGCGTTTCCGCCGCGCGCCATTCGTCGAGCGCCGGGGTTTGCGCATTGGGCGTCAGCCGCGCCGCCTCGATGCGCAGGGCGCGCAAGGGATCGTCGCGCAAGGCGCCGACAAGTTTTTCTCGCAAGCTTTCGTCATAGGGCGCGAGGCCGCGCAGCGCGCCCAGGCGCAGCAGCGGGGAGGGCGAGCGCAGCGCGGCGACGAGGCTTTGCAGCGCCGCGGCGCCGGGTTGCACGGCGAAAGCGGCGAGGCGCGACGCCTCGGCTATGTCGGAACCCGCCCGTTCGTCCTGTCGCCGCGCGCCCCAGCCGCGCAGCCGCGCGTCCGCCCAAGCGGCATCCTTGTCGGCGTGGCAGGCCGCGCAGGCGTCGGGCGCGCCGAGTTTCGCGCTGGCGGCCGGGCGCGGGATGCGCAGGGAATGGTCGTGGCGGACATGGATCTGCATATAGGTCCGCTGCGGCATATGGCAGGCGACGCACTGCGTTCCCGGCCCCGACGCATGATGGTGATGCTGCGGCCCGTCAAACACGCTTTGCGCATGGCACTGGCCGCATAGAGCGTTGCCTTGCGCGCGCAGCGCGGCGCCATGCGGTTCGTGGCAATCGGCGCAGGTCACGCCGGCGGCGTGCATGCGGCTCTGCTGGAACGAGCCCCATTCGAACACCTCGTCCTTGATCTGGCCGTCGGGAAAATACAGGCCGGGATCGAGCAGGGCCGGCGAAAAGCCGTCGAGAAAAGCCGCGCCCGGTTTCGCCTGCGCGATCGGGCGCCGGCGCGCATGGCAGGGCGCGCAAATCTCCTCCGACGGATTCTTTCGCGCCTCGCCCTGCCAATGCCGGATGCCGCGCGCGTCAAAATCGTTCCAGAAGCCGTCGGCCTGTTTCACCGCCAGCAAGCCGTCATCGCCGCCGCGCGCGCCAGCTTTCGCCCAGGCGACATGGCGCGCGCCCGGACCATGGCAAGCCTCGCAGGCGACGTTTTGCTCGCGCCAGCGCGTGTCGTAACTGTCCGTGTCAAAACGGTAAGTCTTGGCGACGCCGGTGGAGTGGCACTCGGCGCACATGAAATTCCAATTGGCGTTGCGCCCGGTCCAGTGCAGGGGATCGCCGGGCTGGATTTTCTCGCCGGGATAAAGGCTGAACCATTTTTGGCCGCCCTCGCTTTTCGCGCGCGAATCCCAGGCGACGGGAAAGGCTTGCAGCCGCCCGCCGGAAACTTCCAGAAGATATTGCTGCAGCGGCGCGACGCCGAATGTCGCGGCGACCCTGAAATCCGCCGCCTTGCCGTCCGCCCCCTCGGCGCGCACGAAAAAATCCGCGCCGCGCCGGAAGAACCGCGGGTCGGCGCCGGAGAAATCCCCCAGCACATTGGCGGCGCTCGGCGGCGCCATGCTTTTCGCATGGTGCGAGCCGGCCCAGGCTTTCGCCTGCGCCTCATGGCAGCCGGCGCAGACCTGCGCGCCGACATAATCGTTCTCGGGCGCGGCGCTTGGCGCGCGGCCGAAAACGAGGCACAGAGCGGCGACAAGGGCGCAGCCCGCCGCCAGACGAAGGAGCCGGTTCATGCGCGGCGCCCGCCCTGTTTTCTTTGAGGGCGTCTCATTTCAGATCCAGCTCGACCTTCTCGATCTTGCCGGTGAAGGCGAAGGGCGTCTGGTAATCGGGCGAGACCGGCGAACCCAAGTCCTTGCCAATATCCAGCGTTTCCGTGCCGATGGCGTTGAAGCCGCCGAACGCGGACAGATGTTCGCTCGCCACCTCCTCGCCATTGACGGAGAGCCGCGCCTGCCCCGGCCGCGCCTTGGCGATCAGCGCCGCCGAAATCAGCCCCTTGGCGGTTTCCTTCAGCGAGAAATCGACGTCGAACGTATAGACCACGGTCGACTTGCCCTTGGGCAGCGGCGCGCCGACGACGCGCTCCAGCGTCTGGCCGAACAGGTTGCTGACGTAGATCAGCCTGCCGTCCTTGACATAGAGCGAGAAGCCGCCGTGGCGGCCGCCATCGGCGATAATGACGCCTTCGGCCTTGCCGTCGCTATTGTCGATGATCGCCGTGATGCGATGGCTGCGCGCGCCAATGTCCGGCAGCGCCTGCGCCGGCAGACGATCCACGCCGTCATAGAAGACGAAATGCGTCTTGCCCACGGAAGCCAGCGGCAGCTTGTCCTTTTCCGGGATCGGAACCAGCGGATAGACTCCGTTGCGCCGCGCCTCCTTGTCGAATTCGGCCTTCAGTTCGGCCAGCTTTTCCGGGTTCTTTTCGGCGAGGTCATGCGCCTGCGAAAAATCCTCCTCGACGTGGTAAAGCTCCCATTTGTCGTTCTCGAACCCGCCGCGGAACACTTTTGTAATGTCCGTGAACATCTCCCACGGCCGGTAACGCCGCGCGCCCGCGACCCAGCCGTCCTTGTAGATCGCGCGATTGCCGAAAATTTCGAAATATTGCTCGGTGTGGGCGCTCTTGATCTGCGGGTCGGTGAAACTCGGCAGCAGGCTCTTGCCTTCGAGCGGCGTTTGCGCGACGCCCTCGACCTTGTCAGGAAACGCGACCCCGGCGGCGGCGTAAATGGTCGGGGCGATGTCGTTGACATGGCCGAACTGGCTGCGGATCGCCTGGCTTTGCGCGACATGGCCCGGCCAGGACACCACCAGCGGATTGCGCGTGCCGCCAAAATGCGAGGCGATCTGCTTCATCCACTGGAACGGCGTGGTGGTCGCCCAGGACCAGCCGGCGGCGTAATGGTTGTCGTAGAGCGGGCTGCCGAGATCGGACAGGTGCTGCAACTGGAAGGCGACGTCGGTGTTGGCGCCCTGGAACACGCCGAGATTGGCGTCGGAGCCGTTCAGCCCACCCTCGGCGCTGCCGCCATTGTCGCCGACGATATAGAGCACCAGCGTGTCCTTGGCGCGGCCCTCCTCGTCCAGCGTTTTCAGCAGGCGGCCGACTTCGTGGTCGGTGTGCGAGAGGAAGGCCGAATAGACCTCCATCTGATGGGCGTAGAGTTTTTTCTGGTCAGGCGACAGCGAGTCCCACGCCGGCAGGCCCTCGGGGCGCGGCGTGAGTTCGGCGTTGGCGGGAATGACGCCGAGCGCCTTCTGCCGCGCGAAATTCTCCTCGCGCAGTTTGTCCCAGCCCTGGTCGAACTGGCCCTTGTATTTGTCGATCCATTCCTGCGGAACGTGATGCGGCGCATGGGTGGCGCCGGTGGCGAGATAGAGGAAAAACGGCTTTTCCGGCGCCACGGATTCGTGATTGTGCAGCCATTTCACGGCGTCATCGACGATGTCGCTGGTGAAATGATAACCCTGCGCCGGCGTCTTCGTCGGCTCGACCGCCACCGTGTTGCGATAGAGCTGCGGCTCCCACTGGCTGGTTTCGCCGGCCATGAAGCCATAGAAATATTCGAAGCCGAGGCCGGTCGGCCAATGGTCGAACGGGCCGGCGGGCGAGATTTCCCAGACCGGCGTGTTGTGCCACTTGCCGAAGGCGACGGTGGAATAGCCGTTGAGCCTCAGCACCTGCGCGATCGACGCGGTTTCCTTTTTCCAGATCAAATTATAGGCGGGATAGCCGGCGGGGACGAGATTGCCAAAGCCGGTCTGGTGATGGTTGCGGCCCGTGAGCAGCGCGGCGCGGGTCGGCGAGCAGATCGCGGTGGTGTGGAACTGGTTGTAGCGCACGCCCTGCGACGCGAGCTTGTCGAGTTCCGGCGTCGCCGCCGCGCCGCCAAAGGTGGAGCTGGCGGCAAAGCCGACGTCGTCGAGCAGGATCAGGATGACATTGGGCGCGCCCTTGGGCGCCTTGACGGCGTCGGGAAAGGCCGGCGTCGATTTCTCGCGCGTATCCGCCGCCACGCCCGCGAACGGCGCCTCGGGCTTGGGCAGGTCTTCCGCAAAGGCATGCGGCAGGGGCAGCGCCAGACTCAGGGCGAGGGCGTGGAGGAGTCGCATCACAAATTCCCTATTAAATCTAGTTTTTAACTAGTATTTTGTGACGCCAAGCTTGTCAACGCCCCCCGAGGCGTCAAACCAGGTAATATCTCGGCTGCCGCTCCGCCCCCTCGCGGGCGCCAAGGGCGTCGCGCGTCGCCAGCGCATAGGCGCGGCGCACCGCCTTGATCGTCGCCGAGGAATCCTGCGCCTCCTCGGGAAAGATCAGGTCCGGCGAATGGCGGCCGATGATTCCGAACCCCTCCAGCGCCGCATGAATATCCGGCCGCAGCCCGGCCAGCAGAACGGTCGGGCCTTGCGCGCGGGCGTCCGCGAGAAAACGGTCGAGCGCCTCCAGCGCCACGGCGTCGGGATTGCGCACCCGCTTCAGACGCAACACGAGATAGCCGACGCCCTGCGCGCGCGCCGCCGCCGCCGCCTGGTCGAGATATTGCGTCAAGACCGGCGCGGCGGCGAAGAACAGTTCGCCTTCGAGATCGTGAATAGCGACCGCGCGCGCCGGCGGATCGGAGGGGATTCGCGCCCGCAACACCCGCTCGCGCGACACCACGAGTTCCTGAATTTTCAATTGCGCGGCCCTCGGCAGGTAGAGCGCCGCCGACAGCGTCGCCCCGACGAAAATGGCGATCTCGACGCCCAGCGTCAGCGCCGCCGCCGCCGTGACGAAAGCCAGAAACGCATCGTAGCGCGAGGACGACAGCGTGGCGCGGATGCGCGCGACGTCGATCAGCCGCGCCGCGGCGACGATCAGCAGGCCGGCGAGCGCGGGTTTGGGAATCGCGGCGGCCCATGATCCCAGCCCCGCCGCCGCCAGGGCGACGGCCCCCGCGCAAACCAGCCCCGACAATCGCGTCACGGCGCCCGCCTGAACATTGATCGCCGTGCGCGACAACGAGCCCGAACCCGGCATGCACCGGAAGAAGGCGCCGGCCAGATTGCCGAGCCCCTCGGCGAGGATTTGCCTGTTGCAATCGAGCGTCTCGCCGGATTTGCGCGCGATCGCCCTGGCGATTGTCAGCGCTTCGAGACTGCCGAGCAGGCCGAGCGTGAGCGCCGAAGGCGCGAGTTCGCCGAGCCAGGACAGCTGGACTTCCGGAACATGAAGCGCGGGCAAGGACGCGGGAATGGCGTCGATCAGGGCGACGAGCGGCTTGGCGTTCTCCTGCGCCCGCGACCAGCCCAGCAGGAAGGCCGCGAGCGAAACGGCCAATAAGCTGAACAGCATGTCGATTTGCGGCAGCCGGAAGCGTTTGACAAAGGCCCGGCTCGCCACGGCCAACAGAATCGCCCCGAGGCTCAGCGCGAGGGCGCGCGGGTTCACGGCGGCGTCCTGCGTCAGCGTGAGCCAGAGCCGCGCCAGCACGGGCTGGTGCGCGGCGCCTTGCGCCTTCACGCCCAGCGCGTTGGCGAGTTGGCCCGCCATGGTCAGGAGCGCGGCGCCGGTGATGAAGCCGGTCACGACCGAATCCGAAATGAAGCGCATCCAGTCGCCCAGCCGGCAGGCGGCGATCACGATCTGGACGGCGCCGATCATCGCCGCCAGCATGAACATGGCTTCGTAGGATTCGAGCCGCGCCTCCGGGTCGATGAACGCCAGCGCCGAAAACACCGCCAGCGCCGCCGCGCCGGTCGGCCCGTTGACGAGCGCGCGCGATGAGCCGAACAGGCCGGCGACGGCGGCGAAGACGATGGCGGTGTAAAGGCCGAACCGGGGATCGACGCCCGCCGCCAGCGCATAGGCCATGCTCTGCGGCAGCGAGATCGCCGCCACCGTCAGGCCGGCGATCAGATCGGCGCGCAACGACGAAAAATTCAATCCGAAGCGAGGCGAGAACGGGCGCAGATCGGTCATGGTCACTCGCCGCGCGGCTTGGGTTGATAGATCGTGTCGATGACGCCGTTCTCGCCGAAAAATTTCTGCTGCGCCTCGAACCAGTCGGGCGCGAGCGCGGTGATCGCCAAAAGGTTCATCGGCCGCAGCCGTTCGGCGTGGCGTTGCAGGATTTCGGCGTTGGCCGGGCGATAGCCGCGCCGAGCGAAAATCTCCTGCGCCGCGTCGCCGAACAGGAACTGGAGATAGGCGCGGGCCAATTTTTCGGAGCCGTGGCGGGCCACATTGGCGTCCACCCAGGCCACGCTCGCCTCGGCGCGCAAGGAGATCGGCGGATAGACCACCTCGACCGCGCCGCCGGACTCGTCCGCCTCGCGCAAGGCCTCGCTCTCCCAGGCGATCTGGACATCGCCCTTGTTCTCGACGGCGAAGGCGACCCCGGCCTCGCGCGCCGCCGCCGGCAGGAACGGGGCGTGCGCGAACAGGTCCTTCACAAACGCCTTGGCGCGTTTCTCGTCGCCGCCGCGCGCCGTCACAGAGCCGAAGGCCGCCAGCGCCGCCATCCGGCCATTGCCCGAGGTTTTCGGATCCGGCGTGATGATCTCGACGCCGTCGCGCAAAAGGTCCGGCCAGTCGGAAATCCCGCGCGGGTTGCCCTTGCGCACGACGAACACCACGGTCGAGCAATAGGGGCTCGCCGCATGGGGCAGGCGCTCGCGCCAATCGTCGCCGATCAGGCCGCGCCGATGCAGCCCTTCCACATCCGACGGCAGGCCGAGCGTGACGACATCCGCGTCCTGCGCGCCGGAAGCGACCTGCCGCGCCTGAAACGCGCCGCCCGCATGGGACTGGACGATCTCGACCTCGCCGCCCGCTTGCTGGCGGTAGTCGGCGGCGAAGGCCGCGTTGATATCGCGGTAAAGCTCGCGGGTGGGATCGTAGGAGACGTTGACGAGGCGCGGCCCGGCGTGGCCGGGCCAGTTCCAGCCGGCGATGACGGCGAAGGCCGCGAGGCAGGCGAACAGTCCGAGGGCGGGCAGGGGCGGCGGGCGCATGAAGAAAATATCCAAAGCGGAAGCCGGCGCGCGAAAAGGAAAAGCCACGCGCCGGCGGCCGCGCTCAGTTGATGAGACGCTTGTCGAAGCCGGCCTTGCGCGCCGCGATCTGGGCCGCGCGCTCCTCCGGCGTCACGCGCGCCGCGTCGGCCGGCAGGATCTGCGGCAATTCCGCGACCTTCACCAGCTTCCACCGCCGCACGATCTTGTCGATATCCGCCTTGCCGAAATCCTCGAAGCGCACGGCGGCGACCCCGTCGTTCAGCCCGTTGGTGTCGAGCCAATTGCGATAGCCGGGGTCGCGCGGCGCGATGACAAAGGTGAAGGTTCCATCCTGGTTCTTGACGGCCTGCCGGTTCGAGAGGCTGCTGATATGGTCCCAGTAGGGGATCGAGCGGCCCCAGGGGTCGGTGAGCTGAACGCCGAGATAAGCGGCGGTTTGCGGATCGAGCGTCGCCACCAGGGCTTCGTCGTCCTTGATGCTGAACCGCGACACGCCAGCGATGGCGCCCTCAATGCCATGATCGCCGGTGCGCACCGCGAGCTTGATCTCGTTGACTGGCGTTTTGGCGACGAGATCGAGGATCTTGCTGTTGACCTCGGCATAGGCCTTGATCGTGGTCGCGGCGTCGAGCCTGGCCTGATCCAGGCCGGCGCGGGACGGTTCGCCGCCGACAAGTTCGATCGTCAGCCGGTTCGGACTCTGCCGGTCCCAATCGGCCAGCGTGTCGCGGATCAGCAGGGAGGATGCGTCCGGGGGCAGGGTCAGATGATTGCGGCGCCCTTCGGACGGCGAGGCATCCACGGTGATCGCGAAATTGCCATCGGCGTCGATATCGATATCGCGGGCGCTCAGCGAGCCGAGCACGCGGCTGACGAAATTCTGGTGGACTTCGAACAGGAAATCCCCGTTGGACGGCTGCGCCGCCCGCTGGCCCCGGATCACGTAGCGCAACGCGGGCGAGACCGAAACCGCCCGGTAGATGCGGTCCGGCGTGTCGATCCCGAACCGTCCGCCCGGCGCGGAATCCTCGCCCGCGACATAGGGGGGCGTGAGCGTCCAGAAAATACTGGGGCCGAACTGGTCGCGCTCCACGGCGGCGCGCGCGGCCGAGAAGACGAGATCGTCCACGGCGCCTTCCAGCTGTTCCTTTCCGTCCTTCAGAGACGCAGGGGGCAGGGCGGACCAGGATTTCAGCACGGAGTCCCGCGCCGCCCGGATCGCCGGATCGCTCAGGAGGGAGGTCGCGGCCAGATCGATCTGCTTCTGGGTCGCGGTGACGAGGGTGGGCGCGGTCGCGGTGGACTTGGTCCCAGCCTGGACGGCCGCAGCGAGCGCAAGCGCCGAAACGGCGATGACCACGGCGATGGGTCGGAAACGCATCAGTCTTCTCCTGGTTGTCGGGCGGCCGAAGGCGCGGCGCCGGTTTCAGGCGCCGCGGTCTTGGGGGGCGTCTGATTACTTGCCGGCCTGGGTCGATCCGGCCGCGCCGGGGGCGGCGTCGTTAAGGTCGATGGTCACGGTCTGGATCTTGCCGGTGAAGGCGTTGGGAACGGCATAGGCGGGGCTGACCGCCGTGCCGAGGTCGGAGCCGACATCCAGCGTTTCGTGATAATCCGCGAACAGGTTCTCGACATGCGCCTCGCCGACGAGGGCGCCGTTCACGCGCAGGCGCGCGGTTCCCGGTTGCGCCGCCCGCCCCCGCCGCCACGCGGCGGCCGTGGCGTCGGACTCGGCGGGATCAGCGACGAAGTCCACGATGACGGTCGCCTTTCCGGCCGGAAGCGGCGCGGAGGCGGCGATGTGGCCGGTGATGTTGTTGTGGGCGTTGAGGTCATAGACAACGCGCCCCTTGTCATCGAGATAGAGCGTGTAGCCGCCGAGCTTGCCGCCTTCGGCGATGATCACGCCCTTGGCGCCGCCGGCGGGGATTTCGACCTCGGCGGTGATGGTGTGGGAGTGCGAGGCCGTGCGCGGCCCGCGCAGGGCGCCGATGCGGTTGACGCCTTCGCGGAAGACGAAATGCTTCGGACTCTGGTCGTCCTTAACGGAATACAGATCGGGGAGGGGCGCCAGCGGGTAGATGTTGGTGCGCTTGGCCTCCTTGTCGAACAGTTCGACCAGCTCCTTGAGTTTTTCCGGGTTTTCCTTGGCGAGATCCTTCGATTGGCTGTAGTCCGCGTCGAGATTATAGAGTTCCCACGGATGCGCCTCGCCGACCGGCGTCCCCTGCCATTTTTCGGTGAAGGTGGCCCACGGCGGCAGGTTCCGCGCGCCGGCCCACCAGCCATCCTTGTAGATGGCGCGGTTGCCAACCATTTCGAACACCTGAACCGTGTGGCGGCTTTTCGCCTTGGCGTCCGTAAAACTGTCGACGAAACTCTGGCCTTCGAGCGGCAATTGCTTCACGCCGTCGACCTCGTCGGGGAAGGTTATCCCCGTCGCCTCGTAGATGGTGGGCGCGATGTCGGTGACGTGATGGAAGCCGCCGCGCACCGCGCCCTTGTCGCCGATCTTCGCCGGCCAGGACACGATCAGCGGATCGGTGGCGCCGCCGAGATGCGAGGCCACCTGCTTGGTCCACTGGAACGGCGCGTCGAACCCCCAGGCCCAGGCGGCGGAATAATGATTGTAGAAGGCGTCGCTGCCGAGTTCGTTGGCGCGCGCGAGCCGGGTTTCCAGCGGCGCCGGCTTGCCGTCGGAGGAGCGGGCGCCGATGCCCTCGAGCGCGCCCTCGGCGCTCGCGCCATTGTCGCCGACGATGTAGAGCACGAGCGTGTTGTCGGCCTGGCCTTCTTCACGGATGGCGTCGAGCACGCGGCCGACTTCGTGGTCGGTATGGGCGAGGAAGGCGGCGTAGACCTCGGCCTGATGCGCCAGCAGTTTTTTCTGGTCGGCGGAGAGCGAATCCCAGGCCGGCAATTCCTCGGGGCGCGGCGTCAGCACGGCGTCGGCGGGGATGGCGCCGAGCGCCTTTTCCTTGGCAAAAGTCTCCTCGCGCAGCTTGTCCCAGCCCTGGTCGAACTTGCCCTTGTACTTGTCGATCCATTCCTGCGCGACATGGTGCGGCGCGTGGGTCGCGCCGGTGGCGAAATACAGGAAGAACGGTTTGTCGCGAGCGCCGGCGTCGTGGCGGTGCAGCCAGGTGATCGCGTCATTGGCGAGGTCGGTGGTCAGGTGGTAGCCTTCGCTCGGCGCGCGCGCCGGTTCGACCGGCGACGTTCCGCGCCACAGCCGCGGCTCCCACTGGCTGTCCTCGCCGCCCTGGAAGCCATAGAAATATTCGAAGCCCAGGCTGGTCGGCCAATGGTCGAACGGGCCGGTCGGGCTGATTTCCCTGACCGGCGTGTTGTGCCACTTGCCGAAGGCGGCGGTGGAATAGCCGTTGCGGCGCAGCACTTCGGCGAGCGGGACGGCGGTTTTCGGCCACAGGGCGTTATAGCCGGGATAGCCGCTGGCGATTTCGGCGACGGTGCCAAAGCCGACCTGATGATCGTTGCGGCCCGACAGCAGCGCCGCGCGGGTCGGCGAGCACAGCGCGTTGACATGGAACTGGTTGTAGCGGAGGCCGCCATTGGCGAGCTTTTCCAGCGCGGGAGTCGCGACCGGGCCGCCGACGGCCGAGGTCGCGCCGAAGCCGACGTCGTCGAGCAGGATCAACACGACATTGGGGGCGTTTTTCGGCGCGGCGGGCGGCTTGGGCAGATCGGGTCTCGATTTGGCGCGATCGGGGTCGATCACTCCCGCGAACGGCGCCTCGGGTTTGGGAAGCGCCTCCGCCCAGGCTGCGCCGGAAAGCGCGGCGAGCAGCGCGGAACCGGCGACCGTGCGAAGAAATCTGGAACGCGCCATGATCGTGACCTCCTGAAACAGCCGCGCGCCCGGGAATTGGCGGTCGTCGGCCGAACCGTACGATGCAGGAGGCTAAAATTGATTAATACTATAGTCAATATAGATTTATATGAATTGGGAGGATTTGGCCCGGCTTCGCCGCCTCGCGCCAGCGAACACGCCGTCAGGCGTCCGGCCAGGCGAACCGGCGCCGGGCGTCGAGCGCATGTGAACGACCGAGCCTGCGCGGCGCCCCCAGACGGACATCCGCGCGCGCATTTGCGCGTATGTTGGAAATTCAGTCCGAGGCCTTGTGACGAAGCCGCGCCCGGACGCCCCCCGATGTCAGCGGCTTCCGCGCTGGGCGCGAAACACCACGGGCAGCGAAAACGTCAGGCCGACGTCGGCGATCTCCGGCGGGGGCGGCGGAACGGGGTCGGCGCGCTTCAGCATGGCCAGCGCCGCCGCCTCGAAGGCGGCGTCCTGGCCCGGCGCGCCGGGTTCGGACATTTGCAGCCGTCCCATCCGGTCGATGCGGAAGCGCACCTTGACGGTGGCGCCGCGCCCGGCGCCTTCCGCCGGATAGCGCTTGGCGCGGTCAAGATGGGCGGCGAGCTGCTTCTGCCAGGTCAGCACGGCGCGGCGCGCCTTTTCGCCGACGCCGAGATCCGGCGCGCGCGACCGGGGCGACTCCTTGGCGGCTTCTGACGAAGGCGCCGCCGCGGCCTCGGCCTCGACCGCCGCCTGCGTCGCCACTGTATTCTGCTTCGCCTCCTCCGGCTTTTTCTCGTCGGGTCTTTCCACCGGCTTGGGCGCCGCCTGCTGCTCGGCGTCCTCGGCGTCGGTCATTTGCGCTTCGGGCAGCGCCTTGTCGTCCGTTTTCATCTTCTGTTCGGGCGTTTCGAGCGCGGCGCGCGACTCCTCGGCCTCCTGTCCCGGCGGCAGGAAGGAGGGGTCGTTGTGAGGCGCTTCGAAATCAAGGCCGATCTCGATCGCGGCGGCGCCGACCGCGTCGTCGAGTTCGGTCTCCCGCTCCATCAGCGCGAAAGCCGCCGCGCCCCCGTGCAGGGCCAGAGCGGCGCAACCGGCGATCAGCCAATGCGGCGCGACGCGGCGCGACGCCGCCTCGCGCCAGGGTGGGGCGAGCTCGGGAAGCGCAAGCTCGGTCATGGCTGCCCTCCCGCCGGCGCGCCTTCCAACGCCACCAATGCGATCTTGGTGAAACCAGCGCCCTTGATCAGATCGAGCACGGCCATCAGCTCGCCATAAGGCGCGCTCTTGTCGGCGCGCAAATAAATGCGGCGCTCCTTGCTGTCGGAGTCCTCGCTCAGCCGCCGCGCGAGGTCCGACCGCTTCACCGGCGTCTCCCCGACGAACAGCTCCAGATCGCCCTTCAAACTGACGTAAACCGGCTTTTCCGGCTTCTTCTGCGGCGCCGCATTGGCGCTGGGCAGGTCGATCGGCAGATCGACCGTCGAAAGCGGCGCCGCCACCATGAAGATGATCAGCAGAACCAGAATGACGTCGATGAACGGCGTGACATTGATGTCATGCGTTTCGGCGAAATCGTCGTCTTCAGAATTGGGCAGGGCTGCGGCCATGTCACTCTCCCGCCAGCCGGACGTTGGGCGGGTTTTTCACGCCATAGGGAAAGTAAGCGCGGTCGAGGTCGCGCGACAGCAGCCGCGCCGTCACCCCGGACGCGCGCTGCACGCTCTCCAGATAGGTTTTCGCCGCGCGCGAGGCTGCGTTGTAGAACACCACGGCGGGAATGGCGGCGACAAGGCCGATGGCCGTGGCGAGCAGAGCTTCGGCGATGCCGGGCGCGACCACGGCGAGATTCGTGGTCTGCGCCTTGGAAATGCCGATGAAGGAATTCATGATGCCCCAGACGGTGCCGAGCAGGCCGACGAAGGGGGCGATGGCGCCGACGGTGGCCAGCACCCCGGTCCCGCGCCGCGCCTGCGCCGCCTCGTCCTTGGCGATTTCGGCGAAGTGCGAGGCGGCGCGCTCCTGCAAATCCTTCACGGCCTCCCCGGAAAAGTTCCATTCGCGCGCCGCCGCCTGTATCAGCCGCGCGACCACGCCGAGATCATCCCCGAGTTCCATGCGGGCTTCGTTGAGGCTGCGCGCCGAAGCCACCCGCTCCAGCGCGCCCTCCACGGCGCGACGCGCTCGGCGGAGTTCGTAGCTCTTGGCGAGAAACACCGTCCAGGTGACGAGGGAGGCGAGCGCCAGCGTCGTCATCACCGCCTTGACGAAAAGGTCGGCGTTCAGAAACATCGACCAGGGCGAGAGATCATGCATGACGGCTCCTAAACTTCCGCATGGGCGCGAATGAGATTGTGATAGACATGACTGAGCCGCACGGTCTCAATCGCGTCGATGCCGAGTTTCGCGGTGACGCCCTGGATCGCCTGATCGAGATCGAAGATCAGGGCGCGGGCCTGCGGATCGTGGATCATGCTCTGAATCCAGAAGAACGAGGACACCCGCGCGCCGCGCGTGACCGGCGCCACCAGATGCAGGCTGTAGGCGGGATAGAGCACCATATGGCCGGCGGGCAGCTTGACCTGCTGCGCGCCATACGCCGTTTCGACCGTCAATTCGCCGCCGTCGTAATCCTCCGGCTCCGTCAGGAACAAGGTGGCCGACAGATCGGTGCGGATGCGCAGGCCGGTGAGCTTGTCGCCGCGAATGGAATTGTCGACATGCAGGCCGAAGGTCGCGCCGGGTCCGTAGCGGTTGAACAAGGGCGGAAAAATGTGCTGCGGCACGGCGGCCGAGATGAACAGCGGGTTCGCGGTGATCTTCTGGATGATGCGGGCGCCGAGCGCCCGCGCCAGTTCGCCATCCACCGGCAATTGCTCGTTGGCCTTGACCACGGCCGATTGCGCGCCGGCCGTTTTCTTGCCGTCCTCCCAGGCCGCGGCGTCCATGAGGCCGCGGAATTCCGCGACCTCCTTCTTGCTGAGAACGTCGGGGATGCAGATCAGCATTTTAAAACTTCGCCGTCAGGGTGACATAGGCGGCGCGTCCCGGCGCGACCATCACGAAAGGCGACAGGCTGCGGTAGAAAGCGTCGTAGTAGAGCTTGTTGAAGATGTTGTTCACGGCCACTTTCATCGTGACGTTCCTGGCGAGGTTGGCCTCGACAAAGCCGTCGAACCGCCAATGGTCGGGCAGGACCGTGCCAGCGTTGGCCGCGAGCGTGCCGCCGTAGATCTTCGACATGTACGTCGCCTGTCCGCCAACCTCCCAGGTCGGGTCGATCCGGTACTTGGTCAGCAGGTTGAAGCTTTCGTGCGCGATATTGGCGAGCTGCAGGCCGACATTGGTCGCGTACATCGTCGTATTGGCCGGAGCCGTGTGCGATTCCGTCACCTTGGAGCGCATCAGCACCAGACCGGCGTTGACGCTCCAGTCTTCGGTGATGTTGCCGCCCAGGCCGAGATCGACGCCTTCGATGTAATAGGCGGCGCCCGCCGTGGTGGTCGCGCCGACGTCGCGGGCGTTCTTCTTCTCGGTGCGGAACAGGGCGGCGGTGGCGAGCAGCTTGCGGTCGAACAGTTCGGCCTTCACGCCGGTCTCGTAGCCGAGATTGCGCTCCGGCCCGAAAATTTGCGTCGTGGTCGGCGACAGGCCGCCATAGGCGTAGCTGGTGGAGTCGAGTTCGGCGCCATAGGGATTGGAGGAGGTGGCGTAGGCGCCATAGAGGCTCAGGATCGGCAGCGGCTTCACCACCACGCCGGCGTTGGAGTTGAACATCAGCGCGTCGGCCTTGCTATGCGCCGACGAATTGCCTGACGTGATCGTGTAATTGTCCATGCGGACGCCGCCGTTGACGATGATGAAATCGTTCCAATTGGCGGTGTCGAGCAGATAGGCGCTCTGCGTGGCGACATGGATTCCGGTCGAGGCCGGGTTCACCGTCGGCGTCGGGAAGGCGATGTTGGTGTATTGCGGATCGGTCAGGCTCTGCGTGACGGTGGAGCTGGTGGAGCCGCCGCCGAACGCTTCCGAGACCAGATTGGCGTAGCTGTGGACCTTGACGAATTCATGCGAGAATTCGCCGCCCGCCACCGCCGTATGTTTCACCTCGCCGGTGCGGAACGTCAGCTTGGCCTCGACCTGATCGGCGAGCACGTCCGTCACCTGATAGCGGCTTTGCGGATTGGCGCTCACCGTCCAGTTGGAGATCGACGGCCCCGTGGCGGTGACGCGCTGCGGCAGCGAGCCGACATAGGCCAGCAGCGATTCCTCGGCGCGCAGTTTATTGCTGAACGTGAGCAAGTCGTTGACGCGGTATTCGCCGTTGAGCGTGGCGATATTCTGCTGCGCCTCCTGAAAATCGCGGTTGGCGAAGCCGTAGAACGTGTCGCGCTTCACGCCCAGTTCGGTGACCGGCGCGCCGGTCACGGCGTTGGAGGCGCGATACCAGGGCACGCCGAAATCAGGGATGCCGTGCAGCTTGGTGTAGATGTAATTGGCGCTGAGGGTGAGCGAATCCAGCGGCGTCCATTTCACCGCAAAGAACGCGCCCTCGCGGTCGTCAGTCGTCACGTTGCGGCCCGCGACGCTCGCGCCCTGCAACAGGCCGCCGGCGCGCACCGACAGGGTCGGCGTGATCACCTGATTGATGTCGAAGGTGATGCGGCGGGTGCGATCAGTCCCCATCGTGCCTTCTATGTTCTGGAAGTTCTGATCAGTCGCCTGTTTCGGCACGATATTGATGGCGCCGCCCGCCGTGCCGCGCCCGGCGTAGGACGAGCCGGGGCCGCGCATGATCTCGACCTGTTCGGTGAAGAAGTTTTCGCGGATGCTGACGCCGGGATCGCGCACGCCGTCGATGAAAATGTCGTTGCGCACATCGAAGCCGCGCACGAAAAAGCGGTCGCCAAAGGCGTTGCCGCCCTCGCCGGTGCCGAGCGTGACGCCGGCGGTGGTGCGGGCCACATCCTTCAGCGAGGTCGTTCCCTTGTCTTCCAGCACCTCCTTGGACAGCACCGTGATGGTCTTGGGCGTGTTGGCGATGCTTTCGGGGAATTTCGACGCGTTGGCGACGTGGTTGACCTTGTAGGGCGCGCCGGGCTCGGCATAGGGATTGGCGTCGGGCGCCTGCTGCGCATTGGGCTGCGCGGGCGCGGCGACGGGCGCGGGTTGCGGCGAGGCGGCCGGCCGCGCCGCCGGTTGGGGCGCGCGGGCGATCTGGCGCAGGCTGGCGCGGGCGCGCTGATGCGACGGCGTGGGTTTGGGCGCGGCGGCGCGATGGCGCTGGGTCGGCGCATCCACGGTGAGCGCCGGCAGCGCCGACTCCTGGGCTTCCGCCTTGCCGGAAGCGGCGACGCCGGCGAGGCAGGCGGCGGCCAGCTTCGCGCCGGGCGAGACGGCGGAGCCGCGCAGCGACAATGGCCGCCGAATGGAAGAATGGGTCGCTTCAGTGGTCACGTCGTACATCCCTGGTTTGTTGTTTATTCGGCGCTTGGCGCCTTCATCAGCGCAAACATTTCATCGGCCATGCGCAGCGCATGTTCGCGCGCGCCGCCGTCGTCCGGCAGGCCGTCGATGCGAACGCCGCGAATGACGGCGCGCATTTCGTCGCGGTAGTCGCTCAGAAATCCGAGCGGGTCGCGGCTGTCGTTGGCGACGCGCGCGATCAGGCCGGTCAGCAGGATCTGGAAGGCCATCATGCGGCCGTTCAGTTCATCCATGCCCACCCTCGCAGCAAAAGTTCCCCGTTTCCGCGCGGCGGGCCGCCGCGCGAATTGCAGATGTCATGATCAAGGTTTCCGAGAGGCGGCAAAGCCGCGGTTCCGATGCTGACAGACTGCCAAGCTCAACGCCATGCCGCAAAGCAAACCGTGCTTTTTAGAAATTTTCTAAAATAGACAAGGCTCGGAACAGGCGCGGTCGGACGTCCTCCGCATCGGCCCGCCCTTGCATGGCCCCGGAGAACTGACTAGAGGAAACGCGTCAGCGGCGCCTTGGCTGCGCGACGCGCGCGGTCCTGGGCCTGCGCCCGGCCACCAAGTTCTGACGCGCCCGCGGGAACGAACGGTGTGACGATTCGAGATGACTGACGTTGGAGAAACGGTCGAAGCCGCGCCTTTCGACTACGCCTGCGCCCCGCCCTTGCTGATCGCGCGTTTTCCGGCCCCGCGCCGCACGCTGGGCTGGTCGATGCTGCATCCCGGCTTCGCCACCGTCCGCGACGTGGTTTGGCTGGAGGTGCGCAACAGCGATCTCGGCCTCGATGTCGACGCCCATGCGTTTCTGCGGGCGCGTCTGGCGCAAGCCGGTCAAGGCGATGCGCTCGCCTTCATGACCTCCCGCGACATTCGGCGGCACCATTTTCGCCAAAGCCGCGTCGAAGGGATCGAGGCGGCGTGCCTGACCACCGTCGGCTTGTCCAATGGCGAACGCGTCGGCGCGCGAAAACAGCCGCCCGCGCTGGCAGGAACGATCAACACGCTGGTCCATGTGTCGCAACGCCTGAGCGACGGCGCGCTGGTTGAAGCCTTGTCCATCGCCGTGCAAGCGCGAACGGCGGCGATCCTCGACACAAGGCCTGCAAGCGCGGAAAAGCCCGTCACCGGCACAGGCACCGATTGCCTTGTCATCGCCGCGCCCTGCAACGGAACGCCACTGTGCTGCGCGGGGCTGCATACGGCTGTGGGCGAAGCGATCGGCGGCGCGGTCTATGAGGCCACCAGCGCAGGCGCGCGGGAATGGAACGCCGAATTCGGGATCGGCTGAGCGCGCCGCGCTCGCAAATCGGCGCTTGCTTCGCCGGAAGGTCACGACTAGTAAGCGCATGTCATCGGTGCCCCGGGTCAAGCCGGGGTGAAACGGGAATGCGGTCAGGACAAATCTCCGAACAGGAGAAAAGTCCAAAACCGCAGCTGCCCCCGCAACTGTAGGCGACTTTCCTTCCGCCCTTACGCCACTGGAAGCCTTGGCTTCCGGGAAGGCGGCGGAAGACGGGTCGCGAGCCAGGAGACCGGCCGATGCACAGCATAACCTAACGCCGTCGGTGGGACGGCAGGAGGATCCATGGCTACGCTCTCCAAGCGTCGCGCCGCCGTGCTGGCGGGCGGCTCGCTGCATTCTGTTTTGGCGCGAACGACGACCGTCGCGCCATGAGCGCGACGACAGGCGCGCCCCCCGCGACCGACCGCGCGGGACTGGGGCGGGCGCTGATCTCACCTGCGCTGGCGGGTCTGGTCGCCGTGCTGACGCTGGCTTCGCTGAGCGTCGGCGCCGCAAAACTCCCCGTGAGCGCGGTAGTGGACGCCCTGTTCGGCGCGGGGAGCGAGGCGCATCGCGTGATCGTTCAGGACATCCGCCTGCCGCGCACGCTGCTCGCCGCGACCATCGGGGCGATGCACGGCCTGTCGGGCGCCGCCCTGCAAGGCCTGTTGCGCAATCCGCTGGCGGCGCCCTCGCTGTTCGGCGCGCCGCAGGCCGCCGCCTTCGGCGCGGTGCTGGCTATAGCGACGGGACTCGGCGACGCCTTGTCCTTCGCCTTGCCGCTGTCGGCGATCCTGATGGCGTTTCTGTCCGCCTGCATCCTGGTCGCGATCGTCGGGCGCGAGTCGAACCTGCTGCTGCTGATTCTGGCGGGGCTGGCGCTGTCCAGCCTCGCCGGCGCCGCCACCGCGCTCGCGCTCAATCTGGCGTCCAACCCGTTCGCGGCGCTCGAAATTTCATTCTGGCTGCTCGGCTCGCTCGATGACCGCAGCTTTCGCCATGTGCTGCTGGCCTGGCCGTTCATGGCCTGCGGCGCCTGGCTGCTGTGGGCGCGGCGCGACGCCTTTCGCGTGCTGAGCCTGGGCGAGGAGGCGGCGCAAAGCCTCGGCGTCAACGTGACGGCGCTGCGGCTCCAGGTCATTCTCGGCGTCGCGCTCGGCGTCGGCGCCTCGGTCGCGGTCTCCGGCACGATCGGCTTCATCGGCCTGGTGGCGCCGCATCTGATGCGGCCGCTGGTCGGGCACGATCCGGGCCGGCTGCTGGCGCCCAGCGCGCTGGCCGGCGCGGCGCTGCTGCTGGCGGCCGACATCGCCGTGCGCCTCATTCCCTCCAGCTCCTCGATCAAGGTCGGCGTGATGACGGCGCTGATCGGCGTGCCGTTCTTTCTTTACCTGGTGTTCCGCGAACGCCTCAGACTGGGAGGCGCGACGGCATGACGAGCGGGAATTTCGAGGTTTGCAATCTCCATGTCCGCCTCGGCGGCCGAAACGTGTTGCGCGAGATTTCCTTCAGCGCGCAAGCCGGCGCGCTGATCGCGCTGGTCGGTCCCAGCGGCGCCGGCAAAACCACTTTGTTGCGGGCGCTGGCGGGCCTGATTCCCAGCGAAGGCGGCATCGTCATGGCCGGCGAGAATCTCCGCGCGCTGTCGGTCGCGCAGCGCGCCCAAAAACTCGCCTATGTGCCGCAGGACGATGCGGTGCATTGGCCGCTGCCGGTCCGCGACGTCGTGGCGCTGGGACGCTATCCGCATGGCGCGACGCGCCCCGGCCGACTGCGTCCGCGCGATGTCGAGGCCATTGCGCGGGCGCTCGACGCGGTCGATCTCGGCGACATGGCGGAGCGGGCGGTCACGCAGCTTTCGGGCGGCGAGCGTCGCCGGGTGGCGGTGGCGCGCGCGCTGGCGACGGAAGCGCCGGTTTTGTTCGCCGACGAGCCGACGGCTTCGGTCGATCCGCACTACCAGCTTTCGATCATGACCCTGTTGCGGCGGCAGGCCCGGCAGGGCGCGCTGGTCTTCGTGGTGACGCACGATCTCGGCGCCGCCGCGCGCTTCGCCGACCGCGTGCTGATGCTGCGCGCCGGCCGTCTGGAAGAAGCGGGGGCGCCGCGCGATGTGCTCGCGCCCGCCCAGCTCGCGGAGGTGTTCGCCATCGACGCGTTTCGCTGCGATCACGCCAGCGAGCCGGTCATCGTGCCCTGGGCCGCGCGATGAATGTTTTCGGGCGGCTCGCCGCGGCGGCGGCGCTGGCGTGTTTTGCGCCCTGCGCCTGGAGCGCGCCGGCGCGCATCGCCTCGATCAACATGTGTACGGATCAACTCCTGCTGGCGCTGGCTGATCCCGAGCAGATCGCGGGTTTGGGGCCTTATGCCCGCGATCCGCAGATGTCGTGGCTGGCCGAGCAAGCGAAAAACTATCCGCGCCTGAGCGGCGAGGCCGAAGACCTGATCGCCTTGAATCCGGATCTGGCGCTGGCCGGCAAATATGGCAAGAAGGCCACGCGCGATCTGCTGCAGGACCATGGCGTGAAGATCGCGGAATTCGACGTTCCCCGCAGCATCGAAGATGTGAAGACTCAAGTCCGCCGCGTCGGCGAGATCGTCGGGCATCCCGAGCGCGCCCGCGCGTTGAACGACAGCATCGACGCGGCGGCGGCGCGGGCGCGCGCCTCGGCGGCCGATGGGCGCATCCGCGTGCTCGCCGTGTCGCGCAGGGGCTGGGTCGCTGGGAGCAACGGTCTGTTGTCATCGCTGCTGGCGACCGTCGGCCTCGCCAATTCGGCATCGGACCTCGGATTGAGAAGCGGCGGCTTCGTCACGCTGGAAACCGTGATCGCGACCGAACCCGATTTGATCCTGGTGGCGGAATCGTCGCCACGCGCCGAGGACCAGGGCAAGGCGATGCTGCTGCATCCCGCGCTCGACCGCCGCTATCCGCCGGCGCGCCGCATTGTCATTCCCGAAGCCCTGACCATGTGCGGCGGGCCGATGCTGCCCGCCGCGCTGGATCGCCTGTCGGACGCCATCGGGCGGGCGTCGCGCTGATCAATCGGCGGCGTTCTTGACGCGCTCCGGGTCCTGCTCGCAGCCCTTCCAGAACACGGGACGCTCCAGCCAGCGCTGGATGAAATTCCACGCCCGCTTGTAGCCGTTGTGCGGCAGCGTGCAGGCGGTGCAATCCTTGCGCTTGACGCCGTTGCGGTCGACGAAGACCTTGTAGGGGCCGGGACATTCCAGCGCGCTGAGCGGGCAATAGCAGAACAGGCAGTTGAACTCGCGCTCCACGCCGGGATGGCAGGGCATGAACGGACAGGCCGAATTGGTGAAGCCCATATAGGCTGTGTTGCTGGTCGTATCCTTGGGCTGCATGCGCTTCCTTCCATGACAAATTCGGTTTATCCGACCCGGCGCGCGACGGGTGCGCGCCGCCGCGTCTCGACCACGCGCATCCGCGCCACGAGGCGCGCGGCGCGTTCGGGTTCTTGCGCCAGGGGAATGTGAAGATAGCTGGCGACGAGACCGCGCTCGGCATGGCCGGCGCGGATCGCGGGATCACCGTCGCGGGCGCCGCGCAACAGCCAGGCCGGCGACGGCGGCGCGCTCGCGCGATCCCACACGCTGTAATGAAATTCATGGCCGCGCAGCGTGTCGCCGACGCCCGCCAGCGGCGTATCGGCCAGCGCCGTCGCCTGACGGTAGCCCAGCGCGGCCAGCCGGTCGGTCATCCGCACGGTTCCCGGAATTAACCCGGCCATGCGATGCAGCACGCCCTCGGCGTCGATCAACGCTTCGGTCAAAACCATGAAGCCGCCGCACTCGGCGACGATGGGCGCGCCTGCATCTTGCAAGGCGTGGAGGTCGCGCCACAGCGCCGTGTTGGCGGCGAGTTCGCGGGCGTAGAGTTCGGGATAGCCGCCGCCAAAAAACGCCGCCGACGCGCCCTGCGGAAGCGTCTCGCCCGCGACGGGGCTGAAGCGGATGACGCGCGCCCCCGCGGCGGACAGGAGGTCGATGTCGTCCTGGTAATAGAAGGAGAACGCCGCGTCGGACGCCAGAGCGAGGATCGGGCCGTCCTGTTGCGCGCGACGCGCCGGGGCGGCGCGCGGCTTTGGCAGGGACGGCGCCGCCCGCGCGATTTCGAGCAGGGCGTCAAGATCGAAATTTTCCTTCACCGCCTCTGCCGCCCGCGTAAGCGTCGTCGCGTTGTCGCCGCGATGCGCCGCCTGATCCAGCCCGAGATGCCGCTCGGGGATGGCGAAATCCGGCAGGCGCGGCAGCCAGCCGAGCGTCGGAAGGCCGGTGGCGGCGGCGATGGCGGCAGCGCACCCCCTCGCATGACCTTCCGATCCCGCGAAATTCAGCGCCAGCGCCGCAACCGGTTTGTCCGGGTCGAAACGCGAAAACCCGAGCGCCGTGGCGGCTGCGCTGCGCGCCGCGCCGGAAATGTCGAGGACCAGCAGCACGGGCGCGTCGAGCGCGCGCGCGATCGCCGCGGTCGAGCCCTGGTCGCTGTCGAAACCGGCGCCGTCGAACAGGCCCATCACGCCTTCGATCACCGCGATATCGGCATCCGCGCAGGCTCGCGCGAAACTGTCGCGCATGGCGGTTTCGCCGAGCATCCAGACGTCGAGATTGCGGCAGGGCCGCCCCGCCGCCGCGCCCAGCCAGCCGGGGTCGATATAATCCGGGCCGCATTTGAACGGCTGCGCGACCAGGCCGCGCCGGCGCAGCGCGCCGATCAATCCGGCGGTGAGCAGGGTCTTGCCAGACCCCGATCCGGCGCCGGCGATGACGATCCGCGCCGTCATGACGCGGGCGCCGTCGCCGCGCCGCGCCGCAGCAGGTAGATGTCGAGAATCCAGCCGTGACGCTCTTTCTCGCGGCGCACGGTCTCGGCCAAGGCCGGGCCGATGTCCGCCAGCGGGCCGGACCTGAGAACCTCGTGCTCCGTCCCGAGATAGGCGCCCCAATAAATATGAAAATCTTCCGGATCGATGCGGGCGAAGGCGGCGTTGGAATCGAGCATGACCACGACGGAGTCGAAATTCTTGGCGCCGCCCGCCAGCAGCCGCCGCGCCGTGGTCACCAACAAATCGCCGCCGATCTCATGCAGGGAAATAGCGTGGCGCGCGGCCAGCAGGTTCAGGCTGCTGACGGCCGGCGTCACTTCGACCTCGAATTTTCCGGGGTGTTCCGCCTGAATCCGGCGCAGAATGGCGATGCTGCTGTCGTAGAACGCGGGGTCGCCCCAGACCAGCACGCCCCCGGTTTCGCCCTCGGCCAGATGCGTCTCGAACAGGGTGGAAAGAATCTCGGCCTTGCGCGCGTGCCAGTCGGCGACCACGTCGAGATAATCGTCCTGCGCCGGCGGGCGCGGCGGGCTTTCCGCCGTGATAATGCGATAGGCCCCGGGCCCGCGATAGAGATCGAGAATGCGCCGCCGCGCGTCGCCAAGCTCCGCCTTGCCGCGCCCCGGCTTGTCGAGAAGGAAGAACACATCGACCTTGCGCAACGTCGCAATCGCCTGCGCCGTCAAATATTTCAGCCCGCCCGGCCCCATGCCGATCAGAAAGATTTTTCTCATGGCTGTTTCCTATCGCGCCAGCGCCAGCAGGGCGTCGAGATCGAGATTGGCTTCGCAATGGTCGGCGAGCGCCTCCAGCGTCGCCTCGACGCGGGCCTCGAAATCGAGCTGCGACGTCTGCGCGCCGATCCGGCGCAGCCAGGCCGAACGAAAGGCGTCGCCGGCGAACAGGCCGTGGAGATAGGCGCCGGCGACGCGGCCGTCGGGCGAAACCGCGCCCTCCGGCGAAAAAACGCCGTCGCCATGATCCAGTTCGAGCCAGGGCCGCGCCAGGCCGGCGCCGGTGGTGCGCCCCATGTGCATCTCATAGCCGGAGACGCGCGCGCCGGTGAGGCGGTCGAAAGCGTCGATCTCCACCAGACGCTTTTCCCCCGACATTTCCGTTTCAATGTCGAGCAGGCCGAGCCCTTCCGTCTCGCCGGGCGCGCCCTCGAGTCCCTGCGGGTCGCGCACGACGCGTCCGAGAATCTGATAGCCGGCGCACAGGCCGATGACGCGGCCGCCCCGGCGCACATGGGCGCGCAGGTCGATGTCCCAGCCCTCGCGCCGGATGAGGTCGAGTTCGGCGCGCGTCGCCTTCGAGCCGGGAATGACGACGACATCGACATCGCCGGGAATGGGCGTTCCCGGCTGAATCCATTTCAGATTGACGTCGGGCTCGGCGACCAGCGGATCGAGATCGTCAAAATTGGCGGCGCGCGTCAGCCGCAGCACGGCGATTTTCAGCCTGCCCCGGCTGCCGGCGGCGGCGCGCTCCAGCGCCAGCGAATCTTCCGCCGGCAGGCGCTCGGCGGCGGGGAACCAGCGCAGCACGCCGAGGAACGGCCAATTGGTGCGCGCCGTGATCGTCTTGCAGCCCGGCTCGAAAATGGAAAAGTCGCCGCGAAACTTGTTGATGATATAGCCGACGACGCGGGCGCGATCCGCCTCGTCGAGCAGCGCCCAGGAGCCGACCAGCGCCCCCATCGTCCCGCCGCGATCAATGTCGGACAGGAAGATGACGGGCAGGTCGGCTTCCTCGGCGAAGCGCATGTTGGTGATGTCGGAGGCGCGCAAATAGGCTTCCGCGCCGCTGCCGGCGCCTTCCACGATCACCAGATCGGATTCGCGGGCGAGGCGCTCGAAGCTGTCGACCACCGCCGGCATCAGTTCGCGGCGCATGTGGTGATAGATCTTCGCGGGACAATTGCCGAGCACGCGCCCGCGCAGAACCACTTGCGCGCCAATGTCGGTTTGCGGCTTCAGCAGCACGGGATTCATGTGGATCGACGGTTTGGCGAAACAGGCGCGCGCCTGCAGCGCCTGGGCGCGTCCGATCTCGCCATGCGGCGGCCGGCCGTAGGGGCCGGGCGGCAGGTCGGAATTCGCGGCGACGGCGGCGTTGTTGCTCATGTTCTGCGCCTTGAACGGACGCACCGCCAGCCCGCGACGGGCATAGGCGCGGCACAGGCCCGCCACCACCATGCTCTTGCCGACGTCGGAGCTGGTGCCCTGGATCATCAGGCTTTTGGCCCGACGCGGAGCGGCGCTGGCGTGCGGCGTGTAGGCGATGCGGGAGATCAATTCGGCGACCTCGGGAGGCGTCATGTTTTTCCTCAATTCGGCAAGCGCCCGCGCGCCGCGGATGGGCGTGGAGCGGGCTTGGAAGCGATTGACTTCAGGGGGAGGCGGGCTTTACCAAGGCCGCGTGATCATCGTCAGCGCCCTTCGCCACATCGAGCGCCTCGTGGCCGAGCGGACTTTTACGCGCTCGCTGTCGCTGCTCGCGCCTTGGCAAACCGTCATTTTCGATGACGGAATCCTGCCGCGCGACCGGCTGATTCTGGCGTTCAACGACATCACCGCGCCGCAGCCCGGCTGCGTCGTCCCCGACGAAGCCCTTGTCGGCGCCATCGTCGATTTCGGCCGCGCCTGCCGCGCCGACGACCATGTGCTCGCGCATTGCTGGATGGGCGTCAGCCGTTCGCCGGCCGCCGCCTATATCATCGCCTGCGCGCGGGCGCCGGGCGAGGAGAAGGCCATCGCCGACGCCTTGCGCCGCCGCGCCCCGACGGCGACGCCCAACCGCCTGCTGGTGTCGCTGGCCGACGAGCTTTTGGCGCGCGGCGGAAAGATGGTCGATGCGATCGACGCCATCGGACGCGGCTGCGAATTCGACGGCGACGCGCCGCCGTTCGCCCTGCCGCTCGACTGGAGCGCGGACGCCGACGAGATGATCTGAACGCGCCTTTGAACACTTCATGGCGCGCCCACGGCCCGGCGACGGCAGAAGTCGAGCACGTGGCGAATCTGGCCCCAGGTCGCAGGACAGAACACGGTGCGGCCTTCCGAAATCGCCGCGCGCGCCCAGATCGCCCTGCGGCCCAAGGCTTTGGCGCTCTCGTAATCGACGCTGCCGGGCGGCGGCGCGAGATCGAGGATCACGGCGTGTTCGGGCAGCCGCGCCAGAACGTCGGCGCCGATATATTGCATCAGGTCGGTGGAAAGAACGAGGTCGAACGGCGCCGCCTGCTCCGCGAGGTCGGCCAAGCCATGCGGCGTGGCGCCCATGAGGATCAGGGCGCACGCCTCGTCGCGGTCGACGGCGATGGCGTGGACGTTCACATCCTCGGACAGCAGACAGCGCAACACGCCCTCGGTGAATTTCGCACGGCCGGCGACCAGCACGTTGGGCCTTGACTTGGACGGAAGCGTCGCGGCGCGGGAGGCCGGCGCGAGGCCGGCGGTCTTGACCGGTTCGGCGCCGCTGCGATTTTGCGCGCGAACGCCCGGCGAACGGGGATGGGCCTTCCGCTCCTGCGCGTTGAGGAAAATCCAGCGCAACACGATCTCCAGATCGCGCCAGAAACGGCTCGCAAGACGGAACGATGCGCGCGAAGCGTCTTGCTTTTCTCGCGTCATTGCGAGGCGCCGTTCGTCGTCAGGCGACATCGCCAGAACCAGAATCATGACTGGCCTCCGTTGCAACCGCTTTTGCGATCGGCGGAGGGATCATTCGGGTGGGTGGGAATCCGCATGTGAAAACTCTGGATGAAGCCGCGCCGCCCCAGCCGGGCGGCGTCAGGTCAAAGGCTTGAAAATCTCGCGCTCATGGGCGGACAGACTGATCGCGGCGCGGGGGCGCAAACGGCCGAAAGCCGCGTGTTTCCACGCGAACGACAGCGTCAGACGATTGGGAATGTCGCGAGGGGGCGATGCGCGCTAACTGAGGGCCGAATCCCTGCCAAGCCGCGTTGCGATCACCAATACATTCATCATCACAAACCTCCTGCCTCGCCTCACCCGGCGGGTCTGAGTCCAATCGACGATGGCAGGTTTCCTGGCTCGCGGATCGCCGCCTGAATCCGCCTTCCCAACCCAAGGGGTCAGTGGCTTTTCGAAACAGGCTAGCCGCTTACAGTTGCGGGGGCAGCCACGGCGTTGAACCGTGTTCCCTATTATCTTCGGCGTCGAAACGCCGAAGCACCATCCCGGCGATTGTGGCGCCAGCGGCGCATCTTGGCAAGCGGCTGTTTGCCGCCCGCGAAAATTGTCGGGGACGAGCGAGGCGACGCGGGGGCTTGTCCCATTCCGCGTCGCCCTTGAGAGCGGCTCCTCTTAAGGCGAATCGACCGAGGCCGCTGGCGCCAGGGCCGCTGGCGGGGCCGTCCGACGCTCCCTGCGGCCGACGAAGAACGCCATGACCGCGACGAAGAACACCGGCACGAACACCACGGTCAGCAGCGTCGCCGAGACCATGCCTCCGAACACGCCGGTGCCCAGCGCCTGCTGGCTCTTGGCGCTGGCGCCGCTGGCGATCATCAGCGGCACGACGCCGAGGATGAAGGCCAGCGAGGTCATCACAATCGGGCGGAAACGCAGCCGCGCCGCCTCGATGGTCGCCGCCACCAGCGTCAGTCCCTGCGCCCGCAAATCCCGGGCGAACTCGATGATGAGGATGGCGTTTTTCGCCGACAGGCCGATGATGGTGATCAGGCCCACGGTGAAATAGACGTCATTGGGCAGCGTGCTGAGATAGCCGGCGGTCACGCAGCCGACGATGCCGAGCGGCGCCGCCAGCATGACCGAGAACGGGATCGCCCAGCTCTCGTAAAGCGCGGCGAGGCACAGGAACACGAACAGCACCGACAGGCCCAGCAGGAAGGCCGCTTGCGAGCCGGCGAGCTTTTCCTGCAGCGATTGCCCGGTCCAGTCATAGCCGAAACCGCTGGGCAGCGTCGCCATCAGCCGCTCCATTTCGGCGATGGCGTCGCCGCTGGTGAAGCCGGGTTTCGGTTCGCCGGTCAGGCGCACCGACGGGTAGCCGTTGAAGCCGATGATCTGCGTCGGCCCCACCGACCACGCCACCCGCGCGAAGGCCGACAGCGGCGCCATTTCGCCGGCCTTGTTGCGCACGCTATAGGTCAGGATGTCCTCGGCGCGGACGCGCTTGTCCTCGTCGGCCTGCACCACCACGCGCTGGGTGCGGCCGCGATTGATGAAGTCGTTGACATAGACCGAGCCGAGATGGGTGGAAATGACGTCGTTGACGTCGGTGAAGGAGACGCCGAGCGCGCCGGCCTTTTCGCGGTCGATCTCGATGCGCACCAGCGCGGCGCCGGGCAGCCCCTCCTCGACGATCTTTTCGATCACCGGGGATTTCGCCGCCGCCGCGATGAGAGCGTCCTTGGCCGACATCAGCGCCTCATAGCCGCGTTGTCCGCGATCCTGCAGCCGGAACGAGAAGCCCGAGCTGTTGCCGAGATTGGGGATCGGCGGCGGCGCGAGCAGGGACGTCTGCGCGTCGGGAATGCGCGCGAGAAGCGGATTGGAGCGGGCGATGATGGCGTCCGCAGAATCCTCCTTGCCGCGCTGCGACCAGTCCTTCAGCGTGATGAACGCCTGCGCGGTCATCGACCCCTGGCCATAGAAGCTGTAGCCGGTGATGAAGGTGACGGATTCGACCGCCGGCTCCTTCAACAGCCGCGCCTCAACCTGCTTGACCACGTCCAGCGCGCGCGAGGCGCTGGCGTCGGAGGGCAAGAGAACGTCGGCCATCACATAGCCCTGGTCGTCGACCGGCACGAAGCCCGACGGCGCCTTCCACAGGCCGTAGCTCATGGCGCCGACAATCACGAGATAGAACGCGAGAAAGGCGGGCCGGCGACCGATCGCCCAGCGCGTCACGGCGGCGTAGCGGTCGGTAAGCGCGTCGAAGAAGCGGTTGAAGGCGCCGAAAAAGCCCTTTTTCTCGTGATGGTCATGGGCGAGCGGCTTCAGCAGCGTGGCGCAAAGGGCCGGCGTCAGCGTCAGCGCCAGGAAGGCCGAAAACCCAATGGACACCACCATGGCCGCCGAAAACTGCTGGTACATGATGCCGACCGAGCCGGGGAAGAAAGCCATCGGGACGAACACCGCCATCAGCACCATGGTGACGCCGATCACCGCGCCGGTGATCTGCTCCATCGCCTTGACGGTGGCCTCGCGTGGCGAACACCCCTCCTTGGCCATGATGCGCTCGACGTTTTCGACGACGACAATGGCGTCGTCGACAAGAATGCCGATGGCCAGCACCATGCCGAACATGGTGAGCACGTTGATCGACAGGCCCAGCGCATAGAGCGCGCCGCAGGTCCCGAGCAGCGCGATGGGCACGACGATGGTCGGGATCAGCGTATAGCGGAAGTTCTGCAGGAACAGGAACATCACCGCGAAGACGAGCACGACCGCCTCGACCAGCGTCATCAGCACTTTTTTCACCGAGGCTTTCACCACCGGCGTCACGTCATAGGACACCTCGGCCTTCACGCCGGGCGGGAAAAATTGTTCAAGCTCCGCCATTTTTTCGCGCACGGTCGCGCTTGTCGCCAGCGCATTGCCTGACGGCGCGAGCTGCACGGCGATGGCGGCGGCGGGCTTGCCGTTGAGGCGCGTGGAAAATGCGTAGGTGAGGCCGCCGACTTCAACACGCGCCACATCGCGCAGCCGCACGGCGGCGCCTGTGGAATTGGCGCGCAACACGATGGCGCCGAATTCCTCCGGCGATTCCAGCTGGCCCTTGACCAGCACCATGTTCTGGGTGCGCTCGGCCGAGGGGCTCGGCGGCTGCGCCAACATGCCGGAGGACACCAGCGCGTTTTGCGCGCGGATGGCGGAGGTGATGTCTTCCGTGGTCAGCGCATAGCCGCGCATCTTGTCAGGATCGAGCCAGACGCGCATGGCGCGCTCGGTCGAAAACAACCTGACGCGGCCGACGCCGTTCACCCGGCGGAGTTCCGGCAGAACGTAGCGTGTGGCGACGTCGCCCAGCCCGATCTCGTCGAGAGAACCGTCGGGAGACGTGAGCGTGACGAATTGCAGGATCGCCGTCGAGGCTTCGAGAATCGAAATGCCCTGCTGCTGCACCGCCGGAGGCAGACGCTGCTCGATGCGCTTGATGCGGTTTTGCACGTCGACGGCGGCGAGCGCGAGATCGGTTCCCGGCTTGAAATCGACGTTGATCTCGACCTCGCCGGTGGTGTCTCCGGTTGATTCGAAGTTCAGGAGATTGGCGGCGCCGCTGAGCTCCTCCTCAATCAGGCGGGTGACGGAATAATACAGATCCTGCGTCGAGGCGCCGGGATAGGAGGTCGAAATCGAAATCGAGGGCGGCGCAACGATCGGATATTGCGACACCGGCAGGAAGGGCAGCGCGAGAATGCCGCCGAGACAGATGAAGATCGCGATGACCCAGGCGAAAACCGGGCGCGCGATGAAAAACGCGGGCATGCAGTCAGGACTCCGGAAAGGGATTCGGCTGTCGTTTTACGAAACGCGTTTATCCGCGTTCCGCCCGCGCTTGCGGGCGCCCGGGCGAAACGGGTTGTGGGTCGACGTGACCGCCCGACATGAACTTCTGGAACCCCTCGACGACGACGCGATTGCCGGTGTGCAGGCCCTCCTCCACCACCACCTGATCGCCGAGCGTGCGGCCGAGGCGCACCGGCTGCAGCACGGCGCGGCCCTGGTCGTTGACCACGAACACTTCGGCGCCGCCGGCGTTGTTGCGCTGGACCGCCTGACGCGGCACGACGATGGTGTTGGCGCGCACGCCTTCCTCGATCTGCACGCGCACATAGGCGCCGGGCAGCAGCGCCGCGTCGGGATTGGGAAACTGGGCGCGCAGAGTCACCTGGTTGGTGCCGGGATCGACGGTGACGTCGGAAAACAGCAGCTTGCCTTCCAGCGGATAGGTCTTGCCATTCTCGAGGATCAGCCGCGTGCGAATGACGGCGCCCTTTGCGGCGTCCTTGGGCTTCAGTCCGCCGCGCTCCATCTCCTCCTTGAGCGCGTTCATTTCGGAGACGGACTGGGTGAAGTCGGCGTAGATCGGATCGAGCTGCTGGATGGTGGCGAAGGGGGCGGGCTGATCCTGCGAGGCCAGCGCGCCTTCGGTGACCAGGGCGCGGCCGATGCGGCCGGCGATCGGGGCGCGGATGGTGGCGTATTCGAGATTGACTTCGGCGCGGCGCACGGCGGCCTTCTGCGCCAGCACATCGGCCTCGGCCTGCCGTTCGGCGGCCAGCGCGAGGTCATATTGGGACTGCGTCGTGGTCTGGCCGTTGAGCAGCGCCTTGAGGCGGTTCTCCTGGCGGTCGGCGTTGAACAGGATCGCCTCGGCCTTGGCCAGCGCGGCGCGGGCGCTGTCGAGATCGATTTGGAACTGGGTGGGGTCGATGCGGTAGAGCACCGCGCCCTTTTCGACCAGGCTGCCCTGTTCGAACGCGCGTTCGAGCACGATGCCGGACACGCGCGGGCGCACTTCGGCGATGCGCATCGGCGCGATTCGGCCGGGCGCGTCCTTGGTCATCACCATTTCCTTGCGCTCGACCGTGACCACGCCGACAGGAGGCGGGGCGTCCGCGTCGGATTCCGCGCGCGCAGCTACGGGGGAAAGCGCGGCGGCGAGCGCCAGCGCCATAAAACTTCGGCCTTTGATTTTCGTCGCCATGTGATTCAGCATCGTTCCTCTCGTTCGCCCTATCGCCTGCGCGGGGCGCAGTTCGGCTTATGCGCCAAGGCTGCGGGCGCGAACCTGTCGTTTGCCTGTCAAGGGATGCGGAAAAATCGGGCGTCGCAGCGCATGCGGAACGGGGCCTGCGCGGAAGACCGGTTTGTGCGATGCTCACCGCCGCAACCACGAGGGAGGCTGAAGTGGCAAGTGTTTCGAATCCGCCAAGAATGAGCGCAAAAGCGGGCGCAAGCGTCGGCCCGACCGTCGACGCACGGCGCGAGGCCGCCTCTTGACGCGCCGACGGCCTTCGCTCGTTGGCCTGGTGGTTCAGCGCATCGCGTTTTTCGCGGCGCTGGCCATGATCGCGCAGCTCGCCGGCGTTTTCTGGGAATACTGGTCGGACAACCAGACGCTGGAACGCTACGCTATCGAAATGGAGACGGAGGCGCTGGCGCCCGGCGTTTCCGTCCAGAACGACCGCGCCGCCTTCCGTCTGCCGCCGGACGCGCGCAAGCGCTATGGCGGCGGCGACAGCGGCTATCTCGTGCGGGTGCGCACGGCGGCGGGCGCCCAGCTCTACTCCAATTGCGACCGCGCCTGCGAAAAACACTTTCCGCCGCTCGATGTGACGCCTCTGGTGTTCTGGATGCGGCAGGTGAAGCCCGGCGAGACGCTGCAAGTCGTCGGCGGGCGTGTCGTGGCCGAGCGCCCCGAGCCTGTCATGATCGAGATCGCCATTGTTGACGACCGCGAGGGGGTGATGGCCCGCGTGTTCGCGCAGGAGGTGATCGACCACATGCTGCTGCCCATGAGCCTGATGCTGGTGTTCGTGCTGGGCGCGACGATCTTTTCGGTGGCGCGCAGCCTGCGCCCGGTGCAGGACGCCGCGCGCCGTCTGGCGCGGCTCGACCCGCACGCGGAGGCCGCGCAGCTGCCGACCACCGGCATGCCCGGCGAAATCGCCGAATTCACCCAGGCCGTCAACGCCGCATTCGACCGCGCCGCCGAGCTGATGCGCTCGCAACGGCTGCTGACGTCGGCCATTTCGCACGAAGTGCGCACGCCATTGGCGGTCGCCCGGCTCGAGCTGGAAAAAATCGCCGATCCCCGCGCGAGAAAAGTCGAGGAGGATCTGGAGGCGCTCAACCATCTGGTCGAGCAATTGACGGGTCTGGCGCGGGTCGAATCTGCGCAGCTTGCGCCGATGGAGGAGATCGATCCCGCGGCGCTGGCGGCGCAGGCGGTGGTCGATCTCGCCGATTTCGTCTATCGCGCTGGCAAGAGCATCGCCTTCGCCGACGAGGGCGCCACGCCCTTCAAAGGGCATCCGGCCCTGGTCGAGAACGCCCTGCGCAACCTGATCGAGAACGCCGCGCGCCATGCGCCGAAAGGCGCCGAGATTCGCGTCGAGGCCGGACCGGGCGCGGTCCTCCGCGTGATCGACGATGGAGGCCGGATCGGGGGAAGCCGACCTGCGCCGGCGGCGTCCGGCCGGACAGGCCTGGGCTTGAAGATCGTCGGCCGCATCGCCGCCGTCCACCGCGCCGCGTTCCAATGGGAGCGCATCGAGGGCGAGGGGGTGACCGCCACCCTCGATTTCACGCCAAAGCCTTGAGCGACCGGACCTCCCCGACGCGGCTCAGAACGCGTGCGAATAGCCGACGCGGACCGCGTTGGAGACATGGCCGCCCTCGGCGAGCTGGGCGGTGTAGCCGACGCTCCACACGCCCACGCCGACCCGGCCCTGCACGCCCAGGCCGAGTTCGCCATAATTGAGCGCCACATGCGGAATCGCCACGCGCGCCGAGGCCATGGCGGCGTTGGCGCTGGCGAGCTTGAAGGTGGCGTAGCGCGTTTCGGCGTCGAAATCGTGGTTGTAGGTCAGCCGCGCGAACGGCGTGACGCCCATGAAGGCGCCGAACGCCTCGACGCCGGCCATCAGCGTCTGGCTGCGCGCGATGGTCTGCGGCATCAAAACATTGCCGCCGGCGGCGCCTGTTTCGGTATAGCCGTCGATTTTCGCCCATTGCAGCTGATAGCCGGCGACCGGACCAGCCTTCGCCACGCCGAAATCGAAATCATAGCCCGCCTCGACGAACGCCGACTGCAAATCGCCGGAGGTCGAACCGAGCGCCGTCAGGCCATAGGCCGCGGGGCGGTTGATGTTGTCGAAATTGGCGTAGCCGAAGGAATAGCCGGCCTGGGCGTAGAAGCCGTCGGCCATCGCGCGCCCGTACAGGCTGAAATCATAGCCGTCGGCGTCATGGCCGAAGGCGCCGTGGCGGTTGATCTGGCCGGCGCCGAAGGCGCCGCCGAAAACCAGATTGGGCGAGAACGTATAATCGAGGCCGATGGAGCCCTGAAAACCGTTGCGGGTTCCGGTCTCTCCGGTCGGGCTGGTCAGGTTGTCGCCGTTCACATAGCCGAAGGAGCCGATGATCCAGGGCGTGAACGTGCCCGGAGCGGAGCCGCCGGCGCGGCGGTTGGCGTTGAGCTGGGCGGCGACGTTGCCGGAATTGATTCCGGCGAGCGACAGCGCCGATTGCTGCACAGCGGCGACCGCGAGCGGCCCCGTGCCGATCATCCAGGCCAGATATTGCGGATCGACATAGGTCGGCAGGGTCATGCGATAGACCAGCACCTCGGCGTCGCTGTTGACCGATTGCGCGCAGCTGACGCCGCTCGTGACGCAGGTAGTGGACAGGAAGTCGTTGTCATTGCCGATGAACAGGAAGAAATCCTGCGGCTTGCCTTCCTCCAGCGCCGGCGCCAGCGCCATACCTTCCCATTTCTCCGTCAGGGTGAGGCGGGTCGGATTCTTGTTGTCGACGTTGACGCCGAACTTGCTCAGCTGCGCCGTGTTCAGAATGTTCAGGGCTTCGACCTGCTGCGCTGGCGCGATGGAGGAGACCAGCTTGCCGCCGGGCGAAAGCGGCGTGGCGGTGGTCTCGTACACCGACCCGGCGATGTTGGTCGCGCCGGAGACGTCGACGAACAGCACGCTCTTGAACACCGGATTATTGCCGACGGACTGTCCCAGGCCGTTGCCGTCGCGCGACAGCACCAGGAACTGCGTATCGTTCAGCGCCAGCAGTTCCGACTGCGCAGCGGTGCGGTTGGCGGCGCCCCCGCCGCCGGTCGAATTGTAGATCGGCAGTTGCAACACGTAATCGGCGATCGGATTGGCCGGCGTCTTGCTCGACGCGATGTCGTAGATCATCAGCCGGGTGTTGGTTCGGGTCTCCTGGCTCGACGACGAGTCCTGCATGGCCGCGCTTTGCAGCAGCGTCACCAGCTTTTTCTGGTCGGGCGTGATGGCGAGGCCTTCAAGACCCTGGTTGAGGCGGCGTCCGGTCTTGGCGTCGACCAGCGACGTGTAGTTCAGCTGGCCCGAGGCGTCGCGCGGAACCAGCGCCGCCGGCGGCGTGATCACGCCGAGCAGCTTGCCCGTAGCGTCGAAATAATAGACGTTGGCGCCATATTCGTCGGAGACGTAGAAATTGCCGTTGTTGAGGAAGCGCAGGCCCTCGGCGTCCAAGCTGATCTTGCCGGCGCCGGCGGTTCCCGCGGCCGGGCTCGGCAGGGTGATTCCGTTCTGCACGGTGGTCCCGCCGGCGTCGAGGCCGGTGGTGACGTTGCCGTTGAAATCGCGCAGATAGAATCCGCCGTTCATGGTCAGCTGCAATTGGTGCTGCGAGGCTTCGCTGACCGGGAGATTGGCGTTCGACACATAGGGCGTGAACGCCATCGACAGGATGTTCACGCGCGCGGCGTAATCGCTGAAGGCGACGCTGCTGACCCCGTTCGGGCCACGGTCGGGCAGGGCGTACATGGCGCCGACATAGCCGGTCGCCGTCTTGCGCCAGCGGCTCAGATCGAGGGCGAAGCCCGAAAAGGCGCCGAAGGTGTCGCCGGCGAAATCGAAGGTCGAATCGGCGGGGAGCCGCGCCATGCCCTGCAGGCCCTGGTTGACGACGGTCGTTCCGTTGAGCGTGGCCGAGGTCGAACCCGCGACGCTGATGACGTTCGGCGTCTTGTAGACGAGCGGATCGGCGAGAACGGCGAGCGGTTGCAGGATTGACGCGGCGACTCCCGAGAACAGCGCCGTCTTGAATGCCCTCGAAAATGTCCACGCCATCTGTTTCACCCCGTCGCGATTCCGCCACAATTCGGCCTGCGGTCCGCTTTAGGTGGGGTCCACGACAAACATGTGACGCTCGTTATTTGAATTACGAAACGGCATGGGCGTTTGGCGCCGGGCCAGTCTATCGGCGCCCGCGTTGCTTGGGGAACTCCAAGCAAACCGATTGAAACGGCTCATCCTGTTCGATCAGCGCCTTGCCCCGCCACATGACGTAGAGCATCAATCGCATCGGCGCGTCGCATAACAGTCTTAAAACTGCAACAGCGCCAAATTAGGCAATGCCTCATCGTCGGGTTTTATGGCCTGCCGCACAGTTTTTGTGCGTTTCAGCATGACGCCTTTGCGCAATGGCTGAAGCGCCTTCTTGAACAAGGCTTTAAGATGAGCGCCTTCACTGCCGGAAACATCGTGGTTTATCGCGTCGGAACGGGAACCGGCGCCTTGTCGAGCGCCGCCACGGCGGTGTTCCTCGACGAATATTCGCCGACGGGCGCATGGGTGCAGTCGATCGCGCTGCCGACCGCCGACAGCGGCGCCAACCAGATGCTGACCGCAAGCGGCTCCGCGACCTCGGAAGGCGAACTCAACCTGTCGGCGGACGGACGTTTTCTGGTTCTCACGGGTTACGACGCCGCGCCGGGAACCACGGGCGTCGCCAGCACCTCGACGTCAACTGTCGCGCGCGTGGTCGGGCTGGTCGGCGCCAATGGCGACGTCAACACCTCGACCGCGCTGACCGACGCGGCGAGCGGCAACAACATCCGCTCGGCGGATTCGAGCAATGGCGTGGACATCTGGGTGGCCGGCGCCTCCGGCGGCTTGCGCTACGCCACCCTGGGCGCGACCAGCTCGATCCAGGTTAGCTCCACCGTCCTCAATCTGCGTGAAGTCGAGATCTTCAACGGCCAGCTCTACGCCACCGACGCCTCCGGCTCGCTGACGCGCGTCGGCGCGGTGGGGACGGGCGAGCCGACGACCTCCGGCCAGACCATCGTCGCCTTGCCGGGCCTGCCGACCTCGACGGGATCGCCCTATGAAATCTTCATGGCCGATCTCTCCGGTTCGGTTCCGGGGATGGACACGCTTTATGTCGCCGACGACGGCGCCGGCGTCTTGAAATATTCGCTGGTCAACGGCAGCTGGGTCGCCAACGGCAAGGCCGGCGCATCCTCGGACGCCTATCGCGGTCTTACGGGGGAAGTGAACGCCGACGGCTCCGTCAGCCTGTTCGCCACCGGCGCCGGCGGCTCCGGTTCGACCGGCGGCGGCAAGCTCGACCTGTTGACCGACGCGTCCGGCTACAACGGCGCCTTCGCCGCGACCGCCAAGACCCTCGCCACCGCCGCCGCCAATGAGGCGTTCCGCGGCGTGGCCTTCGCGCCGGCCGCCGCCGCGCCGGTCGACGCCACGCCGCCGACCCTGGTCTCGGCCGCGCCCGCCGACGATGCGGCGGGCGTTCCCGCCTCCGGCGATCTCGTGCTGACCTTTTCCGAGGCGGTGAAGGCGGGAAGCGGCGCCATCGCCATTTATCGCGACAGCGACAACAGCCTGGTCCAGTCGATCGACGTCCATTCCAGCGCCGTCGCCATCTCGGGACAGCAGGTGACGGTCGATCCGCCGAGCGCTCTTGCGGGCGGGACGGCCTACCACGTCGAGATCGCGGCGGGCGCCTTCGCCGACCTCGCCGGCAACGCCTATGCCGGCATCGCCGACGCGACCAGCTACAATTTCACCACGGCGGCCTCGGAAACCCAGACCCTGTCCTTCGCCACGACCTCGATCTCGCAGGCGGAAGGCGATTCCGGCGTCACCAATTTCACCTTCACCGTGCAGCGCGACGGCGGAACCACCGGCGACGCCTCGTTCACGGTGAAGTTCGCGCAAGGAACCACCGACGCCGCCGATTACGCCGGCGGCGCGCTGCCATCCACGACGATTTCCGGGACCATCGCCGCCGGCCAGACCAGCGCGACGCTCACCATCCCCGTCGCCGGCGACATCGCGCCGGAAGCCAACGAGAGCTTCACGCTGACGCTGGCGGGGCCGCCGTCCAACGATGTCGCCGGAATCGCCATCGCGCTCGGCGCGTCGAACCAGACCGCCGCCGGAACGCTCGTCGACGACGACAGCTACACCCATATTTACGCCATCCAGGGTTCAGGCGCGACCTCGCCGCTCGCCGGCCAGACCGTGACCACCCGCGGCGTGGTCACCGCCGTGGACACAAATGGCGGCGAGAGCAGCCGGGGCTTCTATATTCAGGATGCGGCCGGCGACGGCGATAGCCGCACGTCCGACGCCATTTTCGTCTATGTGCCGAGCGGAACCCTGCCGACGGTCGGCCACATGGTCGAGGTCACCGGCAAGGTTTCGGAATATGTGTCGAGTTCCGCCTATCTCGACAGCCCCACCCTCACCGAGATGAGCGCGAGCAAGCTGTCGGACCTGGGCGTCGGCCCGACCATCGCGCCGGTCCAGATCGGCGGGGCGGGCGGTCTGCTGCCGCCGACCTCCGACATGGCGGCGGGCGCGGCTTTCTGGGAAAGCCTTGAAAGCATGGAGGTCACGCTGAAGGCGCCGACCGCCGTCAGCGCGACCGATTCCACCTATTGCGAAACCTATGTCGCCGTGGCCGGGCCCGACGGAACCACGCCCTACGCCACCGGCATGAACGCCCACGGCGGCCTCACCGTCACGGGCGGCGCGCCGGATTTCGGCCATACCGACGTGACCGGCGGCGACTTCAATCCGGAAGCGGTCCAGATCGACGTCGATACCGGCATGTTCGCCGGCTTCGCCAAGCCGGTGGTCGACGCCGGCGCGCAATTTTCTGACGTCACCGGCATCATGTCCTACGCCTATGGCGTCGAGCAGGTGCTGGCGACCCAAGCCTATTCCGTGACCAAGGCCAGCGCGATCCAGAAGGAAACCACCGCGCTGACCGGCGACGCCGGCCATATGACGCTCGCCAGCTACAATCTGGAAAACCTCGCGCCCGGCGACGCCGCCCGGATCGCCGCCCACGCCAGCGAAATTTTCAACAATCTCGGCGCGCCCGACGTGGTGGCGCTGCAGGAAATCCAGGACAATGACGGGACGACCGTCAGCGCGGTCACCTCCGCCTCCGCCACGCTGCAGGATCTCGTCGACGATCTCAACAGCCAGGCCGCCGCCGCCGGAAGCTCCGCGCATTACGCCTTCATCGATAATCCCTTCCTCAACAACAATGCGCCGGGAACCGCCAATGGCGGCGCGCCCGGCGGCAATATCCGCAACGCCTACATTTACCGCACCGACCGCGTCGCCTTGGTCGAGGGTTCGCTGCGGACCATCGGCGCCGACGGCTCGGCTCTGACCGCCGCCGATCCGACCCAGGTCAGCGACCCCAACAACCCGTTCTGCAGCGCCCGTCCCTCGCTCGTCGCCACCTTCAGCTTCAACGGCCAGACCGTCACGGTGATCGACAATCACTTCTCGTCCAAGGGCGGCGGCGGCGTGCTGGAGGGAACCGATCCGACGCCGCTCGACGCCTATGAGGACAAGCGCGCCGCCCAGGCCCAGGCCGTCAATACCTATGTGGACAGCCTGCTCGCGGCCAACGCGAACGCAAAAATCGTGGTCGCCGGCGATCTCAACGAATTCCAGTTCGAGGAGCCGCTGAAGGTGCTCGAAGGGACCGCCACCGTCTCCGGCTACGCCTATGACAGCAGCCCGGCCATCACCGGAACCTATACGCCGGGCGGAGTCCAGGTGCTCAACGACCTGATCGCGACCCTGCCGGCGCACGAGCAATACGACTATAATTTCGACGGCGACGCCGAGGATCTCGACCATATTCTGGTGAGCAATGCGCTGGCGAATGCGGCGCAGTTCGACGTGGTCCATATCAATTCTGAATTTTCAAACCAGACCAGCGATCACGACCCGCTGGTGACCGCGCTCGCGCTCGGCGGCTTCACCGTTCCGTCCGGCCAGACCCTGACCAGCGCGCAGACGCTCGGCGACGGCCAGAACGGACAGGTGCAGGCCAATGGCGCGTTCGCCGTCAGCGCGACGGGCAAGACCAACGTCTCCGGCGTGACGTTTACGGGCGGCGCCTCGACCCTGACCAACGCCGGCGCGATGACCGCCATCGCGGCCTCGGGCAATGCGCGCGTCGTCGACAGCGCCGCGACGCTGGCGGCGGGCAGCCGGATCGCCATCGTCAACACGGGGTCCATCGTCGCCAACACCAATGACGCCATCCGCATCAACGCCGACCTCAATGGCGCGCTGACCATCGACAATTCCGGAACCATCGTGTCCGGCGCGGTGGACGCGTCCGGGGTCATTTCCGGAACCAAGAGCGGCCAGGCCATCGATCTCGGCGCGCTGACTTCGGGCGCGGCCACGACGACGATCACCAATCGCGCCGGCGGCCTGATCGGCGCCGCCGACGCCGACGCGCTCCGGCCCGGCGCCAACGCCGCCATCGACAACGCCGGCAAGATTCTGGGCCAGTCGGGCGCCGGCGACAGCGGCGACGACGGCGTCGATTTCCAGGACGCCGGCTATGGAGCCGTCACCAACGAAGCCACCGGCCTCATCGAGGGCGCGCGCCACGGCGTCACCGGCAAGCTCGCGATCACCGTGCATAATTCCGGGACAATCTCGGGACAGCTTGGCTCCGGCGTCAACATGGACACCACCGCCGGAACCACCGTGGTCGTCAATTCCGGGACCATCGCCGGCCATGCCGCCGGTTCGACCGATGGCGACGCCATCGACGTCGATTATCTGCTCAGTCTCGACAATTCCGGCTTGATCCAGGCGACGGGAACGTCGAGCGCCGGCCTGTCGGAGGCCGTGACCATCGGCGGAGGAACCATCGTCAACGAAGCCGGCGGCCAGATCGTCAGCGCCCAGCGCGCCATCACCGTCGACGACAGCAACGACGGCGACGCCTATGCCGCCACCACCATCGCCAACGCCGGCCTGATCGAAGGCGACAATGGCGAGGCCATCGCCATTGTCGACACGTTCGCCGACACGCTGATCAATAGCGGAACCATCATCGGCAGCGTCGCGCTTGGCGGCGGCGACGACCGCATCATCCTCAACGGCGGCGGCATTTCCGGAACGATCGACGGCGGCGCCGGAACGGACACGATCGACCTGAACGCCGCCACGGGAACGCTGGGCGCGCTCGTCTCGGTCGAAATCCTCAATGTCGCCGGCGCCGACTGGACGCTGAACGGCGACGGCGTCGCCGCCGTCAACCTGTCGGACGGCGCCCATGTGCTGCGTCTCGGCGCGGCGACGCTGGCCGACGGCCATTTCGACGGCGCCATCGACAATTTCGGCGCGGACGACACGCTGGATCTCGAAGGCGTCGGCCGCGCCGCCACGGCGACGCTCGTCGCCGGCAATGTTCTCAAAATTTCCGGCGGCGCGGGCGATGTCGCCGTCACGCTCGACCCCAACGCCGATTACAGCGAGGCCAAGTTCAGCCTCGCCGACGACGGCGCGGGGGGCGCGCTGGTGACGTTTTTCCACGAGCCCACAGTGACCGTGGCGGAATTCCAGGCGCGACGGACGGAGCTGGACCAGAGCGGCCACCCCTTCGACATCGCCGACACCGCGGCGAATGTCGCGTCCGCACTCGACGCGCTGGCCGGCGACGCGCATATCGCGTCGATCGCGCTGACGGATGCGGGAACGCCGGCGCTCAACGTGACGCTCAAGCAGGCGGCCGATGACGCCGCCGCGCTCGCCCGGATCGCAACGCCGCACACCCTGACCATCGTCGATGTCAAAACCCATGTCGCCAGCCTGACCGCCGCGCAGATCGCCGCCTTGGCGGCGGCGGGCGTGTCGCGGATCTCGGTCACGGATCAGGCTGTCGGGCTGAGCCTGGCGCAGAAGGCGGCGCTCGGATCGTCCGGCGTTGCGCTGATGCAGCCGTATAGCGGCGGCGCCACGCAGATCGTCACATTCAATGGCGACGGCTCGGCCCATGAAATCCAGTGCTTCGGCATCGCCGGCCAGATGTGGGACGCGACCGACGCGATCTATTCCGGCGGCAAGCCCGTATCGGAAAGCTGGACCAAGGACGACGGCCTCTGGCAAACCAAGACCTGGGACCCGACGACCGGTCAGGTCACGGACCTCCAGACCTTCACGCCCGGGACGATCCTTGGCCACGCCTATACGTCCGTCGACACCCAATATGTCAACGGCGTGAGGACGACGGTCGATTACGCCGTCACCGACGGCCACACGGCGCGCGAGACCTTCACCGGCGACGGCGGCTGGCGGATCCTGGTCGACAACGCGCCGGCGCAGGCGAAGACGATGAGCGCCGACCCCGCCAACGTCGGCGGCTACGACATTCTCACCTATGACGCGACGGGCCAATTCGACCACGACGTCATCTTTAATGCGGCGGGCAAGCCCCTGAGCGAGACCTGGGCGAACGGCCAGACGGAGACGTGGAGCTACGACGCCGGCGGGGCCGTGACCGAGGCGGTCATCGCCGGAATCCCCGGCCAGAAGTACGACGCGACCGACACGCATTACGCGAACGGCAAGGCCGTTGCGGAAAGCTGGACCAAGGACGGCGATCCCTGGCAGATCAAGACCTGGGATCCGACGACCGGTCAGGTCACGGACCTCCAGACCTTCACGCCCGGAACGATCCTTGGCCACGCCTACGCCTCCGTCGACAACCAGTATGTCAATGGCGTGAGGACGACGGCCGATTACGCCACCACCGACGGGCATGCCGCGCACGAGACCTTCGCCAGCGACGGCGGCTGGGCGATCTTCGTCGACAACGTGCTGGCGCAGGCGAAATCCGCCAACGCCAGCGGTTGGGAAATCCAGAACTTTGGCCTCAAGACTTCGGGCTATGACGAAACCGACGTGTTCTACGGCGCCGATGGCAAACCGCTGACGGCGGTTTGGCTGTCCCACGGCGCGGCAGTCAAGATCGAGGACTGGAACGCCGACGGAAGCGTGGCCGAGGTCGCCACGGCGACGGCACACGGGACGTCCCATCTCGACCTCTACGCCTTCGACATGTCCACGGTGATGGAATGGACGCCGAACAGCGCGGGGGCGGGCGGCGCGCTGACGCTGACCCAGGGAAATGAGCGCCTGACCGTGGCGGTCGGCGGCGGCGCGGCCGATTACACGATCACGCCGGGCGCCGGCGGCGTCGGCGTCACGCTGGTGTCCGCGACGTCCGAGTTCCTGCACAGGTGATGCGGCGACGCCGGTCCTCGGCGCGTTGACTTCACGACTGAATCGGTCGGGACTCATGACGCGGAGGATCCTCACGGCGCGCCGCGCCGGCGTCTCGATGGATTGATGCCGTGATGACAGCGGAGGCGGCGCGCCCAAAACGGGACCTGCGCCGTCCGCGCACGAAATTGTCGAGGTCGTCGCGGCAGGCCGCCTGACGCGCTTGCGCGGCGGCGCCAAATGTTTCTTTTAAGGCACGAAATTTTCTGCCTAATATATCATCTATATTTCCGAGAATTAGCGTTAAATCGCGCAAAACGCCCAATCGCGCGCCATTTCGTGATCGCGCCGCCCAAACTCCTGAGAAATAAAGCCAGACAGATCAAGGCCGCGCTCTGGGTCAACTGATGGCACAGTGATTGCTACGAACTTTTTGTTCCTAGTGTGAAACGTCGGTAAGCAGCCGCTGCGGCGTCCTCCAGGGCTCGGAGACCCACATGTCAGAATTGAGGAAAGATAGTCTGTCGTTCGTCGAGACGCTGGGCCAATCGGTCGCCAACGTCTCGCCGACCTTGACGCCTGCGCTCTCCATCGCCGTGGTCGCCGGGACCGCCGGCACAGGCTCCTGGTTCGTCTACCTTCTGTCCGCGATCTCCATGCTGGTGGTGGGCGTCAATATCGGCAAATTGGCCCGGCAATTTCCGGTCGCCGGCTCGTTCTTCATCTATGTCTCGCGCGTGCTCGGCCCGTCCTGGGGCATGCTGTCGGGCTGGTCGATGCTGCTGGCCTATCTGGCCACGGCGATGGCGCTGACGGTCGCGACCTCGATCTTCGTCAAGACCATGCTGACCGCCCTCGGCGTGACCGTCGCGCCGCCGGCGCTGCTGCTCTACGTCGTGGTCTCGGCGCTCGCCTGGTTCCTGTCGTCGCGCGACATCCGCCTGTCCTCGCGCATCGGCCTGACGCTGGAGGCCATTTCGGTGGCCATCATCCTGTTCGTCTGCATCGCCATTCTGTTCACGCACGGCTTCAGCCTCGACATGAAGCAGGTCAAGATGGTCGGGCTTGACGCCAGCGCCATTCCGCAGGCGGTGGTGTTCGGCATTTTCGGCTTTGTCGGCTTTGAAAGCGCCGCGACGCTGGCCAAGGAGACGCGCAATCCCGAAGCCACCATCCCCCGCGCCATCAACTGGACGGCGGTCGCCGCCGGCGCCTTCTTCGTCTTCACCACCTATGTCATCACTATGGGTTTCGACGACGACACCGCAAAACTCGCCGGCAGCTCCGCCCCGCTCGCGGACATTTTGAGCGGCGAGAGCCCGCTGCTAACGGCGTTCGTCTATTTCGGCGCGACAATCAGCTCGTTCGCCTGCGCGCTCGCCTCGCTGAACGCGTTCGGCCGCCTGCTGTACTCGCTCGGCCGCTACCAGTTCGTGCACCAGTCGATGGGCATGGTCCATGCGGAGCACAAGACGCCGCATGTCGCCCTGGGCGTCGGCGCCGCCCTCAACTTCGTCCTGTGCGCCGTCCTTGTCGCCGCCGGCTCGGAAACCGAAACGTTCGGCTGGTACGGCACCATGGCTTCGTTCGGCTTCATCGTGGTCTATTTCATGTGCTCGCTGTGCGCGCCGCTCTATTTCCGCCAGATCGGCAAGGAGAAGCGCCGGCACAACATGGTCGGGGAGCTCGGCATGATTCTGATGGGCGGCGCGTTGGTGGGCAGCGTCTATCCGGCGCCGGCCTATCCGCTGAACCTGCTGCCCTATATCTTCGTCGCCTATCTCGCCGTCGGCGTCGCCTGGTACTTCATCCTGAAGCTGCGGGCGCCGCAAACCCTGCTCGGCATCGAGCACGACATGGAAGTCGCCGGCGAAGCCTGACGCCGCCGGGGCGAGCCCTCGCCCCGGTTCTCCCATGAAAGGAATCGCCATGAACGACAGCCCGCCCGTCGCCGCCGCCGGATGGACTGTCGAACTCGGCGAGGCTGGCGACGGCGCCGAATTCCGCGCGGTCTACCGCGGCGAGGATTTCGGCGCCCCGCGCCGCGGCTTGCTCGCCCTGATCGCGCGGGGCGATAGCGTCGGCGGGGCGCCGGAGGAGGCCGCGCAACTCGCCGCCCGCCTGTTCGCCGAAGGCTATTTCGGCGGCCTCGCCACCCTCTCGCCCACGCGCGCCGCCGCCCGCGCCCTGACCAGCGCCAACGCGTGGATGCACCGCCAATCGCGCGCCGACGTCCAGCGCCTGGGCATGGCCGCCTCGCTCTGCGCCGTGGCGCTGCCGGCGTCAAAGACATGCGTGGTGCTGCATCTCGGCGACACCCGCGCCCTGCTGCTGCGCGACGGACAGATTCAGCCCCTCACCGCCGATCACCTGCGCCCGCTGCCCTCCGGCGCTAAAATCCTCACCCGCGCCATCGGCCTCGACCGCGAGGCGCAGGCGGATGTCGTCGAATTCGACGCAAGGCCGGGGGATCGCCTGGTCCTGCTCGGCGCCAGCCGCGCGGAACAGCTTGAAGCCCTGCTGCGCGGCGACTCGCCGCAAATTCTTGCGCAAAACCTCGCCGGATCGGGCGGCGCGGCCTTGGTGCTCGACGTGCGCGGAGTCGCCGCGCCCGAGATCGAGGACATCGCCCGCGATTTCGCCGATCTGCCGCTCCGGCCGCCGCCGCAGGAAGGCGACACGCTCGACGGTTTCGTCATCGGCCGCACGCTCTATCGCGGCCCCTACACTTTGCTGAAGCGCGCCCGCGACGCCGTCGAAAACCGCGATGTCGTGTTAAAGCTGCCGCTGCCGGCCATGGCGCAGGATGCGGTGTTCCAGGCGGGGTTCCTGCGCGAAGCCTGGATCGGCGCCCGCGCGCGCAGCCGCTTCCTGGTGGATTATCTCGACGTCCCGCGCGAGCGGCGCTCCTGTCTTTATCTGGTCATGCCGTATTATCACGGCCAGACGCTGGAGGCGCGGCTCAAAGAGACGCCGCCGGCGTCGCTGGCCGAGGGCGCGGGCGTCGCCGCCAGCCTTTGCGACGCCATCGAGGATCTCGCGCGCAAGCAGGTGGTGCATCGCGACATCAAGCCCGAAAACATTTTCCTGCTCTCCACCGGCGAGATCAAACTGCTCGACCTCGGGCTGGCGGCGCTGCCGGGGCTCGGCGAAGTCCGCGACGATCTCGGCGGCACCACGCGCTACATGGCCCCCGAACTGTTCAAGGGCGCCGCCGCCGGGCCGCGCACGGAAATGTTTTCGCTCGGCGTGACGCTCTATCGCATGTTCAGCGGCGGCGCGTTTCCATTCGGCCGCCGCGAGGCGTTCCCGCTGGCGCGGGCGCGGCCCGACCTGCCGCAATGGTTAGGCGAGATCATCGCCCGCGCCATCGCCGCCGACCCCGGCGCCCGCTTCGCCGACGCGGCGCAATTGCGCGACGCGCTGGAGCACGGCCTGGCGCATCAGAACTGGCGCGCGCCGAACCGGCGCCGATTCGACCCCGCGACGCCCTGGCGGATCGCGACCGCCGTTCTGGCGCTGCTGTGCGTCGCTTTGCTGGTCTGGAAGCGCTGATGTCCGCGCCCGACCTCACGCTGGCGCCGCCGCGCCTCGCCTATGGCCTGGTGACGTCGCGAGGAAAACGTCCGGACAACCAGGATTTCGCCGCCTGCTGCCGCGATCCGTCGCGACGGCGCGGTTTCGTCGCGGCGGTCGCGGATGGCCTTGGCGGCCACAAGGGCGGGCGCGAGGCGGCGGAAACCGTGGTGCGCGCCTTCCTCGACGGCTATTTCGGCGCGGCGCCGCAGCTGTCGCCGCTCGCCGCCGCGAGCCGCTCCATCGAGGCCGCCAACGACTGGATCGCTGCGATCGGCCGACGCGACCCGCACCTGGCGCATATGGCCACAACGTTCACCGCGCTGCTGCTGTCCGAAGGCGAGGGGCGCATCCTGCATGTCGGCGACAGCCGCGCCTATCGCCTGTCCGCCGGCCGCCTGGAGCAATTGACGCTCGACCATGTGGTCGATTTCGGCGAACCCATGCTGCGCCTGCGCCGCGCCATCGGTTTTGACGCGCGCGTGCGCGTGGATCATGTGGCGCTCGACCTGACGCCCGGCGACCGGCTGCTGCTGTGCACCGACGGCCTGCATGGCGCGCTGCCGGCGAAAAAAATCGCGGCGCTGCTCGCCGCCGCCGCCTCGCCGCTACAGGCGGCCAAGGATTTGCGCGACGCCGCGCTGGCGGCCGGCGGCGCCGACAATGTCACGGCGGTGGTGATCGACGTCCGCGCGCCATGACGCGGGGCGTTGGACGGCCTATCATCGGGAGACTCACCGGGGGCGCTTCGCCATGCTGTTTTCCGTCCGTCACCGCACGCTCTACGCCTATTCCGCGCCGGTGCGGCTGGGCGACCATCTGCTGCGCCTGCGCCCGCGTCAAACCGGCGTGCGCATCGTCCGCGAAAGCCTGCGCATCGAGCCGGCGCCGGCGTCGCAGACCGAGCGCATCGACCGCTACGGCAACAGGACGACGGAGGTCGCCTTCGCCGGGGAAACCGACCGGCTGCTGATCGAGTCCCGCTTCGAGCTGGAGACGGACCCGGCGCCTCGGCCTTGGCTTGATGAGCGCGAGATCCGGGCGGAGTTCGGCGGCGGCGCCGGCCCGCGCGTGCGCGCTTACGCCGCCGAACTTTTCGCCCGCACAGGCGGCGACGCCCTGGCCTTTCTCGACGCGCTCACTGGCGATCTTTTTGCGCGCACCGATCGGAAAATTCGTGACATCGGCTACGCCCAGGATCCCGAGGAGACGCTGGCTCGCGCGCGAGGGGCCTGCCGCGATCTCACCCTATTATTCATGGCGGCGGCGCGCAGCCAAAACATCCCGGCGCGTTTCGTCAGCGGCTATCAAGCCCACGCGGAAACGCCGGACGGCAAGCGGCATCTGCACGCCTGGCCGGAAGTTTTCCTGCCCGGCGCCGGCTGGCGCGGCTACGATCCGACGCACGGATGCGCCGCAGCCTCCGGCCATGTCGCGCTCTGCGCCGGCGCCGACCAGCTTTCGACCATGCCGGTGGAAGGCGGTTTTTTCGGCGACGGCGCGACCTCGACGCTGCGGTTCGACCTCGACATTCGCGTCGGGGATGGCAGGGTATGAAAGAATGAATCCAAAGCCGCTTCGAATTCGCGCGCCAAAAATACAATGAGCCGTCCGGACCATGAAACTGCAACAGATCCGTTACTTCCTCGCGGTGACGGAGGAGCGTAACTTCACCCGCGCCGCCGCGCGCCTCGGCGTCGGCCAGCCGCCGTTGAGCATGCAGATCAAGGAGTTGGAGCTGGAGATCGGCGCGCCGCTGTTTCATCGGCTGCGCTCGGGCGCCGAACTCACCGACGCCGGCCGCGCCTTTTTCGCCATCGCCAAATCCATCCCCACGCGCGCGGAGGAGGCGATCCGCGCGGCGCGCCGGGCCGCGCGCGGCGAGACCGGGCGGCTCGCCCTCGGGGTCACCACCACCACCGCGATGAACCCGGCCATTCCCTCCGCCGTGCGCACGTTCAAGCGCAAGTTTCCCGATGTCGAATTCCGGTTCGAGGAAGCCAATTCGCTGCGCCTGATCGACGATCTGCTCGCCGGCGACCTCGATTTCGCCATCATCCGTCCGAACGGGGCCGAGCCGGCGACACTCGCCGTCCACCACCTCATCGACGAGCCGCTGGCGGCGGCGCTCCCCACAGCCCTGGCGGGCCGCTTCGGCCCGGGCGAGATCGAACTCGCGGCGCTGCGCGAACACCCGTTCATCATGACGCCGCCCTCGGCGGGCTTAGGCCTGCGCAACGCCTCGATCCGCGCCTGCATCGCCGCCGGCTTCGACCCGCCGATCGGCCCGGGCGCGCCGCATATCGCCGCCATTCTCTCGCTGGTGTCGGCCGAACTCGGGATCGCGCTGGTGCCGGACTCGACGCGCCGCATCGGCATTGGCGGCGTCGCCTATCGCCCGCTCAAGCCGCCGGTCCCGACGGTTGCGATCGCCTTCGCCCATCTCGGCGAAAACCCGGCGCAGCCCGCGCTGAATTTCGCAAAAATCCTGCTGGCGGTCATGGGCGCCGCCAGAACCGCGTCCTGACCATCTCAGTCATTCGAAAAACAGATCGAACACGCACAAAACATATATTGGACATATGGCCGCGTGGGGACCAAAACCTCCCTCAAGTGAGCGAGGATCATGTCTACAGAACTTGCAGCCGCCCCACCGGCGGATATCGCCGCGTTCGACGCGAATGGCGCCGCGCGCGGCAAGATCGAACGTCCCAACCTTTGGATCGAGCAGGGGTCGCGCGAATTCCGCCGCGCCGGAATCGCGCTGTTTCTGGTGGGTTTCGCCAGCTTTTCGCTGATCTATTGCGTGCAGCCGCTGCTGCCCGCCTTCACCGCCGCCTTTCACGTCGGGCCGGCGCAAAGCTCGCTGGCGCTGTCGCTGACCACGGGCCTGCTGGCGGTGTCGATCGTGCTGGCCGGCGCCTTTTCGCAAGGGCTGGGCCGGCGCGCCCTGATCATCGGCTCAATGATCTCGGCGGGCCTGCTCAATCTCGTGGCGGCGAACGCGCCCGACTGGCACACGCTGCTGGCGGCGCGCGCGCTGGAAGGTTTCCTGCTCGGCGGCGTGCCGGCGGTGTCCATGGCCTATCTGGCCGAGGAGATCGCGCCCAGCCATCTCGGCAAGGCCATGGGCCTCTACATCGCGGGCACCGCTTTCGGCGCCATGATGGGGCGCGTCGGCATGGGCATGATGACCGAATTCGCGTCCTGGCGCGTCGCGATGGGCGGCCTGGGCGTCTTGTGCCTGCTTTCGGCGTTCGCGGCGCTGGCGCTGCTGCCGCCCTCGCGCAATTTCACGCCGGGCGCGGCCAGCAGCCTGAGTTTTCACATGCGGGCCTGGAAGGGACATTTGGGCCGCCCTGAACTGCGGCGCATCTTCGCCATCGGCTTCGTGCTGACGAGCATTTTCGTCACCATCTTCAACTATGCCACCTTCCGCCTGTCCGGCGCCCCTTACGGGCTCGGCCAGACCCAGGTCAGCCTGATCTTCCTGGCCTTCGCCTTCGGCATCGTGTCGTCATCGCTGGCGGGCGCGCTGGCGGACCGGTTCGGCCGCCGCCCGCTGCTGATCGCCGGCTTCGGCCTGATGCTCGCCGGCGTCGGCGTGACGCTGGCCGCGTCCCTGGTCGCGGTGGTGATCGGCATCGCCCTGATGACGACGGGCTTTTTCGTCGGCCATTCCGTGGCGAGCAGCTCGATCGGTCCTCTCGCCGGCAAGACCAAGGGCCACGCCGCCTCGCTCTACCTGCTGTTCTACTACATCGGGTCGAGCGTCACCGGCTCGCTCGGCGGCTGGTTCTGGCAGCACGGCGGCTGGAGCGCCGTGGCCGGCCTCGCCGCCGCCCTGGCCGCGGCCGGCCTCGCGCTGAGCGCGTTCGTTGGCGCGGCGGCGCAGCAGGAATAAAGCCAGCGATCGCAAAAAAGGATTTCGCGCACGTGAATTGGCGCGCCCCGCTCCGGCGAGGCTCAGGCCACCCATTCATAGACGTCGTCGGGCCGGCTGGCGCAAGCGCAGCCGGCCTTGCACGCCTCGCACTGGATCAGCCTGACCCGGCCCTTGCCGACCCAGTGTTGCAACAACTGCCGCGCCGCCTCAGGCGACGAGTCGAAATGCAGCGCGATGTCAGACAAAGGGGCGCGGCGGCGATCCATCAGATAGGCCTTGGCCTCGGTCAATGTCATGGCCATGACGGTCACTCGGCCGGCGCCGCGGCGTGGGCGCGCAGGCGCAGCCTCCCCGCCACGATCATCAGCCCGATCGCCAGCCCGCCGACGCCGAAGCAGGCCGCGAGCGTGTTCGCCGCCGCCGCGGGATCGCGCGCGAAAGTGGCGATCTGGTAGAACGCCACTGCCGACGTATAGCCCAGCAGCGTGTTCCACCCCGCCGAAAACGCGGTCCACCTCAGCCCGGCCTCGTGCCGGATGGCGCCCAGCGCCGCCACGCAGGGCGTGTAGAGCAGGATGAACAGCATGTAGGCGAAGGCGCCGGCTAGGCCGTCGAAGCGGCTGGCCATGGCGCCGAACACGCCGCCTTGAACCTTGAGTTCGGCGGCGGCGGCCTCGGCGTCGCCGGTATAGGACACGTTCAGCCCTAGCGGATCGGCCAGCGCCGACCCGATCTCGGCGAATTTGGCGGGGATGGTGGCGACGGCGTCCGAAAGCTTGGCGAGGACGCCGCTTTCCTTCGGCGCCTCGGCGCCATCGGATTTCGCCTGGACGGCGGCGTCGGCGGCGTAGAGGGAATTCAGCGTTCCCACGATCGCCTCCTTGGCGAACACGCCGGTGAACAGGCCGACGGCGGCCGGCCAGTTCTCGTCGGTCACGCCCAGCGGACGGAACACGGGGGTGACGGCCTGGCTCGCCACCGCCAGCACGGACTCGCGCGTGTTCTCCTTGCCAAAAGTGCCGTCGGTTCCCAACGCGTTGAAAAAGCTGAGGATGGCGACGATCGGCACAATGACCTGTCCCGCGCGGAAAATAAATTCGCGCAAGCGGCGCCAGGCCTGCAACAAGACGGTGTGCGGCGTCGGCAGGTGATAGGGCGGCAATTCCATCACGAAGGGCGAGGTCGCGCCCTGGAGCACGGTGGCCTTGAGCAGCAGGCCGGTCGCCACGGCGAAGCCGATGCCGAGCAGATAGAGCGCGAACACCACATTCTGGCCGTTGCTGCTGAAAAACGCCGCCGCGAACAGCGCGTAAACCGGAAGCCGCGCGCCGCATGACATGAACGGCGCCATCATCATGGTGAGGATGCGGTCGCGGCGGTTCTCCAGCGTCCGCGTCGCCATGATCGCCGGCACGTTGCAGCCGAAGCCGACGATCAGCGGCACGAAGCTTTTTCCGGGCAGGCCGATGGCGCGCATGGCGCGGTCCATCACGAAGGCCGCGCGCGCCATATAGCCGGAATCTTCGAGGAAGGACAGGAACAGGAACAGCGCGCCGATGATGGGGATGAACGTGGCCACCGTCTTGACGCCGCCGCCGATGCCGGTGGCGACCAACACGGTCAGCCATTCCGGCGCGAGGACCGCCTTGAGCGCCGCGCCGACGCCGTCAACGAACAGCGCCTCCGCCGTCAGGCCGAAGAATTCGACGAAGGCGCCGCCCACCTTGATGGTGAACAGGAACATCAGATACATGGCGAACAGGAACACGGGCACGCCGAGGAAGCGGTTCAACACCACCTTGTCGATGCGCCGGGTCAGTTTCAGCGAAATCTTGCGCGGCTGGTGGAAACAGGCGGCGATGACCTCGCCAATGAAGCGATAGCGGCCGTCGGCGATGACAATGTCGGCCTCCTCGCCGCAGGCGTCCTCGATGGCCTGGCCGTGGCGCGCGATCTCGTCCTTCAGGCCGCGACCGGCCAGGGCTTCGGCGAAACCGTCGCCTTCCAGCAGCTTGAGCGCCACCCAGCCGGGATCGACGCCCTTTTCGCGGGCGGCCTCGGCGACTGCGGGCGCAAGGGCGGCGCGCGCGGCTTGCACCGCCGGCGCGTGGGCGACCTCGACCGAGGAAACCGCCGGCGCGCGGCAGGCGCGCGCGATGGCGGCCTTCAGCTCGGCCAGCCCCTTGCGCCGGCTAGCGACCAGCGCGACCACGGGGCAATCCAGCACGCGCGACAAAGCCGCCACGTCGATGCGGACGCCGGTCTTTTCGGCGATGTCCACCATATTGACGGCGACGACGACGGGAACCCGCATCTCCAGCAATTGCGCGGTCAGATACAGATTGCGTTCGAGATTCGCGGCGTCGAGAATGTTGACGACGATCTTGGCCTCGCCCGACAGAATGTAGTCGCGCGCGACCCGCTCGTCCTCGGAGCCTTTCGACAGGCCGCCGATCATGTAGATGCCGGGCAGATCGACCAGATCGAATTTTTCGTCGGCGAACGTGTAACAGCCGACCTTCTTCTCGACGGTGACGCCGGGCCAGTTGCCGACCTGCTGCGTCGAGCCGGTGAGCGCGTTGAACAAGGTCGTTTTTCCGCAATTGGGATTGCCGGCGACGGCGACGACATGAGTCATGCTCAAAGCCTTTCAGCCAGAAGGATGGAGGCCTCGCGACGCCGCAGCGTCAGCGTGAAATTTCGAACCGACAGCTCCAGCGGATCGCCGAGCGGCGCCACCCGCGTCACGGAAAACACGGTTCCCGGCGTCAGCCCCATCGCCAGCAGGCGCTGGCGATACTCGCGCTCGCCTTTGACGAAACCGGTGATGCGGGCGGAATCCCCCGGCTTCATCGTCTGCAGGGAAATCGCACGGTCCGTCATAAGCGCCTCGTTCGGCAATAAGTTCGTTTCGATCAGGCTTCGACTATTCGCGCGCGGCGGGCGCCGGTCAAGGCGATCGCCCGGTTTTAGACTCGTTCAAATTAGTTTCGTTTCCCTTGAACGCCGCCGCCGCGCGGCGTGTTGTTGCGTCTATCGGCGTCATTCGCTTTGGAGAGGCTTCATGACCGGCAAGCGCCCTGGAAGGCTGGATTGCGGCAAGGACGTCGCGAAAGCGGCGCGGTCATGAGGAAGGACGCCGCGAGCGCGCCGGCTGCGCTGGCGCTGGCCTCTTCCGCCATGACCCCGATCCTGTCCGAACTGATCCGTCCTCCGGCGGGCAGCCCCGCCGCCGACCATCGCGGCGAGGGGCGGCGCCTCGCCATCTGGGAGGTGCGCGGCGCCTCGCTGTGCTCGATCATCGGCACATGCCTTTCCCTTGCCGAATTGCGGCGCATCGCGAAAAAATGCGCCGTGGTCGACGACCCCTGGCGCCTGAGCGACTACGACATTCACGGCACGCTGACCGCGCGCATGAGCACGGACAGCGCCGAAGCGCGCGCGGTGACGAAACATCTCGACGCCAAGTTCGAAGGCGCGATCCGCAAAGCGCGTCCGCTGCAAAGCGCCGAGGATTTCATCGCCTATTGGGAGGCCGCCGTGGACGCCGGCCTCGCGCCCGGCGCCTATTGGGCGATGGTCACGCATCCCAAACTGCCGCTTGAGGTGGAAGCGCGCGTCTATGGCGAAATCCACATGATGTCGCACATGTCCGGCGCCTCCAATCGCGGCGACGCCCGCGCCATCGCCGAAGCGCGACGGGAAAAGGGCGAGTTGGCGCGACGGCTGTCGGCGCGGATCGGCGAGCGCGACGCCCGCTTGCGCGAAGCCGACGCCGAGCTTGCGCGGCTGCGCGCGCGCCTCGGCGCGCTGGAGACGCTGGAAGACGAATGCGCGCGGCTGCGGCGCCTCGCCGACGAGAACCTTTTGGCGTCCGAGCTGCGCGCGCATGTCAGCGAACTGGACCTGCTGCGGCAGGAGAACGCGCTGCTGAAACGCGAGTCCACCGGCTTCGAGCTGCAATGCGAGCATCTTCGCGCCCGATTGCAGGCCGCCGAAACCCGGGGCGGCGCCGAACCGCCGCCCGATTGGACGGCGGAGGAAAGCGCGGACGGGAGCGCCGCCGAGGGTGAGGCGAAAACGGCGACACTGTGCGGCCGCTGCCTGCTTTACGTCGGCGGGCGCCCGCAGACCGTGTGCAAGCTGCGCCAGTTGATCGCCGGCCGCAACGGCCAGCTTTTGCACCATGACGGCGGGCTGGAAAACTCGCCCGCCCGTCTGGGCGAACTGGTCCGCCAGGCCGATGCGGTGTTCTTTCCGGTCGATTGCGTCAGCCATGGCGCGGCGGAGGCGGTGAAGAAAATCTGCCAGAGCGAGGGCAAGCCGATGCGGCCGTTGCGCAGCGCCAGCGCCACCACCTTCTTGCGCGCGCTGGAGGCCGATCTGGCCCCGATGACGGAGGCGTCATGACCAACCCCTCGGCGGCGGCGCGTATGGAATTTCTCTCGGTCTGCGCCGCGCTGGCCTTCATGGCCGGCGTGCTGATCGCGGTGTGGTGAGCGCGCCTTGTAAGCGCCCCGTCAGCCGGGGCGCCTGTCCGCTTTCGGCGCCGAACCGCGGAACGCGTTAAGCAATATGCCGATGGTGGTTCCATTGTGCAGCACGGCGGTGGCCACCGGCGACAATACGCCCAGCGCCGCCAGGCCGAGAATGGCGGTGTTGAGCCCGACCGTCAGCTTGTAATTGGTCGCGATCCGCGCCATGGCGGAATTGGCCAGCGCGCGGGCGTCGGCGACGCGGGCGATCGAATCCTCCAGCAGCACCACGTCGGCGGTGAGCCGCGCAATATCCGCGCCCTTCTGCATGGCGACCCCGACATGCGCGCCGGCCAAAGCGGGCGCGTCATTGACGCCATCGCCGACGAAGGCGATTTTCGCCCCTTTCGCGTTGAGCCCGGCAATGATCCCGGCCTTGTCCTCGGGCGTCAGTTCGGCATGAAAACCGTCGAGGCCGAGTTGGTCCGCCAGTTCCGCCGCGCGGTCCCGGTGGTCGCCGGTCAGCATCAGCACGCGCTTGACGCCCGCACGCCGCAGCCGCGCGATGGTGGCGGCGGCGTCGACGCGCAACGAATCTTTGAGCGCGAGAATGCCCAGCAGGCGGCCGCCGAAGCCGATGAACAGCAGCGTCTTGCCTTCGAGATAGAGCCGCTCCACCACATCGGCATGCGCTGATACGTCAATGCCTTCGTGGTCCTCGACGAAATGGCGCGAGCCCACGACGATGCGCTGGCCCTTGACCTCGCTGGCCACGCCATGGGCGACGATGAACTGGACTTCGGTGTGATCGAAGTGCCTGTGCTGGTCGGTCGCCCGCGCGGCCTTGACCACCGCCAGCGCCAGCGGATGAAAATAATGCTCCTCGACCGAGGCGGCGAGGCAGATCAGATCTTCCGCACTGTAAGTCGAATCGAAGGCGATGGAGTCCGTGATCTCCAGATGGCCCGTCGTCAGCGTCCCCGTCTTGTCGAAAATGAACGTGTCGGCGTGAGCGAGCCGCTCCAGAGCGGTCGCGCCCTTGACCAGAATCCCGGCTTGGCCCGCGTTGAACATGGCGGATTTGAACGCCACCGGCGTCGCCAGTTTTAGCGCGCAAGAATAATCGGCCTGGAGCACCGAGGCCGCCGCGCGCCAGTCGCCGGTCAGCACGGCGGAGACGCCGGCGAGTTTCAGCACCGTCGGCACCAGCCGGTCGGCGAGACGGGCGGCGTCGAGCTGCGCCTCGCTCTTGGCGGTCAGCGATTGCTCGACATAATCGGCGATGCGCGCCGCGGCGGTGTGCCGTCCGACCTGCTCGGCGTAAATGGCGAGGCGGCCGTCCTCCATGGTCGTGCCGGATAGAACCTTGGCGCCGCGCGTTTTGATCGCCGACACGCTTTCGCCGGTCATGGCGGCTTCGTTGACCACGCCCTCGCCGGACATCACCGTGCCGTCGACGGGAATGACCGCGCCGGCGCCCACCACGACGGTGTCGCCCACGGCGACCTCGCCTGCCGGGATTTGCACTTCCTCGCCATCGCGCAGAACCCAGATGAGATCGCTGCTCGGGCGCAACAAATGTTTCAACAGATCGTCGGAGCGCCGCGCAATCGACTGCTCCATATATTCGCCAAGCGCCAGCATGAACGTGGTGGCGTTGGCGGCGAGGAAATCCGAGCGCGCCAGCGAAATGGCGACCGCCATGGACTCGAGCACATGGCTGGTGACGCCGTTTTCGCGATAGTCGTCCACGCCCGCGCGCAGCATCGGCAACGCCGCCGCCAGACTGAGCGGCAGCCGCGCCGGCATGGGCGCGACGCTGGCGCCGACCAGCACGGCGAGCGCGGCGGCCACCGCCCCGGCGCCTTCGTCGTCGCGCGGCCGGGCCTTGACCGCATCCCAGCCCAGATCGCCCAGCGCCGTGACAATGGCCATGAGGGTGGTGCGCTGGGCGTCGAAGTCGATGACCAGCGAAGCCGCCCGGGCGTTGACCCTGGCTGACGTCACGCCGTCGATCAGCCGCGCCATGCCTTCGAGCACGGCGGCGTCAGGCGCGTGCGCGTTGCGGCGATAGCGCAGACGGACGCGCCCGGGCAACCGGTGCGCCACTTCCAACGTGCGCAGCCAGGGCGCCGCCGTCATGCCGCGCCGCTCTCTTCCGCCTCGACCTCCGCCGCGAGATCGGCCATCTGCTCCTTCATTTCGGCGAAACCGCCCATCACGCTGGAATAGGCCTGGATCGCGCCCTTGAACAGTTTGCCGCGGATGTCCTCGTCGGACAAAACGTAGGCCGCGACGCCGCCGAGCGCGAGGCCGAGCAGGAACTGTTCGTTGCGGCCTTTGGGCAGCAGGTTGTTGAGGGATGCGAACACGCCCTGGTTCGCCGGCGGCGCCATATTGGCCTGCCCCGCGAGCAGGCGCTCCAGATGGCGGCGCTTGAGACCTTTTCCCTTGTTCTTCTTTTTCTTCTTAGCCAATTTCGGCCTCCTTCGGTTCATCATGCGTTTCTGTTGCGAGCAGGGTTTCGACAACCATGACGCCGGCGACCCCCGAAGCGACGGCCAGCACGGCGCTGAAAAAATCCTGCCGGCGCAGGCTGTCGGCGGTGGCGACGCCAGCGGCCAGGGCGAAGCCGCCCTGCAAGGCCAATTGCGCGACCTTGCGATTGGGCGGCGCGCCGGCGGCGCGATTCTGGATCGCGGCCAACAAGCCCGTAGCGACCAACCCTCGCGTAAAATTGTTGGCGAGTTCCACCGGCGCGAGCGGCGGCGCCGCTTTCGTCTTACGCTTCTTCATGCTTCGCGCTTTCATGGGCGGCGGGATCGGCGTCGGGTTCATCGTTCGCCGGCGCGGCGTCCGTCTGGTCCACGGACGTCTCCGTTTGTCCCGCGAGTTTGGCGCGCAGGTTGGCGGAAGATTTTTCAACGGCGCTCAGGCCGGACACCGTGACATCCCGCAATTCCTCGCCGGCCTTGTCGAATCCGCTCCGCGCTTTATGCGCGAGGGCCGTCAGTTTGGCGGGAGTCTTGGATTTTTTCAGCATTCGCACCCCGAGGGCGCCGGCCGCGACGCCGGCCACGAAAGTCAGAACGGGCAGCATGACGAACTCCTTTCAAAAAATTCACGCGTGCGCAGCGCCGAGCAGCAGGCGCTCCAGCCGTTGGCTCTCGGGCGTGATTTCGCCCGAAAGAAAACCGATCCAGGCCGAGGGCGGGATCTCCCGCGCGTCGTATTCAATGGTGCAGGACCGAGCCAGGACGTTGAGACCGATCGACCTTATGCCCTCGACGGCGCCCAGCGCCTTGCCGAAACGCTTAGCCTCGCCGAGCAGTTCGGCGGGAAGCGATCCGCTCATTTTCAGGCGAATGCGGCCGGGAATGTGGTGCGCGATGTTGAGCTGGCGGACGAAACCGAGCAGCGGGGAGGCGGCGGCGGACATAGGCGCCCCTAGCGAAACGCGCGCCGCCAATGGATGGCGACGTGAACCAGCATGAGGAAGACGGACAACGCCCCCGCCTGAGCATGGAGCTTCCGGCTCGAGCGCAGCGCGGCGATCGAAAACGCCATGGCCGCAATGGCGCCGATTTTGGCGACGCGATTGATCTCCCACTTCGCGCGCGCGTTCAAAACGGGCGCGTTCGAGCGCCGCTCCGGCGCCGCGTTCGGTTGGGCTGGCGAAGGCGCGGCCTCACCAAAAAGCGCGGCGATCTCGGCACGGATGCGCGCATTCAAGCCGGCGTCGGCGGGATCGAACCGCAGCAGCAGCGATCCCGCCGACGGATTGCTCTCAACTTCGGCGAATTCGCGCAAACGATCATGAAAGCGCGCATGCGCGTCGCGATTGCGCAGCATGGGATGGCGCAGCCGAATCCGGCCGGGCAGGTCGGACGCAAAAAGACTTGTCTGTTTCAATGAAGCGTACCCCGAAGCGCGGCGTGGCAATGGCGTCCAATATTCAAATATAGAATACTTCCAGGGCTTCGAAGCTTGATCCAAGTCAATTGCAGCGACCTAACCTTACGTACGGTTTTATTTTTTAAGGCGCTTATTCCCCGAGCGCCGCCGGTGCGAAACATCTGACTAAAATCCCATTCCCGCCACGGCGATGATCTTTGCGACGCGCACGATCATGCGCCATGCGCAAGCTGGACCCAAGCGGATCGACGCTCTTTAGACGGATTCAAAATGTGCGGGGACTTTAAACGGGACCGCGCGGGCCTGATCCAGGATGATCACAATTCAGGAGATCCGCCGGACATGGCGGCTGAAACGGACGCGCCTCGACAAAAGGGGACGACGGCGGGTCGGAAACGCAACAGGGTGCGGACCTCGGCCTTGCATCTGTTTCGGCGAACCGCCGCCACTGATCGGCGACGCCCCCCTGGTTGACGGTGACGTAACGCTACGAAGATAGCAAAGCTCCACCTTGGTATTTATTCAAACGCACTATCGTGACTTGGTCGCATATCCACAACGCCATGGCTCAATCGCAACCTTTTACCTATGAAATGAACATTGAAATAACATTCAGCGAGAAGGAGTGTTGACTTGACTCTACAATATCCCTCGGGATCGAGCATCCGAGAAGTCGCGCAATACTTCGATCTTACGCTACGCACTTTGCGATTTTACGAACAAGTCGGCCTCATCACCCCGGCTCGATTCATGGGCGCCCGCTATTACGGCCCCGAGGAGTTCAAGCGCCTTCGCGCAATCATCGAGGCCAAGCGGCTGGGCTTCACGCTTCAGGAAATCAGAAACTTCCTCAGTCGCGGGAAGGGACTTCCGGGCGGAGACGATTTTAATATTAAACTCGATCTCGATCTGGAAACGATGAAGGCTCAACTGGAAATGCTCGAGCGCAGGCGTGAGGAAATCCAGTCCGCCATCGCCGATCTGCGCCTCGCCTACAGCAAACGCCACACGATGGACGCGACAGCGGAATGGCGGCCTATGTCAACGTGACCGCCGACGATTTTTCCTTCTGTCGCCAAACTCACGCATCAGAGCAAGCGCCAAAGCCGTGTTTCGCCTCGTCCTGCGCGACGCGTTGCAGAAACCGCAGCATGAAGCGTCGTTTTTGACCGTCTGAAACCGACAAAAACATGTTTCCAATCTCGATCAACTCGCTGGGGCTCGCGGCCCGCGTAACGCGGACGCGCTGCTTTGGCTTGGGCGCGCTCCGAAGCGGCAAATCAAAAAAATAGCCTGGCATGACCGACAATCGCTTGGAAACTTTCAGCAACTGCTCGGGCGGCACGGGCGTCAACCCCTCTTCGTACAGGCGAACCGCCGCAGGCGATACGCCGGCGTATTCGGCAAGCTCCTGGACCGTGATGGCGAGCCGCTCGCGGCGCGTCCTGATCCGCGCGCCGATTGCGGCGTCCCGCGCCGTCGTTCGCCATGAACACATCCTGCACCTCCGTGATCGCAGCGATGAGGATGCGCCTTACCCGACGGCACACGCAATGCGTGCGTCACTACGCGCCTTGCGTGTCGTAACGTTCCACTTCGCGCGATGGAGGTCTCGCGTCATGAGCGAAGCTCTGTTACGCACAACTTATTGCCGTTGCATTGCATTCTCGATCAGCCTTCCGCCCGCGCATGCTTGAGCCTCACGTAACGTCGCGCATCGCCCGTCACGGATGGCGCCGATCTGATGGGCGAGAGCTCTCATCTGTCCTGCGGATCAGTCCACAGTCCTTCGCGGCGTCGCAATCGCCAGCACAGAGGAAGCCTGGACGGCTGGCGGCCCTCTTCGAGACGGGCGCGAATTTCAGGCGCGGGCGCGCAACGCCTTGCGCCAACGGCCAAGTCACCGCGCGATGGGGGGTTACAGGTTACCTCGCCGTACCGCGCTCCGTCGCCGCCATATAGTCTCCCCACGCGGTAAGGTGTGCTCGGGTCCGCCGTCGCGCAATCCTGAACTCACAACTCTTGAAGCATGGTGATCTCAATGAATATCGGATTTAAGATCGCGACAGTCGCATTAAGCGTCGCGTTATCGACTGTTTCCGTCAAGGCGGACGTCGTCTCGGACATCGCGGGGACGTTGGGCTTGGTCGGCAAGGTCACAGCCGTCACCGGTGGGAAGAACTCGTTCTACAGCACCCAGGACACAGCGCAGTCTTTCGTCGCCGCGCTGACGGGCATCTGGAATTCTTCTTACAGTGGTTACAAAACCAGCTTCGATGCAATCGTCGCCGCAGTCGACACCTATGGCCAGACCAACAACGACACCAAGCACGGCGGCGTCTACACCAAAATCAGCGGCAGCGGCAGTAGCCTCGAACTGTTCTCAAGCAGCAACGATGCTTCCTGGAACATCAGCCTGTTGTTCAACACTTCCGCGAAGTCTCTCGCCTATGACGGCGGAACTGTGAACACCACGACGCTCACGGTCGACAAAGTCAGTGGAAGCCTGTCCGCTCCCGGCCCGATCGCCGGCGCTGGCCTTCCCGCGTTGATGGCGCTGCTGGGCGGAGCTTTTGTCCTTCGTCGCCGCAAGGTGGTTTCAGAATCCCCTGCGCTCGGCTGACGCCCTGAGGCGTCGCGCATATTGCGCGCTTCGCTCTCGGGCGGCGCGATTGCACAACAGAATCGCAATCTGACCCTATCGGTGGCTCAAATGAACAAAACTTTCTCGTCCCTCTCTCTGGCGGCAGGCCTCGTGCTCGGCATGACAGTCGGCTCCGGCGCCGCGACTGTCGCGGACCGGCTCGGAATCTACCAAGACTCGATCTCGCCGAGCAATGCGCAGACTTTTTACAGCTCGCTCGGCTATGACAAGTTCGTCCAGGCGTTTAATTTCGCGGTGTCCGACCCGACCGTCGGCCTGGACGGCATCAAGAGTTCGCTGGATAATTTCGGCAAGTCTTGGGAAAGCCCGGCCCCGTTCTCCATCGCCAATAAAGTGACGATCTTGGGCAATGGCGCTTGGTTTCAGGTCGTGGATTTTTCGAACACGGCCCACCCCGGCATTAGCCAGATCAACAGCGTTCCCGGTCCGATCGTCGGCGCGGGACTACCCGCCTTGTTCGGCCTTGTCGGCGCCGCTTGGGCCATCCGCCGCCGGAAAATGGTCTAACAGGACTGCGGCGAGGCGCCTCGTGCTCCGCCAAGCTCGCCAGATCGCTGCAGGCGGCGATCTGGCGTTCGTTTTCCATTTGGCGGTCCGCGACCGATCGGGATCGGACTCTACACTATCCGCAATTCGACACAGTGACGACAAGACGGATGATCAGAGTTCGCTTCAGGAATTGCAGTTTGAGTGAGGATATCGTGCGTCGCTTCTCCGTTTTTGCCGTTCTACTCCTTTGCTGTGGCGGAACCGCGCTCGCGCAGACTGCGCCGGACAATCGCCTTTCCACCCTCAACCGCGCCGTCGGCTCCATATTGGACAGCCTTAACAACAAGTCCGGCGACGCCTTGAAGGGCGCGGTGCTGCAAGAGCTCAACGGCGCCATTGCGACGGACCCGAACAGCGCAGAGACCATTGTGAAGGCGGTCAAGGCGGGCGCTGGCCCAAACTTGCCGGTCTTTCAGGGGGTGTTGGTGGGCCTTTGCATTCAGGGAGCCCTCTCTTGTAGGCTGCCTGCCCTTGCGCCGGAGATCCCGACAGGCGCCGTCAGCTCGGGTGGCGGCGGCGGATCGGGCGGGGGCGGCGGGGGTGGCGTAGGCGGCAGCCCGCAGACGAATTTCGGCCAAAACCACCAAAGCTATGTAATGAGCGCACTGGCGCAGAACAGCGACGCGCAGCGTTTCAGCTTCGTCGCCCCATCGCCCAGCTACGGCTCATCCTACGCCACCCGCACCGTGGTGATAGACACGCCCGGGCCGCAATTGGGCGCAGGCGGAGCGCCAGCGCTGCTGGCTGTTCTTTGGTGGATCGGGAGGAAGCTGTCCCGGCGGCAGGGCGAGCGCGGACCTGAAACAATCCGGCGCCGCCGCGCCTGAACGCCCGTTTCGCACGCAAGTCACCTGCCTCGCGGGCTTAAGCGCGACCGTGACCGTGACGTCACCCTCGCGCAGGAGCCGGAAGGGCCGCAAGCTGTTATTTTTCTAAATTGAGGCGTGCGTTTCGCAAGCTGGGTCGAGGCGCTTTCTCTAAATTCTATTGATCATTTGCAGATTGGACGTTGGCAGATGACCATCAAAACCGATGAAAAAACCGGGTCGACTTTTGGGCTGCGCATCGGCGAAGCTTCGCAGCAATTTGGGGTTACCGCGCGCACGCTGCGTTTTTATGAACAAATAGGGCTACTGACGCCGCGCTGGTTCATGGGGTCGCGCTTTTACAACGACCAGCAGGTGAAGCGCCTGCAAACCATCCTTGAAGCGAAACGCCTCGGCTTCACGCTCCAGGAAATCGCCAGCTTTCTGCAAAACCATCATTACGGCGAACAGGACGTTGCGACCAAGCTGGACCTGCAGACTATTGAATCCCAGCTAACTTTTCTGGAGCAGAAACGTCAGGAACTTGACCAGGCCATTCTGACGTTGCGTCTCGCCATCAAATGTCGCGTGGACGAACCGCAATACAAGCCGCGATTGCGCGAGAACGCCTTTGTCGACGGAATGAAGGACAACGCCGAACCGGCCGCGTCTCGCCTCAATCGAAAGCGACGAACGATATGCTGACCGACGCGGTCTTGTTCGAAATCTTGGAATTGGCGTGGATTGAAGCCGCTTACGCACTGCTCGAGCTGAAGATTCTCGATGACGCGCGCGTGCAGGCAGCGCTCGAGCACCTCCTCGCCGTCATCAAAAATATCGACGAGGCGCGTCATCTCAGAAACGCGCGCCGCGCCGAAACCGAGGTGCGGCATTGATCGAGGCTGCGCCGATCTATGCGCGCATGAATCGTTTTAACCTCAGGCGGCTCCGCCGTTCCTGAGGTTTTGGCTCAGAACTGTCTTTTGAGCGCGCAAACCCCGCGGCGACCATCCGGGGATGCGCCGCGCCATCCGCTTTAAGCGGGACCGTTACAGCGACCGACTCGGGAAACCGGACGCATTGCGCTCGGCGGCGACAAAACCGCGCATCAGATTGAGCACAAGCCGGCGTTTGCCAGGATCGGCGATCGCCCGCAAAGCGGTCTGAATCTGAATCGCTTCATCGCTTTCTTCCGCCTGCGCGCAGGTGCGCTCCCGCTTTTCTCCGTCGGACGCCGGAAGCACGAAAAACTCAGTCAGCGGCACGTGCAGCCGCTTTGCGATCTCCAGCAAATGCTGGGCGGGAACGCGCACGTCGCCATTCTCATACCGCTCGATCGTCGCCGCAGACGCGCCGGCGGCCTCGCCCAGGTCGCCGCACGTTAATCCTAATACAGTCCGATTCGATTTGATCCGCGCTCCAACGATCTCATTGATCTGTCGCGCGGCATGTTGCGGTACATTCATTGCAGGAACTCCAGGAATCTAAAATTGGCCTCCGGAACCCGGAACGCTCCGCCTGACAGCGCCAAGCAGGGCGAAAGTCGTATTCCTTTGAGCAATCATGCGTTCCAAGAGCGGCCTCGCGCAATGCGAGCGTCACCACACGTATCAGTTGCGTCACGTATCGCTGTAGAGCCGTTACATCTTGTGCGCCGGTTACGGCCGCGTAGACGCGACCGAGCCGACGCAACTCGCTCCCGCCGCCCTGACGGCGTCAAGGAGTTTGGTCATAATCGCCGGCTCCATGCCATTTCGCTTCAATGCGCCGGGAACATCGCGCGCGAAGGTTGGGAAACGCTCGATCAGCAAACGATCATATTTGGCGACCGATTCCTGATCGCCTCGCATATGCGAGACGATGATCTTGGCCAAGAGGCCGATCGGATGGAATTCTATGCGCGGCGAATCCGAATAGGAAGCCGCCGCATCTGTGTCGCCAAGGGAGAAGGCGCCAACGAACAAAAACACCGCCACCACGCTTGGCGGCCTGGGAGCCAGGACAACCGCCCGCTTGAGCAAGCCCATACCTTCCACTGTCGCGCCCGCAGCAACGCGGCGCATGCCGATTCGAGCCAGGACTTCAGGTGAGTTCGCATTGATGCGCAGCACTTTCCGAGCCGCTTCCTCCGCCTCGCTGTCGCGTCCTTCCAGGCGAAGTATTGTGAAAAGATTGACATAGCTAGAAATCGATTGTGACGATAAATCCAATGCAGCTTGTGTATAATCTTTCGCTTGACGAAGCAGCGGACCGTCAGAGTCCGTCTCTTCTCCTGAATAAAAATGCAAAAGCATAAGCCGCGCAAGATCGTTGTAAGCGTAGGACGCAATCGACGGCTCATGCGTCGCGTCGATCAGACATCGCTTGAGCCGTGGATAATCGTCTTGGCGCGGTTGCCGGATAAAGTCGTGACTTTGGAGCAAACATCGAAGCGAATCCGGGATCTTCCGCGTCATCAAATCCTGATTGACGATCCCGTACCGGTCGGCGATCAAGGCGGCGGCCTTTCCGGCCGCTTCGATGGGACCGTCCTCGCCATTCTCCGAAAAGTTCTCTCTCTCAGTGACGATCACCCGGCCATCGCTACCAAGCACGCTGAGGGACAGCAACACCCGCGTTCCCGTATATTCCAACGGCGTCAAGACCACGCGATAAGCCAAGGGGTCGTCAGACTTGGCCTCCTCCGTGACTTGAACCGTGTCGTAAAGCCCAAGAAACGTCCTGAGATTTGAGGCAAAAGCAAGATCGGGAGAATCGGCGGTCTTCAAAGTGGCCAAGCTGGCCGAATCCAACGTCACCCGAGGCATCGCGTTGCGCGTGGACGGCGCGCGGGGAAGTTCGACGGCCCCAAACGTCACGGCAAGGGCGGCCAGACACGCCGCCAGCGCCAAGCCGACGACGGCCCACAGCTTGCGGAATCGCGGCCAGCTTTCCTGCCCAGCGCGCTCTTCCGGCGGGGACGCCACGGGCGCCGGTTCGGGTGCCGTCTCTGATGTTATTTCGGCACGCTCGGAAGCAAGCGCTGCGGAAGCGGGGTCCTGATCGACAAAGATTGGCGTGTAGGATCCAACGGGAATGACGACTCGGAGGGGATCGGCGGCGCCCGCGTCAGCATAATATCGGTCGAGCGCTTCGCGCACGCGCCTGGCCTGAACGCGAATGTTGGACCGGGACGAACTGTCGAAACTTGGATCCTCACGATAGGCGTCGACCGCGATGGAATATTCTTTGATAAGATGCCCTTTTCCCGCGGCTTCCGCCTCCACGATATAACGCAAAAACGCGCGCCGCCGAGGAGAGGAATTGAATTCCTTCGAGGCCAGAATTCGATTAAGGGCCCGCAATTTATCTTCTTTTGATACGGTGACGTCAATCATTTGATATTATCCGGCAAGTCCGACCCGAAGGTGGGCTTACCCAAACGTAAGCGTGAGCGCGAACGTAGCCCTTTATTTAATTTTTGCAACATTCTCGACTCTTTTAATTTTTCGATGGACGACCTTCGCCCTGAATTCATTTATTTTCCGGTTTATCATAGCCTATGCCCGCGAACTCTCGCAAAAAGGGAACGACTTGACCGCTCGGACCATTTCGCGCCCCCGAGCCCCGGAAACCTACCGGCAATGGCGATAACCCAAAGAAGGCGCTCAACAGCCGCCGATTGTCGTCGATGGACTGAACCGCCCGCGAGAGCGGCTTTGTCTGCGGAACGGTTTCGGACTGGTGCAGGAAACGTGACGAGCAAAGTCGCAGGCAGGCGACCTCGGACCGTCCGAACCATGACCGCATCACGATCGGCGCGATTCCGCATAGCAGTCGCGGATTGCCGTCGCCATTGGACAAAGGCAGGAGAATCACTTCCAAAGAAGCGGCGCTCTGCCCAGCCGGAGCCGCCGTCAAACCGGCGACCGCAGGCAACATGCCGTCGATCACCGCCCGAATGACCGCGCGCATTTCCTGCTTATCCTCGCGCGCGAACAAATCGATAAAGGAACTGGCGCGCCGTTCGCGGCCAAAAAGAATGTTGAGCCGCAAGCATGAAACTCGAAGCGGGAAGGTCTCAGCCTCATCCCCTTCGAGGACCATGACGTCCGACAGCATGTGACTGAGAGCAGCAGGGTTGATGTCGCCCCTGTCGGGCGCAACACGCGATCCTCGCAAGGCGTTCCAGTAGGCGAAAAGTTCTCTCGTTCCACATTGCCGCATGGTTCAAAACTTTCCTCGGACGCGCCAACGTTTCGGCGTGAAACAGGGACGAACCGCGTTATCTCCGTGGCGATGAAACGTTAACCAAGCGAATGTGTGCGGTTCTGTAATTCTTTTTATGCACGCGACGGTAGCGGTGAAGCTGCGTTGCGCGCAACGTTACGTAACTTCGCGATAACACTGGGAGACGTGACGTTGCTGCACGCGATTCGTTCGCGCGAGGCTGCGTGAGGGCTCTTGAAGGCAATCTGGTGGCGGTATTTTGCGTCATCAACTGGCGCATGCCGGGCTGAACGCACATCAGGGATTCGTCATAGGCCCGGTCATAACGGCGATTTCCTGCGCTCGGCGGATCGGGTTGCAAAACGGCGACCGGCGCCATTATCTAGGATTGGGGAGCCGGTCGGCGGTGCGCAATTTCGACTCTTCCGCTTTGCAGCCCGACTTCACGATTTTGTGGGACAGCTCGATTTGACCCCGAGGAGTCGTCCCGCGATTCCTCCGCGTGAAAAAATCTGAACCTGTGTGTGGCGACCGAATCGATCGGAGGTCAGTTCGTCTTCATGACGGCCAATTTCAAGGCAGGCATACGGATCTGAGATCAGGCGTGACGACTTTGGCGACGGAGCCGTTTTCGCCGTTCAAGAGGGTCGAAAGCTCGATCTGTTGGCCGTTCGGGTCAGTCAACAGGAACGATCCCGCCGGCAGGGTCTGGAGTACGCCCTGGGCGATGAAGAACACCGTGGGATATTTGCCAACGCAAGTGACGACGGCGTCTTGTCCCAACTTAAAATACAAGCGTGAACCACTTTGCGGCAGGGGCAGCTTCGGAGTGGGGCGGTCATCCTTTGACGGCAGCGGCGCGTTACCGGCGACCACGCCGATCAAAAGCCCGCAGAAGGCTCCAGCAACAGCTTCTCCCCATCGAAAGGGGGCCTTTGGCTCCTTTCGTGAAGGCTTCCGCCAGCCGTTGTGCCGACGCAGAGGCTCGTCCGATAAGCGGTGAGAATCGTTGGACCGATTTTCCTCCGGCTTTTGAACATAGACATCACTCATTCCACACTCCAACGTTAACTCGACGCGGCGCCCCAGTGCGTTGCCGCGTCGAATTGTTGCCCCCCGGTTATGCGGTGGGATTACCTGCGCCATGGCGTAGGAAAAGGCGCTTCGAGATCGATTGGTCCGACGATCGCGCGACCGATAGAGCGCCGCAGCGGATGTTCGGGGAGATCATCATCAAAAGCCGCGTTCTTGTGTTTGCATGGAAAAACTGAAGGAGAGTCGATCTAAGTGTCCGCCCTAAAATAATTTAAATCGCTTGAGTTATTTGCGATTCAAATGCTGCGCCCCGTCTCTGGAGGCGCCGCCGATGTCGCCCATCGTGAAGCTCACGAAATACGCCCGCAGGGAACCGTCGCTACGCCAATTGTTGATTTTCACTGAGGCCCGACCCGCGACGCGGAATATTTCCGCCAAGAACTGATCATGGTGCCCCCCAGTCCGCTTCAGCGGTGGGCCTCGGAGTGATCGAGATGGACTTATTGCGTATGATCCGGCGCAGGGTCCTGCGGGACAAGCGTTTAGATCAAACGGCTGGGCGCTGCAGCATTTTTCCCCGCAGATCATCCCGCCCGGAATACGGCTCCGATGCCGGCGGCCACGAACAGAGGCTTAAAACCCGCGAACGACCAGAAACTTTTAAACCAAAGCCCTTTGACTGATTCCAGAAGGCGTCCACCTCCAACGAGGGCGCTGCGCGAACCGGGCGCGGCCAAGTTGTCAATTCGCCGCCTTTCCGCGCCATTGCAAAATCTCTCTCATCCGATCGCGCCAGGATCGAATCCGCGGCGTTTCGGACGCCGCTGCGAGCGGAGTATGGTAATAACGGTAATTATAGCTGCTCGCATATCCATACATGGAATGCGCTTCAAACAGTTCGAGTTTGTCGAGCTCAACTTTAGAAAGAGTCACGCCCACGACGCGGGCGGCCACTGCGGGATCGGTCGCAAGCGCGTCCGCGACCGCGCCGCGCGGCGTGGCGCCCCATTCGATCACGAGATGGAAAGCATCGAGGAAAGTCGCGGCGGCGCTGGCGTCCTTGACCGGGCCTAGCGGAGCAAGATCGAAGATAATGTAACTATACTTTTGCTGCAACTCTTGGACGAGACGCGCCATCGCCGGCGACGACAGAAGATCGCCGGTGGCGGGGACGCGGCCTCTGGCGCAGGCGGGGAAAAAGGCCAGCCCCGAAGACTCCTCATGAACGATCGCATCTTCGGCGGCGTAGTCCGAACCGTTCAGCGTCTCGAGCAGGCCGATGCGAGCCGTTGGCGTGAGCGACCGCGTCAGTTGCGGATTGCGCAAATCGCAATCCATCAGAAGAACGGACTCACCCTGGCGGGCGATCAAACTCGCCAGATTTTTCGCGATGGTCGATTTGCCTTCGTTTGGAAAAACGGAGATTACGCCCAACTTCAAGGGTCGCTTCATGCCGAAGTGATAATCGACAGCCAGCCTGATCGACCGAAGCGATTCCGAGAATTGCGATGTGGCGTCTTCGATCGTGATGTCCAAGGCCTTGAGGGTCGACTTGAACGTCCCGGTTCTCTCTGTGTCGAGGGCGGCGCGCTGTAAAAATGCGTCTTCCGTGAGCCTCGGCAGGTAACAGGTGAAGTCGAGACCAAGCTCATCGCGTATTTGGGAGGAAACACGAAAACCTCGCTCACGGAACTCGCGGACCATGGCCCAGCAACCGCCGCCTATCCCGCCCAGGAACACTGAGACGAGCAGAATCAACAGCGTCTTCGGGCTGGACGATCTGGTCGGGAGCTCCGCATCGGCGATGACGCGCGCATTCGAAATCGGAATGGACTGCTGCTGGATGAGGTCCTGTGCTTTCTGAAGATAGATCGTGTAAATATTCTTGTAGGTCAGGGTCTCGTTTTCCAGCGTTTTCAGCTTGCCCATGGCGACGGAATCGACATCGCTGGCGGTTCGCGTCTGCTCGATAGCCTGTTCAAGGCTGGCGACGCGGCCGGAGGCGATTTGAACCTCACTCTGGTAGCTCTCCAACAAGCGCGAAACTTCTTGGAACATCACCTTCGCATATTCGTTCATTTCCTTCCGGGCGCGGACGGCGCTCTCGTGTTGAGGGCCGAGGCGCGCGGAAATATCGGAGTTCATCTTGAACGCGTCGAGATATTTCGCGCGCAAACTTGAAATGATGGGACTGCTAAGCGCATCCAGGCTCGAGCCGTCATAAGCCTGGGATTCGACGATCTGCTTCAGGCGATCATATTTGGATTTCACCACATTAAGGTCATTGCGCGCTTGCGAAAGCTGCGCGTTGATGTCCGTCAGCGCCTGTTCGTTGATCAGGCGGCCGGAAGCTTCGGTCAGCCTGTTGCGGACGCGAAAATCCTGCGCGATTCGTTCGGCGGCGTCCGCTTTTCGCTTCACCTCCTGAATACGGTCCTCAAGCCATGCCGACGCGCGTCGCGACGTCTCGAACCGGGACTCCAGTTGATCTTCGAGATAGGCCGCCGCGTAGGCGGCGGCGATTGTGCGCGCCAAGCCCGGATCATAACTCGTATAGGCGATCGTCAACACGTAGGTGCGCGCATTGCGGGTGACCTTGAGGTCGTCCTGCAATTGCTCGACGACCACATTGCGCTGCAGATCCGGCGGCATAGCGTCGTACTCCAGCGCCGGATTCGCGCCGAGCAGCGTCGCGAACTTTCCGACGCCGCGCCTGACGCCGCCGAATATGGCGCCGATGACGCTGGTCGGCGGCTGGAGGAAGCTTTGATTGTGCGTCAGGTCGAGATGCTGGATGACGCGTTCCGCCATACGGTCCGATTGCAGCAACAGCACCTGGCTGTCGACGGCGCCGGTTTCGAATATGAGCGTTTCTTCCATGGGGGTTGTGGCGCTCAGGCCGGCGAGTTTTGAATCGATGAGAACGGCTGCTGTCGATGTGTATCTTGTCACGGCTTGGGCAAGGTAGACGACGGCAAGGCCAGTGCTGATCAGGACGGCGTAAACGATGCGCCGCTTCTGGCGCTTCAGGATTCCGAAGACTTTCGCCGCCTCTTCGCTGGGGGAGGTCGCCGGCAATTGCGAGACGGATCGCTCACCATCAAACATAGATTGCGTAGGCTCGTTCATGAGAAAAGCTTCATTTTGAGAAAAGATGATGGCGCTGAACTTTTTGCGCGGGCCCTGACGGAAGGGCCCGCGCGAGACCTCATGGCGTTCGCACCAACGTCGCGTTGATTTTCAGGAGCGCCGGAATTGTCGCGGGCGCCTCGCGCACCGCCTTGTCGAGAGCAGCAACCGGAACCGGCGATTGTGTGAGCGAGGTCAGCTCAATGCCGCGGGGATCGTTGATGAAGCCGACCAGGGCGAAGACCAGATTGTTGCGAGTCGACGCGTCCGGTATAGCTCCCAGGATCATCGGCATATTCGTCGTCAGCGCCTTTCGGATCTGATCGGCCGGCTGTTTGTTCGCGCGGGAAATCGCGTCGATGCTGTGACCAACCAAGCCGGAGTCGCGGAACCTGAATTTGAGGCTCTTGACCGCAGCCGCGAAAGCCGCCGCGCGGAGCGACCCCATGCCGTCGAAAGCCGTCGACGGCAGGCCGACCATTGTGCCTGACATGTCGATTTGGCCAAGTTTCTCAACCCCCAGACCGAAATGTTCCACGCTGGCCTGTTCGTTGAGTTCGTCGAGCGTCATGCTGACGTCGGCCTCGACGGAGAGCGAGGTCACGCCGGACGCTATCAGGCTTTCCCGGATGGCGGGATCGGGCGTCATGGCGACGGGCAATTTCAGGCCGGACACAGTCGCCTGCAGATGCGTCGGTACGACGCCACGATAGTTTGGCGCGTCCCATTTGAAGGCGCCAAGCTCCACAAGAGCGCCGGGCTGAACGAATTTGACATTCTCGATCTCCGCGCCGCCGACTATCGGGACCTTGGGCTGCGGGTCCCCCGCAGCCGGTCCGCTGACGACCAGCCGCAAGTCCGTGATGTTGACTCGACCGACGCTGAGACCGGCGCCCCCGCCGACGTTCTCGATCTCGTTCAGAGAAATTGAGCCGGCCCGGAGAGGATCAAGATCGACAAGTTCGATGCGTGCGATGCCGAAGCGTCGCGGGACAGGGCTTTGGCCGTCCGTGCCCGAAAGTTTGACCGCCGTGACATGGTCCAGTTTGACGGCGTCCGCAAAGGCTTCGGCCAGTTTGCGCGCCTGGTCCGGATGCTCTCCGAGATAGGTCGGCGTCGCCATGGCGAGATCGAAAGAGCGCAGCGCATCCGGGTCGATCCGCCGCACGCGCAGGCCGGAAAATTGTATCTGTGCAACATCGGTACGCGCGGCGTTCTCGACTTGCTGGAAGTTGTCAATCGTCGTGTCCTGCGCGAGAGTCTTCCACTCGCGCGAATTGTTGGCCTGAAGATTCGAAGTCGGAACTCCAGGGTTCCAGATTTCCAGGAGTCTTGCGACCGCCAACCCGTCGATCGTGATGGAATCCGCGCCGAAGCGTTTCTCTCCGCCGCCCTGGAGACGCTTGGGTTGGAACAGGGCGACACGGCCGATCTGGCCGTTTCTGGCTTCGGAGAGTGCGATTTGCTCGATTGCGACCGCCACCCCGTCATGCAACGGACTTTCCCACTTCACCCCATTTGCGGATATCTGCTTGAATTCAATTTCGGCAATCTGCTTCAGCACATCCAACGACGCGTAGGCGCGGGAGCCCGACGCGTTCGTGTGAGATCTCGGCGCCGAAAATTTATCGAGCGCAACATTCGTGAGAGACACCGCGCCGGCGTCGCTGGCGACCGTGACGCGCTCGCTTTTGGCGTGGTCGAGTTCAAATTTCGCGCCGGCCAATCTGAAGCCGGAAAGCTCAAGCTTTTTGAAAGCGACCACGACGCCGGCGCCAGCTTTGTCGCCGGGAAAGGCGATCTTGAGATTGCTCAGGCGAATGTCGTCGGGGCCGCTTCCGGGTTCGGTCGCGCCGATCTCGACAGTTCCCCCTATGGAGCTGACATCGGCCACAATGGCGTCAATAGCGCTGTTCCGCGTTTGCGCCGCGATCATTGCTGGCGTCATCAAAACGCAGACAACGACCGAAGCAATCAACGGAAGGCGACCGCGTTGTTTTAGCCTCTCAAAGCAATTGATGTTCAGGAACCTATAATGCACGGGCGCGCTCCAGGTGCTCTCGCCTGATTTCATCTCTGAACTTTATGTGATGCGGGTCGGGCGCCGCGCGGCGCCCGACGCAAGCTCAAGGCGTGGTGGGCGTGATTGGAACCGCCTTCAAGCCGAGCGCGGCGCCTGAAGCGCGCGAAGTCGCCAGGTTATAGGGAACCGTCGCAGCCGTCGTTGACGTGTTGTTGATCAAATCCAAGAACTTATAGAGTTCATATGCGCCGGAGTTCGACACATATATGACGTCCTTGTTTGAGAGCTTGAAATCGAGCGCCGCGAAATAATTAGAGGAATCCCGGAAATTCGCTCTGAATATAACCGGTATCGTGTCCTGGTCCGGCGGAAACTTATCGAGGTTCACATTTGCATCAAGCAGAAGATCTCTCGGCGAGTTCCGGTACAGGAAGACGTCGCGCGGATCGGCGCGCGCGTCGTCAAGGCCGCTCGCCTTGGCGACCGCCTCGACAAGCGTCAAGCGCGGCTGGCCGAAATCGATCAAGCCGGACGTTCTAACCGCGCCAAAAGCCGAGAAGCGGTGAGGGTCGCGATAGGCGTAAATCGTATCGCCCGGACGGATGAAAATATTCTCTTTCGGGTTCGCCAAGATCGTGTCGAAATAAACAGTCGCTTTTCGGTTGCCGCGTTGAACCGTTATGTAAATCTCATAACCAGGCGCGTTGATGCCGTTCGCCTTGGCGATCATGTCAAGAACGCGCTCGCCCTTGGGGCCGACCTCGATCTTGGACGGCGTGTTGACGGCGCCAACCACAGAAGCCTGGCTCGACGAGCGGCTCACGATCGAAACGACCACTTGCGGCTCAATAGCGCGGTTCGAAAGCGCCTGAGTAATCGCGTTTTCCAGATCGGGGATCGTCTTGCCGACGGCTGGGATCCGACCCGCATAGGGAATTGTCAAAGTGCCGCGCCGATCGACGACTTCTGGGGGAATAGTGACATAATTGCCAGGACGGACGCCGGCTTCGGCAGGAATGAACAAACCGCCGGCCTGCGCTTCGAATACTGTGACTTGAACAACGTCGCCAACGCCGACCCGAATCTCGGGCGGAGGCCCTTTATCACGACCAAAAGTGGCGAAGAGTGAGGAAACCGGCGGCGTTCCGAAGATCTTGACCGCCTGTTCGGTGATATCGAGCAGAACATAGTCGAACACGGGCCCCGCGCCGGCGGCGACGCTGGCGGCGGCGGCGCCCTCAATCGACTCGACCGAAGGACCATCACGCGAAAGAATGCTGCAGCCTCCGAGAAGAGAAAACTGAGCCAACCCCAGACCCAGCGTCATAAAGGACCGCCGGCTTGGCTTATCGATTTCCAAGCGCAGACCTGGGCTGTCAACAGTTCTCAAATCTTTTTTGGCGAATCGCATTTTCTTCTACTCTCACACTATCCTGTCCGTAGTCAGCCAAAACTCCATCACTCTGAAGACGGAGTTCATGGCGAACAAATATTCTTTTGCGGAATTCAACCGAGCAAATGTAGTGATATTCCACGCTACCGCAGTTCGGGTGAAGCTGCGTCCACACGCTCTTTTCGATTGGATGCGCCCACGCAACTTTGCCGCGGAGGAAACTTGATTGGGGCGACGGTTGACTCCCCTGCAATTCACGGCCGACCCAACGGCCGCCGCCGTTCATGCAGCCTGGACATCCTTGTGATCGAGCGTGGTTGGAACGTCGCCGCCGAGAAGGCTGAGCAGGACCCGAACACGCCCTCTCGCGTCGAGGCGGATGATTGTGCCAACCATATCGGCGAAAGGACCTGCGGCGACGCGAACGGTTTGACCAAGCTCAAACCCTTGATCGAATCGGCAGATTCCCTCTTCATCGACAAAGTTGATCAAGGATTCGACCACGCCCTGCGGCACGGGAGAAGGTGAAGTCCTCCCCATGACGACACGCGATACGCCAATCGTGCCGTTGATCGATCTCCACCGATCTCTTTGCAGGTCGAGGGCGACGAAAAGGTACCCCGGAAATAGCGCCGATTTTCCAACGCGCGTCTTGCGGGCGTGACGCACAGCGGTCGAGATCGCCGGCAAGAAAACCCGGAAGCTTTGCTGTCGAAGATGAAACTTCGCCCTTTCCTCTCTCTTGGAGAGCGTCTGGACAGCATACCATCTTTCGCTTGCCCCGAGAGCCAACGCTTCTGGACGCAGCGCGGCGCCGGTTAGCGGCTCCATGATCGGGCCTCGCTCAGCTTTGCCGGGCGCGCTGACGTAGATGAACCCACAGCGACTGCGGGCGAACTTCCAGAAAGGCTCAATGCAAAACGCTCCGTCGTCACCGCAGGTCAACAGTGCTTGCGGCTACTGTCCGCCATCTAGTTCGGCCCAGGCGGAGCGCTCAACGTTACGTACGGGAATTTCTGTCCAGCTTATGTGACACAGCCAAGCTATCCCGCAAGGTCAACAGGCCGCCATGGTGCAAAACCGGTATTTTTGAGCGATTGCGCGAACTTGGGAAAGCTCGCGTGCTTCCTCGCAATATGTAACGTATGGTAACGCTTCGCTGAGGAAAATAAGCTTGACGGCTGCCGGAACGCTCGATTTAGCGGCGCCCCCGCCTCGCGGGGAAGAAGAGGACAAATCTTGCCTCTACGCTTCCGCATATCTACGCACCCGAGCAGCCGACCCGAAGACCTCGCGCCCGGATCGAAACGCCATTCTCAATCAATGAGTTAGGCTCCGCAAGCCCATTGCCGGAGCCAAATCTGAAGCGGGTCAATCCGCGGGCATGCGGAATGGTGGTTTTGCATGACCGGTCGACAGAAACCGTCGTGAATCCGCTTCAAGCACGAGAGCGGTCAGCACACCTGACGCGTGGGCGCACGTGTCGATGTTGATGCGGTTCAACTTTACGTCAGGCTTCAAAATCGGAGAATGTCCATGCACGACAATTCTGCCGAATGATCCGCTGAACTGAAGGAAATCATCTCGGATCGTTAGAAGATCGTTGGGAGCCTGCCGTTCGAGCGGGACACCCGGCCGCACGCCGGCATGGCAGAAAAAATACTCTCCCAAGACGAAGCTGAACAAGGTCGTGCTCAAGAAATCCAGGTGTTTTGCAGGAATACGCTCCATGAGCTCCGACCGTGCGGCCTCGCACGCTTCGCCGCGGGCCGCTTTCCGAATGTCCAGGCCATAGGAATGCAGCGTCTCGAGCCCCCCGCACTTCCGCCACCATTGCAATAACGAAGCGTCTGAGAGGAAGTCCAAGAGATATTGCTCGTGATTTCCCCGCAGCGCGACAAAATCGGTGCAAAACTGCCGGGAACTGAGCTTTTCGAGCACGCCGGCGGACTGGAAGCCGCGATCGACATAGTCTCCAAGGAAAATTGTCAGCACCGAAGAGGGCGCCGTTCGGAGATCCTGTTCGATAGCCTTTTCAATTTCATACAACAGATCAAGTCGTCCGTGGACATCCCCGACGACGTAAAGTCGACTTCCTATGGGAACCCCGGAAACGGAAGCGGCCGCGTCCTTCCCGTTCGGCGCGAAAACCCAAAAGTTCATGAACCCTATCCGAGTCGCGTCAGGACCCGCCCATTACGGCCGGAACGCCCGAAACAATGGCAGAATTTGGCTCCACATTCCCTTGAATCACCGTGACGTCACGTTGCGTCACGTCGCCGTTCCCTTTCATCCGACCCCGAACCGCAGCGTTCGGCTCCTCGGACGACTGGCGTCGCTTCGCGCGCCGGCAGGCCGTCTCCTCGGGGGGGCCTTTACGGCACCGTGTCGCTACGCCCCGTAACGTTGCGGGAGCCGCCATTTTGGACCCCAATGAGATTAAAATGAAAATCAGTTTGGAAGAACGTCGCCTGACTTCGAAGACTGAACGGGAGAGGATCACGCCGCCGCGCGAAAGTTTTGGCGCGGTGCTGGGCTCATAGAGAACGACGGGATCGGCCCCCTTGATGAACTTCGCGCCCAAGCGGTGGGACTAGGAGCATCCAATGTCCAGCATTTTTGAAACATCTTTATATCCGCCGTCCCGTCATATCACGATTGATTACCTCAGCTTGCCAATGGTGGCCCGCATCGTGGATTTCGCCACGATCGTTGCAATATGCTGTGCGCTGCCAACGATTGATCATTTGGTGGCGCCGGACGTCGGCGCCCGGGTTTTTTCGGCGCCAATGTTCGGAGCCGCCGTCGCCTTCGTCTTCATCGCGCTGAACCAATTGCGCGACGACTACCGGCTGGATGTCCTGACGAACTTTCCCGTTAGCGCGCAGGGCATCTTTGTCATCTGGGCCATCACTTGGGCTTTCTTCGGTTTTACGGCCATTGCTCTGAACGCCGCGCCGGAATTATCGCGGCCTTCGACGGCCGCCGTGGTCGGTTTGTCTCCCTTCTTGCTCGCGGGGTCGCGCTCTCTTGTCGGCCGATGGTTCTCGAATGCGGTCAGCCACGGGCACATCATCCAGGACCGCGTCGCCGTGCTGCAGGTCGGCGCCGGCGTCGAAATGAGCAAGGACGTTCCGTCCGAATGCGTGATCCTCCACTCACAAGTTGTTTCTCTAACGGACAAGGAGGCGCTGGATCGGGACCTCAAGGCCTTCCTGCGTGAGACGGTGCGCGCCAAAGCAAGGAAGATTCTCGTGCAACTGCCGGCTGCGCATCTTCCGCTGATCGACGATTTGTCGGAATATTTGCGGCGCCTCCCCATCCCCTCGCTGGTCGTTACAGACGAATGGCTGACGCGGGCGTTTCAACGTCCCATGGCGTTGCACGGCGAGTTGACGGCATTTGAGCTGCAAGCGCCGCCGCTGACATTGATCCAGCTTATCCAGAAGCGTGCGCTCGACCTGGTCGCTTCGAGCGCCGGCCTCCTCATCCTTTCGCCGGTGCTCCTGCTGGTGGCGATTGCGGTGAAGTTGGACTCGCCCGGGCCGGTATTGTTCCGGCAGCATCGCAAGGGCTTTAGCGGCAAGGAATTCCAGATTTTCAAATTCCGGTCGATGCGCGTGATGGAGGACGGCGACAAGGTGCCGCAGGCCAAGCGAAACGACGCTCGCGTCACACGCGTCGGCCGTTTCATCCGGGCCACGAGCCTTGATGAGTTGCCGCAACTCTTCAATGTCCTACGTGGCGAGATGTCCCTGATCGGCCCGCGCCCCCATGCGATCGCCCACGACAACCATTTCGACACGGTCATCGGGGATTATTCGCTGCGCCGCCACATCAAGCCCGGACTGACGGGTTGGGCCCAGATCCATGGGCATCGCGGTGAAACGCCGACCACCGCTCACATGTCCGCGCGGGTGGAATACGACCTCTGGTACATCGCCAACTGGTCGATCTGGCTGGATTTCTGGATCATCATCCGAACCGTGAAGGAACTGTTCGCCAACCGCAATGTCTATTGACGAATTGTCCCGACGGGACGAACCCGCGCGCGGTCTTTCGATTGAGAGCATCGCGCTAGTTGCGGATGATCAGGCACTGGCCGCCGGCCGATTTCAGGCGCCCGCACAACATTGTCGCGCTTTGACGGGAAACCTCGGACACCCTGACCTGATACCAGTAGGCCGGCGCGCGGCCGCCGAGGCGCCTCGTCACCACTTCCGGCGCATGCGATCCCAGGATTTTCGGAAATTGTCGTCTCATCTCGGCAAACTGAAGGAGAGCGGTTGATTTTGAACGATCTCCGATCAATTGCAGCGCCCAGGACCCCGCTGGCCGTTTCGGACTCGCGACGTCGTCTGGTTTCTCTGGCATGGCGGCCGCCTTTGCGCCCGGCGCGGCGTTCAAGGCCACGAGTCCGCCTCCCGGCGGGCAGTCGGCCTTGCGCGTTTCCGGACCGCCTTCCGCATCCCGCATGCCAATCCAATCGTTGGCCTCACGCCCGGTGATGTTGCGCACATAGTCCCTGGTTTCCTGAGGCAACGCGCGCGCGCCGGCCAGCCAATCCTGAACCCGGGCGGGCCCGGCGTTGTACGCGGCGGCGGCCAGGCCGAGGTTGCCGAACTTCTGGCGCAGTTCCCCCAGCCAGCGCCCTGAATGCTGGATGGACAGCGACAAGTCGAAGGGATCGTCCAGCCCGCGCCACTGCGCCGTTCCCGGCATGAACTGCGCAATGCCCATAGCGCCGGCCGAACTCACGGCGCGGGGGTTGAAGCGGCTCTCTTGCCACAGCAGTCGCACAAGAAATTTTTCCGGAAGTCCGAAGTTCTTGGCTGCGGTGGCGATCTCGCCGCAGGCATTCTTCAGGAGTTCGGCGCGGCGCACGGAAACCGATCTCGCCGGCCCTTCGGGCTGTTTAGCCGGCCCGGCGGGGAGCTGCGTAGCCGCAGGCTTCACCTTTTCTTGGTCGCCAGTGATCGGGGTCGCCTGAGCGACGCCAGTAAAGACGATCGCGAGGCCGACACAAAGCGGACTTACGCATTTATTCGCGCGGAACATGTATGAAACCTGTTAGATCGATAAAAAACACTAGCTTCAAATGCCAAATAAAACGTTTTATTGCGTTGTACGACCGAAGCCTCATCAACTTTCCTCCGCTGTCTCTGTTACAGCGATGGTCGAACAATGGTTCTGATCGCGGAGCTTTGGCGCCTTATGGCCACGCGCTGCTGATCGACGCGCTCCTCGCCGTACGTATTGCTCGATGCGCGATCCGCAAAGCAGACACGCAGACCCTAGCTTACTATTTTGAGCTTGAATATCTTCCGACGGATGCCACTAAGCCCTTCGCCACGAAAATACCGTAACGGCGCGGGGTGACGAAGGGTACTTGCCACCGAGGGCTGAAACTACAATAAAAGGGTCGAAGTGATCGACCCTTTCACACGCAAGAAGGACGCGAGTTGCAGAACGTGAATGCTGCTTCGTATCGGATTGCGTGTGGATGATCAGTCCAGATTCGCGCATTGATTGTGCTGGCGGGAGCCGCCAATCGACGCTAGAAGGATACAGCCTTAGGCGCAAAGATGGCAGGCAAAGCAATACGTGAAATCCGCAACAGTGGTCCCCAGTTGGAAGAAACTCATGCTTGAGGCTACGGATAGGGAATTGGCTGATTACGCCGAGGGAGAGATCGTCGGCTCCGATCTGGGTCTTCGCGCTGTCGTAAAGGCGGTTGTTGAAGCTATGGCGCGGCAAGCGGCGGACAAGGACCTGTTTCGAACGACGCTAAGGGACCTGGCGTTCACGAAGCTTCGCTTGGATGGAGACCGTGAACAGAACGAAATGTTCATCGCCGGACGTAAATATGCCGCGATTGACGCCATCGATGAACTTCTGTCGCTCAGAAGTTAGGCCTGTTGCGGTCCCGCGATCACCAAGGCGATCCGCCGACTTGACGCCCACATGAAATGACGACGGTCTGCAGCGGTAGGGCGGCCCATAAATTCGTCACGGTGCGCGCCGCCATCGATCTCAGGATGGCTTTCAGCTTCGCAAAGGCCATTTCGATTGAGTTGAAATCAGGGCTGTAGAGCGGAAGATAAGCCACGCGCACGCCGACGGTTTCGATACTTTTCCGATTGAGAGAGGAAAGCTTTTCGTACGACCAAGGCGCGAAGACGACCAAGAACGATCGCGTCTTCTCCTGACGCACAGCCCCGCCGCTCATCGGCGCTGAAGCTGCGGGCCTCAAAACCTCCGCCTGCTGATGCGCATTCTTCCCGACGCCGAAATGCCGAAGGAGCCTTGCGCTGAAAAGCACGCGCTTATTTTCTGCTGTCAGTCCGGCGATATGATCCTCGTCGCCGATAGCTGCGGTGCGAGCGCCGAAATCATCTGGCGCATCGCTGCCGAGGCGGATTGATCAGAAAGCGATCTTCGGCAATGGGCAGATAAAAAATTATGGTTTCTTCCCGATATAGAGGAGGCTGAGAGCTCGCAGGTCCGTGTCGCTTTGCCATTTATAACTCGGATGAACCCTGAAATCGCCGACTATCTGCTCTGCGCTTTTCTCAAGAGTTACAAAACCAACATCTTCAATTATTTCCACAATCTGACTCGCTGATAGGCGATTAATATACTGCACATCATTCTCAAGAATGTTGCGCCATACGGATTGCGAATAACCAAGGTAACGCTTATCTATACTTCTATCAGCCCAATACGATGTATGATCGCACAAGCTGACTCGCGCCATGAAACGTCCGCCGGGACGGAGTATATCATACCACTTTTTCGCGATGCGCGAAAACGCATCAGCGGGAATATGTTCAAGAACATCGAATGAATATATCACATCAAATTCGCCATCCCGATATGGCGGAACGCCTTCTTCGTTAACACAATAATCAACACCAAATTCAGAATATATATCGTCAATATTATCCTTGCTTATGGCTCGAACTATTTTTTTTGAAATTTCAGAATCCCTGCCTTCATTCGAAAAATATTCCGAAATATTATAATTTAATGATTCCTTAAATTTGGAACAAGTGTGTCGAATGTCTTTGACGTCAAAACAAACAAATTTACAGTCCTGGCGAGCTAATGAAGGAATTATGCCGTATGTGCTGGTCCAGCCAGTTCCAAGTTCGAGAATTTTCATTGGCGTATTAGGTAGGCTTGACAATAGCCAATCTACGTGAGTTTTCTGGAATGGCCGACGTTTGCTCTTAAGTCGTGCAAGAAAATGGTATGCGGCACGTGTTTGTGGTGATAACGACGCGGCCTTAAGGGCAAGGGATGCGGTTAGGTAATTCAATTCGTTTCACTCCTCTAGGTTCAACGGCATGGCGAACGTCGATCATGAAAAATGCGCCTGTGATGGGTATATAATCTCGATGAGGACATAATTATAATTATATAATATGATTTGCAGTTCTGCATAGATAATAAAATATTTATTTTTCAGAGTGCGGACTTTAAATATACCCCAGCTTTGGGCTGAAGTGCATGTCGCAAATTTGCTATAGGAGGCGCGCGCACTACGGCCCTTTTCGACCGGACAGGGCCGCCACCAGGGCCCGCCCCACTGATTTTGCAGCGCTGGCATCGTAGCGTATGAAATAGACGGGTATCCGAAACAAAATACGGACGACCGCGATGGCGGCGAAAAATACGCCCAACTTTCGCGTATAAAGGACGAGATTGCGGTTCATATAGAATAAGCTCTTCTCACTTGATCGTTTCAACATGCTCGTGCCAATACTACCGCCTTCTTTGTGGTAAACGACCGCATCGAGCGCCACCGTCTGTCTTCCGGCGCCGGCGCGGGCCAGCCGCAGCGCCCAATCGAGTTCTTCGAAATACAAAAAGTACGCTTCTTCCATGGGGCCGATGGCGTCGTAAGTAGCGACCGGCAGGAACATCGATGCGCCCATGACGTAGCTGATTGACCGCTCGATCTCCGAGAGGGTTGGGAGCGTCGTCGGGCTGGCCCCGAGCCCGATGGCCTCGGCAGAAATCGTCCATGGATTGAAACGTGCGCCGACACCCTGAACCATGTCGGGACTGTGGTGAAACATCAATCGAGCTCCGACGATGGCCACGCGCGGTTCGGCGACACTGGCCGCGAGGAGGCGGTCGGCGCACTCCGGTTCGACAGCTGTGTCGTTGTTGAGCAGCCAAAAGTGCGCGACACGCGGATCCCGTCGGGCCATCTCCATGCCGATGTTGTTTGCCCCGGCGAACCCGTGATTGGCGCCCGTTTCCACGATCACGATCGAACCAGCCGCAACGTCGGCGATCCCTTCGTGCTGCCGCCTGCGGATCATCCTTGCCGGGCGGACCCGCGCAATCGGCAGCCGGTCCCACGGCGGTCCGTCCGGTCGCGGCGGGTCTACCTCGGCTCCCCAAGCGAGAAGATTGTCGACAGAGTCGTCCTCGGACCCGTTATCGATCACCAGCGCCACGAAGTCGCCAGCGTTTTGGCGCAGCAGCGACTCCAAGCATTCGATGGTGTCGCGATAACCGTTCCAGTTCACGAGTATGATCGCGATCACCGCGTCCGGCCCTCCCGCAACAGACGACGCAAAGTGCCCATGAAATTACGCGCCTGATCGATCCATGAATGCCGCAGCGCAAGTGTCTTGAAACCGAAACCGGCAAAGCGGGGAACGAGGCGACCGCATAGCAAGAGAGCAGCGCGCCGCGCCGGAACATTGCGCTTGCGATTGGCCTGATAAGGCTGCATGGCTTCGATTTCGGCGACAGGTAGAGGGGAAACCGAGAGATACCCTCCTTCAATCAGCTTTTTCAGCAGCTTGTCGCCTGCATCGGTTCGCGTCACAATCAAAGAACGTCCTTCCCGTTCCTCGAAATCGGGATAACCGTCGCGGCCGTACCAGGCATCGGCGCAGGCGATGTCCGCGAATTCACCGGTGCCGTCCGGGCAGATCTTGCACCGAAACTGAAGACGGCGGTTAAGGATCGCGCCCCACGACGAATTATAGTCCATCGTACCGGTCGTTCCGTCATGTCTCATGACGCGCGCAACGCCTGGCCAACCTTCGCCTCGGTAACGAAAACTCTTCACGTCCTCTATGCGGGTGTCGAGCGCCCGAATGAGAGCTTCGGTCCCGTGTCTGCTCGGAACGCCGGCGCAGAAGAAGGACAGGCGATAAGGGATCTGGCGATCGATCCGCGGATCAATCACGGCGAGTTTATGAAGGGCGGCGACATCGCATGGCTTGCCGACGAAAGCGAACACTTCGCCGGTCGCGAGCGCGTCTCCGAGATTGGCGAGTGGGCACGATGGGCCATAGCGAGAGCCTGCCGCTTCCAGAATTTCCGCGCGCGTGCGACTGGCGCCAGTGACGTTTCCAATCGGATCGTCCAGATCGGCCCTGGTCTGCCAAACGAAGGCGACCATGCCGCTTTCGATCAACCCGAGCGATATCGCCGACAGGACGCCTCCGGACGACCCGGTGAACCGCAGTTCCGAATCGAGCGCAAACCCAGTCGCCGTTCGAACGATCGGCCCCCACAAGGGATCGTAGCAGCCGCCCGAACTCTCGTGGCTGAGCGCGACGCCGGGGCATACAGCCTCAGCTCGGCCGGTCGATAAACCGCTCGCGGGACGTAGAAAGCCGTCGTCGGACATAGCCATCGCGGCGGTTCCGCCCGCATCCAGAACACACGCGCCACATCCCACGCACAAGTTGGCTGCGAGGACATCCGCTATCGATATTGTCTCCGAACGCATTGCTCAGCTCCGTCTTCTCATCACAGAAGCGAGATGCGCTGCGATACTATCTTCATAATGTTGCAACCGTTCGTCTATGAGCGATCGACTGGCTTCGATCGCGGCCGCGAGTTCGTCGCGTCGTTCGAACCAGCGGGTGATTTTGGCGAATGCTTCGGCCGTGGCCGTCACCTTGCCATCAATGAAGTAGGGATAATCCAGCGTTTTGAACAAGCCGTTGAACTTTCGACTGTAGGCGATCGGCGCGACGGGGACGCCCGCGGAATAAGCGCCGATGCAGGCATGCATTCGGCCCGCCACGACGAAGTCGAGACCAGACATCCAGCTCTTGGCGTGAACCGACGAGGCGAAGACTGGCGCTACTTCGACGCCGGGAAGGCGAGCGGCGAGGTCGGCGATCGCTGGCGCATCGTCGTCACGTCCCCCGCCGCCGGCGACGTGAGCGAAGAGATGGACCTCGACCCCCTCGAGTGACAGAAAGTAGGTCGCCAGTCGTTCGGTCAATGCCGCATAGTCGAGGCTCATGCCGAGTTCGTTGCCGCCGGTATAGCCTCCGTGGTAGAGCAAGCCGGAAACGTTGATGCCGATCCGAATCCGATCGTTGGCTTTGGCGCGCCTGGTGAACGGCAGCCTGAAGGCCACGTCGATGAATTCGTCCCGAGGGCCAGTCGCGCCGAGGCTCGCGACAAACTCAGTCGAAAGGCGGTCGCGGGTGTAGACCGCCGCCGCTCGGTCGAGCACACGTGCGGCGATCCAACGCCTCAGCCGGTTGTCGAAGGGACCAATGGTCTGAGGCGCGAGAATCAGGGGATGGCCGAAGAAGAGCGATGCGACCTTGCTCCCGGTCAGGGTGATAAACCGGCGCAGTCCATAGATATCGGTGAAACTGTCGCCTTCGCCGATGTCGATCGCCAGATCGCAACTCCGAAGAACAGATAGGAACCGCGATTGGCCTTGAAGGATCTGCTTGAGGCTCGGTTCCGGACCGATCTCCACCGTTGAAGGCAAATCATCGACATACGGCTTCTGGCCGAAGTCGATGGTGACGAGCCGGACGTCGCATCCCACGCGTGCAGCGGCGGCCTCGACGATGGAGGCATTGGCGCGCGAAAGCGCGTCAACGCCAAGATTGGCGTGGCCGAAGGCGTGCCAGACAAGGGCGACCCGGATTTCGCCGGCGCGATTGCCGCCATTCCTCATTGTGGATTTCCTCTTTTTAAATCTGTTTCGGCGAAATCCGGGAGCGACCTGTCGTCGCGCGCAGTCCCGAGCGCGCGCCTTGGCAATGGAAGCTGCCGCAGCGCCCTGATCGCTGGTCCCCGGCATCGTTACGAAATTGCGTGGAGGACAGCGCTCGAAGGACGAAGATGCGTCCGAGAACACGTCTCGGCGAGAGTTGTCGTCATTTGAGGGTCAATGCGCGCCGATGTAATGAAATTGGAGAGCTACGATGGCGAAGCTCAGTCCCAGGCTGACCGCCGTCTGCATGCGCGCACCCGAGATACGCGCCGACTGGATCGCATAAATAAGCAAGGGGATCAGGCTCGACCCGGCCAACACCCACGATGCCGGCATGATGCCGAGTTTCGGCAGCAGTATCAAATCGACGAGAACGATCGTCGCGATCGCTAACGCCTGGGCCACGATCCGGAACCGCATTTCACCATACGCCGCCAACTGGATGCCAAACGCGGCTGCGGCGAAGCGGGTGAATACGAAGGTGGCGAAGCCCGGCCACAACATGAGCAACGGCTGATATTTCGGACCGAGCAGGTAAGTGGTCCACAACGGCCCAACGAGCAGAAAGCCGAGAAACCCGAACAGCGCCAGTCCAGCGAATTCGAAATTGAGACGGCTCGCCAGGCGGCGAACCTCATCCGAATTATTGTGGCGGTGAGCGTGAGCCAAGCGCGGCAGATAGACGGTCGAAAGGATGACCGCCACCGGCGAAATACTCTGCACCAGCCGTGCGCCGGCCTGATAGATGCCGACCGACGTCGCATCGAGCAGCATCGTGACCATCACGATATCGATCTGGTTAGACAGATTGGTAAGAGCGCCGTCGACGGCGTAAGGAAGGGCGCCTCGCGCCATGCGCAAGAAACCCGGCGCATCGAGCGGCCAGGGCTCATCGGCGCACAGCCACCGCCGCAGGGCGCGAGCGACGCCGAGGGCGTAAACAATCCGTCCTGCCAGCAGCGCCCAAGCGGTAGCCACGGCGTCGCAGGTTCCAATCGCCGCCACCGATACAATCACGAGGACAATCGCACTGGTCCAAAGCACGGTCCTCCGTTCGATATCGAACCGGCCGAGGGCCCGCGACGCGACGAAGGCGAGATCGGCGTATGCGGCTACGGTCATCGCGAGGAAGACGACGATTTGTAATTCCGCGATCTTGCCGTCTATGGAGTTCCAGAAGAGCAGCGCGCCGCCGATGAGCGCACCTGCGCAAGTCGTTGCGGTCTTGACCAGCAGAGCACGCCGAATAACCTCGACGGTGCGTTGAGGCTCCATTCCCGCCAGACGTAATGCGTAGGTGGCGAGCCCGAAATCTGAGAGCAGATTGAGCAGCCCCGAGTAAGCCATGGCGCCCGCAAGAACGCCGAACTGCTGGGCGCCAAGATAGCGGGCCATCACGATGAACATGATCAAGCCCAAGCCCAGCCGAGCCAGGGTCGAAATCGCCATGGCGATTTTGTCGGAACGCATTTTCTATTACAGCCTGTCGAGCCGCAAATTGGAGTCTAACTCCAGCGACTCCACCTGGCTCGGATCGCAATATGGCGACCGGATGACGTGATAGATCGGGTGAAGCTGCGGGCTGCCGCCAAATGCGAATTTCAGCCGTTCCAGATAGCGATTGACCAATCCTTCGGCGCTGGGAAGACTCCCGTACAGTTTACCAAGATACCAAAATGAAATCACCCCAAGTTGCCCGTAGGTCGCCCTGAACGCCGAATCGCCGCCGCCTTCAGTTTGAGACGGCCCAATCGACAGCATGCAGCCATCCTTATAGGCCGTCACCGTTAGAGGGTCGGTCTGGGCGAGAATGACGAAGTTCTGGTCCGTCAACGCACCGCGTATCCCCTGGATAATCCGATGATTATATTTCGATTGACTCATCGGTTTCTCGACTTTTCCCTTTAACCCCAACGACGCGACCGCGAGCGTGAAGACGATCAGCAGTCCCTTTGTTGCGACCTTCACCGACGCGCTCCCTTCAACGAGATCGTTGCGATCGCAGCCGTCATGATCAGGCTGGCGATGTTGGCGCCGATTGTTCCGTGAGCGATGTCGTAGAGATCCGGCCTCAACGCGATTACGCCGATGCGGACCGTGTTGACCGTCACGACCGCAAGGCAGGAAAGCGCAACAAAAAATATCGAGCGAACAACACCCCGGGCGCCGTAGTAGCTGCGCGCGACAATCCAGCCAACGAACGCCAGCGACATGTTGCTGAACGACGAGCAGGCCTCAAGCACCTGAAGCGTGGTCGATCCGTCCGCCGCGTTTATCAAGTTTCCCGTGAACGGCCGGCCGGTCACGGTCGCCACCAACAAGGTGTCGATCCGCAAGATCGTTTCCATAAAGAAGCGAAAGATCAGCCGCGACCACACCGACGAGAAACATAACGCCAGCACGACCGAGAACGTGGCGCGAATGGATGGATTGCCGGGGCGGGTCACGAGAAAATAAAGACTGAAACCGGTGAGACCGACCCAACTCAGGGCTGAGACCGGAAGTCCGATGAAGCCCAGCATCACACCGATGGCCACGTAGTCCAGCCGGCGGGTTGGGCCAAAATCGGCCTTTCGGACCAGATCAAGCGCGAGCCACATCGCCACCCAAATCACGATGGAGATGTTGAAAGTCGCCAGCAAGCCCTCCCCGAGTCCATTCTCATTGACGTATTCGGAAACACGGAGAAACAGGCCATTCACAAAGGCCAGCGCCAACACTCCGAAGACGAGATGTCGCAATTCGAAGCCGCCTCCGACCTGGGCCATCGGTTGATTCGTCGCTGCAACAGTCATGGTGAGCCTGCCCTGACGTTGGTCATTTCAGTCCTTTGGTCCAAAGTCCCACCGTCCCAACCGCGAGAACCGCCAGTCGAGCCCTCGAGATTGATCGACGGATGCGCGCCTAGGCTGCGTCGGTGCTGACAGTGCGCGGCAAACCAGAGCCTAAGGCGTCGATCGCATCGGCGACGCGTTGTTCGAACGTCGCGCGCCGATCGTTCGCCCATTTCTGGCCGACCTCGTATCTCGAGGGGGCGTCGGCCCGGACCAGATGGACAATCGCCGCTGCGAAGCCTTGAGGATCATCCGCCGCGACGACATGATCCGGAATGTTCGTCATGCCTCGAAGGCCAAGGTGGGTCGCGACGATTGGCACGCCTGAGGAGATCCCCTCGATGGTCTTCAGTTGCACGCCGCCGCCGGAAACGGTCGGTATCAGCAGAACGCGGCAGCTGCGCAAAAATGACGCCGCATCTTCCACAAAACCTTCGTAACGCAGGTTCCCGAAAGCATGTGGCACGGTTTCGGCCCCCTTGCCGGCGACGTGGACCGTAATGTCGGCGGGGATGTCCGGCATCACAGCATCTACCAGCCAGCGCAATCCGTTGCGGTTGACCTCCCAGAGCCACGCTCCGAGAATGCCCACGTCGCGGCTCTTCACTGGCGCGCCGAATACCGGAGGAAGCGCTCGACCTGGCAGATCAAAGTTGCGGATATCTGCTTCGGGGGCCAGCCGTGCGAAGCCTGCCTGATCGCTCTCGCTGAGCGTCCACACTTGCGCGGCTCCCCGGGCCAATCTCCCTTCCACCCCCGTCAACAGACGTGAATCGCGGGCGTAGAGACTGCGCTTCACCAAGTTGCCGGCGCCGGTGAAGCCGGCCATGTCGCCATAGAGCTTCGACTCGAGATTGTGCGGTATGAACAGTGTTTTCTTGGGCAGGAAATCGAGATCGGCCACCCAGGCCATGTGCGTCTGGTTGATCGCCAAGAGGTCATAGGCCTTGCGCGCCACGCATCGACGCAGCGTCTCGATCATCTGACGGGACACGAACTTGCTGTTGATGAAAGGGCGCCCGGAGACGAAGGAGCGCAGGAGCCAACCGCCAATCTCGGTTTTGCCGGCCGTCTCTATCTCGATATTCCAATGCCCCGCCGATATCGAATGGGGATTATTGGGACTAGCGCCATCGCGCGAATAGGCGACCACGTCCACGTCCGAACCCGCCTTCCGCATTGCCGAAACGTAATTGTCGGTGGCGGTATCGGCGCCGTTCGCGCGTTTTTCAGGAAAGGACATGGTCACGAAGAGGATTTTCATTTGAACGGCTCTGTCATAATTCAAACTGCGCTAGACTGGTTCGTTGCTGCCCGGCAATCGCCCATTGGAGGGCAGGTCGATAGTCGCCGAAAAGTTGTCTGATGATGGCGCGGAGTTCAGCCCCTCGTCGGGTCGACTCTAATGCTGACCGCGCGGATGACTTCGGATACCTTTCGCTCCAACTTCTTTGGCGCATCCCATTTCATGCTTAGACGCATAACTCGCTTCTCAAGGGCGTGCCAGCTTATCCAGCCGAAGGCGCAGGCAACAATAAAAGTTGCTGTTCCTGCAATTAATGGATTTATCAACGGATAATACCATAATATCGTCTTTTCCACAGGCCACGCATACAGATACAATCCATACGATATGTCATCACGATTATTGATCTGAGATATCGCCCGCGAACCACCGAACGACGCTATCGAAAATATAATGTATGACCCAAATATCGCAAACGCAGGCTCCGCCATATATTGGCTGAACATAAATAATGTTAATCCAAATCCAGATATAATCAAATATGATTTTTTAAAAACTATTATGTCACGCTTTGTATAAAATAGAACACCAATCAAGAATATGCCAGCAAATCGAAAGTTTAGTGCGTGTTCATTCATATATTGGTTTTTATATGCGATCATGCACAATATCGCACTTATTAAGATAAATATTGGACGATTGATTATTTTTGTTATTCCTAGAATAATTACCAATATATAACATCTGAATTCATAACTGATAGTCCACATTGCGCCATTCAAAACGGGATGCGCCGTGCCTACAAAAACATTAGGTACCGACGGCGGGCGAAGCATCATCGCTTCTTTTACGTTGATGATTAATGACGAGAAGATATCCGCAATAGATGCCCCGCCCAATGGGGCGATAATTGCTAGACAAAAAACACAACACATCAAAAACGCCGGATATATTCTTGCTATTCTTCTTACAAGATAATTAATTATTCCATTATTGCTGATGTAACTTCCAGCTATTAGGTAGCCGCTCACGACAAAAAACCCATCGACTGCCACCGTTCCGAACGAGAGTGTGCCGAAAATACGTGTGAGTAACTCTCGGCTTCGATCCCCGTCTATTAATTCCGGTGTATGGGCTACAATTACAAGAGATGCAAGAACGAGTCTTATAAAGCCGAACGCGTTGTTATGATTTTCGAAGCGAGTGACCTCTTTAACTGGGTTGCTCATGTGGGCAGACCTATAAAGTGGGACAGTGCAAACACCCAACTCGACCGAAATAAGCTTTGCATATGTGTTGACCTGAAATAATCTGACTTCCGAAACACGTCGCCCTCCATCAGAATGGAACGACCTTAAGATGCAGAGACAAATGGCTTTTTGTTGACCCTAGAATTGAGGCTCGACCCGACGTTGACCGGAACTGCGGAATGACGGGCCGCTCTTCTTCTGCTCAAATGTTCTAAATATAGAAAAATGAAAAAAGCTAAAAATACGCGACCTGATGCCATGAAGATAGTTGGCGCGATGATGCCATATAACCCATTCATGATTCCGACCGAAAACAGTACGCTTTTCAGCGGTTCGCTTACATTGAAATGGTGCCACCAAAAGAAGCACAAATATGTGCATGCGAAAAAAATAACGAGACCAGGAAGTCCTAATGCAATCCATATACCTAACGCGCCTAAATCATTTGGAAAAAATAGTGCTCCGCTGTTTATATACATCTGATACTCTAACGTCGTGCTAGATCCAAGACCCGCGCCGGTGAGCGGATGTTCGCCCAATATGCGAATGGCCGCAGTGTACTCATTGGCTCTAGCCCACGCACTATCATCATGAGACAATTCAATAAATGGATTGAATCGGTAGTCTATAATACCTATGCAGGCTACCAAAAAAACGGCGATGAAGACGAGAGCCGATGCAACTGAAGCTGTCTTTCGAATAAAGCTACTCGGGATAAACAATATCAAAGTGGCGACGAAAAGCCCCTGTGCAACCCGTGAATGGGAAAGAGCGAGTGCGGCAATTCCTAAAGTTGCGGAAATTATGTGGAATAATGAGACTTTTTGTCGTAACTGACTAATCGCATAATATACTACAAATACCGCGAATGATGTTGCCAAAACAACTCGCGTTTCTCTGGCTGAGTCTGCCCCCATGACCCCGGACACATCTGCCAATTCTTTTGTCGGAATAGCGGTGATAGCAAAAGTCGAAAATATATATATTATAACATACGAAGCAGAAGCGATGTATATTGATTTTAAAATGATTTGGGGATAAACCCTTAAGGCACAAAAAACGATGAACTGAAGGCATAGAGCGATGTCTAAACCACCTATTATATTAAAACCAACATCCGCTTGCGCTGAATAGGCGATTTTTTGTGCAATTATTGTTATTGCGAATATGGAGAATACAAAAAGTGGCCGATATTCGCTTCTGCGCGCCAAAATAATAGCCGATATTATTATCGATAATATAATTAACGCCATGCAAATATAGGTTGTTTCGCTGAAAATAATGTCAAAAATGCGCGCCGCAGCCCCAATGTTTGCCGCGGCAAGAGCGTAAATATACAACATCTTGACGCGACTGACCTCATTTTTGCAATTTGCGTTTGTATAAATTTTCATAGAGCGTCAATGTTCCTGACTGCGTTGAGAAACATATGCCAGCGGGCTTGATTGCGTGAATGCGGGCCGAAATTCCAATCCGGATCGGTGCTGTTGGCGACGTGAACCGCCCATAGAAGGGCCAGTTGCACGTGGGATCTAGCGACCTGCTGCAACACACTCAGGAAAAGTTCGTCCGAGTTAGACTGGGGAACTTGATACTTGGTGCTCACGCCGAACTCGCCGACAATTACGGGTTTGCGTCTCAGTTTAGCTTTCGACCGCAACATACTCAGATAGATCATGAGCCCGGTATAATTTCGGTTGTGCCACCCGAGCCCTTCATAAGGATGGATCGTGAGCGTATCGGTCGCGTCGTCGTAAAACCTCTCCTCTACCGAAGAATTCCAATCGCGTCGGTCTGAAAGCTTGAAGCGCCATCCAACCCAACCGGATGCCGTGGCGCGTGGAGGTGAGTTCCGATAGGCGGGTTCCGAGTCGATGACGCGGACGTTTTCTAAAAAAGTCTTTGTGAGCTTGTGGCAGATTTCCAGAGGAAGGCTATCGTCGTCCGTCCAAGCTGCCGGCGTGCCCATATCCGGCGCTGTGGAAAACTTTGGACTGGGAATGCCGAGAAAGCCGTCCATTTCATTCCCGTACTCCCAATAACCGATGGCGCTGCTCCCCTTGTAACGCGACACGATGGTCGTGGTGATGTCGGCCACGAGTTCGTAAGACCGGCTCTGCGGGTCCGCCAGCGCCGGCAGATTCTCCCCAAAAAGAGGCGGGATCTGAGTCGCTGAAAAGAAGAGAGACGGAATGAGCGCCATTTTGAGGGATTCGGCGCTACGAACAAGGGAGTCAAAAGCTCCAAGAAAGCTCTCGCGATTTTCCAGGTAAGCGGTTCGCAGCGTCAGCGGACGATTCCCGAACGGTGCGAAGCGCACGAACCGAATGCCGTTGTCAGCCAGAACTCGTAGTAGGTGATCGCGTTGCAGCGTTGGCGTCAGAACCAACGGCGCACGCGGCGAAACCGAGCCGGGGCCATTAAGCCAACGGATCAGCAACTCGGGCGTGTTTACGCCAAATTCACGGATCGCTTGACCGCCCACCTTGAGCAGGCCGTCTTCAACGTAGGCGACGGGCATTTAGGCTACGAACTCCCTTTGGAGAGCAAATGGCGCCCTACAAACTGGAGTCACAGCGCGGTCTCCCTCTCGGCGATCAGACCGAGCCGCTTGCCGGCGTAGACCTTTTCGCGCAACGGGCGCCACCACCATTCGTTATCGAGATACCACGCCACCGTCTTCTCGATGCCGGTGTCGAAATTTTCCTGCGCGCGCCAGCCCAGTTCGGTTTCGAGCTTGGTGGCGTCGATAGCGTAGCGGGCGTCGTGGCCGGGGCGGTCGGCGACGAAAGTGATGAGCTTTTCGCGCTTGTTCGCCGTGGGGGCCTCGCGGTCGAGAATCGCGCAGATGCGGCGGACGATGTCGATGTTGCGGCGCTCGTTGCGGCCGCCGACATTGTATTTCTCCCCTACCCTGCCCCGCGTGAGAATCGTCAGCAGCGCGCGGGCGTGGTCCTCGACATAGAGCCAATCGCGGATATTGCAGCCGTCGCCGTAAACCGGCAGCGGCTTGCCGTGCAGCGCGTTGAGGATGATCAGCGGGATCAGTTTTTCCGGGAAATGGTACGGCCCGTAATTGTTGGAGCAGTTGGAGATCACCACCGGCAGGCCATAGGTGCGGCCCCACGCGGTCGCCAGATGATCGGACGCCGCTTTCGACGCCGAATAGGGCGAGGACGGGTCGTAGGGCGTGGTCTCCTGGAACAGGCCGTCGGCTCCGAGCGAGCCATAGACTTCATCGGTCGAGACGTGGAGATAGCGGAAGTTTTCGCGCTTGCCGGGCGGCAGCGCGGACCAGTAGGCGCGCGCGGCTTCGAGCAGCGTAAAACTGCCGACGACATTGGTGGCGATGAAATCGCCGGCGCCGGTGATCGAGCGGTCGACATGGCTTTCGGCGGCGAGGTGCATCACGCCGTCGGGCTGGAAATTGGCGAAGGCGGCGTCCATCGCGGCGCGGTCGCAAATGTCGGCTTTCAGGAAATCGTAATGCGCGTTTTTCTCGATCTCGCGCAGCGAGTCTTGGTTGCCGGCATAGGTCAGCTTGTCGACGTTGAGCACCGAGACGCGTTCGCCGACCAGATAGCGGCAGACCGCCGAACCGATGAACCCCGCGCCGCCCGTCACCAGAATCCGCATGGTTTCCTCCTCAGATCCGGCCGTCGGCGATGCGCAGCAGGAAGCGGCCATAGGCGGTCTTGGCGAACAGATTTCCACGCGCGATCAATTGGTCGCGGTCGATGAAGCCGTTGAGATAGGCGATCTCCTCCAGGCAGGCGACCTGGATGCCCTGGCGCTTCTGGATGACCTGGACGAATTCGGCGGCCTCCAGCAGGCTGTCGTGCGTCCCGGTGTCGAACCAGGCGTAGCCGCGGGACAGGCGCTCGACCTGCAGCGCGCCACGTTCGAGATAGATGCGGTTGATGTCGGTGATCTCAAGCTCGCCGCGCGGCGAGGGTTTGAGGTTCGCCGCGATGTCGATCACGGAATTGTCGTAGAAATACAGGCCGGTGACCGCCCAGGGCGAGTCCGGCTGCTGCGGCTTTTCCACGATGGCGACCGGACGTCCCTCGGCGTCGAGCGTCACCACGCCGTAACGCTCGGGGTCCTCGACATGATAGCCGAACACGGTGGCGCCGGCGCCGCGTTCGCGGGCGCGCTGCAGCGCCGCGCGCAGGCCGGCGCCGAAGAAAATGTTATCGCCGAGCACCAGACAGACCGGATCGGTCCCGACGAAATCGGCGCCGATGACGAAGGCCTGCGCCAGCCCCTCGGGCCGGGGCTGCACCTTGTAGGAAATCTGCAGGCCGAACTGTTCGCCCGTGCCGAACAGCCGCTGGTAATTTTCGATATATTCCGGCGACGAGATGATCAGAATCTCGCGTATGCCCGCCAGCATCAGCACCGAGATCGGATAATAGATCATCGGCTTGTCGTAAATCGGCAGCAATTGCTTGTTGATCGCCAGAGTCGCCGGGTGCAGGCGCGTGCCCGAGCCGCCCGCCAGGACAATGCCTTTCATTCGATGCCTCCCCGCAACAGACTGGATTCAGGCGAAACAGGCCGGCAGGTCGCGCAAGGATGGATGGTTTCTGTCCTTGGGCGATAGCAGGTACTCGCCAGCCGGCTTGGGCCAGACGATGCCGAGGGCGGGATCGTCGAAGGCGAGGCCGCGGTCGCAGTCCGGCGCATAATATTCAGTGACCTTGTAAACCACTTCGGTGTCTGGTTCGAGCGTGCAGAAGCCATGGGCGAAGCCCACGGGAATCCAGAACTGGCTCCAGTTCTGCGCGCTCAACATCACCGAGACATGTTGGCCGAATGTGGGCGAGGAGCGGCGCAAATCGACCGCGACGTCGAAGATCGCGCCGCGCACCACCCGCACCAGCTTGCCCTGCGCCATCGGGTCGATCTGGAAATGCAGGCCGCGCAAAGTGCCGACAGGCCCGGACAGCGATTGATTGTCCTGAACGAAGCGCTGCGCCCCGATCAGCGGCGCGAACGCGCGCTCGTTATAGGTTTCAGAAAAAAAGCCGCGCGCGTCGCCGAATTTTTTCGGGGTCAGCAAAACAGGGCCGGCAATCTCAAAGGTCTGGTGTTCCATCGCAGGCTCCACCGCTTCACCGGGTCGTCGCGCAAATTTACGCGGGTCAATGCCTAATTTAGTAGAGGCGCGGCTTGAGCGAGTCAATTGCAGTCCTCGCCCGCGAATTCGCTGAAAATACGCCGTTTTGGGCCTGCCGTTACGTCATCGGCCGTCCGCATGCGCGGGACGCCGCGTTCTCGCCCCGAGATAGGCGACGATCATGTCGTCGCCTTCCACGGCGACCTGCGGGAACAGGGCCAGCGATTCCGCCACGGCGGCGGCGGCGCGCTCGTCGCTGACCATCTGGCGGACGACGCGCAGGCGCGCGGCCTCGCCTTCGCCCGTCGGCGCGGCGGCGACGATTCGCGCCGTCCACAGCACATAGGCGCCGGGGAACTCGCGCCAGCGCGTGAAATCCGGCTCGATGGCGGCGAAGCTTTCGACGTCCTCGCGCACGACGAGCTTGTGGAAATCGGCCAGCGCGGCCATCGTCTCCAACAGGTCCGGCCCGCTGCGGCTGGCGGAGGCCACGTCGAGCGCGCGGGCGCGCGCCGGAGCGCCGTTGACGATGTCGCCCGGCTCGGCTTCCGCCGGCTTGGGCTTGAACTTGCGCCGGAACGACTGGTGGAAATAGGACGGGTCGATCTTGAGATGATCGACGAGCTCCTGCGGCGCGAAATCTGGCTTCGCCGTCTCGGTCAGGCGACGGGGAAACCTGAAACTGGCGAGCGTGGTCGTCTCCATGACGGGCCTTTCCTGTTCTGGCCGGATTGTCGGTCTTGCGCCCAAACGAGCAAGACCGGCGCCGGAAAGCTTCAACCTTCGACGAGGCTCGCCTGGCGCGCCTCCACGATCTTTTTCGCGCGCCCCCGCACGTTCTCCCCGGGCCGCAGCCGGCGCGCGCGGTCGAACACGTCGGCGTAAAGCTGACGATAGCGCGACGCCATGGCGTGGGTGGAATATTGCCGTCCCGGCCCCTGCTGCCAACGCGCGACTTCGGCGATTTTGCCGGCCAATGCGCCGGGATCGGCGAGAATGCCGCGCGCCAGCGCCAGCACGGCGTCGGCCGAGGCCGCGGCCTCCGGCGCGATCAGCCAGCCGCCGCCATGCGCCGCGATCCGCTCGCCGACCGCGCCGATGTCGACGCCGATCGCCGGCAGGCCGAACGCCCACATTTCGGTGAGCGTGTGGCAATAGGTTTCCGGCCAGATCGAAAACACCGCCCCGACATGCGCCTGGATGGCGCGCGCCTTGTGCGAAAATTCCTCGCGGTCGTAGCGCCCGTGCAGCGCGAGGCCGGGCTGCGCCTTCAGGCGTCCGAAATCCCCCAGCACATGAAATTCGACGGTGCGGCCCTGATCCTGCGCCACGATGGCGGCGATCAGGCCCGCGCCCTTGGCGGTGGAAATATTGCCGGGAACCAGGATTCGCAGCGGTCCCGCCGCTTGGACCGGCGCGGCGTAGAGGCCCATGTCCGAAAAATCGCGGCCGTGGGGAATCACCCGGAAGTCGCGGTCCGCCAGCGCGGGATAGCGCCGCAGGAAAATCTCGCGCGCCTGGGGCGAGGTGGTCACCAGCGCGTCGGCGCGGCCGAGCAGGCGCCCGAAAGTCGCCTGCCATTTGGCGACGAACTGGTTCTTGAGCGGCGGGAAGCTGACGCGGTCCCACAGTTCCACGGCGCATTCGCCCGGCGTGGGCGTGCAGGCGCCGCCGCAATGCGTGTTGTTTTCGTCGAGCAATTTCACTGAGGGACATATTGTGTAGAAATCGTGCAGCGACAAGATCCAGGGGATGCCGATCCGCTCGCACACCGCCTGAATCCCCAACCCGTGCCAGCCGAGATGCCGGATGTGGACGAGTTCGAAGGCATGCCGGGTGAGGATGTCGAACAGCGCGATATCGTATTCTTCCGAGCGATGGATCAGCGGCTCCAACGGAACCTTCAGCCTGATGGCCTCGATTTCGACGTCTCCGTCCGCCTCTACCCGCCACAGCTTGATCTCGCGCCCGTCGCAGCGCAGCAGCCACGGCTCGAAATGATCGCGCAGGGCGCGCATCAGGTCGCGGTTGGTCTGCGGCGTGCCGCCGGTTTCTGTGGAGATGACGAACAGGGCGCGCGGGCGCGGCCGCTCCGCCGCCTGCAGCGCGCGCCGCAGCCGCCAGCGCACGCCGAGAATTTCCGCCGACTCGGCGAACACCGCCGTCAGCCGGGAATATTCGGGATAGCGCGCCTTCAGCGCCGCCATGCCCGCCTCGTAATGCGCGAGGCGGGACGCGCCGAAACTGGCGGAGCGCCGGTGATAGACATAGGTGCGGTCGTCCATCACATGCTCGAAGCCGGCATGCAGGGCGCGCATGCAAAAATCGTTTTCCTCGCCATAGCCGACCGGAAACGCCTGTTCGTCGAGCGCGCCGATTTCGTCGAGGCACGCGCGGCGGATGTACAGGCAATAGCCGTTGCCGGTCGGCACGCGCGGATAGGCGCTCAGCGCGCAGTGCTGAACCAGCCGCGCCATGCCCTCGACGCCAAGTTCGGCGGGGATATGGTTGGCGCCGTTCATTTCCGGCGCGGAGAAAACCCCGGCGTTGTTGGACAAAGGCGTCGCCGTGGCCACGCGCGGCGAACTATAGGCGGCGGCGCGCAAGCCCTGCAGCCACAGCGGCGTCAGCGCCGTGTCGGAATTCAGCAGCACCACGTCGTCCTCGCCCGCCAGCGCGACGCCGCGATTCACGGTTCGGGTAAAGCCGAGATTGACCGCGTTGCGATGGATTTCGATTCCCGCGATCCCCTCATGCCGGCGCAGGATTTCGCCGATGCGCGGGTCGGTGCTGGCGTCGTCGATCAGGATCGCGCGACAGGGAAAGGTGGTCCAGTCGCACAGCGACTTCAGGCAGATCTCCAGATCGTCGGCGGCGTTGTGAATGGGTATGACGATGGAGACGCCGCGCGATTTCTCCGCCAGCGACACTGCATAGGCGCTGTGGACATAAGGCCCCGCCGGCGGCGGCGACGTCGCCTGGTCGGAGCCGAGCACGCCGCCGGTCTGGAACGCCGGATGGACCGAGACGACCAGATGCTCGTCGCAGGGGCTGGGGTTGGCGATGTCGAGCTGAAAGCCTCCGCCCCGCGTGACGATGTTCTTCTCGATCAGATCGGCGCGCGGACGGTCGGCGCAAACGGTCGCATAGCGGATTCCGTTGAGATAGACGTCGGCTTCCGCCGGAATTTCGGGATGACCGGCCAGCCAGCCGGAAATGCTGCGGTTGGACACGCGCTCCAGCCGGCCCTGGTGCGGCGACAACAAGGCGCCGGCGCCGGAGACCACCGCCGCGCCGCGCCGATGCAGGGTCGCGGTGAAAATGTGTTCGGGCGGGAAGGCGGCGGCGCCCGCCGCCCGCAACGCGTTCAGGATCGACGCCGCGCCAACGCAATATTCGGTCGGCGCCACGCCCGCCGCGCTCCAAACCCGGTTGGCGTCCTTCGCGCCTTTCAGCTCGACGGGAAAGCAGACGTCGCCGATGCGCAGCTCAAAGCCGGCGCCGGGTCCCTCATCCGGGAAACCCACGACTTCGCCGAACACGCCGACGCCCGCTTGCACGGTCAGGGTCGCCTTGGGAAAGCCGGGCGATCGCTGCGCGCTGTCGAGCGCGGCCATCCCCACGCAGCCGTCGCCGGCGACGCGCAGCGTTTGCGGCGTCCCGGCGCCGGGTTCGCAATGGAACAGCGCCCGAAAACCGCCCTGCCCGCCCGCGATCCCCGCCTGCGCCAGATCGGGCCGGTCGTCCAGCGACAGCACAGCGACCGGGGCGGCGCCCTCGACGGAAAATGTCAGCGGCGGCGCCGCGGCGCTGGCGTCGGCGCCGGCGACCCAGCCCGACACGAACAGATGCGCGCCGGATTGGACCCGTTCCTCCATCACCACCGTCAATTCGCCGACGGCGGCGGTTTTCGGCTGAATCGCGGCGGGCGGCGCCGCGCCGCCGTCCAGGGCCGGCAGGCGCGCGCGCGCGACGACGCGCTCGCCCGCCATCAGCTCGATTTCGGTGGGGTCGGCCGGATGCGCCAGCCGCCAGTCGCGCAGCGCGGCGGTCGCGACATGGAAGCCGAACAGGGGGTCGTCGCCGCCAAAGTCGATGGCGAGATCGTCGCGCCGCAGGTTCAGGCGCACCGGCAATTCATGGCGGCCGTCGATGCGCAGGCGCGCGGCGCCCGCGTCCTCCGCGACCAGGCCGGGATCGACCAGCCAGCCGGACAGGTCCTGCTCATCGGCGAGGTCGAGCGCGCCGCGCGGCTCGAATGGGACAAAGCGCGTGCCGGCGCCGACCAGCGGGACCGCGCCGCCGGGGGTGATCGCGTGGATCGCCGGCCTCTCCGGGGCCTCCCCCATGGTCAGGATCACACGTTCAAAGCCGGCATAGCCGCCGGCGATGCCCGCCGCCGCCAGATCCGGCCGGAAATGGAACCGCGTGATCGACGCCTCGCCGACGCCCTCGATCGTCAGCAACAGGCGCCGCAGCCGCTCTTTTTCGGCGGTGGCGGCCCATCCGGACACCACGATATAGCCCGGCCCCGAGGCGCAGGTCTCGACAAAGCCAATCAACGCGATGTTGCCGTTCATTCCAGCGACGCTTTCCGAGGCGCTCCCGACCCAACGCCCCCGTCCCGTTTCGAGACGTTGCGCGGCGCCGGATGAAGGTTTCACATTATGCGGCGGCGGCACAAGCCCAAAGCTCCCATTCTGCTTGACGCGCGGAATGAAATCCAAAAAAGTCCGGCCATGCTCGTCGCCAGCGGATTTGAAATGGCCAGCATCGAGCGCGTTTCGGCGTGCGTTCTCGACGCGCTTGACGCCCAAAAACCGTTCAGCCTCATTCGGTTGGGCGATGGCGAAGCCGTTCTGCTCGGTTATCCAGATCTCATTCATCCGACCCGCTTCGCGCATTGGATGGGCAATTTCTTCGGCCCCCACGCCAAGCCGACGCATGGGTTCGACACTTTGCGGGCCTATCTCGTCCACGCGATCCGCAACGCCGACGTGGTCGGGCTTTCCCCCCGAAAATGGAGCGATCTCGACGACGCCCGCGCACGCCTGTCGCGGCTGGGCGCCAAGGGCGGGCGCCTGACCCAGGCCGAGAAGGAGGCGATCAGCGCGGTCGAATGGGGCGTGCTCGCCCATCTGGCCGCGCCCCTGCTGGCGCCGGGGCAAATCCTCGCCACCACCGCCGTGCATGGCGAACTGGAGACGGCCGGGGTTCTCAAGCAATGCGTGTCGCGCGCCGCGCAGGTCAACATCATCAGCGGCAACGATCTTCAGGCGCGGTTCGCCGCGCGTTTTCCCGACAAGTTTTTGCGGGTCCGGCGCGTGCCCACCGAATACAAGTTCGCCGCCGAACGCGACGGCTGGGAGCGGCGGCCGCCGCATTTTCCCGACGTGTTCGAGGCGGTGCTGGAGGAAATCCACCGGGGCGATTTCGCCGGGCTGAGTCTGGTGGGCGCCGGCCCGTGCGGCAAGGCCTATTGCGACGCCATCCGCGCCGCCGGAGGCGTGGCGCTGGACATCGGCTCGATCATGGACCTCTGGGCGGAACGGCGCACCCGCAGCTATTTGGCCGAAATGAAAAGCGTCACACTTTAGAAGGAGTTAAGGCGGATTCGGGTGAACCGGAGCGCGTCCCCGGCGTTATTGACGCAAGCGAAAGAAGGCGGGACGGCGCTCACGCGACGCGACGATCCCGCCACGCGAACGCCGGGGCCTTTCTCATCCGCATATGGGCGCCGCAGCTTGAACCTGCTTTCCCGCCCGCCGCCGGCGTCAACCCTGGGGAGGCGCATGTGACTAAGCTGCTGGCCGTTTCGACTTCCATCCTGGCGCTTTGCGCGACGCAAGGCGTATGGGCGCAAGAAACGAAACAAGAGACGAAACAAGAAACAAAACAAGACTCCAAACAGTCGATAGAACAGATGAGCCGCGATTCCAGCCAATGGGTCATGCCGGCGAAAGACTACGCCAATACGCGCTATTCCACGCTCAAGCAGATCAACACGAGCAACGCCAACCGGCTCGCGCCGGTGTGGAGCTTCTCGACCGGCGTGCTGCGCGGGCATGAGGGCGCGCCGCTGGTGATCGGGGACGTGATGTATGTCCACACCCCCTTCCCCAATATCGTTTACGCGCTCGACCTCAACAATGACGGCAAGATCCTGTGGAAATACGAGCCGAAACAGGACGCCAACGTCATTCCCGTGATGTGTTGCGACACCGTCAATCGCGGCCTCGCCTTCAGCGACGGCAAGATCTTCCTCTATCAGGCCGACACCACGCTGGTCGCGCTCGACGCCAAGTCCGGCAAGCAGGTCTGGTCGGCGAAAAACGGCGACCCCGCCAAGGGCGAGACCGGCACCGCCGCGCCGCTGGTGATCAAGGACAAGGTGTTCGTCGGCAATTCCGGCGGCGAGTTCGGCGTGCGCGGCGCGATCACCGCCTATGACGTCAATTCGGGCAAGCAGATCTGGCGCGCCTATTCGACCGGCCCGGACAAGGACATGCTGGTCGATCCCGAAAAGACCACCATGCTGGGCAAGCCGATCGGCAAGGATTCCAGCCTGAAGACCTGGGAAGGCGACCAGTGGAAGATCGGCGGCGGCGCCGTCTGGGGCTGGTTCTCTTACGATCCGCAGGTCAACCTGATCTATTACGGCACCAGCAATCCCTCGACCTGGAACCCGAAGCAGCGGCCCGGCGACAACAAATGGTCGACCTCGATCTTCGCGCGCGACGCCGACACCGGCGAGGCCAAATGGGTCTATCAGCTCACCCCGCACGACCAATGGGACTATGACGCGGTCAACGAGAGCATTCTCGCCGATCAGGACATGGGCGGAAAGACCGTCAAGACCCTGGTGCATTTCGACCGCAACGGTTTCGGCTACACGCTCGACCGGACCAACGGCGAATTGCTGGTGGCGGAAAAATTCGACCCCTCCGTCAACTGGGCGACCAAGGTCGAGATGGACAAGAGCAGCCCCAATTACGGACGGCCCGAGGGGGTGAAGCAATATTCCACCGAAGCGAACGGGGAAGACGCCAACACCAAGGGCGTCTGCCCGGCGGCGCTCGGCTCCAAGGACCAGCAGCCGGCGGCGTGGTCGCCGGAAACCAAGCTGTTCTACGTGCCGACAAACCATGTCTGCATGGATTACGAGCCGTTCCGGGTGGCGTACACGCCGGGGCAGCCCTATGTCGGCGCGACCCTGTCGATGTATCCGCCCGAGGGCCAGGCGAACATGGGCAATTTCATCGCCTGGGACGCGACCAAGGGCAAGATCGTCTGGTCCAATCCCGAACGCTTCTCGGTCTGGTCCGGGGCGCTGGCCACCGCCGGGGATCTGGTGTTCTACGGCACGCTGGAAGGCTATCTGAAGGCGGTGGACGCCAAGACCGGCAAGGAGCTGTACAAGTACAAGACCCCGTCGGGCATTATCGGCAATGTGATGACCTATCAGCACAAGGGCCGGCAATATGTGGCGGTGCTGTCGGGAATCGGCGGCTGGGCCGGCATCGGCCTCGCCGCCGGGCTGGCCGATCCCCATGCGGGTCTCGGCGCGGTCGGCGGCTACGCGGCCTTGAGCAACTACACCTCGCTCGGCGGCAGCCTCACCGTGTTCGCCGTCGAGCAGGAATGACCACGTTCCCAAGGAGACGCGCGGCGGTCGCGCGTCTCCCTTCGCCGCGAGGCGCTCATGCTGTCCATCGTGATCCTGATCTGCTCGATCGCCACCGCGCCCGCCGATTGCCGGGAAACCAACGCCCTTCAGGTGGTGAACGGCGGGCAGGCGCGCACGGCGAACAATTGCGGCGCGCTGGCGCAGGAGGCGCTGGCGCGCAACGCGCTCAAGCCGGCGCCGGATCGCGAATACGCCAAGGTGGCCTGCCTGCACAGTAAGGAGGCGCGCTAGACCTTCACGGCCCGCCGAACTTGTACATCAGGCCGAACATGGCCGAATTGGAATCGTAGCGCACCTTGTCGGACACGCCGGTCGCAGCGTTCGTGGTCGTCGCCGTTCCCAGATCCGTGAAGCGATATTCGGCGCGGCCGATGACATGGTCGGTGAAGGCGTATTCCACGCCGCCGCCGAGGGTCCAGCCGACGCGGTTGGCGTTGGCGTTCATCATGGTCGGGGCGGCGCCGGTCATGGTGGTCTTGACGTCGCCGAAGGCGACGCCGCCCGCCGCGAAGATCAGCGCGCGGTCGAGGGCGAAGCCGAGCCGTCCCCGCAGATCGGCGTCATAGTTGTGCCGCGCGTTGACGCCGTAGACGGCGCCCGTCGCGTCCCTGACATTGGTCGTGCGCGATCCGCCGATCACGCCGTCGCCATTGGCCTCGACGCCGACCACCATCGGGCCGAGTTGCTGATTGTAGCCGATCATGCCGCCGAGCGCGCCGCCGACGCCGTTCATGCGGTACGGCGTGGTGGTCGCCAGCGCCGGATTGGTCACGACGCCCTGCCGGCGCATGAAATCGGCGCCGCCCTCGACGCCGGCGTAAAATCCGGTCCAGCTGAAGACCACGGGCGCGGAGGTGAACGCCGGCGGCGGCGGCGCCTTGTTCGACGGCAGGTCGGCCGCCTGGGCCTGTCCGACGCCAAACAGGCAAAGGGCGGAAACGAGCATTTTTCGCATGAGGTCCTCTCTTTTGACCGCTTGAGCGACGCCCGAGCCGCGCGAAAGCGGGATCGAGCCGCCGCGCGCGGCGTCGGGCGCATCGCAAGCCATAGAGAGGGGCTTTGGCGAAATTTAGGATTTTTATCAGAAGGTTACACGTAATTTAGCCGGGTTTTCGCCTTGATGGTTCAGCGCGGCGCCGCCCGCGTCAGGATCGCGTCGAGATCGGCGTCCGCCGCCAGGGCGCCGTAAAGCCGGCCGCCGGCGTTGCCGAGGCGGGACCGGCAAAAGGCCTGCGCCACGGCGGAAGGCGCGCCGCGCAGCATCAGGCTGGCCTGCAACGCGCAGGCGAGTCGCTCGGCCACGGCGCGGGCCTGGCCTTCGGGGCAAGCGGCCCAGGCGGCGAACTCCGCCCGCAGCGCCGCCGCCTCGCGGTCGAAGCCGCCGTCCACGCCGCGCGCCTGTTCGATCTCGCCGAGCAGCGCCTCCGCCGTCTCGGGCTGGCGGGAGAAGGCGCGCAGCAGGTCGAGGCACTGGATGTTGCCGCTGCCCTCCCAGATCGCATTGACCGGCGCCTCGCGATAGAGGCGCGGCATCGGGCCGTCCTCGATGAAGCCGGAGCCGCCGATACATTCCATCGCCTCGGACGCGAGGCCGGGGGCGCGCTTGCACAGCCAATATTTGCCGAGCGGAACGGCGGCGCGCGCCAGCGCCGCCTCGGCGGGATTGTCGGAGGCGTCGAGCGCCCGCGCCACGCGCAAAACCAGCGCGAGCGCCGCTTCGGCTTCCAGAGCGAGATCGGCGAGCGTGACGGCCATCAGCGGCTGGTCCGCCAGCGCGCGGCCGAACGCCATGCGCTGGCGGCAATGATCGAGCGCCTGCGCCAGCGCCGCGCGCATGCCCGCGGCGGAGCCGACCATGCAATCGAACCGCGTCATCGCCACCGCGCCGAGAATGGCGGCGAGGCCGCGCCCTTCGGCGCCGATGCGCCACGCCAGCGCGCCGCGCAGCTCGATTTCGGCGGTGGCGTTGGACACATTGCCCATTTTCGGCTTGAGCCGCACGATTTCGAAAAAATTGCGCGTCTCCTCCAGCCAGCGCGGCATCAGGAAACAGGTGAGGCCCCCGGCCGAGCCGCCCGCCGGCTCGGCTTGCGCCAGCACCAGAAACGCATCGCTCATCGGCGCGGAGACGAAGTATTTGTGCCCGACCAGCCGCCAGCTCTCGCCGTCGCCGGTCGGCGTGGCCGTGGTGGCGTTGGCGCGGACGTCGGAGCCGCCCTGCTTCTCGGTGATCGCCATGCCGACGGTCGCGCCATGCTTTTGCGACAGCGGCAGGTCGCGGGCGTCATAGCGGTCGGACAGGATTTTCGGCAGCCACAGCGCCGCCAGCCCCGGCTCCCGCGCGATCACCGGCACGCAGGCGAACGTCATGGTGATCGGGCAGAGATGGCCCGCCTCGACCTGGGTCTGCACGTAGAAGCGCGCGGCGCGCGCGACATGGGCGCCGGGGCCGGGCGCGCGCCAGGGCGCGGCGTGCAGGCCGGCTTCGATCGCGCCGCGCATCAGCGCGTGATAGGCCGGGTGATAGCTGACGACGTCGATGCGCTGGCCATAGCGGTCGTGGGTGGCGAGCTGCGGCGGGATGGCGTTGGCCAGCCGGCCCAGTTCGAGGCGCGCCTCGCTTCCGCAGGCGGCGCCGAACGCCTCCATTTCGGCCAGCCCCGCCGCCGCGCCCTCGCGGGCGACGCCCTCGCGCAGCGCGGAATCGCCGGAGAACAGGTTGACGTCGGCCAGCGGCGCCGGCTGATTGGTCACCTCATGGGTGGCGAAGTTCCAAACGTCCGGCGCTTGCGACATCGCGCCCCTCCCTGGGCCACTTAACGCGCTGGAACGCCATAAGGCTCTTGCGCGTATTAACGTTGTTGGGCCGCGCGAGGACGGCGGCCGGGCGGGGCGCCGGAATGGGCCGCGTCGTCCGCCTCGATGACGACGCGATCGCAGCCGACCGCCCGCAGCAGCCGCGCGACATGGGCCGGGGAGACGTCGTCCCTCGCCTCTTCCCCCGCCTCGCCGGCGCGGCGCAGACAGGGGGCGATGACCACGATCCGGCGCGCCGACGACATTTTTAGCGCGCCCGTGAAGATCACCAGCCAGGCCAGGCTATCGCGCATGTCGGCGCCCGCGTTCGGATCGAGGAAGACATAGACGTCGCGGCCCCGCGCCCCGGCCATCCCGTCAGGACCAAAGTCTCGTAGAACCGCGCGAAGCGCCGGATGCGGAGCAGGTCGCGCCGACCCTGCCGTCGGAACCGTTCGGCGCGCATCGCCTTGAGCGCGCGATAGAACGCCTGCGCCTGCTCGCGCGTCGCCGCCTCGACCAGTTGCAATTCGCCGAGCCGTTCGACGAGATTGCGCCGCTTGCGCTTGTGCTCCTTGCGGTCCTTGGCCTTGAGCGACTGGGAGTCGTAGAGCGCGCGGCTGGCCGGCAATTCGAGGGTCCAGCAGCGCAGGTCGATCGGCGCCATCCAGCCGAGACGGGCGAACGGAACCGGCCGGCCGTACAGCGCCTCCGGCATTTTGTCGAACCAGAACACATCCACGCCGGGGACCGCGTCGCGCACGCCAACCCACAGCGCCGCCAGCTCCGCGTCGGTCACGGCGAGATCGGGCGCGCAGATCGGCATGTTGTAGTCGCTGACGCCAAAATCGGGAAATTCGGCGATCCGCACGCCCCAGCGCCGCCGCACACACAGGACGAAAAACGCCACCGGCCGCCCGGTGGCGCGGGCGCGCGCCGTCACGAACAAAGGTTCGGCGCCGCTCGGGACGCCCAGCGTCATGAACCAGGGCTTGATCCACTCCTGCGTCTGGAACGCCGAGCCGGCGGGATCGAGCTCGGACCAGACCGGGGCCGCGATGGCGAAATCGCGGGTGGCCTGCACCACGAACGGCGAGGGATCGGCGGGCCGGATGGCCTGCGACGCAAGGCCGTCCAGCGGAACCGAGGGCGCGCTCACGCGTTCACCCGCCGAAGGCAAGCGTCAGGGTCGGCGCGTCGCAACCAGTCTTCGCGCCAGTAATAATAGGGCGCGCGGGGGCAAAACAGCCGCGACCTTTTGCCGAGTCCCGTGCAGTAGAGCCCGTCGAGAATGACGCATCCATTGCGGAACGTCAGCATGCGCCCGGTGTTTTCGTCGATTTGCCGGCGAACGCGGCCGAGCACGCGAAACTGGCCGCCGCAATATTTCAGCATTTCGCGCTCGAACACCAGACCGCGATTTTTCCAGTCGCGGTTCAGCGTCCGCATGATGTCCTCGGCGGGCCGCACCTCCACCAGTTCGCCGGGCTGCAAGCCGAGCGGTTCATAGCTGGCCGGAGCCGGCGCCGGCTCGGCCGCGGCGGGGCATCGCCGCGGGGCGAGAGGCGCTTGAGCATTCCGGTCAGGGCGGCGACGGAGACGCGGGCGCCGACCTGAGCGGCGCTGGCGTTGCCGGTGGCGATGTCGTCCAGATATTGATTGAGCCGCGTCGGCGACAGCGGCGTCGTCGCCGGCGCGATCTCGGTCGATTGGCAACGGAAGCGCGGCGAGCCGTCCGGGAAGGCCGGGGCGCGGGCGCCCTCCATCAGCAGCCCGATCGCGCCGGCCTCGGCGCGGGCGGCCCCCGCGTCAAGCCCGGCGGGCTTCAGCCAGGCCTCCTTCCAGAAGATCAGGCAGCGCGCTTCGCAGCCGCCATGCGCCTCGCCGCTACAGCGCATTTCGCCATGCACGGCGTCCTTCATGCGGCGCATGTCCGTGGCGCCGGTGGGATCGCAGGTCTTGTGCGCCGACTTCCAGACGGTGAAGCGCGTCCCGCAATACCGGACCATTTCCGGCATGAAGGGCAAGGCCTCCAGACTGGCCCGGCTGTCGAGCGTCGCAAGGATTTCGTGCAGGGGCCGCACCTCGACCCAGTCTCCAGCTTTCATGGGAGCGCCTCACTCTCTCAAGGGCCGCGCCGCCGACCGGACGGGTCCGCGCCGCGCGAAATCCAGGCGGAGGCTTGCGCCGCCTCCGCCCCGTCGGGCGCGCGCGCCGCGCCAGAGCGCCGCCGCCTTGAGCGAATGCGCGGAGCCGTCGACGCATTCCAGCCAGCCGGCGCGATTGAGCGTGTGCAGCCGCCGGCCGGGCCACAGCGGGCCGGGGCGCAGGATCGTCTCGACCCGCTGCTCGAAGCCTTGCGCGTCCAGCCGCGTGACGACCGCGAGAGCGAGCGCCGCGCCATAGCCGGCGCGGCAATCCTGCACCGGCCGGATCAGCCGCCCGCCGCGCTCGACCATTCGGCCCGCCGGGCGCGCGGCGCCGGCGTCGATCAGCACCGGATTGCGCCGATGCGGCGTCCACGGCCCCTGCGGCCTCGGCGCCGACCACAGATGCAGCGAGTCGGAAAACGACCCGCCGTCGGCGCGCACGGTCGCCATCATCCACCAGAGATCGCCGCGCCGGAACAGCGTGGCGTCGCTCGCCACCACATCGGCGACCAGCCGGGCCTCGCAGCGCCATCCAAAGGGGAAGTTTTCGGCGCGAAACAGGTCGATGCAGCGCGCGGCGCCGGATTCGGGAACCATCCAGACCTCGCCCTCATGCTCGAACACGAAGGGATAGGACAGATGCGTGGCGGCGCTCAGGACCGGCTGCGGCGCCGATCTCGGCCCGGACCTGTCGAATTCCGCGACCGAGATCACGCCGCGCCCGACGCGGTGGTCGTAATCCTCGACGAACAGAAAGGCGCGGCCGCGCCAGATGAACGGAAACGGGTCGGCGCAGAAATGGAAGCCGTCGTCCGGCAGGTCGGTCCAACCCGTCGCGGGATGGGCGCGCAGGTCGATGACGTCGGGGCCGTCCGCCACCCGCCAGCCGACGCGCCAATGCGGCGCGTAATGGGTGATGTGGTAGAGGCGGCGGCGCAGGCCGCGCGCCAGCTCGGCCGAAACGAAGCGGGCGACCCGCAGGCAGCCGGCGCGCGGGACCGCAGCGCGCTCCAGCGCCGACGACGATCCCCGCCCCGCGACCGCCGCCGCGATCAGCGCGCCGGTTTGGGAGAGCACGTTTTCCAACGCGGCGCGCAGCGATCCCGCCATGTCGCAGCCGACGCGCGCCGACGCGATCAGGCGGTTGGCGGCGACGTCGATGATCTCGATCGCGGGCGACGCTTCGCCGAGCAGCGCGTCGAGCGCCGCCGCCTCGCCGAACGCGCCGTCATAGGTCTCGAAACCGCCATGGGTGGCGGGGACGCCGCGAATGCCCAAAACAGCTGGCTCGGGCGCGAGACCCGCGCCGTCCGCTCGCTCGACGACCGATCGGGGCCGTCCCAGGCGCGCAGCGACGGTTCGACGACGAGGCGCGAGCTGTCGATGGATTGGATTGTCATGGGCGAGCTCCGTGACGGCCGCGCGCAAAAAGCGCGCGGACGATGGCGGTTCCGGGCGTGTCGTCAGAGGGGCGAGACGGCGTCCTGCACCAGATCGAGCGGGATTTTCCGGTGCGCCATGTCCAGCAACACCCGCACCCGCTCGTGGCTCGACAGGCGTTCGAGCACGGCGACCTGTTCGGCGAAGGGGCCGGTGAGCACGCGCACCTGCTGGCCGGGGCGCAGATCGAAAAAGCGCACGATCTCGTCGGGGCCGCTGCGCGCCAGCAGCGCATCGACGATGTCGGAGGCGATCGCGGCGGGCGCGCCATCCTGCGTCAACAGGCAGGTCACGCCGCGCGTGCAATTGATGGCGCGCCACGGGCGGAAGCCGGGGTCGAAGGCGACGAACAGATAGCGCGGGAACAGCGGCGCATACACTTTGCGGACCTGACGCGCGTGCCGCACGTTTTTGACGAAGCGCGGCAGAAAGGCCTTGAAGCCTTGCTCTTGCAGATGGCGGCGCGCCATCGCCTCGGCATGGGCCTGCGTATAGACCACATGCCAGCGGTCGGCGCGGTCGGCCGCAAGCGGATCGGGACAGTCGCAAAGCGGCGCGGTGGATGCGTTGCGAAACTGAATTAAATCGGAAGGTTTCGTCATCCAGTGGCTCTTGCGCTGCGGTGACGGGGAATTTGGCCTTGGCGGCCCGACGCAAATAAAGCGCGTAAGCTGCCGCAGTCCTGGTGACCAAAGCCACCGGTTCAGTATTTAATTTCCATCAATTTAAATAGCGGGGAATAAATTGTCAAGAATCGGCTAATTTAATTTACATTATTCTCCGACCTCCCGAGCAGCTTGCGCGCGGGCGCAGCGTCATTCCACGGAAACCGGATCGGAAACACTCGCATTTTTGGCGCGGACGCTGCGGCGCGCCTCCGCATGACTACGCAAGCGGCCTGGAGACGGGCGCGCGGCCCGCCGCATAAGCTTGGCAAGTCTTCGGCAGATGAAATGTGTGCGGCGCAACATTCGGGGCGGAGCACGGGCCGCCCCGATTCGGGATTCGCGCGGTCAGCCGCGCCGCGCCGCGCCGAAAGCCTGGGCCAGCGCGCCGGCGATCGCCGCCCCCTGCGGGGCCAGCGCCGAGGCCTCGTCGAAACCGAGCCGGCCGAGCGCCTGTTGCAGCAGCGTCTTGCGCGCGGCGATCGTCACCTCGAACAGGCGCGCTTCGTCCTTCAAACCGAACAGCCATTCGTCGCCGGTGGCGAGCGCGTCCACCAGGCCGAGGCCCACGGCCTCGCCGCCCAGCCACACGTCGCCATTGGCGACCTTGGCCAGATCGACGCCCGGCCGGCGCGACGCGACGAAAGCCTTGAAGGCCGCGTGGATGTCGTCGATCTTGCCGATGGCGTGCTCGCGGCCAGCCGGCGTGATCTCGCCGAACACCGAAATGGAGCGCTTGAATTCGCCCGCCGTCAGCTCCTCGTAGTCGATGTCGTTTTTCTTGAGAAAGCGGTGGAGATTGGGCGTCTGCGCCACCACGCCGATGGAGCCGACCAGCGCGAACGGCGCCGCGACGATCCTGTCGCCGGCGCAAGCCATCATGTAGCCGCCGCTCGCCGCCACCTGATCGACGCAGACGGTGACCTTGATTTTGCGCGCGCGGAACCGGCCGATTTCGGCGGCGGCGAGGCCGTAGCCGGTGACCGTGCCGCCGGGGCTGTTGAGGCGCAGCACGACTTCGTCGGTCTCCGGCCGGGCGACGGTGAGCACGGCGTCGATTTCCTGCGAGAGGCGCTCGACCGAGGTCGCCATCGGGTCGCCCTTGAAGGCCAGAACGAAGATGCGCTTCTTGTCGGCGTTTTCCGCGCCGGACGCCGCGCGCTTGCGGGCGTTGGCCTCGCGCTTGCGGGCTTTGGCGAGGGCTTTTCGCTCCTTCTTGTCGAGGATTTCCTCGTCGAGATCGTCGCGCATCCGATCGTAGCGCGCGTTGAGCGAGCGGACCTCGATCTCGCAATCGCGCGCGGAATCGCGGCGCTTCAGCGAGGCGACGAGGCCGACGACGGCGCCGAACGCCGCGACGATGAGAAGGGCCTTCAAGGCGAAGGCCGCGATGTCCAACCAGAAGGTCATGCAATGGCTCCTGCGCGCAATAGCTTGCGTGGCGTCATTCCACGGCGGCGGCGAGAAGGCAAGCCGCCGCCGTCTTCGCCCGCTTGATCGCGCCGCGCCGGCGGTTCACGACAGAGCGCGGCATGGGCTTCGCGCCCTGTGTCCCGAGCGGGCTTGGCCCGAGGACAACGACGCCAGGATTTCCAGCAGTTCGTCGGGATCGGCCGGCTTGTGCAGCATGACGAAGTCGGTGGCGGCGACCTCCAGAATCGGCTCGACCGCCGTGTCGCCGGTCAGAATCACGGTGGGAATGGCGAAGCCGGCGCGGCGGGAGATTTCCGTCGCGGTCTCCGTGCCGGTCAAGCCGGCGCCAAGCCGGTAATCGGCGAGAATGGCGTCGAATCTCCACTGTTCCCGTTCGGCCAGCGCCAGCGCCCTTTCGCCGGTGTCGGCGCTGCGGACCTCGTAGCCCATACATTGCAGCAAGATTTCATGCGCCTCGCGCACCGCCTCGTCGTCGTCGATGACGAGAATGCGGCCGCCCGGACCGACGACAGCCCGCCGGGCTTCGACGGCGGCCGGCGTGGTCCGCTCCAGCGGCAGCAAAAGCGAAAAGCGCGTGCCGCGCCCGAGGCGCGAGCTGACGGCCACCTCCACGTCGAGCAGCCTGGCGAGGCGCGCGACGATGGCGAGGCCCAGGCCCAGGCCCCGGCTGGCGTCGCGCCCGGGATTGTTGAGCTGATGGAATTCCTGGAAAATCTCGCCTTGCTTGTCGGCGGGAATTCCGACGCCGGTGTCGATGACGTCAAGCCGGACATGGGCGCCGCGGCGGCGCAGGCCAATGAGAACGCCGCCGGAGCGGGTGTAGCGCAGCGCATTCTCGATCAGGTTGCGAACGATCCGCTCCAACAAAGTGGGGTCGGTGTGGATGCGCAGGGCGCGGGGCGCAAAGCGCAGCGCGAGGCCGGTTTCCGCCGCGCGGGCGCCGTACTCGTCCGCCAGCCGCGTCAGCATTTCACGCAGATCGACGCTGGTCTTGACGGGTTCGACGACGCCGGCGTCGAGCCGGGCGATGTCGAGAATCCCCCGCAACAGGCCGTTCAGGCTGTTCACGGCGTCCTGCGCCTTCTCCATGGCGCGGTTGGGGGCCTGCCGGTTGGCGATCTGCACCTCGATGACGCGCAGCAACGCCGTGAGCGATTGCAGCGGCTGACGCAAGTCATGGCTGGCGGCGGCGAGGAATTTCGACTTGGCGATATTGGCGCGCTCGGCTTCGGCCTTGGCGAGAACCAGCGCCTCCTGGGCCTGCCTGCGCTCGGTGATGTCGACGACGAAGGACACGCCGTCGTATCGCGACTCGTCGAGCATGGCGGCGGCGATCAGGACGGGAAGACGCGAGCCGTCCTTGCGGACATATTCCTGTTCGAACGGCGCGGAATTGGCGCCGAGCGCCATAAGTTCCGCATAGGACTGCTCGTTGAGGTTTTCGAACTCCGGCGGAACCATGCGCCGCCAATCGATCCGTCCGGCCGCCAGATCGCCGCGCTGGTAACCGGTCATCTCCAGGAACTTGTCGTTGGCGTCGACGACCAGGCCGTTCCTGTTCCAGTAGAACAGACCCAGCAGCCCCGAATTATAGAAACGCTGCAACCGCTGTTCGCTCTTGCGCAGCGCCGCTTCGGCCTCGACGCGCGCGGCGATGTCCACGCCGAGGCCGCCGACATAGCGCCGCCCCGACGAATCCAGATAGGTGAATTTGTTGTTGAGCCACCAGCCGAGGCTGCCGTCGGCTTTCGGCATGGCTTCGAGCGATTCGATCGGCGCTTCCGCCGCGAGGGCCGCAAGATCGCTTGCCTTGCAGGCTTCGGCGACGGCGGGCGGGAACAGGTCGAAATCGGTCTTGTCGAGGGCGTCTTCCAGCCGCAGCCCGGCATGCCGTCGAAAATTTTCGCTCATGAAGACGTAACGGCCGTTTTCGTCCTTGAGCCAGGCGACCAGGGCGCTGTTGTCGAGGAACGCCTTCAGCCGTTTTTCGCTCGACTGCAAGGCGTCTTCCGCCTGCTTGCGCTCGGTGATGTCGTCGAAGATCGCCACGAAATGATCGGGGCCGGGGCAGCAAACGGAGATATTGAGCCAACGCGCGGTCGGCTTGAACTCGATGGTGAACCGCTCCGGCCGCCCGCTCCGCGCGACCCGGCCGAAGGTTTCGATCAGCCTCGGCAAGGCCTCGCGCATTTGCGGCAGCGCTTGCGTCACGCGTTTGCCGACGACGCTGTCCACGCCGCTCTGCCGGTCGAAGGCGGAGTTGGCGGCGAGCGGAATGAAATCGACGGGTTGGCCGGTTTCGTCATAAACCATCCGGCCATAGGCGCACCCGTCCGGCATGGTTTCGAATAACGCCTGGAACCGTTCCTCGCTCTCGCGCAGCGCCGCCTCCGCCCGCTTGCGTTCGGCGACGTCGACCGCCCGCTTGCGCTCGGTGATGTCGAGGACGATGCCGATATAGCGTTCCGGCTTGCCGCCGGCGCCCATCAGCGGGCGCCCGCGCGACAGCAGCCAGCGTTCCGGCGCGCCGGCGGGCGTGTTGACCCGCCACGACGTCTCGAACTCCCGGCCCGCCGCCGCCTCGGCGCCGATCAATTGCGCGACCCGCGCGCGGTCGTCGGGATGGACCGATTGCTCCCACAGCTCATAGGACGCCTCTCGGCCCGTCGCTTCGAGATCGAACAGGCCCCAGACGTTGTCCGACCAGACGTTGCGGCCAGTCGCGAGGGTCCATTCCCAGATCCCGGATTCGGTGGCTTCCAGAGCGAGCTGCATCCGCGCTTCGGCGGCCTCGCGTTCGACAATTTGCTTCGACAGTTCAAGCGTGCGTTCCGCGACCAGCCGTTCAAGCTCGACGCGCCGGACGTCCTCGACGCGCCGCCGCTTCAGTTGCGACTGCTGAACTTTTTCGGCGCCCCAGGACACGAGAAAGCCGTTGACGACGAAGATCGCCACCCCCAGCCCGTTGAACGGCGGCGGCGCGATCAGCGCCCCGACCGGCTCGATCCAGAAAGCGCCGGCGATGGCCACCGATAGAATGGTCGCCAGCAGTCCCGCAAGCATGCCGCCGGACAGCGCCGCCAGCATGACGGCGGGGTAGAAGGTCACGAAGACGAAGGGCATCCCCAGGGCGGACAGAATCAGTCGCAGCACGGCGGCGGCGAGGACGAGGGCGACCGCCATGTCGTAGCGACGCGGGCCGATCTCCGGCTCGAAACAGGGGCTCGGCTGAAGGGACGGCGCCGTTTCGCTCAGACTCATCTGGACATTCCTGGTTTCAAACCAACCCGGGCCAGGGCGGCGACAGCCTCCCGGGCGGGGCGCGGTTCAAGGTCGAGAGTTGAAAACACCACAAGCATCGCTTTGAAAAAGCTCCGCAAAGTAAAGCGAGGCCCGGCGACGCTCAAGACGTCTGAAAGTCAAGACACGCTTACGATTGCGCCGTCTCGTCGCACAGTCTTGACGGGAAAGGCAAGTTTTATGCTCAAATTAATGTCGATAAAGGGAGAGAATGGGGAGAAAACTCTGGGGAGGGCGCCCTGAACGAGGCGGCCGTTGCGGACCGGGCCGCCCAATCCGCCGTCGCAAACCGGGAAATCTGGCCGTCCTCCACGCATTTTCGCCTGTTTTCGCCGCGCCGCCCCTGCCGATGACGCCTGTCGAGGGCGCCTTTGCGCCGTTTCCCGGCGTGAAACCTTGAGCTTTACATATGAGAGCCGCCCAAGCGCCGGCGACCTCCCCCTACCTGGTTGCGACGGGGCGCCCCATCGACTAAAACGCGTCCATGTCCGGCGATCTCCCGATCGCGCGCGGGCGCTGTCGCGGGGACGCATGGCTGCTCTTTCCAACCGTCAAGCCGGCGCTGCGGAGGCCTGATGCTTCTCGATGTTCTCGGCGCGGCGCAAGACCTCGGACGGGTGCAGGACCTCACCTCGCTGCTGATCCGCTACGGGTTCGGCGATCTCGCACGGCGCCTCGGGCTGGGGCGGGCGCTGGAGAACGCGGGCCGCCTGCTGCACTGGGCCGAGCCGGAGGAACTGGCGCGGCTGGAGCCGCCGCAGCGCATCCGCCGCCTGCTGGAGGACATGGGACCGAGCTTCGTCAAGCTCGGGCAAATCCTGGCGACGCGCATCGACCTGCTGCCGCAGGACTATATCGACGAATTCTGCAAGCTGCAGGACCGGGCGCCGCCGCTGCCGTTCGACACGTTAAAAGCCGTGCTCGAACAGGATTTGGGCGCGCCGCTTGAAGAGCTGTTCGCCGAGGTCGATCCCACGCCGGTCGGCGCCGCGTCGCTGTCGCAGGTGCATCTGGCGCGGCTGAAAACCGGCGCGCGCGTGGTGCTGAAGATCAGGCGCCCCGGCGTGCGGAAGGTGGTGGAGGCCGACCTGCGCCTGCTGAAGCGCCTCGCCGAAATCGCGGAGTCGCGCATCGACGAAGTCCGCCGTTACCGTCCCATCGAAATCGCCGCGCAGTTTTCGCGCACCATGCGCCGCGAACTCGACCTCGCCGCCGAATGTCGCAACGCCGAGCGCGTCGCCGAAAATTTCGCCGACGACCCCACCATCGTCGTGCCCAAGGTCTATTGGCGCTGGACCTCGGAGCGGCTCAACGTCCAGCAATTCATCGACGGCATTCCCGGCCGCGATCTCGCTTCCGTCGAAGCCAGCGGGCTCGACCGCAAGCTGCTCGCCCGGCGCGGCGGCGCGGCGGTGCTGAAAATGGTGTTCGAGGACGGTTTCTTTCACGCCGACCCGCACCAGGGCAACGTGTTCTTCCTGCCCGGAAACCGCGTCGCCTTCATTGATTTCGGCATGGTCGGCCGGCTGTCGGAAGCGCGGCGGCGCGAACTGGTCGACCTGCTGCAAGGGTTTGTCGAGCGCAACCCGGGCCGCGCCGTCGACATCCTGCTGCAATGGGCCAAGCATGACGTCGTGGACGAGGAGGCGCTCACCACCGACGTCGACGCGCTGATCGACAGCGTCCATTCCGTCCCGCTGAAATCGCTCAACCTGCCGCGATTGATCAACGATCTCGTGGCGCTGTTGCGCGAACACAATCTGGCGCTGCCGTCCGATCTCGCCCTGCTGACCAAGGCGTTCATTTCGCTCGAAGGCATGGGCCGCCAGCTCGACCCGGATTTCGACATGATGGCGACGGCGGAGCCGTTCCTGAAAGACCTGATTTTGGCGCGCTATTCGCCGAAAACGCTGGCGCGGCGGAGCCGGCAGGGCCTTGGCGACATGATCGAGGTGATGAGCGGCCTGCCCGCCGATTTGCGCAAGCTGGTCAAGCAGGCGCAATCCAGCAATCTGAAGCTGCGTCTCGACGTCGAGAAGCTCGGCGAGGTCGGCGACAAGATCGAGCGCGGCGCGGCGCGGCTTGCGCTGGCTCTGGTCACCTCCGCGCTGATCCTGGGTTCCTCGATCGCGATGACCGCCTCCGGCGGCCGGTTGCCGGTGGACGTGTCCTATTTCGCCATGTTCGGCTTTTTGGGCGCGATGCTGGGCGGGGTGTGGATCATCCTGTCGATCTGGCGCGGGCGGTGACGGCGTCGCGCGGATGACCCGCAAGACATCGGCGTGAGACCATGCCGCGCCGGACGCAGCTATGCCGGGTGGAGGCGATGAGAATGTGCGCCGAATTGGCGCGCCCAAGGGGAATCGAACCCCTGTTTTCGCCGTGAAAGGGCGACGTCCTAGACCGCTAGACGATGGGCGCTTCCGCGCAGCGCTGCCGCGCGAAGTAGGGCGTGTATAGATGCGGTTCGGCTCCAGCGCAAGCCCCTCAAACCGCTCTTTTCGATTTTTGTTTCACGCCGGCGCCATGTCCACCAGACGCGCCGACACCTTGGGACGCCCGCCCCAATGATCCAGCGACAAAGCGCAGGCCAGATGCGCCCGTCCCCGCGTTTGCGCCACCGCCTGCCCCAGCGTCGTTTGCGCCGAACGGAAGCTGACCAGCTCCAGCTTCGAGCCGTCGCCCGCCTGCGCCCGCACCCGCAGGTGGTCCGCGCCGAACGGATTCACTTCCGTGATTCGATGTTCGGGCAGGACGAAAACCGGCTCGGGATTGCCGGAGCCGAACGGACCCGCCTTCTCCATCTCCTCGACCAGACGCGGCGCGCAGGCGCCGGCCGTCAGCAGCCCGTCGATCGACAGCCCCGGCCCTTTGCGCGCCTGCGCCACCGGCGCCGCAAGCGCCTCTTCGAGAAAGGCCTGGAACGCCGGCAGCTTGTCGCGCCGGACCGTGACGCCCGCCGCCATGGCGTGGCCGCCGCCCTTCTCCAGCAGGCCGCGCTCCACCGCCGCCCGCACGCAGCGGCCGAGATCGACGCCGGGAATCGAACGCGCCGAGCCGGTCGCCAGATCGCCGGAAAACGCCAGTGCAAACGCCGGGCGGCCATAAGCCTCTTTCAGACGCGAGGCGACCAGGCCGACGATGCCCGGCTGCCAGTCGTCGCCGCCCGCGACCAGCGCCGCCGCCTCCGGATCCAGCGTCAGCTCCGCCTGCGCCATGGCCTGTTCGACCATGGCCTTTTCCAGCACCTGCCGCTCGCCGTTGAGCCGGTCGAGTTCGGCGGCGATCAGGCCCGCCTGCAGATCGTCGCGCTCGAGCATGAGCTTGGCGCCCAGGGCCGCGTCGCCGATGCGGCCGCCCGCGTTGATGCGCGGCCCGAGCTGGAAGCCGAGATGCCACGCGCGCGGCGGGCCGTTGACGCCGGCGACATCGGCCAGGGCGCGCAGGCCGGGACGCGCGCGATTGCGCATCAGCGCGAGGCCCTTGACCACAAAGGCGCGATTGAGGCCGGTGAGCGGGGCGACGTCGGCCACCGTGGCCAGCGCCACCAGATCGAGGCCAAGCAGCAGGTCGGGCTCGGGATGCTCGCGCCAGTAGCCGCTCTGGCGCAGGGCGCGGTTGACCGCGACCAGGGTGAGGAACACCACCCCTGCCGCACAAAGCGCCCCCTGCCCGGAGATGTCGTCCTGGCGATTGGGATTGACGACGACGGCCTCGGGCAGGCTTTCAGGGGCCTGATGATGGTCGAGCGTGAGCGCGTCGAGGCCGAGCTTCTTCGCCTCGATGAACGGTTCGTAGGAGGTGGTTCCGCAATCCACGGTGACCAGCAGCTTGGCGCCCTGGCGGGCGAGGCCGCGAATCGCCTCGACATTGGGGCCGTAGCCCTCGGTGATGCGGTCTGGAATGTGCAGCAGGCGCGGCGTGCCGCAATAATCGAGAAATTCCGCCAGCAGCGCCGCCGAACAGGCGCCGTCCACGTCGTAATCTCCGAAAATCGCCACGGTTTCGCGGCGCAGGATGGCGGAGACGAGGCGTTCGGTCGCCGCCTCCATGGCGGTGAGCGCGAACGGGTCGGGCAGCAGCGTCCGCAGCGTGGGATCGAGGAAGCCGAGCGCGTCATCCGGCGCGACGTCGCGGCCGGCGAGAATGCGCGACATCAGGTCCGACAGGCCCGACAATTGGGCGATGGCCAGCGCCCGCGCCCGGCCGGCTTCGTCGAGACGGTCGCGCCAGATCTTGCCGGTGACGCTGGACTGGACGCCGAGGAAAGGGCGCTCAGGCGTCATGCGAATCGCGCGCGACGGCGCGCAGGAAAGCGGGACGCGTGCGGCATCGCTCCAGATAGGCGTCGAACGCCGGGCGCGTTTCGAACATTTTCAAGAGTTTTAGGACGTAATTCAGGTTCGAGGCGAGCATGACGTCGGCGGCGGAAAACGTCTCGCCAAGAATATAAGGCGTCGCGGCGAGCTGCTCCTCGACGACAGCGAAGACCCGCGCGGCCGAGCCCCAGCCCGCCGCCGTCTCCGGCAGCTTCACCTGCGCCGCCTTTTCGGTCATGGCGGCCTCGATATTGGCGCTGGCGAAGAACAGCCATTGCCAGAATTTTCCGCGCGACGGGTCGCCGACGGGAGGCGCGAGGCCGGAATCGGGGAATTTTTCCACGAGATAGGCGAAGATCGCGCCGGATTCGGCGACCGTCGCGGCGCCGTCCTGCAGCGCCGGCACTTTTTCCATAGGGTTGATGGCGTGGAAGGCGGGGGTGTGGTGCGCCCCAGCGCGCAAATCGAGTTTGTGCAGCTCGTAGGGGCGGCCAATCTCCTCCAGCAGCCAGAGCACGCGCAGGGCGCGGGTTTGCGGAGCCCAATAGAGTTTCATCGCCATCTCCCCCTAACGCGAACAAATTACGAACACGCGAGAAAAAGGTCAAGCCGGCGGAAAAAAAGGGGCGGCGTTTCCGCGCCGCCCCAATGGCTCAGGCCGCGCCGATGCTGCACGCGGTTTGCGCGCCTTCGTCCCAGCCGTCCCACAAAAAGTCTTCGTGGCGACCGTCGGCGATCAGGCGCAGGGCGTAGCGGGTCTGCTCCTTGTAGAAGTCGCAGAACGCGCCCTTTTTCTCCATGCCGCCGTTCATTTCATGCGCTTCGGCCGGACAGGGCGAGCCGCAGAAATGACGAATCGCGCAGGTCGCGCACTCCTCGATGTCCTCGACCTTGCGGCCGGTCACCAACCGGAACGGCTCGCTATCGAGCACATCGGCGATCTTGTCCGTGTAAAGATTGCCGCCGGCGAAATTCGGCAGGCCGATGAATTCGCTGCACGGGAACATGTCGCCGCCGGGCGCCAGCGCGAAAAAGCTGCGGCCGCCGCCACAGGGCGAGATGTCGCACATCAGCCGCCGCGCCGTCGGCGCCAGGATCGCGATCAGGATGTTGGCGAAATTCGCCACCACCATCTTGCGGCCGGTTTCCTTGTAGAGTTCGTGGGTGCGCTCCAGCGCGGCGATGAACGCCTTGGCGACCTGGGCCTCGCCGCCATTGACCGCGCGCGCGCCCGGCATGGTGCAGCGGGTGACGTTCAACATGCAGGCGGGCACGCGGTGCTCGTGGAAAAACTCCACCATTTCCGTCAGATACGGCAGATTCTCCGAGGTCATCGTGCAGATGACGTTATAGCCGGGATAGCCGTCGAGCATCTTCATCGCGCGGATGACATGGTCGAACACGCCCTCGCCGCTCCAGCGCTTGCGCGTGCGCTTGGCGACGTCGGGCGCGGGGGCGTCGAGCGACAGGCCGATGCCGACGCCGCGTTCGGTGAGGAATTTGACGGCGTCTTCATCCAGCAGCGTGGCGTTGGTCTGCACGCCGAAGCGGAACTTGTCCTTAAAAGCGTCGATGCCGGCGAAAATCGCCTCGCGCGCCAGCATCGGCTCGGCGCCGTGGAAAATCACCTGCGGCAGGCGGTCTTCCGGCATATGGCCGCGGAAATACGTGTGCAGCCGCTCCAGCGCGTCCAGCACTTCCGCCGTGTCCATCTGCTTGCCGCGCTTGCGCATTTCGCCGGGAATGTAGCAATAGGCGCAGTCGAGGTTGCAGCGCTCGGTGGCGTTGAAATAGACCGCCGAGGGTTTCAGATGAAACCGCAGCATGTCCATTTCGCGGGCGAATTCCGCGCCTTTTTCGCGCAGGATTTCGACCAAAGGCCCGCCGGTGAGGCTTTCCGCGAGGTTTTCCTTGCGCACCAGGCCCCAGAAGGCGGTGTCCGCGTTCACCACGGCGATGTGGCTGGGGTGGCCGATGTCAAACGGCTCCAGAGTCGCAAGAGGGCTCCTTTCGGAGCCCTCCGCGATGACGAGCGCAGGCGCGCTCAACGCTTCACCTGCTTGTCCATCAGCACGTAATGCGACAGGCCCGTGCCTTCGGCGTCGCAGGTCTTGCGGATGGCGATTACCGCCGGACGGGCGGGCGTGGCATGTGTCGTGTTGGAAGTCGTGTTCACGGCATTGCTCCGATGCGCAATGAGGAACGTCGGCCAAGCAAAAGCGCCGGCCGAAATCCTTTCCATCGGATTTCGTCCCCCGTTTGTCACATCCAGCAGGTCTTCTGGCTCTCGGATCGTCCGAAACGGACGCCTTCCCAGCAGGGTGGACCCCGCCAGTGGCTGGCTCGGCGCCGGAGCGCTTCGCCGTGTCCGTCTCGTCCCCGATTACAGCGGCGGGACCGCCGCGGATTTGCACCGCGTTCCGGGATACTGGATGAAATGTCGGTAGGACCGGCGCGCCGGACTGTCAAGGGGCGGGCGGGACGGCGCGGATGTCGTGCGAGAGCTTTCCTGAGGACGCCGAGGCCAACGCCCCTGCCCTCTCCCCGCTTCGGCGGGGAAAGGGGGCCGCCGGCGCCTCGGCCCTTAGGCCTCCGTTTCGCCGGCGTCCGCGCCCTCGACGCCAATGTCGCCCTCGCCGTCGCCGTTCTCGACTTCGCCGATGCGCTCGACCGACACCACCTTCTCGTCGTCGGCGGTGTTGAACACGATCACGCCCTGGGTGCCGCGCCCGGCGATGCGGATGCCCTCGACCGGGCAGCGGATCAGCTGGCCGCCATTGGTCACCAGCATGATCTGGTCGGTCGGCTCGACCGGCATGGAGGCCACCAGCTCGCCGTTGCGGGCGTTGACCGCCATGGCGACGATGCCCTTGCCGCCGCGCCCGGTGACCCGGTACTCGTAGGACGAGGTGCGCTTGCCGAAGCCGTTGGCGGAAATGGTCAGGATGCGCTGCTCGCGCTGCTGCATCTCGGCGAAACGCTCGGGCGTGATCGCCGCGTCCTCCGCCGCCTCCTCGGTTTCGACCGCCTCCTCGTCGCCGTTGGTCCGGCTCATCTTCAGGAAGGCGGCGCGCTCGTCGCCGCTGGCGTCGCTGTGCAGCAGGATCGACAGGGCGATGACGTGATCGTCATCGGCCAGCGAAACGCCGCGCACGCCCATGGAATCGCGGCCCTTGAACACGCGCACGTCCGTGACCGGGAAGCGGATGCATTGGCCGCGCGCCGTGGTCAGCAGCACGTCGTCGGACTCGGTGCAGATCTGCACGTCGACGATGCCCTCGCCCTCGCCCAGCTTCATGGCGATCTTGCCGGCGCGGTTGACGCTGGTGAAATCGCTGAGCTTGTTGCGCCGCACCGAACCCGAGGTGGTGGCGAACATGACGTCGAGCGTCTCCCAGCTCGCCTCGTCCTCCGGCAGCGCCATGATCGAGGTGATGGCTTCGCCCTGCTCCAGCGGCAGCATGTTGACCAGCGCCTTGCCGCGCGATTGCGGCGCCGCCAACGGCAGCCGCCACACCTTTTCCTTATACACCTTGCCGCGCGAGGAGAAGAACAGCACGGGGGCGTGGGTCGAGGCCACGAACAGGCGGTGGACGAAATCCTCGTCCTTGGTCTGCATGCCCGAGCGGCCCTTGCCGCCGCGTTTTTGCGCGCGGTAGGTGGAAAGCGGCACGCGCTTGATGTAGCCGGCGTGCGACACCGTCACCACCATCTCCTCGCGCTGGATGAGATCCTCATCCATCATGTCGCCGTCGACATCGAGGATTTGCGTGCGGCGCGGAATGGCGTGGGCGGCCTTCACCGCCAGCATCTCGTCCTTGACGATGCCGAACAATTTTTCGCGCGAGTGCAGGATTTCCAGATATTCGGCGATTTCGGCGGCGAGGCGGTTCAGGTTTTCCGCGATCTCGTCGCGGCCCAGCGCGGTCAGGCGCTGCAAGCGCAGCTCGAGAATGGCGCGGGCCTGCTCCTCCGACAGGCGGCAATTGCCGTCCTCGTCGAGGCCGTGGCGCGGGTCGGCGATCAGCGCCACCAGCGGCGCCATGTCGCGCGCAGGCCACACCCGCTCCATCAGCGCGGCGCGGGCTTCGCCGGCGTCGGCGGAGGTGCGGATCAGGCGGATGACCTCGTCGATATTGGCGACGGCGATGGCGAGGCCGACCTGGATATGGGCGCCGTCGCGCGCCTTGTTGAGCTTGAACTTGGTGCGGCGGCTGACGACCTCCTCGCGGAAGTCGATGAAGGCGCGCAGGCAGTCGATCAGGGTCAGGCTTTCCGGGCGGCCGCCGTTCAGCGCGATCATGTTGACGCCGAACGAGCTTTGCAGCGCAGTGAAGCGGTAGAGCTGATTCAGGATGACGTCGGCCACCGCGTCGCGCTTCAGCTCGATGACGATGCGCATGCCCTCGCGGTCGGACTCGTCGCGCAGGTCGGAAATGCCTTCGAGCTTCTTGTCGCGCACCAGTTCGGCGATCTTCTCGATCAGAGTCGCCTTGTTCACCTGATACGGGATTTCCGTGAAGATGATGGCTTCACGGTCCTTGCGCAGCGATTCGATGGTGGCGACGCCGCGAATCAGAACCGAGCCGCGCGAGGTTTCGTAGGCCTGGCGGATGCCGGCGCGGCCCATGATCGAGCCGCCGGTGGGGAAATCCGGCCCCGGCATGATTTCGAGCAATTCCGGCAGGGTGATCTCGGGATTGTCGATCATGGCGACGCAGGCGTCGATGGCCTCGCCGAGATTGTGCGGGGGGATGTTGGTGGCCATGCCCACCGCGATGCCGCCCGCGCCATTGACCAGCAGGTTGGGGAAGCGCGCCGGCAGGACCGACGGCTCCCTCTCCTTGCCGTCGTAATTGGGCTGGAAATCGACCGTGTCGGAATCGATGTCCTCGATCAGCGCCATCGCAGGCCGGGCCAGGCGCGATTCGGTGTAGCGCATCGCCGCCGCGCGGTCGCCGTCCACCGAGCCGAAATTGCCCTGACCGTCGATCAGCGCGAGACTCATCGAGAACGGCTGCGCCATGCGCACCAGGGCGTCGTAGATCGCCGCGTCGCCGTGGGGATGGTACTTACCCATGACCTCGCCGACGATGCGCGCCGACTTGACGTAGGGGCGGTCGGGCAAAAAGTTGTTTTCCTGCGTGGAATGCAGGATGCGCCGATGCACCGGTTTGAGCCCGTCGCGGACGTCGGGCAACGCGCGGCTCACGATCACGCTCATGGCGTAAGCGAGATAGGAGCTTTTCATCTCGTCGGTGATCGACACCGGGCGGATGTCGGAGGGCTGCGGGACCGGCGGATCGGTGTTGTCGGGCAAGATCGACTCTGGGTTGTTCTCTGATTTTGCCGTTCTTCTATGCGATTCTCGCGGAAAACGCCAATTTGCCCCGCGGCGGCGTTTGCGGCGGAGACGCCCCGATTTCAGCGGCTTGCCGAAGCGTTTCTCGCGGCGGCCGCGAACGGATGAAAGAAAAACGACAAATTACGGCCGGCGCGCGGCTTGCAGGCGCCGGACGCGGGGACTAGCTTCGGCCCGAAAAGTTGATGGGATTGATCATGAAAGTCACGGAATCGGCGCTGGACGCGATCGGAAACACGCCGCTGGTGAAACTGCGCGCGGCGTCGGAGGCCACCGGCTGCGCCATCTACGGCAAGGCGGAGTTCATGAATCCCGGCGGCTCCGTCAAGGACCGCGCCGCCCTCGCCATCATCCGCGACGCCGAGGCGACCGGCGCGCTAAAACCCGGCGGCACCATCGTCGAAGGCACGGCGGGCAATACGGGAATCGGGCTGGCGATGGTCGCCAATGCGCTGGGCTATCGCACGGTGATCGTGATTCCGGACACGCAGTCGGACGAGAAAAAGAGCATGTTGCGGCTGCAGGGGGCCGAACTGATCGAAGTGCCGGCGGTCCCCTATTCCAACCCCGACAATTACGTCAAATATTCCGGGCGGCTGGCGCAGCAATTGAACGCCAGGGAGCCGAACGGCGCGGTCTGGGCCAACCAGTTCGACAATGTCGCCAATCTGCGGGGACACGAGGAGACCACCGGGCCGGAGATTTACCAGCAGCTCGGCGGGCAGGTGGACGGATTCGTCTGCGCCGCGGGGACCGGAGGCACGCTGGCCGGCGTGGGGCGGGCGCTGAAAAGCCGCAAGCCCGACGTGAAGATCGCGCTAGCCGATCCGATGGGCGCGGCGCTTTATTCCTATTATACGACCGGGGAGCTGAAGTCCTCGGGCTCGTCGATCACCGAAGGCATCGGCCAGGGGCGGATCACCGCCAATCTGGCGCAGGCGCCGGTGGATTTCGCCTATCAGATCCCCGACGAGGAGGCGCTGCCGATCGTGTTCGATCTCGCCGCGAAGGAGGGCCTGCTGCTTGGCGGCTCCTCGGCGATCAACATCGCCGGGGCGATCCGGCTGGCGAAGCAGCTGGGGCCGGGCAAGACCATTGTGACCGTGCTGTGCGACAGCGGGGCGCGCTATGCGTCGAAACTGTATAATCCCGCGTTCTTGCGCGAGAAGGGCCTGCCGGTTCCGGGCTGGCTGGCGTAAGAGGGCGGCGGCGCGGCGCCTGACGAGGCGCGGCGCGGCGCCAAACTGCGGCGCGTCTTTCGAAAGGGCTTCAATCCGCGCGCCGTTGCGCTAACTTGTCGCCGCAAGGGAGACGCGCATGACCGGTTTGAATCAAGATTTGCTGGTGTCCACCGATTGGCTTGCGAAGCGCCTGGGCTCGCCGGGCCTCGCCATCGTCGACGCCTCCTGGCATTTGCCCAGCGCCAACCGCGACGCTCACGCCGAGTTCCTGCGCCAGCACATTCCGCATGCGGTGCATTTCGACATCGACGCCATCGCGGACAAATCCACCAATCTGCCGCACATGCTGCCCGACGCCGTCGCCTTTTCCAGCGCGGCGCGCAAGCTTGGCGTCGGCGACGGCATGAAGATCGTGGTCTACGACTCGCTCGGGCTGTTTTCCGCGCCGCGCGTGTGGTGGACGTTCCGGGTTTTCGGCGCGCGCGACGTCGTGATCCTCGACGGCGGCCTGCCCAAATGGCTCGCCGAGGGACGCCCGGTCGCGGACGGCCCCGCCCTGCCGCAGCCGCGCCATTTCACCGCGCGGCTCGACCATTCGCTGGTGGCCTCGCTCGACGACATCCGCGCGGCCTCTGAGAAGAAGACGACGCAAATCCTCGACGCCCGCTCCGCCGCCCGCTTCCAGGGCGACGAAATCGAGCCGCGGCCGGGCCTGCGCTCCGGCCATATTCCCGGCGCGCGCAACCTGCCCTGGACCGACCTGCTGCACGAGGGCCGGTTGCGTCCGCGCGAGGATCTCGAGGCCGCTTTCGCAAAGGCGGGCATCGATCCGGCGCGGCCGACGCTGACCACCTGCGGCTCCGGCGTATCTGCCTCAATTTTATCCTTCGCCCTCGCCAACGCCGGCCATGACATCGCGCCGGTTTATGACGGCTCGTGGTCGGAATGGGGGCAGGTCTCGGATCGACCGGTCGCCATCGGCCCCGCCTGAGGCGAAAAACGCGCCGGAGCGCGTGAACGCGCGCCCGAGAGGGCGTTCGCGCGACTCCCACGAGACTCTTTCACGCCTGCACACCTTTTCAGCAAGTTTGCCTTTCTTGTAGGCAGTTTGCGAAAAAATCCTTCCTCGACTCGCTGGCAAGGCAAGCGTTGCGGTGCTATGACGCTTTGGTTACGCGCGGCGGCCGAAAACCCGCGTTTGACAGGGAGAAGCCCCCGGGAATGAAAAAAGTCGAAGCGATCATCAAGCCCTTCAAGCTCGACGAGGTCAAGGAGGCGCTCCAGGAGGCGGGCCTTCATGGCATCACCGTAACGGAAGCCAAGGGTTTCGGGCGTCAGAAAGGCCACACAGAGCTTTATCGCGGCGCCGAATATGTCGTGGACTTTCTCCCCAAGGTCAAAATCGAGCTGGTTCTGGCCGACGAGGCCGTGGAGCGCGCCGTCGAGGCGATCCGCAAGGCGGCTCAGACCGGCCGGATCGGCGATGGCAAGATTTTCATTTCCAACATTGAAGGCGCAATTCGCATCCGCACCGGAGAAACCGGCGTGGACGCCGTCTGATCTTCCCCCTCCCAAAAACGTCATCTTCTCAAGAGGCGCAAAATGACGACTGCCAAGGACGTGCTTAAAAAAATCAAGGACGAAGACATCAAGTATGTCGACCTCCGCTTCACCGATCCGAAGGGCAAGTGGCAGCACGTCACCTTCGACATCACCATGGTCGACGAGGACTTCTTCGCCGAAGGCCAGATGTTCGACGGCTCCTCGATCGCCGGCTGGAAGGCGATCAACGAATCCGACATGAAGCTGATGCCCGATCCGGCCACCGCCTGCATCGACCCCTTCTTCTCCGCCTCCACCCTGTCGATCGTCTGCGACATTCTCGACCCGATGACCGGCGAGCCCTACAACCGCGACCCGCGCGGCATCGCCAAGAAGGCCGAGGCCTATCTCAAGTCCACCGGCATCGGCGACACCGCCTTCTTCGGCCCGGAAGCCGAATTCTTCGTCTTCGACGACGTCCGTTTCAAGGCCGACCCCTACAACACGGGCTTCGTGCTCGACCACGTCGAACTGCCGACCAACTCCGACACCCCCTATGAGGGCGGCAACCTCGGCCACCGCGTCCGCACCAAGGGCGGCTATTTCCCGGTCCCGCCGGTCGATTCCTGCCAGGACATGCGCGGCGAGATGCTGGCGGCCATGGCGGCCATGGGCGCCAAGGTCGAAAAGCACCATCACGAAGTGGCCTCGGCCCAGCATGAGCTCGGCCTCAAGTTCGGCACGCTGACCACGATGGCCGACCACCTGCAGATCTACAAGTACGCGATCCATCAGGTCGCGAACTCGTATGGCAAGACCGCGACCTTCATGCCGAAGCCGATCTTTGGCGACAACGGCTCGGGCATGCACGTCCACCAGTCGATCTGGAAGGCCGGCAAGCCGGTGATGGCTGGCGACAAATACGCCGACCTGTCGCAGGAATGCCTGTACTACATCGGCGGCATCATCCGTCACGCCAAGGCGCTCAACGCCTTCACCAACCCGTCGACCAACTCCTACAAGCGTCTGGTCCCCGGCTTCGAAGCTCCGGTGCTGCTGGCCTATTCCGCCCGCAACCGTTCGGCCTCCTGCCGTATTCCGTGGACGAACAGCCCGAAGGCCAAGCGCGTGGAAGTTCGCTTCCCCGATCCGACCGCCAATCCGTACCTGGCCTTCGCGGCCATGCTGATGGCCGGCCTCGACGGCATCCAGAACAAGATCGATCCGGGCGCCGCGATGGACAAGGATCTGTACGATCTGCCGCCGCGTGAGCTGAAGAAGATCCCGACCGTGTGCGGCTCGCTGCGCCAGGCTCTGGAATCGCTGGACAAGGACCGCACCTTCCTCAAGGCCGGCGACGTGTTCAACGACGACTTCATCGACAGCTACATCGAGCTGAAAATGCAGGAAGTCTATCGCACCGACATGACCCCGCATCCGGTCGAATACGACATGTACTATTCGGTCTGATCCGTTAGGATCGACCTCGGGCGGGCGCAGCCCGCTCGACAAGACACAGAAGACCGCCCGTTTCGGGCGGTCTTTTTCTTTTCAGGCCGGACGGCGCGCGCGCGCGACCGCCGGCGCGGTATAGCGTCGCTCGATCGCCGCCTTGACGCTGGCGCGGCTTGTCTTGGCGTCGTTTTTGCCGGCGTCTTCCGCCGCCGCGATCTCGTCGGCGAGCGCATCATCCTTGATGGCCCCGCGCGCCCAGGCGGAATAATCGTGGCGGCGCAGATGGTGCAGCCAGGTTTCGTCGTCCACGCCCTCGGCGAGCTGCAAAAAGACCGTCAAATTCTGCGCGCGCAGATTGAGCGCGCCGCGCGGGCCGCGAAAGAAAAAACTCTTGTCCGGCCCCAGCTCGCCCTCGGCATATTTGCGCACGTGACGCTCGATCTTCTTTTGCGGCGCGCGCAGCGAAACCAGCCGCGCGCCGCCGCCCCGGCGCCAGTGCAACGCCTGCCCCGGCGACGGCGCGGCTGGAACAGATGGCGGCGCCTCGCCGACAGCCGCACAGAAGGCGCGCAAGACGCTCTCGGCCTCCGCGCCCAATGCAAACAGATTTTCGACCGCGGCGAGCGCCGACGGCGAGACGCAACCGGGATCGACGGTCAGCAGGATCGCCCCGGGCCATCGCTGCGGCAGGGCGAGCGCATGGGCCGGGCGCTCGCACGGCAGCAGATGATGCGCCTCGTCGATCAGAATCCAGTGGGGCCGCCCCGTTTCGGCGCGTAAGACGGCGAGTTGCGCCATGATGCCGGAAAACAACGCGGGCCGGTCGGCGGCGTCCAGGGCGAGCAGATTGACGACGACATTGACATCCGGAGATCGCAACTGGTCCAGAACCGCCTGAGCGCGCGGCGCGGTTTGCGGATCGCCAAGCGCCACCGTCCCAGCGAGATCGACATGGTCGCCTTCCGGGTCGAACACGCAAACCTGAAAGCCCTGGCCGACAATCTGTTCGGCCAGCGCCGCCGCCGTGGTGGATTTGCCGCCGCCCGACGCCCCGGCGATCAGGACGGCGCCGCCGGCGGGCGACAGCGTCACCCTGTCCTCCCCCTCGCCCTCGACGCCGATCTCGATCCGCTCGCGCTCGGGCACGGCGAAGGCGTCGATATCGCGCGCCAAAATCGCCTCGATCAATTCGACCACGCCGGCGCCCTGCCGCGCCTCGGTCACGAGATCGGCCCCGGCCTTCAGCATGGGCAGCGCATTGGCGACCGCGACCGCGAAGCCGCTGGCGCGCAAGAAGGCGTGGTCGTTTTCGGCGTCGCCGACCGCCGCCACATTGTGGGCGGACAGGCCGAGATCGTCGAGCGCGGCGGCGAAGCCCGAGGCTTTGTTGACGCCCGCCGGCAGGACCATCACGGCGCCCTTGTTGAAAATGATCTGCAATTCGAGCCCGAGGTCGCGGATCGCGCGCAGCACGGTCTCCTCATGCGGCTCCCACGTGGCGACAATGGTCTGCCCCACCGACAGCGGCGTCACGCCTTTTTCCCGCAACGCCGCCACCAGACGTTCGGGCGGCGGCGGCGCCAGCGGTCTTCGCCATCCGCCGGCCGGATCGACCAGCACCCCGCCATTTTCCGCGACCACCCGGTCGAACACGGCGAGATGCGGAAAGACTCGCTCCAGATCGGGCGTTTCTCGGCCTGTGACCAGGATCAGCTTGCGCCCTGACGCCTTGAAACGCTTCATCGCGGCAAGCGTCGCGTCATCCACGCGGCTGTCATGCGCGAGGGTGCCATCATAATCGGTGGCGAGGCCAAGAATATACATGCCGGCTCCGGGCAGGAATCGACAAGGCAACGCCGCAGGCCCCGCCGCCGTTCCGGTCACGCCCCCACGCCAGCAGGGCGAGCCTGAGCCCGACGCGGCCGACAAGCCCCCGAACCGCCGCCAGCGCGGCCTCAGGCGCCGTGCGTCACTTGCGGCGTTTTTTTGGCGCGGCCTCTTTGCGGGGACGCGGCCACAGAGCGGCGGCCATTTTTTCCGCTTCGCGCGTCATGGCGCGCTGCTGTTGGCGGGCGGCGGCGGTCATCAGGCCGCGCGCGGCGCTCGTCGCCTTGCCCATGACGCTGTTGGCGCCGCTCAACCAAAGACTCATCATCGGGTTCTTTCGGTAGATTCGCATGCCGGTCTCCTGTCCGCTGGTAACGCGCAGGAGGCCGGTTCGGCGCCGACGCGATCAGTCCGCGTCCGGTTGCGGCGAAAAGCTCGCCAGCAAATCGCGCGGAACGTCGCCGAACGTCGTGCGGGTCCAATGCTTGCGCGAGAACTTGTAGGCGGCGACGCAACGCGTGGCGTCGAAATGCCCCAGTTCGAACCCGTCGAGCACCAGGGTTTTTGCCAACGCGTTGGCGTCGTCCGCAAAATAAAAGGCGGCGCTCCGGGTTATCAGGCCCGGCCCGGTGGAGAGCCAGACCATGTCGGAATCGCCGTTCTCGACCGCCTCCGTCGCCGCCGCCAGCGCGGCGGCGATCAGCGGATGCCGGGGCGCGGCGGCGAGGAAATTATTGCCGATCGAGCCTATATCTTCCTGAGACAGGATCAGATCGTAAGGCGCGCTGTCGAGATGGGACAGCGGCGCGACGCAGCGGTCGTCGGCGTCGGCCCAGTAGCCCCCGCACGCATAGAGAAAGGCCAGCCGGAACAGATCGGCCTTCATCGCCGGCTCCCAGGCGCGGTCATAGGCCCCCAGAACGCGCGTCATGTCGTGGCGCCTCAGAAACTCCCGGGCTTCGATGGACGAAAACAGCCGATAGGCGCAATCCGGGTTGAGGCTGCGCCAACTGTCGCAATAGACGGCCACATCGGCCGGAAGCGATTGGTCCCAAAACTGGGCGATATTGGCGGGGATGGCGCCGCGCGCGGCCCCGGCGCCAAAGCGCGGCTTGGCGAAGCGCCGGGCGCGGCGCAAGGCGACGACGAATAGCAGGGCGGTCGGCGTATGGTCGGGATTGTCCCGCGCCAGGACGGCGAGCCGCTGCGCCGCGTCGGGTCCGATGTTCGCCGCCGCGATCTGCTCCAGCAAACCGCAATCCAGGCGGAATTCGTCGAGAATCTGCCCCGTCATGGTCTGCGTGGCGCGGCCCTCGCCACGGTTGCGCAGGCGATGCCCGACGTTCCGCTGCGCGGAGGCGCGGAGATGACGCTGCGCCAGAGCCACATCCGGCAACAGCATAGCCGCGCGGGCCGCTTGTTCGTTCAGCCCGGCGTCGCCGCCATCGAGCGCGAGCGCCTCGTCGAAACAGCCGCGCGCCTCGCGCGGACGCCAGCGGGCCAGGGCCAGCAGCCCGCGCCAACCGGCGAGGCGCGCCCGCTCCCGCGCGTTGAGGGAATCGCGCGCCGCCAGTTCACTCTCCGCTTCGACAAAACGGCCAAGCGCGATCAAAAGCCCGATCCGTCGCGACGCGATTTCAAACTCGTCGGGAAAATGCGCTTGCGCCGCGTCCAAAATTTTCAGCGCGACCGTCGGTTCGCCGCGATCGCGGGCGATGTCGGCGCGGCTCATCGCCAGCGCGGGCGTCGCCCCGAAATTCCGCTCGCCGCGCGCCAAAGCCTGTTCGGCGTCCGCGACGCGGCCCAGCCGGACGAGGCAAAAAGCCAGGGCTATATGCGAGCCGGGATTGCCGGCGTCCAACGCCAGCGCCCGCAGCCGCAAGTCCGCCGCCGTGGCGAAATCGTCGAAGACCTGCGCAAAAAAGGCCATCGTCTCCAACGGCGCCGGATGCCGTGGAAAGTCGGCGATGGCGCGGCGCACGCGTTCGAGCGCCGATGCGGCGTCGCCACGGCTGAACTCGCACATCGCCCGCTCGGTCGCCGCCTGAACCACGGAAGGGTCCGCCTCGGCGGCCGCCGCAAAAGCGGCTTCGGCGGCGGCGAAATCGCCGAGGGCGCGCGCATTGGCGCCAAGCCGCATGTGAAGATAGGCCGAACCGGGCTGGCGCGCGATCGCCTGTCGCAGGCGACGCTCGGATTCCTCAAGGCGACCGGCCTCGAAATCCAGCCGCGCCAATTCGACCAGCGCCTGGACCGGGGCGCCCGGCGCCGCGGCGGCGCGGCCGAAACAGTCCCGCGCCAGATCGCCCTGCCCCATGCGCGCCGCGATCTGGCCCTTGCCGATCAAAGCCGCGACATGGGCGCCGTCGAGCGCGAGAATGGCGTCGAACTGTTCGGCGGCGGCGGCGAGCTTTCCCTTGGAGGCCAGATGGTTCGCCAGCGCCCGCCGCGCGTGAACGCAATCCGGCTCAGCCTGAACGGCGCGGCGATGGAGCGCGGCGATGTCCTCGTCGGACGCGTGGCCTCGGGACAGGTCGGCCACGACCGTCCAGGCGAGCCCCAAATTTTCATGGGCCTCCGCGAACGCGCGCGCAAAATCCTCGGCTTCGTCGCGCCGGCCGAGATCGCGCAGCGTGAAGGCGACATCCTGCGCCATCCAGACATTGTCCGGTTCGGCGGCGTGGGCGGCGCGGAAATGATCGAGCGCCGGTTCGGGCGCGCGGCGCTGGCGGGCGATCTGGCCAAGGGCCTGCCACGCCCGCGCGAGATCGGGTTTGTGGGCGATGAGGGTGCGGAACACCTCCTCCGCGTCGTCCAGTCGCCCGGTCTCCCTCAGGGCATAGGCGAGATCGAGACCGATCCAGACGTTGTCGGGCTCGCCGGCGCGCGCGGCGCGCAAATGCGCCAGCGCCTCCTCCCACTCGCCGCGCTGCCGAACGATCTGGCCAAGGGCCTGCCACGCCCGCGCGAAATCGGGTTTTTGGCCAATGAGCGCGCGAAAGATCGCCTCGGCGTCGTCGAGTTGGCCGCATTCCCTGAGACTCTGGCCGAGTTCGTTGGCGATCCAGACATTGTCCGGCTCACAGGCCAGCGCCTGACGCAAATGCGCCAGCGCCGCTTCCCAGTCGCCGCGTTGCCGGGCGATCTGGCCGAGGGCCTGCCAGCCCCGTGAAAAATCGGGTTTTTGGGCGACAAGGCCGCGAAACACCGACTCGGCCTCGTCGAGACGCCCATTCTCCCGCAAAGCGCGGCCCAAATCCTGGCCGATCCAGATGTTGTCGGGTTCTTGAGCGGCGGCGGCGCGCGCATGGGCCAGCGCCTCGTCCCAGGCGCCGCGCTGGCTGGCGATCTGCCCGAGCGCCTGCCAGGCGCGGGCGAAATCCGGCGCGCTCGCGACGATGTCGCGGAACGCTTTCTCCGCGTCATCGAGGCGCCCCGCCTCGCGCAAGGCCTGCCCCAAAGCATTTGCGATCCAGACATTGCCAGGTTCGCAGGCCAAAGCCCGGCGAAAATGACCCAGCGCCTCCTCATGCGCCCCGCGCGCCGCCGCCATTTGGCCGAGCGCCTGCCAGCCGCGCGAAAAATCCGGTTGTTTGGCGATCACCTCGCGATAAACCGCCTCCGCCTGCTCGATCCGGCCGGCCTCCCGCAATTCATGGCCAAAGTCGTGGCCAATCCAGATATTTTCGGCGTCGAGGCTCCAGGCTGCGCGAAATAGGTCGAGCGCTTCGGCCCGCGCGCCGCGTTGGCGCAGGATCTGGCCGAGCGCCTGCCGCCAGCGGGCGAAATCCGGCATCTTGTCGACCAACCCGCGATAGACCGCCTCCGCCTCCTCAAGCTGGCCGGCCTCACGCAATTCATGGCCATAGTCGTGGCCGATCCAGACGTTCTCAGGCTCGCGCGCGAAAGCCTCGCGGAAATGCGCGAGCGCCTCGGTCCGCGCCCCGCGCTCGCGCGCGATCAGGCCGAGGCCATGCCAGACCCGCGAAAACTCCGGATTCAGGGCGAGGCTGCGCGTAAATAGCGCGACGGCTTCATCGTCGCGCCCCTCCTCCCTGGCGCGACGCCCCAATTCATAAAGCGCATGGGGGTCCGTCGCGTCGCCGCTCTCGACGGCATGTTCGCAATTCGCGTCCAAAATGGTCAATCCGTTTTCAATCGTTCCAACCCCGCTTCCGCGCCGACCGCCTTCGACTAGACGGAAGGATCGAACGCCGGCGGCGGCGCCCCCGCGACATCCGCCTCCATCGCAAACAGTCCGCCCCCGTCGCCGGCCTCGTCGCGCGCGCTGGTCACGAACACAGTCGTCCCCCGCGCGCCGCCGAAAGCCGGCATGGTCGGACGCGCGGTCGGAACCGGATAGGAGGCGATGAGATCGCCGTCGGGACTATAGCGATGCACCCGGCCGCCATCGTAAAGCGCGGTCCAGTAGCAGCCCTGCGCATCGACCGCCGCGCCGTCGGGCCGCGCCCGCCCGGTGACCGCCGGATCGAGTTGCACGAACATTCGGCGGTTCGCAACGGCGCCGGTCTCCGGATCGTAATCGTAGCGATCGACCCGATAACGCGGCGTGTCGGCGTGATACAGCGTGCGGCCGTCGGGCGAGAAGGCGAGTCCGTTCGAGGTCAGCAGTCCCTGGGCGATCCGCGTCAGCCCGCGCGCGTCGTAGCGATAGAGGCCCGCGGCGCCGCCCGCCTTGGGTTCGTCCACCGTGCCGGCCAGATAGCGCCCGCGCGGATCGACCCGGCCATCGTTGAACCGACTGGTCGCATGGTCTTCCGGATTGGCCGCCAACAGCCGGAGCTTGCTCCCGTCCCGCCGCAGCAGCCACAGCCCGCTGCGAAGGCCGGCGATCAGCCCGCCGTCCCGAACCGGCGCGACGCAGCCGATCTCCTCATCCACCGCGACCGCCTCATGCGCCCCCGTCTCCGGCGCGAAACGATGAAGGCGCCGCCCCTTGATATCGACAAACAGCAGCGCCTGCGCATCGGCGAGCCAGACCGGGGATTCGCCGAGCTGGCAACGACAATCGAGCGCAAGGGCGAACACGCCGGCCATGGGCGAAGGACTCCGAAGTGGAAACCAAAACCTGACTATAAAGCTCGAACGCGGCCGAAAACAGTGCTAAGACGACCGCATCATCGCCGGAACGCCATGAACCCGATCGAGATCGCCGCCGAAGCCGCCCGCGCCGCCGGGTTCCTTTTGCAACCGGGCCGCGCCCATGTCGCCTCCCAACTGGGGCGCGACATCAAGCTCGCCGAAGACGCCGCCTGCGAAGCGGCCATCCGCGCCGCGCTCTCCGCGCGAAGCCCCTACCCCATTCTCGGCGAAGAAACCGGTTGGGGCGAGACATCGCCGACCGACGGGCCGCATTGGGTGATCGACCCGCTCGACGGCTCGTTCAATTTTTCCCGCGGCATCCCGTTGTTCGCGGTCTCGATCGCGCTGTGCGACGGCCCCCCCGCCGCCCCGCGCGCGCGTTTGGGCGTGATCTACGATCCCTCGCGCGACGAAATGATCGCGGGCGGCGAGGACGCGCCTTTAACCCTCAACGGCGCGCCCTGTTCCGGCCTCGTGGCGGCCAGACGGCAGATCCTCGCCACCGGCTACCCCTCCAAATCCGATCCCGCCGCTGTCACCGCGCGGCTCGGCGCCGCCACGCGCGACTACACCAAAATCCGCATGATCGGCTCAGCCGCCCTGTCGCTGGCCTGGCTGGCGCTGGGCCGGCTCGACGGCTATGAGGAGCAGAACATCATGTGGTGGGACGTCGCCGCCGGCCTGGCGCTGGCCAGAGCCGCAGGCGCCCGCCGCATCGACTGCGCGCCGCGCGACGGCTACGCAATGGACGTCGCCGTGGCGGCGTGAGAGGAACAATAATGAACGCGCAAGCTGCGAAATCCGTCGGCATTGTCGGCTTCGGCAAGATGGGCCAGATCCGCGCCCAGGCGCTGGAGGAGGACGGACGCGCGACCGTTGTGAAAATCTTCGACCCGTTGCCGATTGACGCGCCGAAATATCCGGTCGCGGCCAGCGCGCAGGAAATCATCAACGATCCCGAGATCGGCAGCATTTTCATCTGCGGCGTCAACGACGCCAATATGCCGCTGACGCAAGCCGCCCTGCGCGCCGGCAAGCATGTGTTCTGCGAGAAGCCGCCAGCCTTCAACGCCGCGCAGGTTCGCGAGATCATGGAGGTCGAGCGCGCCTGCGGCAAGGTGTTGATGTACGGCTTCAACCACCGCCACCACGGCGGCGTGCGCAAGATGAAGGACGTGATCGCCAGCGGCGTTTACGGCCGCGTGCTGTGGATGCGCGGCCGCTACGGCAAGAGCGTGGACGAGAACTATCTGCACACCTGGCGCGCCGATTCCGCGCGCGCCGGCGGCGGCATCCTGCTCGACCAGGGCATCCACATGCTCGACCTGTTCCTGCACATGGGCGACGTTCCCTTCGACGAGGTCCACGCCTTCGTCTCCTCGCGCTACTGGAACATTCCAGGCATTGAGGACAACGTGTTCGCCATCATGCGCAACCGCGACACCGGCATCGAAGTGTCGTTCCACTCCACCATGACGCAATGGCGGCACTTGTTCTCGCTGGAGGTGTTTTTGGAGCGCGGCTATCTTGTGCTCAACGGATTGAAAACATCGTCGGGCACGTATGGCGAGGAGCAGCTCTCAATCGCCAAGAACCGCAGCATCGCGCCGGCGGCGTGCTGGGAAAACGAGGAAAAGCTGCATTTCCGGGTGGACACCTCCTGGCGCAGCGAGGCCGAGCATTTTATGGACGCCGTGACGCTCGGCATGCCGGTCACGTATGGCACGTCGGAACAGGCGCTGGAGGTGATGAGCCTGATCGACCGGATTTATGAAAACGATCACCGGATCGGTGATGACCTGCATGAGAAATTGCAGGTGGTGGGGGAATAGCAATGGATGGGCGGCATCGGCGTTCTAAGGCGAACTGCGCCGCACTGATACAATTATTGATCGCTCAGATGCTTCCGGTGATCTTTGGCATCGTCGTATCTGGCTCAATGGCGAGCGCACAGACAGCGAATCCGAACGCCACAACAGATGCACGCCATCTTTTAGCATTTTTGGCCGACTTACCTTTTCGTTCGGATCATCCAATTATCTCAGGCCAGATGCTGGGCTCCATCGAGGGATTTGGCAACGGTCCAGACGACAATATGTCAGCTGGCTACCGAAATTATGTTGAAAAACTGCGCGCACAAACAGGCAAGACCATTGGCGTGGCGGGAGTCAATTTCGGCAGGTTAACGGGTTGCTCAATCGATAACCCTCTTATGTCCGGCCATAAGAGTCCTCTTATGAATTGTGATGGATCTCCACCTGATTATCGAATCGATGTGGACATACTGACCCAACATTGGCGCGCAGGTGGTTTGATTTCTGTAATGTGGCACGCCCCAAATCCATGGACAGGCGGCGGAGCGCACGACGTGAGAATCCTTGGGAATTTTTCCGACCTTTATACGCCGAGAAGCGCTCTTTACGCGACATGGCGCAAAATGCTCGACGACGTTGCTGTTGGTTTGAAGTTACTGCAAGATAACGGTGTGATCGTTTTGTTTCGGCCTCTTCATGAACAGAACGGCAATTGGTTCTGGTGGGGTGACCATGGCGCCAACGCGCACCCCTCAAATGAGGAGTTTGTCACACTCTGGCGCGATATGTTCAATTATTTCACGAATGAAAAACACCTCAACAACCTATTATGGGTATTTAGTCCAAACAGGAATGACTCGCAGCAACAGAACATAATGCGCTTCGCTCCGGGGCCGCAATTCTATGATATTGTTGGTCTCGACTATTATGAAGACGAGCGCGAAAAGCCGGTAGATTTTTCTACCCTCATAGCCGCAGGCAAGCCTATCGCCATCGCCGAGTTCGGACCGCTCGATTCGTTTTCCAGCAACCCCTCCACCACACATCAATACGATTTCCTTAGGATCATTCGATTGAGAGAGAGATTTCCACGCTTTTCTTATTTCATGGCATGGCATGGCACGCATTCTCCGCAAGCAATCATACAAAACAGGAATTGCGAGGAGCTGCTGACAAGAAGCGACGTCCTCTCTGTTGGTAACATAACATGGAAAAAGCATTGAAGCTCGTTTAGCGTTGCAAACGCTTCGTTTGAAACCTATGATCCATTTCTTGCTCAATTGAGCGTGACACCCATTAGTACTCTGGAGGCAAGCAGCGTCGCTTGACATGAGAATGACTGATAATCCCGTCGTCAATTCGGCCGCAACGACTGCAAATTTCTCAGAACAGCAGCGGCGTTTAAATGCCTCAATCCACAAAGCTCACGACCCTTTGCCGCCTTGTCTGGCGGAAGCAAACAAGTTTCGTGGATTCGATAGAAAATTCCGCACCGATGCAATCATCGCGTGGCTGGATCAGGAAGAGGCTGCAAACCCCAGCTTTGACAGGCTTTCGTTTTTGCAAATGCATAGCAGCAGCGCGTCGACTGACCCTGCAGTATTCGTTGCACTAGCTCTGGAATATAAAGCCGCCGGTCTCAAAGAGGAGGCATTGTCGGCAATCAATCGTGCAATGGCTTTGCACCAGACTGATCTTCATTCGCAGAGAGTTTTTATGGACATACGTTTTTGGGCCGATCCATCGGCCCAAAATCCTAAGGAACTTGATGCTTATTTGGCTGAGCATTTTTGTGCGTACCCGTTTGAACATTTCGAGACCGTACCTGATGGTAATATATTTGTTTGCTGTCCTTCTTACTTACCAGTCCCAATTGGTAACCTAAAAAAAGAAACGGCGGAAAGAATCTGGGCAGGCGATGCCGCACAATTGTTGCGGGAATCGATATTGGACGGCTCGTTCCGCTACTGTAGCCGCCTGCATTGCGGAAGAATCTCAAACCGCACACTGAATTTAGCTAAATCTCATTCAGCACATTCGATAAAAATCAAAGGGGGCAAGCAAGAGCCAGAAGAGCAAGATTTAGCACTTCCCAAGGTGCTAGTTTTGTCGCACGATCGCTCTTGCAATCTGGCGTGCCCCTCCTGCCGAAAAGACTTTATCATTGCAAAAAAGGAGGAGCAGACTGCTCTGAATATATTCTTAGAGGAATCAATAATTCCTATTTTGAGCAATGCACGTCTAATAAATATAACCGGCTCGGGCGACCCTTTCGGCAGCAATCATTTTAGGGCACTATTAAAGATTTTGAATCGAGACAAATATCCGCATTTGCAAGTCGACCTGCATACAAATGGCCAACTGTTTGACGAGCGCGCTTGGGCCGAGTTGAGCTTGCATGGAATGGTTCGAAATGTGGAGATATCAATTGACGCCGCTAAGGCCGAGACATATGCGGTTGTCCGGCGAGGAGGAAGTTTCGATCGTTTGCTGCGAAATCTAAAGTTCATATCGAACCTCAGAAAAGCCGGCGAGATCAAGCAGCTTGCCTTTTCATTTGTCGCGCAGGCTTTGAATTTCGAAGAGATGCCGGCATTCGTTCGCATGGCAGAATACTATGGCGTGGATCGTGTTGAATTCAACATGATCCGGAATTGGGGAACTTTTTCCGCGGAAGAGTTTTCTGCGGAATTTATTGGAAGTAAGTTCCACCCACTCTATGAAAGGTTTCTGGAAATATTAGAATCAGAAGAAATGAGCAGAGAAATTGTGTCTCGCGGAAACCTAACTCTTTACCAATAAGAAAAGCGGTTGAGTAGCTCCATTCATTTGCAGGGAGTTACTCAACCCACTTAACACCAGTTCTCAAAACTCTTGCAGGAGACCCCACAGCGAGGCATTGCGCGGGAACGGTGCTTGTTACCGTAGATCGGGCACCAATAATGCTACCCCGGCCCACGGTAGCCCCCTTTAACATCAAAACGTCCTCTGCGATCCACACGCCATCTTCAACAATGATGTCGCCGGGTGGGTTGAGCCGCTCGTTTGTGGCGATATCAATGATCTTGTGAGAGTCGGACGTGCGAAAGCGCACAGACGCAAGCAGACAATCGGCGCCTATCGCGACTTGCGTGTCCCGTTCTGCGAGATTCATCCATATATACGAGTTCGTGCGCGTGCGCGCCCCAATTGTCACCTTGGTATTTGGCGCCGTCAGATGAATCTGACCGCGCAGGGCATTCTGACCAGAAATGAATACTTTCTGGTTCGGGCGCTGAAAATTAATCTCAAAACCATCGAGCCGGCAGTCGGGACCGATAAAAAGCTCACAATTCTCAGACGCAAAGTTGACGACGGCGTTACCCGCTACATCGCCCTGAACTTCACATTTATTTTTGTCGAGGCTTCCGTTGAAAACAATCGGCATCTGCTATTTCCTAAGATAAACTACGCCACCGCATATTCCGCCTTACCCACCAGCATATCCACCACGGCCATCAGCCACATCATGTGGATACATTCCACCACGTTATACGCTTTGGAGTTGAGCCAGAAATCCAGGTCGGACAGGCCGCGCAGCGGGTTTTCGGGCGCCGAGCCGGTGAAGCTCACCACCTTGAGGCCCCGCTCCCGCGCGCATTCCGCCGCCTTCACCACATTCGGCGAGCGGCCCGACACCGAAATCAGCACCAGAACGTCGCCCGGGTCGGCGTAAAACTCCACCGCCTTGGCCAGCGCGTTCTCGAAGCCATAATCGTTGGAAAAACAGGTGAGCAGGTTCGGCTCGTTGAAATCCACCGACCGCACCCGCCCCTGCTTGGTGAAATCCACCGCGCAATGCGAGGCGATCGAGGCGCTGGCGCCGTTGCCGGCGAACATCAGCTTGCGCCCCGCCGCCCGCGTCTCCGCCGCCAGATCGTGAAAGGCGACCAGCTTGGCCACCGGCGTCTCGTCGGCCAGCGCGGTCTTGTAGCGGTGGAAGTAATCGCTCAGCCAGGGCGTCCATGTCATCGAAACAAACCTCTTGCAAGTACGCCGCCGCTCATGGAGCGGCTTCGATCAGAAAGCCGATCAGCCGCAGCGGCGCCGACAGCGGGGCGTCGCCGGCGATGCCGAGGCCGAACTGGGCGAAGCCCGATGCAAAGACGGAGAAATCCGCCGCGAGCGTCACGGTCTGGATGCGCGGGCCGTCGGCGCGCAGCGTGACCTCGGCCTTTTCGTGCTCCAGATGCGCCCGCAGCACGATGTCGCGGGCGTTCTCCGTGCGATCGAGGTCGAGCGCGAGGCGGATGCGGCGCGACTCGCGATGCGGCGCCGCCATTAGCAGCGCGCCGGTTCCCGAGCGCAAGGCCAGGGCGCCGTCGCTCTCCACCGCGAAACCGCTGTGGATCAGCGCCCCCCGGCGGGCGTCGCAGACGATATAGGCGCCGAGTTCGTTCGGCTGACTCTCGATGGCGCGCCAGCGCGCCGCCGCGTCCGGGCGGTCGGCGGCGAGCAGCTCGACCAGCGACGTTTTCAGCGGCGCGTCGCCCGGACAGGCGAGCAGGCCGTGCTGCAGGGCGGTCAGCGCCTCCTCCTTCTGGCCCAGCGCGGTCAGGGCGCGCGCCATCAGGGCGTAACCGGCGGCCAAAGTCGGGCGCTGCGCCGTGACGGCGCCGGCGTAACAGGCGGCGCGCCAATTCTCCTTGCGGGTCAAGGCCACTTCCGCCGCGCGCGAAAAAACGCGCCAGTCGCCGCGCCGCGCCTCGGCGATCTTCTCGACCATCGGCCAGCCAAGATCGCCCTGCCCCGTCCCGGACATGCGCACGCCGAGGCTGAACTGCGCCGCCGCGTCATTGGAATCGGCTTCGAGGCGCGCGATGGGATTCTCCACCTCCTCCAGCGTGTCCTCGGCCGGCGCGGGGGCGGCGACGACCGGCGGCGGCGCGCGCCAGCCCATGGCGTCGTCGAGGGCGGCATAAACCGCTTCGGCCGAAAACCGCCGTTCCGCCGTCGCCAGCGCGCCCTTGTGCAGCCGCGCCCAACTCTCGAAATTGGTGAGCAGTTCGACGCAGCCGGCGACAAACCCGGCGCTGTCCGCCGCGATGCGCGCGAATTCGGGCGCGTCGTCCTCCAGCCCGTCCACGGCGGTCGGCAGGCACACCGCCGGCAGGCCGAGGCAGACGGTCTCGACGGTCTTGATCTTCAGGCCCGTGCCGGCGACGCAGGGGTTGATCGCCACGCTCGCCGCCGCACATTTGGCCAGCATGGCGTCGCGCGGCAGCTCCTTGAAGATTTCGATCCGCTCGTCCTCCGGCCGCCACACCGCGCCAATGCCGCCGCACACCACCAGCTTGGCGTCGGGCACGGCGGCGACGATCTCGCTCCAGCATTCGTCAAAGAACCAGCTCATGCCGGCGACATTCATCGGATTGGCGCTGCCGTGGAAAATCAGCGTGCGCCGGGAGAAGGCGACCTCGGCGACGCGATGCGGCGCCATTTCCTCGGCGGCGTCATATTCGGTCACCACAATCGGGTTCTGGACGCCGATCTCGCGGAAATAATCGGCCTCGCTGCGGGAGATGGCGACGATCACGGCGTCGCGCACGCTGTTGAGGGCGTCGCGCTCCAGTTCCGGCGAGGCGGCGCGGCAGCCGAGGTCGAGCTTCACCCCCGCATGGCTGCGCGGCAGGCGCGACAGCGCGTCATGGGTCAGAACCGCCGTCGGCGGCAGCGGGCGCAGCGCGTTCAATTCGGCGGCGACGCGCATCATGTGGGTGTAGTTGCACACGACGACGTCATAGGCGTGCTGCGCGTAAAGCGTGCGCGCCAGATCGACGGTTTCGTCGCGCACGTTGAAAAACGGGTGATAGGTGTCGGCCTCGAACTGCAAGGCTTCGCCGATCCGCTGGTCCAGGCCTTGCAGGCTTTGCGCCGCCGCGGCGATTTCGCGGCGCTTGGCGGCGGCGGGCGACTTGTCCCATTCGGGATAGCTGGAAACGAAAAACCGCGCGGCCGATCCGAATTCCTCCGCCGTGGCGGCGGCGTCCACCCAGTTCTGCACCAGCACGTCGCAATGATAGCCGAGGCCGATCAGGCGGCGGATCAGATTGCGGGTGACCACCCGGTTGCCCTGATTGGCGGGACAGGGGGCGACCGAGGAAAGCACCAGCGCCCGGCGCTGCGGCGAGATCTGCGGCCGCGAGGCAGGCAGAGCCGCCCCGCGCCGCGCGGCCTCCTGGCCGAGGGTGCGGAACAGCGGATCTTTCGCCGGCAGTTCGCTGTCCGGGAACAGATAGGACGGCGAGGCGCCATCCGGGTAATCGCATTCGTCAGCGACGCAGACGCGGCCGCACGGCTGGATCGTCCGGTCGAGCACGACGCGCAGCGCCGCGCCGTCGGGCGCCGCCGAAAGGACGCGCACGACCTCGTCGCCACATTCCAGCAGGTCGCCGCGCCGGATGTCGTCGGGTCCGGCCACGACCAGCAGGGTGCGGCCGACGGGATCGCCCGCCTTGGGAGCGGCGAGAACGCCGCCCGGCCAGCCTTCGGCGGCGCGGGTCGGGTCGAGCGCGAAGCCGGGGCGCTCGGCCGGCGCGGCCGCCAGCTGGATCGGGTTGGGCGCGCCGTCGCCGAACGGCTTGATCACATCGTCGAGCCAGACGCGGGAATCGCGCTCGTTGCCGTCGATCTCGACGATGACGCGCCATCCGCTGGCGGCGAAGCGCAACCGGGCGCCGACCTCCAGGCCGAGTTCGCGCGCGAGCGCGGTCTTGATCGAAAAGCCGCGCCGGAACCGCTCGTTGTTGACGTTCCACACGCCGCGCCGCCAGCGGCGGTCGCTGAAATCGTGCAGGATGAAGCTGCGCTCGGCGCGCGGGCTCCACAGCGCCTCATGCACGGCGACCTTGGCCGGGTGCTGCGCGCCGCTCGGGGCGAGGAAGCCGTCGAGCTCCGCCAGCACATGATGGTCCTTCGCTTCGACGCGCGTCACGCGCCGGGCGGCGCCATTGGCGAAGCGCAGCACGACGCCGGGCGCGATCCGCTCGGCGGCGCCGCCCTTGCGGATCAGCACGGCGCCGAGCTTTTCGCGCCCGCCCGTCCGCGCGACGCCGCCGCGCCAGTTCGGATCGGTCTGGTTGACCAGTTCGACCTCGCCAATTTTCGGACGCCGCGGCCCTGGCCGCGCGGTCTGGCGCGGCGCCGACGGAGCCGCCGCCGGCGCTTGCGCCTGGGCTTGCGCGACGGCGTTGGCCGCGAACCATGGTTTTGGGGCCGGCGGCCAGCCGGTCATCGCGTCAATGGCGCGGCCCGCCTTGGCGCCGCCCGCGAGGCAAATCAGCAGGGCGCGATCGCGGTCCGGCTCCGGCTTCGCGCTCGTTTCGGCGCGGAATTCGCACAGCGCGGTCGCATAGGCCGGATATTTGGCGGCGATGTCGTTGCGCCGGCCCTCGACGGCGATCTTGCTCCATTGCGCGCCATCGGCGGCGAGATAAAGCGAGGTCGCCTGATCCCGCGCCAGAACCCAGCCGCGCAGCCGGCGCGAATCCTGCTCGACCGCGTTCTCGCTGACGCCCAGCATGATCGGGCGAAGCGGATTGGCCGGCGCGATGCGGTCGACCTGCATTTCAATCAGTTCGCATACAGATCCGTCGGCGTCGAGAACCGACAGCGCGATGCGGCGACCGGCGATCTCCTTCGGCGCCAGCAGGTAGAAGCGGATTTCGCGCAAGCCGTCGCGCGCTTCGCCCGCCGCTTCCCAGGCGACCGGCAGCTTCAGGTCACTTTGGACCACGGTGGCCTCGATGCGGCGCAGGCCCTCCGCCAGCCAGGCGCGACCGGTGATCAGGGCTTCGCCCGCCGTGGTCGCCACCGCCGAAACGATGGTGGGCGGGAACGGCGCCACCGGGGCGTCGCGCCGCACCAGTTGCGGCGGCAGCGGCGGCGTGCGCTGGAACGGGCCGACGGCGACGCGGAAACGCCGCGCCGGCGGCAACGCCACGCGGTCGGCGCTGCGCAGCAGGATATCGCCCAACCGCCACGCGCAATGATGGAAATCGGCGATGCCGAACACGGCGCGCCGCAAAGCCTGGCGGCGCTCCGGCGCGGCCAGCGCGGCGGCCAATGCGGTTTCGAAGCCGGCGAGATCGGCGGTCGGCGCGAAATGCGCGACGGCGCCCACGGTCTCCTTCAGCACCGCAAGGGGAAACGCCACGGATTCGGCGCCGGCGTAGGCCGCCTCGACCGGCGGATAGCCATAGCCTTCGAACCGGCTGGGAAACAGCACCGCCTGGGCCGCCGACAGCAGCCGGAACTTGTGGTTGTCGCTGACGCGGCAGTGAAACGCCGCGCGGGCGTTTTTGGCGCGCGCCATCGTGTCGTCAATCGCCTGACGGAAGTCGTCGGGGAGATCGCGCCCGGACACCAGATGCAGGGTGCGGCCGGCGAGCAGCGCCGGGTCGAGCTTGGTCAGCAGCCCCGCGCCCTTGTGGCCGTCCTGCGGCCGGACGAAAGCCACCAGCGAGCCATCCTTCTCGATGGCGTCGAACCGCCGCGCCGCCACGGAATTGACCGGCGGCTGCCAGACCTCGAAGCGCAGATCGCCCTCGATGCGCTGGTAAAAACCGCGCGCCCAACGGTCGGATTCCCGCGCGGAGGACAGCACCAGCCCGCCGCTGGCGAGCAGGCGGCGCCAATAATCCCACAGGCGGGGATCGCGCGGTTCGGGCGCGAGCGCGTTGAACCAGTCGCCCGATTCGAAATTGACCAGCGCCAGCCGCGCGCCGGAGCGCGCCGCGAAATCCAGGCAGGATTCGTAATAGTCCGGCAGGAAAATGCCGGTGGGGATCACGATCACCCAATCGAACTTTTCATCGGGCAGCCCCGAGGAAAAGTCGCGGGTGAGGTGGACCGTGACCGGCGCCGCGCTCAACGGCTCGAAATCGGCGAAGAACCCCGGCGTGTGGTCGGTGACGAGATGCGCGTCCCAGCCGATGGCCGCCACGGCGAAAGCCAGCATCAGCGCATGATAGCGCCCGCCCGACACATTGCGCGGATCGTTGGTGCCGATCACCGCCACCCGCCGCGCCTCGCCGGGCGCGATCTGCGCCGCGCAGTCGGAAAAAGCGCGCTCGGGCCTTGCGTTCACGTTCATCGGTCGCTCTCCAGGGCGCGGTCGAAATCCTCGCGTTCAAAGATTTCCAGCGCGCCGCCGCGCGTGACATTGTGGATGAAGCCGCCCTCGGCCTCCGCCAGCAGGCGCGCGGCGTAGAACGCCTTGCCGATGTCGCGCAGGCTGGGCGGACACCACGGTTTTCCCGCGCGATAATTGGCGATGAAATGGTTGCCCTCGCCGCGTGCGCAGCGGAAGGCGTCGCCGCCGGCCGGGCCGGGATCGAAACGGAAGGAGAAATCGGCGCCGTAGAAGTTGAACTTGCGCACGCCCATGTACCAGGCGAGCTGCATGGCCACGAACGGCGTCGATCCGCCCGGCGACAGCACCAGACCGGGATCGCGCGAAAACAGCGGCGGAAAGACGGAGGCCTGCCGCAGCCAGATATAATCGCCGACCAGATCCGGCGCCGAATGATGGGCGACGAACACCTGTCCGCCGCTGTCATCGACGATCTGCTGGCCGAAATCCTCGATCATCTGCTTGTCGCCGGTCAGCGTATAGGCGGCGCGCAGCCGGGTCTTGTCATGGGCGAGATGAAAGCGGTTGAAGCAGAACGTCAGCCGTCCCGCGAGCCGGTCGAGATCCTCGATCCGCACCGACGGCCCGTTGCCGATCAGCCAGGCGGTCTCGCCCTTGTGCTTGTCCTTCAGCCGCCGCAGCCGCGCCGATGTCGGCGCCTGCGCGCCGATCCATTCGGCCAGGAAGTTGAACGCCTGCCCGGCGCCCTCAGCGGGGCTGACGCCAACCGACGCCCTCGCGCCGGGAAAACGCGCGCGCAGCAGCGTCACGCCGGCGCTGTCGGAACGGCCGAGCGTCTCGACCTCGGCGTCATCGGGCGAAAAGGCGGCGTCGCCGTCGAGCGACCACGCCTGAGCTTCCAGCCCCTCGCCGCGCTTGTCGAGCGTCAGCAGGCCGGCCTTCTCCTCCACCGGATCGGCGGGCGGCGGGGTGACGTCGACGTCGCGGCCCCAGGCGCGCACAGCGATGCGCGCCTCGGACGGCTCGACATGCGCCGGCAGGATCGCAGTGGCTTCGAGCAGAACACGGCCGGGCGACCGCCGCTTGACCTGAACGAAGGCGTTGGCCATCGGCTCCGCGCCCGTCGCGGCGAAATGCGCGGAAATATTGGTGTGATCCACCGCCGCGCTCCATTCGACGCGCCAGTCGAGCAGGCGGGTGGCGGGATGGTAGAGCGCGGTTTCCTTGACGACTTTCGCGCCGAGATTGCGCGCCAGCGCCCGCGCGGTCGGGCCGCCCTGAACGAGGCCGAGATCGCGCAAGGCCGCGCCGACCTGCTCCAGCAGGGCCTCGTGGCTGTAGCGTTCGCGCGCCAGTTCCCAGCCCGCCAGCCCGATCCGGGCGGCGCGGTCAGGATCTCCGAGCAATTCGGCGATCCGCTCGGGAAACAGCGCCAGGTCCGGCTCGATGACGGCGCTGACGCCATTTTCGGCCTCGATCCCCTCAATGCCAATCGGCGTGGACAGCACGGGTCTCGCGCGCGAAAGGGCTTCGAGAATCTTGAGACGCGTGCCGCCGCCCAAGGTCAGGGCGATCGGCGCGACGGCGGCGGATTCGATATAGGGCAGGACGGAATCGACCTCGCCGACAATATCGACCGAAGGCGAGGAGGCCGCCGCGCGCCGGACGTCGTCGCCGATCCGGCCGACGATGCGCATGCGATGCGCCACTTTCTTCCTGTCGAGTTCGCGGCTGATCTCGAACAGGCGGCGGATGGCGTCCTCGTTGGGGTAATAATTGGCCTGACCGATGAACACCAGATCGCGCGCGCCCTCCGGCGGCGGCGTCGGCGCGCCGAGATCGTAGACGTTGGGGATCAGCCGGATGTTTTCGGGCGCGGCCAGACCGGCCTCGGCGAAACGCGTCGCATCCTCGTGCGAGCAGACCCAGAGCTGCGTCACATGCGGCGCCATCAGCCGCTCCGCCGCGTCGAACGCCTGAGCGGCCAGCGCATTCCACTGGCGCAGGCGTTCGTTCGGTGCATTGGCCGACATCGAGGCGTAGAGCGCGCTGTCGTAATTGTGCGGGCCGGCGACGACGGGCACGCCGAGCGCCCGGACATGCGGTGCCAGAATCGCCAGCGTCGTGTCGCAGAGATAGACGAGATCGGGCCGAATCCGCCGCAATTCCGCCAGCAGCCGTTCGATCCGAGCCGGATTGAGGCCGTGCCGCATCAGGGCGTCCGGCGTCGTCAATTGCGCGGCCAGCGATCCCAGATTGTCTTCCCCGAGCGCCTCCCACAGGCCGGGTGTGGCGATCTTGCCCTCGCTCGCCAGCGCCCGCGCGAAATCCTCGCGGCGATAGCGGCGGCGCGGATAAAAACGGCCCGAGGCCAGCCGGATCATGCCGCGCCAGGCCGGCGGCGGCGCGTCGCCGATGACGATGGGCGTCACATCGGCGAAGGCGCTCATCGCGCGCCACAGATGATGGGCGCGAATCCGGCCGCCGCGATTGATCGGATAGATCGCGTTGGGCGTGAGATAGGCGATCCGGGGCGGCCTGCTCATGCCTCGCCGTTCTCCATCTGCTCGAGATCGACGCCGTAAATGGCGATCCCGAGCAGGCGCGTGTCGCCGCCCTCGGGGCTGGCCGTCCTGATGCAGTCGATATCGACCCGCGTGGTCGAAGTCGCCGGCGCGGCGCCGCGCCGGGGCGTCGCGGTCAGCTTGAGGACGCCGTCGTCGCGTTCGGCGACGACGCCGGTCCATTCGCCGCCATCGACGCAGACCCGCGTTTCGTCGAGCGGCACGCCGTCGAAGGCTTTCATGGCGCGGATGACGACGCGGACCGGCCCGTCAATGCGCGGCAGATAGACGCTGGCGAGCGGATCGGGACCCAGCCAGCGGAACGACCGGCCGCTCGGCAGGTTCTCGTGGTGGTAAAACCCTGTTTGGACGACATTTTCGTCCATATCGACCGAAACCGCGCGCGGCTCGAACACAACCTCGGACTCGACGCCGGCCGCCGCCGCTTCGGGCGTCGCGGCGGGGGCCGCGTCCCCGCCCAACAGCGCCGCCTGAAGAACCGCGAGGCTCGCCTCGATGCGGGCCATGCGCCGCATCAGCCATTGCAGCCCGTCCGGCCCGCTCAGACCGCTGATCTCATCCTGGTAGCTCTCCAGCGCCGCCCGCTCCAGCCGCCGATACAGCAAGGACGAAGCGCCGAAATCGTCGGACAGGTCGAGACGCCGCAAGGACGCCGTCCGCAAAGCTTCAATGATGCTTTTGAAATCGCTGGTGGTCATATGAGTCTCGGAAGCCTTTGTGCGAGGTCGGCGCGAAATTCTCCGGCGCGAAATTTTCAGGCGGTTGACAGGCTGGCGCGTTCGATGGCGAACGCGCCGCCGCCGTCATGAACCGCCCGCGCGATGGTCAGGTCGATCAGGCCGCCATGCGGCGGCAGCAGCCGCGCCAGATTCAATTCGGCGCCGCCGGACAGCGCCAGTCTCTCGACGCACAGCGGCTTGCGGGTGAGGCTTTCGACGATTTCGAACTGCGCCTCGCCCTCGCCCTCCAGCGCCTTCAAACACAGACGCGCCATGCGGCGGCCGCCCGCCTCAATGGAGAACAGCCGCAACGCCTCCGGCTGCGCGGACGCCGCGTCGCTCCGGCGGGGGAAGCGCACCACGGCCGCCCCGCCGCGCGCTTCGGCCGGCTCGATCCGCACGCCCTGCGGGCTGGCGCGGTCCAGCAAAGCCTGCCGAAGGTCGATCGGACGCCGCGACTCGGCGGCGCGCAGCAGCGCGGCGCTCTCGCCGGGATGGCTCTCCGCCCCGCAGATCGACAGAAAAAGTTCGACCTCGGCCATGGACCAGCCGGTCTGCGCCGGATTGTCCACGGCGGCGCCCATCATGGCCGCGCTGCGGCCGGGCCGCGCCGCCGCCAGCGTTCGGGCGGCGGCGGACGCCGAGAACTCCGGCGCGCCGAGAAACCGGCGCATTTCCTCGGCCACAGTCTGCGGCTCGGCGAGCAGGCGGCGTTGCTCGACCGCCAGAACACGCCCCGCATGGCGTTCCGCCAAGTCGCGCGCGGCCCGCTGCGCCCGCGTCCACAGCACGCAATGATCGATGAAGTCGGCGCCCGGGCGGGCGCGCAGCCGGCTGTTGACGAAATCGACGGCGGAGCGCCACACCACCAGCGCGCGCGCCTCCGGCAAGGCGTCGAGCCAGGCCGGCGCCGCCCGCAACTGGGCGATGTCCGGGGCGTCGTCGCCAGCGCACAGCAGGCGGATTTTTCCCGCCGCGGCGGGGAGCGCCTGCGGCGACAGGCCGCGCGCATCGACGCGTTCGGCGCCGCAAGCCGCGACAAGGCTTTGCGCCGTCGCCGACAGGCCGGACCGCGCCGCGCCGAGCAGCAGAATGTCGCTCATGACGCCGCTCCATGCGCGAGGGGGTAGAGCGCCTCCGCGATGGCGAGATCCTCGGCGGTCTTGACCACGTGACCGGCGAGGCGGCCGACGCTGAACAGGCCGATACGGCCCGCATAGGTGGCGCAGCGGCCGGCGCGCGCGGCTTCGAGAAACGTGTCGCGCCGCCAGCCGGTGACCGCCCAGCAGATGCGCCGGATCTGATCGAGCTCCTGGCTGTTGGTCTTGCGTTCGAGCGAGAAATTGACCGGCTCGCCCTTGCAGAAGGCTTCGAGCGGCTCGTCCACCACCGACAGCAGCGCATCGACCTCCTGCGCCTGCATGGCGTGGACGAAATCCTTGAGGCAATCCAGCGTCAGCAGCGGCGCGATGGAATGGACCTGGAACAGCAGGTCGCAGGGATGCGTCTCCAGGAACTCGGCGACGAAATCCTCGCTGGTGGCGACATTGTTGGCGAGCGCCTCGGGGCGGCGATGAAAGCGCGCGCCCTCCCGCTCCGCGATCTCGGCGAAGGCGTCATGCTCGGAATTGACCCAGACCTCGTCAAAAGCCTGGGATTGCAGGCACTTGCGGATGGCGTGGACGATCAGCGGCTCGCCGCGCAGGGGCATGAGGTTTTTCTGCTTCAGCCGCTGGCTGCCCATCCGCGCCGGAATCATCGCCAAGGATTTCACGTTTCTTCTCCTTCGACGCGCGGCCTAGATCGGCCAGTCCGGAATGAAAGCCAGCGCGTCGCGCGCTTCGGACAGGCCCTGAATGGCGGCGCGGCCCATCGCCAGTTGCGCCTCGCGGGCGCTGCCGCCGATATGGGACGTCCCCAAAAACCCCGGCGTGCCGAACAGCGGCGCGGCGGATGGCGGCTCGACCGCGAACACGTCGAGGCACAGCCCCGCCAGCCGTCCGTCGAGCAGCGCCGCGCGCGCCGCTTCTTCGTCGATCAGGCCGCCGCGCGCCGTATTGACCAGCACCGCGCCCGGCCGCATCCGCGCGAGGCGGTCGGCGTCGATCAGGCCGGCGGTGAGCCGCGTCAGCGGCACATGCAGCGACACCACGTCGCTGCGCGCCAGCAATTCGTCGAGGCTGACGAGTTCGACGCCAAGACCCGAAGCCGCCTGCGAGAGATCGCGGATGTCGTGCGCGAGCACGCGCGTGCCGAACGCCCGCAGCAGCCCGGCCAGATCCTGCCCGACCGCGCCAAAGCCCACCAGCCCGACGGTGACGTCGGACAATTGGCGCCCGACATATTGCCGCCAGACGCCGTTGAGAATTTCCGCCTGGCAATGGCCGAGGCCGCGCAGGCCGGCGATCATGAACGACAGCGCGAGTTCCGACACGGAACGGCGATTGACGCCGCCGCGCCAGCCGACCTTGACGCCGCGCCGCGCCGCCGCATGAAGATCGACATTATCGAGGCCGACGCCATATTTGCTGATGATCTTCAGGCGCGGCAGCGCCGAAAACAGCGCCTCGTCGAATTTCTCCAGCGCGACGATGGCGGCGTCGTGCGGCGCAAGGAAGGCGATCAGTTCGTCGCCGGCCAGGGTGCGGCCGCTGTCGTTGAAAACGGCGCCGGGATAGCGCGCCAGCGTTTCCGGACGCAAAATCTCATGCCGCGAAAACGAGCGTGACAAAACCGCCAGACTGCCGATCGACGAAGACTCCATTTTCACCACACCCGCCTCGCGTTGGAGCCGGGCCGACGCGTCCCTGCGCGCCGAAGCGGCTCCCGCTCCTTGTATTCAGGCATTTTTTTCAAGATTTCCTGATTTGTTTCGTTCAAAAGCGTCGGAACCCATCCGCAAACGAACGCCCGTCCCCAGCGCGTCGAAAGACGCGACGACCTCCGCGCCGGGCGGGGCGATCACGTAGCCGGTGCAACTGCCGGTGACGATCACCTGACCGGCGCGCGGCGCGTAGCCGCGCGCGAAGGCGGCGGCGAGAAAGCCGCGCACGGGAGGAAGCGCGCCGCCATCGAGAGCTTCCGCGCTTCCGACCGCCGCTTCGCGTCCGTCGATTGACAACCGAACCGGCGCGCGGGTGAGCGCGGCGGGATCGCCGAGCGGCGCCCCCGGGCCAACCACGAGCGCGCCCGCGGCGCCGAAATCCGCGACCAGCCCCAGGCCGCCATAGGCGCCGAGCGAGGAAAAGCGCGCGCCGGGAATCTCGATCGCGGGATGAACGCTGGCGAACAGCGTCAGGAAATCGGAATCGCTCAAACCCGCATCGTCGGGCCGCGCATCGCGCGCCAGCTTGAAGCCATATTCACATTCGACGCCGCGCAACCCCGCCGCCGCGCCCGTCAGCGTCGCGCCATCGGCGAACACGCGCCGTTCGGGAAGCGGACCGAAAAATGGAGAGTCGAGCCGCAAAACTTCGCGGCCGGCGCGCGTGGTCGCGCCGAGCTTCCAGGCCGCCACGAGACCGAGCGCGCGGCTCGCCTCCTCGCACACGGCTTCCGCTTCGGCGCGACAGGAAAAAACCCTGCCGCTCTCGAGAACGACGGGTTCCAAAGTGTCGAAGGACGCCGCGAGGCGCTGCGATAGATTGTTCATCTTAATCTTGAGCATCAACCTGAAGCTGTGCGTTTTATGACACCGCTTCCCTTTGGTCAACGCTCTCGCCTACGTAACGTCCGCCGAGAACTCAACCGTCTGAATTCCCTACAAGCGCGACGATAACTTTCTGTTTTATTTAAAAAATTAGTCAAATGCACGCCAAGCGGCCAAGGCCGGCGGCGACACGTCACGGCGGCGCGGCGAACACCGCCGTGCTGTTTTGGCGCCCCAATTTTTGCCTTGGATACAAGGAGGTTAGGCGCACAAATTCGCGCCGGGAGACCCGCCCTTGAAAATTTTGGGAAAATGGAGGCGGCGGAACCGCCGCCTCACAACCGATCAGATGTGACGGCCGAGATCGTAGCGGTCAGCCATCATCACCTTGTTCCAGGCCGCCACGAAATCCTGCACGAATTTTTCGGAAGCGTCAGCGCATCCATAGACTTCCGCCAGGGCGCGCAGTTCGGAGTGCGAGCCGAAGATCAGATCGACCCGCGTCGCCGTCCATTTCTGCTGCTTCGTCTGGCGGTCGCGGCCGGCATAGGCGTTCTCGCCGGTCGCCTCCCATTCCACGCTCATGTCGAGCAGGTTAACGAAAAAGTCGTTGGTCAGCCGCCCCGGCCTTTCGGTGAAGACGCCATGCCGCGCGCCGCCGGCGTTGACGTCGAGCACGCGCAAGCCGCCGAGCAGCACCGCCATTTGCGGCCCGGTGAGGGTGAGCAGTTGCGCCCGGTCCACCAAGGCTTCCTCCGGCGCCATCAGCGAGACGCCCGCACGGTAATAATTGCGGAAGCCGTCGGCGGCCGGCTCCAGCGGCGCGAAGCTCACCGGATCCGTCTGCTCCTGCGAGGCGTCCATGCGGCCGGGCGTGAAGGGAACCTCGACCGCGACGCCGGCGTCGCGCGCCGCCTTTTCGACGCCCGCGCATCCAGCGAGAACGATCAGATCGGCCAGCGAGATCTTCTTGCCGCCGCTGGCGGCGCCGTCAAATTCCGCCTTGATGGCCTCAAGTTTCCGCAACACCTCGGCAAGCTGGGGCGGATCGTTCACCTCCCAGTTCTTCTGCGGGTCGAGCCGGATGCGGGCGCCATTGGCGCCGCCGCGCTTGTCGGACCCGCGGAAGGTCGAGGCCGACGCCCAGGCCGTCGAAACCAGTTGCCGGACCGTCAGGCCGGAGTCCAGCACCCGCTGTTTGAGCGCCGCAATGTCCTGCGCCTCGACCAGGGGGTGATCGACCGGCGGGATCGGGTCCTGCCAGATCAGGATTTCCGACGGAACCAGCTTGCCGAGATAACGCGGACGAGGCCCCATATCGCGGTGGGTCAGCTTGAACCAGGCGCGCGCGAAGCCATCCGCGAACTTTTCCGGGTTCTGATGAAAATCGCGCGAGATCTTCTCGTAGGCGGGGTCGAACCGCAGCGCCAGATCGGTGGTCAACATGCGCGGGCGATGTTTTTTGTTGGGATCGTAGGCGTCGGGCACGTCGGCGGGCGCGTCCTTGGCCTCCCATTGCCAGGCGCCGGCCGGGCTTTTGGTCAGCTCCCATTCCCAGTTGAACAGATTGTCGAAGAAGTTCTGGCTCCAGCGCGTCGGCGTCTGGCTCCAGATCACCTCGGGGCCGCCGGTGATGGCGTCGGCGCCGAATCCCGCGCCGTGCTTGCTGCGCCAGCCGAGACCCTGGTCCTCGATCTCGCCGCCTTCCGGCTCCGCGCCGATCAGCGAAGGATCGCCCGCGCCATGGGTCTTGCCGAACGTGTGTCCGCCCGCGATCAAGGCCACCGTCTCCTCGTCGTTCATCGCCATGCGCGCGAAGGTTTCGCGGATGTCCTTGGCGGCGCCGACCGGATCGGGCTTGCCGTTGGGACCTTCGGGATTGACGTAGATCAGGCCCATCTGCACGGCGGCCAGCGGGCCTTGCAGCTGGCGCTCGCCGCTGTAGCGTTCGTCGCCGAGCCATGACCCTTCCGGCCCCCAATACAGCTCCTCCGGCTCCCAGGTGTCGACGCGCCCGCCCGCAAACCCAAAAGTCTTGAAGCCCATGCTCTCCAGCGCGACATTGCCGGTAAGCACGAACAAATCGGCCCAGGACAGTTTTTGTCCGTATTTCCGCTTGATCGGCCAAAGCAACCGGCGCGCCTTGTCGAGATTGGCGTTGTCCGGCCAGGAGTTCAGCGGCGCGAAACGCTGCTGGCCGCCCCCGGCCCCGCCCCGCCCGTCGGCGACGCGATAGGTGCCGGCGCTGTGCCAGGCCATGCGGATGAACAAGCCGCCGTAATGGCCGAAATCCGCCGGCCACCACGGTTGGGAGTCGGTCATCAGCGCGCGCAGGTCGGCGATCACGGCGTCGAGATCGAGCGTCTTGAATTCCTTTGCATAATCAAAGGCCTTGTCCATAGGATTCGAGCGCGGCGAATGCTGATAAAGCATTTGCAAACTCAGGCGGTTGGGCCACCATTCCTTGTTGCCCCGCCCGGCGCGTCCATGCATGGGACAACCGCCCGGATTTTCCGTCGCTACATTCATGGCTTCCTCCATTTGCGCGCGATGGCGGCGGCGACCGCCGGTCTTGTGAGGTCTCGTTTTCTCCTCGCGCGCGCCAGGGGCAATATAAATAATAGCCCAGTCATTCTCAACAGCACACAAGCAAAGCTCACGTATTACATACCTTCTCCGGCGATCACAAAGTTTTGAACGACAGGCTGTGCTTGCGCCATGGCGGCCCGGCGCGGCCAGGGCCATTTCAAGAGAAAACGCGCCGCCAGAGCGCGTTGGGGAGGAAACGATGAACCATAAGGACGGGGCGCCATGAGCGTCGCGAAGGATATTCTCGACCTCGTCAGCGCCGCGCCGGCCGACGGCGAGGCCGTGGCGGTGGCCACCGTGGTCCGGGCCGGCGCGTGCGGAAAGGCGAAGGCGGGCGCGCGAACGGTCATCGCCGCCGATGGCGCGCTTTCGGGCGCCTGGCCGACAGGCGACGCCGGCGCGGTCGCCCGCGCGGCGCGCGAAGCGTTGGGCGACGGCCGCCCCCGCCTGATTTCCCTGCGCTCGGCGCGCGGCATGCAAGTTCTTGTGGAGCCGATGCTGCCGCGTCCCATTGTGGCGGTCGCCGGCGCCTCGCCGGTCGCCATCGCAGTGTGCGAGCTTGCGCGCCGCATGGGATTTTTTGTCGTGGCGGGCGCGCCGGGCGCCGACGCCGCCGCCTTTCCCGAAGCCGACCTCGTGGTGGACGATTTGGCGCCGCTCGCGGAGGCGCGCGGCGACTATCTGGTGGTCGCGACCCAGGGAAAAGGCGACCGCGCGGCGCTCGAAGCCATGCTGCGCCGACCCGCCCGCTATCTCGCTCTGGTCGGCCCGCCGCGCCGCGCCGCCGCCCTCAAGAGCGCGCTCGCCCGCAAGGGATTCGCGCCAGAGGCGCTGGACCGGATTCGCGCGCCGGCCGGGCTGGACATCGACGCGGTCACGCCCGAGGAAATCGCGCTGTCCATTGTCGCGGAAATGGTCGCGCTGCGGCGGCGCGGCCAGCGCGGGTCCGGAACCGTTCCCGAGCGCCGTTCGTTGCCGGACGACAGACAGGAGAGTCCGACATGAACCGACCCATCGTCCTGGCCGCCGCTTGTGCGAGTCTCGTTGGCGGCGTCGCGCCCGCCTCCGCCGGACAGGCCGGCGCCAACTGGATGCCCGCCGATCAGGTGATCGTCAAACTGCGCCAGACCGGCTACACGCAGGTCGATAAAATCGAAGCCGACGACGGACGCTGGGAGGGCGAGGGCGTGAAAAACGGCCAGCGCATGGAGTTCCACGCCGATCCCAGCACCGGCGCGATCCTGACCGAAAGGCCCGACAAGGACTAGAACGTCGCCAGCACGCCAAACGTCAGGGCGCGGCTGTCCTCCAGCACCAGCTCGGCCTCGCTCAAATCGTCCTGGGCGCAATAGGCCGAGCGCACGGCGATCGTCCGCAGCCCCGCCGCCCGGGCGGCGCGCACGCCGTTGCGGGAATCCTCGATGGCGACGCAGGCTTGCGCCGGAAGATCCAATTGGCTCAGGGCGAGCTGATACACATCGGGCGCCGGCTTTTTCTGCGCCACCATGTCGCCCGCCGCCAGCGCGGAAAACCGCCCGCGCCAATTCTCGCCCAAGGCCGACGACAGCAGCGCCTCGATATTGGGCAGGCTGGTGGTGGTGGCGATGGCCAGCAGAATCCCCGCCTGCGTCAAGGCGTCGAGAAGCGACGCCACGCCCGGCCGCAGCAAAATTTCGCCGCTCTCGGCCATGGCGGTGTAGGCGGCGGTCTTGGCCTTGTGCAGCGCTGCGATCTGCTCCGCCGTCAGCCGGGGGCCGCCCGAGATTTCCAGAAAATGCGCGATGCGCTCCTTGCCGCCGGTCACTTTGAGCAGGCGGCGATACAAATCCTCGTCCCAACGCCAGTCCAGCCCGGCTTCGGCGAAGGCGCGGTTGAAGGCGATCCGGTGGACCTCCTCGGTTTCGGCCAGGGTTCCATCGACATCGAAAATCACGGCTTTGATCATGGCGCCTCCCACGCCACGATGCGGCAGCGTGAGCCCAAGCGGTAGTTTAAAAGTTTCAAGCGCCCTTCAGAAAATCTGAATTACTGCGAGGGCGCCCCATCCATCGGAATCACCCCGAAAATCTTGCGCAAAAAACCCGGCGCGATTGCGGACAGCGGATTGACCGACAGCACCGGCGCCCCGGGCCGCCCGGTGACGCGGAAATTGACGCCGATCAGCCCTTCCTTGTCGCCGCCGCCGAGAATCAGGCCGACCACCGGCAATTGCCCGAAAAGATTGTTGACGCCATAGGCCGGGACGAACGTGCCGGAAAAATCCACCGCATCGCGATTGAAATCGGCCGAGCCTTCCAGCGTCGAGCCGATATTGGGCGAGGCGATCACCCCGTCGCGCACTTTCAGAACGCCGTCGCGCTTCTCGATTTCAGCATGCAGCCGGGTAAACGCCACGGTTTCCGGATTGATCCGCATCCGCGCCGTGAGTTGCTCGCCCCCCGGCTGCGAGGCGAAGGCGCGCATGGCCGGTTCGCCGCGCAGCACGAATTTGTCGATATCGACCGGGCCGGCGAACCCGCCATTGGCGACGCGGAAGGCGGCGCGCAGCTTGCCGCCCTCCATATGGCTGTAAAGGTCAAGGAAGGCGAGGAACGCGCCGGCGTCGGTCGTCGTCGCCTTCAACAGAGACGATCCCCCCTCCGCGCGGCCCAGGCTCGCCTCGACGAGATCGCCGCCGATCTTGCCGGAAAAGGTCAGGCCGCGGAGGTTCGCGCCCTTTTTCGACAGGCGCAACGCGGCGTTGGAGATGATCTGGCGGTTGGCGCCGGACATGACCGTGGCCTGCAGATCGAGATCGAGATCACTCGAGTCGGCCCGCTCCGGCCCATTGGCCGCCAGGCTCTTCAGGAAGGGCCGGGCGTCGAGCGATTCGCCCTTGCCGACGATTTTCAGCCCATCGCCGCTCTTGCCGATCTCGACCTGCATCGAATCGCCGGGCGACAGCTTGAGCTGGGTGAATTTCGCGGACTGGAAGCCGCCCTCCGCCCCCAGTTGCGCCGAGCCGCGCGCCACGGCGCCGCCGCCCTCGAAAACGATCTGGTCCAGCGTCGCGCCGCGCTCGTCCTCGCGATAGGCGAAGCTCGCCTTGGCCGGGCGCCCCGCCGGCTTGAACAGGCCGGGAATGGGATAATTCAGGCCGGCCTTGGCGAGATCCATCTCCACCTGCGCCTGCGGATGCGCCGCGCCGACCGCGCCGGTGAGTTTGACCGCCACCGGGCCGGTCAATGTCGCGCCGAGCGGCAGGCCCGCCCTGGTCCGCGCCGCCTCGTCCATCACGAAGCTCACCGTGCCCTGCGCCGGATCGTCGCCGGGGCGGAGCAGATCCAGCGTGGCGGGGACGCCGAACAGCTTTCCGGCGCCCGCGATTTTGGTCGCGCCATTGGCGACGGTGACGCTGAGGGTCGCCTGTTCCAGCCTTTCCTTGCCGACCAGCCGATCCAGCGAGAAATTCTCGACCTTGCAGTTCACATCGAGGACTGGCGCGGGATCGGGCGCCGGCCCCAGCCGCGTGCGCCACGAGAACGTCCCGTCGAACTGGCCCTTGATGGCCTTGGGATCGACCGGCATGCTGGCGACCTTGGCGAAGCCGGGGCGCGCGAGAATGTCGCCGAGCACGTCCACGCCGCCCTTGACCCGCGCGCCGATATTCATCGGCGTCGGCTTCTGGGCGAGGTCCGGCAGGGAGAACTGCCCGTCGGACAGTTCGATCCGGCGGCCCGGCGCCGTCTCCATCGCCCCGCTGGTCGCCGTGAACAGCGTCGAGCGTCCGGTGGTGCGGCCATGGCCGTTCAGCCCGATCACGGCCGGCGCGCCGTCGAGAAAGGTGAAGGCCGCGTCCTTGACGACGTAATCGATCAGGATGCGGTCGCCCATCGGCGCGCGTTGCGCGCGCATCATGCGCAGGTCGATGTCGTCGAGATCGACCGCAAGGCGCAGGCTGTCAAGGGTTCCGGCCTGCAAATGGTCGCCGAGCCAGCCGCGCGCGGCGGCGCCGAGCGCATTGGGCCAGATCGCGAGCAGGCCCGCCGCCGGCATTTTCGCCGCCGACATGCCCAGACGAAGATGCGGGCCTTCGGTCCAGTCCACCACGCCCTGCACCGCCGCCGCCACTTCCGGCCCGCGCAATTCGACGCGGCGAACGTCCAGCTTCTTCGCGGCGGGGTCGAGGCGCATGTCGCCGTGGAACCCGGTCAGCGTCACCGTCTTCTCGCCGGCGCGATCCGGCCCGATCGTCGCCGGTTCGACCTGATCGAACAGGATCGCCCAGCCGTCGCCCTCCCCGGCCGGCGCGGTGAGCGATCCCTTGAGGAACAGCCGCGTCGGCCCGGAAAACACCTGGGCCTGATCGACGACCAGCCGATGCGCCTCCGGCTCCCAATGCAGGGCGGCGAATCCCTCGTCGATGAAGATCGGCGAAAAATCGGGATCGTCATAACGCCAGAAGCCCGCGCTCAGGCCAAGGCGGGCGTGGGCGTCGAGCAGGTGGCCGTCGGCCTGGAACGCCGCCTCGGCCTTGACGCCGAGCGAGATGTCGGAATCGACCGGCAGGCTGGACTTGCCGAGCGCCAGCGCCAGTTCGTCGATGGTGAAGCCGCCGGCCTCCAGCGTCAGCGCATGCGGCTGGTCGCGGGCGCCGCGCGCCTCGCCGCGCAGCCTCCAGCGGCCGTTCGGCCCGTCCGCCGCCACATTGACCTCGGCGGCGCCCTGGCCTTTGAGGCGCTTGCGGTCGAGCGAGAAGGCGAAATTGTCGAAGCCGCGCGTCTGACCGGCGGAGAGATCGATCAGCGCCAGCTTGCCGCGCCGCACGCCGAAATGATCGAGTTGCGCAATGGGACTGTCCTTGCCCGAGGCGAGATCAAACACGCCGTTGATGGCGCGGCCGATCTGCGCCACAATTTTCGCGCGCTGCGCCGGGGCGGGCGAGGCTTCGGACGAGACTTGCGCGGCCGGGTTTTGCGGGGCGGCCGTCTGGGCGGCGTCGGGGACAGGCGCGGAATCATCGGCGCCCAGGCTCAGATCGACGCCGCCATCGGGCAGGATGCGCAATTGCACCAGCAGATCCTCGACATCGACCCGCTTCGGCTCGACCGCGCCGGTGAGCAGCGCCAGCGTCGAGACATGCACATCGGCCTTGGGCGCGGACAAAAGCTTGTGGCCGTCGTCATCGAAAATGGCCAGATCCGTCAGCGCCAAAGCGAGGCCGCGCTCGTCGCGCTCCAACGCCAGGCCGCCGATGGCGAGCTTGCGCCCGGCCCCGACGCGATCCTGCAACGCCGCCACGGCCAGCGGCCGCACCGCCTCCAGATCGACGCGCCCGCCCGCGAACGTATAGACTCCCAGCCCGGCGACGGCGGTCAGCGTGATCAGCAGCAGGGACAGCGCCGCTCCGGCTGCGCGCCAGCGGCGTCGGCGCCGGCGCCGCGCGGGACGCAGACTGATGGAGATGTCCGGCCGTTCCGTCACGTTCCCCCGCTTTTCCGGCATGGCCGGTTCTTCCTCATGCCCCTGGCGATCGGATCCATTCTCGCCGGGACGTTCGCACGTGACGCGCTTCCCTCGGGCTTTGCCTGAAAGGCTGACGAAGCGCGCCGAATCGCACAATATGCGACGGAACGTTTTTCGCGCAGGTCGCCGCCGCTGACAATGGCGCTTCGCCATGCCGAGCAACGCCACAACATTCTGACGAAAGGAAGACCAATGTCCCCGCTTCCGCAGATCGGCGATCCCGCGCCCGATTTCAGCCTGCCGCGCGACGGCGCCGGCGCGCTCGGCCTCAAGGATTTCGGCGGCAAAAAGCTCGTGCTGTATTTCTATCCCAAGGACGACACCACGGGCTGCACCGCCGAGGCCAAGGATTTCAACGCGCTGTTGATGGAGTTCGCGCAGGCCAACGCCTCCGTCGTCGGCGTCTCGCCCGATCCGGTCAAGGCGCACGACAAGTTCCGCGACAAATACGAACTGTCGTTCCCGCTGCTGTCCGACGAGGCCAAATCCATGCTGGAGGCTTATGGCGTCTGGGTGGAGAAAAGCATGTACGGCCGCAAATATATGGGCGTCGAGCGCACCACTTTTCTGATCGACGGCCAGGGCAAGATCGTCAACATCTGGCGCAAGGTGAAGACCACCGGCCATGCCGCGGCGGTGCTGAAAGCCGTTCAGGAGATGTGACGGGCGCCCATTTTCCAAACATTAACCACGATCGCATAGGGTTTCTCAACCATGTCCGGCCTTTGCCCGAGGCCGGGGGAAACGGAACCCCATGCGTCACGCTCCAACCGCGCAAAACCCGGCCGCGCAAAATCCGACCGCGCAAGACCCGCACCTGTTGGCGATCAGCCTCGCCTTCCGCTCGTTCCGCCGCGATCTGCGGCTGGCGCCGCATTGGGTCTATCTGCTGTTCGGGCTGGTTCCCATGCTGGTCGCAGCCTTGCTCGGAACCGGGTTGTATCTGGTGTTTCGCGACGACATGCTGACGGCGCTGATGCGCCGTCAGGCGCAGATGCAATTCGCCTATGAGGACCGCATCGCCGCGCTGCGCGATCAGGTCGATCAGATGGCGACGCGGCAACTGGCCAATCAGGACACCGTCGAGGGCAAGGTGGCCGAACTCGCCATGCGCCAGGCCCGGCTGGAATCGCGTTCGGCGCTGGTGTCGGCGCTGGCGGCGAAGATCGCGCCCGCTCCGGCGGCGTCCGAGGGCGTGAGCGCCATCAACCGCGCGACGCGCGTCCCCCTGCCCGCCGCCGCCTCGGCCTACGCGCCGCTGAAACCCGCCGTCGCCGCCCCGGCGCAAGGCAAGCTGACGCCGGAAGCCGTCGCGCCCGCCAAGCCGGCGCCGGAAGGATTCGACCTGCGCCGCGGCGCGGAAGGCGCGCCGGTTCCCGAGGACGTGTCCGACGCCGCCGATTTTCTCTCGCCGCAGGACCGGCTGCAGGCCCTGGCCGCCAATGTGGACCGCATTGAACACAAGCAGGTTTCGGCGCTGGAGACTCTTCGCGCGCCGGCCGCGGCGCGGGCGGAAAACCTGCGTCTGGCCTTCGCCGAAGCCGGCCTGCCGGTCGAGCGGATGATGCGCCGCGCCAACGCCGACAAGCCCGCCGACGCCGTGGGCGGCCCGTTCGAACCGGCTGGCGGCGCGTTCGAGCGCCTGTTCGGCGAAGTCAACCGCTCCGTCGCGCTGATGGAGGGACTGCGCCGCGCCCTGCCCTATGCGCCGCTGCGCCAGCCGCTGCCCGGCGCGCTCGACGTCACCTCGGTGTTCGGCTACCGCACCGATCCGTTCTTGGGCCGTCCGGCGCTGCATTCGGGGATGGACTTGCGCGCGCCCTATGGCGACGCCGTGCGCGCCACCGCCAGCGGCCGCGTCAGCGTCGCCGAATCGTCGGGCGGCTATGGCAATCTGGTCGAGGTCGATCACGGCGCCGGGCTGGCGACCCGCTACGGCCATTTGTCGGAGATCGACGTGAGCGAGGGGCAATGGGTGGAGGCCGGCGCCGTGATCGGCCGGATCGGCTCGACCGGGCGCTCCACCGGCCCGCATCTGCATTACGAAGTGCGCGTGGATGGGGCCGCCGTGGACCCCACCCGCTATCTCAAGGCCGGGCGGCTGTTGACCGCCGGTCTGTGATTTTCGTCAAGCCGCCGATTTGACGCGCGCGGCTTCGGCCGCCGCGCGGATGGCGGCGATGTTCTTGCCATAGACTTCGGGCGTGTCCACCGAACCGCCCTTGAACACGGCGGAGCCGGCCACCAGCGCGTCGGCGCCGGCGGCGACCACCAGCGGCGCGGTTTCCGGCGTAATGCCGCCGTCGATTTCGATGTGGATCGGGCGGTCGCCGATCATGGCGCGCAATTGCCGCACCTTCTCGACCTGCGAGTGAATAAAACTCTGGCCGCCGAAGCCGGGATTGACGGTCATCACCAGCACGAGGTCGATGCGGTCGAGCACGAATTCAATGGCCGAAGCGGGGGTCGAAGGGTTGAGCGACACGCCGGCCTTCTTGCCGCAGCCGCGGATCAGTTGCAGCGAGCGGTCGAGATGCGGGCCGGCTTCGGCGTGGACGGTGACGATGTCGGCGCCGGCCTTGCAGAAGGCCTCGATATAGGGATCGACCGGAGCGATCATCAAATGGACGTCCATCACGCCCTTGATGTGTTTTCTGATCGCCGCGCAGGTGGCGGGGCCAAACGTGATGTTGGGGACGAAATGGCCGTCCATCACGTCGACATGGACCCAATCGGCGCCCTGCGCCTCGATGGCGCGGCATTCCGCGCCGAAATTAGCGAAGTCGGCGGACAGGATGGATGGCGCGATCTTGATGCTGCGGTCGAAGGACATGGGCGGATTCTCTCAGGAACGATGAAGGCCTCGGCGAGGCTCCTTCTCCCCGCGTGCGGGGAGAAGGCGGGGGATGAGGGGGAGTCGGGGATTGGCTTTAGTCTCGCGCATAGGCGAAAGCCAGCGCCGGAGTCCCCCTCACCCTAACCCTCTCCCCGCTAAAGCAGGGAGAGGGAACTACTCTTACTTCGCGGCGAACGCGAGCTTCTCGCGCCAGCCCGGATAGAGCGCGTCGGCGTCCTGCGGGAAGCTGTGGAACGCGCGGGCGAACTCGATATGGTCCTTGGCGAATTCCACGGGGTCGAGGCCCGACTTCCAGCACTGCTCGGCCTGACGCAGCGAGACCGCGCCCTTGGCGCCGCCGTCGAGATGGCCGAAGGCGCCGCCGCCGGCCGTCATGATCAGGTTGGAATGGCCGAGATTCTTGAAGAAGCCCGGCATGCGCAGCGCATTCATGCCGCCCGAGATGATCGGCGTGGTCGGGTTCAGGCCCAGCCATTCCTGATGGTAGAACGGCCCGTCGGCGCTGTCGTCGGTGAGCATGAAGGCGATGTTGCGGTCGGACGCGTCGCCTTCCATCTTGCCGAAGCCCATCGTGCCCGTGTGGATGCCGGACGCGCCCTGCAAACGGGCCATTTTCGACAGCACGAAGGCGGTGTAGCCGCGCTTGGACGAAGGCGAGGTCACGGCGCCGTGGCCGGCGCGGTGATAGTGCAGGTACTGCTTGGGGAAGGCGCGGCGCGCGGTGGTGACGGCGGCGGGACCGGCGACATAGCCGTCGACCAGGAAGGCGACGTGGTCGGCGTTGGGGCCGAACGTCTCAAGGATATATTCGCCGCGCGCGATCATTTCGTAATGGTCGTCGGCGGTGATGTTGAACGAGAACAGCTTGGCGGCGCCGGTCTTGTCCTGCACCCGCACCATGGCGTCGTTGACGAGGCGCACCATTTCCTTGAACGGCGCGAACACCTGGTTGCCCTGGGGCTCGTCATTCTTGATGAAGTCGCCGCCGAGCCAGAAGTCGTAACACGCCTTGGCGAAAGGCTCGGGACGCAGGCCGAGCTTCGGCTTGATGATGGTGCCGACGATGAAGCCGCCGTCAACAACCGGACGCCCCAGCACGCGCCACATATCCTTGATGCCGGTCGACGGGCCGTCGAACAGTTTCAAATAGGCCGGCGGCACGTAGAAATCGTGCATCTTGCCATATTCGATGTCGCCCATGCCCTGGTTGTTGCCGATGGTCAGGGTCAGGAAGGACGCGATCATGGCGCGGCCGTCGATGATGTTGCGGTCGAACAGCTCGACGGGATAGGCGATCTTCATGATCTCGTTGGCTTCGTCGATCTCGTAAACGAGCGCATCGACGCCGCGGGTGAAATCATCGGTGGTGGAGACTTCGACATTGGTGCCGGTCGAGGATTCCGCGGCGAAATGGGCGGCGGCGGCGAGATAGGGGCCGTGGCCGCGCTTGGGCTTCATCGTATAGGCGCACAGCACATGCTTGCCGCCGGCGATGAGGTCGGCCTCTTTCAGGTTCAGATTGGCGTAACGGGCTGACTGGTCCATCTTTTTCTCCTTAATTCGGAAAAACTGGCTTTATTGAGCGGCGGCTTGCGCCGGAATGACGGGGTCGAGTTTGCCGGCGGCATAGGCCTTGGCCATGTCGGCCATCGGCTTGACCTTGATGTATTGCGCCTGGCCGGCGCAGCCGAAGGCTTCGAAGCGGTCGCGGCACACCTTGCTCATGGCGTCGATGGCGGGCTTGAGGAACTTGCGCGGATCGAACTCCGACTTGTTCTTGGTGGCGACGCGGCGGAATTCGGCGGTCGCGGCGAGGCGCAGGTCGGTGTCGATATTCACTTTTCGCACGCCGAACTTGATGCCGCGAACGATTTCTTCGACCGGCACGCCATAAGTCTCGCGCATCTCGCCGCCGTTCTCGTTGAACAGATTGCGATATTCTTCCGGCACCGAGGACGAGCCGTGCATGACCAAGTGCGTGTTCGGGATTTTCTCGTGAATTTCCCGGATGCGGTCGATGGCGAGGACGTCGCTGGTCGGCTTCTTGGTGAACTTATACGCGCCATGCGACGTGCCGATGGCGACGGCGAGCGCGTCCACCTTGGTGGCCGCGACGAAACGCTGGGCTTCTTCGGGGTCGGTGAGCAGCTTGGAATGGTCGAGCTTGCCCTCAAAACCGTGGCCGTCCTCGGCCTCGCCATGGCCGGTTTCGAGCGAGCCGAGGCAGCCGAGTTCGCCTTCGACCGAGGCGCCGACCATATGGGCGAGGCGGGCGACTTCCGAGGTGATCGCGACATTATAGTCATAGTCGGCGGGCGTCTTGCCGTCTTCCTTCAGCGAGCCGTCCATCATTACGGAGGTGAACCCGTTCTGGATGGCCGACAGGCAGGTGGAGACGCGCTCGCCGTGATCCTGGTGGATGCACAGCGGGATTTCCGGATACATCAGCTCCAGCGCCTCCATCATCTTGGCGAACATGATGTCGCCGGCATAGGCGCGGGCGCCGCGGCTGGCCTGAATGATGACCGGGGCCTGCGTGGCGCGGGCGGCCTCCATGATGGCGAGGGCCTGCTCCATATTGTTGACGTTGAAAGCGGGGACGCCATAGGACCGCTCGGCGGCGGCGTCGAGAAGCTGGCGAAGGGTGATGCGGGCCATGGGGTCTCCTGTCGTGGGGACGAGCGTCCCCGTGGCGCGAAACGGAGTCGCGCTCGAATTTTCAAAATTTGACGGGCGTGGCTCCTTCTCCCCGCATGCGGGGAGAAGGCGGGGGATGAGGGCGACTCTGGCGTTAGCTTCAATCCCGGCGCTTCCCAAAGGCGGAAGCTAATGCCGGAGTCCCCCTCACCCTAACCCTCTCCCCGTAAACGGGGAGAGGGGACTTGCCGTGTCAGGCGATCAGGGCGTTGGCCGCTTCCGCGACCTTTTCCGCCGTGATGCCGAAGTGCTTGTAGAGTTCCGGCGCCGGCGCCGAAGCGCCGAAACCGGTCATGCCGACGAAGGCGGAATTGTCGCCGAGCCAGCGATCCCAGCCGAAGCGCAGCGCGGCCTCGACGCCAACACGCGGCGCCGAACCCAACACCTGCTTGCGGTAGTCGGCGCTCTGCGCCTCGAACAGCTCCCAGCAGGGCATCGAGACGACCGCCGCCTTCTTGCCCTGGGCCGCCAGCAGATCGGCGGCGGCCACCGCCAGCTCCACTTCGGAGCCGGTGGCGAGCAGCGTCACGTCGCGGCCGCCTTCCGGTTCGCGCAGCACGTAAGCGCCCTTGGCGGTGAGGTTTTCGCTCGGGGTCGTGCGCAGCGGCTGCAGCGCCTGACGGGTCAGGGCCATGGCCGAGGGGGTCTTTTCGTGATCCAGCGCGATGGCCCAGGCTTCCGCCGTCTCCACCGCATCCGCCGGGCGGAAGACGAGGAGGTTCGGGATGGCGCGCAGCGCGGCCACCGTCTCCACCGGCTGGTGGGTCGGGCCGTCCTCGCCAAGGCCGATGGAATCATGGGTGAGCACGTAGATCACCCGCACGCCCATCAGCGCGGACAGACGAATGGAGCCGCGCATATAGTCGGAGAACACCAGGAAGGTGCCGCCATAGGGGATGAAGCCGCCGTGCAGCGCCACGCCGTTCATGGCGGCGGCCATGGCGTGCTCGCGGATGCCGTAGTGCATGTAGCGGCCGCCGAACGAACCGGGCTTGACCGATTCCATGCCCTTGGTGATCGTCAGGTTGGAATGGGTCAGGTCGGCCGAGCCGCCGAGCGTCAGTTCGGTCGCGGCGTTGATGGCGCCGAGGGCCACTTCCGAGGCCTTGCGGGTCGCCAGCTTGGGCTTTTCGGCGACATGCTTGGCGATCAGCGCCTTCAACGCCGCCTGCGCCTCCGGAACCTTGCCGGACATATGCTTGTCGAACAGGTCGGCCTTGTCGGAGGCGTTGTGGCGCTTGGCCCATTCGGCGCGGGCGGAGGCGCCCTTCTGCGCGACCTTGCGCCATTCGGTGAGGATCGGCTCCGGCACGACGAAGGGTTCGTAGGGCCAGCCGAGCGCGACGCGGGCGCCGGTGATCTCGTCCGGGCCGAGCGCCTCGCCATGCGCCTTGGAGGTGCCGGCGCGGGTCGGGGCGCCGAAGCCGATCACCGTCTTGCAGGCGATCAGCCAGGGCTTGTCGCTGTGCTGGCGGGCCTTTTCGATGGCGGCGGTCAGTTCGGATTCGTCGTGGCCGTCGACGCGGATCGTGTTCCAGCCGGCGGCTTCAAAGCGCTTGAGCTGGTCCATCGAGGTCGAGATGCTGGTGGCGCCGTCGATGGAGATGGAATTGTCGTCCCACAGCACGATCAGCTTGCCGAGCTTCAGATGGCCGGCGAGGTCGATGGCCTCGTGGGAAATGCCTTCCTGCAAACAGCCGTCGCCGGCGATGACATAGGTGTAGTGATCGACGAGATCATTGCCGAAACGGGCGTTGAGCAGACGCTCGGCCAAGGCCATGCCGACCGCGGTGGAAATGCCCTGCCCCAGCGGTCCCGTGGTGGTCTCGATGCCCTTGGCGTGGCCATATTCGGGATGTCCGGCCGTGCGGGCGCCGAGCTGGCGGAAGTTCTTGAGCTGCTCGATCGGCATGTCGTCATAGCCCAGCAGGTAATGCAGGGCGTAGATCAGCATGGAGCCGTGGCCGGCGGAGAGCACGAAGCGGTCGCGGTCGGGCCAGGCCGGATCGGCCGGGTCGATCCGCATGAATTTGGTGAACAGCACCGCGGCGGCGTCGGCCATGCCCATGGGCATGCCGGGATGGCCGGATTTGGCCTTTTCCACGCCATCCATCGCCAGGGCGCGGATGGCGTTGGCCAGATCCTTGAAGGGAACGGCTTTCGCCTTGTCGGCGGTCAGGGCCTCGGTCATGGAATACGTCCTTTCAATCCGTCTCTTCACTTGCCGTCGCTTCACTTGGCTCTACGGCCGCGTTCGACCAGCCGGGTGATCAACGGAGTTAGAATGAGTTGCATCGCCAGATCAAGCTTGTCGGCGGGAATGACGATGGAATTCGCCCGGCTCATCCAGGAATCGTGGATCATGGCGGTGAGGTAGGGGAAGTCGATTCCGCGCGGGTTGCGGAAGCGGATCACCACCAGGGACTCGCCGGCGGTCGGGATCCACCGGGCGATGAACGGGTTGGAGGTGTCCACCACCGGGACGCGCTGGAAATTGATGTCGGTCTGGGTGAATTGCGGGCAGATGACATGCACATAGGCGTGCATGCGGCGCAGGATGGTGTCGGTGACCGCTTCCGTCGTATAGCCGCGATGGGCGCGGTCGCGGTGGATCTTCTGGATCCATTCGAGGTTGATGACGGGAACCACGCCGATCTTGAGGTCCGACTGTCCGGCGATATCGACGCCGTCCTGCTTCACGGCGCCGTGCAGGCCCTCGTAAAACAACAGGTCGGAGCCCTCGCCAACCTCGCGCCAGTCGGTGAAATGGCCCGGCGGCACGCCATGCAGCTCGGATTCGGCGTTATCGTGCACATAGGTGCGCGACTTGCACACGCCGGTCTCGCCATAGGTGCGGAACGTGCCCTCCAGCTCCTTGAGCAGATTGGCGTCCATCGAGAAATGGCTGAAGGTGGCGTCGCCCGCCTCCTTGCGCTTGGCCATTTCGGCCTTCATGTCGGCGCGGTTGTAGCGGTGGAAGGCGTCGCCCTCGATGGACGCCGTGATATAGTCCTCGCGGCGGAAGATCTGGTCGAACGTGTGCTTGACGGTCGAGGTGCCCGCGCCCGAGGAGCCGACGACGGAAATGATGGGATGCTGGATCGACATGGGATGATTCCGATTTCAGGCGTGGAACAGGCCGCGCTGGCCGAACAGGGGGGACGGCGTGCGCTCGAAATGCACGTCGGTGTAATAGGAGTTGATGCGGTTGACCTTTTCAGCCGAACCGAAAATCAGCGGCGTGCGCTGGTGCAGGGTGGAGGCCTGCTTGTCGAGGATGCGGTTGAAGCCGTCGATGGCGCCGCCGCCCGCCTGCTCCACCACGAAGGCGATCGGATTGGCCTCGTAGAGCAGGCGCAGGCGGCCCTGCTCGTAGCCCTTGCGCTCGTCGGCCGGATAGAGAAAGACGCCGCCGCGCACGAAGATGCGGTGGGTTTCCGCGACCAGCGAGGCCACCCAGCGCATGTTGAAATCCTTGCCATGCGGCCCCTGCGCGCCGGCGACGCAATCGTCGACGAAGGTGCGGATCGGCGGAATCCAGTGGCGGTAGTTCGACGCGTTGATGGCGTATTCCCGGGTGCTCGGCGCGATCTTCACGCCGTCGGCGACCAGCTTGAACACCTTGTCGGCCGGATCGAGCACGAAATGCGCGACGCCCGCGCCCAGGGTGAACACCAGCGCGACATGCGGGCCATAGACGATATAGCCGCCGGCGAGCTGTTCGCGGCCCGGCCGGAAAAAACTCTCGGTCGCGCCGCCGGCCGAGGCGGGAAACACCGAAAAGATGGTGCCGACCGAAATATTGGCGTCGATGTTGGAGGAGCCGTCGAGCGGATCGACCGCGACAGCCAGCGCGCCGCCGGCGTTGAGGGTGAGGATCGCCTCCTCTTCCTCGGAGGCGTAATAGGCGACGTCGGCGGATTTGAGCGCCGTCACGATTTTCTGGTCGGCGAGCACGTCGAGCGCGCGCTGCTTGTCGCCGTCGGCGTTGGCGACGCCGATCTCGGCGCCGAGGCTGCCCTGGAGCGGGCCGCGCAAAATGGCTTCGGCGATGGCCGCGCCGGCTTCGGCCAGCACGCCGACGCATTTGGCGACGGCGGCGCGTTCGGCGGCGTCCGGGGCGCTGGCGGCCCAGGCGGTCAAATAGGCAATGAGGCTTTCGCCTCCGGCGTGTGCGGCCGGCGCTTGGATCGCGGTCATGGGTGCTTCCCGTCCGGCTGGCGCCGGTCCTTTCCTGTTCGCCTCGCCCTTGCGGGCGGCTGGAGGCCGTTCTCTTTAGGCGACGAGAATACATAACGTCGGTGAGGGGGGAAAATAAATTTTAAAAAATGGAAATCGGATTTAGATTATCTAAAACACCCCCTGATTGAGGGACAAAAATGCCCGATTTTCGCGGATTGACCCGCCGGCAATTGCGCGCCTTCGCCGCCACGGTCGAGCGCGGCTCGGTCAGCGGGGCCGCCATCACCATGGGCGTGACCCCGCCCGCCATCTCGACCCAATTGAAACTGCTGGAAGAAATGGTGGGCGCGCCGCTGTTCCACCGCGACGGCCCCCATCCCTTCGCCCCCACCGAAATCGGCGCGGAGCTGCTGGGCCTCGCCCAGGACTTCGAGCGGCTCGCGGCGCGGGCCGGCGAACGGGTGGACGCGCTGATCGCCGGCGCCACGGGATCGGTGGCGTTCGGCGTGGTCTCCACCGGCAAATATCTCGCGCCCTATTTCGTCGCCGCCTTCAACCGCGCCTTCCCCGACATTCGCGTGACGCTGGAAATCGGCAACCGCGAGGAAATCATCGCGGGGCTGGAGCGCGACGAATATGACGTGGCGATGATGGGCCGCCCGCCCGCGCATATAAGGGTTGAGACCGCCACGCTCGGCGATCACCCGCATGTGCTGATCGCGCCGCCGGGCCACCGGCTACAGGGCGACAACCAGATTCTCGCCGAAGATCTGGTTGAGGAGCGTTTTCTGGCGCGCGAGCCCGGCTCGGGCACGCGCATCCTGATGGAGCGCTTTCTGGCGCGGCTGGGCGGCGGACGGCCGTTCAACGTGGTCGAAATGGGGACGAACGAGACCATCAAGCAATCGGTGATGGCGGGGCTGGGCGTCGCCATCATCTCGGCCCACACCTGCCGGATGGAGCTGAAGGACGGCCATCTGATCTCGCTGCCGGTGACCGGCCTGCCGCTGGTGCGGCAATGGTTCCTGCTGACCCGCGTCGACCCCGCCCCGAGCCGCGCGGCCCTCAAATTTCGCGATTTCTTCATCGCCAAGCGCGCGGCGCTGTGGCCCAAGGTTTGACGCCGGAGACCGCCGCGCGCGAGGCGAAAGGGTCAGCGATACCAGCAGCCGCGGTGATGGTGATGGCGGTAGCAGCGGCGGTGGTGCGGATAGAGGAAGCCGGGTCCGACGCAGGAGCGATACCAATGATAGCCGGTCGGCCCCATGCGGTAGCACCCGGCGAAGGCGGCGTCGCTGGTCAGACAGGCGCCAAACAAAGTCGCGGCGATCAAGGCGAGTTTGGCAGTTCTCATGGTCAATCTCCATTTTTTGCAAAGTCGCGCCGTAGCTGCGACGAAATGCAAACCGCCAAGCCAGGAGAAAGTTGCGCGGCCAGGGCGGCTTGAATTCGACTCTTACGACGCCCTTCCGCGCGCCTGACCCGTCAACAGTTCGACGAAGGCGCGCGCGGGCGGCGAGAGTTTTTTGGCGGCGAGATGCGCCAGATACCATTGCCGCTGGATCGGAAAGCCCTGCACGTCGAGTTCGCGCAGTTGCCCCGAAGCCGCGTCGAGCGCCAGCACATGCCGCGATAAAGCGGTGACGCCGAGGCCCGCCGCCACCACCTGCTTGATGGTTTCGTCCGACCCCAGGCTCATCCGCACCGACGGGGTGACGCCATGGCGGGCGAAATAGCGTTCGATCGCCTGGCGCGTGCCGGACCCGGCCTCGCGCAGGATAAACGGCTCCTGCGCCAGCCGGCGCGGCGCGATTGCGGTTTCGCCGCACAGCGGATGGTTGGCCGGCGCGATCACGACGAGGGGGTTTTCCGCCACCGGCAGGGCGACCACGTCCAGCTCCTCGGGGACCTGCCCCATGATGTAGAGGTCGTCGAGATTGTCGCGCATGCGTTGCAGAATCTGGTCGCGATTGACCACCTCCAGCACGAATTCGATGTTGGGATAGGCGCGGCAGAAATCGCCGATCATCCGCGTGGCGAAATAGCGCGCCGTGGTGATCATGGCGACGCGCAAGGCCCCGCGCGTCAGCCCCTGCTGTTCCGCGATCTCCATGCCGAGCAGATCGAGCCGCTCGATCATGTCGCGGGCCGCCGCCGCCACGGTCCGGCCCGCCTCGGTGAGAAACAGTTTTTTGCCAACCTGCTCGTGCAGGGCGGCGCCGAAACTCTCCGACAATTGTTTGATCTGGATGGAGAAAGCGGACGGGGTCATATGCAGCTCCTCCGCCGCCCGCGTCATGTTCATGCTGCGCGCCAGCGCGGCGAACAGGCGGAGTTGGTGGAGCGTGATCCGTCGCAGCATCGTTTGACTCTAGTATCACGTAACATTGAAAACAATGAACTTAAACAAAATGATTTCGATGCGTAACTTGCGGGCCAAGCAGAACCAACTTCGTTAACGGGAGCGCAGCCATGGAGAGCAAGAGCACAGAAATCAAGGGCAAGGAACGTTACAAGGCCGGCGTGCTGAAGTACGCGCAAATGGGCTATTGGAACGGCGAATACGAGCCCAAGCCCACCGACATCATCGCCCTGTTCCGCATCACCCCGCAGGACGGCGTCGATCCCATCGAGGCGGCGGCGGCTGTGGCCGGCGAATCCTCCACCGCGACCTGGACCGTGGTGTGGACCGACCGCCTCACCGCCTGCGATTCCTACCGCGCCAAGGCGTACCGCGTCGATCCCGTGCCCGGCCAGCCCGGCCAGTATTTCGTTTATGTCGCTTATGACTACATCCTGTTCGAGGAAGGCTCGATCGCCAACCTCACGGCGTCCATCATCGGCAATGTGTTCTCGTTCAAGCCGCTCAAGGCCGCGCGCCTCGAGGACATGTATTTCCCGCCGGCCTATGTGAAGACGTTCAAGGGACCGCCGACCGGCGTCGTGGTCGAGCGCGAGCGTCTCGACAAGTTCGGCCGCCCCCTGCTCGGCGCCACCACCAAGCCGAAACTGGGGCTGTCCGGCAAGAACTACGGCCGCGTCGTCTATGAGGGCCTCAAGGGCGGCCTCGACTTCATGAAGGACGACGAGAACATCAATTCGCAGCCGTTCATGCACTGGCGCGACCGTTTTCTCTATTGCATGGAGGCGGTCAATAAGGCCACGGCCGAAACCGGCGAAATCAAGGGCCATTATCTCAACGTCACCGCCGGCACGATGGAGGAAATGTACCGCCGCGCCGAACTGGCCAAGCAGCTCGGCTCGGTGATCGTGATGATCGACCTGGTCATCGGCTACACCGCCATCCAGTCGATGTCGGAATGGTGCCGCCAGAACGACATGATCCTGCATCTGCACCGCGCCGGACACGGCACCTACACGCGGCAGAAGAACCATGGCGTGTCGTTCCGCGTCATCGCGAAATGGATGCGACTCGCCGGCGTCGATCACATTCACGCGGGCACCGCCGTCGGCAAGCTCGAAGGCGACCCGAAAACCGTGCAGGGCTATTACAACGTCTGCCGCGAGTCGTTCACGCGCATGGATCTGGAGCGCGGCGTGTTCTTCGACCAGGACTGGTGCGACATTCGCAAGGTGATGCCGGTGGCCTCCGGCGGCATCCACGCCGGCCAGATGCACCAGCTTTTGGACCTGTTCCATGACGATGTGGTGCTGCAATTCGGCGGCGGCACCATCGGGCATCCGATGGGGATTCAGGCGGGCGCCACCGCCAACCGCGTCGCGCTGGAGGCCATGGTGCTCGCCCGCAACGAGGGCCGCGACATCGCCAACGAAGGCCCGGAAATTTTACGCGCGGCGGCGAAGTGGTGCAAACCCTTGGAGGCCGCGCTGGATACCTGGGGCAACATCACCTTCAACTACGCCTCGACGGATACGTCGGACTTCGTGCCGACCCCGGCGGTCGCGGCGGAGTAGCGCCGTCACTCACCACGGATTTGTCCCCTCTCCCCGCATGCGGGGAGAGGGTTAGGGTGAGGGGGACTCCGGCGCTGGCTTCAATCTGCGACAAGCGCCGAGGCTTACGCCCGCCTCCCCCTCACCCCCACCCTCTCCCCGTAAACGGGGAGAGGGAGAAGATTTCGCCCTTTCCCGAAAATTCGGAGTCACCCCATGCGCATCACCCAGGGCTGTTTCTCTTTCCTGCCCGATCTCGACGACGAACAAATCCGCGCGCAGGTCGAATATTGCCTGCGCAACGACTGGGCCATCGGCATCGAATACACCGACGATCCCCATCCCCGGAACACGTACTGGAACATGTGGGGCAATCCCATGTTCGACTTAAAAGACGCCGCCGGCGTGATGATGGAGCTGGACGCCTGCCGCAAGGCCAATCCCGACGACTACATCAAGCTGATCGCCTTCGATTCCACCCGCGGCTTCGAGACCGTGCGCACCGCCTTCCTGGTGCAGCGTCCGAAGGTCGAGCCGCGTTTCTCCATGACCCGCACCGACGTGCGGGGACGTTCGATGACCTACACGCTCTCCACCGTGCAGCCTTAAGAAATCCCTCCCCGGGACAGGGCCGGTCCGGCAAGGCGCGAGCGCCCAAAAGCGCTCGCCCCGAGACGGCCGGTCCTTTTTTTCATCAAGGAGACGCCCATGTCCGAAGCCGCCGTCCTCCCGGCCGAAACACCCGAAAAGATCAATCTCGCCGAGGATTTTGAAACCTCCGGCGTCGCCGCGATTTTACGCGAACTTGACGAGGAATTGATCGGCCTCGCGCCGGTCAAGCAGCGCATCCGCGAAACCGCCGCGCTGCTGCTGGTGGACCGCGCCCGCAAGAAGCTGGGGCTGGCCCATGACACCCCGACGCTTCACATGAGTTTTACCGGCAATCCCGGCGTCGGCAAGACCACGGTGGCGCTGAAGATGGCCGGGCTGCTGCACCGGCTCGGCTATATCCGCAAGGGACATCTGGTTTCGGTGACGCGCGACGATCTCGTCGGCCAGTATATCGGCCACACCGCGCCAAAAACCCGCGAAGTGCTGAAAAAAGCCATGGGCGGCGTGCTGTTCATCGACGAGGCTTATTATCTCTACAAGCCCGACAATGAACGCGACTACGGCCAGGAAGCCATCGAAATCCTGTTGCAGGTGATGGAGAACCATCGCGACGATCTCGTGGTGATCCTCGCCGGCTACGCCGACCGGATGGACCAGTTCTTCGCCTCAAATCCGGGCTTCCGCTCGCGCATCGCCCACCATATCGAATTTCCCGACTATACCGACGCCGAACTGCTGCGGATCGCCGAGTCCATGTTGAAGCACAACGAATACAGCTTCGATCCGGGCGGTCAGGAGGCGATGCGGGCCTATATCGCGGCGCGGCGCGCGCTGCCGCATTTCGCCAACGCCCGCTCGATCCGCAACGCGCTCGACCGGGCGCGGCTGCGGCAGGCCAACCGCCTGTTCGAAGCCGGCGCGCCGGTCGACGCCCAGGCGCTCTCGACGCTGACGCGCGCCGACATCGAGGCCAGCCGCGTGTTCGCCGGCGGGCTGGCGCATGAGCGTCAGGCCGGCTGATCTTCAACGCCTCCCCGACCTACAAAAAAAGCCGCCTTTCGGCGGCTTTAATCGTGGAGTGAGACGATGCTCACTCCGCCGGTTCGACGGGGATCTGCCTCTCCGTCTTGATCTCGGCCTGGGCCTCGGCCTTGGCTTCCTTGCGCTCCGGCAGAGCGGTGTCGCTCACCATGCTGCCGAGCACGCCGACGCCCAGACGGTGCAGCAGCACGGTCCGACCGTTGGAGAAGCGCACGCCATCGTGATGCAGGCCTTCCTCAATCCGCGCGAACACCACGCTCTCGATCGGGCCGATCCCGAGTTCATGCTGCAGTTCCGGCGGCAGGTTTTCCAGCGTCATCTTGGTTCCATAGGTGACGCAGACAGCGGTTGTGCAATCGCCGGGGGCGGCGAAGCCCATCGAACCGCTGGGGAAGCGGGTCGTGACATAGACCTCGTTTTCCTGCGCCTGGCGGGTCGCATAGAATTCAAGCGAATAGTCGCACATTTTCAGCTCCAAGCTTGGCGTTGCCCCGTCCGCCAAAAACTCGCCCTTAAGGGCGGCGCATAACGCGCTTTGGTTTTGGCCGGCTCGCCTGGACGGGACGTGGAGGCGGGGGCCTTTGCGACACGTAACCAGCGACAAAGCAAAAAGTTGCAGTGGTTAATGCAAGCTGCGCATTGACGAATTCGGCATCCACGCAAGCGGTCAAGCTTGCCCGGCGCGCGGCAAAACGTCCGCACGTTTTCGCAACCAAATTGCGCGATGGCTCTGGCCTGATCCGGCCGCTGCGACTAAAGCCTCTGCGTCGCTCCCCTCGCAAAGAACCGCCATGTCGCTGATCCACGGTTTTATCGCCCTCGCCGTCCTGCTGGGCGTCGCGCTCGCGCTCAGTGAGGACCGCCGCGCCATTGCGCCGCGCGTCGTCGCGGCCGGCGTCGCGCTTCAGGTCGGGCTGGCCGTTCTGCTGTTGAAAGTTCCGGCGGCGGCCGAGGCGATGGCCTGGCTGGCGCAAGGCGTCGGCGCGCTCGACCGCGCGACGGAAGCGGGCACCAGTTTCGTGTTCGGCTATGTCGGCGGGGCGCCCGCCCCGTTCGACCTCAACGGCAAAGGCTCGCCGCTGGTGCTGGCGTTTCGCGTCTTCCCGATGATTTTAGTGGTCTGCGCGCTGGCGTCGCTGCTGTTTCACTGGGGCGTGCTGCCGCGCGTGGTCGCGGGCATGGCGTTCGTGCTGCGGCGCGCCATCGGCGTCGGCGGCGCGCTGGGCACCGGCGCCGCCGTCAATGTCTTCGTCGGCATGGTCGAGGCGCCCATTCTGGTGCGGCCCTATCTCGTCCACATGCATCGCGGCGAACTGTTCTGCCTGATGAGCGTGGGCATGGCGGGCATCGCCGGCACGGTGATGGCGATTTACGGCGCCATCCTCCTGCCGGTCCTGCCCGGCTCCTTCGCCCATATCCTTACGGCGGCGCTGATTTCCGCCCCGGCGGCGATCGCGGTGGCCGCGCTGATGGTTCCCTTCCCGACCCAGGCCGACGCGGACAAGCCGCTGGTGGTCGCCGACCCGCCGCGCAACGCGCTGGAGGCGCTGTCGCGCGGCACGAGCGACGGCATCGTCATCCTCGCCAATGTGGTGGCCTCGATGGTGGTGCTGCTGTCGCTGGTGGCGCTGGTCAACGCGGCGCTCGGCGCCCTGCCCGACGCGTTCGGCGCGCCGCTGTCGCTGCAACGGGCGCTGTCATGGGCGTTCTGGCCGTTCGCCTGGCTGATCGGGATCGAACCGGCCGATGTCGCCACGGCGGCGAAACTGCTTGGCGAGAAGACGGTGCTGAACGAATTCGTCGCCTTTCTCGATCTGGCGCGCGAAACCTCCCTCAGCCCGCGCTCGCGGCTGATCCTGACCTATGCCTTGTGCGGTTTCGCCAATTTCGGCTCGCTCGGCATCATGGTCGGGGGCCTGAGCGTGATGGCGCCGGAGCGCAAGCACGACATTATCGCCCTGAGCGGCCGCGCCTTGATCGCGGGCACGCTGGCGTCGCTGATGGGCGGGGCGCTGATCGGCGCGTTGACATGACCGCGCCGTAATGTCGATTTCATGTTTTCTGGCGCGGTTCCGCCATTTTTTTCCGCGACAACGTCGCCCGCAATTTTAATGCCGAAGGTCCAAGACGATGAATGCGTTTGAACGCTCCGAAGACAGCCCCCGTTTCGTCATCGGCCGCGATACGAATGGATTCTGGGCCGCCCGCAGCGCGGATGGCCAGGAAGGCGGCTTGTTCGTCAGCCGCGATCAGGCGGAGAAATTCGCCCGCGAGCGCGGCGCCGCCGTCGCCCGAAAGCGCGAGCCGGTCCGGCTGTGGCCGCGTCCGTAATCAGAACGCCACGCTGACGGTCAGCCGCGCCTTGTGGCGGCTGAACTCGGCCCCATTGTAATCGTCGAGCCGGCCGGCGGCGGGGCGCCCGGCGACCTGGACTGACCAGGCGCCGGCGCAGAACAGATTGGACGCCAGCCGGACGAAAAAGGTCGGGCCGACATAGACGGCCGTTCCCACTGGCGCCGCCAGGCCGAGCGATTCGGTCGCGGCGTAGCCCTCGACCTCGCCGCCCAGCGCCAGCCGGTCGGCGAACCGCCACGTCAGGCCGCCCGTGGCGCCGAACAGCGCGCCTTTCGCCAGCGGCGCGCCCGCTTCCCGCCGCCATTCCGGCTCGTAGATCAGGTTGGCGCCGGCGTAGAGGCGTTCGCCCAGCGCCGCGTCGGCCATCAGCCGCATCCCCGCCGAAAAACCTTGGGCGCGGCGCCCGCTGGTCGCGTCGATCCGCGACCATTCCGGTTCGATCGAGAAGGCGAGCCCGAAAGGCGCGGTTTCGCGCGCCAGCACAACAAATTTCGGCTCCGCCGACAGGCCGGAAAACTCCACCCGCCGCAGCGCGTCCAGGCCCGTCACGCCGCGCGCATCGACCGCCGCGCCATGCACCGTCAGCTCGTAGCCCAGCGCTTGCGTCAACGCGCCCTCGGCGGTGGCCTGCTGTTCGACGGCGCGATACCGGCCGCCGCCGCGTTTGAGGACATGCGCGGTGGTGACGAATTCGGCCTCGCGCTCGTCGGGCGCGTTGATGTCGGTTCCCTCGGTGAAGCCAAAAATGTGCTTGGTGTCAAAATCGCCGGCGAGCGCCGGCGCCGCGCGCAGCGCCAAATGCACAAGGAGAAAAATCAACCCTCGCCGCAATTCCGCTCCGATTCCGACTCAAGTTGGCGCAAGTTAGCAGAACCGCCGCGATGGGGCGAACCGGGCGCCGTTTCGCCCGTTTTGGTTCAGAACCTGTTCAGCGGCGCGGCCTATGCTGAATATGTTCCACGGTCGGCCAAAAAGCCGCCAAACAGGAGGAACCGATGAAGCCGAATTTCAGAACTGTCGTTTTCGCCGCCGTTCTCGCCGGCGCAGCGGTCGCGGGGGCGTCGCAGGCCGGCGCGATGCCGCTGGCCGGCGCGGCGCCGGCCGCGAGCGCGCCGGTCGAGCAGGCGGCCTGGGGCTGCGGCCCGGGCTGGCATCCCAATCCCTGGGGCCGTTGCGTGCCCAACCGCCGTTATTGGGGCGGCGGCCCGTATTATGGCCCGCGCCGCTGGGGCGGCCCCGGCCCGTATTATGGCCCGCGTCGGCATTACTATCGCGGCTGGTGAGCCCCAAGGACGGGCCGGGACGACCGGCCCGTCAGGCGAAACGCTCGATGGAAAAGGGCGAGGGATCGGCGAAAGGCTTTTCGCCGGTCATCATTTCCGCCAGCAGCCGGCCGCAGACCGCCGCAAGGGTCAGGCCGTGATGCTGGTGGCCAAAATTGAACCATAATCCCTTGTGGCGCGGCGCCGCGCCGAGCACCGGCAGCATGTCGGGCAGGCAGGGCCGACGGCCCATCCAGGGCTCGTCCTCGACGCGCGGGCCAAGCGCGACCAGTTGCCGCGCGAAAATTTCGCTTTTCTCGATCTGGGTGTAATCGGGCTTGGCGTCGCGGCGCGCGAATTCCGCGCCGGTGGTGAGTCGGATTCCGCGCGCCATCGGGGCGAGCAAATAGCCGCGATCGGCGTCGAGCACCGGGCGGGACAGGCTCGCGCCCTCCTCCGGGCGAAAATGGCGATGGTAGCCGCGCTTGACCGCCAGCGGGATTTTGTAGCCGAACGGCGCCAAGGCGAGATCCGACCACGGTCCAAGGCACAAAACCACCTCGCGCGCGTGCAAAACCCCTTCGGCGGTTTCGACGACATAGCCGTCGGAATCAGCCTGGAGGCTGCGGGCGTCGCCCTGCGCAAAGCGCCCGCCCCGCTCCTGAAACAGGCGCAGATAGGCCAGCGTGAGCGCCTGCGGGTCGGACACCGAAGCGGGGTCGAGATAATGCACCGCGCCCACCACCGTTTCGCGCAAGGCCGGTTCGGCGCGCCGGACGTCCTGGGCGTCGAGAATCGCCACATTCAGGCCGAACGGCTTGATCGCTTCGGCCGCCGCGCGCCCCTCGTCGAAGCTTGCCTCGTTGCGAAACAGTTTCAGCCAGCCTGTCTTGCGTAACAAATGGTCGGCGCCGGCGTCGCGCATCAGCTTTTCATGCTCGCCGAGGCAAGCCTCGATCAGCGGGCGGGCCGACAAGGCGTGATCGAGCGCGCGGCGCGGCGCGCTCTCGATGAAATAGCGCCACAAAAAGGGGGCGAAGCCCGGCAGGTCGCGCCAGTTGTAGCGCGCCTCGTTCAGCCCGTTGACGGCGTAAACCGCCAGTTTGCGCCAGTCGCGCGGGAACAGGTAGGGGTAGATGGTGGCGCGTTCGATAATGCCGGCGTTGCCGAACGAGGTTTCCTCCCCCGCCCCGCGCCGGTCGATGAGCGCAACATCCCGGCCGCGCGTCTGCAAATGCAGGGCGGTCGCCACGCCGACAATGCCGGCCCCGAGCACGGCGACATCCTTGTTGATCATGTTTTCAACCTAGCACAACGCGCGCCATGTTAGACGATGGCGTCATCCTAATGTAGGAGGCGTTAACGTCAGCCGGGAGACGTTTCGCGGTTGCGAAAAAGTGACGCCGCCCTGCGCGAGGCGTCCCCGCCGGCGTCAAGAACAACGGGTTGAGCCGGAACGCCGTGACTCAACCAGCCAGATATGGCTTGAGCCGTTTCAGCACCGTGTGAAGCCATTCATATTGCGACGCCAGATAGGCGCAGGGACCGCCTCGCTCGCCCCGGCCGCCGGATTTGCAGAAATTCAATCCAAGGTTGAGATCTCCGTGCCAAAATTTGATCGAAATCCGCTCATTTTCTGTGTTTTTACGCGAAAAAGCGATCAAAACACGCTCATTTTCGCATCCGCACTTTCGCGGTTGCATCACGCCCGGCGTGGGGGCCGGCATGGAGGCGTCTGCGGAAAAACCTTGTTTATCAGCGATCTAATTCGCAGCGGTTTCACGTGGAACATAACAGGAACGATTTTTGACGTTTGTCAACCCCGGCGATTTCGATTCTTGTTTTGGCGCGCTGCCCGTTTTGGCCGGGAAGGCGGCCCTCTTTCCACGGCTCGGCGTGGAGGACCGGGGCAAGCCCGTCTGGACGGCGAGGTCCTTCCGATCCGCCATTTGCGCGCGACGCCTGCGCCGCCCCTTGCATCGCGGAAAAGCTGGGCTTAGTTGGTCGCTTTCCTTTCCAAAACCCAGGCGCGCCATGATCCCCCGCTATTCCCGCCCCGAAATGGTCTCCATCTGGGAGCCGCAGACCCGGTTCAAGATCTGGTTCGAGATCGAGGCGCACGCCTGCGACGCCCTCGCCGAAATCGGCGTCATTCCCAAGGAGAGCGCCAAAAACATTTGGGAAAAGGCCGGGAATGTCACGTTTAACGTCGATCGCATCGACGAGATCGAGCGCGTCACCAAGCATGACGTGATCGCCTTCCTGACCCATCTCGGCGAATTCATCGGGCCGGATTCCCGCTTCGTGCATCAGGGCATGACCTCGTCGGACGTGCTCGACACCTGCCTCAACGTGCAGCTCACCCGCGCCGCCGACATTCTGCTCGCCGACATCGACGGCCTGCTGGCGGCCATCGAGCGCCGCGCCTTCGAGCACAAGCTCACCCCCTGCATCGGCCGCTCGCATGGCATCCACGCCGAACCCGTGACCTTCGGCCTAAAAATGGCCGAGGCCCATGCGGAATTCTCCCGCGCGAAAAAGCGCCTGCTCGCCGCGCGTGAAGAAGTGGCGACCTGCGCCATTTCCGGCGCCGTCGGCACGTTCGCCAATATCGACCCGCGCGTCGAGGAGCATGTCGCGGCCAAAATGGGCCTGAAGCCCGAGCCGGTTTCGACGCAGGTGATCCCGCGCGACCGCCACGCCATGTTCTTCGCCACGCTCGGCGTGATCGCCTCCTCCGTGGAGCGGCTCGCCATCGAAATCCGCCATTTGCAGCGCACCGAGGTTCTGGAGGCCGAGGAGTTCTTCTCGGAGGGCCAGAAGGGCTCGTCGGCCATGCCGCACAAGCGCAATCCCGTGCTGACCGAAAACCTCACCGGTTTGGCGCGGCTGGTGCGCGGCATGGCGCTGCCGGCGATGGAGAATGTGGCGCTTTGGCACGAGCGCGATATTTCCCATTCCTCGGTCGAGCGCATGATCGGCCCGGACGCCACGGTGACGCTCGATTTCGCGCTGGCGCGTTTGACCGGCGTGATCGACAAGCTGCTGGTCTATCCCAACAACATGCAGAAGAATCTCGACCTGCTCGGCGGGTTGGTTCATTCGCAGCGCGTGCTGCTGGCGTTGACGCAGAAAGGCGCTTCGCGCGAGGACGCGTACCGCTTCGTGCAGCGCAACGCCATGCCGGTCTGGCGCGGCGAGGGCGATTTCCTCGCGCTGCTGAAGAAAGACCCGGACGTGTCGAAGCTGATGACCGACGCCGAACTCGAGGAGAAATTCGACCTCGGCTACCATCTCAAGCATGTCGACACGATCTTCCGGCGCGTATTCGGCCGCGCCTGAGGAACGGCGGCGATACAGCCGCGTTTCCTAATGAGCCGCGCCGCGTTGGCGCGGCTCAGGAGGACACATGCTCAAAACCGTTTTCGCCGCCGTGATCGTCGCGTCGTCGTTCAGCCTCGCCCCGATCGAGGCGCAGGCCCAACCGAGGGGCGACGGCTATCCTCGCCATGAGATGATGCGGCGTCATCACGAGGACTGGCGCATGCGGCATCGCATGCACGAGATGCGCCGCTGGCGCCATCACCAGGAAATGCGGCGGATGCGCCGAATGGACGGCATGTAAGGCCGGCCCTCAGTAGCTCCCGCCCACCGTCGAGCGAAGGTTGCCGCCGACCTGATTGAAGCGGTCGCCGAGTTCATCGGCGTGGCCATCGACGATGGACAGCGGGGCTGAAATCGCCAGCCCCGCCGCGGAGCCGACGGTCGAAACGGCACCGGACGCGGTCTGCGCCAGCACGCCGCCGAGACCCGGCTTTTCCGCAAAAGTCTGGCCGCTGGCCAGCCGGGCGCCGATGGCGCGCACCACTTCCGGGCTTTCGGCGAATTTGGTGTGGCCCAGGCTGTCCGGCGTCTGGATGTCGGTGAGGTCGATCGGCGTGATCCGCTCGGCCCGGAACATCGAGGCGTAGGGCTCGGCCCGCGCGTCGACCGCGCCGACGCGCGGCATGTCGCCCCAGAGCGCGCGCGACGCGTTCAGGGCCTGATCGTCGCGCGAGACGAACAGCGTGAACGGCGGCCGGTTCTCGCCAATCTGGGTGATCTGGCGGCGGAACACGTCCACGTCGACATCGGGCGCGGCCAGCATCACCTGCTTGATCTTGGGCGCGAGCCTTCTGTCGCGGATCGCCATTTGCCGCAGCGCCTCCAGCGTCACCCAATTGCCCATGGAATGGGCGAGAATGTCGATCTCGCCCACGGCGGGATCGCTCTGCAGCGCCGCCAGCAGCCCCTCCAGCGCATCGCGGGAATAGCTGGCGCTCTCATGGTCATAGCCATAGCCGAGCAGCCGGCCGCGCGAGGGCCAGGTGAACAGGACTGGGGTCGCCTTCAGGTCGGAATCGTGAGCGAACTGGGCGAGGCGGAACACAGCCTCGCTGAAGCGCGTGTTGTAGCCGTGGATAAACACCAGCACGCGGCGGTCGCCCGAGGCGGCGAGGCGCTGGTGAAAGCGGATCTTCGCCTGATCCTTGTCGAGCGTTTCGGCGCGCAGCGCGACGAATTGCCGGGCCGGATCGCCCGAACGGTCTTCGGGCTGCTGCACCTCGCCGATGACGCGGTTGGCGTCGGGCGGGATCGACACCAGAATGTCGGCGAAATTGTAGCGGGTGTCGCGCTCGCCGGAAAACATCTTCTCGGGTTCGGGCGAGGGCCGGCGCGTGGTCGCCACCAGCACATTGACCTGGCTCGCGCCGGGAACGGTCCCGCTCACCGGCAGGAGACCGCCGTCGAGCCGCCCGGCGCAACCGGCGAGAAGGGTCAGCCAGACAAGGGCGGGCGCGCGGCGTAACATCATTTTGGCATTCCTGCGGACCACCCTTATAACGCGAACGTCGCATTAACCCAAGCGCGACTCGTGGCGCTTTCGTCATGAAAACCGTGCTACCTTGCCACAACCTGAACGGGAGGAACGTTAATGAATCTGAACCGCCGTGGCTTGCTTGCCGGTTTGCTCGCCTGCCCCGTCTGCGCCGGCCTCGCCCGCGCCGAGGGCGCGCATTGGGCCTATGAGGGACATGGGGGCGCCGACGAATGGGGCAAGCTGGATTCGAAATTCCAAGCCTGCGCCGTCGGGGCCGAGCAATCGCCGATCGATCTGAAAAAGGCCACCAAGGCCGATATCGGCACGCTGAAAATCGGCTGGACGCCCGAAGCCAACAAGATCGTCAACAACGGCCACACCATCCAGCTCAATGTCGCCGGCGCCAGCACGGCCCAACTCGACGGCGAGGCCTTCGTTCTGAAACAATATCATTTCCATACGCCGAGCGAGCATGCGCTGTCGGGCGCCCGCACCGACATGGAAGTGCATTTCGTGCACGCCAATGCGGCGGGCAAGCTGGCGGTGGTCGGCGTCTTCATGAAGTCCGGCGCCGCCCACAAGGGATTCTCCGCCATCATGGCCGCGGCGCCCAAGGCGGAAGGCGAGGCGGCGCTGGCCGCCGCCATCGACCCGAAAAGCTTTTTGCCGAAAACCAAGGCGCGTTTCCGCTACGAAGGCTCGCTGACGACGCCGCCCTGCTCGGAAATCGTCGACTGGAACGTGTTCGAGCAGCCGGTCGAGGTGGCGGAGAACGACATTCGCGCCTTCGTCAACCTGTTCCCGATGAACGCCCGCCCGTTGCAGGCCATCGGCCGGCGCTTCCTGCTCAAGGGCGTCTGACCAAGCCGGCCGGCGCGGCTCTCAAGCGACCGTGTCGGCCATTTTCGCGCCGCGTCGCCCCATCGGCTGGCCCGTCTCGGTGGTGTCGCGCGCGGTCTGGTGCTCGGCCTCGGCGTCCAATTCGGCGCCGAGCAAAACAGCCGTGGCCGAAATCCACAGCCAGGTCATGAAACCGATCACGGCGCCGAGCGACCCGTAAGTCTCGTTGAAATTGCCAAAACTGCCCGCGTACCAGGAAAACAGCAGCGAAGCGACCAGCCAGAGAAACGCGGCCAGGGCGCTGCCCCAAGTGACCCAGCGCCAGCGCGCGGTTCGGCGGCTGGGGCCATAACGGTAGATGGCCGCCAGCGCCAGAGCCAGAACGACGATGAGCGCGGGCCAGCGCCCAAACCGCAACAGCGCGTCGCCCGCCTGAGGCACGCCGAAGGTCTGGAAGGCGACGGGCAGCGCCACCACCGCCGCGCCCGCCGCCAGCGCAAAGACGATTCCCCCCAGCGTAAACGACAGCGAAAGCGCGTTGAGCTTGAAGAACCCGCGCTTTTCTTGCTCCCCGTAGATGACGTTCAGCGTATCGAACAGGCTTTTCATCGCCGAATTGGCGCTCCACAGCGAGACGGCGAGGCTGACCGCGAAAGTCAGCCCCAGAGCCTGGGTTCCCTTCGAGGCGATGCGCGTCATCTGGCTGCGCGCGATCTCCAGCGCGCCGCCCGGCAGAATTCCCGACAGTTGATCCACATGGGTCGTGATGGTCGTTGGATCGAAGAACAGGCCGTAGATCGCCATCAGCGCCGCCAGCGCCGGGAACACGGCGAGCAGGCTGTAAAACGTCATCCCTGCCGCCAGAGCCAGGATTCGGTGTTCGCTGAAATTGCCGTAAACGCGGAGGGCGATCTCCTTCCAGCCGCGCGCGGGGATCTCTCCCGGAGTCGTCGCCCCCCGGCCCCGACCGCCGTCCTCCGCCCCGCCCTCGCTGATTTGCTCGCGCGGCTCCGCGCCGTCGGGCGGCTCGCGCCGGTTCGGACGCAAGCCCACGACGATCAGGGCGGCGACCGCCGCGATCGCCCAGAGCGGCGGCCGAGCCAAGGCGCCGGAGTCCTCGCCGAGCGACCGCCCCATTCCGTCAACCCTCGGTCCGCGCCGCCTGGGGCGCCGGGTCGGACGCCTGATCGGCGGCGTCGGTCGAGCTTTCGTTGGCGCGCGTCTTCTCGCCCCGGGTGTCACCGGAGGGCTTCGACCGGCCGTCGAAGGCCGACGCGGCCGCGTCCACCGCCCTTTCCGCTGCGTCGCGCAAATCGTCGGCCTGCGCCCCCATGCTGTCCTTGAGGTCCGCGCCGGCGTCAGCGAGCGCTTCCTTTTCGGCCCGGCTCTGGGGCGCCAGCGCCCCGACCGCCGCGCCGATAGCGAGGCCAAGGCCCGCCAGCACCAGCGGCTGCTCGCGACAGAAGTCGACGAAGGCGCCGCCGGAGCGGACGGTCTGGCTCCGCGCCGCCCGCGCCGAAGCCGCGACGCCATGCGCCGCCGAACGCGCGCCATCGGACACGGACTTGTAGCCCGTCGAGGCGGCGCCGCGCACCGTGTCGAGCGCGGAGCCGTCGAGCGCGGAGCCGGCGCCCGCCCGCATCGCGTCGCCAGTCTGCCGGGCCTTTTCGGCGGCGCCGCCAGCGCGCCGGCGCATGTCGCTCGCCAGATCCGAAGCAGTGTCGCTCGCCGACTCAGCCGCCGACCGGACGGAATCCCCGACCGATTCGGCGTCGCTGTCGGCGATCATGGCCGCGCTGGACCGCTGGCCCCAGACCAGCCAGGCGACGCCCGCTCCGACCAGCGCCGCCGCCATCGGATTTTCGATGAGCTGGCGCTTGAAATTGCCCGCCAGAAGCGCCCCATCGCCGTCGCGCAAACCGAATCGCTCCATGACCTCGTCCAGCACATGGCCGGGCGTCGCCACTTCGCGCAATTCGTGCAGCGTCTCCGCGACGCGGCGGCGGGTTCCCTCGGTCTCATGCTCAAGCTGCTCGGCGTATGTCATCGCTCCCCCTTACCTCTTGCTGGACGACGGCGGCGTCGCGCTTCAACTGCTGCACGGTGCGGTTGGGCATGAGTCGTTCCGCCCGCAGCCGGCCGGCGCCCGCCGCGAGCAGGATCAGCCCGACGATGAGCGTCGCGCCGCCGACAATCAGCGCGGACCAGTAGGAATTCAGCTTCGCCAATTCGGTCAGCGCCGCGATGGCGGCCTGCAATAACACGGTGAGCGCGGGAATCAGCAGAACGGCGCCGCCGACGACCAGGCCGAGGCCCCGGCCGACGCTGGCGACATTCTCCGACATTTCCGCGCGCACCAACTGCGTTTCCTTGCTCAGGAGCGTCGTGGTCTGTGTGAACAGGTCGCCCACGATCTCGACGACCGAACGCTGGGATGGATCAGCCATGCGGATCTCCTCAGCGGGTGGGCTGCGCCGCGCTTTTCAGCAGGCGCGACAGGGCGAAGCCCGCGACCAGCGCGCCGCCGAACAGCGCCAGCGGGTCGCGCCGGCCGAAATCGTTGATATGTCCGACAAGCTCTTGGGGGCTTTTGTCGCGCAAAAGCCCCGCGCCCTGCTCCAGCCGCGACGCCGCTGCATGGACGAAATCGGCCGCCTGCGGCATCTCGCCGCTCAGTTCGTCAGCGGCGCCGTGAACAGCGCGCGCCACGTCGTCAAGCCGGCTGGCGCCGGCGCTTTTCTGCTCGTCCGCGAGCTGTTCCGCGCGATTGACCGTCGTGTCCGAATCCATGTCGCCGCCATCGTTTGCAGGGCCTGTCTCTCCGCTCCTGCAACATCGAAGGACGGCGCGCGTTCCCGGCGGCGATGAAATAAAGCGCCGAACTCAGACTTGGCCCTTGGCCAAACGGTCGAAGGCGATCAGCTGTTCCAGCAGCGCCGGCAACTGATCGAGCGGCACCATGTTCGGCCCGTCGGAAAAGGCCTCATCCGGGCGGTCATGGGTCTCGATGAACAGGCCGGCGACGCCGACCGCGACCGCCGCGCGCGCCAGCACCGGCACGAATTCGCGCTGCCCCCCGGTGGAGGCGCCCTGCCCGCCCGGCTGCTGCACGCTGTGGGTGGCGTCGAAGATCACCGGCGCGCCGATCTCCCGCGCCATGATCGGCAGGCCGCGGAAATCCGTGACCAGCGTGTTGTAGCCGAAGCTGGCGCCGCGTTCGGTCACCAGAACATTGGTATTGCCGGCGTCGGTGATTTTCGCCGCGACATTCTTCATGTCCCAGGGCGCCAGGAACTGACCCTTCTTCACATTCACCGGCTTGCCGGTGGCGGCCGCCGCCAGCAGCAGGTCGGTCTGGCGGCACAGGAACGCCGGGATTTGCAAGAGATCGGCCACTTCGGCGACGGCGCCGCATTGTTCGCGCTCATGCACGTCGGTGACGACCGGCAGGCCGAAGTCTCTTTTGATTTCAACGAACACCTTCAGCGCCGCATCGAGGCCAATGCCGCGCCGGCCCGACGCCGAGGTGCGGTTGGCCTTGTCGAACGAGGACTTGAACACGAGGTCGAGTTTGAGCCGCTCAGCGAGGACCGCCAGTTTTTCCGCCATGAACAGCGCGTGGTCGCGGCTTTCCATGGCGCAGGGTCCGGCGATCAGCGCCAACGGCAGATCGTTGCCGAAACGCGCGGCGCGCGGGCCGGAGCCAATGGTGACGTGGCGGGCGGCTTCAGACATTTATCGCTCCTGCGCCTCGAAGGCGAGCATGAGGGTTGCGCCGACGGCCACAACGAGGCGGCCGAATTTTTCCTCAAAGGCGACCTGCGCCCGCTCGAAAAAATCGCGGGTCGCCGCGAGATCGGGCGTGGCGAACACCAGGGCGTCTCCCGCGCCGCCGTAAATCTGGTCGAACGCGGCGGACGTTAGGATTTCCAGCCGGGCGTTGGCCAGTTTCAGCTCCAGCCCGGCCGAAGTGGCCCGCATCTCGCGCTGGTTGGCCGCGCGAGAAAAGGTTTCCGCGTGATCAGCGGGGTTTTCGAGCGTCCTGACGACGGCGGCCAGCGCGCGGACGCCATTGGGATGGGGCGTGTGGGCGGTTTCGTCGTTCGGCCGGGCCGTCATGACGAGGCTCAGCGGTTCGCGCGCCGCGCCGGCCTCGACCGCGCCGCGCGGCGCCAGCGTCGCATTCTCCAGCGCGACGCCGCCGCCGGGCGCGACGGAGAACCCCAGCCGCGCAAAAACTTCGCGCAGGGCTTCGGCGGGGTCGGACAGGAGCGTGACGCTGTTGAGAAAATGAGGCATTCGGCTTTGGTCTAAGGTTTGGAGACGGCTTTATGGGCCATGCGGTCCCGCCCGTCCAGACGCAACGCCGGCTTGTCATTAAAGCGAAATGTTTCGGCCTTACCGGCGAGCGCTCACGCGCTTTCAGGTGAACCTTGTCCGCATTGTTGCAAGCCCTGCTGAACTCACTCGCCGGCCTGCGCGCCGCGCTGCGAAGCGAACGAGCGTTTCGACAGGAGATGATCCTGCTGGCCGTCGCCATCCCCGCCGCGCTGGCGCTCACCGGCGATCCCGTCCGCCGCGCCCTGCTGATCGGCGGCGTTTTAGCGCTGATGAGCGTGGAATTGCTCAACACCGCCATCGAAAAACTGTGCGACCACGTCACGCCGGAGAAAAACGGCGAAATCCGCGACATCAAGGACATGGGCTCGGCGGCTGTGTTTTGCGCGCTGATTCTGGCGGCGCTGTTGTGGGGCGCGGCGCTGGCGGACAGCCTGGGCCGCGCGCCGGGCGGGGCGCCGCCTACGGTCACACCAGCCGGCTTTGCGCCTTCGCCGCCGCGATAAAGCCGGCGAACAGCGGGTGCGGCTCGAACGGGCGCGACTTCAGTTCGGGATGATACTGCACGCCGATGAACCAGGGATGGTCGGCCAGCTCCACCGTCTCCGGCAGCAGGCCGTCCGGCGAGGTTCCCGCGAAGATCAGGCCGCAGTTTTCGAGCTTTTCCCGATACGCCATATTGACTTCATAGCGGTGGCGGTGGCGCTCGGAAATTTCGGTCTTGCCGTAGATCTCCGCGATCTTCGAGCCCGCCTTCAACCGCGCCGGATAGGCGCCGAGCCTCATGGTGCCGCCGAGATCGCCGCTCTTTTCGCGCTTTTGCAACTCGTTGCCCTTGAGCCATTCGGTCATCAGGCCGACCAGCGGCTCCGGCGTCGGGCCGAATTCGCTCGACGTGGCCTTTTTCAGCCCCGCCAGCGAGCGCGCCGCCTCGATCACCGCCATTTGCATGCCGAAACAGATGCCAAAGTAGGGCAGCTTGCGCTCGCGGGCGAAACGCGCCGCAGCGATCTTGCCCTCGGCGCCGCGCTGGCCGAAGCCGCCGGGCACGAGAATGCCGTGGACATGCTCCAGATAGGGCGCGGGATCCTGGTGCTCGAAAATCTCCGATTCGATCCAGTCGAGCTGCACCTTGACCCGGTTGGCCATGCCGCCATGGGTCAGCGCCTCGATCAGCGATTTATAGGCGTCGAGCATCCCGGTATATTTGCCGACCACCGCGATAGTGACCTGACCCTCGGGATTGTGGATCGCCTGCGACACTGCCTGCCAGCGCTTCATATCGAGGCGCGGCGCCGGGTCGATGCCGAAGGCGGCGAGCACTTCGCGGTCGAGGCCGGCGGCATGATACGCCAGCGGCACGTCATAGATCGAAGCGGCGTCGCGCGCCTCGACCACCGCCGATTCGCGCACGTTGCAGAACAGGCCGAGTTTTCTGCGCTCCTCGACCGGGATTTCCCGGTCGCACCGGCACAGCAGTATGTTCGGCTGGATGCCGATGGACCGCAGCTCCTTCACGGAATGCTGCGTCGGCTTGGTCTTGACCTCGCCGGCCGAGGGGATGAACGGCAGCAGCGTCAGGTGGATGAAGCAGGTGTGATTGTGCGGAAGGTCGTTGCCAAGCTGACGAATCGCCTCCAGGAACGGCATGGCCTCGATGTCGCCGACCGTGCCGCCGATCTCCACCAGCACGAAGTCATAGGCGTCGTTGCCGTCGAGCACGAACTCCTTGATGGCGTTGGTGACGTGCGGAATCACCTGGACCGTGCCGCCGAGATAGTCGCCGCGCCGCTCGCGGGCGATGATGTCCTGATAGATGCGGCCGGTGGTGACATTGTCCTGGCGATTGGCCGAGCGCCCGGTGAAGCGCTCGTAATGGCCGAGATCGAGGTCGGTTTCCGCGCCGTCGTCCGTGACAAAGCATTCGCCGTGCTGGTACGGCGACATGGTGCCGGGATCGACGTTGAGATAGGGGTCGAGCTTGCGCAGGCGGACCGAATAGCCGCGCGCCTGCAACAGGGCGCCGAGCGCGGCGGAGGCCAGGCCCTTGCCAAGCGAGGACACCACGCCGCCGGTGATGAAAATATACCGCGCCATGTCAGATCCTCACGTTTTTAGGCGCGAAAAACGGGAGTCTTTCGCTTGTCGCGCATTCTGCGATGGGGAGATCCGATGCGAGCGAATCGCCGTCGGATTTTAGACGAGATCCCGCGACGCGTCTGTTACAGCGCGCGCGATATCCACTTGTTGCGAGCGCGACGGCGTCCGGACGTTTCCGGCAGGCCGCCGCATCTCTTGCGCGCGGCGGCGTCTTACTGAGAGCGCGGCGGAGCCTGCGCGGGTTCCGGAGCAGCCGGCGCCGCCGGCTGGTTCTGGTCCATCTTCTTCAGCTGGTCGAGCAGGTTGCCGCCCTGCGGCGCGGCCGGTTGGCCGCTTTTCGGCGCTTCGCCGGGGGCCGTGGCCGGAACGGTCTGCTCGAACACCGATTTTTGCGCCCGCGTATAGCTGGCGAGAATGGTGAGGCCGAGGCTGGTCGCGAAGAACAGGGTGGCGAGAATGGCGGTCGAGCGCGTCAGCAGATTGGCCTTGCCGCGCCCCGTGAAGAAGGAGCCTCCTCCGCCGCCGCCGCCGATACCCAGCGCGCCGCCCTCGGAGCGCTGCAACAGAACCGTCACGATCAAAGCCACGACGATCAGCATGTGAATGACGATCAGAACCGTCTGCATTGGTGTTTCCCAACAAGGCAAGCCGCCGGAACGCGGGCCGGCGGCGGAAATTTCAGGCGTCTTAGACCAATTTACGATCCAAAGGAAGGGCTTCCCCTCATCCGCCTCGCGCTTTCAACGCGAACCGCCCTCTCCCGCAACGGGAGAAGGCAAAATCGTCACTTATAGACGCCGGCGATCGCCAGAAAATCCTTGGCGGTGAGGCTGGCGCCGCCGACCAGCGCGCCATTGACGTTCTCGACGCCCATCAGTTCGGCCGCATTCGACGGCTTGACCGAGCCGCCGTAGAGAATCCGCACCTTGTCGCCTTCGCCCGGCAACAGGTCGATCAGTTCGCGGCGGATGAAGCCATGAACCTCGGCGACATCGGCCAGCGTGGGGGTGAGGCCGGTGCCGATGGCCCAGACCGGCTCATAGGCGACGACCAGGGTGGAAGCCGTCGCGCCATACGGCAGCGAACCGGCGAGCTGGGCGCCCACCACGGCCAGGGTCTGGCCGACCTCGCGCTGGGCGCGGGTCTCGCCGACGCAGACGATCGCCGTCAGGCCGGCGCGCAGGGCGGCCTCGGCCTTGGCGCGCACGACCGCGTCGCTCTCGCCGTGATCGGCGCGGCGTTCGGAATGGCCGACGATCACATAGGTCGCGCCGGCGTCCTTCAGCATCTCAGCCGAAATGTCGCCGGTGTGCGCGCCGGAGGCGGCGGCGTGGCAATCCTGTCCGCCGACCGGCATGCCGCCAGCGGCCTGGACCGCCGCGGCGATCAGAGTCGCAGGCGGGCAGATCAGCGCCTCGGCGCGGCCCGCCTCGCCGGCCTTGACCGCGTTGGCGATGGCGGCCAGCTCCGCGAGCGACGCAATAGAACCGTTCATCTTCCAGTTTCCGGCGGCGAGCGGGCGAATGTCTGTCATGTGCGGGCTCCAAAAATCTGCCGTTGCGATAGCAGAGGCGCGGCTCGTTGCCCAGTGGCGCCAAACCGCACAGGAGACAAATGCGGTCGCAGATGCGACAAACAGTCGCTGGCCCGCCAATTGCTTGTCTGTTTGCGGGAGATTTTCGGAGGCGAAATCGGTCCGCCACCCTGGCGCGTCCCTCGACCTCCCGGCCAAACCGCCCCCATTTGTTGGGAACGCTCCACCTCTCCCCGCTTCGGCGTCGCACATCCGACACATCAGCGCCTGCCCGCTACACTCCTGGATAGTTCAAGAGAGAGCCGGTTTTCGAAAGTCCACTCATGACCGCCATCGCCAATTCCGCCCTCGACGCCCTTGACGCAAGATTGGTCAAGCCGACCCACAAGGGGCCAACCCATGTCGCGGGGCGCGTGGCTTTCCGCGGCGAGATTCTCCTGACCGAAGCGGCCGCCCCGGCGCTGACCTCGGCCATCGCTTCCGCCGATACGAACGCCGCCAGCCTGTCCTTTCTCGCGGGACAATTGGCGACCCTGAGCCAACTGCCGGTTCTTGCCGACGCCCTGGGCGACGCGCTCGCGCCCAATGGCAAGTACTTCATCTATGTCGGCGATGTGAAGCGCGGCGACCGCTATCAGATCGCCCTCGGCGAGACGCTGGTCTATGTGCTGCCGTATGACGACGTTTCCGTCTATAATGAACTGATCGACTTCTTCTATCTCGACAAGACCAAGATGAAGAAGTTCGACACCGCCGCCAAGATCGACGCCCTGGCCGAGGGCGCGGCGAAATATGGCGAAAGCTTTCCCAAACTGACCTACGAGGAGGCCTTGGCCCGGGTCTGATCCCGACCTCGGCCTTGTCCTGACCGGGCCGCCGGCGCCCGGTCATCGAGCGGCCCAGGGAAAACCCTGCGCAACCGCGCCGCGACCGTCGCAAATGGATTGCGCGGGACGCGGCGCGTTTCTATAGTCCGGCGCCTTGCGCCACCCCGGCGCCGAACAAGAGAGAAGAGATGCTCGACGGCCTGCGGATCATGTCGAAAAACTGGTTGGGGCGCTCGATCCTCGCCGCCTTCGCCGCCCTGATCGTGGTGGGCTTCGGCTTTTTCGGCATTCGCGACGTGTTCACCAATTTCCGCGCCAACGAACTCGCGACCGTCGGCGGCGTCAATGTCGGCGCGGCGCAATATCGCGCGGAATACCAGAATGAATTGCAGCGTCTGCAGCGGCAGGCCCGCCGCGCCGTCACCAATGACGAAGCGCGGGCGATGGGCCTAGACCGGCAGGTTCTGGCGCGCATGCTGACCGACGCCGCGCTCGACCAGGACGCCGCCCGTCTCGGCCTGAGCCTCTCGGACGCCGAAGTCGCCAAGGCGATCAAGGCCGAGAAAATTTTCGCCGGCGCCGACGGAAAGTTCGACCAGGCGCGATTCGACATGATCCTGCGCGACAACGGCTATAACGAGGCCAGTTATTTGCACGAGGAGCGCGCCACCGCCGTGCGCCGCCAACTGGCGGCCGCCATCAGCGGCGGCTTCAAGGCGCCGCAGGTGATGCTGGAGGCGATCAACCGTTTCAACGCGGAAACCCGCAAGGCGGATTACTTCATCCTGCCGGCGCCCGACGCCTCCAGCCTGCCGGCGCCGAGCGAGCAGGCGATCAAGGATTTTTACGACCTGCGCAAGGACGCCTATCGCAAGCCGGAATATCGCAAAGTGACGGTGCTGACCGTCTCCGCCGACACGCTGGCCAAGAGCGTGACCATTTCCGACGCGGCGGCCAAAGCGGTTTACGACCGCGACATCGGCAAATATGGAACGCCGGAAAAGCGCGCCTTGCTGCAACTGACGTTCACCGGCAAGGAAGCCGCCGACAAGGCCCGCGCCCGCATCGACAATGGCGTGCTGTTCATGACGGTGGCCGCCGACAAGGCCTCGGGCGGCGTGCTGGCCGATCTCGGCGAGGTGGCGAAGGCGGGCGTGTTCGACCCCGCGGTGGCCGAAGCGGCCTTCAAGCCGGCCGAACCGGATGTGGTCGGCCCGGTGCAGGGCAAGTTCGGCTTCGTGATCGTCAAGGTGGCCAAGATCGTCCCCGGCGCGATGCAGCCGTTCGATTCGGTGAAGGACCAGATCAAGGCCGAACTGGCCAAGGCGCAGGTCAAGGGCGAAGTGCAGAAGACGCGCGACCGCATCGAGGATCTGCGCGCGTCCGGCAAGACCTTGCCCCAGGCCGCGCAGGAGATTGGCCTCAAGGCAGAGACCTATGTCGCTGACGCTTCCGGCGCCGGCAAGGACGGGCCGAACCCGGCGCTGACCGCTTCTCCCGAACTGGTCAAGGCGATCTTCGCCTCCGACGTCGGCGTGGACAACGATTCGGTCGCGCGCAAGGACGGCGGCTTCTCCTGGTTCGAGATCGCTTCGATCGAGCCGTCGCGCCAGCAACCGCTCGACGAGGTCAAGGACCAGGTGGCGCAGGCGCTGAAAAATTCCGAGGCGCAGAAGGCGCTGGCTGCCAGGGCCAACGACCTCGCCCGGAAGATCGAAGGCGGCGCGGCCCTCGCCGATGTCGCCAACGCCAATGGGGCCAAGCCGCAGCAGGCCGCCAACGTGCGGCGCTCAGGCGGCGAGGGCTTGAGCGAGGCCGCCGTGGCGCAGATTTTCGCTCTGCCCGTGGGCGCCTCCGGCGTGGCGCTGGCCGACAATGGCGGGCGCACCGTGCTGAAAGTGACCGATTCGGCCGTGCCGCCGCTCGACATGAAGGACCCCGCCATGGCGCGCGCCCTGCCCCAACTCGAAGCCGCGATGGCCGACGATCTGCTGGTGCAATATGTCGGCGGACTGGAGGCGCAGCTCGGCGTGAAGATCAATCAGGCGGCGCTGCGCGCTGCGCTCGGCTCGGAGCAATGAGCGCCATGTTCATCCCGGAATTCGACGTTTTCGCAAAAGCATACGAAAGCGGCGCGCCGTCGCTGGTCAGTCTGAAGCTGGTCGCCGACCTGGAAACCCCGGTGTCCGCCTTTTTAAAGCTGTCGGCGGGCCGCAAGGGCGACGTGTTCCTGCTCGAATCGGTGGAGGGCGGCGCCGCGCGCGGCCGCTATTCCATGATCGGCCTCGATCCCGACGTCATCTTCCGCGTCAAGGACGGTCAGGCGGAGATCAACCGCGACGCCCTGCGCGACCGCGACGCCTTCGTCCCCTGCCCCGAAAAGCCGCTCGACGCCCTGCGCGCCTTGCTGGACGCCTCGGCGATTCCGGCGGTCGCCGGCCTGCCGCCGATGGCGGCGGGCGTGTTCGGCTATCTCGGCTATGACATGGTGCGCGAAATGGAGCGGCTGGCCTCGCCCAAGCCCGATCCGATCGGCGCGCCCGACGCCCTGATGGTGCGGCCGACCCTGATGGCCGTGTTCGATTCGGTGCGCGACGAGGTGTGGCTGGTGACGCCGGTGCGCCCCAACGGCGAAATCCCCGCCCGCGCCGCCTATGAAAACGCGTTGGAGCGGCTGGAGGCGGCGGTTTCGGCGCTTGAAGGTCCGGTGAATTACGAGGCGCAGGCCGAGGACGCGGTGCTGCTGCAAGCGCATGCGCCGGTCTCCAACACGCCGGAAGCGCGCTATCTCTCCATGGTCGAGCAGGCTAAGAGCTACATTCGCGCCGGCGATATTTTCCAGGTGGTGCTGTCGCAACGGTTCACCTCGCCGTTCCAGTTGCCGGCCTTCGCCCTCTACCGCGCCCTGCGCCGCGTCAATCCCGCGCCTTTCCTGTGCTATCTCGATTTCGCGGATTTCCAGATCGTCTGCTCCAGCCCGGAAATTCTGGTGCGGGCGCGCGAGGGCAAGGTGACGATCCGGCCCATCGCCGGCACGCGGCCGCGCGGCGCCACGCCGGAAGAGGACAACAAGCTGGCCGACGAACTGCTGGCCGATCCCAAGGAGCGCGCCGAGCATCTGATGCTGCTCGATCTCGGCCGCAACGACGTCGGCCGCGTCGCCGCGACCGGCACGGTGAAGGTGACGGAGCAGTTCGTCATCGAACGCTACAGCCACGTCATGCACATTGTCTCCAATGTGGTGGGCGCGCTCGACGGGTCCAAGGATGTGATCGACGCGCTGTGCGGCGGCTTCCCCGCCGGCACCGTGTCCGGCGCCCCCAAAGTCCGGGCGATGGAGATCATCGACGAACTGGAGACGGACAAGCGCGGCATTTACGCCGGCTGCATCGGCTATTTCGGCGCGTCCGGCGAAATGGACACCTGCATCGTGTTGCGCACCTCCGTGGTGAAGGACGGATTCATGCATGTGCAGGCGGGCGCCGGGATCGTCTATGATTCCGACCCCAAGAGCGAACAGCAGGAATGCGTCAACAAGTCGCGCGCTTTGTTCCGCGCGGCGGAAGAAGCCCTGCGATTCGCCTCCAGCGTCAAACGCGGGCAGTGACGGGGGGGATTTCCTCCCTTATAGAGACAGGCAACGCCACGAACACGAACCGTCAAGGCCGGGCTCGCCCCGGCCAGTTTTGCGGTATGGTCAGAGGAACTCCTGGAGGGTCCTGCCCCGTGGATTGGCGTGGAGGCCCGGCGCCGGCCGGGCATGACGTCACCTTGTGCTGTATGCCCCCGTTCGGGGAACAGACCAATCCAGATCGGCCCTTCCTTGACTTTGCCCATGCTTCCCACCGCCCTCGCCCGCGCGCTTGAAGAACGCGAATACGCCACGCTCACCCCCGTGCAGGAGGCCGTTCTGCGGCCCGACGCGGAAGGCCGCGACCTGCTCGTCTCAGCGCAGACCGGCTCCGGCAAGACCGTCGCGTTCGGATTGGCCATGGCGGCCGATCTGCTGGCCGGGTCCGAGCGCCTGCCCGATTCTTCAACGCCCGGCGCCCTGGTGATCGCGCCGACCCGCGAACTGGCGTTGCAGGTGGCGCAGGAGCTGACCTGGCTGTTCGCCTATGCCGGAGGGCGCGTCGTCACCTGCGTCGGCGGCATGAGCCCGCACCTGGAGCGCCGCGCGCTGTCGGGAGGCGCCCATATCGTGGTCGGCACGCCTGGCCGGTTGCGCGACCACATCGAACGCCGCGCGCTCGACCTGTCGCAGATCGCGGCGATCGCCCTCGACGAAGCCGACGAAATGCTCGACATGGGCTTTCGCGAGGATCTCGAATTCATTCTCGGCTCCGCGCCGGAGAGCCGGCGCACCGTGATGTTCTCGGCGACCATGCCCCGGGGCGTGGCGGCGCTGGCCAAGAAATTCCAGCGCGACGCCCTGCGCATCGAGGTCGCCGGCGAATCACACGGCCACGCCGACATCGAGTATCGCGCCGTGCGAGTCGATCCGCGCGAAATCGAAAAGGCCGTCGTCAACCTGCTGCGCTATTTCGACCCGCCGACCACCATCGTGTTCTGCAACACGCGCGACGCGTCGCGCCATTTGCAGGCGACCCTGCTGGAGCGCGGCTTTTCCGCCGTGCTGCTGTCCGGCGAACTCGGCCAGCACGAGCGCAACCTGTCGATGCAGGCGTTGCGCGACGGCCGGGCGAAAGTCTGCGTCGCCACCGACGTCGCCGCGCGCGGCCTTGACCTGCCCAGCGTCGGCCTGGTGGTTCACGCCGATTTCCCGCATGACGTCGAGGCGCTCAAGCATCGCTCCGGCCGCACCGGGCGCGCCGGGCGCAAGGGCGTGTCCGCTTTGCTGATTCCGCCGAAAATGAATCGCCGCGCCGAAAACCTGTTTCATGACGCGCAGGTGTTCCCGCACTGGCAGACGGCGCCTGGCCCCGAGGAAATCGCCCAGCTCGACCGCAGCCGCATCGCCGAAGACCCGGCTTTCCTGGCGCTCCCCACCGAGGAAGAGGTGGAATTCGCGAAAAGCCTGCTGGAGCAGCATGGCGCGGAAAAATGCGCCGAGGCGCTGGCGCGAATCCTCACCGCGCGCTGGCCGGCCGCAGAGGAGCTGAAGGACCCCGGCTTCGCGCCGCCGCCGCGCGACAAGAGCCAAAAGACGCCACACGAACCGCGCCGCCGGGGCGAGATGGGAGAAACCGTGTGGGTGCGGCTGGCCGTCGGACGGTCCAAGCGGGCCGAGCCGAAATGGCTGCTGCCCATGCTGTGCAAGAAGGGCGGCCTGCGCCGCGAGGACATCGGCGCCATCAGGATTTTCCAGGACGACACCAAAGTGGAGATCGCCGCCGCCAAGGCCGAGGAATTCCTGAAAGCCATGCGCCGGCCCGGCCCGGACAAGCTGCCGGCCGACCTGACCCACGCCCCCACCGAGCACGAGCTGCAGGCGCGGGCGAAGCCGCGTTTCGCCAAGAAGGCTTATGAGCCCGTCAATGGGGAGAAGCCCAATGGCGAGCGCCGCGAAGGCAAGCCGAAGTTCAAGGGCTGAGCGCCGCCCGGCGGACTAGTCCGCCGCGTCGCTCTCGGGCAGATCCGATGCAAAGGCGTCGGCGAGCGGTTCCTCGCCGAGCGGCTCCTCGTCTTCCATGAGCGCGGAGCCATCGTTCGGCTGCGGCACGCCAAACCCTTTGGGCAAGCGGCCGTCGAACAGGCCGGCGGCCTTGAGGTCGTCGAGGCCGGGCAGATCGGAAATCTGCTCCAGCCCGAAATGCAGCAGGAACTTGTCGGTCGTGCCATAGGTCACGGGACGGCCGGGCGCGCGACGGCGGCCGCGCAGCCGCACCCAGCCGGTCTCAAGCAGCACGTCCATCGTGCCCTTCGACAGCGCGACGCCGCGGATATCCTCGATCTCGGCGCGGGTGCAGGGCTGGTGATAGGCGATGATCGCCAGCGTCTCCATCGCCGCGCGCGAAAGCTTTTTCGGCTCCACTTGCTCGCGCTGCAACGCCCAGGCGAGATCGGGCGCGGTGCGGAAGAACCATCGCTTCCCCACCCGCACCAGATTGACGCCGCGCCCGAAATATTCGGCTTTGAGATTGGCCAGGGCTTTGGCGAGATCAGCGCCCTGCGGCAGGCGCTTCGCCATTTCCTCCTCGCCGAGCGGTTCGGCCGCCGCGAAGATCAGCGCTTCGCACAGGCGCATATGCGTGCGCTCGGCCTCGCTCGGCGTTTCCCTTATGGGATGCGAGGCCGCATCATCGGCGGCGCGCAGGTCGAAAAGCTGTTCCTGATCGGACATGGTTTCACACTAGCAGGCGGAGCGCCCGGCGTCATTCGGCGGCGACGACCGGCGGCGGCTCGCCCTTGCGGCGCAGCCAGATCGGCCCGAACGTCCGGTCCTGGCGCACGTCTATGCGCCCCTCCTTGACCAGCTCCAGCGTCGCGGAAAAGGTCGACGCCCGCACCGTGCGCGCCTGATCGGGACGCGCGACCCATTGAATCAGGAAATCGTCCAACGCGGTCCATTCCAGCGCCATGCCGAGAATGCGCTCCAGCGCCTCGCGCGCCTCCGCCAGCGACCAAACCGTGCGCGTCTTGAGCAGGGCGACATTGGCCAGCGCCTGTTTCTGCCGCTGCCGCGCGTAGGCCGACAGCAGGTCGTAAAGGCTGGCCTGATAAAGCGGCGCATTCACCACGTCCACGCCTTCCGGCGCGCCGCGCGCGAACAGGTCGCGGCCCAGTTGCGGGCGTTCTCCGAGCAGTTCGGCGGCGGCGCGGATCTTTTGCAGCCGTTTCAGCCTTTGCGCGAGATTGGCGGCCAGCGCGGCGGCGTCCGGCTCCTCGGTCTTGGGCGGAGCGGGCAGCAGCAGGCGCGATTTCAGATAGGCCAGCCACGCCGCCATCACCAGATAATCGGCGGCCAGTTCCAGCCGAACCCGCCGCGCCTCCTCGATGAAGCGCAGATATTGCTCGGCCAGCGCCAGCACGGAAATACGCGCGAGATCGACCTTCTGGCGTCGGGCGAGGTCGAGCAGCAGGTCGAGCGGACCTTCATAACCGTCGAGATCGACGCGAAAAGCCTCGTCCGCCCGGTCTTCCTCGAAGTTCAGCCGCCCGTCGTTTTCCAACCCCATCGCGCTCCATCAAGGCGAATCAACCATGTGAAGGGTGTGGGAAGCTGGCGCAACCCGCAAGGGCGGAAAAGATTTGTTAAGACTCGTCCACAGGGAACAGCGGCGGCGCGGTCAAGCCAGCGCCGCAGCCAGCGTTCGCCGCGCCTCCTCCGCATCGAAATGTTGCAAGCCGCGCGCCCGCTCCCGCGCCACGGCGGCGCGCGCCGCCTGCACGCGGTCCAGAGCTTTGCCCGCGAGGTCCGGCGCGGCCTCGGCCACCTCGCGCGCTTCGGCGAGATCGCCGTTGCAATGCAGCGCCAGATCGAGCCCCGCCGCGAAACATTTGCGCGTCCGCTCGGCGAAAGATCCCGTCAGCGCCTTCATCGACAGGTCGTCGGTCATCAGCAGACCGTCGAAGCCGATATTTCCCCGCACGATGTCCTGCACGACCAAGGGAGACTGAGTGGCCGGCGCGGTCGGATCGAGCGCCTCGTAAACCACATGGGCGGTCATGGCGGCGGGCAGGCCGGCATTGGCCTGGAACGGCGCGAAATCGCGCGCCAACTCGGCGCGACCGGCCGAAACCACCGGCAATTCTAGATGGGAGTCGGCGCAAGCGCGGCCATGGCCGGGGATGTGCTTCATCACCGGCATCACCCCGCCGCGCATCAGACCGCGCGCCGCCGCCGCCCCCAACCGCGCCACCTCGTCGGGAGCGCGAGCGTAGGCGCGATCGCCGATCACGTCATGCGCGCCTTCGATCGGCGTATCGAGCACCGGCAGGCAATCGACGTCAACGCCCAGTGCCAACAGGTCCGCCGCCATCAGCCGGGCGGAAAGTTCAATCAGGCGCTCGGCGTCGGGCAAGGCGCCCAGGCGCGCGGCGGCGGGATAGGACGGCCAATGCGGCTCGCGCAGACGCTGGACGCGCCCGCCCTCCTGATCGACCAGAACCGCAGCGTCTTCGCCCACGACCGCGCGGAACGCCGCCGTAAGCGCGGCGACCTGAGCCGGGGATTCGACGTTGCGGCGGAACAGGATCAGCCCCCACGGCCGCGCGTCGGCGAAAAAGGCTCTTTCCTCGTCGGAAAGAGCCGGACCGGCGCAGCCGGCGATAAAAGCCTTGAACATCAGTTCTTGACGATGAAGCAGGCGCCGCCCTGGCCCTTGATGGCGTTGCACATGCTGGTGGCTGAATCCTTGCTCAGGCGGCCGACGCGCACGCGGTAGATGGTCTTGTCGCCCACCTGCCCCGAGACGAAGCTGGGATGATGACCCTGCAGCGCCGAGGAGAATTTGGCGACATAGCGGTTGGCCGCGGCGCGGGCCTCGGCCTCCGTCGGCGCGCCGGCGAGTTGGACCGCCCAATCGCCCGAAGCGGCGGGCGTGGCGGCGACGGGTTCGACCTTGGCTTCCGGCTTGGCCTTGGGCTTCTGCGCCTGCAGCGCCGCTTCGGTCGTCGAGGGCGCCCGCGGGGCGGCCGGACGGGCGACCGGCGTCGGGGTGACGCCGGAGACTCCGCTGGACGCCATGGTCGGCAGGCCGCTGCGCGGCTTTTCGGCCGGCGCGTTGAGCAGGCTGCCGTCGGCGCGGATGGAGACGGTCTTGACCTTTTTGGGCGCCATCAGCGGCGCCTCGCCGGACGGCTGCGCGCCAGCCGCAGCCGGGGCGGCGGAGCCCGGCGCGGGCGGGGTCGGCGTGGCGATGCCCGCGGCGGCGGCGGTCTGCCCCTGCGCTTGCCGGGCGGCGATGGCGAGATCGGCGGGCTGTTCGGTCTTGCTGACGACCTTGGCCGGCGCGGAGGCGTCGTCCTTGCGGTCGAACAGCGCCTGTCCCGAGCCGTTCGCGGCGGCTTCCTGCGCCGTCGGCTTGACCTTGGCGGGGTCCTTGTCGGCCTGGATCGTGACCACCTCGCCCGAGGTCGAGCCTTTCTTCAGCGCGAGACCGCCGGCGAACAGCGCGACGCCGCCGACCAGCACCGCCGCCATGGCGTAAACCACCTTGCGGCGGCCGGCCGGGCGCGGCGCCTGCGGCGCGAAAGCCTGGGATTCCGGCGCGAATTCGGGGGCCTGGGCCGCCCAGGGCGCGTCGACATGCGGCGGCTCCTCGACCCAATGAGGGTCGGGTTCCGGCGCATAGCCCCGTGACGGCGCGGGCGCGGCGTTTTCAAAATAAGGCTCGTGCGACTGCGGCGCCTGCAGCGGAGCCGGCGAGCCTTCGGCGACGGCCTTCTGGGCGCGAAACAAGGCTTCGAACGGATCGGGCCGGCCGTCGCCGGCGCCGCCGACGAGACGCGCCAGTTCGGCCAGCGGATCGGGCGCGTTCGCCGAGGCCTGACGCGCCTTGGACGTCGGCGCGGCTGCGCGCAAGCGGCGCTCGAACTCGTCGAGATCGAGTTCGGGACGATATTTGGCGGCGGACTCACCCATGACCAACCCTCGCGCAAAAGGTGGAAGGGACGGGAGGAGAGCGGACCCGAGGTCAGCGCATCTCGTCCGGCGCGTTCACACCCAAGACAGATAAACCTGACGCCAAAACAATCATTAACCCCGTCACAAGGGCTAGCCTGGCGCAGCTCAACTCTCTCAGATCTTGATTAACAAAGCGTAATTGGGCTTGATCCTTACCACGATTCCAATGCGAGTGGAACAACGACGCGAGATCGTGCAGGTAAAACGCCAGTCGATGCGGCTCGTGGGCGCTGGCGGCGGCTTCGATCACGCGCGGATATTGCGCCAAAATCTTGATCAAAGCTTGTTCGCCCTCGTCCTCCAGCAAGGCCAAATTCGCCGTGGCCAGAGCCGCCGTCGACAGGTCGATATCCGGAAAAACCGACAGCGCCTGACGCAGCACCGAATGGGCGCGGGCGTGAGCGTATTGCACGTAGAAGACCGGATTATCCTTGCTTTGCTCAATGACCTTGGCGAGGTCGAAGTCGAGCGGGGCGTCGTTCTTGCGCATCAGCATGATGAAGCGCACCGCATCCACGCCGACCTCATCCACCACTTCGCGCAGCGTGACGAAATCGCCGGAACGCTTGGACATCTTCACCGGCTCGCCGTCGCGCATCAGCTTGACCATCTGGCACAGCTTGACGTCGAGCGCGCATTTGCCGCCGGACAGCGCCTGAACCGCCGCGCTCATGCGCTTGACGTAGCCGCCATGGTCGGCGCCCCAGACGTCCACCAGAACGTCATAGCCCGCCTCGATCTTCTTGCGGTGATAAGCGATGTCCGAGGCGAAATAGGTGAAGGAGCCGTCGGATTTCTTCAGCGCGCGATCCACGTCGTCGCCGAATTGGGTGGAGCGGAACAGGGTCTGCTCGCGATCCTCCCAATCGTCGGGAAGCTGACCTTTTGGAGGAGGTAATCTTCCTTCGTAGATCAAGCCCTTGGCGCACAGTTCCTCAAGCGCCGCCTCAACGTCGGAAACGCCCTGGCTATGGTCGTGCAGGCTGCGCTCCGAGAAGAACACGTCATGGACGATGTTGAGCGCGGCGAGGTCGTCGCGGATCATGTCCATCATTGCGGCGATGGCGGCGTCGCGCACCTGCGGCAGCCAGTCCGCCTCCGGCTTGTCCTTGAGGCTGGCGCCGTATTTTTCCGCCAGCGCGGCGCCCACCGGCTTCAGGTAATCGCCGGGATACAGCCCCTCGGGGATGGTCACGGTCTCGCCCAGCGCCTCGCGGTAGCGCAGGAAGGCGGAGCGCGCCAGCACGTCCACCTGCGCGCCGGCGTCGTTGATGTAATATTCGCGCGTCACCTTCGAGCCGGCGAAGTCGATCAGGCTCGCCAGCGCGTCGCCGAACACCGCGCCGCGCCCGTGGCCGACATGCATGGGGCCGGTGGGATTGGCCGAGACATATTCGACATTGACGGCGCGCGCCTTGACCCGGCCCGCGGCGCCGCGCCCATAGTCGGCGCCCCCGGCCAGCACGGCGCCCAGCACCTTGCCGTAAACGCTCGGCTTGAGCCGGATGTTGAGAAAGCCGGGACCGGCGACCTCGGCCTGATCCACGTCGTCGCACTCGGCCAGCGCGGCGGCGAGTTCGGTTGCAAACTGGCGCGGATTGAGGAAGACGGCCTTCACGTCCTTGGCGAACACCATGGCGGCGTTGCAGGCGAGATCGCCCATGCTGGCGTCGCGCGGCGGCTCCACCACGAAGCGCGCGGGATCGAGGGCGGGAAGGCGCCCCTGGTCGCCCATGGCTTTGAGCAGATCGGCGATTCGGGCGTGAAAGTCGGCAAAGATGTTCATGGGCGTTCGGTTAGGACAAATCCTCGCGCCCGTAAAGCCGCAAGCCTCGCGCAGGCCCAGACGGCCATGCTCCGGAGGGCCGGAGCGGGATCCCGAATGACCCAGAATTTTTCTCTCGCGCTCGACGCGTTGCGCTTCCTCGCCGCCCTCTGCGTCTTTTTCGACCATCTTTCCTCCGCGCCTTTCACCGAACACGCGATCCCGGCCCGGCTGGGCGCCTATGGCGATATCGCCGTGACGGTTTTCTTCGTTCTGTCGGGCTTCGTGATCGCCCATGTGGTCGGCGCGCGCGAGCGGACCGCGCGCGATTACGCGCTGGCGCGGTTGTCGCGGCTGTATTCGGTGGTTCTGCCCGCCCTCGCCGTGACGCTGTTCGCGGATTCGTTGGGAAGCTGGCTCAATCCCGACTTCTACGCCGCGCAAAAAGTGCTGTGGCGGCCGGTCAGCGCGGCGGGTTACGCCGCCTCCGGCCTGTTCGTCAACGAATTCCGGGGCCTGGGCCTCGATGGCCTCACGCCGGGCAGCAATGCGCCATTTTGGAGTCTGAGTTTCGAGGCGGCCTATTACCTGCTGGCCGGCCTCGTGCTGTTCGCGCCCCGCCGCTGGCAGACCCTGGCCATTCCCGGCCTGCTGCTGTGCGCCGGCCCCACCGTCGCCGTTCTCGCGCCAATCTGGGCGCTGGGTTTTGGGCTTTATGCCTGGACGCCGCCCGCAACGGCGCCCCGCGCCCTTCTCGCCGCCGCCGCAGCAGCCGGTCTGGCGCTGGTCGTCTTCGCGCCCGAACTGTTCGGCCCCTATGACAATTTCGGCGTGCAATTCCCCTGGGGCTGCGGCGCGTTCAACCGCAATCTGGCGCAGGACTATGGCGTCGCCTTCGGCTTCGCTCTGACGCTCGTCGCGCTGCGCGGCCTGCTTGGCGCCGGAGCCGCGCCGCATCCTGCCGTGACGCGACTGATCCGCCGGTCGGGGGCGCTGACCTTCCCGCTCTACTGCCTGCATTATCCGCTGATCTGCCTCGCCTGCGCTCTCAGCCCGTTCCCCGCCGACGATCCGCGCCGCGCCCTGCTGGCGGCGGGCGTCGCGCTCGGCGGTTCGGCCGCGCTGACGCCGCTGTGCGACCGGCTCAAGGTCATGCTGCGCGCGGCGCGTTTCCGGCGCGGGGCGCTGCCGGCGGGCGCCTGAGACGGGTTGGACTCGCCCGTCACTCCGTCGCTTGCGGGCGCAGCGCGCCGCGCGTCAGTTTTAGCGCATGGTCGCGCAGCATGGCCCATTGCGGCAGCCAGCGCGGATCGAACCGCAGGGCGATATCGACGCCGTCCGTCGCGAGATGGGCGAGACACACCTGCGGCAGGCCGTCGTCGGGAATCTTCGGCCGCTGGCAGCGGGCGGAAAACTCCTGGCCGTCCGGCGCGCTCAGGTAAAAATCCTCGTCCGCGAACGGCGACTTGTCCTCGAAGCGGCGGCGCAGCAGGCCGCCTTCGCTCACTTGAACGTCGGGCTCCAGATAGGCCGCATAACGGTCGGCGGGGGCGAGCCTTCCGGGATCTCCGACGTCCGGCGTCAAGGTGATGAACACCTGCGCCGCGCCTGCCGTTTCGGCCTCACCAGCGCCGGGCAGACGGCGCGGATCGCCCGCCGCCGGCGCGAAATCGGGGGCCAGCACCACGAGGTCGGCGCGATTTGGCTCCTGCGGCCCCTGGCGCAGATAGGCGGAGGCGAAATGCAGCCGTTTCGCGCCGATGGTCGCTTCGACGGTTCCGGGCGGCGGCGGCGACGGCCACAGCCGCCACAGCGCGACGCCGACCAGGGCGAGCAAAAGAGGCGAAAGACCGAGAACAAGCAGGAACCGGCGCATGGTAAGCTCAAATAATCTAGGCGCGACCGCTTTGAGCCGATAATGGTCGACGCCGCAAGGGAGAAAACCATGACGCTTTATTCGCTCGACGGCGAGTCGCCCGAACTACCTGAGGCGGGCCGGTATTTCGTGGCGCCGGACGCCAATCTGATCGGCCGGGTGCGGCTGCGCGAGGACGCCAGCGTCTGGTTTGGCGCGACGCTGCGCGGCGACAATGAATGGATCGAGATCGGCGCGCGGACCAACATTCAGGACGGGTCGGTGCTGCACACCGACATGGGCTGCCCCTTGACCATCGGCGACGACGTCACCGTCGGCCATGGCGTCATCCTGCACGGGTGTCTGATTGGCGAAGGCAGCCTGATCGGCATGGGCGCGACGGTGATGAACAACGCCCGGATCGGCCGGTTCAGCATTGTCGGCGCCAATGCGCTGGTGACCGAAGGCGCGGAATTTCCCGATTATTCGCTGATTGTCGGGGCGCCGGCCAAGCTGAAGAAGACGTTCGATCCCGCAGTCGCGAAAAAGCTGCTGGCCAGCGCGGCCAACTATGCCGCCAACGGGCGGCGCTATCGCGAAGGGCTGAAGCGGATCGACTGACGCCGGCGGCTCACAGCACCACGTTTTCGTCGAACACGTCGAATGACAGCGGCAGCGCGAACTCCAGCGCCATGCCGTGATCGAACACGCGCACCACCCGCGCCGGGCGGCGGCCGATATGCAGCATCGATCCCAGCGGCGCCTGCGCCGTGCAGACGATCGCCGCGCCGGACACGGAAATGTCCACGATTTTCGCCGGCGCCAGCGTCCCGTCGGGAAAGCGCAGCGTGGTCTGGGCCCTGTTGGGGGTGATGCGCTCGTGGCGACGGTCCTCGGGCAGACCCAGGGTCTTGCGATTGACCAGCCAAGTCAGCTGGTTGACCAGCTTCTCGCGCTTGAAGGCCGGCATGTTGGCGGTCATGACGAAGCCATATTCGAGGTGCCGGACGATGGTCCCCTCGACGCGGCCCAGCGAATCGAAATAGGCGACAACGCGCTCGCCGAGCGCCCCGCGCACCGGCGCCGTCACCGCCAGGCCGCCCACCGAGACGTCGATGGTCTGGCAGGGAAACTCGCGCCGGTCTTCGAGCATGTAGCGGCCCAGCAGCGCCAGCTTGACGCGCGCATGACGCCGCCGCTCCACCGGCTTGGCATTGACTTTCAGCAGGGGACTCATGGCGCCGCCAACAGATTAACACTTTCGCGACGACTATAGGGCGCGCGCCTTAACCGCGCGTTACGCGCGCCGGTCAGAGCTCCGCCTCCGGCTTGTCGCGGCCGCCGGTGATGACGAAAAACGAGAAGCGGCGGAATTTCGACCGTGGCGCCGCGAGGGCGGCGGGCTTTTTCGCCGGCTCAACCGGCCGTTGCAGCAGCGCGCTGGTCGGCACCGCCGCATCGCTGTCGAGAAAGCGGATGGCGATCAGGCGCAGGCGGCGGGCGGCGCGCAGCCCGAACCAGCTCGGCAGCGTCTGCGGCGTCAGCGAAGCCAGCAGCCGGGCGTGCGTCTTGCCGCGATGGCGCAGCGGCAGCATCAACAGCTCCAGCGGGACGTCCTCGCCCAGTTCGGCCTCGGCGGCGAGCCCGGCGATGGCCGGCCGCTGGCTGTCCAGCACCGCCTGCGCCATGGCGCTGATCCCGGCGCGGTCCTCCGGCGCGAACAGCGAGACGAGAGGATTCCCCTTCTGCTCGTCGAGAAACAGCGCGTTGAGCCGCGTCCCCGCGATGCGGATCGGCAACTGGAGCGCTTCGTCCGCCTCCAGGATCATGGTGTCGGCCAAAATATGCCTGATGGCGGTGGGGTCGATCTCCTCGCGCTCGGGCGACAGGCGCGCGCCGCGCAGCCGGTTCCAGTAGGAATAGAGTTCCTGGGTCGCCGCCTGTCTCATTTTCTTATCCTTGACCTGTTGCGGGGCGTTTCCGTCCTGATGCGGCACGGACGCACCCTTCTCTTTTGCTTTCAACGCACAAGGAGCGAAGGGCGGGCCATGATCGGGTCCTGGGCGGCCCCGGACGGCGCGGCGGGACCATGCGGAAGTCCGCGGCGTCTTCATCAGATCGGACGCCAGGGGTTAAGGTTAACGACCAGTTGACATTGTCAAATTCTTAGGACTTTGGCACTCTCTCCTCATTGAACGCGGCCGAAACGAACAGCGACTCGGGTGACGCAGCGTTCGAAAAGAAATGCAAGACGCTGTAATTGGACGATTTTTCCCTTGGAACTCTCTGCTCGGGAAGACGAAGGGGTTGAGAAATCGTCAAGGCGCGCGCCGAAAGCGCCGCACGCGTCCTGACCGCGCGGGGTTCGGCTTGGTTAAGGTCCTCGCGTCGCAGATCATTGGGGAGAGCTTTTTGCTCTCCCCTTTTGTTTGCGAATTGTGGCCGTCATCCTTAAGTCAGGTTCATGCGCGAGAAAATTTTCAATCTTCCGGGCGTCGTTACGGCGCTGCTGCTTGTCCTGACGCTGGCGCATGGCGTCCGCGCGGCCCTGCCCGACGACGTCGACATCCAGGTGCTGGCCACCCTCGCGTTCGTGCCGGGACGGTTCGGCATGGCGCTGGACCCGTCGGGCGTGATCGCCCATCTCAACGCGCTGGCGCGCGTTTCCGACGATCAGGCCCAGCTCGCGCAATTCTTCCTGACCTATGCTCCGCCTTCCCTGCTCTGGATCACGCCGGTCAGCTACGCCTTTTTGCATGGCTCCTGGACGCATCTCGCGCTTAACGGCGTCTGGCTGGCGGCCTTTGGCGCCCCGGTGGCGCGGCGGTTCGGTTCAGCGCGGTTCCTGGCGCTGATCCTGCTGGGCGCCCTGGCCGGGGCGGCGGCGCAATTCGCGCTGCATCCGTTCGAACTCAACCCGATGGTCGGCGCCTCGGCGGGCATATCGGCCTGTTTCGGCGCCGCGGCGCGGTTCGTGTTCCTGCCCGGCGCCTTCGCGCGCGACGCGCGGGCGGCCGATGAGGCGCCGCCGCTGGCGGGCTTCGGCGAAATGATCCGCAACCGACAGGCGCTGGCCTTCGTCGGCTTCTGGTTCGCGCTGAACCTATTCACCGGGCTGGCGGGACAAGAGAGCGGCCTGTCCGACGCGCCGATCGCCTGGGAGGCGCATATCGGCGGCTTCCTGCTGGGCCTGTTGGCGGCGCCGCTGTTCGACCGGCGCCGCAAGGCCTAGCCGCGCCCGCAAGGCGGGTTCACGCGCCGTTTTGCGACAAATGCGGCGGCGCGCGCACGCGTCGGGAACCCGAAACGGGGCGGCCGCGTTTAAACTTAAAATATAAACCGCGGTTTCCAGGGGAGGAAAACGCATGAGCGTGGCGCAAATTCTCGCGGCCAAAGGCCCCGATGTTGTGACGATATCGCCCCACCACACCCTGCAGGAGGCGTCGGCCGTGCTGGCCGAAAGAGGCATTGGCGCCGTGATCGTTTCCGACGGCGGCGATGTGCTCGGGATCATCTCCGAGCGCGACATTGTCCGCGAGATCGGCCGCGCCGGCGAATCCGTGCTGCGCGACCCCGTGTCGGCGCATATGACCAGCAAGATCGTGACCACCGAGCCGGGCGAAGCGGTCGATCAGGTGATGGAAATGATGACGCGCGGGCGATTCCGCCATTTGCCGGTGATGGACAATCGCCGGCTGGTCGGGGTGGTCTCCATCGGCGACGTCGTCAAATATCGCCTGGAATCCATGCAAAGCGAATTCAACGCCATTCGCGACTATATCGCCACGGCGTAAACCGGCGACGCGGCTGGAATGTGCAAGGCCGCGGCGCGTTTCGACGCGTCGCGCTCCGGCGCGGCCGGTTCAGAACCGGCGTCAAGCCATTTCGTGCAGCTTGCGCTCCAGCGTGGCCATTTCCGCGATATCGTCGAGCGCGCGGCGCGCGGCCTCGCGGCCGAGCGCGATCAGTTCTTCGGCGCGGTGGAACTCGAAAAAACCGATCTTGGCCAGGCGGGCGTTGATCAGCACGTCGGGCGGATCGCCCGCCAGCCGCGAGCGCGCAATCCGATCCTGGGTGATGTTGAAGGCTTCGAGCAGCGCGGTGGCGATGCCCGGCGCGCCATTGGCGCCCGGCAGAAACTGCCGGCGCAGACGGCGCGCGTCGTTGGCGGGGGCCGGCGCCGGAGCGGCGCCCTCGTCCTTCGACGCCGGCTCCAGCGGGCCCTTGCCGCCGAGATCGGAGATCAGGGCGCCGCGATAGGCCGCATCGCCGATCAGATTGACGGCGACCACGATCTCCGCGCCCATGGCGCGGCACAGCGTGACCGGCACCGGATTGACCAGCGCGCCGTCGAACAGCCAGCGGTCGTCGAAGCGCACCGGCTCGAAAATGCCGGGCAGCGCATAGGAGGCGCGGATGGCCTGCACCAGATCGCCGCGCCGCAGCCAGACTTCGTGGCCAAGGCCGATTTCGGTCGCTACGGCCCCGAACTGCAGCGGCAGATCCTCAATCCGCTGGCCAGCCAGGGCGCGGCACAATTCGTCGCGCAATTTGGCGCCCGCCAGCATGCCCGCGCCGGAAAAGGACAGATCCATCAAGGAGATCATGCGACGCTTGGTCAAGGAGCGAGCGAAGGCTTCGAGATCGGCCAGCTTGCCGCCGGCGTAACAGCCGCCGACCACGGCGCCGATGGAGGAACCGGCGATGACGTCGATCGGGATGCGGCGGGCGTCAAGCTCCTGAAGCACGCCGATGTGGGACCAGCCGCGCGCGGCGCCCGCGCCCAACGCCAGGCCAATGCGCGGGCGTCGCTCCGTCTTGACGGCGACGGCGGCTCCTCCGCCGCCCGCCGCGGACAGGGATTCACCCGGACGCTCGAAATTCTTCCAGTTCAATCCGAACATGGCGCGACTCCACTGCGCAACTCCCTCAGCCGACGCTATTCTGTTTGCGTCGTTTTGTCACAGCCTGCGCGCGGAAACTTGCCGAAGGCTTAAGCCGCCCCGCCCTCGGTCAGGCGACTTAAGCCGAAATGCCGGACGGCGGGAAAATGTTCCCCACCGTCAGGGCGAAGCTTTCAGAAATCGACTTTGTCGATCAGAAATCGACGTTGTCGATCAGAGATCGACGCTGTCGATCAGAGATCGTCGAGGTCAATGTCGAGGATCGCCATTTGCAGCGTATAGGTCTTGCCCTTGGGATCGTCGGCGGAAATCACCGCCAGGAAGTCGTCGCCCTTGTTCAGCTCGACGGAATCGGTCTTGCGGGCGCGCGCGACGATCTTCAACGCGTCATTGTCGAACAGGCGGCGCAGATATTCCTGCAGCACCGGGCGCTCGACCGGAATTTTCATGGCGAACGAGAACGAACGGTCGCCATCCTCGTCGTCAACGGTGATCGGACCCAGCACGCGCTCGCCGAAGGAGGCGACGGCGGCGTCCTCGTTCTTGGGGTCGAGGCCGACCTTGATGCCTGGCGCACCGAAGGATTGGCGCAGAAACTCCTGCAACTTCCGCAATTCGCTCTTGTCCAACGCGCGACTCCCTGGCGGTTTCGAGGGGGCAGGCTTGCCAAAAACGAAGACGCCACGCAAGGGGCGCGGCGTGAAGCGCGGTGGATACGACTGTATAACGTAACGGAATGCAGCATTTCACGTTCACGGGCCGGAAAAGGCCATGGCGACGCGGCGCGGTCCCTCCGCCTCGGCGGGGCTGATCGAGGCGCTGGAGGCGACGCCTAGCGTTGGCTCACCGCCACGCTGGTCATATAGACGCCATAGCCGACCATGCCGACCATCGACGCCAGGGAAAATCCGATCAGTCCGGCGATGACGACGAGTTCCTTGAACGTCGCCCCAGCCTGCCGCCTGAGAATGTGAGAAAACGCCGCGACCATTCCAGCCTCCCGTTCGACGCGAATTCTTCAGATCCGTCCGCCGACCATGACGCCACACCAAGGTAGCGGGAAGCTGGATTGGGGGCCGCTACGCCTCCTCCTCGGTTTTGCCGGGAAGAATCTGGTCCATTTCGCGCGCCGGCTCCTTGCAGCCGGAGGCGCCGACCACCCGCGCCGGCACGCCGGCCACGGTCACGCCCGGCGGCACCGATTTCAGCACCACCGAACCGGCGGCGACGCGCGAGCAGCAGCCGACCTCGATATTGCCGATGATTTTCGCGCCGGCGCCGATCAGAACGCCCTTGCGGATCTTGGGATGGCGGTCGCCGCGCTCGTGGCCGGTGCCGCCCAGCGTCACACTGTGCAAAATGGAGACTTCGTCCTCGATGACGGCGGTGGCGCCCACCACGAGGCCGGTGGCGTGGTCGAGGAAAACGCCCTTGCCGATCCGCGCCGCCGGATTGATGTCGGTCTGGAACACGGCCGAGGCCCGGCTTTGCAGATAAAGCGCAAAGTCCTTCCGCCCCGCGTTCCACAGCGCATGGGCGAGACGATGCGTCTGCAGGGCGTGAAAGCCCTTGAAATAGAGCAAGGGCTCCATCAGCCGGGTGCAGGCGGGGTCGCGGTCGGCCACGGCCAGCAGGTCGGCGCGGATCGCCTCGCCGACGGCGGGGTCGCGCGCGGCCAGCTCCAGGAAATTCTGCTCGATCAGGTCGCCGGGAAAATCCAGATGCGACAGCCGCGCCGCGATGCGATGCGCCACGGCGTGCTCGACATTGGGCGCGTTGAGCACGGAGACCGACAGGAATCCGCCGAGATCGGGCTCGCGCCGCATGGCCTCCTCGGCTTCCACGCGAATCTGCGCGAAGACCGGGTCGGCGGACTTGTTCAGGGCCAGCACATTGGCGGCGACCATGGCGTTCTCCTCGGGGGCGACGGCCCCGCATGATCCAGCTTGTCAGATAGGCGTTAAACCACCGGTTTCAAACCGTCCAGAAAGGCCAGGGCGCCTTCCTTGTAAACCTTGTCCCCCACCGCGCGATTGTGATCCCGGCCGGGGATCGTCAGGGCGCGGGCGTTGCGCATCAGCGCGGCCAGCGGCGCGGGATCGCCGGCGACGTCGTCCTCCGAGCCGACGCAGATCAGCGTCGGCGGCGTTATGGCGGCGATCTCCCGCGCCGCCATGGCCTGTCGCGAGCCGCGAATGCAGGCGGCGAGCGCGCGCCGGTCGCTGCGGGTCGAATCCGCGAAGGCGCGGAACATGCGCTGCTTCGGATCGACGAGATCCTCCAGCGATTCCGCCTCCATCGCTTCGGCGACGCCGGAGGGCAGCCCGTCCTCGTCGATGAGATGGACGCCAAGCCCGGCGAGAATCAGGCCACGAATCCGTTCCGGCGCGGCCAGCGCCAGATGCGCCGCGACGCGTGCGCCCATGGAATAGCCCATCACGTCGGCGCGGGCGATTCCGAGATGGTCCAGCAACCGGGCGGCGTCGTCGGCCATGATCTGCGGCCGGTACGCCTCGGGGTCATAGAGTTTTTCGCTGCGGCCATGGCCGCGATTGTCGAACACGACGGTCCGCCGGCCTGCCCGCGTCAGCGTCTTGACCCATTGCGGAAACAGCCAGTTGACGCCGTGATTCGAGGCGAAGCCATGGATCAGCAGGATCGGCTGACCGCGATCCTCGCCCTCCGCCGGGAAATCGAGATAGGCGATCCGCACGCCATCGGACGAAAATTCCTGCATTCCCAATCGTTTTCCCTCTTGGACGCTTGGCGCGCCTGTCTTTTTTTCAACAAACCGGCGTCCGTCGCCGCGGTCGCGCTCCAGCCCGGGCCGCGCCTTGCTGTCGCAGGCGCAGGCGGTTTTTGTCGGCGGAGTTTCGGAGTAACATGAGCCGCCGCCACGCGCGCAGGCGCGCATTTCGTGACATCCCGGCGCGGGCGCGCATTTGTGACATCGCGTAGCATGGTTCGGTTGCCGAGGATAACGCCTGATGACGACAGAAATAGCCGAAGCCCAAAAACTGTCGGGCATTTTTCAGACTTTTACAACGGGCCGGGCCGTCGCGCCGGACATTCAGGACAAATGCAACGAACTGATGGATGCGCTGCGTAACGAACTGTCCAACAACAGGCTGAAATATCTCGATTACTTCATCGCCTTCAAATGCCGGACCCGCGAAATCGTCCGCAACGACCTGTCCCGGCATATTGTGGACGTGATTTTCCTGGTCGACGAAACGCGCAAACCCTTCCGCTATGAGGTGGTGGTGGCGAGCGTCTACGCCGTTTACAACCCCGAAAAGAACGAGTTCTTCTATACTTTGCAGAAGGAGATCGGCCATCAGATCGGCGCCGAGCAGATCCCGCTGGACGCGCTCGCCTATCTGACCGCCACGGTGAACGTGCCGGTCGCGTCGCCCGAACTGCTCGGCATCGAACTGCGCGACCTGCAAGCTTATGTCTGGTACGGCGACAAGAAGGCGACCGACGGACGCGGCTTTCGCGACCTGATCATCAAGCACGCCCAGCGCGTGCAGGGATCGTCGTTTTCTGCGGTCGCCAATGTCACGCTCGGCCTCGTCAACCACCTGCGCCGCCGGCGGGAGGCGCACGAGCCGTTGTGAGCGGGCGGCGAGAGGGGGCGCGCCGGCTGATGTGACGAGGCCGCCCGCGCCCCTCCCCTCTACCCAAAGCCCGGCGCTTTGATTATGGTGCGCGCCCTGTGCGGCGCCATGTCGCGCCCAACCTCCAGGGATCACAGATGTCCGACCACGCCATTCCGCATTTCCACAACCAGCCGGGCCTGGCGACGATTCGGGTCGGCGCGAAGGAATTCATGTGCATCGGCGCGCTGCCGCCGTTCGACCATCCGCACATCTATATCGACATGGGCGGCGACACCGAGGCTTTGTGCCCCTATTGCTCGACCCGCTATGTCTATGATGCGGCGTTGCACGGCCATGCCGACCCGGCGGAGTGCGAACTGAAGCCGCAGGCGGCCTGAGCGGACCGGCCCCGTGGAGGTATCGCCCATCGTCATCGCCGGCGGCGGAGTCGGCGGCCTGTGCGCCGCGCTGGCGCTGGCGCGCGTCGGCCGGCCCACGCTGGTGCTGGAGCGCGCGCCCGCCTTTCGCGAAGTCGGCGCCGGATTGCAGCTCGCGCCCAACGCCACCCGCATCCTGCGCGACTATGGCGCGCTGGAGCTGCTCGACGGGCTGGCGGTCGCGCCCGCCGCCGTGGTGATCCGCCGGGGGCGCGATGGCGCGCGCCTCACCCGCCTGTCGCTGCGCCACGCGGAAAAACGCTGGGGCGCGCCCTATTTCAACGTCCATCGCGCCGACCTGCTGTCGGCGCTGGTGACGCTCGCCAATCAGAACAGCCTGATCGAAATTCGCAACGACGCCACGGTGACCGGCTTCGTCCAGGACGAGCAGGGCGTCGCCGTCACCTATCGCACGCAGGACGAGACCCATCGGGCCTCCGGCGCGGCGCTGATCGGCGCCGACGGCCTGCGCTCGCTGGCGCGCGCCCGGCTGGAAGACCCGGACAAGGATCAGCCGCGCTACACCGGCCACACGGCTTGGCGGGCGGTGATTCCGGCGACGGATCTGCCGCCGGCCTTCAGCGAACCCGCCTCCAATCTGTGGCTCGGCGCCAAGGCCCATCTGGTGCATTATCCACTACGCGGCGGCGCGCTGGTGAACATCGTCGCCTTGGTCGAGGACGACTGGCGCGGCGAGGAGACGCGCCCGGACGCGCCGCGCTTCTGGGAGCAGGTGGGCGATCGCGACACCCTGCTCGAACGGTTCAAGAGCTGGAGCCCCGCCGCGCGCGAGCTGCTGTCGGCGCCCGACCGCTGGCTGCGCTGGCCGCTGTTCGACCGGCCGAAACTGGAATCCTACGCGCGCGGCCGCACCGCCCTGCTCGGCGACGCCGCCCATCCCATGCTGCCCTATCTGGCCCAGGGCGCGGCGCAGGCCATTGAGGACTCGGCGGCGCTGTCGCTGGCCTTTCTCGAATTCGGCAAGGACCCCGGCAAGGCGCTGGCGCAATATTCCATCGCGCGCCTGCCCCGCGCCAGCCAAATCCAGCAGGCCTCGCGCGCCCAGGCGGACGTCTACCACATGGCAGGCGCGCGGGCCTTGGCCCGCGATCTCGTGCTGCGCCTCGCGCCCTCCCGCAGCCTGATGGCGCGTCAGAACTGGATTTATTCGGCTTGAGGGGCGCGCGCATAAGGGTTAATCAACGTAAACTTTATGACTGTGGGTTGAGTCGCTCACCGGCTCCTCTCCTTACGAGGCCCCATGAGTTTTGACGCCGAAGCGCCGGACCTGCGGCCTGCCCATGTCATCGTTGTCGCCAATGAAAAGGGCGGCGTCGGTAAGTCGACCCTGTCGATTCATCTGTCCGTGGCGCTGATGAAGGCGGGCTATCGCGTCGCGACCATCGACCTCGACACGCGCCAGCGCAGCCTGACGCGCTTTTACGAAAACCGCGCCTCTTTCGCCCGCACCGCCCCCTGGGCGGTGGAGTTGCCGCGGCATTTCGCGCTGGACCATGTGCGCGGCGCCCAGGCGCAGGACAATGAATCGGCGGAATTCGCCGCCTTCGCCGAAGCCATCGGCGAGGTCGAGCACGCTTACGAATTCGTGGTGATCGACACGCCGGCGAGCGACACCTATCTGATGCGCCTCGCCCATTCGCTGGCCGACACGCTGATCTCGCCGATGAACGACAGTTTCATCGACATGGACGTGCTGTCGAAAGTGCATCACGACCGCGCCCATCGCGGCGCGGTGGCGCAATATGCGGAGATCGTGCTGGAGGCGCGGCGCAAAAGGCGGCTGGTCGACAATGGCCTGATCGACTGGGTGCTCGTGCGCAACCGCATCGCCGCGCTCCATTCCAACAATGCGCGCCAGGTCGATCAGGCCTTGCGCAAGCTGGCGGTGGAATTGCAGTTCCGCGTGGCCGAGGGGCTGCGCGACCGGGTGATCTTCCGCGAACTCTTCCCCATTGGCCTCACGGCGCTCGACGCCATCGAGGAGGCCAACTGCCAGCTCACCCCGTCGCAAATGACGGCGCGGCGCGAGATCGCGACCCTGGTCAGCGACTTGCGGCTGCCCTCCCGAGTGGAAGGCGCGAATTATCTGGAGGCGCGTCACGTCTGGTTCGAGTCGCTGTCCTCCTATTACCGCGAATTGAAAAGCTGATGCCCGCGACGCTCGTTCTCGGCGGCGCCCGCTCCGGCAAGACCGGCCACGCGCTCGAACGCGCCCGCCGCTCCGGCCTCGCGGCCTTCATGATTGTCACGGCGCCCACGCTCGACGGCTCGATGGCGCAGCGCATCGCCCGTCACCGCGCCGAGCGCGGCGAAGATTGGACCGTGTTCGAGGAGGAGACCGATCTGGCGCCGCTGCTGCGGCGGATCGCCCGGCCGGACCGCATCGTGGTGATCGACTGCCTGACGCTCTGGCTGTCCAACCTGTTCTTCCGGGAATGGGACTGCGTCGCCGCGACGGAGCGCCTCGCCGAGGCCCTCACGCACGCGCCGGGCCAGATCGTGCTCATTTCCAACGAACTGGGCCTGGGCGTGTCGCCGGAAACCAAGCTCGGCAACGATTTTCGCGACGCGCAAGGGCTGGTCAACCAGCGCATCGCTTCAGCCTGCGACGAAGTCGTCTTCGTCGCCGCCGGACTGCCGCTGAAGCTGAAATAACGGCCGGCCGAACGCCAAGTCAGCGCCCGCTCCGTCCGCGCCAGCCATGCGTGGCGCCAGTCCAATTCTTGAGCTGGCCCAAACTTTTCGCGCGCGGTCTCCAGAGGTTCGCGCGCAAAAACATCCGAAAAGGCGGAGCCGGCGTCCGGCTTCAGTTCGACCAGGGCCCTTGGCGGAAGGCGCGCAATTGCGCGATATTGCTGTCCAGATCGCTGGCGGGACGCAGCATTTGCGCCGCTTCGACCAGTTCGGCCGAACGCCCGCCCTTGGCGAAGGATTCCGCCAGATCGGCCAGCACGCCGCGCAGTTCCGGGCTCTGGATTTGAAAGAAAGCCCGGTAGAGCCGATGCGCGTCGTTGAGCAACGCGTCGCGCTCGCTCGGGCGGCCGTCGGGGGGCGCGACTTCGTCATCGGCCACCAGGAAGTGGGACGGCGGCGCGTCGAGCACGCCGCACAATTGCTGCAACTGACGGGCGCTCAAGCGCCGCTCGCCTCGCTCGAAGGCTTCGATCGTCTGCGCGTCGAGTCCGAGGGCTTTGGCGACGGCGACGCACGCCAGCCCCAGCGTCTCCCTTCGGCGTCGCAGACGCTCGCCAATTTCCCTGTCAATTTGATTCACCATGCTTTTAGTCCTCGGCGCCGCGGTCGCGCCATGATTTATTGATGGTAAACGCATCTCTAATCACAGAACCTGCACAAATTCGCCGCAGCGTGCAAGGGCGCCCGTCAAGATTGCATCGTCAACCTTACGACACGAATCTGTCGCGCGAAGAACACTCTGCACCTTGATTTTGACGCGACTAGGGCGGCGCCTTTCGGCGCGGCTTGCCCAAGCCCCCCGGTCCCGCCTATCCTGCGGTTGGAAATCGGCGAACGCCCGTCTTTCACGACCCGCACGGAGATCGCAATTCGGTCATCGCCGCAGCCGCATCATTTCTTTGTCGCCACAAAGGCTTGGCCACATTTTTGGCTGGGTCCGCGCCGACAGTTCGCCCGGAATACCCTTGCGATGAATCGTAACGTCTTCGTCCTCAACGGCCCCAATCTTAACCTGCTCGGCCAGCGCGAGCCGCATATTTACGGCTCGGAAACGCTCGCCGACGTGAAGGCCGCCTGCCTGGCGCTCGGCGACGCGCTCGGCCTTGATCTGGACTTTCGCCAGACCAATCGCGAATATGAACTGATCGACTGGGTGCAGGAGGCGCGCGACAAAGCCGCCGCCATCGTCATCAATCCCGCCGCTTACACCCACACCTCCGTAGCCTTGCTCGACGCGCTGTCGTCGTTCGACGGGCCGGTGATCGAGGTGCACATTTCCAACATCCACAAGCGCGAGGAATTCCGCCACCATTCCTATGTGTCGCGCCGGGCCGACGGCGTGATCGCCGGCTGCGGGACGGAAGGTTACCAACTGGCGCTGCGCCGGATCGCGACGCTCCTGTCCTGATGCGCATCCCGCCGTCCCTGTTCAAATATCTGCTCGGCCAACACATTCTCAACGGCTATGCGGTGGCGCTCGGCGTGCTGCTGGTCGGGCTGGGGGTCGGGGCGCTGCAAGGGTTCGACGCCGCGCTGGCCGCCGCCTCGGGCGCGCTATGCGTTTCGGTCGGCGACACGCCCTCCCCGCTGTCCTCCAAGCTCCGCATCCTGCCGATCTGCTGGTGCAGCGCCGTCGCGGCGTCGCTGCTCACCGCTCTGGCCGACGGGAGCCTCGCGCTGGAGGCGGCCGCCGTCACCACTATCGGCTTTGTCGCCGGCCTGCAGATCGCTTGGGGGCGCTGGGCCATCCCGCTGTCGATCCTCACCCAGCTCGCCATGGTGTTCACCCTGGGCGCGCCCGGGGGCAAGCTGGAATTTTGCCAGTCGATCGCGCTGGGGGGCGCACTTTACATCCCCATCGCGCTGACCCTGACCCGGCTGCTTGACGCTTCGGGACGGCGGGTGATGCTGGCGGAGCTGATCCGCGAATTCGCCACGCTGCTGCGCCGGATGGCCGATTTTTACCGGCCCGGCGCCGACGAGGGCGCGGCCTGCCTGAAGGTGGTGGAGCAGCAGGCGAGTTTTTCCGATCAGTTGCAGGCGGCGCGCAGCCTGAGCGTCTACGCCGCCAATCCCGAATCCGGCGCCCGCCTGATCGCGGCCCTCGCGGTCCTGCTCGAAGCCTTCGACGGCATGATCTCGACCATGGCCGACCACGCGCCCCTGCGCCTCGCCAGCGCGCAGGCCGACATCGCCGGCCGCGTCGAGACGCTTTTGCGCCAGGTCGCGGACGATCTCGACGCCCTGTCGCTCGATCTGCTGATCGTCGGGCGCGCCCCGACTTTTCCCGATCACGCCACGGCGCTGGAAAGCCTGGCCGAGGAGATCGCGGATCTGGACTCCGCCGATCCCCGCGTGTTGCGGGCGGCGCGCATGACCCGCGCCCGCCTCGCCTGGGCGCTCAACCATCTCGCCCGCATTCCCGCGGTGGTGGCGGAGATTTCCGAGGCGGAGAAGGCCCTCGCAGGTCTCGACTTGACCAAATTCGCGCCGCCGCTGCGCGTCTCGCTGGCGCCGATCCGGGCGGAGCTGCGCTGGGCCTCGCCGGTGTTCCGCCATGCGCTGCGGCTGTCGGCGGCGCTCGCCTGCGGCTATGCGCTGATCGCCGTCGCGCCGGAGCTGCGCCACGGCAACTGGATTTTGCTGACCATCGCCGTGATCATGCGCGCAAGCTACAGCGCCACCACCCAGCGCCGCGACCAACGTCTGTTCGGCTCGGTGGTCGGCTGCGGCATAGCCGGCGCGCTGCTGTGGCTGAATTCCAAGCCGCTGCTGCTGTTCGCGCAACTCTCCGCCGTGGGAATCGCCCATTCCTTCGGCCGCGTCGATTACCGGGTGACCTCCGTCGCGGCCTCGGTGATGGCCCTGCTCGGCCTGCATCTGCTCGACCCCGGCGAAAGCGCGCCGGTGGTGTCGCGCCTGATCGACACGGTGATCGGCGCCGGCGTCGCCTTCCTGTTCAATTTCATGCTGCCCAATTACGAGCGTCATGGCGCGCGGGCGCTGGCCAACGCGTTTCTCGACCGGCTCGCCTCTTACGCCGACAAGGTGCTGCGCTGGGATGTGGCGGCGCAGGATTACCGGCTGGCGCGCAAAGCGCTGATCGAAAGTTTTTCCAGCCTCGGCGAATCCTCGAAACTGGCCCGCGACAATCCCGGCGTGGGAAAATTCTGGCCGCGCTACAGCAAGCTGATCGCGCAGGCTTATTTCACGGCGGCGCAGATCGTCACCATTCGCCTGCTGATCCGAAACCGGATCGACGAACTCGACGCCCGCGACAGCGCCGCCCTGCTCGACGACACCCGCGCCGCCGTGCTGGCGCAATTGCGGCCAAGCTGCGCGCAGCCGCCGCCGACCTGCGCGCAGGTGTCCGACGAGAGCGACGCCGCCGCCGCCTTGCGGCTGCGCTGCGCCGAAGCGGCGGTCGAGGCGGGGCGGCTGCGGCGGCTCGCCGCCGAACTGGGCGCCGCTTGAGCCGGACGAGGCGGCGGCTATAATCGAAACGGTCGCGCTCCCAGCGGAAAAAACGTGCCAGACAAAGAGCTTCGAATCGTCATCGCCGACCCCAACCCGCTGCGCGCCTCCATTTTGCGCGACGGGTTGCGCGAGGCCGGCCATGTCCACGTCACCGTGATCGACACGTTTCTCGACCTCGAAACCCGGCTCTGCGCGCTGAACCCCGACATGGTGCTGATCGATCTGGAAAATCCCAGCCGGGACGTGCTCGAACAGATGATCCGCATTTCCGGCGCCGACGCCCGCCCGGTGGCCATGTTCGCCGACGCCTCCGACGCCGCCATGATCAACGCCGCCATTGACGCTGGCGTCTCCGCCTATGTGGTCGACGGGCTGAAGAAGGAGCGGGTCAGGACGATCGTCGACGTGTCGGTCTCGCGCTTCAATGCCTTCGCCCGGCTGCGCGAGGAATTGCAGGCGGCCAAGGACCAACTCGCCGACCGCAAGGCCATCGACCAGGCCAAGGCGCTGGTGATCAAGGCGAAGAAAATCTCCGAGGAGCAGGCCTATTCCATGATGCGCAAGGTCGCCATGAACGAAGGCAAGAAAATTGCGGATGTGGCCCGCGCCATCCTCACCGCGGCGGAATTGCTCAGATGACCCGACCCCTGCGCATCGGCTATCTCCCGCTCACCGACGCGGCGCTGCTGCATGTGGCCTCGGTCAACGGGTTCGACCGCGAGGAAGGGCTGACCTTCACGCTGCATCGCGAGACGTCCTGGGCCAATCTGCGCGACAAGCTGGCGTATGGTTTTTACGACGCCGCGCATATGCTCGCGCCGGCCGTGCTGGCCTCCGCGCTCGGACTCGAAGGGTTTCGCGCGCCGATGATCGGCGCGGCGGCGCTCGGGCTTGACGGCAACGCCGTCTCGGTCTCCCCGGCCCTGGCCGAGGCCATCGCCGGCGATCCGCCAAGCTCGGCGCGAAAACTCGCGGCGCTGTGGACGGCGGGCGCCAAGCCGTTGCGCTTCGCCCATGTGTTTCCCTGGTCGATGCACCATTATCAATTGCTGTTGTGGCTGCGGCTCGGCGGCGTCGCGCGCGACGCCGTGAGCCTGACGGTGACGCCGCCTTCGCTGGCGCCCGCGAGCATCGAGGCCGGGGTGATCGACGGTTTTTGCGCGGGCGCGCCGTGGAACACGTTTTCGCAGCAGCGCGGCGCCTCGCGCATCCTGTTCCCATGCGCGGCGCTGATGCGCAATTGCCCGGAAAAGGTGCTGGCCTTTCCGCGCGGCGCGGCCGAGGCCGACCCGGACGTTCCCAAGGCGGCGGCCCGCGCACTGCGCCGCGCCGCGCTGTGGGGCGAACAGAACCGCGCCGATCTGCCGCGCATCGTCGCGCAGGCGCTGACGCCGGACCTGCCCGAATCCGCCGTGCGCCCCGCCCTGGACGCGGATTGGCTGCGGCTCGACGCGGCGGCGACCGGCCTCAGCGCGCTTCAGGCCGATTTCCTGCTGGCGCTGCTCGCCTTCGCGGGACAGGCGACGTTCGACGCGGCCAGCCAGACCGTCGCCCGCGAGGCGTTCTGGAGCAGCGAACAGGCGCCGCCGGCGCCGCATTTATTGGGCCAGACTTACGCGGGCGGGCCGCTGGAGACATTTCCACCAAGCGCATAGCGCGCCCAAACGCCCAATTTTTCGCCTTTGCCGCCCGAACAAAGGCGCCGAACGCTTATACGTTAGGCAACACCTTGCTGCCTGTTTTATAGACATTTCTGCAAAAACTCCCGCTTTTCAGGAGAGACGGCGACATCGCCTCGCATGGCGCCGCTTTTGCATTAATAATCAAAGGTCAATGACGACCCCGTTCATCGGTTCGCGCAAGCCAACGGCGGCTTGCTGCGTGGAGCCTCGGCGCATGCGCGCCGCGATGCGGGTCGGGTTGATCTCTCCCCCAAAAACTTCGCCAGCGAACCTTTGCGCGGATCGTCTCGCAACGAGAGCGCCGCAATGGGACAGATCGAGAAATTTCCGCAGCCGCATCGGCCAGCCCCGGACGCGGCCGCGCACAAGCTGGTGGTGATCGGCAACGGCATGGCGGCGGGCCGCCTGCTGGAAGAGTTTTTCGCCCGCAACACGACGCCGGCGCGCGTCACCCTGTTCGGCGCCGAACCGCGCGTGAACTACAACCGCATCATGCTCTCGCCCGTCCTCTCCGGCGAGAAAAGCTTTAACGACATCGTCATCCACGATGACGCCTGGTACGCCGCCCATTCCGTCGATCTGCGCCGCGGCGAGGCCGTGGTCGCCATCGACCGCGCCGCCAAATATGTCGAGACCGCCGGGGGAGACCGGGTGTCCTACGACAAACTGGTGATCGCCACGGGCTCCATGCCCTTCATCATCCCGGTTCCCGGCGCCAACCTGCCGGGCGTCGTGTCCTTCCGCGACCTCGACGATGTCGAGAAGATGCACGCCGCCTGCGACGCGGGTGGCCACGCCGTGGTGATCGGCGGCGGCCTGCTCGGTCTCGAAGCGGCGGCGGGTCTGGCCGTGAAGGGGATGAAGGTCTCCGTCGTCCATCTGATGCCGCATCTGATGGAGCGCCAACTCGATCCCAGCGCCGGCTATCTGCTCAAGAACGCCATCGCCGCGCGCGGCATCGACGTCTTCACGGAAGCCAACACCGACGCCATTCTCGGCGACGACCGCGTCACCGGCGTGAAGCTGAAGGACGGGCGCGTGCTGCCGGCCGATCTCGTGGTGATGGCGGTGGGCATCCGCCCCAACGCCACGCTGGCCAAGGCGGCGGGCCTCGACACCAATCGCGGCGTGATCGTGGACGACCTGATGCGCACGTCGGACGCCGACATTTACGCAGTCGGCGAGTGCGTCGAGCATCGCGGCCAGACCTATGGGCTGGTGGCGCCGCTGTACGACATGGCGAAAACCCTGGCGGCTGAACTCGCCGGCGAAAAGCCTGCCGGTTTCGTTCCCGCCGCCACCTCGACAAAATTGAAAGTGACGGGCATCGACCTGTTCTCGGTCGGCGATTTTTCCGACGACGACGAGAACAACGAAGTGGTGCTGCGCGACCCTTCGCGCGGCGTCTACAAGCGCGTGATCCTGCGCGACGAAAAGGTGGTTGGCGCGGTGCTCTACGGCGATACCGCCGACGGCGCCTGGTATTTCGACCTACTGAAAAAGGGCGAGGACGTCAGCGCGATCCGCGACATGCTGATCTTTGGACAGGCCTATCAGGGAGGGTCCCCGATGGACCCTACGGCGGCCGTTGCAGCCTTGCCGGATGATGCGGAAATCTGCGGCTGCAACGGCGTCAACAAGGGCGCCATCGTCAAGGCGATCCAATCCGGCCTGACCACGCTCGACGAGGTGCGCGCCAACACCAAGGCGAGCGCGTCCTGCGGCCAATGCGCCGGCAAGGTGGATCTGCTGCTCGCCGCCACGCTCGGCGACACGTTCCAAGCGGCGCGCAAGCACATGTGCAAATGCACCGACCTGACGCACGAAGAGGTGCGCGGCTTCATTCGCGAGAAGCAGCTCAAGTCGCTGCCGGCGGTGATGCAGGAGCTGGGCTGGAAGTCGTCGGGCGGCTGCCCGTCGTGCCAGCCGGCGCTGAACTATTACCTGATCGCGACCTGGCCCGGCGAATATAGAGACGACTATCAGGCCCGCTTCATCAACGAGCGCGTCCACGCCAACATCCAGAAGGATGGCACCTATTCCGTCGTTCCGCGCATGTGGGGCGGCGTGACCACGCCCGACGAATTGCGCGTGATCGCCGATCTCGCCGACCGCTACAAGCTGATGGTGAAGGTCACCGGCGGCCAGCGCATCGACCTGCTCGGCGTGAAGAAGGCGGATCTTCCCGCTGTGTGGGCGCAATTGCTGAACGCCGGCATGGTCTCGGGCTTCGCCTACGCCAAGGGTTTGCGCACGGTGAAGACGTGTGTGGGCAAGGACTGGTGCCGGTTCGGCACGCAGGACTCGACCGGCCTCGGCATCAAGCTTGAGAAGCTGATGTGCGGCTCGTGGACGCCCGCCAAAGTCAAGCTCGCCGTGTCCGGCTGCCCGCGCAATTGCGCCGAGGCGACCATCAAGGACATTGGCGTGATCTGCGTAGACTCCGGCTACGACATTCACGTGTCCGGCGCGGCGGGCCTGCATGTGCGCGCCACCGACCTGCTCGGCCATGTCGAGACCGAGGAGGAGGCGCTGGAAGTTTGCGCCGCCATTCTCCAGGCCTACCGCGAACAGTCGGCCTATCTCGAACGCGTTTACAAATGGGTGGACAAGTTCGGCCTCGAAAACCTGCGCAAGCTGATCTTCGAGGACCATGACGCGCGCAAGGGCCTGTACGAGCGCTTCATGATCTCGCAGCGCGCGGCGCGAAAAGACCCTTGGGCGGAGCGCGCCGCCGGCAAGGACATGCACGAATTCATGCCGCTGGCCGTGCTCGGCCCCAAATCCCCCGTCGCCGCCGAATAAGGATGTTCGCCATGGAAGAGAAGACCTACTGGTTCGACGTCGGCCGCGTCTCCGCCGTGCCGCTGCGCGGCGCCCGCACCGTGCGCACGCCGAGCCGCGAGATCGCCGTATTCCGCACCGCCAGCAACGACATCTTCGCGCTGGAAAACAAGTGCCCGCACAAGGGCGGCCCCTTGAGCGAAGGCATCGTCCACGGGCGCAAGGTCGCCTGCCCGCTGCACAACTGGATCATCAATCTGGAAGATGGCGAGGCGACCGGCGCCGACCACGGCTGCGCGAAAAAATTCCCGGTGAAGATCGAGCGCGGCCACATCTACATCGACATGGGCGTGCTCGCCCCGGCCGAGTGACGGGCGCGCTCCCTCTCCCCGTATGCGGGGAGAGGGTTGGGGTGAGGGGCGACTCGCAGCCGACGCCTATGCGTCGTGAGCCACTCTGATCCTCACCGCAACTGGCGCCGCGCCCCACGCCCGGCTCCCCCTCACCCCTGCCCTCTCCCCGCTCGCGGGGAGAGGGAGAGAACGAACGGAAAGCATGACGCAAACGATCAACACCACCTGTCCCTATTGCGGAACCGGCTGCGGCGTGACGGCCACGGTTGACGGCGAGAGGATTTCCGTAGCCGGTGACGCGGATCATCCCGCCAATTTCGGCCGCCTGTGCGTGAAGGGATCGGCGCTCGACCAGGTGATGGGGCTTGAGGGACGGCTGCTGCATCCGCGCGTCAACGGGCGGCGCACGAACTGGGACGAAGCGCTGGATCTCGTGGCGCAAAAATTCCGCGACAGCATCGCCGCGCATGGCCCGGACTCGGTCGCCTTCTATGTCTCCGGGCAATTGCTCACCGAGGATTATTACGTCGCCAACAAGCTGATGAAAGGGTTCATCGGCTCGGCCAATATCGACACCAATTCACGGCTGTGCATGTCGTCATCGGTGGCAGGCCACAAGCGCGCCTTCGGCTCCGACACCGTGCCGGGGTGCTATGAGGATTTGGAACAGGCCGACCTCATCGTGCTCACCGGCTCCAATCTCGCCTGGTGCCATCCCATCCTGTTCCAGCGCATCGCGCGCGCAAGGGAACAGCGAGGCGGCAGGCCGCTCGTCGTGAACATCGACCCGCGCCGCACCGCGACCAGCGAAATCGCCGACCTGCATTTGCAACTCGCGCCCGGTTCGGATGTCGCGCTGTTCCTCGGCCTGCTCGACGCGCTGCGGCGCGCCCGCAAGGCGGACAAAACCTTCGTCAAGCGCCACACGGAGGGCCTGTCCGACGCGCTCGCGGAAGCGCGCCAATGGACGCTCGCGCGCGTAGCTGAGACCACCGGCCTGCCGCCGCACGACCTGCGCCGCTTTTACGATCTCGTCATCGCCCATGACAAATGCGTCACCGTCTATTCGCAGGGCGTCAACCAGTCCTCGGCGGGCGCCGACAAGGTCAACGCGATCCTCAACACGCATCTCTACGCCGGGCGCATCGGCAAGCCGGGCTGCGGGCCGTTCTCCGTCACGGGACAGCCCAACGCCATGGGCGGACGCGAGGTCGGCGGGCTCGCCAATATGCTCGCGGCGCATATGGATTTGGACAACGCCGCGCATCGCGCGCTGGTCGGCGACTTCTGGAACGCGCCGGCGCCCCTGCCGGACAAGCCCGGCCTCAAGGCGGTCGATCTGTTCAAGGCGGCGCATGACGGGCGCATCAAGGCCCTGTGGATCATGGCGACCAATCCGGTGGACAGCCTGCCCGACGCCGATTTCGTCCGCGACGCGCTGAAAAAATGTCCGTTCGTCGTGGCGTCCGACGTGGTCGAGAAAACCGACACCAACGCCCACGCCCATGTGCTGCTGCCGGCGCTGGCCTGGGGCGAGAAGGACGGGACCGTCACCAATTCCGAGCGCCGCATTTCGCGCCAGCGACCGCTGCGCGCGGCGCCCGGCGAAGCCCGCGCCGACTGGCGCATCATCTGTGACGTCGCCGCACGGATGGGTTTTCGCGACGCCTTCGCGTACAAACATCCGTCGGAAATCTTCGCCGAACACGCGCGCCTCAGCGGCGCCAAAAACGGCGGCGCGCGCGATTTCGATATTTCGGCCCACGCCGAAATTTCCGCCGCGCAATATGACCGGCTCGCGCCCTTCCAATGGCCCGCGCCCGCAGGCGAAGCGCCGGACGACCAACCCAAGCGCTTCTTCGCCGACGGCAAATTCTTCACCCCCGGCCGCAAGGCGCGCTTCATCGTCACGTCGTTTCGCGCCCCCGCCGCGACGCCGGATGCGCAACATCCGTTCGTGCTCAACACAGGGCGGCTGCGCGACCAGTGGCACACCATGACCCGCACCGGCGACGCCGAAAAGCTGGCCCAGCACATCGCCGAGCCCTTCGCCGAACTGAACCCGCTCGACGCCGCGCGACTGGGCGTCGAAGCCGCCGGGCTGGTGCGCCTGGGCAACGCGCGCGGCGAGGTTTTATTGCGCGCGCAAATCAGCGAACGCCAGCGGCAAGGCTCGATCTTCGTGCCGATCCACTGGACCGATCAATTCGCCGCCAACGCCCGCGTCGCCGCGCTGATCGCGCCGGTCGTCGATCCGGTTTCCGGGCAGCCGGAAAGCAAAGCCGCCACGGTCGCGGCGCAAGCCGTGGCGCCGGCGTGGTTCGCCTTCGCGCTGACGCGTGAAAAACCCGCACACATCGATGCCGCCTATTGGGCGCTCGCGCGCACGCCGGGCGGCTGGCGCATCGAACTCGCCGGCCTCGCGCCGCTCGCAGATCCCGAAGTTTTCGCGCGAAGCCTGTTTTGCGTGGGGGACTGCGAACTCACCGCGCTGCGCGACGAGCGCGCTGGCGCCTTCCGTTGCGTGGCGGCGAAGGATGGCGAAATCCTCGGCGCCTTTTATCTCGCCCCGGAGCCGGTCGCGGTGGCGCGCGCCTGGGCGTGCGAAGCTTTCGCCGCCCCTTCCGCGCCGCTGGCGCTGCTCGCGGGACAGCCGCCGCGCGACGCGCGCGATCCCGGCCGCAAAATCTGCGTCTGCCTCAATGTGGGCGTCAACACGATCCTCGACGCCATCAGGGACAAATCCCTGATCAGCGTGGAACAGATTTCCGACGCCACCGGCGCGGGAACAGGGTGCGGCTCGTGCCGGCCCGAAATTGAAAGGCTTCTTCACAATGCGGCGCAGGCCGCTACAGTCTAAAACCGGAAAGGGCGCATATGAAACTCTCGGACCTCAAGCAATCCGGCCACTGGCCGACCTTGCTTTCGGCCTTCCTCTATTTCGACATCAGCTTCATGGCCTGGGTCTCGCTCGGCCCGCTCATGGTTTACATCGCCAAGGAAATGAACATCCCGGTCGAGCAGAAGCTGACGCTCGTCGCCATCCCCGTTCTGTCCGGGGCCATTCTGCGCATTCCCATGGGCGTGCTCGCCGACATGATCGGGTCGAAGATCACCGGCGTGATCGCGCAGATCGTCCTGACGATCGCCTGCCTTTACGTCTGGAAATTCGGCCTCGCCAATCCGAACCATGTCGCGATCTTCGGCGCGCTGCTCGGGCTTGGCGGCGCCTCGTTCTCGGTGGCGCTGCCGCAGGCCAGCCGCTGGTATCCGCCGCACCTGCAAGGCGTGGTGATGGGCATCGCCGGCGCCGGCAACATGGGCGTGGTGCTCGACACCCTGTTCGCGCCCTCCATCGCCGAGGCCTGGGGCTGGCAGGGCGTTTACCTCGCGCTGCTGATTCCGATGATCGTCATTCTCGCCATCTATACGGCGACGGTGAAGGACGCGCCCGGATCGGTGAAGCCGATCAAGCTCGCCGCCTATGGCCGGCTGCTGCTCGACGCCGACAGCCGCTGGTTCATGTTCTTCTACTTCATCACCTTCGGCGGCTTCGTCGGCCTCGCCTCCGCCCTGCCGCTCTACTTCACGGCGCATTTCCACGTCACCCCGGTGGCGGCGGGCCTGATGGTGTCGCTGATCGTGTTCTTCGGCTCCACCTTCCGTCCCGTCGGCGGCGCCATCGCCGACCGCGTCGGCGGCATCAAGTCGCTCACCATCATGTTCGTCGTGGTCTCCGCCTGCTATTTCGGCGTGGCGCTGCTGCCGGAAGGCCGGCCCCGGCCAATGGCGGCTGGGCGCTGACCCAGCTTCCGGCGATGGGCTGGCTGGCCGTCGCTTTGTTCTCGGTGGGCACGCTCTGCCTCGGCATGGGCAATGGCGCGGTGTTCCAGCTGCTGCCGCAGCGCTTCCGCAACGAGGTGGGCGTGATGACCGGCCTCGTCGGCTTCGCGGGCGGCCTGGGCGGCTTTTTCCTCGCCAAGGCGCTGGCGACCTCGAAGGGCATGACCGGCGGCTTCATGGCCGGATTCCTGTTCTTCTCGGTGCTGGCGCTGCTGGGCGTCGCCGGCCTCACCTTCGTGAAGACGCGCTGGCGCACCACCTGGGGCGCGGTCTCCGGCGCCCGGATTTGACGCCGCCAATTCCCTCTCCCCGCATGCGGGGAGAGGGTTAGGGTGAGGGGGGCGCGCCGCTGAAAAATGCTTGCAGAACAGTCTCACCAGCTTGAATGCTGAGCCCCCCGCCCGGCTCCCCCTCACCCCCGCCCTCTCCCCGCACGCGGGGAGAGGGAGCCACGTCCCGGCCCTTCATGTCCCGCCTCGACCGTTTCGATCACGACCTGCGCTTTGAAATCGGCTTCGCCAGCGAAACCGGAAAACGCGCCGACAATCAGGATTACGCCGCCGCGCGCATCGGCAGGCCCCGCGTCGACGCGCGCCGCGCCACCGTCGCTGCGCTGGCCGATGGCGTCGGCGGACGCAAGGGCGGCCGCGACGCCGCCGAAATTTGCGTGCGCGGCTTTCTCGACGGTTTTTTCAGCCTGCCCGCGCCGCTCGGCGTGCGGCAGGCCGCCGCCCGCGCCCTCGACGCCATCAACGGCTGGATCGTGGCGCAAGGCCGCGTCGATCCGCAACGCGCCGGCATGGCGACGACCTTCACCGCGCTGATCCTCGATGGACGGACGGGCCATTGCGTGCATGTCGGCGACTCCCGGCTGTATCGGCTGCGCGACAATGCGCTCGAACAACTCACCGAAGACCATGTGCTCGGGCGCGGCGAACTCAACGTGCTGCGCCGCGCCGTCGGCGTCGAGCTGAACCTGCGCATCGACCATCACACTTTTCCGTTGCGGCCGCACGAACGCTTCCTGCTGTGCAGCGACGGCGTGCACGGCAGTCTGCGCGAGGCCGAACTCCGGCGCATTCTGGTCGAGCGCGCCACGCCCGAGCGCACCGCCGGGGATGTGGTCGCAGCCGCGCTCGCGGCGGGTAGCGCCGACAATTGCACCGTTCTGGTGGTCGATATTCTCGACACGCCGCCCGCCAGCGCCGAGGAAATTTCGGAAAGCTTCGAAAGCCTGCCCCTGCCGGACGCGCCGGAGCCCGGCGCGGTCATCGACGATTTCCGCATCGACGCGCTGTTGTCCGACGGGCGCTACGCCCGGCTGATGCGCGCCGAGGATTTGCGCGCGGGCCGACAGGTCGTGCTGAAATTCCCCAAACCCGATGTCGCGGAAGACGAGGTTTACCGGCGCGCCTTCCTCAACGAAGCTTTCGTCGCCAGCCGCGTGCGCAGCCCCTGGATCGGCGAGACCATCGAACTGCCCCCGAAGCGGCAGACGCGGCTTTATTCCGCCATGCCCTTTCTCGACGGCGAGACGCTGGAGGCGCGCCTTCAGCGCGATCCGCCCATCGGCCTCGACGAGGGCGCGCGGCTCGCCACCCGCATGGCGCGCGCCCTCGTCACCCTGCATCGCGCCGGCATCATTCACCGCGACGTCAAGCCGGACAATGTCATGCTGCTCAGGGACGGCGGGCTGAAGCTGCTCGACCTCGGGGTGGCCAGGCTGCCGCAGCTCGAAGATTTTCCGGACGACCATGCGCCCGGCACGCCCTCCTATATGGCGCCCGAGCTTTTCGCCGGCGCGCGCGGCGACGAGGCGACCGACCTGTTCGCCCTGGGCGTCACCGTCTATCGCCTGTTCACGCGCGCATATCCGTATGGCGAGATCGAGCCGTTCAGCAAGCCGCGCTTCGGCAAAGCGGCGTCCTTCGCGGCGCGGCGACCGGATTTGCCGGCGTGGCTGGAAGGCGCCATCGCCCGCGCCATCGCCGTCGATCCCGCGCGCCGCTATGGCGACGTGCTCGAATTCGCCTTCGAGATCGAAAACGGGGTCAAGCGCGGCGGACCCGCCGAGCCGCCGAAGAAAGCGCTTTATCAGAAGAACCCGCTGCTGTTCTGGCAGGCCGTTTCGGCCCTGCTCGCCGTGCTGCTGGCGATCGCGCTCGCGCCCCGTCATTAGACGGTCGGGCCGCGCCGGAAAGGCGGGAACAAACAGCTTCATCAGAGCTAATTAAGTTTCGCGGCGCTGCCCGCTCGCGCCATCTCGCGCTAAAGTCGCCGGCGTCGCCGGGACAGGCGCCGGATTGACCGGGCGGCGCGAGGCGATGCGGAGGAAACGACATGGTGCGCAAGAATAGTGTTGTCGCGGCGTTTGGCGCGGTGCTCGCGCTCTCGCCGGCGTTCGCTCATCCGGCGGACAAATTCATCGCCAAGGCCATGCTGATGACCGCGGCGGCCGAGGTGAGTTCCGACAGCAAGCAGGCCTTCGAGACGTTCAACCAGGGCAAGGGGAAATTCCTTACCGGCATGGACGGCAATATCTACGTGTTCTGCGTCAACGCCGACACCGGCAAGTTCGTCGCCATGGGCAACGCCAATGCGAAAGATCTGCTCGGCCAGGACGTGAGAACGCTGAAGGACGAGACCGGCAAGGCCTATGGCCAGGAGATCTACGCCGCCGGACAAAAGAAGGAAGGCGAGATCACCGAGGTCGACTATCTGTTCGCCAAGCCGAAGGACCCCAAGCCCGCCCTCAAGACGAGCTACGTGACGAGGGTGAACCAGGAGTTCGCCTGCGGCGTGGGCTATTACAACTAGCCCGCCGACCGTGTCGTTACTGCAAGGCGAGCTTCGCCCCGACCAGCGCCAGCACGCCCGCGAGCAGGCCGCGCAACAATTTGTCGGGCGCGCGCGAGGCGAAGACGCTGGCCAGGGCCACGCCGGGAATCGAGCCCGCAAGCAGGGAAACCAGCATGCTCCAGTCCACCGACCCCATCGCCCAATGGCCGGCCCCGGCGATCAGCGTGAGCGGCACGGCATGGGCGATGTCGGAGGCGACGATGCGCAGCGTCGGCATGCGCGGATAAAGCATCAGCAGCACCGTCACGCCAATGGCGCCGGCGCCCACCGAGGAAATGGTCACGAGGACGCCGAGCGTGGCGCCGAGCGCCACGGTCAGCCCGGCGATCACGCGGTCAGACAGCTTGTCGAACCGGGGCGCCAAGCGCGCCACCAGCCATGGCCGGAACAGCAGCGACAGCGCGGTGAGCCACAGCGCCAGACCGAGCGCGCAGGAAATGGCGGAGCCGGCCTGCCCCGATTTGAAGCCCATATGCCCGAGAACGAACAGGGTGAGCAGCGCCGCCGGCGCGCTGCCGCTGGCAAGACGCAGCACCACTTTCCAGTCGATGGTCTTGTTGGCGCCGTGGACGGTCGATCCGGCGATCTTGGTGATGCCGGCATAGAACAAATCGGTGCCGACCGCCGTGGCCGGATGAACGCCGAACAGCAGCACCAGCAGCGGAGTCATCAGCGAGCCGCCGCCCACGCCGGTCAAACCGACCATGCCGCCAACCAAAAGCCCCGAAAAAACAAAGGGCCATTCCAGAATTCCATTCCAAGGCATCGGCCGCAGCTCCCATCCAGAGCTGCAGAATATTTTGTCTAGTGAAATAGTCAAATATTTTCTTGCGGCGCCGAACAGACTCGGCCCGCGTTTATGACGGTTCGTCAGAAGCTTACCGGCGGGCCATGATCTTGATCATTGGCAAAAAGCGCCAAAAGTGAAATATTTGCGACAAGGCCCCGCGTAAATTCGGGCCGGAGGAAGCCGAAGGAGGCTGACATGAGCGAAGTTCTGCCCGGCGACAGAAGAGTTTCGGGCCCGCGCCTGATCGCGCTGGTGGGCCCGTTCCAGAGCGGTAAGACAAGCTTGCTTGAATCCCTCCTGACCCGCGGCGGCGCGCTCGCCCGCCAGGGCTCGGTGCGGGACGGCTCCTCCGTGGGGGATTCCAGCCCCGAGGCGCGCGCCCACGCCGCCAGCGTCGAGGCCAATATCGCTTCGGTCGATTATCTCGGCGACCGTTTCACCTTCGTCGATCTTCCCGGCTCGCTCGAATTCGCGCACGAGGCCCGCAACGTCCTGCCGCTGTGCGACGCCGCCGTAGTGGTTTGCGAGGCCGACGAGCGCAAGACGCCCGCCTTGCGAGTGATCCTGCGCGAACTTGAGGATCTTGCCCTTCCGCGCGTCCTGTTCGTCAACAAGATCGACGCCGCCACCTTGCGCATCCGCGACGCGCTGGGGGTGCTGCAACCGGCCTCGCGCACGCCGTTGCTGCTGCGCCAGATCCCGATCTGGCAGAACGGCATCGTCACCGGCTTCATCGACCTCGCGCTCGAACGCGCCTTCGTCTATCGCGAACACGCCCCCTCCGTGGTGGTGGACGTGCCGGCCGGCGAATTGCCGAGCGAGAAGGAAGCGCGCTACACCATGCTGGAAAAGCTGGCGGACTATGACGACGCGCTGATGGAGGAACTGCTGTCCGACATCGAGCCGCCGCGCGACCAGATTTTCGACGGCCTCACCCGCGACCTGCGCCAGGGCAAGGTCGCCCCGGTGCTGATCGGCTCGGCGGCGGAGGGCCATGGCGTCACCCGCCTGCTCAAGGCGTTGCGCCACGAGGCGCCGTGCGTCGCCGAAACCCGCGCGCGGCTTGGCGTTTCGGACACGGGCGCGCCGCTCGCCCATGCGCTCAAGACCATCCACACCGCCCATGGCGGCAAGCTCACCTTCGCGCGCGTGTTGCGCGGCGCGTTCGCGGACGGCGCCGCTGTGAAAAGCGCCAGCGGCGAAGACCGCGTGTCCGGCCTGTCCCGCCTGATCGGATTGGCGGGCGCCAAGCAGCCCAAGGTGGAGGAAGGCGATTGCGTCGCCTTCGGCCGGCTCGACCATATCGCCACCGGCGACAGTTTCGGCGACGCGAAGGGCGGCGTTCCCGCGCCGGTCGTCCCCGCCGTCGCCCAGCCGCAGCCGGCCTATGCGCTGGCGGTGACGGTCAAGGAGCGCAAGGACGAGGCGCGGCTGGCCACCGCCATCGCCAAGCTGAGCGAGGAAGACCCCTCGCTGGTGTTCGTCCACGACCAGGAGGCCGGCGAAATGCGCCTCAACGGCCAGGGCGAAATGCATGTGCGCGTGGCGCTGGAGCGTCTGGCGGCTCGCTTCGGCGTCGTCGTCGAGACGCAAAGACCCGCCGTCGGCTACAAGGAGACGATCCGCCAGACCGCCAATGTGCGCGGACGCCACAAGAAGCAATCCGGAGGCCATGGACAGTTCGGCGACGTCGTGCTCGATGTCGCGCCCCTGCCCCGCGGCGCGGGCTTCGTCTTCAAGGAAACCGTGCATGGCGGCGCGGTGCCGCGCAATTATTTCAGCGCGATCGAGGAAGGATGCCGCGACGCGCTGGAGCATGGACCGCTCGGCTTCCCGGTGGTCGACGTCGCGGTCACGCTGACCGACGGCTCGTACCATACCGTGGACTCCTCCGACATGGCGTTCCGCACGGCGGCGCGCCTCGGCGTGGCCGAAGCGCTCGGCAAGGCCGCGCCAGTGCTGCTCGAGCCCGTGCTGGCGGTGGAGATCACCGCCCCGAGCGAGTGCCTGTCGAAGATCACGGCGATCGTTTCGGCGCGACGCGGCCAGATTCTCGGCTATGACGCGCGCCCGGACTGGGAGGGATGGGACGTGCTGAACGCCCTGATCCCCGGCGCCGACATGGAGGGCTTCATCGTCGAGCTGCGCTCCGCCACGGCGGGTGTCGGCTCCTTCACCCAGAAATTCGACCATTGGGCCGAAATGATCGGCAAGTCGGCCGACGCCATCGTCGCGCATCGGGCGGCGGCCAGGGCGCCGGCGCACTGAATCGCGCGCTCCGGCGGTTTCGCATTCCCGAAAGCGGGCGTTCGCCAGAACGCCCGTTTTTTTACCGCGCCGCCGCCCGTCAGCCGCGCGAGGCGCCGCCGTGCGCCTTGTCTTCCGACAAATAGGCTTCCAGGCGCGCGCGCGACGGGATCATCACGCCGCCATATTTCATTTCGATCAGCCCCTTGTCGGCCAGACTGCGCAGCAGACGACTCACCCTTTGGCGCGAGCCGAAGCCGAATTGCGAGATATGCGTCTGGGTGACCGGCGCCGCCTGCCCTTCCTTCGCCAGCGCCACGGCGTCGGACGACGCCAGAAGCAACAGGTAGACCAGGCGCTTTTCGGGCCCGTAGGCGGCGAAGGACAAGGCCCAACCGGTCAAAAGACGGGTCCACTCCCCGACCATATCGACCACGGCGAGCAGCGCCGAGGCATTGCGTCCCACCAAACGCTGCACGTCGCGCGCCGGAATGGCCACCAGAGTCGCATTTGCGGAACTCCACAGGTCGCACATCATCGGCGCTGTCCCGAACACGCCGATCCAGCTCATCCACTTCCCAGGCAGAATTGGCAGGTAGGAAAAACCGCCATCAGCAGTCGACAGCACATAATCCAGGCTGCCATGAGCAACATAGCGTAAATACTCAGGTCGATCCTCACGATCGGTCAACAATGTCCTCTCATGATAATGTTCAACTCTTGCTTTTCCGCAGAGTTCGCGTCGTTCCTGTTCGCTCAGTCGCCCAAATACCGGGCAGGCTTGTATTATAGCTGGAACGTCAATTGCCTTAGCGTTCATAGAGTCCACACGTCAAATTGCGAAACGGAATGCAGCCGAAATGCTCCGCCATTGCGATGATTGGTCGAAACTTAACATTTAATCCGAGCATTTCGCCATAGCATGGTCTGGGGCAAATGGCACTTTTTTGGGGAGTTGAGCATGAAGGTCGGGGAGGAATTGCACGACCAGACCAGGAGATTGGACACAATGGACGGTCCGGATTCTGGCGAAGATAGCAGCGCCTTGCTGGAAACGGTCGTCAACGCCCATTATCTGGCGTTGCAAATGCGCATGCTGGTCAAGGCGCGGCGGTTTACCGGCAGCGAGGCCACCGAATTGCTTGCCTCGGCCCTGACCGAATGGGCTCAACTCGCCGGCGGCGAATGTTTCGACTCCCCCACGCTCTCCGCCCTGAAAATGCGCGACAAGCATTGATCGCGCCGCGCGGGCCGGGTTTGACCCCGGCCACCCCGGACTCAGGACTGGGTGGGGGGCCTTACTGACGCGTCAGGAGACCGGTGCAGCGCGCTGCACGCCGTGAGGCGCGTTGCGACGCGCTTCACGGCTACGCAAGCCGCGCCGGAAACATACGCCGAAACATTCTCCGGCGCGCCGACGGCCCGCCCAGGATCGTCTCGATATATTCTCGAAAAGAGCCAGCCGATCGCGATCGCGGCCTGACCGATCGGGCGCGCCGCATCGACCTTTTCCGGGCGCAGACGTCTTTTCTACTTGTCAAGTCTCATATTTCCCTATAGAGACGCCAAGCCTCCTCAGCGGAGGCGACATATGCGGGAGGTTTTCCGGTCGCCAGCCGGGTCATGAACCGCACCGCAACCTGCAACCCGCGCGGACCGGGGACACCCGTCGCCGCGCATTTTTGTTTCGGCGTCTTCAAGACGTCGCGACAAATCGTCCTTAGGGAGCAGCCATTATGGCAAAGAAGATCACGGGTTACGTGAAGCTTCAGGTTCCGGCCGGCGCGGCCAATCCGTCGCCGCCGATCGGTCCCGCGCTCGGTCAGCGCGGCCTGAACATCATGGAATTCTGCAAGGCGTTCAACGCCAAGACCGCGCAGATGGAAAAGGGGACCCCGATCCCCGTCATCATCACCGCCTATGCCGACCGCTCCTTCACTTTCGAGATGAAGCAGCCGCCGGTCACCTTCTTCCTCAAGAAGGCGGCGGGCATCAAGTCCGGCTCCAAGACCACGGGTCGCGGCTTTGTCGGCAAGGTCACCCGCGCCCAGATCCGCGAAATCGCGGAGAAGAAGGCGGCGGACCTGAACTCGCATTCCGTCGAGTCCGCCATGGCGATGATCGAAGGATCCGCCAAGTCCATCGGCCTGGAAGTTGTGGGGTAAGCCATGAGCGGTAAGCGTATTGCCAAGGCTCGCGAGGGCATCGAGCGCACCAAGCTCTATCCCATCGCCGAAGCCATCAAGCTGGTTCGCGAACGCGCTTCGGCCAAGTTCGACGAGACCATCGAAATCGCCTTGAACCTGGGCGTGGACCCCAAGCACGCGGACCAGATGGTGCGCGGCGTGGTCAACCTGCCCAACGGCACCGGCCGCACCCTTCGGGTCGCCGTGTTCGCCCGCGGCGCCAAGGCTGACGAAGCCAAGGCCGCCGGCGCGGACGTGGTCGGCGCGGAAGAACTGGTGTCCATCGTTCAGGGCGGCACGATCGACTTCGATCGCTGCATCGCCACCCCGGACATGATGCCGCTGGTCGGCCGTCTCGGCAAGGTGCTCGGCCCGCGCGGCCTGATGCCGAACCCGAAGGTCGGCACGGTGACCATGGATGTCGCGGCCGCGGTCGTCGCCTCCAAGGGCGGCGCTGTCGAGTTTCGCGTCGAAAAGGCCGGCATCGTGCAGGGCTCGGTCGGCAAGGCCTCGTTCGGCGACGAGAAGCTGGCCGAAAACATCACCGCTTTCGTCGACGCCGTGGCCAAGGCCAAACCGGCCGGCGCGAAGGGCTCGTATCTGCAGCGCATGGCGATTTCCTCGACCATGGGACCGGGCGTAAAGGTTGATCCGTCTTCCATTTCGCTCACGCAGCACTAAATAGCGCTTGACGTGAATTTGCGTCGGAGCGCTTGACAATTTGCAAAAATTCGTTCCGCCCCTCTTGGCAGGCGGGACGAACACGTTTACAAGATGTGTTTCGGGGATGTAGCGATCCTCGGTTTCCCGTTCAGGTCGCAAAGGGCCATTCCGCTTTGGTCGGATGAAAGCCGCGAACAAGATTTTTGGGCGCCCCGGGCCGCAGGGTCTGGATCGGCGCCTAAGGTTTTGCCGCTTCCCTTGGGCCCAATCGGGAACATTGAAGCTTCCGCTCGTAGCGTCAACAGGCGCTGCTGGCGGTGGATGGGCTGAAAGTTTGAGCTTTGGCTCCCGCCTTCAGCCCCGTCCTGTCCGAGACTGCCGGCGCTCTTGCCGTAAGGGAAGAGCTTAATCGTCGCGCAAACCATTGCGCGAGGCCAGCATAGACGGGGAAAGACCGGATTTCCTGGCGGGATAACCGCCGGACATGAGTTTGGTTCGAACCCTCTGATCCACAGGAGGCGCTCCGGCGCGATCCGAGTGGGGACAGGCGCATCGGCGCCGCGACGCTTGAGTGTAAGTGCTTCGCGGCATGTCGGCAACCGGCGGAGTCAGCGATGATTCCGTCAATTGAAGTGAGAGCACTGTGGACAGAGCGGAAAAAAAACAAGCCGTCGCCACGCTCCATGACGTCTTCGAGAAGACGGGCGTGGTCGTGGTGGCGAAATATTCCGGCCTGACCGTCGCCCAGCTGCAGAAACTGCGCAAGCAGGCTCGCGATGCTGGTGCGAACGTGCAGGTGGCGAAAAACCGCCTCGCCAAGATCGCCCTCGACGGCACTGACGTCGCCTCCATCGGCGCCCTTCTCAAGGGCCCGACCCTGATCGCCCATTCGGTCGATCCGGTGGCGGCGCCCAAGGTCGCTGCGGCTTTCGCCAAGGATCACGACAAGTTCGTCATCCTCGGCGGCGCCATGGGGACCACGGCCCTTAATGTGGATGGCGTGAAGTCGCTTGCGACCCTGCCGTCCCTGGACGAACTGCGCGGCAAGCTGGTTGGCCTCATCCAGGCCCCGGCGACCAAGCTCGCGCAGCTCACGACCGCCCCCGCCAGCAAGCTGGCGCGCGTGGTCGGGGCCTATGCCGCGAAGGACGAAGCCGCCGCGTGAGGCGTGGCTGGCGAAGCAAACCTTTAACCGAACCAAACTTCAAACAACGGAACTAAGAAAATGGCTAACCTCGAACAGATCGTCTCCGACCTCTCCGCCCTGACCGTTCTGGAAGCGGCTGATCTGGCGAAGATGCTCGAAGAGAAGTGGGGCGTCTCCGCCGCCGCCGCCGTCGCCGTCGCCGCCGCTCCGGCTGGCGCCGCCGCCGCCCCGGCCGAAGAGCAGACCGAGTTCACGGTCGTTCTCGCCGCCGCCGGCGACAAGAAGATCGAAGTCATCAAGGAAGTCCGCGCCATCACCGGCCTGGGCCTCAAGGAAGCCAAGGACCTGGTCGAAGGCGCTCCGAAGCCCGTCAAGGAAGGCGTTGGCAAGGACGACGCCAAGAAGATCAAGGAAGCCCTCGAGAAGGTCGGCGCCAAGGTCGAGCTCAAGTAATTTGGGGGTTTTTCTCCCTGTTGCGTAAAGGCGGTCCCGGGGGTCTCCCCGGGGCCGTCGAGCCGTCCCAGGGGGCTGAAAACCCTGGGCGCGCGAGGGGGAAGACCTCGGGAAAAAACTTCCAGGATTTTGCGCGGCCCCGGGCTTTTCAGCGGCGCCGCGCGACCCCGGCCGGTCCTTGCCGACCATTCCGGGAGGGGCGGAGGTCAATTCGGACCCGCCAGCAATGAGGTGCGAGGAGCGACATGGCGCAAACGTTCACCGGCCGGAAGCGTATCCGCAAATTCTTCGGTCATATCCGCGAAGTCGCGGTCATGCCCAATCTGATCGAAGTGCAGAAGGCTTCCTACGATCAATTCCTCATGGTGGAGGAGCCGAAAGGCGGCCGCGCCGACGAGGGATTGCAGGCCGTGTTCAAATCGGTGTTCCCGATTTCCGACTTCTCCGGCGCCTCCCTGCTCGAGTTCGTCAAATACGAGTTCGAAGCGCCCAAATATGACGTGGACGAGTGCCGCCAGCGCGGCATGACCTTCGCCGCCCCGCTCAAGGTGACGCTGCGCCTGATCGTGTTCGATGTGGACCCGGACACCGGCGCCAAATCGGTCAAGGACATCAAGGAGCAGGACGTCTATATGGGCGACATGCCGTTCATGACCATGAACGGCACCTTCATCGTCAACGGCACCGAGCGCGTCATCGTCTCGCAGATGCACCGCTCGCCGGGCGTGTTCTTCGACCATGACAAGGGCAAGAGCCACTCCTCCGGAAAGCTGCTGTTCGCGGCCCGCATCATCCCCTATCGCGGCTCCTGGCTCGACATCGAATTCGACGCCAAGGACATCGTGTACGCCCGCATCGACCGCCGCCGCAAGATTCCGGCGACCTCGCTGCTGTTCGCCCTCGGCCTCGACGGCGAGGAAATCCTCAACTCGTTCTATCGCAAGCTCGCCTACAAGCGCGAGAAGGACGGCTGGCGCCTGCCGTTCGAAGCCGACCGCCTCAAGGGCGTGAAGGCGGCGATGGACATCATCGACGCCGACACCGGCGACGTCGTGGTCGAGGCCGGCAAGAAGCTGTCGGCCCGCGCTGCGCGCCAGCTCGCCGAGAAGGTGAAGTTCATCCGCGCGGTGGACGAGGATCTCTACGGCCACTATATCGCCGAGGATCTGTTCAACCCGCAGACCGGCGAAATCTTCGCCGAGGCCGGCGACGAGATCACCGCCAAGTCGCTCGAAACCCTGATCTCCCTCGGCTTCGACGAACTGCCGCTGCTCGACATCGACCACATCAACATCGGTCCCTACATCCGCAACACGCTGGCGATCGACAAGAACTCCTCGCGCGAGGAAGCTCTGTTCGACATCTATCGCGTGATGCGTCCGGGCGAGCCGCCGACCATCGATTCGGCGGAGGCCATGTTCCATTCGCTGTTCTTCGACGCCGAGCGTTACGATCTTTCCGCGGTCGGCCGCGTCAAGATGAACATGCGCATGGACCTCGACTGCCCCGACACCACGCGCGTTCTGCGCCGCGAGGACATTCTCGCCGTGGTCAAGGCGCTGGTGGACCTGCGCGACGGCCGTGGCGAAATCGACGACATCGACCATCTCGGCAACCGCCGCGTGCGCTCGGTCGGCGAACTGATGGAAAATCAGTATCGCCTCGGCCTGCTGCGCATGGAGCGCGCCATCAAGGAGCGCATGTCCTCGGTCGATATCGACACGGTCATGCCGCAGGACCTGATCAACGCGAAACCCGCTGCGGCGGCCGTGCGCGAATTCTTCGGCTCGTCGCAGCTGTCGCAGTTCATGGATCAGACCAACCCGCTGTCGGAAATCACCCATAAGCGCCGCCTGTCGGCGCTGGGCCCGGGCGGTCTGACCCGCGAGCGCGCCGGCTTCGAGGTGCGCGACGTGCATCCGACCCATTACGGCCGCATCTGCCCCATTGAGACGCCGGAAGGTCCGAATATCGGCCTGATCAACTCGCTGGCGACCTTCGCCCGCGTCAACAAATACGGCTTCATCGAAGCGCCCTACCGCCGCGTCAAGGAAGGCAACGTCACCGACGAGGTCGTCTATCTCTCGGCGATGGAAGAGGGCAAATATTCGGTCGCCCAGGCCAACGCCCAACTCGACGAGCAGGGCAATCTCGTTGAGGATCTGGTGGTCTGCCGTCAGGCCGGCGAAGTCGTGATGCACACCCGCGACACCGTCGATTTCATGGACGTGTCGCCCAAGCAGCTGGTGTCCGTCGCCGCGGCGCTGATCCCGTTCCTCGAAAACGATGACGCGAATCGCGCGCTGATGGGTTCGAACATGCAGCGTCAGGCCGTGCCGCTGGTGCGGGCCGACGCGCCGCTGGTCGGCACCGGCATGGAAGGCGTGGTGGCCCGCGATTCCGGCGCCGCCATCGCCGCCCGGCGCGCCGGCGTGGTCGACCAGATCGACGCGACCCGCGTCGTCATTCGCGCCACGGAAGAACTCGACGCCGGCAAGCCGGGCGTCGACATCTACCGCCTGATGAAGTTCCAGCGCTCCAACCAGTCCACCTGCATCAACCAGCGTCCGCTGGTGCGCGTGGGCGACGTGGTCGGCAAGGGCGACATCATCGCCGACGGCCCGTCCACCGACATGGGCGATCTCGCGCTCGGCCGCAACGTGGTCGTCGCGTTCATGCCCTGGAACGGCTACAATTTCGAGGACTCCATCCTTCTCAACGAGAAGATCGTGAAGGAGGATATCTTCACCTCCATTCACATCGACGAGTTCGAGGTGATGGCGCGCGACACCAAGCTCGGCCCAGAGGAAATCACCCGCGATATTCCCAACGTCTCGGAAGAGGCGCTGAAGAATCTCGACGAAGCCGGCATCGTCTATATCGGCGCCGAAGTGCAGGCGGGCGACATTCTCGTCGGCAAGATCACGCCCAAGGGCGAAAGCCCGATGACCCCCGAAGAAAAGCTGCTTCGCGCGATCTTCGGCGAAAAGGCGTCAGACGTGCGCGACACTTCGCTGCGCGTGCCTCCGGGCGTGACCGGCACCATCGTCGAAGTGCGCGTGTTCAACCGCCACGGCGTCGACAAGGACGAACGCGCCCAGGCGATCGAGCGCGAGGAGATCGAGCGTCTCGCCAAGGACCGCGATGACGAGCAGGCCATCCTCGACCGCAACGTCTACGCCCGCCTCGCCGACATGCTGATCGGCAAGGTCGCGCTTTCCGGCCCGAAGGGGTTCAAGAAAGAGCAGACGCTGACCCGCGAATTGCTGGACGAATATCCGCGCTCGCAATGGTGGGTGTTCGCCATCAACGACGACGCCACGATGGGCGAAATCGAGGCGATGCGGAAACAGTACGACGAAGCGAAGAAGGGGCTGGAAAGCCGCTTCCTCGACAAGGTCGAGAAGCTGCAGCGTGGCGACGAGCTGTCGCCGGGCGTGATGAAGATGGTCAAGGTCTTCGTCGCGGTGAAGCGCAAGATTCAGCCCGGCGACAAGATGGCGGGCCGCCACGGCAACAAGGGCGTGGTCTCGCGCATTCTCGCGCAGGAGGACATGCCCTTCCTCGCCGACGGCACCCCCGTAGACATCGTGCTGAACCCGCTCGGCGTGCCGTCGCGCATGAACGTCGGTCAGATTCTCGAGACCCATCTCGGCTGGGCCTGCCGCAATCTCGGCAAGCAGGTGGCCGACGCCGTCAACGCCTACCAGCGGTCCATGGACGCCGCGCCCTTGCGCGACAAGCTGAAGGATCTCTATGGCACGGGGGCGAAGATCGACGATCTCGACGCGCTCGAGGACGGCGAATTGGTGGAAGTCGCGCAGAACCTGACGCGCGGCGTGCCGATCGCCACCCCGGTGTTCGACGGCGCCCGCGAGCCTGACATCGTGAACATGCTGGAAAAGGCCGGCATGGACGCGTCCGGCCAGACCGTTCTCTATGACGGCCGCACCGGCGAGGCTTTCGACAGAAAAGTGACCGTGGGCGTGATCTACATGCTCAAGCTTCATCACTTGGTCGACGACAAGATTCACGCCCGCTCCATCGGCCCCTACTCGCTCGTCACCCAGCAGCCGCTGGGCGGCAAGGCGCAGTTCGGCGGCCAGCGCTTCGGCGAAATGGAAGTGTGGGCGCTGGAAGCCTATGGCGCCGCCTATACCTTGCAGGAAATGCTCACCGTGAAGTCGGACGACGTCGCGGGCCGCACCAAGGTCTATGAAAGCATCGTGCGCGGCGACGACACGTTCGAATCGGGCATTCCGGAAAGCTTCAACGTGCTGGTCAAGGAAATGCGCTCGCTCGGCCTCAATGTCGAACTGGCCCAGTCCAATCCGCCGTCGCCCGAAGACGAACTGCCGCCGGCCGAAGCCGCCGAGTAATTTCGGGGAGGCGCCGCGCCTCCCCGCCCCCATGGCGTCCGCGGCCGCGCGCGGACGCCCCTGAAATTAAAGCGAGCATCCCCAAGGGGATCGCAGGAGAACAGCATGAACCAAGAGGTCATGAATCTCTTCAACCCGGTCGTTCAGCCGCAGGCTTTCGACCAGATCCAGATTTCGATCGCCAGCCCGGAAAAAATCCTGTCCTGGTCGTTCGGCGAGATCAAGAAGCCGGAAACGATCAACTACCGCACCTTCAAGCCGGAGCGCGACGGCCTGTTCTGCGCCCGCATCTTCGGCCCGATCAAGGATTACGAATGCTTGTGCGGCAAGTACAAGCGCATGAAATACAAGGGCGTCATCTGCGAAAAGTGCGGCGTTGAAGTCACGCTGTCGCGCGTCCGCCGCGACCGCATGGGCCATATCTCTCTCGCGGCCCCGGTCGCGCATATCTGGTTCCTGAAGTCGCTGCCGTCGCGCATCGGCCTGCTGCTCGACATGACGCTCAAGGATCTCGAGCGCATCCTGTACTTCGAGTCCTACATCGTCATCGACAACGGCCTGACCTCGCTGAAGAACCGTCAGTTGCTGAGCGAAGAGGAATACCTCATCGCCCAGGACGAGTTCGGCCAGGATTCGTTCACCGCCATGATCGGCGCGGAAGCGATCCGCGAGATCCTGCGCAATATGGATCTGGAGCAGATCGCCGCCCAGTTGAAGGTGGAGATCGCCGAGGCCACCACCGAGCTGAAGCCGAAGAAGCTGGCCAAGCGGCTGAAGATCATCGAGGCCTTCATCAATTCCGGCAACAAGCCGGAATGGATGATTCTGACCGAAGTGCCCGTCATTCCGCCGGACCTGCGCCCGCTGGTTCCGCTCGATGGCGGCCGTTTCGCGACGTCCGACCTCAATGACCTGTACCGCCGCGTCATCAACCGCAACAACCGTCTGAAGCGGCTGATCGAACTGCGCGCGCCCGACATCATCATCCGCAACGAAAAGCGCATGCTGCAGGAAGCGGTGGACGCGCTGTTCGACAACGGCCGCCGCGGCCGCGTCATCACCGGCGCCAACAAGCGTCCGCTGAAGTCGCTCGCCGACATGCTCAAGGGCAAGCAGGGCCGCTTCCGTCAGAACCTGCTCGGCAAGCGCGTCGACTATTCCGGCCGCTCCGTGATCGTGGTGGGCCCTGAACTCAAGCTGCATCAGTGCGGCCTGCCCAAAAAGATGGCCTTGGAGCTGTTCAAGCCCTTCATCTATTCGCGTCTCGACGCCAAGGGCCTGTCGGCCACCGTCAAGCAGGCGAAGAAGCTGGTTGAAAAGGAAAAGCCCGAGGTTTGGGACATCCTCGACGAGGTGATCCGCGAACATCCGGTCATGCTCAACCGCGCGCCGACGCTGCACCGCCTGGGCATCCAGGCGTTCGAGCCGACGCTGATCGAGGGCAAGGCGATCCAGCTGCATCCTCTCGTCTGTTCGGCGTTCAACGCCGACTTCGACGGCGACCAGATGGCGGTCCACGTGCCGCTGTCGCTGGAGGCGCAGCTTGAAGCCCGCGTGCTGATGATGTCGACCAACAACATCCTGCACCCGGCCAACGGCCTGCCGATCATCGTGCCGTCGCAAGACATTGTGCTGGGCCTCTACTACCTCACGCTGATGCGCGACGGCGAGCCGGGCCAGGGCATGTGCTTCGCCGAAATGTCCGAGATCGAGCATGCGCTGTTCTCGAAAAGCGTCACGCTGCATTCCAAGGTCAGGGGCCGCGGCTGGACCTGGAACGAAAACGGCGAGCGCGTGTCGAAAATCTTCGACACCACGCCCGGCCGCATGATCCTGTCGCAACTGCTGCCCAGGCACATCAAGATCTCCTTCGACGTCGCCAACAAGCTGATGACCAAGAAGGAAATTTCCGGAATGATCGACACCGTCTACCGCAACTGCGGGCAGAAGGAGACGGTCATTTTCTGCGACAAGATCATGTCGCTCGGCTTCCGCGAGGCCTGCAAGGCCGGCATCTCCTTCGGCAAGGACGACATGGTCGTGCCCGAGGCGAAGAAGCGCATCGTCGAGGAAACCCGCAACCTCGCCAAGGAATATGAGCAGCAGTACCTCGACGGCCTGATCACCCAGGGCGAGAAGTACAACAAGGTCGTCGACGCCTGGGGCAAGTGCTCCGCGCAGCTCGCCGACGAAATGATGAACGGCATTTCCTCGGTGAAGAAGGACGAGCTCGGCCGCGACAGGCCGATCAACTCCATCTACATGATGGCGCATTCCGGCGCGCGCGGCTCGCGCGAACAGATGCGTCAGCTCGCGGCTATGCGCGGCCTGATGGCCAAGCCGTCGGGCGAGATCATCGAAAGCCCGATCATCTCGAACTTTAAAGAAGGCCTGACCGTTCTCGAATACTTCAACTCCACCCACGGCGCGCGAAAAGGCCTCGCGGATACGGCGTTGAAGACCGCGAACTCCGGTTACCTCACCCGCCGTCTCGTGGACGTGGCGCAGGATTCGATCATCACCAAGGTGGATTGCGGCTCGACGCGCGGCATCCGCATGCGGGCGATCGTCGACGCCGGCCAGGTGGTGGCGCCGCTGTCGATCCGCATTCTCGGCCGCACCGCGGCGGAGGATCTGGTCGATCAGGAAGGCCACGTCATCGTCAAGACCGGCGAGATGATCCAGGAATGGCACATCGAGCCGATCACGGCCGCCGGCATTCAGGAAGTCACCATCCGCTCGGTGCTGACCTGCGAGGCCACCAATGGCGTCTGCGCCAAGTGCTATGGCCGCGATCTCGCGCGCGGCACGCCGGTCAACATGGGCGAAGCGGTGGGCGTCATCGCGGCGCAGTCGATCGGCGAGCCGGGCACGCAGCTCACCATGCGCACGTTCCACATCGGCGGCGCGGCGCAGATCGCCGACAGCTCGTTCATTGAATCGAGCTTCGACGGCGAAGTGCGCATCCGCAACCGGCATCTCGCCCGCAACTCCGAGGGCGATCTCATGGTCATGGCGCGCAACGTCGCCGTGGTCGTGGTCGGCCCGGATGGAACGGAAAAGGCCACCCATCGCGTCCAATACGGTTCGCGCCTGAAGGTGGACGAGGGCGACAAGATCAAGCGCGGCCAGCGCATCGCCGAATGGGACGCCTATACCCGTCCGATCATGACCGAAGTCGATGGCGTCATCGGCTTCGAGGATCTGGTCGAAGGCATGTCCTTGTCGGAATCGGTTGACGAGGCCACCGGCATCGCCAAGCGCATGGTCATGGATTGGCGCATGAACGTGCGTTCGTCCAGCCTCAAGCCGGCGCTGGTGATCAAGGGCAAGGACGGCAAGCTCCTGAAGCTGTTGCGCGGCGGCGACGCCCGTTACCTGCTTCCGGTCGACTCGATCCTCAGCTTCGACCCGGGCGCGGAGGTCAAGGCGGGCGACATCATCGCCCGTATCGCGCTGGACTCGGCGAAAACCCGCGACATCACCGGCGGTCTGCCGCGCGTCGCGGAACTGTTCGAGGCGCGCCGTCCGAAGGATCACGCGATCATCGCGGAAATCTCGGGAACCGTGCAGTTCGGCAAGGACTACAAGAACAAGCAACGTCTCTCGATCATTCCGAACGAGGAAGGCGCTGATAACGTCGAGTATCTGATCCCGAAGGGCAAGCACATCCATCTGCAGGATGGCGACATCGTCGAAAAGGGCGATTACATCGTCGACGGCAACCCCGCGCCGCATGACATTCTGGCGATCAAGGGCGTGGAGGAGCTTGCGGCTTACCTCGTCAACGAAATCCAGGAAGTCTATCGTCTGCAGGGCGTGAGCATCAATGACAAGCACATCGAGGTGATTGTTCGCCAGATGCTGCAGAAGGTCGATATCGTCGATCCCGGCGACACCGACTACCTGCCCGGCGAGCAGGTCGACAAGATCGAGATGGACGAGATCAACGAGAAGGTCATCGACGAGGGCGGCAAGCCGGCGACGGGAACCCCCGTGCTGCTCGGCATCACCAAGGCCTCGCTGCAGACCCGGTCGTTCATCTCGGCGGCCTCGTTCCAGGAGACCACCCGCGTCCTCACCGAAGCCGCTGTCAACGGCAAGGTGGATACGCTGGAAGGCCTGAAGGAAAACGTCATCGTCGGCCGGCTCATCCCGGCGGGCACGGGCGCGGCCATGGCGAAACTGCGCAACATCGCCAACACCCGCGACGATCTCATCCTGCAGCAGAAGGCGGAAGATTCCGCCGGAACGGCGCAGCCCCCGGCCCTGCCGGCGGCGGAGTAAACGAGACTTTGCAAAGGCCGCGAAAGCGGCCTTTGTTTTTCCGACACGATGGGAAGAGCTTGCTCTCCCGTTGCGGGAGAAGGAGTCCCGGCGCCAAACGTCGGGACGGATCGGGAGGCGTCAGCCGCCGATCACCCGTTTGCAATTGAGGGAAGCCCCCTCATCCGGTCGCTCGGCTGGGGACTATGCCTTCGGCTTCTCTCGCGCCATCTGGAAATGCAACGCCTCGGCGATGAAGGAATAGATCGCGCCGGTCATGGCGTGGATGAAGCCGGGAGCGCCGCACAAAAACACCCGGCGGGTCACAAAAATCCGGAAAAAATACAGCGGCGGGTTGAACACCAGCTTCAGAACGCTCGGCTTCTTGCCGGCGGCGATGCGCTGCTCGGCCTTGAGCCGGGCGTAGAGGATTTCCTTGGGCAGTTGCGCGTCGAGCCGCAACCCGCGCTCATGCCGCAGCAGGCCCGTGTTGGCGTCGCGTATGCCGCCCTCGACCACCAATCCCTCATGCACCAGCACGGTCGCGTCGAAATGCGCCCGCCCCCGCCGCACCAACCGCAGGATGTGATCGGGCTTGACGGACGGCGGCGGCGGCTCGGTCTCGCCATAGAGCGTCAGCACGCGCGGCAACCGCCAGCCGCCGACCTCCTCCGGGGCCGCCAGCAGCCGCGGGAGATCTGCGCGTAAAACGTCGTCGAGCCATTCGTCGGCGTCGATGCTGAGAATCCAGGCTTCGCGCGCCTGCTCCAGCGCAAACTGTTTCTGTTTGGCGTAACCGGGCCAGTCGCGCCGGTGCAATTCAATCGGCCAGCCGCGTGCGGAAAAATCCTCGACAATGGCCAGGGTGCGGTCGGTCGAACCGGAATCGACCACGACAATTTGCGCGCAATCGGCCAAGCTGGCGAGACAGGCGCCGATGCACGCCTCCTCGTTCTTGCAGATCACGGTGGCGGCGACGGGGAGGCGGGACATGGCTACTCTTGTGCGGCGGGTTCGGCGATCCGGCGCAAAGGAGTCAATTGCGGACGGCGAGTCAACTGCCGCCGCAGGATGGTCATGATGTTGCGCAGCGGCGGTTCCTGCATGCCAAGCTTGCGATAGACCTTGGCATAGGCCAGCGCCATGCGCAGCGCCAGCGCGCCGCGCCCTTCGATGCGGCGGCCGCTGGCGTCGATGGCGGCATAGAACAGCGGGCGATGACGCCCTGTCACCCCGAACCGCGCGCGCAAAACCGCCTCCTCATCCTCGGCGACCACGCCTTGCTTGGCCATATGGCCGCGCAAAACCCGGCCAATCGGGCGGGTGTGGCGGACGGGGATGCTGTCGAGAATGGCGGCGCGGCGGCGCGGGTCTTCCGACAGCCGGCACCAGACGTAATCGAGGCCGAACCCGCTCATCGTATGAGCGAATTCCGGAAGGATTTTCTCGAGCACGTCGCGGCGCAGGCAGGGCGCCATGATCTCGACGAAATTGACGTAGCGCAGCCCGAAGCCCGGGCAAGCCAGCACGGAAAAATGCGAGAAATAGCTGTCCCAGCTCAACGCGGGCTGCGCCACGTCGAGGTCATGGCGGCGCATGGCCGCGAAGATCGCCTCGATGTCGGCGGCGGTCATGTCGAGGTCGTCGTCGGGCAGCAGGATGTAATCGTAGCCGTCGAGCAGGCCGGGTTCGCTCAGGATGGCGTGAAGTCCGTCCCACTTGCCGCCCGGGCGCAGGACCACGCGCACGTCGGGACCATGGTCGAACGCGGCGGCCGCGTCATAGCGGCTGACGATCAGATCGAAGCTGCGCGGCGTGGCGCCGGCGAGCCAGCGCGGATGCAGGGAGTTCTTCCCCGCGCGCACCACGACGAGGTTCTTGCGGCCTGAAACCACCGACATCAGCCGTGGCCCGTCAATTGCTCGCGAAGCCGGCGGACCGCGCGGCGATTGTCGGCGCGCGCGTGAAACAATTGCAGATTATAGTCGAGCTGGTACCGGAGATTGGCCATGAACCGGCTCATCGCGCCTGCATTCGCCTGGGCCGCCGCCGCAATCCGCGACGGGCCGATGCAGCTGCGCGCGCCGAGCGCGCCGACGCGCAAAGGCGGCGGATCGACCACCAGCACCGGCAGGCCGAACTCCCACCAATGCTTGATGTCCATGTCGAGCGGGCGGCTGAACGGCAGCGCGTTGGCAAGCAGCATTTCCGCCGCGGTGCGGTCGAGCGCGTAGCCGAGGGTCAAACCCGGGACCCGATTCGGGGCCACCAGCCGCCGCTCGTCGCCGAGCGACGCCACCGTGACGCCCATCACCGGCTTGCGGGAGAACAGCTTGATCAACGCGCCCGCCGGGGGCGCAGACTGGATCTGGTCCAGCACCTGCCGGAAGGTCGCGTCCGCCTCGAAATCGTCTTCCAGAATGACCGCGCCCTCGAGATTTTGCTCGACGATGCGCGTCCAAAGCGCATGATGGCTAAGGTAGCAGCCGATTTCTGGAAGCGAAAGCGGACGCTTGTAGTTGCGGGCGTTGCGCTGCGAATCATAGGCGGCGGTCACTGCGGCCTCGCCGAGACAGGTCCCGTCGATCGCGTCGAAAAACGCGAAGGGCATGCCGAGCGAGTAGAGCGCGCGCGAGCATTCCGCGCGGCGTTGCGTCGCACGTTGCAGCGAAATGACGTAAACTGGCCAAGCCAAAACGTTACTCCAAACGCCGTTTGCCGTGAAACCTGGCCCAAGATTTCGTTTTTTTGTGGACAAGCTCAGGCGCGACGCCGTTCATACACCAGAATGGAAACGCGCGCCATCCGAACGAAGGCGAACGTAAACTCCGAGCGCCTCTCGGTTCGACAGGCCCCGTAATCTGGTTTGACTTTACGCCAGCTTTGGTGTCGAAAAGGTTGATTGTCAAGCTTTAGTCGATGCCCGTGACAGAACGGAGCCCCGGGGCTAAAACCATTGGAATTATAGGGGCGTGCTCTTGTCGGACTGCAAGGCGTTCATTCTGCATCTCGAACGGGCGCGCCAGAGGCGGCCGCAGGCGGAGGCGTTATGCGCCGGCCTGCCGATGCCGGCCGAGATCCTGCCGGCGGTGGACGGCTCGGCGCTGAACGAGTCCGAGATCGCTAGAGTCTACGCGCGCCAGCTTCATGCGCCGCGCTTTTATTTCGATCTCAACCGCGCCGAGATCGGCGCGTTCCTGTCGCATCGCTCGGCTTGGCGGCGCATTGTCGAAGACGGGCTCGACTATGCCGTCGTGTTCGAGGACGACGCCGGAATCGAGCCGATGCTGTTCGCGCGCACTTGCGCCTTCGCCAAGGCCTCCCGCGCGCAATGGGACTATGTGCTGGCGCCGGCGATGAAGCGGCCCTGGCCCGCGCCGAATCAACGCGTGTCGTTGCATCATCCGAGCGCGCCGCCGCTGCGGGCGCTGGCGCAATTCGTCTCCAACGCCGCCGCGCGCCGCCTGCTCGCCGTCACCGACCGCTTCGACCGGCCGATCGACACGTTTTTGCAGATGAGCTGGGTGACCGGCGTGGAACTGCTCACATTCACGCCGTCCGGCGTTTACGAGAATTCCGGCGCGCTGGGCGGCTCGACGATTCAGCGCCCCAGCAAAACCAAGCAGGAAAAGCTCTGGCGCGAACTGTCGCGTCCGCTCTACCGCGCGCAGGTTCGGCTTTACCACACGTTCGCGTCGCGCCCGCGCCTGTGAGGCGGGCGACTCACTTCCAGCGGTCGTGAGTCCACATCCATTGTTCCGGATGTTGCCGGATCGCGCCCTCCAGCTCCGCCTGCATGGCGGCGGTGGCGGCGAAAATGTCGGCGTTGCGGTCGGCGGTGTGCGGCACCTCGATCGCCTTGGCGCGCACCCGGAACCGCACGCCCGGCAGCCGTTCGCCGGTGATCAGCAGCAGCGGAATGCCGCATTGCCGCGCCACCATGGCGGGAAACGGCGTGGTCTGCGCGGGACGGCCGAAAAACGGCGTCTGCAGGCCCATATGCACCTGCTGATCGACCAGAAAGGCGATGCTGCCGTTCTGGCGAGCGTAGCGGATCATCGCCACCGGCGTTTCCGGGTCGCGCTTCGCCATCAGGCCGCCCGGATAATATTTCATGCGCCGCGCCATCACGTCGGCGTTGACCAGCGGATTGCTCATCGGGTGATAGACGCCGAGCGGCTTGAAGCCGAAAGTGGTGAGCACGGCGCTGCCGCCCTCCCAATTGGCCTGGTGCGCGCCGCACAGCACCGCGCCCTTGCCCGCCGCGACGACCTCGCGCAGCAACTCCGGCGTCTCGACCTCGACCCGATCGCGGGCGATCTCGTCGAGATGGAAGAATTCCCCAAGCACATAGCCGAGATTGCGCCAGACTTCGATGGCGAGCCGCTCGGCCGCGGCGTCGTCCAGCTCCGGCATGGCCGACTTCAGGTTGCGCAACAGCCGGGGATGGCGTTTCTTCGATTTCGGCCCCATCAGCGCCACGATGGCGCCGCCCAGCCGCGAAGCCAGCTCGACCGGCAGCGCCCCGAAGAACAACGCCATCACGCGAAAGCCGGCAAATTCGAAGAAATAGCGAATCTGACGCGCTCTTGTGGCCATGGCGCCAAGCCCTCCTTGTCCGATCGACGGAAACGCCGACAGGAGACGTCCCGGGCGAGTGCGAACCGGCTCTAGTCCATCGGCTCGCCCGACGTCAAGCCGCCGCGCCCACGGGTTGCAAACTGGATTTTTGTTAATTTTCCGTTCATGTGAGACTTAGAATAAGGTGTTATGAATCGCGCCGTGACGAGCGCTTCCGGCGCGGATTCGCTTTTGGGCACGCCTCGGGCTAGGAACATTCATGGTCCGCGCCGACGGACGGAAGGGGAATTCGCATGGCCGCGCGCGCGCCAAACGACGAGACCGGCCGAACCGACCAAATGGCCAAGAGCGCGCGCCGCGCGGCGCGCAGCCTCGCGGCATTGGCGGTTGTGACGGGTCTGTCGGCCTGCACGGTCGGGCCGGACTACCAGCGGCCGGAAGCGCCGATCTCGACGCAGTTCAAGGAACTGAAGGGCTGGAAACAGGCCCAACCGCGCGACGGCATGGAAAAGGGGCGCTGGTGGGCGATTTTCCGCGATTCCCAGCTGGACGCCCTCGCCTCGCAAGTTGAAGTCACCAACCAGAATGTCGCGGCCGAACTCGCCGCCTACGAGCAGACCAAGGCGCTGGTGCGCGAATCGCAGGCGAGCCTGTTTCCCGGCGTGTCCGCGACCTGGAGCGGCCAGCGCAGCGGCGAGGGCAAGGCCCTCACCGGCGTCGGGCGGACCGTGGCCTCCGGCGTGTCCTATCCGCAGGGGACCGTCAGCTGGACGCTCGACGTCTGGGGCAAGGTGCGCCGCCAGATCGAAAGCAACGAGGCCACGGCCCAGGCCGATCTCGCCTTGCTGGAAAACGCCAAGCTCTCGGCCCAGGCGCAGCTCGCCATCGCCTATTTCAACCTGCGCACCCAGGACATGCTGCGCGCGCTGCTGTCGCGCACCATCGCGGCCTATCAGGAAACGCTGCGCATCACCCGCAACCAGTACAACAGCGGGACCGTGTCGCAGGCCGACCTGATCACCGCCGAAACCCAGGTGCTGACCACGCAGGCGCAATTCGAGGCCGCCGCCATCACGCGCGCCCAATATGAGCACGCGATCGCCGCGCTGATCGGCCGCCCGCCCGCCGATCTCACCATCAAGGCCGGCGCGCTGCCGCATACGCCGCCTGCGGCTCCGGCCGCCCTGCCCTCCACCCTGCTCGAACGCCGCCCGGACGTCGCCAGCGCCGAGCGAACCATGCAGGCGCAGAATGCGTTGGTAGGCGTGGCCATCGCAGCTTATTATCCGCAAATCACCTTCAGCGCCTCCGGCGGCTTCCAGGGCGCCAACGTCTTCCCGCTCACCGCCGCCCATCTGATCTGGTCGATCGGCGGCCAAGCGACCGATCCGCTGTTCGACGGCGGGTTGCGCGCGGCCCAGACCGACGCCGCCCAGGCGGCGTACCGGCAGGCGGTGGCCAATTACCGCCAGACCGTGCTGACCGCCTTCCAGGAGGTCGAGGATCAGCTCTCCGCGCTGCGCCTGCTGGCGCGCGAGCTGAAGATTCAGGAACAGGCGCGCGACCGCGCCGCCGAGGCGGTCAAAGTCTATCTGAATCAATACCGCGCCGGCACCGTGGCCTTCACCACGGTGGTGGTGGCGCAGGCGACCCTGCTCGCCGACGAGGAAGCGGTGTTGAGCACGCGGCAAGCTTTGTTCAACGCCACCGTGTATCTCATTCAATATCTCGGCGGCGGGTTCGACGCCTCCGAGCTTCTCGCGGAGCAGCCGCCGCCGCTCACCGAGGCGGTCGCCCGATCGCTTCCGGTTCCGCCGCAATAGCGCGCCCGGCCCGGTGATGCGGCTGGCGAAACGGGATTGACCATATGACGACCGAAGGTTTCGACGAAAAGCTCGCGGCCGAGCGCAAGGCTCAACCGGACGCCCGCGTCGGCGCGCCCGCGAAGGCGCCGCCCGTCGTCCGCAAGGGCGGCCGGCTTCGCGTGATTCTGGTCGGGCTGGCGCTGCTGGCGGCGCTGGTCTTCGGCCTGCGCGCCTGGCTGGGATCCCACGCCAACCCGCCCGCCCCCGCGCCCGGCGCGACCTCGCAGAAAGCCGAGCGCGGCGTCGCGCCGGCCGTCGGCGTCGCGGCGGTCGGCCGGCGCGACGTCCATGTCACGCTCAACGCGCTCGGCACGGCGACGCCGCTCGCCACCGTCACCGTAGTCAGCCAGATTTCCGGCGTGCTGCAGGATGTGGGGTTCGTCGAGGGCCAGAAGGTGAAGAAGGGCGACTTCCTCGCCCAGATCGACGACCGGCCCTATCGCGCGCAAAAAGCGCAATACGAGGGTCAGCTCGCCCATGATCAGGGCCTGCTCGCCCAGGCGCGCAGCGACGAGGAGCGCTATCAACGCTTGCTCAAGCAGAATTCCATCGCCAGCCAGACCGCCGAGAATCAGAAATTCGTCGTGAAGCAATATGAGGGCACGGTGGCGGCCGACCAGGCGCTGATCGACGCCCAGGCGCTGAACATCGCCTATTGCCGCATCGTGTCGCCGGTGGAGGGCCGCGTCGGCCTGCGCCAGATCGACCCCGGCAATTATGTCACGGCGGGCGGCTCGACCTCGTCGAGCACCGGCCTCGTAGTGGTGACGCAGATGCAGCCGATGTCGGTGCTCTATTCGATTCCCGAGGATTCGCTGCGGCGGGTCGCGCCGCAATTGCGGGCGGGACAGGCGCTCTCGACCGAGGTTTACGATCGCTCCAACACCAAACTGCTGGCGAAAGGCGAGACCCGCGCCATCGACAATCAGGTCGACGCCACCACCGGCATGGTCAAGCTGCGCGGCATTTTCGACAATGCCGACGAAGGCCTGTTCGCCAATCAGTTCGTCAACGTCCGGCTGCTCGCCAGCACGATTCCCCAGGCGCTCACGGCGCCGATTTCCGGCATCCAGCACGGCGCTCCCGGCGATTACGCCTGGGTGGTGTCACCGGAGGGGACCGTATCGGTCCACGTCGTCAAGCTGGGGCAGATGGACGGCGACATGGCGCAAATCCTGAGCGGCCTCAACGAGGGCGACCGCATCGTGGTGGACGGCGCCGACCGCCTGCGCGAGGGCGGGCAGGTGCGCGTGGTCTCGGGCGATGGCGCGCCGGCCCCGGATGCGGCGCCAAACGCGGCGCCCGGCGCGCCGACCGGCGCGCCCCATGGCAAACGCGAGCGCAAAGTGCAGGACGGCGCCGCGACGCCGCCCGCCAAAAGCCAGTAAGGGAAGCGGATGAACGTCTCCGAGCCCTTCATCCGGCGGCCGGTGGCGACCACGCTGCTGATGATCGCCATCATTCTGGCGGGCCTCTCGGCCTTTCGCTTCCTGCCGCTGTCCACCCTGCCCGCGGTCGATTATCCGACCATCCAGGTCCAGACCTTTTATCCCGGCGCCAGCCCGGAGGTGATGACCTCGGCGGTGACGGCGCCGCTGGAGCGGCAATTGGGCCAGATGCCCGGCCTCGCCGAAATGACCTCGGCCAGTTCGGCCGGCGCCTCGATCATCACCCTGCAATTCGGGCTTTCCCTTTCGCTGGACGTGGCCGAGCAGGAGGTGCAGGCGGCCATCAACGCGGCCAACAGCCTGCTGCCGTCCGACCTGCCGGCGCCGCCGATCTACGCCAAAGTCAACCCGGCCGACGCGCCGGTGCTGACGCTGGCGGTCACCTCGAAAAACCTGCCGCTGACCCAGTTGCGCGACATCAGCGAGACGCGGCTGGCGCAGAAGATTTCGCAGCAGTCCGGCGTCGGGCTCGTCAGCATCGCCGGGGGACAGCGCCCCGCCGTGCGGGTCAAACTCAATCCGGCGGCGCTGGCGTCCTACGGGATCGCCGTCGACGACATCAGGACCATACTCGCCAACGCCAACGTCAACACGCCCAAGGGCAGTTTCGACGGGCCGACGCAAAGCTCGACGATCATGGCCAACGACCAGATCTCCGACGCCGCGCAATATGCCGAAGTGGTGGTGGCCTATCGCAATGGCGGCCCGGTGCGCGTCAAGGACATCGCCACCGTGGTCAACGCGCCGGAAAACACCCGGCTGGCGGCCTGGGCGGACCGGACGCCGGCCATCCTGCTTAACGTCCAGCGCCAGCCCGGCGCCAATGTCATCGCCACCGTCGATTCGGTGCGGCAATTGCTGCCGAAACTGCTGGCCGACCTGCCGGCGGGCATGGACGTGGCCGTGCTCACCGACCGCACCGCCACCATTCGCGCTTCGGTGACGGATGTGGAGTTCGAACTGGCGCTGTCGGTGGCGCTGGTGGTCGCCGTCATCTTCCTGTTCCTGCGCACGCTGCCGGCGACGCTGATTCCGTCGCTGTCGGTGCCGCTGTCGCTGATCGGCACGTTCGGGATCATGTATCTGCTGGGCTTCAGCCTCGACAATCTGTCGCTGATGGCGCTGACTATCTCGACCGGCTTCGTGGTCGACGACGCCATCGTGATGATCGAGAACATCGCCCGCTACGTGGAAAAAGGCGACAATCCGACCGAAGCGGCGCTGAAGGGGTCGGCGCAGATCGGCTTCACCATCATTTCGCTGACGGTTTCGCTGATCGCCGTGCTGATCCCGCTGCTGTTCATGCAGGAGGTGGTGGGCCGGCTGTTCCACGAATTCGCGCTCACGCTGACGGTCACCATCGTGATCTCCGCCATCGTGTCGCTGACGCTGGTGCCGATGCTGTGCGCCCGGCTGATCCGGCACAAGCCCGACGCCGAGCGCAGCCGCTTCGACCTTGCGGCCGAAAGGGTCATCGACAAGATGATCGCCGGCTACGCGCGGTTGCTGGACGTGGTGCTGCGCCACCAGTTCGTCACGCTGATGGTGGCGATCGCCACGCTGGGCGTCACGGCGATTCTCTATATCGCCATTCCCAAGGGCTTCTTCCCGGCGCAGGACACCGGCGTGATCCAGGCCATGTCGGAGGGGCCGCAGGACGTCTCCTTCCCCGAAATGGTCCGGCTGCAGGGCCAATTGGCCGAGATCGTCCTCAAGGACAAGGACGTCGTGTCGCTGTCCTCGTTCGTGGGCGTCGACAGCGACAATCTCACGCTCAATTCCGGCCGGTTCCTGATCAATCTCAAACCGCAGGCGGAGCGCAGCGATACGATCGCGGAGATCATTCGCCGGCTGACCAAGGCCGTCGCCGACCTGCCGGACGCCCGGCTTTACATGCAGCCGGCGCAGGATTTGACCATCGACGCCAGCGTCACCCGCGCGCAGTACAAATTCGTGCTCGAGAACGCCAATTCCAAGCTGTTCACCGAATGGGCGCCCAAGCTCACCGAGCGGCTGCGGCAGGCGCCAGAACTGGCCGATGTCGCCAACGATCTGCAACAGGGCGGCGCGGCGCTCGATCTGGTGATCGACCGCGACACCGCCGCGCGCTTCGGCGTCACCACAGCCAGCATCGACAATGCGCTTTATGACCTGTTCGGCCAGCGCATCGTTTCGACCGTTTACAGCCAGTCCAACCAATATCGGGTGATTCTCGAAGGCGACGAGTCCGTGCGCGGCTCGCTGCAGGGGCTCGACAAGGTCTATCTGCCGTCCAACGCCTCATCGACCAACCGGCAGACGCCGCTGTCCGCGCTGGTGACGCTGAAAAAGCGCAACGGGCCGCTGGTGGTGACGCATTTGGCGCAGTTCCCCGCCACCACCATCTCCTTCAACCTCGCCAAGGGCGTCTCGCTCGGCGAGGCCGTGGCGGCGGTCGATCGCGCGGCCAAGGAGATCGAACTGCCCGACTCCTTCCTGGTGGCGTGGCAGGGCGCGGCCAGCGCCTTCAAATCGAACCTGACCAACCAGTTGCTGTTGATCGCGGCGGCGATCGCCACCATGTATATCGTTCTTGGCGTGCTCTATGAGAGCTTCGTGCATCCGGTGACGATCCTGTCGACCCTGCCCACGGCGAGCGTCGGCGCGCTTGGGATCCTGCTGCTGTTCGGCTACGATCTCGACATTATCGCGGTGATCGGCATCATCCTGCTGATCGGCATCGTGAAAAAGAACGCGATCATGATGATCGACTTCGCGCTTGAGGCCGAACGCGAGGAAGGCCTGCCGCCGATTCAGGCGATCCGGCAGGCGTGTTTGCTGCGCTTCCGCCCGATCCTGATGACCACGCTGGCCGCGATTCTTGGCGCGCTGCCGCTGATGCTGGGAACCGGCGTCGGCCACGAATTGCGCCAGCCGCTTGGCTACGCCATCGTCGGCGGCCTGGTGGTGAGCCAGGTGCTGACCCTGTTCACCACGCCGGTGATCTACCTTTATTTCGACCGGCTGGCGCGCCGGCTCGGCGGGCCGCGCGATGCGGAAGACGCCGTGCCGGAGCCGACGGCGTGAGGGCCGCGGGTCCATGAACATCTCCGCCCCGTTCATCCGCCGCCCCGTCGCGACCATCCTGCTCACCTTCGGCATTGCGTTGGCGGGGATGATCGCCTTTTACCTGCTGCCGGTGGCGCCGCTGCCGCAGTTCAACATCCCCACCATCACCGTCAACGCGTCCCTGCCCGGCGCCAGCCCGGATACGGTGGCCAACAGCGTGGCCTCGCCGCTGGAGCGCCACCTCGGCCAGATCGCCGACGTCACCGACATCGTCTCGCAGTCAAGCCTGGGGCAGACCCGCGTCACGCTGCAGTTCAAGATCAGCCGCGACCCCGACGGCGCCTCGCGCGACGTGCAGGCCGCCATCAACGCGGCGCGCGCCGACCTGCCGACCAGCCTGCGCTCCAACCCCACCTATCGCAAATTCAATCCCGCCGACGCGCCGATCCTGATTCTCAGCCTCACGTCGAAAACGCTGACGCGCGGCCAGCTCTACGACATGGCCTCGAATGTGCTGCAGCAGCGCATTTCGCAAATTCCGGGCATTGGGCAGGTGCTGATCGGCGGCTCCACCCTGCCCGCCGTGCGCGTCGAGCTGAACCCGCAGGCCCTGTTCAAATATGGCGTCGGGCTGGAGGACGTGCGCGCGGCGCTGGCCTCGGCCAACGCCAACGCGCCCAAGGGGGTGATCGAACAGGGCGAGCGCGCCTATCAGATTTACACCAACGATCAGGCCTCGCACGCCGAGGACTACCGCCCGCTGGTGATCGCCTACCGCAATGGCTCCGCCATCCGGCTGTCCGATGTGGCGACGGTGGAGGATTCGGTCGAGGATCTGCGCAACGCCGGCTTCGCCAATGGCGAGCCGTCAATTCTCGCCATTCTCACGGCAGAGCCGGGCGCCAACATCATTTCCACCGTCGATGCGGTCAAGGCCGAGCTGCCGCGCCTGGAAGCCGCGCTGTCCGGCGACGTGGTGTTCCGCGCGGCGATGGACCGCTCCATCACCATTCGCGCCTCGCTGCGCGACACGGAAATCTCCCTGGTGATTTCCGTGCTGCTGGTGACCTTCGTCGTCTTCCTGTTCCTGCAGAACGGGCGCGCCACGGTGATCCCCAGCATCGCCGTGCCCGTGTCGATCATCGGCACGTTCGGCGTCATGTATCTGCTCGGCTACAGTTTGAACCTGCTGTCGCTGATGGCGCTGACCATCGCCACCGGCTTCGTCGTCGACGACGCCATTGTGGTGCTGGAAAACATCGAGCGCCATCTCGACGAGGGCATGCCGCCGCGCCAGGCGGCGCTGATCGGCGCGCGGGAAGTCGGCTTCACCGTGCTCTCCATCACCGCGTCGCTGATCGCTGTGTTCGCGCCGATTCTGTTCATGCCCGGCATCATCGGCGCGTTCTTCCGCGAATTCTCGGCGACGCTGACCGTGGCCATTTCGATCTCGCTGCTGATTTCGCTGACCACCACGCCGATGCTGTGCGCGCTGCTGCTGCGCCGGCGCGACCGCAGCGGCGAGGGCGCCTTCGCGCGCGCGCTGCAGAGCGCCTTCGACCGCACGCAGGCGGTTTATGGGCGCACGCTGGTGGTGGCCCTGCGCCATCCCGTGCTGATCCTGCTCAGTCTGGCAGCGGTGATCGTCGCCAATTTCCAGCTGTTCGCCCATATCGATAAGGACCTGTTTCCGCAGCAGGACACCGGCCGCCTGATCGGCAAGCTGGAGGCGGACCAGAGCACGTCCTTCGGCGCGATGAGCAAGAAGCTGGAGGAATTGATCCGCGTCGTGAAGGAGGACCCGGATATCGAGACCGTGGTCGGCTTCACCGGCGCCGGCAGCGGCGGCGGTTTCGGCTCGACCAATACGGCGACGGTGTTCGCGGCGCTCAAGCCGCTCGGCGTGCGCCACGCCACCGCCGAACAGGTGATCGCACGTCTGCGGCCCAAGCTCAGCCACGTGCCGGGCGGGCGACTGTTCTTCTTCCCGGCGCAGGATCTTTCGCGCGGTCCGCGCAGCTCCTCCTCGCAATTCCAGTACACGCTCGGCTCCGACGACACCGCCCTGCTGCAGCAATGGTCGCGCAAGCTGATCGACCAATTGCAGAAACGCGGCCGGCTGAAAGACGTCACCTCCGACCAGCAGACCCAGGCGCTGCAAACCGATTTGGTGATCGACCGCGACGCCGCGTCCCGGTTCGGCATCACCCCGGCCATGATCGACAACACGCTTTATGACGCCTTCGGCCAGCGTCAGGTGTCGGTGATCTTCGCCGCCATCAATCAATATCACGTCGTGATGGAGATCGACCCGCGCTATACGCAGCGGCCGTCGATGCTGGACGAAATCTATATTTCGACCTCCGGCGGCGGCGCCAATGGTTCGAAGACCACGAACCTGCCTTCGGGAGCGGTGACCAAATCGGGGAGCGCGACCACGACGGCCGGGTCGGCGAGCCTCGATTCCGCCCGCAACGCGGCCACCAACGCCCTCGCCGCCTCGGGCCGCAGTTCGGCCTCGTCCGGCGCCGCCGTCTCCACCGCCAAGGAGACGATGATCCCGCTCTCGGCCATCGCCCATTACGAGCGCGGCAACACGCCGCTTTCAGTCAACCACCAAGGCGGCTTCGTCACCACGACGATCAGCTACAATCTCGACGTCGGCGACAGCGAATCCGGCGCGTCGGCGGAAATCCGCGCGGCCTCGGCGGAAATCGGCCTGCCCTCGGCGGTGCACGAGGTGACCAACGGCGGCAACGCCATGTTCGCGGAAAGCTTCGCCAACATGCCGCTGCTGCTGCTGATCGCGATCCTGTCGATTTATATCGTGCTCGGCGTGCTCTACGAGAGCGCGATTCACCCGATCACCATTCTCTCGACCCTGCCGTCGGCCGGCCTCGGCGCCCTGCTCGGCCAGATGGCGTTCGGCATCAAGTTCACGGTCATTTCGGCCATCGCGGTCGTGCTGCTGATCGGCATCGTGAAGAAGAACGCGATCATGATGGTGGATTTCGCCATCGAGGCGCGGCGCGAGCGGGGCCTGTCGCCGTTCGAGGCCATCCATCAGGCCTGTCTGATGCGCTTCCGCCCGATCATGATGACCACATTCGCCGCCGTGCTCGGAGCCGTGCCGCTGGCGATCGGCTTTGGCGAGGGCGGCGAGGTGCGCCAGCCGCTCGGCGTGTCGATCGTGGGCGGGCTGCTGGTGTCGCAATTGCTGACGCTTTACACCACGCCGGTGATTTACCTGTATCTCGACCGTTTCGGCCTGTGGGTGGAGCGCAAGCGCGCCAACTGGGGCCGCCGCCGCGTCCCCCGCCCGGAGACCGCGTAATCCCCGGCGGCGACGCCGAAGTTTTCCCATCAAGGCCCTTGCGCGGCGGCGCGTTGGACCTTTATAGGCGAGGGTCCGCAGCGTTTGCGCGCGCGGCATGGAAGGGTGGCCGAGTGGTTTAAGGCAGCGGTCTTGAAAACCGCCGTAGGTGCAAGCCTACCGTGGGTTCGAATCCCACCCCTTCCGCCAAATACTATTTTGTTATCAAATACTTATTTTGTTTTTACCTGTCTCGCCAAAACAAGCCTCCCTGCGTTCGGGCGGATTCGGCTGGGATGCGTGTTCTCTCGCGCAGCCAACGATCGGGCGGAGACAACTCCCCCAAAACACGGCGCTCGCTCGATCGTCAAACTGACGTACGTCACGCAACATCTGATGTGTTTCCGCCACAGCTCAAGCTTATCCGGGTCTTTGCGGATGACGCTGATTGTTTTTCCAAAAAACGTAACTTAATCTTTCTTGGTTCATTTGAATTCGGGAGGGTTGAAATGAACGTATTGAGGAGGATCATCGCCGCTTTTCTTGGCGACGATGGCGCGCCGAGCCTTTATTCCGGCTTGGTGATCGGGGCCGTTTATGGCCGGCGCGATGAAAGAAACGACTGACAAATGGTGAACGGCGCGCGAAACTCGCGCGCCGGCATTGCGCCGACGCTCCGCCTCCGCTAACCATGCGCCATGATCCGCGTCGCCCTCTATACGGGGTCGTTCGACCCCGTCACCAACGGACATATCGACGTCATCCGGGCGGCCATGGGCCTGTGCGACCGGCTCGTCGTGGCCATTGGAATCCATCCCGGAAAAACCCCGCTCTTCACCGCCGACGAACGCGCCCGCCTGTTGCAGGAGGTTTGCGCCGAGGACGCGCGGGCGAAAAACTGCGAGCTCGTGGTCTCGACCTTCGCCGGCCTCGCCGTGGAGGCGGCGCGCGAACACGGCGCCGCCATGTTCATTCGCGGCCTGCGCGACGGGACCGACCTCGACTATGAAATGTCGATGGCCGGCATGAACGGCGTGATGGCGCCCGAGGTCCAGACCGTGTTTCTCCCCGCCGGATTGAACGTGCGTCACATCACCGCCACCCTGGTGCGGCAGGTGGCGCTGATGGGCGGGGATGTTTCCGCCTTCGCGCCGCCGCCCGTGGTGGCTGCCCTGCGCCGCAAGGCCGGCGCATTCGCTCGAAAGGAAGCGCAATGACTCATTTGCCTCTCGACCGCCGCCGCTTTGCGGGCGGGCTCGCGCTGCTGGCCGGCGGCCTCGCCGCCCTCGGCCCGGCCCGCGCGGCGGACGATCCGGAAAACCTGCTCTACCTGCAACTCAAGGATGGCCGCATCGTGATCCGGCTGCGTCCCGATCTCGCGCCCAAGCATGTCGAACAGATCAAGACATTGACCCGGCGCGGTTTTTACGACGGGATCGTGTTCCATCGCGTCATCGAAGGGTTTATGGCGCAAACCGGCGATCCCACCGGAACCGGAACGGGCCATTCCGACTTGCCGAACATTCCCGCCGAATTCTCGCAGGAGCCGTTCAAGCGCGGGACTTTGGGCATGGCCCGGTCGATGTCGCCCAATTCCGCAAATTCGCAATTCTTCATCTGCTTCGCGGCGGCGCCGTTCCTCAACGGGCAATATACCGTGTGGGGCGAGGTGATCTCCGGCATGGAATTCGTGGACAAGATCAAGCGCGGTGAACCGCCGGCCAATCCCGACAAGATCGTCAGCATGAAGGTCGCGGCCGACGTTAAGTGAGGCTCCCCAGGGCAGAAAAGGAAAGCATATGTCCGACGAAGGCAATCTGATGACGCTGGAGACCACGAAGGGCGCGGTGGTGATCCGCATGCGCCCCGATCTGGCGCCCAACCACGTCGCCCATATCAAGAAGCTGGTGAACGAAGGTTTTTATGACGGCATCGTCTTTCACCGCGTGATCGACGGCTTCATGGCCCAGACCGGCTGCCCGCACGGCACGGGAACGGGCGGATCGAAATATCCGAATCTGAAGCAGGAGTTCAACGCGGCGCCGCATGTGCGCGGCACCGCCTCGATGGCGCGGGCGCAGAACCCCGATTCCGCCAATTCGCAGTTCTTCATCTGCTTCGACAAGGCTGGTTTCCTGGACCGTCAGTACACCGTCTGGGGCGAAGTGATCGAGGGCATGGAGAATGTCGACAAGATCAAGCGCGGCGAACCGGTGAAGGATCCCGACAAGATCATTTCCGCCAAGATTTCTTGAGGCGGAACGGCGGGGGATTTTTCCCCCGCCTTTTCTTTATCGTTCGACCGGCGTCAGGCCGCGCTCGAAACCGCGCGCCATGTAGAGCGTGTTGACGGCCGGGCCGTGGAACGGAACGATCCTGTCGTTCTCGGCCTCGACGCGATAGGGAATGTAGCTGTAAACCTTCAGGAATTCGGTGACGCGCACCCAGTCGCTGTTTTCGACCAGGAACACCGGCTTGGTGGCGGCGATCACGCTGGTGATGCCGCGCAGGACGGACATTTCCGCCCCCTCGACGTCGAGCTTGACGATGTCGGCGTGCGGCAGTCCCAGATGATCGGCGCGACGCACTTGGCCGATGTGTTTTTCATAGTGGAACTGCGGGTCGGACTGGCGAAACCGCTCGACCATCCACGGCATGTCCGTCGAAATGGATTCGACCGAGCCGCCCTCGGACAGCAGCTCGCCATTCACCACCGGAATCTTGAACACGACGTCGCCGTCATATTCGGCGAGACCGTATTTGTGGATGGTGGTCGAGGGAAATTGCGACGCGACATAGTCCAGCACCGGATGCAGCGCCGGATTCACCTCGAAGGCGTGGATGATCGGTTGGTCTAGAGTCACGTTGAATGAGACGATCGACTGGCCGCGATTGGCCCCGATATCGAGCACAACCGGCGGCGCCGTGAATTTGGCGTGACGGAAAATGTTGAAATCGGCGTCGTGAACGACGCGCGCGGCGATCAGCTTGCGGATATTGTCAAGTTCGTTAGAGGTTTCGGCCATTGGTCAGTCCCGAACGCGCCGGCGCTCCGCCCCCGTCGGCGGGTTTTGCGAGGGGACGACGCGCCGACCAAGATACGGGTCAATATCGCCCAGCCTTGACGTTAAGGCAATGCTTCGGCGCACGCGGCATTGACGGAGGCCTGGGAATCGCCAAGGTAGGGGCGCCGGCGCCGCGTGGCGCGGGTCCGGTTTTCGGAGACGCTCCCATGTCCATCCGTCTGAAATGTTTTCGCCCGAGCGCCGCTGTTTTCGGCGCTGTCGCCCTCGCCGCGCTCGGCGCGGGTCCGGCGCGCGCCCAAAGCGTGACCAAGGAATGCGCCGCCAAATACCAAGCCGACAAGGCCGCCGACAAACTCAACGGCCGAACCTATCTGCAATATTATTCCGAATGTTCGGCGGAGATCAGAAAGCAGAAGGACGCGACGCCCGGCGCGACAGAGGCGCCGGCCACGCCCGCCGCGACCGCCCCTGAGCCTGCCCCCGCGCCGCCCCCTGCGGCTGCGGCGCCCGCCGCCGAACCGCCCGTGGCTCAGGCGCCCGCCAAACCCGAAGCGCCAGCCAAACCGGCTGAGACGGCCAAGCCCGCCAAACCGGCCAAGCCCGAGGCCGCGCCGCCTGCCGCGATCGGACCTGCGATCTACCCGACCGCCGTCAATCCGGCCTATGCCAAGGAAAAGCCCGGCAAGGCTCGGGAAAAGACCTGCCTCGACCAATACAACGCCAACAAGCCGACCGGCGGCAACGGCGGTTTGAAATGGATTCAGAAGGGCGGCGGCTATTACAGCGAATGCAACAAGAGGCTGAAGAGCTGACGCCGGCCCTCGCGCCCGAAGACGCCGCCGTTCGTTCGCGACGCCTTCGGGCCGATTCGAACGGCGCCGGTTTCGCGCGCGCCGCCGGAGCGGGTTTCAGCCCCAGATCCGCAGGATGGCGAGGGTGATGGGATAGCCGACGCCGGCCCCCAGCGCGGCGCCGGCGAGAACGTCGCTGGGATAGTGATGCGCCGTGGCTACCCGCGACCAGGCCATGCCTCCGGCCGCGACCAGAGCTGAGGCCAGGGCCGCCGGCCACAGCATGACCACCGGCGTCAGCACGCCGACCATGGTCATGGTGTGGCCGCTGGGAAAGGAATGTGGGTCCAGCGTGGCGAGCAGGCTCGGCAGTTCGGGCGCCGCCTGAAACGGACGGCGGCGGCGGAACGCGCGCTTCATCACGGGATAGATCAGATGCAGCGCGGCGGCGCTGAGCCCCGCGCAGACGACGATTTTCAGGCAGGACAGGCCCCAGGCGGCCACCAGCGCGGCCAGCAGCAGCGGATAAAACCAGCCATTGCCCAGCCATGAGATGCCGATCGCCAGCGCCTTGAACAGCGGCGGCCGCGCCGTCCGCGCCACGCGGGCGACGGCGCGAAGATCGGCGGCCTGCAGGACGGCCGCCAGCCGCGCCCACGTTCCGGCGCCGAGCGCCTGAGAGCCGAGGGCGTGGGGAAAGTCCAGGGGCGCCGCCAACTGCGCCCCGTCAAGCGGCCACCGCCGCGAACCCGAAAGAACCTCCATCGCGATCCCCCCGAAAAACCCCGGAGCCGGCGTCTGATCCGTTCTCCATTTAGGAAAATCAGTGTAACCAAGGATTAATGCAGTTTTTTGTCGGAGCCGGGGCGCGGCGCGGCGCTTGACGTCGGGCGGATTTCGGGGATCCTGTCGCGGGCAAAACGTCATAAACATCTGTAAAGCTGGGCTATTTTTTGCTTGAGCTTAAGAAGAACCGCGGGGTCCGTTCCGGGCGCGCGTTGCGGAAAGAGTGGCTGGCGATGGAGAGGGATGATGAATCCACGGCGGACGGTCGATCTCCCGCGCCAGCGAACCGGGCCCCTGAGCGCGCCGGCGCCGAACGTCGCCTGATCGCGCGGGCCAATGGCGCGCTGGCGCTGCTGATCGCCGTCGCCGCGCTGATCGGCTGGTTTTTTGGGGTGGAGCCGCTCAAGACGGTGCTGCCCGGCGGCCTGGCGATGAAGATAGGGACGGCCATAGGCCTGGTGTTCGCGGGGCTGTCTTTGCTGACGGCGACGCTATCGCCCCGGCTGCGGCCGCTCCAGGTCGGATTGGGGCTGGCGGCGGGCGCGGTGGGCGCCGCCTTCATGTTCGAATACGCCACCGGCCGCGACCTCGGCCTCGACGCCCTGCTCTCCCTCGGCCCTTCCGCCGTTTCCCCGAGCCGGCCTTCGCTCTCCACTTGCCTGAGCCTGACGGCCCTTGGCCTGGCTTTGCCTCTGATGGGCGCCGGCGGCAAGATCGCCGCGACGGCGCGCTCGGCTCTGGCCATCGTCGTCATGATCCTGGCCCTGACGGCGGCGCTCGGCTATTTCCTGTATGGACCGGCCGATCTGCTGCTGCGCAAAGCCTTGTTCACGATGGCGATTCATACGGCCGCCGCGCTGTTCCTGCTGGCGCTCGGAATCATGCTGGCGGGCGCGCGGGCGTCGCGAATCAACCGCTTCCTGCCGGTCGGCGGACCAATCCTCAGCCTGATCGCGCTGGCCGGGCTGGTCGCCATGTCGCTGTCGGATGTCGAGGCGCAAAAGCGCAGCCATGCGGAAATTCGGCTGGCGACCAATATGATCGGGGATCTCGCGCGCCTGCTCAGTTCGCTGCAGGATGTCACGGCGCAGTCGCGCCGTTACCTGCTCACCGGCGACGCCGACTATCTCGAACGCTATCGCAAGGCGGCGGACGATCTGCGCGCGGCGGCCCGGCGATTGGACGCCTGGACGGCCGACGATCTGCGCCGGATCGGCGATGTGCGCCGCGTGCAGGATCTGACGGAACGCAAACTCGGCGAATTGAGCGAGGAAATGGCGCTGCAGCAGGGGGGGCTGGGCGCGCGCGCGCAGGAAGTCATCCGCGCCAATGCGGCCAAGGCCACGCTGGAGGCGCTGCGTGGCGCCGTCGCCGCCGTTCAGAACAAGGAGGAAGCCCGGATCGAGGTCAGCCGGATGGCGGCGGACCGGCGCGGCGCGCAATTGCAGTTCACCACCCTGCTCACCTTCGCGGTGGTGGCCGCGCTGGCGATTTTCCTGTTCGTCGACGCCCGGCGCCGCTTTTTCGAATTGCGCCGCGTGCAGGAGCGGCTGGCTTCGACCAACGCCACGCTCGACCGGGAGGTCGCGGCCAAGACGGCGCATCTGTCGGCCGCGCTGGAGGCCGAGCGCGCGGCGCTCAAGGATCTCGGCGATTTCAAGGCCGCGCTCGACCAGCACGCCATCGTCGCCACCACCAATCCGCGCGGCGTCATCACCTATGTCAACGACAGGTTCTGCGCCGTCTCCAAATATGAGCGCCAGGAACTGCTCGGCCGAACCCACGCGATCGTCAACTCGGGGTTCCATCCGCCCGCGTTTTTTCACAACCTGTGGACGACCATCGCCAGCGGCCGGACCTGGCGCGGCGAGATCAAGAACCGGACCAAGGACGGCGATATCTATTGGGTGGACACCACCATCGTTCCCTTTCTCGACGGCTCCGGCAAACCGCGCCAATATATCGCGATCCGCACCGACATCACCGCCTTCAAACTGGCGGAGGAGCACATCCGCTTCCTGATGGGCGAGGTCAACCATCGCTCCAAGAACCTGCTCAGCGTGGTGCAGTCGATCGCCGTGCTGTCGGCGCGCGACGCCGACCCCGCAAAATTCGCCTCCAACCTGTCACACCGCATCTCCGGGTTGGCCGCCAGCCAGAATCTGCTGATCCACAGCGAATGGATGGGCGTCGACGTCGCCGAACTCGTCCGCGCCCAGCTTTCCGCCTTCCGCGACCAGCTCGACGGGCGCATCCGGCTCGAAGGACCGAAGCTGCGGGTTTGCGCCTCCGCCGCCCAGGCCATCGGCATGGCGCTCCACGAACTCGCCACCAACGCCGCCAAATACGGCGCCCTGTCCAATAACGATGGCGTGGTGCGGATCGAATGGGGCGTCGCGGCGGCCGAGACAGCCCCGACCTTCGAGATGCAATGGCGCGAAAGCGGCGGGCCGGAGGTGACGGCGCCGACGCGCCGGGGTTTTGGCCAAAAGGTGATGGTGGAAATGGTCGAGCGCGCCGTGCGCGGCGAGGTCGAGGTCGCCTATCGCGCCGACGGCCTGAACTGGAGGCTGCGCGCGCCGACGGAAACCACGCTCGAACCCGTGTGACCCCCGCTTTTAAGCGGAGGCGGCCTTGCGCGCCCGCTTGGCCTTCTCGCCCGCCGCGCGCGACGATTCATTGTGCTGGAACAGATCGAGTTCGTCGAGATCGCCGTCCGTCGGCGGGGTCAGCGCCCGATCCACATAAGCGGAGGCTTCGGCCTTGTGGCGCTTGAGCCACAGCCGGAACAGCCCGAGCCGCGCCGCCATGACCCCGAGGCGCAGGTGATTGAACGCCAGTTCGGCGCCATGGCGCGCGTAGAAAAGCAGCGGATTCTCCAGCGGCAGGCCCGGCCGGCGGTCGCGGCGATGCTTGCGGCGCAGATAGCCGCCCTGCAACGGATGCAGCTTTTCCAGCCTGACGCAGCCCCAGAACCACAACAGCAGGAACATCGCATGTCCCGCCGACACGCCGGTGGCGGCGGCGCGGCGCATCACCGTCTTCATGTGGGCGAACGAATAATACTGCCGCCACGCCTCCTGATAGATCCCCTCCCATTGCGCCTGGGACATGCGCGGATGCCGCGTCACCACGTGTTCGAGATCGTATTTGTTGAGATCGGGATCCATCCAGACGCCCTGGGCCGCGAGGCGCTGGTGGTCCTCCGAGCCCGGCAACGGCGTGAGACAGAAGAATTCCAGAATGTCCAGCGGCAACTCGCGCTGGATGATGGAGATGTCGCGGCGGATGCTCTCCGGCGTATCGTTGGGAAAGCCCAGGATATAGCCGGCGTAGGTGAAACAGCCCGCCCGCTTCCAGGCGAGCAGCATGTCGCGATATTCGGCGATGCGGTTCTGCTTTTTCTTCACCTCGATGAGATTGTCGGGATTGATGTTTTCAAGGCCAATGAACACGCGCCGCACCCCGGCGCGGCCGGCCTTTTCAATGAAATTCTCGATGCGGTGGGCCAGCGTGTCCACCTGGATGATGAAGGTGAAATGCAGCCCGTCGCGCTCGCGCAGGGCGATCATCCGGTCGAAAATCGCCTCCCAGTTGCGGTTGCGGGCGAAATTGTCGTCGGTGATGAAGAAGGAATCCACGCCCTGCGCGAGATTGGCGCGAATGATCGCCTCGACGTCGTCGGCGCTGCGATGACGCGATTTCCGGCCCTGCACATTGATGATGGTGCAGAACGAGCATTGGAACGGGCAGCCGCGTCCGGCGTCGAACGACGTGACCGCGCCGCTGGTGCCAGCCACCACCGCCGCGGGCAGCAGCGGAAACGGCGCGCCCTCGATTGAGGGCAAATCCTGAAGAAAATTGTATAAGGGCTTGAGCTGCCCCGAAAAAGCGTCCTGGAGCAGCGCGTCGAAACGTCCCTCGATCTCGCCGGCGTAGAGGCTGCAGCCCAGCGCCTGCGCCTCCCGCAGTTCGGCGGGAAGCTCCGGCAGCATGGCGAGGCAGCCCGACACATGGAAACCGCCGATCGCCACCTCGGCGCCGGCGGCGCGGAAGCGGCGGGCGAGGTCGAGCGCGCGGGGAAACTGGTTGGACTGCACCCCCGTCAGGCAGACCAGGCCGCGCCCCGCCGCGGCGATCTGCGCGGCGATGTCCTCTGGAACGATCCGCCGGTTGGTTTCGTCGTAAACGAAAATCTCGATCGCGACGTCCGGGCCGAGCGCCGCGCGCCTAGCGGAGTCCAGGGCGATGGCGTTCAGCGCCGCCAGCGAATTCGACGGGATCGCCGAGCGCAGCCATTGCACCACGTAACCGTCATCGTCGTAATGCGACGGTTTGATCAGATGCAGCTGGAATTCATCCATTACGCTCTCCCGGCAGGCGCGCACGAACGCCCTGCCGGGAGAGACTTAGGGTAAATCGACGCGCCTCGAAACCTTCAATTTACGGCCCCGCTTGCGCTTCGGCATCTAACCCGCTCAAATGTAAGCGAAAATCGCCCCGACAGTTCCGGCCGCGCCGAGCAGGAGCGCGCCATGCCAGGGCCAGCGACGCCCCCGGATGATGATGGAAATGGTGGCGATGGCGATGGCGACATGCAGCAGCGTCACGGCGACCGTGAGGATATGGTGGCGGTGCTCGTGCTTCTCGCTGGCCTCCAGCGCCTCATGCGACTGGCTTTCGTATTCGCGCGCCTGCTTCTCGATTTCCTTCTGCTCGGTGTCGTAGCGGCGCGCCTTGTCGGCGTATTCGGGTTTGCCGCCCTGCTCCGCCGCCAGCGCGTAGAGGTTCTGCTTGACGCTCTTGGCCTGGTAAAAGGCCCAGCCGTCGGACGCCTTGCTCTGCAGCAAGACCGCGGCGTTCTTCTCGCCGAAGGCTTTGGCCGTCTCCAGCGTCTCCAGGCTGCCGACGGTGGCCGCCAGCACCGCCAGAATGGCGATGGAAATGGAGACGATCGAGAGGAAGCTGTCGCCCGAATGGGCCACATGCTGCGCATGTTCGGCGTGTTCGAAGGGTTCTGTCGGAGATTCGTTCATCAGGTCCACTCCCGGCCCGGCGCGCGTGGCCCGCGCGGCGCAGCCCCAGATAGTGCTGTCTTTACGACGTTTTGGTGAAAGCCCGGCCGTGGCCTTTTCGCGCAAGGCCGGCGCGTGGGCGCATGAGCTTAACGGCAGGGCGGCCCGGCCGCAATCGCGCGCGCCGCGCGGGGCGGCGATTCTGGACAGCGGCGCGCAGCCCCCGTATAAGGTACGCGTGTTCAACTCCCTGCGCCGGGTTCCGCCGGCCGCTCCGAGGACCTCCATGTCCGAAACGCTCGCGTTCTCCGCAGATCCTTTCGCCGCCCTGCGCGAAACCATGGTCGAACGGCAGATTCGCACCTTCGACGTCAGCGATCTCGCCGTGCAGGAGCGGATGCGGACGGTGCCGCGCGAGATTTTCGTCGACGACGCCTATGTTTCGCTGGCCTATTCCGACGCCCGTGTGCTGACGACCGGAACGAGCGCGCGTGAACTCACCGCGCCGCTGATTCTCGCCCGCCTGCTGAAGGAAGCCCATGTGCGCGAAACCGATCGCGCGCTGGTCGTCGGCGGCGCCTCCGGCTATGCGGCGGCCCTGCTCGCGGGGCTGGTCGACCGGGTGACGAGCCTCGACGAAGATCCCGCTTTGTCGGCCAAGGCGCACGCCAATTTCGAGCGCCTCGGCCTCGCCAACGCCAAAAGCGTCGCCGGCCCGACGAAACAGGGCGCGCCCGCCGCCGCCCCCTTCGACCTGATCCTGGTCGACGGCGTGGTCTCCGGCGGTCTGGAAACGCTGTGCGGCCAGTTGGCGGAAGGCGGCCGTCTCGTGACCATCCTCGGCGACGCCCCCGGCGCGCGCACCGGCATGGCGACGCTGTTCACCCGCACCGACGGCGCGACCTCGCCGCGCCCTCTGTTTTCGGCTTCGGCCGCGCCGGTGGCGGCGCTGACGCCGCCGCCGGCTTTTGTGTTCTGACGCCTACGCTGTTGTGGCTTTTTTGACGCAGACTGTCGAAATCCGCCGGCCGCGCGCGCGGCCCCTTGCGTCTGTGCGTCATATGGTTGACGATTAATTAGTTGTTCGGCCTCAATTGTGAATCGAAAACAAGTCTGCGACTCCGTTTTGTTCGGGGTTTGCCTGGAATTGGGAGTGGGCTGTTGAACCGTGTTTCTTTCTCGCGCTTGCTGGCGGGCGTCGCCCTCGTGGCGCTGACGCATGTCGGTCCGGCGGCGGCGGAGACCATGTCCAGCGCCTTGGCGCGCGCCTACCGTAACAACCCCGACATCAACCAGCAGCGCGCGGCCTTGCGCGCGCGAGACGAAACCGTGCCCGCCGCCAAGTCGGGCTGGCTGCCCAAGGCGGGCGTCCAGGGCCAGGCCGGCCGCCAGTGGCAGGAAGTGTCCGGCTATCCCGGCTCCAGCGGCAAGTTCAGTCAGGCGTCCTATCCCGCCCAGATCGGCGCCACCGTCACACAGACCCTGTTCGACGGCAATCGGACCGCCAACGGCGTCAGCCAAGCCGAATCGGCCGTGCTGGCCCAGCGCGAGACCCTGCGCCAGCAGGAATTGATCACGCTTCAGGCCGGCTCCACCGCGTATATGGATGTGCTGCGCGACACCGCCGTGCTCGGCCTGCGCCGCAACAACATCAAGGTTCTGCAGGTCCAGTTGCAGCAGACGCAGGACCGCTTCCAGGTCGGCGAAGTGACGCGCACCGACGTGGCGCAGGCGGAATCCGCTCTGGCCGTGGGCCGCGCCGATTTCGCCGCCGCGCAATCAAGTCTCGAAAGCAGCATCGCTTCGTTCCGCCGGCAGATCGGCGTCGACCCGAAGAACCTCGCCCCGGCCCAGCCGGTCGAGCGCCTGCTGCCGAAAACGGTCCAGGCGGCGATCGCGGTCGGACTGGAAGAGCACCCGGCCATCACCGGCGCGCTGCATCAGGTCGACGCCGCTGAATCGTCGGTGAAGGTGGCCGAGGGCGCCTTGCTGCCGACCGTCGGCGTGCAAGGCGCCGTGAGCCGTTCCGTCGACAGCAGCGGGCAGCCCGGCTACAATGTCAATTCGGCCTCGGTGGTCGGCACGCTCAACGTGCCGCTTTACCAGGGCGGCCAGGAATACGCCGCCGTGCGGCAGGCCAAGGAGCAACTCGGTCAGGCGCGGCTGGCGGTCGATTCGCAGCGGGTCGCGGTGCGCGGCGGCATTTCCACCAGTTGGGGCCAGCTGCAAGCGGCCAAGGCGGCGATCGTCGCCTATGAAGCCGCGGTCAAGGCGGCCGAGGTCGCGCTGAACGGCGTGCGCGAGGAAGCCAAGGTCGGCCAGCGCACCACGCTCGACGTGTTGAACGCCCAGCAAGCTCTGCTGAACACGCGCGTTCAGCTGGTCTCGGCGCAGCATGACCGCGTTGTCGCCTCTTATACGGTGCTCGCCCAGATCGGACGTCTGTCGGCCGATACGCTTGGCCTGAACACGCCCGCCTATGACCCCGCCGATCATTACGATCGCACCAAGAACCGCTTCATCGGCCTGACCACGGCCGATGGCGGCTGACGCTTCGGCTCTGCAAATTCTGAGGACTAGCGCGGGTTTCAACTTGCGCCGCGAATAAGCGCGGCGCATTTTAGGCGCGCGGCTCCACGCGTGAGTCGCTTGGCGCGCGGTTTCCGTCGCGCCGCCAGAGAAACCCAGAAAGCGCTGGCGATCCGGCGCTTCCGAGTCGTTGACGTCCGAAGCCTTGCGAGCGTCTGAATCCATATGAACGCAACGAACGCCAGTCAGACTAGCCTGCAGGCCGAGCAAAAGGCCCATGAGCCGTCGATGGAGGATATCCTCGCCTCCATCCGCAAAATCATCGCCGACGATGACGCCCTGCCGCTCAGCCGGCGCGCCAGCCTCCAGCCCGAACCGCCCCCCGCTGCGCCCGCCCAGGCGGAACAGCCGGCGCAACAGCCGGTCGCCGCGCCCTCCCCGCCTCCGGTCGCCGCGGAGCGGTCGGCGCCTAGCCCGGCCATGGCGGCGCCGGCTCGTTTTCAGGGGCGTTCCGAATCGCCGCTGCGGCCGCCGCCGCTTCCCAATCTGCGCGAACTCGCGCTGCGGCTCGACGACGTTCCCGGCCCCCTCGCGCCAACGACCGCCACGCCGCCGCCCGACTTGCGGCCGTCGCTCGATGACCATTTCGCCGAAGGCGGCGACCTTCCGCTTGAGTCGTTCACGCCCGCCGTGGAGCCGCCGAAGGCGGAGGCGCGGCCCGAACCGGCCGCTGCGCCCATCGTCGCGCCCGATCCCGCGCCGCAACCGGCCGCCCCCTCCGTCAGCTTCGAGACGGGCGGGATGAACATGCCGCCGCTGTCGTTCCGCGCAAGCGTGCCGCCGCCGATCGGTCTCGCGCCGGTTCGCGTCGTCCCGGCCGAAAGCGCTCCTGTCGCGGCGCCCGGATTGGTGGCGCGAATCTCGGAAGCGTCCGCCGCCGAAGCCGCCAAGTCGGCTCCCGTTTCGCCGTCCCCGCTCGCGCCGGCGCGGTCCGCCGCGCCCCCGCCGGCCCGCCTCGACTGGGTCGAACCGGCGATGCTGTCGGGGCCGAGCGAAGCCAAGGTCGGCGCCGCCTTTGAGGCCCTGGCCGAATCGGCGCTGCTGCGCGACCCCGAGATGGTCGAGCGCCTGACGCGCGAAATCCTGCGCCCGATGATCAAGACCTGGCTCGACGACAATCTGCCCAATGTGGTGGAGCGTCTGGTGCGGGCCGAGATCGAGCGCGTGGCGCGCGGCCCCAAAGGGTGAAGCGCCCCGCCGCGTCTCGCGGCAGTTTTTAGAACCGTTCAAATTTTTCGCTATTCATTTCGCCGCCCGCCCGGCCGCTGTTAGCTTGAGTTCCGCAAGACCTTGTTTCGCGGATGGAAGCGATGGAGACTTTTGGCGGCGATAAATCCCGGGCGCGCATCGCCTATGACTGGCGCGGCGGCCCGCTGGCGCGGATGATCCGGCAGCGTTTGCACACGGCGGGCCTGCGCCCGACCCGGCAGCGCATCAGTCTGGCCGGCCTGCTGTTCGTGGCCGGCGACCGCCATGTGACGGCCGAGCAACTGCACAGCGAGGCGCGGGCGCTCGACATGCCGCTGTCGCTGGCGACGGTTTACAACACCCTCCGGCAATTCGTCGGCGCCGGCCTGATTCGCGAAATCGCCGTCTATGGCTCGACGGTCTGGTACGACACCGACACCGGGCCGCACTCCCATTATTTTGACACCCGCCGCCAGCGCCTCGAAGACATTCCCGAGGACGTGACCCGCGACCTGCGCGTCGTCGCGCCGCCCGGCTATCGCATCGTCGGCGTCGACGTGATCGTGCGCCTTTGCGACGAAGAACCCCTTCAGTAACAACAAATGAAAGTCAGACCCATGTGCGACATCGCCCGCGAAAGAGACCGAATCGACGCCATGATCGTCGAAGCGATCGCGCCCTTCCGCTATCTGGACAGCGCCGGCGAGGCCTTGCTGGTGGATCTCGCCTGCGCCTCGCTGAGCATGGAGTTTCTCGATTTCGTCGCGCCCTGGGCGATCCGGGCTCGGTGCGAACGGGTGGTCGCCGGATTGCTGCGCGCCCACCGCGCGCGGCAAGAAAAACGGCAAGAGCAGGCTTGCGTTGTGATGCCCGCGGAGTGACCGCGTCGTTTGCGGCGATGAATCCGTTGACTTGCGCGTCCCCGTCGGTTTTTGTGCGGCCCACGCCAAAATCCGAGCCGGTCCGCCAAAATGATGGAAAAAACATTCGATCCCGCCGCCGTTGAAAGCCGCATCGCGGCGGAATGGGAGCGCGTCGGCGCCTTCCGCGCCGGCCGCGCGGACAGGGCCGGCGCGAAAACCTTCACAATCGTGATTCCGCCGCCCAACGTCACCGGCTCGCTGCACATGGGCCATGCGCTCAACAATACGCTGCAGGACATTCTGTGCCGGTTCGAGCGCATGCGCGGCCGCGACGTGCTGTGGCAGCCTGGCACCGATCACGCCGGCATCGCCACGCAAATGGTGGTGGAGCGCCGTCTCGCCGCCGCCAAGGAGCCTGATCGCCGTACGCTCGGGCGCGAGAAATTCCTGGAGAAAGTCTGGACGTGGAAGGCGGAATCCGGCGGCGCCATCGTCAACCAGCTCAAGCGCCTCGGCGCTTCCTGCGACTGGTCGCGCGAGCGTTTCACCATGGACGCCGGCTCGTCCAAGGCGGTGCTCAAGGCGTTTGTCGAGCTTTATCGCGCCGGCCTGATCTACAAGGACAAGCGCCTCGTCAACTGGGACCCGAAGCTGCTGACCGCCGTCTCCGACATCGAGGTGGTGGCGCAGACCGTCAAGGGACATCTCTACCATTTCAAATATCCGCTGGCCGACGAGAACGGCCGCGCCACCGAAGAATATATCGTGGTGGCGACCACCCGGCCGGAGACGCTGCTGGGCGACGCCGCCGTCGCCGTGCATCCCGACGATGAGCGCTACGCCCATCTGCAGGGCCGCAAGGTGGTGCTGCCGCTGGTCGGGCGCCTGATTCCCATCGTCGCCGACGAATATTCCGACCCAGAGAAGGGTTCGGGCGCGGTGAAGATCACCCCGGCGCACGATTTCAACGATTTCGAGGTCGGCGCCCGCCATGGCCTGCCGCTGATCAACATTCTCGACGCCGAAGCGCGGATTCTGGTGCGCGAGAACGAGGCGTTCCTTCAGGGCGTGATCGAGAACGACGATCTCGCGGAGACGCTGGAGAGCCTGCACGGCCTCACCCGCGAGGAGGCGCGCAAGGCGGTGCTGGCGGCCATGGACGCGCGCGGCCTGGTGGCGACCGTTGAGTCGCATGAGCATCAGGTGCCGCACGGCGACCGCTCCGGCGTGGTGATCGAGCCGTGGCTCACCGACCAATGGTATGTCGACGCCAAAGCCCTGGCCGTGGAAGCCCTCGCCGCCGTGCGCAAGGGCGACACGGTTTTCGTGCCGAAGAACTGGGAAAAGACCTATTTCGACTGGTTGGAGAACATCCAGCCCTGGTGCATTTCGCGGCAATTGTGGTGGGGGCACCAGATCCCCGCGTGGTATGCGCCCTGGGGCTCGGTCTATGTCGCCGAGACCGAGGAGGAAGCGCTGGCCGACGCCCTCGCCGATGCGGTCAAGCGTGGGATTTACAGCGATTCCGAGGCCGACGCGCTCGCCAGCGACGCCGAGAAGTCGGCGGGCCTGCTCACCCGCGACGAGGACGTGCTCGACACCTGGTTCTCCTCGGGCCTGTGGCCGATGTCCACGCTGGGTTGGCCGGACGAGCCGAACGATCTGGCGCAGCGCTATTCCACCGATGTGCTGGTGACCGGCTTCGACATCATCTTCTTCTGGGTCGCCCGGATGATGATGTTCGGACTGCACTTCATGAAGAAGGTCCCGTTCAAGACCGTCTATCTCCACGCGCTGGTGCGCGACGAGAAGGGCGCGAAAATGTCGAAGTCGAAGGGGAACGTCATCGACCCCCTGCAACTGATCGACAGCTATGGCGCGGACGCGCTGCGGTTTACGCTGGCGGCGATGGCGGCGCAGGGCCGCGACATTAAGCTCGCCACCAGCCGCGTCGAGGGCTATCGCAATTTCGCGACCAAGCTGTGGAACGCCGCGCGCTTCGCCGAGATGAACCAGTGCTTCGCGCGGCCGGGCTTCGACGCGATGCGGGTCAACGAGACGCTGAACAAATGGATTCTCGGCGAGACGGCGCGCGCCGTGGCCGAGGTCGAAGCGGCGCTCGTCGCCTATCGCTTCAACGACGCCGCGCAGGCCGCCTATCGCTTCGTCTGGAACATTCTGTGCGACTGGCATCTTGAGCTGGCCAAGCCGCTGCTGCAGGGCGAGGACGGCCCGGCCAAGCAGGAGACGCGCGAGACCATCGCCTTCGTGCTCGACCAGAGCGCGAAACTGCTGCATCCGTTCATGCCCTTCATCACCGAGGAGCTGTGGGCCATCGCCGGCGAGCGCAACCCGCGCGAGAGCGTGCTGGCGCTGACGCTTTGGCCCGATCTCAAGGGGCTGGAGAACGCCCAGGCCGAGGCCGAAATCGGCCGCGTGGTCGATCTGGTGTCGCAGGTGCGCTCGGTGCGCGCCGAAATGAACGTGCCCGCCGCCGCGCAGATTCCGCTGGTTCTGGTCGCCGCCTCCGAGACCGACCAGGCCCATGCGCGGCGCTGGGAGGAGACGCTCAAGCGGCTGGCGCGGCTGTCGGAGATTTCGTTCGCCGACGCGGCGCCGGCGCAGGCGGTGCAGGTGGTGTCGCGCGGCACCGTGCTGGCGCTGCCGCTGGCGGGCGTGATCGACTTCGCCGCCGAGCGCGCGCGGCTGCAAAAAGCCATCGCCGCCGAGCACAAGGAGATCGGCAAGATCGACGCCAAGCTCGGCAACGCCGATTTCCTGCGCCGCGCGCCGGAAGAGGTGGTCGAGGAGAACCAGGAGCGCCGGGCCGACGCCGTGGCGCGCGTCGAGAAGATGCAGGCCGCGCTCAAACTGCTGGGCTGAGGGCGCTGCCGCATCAGGTGGCAAAGGCGGGGCCGCGCAACAGCCGCAGCGCGGCCTCGTCGAGCGCTTCGACGCGGAGGCTGGCCTTGAACAGATAATCGAACGCGCTGGCCTCGCAGGCGGCCGGCGCCAGTTCGGCGCGTCGAGTCCAAAGAGCAGAATGAACGGCCGGTTCAGCAGCCGACGCCTCGGGCGGCGCCAAACGACAACCCGACCGCCCAGCAGCAGGCCCACCGGCAGCAGAGAGACGTCCTCCTCGTCGTCATCGACGATCAGGACGTTGGCCTGCGGGCGCATCTCCTTCAATTCCCACAGCGCGCCGCTTCGACAAGCATCGAGCGGAGCCACCCGCAGATCCCCAATGATTGTTATTATTTTTAAATTAGGTTAATGTAGAATTAGACTACGGAATTCCGCACTTATACTTACGCTAGGTCAAGCATCTGCCGCCAACTCGTGAATTCGGGAGGGGTTAAGGCAATGAATGCGCAATCTCTTCCGCCCCACACGCCAGAGGCGACGGAGCCTCATCCGGCGCAAGACCCGCAGACGCCGCGAGACGACACGCCGCATCAGCCGCCCCACGGACCGTCCAGCGACGCGCCAGACCTTGCGACGCCAGACCTTGCGACTCCGGGCTTGGCGACTCCCGGCTTGGCGACGCCGGGCTTGGCGCCTTGGGCTGCGAGCCTCGCGCGCGCGCTCGTCCGCTCGCGCGCCGAGCTGCCGTCCTGGTTCTGCATCGCCGCCGGCCTCGCCGCCGCCTGCGCCGGCTGGGCGGCGCATCTGGCGCTTTTCGGCGTTTCGCGGCAAACGCCATTCATCACCTTCATTCCAGCCGTCAGCCTTGCCGCCCTGGCCGGCCCGCCGGCGATGGGAACGACGGCGGCGGCGGCCTCGGCCCTGATCGTGCTGAGCGCCGTCGCGCCCGTCCAGAGCGGCCGCGACGTGGCCGCGCTGGCCCTGTTCGTCTTGAACTCGGCCCTGACCGTGGGGCTGACGGAACTGCTCGCGCGCGTCTGGGCGGTGTCGCTGGCGCAAACGACCCGCGCGCATGTGCTTGAGCAGCTGAAGTCGGCCATTGTGGATTCCTCCGACGACGCGATCATCACCAAAACGCTCGACGGCCGCATCACCAGCTGGAATCCCGCGGCGGAGCGCATCCTCGGCTATCGCGCCGAGGACATTGTCGGGCGGCCGGTGACGCTGCTGTTCCCGCCGCTGCGGATCGCCGAGGAAAGCGCCATTCTGGCGCAAGTGCGCGCCAGCGCGCGCGCCACGCATTATCGCACCCAGCGCATGACCAAGGACGGACGGACGCTCGACGTGGCGCTGACCATTTCGCCGCTGCGCGACGCCGACGGCCGCGTGATCGGCGCCTCGAAAATCCTGCGCGACGTCACGGAGCAAACGCGCAACGAGCACGCCCTGCGCGTGAGCGAGGCGCGGCTGCGTTTCGCGCTGGAGGGGGCGCGCGCCGCCACATGGCAATGGGACTGCCAGACCATGACCTCGTCCTGGGACCCGCATTTCTTCGCCCTGCACGGTCTCCACCCCGCCCGCGACCTGCCCTCCTTCGGCAATTGGCTGGCCAGCCTGCTGGAGGACGATCGCGACCAGGCGGAACGGGCGGTGCGCGCCGCGCTGGCACCGGGCGCGGCTGACTACCACAGCGAATACCGGGTGCCCGCCCCCGGCGGCGGCCTGCGCTGGATCGAGATTTTCGGCCGCGTCGAGCGCGACCCCATGGGCGCGCCCTTGCGCATGTCGGGCATTTCGCTGGATGTGACGGAGCGCCATGCCGCATGGGAGGCGGCCGAGGCGGCCAACCGCGACCTCGCCCGCGCCAATGACAGCCTCAAGCGCTACGCCTATATCGCGGCCCATGACCTGCAAGAGCCGTTGCGCAAAATCCAGCAGTTCTCCGATCTGCTCGCGACGGAATGCGCGGGCGACATCAGCGACCAAGCGGCCTATTGCCTTGAGGTGATGCGCCAGTCGGCCGGGCGTCTGCGCGTCCTGATCAACAAGCTGCTGACATTCTCCGAGGCCGCCAACCGTCCGCTGTCCACGGCGCCGTTCGACCTCAACGCGGTGATGGAGCGTGTGGTCAAGACCTGCGCCGCCGCCATCGAGGAAAGCGGGGCCGCGATCACGATCGGGACGCTGCCGACGCTGCGCGGCGACGAGACCCTGGTCGAGCAGGTGTTCGTCAATCTGCTCACCAATGCGATCAAATATCGCCGCCCCGGCGCGGCGCCCGAAATCGCCCTCACCGCCGTCGCGGAGGGCGGCGGCGTGCTCTTGCGTTTTTCCGACAATGGCGTGGGAATCGCCGAGGAGGACCAGGCGCGCGTGTTCGAGCCGTTCGTCCGCTTGCGCGGGACGAACGGGGTCAAGGGCGCGGGCGTCGGTCTGGCCATCTGCGCCGCGATCTGCGAACGGCACGGGTGGCGCATCACGCTGGAGAGCCAACCGGGCGCGGGGACCGCGTTCCGCCTCGCCATTCCGGACGCGGAGCAGGCCTGTTCCGGGGCCGGCGCCTCGCCCGCCTCGAACCCGGAGCGGCGCTTCGATCAGGCGATTTAGCGCAAGCTTTACTATTTCCGTTGGCGCCGCATTCACCTTTCACAATTACGCTTCAACGCTCTGGCCGCAATGCTGCGGCGCCTTCCGCGCTTCATGTCAGAAGCTCATGATTGCGGCGCCCTCCTCGGGACGTCGTCTGGCATGGTGGCGACGCGATGAAGCAGCTCTGGCGCAGGTTGAGGAATTGGCGCGCGGCGCGCCACGCGGACGCCGTGATGATCGAGGGTTTATTCGCGACGGAAATGGCCGGCGTCGCGGAGACGGACCTCCGCACCGGCAAGTTCACGCGCGTCAACGCCCGCATGTGCGCCATGCTCGGCCGCAGCGAGGCGGAGGTTCTGACCCTGGGGCCGGCCGATGTGCAGCCCCCCGAAGACGTCGCGCATATCATGCCGGAATTCGTCCGAAGCATGACCGAAAAGGGCCGCTGGGAAGGCGAAGTGCGCCACGTCCTGCCGGACGGCGAGATCGTCTGGGCGCGGCTCAACGCCATCGTGGTCGCGCGCGACGCGACGGGCGCGCCCCTGCGCGGCGTCGCCGTTCTGCTCGACACGACCGAGGCCCGCCGCGCCGACGCCAAGGTCCGCGAGCAGGCGGACCTGCTGAGAATGGGCCAGGCGATCGGCCGCATCGCCACCCTGCGCCGCGACGTCGCCTCGGGGCTGATCCACGCCGACGCCGCCGGCCGCAAGGTTCTCGCCCTGCCCGACGGCGACGCGCCGATTCGGACCGAGGACTGGCTCGAAACCATTCTGCCGGAAGACCGCGACCGCGTCGCCCGGCGGCTGCGCAAGGCTTTTGACAACAACGAGCCGGGCGTCAGCCTGGATTACCGCACCCTGTGTCCGCGCACCGGCCGGCTGCGCTACATCGAACTGCGCGCCCGCTACAGTTTCGGGCCGGACGGCAAGGCGACGACCTCCATCGGGGTCGGCATCGACGTGACCGAACGCCGCGAGGCGGAGCAACGCCTGACGCACGCCGCCAACCACGACGCCCTCACCGGCCTGCCCAATCGCGCGCTGTTCCGCACGCGGCTGGAGGAGGCGCTGGCGCGGGCGCGGCGCGGAATCCGCTTCGCCCTGCTTTGCCTCGATCTCGACCGTTTCAAGGAGGTCAACGACACGCTGGGCCATCCGGTCGGCGACCGGTTGCTGGTGGCGGCCGCCGCCCGGCTGCGCGCCGAATTGCGCGAGACCGACACGCTGGCCCGGCTCGGGGGCGACGAATTCGCCATCATCCAGTGCTGCCTGCTCGATCCGCAGGAGGCCTCGTCGCTGGCCCGGCGCGTCATCAACATCCTGTCGGCGCCGTTCGAGATCGACGGCCAGAAGATCGTGGTCGGCGTCAGCATCGGCATCGCCCTCTCGCCGGAGGACAGCGGCGAGGCCGAGAGCCTGCTCAGCGCCGCCGACATGGCGCTCTATGGCGCCAAAGCGGACGGGCGCGGCGTCTGGCGCTATTTCGAGCCGGCGATGAACCGCCGCCTGCAGGAGCGCCGCCTGCTCGAACTGGACATGCGCCGCGCCCTCGCCGAGGGGCAGTTCGAATTGTTCTACCAGCCGATCATGGATGTGGAAACGCGCCGGGTGAAGACGTTTGAGGCGCTGCTGCGCTGGCGCCATCCCGAGCGCGGGCTGCTCGCGCCCGATCTGTTCATCCCGGTCGCCGAGGAGATCGGACTGATCGTGGAGCTTGGCGAATGGGTGTTGCGGCGGGCCTGCGCCGACGCCACGCGCTGGCCGCCCGGCGTCGGGCTCGCCGTGAATTTCTCGCCGGTGCAGTTCCAGTCGCGCCATCTGGTGGCGCAGATCGCCGGCGCGCTGTGCGACACCGGCCTGAGCCCCGGCCGGCTGGAGATCGAGATCACGGAAAACGTGTTGATCAAGGACAAGGAGGCCACGCTGGCCATCCTGCAGAGCTTGAAGGCGCTGGGGGTGCGCATCGCCATGGACGATTTCGGCACGGGCTATTCGTCGTTGAGCTATCTGCAGGCGTTTCCGTTCGACAAGGTGAAGATCGACCGCAGCTTCACCTGCGAACTCGACCAGTCGCGCAAGAGCAACGCCATCATCAAGGCCGTGGCCAGCATGTGCGACGGGCTCGACATGACCGTGGTGGCGGAGGGCGTGGAAACCGAGGGGCAGTTCGAGGCGTTGCAGCGCGAAGGCTGCAGCGAGGCGCAGGGTTTTTTGTTCAGCCGCCCCGTCGCCGCCGACGCCCTGCCCGCACTGCTCTGCGCCCTGAACGGCGCGCCGTGGACCCAGGCGGCGGAATAGGCGCCGGCTTCGCCCGTTTGGCGGGCGCGAGGAATCTGTGTCTGCTGCGCAACAAGACGGGTTCAAACGCGTTTCCCTTCGTTATTGCGCGGGCTTCGCCGCGATTCAGCCATAAACTGGACGCTAGCTCAGGCTAGTTTTTAACGTGACGGGCCCGGCCCCCAAGGGGGGGCGGACGACCCCGAGAGGAAACAGGCGATGGCCGCGTATCGGCGTGTTTTTCTGGCTGCTGCTGCAGGCGCCTTTATCACGGCCGCGCTATCGCCCGCCGGGCTGGCGTTCGACGGCCCCGAGACATCCGCGCTCGCCGCCGCCAAGCCCTTGCAAATGTTCAAGGACCCCCATCAGGCGCTGCAATCGGCGCTTGAAAGCTATCGCTCGGGCAACCCCGCCTCGTCGGTCGAGGCGCTGAAATACGCCGCCGCCGGCGGAGAGGCGCTGGCGCAGTGGAAGCTCGGCCGAATGTATGCGGACGGCGACGGCGTGCCCCGCGACGATTACAAAGCTTACCAATATTTTCAGGGCATTGTCGACAATTATGACGAGGACACCGCCAACTGGCGTGAGAAGTCGGTGGTCGCCAGCGCCTTTGTCGCGGTCGGCCTGTTCAACCTGAAGGGCATTTCCGGCAACCGGCTGCAAGCCGACGCGGAGGCGGCCCAGCGCCTGTTCATGTACGCCGCCACGCATTTCTCCGATTCCAACGCGCAGTATCAACTGGCTCGGCTCTATCTCGACGGCGCGGCCGGCGTGCCGAGGAATCACATGCAGGCGGCGCGCTGGCTCAATCTCGCGGCCGAGAAGAACCATGTCGAATCGCAGGCGCTGCTCGGCCAGCTGCTGTTTTCCGGCGACGGCGTTCCGGCGCAACGCGCGCGCGGCCTGATGTGGATGACGCTCGCCCGCGAAGGCGCCGGCGGCAAGACGCAGGACTGGATCCGGGCGCAATACGAGCAGGCGATCCATGCCGCCAACGACGCCGACCGACAGGCCGCGCTGGTCTATCTGGAAGACCATCTGAAGCGCCGCTACTGAGAGCGGCGCGACGTCCAGCCCTCACAAGCCTTGCGACAATCCTGTTGAAACGCGGGCGCGCCCGTCGCGTCGCTCTTGCGCGCGCGGACGTCGGCGCGCGCAACCCGCGAGCGCCGTCGCCGGCTCGCGCCGAGCCAACAAAAAACCCGCCGTTTCCGGCGGGTTTTCAACGGGCGTTCCAGCCGGCTCAGAACAAGCCGGGGATGAACTGTCCGGTGGTGCGGAAGCGGTAAGCCACTCCCAGACCATAGGTCCACTGGTTGCGGTCGCCATTGCCGGGGCTATACGCCAGCGGGCTGTCGGCGACGCTGCCGGTCAGGCGCTGGTAATTGGCGAAGGCGGTGGCGCGCCAGTCGTTGTTGACTTCGTAGCGCAGCGCCGTGGTGGCGCCCAGCGCCGTCAGGCCGCCGGTCGCGTCGTAACGGTAAAGCTTGCCGCCCAGCGCGTTGTTGGCCACGGCGTCGTTCTGCGACACGCTGAAATAGGACTTGGCGTATTTGTCGTTGCCGAAATAGAAGCGCGGGCCGGCCGACAGGGTGAAGCCGCGCCAGCTCTGCCAGACGTCGCCGCCGACCGTGGCGACCAGACCGTCATGTCCGGTCACCGCCTGACGCAATTCCACGCGCAGCCGCGACCAGGACGTCGGGGTGATTTCGCCGAAGCCGCCGAGCTCCAGGCTGTAGGGCACGTAGCGCAGGCCCCGGAGCGCATTGTTGTCGCGGCTGGAGCGGTCGCCGACCAGACGGCCGACCGCGCCAAACCGGAACAGGTCGTCGCTGTAGAAAGAGAAGTTGAATCCGTCGTCTGGCGTGCTGAACGGCGCCTTTTCGCCGACGCGGCGCAGGCTGATTCCGGGGATGCCGGAGAAATCGTAGCGGCGGGCGCCCGGATAGGACGGACCGAAGCTGACCTGGCCGGAAACGGTGACGAACCAGTCCTCAAGCGCTGGCGCGGGAGTGACCGGCGCCTTGGAGGACGGCAAATCCGCCGCCTGGGCCGCGCATGCGGCGCCTGTCGCCAACAGGCAGAGGATATTTCGAGCAGCGAATTTCAAAACGGAATCTCCTGATTCCTTCGGTTGTAACAGTGGACCACGGCAGTGAACAGTCGCCGGCCGGCTCGCGTGGAGGGATTGTCGCACGCGTCGTTTTCTTGCAACAGTGCCGGAACGTCCAGCGGAATGGAAATCTCGTGTTCAAGCCGGCAAGCTGGCCCCGCCTCGCGGCGCGCGGGCTGATTCGCTTCTATCAGCTGACCTTGTCCGGCCTGATCGGACGGCAGTGCCGCTATCTGCCGACCTGCTCGGCCTATATGGACGAGGCGCTCGACCGCCATGGCCTTTGGGCGGGCGGCTGGATGGGCCTGTCGCGCCTGTGCCGCTGCCATCCCTGGGGCGATTCCGGCTTTGATCCGGTCCCGAAAACCGTTTCGCCCGGCGCCGATCCGCTACGCCCCTGGCGCTACGGTCATTGGCGCCGCAAACCCGTGTGCGAATCGGTCCCGCCGGAGACCTAATCGCGCGCCATCAACTGCACGGCCAGCGCGTAAAGCCGCATCCGCGCGGGCTCGTCGAGGTTGGCCAGCGTCTCCAGATAAGCGACGCCGTTGCGGCAGGCCTGATCGTCGGGAATGGGGGTGGCCGGCGCCTTGCCGTCGAGCAGCAGGGCGATGGCGTCGGCGGACAGGCCCTTGGCGCGCAACGCCTTTTCCAGCAGGTCGAAATCGGCCTGGGTCGGGGGCTGGCGCTGAATGGCGGCGCGGCCGCCATCGTCGATCGCCTCAAGCCCGGCGAGCGCCTGATTGGCCATCAGCGGCCGATGGCTCGCCGCGAACTGGGTCAAGCTTTGCGCGGCGGCGCCGTTGAGAAAATCGAGGCACAGGGCGGAATCGCCGGCGGCGAGCTGGCGCGCCACCGCCAGCTGGCTGGCGAACAGCCGGTCGAGCGCCGGGGCGCCGGCGCGGGCGGCGACCAGCCCGCTCTTGACCCGCGCCGCCTGCACCGCGAGGCTCATCAGCAGATCGACGCCCTCGGGCTTGCGCAATCCGTCGTCGGCTGCGGCGTCGCGCAGGGCCTGGGTCCATTCGGCGGGGAAAGACGCGCGCATGCGGTCGAAAAAGCCGCGATAATCCGGCGTCTCGCGCAATTTTTCGGCCCAGGCGCTTTCCAGATCCGATTCCGGCGGCGGCGAGGGCTCCAGCGCGACCGGCTGGGTGGTCACCGGCTTGACCGCAAGCGGCGGCGAGGCCGGCGCCGCCTCGGCGGCGGGTTTCGCCTCGGGCGCGGCTTCGCGCGCCGGCTGCGGCTGATCCGGCTGCTTCTGTGTCGGCGCTGCCGACCGTCCCGGCAGTTCCGGCGACAGAATCACCACGCCGGCGGCCGCCGTCACCAGCGCCGCCAAGGCGAAAAATCCAAGCTGAACCTGTTTGAGATAACGACGCACTGAACCCGAACCCGAACCCGAACGTGATCGTCCGATTTTCGCGCGTCCCAGGCGGGCGCGTCAATCCGGCTGGCATGTTTGCGGAAGATTCATATGATCGACCTATCGCTGAACCGCCGCCCCGCGCGGTCGGCGCGTGCTGAAAGGGTCTCGATGCTTCCCCAACTTGCGGCCAAGGCGCAGGCGTCCGGCGTGGAGACTGCGCTGCGCTGGCACGCCAACGAAACCGTGTCGATGACCATGCGCCAGGGCGTGCTGCTCGCCAACCAGCGCGCGCGCAGCAGCGGGATTTCCGCGCGGGTATTCCGCAACGGCGCCTTTGGCTTCGCCGCCCTGCCCGACGATTCCGCCGACGCCCTCGACCGGGCTTTGCGGCGCGCCGCCGAAAACGCCGAACTCGCGCCGCGCGCCGGGGCGCAGCCGCTGGCGCCCGCCGCGCCCGGACGCGGCCTGTTCGATTATCGCCGCACTGACGCCCGAAAATTCACCGCCGCCGAGCGGGTCGAGCTGTTCCGCACGCTCGACGCCGCCATCGCCGCCAAATATCCCGATCTCGTCACCCGCGACCTCAACCTGACGCTGTTCTGCAGCGAAAAGGCGCTGGCGACCTCCGGCGGAGCCGAGACCTTTTCCGCCGTCCCGCGCGTGATCTTCCATGTCAGCCTCGCGCTGGAGGCGAAGGACGGCATCGTCGATCTCTATGACGCGATGGGCGGCTTCGGCGAAATCGAGGACCATCTCGCCGACGTCGATAGTTTGCTGGCGCGCATCGACGCGCTTTATGACGATCTCAGGCGCAAGGCCGAAGGGGCGTTCTGCGAGGCGGGACCGCAGGACGTCGTGCTGGATTCCAATGTCGCCGGCATTCTCGCCCATGAAGCCGTCGGCCATACCTGCGAAGCCGATCTGGTGCTGGCCGGCTCGATCGCCGGCGACCGGCTCGGCCAACGCGTCGCCAGCGAGAAGATTACGCTGGGCGATTTCGGCGGGCGCGGGCCGGACGGGCGGTCGAGCTTCGCCATCCATGTCGATGACGAGGGCACGCCCTGCGCCGATACGCTGCTGATCGAGAAGGGCGTGCTGAAGACATTCATGCACAATCGCGACACGGCGCAGCGGCTGGGCGCCGCACCCGCCGGCAACGCCCGCGCCTTCGCCTTTTCCGACGAGCCGCTGATCCGCATGCGCAACACCTGCATCCTGCCGGGCGACGATCCGCTCGACGACATGATCGGCGCCATCGAGCATGGCTATTATTTCCGCCGCGCCACCAACGGACAGGCGGATCTGACCGGGGAATTCATGTTCGGCGTCAATTGCGGCCGGGAAATCCGCAATGGCAAGCTCGGGCGCGCGCTCCGCGACACCACCATTTCCGGGGTCGCCTTCGACATGCTGAAAAGCGTGACCCATGTCGGCCCGACGCTGTCGTGGTCGCCGTCGGGCTGGTGCGGCAAGAAACAGCCGATCACCGTGGGCATGGGCGGCCCCGCGATCAAATGCCGGGTGCATGTGGGGGGACGCTCATGAGCGCGCCGCAGGATTTGGCCGCCGAGGCGGTGGCGCGGGCGAAAAAAGCGGGGGCCGACGAGGCGCAAGCCGCCGCCGCGCGCACGAGCTATTTCGAGATCGATTATTCCAGCCGCCGCGCCAGTTTGGCGCGCAGCGTGGACAGCCTGCGCATCGACCTGACCGTGTTTCGCGCGGGCAAGCGCGGTTCGGCCAGCCTGACCGGCGCGCGCGGCGCCGATCTCGACGAAGCCGTCGCCGCCGCCCTCGCCGCCGCCGAGGCCGGCGTTCCCGACCCGGCCAATGGCGTCGCCGAAGGTTTCGATTCGCTGGCGACCGATTATGGCCCCGAGCGCCCAGACCGGGCGGCCATGTCGGCGGCCATGACGGAATTCGGCGCGGCCCTCGCGGAGCAGCATCCAAAAATCGTCACCGACGGCGCGCTCTACGCCTTCACCGACGCCGAAACCGGCTTCGCCAATTCGCGCGGCCTGCGCCATGTCACCCGGCGCGGCGTCCATTCGTTCGGGCTGATGTTTGCGGCGCGCGACGCTGGCCGGACCACTTCGTTCAATCACACGGGATGGCAGCGTTTCGAGCCTTGCGCCGACCTGCTGGCGTCGGGTTCGCTGCGCCGGCTGCTCGACGAGGCCGCGCTTTCGCTCGACACCAAACCGGCGCCGCAAAAATTCGTCGGCGACCTGATCCTGACCCCGGATGCGGCGGACACGCTGATCGGCCCGCTGGCCGGGGCGCTTTCGGGCCATGCGCTGTTCGCGGGCACCTCGCCGTTCAAGGACAAGCGCGGCGCGTTGGTGGCGCCTCCCTGCTTCTCGCTGCTCAACCGCCCGCGCGGCGCGACCTTCGCGGGCGGCGCCGATTTCGATTCCTACGGCGCGCCGACGCAGGATCTCGACGTGATCCGCGGCGGCGTGCTGAACGAATTCCTGGTGGATTTCTTCATGGCGCGCAAACTTGAGCGGCCCCAGACCGCCGGCGCGCAGAATTTCGTCGTGCCGGGCGGCGACAAGGCCCTGTCCGACATCGTCGCGGGGGTGAAGCGTGGCGTTCTGCTGGCGCGTTTTTCCGGTGGAATTCCCAACAGCGCGCTCGATTTCGCCGGGGTGGCGAAGAACTCGTTTTATATCGAGGATGGCGAGATCCGCGGCGCGCTGTCGGAAACCATGGTCAGCGGCAATTTGCAGGAGTTGTTGCGCCAGATTTACGCGGTTTCGCGCGAGACGGTTGATTTCGGCTCCTGCCGCTATCCCTACATCGCCACATCCGGCGCGCTGATTTCGCCCGCGCCGTAACGCAAAGTCGCCGGGAAGCCAGCGCCCTCCTGTACATCTAGATAAATTCGAATATGATGATCTCAGCAAGACGGCGAAACCGCCGCGGCTGGGAGGGAAACATGGCTGAGATCGTGATCATGGGCGCCGGGCTGGGCGGCGTCATCATGGCTTATGAGATGAAGGACCAGATGCGGCCGGAAGACCGGCTGACCGTGGTCACGCGCGACCCAATCTATCATTTTGTGCCGTCCAACCCCTGGGTGGCCGTAGGCTGGCGCACGCGGGAATCGGTCGAGATCGACCTCGCCCCGACCTTCTCGCGGCGCGGCATCCATTTCAAGGCCGTGCCGGTCTCCGGTCTTGACCCCGAGGCCAAGCGGATCGATCTTGAGGACGGCTCCTCGCTCGCCTACGATTATTTGATCATCGCCACCGGCCCGGAACTCGCCTTCGACGAGGTGGCGGGGCTGGGGCCGGAGGGATTCACCCATTCGGTCTGCCACATCGACCATGCCGAGCAGGCCGGCGCCGGGTTCGAGGAATTCTGCAAGAACCCGAGGCCGGTGATCGTGGGGGCGGCGCCGGGCGCCTCCTGCTTCGGCCCGGCTTACGAATTCACCTTCATTCTCGAAACCGAGCTGCGCCGTCGCAAGATCCGCGATCAGGTTCCGATGACCTATGTGACGCCTGAACCCTATGTCGGCCATCTCGGACTCGACGGGGTCGGCGACACCAAGACGCTGCTCGAAAGCGAATTGCGCGAAAAACACATCAAATGGATCGCCAGCGCCCGCATCGCCAAAGTGGACGACGGCAAGATGACGGTTGAGGAGGTCGCCGACGACGGCGCGGTGCGGAAGACGCATGAACTGCCGTTCGGCTATGCGATGATCCTGCCGGCGTTTCGCGGAATCAAGCCGCTGCGCGGCATTGACGGGCTGGTCAATCCGCGCGGTTTCGTGCTGGTGGACAAGCACCAGCAGAACGCGAAATATCCCGAAATCTTCGCGGTAGGCGTCTGCGTCGCCATCCCGCCGATGGACCCGACGCCGGTGCCGTGCGGCGTGCCGAAAACCGGCTTCATGATCGAGAGCATGGTGAGCGCCACCGCCCGCAACATCGGCGAGATCCTGCGCGGCGGCAAGGCCAAATTCCAGGGAACCTGGAACGCGGTCTGCCTCGCCGATTTCGGCGACAGCGGCGTCGCCTTCATCGCCCAGCCGCAGATTCCGCCGCGCAATGTCAACTGGTCAGCCTCGGGCCGCTGGGTCCACGCCGCGAAAATCGGCTTTGAGAAATATTTCATCCGCAAGATGCGCAAGGGCGAGAGCGAGCCTTTTTATGAATCGGCGGCGCTCAACATGCTCGGCGTCGGCAAGCTCAAGACCGTCACGCAGGACTGACCAGCGAAAGGAAAGAGAATGATCCACCGTCGTCTGATGCTTCATCTGACCGGCCTCGGCCTGCTCGCGCTGACCGGCGCCGGCGCGGCGCGCGCGCAGGTCGACGTCAAGGCCATTCTCGACGATCCCGAGGCGCCGGTCGGCGGCGATCCCAAAGGCGATGTCACCATCGTCGCCTTTCTCGATTACAATTGCCCGTTCTGCAAAAAGGCCACGCCGGAACTCGACGCCATGGCGCGGCGCGACGGCCATGTGCGGCTGGTTTACAAGGATTGGCCGATTCTGTCGCAGACCTCCGTCCATGGCGCCAAGCTGGCGCTGGCGGCGGGCTATCAGGGGCGTTACGGCGCGGCCCATGCGGCGCTGATGGCGATGTCCGGCCGGCGCCGCGCCGAGGACGACATGACGCAAGCGGTCGCCGCCGCCGGCGTGGACATGACGCGCCTGCAGGCCGATCTCGACGCCCATGACGCCGAGATCACCGCTCTGCTGAAACGCAACGGCGAGCAGGCCGAGGCGCTCGGCCTGCAGGGAACGCCGGTGTTCCTGGTCGGTCCCTACAAGATCGCGCAGCCGCTCGACCGCGACGGCTTCGCCAAAGTGGTGGCGCAGGTGCGCGCGGGCGCCCGGCGCTAGCGGGAGTCTGGTCAAGCCGGGCGCGCTCTGGCAAGTTCGGCGCGCCGACCCAAGTTGAGGGCGAGCCCGGAGCCGATGACCCCAGACCCACGCGCCCTTCTCCGACGCATGTTCGACGCGGCCATCGCCGCCGCGCAGCCGATGCGGCGCCTGCCGCCCTTTCTGCCGGAAGCGCCGAAGGGCCGCCTGATCGTGCTGGGTGCGGGCAAGGCTTCGGCGGAAATGGCGCGGGCGGTGGAGGCGCATTGGCCCGGCGAATTGTCCGGCCTGGTGGTCACGCGCTACGGCTACGCCGCCCCCTGCGCGCGCATAAAAATCGTCGAAGCCGCGCATCCCGTGCCCGACGCGGCCGGCGTCGCGGCCGCGCGTCGCATCGCGGAGATCGCCGCCGCCGCCGGTCCTGAAGACGTCGTATTGTGCCTGCTGTCGGGCGGCGGCTCCGCCTTGATGGCCCTGCCCGCGCCGGGCCTGACGCTGGACGACAAGCAGGCGGTCAACCGCGCCCTGCTGGCGTGCGGCGCCAGCATTTCCGAGATCAATTGCGTGCGGCGCCATCTCTCGGCCATCAAGGGCGGCCGCCTCGCGGCGATGGCGTCTCCGGCCAAGGTCGTGTCGCTGCTGATTTCCGACGTGCCCGGCGACGCGCCCGGCGACATCGCCTCGGGGCCGACGGTCGCCGACGCCACCACCTGCGCCGATGCGCGCGACATTCTCCAACGCTATGGCGTCGAGGCGCCCGCCGCCGTGTGGGAGTTGCTGGAGAGCGGGCGCGGCGAATCCGTCAAGCCTGGGGATCCCCGTCTCGCCGCCAACCAAACCCACCTGATCGCCACGCCGCAAATGGCGCTGGAGGCCGCAGCAACGGTCGGCCGCGACGCGGGCCTGCCGGTTCACATTCTTGGCGACGCGCTGGAGGGCGAGGCGCGCGACGTCGGCGCGGCGCTGGCCGGAATCGCGCGTCAGGTGGCGCGGCGCGGCCAGCCGTTCGAGGCGCCGTGCATCCTGCTGTCGGGCGGCGAGACCACCGTGACCGTGCGCGGCCGGGGGCGCGGCGGGCGCAATGTCGAATTCCTGCTGGCGCTCGGCCTCGCCCTCAACGGCGTCGACCGGGTCTGGGCGCTGGCCGGCGACACCGATGGCGTCGATGGCGTGGAGGAGATCGCCGGCGCGATCCTGACGCCCGACACGCTCGCGCGCGCCTGGAGCGCCGGGATCAATCCGAAACAGGCGCTGGCTGACAATGACGGCCACGGCTTCTTCGCCGCGCTGGGCGACAGCGTGGTCACCGGGCCGACGCTGACCAATGTCAACGATTTCCGCGCCATTTTCATTGGCGCGCCGGATGGCGCCTGACGCGATTGGTTGACGCGGCGGCCGGAACACTCCAAACAGGCCGGCAGGAACGAAAAATGCCCCGCCGCTCGCCCTTGTTCCCGCTGGGAACAAGATGACCACGCCCCCCGCCTCCCCGATGCTCGCCCTCGCACAGCGATGGGGCGCGCTCGCCGGCCTCGCCGTCGCCCTGACCGCGCTGCTGGCCCATTTCGGCATCCCCGCCGCCTTTCTGATCGGCCCGATGATCGCCGCCATCGCGCTGGCGTCGCGCGGCCTGACGCTGGCCATGCCCAAGCCGGTTTCGGCGGTCGCCGAAGCCGTGGTCGGCTGCATGATCGTCGGCTTCATGCCGGCCGATTTCTTCCGCGCCTTGCTGGAGCGCTGGCCCGTGTTCAGCCTGGGCGTGCTGTTCGTGCTCGCGGCCAGCAGCCTGCTCGGCTTCCTGCTGATGCGGCTGCGCATCCTGCCCAATTCCACCGTGGTCTGGGGCCTCAGCCCCGGCGGGGCCACGGTGATGACCGTGCTGGCCGACCATCACGGCGCCGACGCCCAACTCGTCGCCTTCATGCAATATACGCGCGTGCTGGTGATCACCCTTTCCGCCGCCGCCTTCGCGCATTTGCGCGCGGCCGGGGCGCCGGTTGTGGAGGCGGCGGCGCCCGCCGCGCCCGATCTCTGGACCTGCCTGCCCGCGCTCGCCGTGGTGGCGCTTGCGGTCGGCCTGATGCGGATGCGGCGATTGGTCGGCGGCCCCATCGTGCTCGCGCTCGCCGCCGCCGCGCTGCTCAAGCAGGGTTTTGGCGCGCCCATCGCCCTGCCGCCCTGGCTGTTCGCCTGCGCCTATGCGGCGATCGGCGCGCGGATCGGCCTGCGTTTTACCCGCGCGCTGCTGCTGCACGCGCTGCGCAGCCTGCCTGCCGTGCTCGCCGCCACGCTGGCGCTGATCGCGCTCTGCGCCGGACTCGGACAGGCGCTGGTCGCCTTTTGCGGACTGGATCCGTTGACGGCCTATCTCGCCACCAGCCCCGGCGGCGCGGATTCGATTTCGATCATCGCCGCGGGCAGTCCGGTCGACCGCTCGTTCGTCGTCACCATGCAGACGCTGCGCCTGTTCGCGGTGCTGCTGCTCGGCCCAGCGGCGGCGCGGTTCGTGGCGACGCGCTCGCGGGCGCCTTGAGGGCGCTTGCCATCTCGCCTTCTGAGGCGAAATTGGCTAGCTTCCCGCCATGACCCGGAAGAAAGATCTCGAAGCCGCCCGCGCGGAGCACAAAAGCCTGGGCGAGGCTCTGGCGGATTACGACAGCGCATATTATCAGGACGACGCGCCGAAAATCCCCGACGCGGAATATGACGCCCTGCGCCGGCGCTATGAAGCGCTGGAGACGGAATTTCCCGAGCTATCCGGCGCGGATTCGCTGACGCAGAAAGTGGGCGCGGCGCCAGCGGAGAAATTCGCCAAGGTCGCGCACGCCGTTCCCATGCTGTCGCTCGGCAATATTTTCGCCGACGCCGACCTGTTCGAATTCGTGGCGCGGGTGAAGCGGTTTCTCGGAACCGACGCCGACATCGCCTTCACCGCCGAGCCGAAGATCGACGGCCTGTCCTGCTCGCTGCGTTATGAACAAGGCAAGCTGGTGCGCGCCGCCACGCGCGGCGACGGCGCGGTGGGCGAGGACGTCACCGCCAATGTCCTGACCATCGCCGATGTGCCGCACCGCCTCGACGGCGCCCCGGACGTGCTGGACGTGCGCGGCGAGGTCTATATGAGCAAGGCGGATTTTTCCGCGCTCAACGCCCGGCAGGCCGAGGCGGGCGACAAGATTTTCGCCAATCCGCGCAACGCCGCCGCCGGTTCGCTGCGCCAGCTCGATTCCTCGATCACCGCGCGGCGGCCGTTAAAATTCTTCGCCTATGCCTGGGGCGAAGCCTCCGCGCTGCCCGCCGCGACGCAGGAAGGCATGATCGCTTTTTTCGCCGCGCGCGGCTTTCCCACCAATCCGCTCACCCTGCTGTGCAATACGCCGGAACAGATGCTGGCGCATTTCCGCACTATTGAGGCGCAGCGCGCGACGCTCGACTATGACATCGACGGCGTGGTGTACAAGGTCAACGATCTCGGGCTGCAGGGGCGTCTCGGCTTCGTGGCGCGCGCGCCGCGCTGGGCGGTGGCGCACAAATTCCCGGCCGAACAGGCGACCACGGAACTGCTCGACATCGACATCCAGGTCGGCCGCACCGGCGCGCTGACGCCGGTGGCGAAACTGAAGCCGGTGACGGTCGGCGGCGTGGTGGTCTCCAACGCCACCCTGCACAACGAGGATGAAATCGCGCGCAAGGACATTCGCATCGGCGACACCGTGAAAGTGCAGCGCGCCGGCGACGTCATTCCGCAAATCGTTTCAGTGGTGGCGCATGCGGAGGGGTCGCAGCCTTATGTCATGCGCGAAACCTGCCCCGCCTGCGGCTCGGCGGCTCTGCGCGAGATCGACCCGAAAACCGGCGAGACCGACGCGGTCCGGCGCTGCACCGGCAGCCTCGCCTGCCCGGCCCAAGCGATTGAAAAGCTGCGGCATTTCTGCTCCCGCAACGCGTTCGACATCGAGGGCCTCGGCGACAAGCAGATCGCGTTCTTCTTCGAAAAGGGCCTAATCCAGACGCCGGCCGATATTTTCACCTTGGAGGAGCGCGACCGCGATCCATCCAATCTGAAGAAGATCGAGAACTACGAAGGTTTCGGCAAAGTCTCGACCAGAAAACTGTTCGCCGCCATCGCGGCGCGAAAACAGATGGTTCTCAACCGTTTCATCTTCGCGCTAGGCATCCGCCATGTCGGCGAGACCAACGCCATCCGCTTCGCCCGCGCCTTCGAATCGTTCGCGGCGTTCCGCGATACGGCGCGCAGGGCGGCGCCGGGAACGCCGGAGCGCGATCATCTCAACGCCATCGACGGGATCGGCGATGTGGTGGCCGAGGCGGTGGCGGATTTCTTCATCGAGCCGCACAATGAGGCGGCGCTCGACGCCTTGCTGGCGCAAGTGACGCCGGTTCCGATGCAGGCGGTCAAGAGCGATTCGCCGGTCGCGGGCAAGACCGTGGTGTTCACGGGATCGCTGGTGAAGATGACGCGCGACGAGGCCAAGGCGCTGGCGGAGCGATTGGGGGCCAAAGTGTCCGGCTCGATCTCGAAAAAGACCGACCTGCTGGTCGCCGGGGCCGACGCCGGCTCGAAACTCGCCAAGGCGCGCGACCTCGGGGTCGAGACCATCGACGAGGACGGCTGGCTGCGACTCGCTGGGGCGCCCGACGTCTGAGGTGGACAGGCGCCGCCGGCGCTCCTATGTGAAGGCTCACAATGATCAGCGACGTCTATTCCACCAAAATACTCGAACTTGCGGCCAACATCCCGCATCTCGGCCGCCTGCCCGCGCCACAGGCGACGGCCAGCGCGCATTCGCGGCTGTGCGGGTCCAGCGTGACGGCCGATCTGTCGCTTGAGGACGGCAAGGTGGCGGCCTTCGCGCAGGATGTGAAGGCGTGTGCGCTCGGCCAGGCCTCTTGCGCCGCCATGGGCCGGCACATTATCGGCGCGACGCCCGAGGAATTGCGCGACTTGCGCGAGACCATGCGCAAGATGCTAAAAGAGAACGGCCCGCCGCCGCAGGGCAAATTCGCCGACGCCGCCGTGCTGGAGGCGGCGCGCGACTACAAGGCGCGTCACGCCTCGATCCTGCTGATCTTCGACGCGGTGGTGAAGGCGCTGGACCAGATTCAGGTCAGCGCCTGAGGGAGCGGCTGTCAGCCGCCGCTCACCACCCGCAAATGGCGGATTTCGCCATTCTGGTAGGCCTGCAGGAAGGCGCGGTAGTTGCGGAACGAGACGCAGCCGTTGGAATCGCCGCGCGGTCCAAGCATGAACGTGTGGGCCAACAGGCCGTTGCGGCCGTGGACATTGCTGTCGATCGGGGTCAGGCGCAGCGCCTGCACGCCGTGGAACAGGCTTTCGCGCAGCGAGAGCTTGTAGGTGGCCGGCGGGGTCGCGCCGCGCATGCGCACATGCACGCCCTCGGGATTGTCGAACAGATGGCCGAGGCCGGAATGGGCTTCGAGCTGCTCTCCGCTCGGCAAGGTGACGGTGTGCGCCCGGATGTTATAGACGGCCACGCCCTCGGCGGGCCGCGCCGCGGCGAACACGCCGCGCGACAATTTGAGCGCGCCGCCGCCCTCGGGCGCGGCATAGGCCAGTTGCGGCCCCTTTTGCTGATCCTCGGCGCCGAACAGTTTTTCGAAGAAGCCGCGCGGATCGTTCTGGGCCTGGATCTGGGCCTGCGGATCGGCGCGAAGGCGGCGGGCGGCGACGCGCGGGGCGATGTGCTGCGGCTGGTCCTTGGCGCGCTCGGGCGCGGGACCGGGCTTCACGGCCTCGTCCTCGACCTTGGCGAGACGCGACAGGTCGGCGGGGCGGGTCGGCGGCGTCGGGGCGACCACGGTCTCCTCCTCGGCCACGCGCAGGCCCAGATCGGCGGCGCTTTTCTGCGGCGCAGCGAGCGGCGCGGCGTTGTCAACTCGCGGCGCGGCGCTGTCAACTCGCGGCGCGGCGCTATCAACTCGCGGCGCGGCCTGGGCGACCTGCGTGGTCGCCTCTGGCGCGGGTTTATACATCGGATCGGCGGAAAACAGCGAGGAATCAAGCCCGACGGGGCGCGCATCGGCCAGGCCGAGCACCGCGTAATCCGGATCGAACAATTCGCCGTAGGGGCTGGTCGAACGGACTTTCGCCGAAGCAACCTGAGCGGGGGCGACTTGAGCGGGGGCCTGCGCGGGAGCGGGGACGGCGCCCTGAGCCTGGGCGGCGGCGCGCAAGGGCGTGGCCGGCGCCGGAACCATCGCTTCGGCGGCGGGTTTCGCCACATGAGCGGCCTGAGGCGCCTGGGGCCGCTCCATCGGGGCGGGGGAACCCGTCAGCCCCTCGGCGAAGCGCAGCGCGACCAGGGCCGAGAAGGTCATCGTGGCGAGCACGGGCGCGACACGGGTGAAGACAATGCGCGGGAGGCTGGCTTTTTCCATGGCGTCCAGCTCGGTGGATTCGAAACTCCAGTCGGTCATCCGCCTACTCTCACAAACCGAAAACGAAACACGACGCAGGGCTTTGGCCGGAGCTTGCCGCCGCGCGGCCGGGGCCGCGCGCGAGGCAGGAACCGGAGCCGCTCCCAAAGTTCACTCGAACGGCGCCCGTTCGCGCATTACAGCGAAACATGCCTAAAATGCGGTTAAATATTTCGAAGATTTGTTTCATTTTCCCGCCTGTTTCGCCCGCCGGACGATTCCCCTTGCGCCTTGAATGACCGGCGGGCGCGCGGTCGAGCGCAAAACCTTCCCGTCCTGAAAAGCGCCGCTTTTCAGGTGCATAATCAACAGACCCATGGATGACGCGCGTCCGCTCCCCTCTCACAAGGCGCGAACCTCTCCCAGCCGGCGCGGCGACGCCACTCGCCAGCGCCCAAGCCGCAAGCAGAAAAGCGGTAAAAAAAGGCGAAAATGCGGATCACGACAAAGTTATTTGACAGTTGCATAGAAAGCACAGCAGTTTCGTGCAAGCTTCGACGCCCCGCCGTCCGCTCAAACGTCCGGTTCGTCACGCCACCGACGCAAGAGAATCCGGTCGAGTCCGGCCAAGACGCCGTAAAGCGCCACACCGCAGAGACACAAAAGCAACACCGCCGCATACATGGTCGGGACCTTCAGCCGATAGCCGGCCTCGACGATGCGGAAGGCCAGCCCCTCGCCCTGCCCGGCCGCCCCCGCCGCCAATTCCGCCGCGACGGCGCCGATCAGCGCCAGCCCCGCGCCGATTCGCAGCCCGGTGAAGATCGACGGCAGCGCCGAGGGCAGGCGCAGGCGAAACAGGATGGCGGCGCGCGAAGCGCCCTTGAGCCGGAACAGCTCCACCAGGCCGCGGTCGGCCCCTCTCAGGCCGGCGGCGGCGTTGGAGAGAACCGGGAAAAACGCAACCAGCGCGGCGCAGGCCAGCACGGCGGCGCGCGGCTCCAGATAGATCAGCAGCAGCGGCGCGACCGCGATCAGCGGCGTGACCTGCAGCGCGACGGCGACCGGCAGGAAGGCGCGTTCGAGCAGCGGCGACAGCGAGAACAGCAGCGCCAGCGCCACCCCGCCCGCCCCCGCCAGCGCCAGCGCCAGCAGCGCCTCGCCCAGCGTTGTGGCGGCGGCGTCGAGCAATTGCGGCGCCTGGGCGTAGAGCGTCGCCACGATCAGGCTGGGCGGCGGCAGCTGCGAGGCCGGGATTTTCAGCAGCGCCACCGCCAGCTCCCAGAGGGCGAGCAGGGCCGCCAGCGCCCACAGCGGCGTCAGTCGCGCGATCATTTCGCCTCCATCGCCTTGCGCAGCTTTTCGCTGAGACCGGCGCAGGTTTGCGCGTAGGCCGGGCTGGCGCGCAACGCCGCGCCGCGCGCCGGGGCCTTGTCCAGCGTGACCAGCTCGTGAAGCGCGCCGGGATTGGCGCGCAGCAGCGCAACCCGGTCGGCCAGATAGGCGGCCTCGAACACCGAATGGGTGACGAACAGGATGGTGACGCCGCTGCGCAGATCTTGTAGCGCGTCGTTCAATTCCCAGCGGGTGATTTCGTCCAGCGCGGCGAAGGGCTCGTCCAGCAGCAAAAGCTCGGGCTCGTCCACCAGCGCGCGCGCCAGCGACGCCCGCATCTTCATGCCGCCCGAAAGCTGGCGCGGCAGCGCCCGCTCCTGCCCCTTGAGGCCGACCCGCGCCAGCGCCGCCGCGACCAGAGGCGCAGCCTCGGCGCGGCTCATCCCCGCCAGCCGCAGCGGCAGGGCGACATTGGCGGCCACATCGGCCCAGGGCATCAGGTTCGGCTCCTGAAACACGAAGCCGACGCCCGGCTTGGCCCCGGCCCAGCTGATCGCGCCGGCGGTGGGCCGCTCCAGCCCCGCCACCAGCCGCAGCAGCGTGCTCTTGCCGCAACCGGAGGGGCCGAGCAGGCAGAGGGTTTCGCCGCGCCGCACAGTCAGATCGAGGCCGCTGATCGCCGGCGCCGCGCGGCCCGGATAGGTGAGCGAGAGGTTGATGATCTGGAACAGCGAGGCGGTCATGACGCGGCGCGCATCTACTTTCCGTCCAGGCCGAGGCCGTGATTGACGAAGCGCAGGTCGAAGCCGCCGGCGAGATCCAGCCCTTTCGCCGCCGCTCCAGCCTCGGCCATTTCGGCATAGTGCCGGGCGATGCGGGCCATGTCCATGGCGCCAATGCCGTGAGTCAGGGCGTCGCCGGATTCGACAATGCCGAATTTTTTCATCTGCGCGATGGAAAAGGCGATCTGCGCGTCGTCGATATCGGGATTGCCCGCCTTGATCGCGGCGTTGGCTTTGGAATTGTCGCCGTGCAGATAATGCGCCCAGCCGAGGATCGAGGCCTCGACGAAACGCCTGACAAGATCGGGATTTTTGTCCAGCAGGTCGCGGCGCGTCTCGATGGTGGTCGAATAGGTCTCGAAGCCGTGGTCGGCGAGCAGGAAGACATTGGGCGTGAACCCGCCGTTGCGCGCGATGTCGAAGGGTTCGGAGGTGACGTAGCCCTGCTGGATCGCGCGGGAATCGGCGATGAACGGGGCGGAATTGAAACTGTAGGGCGCGGCGTTCTCGCGCCGGAAGCCCCATTTCTTCTCCATCCACGGCCAAAGCGTCGTCAGCGTGGCCAGCCCGACGAAAGCCTTGGCCTTCGGCAGATCCTCGAACCGGTCGAAGCCGGCGCCGGGATGCGACATCAACACCAGCGGGTCTTTCTGGAACAGCGCGGCGACAGTCACGATCGGAATATGCTCGGCCAGAGCCGAGAACTGGCCGATGATATTGTCGCCCATGTAGAAATCGACCTTGCCGGCCGCCAGCAGCAGGCGGTTGTTCTTCTGCGGCCCGCCCGGGAGAATCGTGACGTCGAGGCCGTAGCGCGCGTAAGTTCCCTCGGCGAGCGCCTGATAGAAGCCGCCATGCTCGGCTTCCGCCAGCCAGTTGGCGGCGAGAACCACCTTGTCGGCGGAAAACGCAGGAAGGCATTGCGCAACAAGGGCTTGCGCGAGCAGGAAGACGGCAAGGGCGAATCGGAACAAGGGCGCGCTCCGTTGAGGCCATGCCGCAATGGAATTCATGCGCGCGCGACGGTCAAGCCTGGAGTTTATCCCGCCAGCTTTTGCGCGATCTCGTCCAGCGCGGCGTTCACCGCCGCCAGCGCCTGCGTCGCCTGCTCGCGCTTGTGCGCGGGGGCGCGGTCGGGATGCCAGCGCGCGGCGAAGGCGCGCCGGGCCGCATGGACGGATTCGGCGGTATAGGGCTGATCCAGCCCGATCCGGCGGGCGATTTCGGCGGTCATCTCGCTGACGGTCATCGGCGCCAGCGGCGCCGCCCTGACCTGATCGGCGTGATCGAGGCGCTCGTCGAGCAGGCGATGTTCGATCGAACGAACATCGAGCGGCCCGCCCTCGGGCGCCGCCAGCGTGGCGAATACGTCGGGCGCGCGGCGCACCAGACTGAGCAGATGCTTGAAAATGGCGATGCTGCGGTCGGTGCCGTTCTCGTAGACGAAGCCGGAGCCGCGCTTTTCCCGCGCCAGCACCACGCGCAGGGCGTGAGTCAGCTCCAGCGCCAATTCCCGGTCCGCCAAGGGCGAATGATTGATGAAAGCGTCGAGTTCGCGCACATGCTTGACATGGCCGCCGTCGATGCACGCCTGGGCGAACGTCTCGCGCAGGTCGGCGCGAACATCGGCGCGCCCGGGATGGACGCAGCGGGCGAAAACGGCGGCGCCCGCGCCCGCGTCGGCATAAAGATCGTCGCCCCGCGTCAAGGCGCCGCAGAAAAACCCAAGCGCCCGCGCCTTGCCGAGCTCGGCCTCGGACAAAGCGGGCTTGGCGGCCGGCTCGCGCGCGGTCTTGCCCGCGGGCTTGTCAGCCGGTTTTTCAGCCGGCTTGTCCTCAGGCTCTGGCTCCGCCCCGGCCGCGACGTCGCGGCCGAAGGGCAGAATCCGCCGGATCCCCGTCAGGAACGAGGCCGATCGCGACTCTCTCTTCGTAGCATCGAACACGCAACACTCCACATGACGCACGGTCACATCCTAAGGTTGAATGGTGAACGACTGGTGTGATTCGCCCAGCGCCGCGTGAACGTGGTTCATGGAGGGTAAACCGGCGCGCGCATGACGCAGGGTCGTGCGTTTTTGCACATGCCTTTTCGGCAGGATGCGCTAGATAGGACCCATGCGGCCGCCGCTTCTCGACCCCTTATTCGCCAGCGCCTCATCTCTGCCGGGGATCGGGCCGAAAAACGCGCAATTGCTCGACCGCCTGCTCGGCGGGCTGGAGCATGGCGCGCGCGTGCTCGACGTGCTGATGCACCTGCCCCATGACGGCGTGGATCGGCGCAACCGGCCGACGATTGCGCAGGCGCCCGTGGGCGCGGTGTCCACGATTCGGATTCGAGTCGTCGAGCATCGCCCGCCCCGGGCCAAGGGGCCGTATCGCGTGCTGGCGGAGGACGAGACCGGCGATCTCACGCTGGTGTTCTTCCGCGCCAATGGCGGCTGGGTCGAGAAGGCGCTGCCGGTCGGGGCGACGCGCTGGGTGTCGGGCCTGGTCGAAATGTTCGACTATTACAAGCAGATGGTCCATCCCGACCGCATTCTCGACGAGGAGGGGCTGAAAAGCCTGCCGCCGGTCGAGCCGGTCTATGGCCTGACCGAGGGACTGTTTCCCCGCGTGATGACCAAGGCGGCTGCGGGGGCGCTGGCGCGTCTCCCCACGCTGCCGGAATGGCTCGACGCGGCGTTCGTGCGGTCGAACGGCTGGCCGACGTTCGCCGAGGCGCTACGGCGCGCGCATGAGCCGCAGGCGCCGGCCGATCTCAAGCCCGACAGCAAGACCTTCGCCCGGCTCGCCTATGACGAGCTGCTGTCGCACCAGCTCGCCCTGCGGCTGGTGCGCAGCAAGGCGCAGGCTGTGCGCGGCCGCCCCCAGCCGGGCGACGGTGTTTTGCGGGCGACGCTGATCAAGGCCCTGCCGTTCGCGCTGACGGGAGACCAGACCAAGGCGCTGAAGGAGATCGCCGCCGATCTCGCCTCGGACAAGCGCATGTTGCGGCTGCTGCAGGGCGATGTCGGCTCAGGCAAGACCGTGGTCGCCCTGCTCGCCATGGCGCAAGCCATCGAGGCCGGGCGGCAGGCCGCGCTGATGGCCCCGACGGAAATTCTGGCGCGCCAGCATTTCGAGACGATCAAGCCGCTGGCTGAGGCCGCCGGCCTGACTGTGGCGCTGGCCACCGGGCGAGACAAGGCGACCGAGCGCCGCGCCACCCTCGCCGCGCTGGCTTCGGGCGCGCTGAACATCGTGGTCGGCACCCACGCCCTGGTGCAGGAGGATTTCGTCTTCCGCGACCTCGGCCTCGCCGTGATCGACGAGCAGCACCGCTTCGGCGTGCAGCAGCGGCTGGCGCTGGGCGAGAAAAACGCCGGCGTGGACGTGCTGGCCATGACGGCGACGCCGATTCCGCGCAGCCTGGCCCTGGCCTATTTCGGCGACATGGATCTGTCCGCCTTGCGTGAAAAACCGCCGGGGCGCCAGCCGATCACCACCGTGACCATCAACGCCGAGCGCATCGACGAAGTGGTCGCGGGACTCGGTCGCGCGCTCAAAGGCGGCGCGCGGGTCTATTGGGTCTGCCCGCTGGTGGCCGAGAGCGAAGACAGCGACCTCGCCGCCGCGCAAGGCCGCGCCGAGGATTTGCAGAAATTCTTCGGCGACAAGGTCGGGCTGGTTCACGGCCAGATGAAAGGCCGCGACAAGGACGCCGCCATGGAGGCGTTCGCATCCGGCGCCACACAGATTCTGGTGGCGACAACCGTGATCGAGGTCGGCGTCAACGTGCCGGAAGCCACCGTGATGGTGATCGAGCACGCCGAGCGGTTCGGACTGGCGCAATTGCACCAGTTGCGCGGGCGGGTCGGGCGCGGCGACCGCAAATCGTCGTGCATCCTGCTTTACGCAGGGCCGCTGGGGGAAACCGCCAAGGCGCGGCTCGAAATTTTACGCGAGACCGAGGACGGATTCCGCATCGCGGAAGAAGATTTGAAGCTGCGCGGCGAGGGCGAGATTCTCGGCGTGCGCCAATCAGGCGCGCCGGGGTTCCGCATCGCCCGGCTGGAGGTTCACGCCGACCTCCTGCGTTTCGCGCGCGACGATGCGGAAAAGCTGCTGGCGGCCGACCCCGACCTGCGGGGCGAGCGCGGCGACAGCATCAAGCTGCTGCTCTACCTGTTCGAGCGCGAGACGGCGCTGAAACTTTTGCGCGCGGGATGAGGGCGCCGTGACAAAAAAGGCGCGGCTTGGGCCGCGCCTCCGCTCACGCGCCGCTCAATGCGAGACGGGCGAGTCCGGCGTCTTGGGCGCGCCGGTCATGACCGGGATGGTCTTGGCCGCAGTTTCCTTCGCCGCCGGCTTCTGCACCGTCAGATGCAGCACACCCTTGTCGTAATGGGCGGCGATCGCGTCGGGCGCGGGTTCGAACGGCAGCATGATCGAGCGATTGAACGCGCCGAAGCGGCGTTCCATCACATGCCAATCCTTCTCGTCCCGCTTGGTCTCGATGGCTTTCTCGCCGGAGACGATCAACCGGTCGCCCTCGACGCGGACCTTGATGTCGTTTTCCTCGACGCCGGGAATTTCCAGCGTCGCCTCAATCGTCTTCTCCGTCTCGGCGATGTTCATCGCCGGAACCGGCGCCATTGACGGCGCCATGGCTCCCCCCACGCCTCTCGGCATGTCGAACATTTTCGCAAGCTCGCGCCCGAACAGATCCCTTTCAAGAGCACGGAAGGGATCGGCCATGAAGTCGCGGGACCACAGGTCCGGCAGCATGGTTTTCATGACATCCTCCTGTCGGCCGCGGACCCCTCTTTCGGGGGTCGCGCGGCGCGTCGGCGGAGGTTTCGCCGGTATCAGGCGAACCGGCTTAAGCCCCTCGCCACGGTTCACAGTATAATAACTTTCCTATTACGCGCATTGATCCCCGTCATTGACGGTTTTTCGCCGCTGACAAGCGCGGCCGGCGCCCTTATAACGGGGCGCGCGCCGGCGGAACCCGTTCCGGCGTTTTTTGCGTTGTTTTGGAGGCGAAAAGCATGTCGGGCACGACCAGATCGAGCGAGGGGCTGGACCCGCGCCGCCGCCGAATCCTGTTCCGCTGCTGGCATCGCGGCATGCGCGAGGTCGATCTGCTGCTGGGCCAGTTCGCCGACGCCCGCATCGACGCGCTCAGCGAGGATGAACTCGACCAGTTCGAACATTTCATGGACGCGCAGGACGTGGACATCTTTTCCTGGTTCGCGGGGTCGAAGCCGGTCGATCCCGCCTATGACCGGCCGATTTTCCTGACGATCAAGGCGTTTCACACCCATAACGGGCCGATCAACGTCTGACGGCGCCGCTCGCTCGTCCCGCTTGCGGGGCGAGGCCTTCGAGGATCGCGCCCCTCGCCCCTGCCCGCCGCCCGCAGGCGGGGACGGGAGAGCCATCGACCAGAATGAGAGACATGACCGATCTTCTCCGCGCCCGCGACGAACTCGAAAAAGGCCGCTCGCTGATTCTCTCGCGCGCGCCGGAGGGCTTCGACGCCTTCGTCGCCGCCGACCTGCTTCGCGCTCTGGCCAAATCCGGCGAAGGCCGCGCGGCGGCGCTGGTGCATGTCGCGCGCGACCCGCAACGCCAGCGCGCCTTCGCCGAGGCCTTCGCCTTCGCCGCGCCGGACGCCGAAATCCTCGAATTCCCGGCCTGGGACTGCCAGCCCTACGACCGGGTGTCGCCGACCTCAGCCGTCGCCGCCCAGCGCATGACGGCTTTGGCGCGGCTGGCGCGCACCCGCTCCTCGCTCGACCGGCCGCGCCTGCTGCTGACCAGCGGCCCGGCGCTGGCGCAGCGCGTGCCGCCGCGCCGCGACCTCGCCGCGAAAAGCTTTTCCGCCGCGCCCGGCGCCGCCGTCGATCTGCATGAACTGTGCGGCTGGCTCGAAGCCAACGGTTTTATGCGCGCCTCCACAGTGCGGGATTCCGGCGAATATGCGATGCGCGGCGGTATTGTCGATCTTTATCCGCCCAGCCTGCCCGGCCCCGTCCGGCTCGACTTTTTCGGCGACGTGCTCGAAACCATCCGCGCCTTCGATCCCGAAAGCCAGCGCACCACCGCGCAATTGCGCGCGCTGGATCTGGTGCCGGTCAACGAGGCGCCGATCACCACCGAAACCATCAAAAGGTTCCGGCAGAGCTATATCGCCCATTTCGGCGCGCAGACGCGCGGCGACGCCCTCTATGACGCGATCAGCGAGGGCCGTCGCCCCGGCGGCCTCGAACATTGGCTGCCGCTGCTCTACGGCCAGATGGACACCTTGTTCGACTATGTCGACGACGCGCCGATCCTGCTCGACCATCAGGCCGACGCGGCGATCCATGAGCGTTTCGCACAGATCGCCGATTACTACGCCGCGCGACGCGACGCCTTCGCGCAAAATCCCGCGACGGCCAATTACAAGCCGCTGCCGCCGGACGAACTTTACCTTACGACCGAGGAGTTCAAGACCCGGCTCGACAAGGCCGCGACCGGCGCCTTCACCCCTTTCGCCGTTCCCGACGGCGGGCCGAAAGTCATTGATTGCGGCGGCGTTCCCGGCCGCAATTTCGCGCCCGAACGCGCCGACGAAAACGCCAATGTGTTCGAGGCCGCCATCGGCCACATCCGCGCCCTGCAGGGCGAGGGCAAGAAGGTGATCGTCGCGGGCTGGACCGACGGTTCGCGCGAGCGCCTCGGCACCGTCCTGGCCGAACATGGCCTGAAGAAACTCGAACCGGTTTCCTCGCTGTCGCAGGCGCAGGGACTGCGCGACGCCAAGGTCGCGCTGGCGGTGATCGGCGTCGAGGCCGGCTTCGTCGCCGGCGATCTCGCCGTCGTCGGCGAGCAGGATATTCTCGGCGACCGCATCGCCCCGCAGCGCCGCCGCAAAAAGCGCGCGGAGAACTTTCTTGCCGAAGTGTCGGCGTTGGGCGCCGGCGATGTCATCGTCCATGTCGATCACGGCATCGGCCGCTTCATCGGCCTGAAGAACATCGAGGCGGCCGGCGCGCCGCACGATTGTCTGGAAATCCATTACCACGGCGGCGACAAGCTGTTCGTGCCGGTGGAAAATATCGAACTGCTGTCGCGCTACGGCTCGGAAGACGCCGAAGTCGCGCTCGACAAGCTCGGCCACACCGCCTGGCGCGAGCGCAAGGCGCGGTTGAAGCTGCGCATCCGCCAGATGGCGCAGGGCCTCATCAAGATCGCCGCCGCCCGCTTCCTGCACGAGGCGCCCAAGCTGTCGCCCGCCGAGGGCCTCTACGACGAGTTCTGCGCGCGCTTCCCCTATGACGAGACCGAGGACCAGCTGTCCGCCATCGAGGCGACGCTGACCGACATGGCGTCGGGCCGGCCGATGGACCGCCTCATCTGCGGCGACGTCGGTTTCGGCAAGACCGAAGTGGCGTTGCGCGCAGCCTTTGCGGCGGCGTTGAACGGCGTGCAGGTCGCGGTGGTCGTGCCCACCACGCTTCTCGCGCGTCAACACTATAAAAATTTCGCGCAACGCTTCGCCGGCCTGCCGGTGCGGGTCGCGCAAATGTCGCGCATGGTTTCCGCCGCCGAGCAGCGCGACGCCAAGAAGGGCATAGCCGAAGGCTCGGTCGATATTGTCGTCGGCACGCACGCCGTGCTCGGCAAGACCGTGTCGTTCAAGAATCTTGGCCTCGTCGTGATCGACGAGGAGCAGCATTTCGGCGTCGGCCACAAGGAGCGCCTCAAGCAGTTGCGCGCGGAAGTGCATGTGCTCACGCTGTCCGCCACGCCGATCCCGCGCACCCTGCAACTCGCGCTCACCGGCGTGCGCGAACTCTCGATCATCGCCACGCCGCCGGTCGATCGTCTGGCGGTGCGCACCTATGTCACGCCGTTCGACGATCTGATCGTGCGCGAGGCCCTGTTGCGCGAACGCTTCCGTGGCGGGCAAAGCTTCTTCGTCTGCCCGCGCCTGGAAGATCTGGACGAGGCCTCGGCCTGGCTGCGCCAGAACGCGCCCGAGGCGAAATTCACCATCGCCCACGGCCAGCTCGCCGCCACCGAACTCGAGGAGCGCATCGGCGCCTTCTATGACGGCAAATACGATATTCTGCTCTCGACCAATATCGTCGAATCCGGCCTCGACATTCCCACCGCCAACACGCTGATCGTGTGGCGCGCCGACATGTTTGGCCTCGCCCAGCTTTACCAGTTGCGCGGACGCGTCGGGCGCTCGAAGACGCGCGCCTACGCCCTGTTCACCACGCCGGCCAACCGCACCATCACGCCGCAGGCCGAAAAGCGTCTGGAAGTGCTGCAAACGCTCGACACGCTCGGCGCCGGCTTCCAGCTCGCCAGCCACGATCTCGACCTGCGCGGCGCCGGCAACCTGCTCGGCGACGAGCAGTCCGGCCATATCAAGGAAGTCGGCTACGAGCTGTACCAGCAGATGCTGAACGAGACCATCGCCGCGCTCAAGGCCGGCGGCGGCAAGGAGGAGGAGGAGGCGTGGTCGCCGCTGATCACGCTGGGCACGCCGGTGACGATTCCCGAACATTATGTCGAGGATCTCGATCTGCGGCTCAACCTCTACCGCCGCCTGGCGCTGCTCGACGACGAGCAGGAGATCGAGGCCTTCGCCGCCGAGATCATCGACCGCTTCGGGCCGATGCCCGACGAGGTGAAGCAATTGATGCAACTGGTGAGCGTCAAGGCTTTGTGCCGCCACGCCCATGTCGAGAAGGTCGAGGCCGGGCCGAAGGGCATCATCGTCGGCTTCCGCCACAATTCCTTCGCCAACCCCACCGGCCTCGTGCGCTACATCTCCAAGCAGGGGCCGGACGCCAAGGTGCGGCCCGACATGAAGATCGTATTCACCGGCGGCGATTACGCGCGGGCGGAGGATCGGCTCAAGGAGGCCCGGAAAATCATGCGCGATCTCGTGCAGATCGCGGAGAAGGTCTGAGGCGCGCGGTTCGCGACGAAATGCCGACTGTGCAAAACGCGATTTGGCCGTAAGCTCGACGGGTCCAAATCGCGGAGCGCCCCATGAGACGTTTGCTGGCCGGCGTTGTTTCGGCAACCTGTATGTGCGCGGGCGGCGCGCTCGCCTGCTCCGACCTGCCGCAGAGCGCCCCGTGGACGCTCGACCACATGAAATTTACCGGCGACATCGGCCTGCCGTTTCTCAGCCCCGGCAATGACAGCCGCATCAATCTGCAAATGCTGATGATGGACGCCAAGCCCTGGCCGGAGAAGCCGCCGGGCGAGGCCAAGGAGTTGCAGAACGCCGAAATCCTGTTCGACCGCGCCGAGTTCGACGCCGCCTTCGGCGCCCCGGCGAGCGAGCCGTCCAACTCCGGTTTCGCCGACGGCGAAGGCAGCCGCTGCCGTTCGCTCGACTCCGGCGCGCAGGCGTTCAAGCAGGCCGCGCAAGCCGCCGCCGACCTGAGCGAGGCCGAACGCGCCGCGCTGATCGCCGCGCGCGAGGGCATGAGTTCGGCCTGCGGCGACAAGGCGCAAGCGACGCCGCCCGATTTTCTCGCCGCCCTGCCCCAGCCCTCGGCGACGGCGCGGGAGTTCGCCGCCTATCTCACCGGCGCCCAGGTGTTTTACGATGGCGCGTTCGACGCGGCGCTGGCCGCGTTCGCCAGCCTGCGCGAGGCGAAAAATCCCTGGCTGAAGGAAACCGCGCGCTACATGCTCGGACGCGCGGCGCTCAACAAGGCGCAGGTCGGGGCCTTCTCCGCCTATGACCAGACGGGACAGCCGGTGGTGAGCGACACCAACGCGCTCACCGACGCCGAGAAGGCTTTTTCCGCGTATTTGACCGACTATCCATCGGGACGCTACGTCGCCTCCGCGCGCGGGCTGACGCGGCGGATTTTCTGGCTCGCGGGCGACAAGCCCCGCCTCGCCGCCGAATATGGCCGCGCCCTGCCCGAAGCGGGCCCAGCCAGCGCCAGCCTCGCCGAGGAGATCGACTGGAAATTCTTGCGGCCCGACGGCGCCCTCAGCCATAACCCCGATCTGCTCGCCGTCGCCGACCTGATCCGGCTGCGCGGCGACACGAACAACCGGCCGCATTTCGCCGCCGCCGATCTCGACGCGCAGGCTGCGGATTTTGCCGGACGCGGCGCGTTGTTCGGTTTTCTCAAGGCGGCGCGGGCGTATTACGCCGACGGCGACGCCAAGGCCGCGCTGCAGACGCTGGGGCCGCCCGAGGACGGGCGCAGCTATCTCTCGTTCAGCCGCGAGGTTTTGCGCGGGCAGGCGCTGATGGCGTCGGGCGATTTCGCCGCCGCCGCCGATCATTGGCGCCAACTCCTCCCGCGCGCGGAAAAACCCTGGCGCAAGGAGGCGGTGGAGCTGGGCCTCGCCATGAGTTTTGAGCGCGCAGGAACCCTCAACCAGGTGTTCTTGCCGGAGACGCGGATTGCGTCGCCTCGCCTCCGCGCCCAGGTTCTCACCTATGCCGCCGGGCCGATCCTGCTGCGCGAGGCGGTCGCCAACCCGCTGTCGACGCCGGAGGAGCGGCGTCTGGCCCGATTCGTCCTGCTCTACAAGGAGGCGACGCGCGGCCAATACGCCAATTTCCTGCGCGACTACGCGCCCGAAGCGATCGCAAAGGACGAGGCCGAGGCGCCCAAAATGAGCTGGGCGCGCGCCGCCGCCTTCGCCTGGCTGGGATCGCGCGACGGCTACGCCTGTCCGGCCTTCCGGCAGACCGTGGCGGCGCTGGCGCGCGACCCGGAAGATTCCCATTCGCTGCTGTGCCTCGGCGAAATGACCCGGACGCAGAGCCTTGACGATGTCGAAGGCGGCGCGCCCGGCAAGGACGAACTCGGCGGCGGCAAGCCGATCTTCCCCGGCGAGATTTTTTCGCGCGGCGACATCTACAAGAAGCTGATCGCGCGCGCCAAAACGCCGGCGGCGGACCGCGCCTATGCGTTGTTTCGCGCGGTCCAATGTTACGCGCCGAGCGGCAAGAACGATTGCGGCGGTCAGGAGGTCGGCAAGGCGCAGCGCAAGGCGTGGTACGACGAGTTGAAGGGACGCTACGGCGCGACGCCCTGGGCGCAAAGCCTGCGCTTTTACTGGTGATTTTGCGCGCCGCGCTCGCCCTCCTTTTATGCGGCGGGATGTGTTGTCCTGCCGCTGCGGAAGTGCGCGCCGCCGATTACGACGCCTATTGGCTCTGGGCGGGCGTGAGGGCGCGCCCCGATGTCGCCCACGCCCGCACGCTCTATTTGCTGGTCGGCGAGGTCGGACCCGGCGCCGACGGCGCCAACAGGCTGAAAGCGCAGGGCGCGGCCCAGCCCGGCCCGCATGCGGCCAAACTCTGGCTCGCCTTTCGCGTGCGCAGCCTCGACTGGACCCCGGAGGTTCGCGCGGGCGTGTTGCGCAAGCTGGCGCTGTGGCGCGCCCAACCCGGCGAAGTCGCGGGCGTGCAGATCGACTTCGACGCGGCGACACATGGGCTGGCGCGTTACGCGAGCTTTCTGCGCGACCTGCGAGCCGCGCTGCCGAGGGATTGCGGCCTGAGCGTCACCGGCCTGATGGACTGGGCCTCGCAAGGCGCGCCCGAAGATCTGTCGGCTCTCTCGGGAATGGTCGACGAAATCATCTTCCAGACCTATCGCGGCCGGGCGACGGTGGAGAATATCGACGCCTATCTGGCGCGGTTGGGACGGCTGACCATTCCGTATCGCCTTGGACTGGCGGAAGGCGCGCAATGGACGGCGCCGAACGGACTGGCGAGCGCCCCCCATTTTCACGGCTATGTGGTTTTCCTGCGCAACGGAGCCCCCTAACCCGACCGCTTCTTCCGTCGCCCCGAAAACCGGCGGGGCGCGCTCGCCGCCACATCGCCTTCGGCGATCAGCGCCTTGCGGTAGATGTCGCGCTTTTCGTGGATCGAGGCGATCACCAGCCCCATGGGCACGCCGATATCCACCAGCGCCGCTTCCGACAATTGCAGGCTGGCTTCCGTCGTCTCGGGCACGGCGTCGGTGGCGCCGAGCGCATATAGGTGGCGGGCGTGGCCAGCGTCGCGGGCGCGCGCCACAATGGTGATGTCCGGGCGGGCGGCGCGGGCGATGCGCACCACCTCGTCCACCGCGCTCGGCGTGTGCATGGTGACAATCACCGCCCGCGCCGTGGCGAGGCCGCAACTTTCAAGAAAATCCGGGCGGGTGGCGTCGCCCCAATAAACCGGCTCGCCTCGCTCCTTTTCGCGCGCGGCGACGCCGGGATCGGCGTCGATGCAGAGATAGTCGAGCTTGTGCGCGCGCATCAACTCCGTCACGATCTGGCCGACGCGGCCATAGCCGATAATCAGCACGCGCTCGGCGGCGGCGAGATCGGGCGCCGTGCTCTCCACCACGACCCGGGCGCTTTTCGGCGCGCGGGTGGCGAAGCTGGCCAGCGGCGGGATGAAGGCCATCGACAGGGTGACGCCGATCATGGCGTCGTTGGCTAGCTCCCTCGGCAGCAGGCCCGCCGTTGCGGCGGCGGTGAGGATGAGGAAGGCGAATTCGCCTCCCGGCGCCAGCAGCAGCCCGATTTCGCGCGCTTTTTGCGGCTTGGCGCCAAACGCCCGCGCCAGCGCGAACACGATGGGCGCCTTGAGCAGCGTCAGCCCCAGCGCCAGGCCGAGCGTGGTCAGCGGCTGGGCCAGCACCCGCGCGGGATCGAGGTCGGCGCCGACCGTGACGAAGAACAGGCCCAGCAACAAGCCCTTGAATGGCTCGATGGTCAGCTCGACGGAGCGGCGGAATTCGGTTTCCGCCAGCAGCAGGCCGGCGATGAAGGCGCCGAGCGCCATGGACAGGCCGGCGTAAGCCGCCGTGACCGCCGTGGCCATGACCACCAGCAGGCAGGCGGCGATGAACAGATCGTTGGAATTGGCCTCCGCCACCAGCCGGAAAAACGGCCGCAAGGCGATCCGGCCGAGGCCGGCGATGAGAGCCAACGCGGCCAAAGCCCAGGCGAAGGCCCATAACAGATCGGCGCCGCCGCCCTCATTGGTCATCGACAGCACCAGCAGCAGCGGCGCCACCAGCAGATCCTGGAACAGCAGGACCGAAAAGATCGCACGGCCTGAATAGCTGTTGAGCCGCTTCTTCTCGGCCAGCACCGGCATGACGATGGCGGTGGAGGACAGCGCCAGCGCGATGGCGAGCGTGGCGGCGGCCGCCCAGCCCTGGCCGAGCAGCAGCGCGCAGGCCATCAGGGCCAAACCGCACGCCGCCGCCTGCGCCGCGCCCAGGCCGAACACATAGCGGCGCAGCAGCACAAGGCGCTCCAGCGACAACTCCAGCCCCATGTTGAACATGAGGAACACCACGCCGAATTCGGCCAGCGTCGCGATCTGCCCGGTTTTTGCGAGAAACGGGATTTCGACGGGCAGGATCGCATGCAGACGCCCCAGCCCGTGCGGGCCCACCAGCGCGCCCGCGAGCAGAAAGCCGAGCACCGGCGACAGCCGCAGCTTCTTGAACAGCGGAACCACCACCCCCGCCGCGACCAGGAACAGCAGCGGGGCCTGATAGGGCGCGAGGTCGAAATGCGTGGTCAAAGACTTTTTCCTCTCCCGATCAGGATATAGAATTCGCCGGCGGCGCCAATCGCGCCGCGGGCGTTTTCGAGCGAAGCGGGCGCCGCTTGAAAACGCAGGTGTCAGCAAGCATCACGCCAGGATGGACATGCGCAAAGGAATTTTCGAGGCGGCGCGGCTGGACACCCGGTTTGTCCCGGCGCCCTGGCCCTGGGCCGAACACGAGGCGGCGCGCATCGACGCGCATTGGCGGGCGCGGCTGGCGGAAAAGCCAAGACTGTTCGACGGACAGGTGCTGCTGTTGCGCGATCCCGAATTTTTGGAGGGAGGCGGCGGGGTTTTACGCGGAAATTTCTTCCTGACCCAGTTCCGCAATTTCATGGCCTGGCGCGATTTCGGCTATCCCGACGCCGGCGTTTACAATTGCTTCTCGATGGCGGCGCTGCGCGCGCGCGACGGCGCGTGGCTGCTGGGGGAAATGGGCGGCCACACCGCCAATGGCGGCCGAATCTACTTCGCCGCCGGCACGCCCGACCGCAGCGACATTGTCGGGGATCGCGTCGATCTCGCCGGCAGCGTCGCCCGCGAATTGACCGAGGAGACCGGATTTGCGCCGGAGGAGGCGCCGCCGGCGCCGGGCTTCCGCCTTGTGGTGGAGGCCCAGAAGATCGCCTGCATTCAGGAGCGTCGCCTTGGGCTGACGGCGGATGAGGCGGTGGCGCGGGTCGCCGCGTTCCTGGCGCGCGACCCCGACCCGGAACTGGCGCGTCTCGTGGCGGTGCGCGGCGAGGCCGACCTCGACGCCGCGCTGATGCCGAGTTTTATCGTGACCTATCTGCGCGACGCGTTCGTCGCGCTGGGGTGAATGGCGCGCTCTAAGCCAGCAGGCTCGGCTCGACCGCCTCCAGCAGCAGGTTCAAGCCGAAAGCTGTGGCCTGCTCACGGATTTCCCCCCGGCTGAGAGCGGCGTCGAAAGCCTTGCGGACGATTCTCACGGGGCGGTCGTCCTGGGCCACGGCGAAAAACACCGTGCCGACCGGCTTGTCCGCCGTGCCGCCGCCCGGTCCGGCGACGCCCGAAACCGACAGCGCGAGATGGGCGCGGGAATGCTCCAGCGCGCCCAGCGCCATCGCCTCGACGGTCTGTTCGGACACCGCGCCATGCTTGGCGATCAGCTCCTTGGCGACGCCGAGCAGGTCAGTCTTGGCCTCGTTGGAGTAGGTGACGAAGCCGCGTTCGAACACGTCGGACGAGCCGGGAATTTCGGTCAGCGCGGCGGCGATCAGGCCGCCGGTGCAACTCTCGGCGCTCGCGAGCTTGATTTTGCGCGCGCGCGCCGCCGCCAGCAGTTTTTCGGACTGCTCCAGAACTTGCCGGTTCATGCCTCTCTCCCGTGATTAGGGAAGGCGCACCGTCGCCACGGCCTGTGCGGCGATGCCCTCCTGCCGTCCGGTAAATCCGAGTTTTTCGGTCGTGGTCGCCTTGACCGCCACGCGGTCGAGCGGCAACCCCATGATCTCCGCGATGCGCGCGCGTATGGCGTCGCGATGCGGGCCGACTTTTGGACGCTCGCACATCAGGGTGGCGTCGACATGGGCGATGCGGCCGCCCTTGGCCGCCACTAAGGAAACGGCGTGGGCGAGAAACTGATCCGACGAAGCGCCGCGCCATTTTTCGTCGCTCGGCGGGAAATGCGCGCCGATATCCCCATCCGCAATGGCGCCCAGCACCGCGTCGGTGATGGCGTGCAGCAGCACGTCGGCGTCGGAATGACCGATCAGGCCCTGGTCATGCGGGATCTTGACGCCGCCGAGCCAGACGTGATCGCCAGCGCCCAGCGCATGAACGTCGAACCCCATGCCGGTGCGAATGTCGGGCAGGTCGTAAAGCTTGGCTTCCGCGCGCAAGAAATCCTCCATCGTGGTGAGTTTGCCGTTTTCCGTGTCGCCAGGAAAGATGAAAACGCAATGACCGGCCCATTCGGCGACGGCGGCGTCGTCGGTCAGTTCCGCCGCGCCATCCTTGCGCGCGGCCAGATGCGCCTTGTGAATCAGGCCGAAACGAAACGCCTGCGGCGTCTGCACCGCGCGCAGGCTGGCGCGCTCCGGCGTGGCGACGATGCGCGAATCCGCGGCGATCTGCTTGATCGTGTCGGTGACGGCGAGGCCCGGAATGGCCGCGCCCTTTTCGCGCGCCGCGTCGAGGGCGCGTTCGATCAGCGCGGGCGAGACAAAGGGCCGCGCCGCGTCGTGGATCAGCACGTAATCGGCCGCGTCGCAAACTTCGGCGAGCGCGTCGAGGCCGTTGCAGACGCTCTCCTGCCGAGTCGCCCCGCCCACCGCCGGCGCCAGCAGGCGCGCGCGAAAATCGTCCGCCAGCGGCTCGACAGCCAGTTCATAGAGATCGAAATCGTCGGCGTGGATGACGACCTTGGCCTGCGAGTCCGGCGCGGCCGACAGCAGGGCTTCGAGCGTGCGGGTGAGCACCTGCTTGCCGCCGAGATCGCGATATTGCTTCGGCCCCCCGGCGCCGGCGCGCGACCCGCGCCCCGCCGCGACAACGAGAAAAACGCACCCTTCCGCCATGTCAGCCTCAAAAATCGTCAACGCCGGCACAAGGCCGGGCGTTGCCGTTCTTGTCAAGCTGCTGCCGTTTTTCTTTGCAGAGCGGAAGAATCTGGCTAAAATGAAAGCATGAAAGTTTGTGCCCAACAAACATGCAACGACCTCTGGCGCGTCGGCGGGCTGACGCTGGACGGGCGTGCGCTGCTTGCGCCCATGGCGGGGATCACCGATCTCGCCATGCGGCGGCTGGCCCGGCGCTTTGGCGCGGCTTTGGCTTTTTCGGAGATGGTCGCCAGCGACGAGCGCGGCCGTGACCGTCGCGAATCGCTGCTGCGCATCCAGGGCGAGGGCGTGACGCCGCACGCCGTGCAGATCGCCGGCTGCGATCCCGACTCCATGGCCGAGGCGGCGCGGCGGGCGGAACAGGCCGGCGCCGATCTGATCGACATCAACATGGGCTGCCCGGCGCGGCGCGTGACCGGCGGCGCCGCTGGCTCGGCGCTGATGCGCGATCTCGATCTGGCGCAGGCGCTGATCGCGGCGACCGTGCGCGCGACCGAAATTCCGGTGAGCGTGAAGATGCGGCTCGGCTGGGATTTTTGCGCGCTCAACGCGCCGGAGCTGGCGCGGCGGGCGGAGGCCGAAGGCGCCGTCATGGTTACGGTGCATGGCCGCACCCGCAACCAGTTTTACAAGGGCGAGGCCGATTGGGCGGCGATCCGCGCCACCGTGGACGCGGTGACGATCCCGGTCGTGGCCAATGGCGATTGCCTGTGCGCGGCGGATGCGCGAACAATGCTGCGGCTGTCCGGCGCGAAAGCCGTGATGATCGGCCGGGCGGCGCTGGGCCAGCCCTGGCTGGTCGGCGAGGTCGCGCATGAACTGGCCGTGGGCGCGCCGCGCGCCAAGCCGGCGCCGGACGTCCGCCGCGCCGCCGCGCTTGAGCATTTTCAAACCCTCCTCGACCTGTTCGGCGCGGCCCATGGGCTGCGCCACGCCCGCAAACATCTCGCGGCCTATGCCGATGTCGCGGCGGGCGACGGATTTTTCGTCGCCGCCCCGGCGCGGCGGCGGCTGGTGGAGAGCGACGATCCGCACGAAGTGGAGGCCTTGTTGCACAGCCTTTACGACACGCCCCGGAAGGAAGCGGCATGAAAGCCAAAAGTCTCCAAGGCGTTGGCGCGCCTTTCGGCGTTTTGCCTAAAAATGACGCAGAATGTGAGATGGACGCCTGCATGGCGACGCATCTGCTCAACGCCTTGCCGCATCCGCTGCTGTCGATCGGCGGCGACGGAACGATCCACGACGCCAATCCGGCGGCGGAGCTGTTCTTCGCCATGTCGCGCAACGCCCTGAAGAAAATACACTTCCAGGATCTGCTGCCGTTCGGATCGCCGCTGATCGGCGCCATCGAGCAGGTGCGCGCGCGCCGGGCGCCGATCAACGAATATCGCGTCGATCTGGGCACGCCGCGCATCGGCGTCGAACGCTACGTGGACATTCACATGGCGCCCCTGCCCCAGCTCGCTGACGGCGTGGTGGTGATGCTGCAGGAGCGCACCATCGCCGACAAGATGGACCGCCAGCTCACCCATCGCGGCGCGGCGCGCTCGCTGTCGGCCATGGGCGCGATGATGGCGCATGAGATCAAGAATCCGCTGTCGGGCATTCGCGGCGCCGCGCAATTGCTGGAGACCGCGCTCGGCGACGAGGACCGCGCCCTGTGCCGGCTGATCTGCGACGAGACCGACCGGATCGTGCATCTGGTCGAGCGCATGGAGGCGTTCGCCGACGGACGGCCGGTGGAGCGCCGCGCCATCAATATTCACGAGGTGCTGGAGCATGTGCGCAAGGTGGCGCAGGCCGGCTTCGCCCGTCACATCCAATTCGTGGAATCCTACGATCCCTCGCTGCCGCCGGTTCTCGCCAACCGCGACCAGCTGATCCAGGTCTTCCTCAATCTCGTGAAAAATGCGGCGGAGGCGATCGGCCCGGACGCGCTGCACGGCGAGATCGAGCTGACCACCGCCTACCGGCCCGGCGTGCGCATCCGCGCTTCCGGCAAGGCGGCGCCGGTGAGCCTGCCGCTGGAGTTCTGCGTGCGGGACAACGGGCCGGGCGTGCCGGAAGATCTCGTCCCGCATCTGTTCGACCCGTTCGTGACCACCAAAACGTCCGGCTCTGGCCTCGGACTTGCATTGGTGGCCAAGATTATTGGCGATCACGGCGGAGTCATCGAATGCGAGTCGCACCCGCGCAAGACCGTGTTCCGAATGCTGATGCCGGTCTATTCCCGCCGCGACGTCTGAAATTCTCTGGAGGTTTATTGAATGCCAAGCGGCAATATTCTCGTCGCCGATGATGACGCAGCCATCCGCACCGTGGTCGGCCAGGCGCTGACGCGAGCGGGCTATGACGTGCGCACCACCGGCGCGGCCACCACGCTCTGGCGCTGGATCGAGGCCGGCGAGGGCGATCTGGTGATCACCGACGTGGTCATGCCCGACGAGAACGCCTTCGAGCTTCTTCCGCGCGTGAAAAAGGCGCGGCCGGACCTGCCGGTGATCGTGATGAGCGCGCAGAACACGTTCATGACGGCGATCAAGGCCTCCGAGCGCGGCGCCTATGAATATCTGCCCAAGCCGTTCGATTTGAAGGAACTGCTGGCCATCGTCGGCCGCGCCATGAGCGAGCCGAAAAACAAGCTGCGCGTTCCCGAGCCGGAGGACATGGATTCCATGCCGCTGGTCGGGCGCTCGCCGGCCATGCAGGACATTTATCGCGCGCTGGCGCGTCTGATGCAGTCCGACCTCACGGTGATGATCACCGGCGAATCCGGCACCGGCAAGGAACTGGTGGCCCGCGCGCTGCACGATTACGGCAAGCGCAAGAAGGGGCCGTTCGTGCCGATCAATGTCGCGGCCATTCCGCGCGACCTGATCGAATCCGAACTGTTCGGTCATGAGAAAGGCGCGTTCACCGGCGCCAACTCGCGCTCGATCGGGCGGTTCGAGCAGGCCGAAGGCGGCACGCTGTTTCTCGACGAGATCGGCGACATGCCGATGGACGCGCAGACCCGCCTTTTACGCGTCCTCCAGCAAGGCGAGTATACAACTGTCGGCGGGCGCACGCCGATCAAGACCAACGTCCGCATCGTCGCCGCCACCAACAAGGATCTGCGCGTGCTGATCCAGCAGGGATTGTTCCGCGAAGACCTGTTCTTCCGGCTCAATGTCGTGCCGCTGCGGCTGCCGCCGTTGCGCGAGCGGTCCGAGGACATCGGCGACCTCGCAAGGCATTTCTTCGCGCAGGCGGCCAACGAGGGCCTGCCGCTCAAGTCCCTGGAGCCCGGCGCGCTCGACCGGATGAAGCGCTACAAATGGCCGGGCAATATCCGCGAGCTGGAGAACCTCGTCCGGCGCCTCGCGGCGCTCTATCCGCAGGACGCCATTTCCGAGCAGATCGTGGTGGCCGAACTGGGCCTCGACCTCACCAGCGGCGCGCCGCGCCCGACGCCGCCCAGCGGCTCGGCCTCGCTGTCGGCGCAGCCGGCGGCTTCGGATGAATCCCTGGGCATGTCGGTGGAGCGGCATCTCACCGAATTGTTCAAGGCCCATGGCGACGGCCTGCCGCCGCCCGGCCTCTACCACCGCATCCTGCGCGAGATCGAATATCCGCTGATCTCCATCGCGCTGGCGGCGACGCGCGGCAACCAGATCAAGGCGGCGGAGCTGTTGGGTTTGAACCGCAACACGCTGCGCAAGAAAGTGCGGGATTTGGACGTGCGGCTGATGCGGACCTCGCGTTAACCCGTCGAAACGGTCCAGGCCGGACGCCATGCGTCCCCGCTCCCCGCAGCGCAGTCGGCTGTCGCCGACTGCGCTGCGCGGCCAAAAACCAAAAACACGAATCCAAAATGACGTCGCCGCGCTCCATTCGGAAAGCGGCGACCGCGCGCGAAAATCAAGCCGCGATGTTTTGCCCGGCGGCTGTGGGCTCAGGCGTAAAGCGCCAGCCCGGCGCGCCAACGAATTCATGCGGCCCCACATGAATCAGGCAGCCCTGCGTGTCCAGCCAGATTTGGCCGCCGAGATCCCGCCAGCGCCGGCAGAACGTGTAGTCCTCGCTCAGGTAATTGCCGGTGGCCGGTTCGATCATACCGTCAAAAAACGCATATTGGTTGGGACTGAGGCTCGGCTTGTGGGAATTGTGGCAACTGGCGTACCGCAGATGCGGGTAAGCTTCGGCCATGCTTTGAAACACCGCGCGGCGGATCATCATGAAGCCGGTCCCGGCGTAATCGGCGGTCACGAACCCGTCGCGTGTCTTCGCCTCCGCGCCCCGGCAGGGCGTGCCGACATAGCGCAGCGCCGCCGTCTCCACGGCTTCGCCGGCATGGGCGCGGCTCAACCCGCTTTCCCAATCGACGAGTTTCAACGGATACATGCCCGCCACGACATCCGCATCGAACGCCAGCATACGGAAAACCTGATCGGGATCGAACCCGATGTCGGCGTCGACGAACAGCAGATGCGTCGCGGAGGCCTCGTCAAGGAAGCGGCTGACGAGCGTGTTGCGGCCGCGCGTGATCATCGACTCATAGCCGAGAAGATCGACTTGCACGCTCAAGCCCGCAATGGCGCCGCGCTGGACCAGCCCCATCATTGAATGCATGAAGCGTTGAGTGACAAGGCCGCCATAGCAGGGGGTCGCCACGAACAAGCGAAGTCCATATGGAAACATCAAATTTCTCCTGCGAAGGCCGCCGCCGCGGCGACGGCCCGAAATCGGGATGGGGTCAGGGTTGCGTTCAGCCAAGCGCGGCGAGATCGGCGTAAAGCGTGCTCGCCGCGCTCTGCTGCGTCGATGACGCGGCGCCGGACCGCGCCGCCAAAATCAGCGCCTCCAGGTCGCTCATCACTTTCGACTGCGAGGTCGCGTCCGAGGACGTCGAAGCGGCGGCGGACGCCGTCGATGACGTGAGGCCGGACAATTCGCGGGCGAGCGAAGTCGCGGCGCTCTTGGCCGTCGAGGAATCGCCATCGGCCACGGAGGTCAACAGGCTGGCGAGATCGCCGGCGACGCTGGAGTCCGAGTCGGACTGCTGGGAATTTCCGGAGGGCGGCGGCGGGGGCGGCCCATTTTCGAGCTTGCGCCGCATGGAGCTGGCCAGGGTTTGCGCGCTGCTGGCGTCGCCGGACTGCACGTCGGAAATCAGATCGGCGAGGTCGGTGAGGAAGGGATCGCTCGAATTGGACGAAGTGGACGACTCCGTCCCGCCGGATGAGGAGGAGGCGATCGAATCCAGTCGGGTTTGCAGGCTGGCGGCGAGGCTTTGGGCGGTGGAGGTATCGCCGCTGGCGACCGCCTTCAGCAGGCTCTGAACCTGTGAGGCGAAGCTCGACGAGGTCGAGGAAGACGATGACGTCGACGTGGACGAAGCGGACGACGAACTGGAATTGTCCTGAGGCGGCGGCGGGGGCGGCCCATTTTCGAGCTTGCGCCGCATGGAGCCGGCCAGGGTTTGCGCGCTGCTGGCGTCGCCGGACTGCACGTCGGAAATCAGATCGGCGAGATCGGTGAGGAAGGGATCGCTCGAACTGGACGAACTGGACGACTCCGTCCCGCCGGATGAGGAGGAGGCGATCGAATCCAGTCGGGTTTGCAGGCTGGCGGCGAGGCTTTGGGCGGTGGACGTATCGCCGTTGGCGACCGCCTTCAGCAGGCTCTGGACGTCCGACCCGAAACCCGAGGACGATGACGACGAGGTCGAGCTGGCGCCGCTCGCCTCCGCCGTCGGCCGCCAGCCATAGCCGCCGAACGAGGCGTTTCCGTCGTTGGCGTCGTCATCGTCCGACGTGTCGTAGGAGATCGCGGCGGAAGCGATGGGGGCTTGCGCGACGAAAGCGGAGAATCCCGCGTCATCCGCGCTGGATTGCGATACGTCCGCGTCGCTGGAGCGATGTGAACGCTGCTGTTGCAGAAGCGCGATCAGATTCGATGTGGTGGAGTCGAGGCTTGAAACCGACATGGTCAGCTCCCTGTGAAAGATCAACTCCGGGATGAGGCGCGCCGAGGCTGGAGCGAAACTGGACTTTTCAGAAAACAGCTTGGACGTAATGGTATTTTACTGGTTTATTACGGCTTTTTATGGATTTTTAATAACAATATATCTAAGTATTGCTTGCTAATGCAAAGATCATCTTTTGAGGCGCGGCGTGTTTTTCATATTTCGCCGCCGCGCATAATCTAAAAACAGACATGCGCGCGCGCCGCGACCAAACGTTCCCGCTTTTCAGGCCGTGCGGCGCGCGTTGCGCGCGGGCGCGCCGGCCTCATTAGTCTTTCGAGAAAAATTGTAACGGAATGTTACCTTGTCGGCGCCGACCCGCGCCGGGGCAGCAGAATCGTCACCCGCAGGCCTCCCGAATCGCCGTCGCCCAGCCGGATTGACCCGCCCTGCGCGAGCACGGCGTCGCGGGCGATGGTCAGGCCGAGGCCGGAGCCGGAATGGGTTTCTCCCGTCTCCAGCCGACGGAACGGAGCGAAAACCTCCTCGCGCAGGTCCGCCGGGACGCCCGGACCGCGATCGGCGATCTCGATCCGCGCGGCGTCGCCGAGATCCGCAAGGGTCACTTCGGCTTGTTCGCCGAATTTGCAGGCGTTCTCGATCACATTGGCCAAAGCCCGCTTGAGGGCGAGGGACTGCGCGTCGAGAATGCAATGGTCGGGGCCATGATAGACGGCGTGGCCGCCGTGGTCGGCGATGTCGTCGCACAGGCTTTGCGCGAGCACGGCGATGTCCGTGGCGCGCCTCGGCTCGTCGTCGGCGTCCTCGCGAGCGAAGCGCAGCGTGGCTTCGACGAGTTGGCGCATTTCCTCGATTTCAGCGATCAGTTCGCGGCGCTGGGCCGGGTCCGGGATCTCGCGGGCCGCGAGCCTCATGCGGGTCAGCGGCGTGCGCAAATCATGCGACAGCGCCGCCAGCATGAGCCGGCGCTCGTCCAGAAAAGCCGCGATCCGATCCTGCATGCGATTGAGCGCTTCGCCAACGGCCGTCACTTCATGGCTGCCGCCGAGCGGGGCGCGCACATGGCCGCGATCTCGCCCGATCAGCTCCGCCGTTTCGGCAAGCGCGCGCAAGGGCCGCGTCTCGCGCCCGGCGAAAATCTGGGCGAGGACGAAAACGGCCAGAAGGCTCGCCAGCAGCGACATGAGCGGAAAGGCGCGGACGAATCCGGGTTCGCGGGCGTCGCCAACAATGAGCCACGCGCCCGAGCTTTCCCGCAGCGCGAATTCGAGCGGGCCGAAATAGCCGACGTCCGGGCTGGTCTCGTCGAGCGCGGCGCCCTCCGGGCTGGCGAATCCGGGCGGCGGCCCCGGCGGCCCCAGGCCGAACAGGGCGAACCAGCCGAAAGGAAACGGAACGTCGGCGGCGTCCCGGATTTCGACGATCTCCGGCGCCCGCGCCTTCAGCGTCGCCGCGAGCGCCCTGAGGTCGTCGGGCGCGCGGCCGTCGATGGCGCGCCCGCCGTCGAACCGCTCGACGCGGCGAAGCGTGATCAGCCGCGCCGCCCCCGGATCGGCGACCGCCACCGGGCCGGGCGGGGCCGCAAAGGCGCGCGGCGCCTCGGCGGCGAGGATTTTGGCGATCACGCGCGCGCTGTACGGGCGCGGGCCGGGCCGCGGCGCGAAACGGAAGGCGAGCAGGTTCAGGCTCTGAATCGCCAGCAAGGCCAGGATGATGGTGACAGCGATGCGAAAGCCCATGCGCCGCCAGGGAGGGACCAGCATCAGACAAGAACCTCCGTCGGCGCCGCGAACATGTAGCCGTCGCCGCGCACCGTTTTGATGAAGCGCGGCGCCAGCGGATCGCTTTCGATTTTTCGCCGGATCCGAGAAATCAGCACGTCGACGCCCCGGTTGAACGGCGCGGCGACGCGCCCGCGCGCCTGCAGCAAATGCTCTCGCTGGAGAACCGTCTGCGGATGTTCGACGAACACCTGCAAAATGTCGAACTCCGCCGTGCTCAGCTCCACGCGCACCCGGTTCGGCGTCCATAACTCGCGGCGAAGGCAGTCAAAACGCCAGCCTTCGAAACCGTAGATCTCCGCGGGACGCGCCTGCGAAGGCAAGGCGCGCGCCCGGCGCAGCACCGCCTTGATTCGCGCCAGAAGCTCCGCCGGATCGAAGGGTTTCACCACATAATCGTCCGCGCCCGCGGAAAATCCCGCCAGCTTGTCGGCCGCCGCGTCGCGGGCGGTCAGAAGGATGACCGGAGGACCCGCCTCAGGCAGGCTCTGGCACAGCACATAGCCATTGTCGCCGGGAAGCATGACGTCAAGCAAGATGAGATCGACGCGCGCGGTATCGAGAACGCGCCTCATCTCCGAGCCATTGACGGCCTCGCTGACGCGCATGTCGTTCTCGCTCAACAGGCGGGCGAGGCCGCGACGGATCAATTTATCGTCTTCGACGATGAGAACGTGAGTCTGCGCCATGGCGACACGAAGGAATGCCCAAGCCAGCTTCTTCGCCCGCGAGGCCTATGTCAAACATGCGCGGCTGGTTAAGGCGGCGGGAGCAGCGATGCGGCGCCGACGGCCGTCTGCGCGAACCTTGTCCGCGTCGCCGATCCCTTGGAATTTTCGCGATCGGACCGCTACGGATCGGGCGGGCGGAATCGCCGCGAATTTAGCGCTGGATTACAAAGCCATAATATTAACGATCTGCCGAATACAACCTTAGCGTGCTTTATTATGGCGCTACAATCGCAAGGCGCGAAATGGCGCTGCATGGGCCAATTCTCTATCGAGCGAACTCGCCGCTGATGAACGAGGAAACGGGTATGTCATACACGAATTGGCCAATTGTCTGGAAGGTTGTGAGCCTCCTCCTCATCCTCGGCGGCGTCAGCCTCGGCGCCGCCTATTACGCGACGTCGCAGTTCTCGGCGATCGACGCCGCCGTCACCGCAATCATCAACGGACCGGCGGCGGGGAGCACCCATGGCGCACGCACCGGGCGCTTCATCCTCACCGCCGAGACGGCGATCTATCAGGACATTCTGTCGACGACGGATGAGGGGAGCCGGCAGGCCGCCGCCCTGCTCAAGGAGGCGGTCGTCGGCTTCGACGAAGAAACCGCAGCCCAGCGCCAGCGCGTACCCGCTTTCACCGACGCCATTGACGCCGGCGTGCGCAAGTTTCATGCGGCGCTCGACGGGCCGTGCGCCGCGACCCTCCGCATCGCCAAGGCCGACGCCGGCCCCGCAGCCATAGCCAAGGCCGCGGCGATGATGGAGAAGGCGTGCAAGCCCGGCTTCAACGAGGTGCTGAAAGACCTGGTCGTCGTCAACAAGGGGATCATCAGCGAAACCGAGCGGAGATCCGCGGAAGCGGACGCCATTGTGTCGTCCAGCGCCCGGCTGACGCTTGGCAGCATCGCCGGGGCGATCGTCCTTGTCATCGCCCTGGCGGTTTACCTGGCGCGCAACGCCATTGTCGCGCCGATCCAGGCGACCATGGCGGGAATGACCGCGCTCGGCCAGGGACAATTGGGCATAGCGGTGACGGGCGGAGATCGCGGCGACGAAATCGGCGCAATGGCGCGACAGCTCGAAGTGCTGCGCGCACAGCTTCAAACGGCGGAGAACACACGTCTGGCGATCGTCGGCCGCGAACAGGCGGAACGCGCGCTGCTGGCCCGTCGCGCGAAACTGTCACAGGATTTCATCGGCCGCATGCAGGGGATCGCCGGCGGCTTCGCCAAATCCTCCGGCGAGGTCGCGGAATCGGCCCATAGCCTTTCGGCGGCGGCGGAAGAAACCTCGCGTCAGGCCGAGGCGGTCTCCGGCGCGGCCCAACAAGCCGCCGCCAATGTCCAGACCGTCGCTTCGGCGTCGGAGGAACTGACCGCCTCGGTGCGCGAAATCACCCTGCAGGTCAACCAGTCGGCCAAGGTCGCCGACACCGCCTTCCATGAGGCGCAAGCCTCCAACGTCCGCATCGCCGCGCTGGCCGACGCGGCTTCGACCATTGGCGACGTCATCAATCTGATCAGGGGCATCGCCGACCAGACCAATCTGCTCTCGCTCAACGCGACCATCGAGGCGGCCCGCGCCGGCGAGGCCGGCAAGGGCTTCGCCGTGGTCGCCACGGAGGTGAAGATGTTGGCGAGCGAAACGGCGAAGGCGACCGCCGACATCGCCGCCAGGGTTTCCGAGATCCAGTCGGCGACCAATGACACGGTGAAGTCGATGAACGAGATCAGCGCGGTCATCACCAACATCAAGGAAACCACCACAGCCATCGCCACCGCCGTCGAACAGCAGGGGGCCGCCACCATCGAAATTTCGCGCAATTGCCAAGAGGCGGCGACGGGAACCGTCCAGGTCACCGACAATATCGCCGGCGTGGGACAGGCGGCGGAGATGACCGGCTCCGCCTCGGTTCAACTCATGACGCTGTCCAATGGCCTGTCCAATCAGGCCGTCGATCTCCGCCAGGCCGTCGAAGGGTTCGTCAAGGACTTCGCCGCCGCGTAACGGAGAGCGAACCGGGACGCCATCGGTCCTGTCCGGGGTTTGGCAAACAGCCGGCGGGGCATGTCGGGATCGGAGAGCCGGCGCCAAATTTGAGCCGTCCAAGGGCGCGCCCTGCGATCCCGGCGGTGACCGTCATCTGGTCTTACGGCATCGTCCCTGCGGCGTTTTCGCGGAAGATCTCGTCGTGCAGGACCTATCGGCCGAGCGGGGCGGCGCATGTCATCGCGCCGCGCCGTCCGACTCGGAGCGGCGATCGCCCTCCAGCAATGACTGGACGGTATGGAGGAGATCGTCGGCTTCGACCGGCTTGTGCAGCGTAATGAAGCCGCTGGCGGAGATTTCCGCGAGGCGCTCTTTCGCCGTGTCGCCGGTGACCAGCACGGTGGGAAATGAACGTCCGGCCCGGCGCGCGATTTCCGTTGCGGTGGCGTTGCCGGTCATGCCGGAGCCAAGGCGATGGTCGGCGATGATGGCGTCGAACCTCCAATGCGCCTGCGCGGCGCCTTCGAGGGCTTCCTCGCCGCTGGCGGCGCTGAGCGTCTCGTAGCCCCCATCCTCCAGCATCATCTCATAAGCCTTGCGAATCAAGGTGTTGTCCTCGATGACCAGAATACGGCCGGCGGCGGCTTCCAACGCCGGCGTCGCCGCCTCGGCTGGCGCCGCCGTCCCGTCAAGCGGCAGCATCAGCGAAAAGCGCGTGCCGTGACCGAGCCTCGACGCCACTTCCACCGGAGCGCCGAGGAGGTGGGCAAGGCGCGAGACGATGGCGAGGCCCAGCCCCAGGCCGCGGCTGGCGTCGCGCGCGGGATTATGGAGCTGGCGGAACTCCTCGAATATTTCCGCCTGCTTGTCGGCGGGAATGCCGATGCCGGTGTCGATCAGGTCGAGCCGCGCCTTGTCGCCACGCCGGCGCAGCCCGATCAGAATTCCGCCTTTTTCCGTGTAGCGCAGCGCGTTCTCGATGAGGTTGCGTAAGATCCGGTCCATCAAATTTGCATCGGTCCGCGCCCATAGCGCCGACGTAACGTGGCGCAATGACAGGCCTTGCGCCATTGCGCGGGGCGCATATTCCTTCGCCAGTCGCTCGATGATTTCGCCGAGGTTCACGCTCGCGATGTCCGGCGCCACCACGCCGGCGTCGAGTTTTGAAATGTCGAGGATGCCGGTCAGCAGGCTGTTGAGGCTGTCCACGGCCGATTTGGCCATATCGACGGCGTCGGCGGTCTTCGGCTTGTCCTTGACCTGCCCTTTGATGAGGCTGAGCAGCAAGGTCAGCGACTGCACCGGCTGGCGCAGATCGTGGCTGGCGGCGGCGAGGAATTTCGACTTGGCGACATTGGCGCGCTCGGCCTCGGCCTTGGCGAGGTCAAGCGCCTCCTCGGCCCGTTTCAACCGGGTGATGTCGAGGAACGCGCCGACGGCGCCGGAAACCTCGCCACGGTCGTTGAGCAGAGGCGTGGCCCTGGCGAAGGCCGTGAGCCTTGCGCCGTCCGCGCGCCGCACATCCAGGATCTGACCGTCGACGGTTTCCCCACGCAGCGCCCGCTGCATCGGCAGTTCGCGCGCGGGCAGCTCGCGCTCGCCACGAAACAGCCGATAGGCGGCGGGCCTTTGGGCCGCCTTGGAAAACTCGCCCTTCGACGAAACCCCGAACATCTCCTCCAGCGCGCGATTGCCCTCGATATGGGCGCCCGTCGGATCGAGCGCGATGGAAACGCCGAGCGGCGCCGTATCCAGGATCGCCTGCAATTCCGCCGCGCGCAGCCGTTCGCGGCGTTCGGCGCATTTGCGTTCGCTGATGTCGCGGCTCTCCGTGGCCAGGCCGACCGTCTCCCCGTCGGCATCCACCAGAACAAAGACATCGTAGTTCATCCAGATGGCTTCGCCAGTCTTGAAATGGCGGAAGCGGATTTCGGTTTCCGCCCGCCCTTCCCTGAGCACCCGTGGCAAGAAATCGTTCAGGATGAAATCCTGGTCTTCCGGGAAGAAGAACGCCTGCACCGGCGTCTTGCTGAACTGCTGGAAATCGTCGATGCCGATCAGGCTGCGCCCGGCGGCGTTCACATAGAACGGTATGAAATTGATGTCGCGCATGCTGATGAACGACGGGCTATTGTCCGCCAGCAATCGAAAAAACGACGCATTCCTGTTCTGCATAATCGTCGCGCTTCCGAGTATTGCTTCGGCTATAGCCAAGCTTTAGCCAGAAACGTTGCACTGCTCGACGTTATCCAACATTTGGCCTCACGCAAAGGATCTGTTTGCGCCCGACGTCCATCGGCGGTTCATGTCGCCGCCATAGGCTGTGATTGACCGCGCTTTCTTCCGCTTTCATTGACGAAGCACGATCATTGGGCTGATCGACATCAATCCAAGGAGCAAGTACGCCCGGCCGGGAGCGTCGGCGGATGTCTCTCCATCGGGACAATGCGGGACGGTCGCGAAAGACGGGAACGTCGGGATTTCAGCCGGTCAGCGCCGAAACGCCGCGAACGCTGCGGAAATTCAGCCAGGCTCAAGGCGTTGCCCACACGTTCGGCGGGAAGCGGAAGTACATAGGCGGTATCGCTAATGGCGAACACTGGCGGTAAAGTGGTCGTTCCCGGCGAACGTAGCGTTCGAAAATGACTCCGTTCAGGGTGAAAGCTATCGCTCGTAAGCTTAAAAAAGGCTCAGGGAGATTGGCAGCGTAAGGAAGCGCATGAGAATTTCCACGGAAACCCGGGCTCTGATGCTCTCAGGAGCAATGTACGATGATTTGACCCTTGAGTTGGTCGAAGCGCGGGCTCAGGCGGTTCACCTGTCGAACGCTTTCAACGCCACTTGGGGGCAGCCTCAGGAGGTGCGCGACGACGCCCTGAGGCATCTCGTGCGGAGCGTCGGAACCGGTTCGACGTTCGAGCCGGTGCTGCGTGTGGAGTTTGGAGAGAACATCACCATCGGGCGCAACTTTTTCGCCAACTTCGACTGCGTCATTCTCGACGCGGCCGAGGTGACCATTGGCGACTTCGTGCTCTTTGGGCCGCGCGTGGGCATTTATACGGCGAACCACGCCATTGATCCAGGGGAACGGGCCGCAGGCGGATGCATCGCAAGGCCCGTTGCCATAGGTGATCGCTGTTGGATTGGGGGCGGGGTTCAAATCATGGGTGGCGTCACCATTGGAAACGGCGCGATCGTGGGAGCTGGTTCAGTCGTGACCAAAAGCGTCCCGGCCAACGTGGTTGCTGGAGGGGTTCCAGCACGTGTGATCCGCCCGATTACGGAAGCGGATCGCACGGGCTTCAAGACGGCGTAGCCGCGCTCGATGACCGCTTATGTCTCGGCATGAAACGTTCGGAGCGAGCACGGGAAGGTCTCATCCGAGCGGCAATCGGTCTCATCGGGCGACCGCCTGTCCCAAAATCCTTACCGGCCGAGAAACGCGAAGCCCGGCGGCGCGCCCAAAGCCCCGAACCGCTGCGGCGAAAGCCGGAAGACGCCCTACCCCGCCGCCCGGACTTCGTCCCCAAGCCCCAACCGCTCCAGCAACTCCGCCTCCCACAGCGGTTTTGCGAACAGATAGCCCTGGGCCAGCGCGCAGCCGCTCGCGGCGAGGAAATCCGCCTGTTCCTCCGTTTCCACGCCTTCCGCCAGCGCCGTCACCTTCAACGAATGCGCCAGCCGGATGATCGCGACCGAGATTTCCATGCTGGCGGGATCGCGCGGGATGTCCTCGACAAAGGCCCGGTCGAGCTTGAGCTTGTCGATCGGGAACCGTTTCAGGTGGAACAGCGAGGAATGGCCCGCGCCGAAGTCGTCAATGGCCAACCGCACGCCGAGTTCCTTCAACGCGCGCAATTTCGCCTCGATCTCGCCATGCGGATCGGCCAGGGCGCTTTCGGTGATCTCGACTTCGAGCTTTTGCGGCGGCAAGCCGGTTTCCGCGAGAATCGCCGCGAGGCGCTCCTGCATGTTGACCCTGCTGAGCTGCACCGGCGAGAGATTGACCGCCAGCAGGCGAAGATCCGCCCCCGCGTCCAGCCAGCTTTTCATCCGGCCGCAGGCCTCGCGCAACACCCATTCGCCCAGAGGCACGATCAAGCCGGTTTGCTCCGCCAGCGGAATGAACTGGTCCGGCGGGATGAGGCCCTGCGGCGAGCGCCAGCGCACCAGCGCCTCCACGCCGACGATGGCGCGGTCCTTCAGCGAAACCAGCGGCTGATATTGCAGCACGAATTCGCCGCGCTCCAGTCCGCGCCGCAGCCCGGCCTCCATATCGAGCCGGGCGCTGGCCTGCACGGTGACGGCCTCGGAATAGAAACACAGGGCGCCGCCGCCGCTCCGCTTGACCAGATAAAGCGCGGAATCCGCCCGCTGGATCAACTCGTCCGCCTCGGCGCCCGGATCGTCCTGCGCGTCGCCGGGGAACAGCGCCACGCCGACGCTCAGGCCCACGCAGGCTTCGCGCTCCTGGCCGAGGGCGAAGGGCGCCGCCGTCGCCGCGATCAGGCGCTGGCCGATGGCCGCCGCCTCGCCCGCGTCCCGCAGATCCTCCAGCACGGCCACGAATTCGTCGCCGCCGAGCCGCGCCAGCGTGTCCTGCGGCCGCAGCTGTCGCTTCAAGCGGTCGGCGATCAGCGTCAGCAGGCGATCGCCGGCCAGATGGCCGAGACTGTCGTTGACCGTCTTGAAGCGGTCGAGATCGAGCACCAGCACGGCGCCCATCGCGGCCTCCCGCCCGGCCCGCCGCCGCGCCCGCGCGACCGCCTGCGCCAGCCGCAGGCTGAGCAGCGTGCGGTTGGGCAGCGTGGTCAGCGGATCGTGATGCGCCAGGAATTTCAGCCGCTCCTCGGATTCCTTGATCCGGGAAATATCGGTGAACAGCCCGACGTAATGGGTGATCGCGCCGGCGGCGTCGCGCACGACGGAGATCGTCAGCCATTCCGGATAGTCCGTCCCGTCCTTGCGCCGGTTCCAGATCTCGCCGCGCCAGACGCCGGTCTCGTCGATGGCCCGCCAGACGCTGCGGTAAAATTCGGCGTCATGACGATCAGACTTCAGCTTGCGCGGGTTCTGGCCGCGCACCTCCGCCTCGCTGTAGCCGGTGATTTCCTCAAAGGCCGGATTGACCATGATGATGTTGCGCGCGGCGTCGGTGACGACGACGCCCTCGTGCGTGCTGACGAAAACCGCGCGCGCCAGCCGGGCGTCGGCCTCATGCTCCCTGCGCTGGGTGATGTCGGTATCGGCGCCGACCACGCGCTCCAGCCGGCCGGACGCGTCGAAAGCCGGCAGGCCGCGCGACAGGATGTCGATCCAGCGCCCGTCGCGGTGGCGCATGCGCGTCTCGAATTCGAACGACTTTCGCTCGCCCGACAGGATCTCGCGAAACTGCAGGCGGAACAGCTCCAGCCCCTTGTCCTCGACTACGCGGCGCCAGGCGGTCGCGCTGGATTCGATCTCGTCGTCGGCATAGCCGAGCATCGCCTTCCAGCCGGGGGAAAAATAGGCTTTGTCCGTGTCCGGGCGCCATTCCCAAACACCCTCGCGCGCGCTTTCCAGCGCCATGCGGAACCGCTCCTCGCTCTGGGCGAGGGCGACCTGCATCGCCTTGCGCTGCGTGATGTCCTTGATGACGATCATGAGGTAATCGGGCTCGCCGTCGTCGCCGGGCGCGAGGCTGGCCGAGACCGCCGCGTCGAACCAGGAGCCGTCCTTGCGGCGGTAGCGGCGCTCGGCGAAATATTCGCGCTGCGCGCCGCTGCGCAAGGCGGCGAGATTGTCGCGCAGTTCGGCCTGGCACTCCGGCGCCGCCAGCGACCGTATGTTGTAGGCGAGCAACTCGTCCCTGGGATAACCGAAGATCTCCGCGGCGCGCTGGTTGATGCGGACGATGCCGCCATCGAGAGCGCCGTGGATCAAGCCGACGGCGGCCTGTTCGAACGTGACCTGGAAGCGTCGCTGCATCTGGCGCTCGGCGCGGGCGCGGGAGAGCTGCTGGCCTTGCAGCGCGAAGCCGGCGATGACCCAGACGGCGACGACGGCCAGCGTCGCCGACAGGCCGACGACGCGCGCATAATGGCTTTTATCCGCCAGAACCTCGCTTTCGTCGAGGCTCGCGACCAGCTCCCAGCCGGCGCCCGGCGTGCGGGCGCCGGCGGCGAACACCGGCGTTCCCATGGGATCGACGCCGCGCATGGCCTCGGCCTCGCCGCGCATGAAATGCGCAACTGGCGCCTCGGACGCGGCCGCGTCGAGGCGCAGGCGCAGCGCCGCGTCGGGCTGGCGCGGCAGGCCGCTGAGGAACAGCACGTCGCCGCCGTCGCGCCGCGCCAGAAAGGCGGAGCCGGTCGCGCTCGGCAGCGGCCACGCCTGCACGATGGGAAATAGATGGTCGCTCGCCGCCAGTTCGGCGTAAAGCGCCAGACGCCGCGATCCCGTCGAGGCCCCCGGCGGCAGGGGCGCGATGAAACCGAAGCGCGGCCCCACCACGCCGGAATCCTGATGCAGATCGACCAGGGCCGGCGTGGAATTGACGAAGACTTTTTCAACGGCGGCGACAATGTCGCCGTGCGGCTCGTCGCTCGGGTCGAAATAGGATTGGCCGGCGGCGTCGACGATTTCGACCGCGACGAAATTGAAGTCCGCGCCGCGCCGCGACAGCGTCTTCTGGAGCGCCGCCATGTCGAGGCCGCGCATGTCCAGGTCGACAAGATCGCCATGAGAGACGACGCTCGCCGCCAAAGCCACCGCATTGGCCTCCTGCGCCCGCAACCACCGGCCGAGATCGCCCGCCTTCAACTGCGCGATGGCCCGGACCTGGTCCAGCCCCCTCGCCTCCATGGCGTGAATCATGTTCTCGAACACCAGCCAGCCCGCGCCGGCGATCCCCAGCGACAGGACGGACGCGACGGTGAGCGCCAGGGCGGTCGCGCGCGGCCCTCGCGCACCCGCCGCCGCCCGCGTCTCCCGCCGCTCCAGCCGTTGCAGCAGAACGAACAGCAGGACCGCCGTCACCGCGATGAAGGCGAAGCCCTTGGCGCTTTGCAGATCGACGAACGTGTCGTGATCGACGACAGAAGCCAGGAAGCGGTCGGACAGCACTTTGTAAACCACGCCGCCCCCGGCGTAGATCAGGCTGGCCTTGAGCGCGAGACCGCCGGTCATGCGCGACGCCCGCCCGCTGGTGTCGTGATCGTCAGGACCGGCGACGCGCAATTGGCCTCTCCCACGGATTCAGGGCCCTTCCGAAATCAACCGGCCAACTGGCGCAGGAAGGAATCGACCGATCGGGCGAGACCGTCGGTCGCCTTCTCGGCCTGAACCGCCGTCTCGACCACGCTGCGCGTGCTGTGATCGGCCGAGCGCGTCTGCTCGCTGGCGCGGCGCGACAGATCCGAGACGTGACGCGTGGCGCTGGCGACGTGGGAGATGTTGGCGGCGATCTCGTTGGTCGCGACGCGCTGCTGCTCGATCGACGTGACGATGCCGCCGGCGCACTGGCTGGCCTCGTCGATGCGGCGGGCGATGTCCTCCATGGCGCCGACGGTCGAGCGCGTCGAGGCGTTGATGGCGGCGATGCGCTGGGCGATGTCCTCGGTGGCCTTGCCGGTCTGGTCGGCGAGCACCTTGACCTCGTTGGCGACGACGGCGAAGCCCTTGCCCATCTCACCGGCGCGCGCCGCCTCGATGGTGGCGTTCAAGGCCAGCAGGTTGGTCTGGCCGGCGATGCTCTGAATGATCGCCACCACTTCGGAAATGCGGTTGGCCTGATCGGTCAATTTCTCGACGTCGCCCTGGGCGTTGGCGGCGGCGCCGTTGACCTTGTCGATGATCGACTTCATGCCGCCGATCTGGCTCTGAATTTCCGCCACCGAATGCGACAATTGCTCGCTCGCCGCCGCCACGGCGCCGACCGCGCCGGAGGATTGCGACGAGGACTCGGCCGCCTGTTCGGCGTCGCGCGAGGCCGAGGCCGCCACCGACGTCAGCGACTGGCTGGTCTGGGTCATCTGCCGGGACTGGGCGCGCAAGCCCTCGATCAGCCGGCCGACCTCGGACTGAAAGGCGGCGACGGAGCGCTGGAGTTCGCCGCGGCGGCGGCTTTCCCCCTCCGCGCGCCGCCCCTCGGCCGCGGCGCGGTCCTCGGCGGAGCGGCCCTCGTCCTCCGCCCTCGTCCGCAGCGCGTCGGCGTCCGCGAAGGCCGCGCGCAGGCGCCCCGCCAGCCAGCACAAAGCGACGGTTTGGGCCACCAGAATGACCGCGTGAATCAGCACGCGCGGCAGATCCGAGCCGGTTTCGGGAAACGCCGCCCAGGGCAGCGCGAAGTTCAGGATGACATGATGCAGCGCCACCACGGTCGCGTTGGCGATCATCGCCCGTTCGTCCACCCAGCCGGCGGTGAGGGCGAGGGCGGCGAAGAACATCATGTGCATGTCGATCTGGAAGGCGTGGCCGGAGGTGGCGTAAACCAGCATGGCCACCTCGACCGCCAGCGCGGCGGAGGTCACGATGCGGGTCGCCGGGCCGATCCGGTCGGCCAGCGCCATGGCGCCCGCCCCGCCCGCGACGGCGACGGCGGCGAGCGCCAGCAGCCAGCCGCCGTCCAGCCGCGTCAGCCCGACGATCGCGACCAGCGCCGCCAACAGCGCGATCACGCCGACAATGGCCGGCGCCAAGCCATGACGCAGGCGATCAATATTATTCATGACGTCCCCTCAATTCGCCTTTCGGCGGGATTCCGAACTTCAGGAGGCGCAGCCTTGCAAGGCCTTGCCGTCCAGCACCAGAAGGGCGCCATGCGCGTAGAGCCGGACCACGAAATCCGGCGCCTCGCCGCGCGCGAGCATGGCGCCCGCTATTCCCTCACGCAGGACAACACCTTGAGCTTGCGCGACGATGACCGCCACGCTCAAGCCAAAAGGACGCGGAACCACGATGACCGACCGCGCGCCCGGCGGCGGCAAAAACGCAAGACCGAACAAAACCAAACCCATCAGGATCAGGTTGAAGCCGAGCAGCAGCCCGACCCGGTTCTGCCTCGCCTGCGGCAGGCTATGCATCGGCGATCTCCCGTCAGTGCGCGGCGGCGGGCCTCATGCGAATTCACTTCGCTTTTCATAGCCGAACGGCATTAACAAGCTGTCACTGCTCTATAAATACAATCGTTTGCAAGATTTTTGTAAGAGAAGCTTACATCTTTACGCACGTCATTACTTGACGCAACGCTCACAAGACTTCCCGCGTGAGGGCGCGCAGCAGCATGGCGATATGCGCCTCGATCAGACCGGAGGCGTCGAGTTTTTCGATCGGATCGAACACATGCAGCCAGACCGCGGCGACCAGCGCCGGCGCGAAGGCCAGCTGCGGAAAACGCTCGGGCTCGTCGTGGACGAATTCGCCGGAGGCGCGGCCCTTGGCGATAATGGCGCGGATCAGGGCCGAGCCGCGCGAAATCACCTCGCGGTGATGGAAGCGGGCGAGCGCGGGAAAGCGGGCGCCTTCGGAAAACACCAGGTGCATCACGCGGCGGCGGTCGGGGTCGGCCGCCGCCTGCGTCATGAACGCGCCGAAGTCGCGCAGCAGGTCGCTGGCCGAGGCGGGCGAGGCGGCGACGCGTTTTTCAAGCGCCTCGAGCGGCGCGCTGATGGTCGAGGCGACCAGCGCTTCGAGCAGGCGCTCCTTAGACTCGAAATAGAGATAGATCGTGCCTTTGGCGACCCCCGCCTGCGCCGCGATATCGTCCAGCCGCGCGGCGTCGAAGCCGGCCTGCGAGAACTGGTCGAGCGCGGCCGCCAGAATGGCCTTGACGCGGTCTTCCCGCGCCTGCGGCGTGCGCGCCTGCTTGCCCATGCGACCCCCGAAAAAATGACCGAAAGGTCATTTATCATTCCGATGCGAAATGCAAGCCTTGATCCGCGTCAACGATTCGCCAGAAAAGATGTATACTCTATTGACAGGTGGATCTCGCGCCGCTGCGGGGAGGCAGGCATGAAAGCGTCGGACATCATGACCCGGGACGTCAAGACAGTGACCCCCGACGCGACGATCGAGGAGGCGGTGAACCTGCTGCTGTCGATCCGGGCCTCCGGACTTCCGGTGGTGGACGACAATGGCCGTCTGGTCGGAATCGTCAGCGAGACGGATTTCCTGCACCGCGTCGAGATCGGCACCGCCAAGCGCCGCCCCCGCCTGATCGAATTCCTGCTCGGCCCCGGCGAGGTCGCCGAAGCCTATGTGATGAGCCACAGCCGCAAGGTCGGCGACGTCATGACCCGCGACGTGGTCACCGTGGCCGCCAACGCCTCGCTCAACGAGATCGTCGCCGTGATGGAGAAGCGCAAGGTCAAGCGCGTTCCCGTCGTGACCGGCGACGAACTGGTCGGGCTCGTCACCCGCTCCGACGTGTTGCGCGCCTTCACCGCCGCGCGTCCGAGCGCGCCCGCGCCGCTCGACGACCAGGCCATTCTCGACCGGCTGATGGCGGAACTGAACGCGCAGGGCTTCGCCTCGCCGCGCGCGCTCGACGTCACCGTGGATCGCGGCGTGGTGACGCTGACCGGCGAGATTTTCGACGAACGCCAGCGCCCGGCCCTGACCGTGGCGGCGGAGAACATTCCCGGCGTCACCAAGGTGATCGACCATCTCGTGTGGATCGAACCGTTTTCCGGCATGACGCTCGACAAGACCGGCATGATTTGAGGGGCCGCCCCTCTTTCCGAACGGAAAGAGGGCGTCGCCGTTGCGAGGGCCTCAGCCGGCCAGCGCGCCCGCCAGAGCCGCCGCGCGCTTCAACGCGGCCGAACTGATCGGCCCCGCGATCTGCTGAGCCATGGCGAAGGTTTCGGCGCGATGCGGCCCAAGGCCCTGCGACGCCGCATGCAGCGCCTCGTGATGGCCGCCAATCTTTTGCGCCAGGCATAGCGCCAGCGCCGGACCGAGATCGGCCTCCCCGCCCGGCGCGGGCCGCAGGAACAGATAGAAGTTGCGCAGCCGCTTTTTCGCGCGCGGCGTGTCGCCGGCCACCGGCGTCAGCGCGTCGAGCAGACGCGACTCCGCCGCCGACAGCGGCGCGTCGAGCGTCGCGAGCGCCGGCGTCTCGCCGGCGAAATCCAGCCGCATCGGCACTTGCAGCAACCGCAGCTGCGCCCGCCCGCCGCAGAGCGAGGGATCGACCGCAAACAGCGCCACAAAGCCCGGCCGCGCCAGCAAGGCGGCGATGCTCTCCAGCGCCGCGTCGGTCTCGACGCCGTCGACCATCACCGTGAGGCGGGCGTTCTTCGCCTTGAGCGCGGCCGAAAGCGCGTCGAGAAAGCCGAGCGCCTGGTCACGCCGCTGGCGCTGGGCGTCCGCCGCCAGGAAGCCGGCCGGATTCTTGAGGGCGCCGGCGCCTTCGGCGCGGCGCTCGGCGTCGCGCGCCGCCTGCGCCTCGACCGCGACGCGCGCCGTCAGCCGCTCGACCACGCTCCCCTGCTCGACCACGGCTTCGTCGGCCTCGCGCGCCCGCGCGGCGACTTCCTCGTCGAGCAGCCGCGCGGCGCGCAGCAGCGGCGCGAAAAAGCTGTAGGCGCGCCAGAGGTTGAGGCCGACGCAGACCAGCGCCAGCAGCAGGGCGAGCGTGGCGCCGCTGTCGAGCGCGCCGAGCCGGCTGCGCAGAATGTCGGCGGTTTGCGCCCCCGCCTCATGCGCGTGCGACAGCCAGTCGAGCCATTCGGCCCGGTGGCGCGACGCCCAGTCGAGCCCCTGGGAGAGGAAATAGAGCAGCGCCGCATAGACCAGCAGCCGGCTCTGGCCGCGATAGGCGTAAACCGCGCGCCAGCCGGCGAACCAGCGCGACGCGCCGGAATGGGCCGCGAGGTCGCGGGTCAGATCCTTGAAGGTCAGCAGGGGATCGCCAGTAAGGCCGAAGCCGCGCATCCGCTCCGCGAAGCCGCCGCGCATCCTCCGGGCGAAATGATCGACGCGCGAGCCGGGCGATTCGTAAAGCAGGGTCTCCGACAGAGCGGCGCGCCGCGCTTGCAGGTCGGACAGCGCCTGCCGCTCGGTCAGCAGCTTCTTGCGCATCAGATCGAGCCGATCCTGCGACTCGCGCGCCGCCGCGCCGGCGTCGGCGGCGGAATCCGCCTCGCGCGCCGCCGCGCCGACCAGTTCTCCCTGCGTCGGCGCCAAAGCCCGGTAAAGCCCGGCCGCCAGCGCGCGCTCCGGCTCCACCGCGAGATCGGCCGCCTCGAACCGCGCCACCGCGCCCGATCCCAGCCGCGCCGCGATCCAGCCGAGGGCGCTGCTCTTGCCGCCCCCCGCCGGCGCCGCCAGGGCGAGCGCGAACGGCGTGGGCGCGACCTGGGCGAGATCGGCGAAACGGGCCAGCAGCGCCGGCTGCGGCGGCGCGTAGGCCTCCGGCGGCAGGGGCGAATCGCTCACGAAGGCGGTGGAGACGGCCACGGCGGGCGCCGGCGCGGGCGCCGCGGGCGCAGCCGGAGCGGGTTTGGGCGCGGGAAAGCGCGAAATGGGCGGGTCGGAAAGGAAATCTCTCTCGAAATCGGTCACGTCAGGCTCCGGCTGGCGAGCTTTATGTGTTCTCCTTAACGCAAAGCGCGGCGCGAAATAAGGCGCCGATCGGGGATATCCAAAAGCGACGGCGGCGAATTCCGCATTTGCGTCGGGCTGGAGCCGCCGCTACAAGATCGCGAAAGCTTATACCGGGACAACCGGCCACAGGGATCGAACATGGCGCGTCAATTCATTTATCACATGCAGGGACTCACCAAGACCTGGCCGGGCGGCAAGAAGGTGTTGGAAAACGTCCATCTTTCTTTCTATCCCGACGCCAAGATCGGCGTGCTCGGCGTCAACGGCGCGGGTAAATCGACGCTGCTCAAGATCATGGCCGGCATCGACAAGGATTTCAACGGCGAAGGTTTCGTCGCCGAGGGCGCGCGCGTCGGCTACCTGCCGCAGGAGCCCAAGCTCGACGAGACCCTCGACGTGCGCGGCAATGTGATGCTCGGCGTCAAGGAAAAGAAGGACATTCTCGACCGCTACAACGAACTCGCCATGAATTATTCGGACGAGACGGCGGACGAGATGACCCGGCTGCAAGACGAGATCGAGGCGAAGAACCTCTGGGATCTCGACAGCCAGGTCGATCAGGCGATGGAGGCCCTGGGCTGCCCGCCGGACGACTGGGCCGTGGAAAAGCTCTCGGGCGGCGAGAGGCGCCGCGTGGCGCTGTGCAAGCTGCTGCTGGAGCAGCCGGAACTGCTGCTGCTGGATGAGCCGACCAACCATCTCGACGCCGAGACGGTGAACTGGCTGGAAGGCCATTTGCGCGAGTACCCGGGCGCGATCCTGATCGTCACCCACGACCGCTACTTCCTCGACAATGTCACCAGCTGGATTCTCGAGCTGGATCGCGGCCGGGGTATTCCCTACGAGGGCAATTATTCGTCCTGGCTGGTGCAGAAGCAGAAGCGCCTCGCCCAGGAAGGCCGCGAGGACGAAGCGCGCCAGCGCGCCATCGAGGCGGAAAGCTCCTGGATCTCGTCCAGCCCCAAGGCGCGTCAGGCCAAGTCCAAGGCGCGTATCCAGCGTTACGACGAACTGGTCGCCAAGCAGAGCGACAAGGCGCCCTCCACCGCCGAAATCATCATCCCCGTGGCCGAGCGCCTCGGCCAGAACGTCATCGAGTTCAAGAGCCTCAACAAGGGGTTCGGCGACAAGCTGTTGATCGACGACCTGTCGTTCAAGCTCCCCCCCGGCGGCATCGTCGGCGTGATCGGACCGAACGGCGCCGGCAAGACCACCCTGTTCCGCATGATCACCGGCCAGGACAAGCCGGACGGCGGCGAGATCGAGATCGGCGAAAGCGTGGAGCTCGGCTATGTCGACCAGTCGCGCGACGCGCTCGACGACAAGAAGACCGTGTGGGAGGAGATTTCCGGCGGCAACGACGTGATCTATCTCGGCAAGCGCGAGATCAATTCGCGCGGCTATTGCTCGACCTTCAACTTTAAAGGCGCCGACCAGCAGAAGAAGGTCGGGATGCTCTCGGGCGGCGAACGCAACCGCGTGCATTTGGCCAAAATGCTGAAAAAGGGCGCCAACGTCCTGCTGCTCGACGAACCGACCAACGATCTCGACGTCGATACCTTGCGCGCTTTGGAAGAGGCGCTGGAGGAATACGCGGGCTGCGCCGTGATCATCTCGCATGACCGCTTCTTCCTCGACCGCATCGCCACGCACATGCTGGCGTTCGAGGGCGACAGCCATGTCGAATGGTTCGAGGGCAATTTCGCCGATTACGAGGAAGACAAGAAGCGCCGGCTCGGCCTCGACAGCGTCATCCCGCACCGGCTGAAATACAAGAAGTTTTCGCGCTGATTTTTGAGGCCGGGCCGAAACGCCCGGCCTTTTCGATCGGCCCGGGCGGGTTGAAACCAAACCGGGCCGCTGGCGTTAGGCGCTCATGTCGCTTGAGCCATTGCCCCCCTATTTCAAACGCCATTACACGCCCGCCGAATTGGTCGCCGACGCCCTGGTGCATGGCATCGCCATCGTCGCCGGGCTGGTGGGATTCGCCGCGCTGTTCTTTCGGCTCGGTGAAAAAGGCGATGCGGCCAACGCCGCCGCGATCGGCGTCTATGCGGTCGCCTTCTTCCTGCTGTTCGGCTTTTCCTGCGCCTATAATCTGAGTCCGCCCTGCCGCGTCAAATGGCTGCTGCGGCGGCTGGATCACGCCGGAATTTTCTTGATGATTTCCGGCACTTATACCGCATTGCTGTCGCAGGCCTTGCCCGACGCGCGCATCGCCGCCATGATGGCCTGCGTCTGGGTCGCCTCGATCGGAGGCGCCGCCATCGCCCTGCTCGCCACGCCCGGCCGGTTCGACCGCGTGCTGCTGGCGCTTTACCTCACGCTGGGCTGGGCGGCGATGATCGGCGCGCCGCGCCTGATGGCCACCCTGCCCGCAGACGTGCTTTACCTTATGCTCGCCGGCGGCGTGGTCTATTCGCTCGGCGTGCCGTTCCACCTGTGGAACAGCCTGAAATACCAGAACGCCATCTGGCACGGCTTTGTCACCGTCGCCGCCGCCTGCCAGCTCGCCGGAGTGGCCAAGGCCGTCGGCCACGGCGGCTGACGGCCGCGGCGGCGACTGCCGCTATTTTGCTCTTGATTGCCTTATGAAATATACTCAAAACTCCTATTGAAATATGGATTCGCCGCAATGCTTCGTTTTCCCTTTGGTTTCGTCGTACTTGTCTGTCTGGCCTCGCCGGCCCTCGCCCAACCGGCCCCGGCTCAAGAGACGCAGGCGCCCCAATGTCCGCAAGACGCAGCGCCTCTACCTGCGGAACTATCGGCCTGGACCGCGCCAAACCCCATGACCGCCGCCACCCGGCCCGAGGAATTGAGCCGGGCCGAACTCAAGCCCGGCGTCGCCGTCAAGGCCGCGCTGGCGCACACGCCCGAGGTGAATTATCTGGCGCGCCCCACCAAACCGGGCGGCGGCGTGGCTTATGGCGGCCTGTTCCACATCGCCATCGCCGAGCCGGGAACGTATAGGGTGGCGCTCGGCAACGCCTCCTGGGTCGATGTGATCAAGGACGGCGGCAAGATCGAATCCTCCGCCCATGGCGGCGGCCCCGCCTGCTCCGGCGTGCGCAAGATGGTGGATTACCCCATGCAGGCCGGCGATTACGTGGTCCAGCTGTCGGCGGGCGCCGACGCGCAAACCGGCGTGCTCGTGGTCAAGCTGCCGTGATCGCGGCGGGTCTGGCCCGCTGGGCCTTGCTTGGCGCCGCGCTGACGGCTGCGGCGCAAGGCGTCGCGTCGGCCGCCGACGCTCCGGCCTCGCCGATCACGATCGAATTGGGGCGGCGGCTGTTTTACGACGCCGACCTGTCGATCAACGGCACGATGGCCTGCGCCACCTGCCACGAACAGCATCGAGGGTTTGCCGACGGCAACCGCACCCATCCCGGCGCGCTCGATCATCCCGGCAAGCGAAATGTACCGGGGTTGCAGAATGTCGCCCAACTTCACCATTTCACCTGGGCCAGCCGGGCGACGACGGATCTCGAACATCAGGCCGAAACGCCGCTGCTCGGCCAGCGCCCGATCGAAATGGGCATGACCGAGGCTGTGCTGGCGCCGCGTCTTAAGGCCAGCGCCTGCTATACCAAAATGTTCGCCGCCGCTTTTCCCGAAAAGAACGGCGAAATCAGCCTGACCACGGCGACGCAGGCGCTGGCGAGTTTCGAGCGCACGCTGGTTTCCTACGAAGCGCCCTACGATCAGGCCAAACGCGGCGGCGCGCCGCTTTCGGCCGAGGCGGAGGCGGGACGGGCGATTTTCGACGGCAAGGGCGGCTGCCGCGTCTGCCATTCCGGCGACAATTTCACCGACGACGCGTTTCATGCGCTGGAGCCGGCGGCGGCGGGCGACCGGGGGCTTGCCGACGAAACCGGCCGCGCCGAGGATTCCGGGCTGTTCCGCACGCCTGGCCTGCGCAATGTGGCGCTGACCGCGCCCTATTTTCATGACGGCAAGGCGCCGACACTGGCCGAGGCGCTCCGCCGCCACGGCCTTGCGCTTTCGGAGGCGGAGACCGGCGCCCTCGCCGCCTTCCTGGAGAGCTTGACCGACCGATCCTTTTTGGCCGACCCGCGTTTCTCGCTACCCGACGCGGCCTGCCCGTTATAAGATCCGGCCGCCGTCGCCCGGACGGTCTTTCGACGGACGGAGGAGGCTCTTGCCATCATCCTGCCGCAAGCCTTAGTTTAACTCTAAACTTGCTGAGCCGGAGGCTTTTATGTCGCTGCCCGAAGATCATCCCCGTTTGAAGAAGCGCCTCTATGGCGCCGACGAACTGGTCGCCGACGGGTTCGTCCATGCGCTGGCCATTGTCGCCGGGCTGATCGCGTTCGGCGTGCTGATCAATCATGCGGTGGCGCGCGGCGCCGTTTCCGACGCCTTCGCCTTCGGCGCCTACGCCGCCGGCTTCTTCCTGCTGTTCGGCTTTTCCTGCGCCTATAACATGACGCCGCCGTCCAATCTCAAATGGATGTTGCGGCGGTTCGACCACGCCTCGATCTATCTGATGATCGCCGGAACCTACACCGCCCTGCTGTCGCAACTGCCGCAGGGGATTTTTGCCTGGTCGCTGGCGATCTTCGTCTGGGTGGTGGCGCTCGGCGGCGCGGCGGTCAAGGTGTTCCTGCCCGGCCGCTACGACCGCGCCTCGCTGTTCGTCTATCTCGCGCTCGGCTGGGTCGGCGTGATCGCCGCCAAGCCGATCTACGATCACCTGCCGACGGCGACGCTGGCGCTCACGCTGGCCGGCGGCCTGCTCTATTCCGTCGGCGTGATCTTTTACCGCTGGCACAATCTGAAATTCCAGAACGCCATCTGGCATGGCTTCGTCGCGCTGGCCGCCGGCTGCCAATATGCCGGAATCGCCCAGGCCGTCGCATCATCGACATGACGCGCCGCCAGGTTAACTGATGATTAAAACGGGGACATGATCATGATTTGGTCATGACCATGCGTTAACAGACGGCCGCGCGCTCGAAAATTTCACGATGTGGAAAGTGTAGCGAAAAGTCGAGCGCGCTTTTGGGCGCGCCCGGATTGACGAGGGCGCGCTTAAGCGGCAGGGTTCAGGCTGCTTTTGGGATCGCGCATGAATATTCGGTTGCGTTTATCTGTGATGATGATTTTCGCCGCGCTCGCGGGATTTCCTGTGGTCGCGCCGGGCGAAACCCATGAACGCGTGCTGCGCGTCGCGCCGGAGGCGGCCTGCGCCGTGACCGAGGCTTTACCCACGCGGGTGGCGGGCCTGCCGAAATTTTTTCATGCCCTGGTGACAGGGCGCCCCGTGCGCATCGTCGCCATCGGGTCGTCCTCGACCGAGGGCGTCGGCGCCTCCGCGCCGAATCGGTCCTATCCGGCACAGTTGCGGGCGCTGCTCGAACTGGCGCTGCCCGCCAAGGATTTCGAGGTGTTCAATCTCGGCGTCGGCGGCGAGGTGGCGGCGACGACCGCCGCACGGCTCAAAACCGCCGTCGCCGCTCATGACCCCGATCTTGTGATCTGGCAGGTGGGCACCAACGACGCCCTGCGCGGGATTGCGCTGGACGATTACGAACGCGCCCTGCGCGCGGCGCTCGGCTTCCTCAAGGCGCGCGGCGACGACGTGCTGCTGGTGGGCATGCAGTGGACGCGCAAATTCGCCGCCAATCCGCACTATCTCGCGGTGCGCGACGCCACCGCCCGCGTGGCCGCCGAGGAAGGCGTCACGCTGGTGTCGCGCTTCGACGCCATGCGCCGCCTCGCCGACGCCAGCGGCCGCGAGGACCTGATCGGGCCGGACCAGCTGCACATGAACGATCGCGGCTACCGTTGCCTCGCCGAGCAGGTCGCCGCCACCCTGTCGCGGGCCAGCCCGGGGAAATTTTCGACCGCGGCCAATCCGTTGCAAACGCCCTGACCGCTTCGGCGGGTCACGCCGGCGCGCTCAGGCTGTCGCGCCACGCCAGCACCGCCGCCGCGTCGCAGGACAGACAGGCGGCGCAATCGCCGGCGAAGGCGCGCCAGTCGTCCCATCGCTTGCGGGCGACGCCGATCAGCGTCGGCTGGCCCGCGGCCGCCGCCGCGCCGATTTCCGCCAGAAAACCGCCGCCTTCGGCCTCGGCCCGGCCAAACCGGCTGACCAGCAGCAGATCGGGCCGCGCGGCGAGGCTCTGGGCCAGCAGTCCGGCGGCTTCCGCCAGCGCGCCGCTGTCGAGCCGGCAGCCGCTCGCGCAGGCGCCGAGATCCTGCATGAGATCGAAGCTGCGGCCGCTGTCGATGTGAATGGCGTAGATCGTCTCGGCGCAGGGCGTCTGCACCACGCCGCCGACCCTTTGGCCGCGCGCCTCCAGAATTGCGCGCACCTGCGCGAACAGGGCGTCGATCGGCTCGCCCTCGTCATAGACCACGGCGGCGAGCTGCGGGATTTCCTGTTGCGGCGGCTGGGTCATCGTTGCTCCCGGCGGATGACGAAAACCGCCACGCCATCGCCGCGGCTTTGCGTTTCCAGCGTGTCGCCGGTTTCGCGCAGTAGATGCGGCAGATCGACCAGGCTCATCGGATCGGTGCAGGACACCTGAACCCGGTCGCCCGGCGCCAGATTCGCCAGGAATTTGCGCGTCTTCAGCACGGGCAGCGGACATTTGAGGCCGCGCAGGTCGAGCGTCTTCACTGATTTTGTCCCAGAATCCTTTCCGCCTCGGCCAGATCGGCCGGCGTATTGACGTTATAGAAGGGATCGCGCGGTTCAACCGGCCATTCGGCCAAAGCGCAATCGAAGCGGCGCTGGAAGGCGCCGATGGCGCGCGCGCCCTCCTCCACCAGCGCGTGACGCAAGGCGCCGCGCAACGCCACGGGCCAGAGCGCGACCACCGGATGCGCGCGGCCGCCGGAGGCGGCGCAGGCGAGGCCGTCGCGGGTCGCGGCCGCCGCCGCGACCAGACGCGGTGCGAGATCGTCGGGCAGAAACGGGCAGTCGCAGGGCAGGCTCAGCACGGCGTCATAGTTTTCGCGCGCCGCATGATCCAGCGCCGCCAGCACGCCCGCCAGCGGACCGGCGTGGCCGGGCAGCGCGTCGACGATCACGGGCAGGCCGAGGTTCAGCGCCGCCGCCTCGCCAGCGTCATGAACATTAAGCGCAATATCCAACTCGCGTGCGCTAAAGAAAACCACGCGGTCGATCAGGCGGCGGCCGCCCAGCATCGTCAGCGGCTTGCGCGCGCCCTCCATGCGGCGGGCGAGGCCGCCGGCGAGAATCACCACGAGGATGCGGGGCTGCCCTTGCATGAAGCAATAATAGCCAAAAGCGCGACATTGGCGATGGACACCAGTGCAAATCACGCATAAAGATATCTTTATATCCTTCAGTCAGAGCCATGATCCACGCCAAAGCCCCTTTGTCCGCAACGCTCGCCGCCCTCGCCGCCATTGGCGAGGAGACGCGGCTGCGCCTGTGCGCGTTGCTGGGCGAGGCCGAGCTGGCGGTGTCGGAGCTGGTGGCCATTCTCGGGCAGTCGCAGCCGCGCGTGTCGCGGCATTTGAAACTGCTGCTGGAGGCCGGGCTGGTGGAGCGCCACCGCGAGGGCGCGTGGGCGTTTTTTCACCTGTCGACGCAGGGGGCCGGCGCCGCGCTGGCGCGCACCGTTTTAGCCAGCGTGGACGCCAACGATCCCCGCCTCGCCGCCGACCGCGTGCGGCTCGACGAGGTGCGTTCGGCCCGGGCGGCGCGGGCGGAGAAATATTTCGCGGCGCAGGCGCCCGTGTGGTCGGAAACGCGCCGCCTGCACGCGCCCGAGGCTGAGGTCGAGGCGGCCATCGTCAAGGCGGCGGACCATCATTTCTCTCGCCTGCTCGACATCGGCTGCGGCGCCGGGCGCATGCTCGAATTGTTGGCGCCCCGCGCGGAAACCGCCGTGGGCGTCGATCTGTCGCCGGCCATGCTTGGCGTGGCGCGGGCGCAGATCGAACAGGCGGGTTTGCGCAACATTCAACTGCGCCAGGGCGACATTTACGCGCTGCCGGTCGAGGCCGGCGCCTTCGATCTCGCCGTGGTGCATCAGGTGCTGCACTATCTCGACACGCCCGCGCGCGCCTTGCGCGAAGCCGCCCGCGCGCTGGCGCCGCAAGGCCGCCTCATCGTGGTGGATTTCGCGCCGCATCAGAACGAAATCCTGCGCGAGCGCCACGAGCATCGCCGGCTCGGGTTTTCGCGCCGCGAGGTCGAGGATTATCTCGTCGGCGCCGGGCTTGAACCGCTGGCGCATCGCGATCTTGCGCCGGAAAGCGCCGGCGCTGAAAAGCTAACCGTTTCCCTTTGGCTGGCCAAAAAAACTGCATAAGGATTCGCTCATGGACACCACTCGACCCAGCCGCGAACGGCACAAGCCCTGCGAGATTTCCTTCGAGTTCTTCCCGCCGAAAACCGACGAAATGGAAGCGAGTCTCTGGGAAGCGATCGGACGGCTGGCGCCGCTCAAGCCCAAATTCGTTTCCGTGACCTATGGCGCGGGCGGCTCGACGCGCGAGCGCACCCACGCCACCGTGGCCCGCATCGTGCGCGAGACCAGCATCGCGCCGGCGGCGCATCTCACCTGCGTCGGCGCCACGCGCGAGGAAGTCGATGAGGTCGCGCACGCCTATTGGGAGGCCGGCGTCCGCCATATCGTGGCGCTGCGCGGCGACCCGCAGGGCGGCGTCGGCGGCGCCTATCACGCCACGCCGGGCGGCTACGCCCATTCGACCGATCTGGTGGCGGGGCTGAAGAATCTGCACGATTTCGAGATCACGGTTTCGGCTTATTGCGAAAAGCACCCGGAGAGCGCCAGCTACGACCAGGATCTCGACGTGCTCAAGCGCAAGATCGACGCCGGGGCGACGCGGGCGATCACGCAATTCTTCTTCGACAATGACATCTACTTCCGCTTTCTCGACAAGGCGCGCAAGGCGGGGATCGACATTCCCATCGTGCCCGGCGTGACCGCCGTGCAGAATTTCAAGCAGACCGCCAATTTCGCCAAAAAGGCCGGGGCGAGCGTGCCGGACTGGCTGGCCGAGCGTTTCGAGGGCCTCGACGACGACCCGGCGACGCGCCGCCTGATCGCGGCGGCGGTGGCGGCGGAACAGGTGTTCGATCTGCTCGACCGCGGCGTGGAGCAGTTCCACTTCTATACGATGAACCGCGCGGACCTGGTGTTTGCGGTTTGTCACCTGCTGGGCGTGCGCGCCGGCTGATTCAAGCGACGGAACAGTCCCCTCGCCCCGCTTCAGCGGGGAGAGGGTTAGGGTGAGGGGCAAGCCCCGTGGTTTGAACGCGCAACGAGGCTAACGCCCGGCTCCCCCTCACCCCCACCCTCTCCCCGCAAGCGGGGAGAGGGAGTCAGATTCGTGATGACGGGATGATACGATGACCACGCAAAATCGCTTCGGCGGCAAGACTTCCTTCGAGGCTCTCAGCGACGCGGCGCGCGAAAAAATTCTCGTGCTCGACGGCGCCATGGGCACGATGATCCAGCGCCACAAATTCACCGAAGAGGATTTTCGTGGCGAGCGGTTCAAGGACTGGAACAAGGATCTGCGCGGCAACAACGACCTGCTGACGCTGACCCAGCCCGACGCCATCCGCGCCATCCATCTCGCCTATTTCGACGCCGGCGCCGACATCGTCGAGACCAACACGTTCTCCTGCACCACCATCGCCCAAGCCGATTACGGCATGGAGGCTTTGGCGCGCGAATTGAACGTGGAAGGGGCGCGGCTCGCCGTGGAAGCGGCGATCGAGGCCGAGAAGAAGGACGGGCGCAAGCGGTTCGTGGCGGGCGCTTTGGGGCCGACCAACCGCACCGCCTCGATCTCGCCGGACGTGTCCAATCCCGGCTATCGCGCGGTGACGTTCGATGATTTGCGCATCGCCTACAAGGAAGCCGCCAGCGGCCTGATCGAGGGCGGCGCCGACATTCTGCTGGTCGAAACCATCTTCGATACGCTCAACGCCAAGGCCGCCCTGTTCGGCATTGACGAGGCGTTCGAGGAGGCCGGCGTCACCCTGCCGATCATGATTTCCGGCACGATCACCGACCTGTCGGGCCGCACGCTGTCGGGCCAGACCACGGGCGCGTTCTGGAACTCGCTGCGCCACGCCAAACCGTTTTCCATCGGCCTGAACTGCGCGCTCGGCGCCCGCGAAATGCGCGGCCATATCGCCGAGCTGTCGCGCATCGCCGACACACGGATCTGCGCCTATCCCAACGCCGGTCTGCCCAACGAATTCGGGCTTTACGACGAAAGCCCCGAGGCCATGGCGGAGCTGGTGGGCGAGTTCGCCGACAGCGGTCTGGTCAATGTGGTTGGCGGCTGTTGCGGCACCTCGCCGGATCATATCGCCGCCATCGCCAAGCGCGTCACCGGCGTCGCGCCAAGAACAATTCCCGAGATCGCGCCACAATTGCGGCTGTCCGGGCTGGAGCCGTTCGCGCTCACGCCGGACATCAAGTTCGTCAATGTCGGCGAGCGTTCCAACGTCACCGGCTCCGCGAAATTCCGCAAACTGATCCAGGCCGGCGATTACGCCGCCGCGCTCGATGTGGCGCGCGAGCAGGTCGCCAATGGCGCCCAGATCATCGACGTCAACATGGACGAGGGCCTGCTGGATTCGCAGAAGGTCATGGTCGAGTTTTTGAATCTCGTCGCCGCCGAGCCGGATATCGCGCGCGTGCCGGTAATGGTGGATTCCTCGAAATTCGAGGTGATCGAAGCCGGCCTGAAATGTATTCAGGGCAAGCCGGTGGTGAATTCGATTTCGCTGAAGGAAGGCGAGGAGAAATTCATCGCCCAGGCGAAAATCGTGCGCCGCCATGGCGCCGCCGCCGTGGTGATGGCGTTCGACGAACAGGGCCAGGCCGACACCCAGGCGCGCAAGATCGAAATCTGCGGCCGCGCCTACAAGATCCTGACGGAGCAAGTCGGCTTCCCCGCCGAGGACATCATCTTCGATCCCAACGTCTTCGCGGTGGCCACGGGCATCGAGGAGCACGACAATTACGGCGTCGATTTCATCGAGGCGACGCGCGAAATCCGCAAGCGCATGCCGCTGGCGCATGTGTCGGGCGGCGTGTCCAACCTGTCGTTCTCGTTCCGCGGCAACGAGCCGGTGCGCGAGGCCATGCACAGCGTGTTCCTCTATCACGCCATCCAGGTCGGCATGGACATGGGCATCGTCAATGCGGGCCAGCTCGCGGTCTATGAGAAGATCGACGCGGAGCTGCGCGACGCCTGCGAAGATGTGGTGCTGAACCGCCGCACCGATTCCACCGAGCGGCTGCTGGCGCTGGCCGAAAAACACAAGGGCAAGGGCGGCGAAAAGAGCGCCAAGGATCTGGCGTGGCGCGAGGAGCCGGTGGAGGCGCGGCTCGAATATGCGCTGGTCAACGGCGTCACCGAATTCATCGACGCCGATGTCGAGGAAGCCCGGCAGAAGTCTTCGCGCGCCTTGGACGTCATCGAGGGGCCGCTGATGGCCGGCATGAACCATGTCGGCGACCTGTTCGGCGCCGGCAAAATGTTCCTGCCGCAGGTGGTGAAATCGGCGCGCGTGATGAAGGCGGCGGTGGCGTATCTGCTGCCCTATATCGAGTCCGGCAAGGAGGGCGGGCGCCAGAGCGCGGGCAAGATTCTGCTCGCCACCGTCAAGGGCGACGTCCACGACATCGGCAAGAACATTGTCGGCGTGGTGTTGGCCTGCAACAATTATGAAATCATCGACATTGGCGTGATGATCCCGGCGGCCAAGATTCTCGAAGAAGCGAAAAAGCATCAGGTCGACGCCATTGGCCTGTCCGGCCTGATCACGCCGTCGCTCGACGAAATGGCGTTTGTCGCGGCCGAGATGCAGCGCCAGGGGTTTGACGTGCCGCTGCTGATCGGCGGCGCCACCACCTCGCGCGTCCACACCGCCGTGAAAATCGCGCCGAACTATCCGGCCGGCGTCGCCGTGCATGTCAATGACGCCAGCCGCGCGGTCGGCGTGGTGCAAGGACTGCTCGGCTCCGACAAGGCGGCGCGGGTTGAGAAAATTCGCGCCGAATACGCGCATGTCGCGGAGGCGCACGCCAAGGCGGAAAGCGCCAAGCGGCGCGTCACGCTCGAAGCCGCGCGGAAAAACGCGGAGAAGCTGGACTGGACGTCCTATGTCCCGCCCAAGCCGATCTTCACCGGCACGCGCATTCTGTCGCTGATCGATGTGAAGGAGCTGATCCCCTATATCGACTGGACGCCGTTCTTCCATTCCTGGGAGCTGAAGGGGCGTTATCCCGCCATTCTCGAAGACGAGAAACAGGGCGAGGTCGCGCGCTCGCTGTTCCAGGACGCGCAGAAGATGCTGTGGCGCATCGTCGATGAACGCTGGTTCACGCCCAAGGCCATGATCGGCTTCTGGCCGGCCAATCGCTGCGGCGACGATATCGCGCTCTACACCGGGGAGTCGCGCACGGAAAAACTGGCGACCTTTTTCACCCTGCGCCAGCAGCTTTCGCGCACGGATGGCAAGGCCAATATCGCGCTGGCGGATTTCGTCGCGCCCGAGGGCGTGGCCGATTATGTCGGCGCCTTCGTCGTCACCGCCGGCCCCGAGGACAAGCGCATCGCGGAAAAATTCGCGCAGAGGAACGACGATTACGATTCGATCCTGGTGAAGGCGCTGGCCGACCGCATCGCCGAAGCCGGGGCGGAATATCTCCACGCCCGCGTCCGCCGCGAGTTGTGGGGCTATGCGCCCGGCGAAATGCTGAGCGCGGAGGATCTGATCCACAACGCCTATCGCGGCATCCGCCCGGCGCCGGGCTATCCGGCCCAGCCCGACCATAGCGAGAAGCAGACGATTTTCGACCTGCTCGGCGCGACCAAAAACCTCGGCGTTTCCCTCACCGAAAATTACGCGATGACGCCGACGTCTTCGGTCAGCGGCTTGTACCTCTCGCATCCCCAGGCGCATTATTTCGGCGTGGTGAAGGTCGAGCGCGATCAGGTCGAGGATTACGCGCGACGCAAGGGCATGGCTGTGGCCGAAGTCGAGCATTGGCTGGCGCCGGTGCTGAACTATCAGCGCGGCTGAGGCGCGTCACTTTCTTAACGTGGCGCGGCTACGCTCATGCAAAACTCGCTATGAGGATTGCATGAGCGACGCGCCCGTTTCTTTCGCCCGGACCGCCGCCCTGCCCTGGCTGCTTGTGGCGGCGGTGTTTGTCTGGGCGCTGTCCCCGCTGCTGCATCCGGTCAATGTCGAGGGGTTCAGCGCCGCCATCGCCGGCCTCGGCGAGCGTCTCGCCCAGGGCGATCTCGCCCGCTATGACCAACTGCATCCGTTCAATGTCGAGTTTTTCGCGCTGTCGAAATTCGGCGCCGTGCTCGACGTCGCCCTGCTCTGCCGCGTATTCGGACTCGACGGCGCCGCCGCGCTGACTCTTGTCGTGATGGTCAGCGAGATCGCGCTGCTGGCGGCGACCGCGCTGCTGGCGCGGCGCTGGTCGGGCGCGCCGCCGCTGACGATCGCCGTCGCGCTGCTGCTCATTCCCGGCCTGTTCGAAAACAGCTTTTTTCTCAGCGACAATCCGCCGGCGGCGGCGTTGGCGGCTTTCGCCTTTCTGTGCTGGAGCGGCGCGCTATCGCCGGTCCGGGCCGTGCTGGGCGGCGCCCTGCTCGGGCTGGCGGCGCTGACGCGCAGCGACACGATTCTGCTGGCCGCCGCGGCGCCCTTGCTGTTTTACGAACAGACGCGCGACGCGCGGCGCTGCCTCGGGCTGCTGATGGCGGCGGCGCTGGGCGGCGCGGCGACATGGTGCGGCGGACTCGCGCTGTTCGGCGCCAGCATTTTCGACGTCTTGCGCGTCGGCCGCCACGCCGTCGCGCTGTGGGCGCGGCCTGCGCAGTTCGATGTGCAGCAGGCTCTGTTGTTTTTCGGATTGCCCGGCCTGTTCCTCGCGGGCGTCGGCGTCGTCGAGGCGCATCGACGCCAGCTCGATTTGCGTCTCGCCATGCTGGTCGCGCCGCTGCTGGCCGTGGCGCTGGTGATCGGGGACCGGCTGTGGCAATCGCGCCAATTGCTGACGCTGGCGCCGTTCATCGCCACGCTGGTCGCCTTGGGGCTTAACAGCGTCGTTCAGGCTCCGTCGCGGCTGCTGCGGTCCTGCATGATCGCGCTGGTGGCGCTGACGATGCTGGCGCCGCAAAAGGCCGCGCTCGACGAGGGGCCGCGCGCGCTATTTGGATGGCTCTACAGCCCGTGGCGCTGGGCGGACTGGCAAGCGGGCGTGCGGGCCGATGTCGCCGTGCTCGACCAGACCATTGCAAGCGCGCGGGGCGGGACGCTGGCGCTGGCGACCGACGACTGGAGCGTCGATCGCGCGACGCATCAACAGCTGACGCAAGCCGGCTTCGCGCCGGCGCCGCTGCGCGAAGGACTGGCGGCTTGCGCTGACATCGCCGAGATCTTTTCGCGCGGCGACGCGCGCATCGCCCATATCCGCATCCATCAACCGTTTGTGCCGGAAGCGCATCTGCTCGACCGCGCCCGGTTTGAAAGCCTCGCGCTGCCCTGCCTCGATGCGCTCGCGCCGAGCCGGACCGTCTGGCTGCGCAGCGGCGCGGTCGCGTCCGAGGACGCCGCGCCGGGCCTGCTGGCGAAGTTCAAGGCGTTTTTGCGCGCGGAGACGCCGCGCATCGTCGCCGTTCCGCTCGACGCGGACGGGCTGCGCCGCCTCAACGACTGGTGCGCCCGCGAAGAAGCCGAGGAGCGCCGCGCCTTCGCGCAAGCGGGGCGCGAACCCCGCTCGGTCGAGGCGGCGATCGCGGCGACGCGCGCGATCCTGCCGTTCCCGCGTCCCCGCTAAGCTCTCCTCGCGTTTTTACATCGCGGTACGATTGCCCGCGTGCTCGGCCGCCATTCGTACCGCTGCGTCGCCCTCCGCGCGCGTGTTGCGCTGAAAACGCAGGGGATTCGCCTGCGGGCGCGACTGGCCCGGCGCTTGCTGAACAAGAAGCGTCCCGATGTCGCGGAGGATCGCATGAAGCCGGAAGAAATCGCGGCGCTGCTGAACGAGCCGGCCTGCGCGCACAACAAGAAAAGCAAGTCCGGCTGCGCCAAGCCCGCGCCGGGGGCGACGCAAGGCGGCTGCTGTTTCGACGGCGCGCGCAACGCGCTGCTGCCCATCGCCGACGCCGCCCATATCGTCCACGGCCCGATCGGCTGCGCCGGCTCGTCGTGGGACAATCGCGGCACGCGCTCGTCCGGCCCCGACACCTATCGCATCGGCATGACCACCGATCTCACCGACATGGACGTGATCATGGGGCGCGGCGAGAAGCGGCTGTACCAGTCGATCCGGCAGGCGGTCGAGACGCACAAGCCGGCCGCCGTGTTCGTCTATAACACCTGCGTGCCCGCGCTGCAGGGCGACGACATCGCGGCGGTGGCCAAGGCGGCGCAGGAGAAGTTCGGGACGCCGGTCATTCCCGTCGATTGCGCCGGCTTTTACGGCAACAAAAATCTCGGCAATCGCATCGCCGGCGACGCCGCCTACAAATATGTGATCGGCACGCGCGAGCCGGAGCCGCCCCCGTTCGAGATTCCCGGCGTGCGGCGCCACGACGTCAATCTGATCGGCGAGTGGAATGTCGGCGGCGAATTCTGGAATGTGGCGCCGCTGTTCGACGAGCTGGGCCTGCGGGTGTTGTGCAGCTTTTCCGGCGACAGCCGTTTCGCCGAAGTCCAGACCATGCATCGCGCCGAAGCCAATATGGTGGTCTGCTCCAAGGCCATGCTGGCGGTGGCGCGCAAGCTGGAGGACGATTACAAAATCCCGTGGTTCGAGGGCTCGTTCTACGGCATGCGCGACACCTCCGAGGCGTTGCGCGGCTTTGCGCGGCTGCTGGACGATCCCGAGCTGACGGCGCGCGTCGAGCAGGTCGTGGCGCGCGAGGAAGCGCGGGTCGAGGCGGCTCTCGCCCCCTTGCGGGAAAAGCTGCGCGGCAAGCGCGTGCTGATCTTCACTGGCGGCTACAAGAGCTGGTCGGTGGTGTCGGCCATGCAGGATCTCGGCATGATCGTGGTCGCCACCGGCACCGAGAAATCCACCGAGGAGGACAAGGCGCGCATCAAGCAATTGATGGGGCCGGAGGCGCGGATGATCTCCGACAACGACCAGATCGCGCTGATCGACGTGTTCCACGAAACCAAGGCCGACATTCTCATCGCCGGCGACCGCTACATCTATCCGACGTTAAAGTCGCGCATTCCGTTCCTCGACGTCGATCACGTCCGCCGCATCGGCTACGCCGGCTATGACGGCTTGATCGAACTGGCGCGCAATCTCGATCAGGCCGTGCATTCGCCGGTGTGGGCGCAGGTGCGCTCCGAGCCGGCCTGGGCCGCCGCGACAATGCGCCGCCGCCCGCGCGCGGTGGCGTGAGAGGGAGAGCCATGGCCGAAATACTCACCCCCGCCAAGCCGCTCAGCGTCAATCCGCTCAAGGCGAGCCAGCCCATCGGCGCGTCGCTGGCCTTTCTCGGCGTCGCCGACTGCATGCCGCTCGAACATGGCGCGCGCGGCTGCACCTCGTTCAACAAGCTCTATTTCATGCGCCATTTCAACGAGCCGATCGCCTTGCAGACCACGGCGATGGACCAGACCACCACCGTGCTCGGCGCCGACGACAATGTGGTGGAGGCGCTCGCCACCATCTGCGCCAAAAACGCGCCGAAGGTGATCGGTCTCGTCACCACCGGCCTCTCGGAAATGCAGGGCGCCGACGTGCCGCGCACCGTGAAGGCTTTTCGCACGCAACACCCGGAATTCGCCCATGTCGCCGTGGTTCCGGTCAGCGCCAGCGACACGCTGGGCTGTCTGGAAACCGGCTTCGCCGCCGCCGTCGAGGCGATGATCGAGACGCTGGTTCCGCGCCGCCCCTCCGGCTGGAAGAACCGCGATCAGGTCAATGTGCTGGCCTCGGCCAGCCTCACGCCCGGCGATCTCGAGGAACTGCGGGCGTGGATCGAGGCGTTCGGCCTCACGCCCATTCTGCTGCCCGATGTCGGAAGCTCGCTCGACGGCCATTTGATCGACCAGGGGTTTTCGACCCTGACCTATGGCGGCGTGACCCGCGAGGAGATCGAGCGCATGGCGGACTCGGCCGCCACTTTGGTGATCGGCCGCTCGATGAGCCGCGCCGCCGACGCGCTGCAGGCGCGCACCGGCGCGCCGGATGTGCGGTTCGATCAGTTGATCGGGCTGCAGGCGTCCGACGCCTTCACCGAGGCGCTGGCCGAGCTCTCCGGCCGTCCCGTTCCCGCCATTTTCGGCCGCAAGCGCGCGCAACTGACCGACGCCATGGTCGATTGCCAGTTCCAGTTCGGCGGGGCCAAAATCGGCGTGTCCGGCGACAGCGACCTGCTGTCGGCTCTGGTGGAGTTCTTTCACGGCATGGGCGCGAATGTCGTAGCCGCCGTGGCCTCGGCGCGCTCGCCCCGGCTGGCCGACCTGCCCATCGAGGACGTGGCGATCGGCGATCTCGAAGATTTCGAGACGCTGGCGCGCGCGCGCGGGGCCGACCTGATCGTCGCCAATTCGCATGGCGTGGAGGCGGCGCGGCGCCTCGGCGCCACGCTTTTGCGCGCGGGCTTTCCGATCTACGATCGCCATGGCGCGCATGCGGATGCGTGGATCGGCTATGGCGGAACGCGCCGGCTGATCTTCGCCGCCGCCAACCTGCTGGCGGCTCATTATCAGGAGCTGCGGCCCTATATTTCGCGCTACAAGCAGGCGGCGGAGTGAAGCCATGCTGAAAATCGCCTTCGCCTCCACCGATCAGCAGAAGGTGGACCTGCATTTCGGCGGCGCCGAAAGCCTCGTCATCTACGACGTCTCGCCAGGCCGCGCCGATCTCGTCGGGGTGATGCGTTTCCTCAAGGCCGAGCAGGTCGGCGAGTCCGGCCGCGCCGGGATGACCGGCACGGCGCACGACAAGGTGATCCCCAAGCTGGAATTCGTCGAGGGCTGCGCCGCCGTCTACGCCGCCTCGATCGGCTCCAATTCGGTGCGCCGGCTGATGAAGGCGGGCATTCAGCCGGTGATCGTGGACGAGGGCCACGACATCGTCGATCTGCTCAACGAGGTCAGTCTGGCGCTGGTCTATGGCGGCCTGCCCTGGGTGGACAAGGCCCGGAAGAAAGCCGAGGCGACGCCGGCGGAGGCGCCGCCGCCCCCGTCCGACAGCGCCGACAGCCGCAAACTCATCGCCTCGGTCGACGAACTGGAGTGACGCGGCCCCGAGGGCGCGCCAGGCCTGACCGGCGCCTGAGCCGCCCTCGCGCGCCGCTCTCGCCCCTGGCGCGATCTTCCGGCCGAGTCGGACGCCTGGCGTTGCGCCCTCGGGAGACTTTTTAACAACTACAATCCTAGGTTGCGCACCTGTCCGGATCGCCGGCGAGAGCCGCGCCAACGTGGTCGCGCGCGGCCGGTTCGGACAGAGCGCCGCGTGCGACGAATCCATGGATTGTCCGCATGGGCGGCCGCCAAACTGGAGGGCAATGTCATGCAGGAAGAGCTGCGCCGGCTGGTGTATTACAGCGTCAACGCCATCGAAGGGTCCGCCGACGATATCGACCATATGCTGCGCGACATTCTGGAAACGTCGCGGCGCAATAATCCGAAGCTGAACATCACGGGCGCCCTGATGTTCAACGCCAATTGCTTCGTGCAAGTGCTGGAAGGGCCGCGCGCGGCGGTGGAACAGCTTTTACAGCGTTTTCATTTGGATAAACGCCACAAATCCCTCGCGGTGCTGGCGTTCTCCCCCATCCCCGAGCGGGCCTTCGGCGAATGGTCGATGGCGTTTGTCGGCGCGCGCGCGGCCGACGGCCGGCTCGAAGCCTTCGCGGCGGAAAGCGGGTTCGATCCGACGCGAATGAGCGGGGAAGCGACGCTGGATTTCCTGCACAAGATGGTGCTGGCGCAGGACCAGGAGCTGCGCCAGAGCTGCTGAACAGCTTTCGCGCGGCGCGGATGCGCGGCGATCAGCCCGCGCATCCGACCTCCCGGAAGGACGAAGCGATTGCGTCGCCGCCCGCCACTACGCGGCGGCGAAGTCCTTGACGAACCCTTCGACGACCTGCCGAAGATCGCCCGCCTGATTGGACAGGCCGGAGGACAGCGACATCAGCTGGATGGAGGCGGAGCCGGTCATCTCCGCCGCCTGTCCCACGCCGGCGATATTGTCGGTGACCTGGACGGTTCCCGCCGCCGCCTCCTGACAATTGCGCGAAATTTCGAGCGTTGCGGCCCCCTGCTGTTCGACGGCGGTGGCGATGGCCGTGGTGGTTTCCTTGATGTTGGTGATGACCGCGCCGATCTCGTTCATCGACTTCACCGTGTCATTGGTCGCCGACTGGATCTCGGAAACCCTGGCGGCGATGTCGGCGGTCGCCTTCGCCGTCTCGCTCGCCAACATCTTCACCTCCGTGGCGACCACGGCGAAGCCCTTGCCGGCCTCGCCGGCGCGCGCCGCCTCGATGGTCGCGTTGAGCGAGAGCAGATTGGTCTGGTCGGCGATGCCCCTGATCAGATTAATGACGTCGCCAATGGTCGAAGCCGCCTCGGCCAGCGCGGCGATGCGAGCGTTGGAGGCTTGCGCCTCATGGAAGGCGGTGTCGGCGACCTTGGCCGACTGGTTGACCTGCAGGGTGATTTCGCGCACCGAGGCGGTCAATTGCTCAGACGCGGAAGCGACGGTCTGGACATTGGCGGCGGCCTGGTGGGCCGCGCCGGAGACGGCCTCAGCCTGACGCGAGGTTTCTTCCGCGGCGGCGGAAAGGCTCTGGGAGGATTCCGCGACCTCCTTGGAGGATTTGGCGAAGCCGCCCGCCAGCCCCTGCATGCGGGCGATGAAATCCTGAGCCAATTTCTCCCGGCGCGCTAGCAGCGTGCGTTCCTCCCGTTCGCGGGCGGCGGCGGCCTGACGCGCCTTCTCCGCAATCTGGAGCTGTTCGCGCAACACTTGGAGGGTCCTGGCCATCGCGCCGGTTTCATCGCCGCGCTCCGCGCCGGTCACCTCTATGTCCAACCGGCCCTGGCCAAGCGCGACCATTCCCGCCATGGTCGCCTGGATCGGCGCGACAATGGTGGCGCGCGCGAGATAGACCGCCAGACCGATGATCAGCAGAATGCCGGCGGAAATGCCGCCGAGGGTCAGGCGGGCGCTCGACTCCGCCTGGGCGGTGACATCATCGCTCATCCGGTTGCGAAGGCTGCCGAGAGTGTCGGTGATGCCGGCCACATTCTTGATCGCCTCCGATAAAGCGGGTTTGCAGCTTGTTTCCATCAAAGCCGTCGCCCGGACGACGCCTTCGGCGCTGTTGTCCTGGTCCGCGATGCGGATGGTCTCGGCGCACGGGCCGGACAAGGCCCCGTGGAACTGACGCGAAGCGGCGTCGAACTGGTCCGCGAGACTCGGCGCGAGCTTGCGTTCGGCGGCGATTTGCTCGTCGAAGCCGCGAAGCGCGCTTTCTCGCTCACGGATGGAGGCGCCGCCGCTGTCCTCGCCAGTCGCCAGGATGGCCTGATAGATCGCCGACTGCGCCAGAGCGATGAAGCGCACCGAGCGGGCCGAATAAACCGTGGCCGTCGCCGGCCCGTCGATGATCGCGGTGTCGGCGGCGTCGATCGCAGAAAACTGCGACGTAGCGTAATAGGCGCCGCCCAGACTGGTGCAGCCGAGCGCGACCAGCAGGATCACGACTTTCCAGACGATGGGCAAATTCCGGTACGACATATGCGTTTTCCTCGCTCGCTCGACGGAAATATCCAGCGCCGTGACAGATCAGCCCATATCAAGCAGGCCCACGTATTAGGCTAGTAATTTACAGCCAAACTACGCCATTACTTAATTAATTTACGGTTAGCAAATTCTTAAAGCGCACCGGAAATTACGACGCAACAGGACGATTTTCAGTTTTTCCGCTTCATGATACTTTCCCAATGGTCATGCCGACAAGCAACGCCGCCAGCCTGGCGAAGCGCCGGCGAGGAACGCCCTGTTGTCCGGGGGGCGCTTTTTTCCCGGGGGTGTTTTGGCGCCGTCATACAATCGTCACACTTAGGGGGGATATTACGATCATTCCAAGGCGAGCTCGGATGTACAGACGCCAAGGATGGACGCCCCGCACGGTGAAACGCCGGATGCGGGGTTTTTCTTTTCCGGCCGCTTCGACGGCGGACGCGCGCCCGCAGCGAAACGTCGCCCCCATCAAATGACCGAAACGAAAAAGCCCTGCGCCTCGACCGGACGCGCGCAGTCGACGAGCCCCGTCATTTTTTGACGGGGTTTTTCATTGGCGCTTCGGCGGCCTGACGGCATTGGCATGAGACGCGGATCCGCCTGCCGGGCGCGGGCCGATCGCCAACGCCCTCGACGGCGAGGCCGACATTAACGAAGCCGAACACAAGGATGACGCTCCGATCAGGTAACGTAGGCGTGACCCTGTTTTGTGGACCCTTCGACTCGCCAGGCAGTTAAGATGAAAGGCGCGCACAGGAGCTAAGTTATGCGTTCTAACGGCAGAGACATGACTGCACAAAGCTTGGGAATAGGCGGCGGTGAGCGACCGACAACTGTCGGGCAGGTTCTTCGCAACATGACGGGGAAGGAGCGCGCCGCCGCAGCACTTGCCGCGGCGTTCATGCTTGCGCCGCTGGTGCCCTGGCAGATGGTTCAGAACTGGATGGGGTGATCATTCGCTCGTAGCGGCGTTATGGTTGCTTTCCAGCAATACAGGCCCCGGACGGTGAAAGCCGATCGCGGGGTTTTTTATGTCCGCTCGCCCGCGCGCTGATCTTCGCCGCATTGCCGGCGCCCGGTGAAAAGTCGCCCGGCCGGTGGCCCGAAACGAAAAAGCCCGGCGCAAAGGCCGGGCTTTTGCCACCTATACCATTGAATTTCAATGGTGAGCGCGCTGGGACTCGAACCCAGGACCCTCTGATTAAAAGTCAGATGCTCTACCGGCTGAGCTACGCGCTCAAAGGGTTTGTGGGAGTTACAGGGCCTGAGGCGGGCGGTCAAGGCCTAATCCGCTCCCTCCCCGCCTGCGCGGCGCGCCAGACGGCGGCGCTGGCGCTGGATCGCGCCCCAGAGTCGCGCGTCGTTCTTGATCGCCGCCTTCGCGCGCAACGCCGCCGCGAGAATCGGCCGCGCCAACGCGCCCGCCGCGCGGCCGGCGAACAGCACGTCTCCCATCGCCTCGCGCTCGCCGCAAAACATCCGCTTGTAACGCGCCTCGCCCACGCCAAGATCGAACGTCTTCAGCCCGCGCGCGCAGGCGTCGCGCAGCACGCGCGCCAGCAGCAGGTCGCCGGGGCTGGACTTGGCGATCTCCGGATCGGGATCGAACGAATTGAACAGGCCGTGCAGCCGCGAACCATTCGCCGCCGCCGCCAGAATCGCGATCGGCCGTCCGTCCAGCGCCAGCGCGTGCAGTTCCAGACCCCGCCCCGCCAAGGCCCGATAAAATTTTCGCGCGCGCGCGACATGCGCGGCGTCGCCCAGCGCATACGCCTGTTCTTTCTGCCGAAAGTATGCGTCGAGGAGCGCGTTGGCCTGGCCCGGCGCCGCCCGGAAACAGGTCAGCGCGCCCATCTGCGTCAGCCGCCTTTCCTTCTTGCGCATTTTCTTGCGCGTATCGGCCGAAAGCTTGCCCGCCAGCAGATTTTCGCCGTCCTCGGCCAGCGCCGTGCAATAGGCCGGACTCGGGCTGGGCTGATGCGGCAGGCGCAGCAGCGGGTTGTCCATGCCATTCCAGCGTTGCGGCAGGTTAAGCAGGCGATAGAGATGCGGCCCGCCGGGCTGGCGCGCCGCCGCGCGCAGCAGCGCCGCCACTTGTTCGGCGCTCCAGGCGTCGGGGTCGCGGAACAGGCCGAGATTGTAGTTGGAGTCCTTGCCGCCGAGAAATTGCGCCACGCGCAGCGGGCCAAAGCGGAAAATCCCCAGCGGCAACAGCGCCGACGCGCCCGCCGCATCGCGCGCCGCGATGAACCACGGCTCGGTCGTGTCGCCGTAAATCTCCAGCCAGTTCAGCAGGAAAGCTTCGGATTGATAGAACGAGGCGCGCCGCTCCGGCGCGAGGTCGCGCCACACGGCCCGCGCCGCCAGCGGGTCGCGGAAAATCTCGATGTCGCACGCCGCTTCGCCCATGCGCCGCATTCTAGCAACAAAGGGTCAACGCCCCCTTGCTACGCTGCCCGCATGAGCTTCAAGCGCCGTCTGATTTCCGCCGGTTTTTCGCTGTTCGGCGCCGCCCGCCTGCACCGGCTCGCCGGCGACGCGTTTCGCGGGCGCGGCCTGATTCTCACCTTCCATCGCGTGCGGCCCGCGTCGGGCGAGGCTTTCGCCCCCAATGCGCTGCTGGAGATCACGCCGGAATTTTTCGACTCCGCTCTCACCCGCCTGCGCCAGAGCGGCCTGGAGATCGTGACGCTGGACGAAGCCTTGCGGCGGCTCGTTACGGGCGCCGGCGCGCCTTTCGTCGTTTTGACCTTCGACGACGGGTTCCGCGACGTCGCCCAATACGCTTTGCCGGCGCTGCGGCGGCATCGCGCGCCCTTCATGATGTATATCGCGCCGGGACTGGCGGAGCGGCGGGCGCGGCTGTGGTGGGTGGAGCTGGAGCAAGCCGTGCGCCGGCTCGACCGCATCCGGCTCGGCGCCCTCGACCTGCCGGCGCGCGACGCGCGCGAAAAGGCGGCGGCTTTCGACACGGTCTATTGCACTCTTCGCGCGCAGGGCGAACAGGCGTTGCGCGACGGCGTGGCGGTTTTACGCGACCGCGCGGGAATCGATTCTCCCGCGCTGGTGGAACAGCTTTGCCTGGACTGGGAGGGGCTGAAAACGCTGGCCGGCTGCGACCTCGTTTCTTTCGGGGCGCATTCGATGACCCATCCCCGGCTGCGGCAAATCCCCGAGGCGTTTGCGCGGGCGGAAATGGCCGACAGCCGCGACGCGCTGGAAGCGAAGCTCAACCGGCCCTGTCCGCATTTCGCCTATCCGGTCGGCGACCCGACCTCGGCGGGGCCGCGCGAATTCGCCCTGGCGGCGGAACTCGGCTTCGCCAGCGCCGTCACCACCCGGCCCGGCATGATTTTCCCCGATCACGCCGCGCATCTGCACGCCCTGCCCCGCGTGTCCGTCAACGGGCTATGGCAGAGCCTCGACGCGCTCGACATTCTGCTGTCGGGCGCGCCTTTCGCGCTGTGGAACCGGGGCCGGCGGGTGAACGTGGGTTAGTCCCGCTTTTCCATCCATTTAATCAGCGGCATCATCGGCAGCGCCCAGCCGAGGCCGAGCGCGGCGAAGATGACGAAGCGCAGCGCGCCGCTCTCCACCTTCATCGCCGTATGCTGCGCCAGCACCATGGCGAACAGAGCGTAGATCACCACGAAGGTGAGCATGATCACGGCTCCGATCAGTTTGCGTGTACGGCTGGTCATGAAGGCTCCACCAGGATTCGATGGCGCTTTATCCCGCGATCACAATTTCACCTCAAGTCGTTCATGCGGAATTCAGGCTGGGAAGCCTAAAAAGGCGCTCAAGGGTGAAGCGAAGGCGGACCCGATTGGAGACCAAAATGCGTCTTGTAAGAATTGCTTCTCTTGCTCTGGCCTGCGGCGCCGCTGCTTATTCGCTGCCTCCGGCGCAGGCGGCCTGGGGACAGGACGATCCCAAGGCTCATCACGACGGCTTTTGTTCGGACGAGAAATTCGGCGAGAAATTCGCCGAAATCCAGAAGACGCGGGCGGATCGTCTCGCCCAGCGGCTGAAGCTGACCGATGCGCAAAAGGCCGCGCTCAAGGATGCGCAGGACGTGCGCGCCAAGGCCATGCTCGACGGTCGCACCGCAATGTGCGCCGCCAAGCCGGGCGAAATGACGTTCGACAAGCGGCTGGAATTCCGCCAGTCGCGGCTGCAGGCGCGGCTCGACGCGATGAAGGCGGAAACGCCGAAACTGCTGGCCTTCTACAACAGCCTCGATGAGCGCCAGAAGGGCCAGTACGACGAAATGACCCGGCATGAGGGCTTTCGCCATCACGGCGGCTTCATGGGCCATCATGGCTGGGGCGAGGACGGACCCCGCGACCGTCACGACGACTGATTTGCACGCCGACTGATTTGAGCTTCGGGCCCGGGTCCATGCCCCTCCCCGACTTGGGCCCGAACCAAGGGAAACCGCGCCGACGCCCCCTCGGCGCGGTTTTTCTTTGTCCATTGCGTTATAAGAGGTGATTGCGACTCTCATTGCCGGACCTCACCATGTTGCAGCCCCCCACCCCGTCGTCCGATCGCGCCGTGCGGCGCTGGCTGTTCTCCATCGCTGGCCTGATCGCGCTGATGGTGCTGGTGGGCGGCGCGACGCGGCTCACCGAATCCGGCCTGTCCATCACCGAATGGCGCCCGATCAGCGGAATCCTGCCGCCGCTCTCTGAAGGCGAGTGGCGCGAGGCGTTCGAGAAATACAAGCGCATTCCGCAATATGCGCAAATGTTTCCCGACATGGATCTGGCGCGCTTCCAGACGATCTTTCTCTGGGAATGGGCGCATCGGCTGCTAGGACGGCTGATCGGGCTGGCCTTCGCGCTGCCGCTGGCGTTTTTCTGGCTGAAAGGCCGCATTTCCCGCGCGCTCGCCCCGCGCCTGCTGTTCATTCTGGCGCTGGGCGCGCTGCAAGGGTTCGTCGGCTGGTGGATGGTGGCCTCCGGCCTCGCCGGCCGCACCGAAGTGGCGCAGGAGCGGCTGGCGCTGCATCTGCTGCTCGCCTGCTTCACCTTCGCCGCCGTTCTATGGACCGCGGTGGGGTTGCAGCCGGCCTACCGCGACCCGCTCGGCAAGGATGGGCGCGGCTTCCGGTTCCAGGCGGGCCTGATTCTGGCGCTGGCGTTTGCGCAAATCGGCCTCGGCGCCCTGGTGGCGGGCGCGCGCGCCGGCGTCGCCTATGACACCTGGCCGCTGATCGACGGCCGCTTCATTCCGGCGGCGTCGGATCTGTTCCGGCTGACGCCGTTCTGGGCCAATTTCCTCGACAATCTGCTCACGGTGCAGTTCCAGCACCGCATGACCGCCTATGCGCTGGCGCTGTTCGCCCTGTTCCACGCCTTCCATATCGCGCGCGAGCGGCTGGCGCGACGCGCGGTGCGGCGGGCGCTGGCGCTGGCCTTGCTGCTGTTGGCGCAGGCGGGGCTGGGCGTGGCCGTGGTGGTTTACGCGGTTCCGCTAGGCGCCGCCCTGGCGCATCAGGCGCTGGCCATTGTCGTGCTGGCGCTGGCGACGGTCCACCTGCGCAAGCTCGGATGATCGCTCAGGCGCCGCCGGCGGCGAACAGGTCTTCCAGCATTTGCGCCTTTTCCGGCCGCCGCACGATGCACAGGCCGTCGCCGGCCTCAACATAAGTGCCCTGTTCCGGCTGGATCAGCGCGCCGCCCATGCGCTTTTCCAGCGCCACGATCAGGAAGGCGCCGGCGCCGAGTTTTTCGATCTCGCCAATGGTGCGCTTGTCGCAGGCGCTGCCGTTTTCGACCGCGACCACCTCCATGTCGAGCCCGAGCAGGCGCAGGTCGGCGGCGAGGCGGTCGTTGCCGCCGGCCCGCATCCGGGCGACGATGCTGTTGATATCGTCGAACAGCAGCAACTCGGCCACCCGCTCCGCGCCGATGCGCGCCGGCAGCACCACGCGATTGGCGCCGGCCTGCACCAGCTTGCGCTCGGTGGACGGCAGTTCGCCGCGCGCAATGATGAAAATATCCGGCTTCAACGCTCGCGCGCTAAGAGTGATGAAGACGTTGGCGGCGTCCTCGGGCAGGACGGTGGCCAGCGCCTTGGCGCGGGTGATGCCGGCGCGCTTCAGCGTCTCCTCGTCGGTGGCGTCGGCCTCCAGGAAACAATGGCCGGCGGCGCGCGCCGATTCCATGCGCTCGGTGTCGTGGTCGATCACCACAAACGACATGCGCGCCGCCTTGAGCTCATGGCAGAGCTGTTGGCCGATGCGGCCGAAGCCGCAGACCACCACATGGCCGGTGAGGCCGTCGATTTCCTTCTGCATGCGGCGTGTCCCGAAAACCTGCTGGAACTGGGCGGCGGTGATGAGTTGGATCAGCGAACCGGTGGTGAACACCATGCCGGTGCAGCCCACCACCATCAGCGCGATGGTGATGGCGCGCAATTGCGGGGTGGTGACGGGATGAACCTCGCCATAGCCGACCGTATAGACGGTCATCGCCACCATATAGACGGCGTCGCCGAGGCTCCAGCCCTGCCCCATATAGGCGAACACGGCGACGACCGCGACGACCATCACGAACAGGATGCCGCCGATGACGTTGCGAAGCGGTGAGGAGAGGAAACCGGAGGACATCGGAGGCCATTGTGTTGCCTGCTATATGCAGGAGGAAATGGCCGCGATCCAGCAAAATCCGCCGCCTGCGACGATCAGGCGGCGGGCTTGCCGATCAGGCTGACGCAATCGAGCGCCGGTTCGCCGCCCCAGCCGATCAGGCGCTGCTCGATGACGTCCAGCCCCGCCTTGCGGCAGTAATCGACGAACAGGCCGCCCGGCATGAAGGCGCGCCAATGCGGGTTTGTCTTGTAATCGCCGCCGGGATTGCCGGGATAGTTGGAATGATGCAGCAGCGCCTGGCCGCCGGGCTTGAGGATGCGCGCGGTTTCCAGCAAATATTGCAGCACGATCACATGATCGAAATGCACCATGGCGTCGTAGCAGAACAGCGCGGTGGCCGAAGCGGTCTCGACGCCCGCGAGATCGACGCCATTGTTGGCCAGACATTCGACATTGGCGACGCCGGTAAAGCGGCGCCGGCAGAATTCGATGTTTTCCGGCACAACGTCGATCAGGATTTTGCGGTTGGACCAATCCTTCATCTGCCAGCTGTGGCGGCCGCGGCCGCAGGCCAGCTCGACGATCACGTGGGGGTCGAGCCGGTTGAACATCTGGCGAAACGGCGTCTGGTCGGCCCAGAACGACCCGACCCAGGAATCGGCGTTGTCGTAATATTGATCGTCCGTGGTCCAGTCCGCGCGCAGGGCGGCGGCCTTTTGCCGGGCGAGGTCATCCGCAACCATATCACTTCCCCAACATCATGCCCGGAGGCGCGCTTCCAGCCAGGCGCGCGCCCAATCGGAGAACGGTTTTGACTTGCGCGTGGCCGTGTCGGTGAGCACCACCACGCTCTCGCCGCGCGCGGCGCAAACGCCCTGGTCGAACACGGCGTGATCGAGCCGCAGCGACGAGCGGCCGACCGATGTGATCCGCGTGCCGATCTCGACCTCGCCCGGCCAGTTGATTTCCTGCACGAAGTCAATGACAAGCCGCGCCAGGACGAAGGCGCCGCCTTCGCCCATCAGATCGACGCCGCCCGCCATCAGCATGTCGACGCGGGCGGTTTCGAAAAAGGTGGCGAACACCGCGTTGTTGACATGGCCCTGGCGGTCGGTGTCGCCGTAGCGCAATTTGTCGCGGGTGCGGAACGGGAACTCGGCCAGGACCGGGAGGATCGGTTTCTCGCTCATTCCCGCCCCTTCCAGCGTCAGACCTGCTCGATCTCGACCAGCGCGCCGTTAAAATCCTTCGGGTGCAGGAACAGCACGGGCTTGCCATGGGCGCCGGTTTTCGGATTGCCGTCGCCGATCACGCGCGCGCCCGCCGCCTTGAGCCGGTCGCGGGCGGCGAGGATGTCCTCGACCTCGTAGCAGACGTGGTGCATGCCGCCGTCGGGGTTCTTTTCCAGGAACTTGGCGATCGGGCTGTTCGCGCCGAGCGGCTCCAGCAGCTCGATCTTGGTGTTGGGCAGCTCGATAAACGCCACGGTGACGCCGTGGTCGGGCTGGGCGATCGGGTCGGACACCTTGGCGCCGAGCGTATCGCGATAGTTTTTCGATGCGGCCGCGATGTCCTTCACCGCGATGGCGACATGGTTCAAACGTCCGATCATGATCTCTCCCCTTCACACTTCGATCGCGAGCACATGCACGTGCGGTTTTTTGCCCCAGACGGCCGCGACCGCCGCGCGCACGGATTTCTCCACCGCGTTGCAGGTCACGTCCGGATCCCTTTTCTTCGCCTTGGGGAGAGAGTCAAGCGTGTCGAACAGGGCGCGGTCGATCACTTCGTCGAGGGGGCGGCCATCGACGCCCTTTTGCGGCAAACCGAAGGAGACGACGTCCGGCGTGCCGACCACGTCGCCCTTGGCGCTCAGCGCGAAGGCGATGCTGACGATTCCCGCCGCGGCGAGCCGATGGCGCTGGCGGAAGCACTCGTCGGCCTCGCTGAGGATGACCTCGCCATCGCGGTAGAGCTTGCCATGGGCGATCCCCGGCAGGTGGCCCGGCTCGTCGGGACCGAGCGCGATCATGTCGCCGTTCCGCGCGGTGAGGACGTGCTTGACGCCGATCTGGCGGGCGAAGGCGGCGTGAACCCGCAGATGCAGCGCCTCGCCGTGGGCGGGAATGGCGATGCGCGGGCGCAGCCATTGATAGAGCTGCTCGACCTCGCCCCGGCGCGGATGACCGGAGCAATGCACCAGCGCGTCCTGGCTGGTGATGACGTCCACGCCTTCAAGAATCAGGGCGTTGACGATGGCGCCGACCTCGCGCTCGTTGCCCGGAATGGTGCGTGACGAGAAAATGGCGAGATCGTTGGGGCTGAGCTTGACCGCATGTTCGCCGCGAATGATGCGCGACATGGCGGCGCGGGCCTCGCCCTGGCTGCCGGTGGCCAGAACCAGCACCTTTTTCGCGGGCAGGCGGGCGAAGGCGTCGAGCGGCAGCGTCTCCGGCATGCCGTCGAGATAGCCGCAGTCGCGCGCCACCGCCAGCGACCGCTCCATGGCGCGGCCCGCCAGCACCACCTGGCGCCCCGCCTCCTGCGCGGCGAGGCAGACCGCTTTCAGGCGCGCGATATTAGAGGCGAAGGTGGTGACCAGCACCCGGCCCTGCGCGGCACCGATCTTTTCGCGCAGGATTTCGGCGACCTGCGCCTCCGAGGGGCTCTCCCCTTCGCGTAAAATATTGGTGGAATCGCTGATGAGGGCCAGCACGCCCTCCTCGCCGATCTCCTTGAGGCGAGCGATGTCGGTCGGCCGCCCGAGGCCGGGCGTTTCGTCGAGCTTCCAGTCGCCGGAATGAACGATCGTTCCGACCGGCGTGCGGATCGCCAGCAGGCAGGCTTCGGGGATCGAATGCGACATGGCGACGAATTCGACCTCGAACGGCCCGAGTTTCAGGCGCTCGCCCTGCTGCACGGTTTTCAGCGGCACGTCCGGCGCGCCCGGCTCGGCGAGGCGGCGGGTTTGCAGCAGGCCGGCGGCGAAGGGGGTGGCGTAAACCGGGCAAAGCAGGCGCGGCCATAGCGCGCCGATGGCGCCGACATGATCTTCATGCGCGTGGGTGACGATCAGGCCGAGCAGATCCTTGCGGTTCTTCTCGATGAAGGCGGGATCGGGCAGGATCAGGTCGACGCCGGGCATATCGGCATGGGCGAAGGCTACGCCGCAATCGACCAGAATATATTTACGCTTGCCGGGCGCCCCGAAACCATAAAGTGCGGCGTTCATGCCGATCTCGCCCAAACCGCCGAGCGGGGCGAAGACCAATTCTTCCTGTGCGGAAGGCATTTATATGTCCTTCATCTCACAACGAGCGGGGCCGCGAAACTCAGATCCCCCGCCTCTATCGTATCCATTTTTCCGTCATGACTTTCCAATAGCATACGTCCGTGCGCGTCAATGCCACGAAAGGTCCCTTCCATGACATTTCCGTTGCGTTGGACCCGCGCCGGCGCGTCGAGTCCGCCGGCGACGTCGAGCCAGGCGCGGCGGATCGTGGCGAAATTGTCGCCGCGCGCCCAGACGTCGAGCCATTGCGCCAACGAATCCGACAAAGCCGCGAACACGGCGGCGCGGCTGACGGCGGCGCCGATGGCGCGCAGGCTGGTGGCGGGATAGGGCGTGTCGTCGGGATGGCTGACGCAATTGACGCCGAAGCCGATGACGCAGCCAAACGTCTTGGCGCCCAGACTTTCCAGCAGCAGGCCCGACAGCTTGGCGCCGTCATAAAGCGCGTCGTTGGGCCATTTCAGCGCAAGCCTGCGGTCGCCGCCGAGCAGATTGCGCAAACAGTCGGCCAGCGCCACGCCGGCGACGAAACCGAGCTGCGGCGCCGCCGGGCGGGCGCATGGTTCGATCAGCATCAGGCTGGCGAACAGGTTGCCCGTCGACGAGGTCCAGACGCGGCCGAGCCGCCCCCGGCCCCGGCTTTGCCTGTCCGCGACGATCCACAACCGGCCGGGATCGCCGGAGGCGACCCGTGCGGCCGCCTCGTCATTGGTTGATCCCAGATCTTCGAAATGTTCCAGCCGATAACCCGACCGGGCGGCGCCAACCCCGAGTTCCAAGATCAGAACAGGGACTTGGCCGCGCCTTCGGCCGCCTGGACCAGCGGCGCCGGATAGACCCAGTACAGCAGCATCGACACGGTCGAAACCGCCAGAACGGCGCGCAAGGTGAGATTGGGACGGTCGAAGGCCGGGGCCGCCTCGTCGAAATACATCACCTTGATGATGCGCCAGTAGTAGAACGCCGCCACCGTGGACAACAGCACGCCGATCACCGCGAGGCCGAACAGCTTGGCCTCGACCGCCGCCAGGAAGACGTACCATTTGGCGAAGAAGCCCGCGAGCGGCGGCACGCCCGACAGCGACACCATCAGCATGGCCAGGAAGAACGCCATGGTTCCGTTGGTCTTGGCGAGGCCCGACAGGTCGGAGATCTTTTCGACGGGATGGCCGGCGACGCGCATCGACAGGATGGCGGCGAAGGTTCCGAGCGTCATGACGATGTAGATCGCCATATAGATTAGCACGCCCTGCACGCCCTCCGCCGTGCCGGCCGCAAGGCCGACCAGGGCGAAGCCCATGTGGCCGATCGAGGAATACGCCATCAGGCGCTTGATGTTGTCCTGCCGGATCGCGGCGAACGAGCCGAGCGCCATCGAGGCGATCGACATGAAGATGACGAGCTGCTGCCATTGCAGCGTCGCGCCGGGGAAGGCGGTGTAGATGACGCGGGTGGCGATGGCCACCGCCGCCACTTTCGGCGCCGAGGCGAAGAAGGCGGTGACCGGGGTCGGCGCGCCCTCATAGACGTCGGGCGTCCACATGTGGAACGGCACCACCGACATTTTGAACGCGAGCCCCGCAACCAGGAACACCATGCCGAAGATCACGCCCATGTTGGGATGGCCGCCAATGGCGCCGGCGATGCCCGCGAAGGACACCGCGCCCGAAAAGCCGTAGAGAAGCGAGGCGCCATAGAGCAGCATGCCCGAGGACAAAGCGCCGAGCACGAAATATTTCAGGCCGGCTTCGGAGGCGCGGGCGTCGTCGCGCGACAGCGCCGCCGTGACATAGAGCGCCAGCGACATCAGTTCGAGCCCGAGATAGAGCGCGATCAGGCCGTTGGCCGAGATCAGCATCAACATGCCGAGCGTCGCCAGCACGATCAGGATCGGGAACTCGAACTTGTTGATCCCCTGCCCCCGAAAGAAATCGCCGGCCATCAGCAGCGTGACGATGGAGCCGCCGAGCGACAACGCCTTCATGAAATCGCCGAAGCGGTCGTCGATGAAGGCGTTGTCGAAGACAATTCCGCTCCCCGTCGTTTTGAGGATGATGGCGACCAAAGCCGCGCCGAGCACGACCACGGCGATTTCGCTCATCGGCCCGTCATCCGCCTTGCCGCGGAACGCGCCGATCAGCACCATGAGGATCACGCCGACCGCCAGGATCGTTTCCGGCAGCGCGTGGGTAAGAGCGATGTGCAGCGTTTCCATGAAAGCTCTCAGTACAGCGAAAGGGCGGCCGTGCGGGTCACGGCGAGGGCCGCGTCATAATTCTTGATGAGCTGGGCGACCGCGCCGGAACAGGCGTGGATGATCTGGTTGGGCTGGACGCCATACCAGATCGTCAGCAGCACCAGCGGGGCCAGCACCGCGAATTCGCGTGCGGACAGGTCGGTGAGGCCTTGCAGGCTCGGCTTGACCAGCTTGCCGAACAACACGCGGCGATAGAGGTAAAGCGCATAGGCCGACGACAGAATGACGCCGGTGGTGGCGAACAGGGCGACCCAGGTGTTGGCCTTGAACGCGCCGATCAGCGTCAGGAATTCGCCGACGAAGCCGGACGTGCCGGGCAGGCCGATATTCGCCATGGTGAACACCATGAAAATGACGGCGTAAACCGGCATCTTCTCGACAATGCCGCCGTAAGCGGCGATCTCGCGGGTGTGCAGCCGGTCATAGACCACGCCGACGCAGAGGAACAGCGCGCCGGAGACGAGGCCGTGCGACACCATCTGGAACACCGCGCCTTCGACCGCCTGCTGGTTCATCGCGAACAGGCCCATGGTGACGAAGCCCATATGCGCCACCGAGGAATAGGCGATCAGCTTTTTGATGTCCTCCTGCACCAGCGCCACCAGCGAGGTGTAGATGATGGCGATCACCGACAGGGCGAACACCAGCGGCGCAAAGTAGTGGGAGGCGTCCGGGAACATCGGCAGCGAGAACCGGATGAAGCCGTAGCCGCCCATCTTCAAGAGGATGCCCGCCAGGATCACCGAGCCGGCCGTGGGCGCCTCGACGTGGGCGTCGGGCAGCCAGGTGTGGACCGGCCACATCGGCATCTTCACCGCGAACGAGGCGAAGAAGGCCAGCCACAGCCACTTCTGCAAGGCCGGATCGAAATGGGTGGTCAGCAGCGTGGTGATGTCGGTGGTGTGGGTCTGCGCATACATCGCCATAATGGCGACCAGCATCAGCAGCGAGCCGACCAGCGTGTACAGGAAGAACTTGAAGCTGGCGTAGATGCGCCGCTTGCCGCCCCAGACGCCGATGATGATGAACATCGGGATCAGGACGCCCTCGAAGAACAGGTAGAACAGCACCAGGTCGAGCGCGCAGAACACGCCGATCATCAGCGTTTCCAGCACCAGGAAGGCGATGAAATATTCACGGACGCGGACCTCGATCGACTTCCACGAGGCCACGATGCAGAACGGCGTCAGGAAGGCGGTGAGCACCACGAACGGGAAGGAAATGCCGTCCACGCCCATTTTGTAAGTCAGGCCTGAACCGAACCAGCTGCGCTGCTCGACGAACTGGAAGTCCGCCACGCCGGGGATGAATTGCGACCAGGCGTAGAAGGACAGCGCCAGCGTGACCAGCGTGGTCCACAGCGCGATCCAGCGCACCGTGTTTTTCGAGCCTTCGCCGTCCTTGACGAACAGGATCAGCGCGGCGCCGACCAGGGGAAGGAAGGTCAGCCCTGAGAGAATGCCAAAGCCGAACATTTATTGTCCCCCGCCGAGCGCGAACAGTCCGTAGGTGATGAGCGCCGCCACGCCGAGCAGCATGGCGAATGCGTAATTGTAGATGAAGCCGGTTTGCAGCCGCGAGGCGACCCCGGCGCCGTCGAGCACGCGCGCCGCCACGCCGTCCGGGCCGAACCGGTCGATGATGGCGCCGTCGCCGCCCTTCCAGAACAGCCGGCCCAGCGCGAAGGCCGGCTTGACGAAGATCTTGTCGTAAAGCTCGTCGAAATACCACTTGTTCAGCAGGAACAGGTAGAGCCGCGGGAATTTCTCCGCCAGCGCCGCCGGAACCTTCGGCGCGATCACATACATCGCCAGCGCGACGACGAAGCCGCCGACCATCATGGCGAAGGGCGCATAGCCCACCCATGCCGGGATTTCGTGCATCTCGTGCAGAATGTGGTTGTTGGCGCCGGTGAACAGCGACGTGCGCCAGAATTCGCCGGCTTCATGGCCGATGAACTGGTCCTTGAAGGCGTAGCCGGCGGCCAATGCGCCCGCCGACAGCACGAACAGCGGAACCATCATGGTCGCAGGGGATTCGTGGGGCTCGCCGATGTGATGGCCGTGAGGATCGTCATGCGCGCCATGCCCGTCGTCGCCATGCCCATGCCCATGCGCGGCCTGCGGCGCGGGATGCAGCAGCTTGTATTGCTCCGACCAGCGGCGCTCGCCGAAGAAGGTCATGAACACAAGGCGCCAGGAGTAGAACGAGGTCATGCCCGCCGCGACCACCAGCAGCACGAAGGCGAAGCTCGCCGCGAAGCTGTGCGCGCCGGCGGCGAAGGCGCCTTCGATGATCGCATCCTTGGAGAAATAGCCGGCGGTGAGCGGGAAGCCGGTGAGCGCCAGCGTGCCGATGGTCATGCAGGCGAAGGTGACGGGGATTTTGCTCCACAGCCCGCCCATCTGGCGCATGTCCTGCTCGTGGTGCATGGCGTGGATCACCGAGCCGGCGCCCAAGAACAGCAGCGCCTTGAAGAAGGCGTGGGTGAACAGGTGGAAAATGCCCAGCGCATAACCGCCGCAGCCCAGGCCGACGAACATGTAGCCGAGCTGCGAGCAGGTCGAATAGGCGATCACGCGCTTGATGTCGTTCTGCACGAGACCGACGGTGGCGGCGAAGAAGGCGGTGATTCCGCCGACCAGCGTGACCACGGTCAGCGCCGTGGCCGACTGTTCGAACAGCGGCGACAGCCGCGCCACCATGAACACGCCGGCCGTGACCATGGTCGCGGCATGGATGAGCGCGGAGACCGGAGTCGGGCCTTCCATCGCGTCCGGCAGCCAGGTGTGCAGCAGGAACTGCGCCGACTTGCCCATGGCGCCCATGAACAGCAGCAGGCAGGCCAGCGTCATCGCGTTCCAGTCGAGGCCGAACGCGTGGACGCTCTTGCTCGCAAGGTCGGGCGCGGCGGCGAAAATGACGTCGAAGCTGATGGAACCCGTCAGCATGAACACCAGGAACATGCCGAGGGAAAAGCCGAAATCGCCGACGCGGTTGACGACGAACGCCTTGATGGCGGCGGCGTTGGCCGAGGGCTTTTCGAACCAGAAGCCGATCAGCAGATAAGAGGCGAGGCCGACGCCTTCCCAGCCGAAGAACATTTGCGCCAGATTGTCTGACGTCACCAGCATCAGCATGGCGAAGGTGAACAGCGACAGATAGGCGAAAAAGCGCGGCCGCGACTTGTCCTCGTGCATGTAGCCGATCGAGTACAAATGCACGAGCGCCGAGACCGTGGTGACGACGATCAGCATCACGCTGGTCAGCGTATCGACGCGCAAGGCCCAGTCGATCTTCAGATCGCCCGAGGTCAGCCAATTGGCGATCACCGGCGCGGAAAAGTGGCCGTCGTGCAGGCCGACGTCGAAAAAGGTGATCCAGGACAGGGCGCAGGAGACGAACAGCAGCGCCGTCGTGACGATTTCCGAAGCGCGGTCGCCGATCTTCTTGCCGAGCAGGCCCGCGATCAGGAAACCGAGAAGCGGGAGGAAGACGATTGCCGAATACATGTTCGCTCAGCCCTTCATCATATTGATGTCTTCCACCGCAATGGTGCGGCGATTGCGGAAGTAGGTGACGAGAATGGCGAGGCCGATGGCCGCTTCCGCCGCCGCGACGGTGAGGATGAACAGGCCGAAAATCTGGCCGGTGAGGTCGTGCAACTGCGCCGAAAAGGCGACGAGGTTGATGTTGACCGCCAGCAGGATCAACTCGATCGACATCATGATGATGATGACGTTCTTGCGGTTGAGGATGATGCCCGCCATGCCCAGCGTGAACACGATGGCGCCGACGATCAGGTAATGTTCGAGTCCGATGACCATGATCGCCTCCTTACGGGACCGGCACGCCCGTGCGCGACGGGACTTGCTTGTTTTCGATGGCGCTCGCGCGGGTGCGGGCGTTCTGAGCGGAAATATCCTGGCGCTTGACGTTCGGGCGATGGTGCAGGGTCAGCACGATGGCCCCGATCATCGCCGTCAGCAGCACGAAGCCCGCCGCCTGGAACAGGTAAACGTACTGGGTGTAGAGCACCTGGCCGAGCGCGGCGGTGTTGCTGAGATTGCCGGGCGTGGGCGTCGAGAGCACCGCCTGCGGCGCGACGGTCCAGGATCCGACCACCAGCGCCAGCTCCGCCAGCACCACGAGGGCGACCAGGCCGCCCAGCGGCAGGTAGCGTTTCGCGCTTTTCTGCAATTCGGCGAAGTCCACGTCGAGCATCATCACGACGAACAGGAACAGCACCATCACCGCGCCGACATAGACGACGACCAGCAGCATGGCCAAAAACTCAGCCCCCGCCAGCAGGAACAGGCCGGCTGAACTGACGAAGGCGACGATCAGGAACAGCACGGAATGGACGGGGTTGCGCCCGGTGATCACCATCGCCGACGAGGCGATGGTGACGAAGGAAAACAGATAGAAGAAGGCCGTGGCTACGCTCATGGTCCACCTGTGCGCCCGATGACGGGCCGGTTTCGGTCGCCGCCTTCATGCGGCGGATATTCAAGACTTCGCGCGCAAAAAATGCGCGGAAAAATCAGCGATACGGCGCGTCGGCCGCGAGGTTGCGCGCGATTTCGCGCTCCCAGATCGCGCCATTATCGAGCAGGCGCTGCTTGTCGTAGAACAGCTCTTCGCGCGTTTCCGTCGCGAATTCGGCGTTCGGCCCCTCGACAATGGCGTCCACCGGGCAGGCTTCCTGGCAGAAGCCGCAATAGATGCACTTGGTCATGTCGATGTCGTAACGCGTGGTGCGGCGCGTGCCGTCGTTGCCGCGCGGCTCCGCCTCGATGGTGATGGCCTGGGCCGGGCAGATCGCCTCGCACAGCTTGCAGGCGATGCAGCGCTCCTCGCCGTTGGGGTAACGGCGAAGGGCGTGTTCGCCGCGATACCTCGGCGATTGCGGGTTCTTCTCGTGCGGATAGTTGATCGTCGGCTTGGGCTTCAGCATGTAGCGGAAAGCCAGGAAGAAAGCTCCGAAGAACTCCTTCAGGAACAAGCTTTTGATTGCGGCGGCGATAGGCATTTAAGACCTCACTTCGCGGCGACGCCGGCGAACTCCAGAACACCCGCGACCACGATCACGGCGACGAGCGACATCGGCAGGAAGACCTTCCAGCCCAGCCGCATCAGCTGGTCGTAGCGGTAGCGCGGCACGAAAGCCTTCACCATGGCGAACAGGAAGAAGAACCAGGTCAGTTTTAACACGAACCAGATCACGCCGGGCACCTGAGTGAACGGCTCCATCTTCACCGGCGGCAGCCAGCCGCCGCAGAACAGGATCACCAGCAGCGCGCACATGGTGATGATCGCCACATATTCGCCGAGCATGAACAGCAGGTAGGGCGCGGACGAATATTCGACCATGAAGCCGGCGACCAGTTCGGATTCCGCCTCCACCAGATCGAACGGCGGGCGGTTGGTTTCCGCCAAGGCCGAGATGAAGAAGATCACGAACATCGGGAACAGCGGCAGCCAGTACCAGCCGAGAATGCCGTAATCGGTGTCCTGGGCGCGGACGATTTCGGTGAGGTTCAGCGATCCCGCGCAGAGCAGCACGGTGATGATGACGAAGCCGATGGAGACTTCGTAGGACACCATCTGCGCCGCCGAGCGCAAGGCCGACAGGAACGGGTATTTCGAGTTCGACGCCCAGCCGCCCATGATGATGCCGTACACGCCGAGCGACGAAATGGCGAAAATGTAGAGAATGCCGACATTAATGTCGGCGATCGCCCAGCCGTCGTTGACCGGCACCACCGCCCAGGCCGACAGCGCCAGCGCCGCCGTGACCAGCGGCGCGATCATGAACACGCCCTTGTTGGCGCCGTCGGGGATGATCGGCTCCTTGACCATGAACTTGATCATGTCGGCGAAGCTTTGCCAGATGCCCCAGGGGCCGACCACGTTCGGCCCCTTGCGCAGCATCACCGCCGCCCAGATTTTGCGGTCGGCCAGCAGGTAATAGGCGATGGCGGTGAGGCCGAGTGTGATCAGCAGCAGGCTCTTGCCGACGATCAGGAGAAGCGTGAGCAGCAGGTCCATCGTGTCGTCCTCATTCCGCCGCTTGCTTCAGCGCGCCCTTGGCCAGAGCGGAACATTCCGCCATGACTTTCGACGCGCGCGCGATTGGGTTGGTGAGATAGAAGTCGCTGATCGGCGAGACGAAGGCCGCGCCGCCGATCTCGCCCGCCGGCAGCTTTGACAGCGCGCCGGCGTCGGCCTTTTCGATCTGGTCGATCCGGGCGAAATGCGGAACCGCCTTGAACAGCAGCGCGCGCAATTGGGCGAGCGAGTCGAACGGCAGCGTCTTGCCGAGCACAGCCGAGAGGGCGCGGAAGATCGCCCAGTCCTCGCGGGCGTCGCCGGGCGGGAAGCCGGCGCGGTCGGTCATCTGCACGCGGCCTTCCGTGTTGACATAGAGGCCGGATTTTTCCGTATACGCCGCGCCGGGCAGGATCACGTCGGCGCGATGCGCGCCACGGTCGCCGTGGGTGCCGATATAGACCACGAAAGCGCCCGGCTGCACCGTAAGCTCGTCGGCGCCGACCAGGAAGGCGAGGTCGAGGGCGCCGGCTTTCGTCATGGCTTCGGCGGTCAAACCGCCCTCACCCGGCACGAAGCCGAGATCGAGCGCGCCGACGCGCGAGGCGGCGTTGTGCAGCACCGCAAAGCCGTTCCAGTCGCCCTTGACCGCAAGCTTGGCCGCCAGTGCGGCCAGCGCGACGCCATCCTCGCGGGCCAGCGCGCCGGCGCCGATCAGGATCAGCGGGCGCTCGGCCTTGGCCAGAACCGCGCCAAACCCTTCGCCCCTGGCGACGGCCTGCAGCGCGGCGGGGTCGAAGCCAAGGTGCTCAGTGGGATAGGTGAGATCATGCTTCTCGCCAATGACGGCGATGGGGAAGTCCCCTGCCCGCCAGCGGCGGCGGATGCGGGCGTTGAGCACCGGCGATTCCCAACGCGGGTTCGAGCCGATGATCAGCAAGGCGTCGGCCTGGTCGATGCCCTCGACCGTGGCGTTGAACAGGTAAGCGGCGCGGCCATGGCTCGGATCGAGCTTGAAACCGTCCTGGCGGGCGTCGAGGTTTTTCGCGCCGAGCTTTTCCGCCAAAACCTTGGCCGCGAACAGGTCTTCGACCGATGACAGATCGCCGCCGATAAAGCCGATCTTCTCCGGCGCGGCCGTCTTGGCCTTGGCGGCGATGGCGTCAAACGCTTCGGCCCAGCTGGCGGGGCGCAGCTTGCCGTTTTCGCGCAGATAGGGGCGGTCGAGGCGCTGCAACTTCAGACCGTCCACGCTCTGGCGGGCCTTGTCGGAAATCCATTCCTCGTTCACCGCTTCGTTGAGGCGCGGCAGGATGCGGACGACTTCGCGGCCGCGCGTGTCGATGCGGATGTTGGCGCCGAGCGCGTCGGAAATGTCCACGCCGGGCGTCTTGCTATATTCCCACGGGCGGGCGCGAAAATTTTGCGGGCGCGGCAGCAGCGCGCCGACTGGGCAGAGGTCTGTGACATTGCCCTGCAATTCCGAGCGCATCGCCGATTGCAGATAGGTGGTGATCTCGGACTCTTCGCCGCGGTTGATGTTGCCCATGTCGGACGTGCCGCAGATTTCGGCGGTGAAGCGGACGCAGCGCGTGCATTGGATGCAGCGGGTCATCTCAGTTTTCACCAACGGGCCGATATATTTGTTTTCGACCGCGTTCTTGTTTTCGGTGTAGCGCGAGCGGTCGCGGCCGAAAGCGAGGGCCTGATCCTGCAGGTCGCATTCGCCGCCCTGGTCGCAGATCGGGCAGTCGAGCGGATGGTTGATCAGAAGGAATTCCATCACGCCTTCGCGCGCCTTCTTCACCATCGGCGAATTGGTGAACATCACCGGCGGTTCGCCGTTCGGGCCGGGACGCAGGTCCTTCACCGACATGGCGCAGGACGCCGTGGGCTTGGGCGGACCGCCCTTCACCTCAACCAGGCACATGCGGCAATTGCCGGCGACCGAGAGGCGCTCGTGGAAACAGAAGCGCGGAATCTCCTTGCCGGCCGTCTCAGCGGCCTGCAGCAAGGTATATTCCGGCGGGACATCGACTTCGATGCCATCGACGATGATCTTCGCCATGTTTCTTCCCTTTGCGCCGCGCCCGGCGAGGCGCGCGGCCCCGCTCGTCGACTCGGCTTGCTCATGCACGTAGCACCGGCGACGCCGATGCAAGAACCCCGACTTTCCGGCGCCTTTACTGCGCCGCCACCTTGACCGCGTCCGCATCGGCGCGGGCGGTGTAAGACTCGATCCGCGCCTCGATGACGGGGCGGAAATGATTGATCAGCCCCTGGATCGGCCACGCCGCCGCGTCGCCAAGCGCGCAGATGGTGTGGCCCTCGATCTGCTTCGACACGTCGAACAGCAGGTCGATCTCCTTCTTCTGGGCGCGGCCCTCGACCATGCGCTGCATGATCCGGTACATCCATCCCGTGCCTTCGCGGCAGGGCGTACACTGGCCGCAGCTCTCGTGCTTGTAGAAATGCGAAAGCCGAGCGATGGCGCGGATGATATCCGTGCTCTTGTCCATCACGATGACAGCCGCCGTGCCCAGGCCGGACTTCAGCGCCGACAGCGAGTCGAAATCCATCGGCGTGTCGATGATCTGCGCCGCCGGCACGCAGCGCACCGACGAGCCGCCGGGGATCACCGCCAGCAGATTGTCCCAGCCGCCGCGCACGCCGCCCGCATGTTTCTCGATCAACTCGCGGAACGGGATCGACATGGCCTCCTCGACATTGCACGGCTTGTTCACATGGCCGGAAATCGAGAACAGCTTGGTTCCCGCGTTGTTCTTGGCGCCGAAGCTCGCGAACCAGGCCGCGCTGCGGCGCAGGATGGTCGGGGCCACCGCGATCGACTCGACATTGTTGACCGTGGTTGGGCAGCCGTAAAGGCCCATATTGGCCGGGAACGGCGGCTTGAGCCGGGGCATGCCCTTCTTGCCCTCAAGCGATTCCAGCAGCGCGGTTTCCTCGCCGCAGATATAGGCGCCGGCGCCGTGATGGACGATCACCTCGAACGGATAGCCGTGGATGTTTTTCGCGCCGATCAGATTGGCCGCATAGGCCTGATCCACCGCACCCTGCAGGCGCTCGCGCTCGAAAATGAATTCGCCGCGCACATAGATGTAGGCGGCCGAGGCGCCCATGGCGAAACCGGCGACCAGCGCGCCCTCGACCAGCAGATGCGGGTCGTTGCGCAGGATCTCGCGGTCCTTGCAGGTGCCCGGCTCGGACTCGTCGGCGTTGATCACGAGATAGGACGGCCGGTTCGGGTCCGGCTTGGGCATGAACGACCATTTCAGGCCGGTCGGGAAGCCGGCGCCGCCGCGGCCGCGCAGGCCCGACGCCTTCATTTCCGAAATGATCCAGTCCTTGCCTTTTTCCAGCAGGCCCTTGGTGTTGTCCCAGGCGCCGCGCTTTTTCGCGCCGTCCAGGGTCCAGTCGCCGTAGCCGTAAAGATTCTGGAAGATGCGATCCTTGTCTTGAAGCATCGTCGTCTCCTATTCGGCCGGATGGGCGGGCTGAGCGGCGCTGAGCGGACCGCTCTCGCCGTCGGCGCCATAAAACTCAGTCAACGCGGTCAGGCCGCCGAGCGGCTCGGAGCGGCGCCGGCCGTTCTGCGGGCCGATCCGGGTCGGGCGTCCCGCCGCGAGATCGTCGAGCAGCTTGGCGAAGGTTTCGGCGGTCAGATCTTCGTAATAATCGTCGTTGATCTGCACCATCGGCGCGTTGCAGCAGGCGCCGAGGCACTCGACCTCAAGCCAGGAGAACAGGCCGTCAGGCGTGACCTTGCGCGGATCGCCGATGCGCTTCTGGCAAACCTCGATGATCGCGTCGGAGCCGCGCAACATGCACGGCGTGGTGCCGCAGACCTGCACGAAGAATTTGCCGACCGGCTCGAGGTTGAACATGGTGTAGAAGGTCGCGACTTCGAGCACGCGGATATACGGCATGCCGAGAATGTCGGCGACCTTTTCGATCGCCTTCTGCGGCAGCCAGTAATCGTGCTGCTTCTGCGCCTTCCAAAGAGCGGGGATCACGGCGGACGCCTGGCGGCCCGCCGGATATTTGGCGATCTGCCGCTCAAGCCACGCCTGGTTTTCCGGCGTGAACTCGAAACTGTCGGGCTGCTGTTCGGCGAGGCGGCGGGCGCTCATGACGACTTTCCATTGGATTCGCGCAGATCCTGGATGACGACATAGGCCGTGACGGCGAGCGCGCCGAGGACGATGCCGAAATCGGATTGCGGCTGGATCAGCGGCGCGCCGTTGACGGCGCGCCAGACGAGCAGGAGGGCGACAGCGGAGAAAATTCCGCTGCCCAGAAACCGCGCGTTCTTGCGCAGCGATTCGATGACGGTCACCGGTCGACCTCGCCGAACACGATGTCCTGCGCGCCGAGAATGGCCGAGACATCGGCGAGCATGTGGTTGCGGCACAGCAGGTCCATGCCCTGCAGATGCGCGAAGCCCGGCGCGCGGATCTTGCACTTGTACGGCTTGTCGGTGCCGTCGGAGACGAGATAGACGCCGAACTCGCCCTTGGGCGCCTCGGTGCCGACGTAGACTTCGCCTTCCGGCGTGCGGAAGCCTTCGGTGAACAGTTTGAAATGATGGATCAGGCTTTCCATCGACCGCTTCATCTGGGGGCGGCGCGGCGGGGTGATCTTGTGGTCGGGCGTCAGCACCGGGCCTTCATTGGCGGCCAATGAAAGTTTTTCGACACATTGGCGCATAATGCGCACGGATTGTCGCATTTCTTCGAGCCGGACCACCTGACGGTCATAGCAATCGCCATGCTTGCCGACGGGAATGTCGAATTCCATTTCCTCGTAGCATTCATAGGGCTGCGCGCGGCGCAGATCCCAGGCGACGCCGGAGCCGCGCAGCACCGGGCCGGAGAAGCCCCATTTCCAGCATTCCTCGGCGGTGAGCACGCCGATGTCGGCGTTGCGCTGCTTGAAAATGCGGTTCTCGACGAACAAAGATTCGAGATCGTCCATCAATTTGAGGAACGGATCGAGCCAGGCGCCGATGTCGGCGATCAGTTGCGGCGGCAGGTCCTTGGCGACGCCGCCGGGACGGAAATAATTGGCGTGCATGCGCGCGCCGGAGGCGCGCTCATAGAACACCATCATTTTTTCGCGTTCCTCAAACCCCCAGACCGGCGGGGTCAGCGCGCCCACGTCCATCGCCTGCGTCGTGACGTTGAGCATGTGCGACAGCAGGCGGCTCATTTCGGCGTAGAGCACCCGGATCAATTGCGCGCGGCGCGGCACTTCGACGCCGAGCAGCTTTTCCACGGCCAGACAGAAAGCGTGCTCCTGGTTCATCGGCGCGCAATAGTCGAGCCGGTCGAAGTACGGCACGTTCTGCAGATAGGTGCGCGATTCCATCAGCTTTTCGGTGCCGCGATGCAGCAGGCCGATATGGGGATCGACGCGCTCGACCACTTCGCCGTCCAGCTCCAGCACCAGGCGCAACACGCCATGGGCCGCCGGATGCTGCGGGCCAAAATTGATCGAGAAGTTGCGCATGTTCTGTTCGGTCATCTGGGTGTCGCCTCAGATTGTCATGTCGACGCCGGTTTCCGGCGTCTCATCCCGCACAGCGCGCGGGGTCATGTCGTCGCCCGGCGCGGCGCGCCCAGGCCCTTCCGCGCGGAGATCCCTGAAATCCCCGGCCGCCGCAGCGCGCCGCGGCGCCGCGTTCGAAACCGGAGACAGGGGAACGAAACGCCGCATCAACCCTTGGTCGCCTTTTCGTCGCCGGGCAGGTCGTATTTCGCCGCCTCCCAGGGCGACAGGAAATCGAAGGTGCGGAATTCTTGGCTGAGCTTGACCGGCTCGTAAACCACGCGCTTCTGCGCGTCGTCGTAGCGCACTTCGACATAGCCGGTCAGCGGAAAGTCCTTGCGCAGCGGATGGCCGTCGAAGCCGTAATCGGTGAGCATGCGGCGCAGGTCCGGGTGGTCCGAGAACAGCACGCCATACATGTCGTAGGCTTCGCGCTCGAACCAGTTGGCGGCGGGCCAGATTCCGACCGCCGACGGCAGCGGGTTCATGTCGTCCGCGTCGGTTTTCACGCGAATGCGCAGGTTGGCGGCGGGGTCGAGCAGATGGACGACCACGTCGAACCGCTTCTCCCGCGCCGGCCAGTCCACCGCCGTCAGGTCGATGAAGCTGATGAAGCCGTTATCGCGCAGGAAGGTGAGGGATTCGATCCAGCGCGCCGGATCGAACACGACGGTCAGTTCGTCATAGGCGATGGTCGCGGAGACCACCGCCGCGCCCAGGCCGGCTTCAATCTTTTCCGACAGCGCCTGCAAGCGATCCCGCAGACTCTGGGCGTGTTCCAGCACAGCTGTGGCGTCCGTCATCTCGACTCCCCCTCGCGCTCAAGGCGCGCATTTTCTTGTCCGTTCAGCGTTCGATCGCGCCCGTGCGGCGGATTTTGCGCTGGAGCAGCATGATGCCGTAAAGCAGGGCCTCCGCCGAGGGCGGACAGCCGGGAACGTAGATGTCGACCGGCACGACGCGGTCGCAGCCGCGCACCACCGAATAGGAATAGTGGTAGTAGCCGCCGCCGTTGGCGCAGGAGCCCATCGAAATCACATAGCGCGGCTCCGGCATCTGGTCGTAGACCTTGCGCAGAGCCGGGGCCATCTTGTTGGTGAGCGTGCCAGCGACGATCATCACGTCGGACTGGCGCGGCGAGGCGCGCGGCGCGAAGCCGAACCGCTCCACGTCGTAGCGCGGCATCGCCACCTGCATCATCTCGACGGCGCAGCACGCCAGACCGAAAGTCATCCACATCAGCGAGCCGGTGCGCGCCCAGTTGATCAGATCGTCGGTGGCGGTGACGATAAAACCTTTGTCGGCAAGCTCGTCGTTGATGGCCAGGAAGGTCGGATCGTCGGCGCCGATCGGCTTGCCGGTGCGCGGATCGAGAATGCCGCGCGGCGTCGGCGCGATCAGAGTTCTCGTCGCCGCATCACCCGAGGCCGAAGACGTTTCGGGCGTCAATCCCATTCCAGGGCTCCCTTTTTCCATTCGTAGACGAAGCCGACGGTCAGCACCCCAAGGAAGAGCATCATCGACCAGAAGCCGAACACGCCTATCGTACGGAAGGCGACCGCCCAGGGAAACAGGAAAGCGACCTCGAGGTCGAAGATGATGAACAGCAGCGAGACCAGATAGAAGCGGACATCGAACTTCATCCGGGCGTCGTCGAAGGCGTTGAAGCCGCATTCGTAGGCCGAAAGTTTTTCGGCGTCGGGCGCCTTGGGGGCGAGCAGGAAGGGCGCAACCAACAGCGCCCCCGACAAGACTGTCGCAATGGCGATGAAAATCACCAGCGGCAGATAGGCGTTGAGAACCGACATGCTTTGCCTTGTCTCCTGATCTGGCTCTGGTTTTTGCGCTCCGCCCCAAGCTTTGCGGTCTTGGGAGGGAGGCGTCCGACAACGCTGGGTCAGGTGCAAAACCCTTGCCACCGCAGCCGGATTTGTTCGTTCCGTAGCTTAGTGCGACAATACGCGCAAGGTCGAAACGCGCGTGTAGGACTAAGGGTGGGGGGTGGCGGGCGCCTGTGACGCTCGGGAAACCGGCGGATTGCGCCTGCGGCGCGCGACGTTTCGCCTCGGATCGGCGGACGGCCTGTATATGGGGCCGCGGGCGCGACGCGCCAGAGGCCGAACGGCGATTCGCGCGCAATGCGCGCGGCGCCCGCCGCCGGTTGGTTGCTCGCGCCGCATCGACCCGATAGGCTGCGCCGCATCGAGTCCCTATTGGATGCGCGCCTCATGCGGAACCGGCGTTTTCTCGTCTTGCGGCGGGCCGCCGCCCTGGTCCTTTTCCTCGCTCTGGCGCAAGCGCCGGCCTGGGCTCACGACCTGCAGGCCGAACTGCCGCCGCTGTTCCGGCAGCGCATCGCCGACATCGAAAACCGCTTGGCCGCGCCGGATGGAATCCTCTCGGCGCGCGACGCCAGCAACGCCGCGCTGGCCCAGCTCGCGCTGGGCGGCGATCCCGGCGTGGCCGAGGCGCTGCTGCGCCAGGTGTTCGCGGCGCAAGACCCGGAGACGGGCGCTCTGCCCTGGCTGCTGCGCGGCGGCGAGGTCAAGGACGACAACGCCAATGAATTTGGCGTGCAGAGCTGGGGGCCGATTCTGATCGGCTTCCGCGACCGGCTGTCCCCGGCGGCGCAGCGCGAGCTGGAGGCCCATGCGCGGCTGGCGCTGCGGGCGCTCGGCCGTTCCGTCGACGTCAATTACACCAACATTTATCTGATGAACGCCGTGGATACGCTGCTGATCGGCCAGGCGCTCGGCGACGCGCAGGCGTTGGCGCGCGGCCGGGCTTTGCTCGACGCGTGGAGGAGCGCCGTTCATGACCATGGCGTCGCGGAATTCGCCAGCCCGACCTATTATTCGACCGACCTGAACTCGCTGACCGTCGCCTACCGCTACGCCCGCGACGAGCGCGACCGGACCACGATTCGCAACATCCTCGATTTTTTCTGGGTCGATCTTTCGCTGTCGCTGGTCAATGGCAAGCTGGTCGGCGCCCACAGCCGCGACTACGATCCGATCCACGGCGCCGGCTACATCAGCCTGTTCCTCGGCAATCTCGGCTGCGGCAAATGCGCCCTGCCCGTCGATCAGATCATCGAGAAAATCTACCCCTATCTCAACGCGCTGCCGGGCGGCTACCGCGCGCCGCCGGGCATCGAGGCGCTAAACCGGGTCAACCCGCGCTGGATCCTCGCCCGCTGGAGCGCCGATCCCGCCGCGGTGCGCTCGCTCTATGTCGACGGCGGCGCCGCCATGGGCGCGACCGCGCAAGGCAATCTGTCATCGACGTCCAAGGTTTTCGCCATCGACCTGCTGCGCGACGACGGTCCGCAGGTCACCATCAGCTTCATCGCCTCGGAGCGCGATCTCGGCTATGGCCAGACCGTGCCCATGGGGCGGGGCCGCCGCCATTCCGGCGCCATCGGCCTGAACCCGGTGATCGCGCAATCGAAGGACTGGGCGCTCGGCAGTTTCTCGGTCTCGAAAAGCGGCGATCCCGACGCCCAGCCGATCTCGCTCAGCCTGATCCTGCCGCGCTACGCCAACGAGATTCGCGTCAACGGCGCGCCTTTGGCCGCCGACCGCCGCCTGAACGACGACGTGCGCACGATCTTCGTGCGCGTTGGCCGGTCATGCGCCGCGATCCGCATTCTCGCGGCCGACGCCAGCCAGCCGGCGGAGGTGCGCGACGACGCCCCGCAACAGGCGCAGGAAGCGATGCGCGTGCTGTGGCGAACCGATCGCGACCATTTGCAACTGTCGTTCCTCGCCCATGCCGCCTCCTGCGGCGGGCTGGGGGCGGCGGAATGGATCGCCCAGCTTGAGACGGCGCCGCTGGCGAACCGCAGCGACGGCGCCCAAATGAGCCTCGCGGCGCAGGCGCCCGGCAATGCGCCGATGCGGATCGTCCGCAACGCCGCCCCCCGCGGACGCGCGATGCTGATCGACGCGCCCGGCCGCGGCGCCGGCGGGGTGTTGAGCGCCAATGGCGTGGACTATGCCGATGTGCTCTACCAGGGATGGCCCCGGGGTTTTGAGCGCGCGCAATAGGTTTACGCGGCCCCGCCCGCTCATTCGAAGCCGGTGGGCGTTTGCCAATGCTGTTCCGGGCGCGCCGCGTACTGCGCTGAAATTTTCGCCTCGATGGCGCGGTGCAGCACCAACGCGTCGGACTCCCGGCGCGGCGATGCGGCGTAGGCGGCGCCGCCCCAGAACCCCATTTTGCCGAGCGTAAGCTGCGCGGGCCGCAGCTTGTTGGGCCAGTTCGCCAGCGTCGAAAAGGCGGAGCGCTCGAACGGCAGGAAACGCCCGGCCACCGTCATTTCGCTCACACTGAAGCCGTTCAGGATCGGAATGAACCGGACCTCGAATTTTTCCGGCTGAATGTTGAACATATATTCCTTGACGCGCGCCCCCTTGGGGCCGGCCAATTTCACGTAGCAGCGGGTGTTGAGGATATCCATGTAGAACCCGACGCAGGGAAGGTCGACCGGCACCGGATAGGTGTAATCGCCGTCGAAGACGCGGAAGTTCACGTCCATCAGGCTGTTCTTCTTGTTGACCACGGCTCCCACCGTCGAGTCCGCCGCCGCCGGATCGAACGTCGAAAAATGATGCGCGAAGGATTCGGCGCGGATGCCGGACTCGGGGAAGGCGCCCTGCGCCAGCAACGCGCCGAGTTCGAAACCGACGCGATTCTGGATCGCCTGGCGCGGATGGGCGTAGGTCTCGAAAATCAGATCGTCGGAGCCGCCGAGAATGCTGTGCCCGTAGCGCATGGCGAATTCGCGCATGCTGATGAATTGCGCCCCGCAGATCGCGGCGATTCTGCGCCGCTCCAGATAGATGTCGCTGGGCTTGACCGCATGGCGCGCCATGCAGAACCCCAGCACGATCACTTTGGTCTGCGCCGCGATCGTGCTGACGATCTCGAACGTCACCCGGTTGAGAAACATGGGATCGCCGATGAAGTCCTCGCCCAACTCGTCATTGGGCACCGAGTCGAACACGACGTAATCGAACTTCGAGAAGTCATATTGGGGAATGGCGCAGCAATATTGCGTGCCGGGCGAGCCGCCGATGGAAATATTGACGATGTTCGCGTTCGGCAGAGCCTTGCGCAAGCCCTCGACCCAACCGCGTTTCAGAAGCGAGTTGGAGGTGCCCATGATCAGGATATTATCGACCATCTTCAAGCTTGCTTTCCATCAATCTGTTGAGGTCTTCGTAGCCGGCCGGACTGAAATGCGTCAGGTCGGGGAGGTAATGTTCCGGGTTTGGCGGGCCGGCCTCGTCGAGATCGACCCAGACGGACCTGTCGATCCCCGCCAGCATGGCGCGGGTCAAGGCGTTGAGGGCGCGCCGGTCGGCGTCGCGGAAGTCGAACCCCTCGCCCCTCGCCGGCACGGCCAGCATGACGAGGCGGGCGCGCGGCCATTGGCTGCGCGCCTGGGCGACGAGCGCGCGCTGTCCCAGGGCGATGGCGGCGGCGCAGACGCCCGCGCGCAGATTGTTGGCGCCGGCGAAGATCACCACGGTTTCCGGCTGGAGCGCCCGCACCCTCGGCAGCTTCATCCACCACAGCGTATGCTGGATGTGATCGGCGCTGACGGAAAGGTTGAAGGCCGGGCCGGGAAACAGGGCGGAGATCAACGCCGCCGGCCAGCGGCGCGCCAGCGAATCGCCGAACAGCAGGGTGCGCGCGCCTTCGAGCGGAGCCTGTTGCAGATCGACATAAATCTGCCATTTCGCGGCGGTCGGCGGCGGCGCCGGCGTCGACAGCAGCAGGCGCTCGCTGGCGGGGCAGCGGGGCGCCGCCGGGGCGCCGTTGGCGGCGCGATCCGCAAGCATCGACATCAATCGCCGCCCTCTTTTCTCAAGCGAAGACCTGACTCTCCAGCGCGTTCAGCTGATAGCCGAGACGCGTGAGGTCCGGCCGCAGCGCCAGCGCCCGCCGCGTCGCGTCAATGGCCGAGGCCGTGTCGCCGGCCTGGGCCAGCAGCATGCCGAGCTGTCCCAGCGGATTGACGTCCTCCTTGCGCAAGGGCGCGATCTTTTTCATCCATCCATACGCCTCGCCGGCGCGGCCGCGCTGCATCGCCACAGCCATCAGCAGGCGGGCGAGCGCGCCGGTCTCGGACGGCGACGCTTCGACGGCGCGCAGCAGCAGAGGCTCGGCCTCGTCCAGCGCGCCCTCCTCGATCAGCAGCTGGGCTTTTTCGCGCAGCGGCCCGCTCCGGTTGGGCGACAGCTCCAGCGCCAGATCGGCGGCCTGCATCGACAGGCTGCGGGCGCGCGGCTCCTCGCCGCCCTGGCGCAGCAGGATGGCGGCGAGCCGCTTGATATGGCTGGGATGGGGCGGCGGCAGCTCCACCGCGCGTTCGGCCGCCGCCCGCGCCTCTGCGATCTCGCCGCGCGCCAGATGCAGGCGCGCCAGCGTGTCGTGATTGGCGGGAAGGGCCGGCGCAAGATCGACGGCGGCCCGCCCCGCCTGCAGCGCCTCATCGGCGCGGCCGAGCGCCAGCAGGACGTCGGCGCGCGCCCGATGCAGCGCGGGATCGGCGGGAGAAACGCGCAAGGCGTCGGCGCTGGCGGCCTCCGCCCCGGCGAGATCCCTGCGGCCCAGCAGGGCGCGGATCAGGCGGAGATGCGGCGGCGCGAAACGCGGCTCGATCGCGATGGCGCGGCGCCACCAGGATTCGGCCTCAGTCGGATTTCGCTGGAGCACGGCGATCTCGGCGAGAAGCGACGCCGGCTGGCCGGAGGCCGGCGCCAGATCCATGGCGCGGCGGGCGTCGGCCACGGCGTCCTCCACGCGCCCGGCGCCGAGCAGGGTTCTGGCGCGGCGCAACAGCGGGCCGATGTCATGCGGCGCATTGGCGACGGCGGCGTCGGCGGCGCGCAGCCGCCAACTTTGTCCGGCCTCGACCTCGCCAAGTCGGACAAGAATGTCGCCATAGCGACGAAAATGGTCGGGCAGCACCGGCGCCAGTTCCGTCGCGCGCCGGCCGGCCTGCCGGGCTTCGTCGTTCTGGCCGGCGGCGAGATAGAGGCGCGACAGCAGCTCGTGGGTGCGCGAATCCGACGGATCGATCTCCTCCGCCCGCCGCGCCAGCGCCATCGCCTCATCGCGCCGCCCCTGCCGGAGCTGGAGTTCGGCCAGCCGACGCAGCGCGACGGTGGCCGTGGGATTGAGCGACAGGACGGAGCGGATCGCCTGCTCCTCCAGGTCGGCGCGTCCCTGATGGCCGTGGCAGCGCGCCAGTTGCAACGGGCCGGCGGCGTTGGCCGGATCGAGGGCGACGGCGCGCTCGGCGACCTCGATGGCGCGGGCGAGATCGCCGTTGACGCGCAGGCGGTCCGAATATTGGCAGAGCAGGCCGAGATGATCGGGATGGCGCCGCAACGCCGTTTCAAGAACGGCCGTGGCCGCGTCGGCGTCGCCGGTGGCGGCCTCGGCGCGGCTCATGAACAGCGCATTGGCGGGATGATCGGGATCGCGGTCCCACAAGGCGCGCGCGATGTCGCGGCCCTGCTGGATTTCTCCGCGCCGCAGCCGGAACTCGACCATTTTGCGCTGCAGCGCGTCATCGTCGGGGTGGCGCGACAATCCGGCTTCGACCGCCGCCGCCGCCTCGGCGACCCGGCCGGTCAGCACGAGAAACTGGGTGAGGAACACCAGATTGTCCGATCGCTCCGGCTGGCTTTCCGCCACGCGGCGGGCGTTTTGCAACGCCGCGTCGAAATCGCCGCGCGCCAGCGCGACCGTCGCCAGCGTGCGAAAACCGACGACATGCCCCGGCGCGCGCGCCAGCAGCAAATTCGCGGCCTCCTCCGCCTGGCGATAATCGCCGACTTGCAGGCTGACGGTGGCGAGCCGCGCGCAAACCAGCGCCTGAAGCTTCGGGTCGAGCGATTGCGCCAGCATCGCCCGGTAAACCTCCAGCGCGCCGCGCAAATCCCGGCTCCGGCGCGCCAGTTCGGCCCGTTGCAGGGCGATCCGGCCGCTCTCGGGCCAACGCCGGAACGCCTCGTCCAACACCCGCGCGGCCGCCTCGGACTCGCCGGCTTGCAGCAACGCGCGCGCCGCTGCGAGCGCGGCGCGATCGTCCTTGCAATCGGACGCGCTCAACTGTTTCGTTTCGGTCATGTCGTCCTCGGGCTGATCATTCGGCCGCATCGGCCGGCTCGGCCTGCAATTCCGCGAGAACCCCGATCTCGGCCATATGGGCGAGGATATGTTCGAGGTAACGCTCCAGCGTGATTTCGGAAATGCAGGTGCAGGTGGAGAAGCGTTTTTCGTCAAACTGGCAGGGCGCGCATTCCTTCTTGAGTTCAAGCACGGAGCTGGTCGGCGCCAGCGGACCGTTCTTGACCACCGAGGTCGGTCCGAAAATCGTGGTGAGGGGAACGCCGAGGCCGTCGGCGATGTGCATCACGCCGCTGTCGTTGCCGATGAAATAGCTGCAGCGGCTGAGATTCTGGATCGTGACCGGCAGCGACGTGCCGGTCATGTCGATGGTGCCCTCGACATATTCGTCCTTGACGCCGAAGGAGGCGACCTTGAAGCCGCGCCGCTGTAGTTCGACCACCAGATCGCGGTAATAGGGCCAGCGCTTGTTGAGCCAGCCGCCGACCCATTCGCCGCCCTTGCCGCCCGAGTGCAGCGCGATCACGCCATTGGGCAATTGCGATTTTTCCGCCGAGGCGACGAAATATTTCGCGGCGTCGCCCTTCTCGTAGGGAATGCCCAGCAGCTTTTCGGCGCAGAACAGGTTGAATTCCGATTCGTGCATGTTCTGGGTCATGCCGAACGGATAATGCCGGCGCGCGGCGATGGTCTTGTTGCTGTTGAACGACGGGATGAGGTCGCCGAACGAGTGCGTGACGTAAACGAGATCGTATTCGCGCTGCAGCACGTTGCGCCCGAGCGGAAACACCATGTTGACCCAGGGGGCGCCCGCCGCGAGATAGCTGCAGCCCTTGAAATCCTCTTTGACCACGACGTCGATGGAATGGCCGAAATGTTCGGACATCCGGCGCAGCAGCGGGCTGGTCTGCACGATATTGCCGAGGCCCGCGCCGACGGCGACGAGGATGCGGTTGTTGCAATAGCCGAGGATGCGGCGGATGCGCTCGGGCTGCCGCGCGAAGGCGTAGCGTTGCGAGTTTTCCAGCGCCATCCGCCGCCGCGCCGCGTGATAGCCGTCGTCGGTGAACAGCCGGGTCAATTCCTTGGCCCAGGCGTCGGCGTCCTCCGGCAGAGCGACGCCGGATTCGGTCAGCAGATACGGCACGTTGCCGCGATCCGAGCCGACCACGGGCACGCCGAGGCGATGCGCCTCGATCACCACGCGCGAGAAGGTTTCGATAAACGCGTAGCTCGGCACCAGCACGACGCGCGCGCCGCGATAGGTCTCCTCCATTTTCGAGGTGCGGCCGATGACCTTGATGTTGGTCACGCCGGCGGCGGCGACCATTTCCTCGGCCTGCGCCACCGGACTCTGGCTGGCGATCACCAGGAACCGCGCTTTTGGCGCGCGCTTGGCGACTTCCAGGATCAGATCGAAGCCCTTTTCGGGGCGGGCGTTGACCAGCAGGGCGTAATCGCCGGGCGGCGAAGGCTCCGTCGCCACGTCGTCGGTGAGCGAATAGACGATCGGCGTGGAGAAGCCGAAATGCTTGCGCTTCATCTCCGCCGTGAAATGCGAATTCGAATAGATGACCGAGGCGTTCTCGATCAGCGCGTGATATTCGCGCTTCGGCACGGCGTGGCGGTCGATATCGAGATAGCCGCCGATCTCCTCATACATGTCGCGCCAGAAATGCGTGCCATAGACGGTGTGGAGATGCAGATATTTCAGCGGCGTAACCACCTCGTAGCCGAGGCCGCTGAGGACATGGACCACCGCCGGCTCGTGGACCAGCGCCAGCGCGAACACATCGGCGGGCATGGGCTGGATTTCGGCGAAGCGCTCGCCGTCGCGCTCGCCATAGATCACCTGCGGCACGTCGTTGCGCATGCCGACGATGAGCGGCGCATAGCCGAGGCCGCGATAGACCTTGGACATGCCGCGCAGGAACTGCTCGCCGCCGCCGTAAAGCTCGATGCCGTGGCGGGAGATCAGGAAAACCTCGCGCGGCTCCTTCGCCTTGGCCTCGGGCCGCCGCCGCGTCAGTTTGCCGGTCGGGTCGATCTGGACCGCGCGGATCTTGTCGTGGTGCGCCTTCAGCAGGTCCATATAAGGGCTGTTGAGGAGCGGCGCCGCGTCAAAAACGAAGTGCAGGAATTCGCGCCGGTAGAGGACGACGCCGGGCGCGTCCGACGGGCCGATCTCGACGAGGCCGACCGACGGGCCGACATGCTTGAGCTGGGCCGACAGCGTCTTGCCGTCGGCCAGCAGCCGCAGCGCCGCCTCGGCCCGGTCGGCGTCTTCGATCAGGCCGAGCCAGCCGGCGTCGCTGACGGAGAACAGGGCGGCCAGCGCCTCGGAGGCCGGCTCGGCCAGCCGGTTTTCGCCCGCGCCGGGCGCGAAGGCGCGATGCGGCGCCGCAACCTGGCTCAGGCGCGCGCCGAACGCCGCCGCCTCGGCGCCGGGCTGGAAAAATGCGACGGCGACCGAGGGATCGTTGTTTTCGCCGAACAGCCCGTCGACCAGTTTGACGATCTGCAGCGCCTTGGGGTTTCTCGGCTCGAAGCGCAGCGCATGCCGGGCGTCCTTGGCCGCGTCTTCCAACCGGTCGAGCGCGAGCAGCGCGCGGGCGCGGTCGATGCGATAGCTGATGCGGTCCGGCTCGATGGCGATGGCGGCGGAATAACGCTCGACGGCTTCGTCGATGTTGCGCTCGCGCAGGGCCAGTTGCGCCAGCCGGTAATGCGACTGGTGGAATTTCGGCTTGAGCGCCAGCGCCTTGAGAAAGCACTCGCGCGCGCGTTCCGGCGCGGCGGTCTCAAGGCTCATGCGGCCGAATTCGAACAGCACGTCGGGATGTGCGGGATGGACGGCGATGAGATTTTCCGCCGCCGACTTGGCGATCTCGAACTTGCGCATCGTCATGGCCTGACGGACATATTCGAGGCCCGCCTTGAGATGGCCGGGATCACGCTTCAATGCGCGCTCGAAATTCTCGAACGCGGCGCGGCGGTCGCCCAGGCGCGCCTGCGCGCGCCCCAGTTCGAACAGCAAATCCGTGTTGTCGGGATGCTGCGCCAGCCCGCCCTCGAAGGCGTCCCGCGCCTCCTCCAGCCGGCGCAGGTCCATGTAGGCCCAGCCCAGTTCGATGTGCGAGCGGCTGTCCGCCGGACTCAAGTCGCGCAATTTGACGAAATGGGGCAGCGCCTCCTCGAACCGGCCCATATATTTGAGCACGCGGGCATATTCGCGGATGGAATTGGCCCGGTTGGGTTCAAGCTCGAACAGCTTTTCGCAGGTCGAAAGCACGCGCTCGAAATCCTTCATCGCGTAAAACGCGGTGGAGAGGAGCGCGTAATTGTTGGCGGAGGGCGAACCGCGCGCGATGCAGGCCTCCATGGCGGCGACCGCCAGGGCGTTCTGCTTGCATTTCAGCGCGCTGCGCCCCAGCGAGTGCAATTCGTCCGAGGTCAGTTCGCTCCAGTCGGCGTCCTTGACGCAGGCCAGCGCCTCGGCGAATTTCGCTTGCGACACATGCAGGCGGAACAGCGTGCGCATCAGCCCGAGATGGCCGGGATTGGTCGCCAGCGCCTCCGACAGGATCGCTTCGGCGCGCTTGAAATCGCGGCGCGCCATGTGAAGCGTGGCGAAAACGTGCGACAGGTTCGGAATGTCGCCGCCGTCCGGCGACAGCCCGGCCAAGGCTTTCTCCGCCTCGAACAGGTCGCCCGCCTTGATGTGGCCGGTCGCCAGCACGCAGCGCCGTTCGATTTCCTCGGTCGAGGCGTCCGGCGGCGCGGCGTCGATCGCCACCGTCGCCGCCAGCGTCTTTTTCAGAACGCTCTCGATATGCGCGACGAAGGCGTCGCTGATTTCCAGATCGATGTCGCGCAGCTCGTCCGGCAGCACGGGCGCGAAATAGGTCCGCGCCGTCGCCGGCCCGCGAAACACGGCGCCGGACATTTCGATCAGGCCGTCTTCGCCCTCGCGGCGGCCGGCGCGGAACTCGAATGTTTCGCCTTCAAGCTCCGGCGTCGGCCGGACCATGTAGACCAGCGACTTGATGTTGTCCCGTTGGTCGGGACGATAAAGATGGGCGTGGGTGACGGGAATCGAGGTCCGGTTCGGCCCTGACAGCGCGACGAGCTGGCCGGAGGATTGCGCGACATTGACGCCAGCGCCGATCAGGGTCGCCGGCGCGTCCAGGGTGATTTTCGGACCCTCGCCCTGCCCGACCGCCACGAAATGCGACCCGCACACCGAGGTTCGCCGGGCGATCGCGGCCTCCGAGTCCGGCGCGACAAGGCTGACGAACTGGTAGGCGGGAACCTCGATCGCCGTCTCGCGGCGCGCGATCTTCGAACGGTCGATCCGGCTCAGAACATCGGCGACCTGCTCGCCGAAGAAATGGGCGACCTCGCGCTTCAGATGGTCGCGGTCCGAGAAATAGATGCGGTGATTGCTGCCGGTCAGCCGGCACGCCTTCTTGATGAACTTGTAGCCGTCAAAGACGATGATTCCGTTTTTCCTGCAGATCTCCAGCAGGCCCAGATGCATCTTGCGGTCTTCGGCGAAGCCGATGACCATGGGCATGACGACCATGACGGGAATGGTCTTGGCGGACATATGCCGGGACAGGAAGTCCAGCAGCCGGCGCTCGATCTCGGCCGGCGACGACAGATTCCGCAAATGGAAGAAATCTTCGTTCGGCGAGAAATCGAACACGACGAAGTCGAAGTTTTCGGTGTCGCATTCCGCGCCGACGCGCGGCAGCAAGACGGACGTGCTGCCGCCGGTGGCGTAGTTGCACAGCCGGGACACGGCCGGATGCTCCCGGATTCCCCACACATATCCGTCTCGGATCAGTGAGTTGGATGTTCCGCAGATGACGACTTCCATTCCACTTCAACCTCAAATGAGACGCCGCTTCGTCAATTCCGGCGCGCCGGCCGCGCCGGATCGCATCCGGTGATTTCGCGACGGCCTGCGGCCTGCTTGACGCAGCGACGCTGCGGCCAGTTCGGCGTCAGCGATCGGCGCGCCAGTCACACATGCGTCGTGAGCAAGGCGGAGGCCTCGCTCACGACTCCGCCAGACGCGTCGTTTCCGCCGCGGTCTGCGGCTTCATCTCGCGCGCGCGTTGGGCGAGCTGGCCCGCCTTCGCATTGTTGGGTTCGATCTCCAGCGCCCGCGCCAGATCGCGCCGGGCGGCGTCCGCGTCGCCGCGGTCGAGATGGGCGGTTGCGCGATCCAGCCGGTAGCCGGCCAGATGCAAAGCCTGGTCGATGGCGGCGGAATAATGCCGGAGGGCCTCATCGAGGCCGCCCTGGTCGTGCGCCAGCCGGGCGAGCCGGTGATGGCACTGATGAAAATCCGGCTTGATCGCCAACGCCTTCTGGAACAAGTCGCGCGCCCGGCCGGGGTCGGCGCAGACGCGGCCAACTTCGTAGAGGACGTCGGGATTGTCGGGATGACGCTCCAGCAGCGCCTGCATCGCCGGCGCGATCTCCTCGAACCGGCGGAGGGCGCCGGCGCAGCGCGCCAGCTCCACGCCGGCCCTGATGTCGCCGGGATCGCGCCGCAGCGCCTGCAGCAGCAGGTCCATCGCGGCGCCGCGTTCGCCCAGCCGAATCCGGGCGCGCGCCAGTTCGATCAGCAGCGGCGGGTTCGACGCGTCGAGCGCCCGCGCCCGCTCCAGCGCGTCGCACGCCGCCTCGCACAGCCCCAAATCCAGCAAGGCCAAACCAAGTTCGAAATGGGACCGCGCCAGAGCCGGGCGAAGATCGCGCGCCCGTTCAAACAGCGGCAAGGCTTCGTCGTAACGCTTCAAGGCGCGCAGCGCGCGCGCCCACAGCCGCACGACGTCGGCGTTGTCGGGGTCGCGCGCCAGCGCGGTCGCGGCGGCGGCCGCCGCTTCGTCGTAACGCTTCAGGTTGAACAAAGCGGAGGCGAGCAGCGCGGCGTCGCCGGCGGTTTCGGTCGGCCGGACCGTCAGCGCCTCGACAGCCTTGTCGTCGCGGCCGGTCCTGATCAGGGCGCGGGCGAGCAGACGCAACGCGTCCGGCTGCAGGCTCTCGCGGGGATAGGGCGCGAGGGCCTCGACGATGTCGGCGAATCTGTTGTGATTTTTGTAATGCGCCAGCAGGGCGCGCCGGATGTCGGCGTCGTCCGGGAAGGTTTTGGCGGCCTCGGCCAGCAGGCGTTCGGCGGCCTCGTCCTCGCCGTCCTGGAACAGGGCGCGCGCTTTCTTCAACACGTCCGCCGCGCGCGGGTCGCCGGCGCCGCCCTGGTTCAGCAGGCCCGCCAGCCACGGCCCGGGCGTGCTCGCCTTGCCCGCGCGAACGGCCTCGGCGATGGTCGGCAGCAGGTCGAGGATGGTTTGCCCGTGCCGGTTCTGCAGATCCTTTTGCAGCGTTTCCAGCAGGGCGGGGTCGAGATGCAGCAGATGGCTCACGATCTCGATGGCCTCGCGCATGTGGCCGAGGACGAGTTCGAGCCGCATCAGCCGGCGCAGGCAGCCGGTGTTGCCTGGCGCGCCGATGACCGACGCCCGGCTGGCCCGCGCGGCGGCCTCGAAATCGCGGCCGTGGGCGAGCAGGCCGGCGGCGGCGTGCAGCACGCCGTTGAGCCGGTGGAACGCGCGATCCTCCAGCGACAGGGTCTGGACCACCTGCGCCGCCTTGTCGGCGCAGGCGTTCATCTCCGGCAGACGCTTGGCGTCGCGGTGGATTTGGGCGATGTGGATGTAACAGCGCGCCAGATCATGCGCGGGCGCGGCGGTTTCCGCCTTGGCGAGCACGCCGCCGACCCAGGCGGGATGGCGAAACACCAGCCGCTCCGCGATATAGCTGGCGCGCGTGGGATTGCGGCGGCGGGCCTGGGCGATGAAGCCGCGCAGCCGCTCGCAATCGTCCTGCTTGCAGCAATCGAGCAGCAGATTGCCGCTGGCGGAGCCGGCGAAGACCGTGATGCTGTGATGACCGGTCATCGGCACGCCGAGCCGCCGAACCTCCGGCCGCGCGGCCGAGATCAGCTCGACATGGCGTTTGTCCGGCTCCTCGAACGGATCGAAGAAAATATAGGCGCGCGCCGTGCAGTCTTCCGGCCGGATGGCCATTTCGGCATGGCGCGACGGGTCGAAACAGGTGGTGAAGCGCTTTTCGAACGCGCCGACGACGGCGGGGTCGATGGAATATTGCGGGCTGAAGGCGATGGCCACGTCGGCGCCGAGCTGATGCGAGAATTTCAACGCCGCATAGCCGCCCATGGAATTGCCATAGGCGATGCGCGTCTTGAATTTTCCGATTATCCGCCGAACCGCTGCGATCGCCGGTGCCATGGAGGCGGCCGGAAACCAGTTGGGGCCTTTGGCCACGAAACCGACGGCGGAATAGCCGTTCTTCTGGTAGAATTGCCGTCCCCAAAAGTCGTTTCCGTTGGCCTTGAACAGCATGTTGCTGAAGGACAGCACGAGATCGTCGCCGCCGACATCGAAAACCACGACGCGCACATCGGCGTTTTCGTAAACGATCTCAGGCGCCGCCGCCGGCCCTGCTGGAAGAGGACGCATGGCGGTCAAAATTCGGCCTGTTGCGTAAGGATGCGAGCGGCTGCCACGATCATTTGGCTATACCTCCAGAACTGCAATCGAAAATTTCAACTCAAGCGAGCATAACCTAGACAGTCGAGATTGTGAACCGATTGTCGTCTCTAGGTCAGGCGCGCTTGTAAGCCACGAAGCGGCCTGTCTTTTCTTTCCCGTCATTGCGCAACCCCCAGTTCGACTGCGCAAGAATGGGGCAGATCGAGCGCCGCCATCACCGCCTCGACCGGAATTTCGGCCATGCAGCGACATTCGCCGGTCTTGAATTTGGCGCTGCGATAAGGCTCGACGATTTCGCAAGGGGAGCAGGCCGAGCGCACCGCCACCACCCGCGAGGTCGGGCGCAGCGGTCCGCGCGTGCGCGGGTTGGTGGGCGCGAACAGCGCCGCCAGCGGGATGCCCAGCGCGTTGGCGATGTTCATCACCCCGCTGTCGTTGGCGACGAAATGGCTGCAAGCGAGCATACGGCGCGTCATCTCCTCGATGGAGCCGCCGGTGAGGTCGATCGTCCCCTCGACATATTCGTCCGGCGTGCCGAACGAGGCGACGCGGAAGCCGCGCAGGCGCAGCATCCGCGCCAATTCGCGATAATGCGGCCAGCGTTTCGAGGCCCACAGGCCGGCTTTCGAGCCGGCGTGCAGGCCGATCAGCGGCTCCGGCGGCGGCTCGTAGCGGTAGCCGCCGATAAAATAATCGCGCGCCTCCTCCGGGCGGTAGGTCAGGCCCAGCAGGCGGCACGCCGTCGCCAGGTTGAACTCGGCCTCGTGCAGCGCATGGCCCGGCGTGAACGCATCGACGGCGCGCGACTGCAGCACGGTCTCGCAGGCGAAGGGCGGGACCATCTGGCCGAAACTGTGGGTGAGCAGCACCGTGTCGTAGCGCCGGCCGGCGAAGGCGGCGCGGGTGGAGAAAACGTGGTTGGCGTAGTCGGGATGGGCGGGAATGAACGTCATGCCGTCGTGGTCGCCGGCCACCAGCACGTCGATGGGGCGGCCCAGCTTGCGGGCGAGAAAGCCGATCAGCGGCGTCGCGTGGATGATGTTGCCGAGGCCCGAGCCGACGCCGAGCAGAAACGGCGCGCGCGCCGCCGCGATCAGCCGCCGCAGGCGCGGCGCCTGGGCCGAAAACGGGCGCTCCTCCGACGCGGCGCGGGCCGCCGCCGAACGTTTGCGCCAATAGCCGGGGTCGTCGAACAGGCGGCGGATTTCCCGCGCCCACAGTTCGGACGCCTCGGGCAGCGCGACGCCGCTGCGCGCCAGCAGATGCGGAATATTGCCCTTGTCGGCGCCAATCACGGGAATGCCGAAACGCTGCGCCTCCAGCACGACGCGGCTGAACGTCTCGATGAAATGGAAGCTCGGCGCGCAGACGACGCGGGCGTTGGCATAGAGATCGGCCATGTCCGCGACGGCATCCTGGATCGCGACATTGTCCAGCCCCGCCTGCGCGACTTCGGCCTCAGCCGCCGCGCGGTCCGACTGGCTGGCGACGGCGCGAAACGCGATGTCGGGCAGCAACTTCGCCACCTTCAGGAGGAAATCAAAACCCTTTTCCGCACGGCTGTTGACCAGCAGAACCTCGTCGCCGCCGCGCGCCGGCGCCGCGCCCTCAACGTCCGGCGGGCGCGATTCCAGCACCGGCGCGCGCAGGCCGAAGCGGGCCTCGATCATGTCGCGGGTGTAGGGCGAGTTGGCGTAGAGAACGTCCGCGTCCTGCGCCACCAGGGCGAATTCCCGGCGCGGCGGCAGCCGGTCCACCTCGGGGTAGAAGCCGGGCGAGGGCGTCGGCGGCGTCAGCATGTCGCGCCAGAAATGAACGCCGTGGACGATGCGGACGTCGAGCCAGCGCAGCGCGGCGACCACTTCCAGCGCCATGCCGGAAATCACGTGAACCCAGCCGATGCGCTGTTCGACCACGAAGCGCAGCAAGGCGGCGGGATCGGCCGAGACGGTCGCGTGAACCACGCCCTCCGCCGCGTCGGGATGAACGGCGTTGCGGCCGCCCTGCCCCGCGATCAGCACGTCAAAACCCATGTCGCGGTAGAGCGTGGCCATGCTGGCGAGAAAATGCTCGCCGCCGCCGAAACGATGCGCGCCATGGCGCGACAGCAGCAGAATACGCGGCGAATCGGGTTCGGGCGCGGCGGCCGGCGCCGGGACGCGGCGCCCCAAGGTCTGCGCGAGTTGCAGCACGGCGCGCACAGGATCGTCCGGCCGCGCCAGCCCGGCGTCGAGCAGCGCCAGCAGAAAGGCGCGGCGCCACAGCGTGGGGCTGTCCGCGCCGTCCTCGGCGATGCAGGCGGCCCAGCCGAACCCGCGCCGCGCGATCAGGCGGCGCGCCTCGGCGGGATCGAGCGCGTCGGCCGCCAGCCATTGCGACGAACCGGCGCGCAAGCTGTCGCACGGCGCGTCGGGATCGGCCCGCGCGCAGTCGCCCGGCGCGGGAACGTCCAGCTCCTGAAGGTGACGGACGAGGCGCAGATTGAAGCGGATCGCGTCATGGGCGCCATCGAGCGCGGCGGCGCGTTCGGCATAATCCAGCGCGCGCGGAAAATCGCCCAGACGCAGCGCCAGCCGCGTGGCCTCCACCAGAGCGGGCGCGCGCGTCGGCCAGCGCCGCACGCTGGTTTCGACGATCGCGGCGGCTTCGTCGGACTCTCCCTTCGACGCCAGCAGCGCCGCCAGATCGAACCCCACGCGCCATTCCGCGTCTTCCGCCGCCAAGGCCCGCCGCAGGGCGGCGAGCGCGGGTTCGAGATAGCGCGGTTGCGGCGCGCGCACGCCATAGCAGCCGAAGGCGAGCTGCATCATCGCCCGCCCCGCCTCGTGCAGATAGCGGCTGCGCGCCGGATCGCGCGCGACGCAAAGCTCGAACTCCTCCAGCGCCTCGGCCCACAGGCCGCGCCGCGCCAGGGCGAGGCCGAGATAAAACAAATCGCCATGCCGCTCCGGCGCCAACGCCTTGAGCTGCGTCAGCGTGGAAATAGCTTCCTCGACCCGCCCCAAAGCGAGCAAGGCGCGGCCGCGCCAGCCCAGCATGCGCGGCGAGAGCGGCGCGTCCTTGGGAAAGCTCGCGCAGGCCAGCTCCACCGCCTGCCATGACCGCGCCCGCACCAGCGGCTCGACCGCTCGAGCCAGCGCGTCTTCGTCCCAGTCGCGGGCGCCGAACAGGCTGTTCGCCAGCAGCGCCGCCGCCTCGGCGCCGACCAGACCGGGCAGTGGCGGCGCGGCGGCGCGGATCGGCGCCAAACTCCCCTCGGCGGCGGAGGGCGACGCCAAATCGCTTGCATCCCGGAGCAGCGCGGCCAGCCTGTCCGCCGGCATCCAATAGCGCGCGGCGAGCGTCTCGAGGACGGAGGCGGGCGGCGGCGGCGCGAAAGAAATGGCGTCGCCAAGCGGCGCCGCGTCGGGCGGCGCATGAAGCGTGACGAGATTGCGTTGGGCGCTCCACCAGGCGGGATCGCAGGGCGTCGAAAATGCGTGGCCGCCATCGCCGATGCCGTGTTTCAGCAGATCGCCGCGCGGGCGGTCGGCGACGCCGACATGAACCTGATGGCCGTTGACCCGCAAGGCGAAGACGACGCGCTCGCCCGGAGCAGCCTCATTCCAGACCCAGCCGCCGACGCAAGCCCCCGAAACGGATTCCAGTCTGCCTCTCACGGCTCCTCAACACAGGCGAACGCGGCCTCGATCGGATTGATCTTGCGATACAACAGACACAATAGCGCAAGATATTTTGAATCTCAATCCTTTACCAAGCGTCCATACTGACATTCCCTCATGTTGAGATGTTAATCATGAAACGTGTTCGCCTGATTACAGATTTTTTTTTGGAAATGGCTGCTGCACAACATTTCGATTTGACAAGAGAATGTTAACAATGACAATCTCGACACGTTCTCAATAACGTCATGCGGATAATGCACTTACGGTAGCTGGCGCGCCAAGCCGCCGCCTCCAGCCGTGCGCGGCTGGAGGCGTCAAGGGCGTCGGCGGGGGAATTCGGAGGCCTTGATGAACCTGGACTTTAGGAAAAGCCGTATTCTCTGTATCGGCGACATCATGATCGACAATTTCTACTATGGGAACGTGTCGCGCGTGTCGCCGGAAGCGCCCGTGCCCGTGGTGTTGTTGACGGAAACCAAGGCGATGCTCGGCGGCGTCGGCAACGTCGCGCGCAACATCGCCTCGCTGGGCGGCGAGGCCGTGCTGGTGGCGGTGCTGGGCGACGATTTGAACGGCCGCGAAACCTCGAAAATGATCGACGGGATGACCGGCCTCACCGACGCCTGCGTGGTGTCGCGCCGCCGCCCGACGATCAACAAGATCCGCATTCTCGGCAATCACCAGCACATCGTGCGCGTCGACGAGGAAAACAGCGCCGCGATCCATGACGAGGATCTCGCCACGATGATGGAGCGGATCTCGCACTGGGCGCCGCAATGCGACGCGATCATCCTGTCCGACTACGCCAAGGGCGCGCTGCGGCAGGAGGTGGTGGCCCATGCGATCAAGACCGCGCGCGACCACGCCGTGCCGGTGCTGGTCGATCCCAAGCGCAACGACTTCGCGTTCTATCGCGGCGCGACTTTGATCACGCCCAATCTGTCGGAATTGCGCGCCGCCGCGCGCGGCCCCGTCGACACCGAGGACCAGATCGCCGCGGCGGCGCGGCGGCTGATCGCCGACGCGCAGGCCGGCGCCATGCTGGTGACGCGGTCGGAAAAGGGCATGATGCTGGTCGGGCCGGATTCGGTGTTCTCGATCGGCGCCAAGGCGCAGGAAGTGTTCGACGTCTCCGGCGCGGGCGACACGGTGATCGCCACCGCCGCGCTGTCGATCGCCGCCGGCTATCCGCTCGAACGTTCGGTGCAGCTCGCCAATGCGGCGGCCGGCGTGGTGGTCGGCAAGCTCGGCACGGCGACGCTGGACATCGACGAATTGCGCGACGCGTTCGAGGCCAACGATCGCGGCGTCGAGCGCATCAGCGAGAAATACGCCAACCTGTCGCAGGCGACGGCCACCGTCGAACTGTGGCGGCGGCGCGGCCTGAAGGTCGGCTTCGCCAATGGCTGTTTCGACATTCTGCATCGCGGCCACGTCACCATGCTGCAGGCCGCGCGCGCCGCCTGCGACCGCCTCGTCATCGCCCTGAACGGCGACGACAGCATTCGCCGGCTCAAGGGCAAGACCCGGCCGATCAACAAGCTGCCCGACCGCGCCGCCGTGATCGCCGCGCTGCAGTCGAGCGACCTGGTGGTGAGCTTCGACGACGACACCCCGCTGGCGCTGATCGAGCAGCTTCGCCCCGACGTGCTGTTCAAGGGCTCGGATTATACGGTGGAGACCGTCGTCGGCGCCGACATCGTTCTCGGCTATGGCGGCGAGGTCAAACTGATCGACCTCGTGCCGGGCCGCTCCACGACGGACATCATCAAGCGCAGCAGCCAGTTGCTGCCCGCCGAATAAGTCGGAGGCGCGCCGCCCGCGCCCCTTGAAAGCCGCCAAAGCGGCCCCCCAAAACCTTCCGCGCCGCGCACGCGGCGCGCATGCACGATCAGGAGCGCATATGTTACTGTTGACCGGAGCCGCCGGCTTTATCGGCTCCAACCTTCTGGCCGATTTGAACGAAAACGGCGTCACCAATATCGCCATTTGCGACGATCTCGGCTCCGAAGGGAAATGGCTGAACTTGCGGGGCCGCGAGTTCGCCGAGTTCATTCCGATCGCCGAATTGCCGGCCTGGCTCGAATCGGGCAAGCCCGTGTCGGGCGTGGTGCATCTCGGCGCCAATTCGAGCACGACGGCGACCGACGGCGACGAGATCATGCGGTTGAATTTCAACGCCTCGCTGAGCCTGTGGAATTTTTGCGCCAGGCGCCGCATCCCCTTCGTCTACGCCTCCTCCGCCGCCACTTACGGCGACGGCGCGCAGGGCTTTCTCGACGCCGACGATTCCGACCATCTCGCCAAACTCACGCCGCTCAACCTCTACGGCTGGAGCAAGCATGTGTTCGACCGCCGCATCGCGCGGACCATCGAGCGCGGCGAGGCGGCGCCGCCGCGCTGGTACGGCGTGAAGTTCTTCAACGTCTATGGGCCGAACGAGCATCACAAGGCCCATATGCGCAGCCCGGTCTATAACATCACCAAGGCGATCGAGAGCGGCGCCCCGGCCCGGCTGTTCGCCTCCGACCGGCCCGACATTCCCGACGGCGGCCAGTCGCGCGATTTCGTGCATGTCAACGACGTCTGCGCGATCATGCTGTGGCTGCTGCGCGGCACGGCGCCCTCGGGCCTTTACAACGCCGGCACGGGCGGGGCGCGCAGCTTCGCCGACATGGCCCGCGCCGTCTACGCCGCGCTCGGCGTCGCGCCCAATATCGAGTTCATTCCGATGCCCGACCAGCTCAAGGGACGGTATCAGTATTGGACCGAGGCCGATCTCGGCAAGTTGCGAGGCGCCGGCTATAATGGCGCGCCGACCTCGCTGGAGGATGGCGTGCGCGATTACGTCGTGTCCTATCTGGCCGGCGACGCGCTGCGCTTCCGCTGATCCGGCGCGGAATGAGGGAATGACGTCATGATTTGCGAACCCCTGCGATCCGGCCCCGCCGGTCATGTCGACTGGCTGCGCGGCTCGGCCTGGCCGGTGTGGCTGGAGCATGGCGTCGATTGGGACGCGCGCGGCTTTTGCGAAAGCCTGGACCTGGACACGCTGACCTCGCCCGCCGACTTTCGCCGGCTGCGGGTGGTCGCGCGCCAGGTCTATGTGTTTGCGCAGGCCCACCGCGCCGGCGTCGCCCGCGCCGACGAGGCGGTGGAGCTTGGCGTCGAGTTTCTGCGCCGGCGCGCCCTGCAGCCGGACGGCGGCTACGCCCAGAAATTCGATCTGCGCGGCGCGGTGATCGAGCCGCGCCGCGATCTTTACGACCACGCCTTCGTGCTGCTGGCGCTGGCCAGCGCCACGCGGGCGCTGCCGCCGGCGCCGTTGCGGCGCGAGGCGCTGAATCTGCTCGCCTATCTCGACGCAAACCTGAAACACCCGGTCGAGGGCTATCTGGAGGGCCTTCCCGCGACGCAGCCGCGCCGGCAGAACCCGCACATGCACCTGCTGGAGGCGTGTCTGGCGGCTTTCGAGGCGTTTGGCGACGAAATTTTCCTGCTGCGCGCCCATGCGCTGCTGGAGCTGTTCCTCGACCGCTTTCTCGACCCCGCGCATGGGACGCTGATCGAATTTCTCGACGACGGCCTCGCGCCGTTGCTCGAGGACGGCCGCTACGCCGTCGAGCCCGGCCATCATTGCGAATGGATCTGGCTGCTGACCTGGAGCCGGCGCCTGGGCGGTCCCGGCGCCGACGCCCGCGCGCCGCGGCTCGATCTGGCGCTGGCGCGCCTGCAAGCCTTCGTCGACCGCTTCGCGATCAATCCGGCGACGGGCGCGCTTTACGACGAGGTCTGGGTCGATGGCGCGGTCAAGAGCCGCGGCTCGCGGCTGTGGCCGCAGACCGAGCGGCTGAAGTCGGACGCGATCCGGGGCGCGCAGGCGCTGGGCGAGGCGGAACGGGCGCTCGATCTCTTTCTCGCGCCGGCCCCGCGCGGCCTCTGGGCGGAGCGGTTGCTGGAGGACGGAACGCCCAGCCGCGAGCCGGCGCCCGCCAGCAGCCTTTATCATCTGACGGCGGGCATTCTGTTCGCGGCGAAAGAGGTCGGGCGCTGACGCGTCCGACCACAAGCCCCCTCAGGCGACTTCCTTCTCGGAAAGGCGCGCGGCGGCGCCGTCGGCGCGCTCCGCCAGTTTGCGGCTGAACATTTCCTGCGCCAGCGGGGCCGAGGACATCAGATCCTCGGCGGCGAGGGTCAGCATTTCGCTGCTGATCGCCTGCTGCTTTTCAGCGTCGCTCCACCCCGCCTCCGCCGAGCGTTTCGACAGGCCGAAGATCAGCGCGCGGCCGATGCGCAGCAAGGCGACGCTCTCGGCGGCCTCCTCGGCCAGCGCGCGCGCCTCATGCGGCGGAACCGTGTGCGGGGCCTGGGAGGCCAGCAGTTCGGCGAGGCCGGCGACGGCGGGATAGCTGAGATTGACGAACAACTGATGCGTATCCGGGTAGAACCGGGCGGCGCGATGCGTCAGGTTGCGGTCGGCGATGTCCTGCTCGTCGCGCAGCATGTGAAATTCCGGCAGGGATTCCAGCACGGTCCGCATCGGCGCGTCCGGCGGCGCGTCTTCGGGCGCCCGCTCGGGCGGCGGCGGGGTCGGCTCGGCCGGCGTCTTCGCGGCCTGCGCCGGCGGCTGCGGCGGTTTGGTCGCGGCGAGCTTGGGCTGGCGCGCGACCGGCCGGCGCCGGGTCAGACCGAGCGACTCGATCAGGCTTTCCAACTGCTGCTGGATGGTCTCCAGGTTGGCGACCTGCGGCGCCTGCTCGCGCACGAAATCGATCAGCCATTGCGGCCGGTTGGCGCGGACCAGCGCCGCGAAATCCTGAATCTTGACCTGGTCCTGCGCGCCGTTCCGGTAGCGCAGGAACTGGCGATAAGTCTCGGGGAAGACGGGGAAGTCGTCCGGCAACTCGACCAGAATCGAAACATGCCGCGCGCCAAAGGACACGCCGAAATTGGGCGCCTCCAGCGTCCAGCGCTTGCCTTGAATGACGTCGTAAAGCTCGTCCTGGCGCAACAGGGCGGCGAAGCTCTGGCTCGGGCTGAGCGTGTCGAGCTGCGAGGCGTTACGGTCGGGAAACTGCGGATGCTGCGGGTCGAAGCAGAAATGGATGCGCGCGCCATTGGCGAGCGCGACCGCCTCGCTGCGGGCGAAACGCCGCGCGATATGCGTTGCGATGGGCGTGAACGCGCGCGCCGGCCGGCCCGCGAGAAGATCGGGCGCCAGCCAGATCTCGACGCCGTCCGGCAGGCGATAGAACCGCGACTGCAGCGCCGACAGCGCCCAGAGGCGGCCGACGCCGGGATCGCCGGCATAGGGATCGGCGACCGTGTCCTGGTCCGGCCGCGCCCCGAGCAGGGTCACTTCCGTCCAATCCTGATCGAGCGCGCGGCCCTCGGCGCGGCTCTCCTCAGTCACGTCGCGCACCGCCGCCAGCGCGCCGGCGGCGTCCGGCCGCAACAGCCGCCCATAGGCGCCGTCGCGCTTGCCGATGATCACCTCATGCACGCGCCCGCTGGCGCAGGAGCGGTAGCGCAGGCCGAGCTGGTTCGACGGCAGCGAGGCGACCTTGGCGCCCATGCCGAAATTCTTGTCGAGCGCCTGCTCCTTGCCGACCGACGAGGAAATATCGCAGATGAGAAACAATTGTTCGGCGTCGAGGCCCGGCCCGGTGTTCCAGATGCGCAGCTTGCGCGCGCCATCGACCTGCACGGCGCCGATCTCGACCCGCCGCGCCCCCGCCGGCGCCCTGACCGCCGCTTCCAGCGCGTTCTGGACCAGCTCGCGAAGCATCATCGTCTTGGGGCAGCGGTCGATCATGCTCGCCACCAAAAAATCCTCGTTATTGACGCCGATTCTGGAAATAGACTCTTCCATTTTGCCTCGCACGCTTTTGGTGTAACGGCCACTTCGCCACCGCGCGGTTGTAATGCGGCGCCGATCGTCAATATTCCGGACAGCAACGAGCGGGCAGCATACAGTTCCCCCTACGGAATGGCTAGAATTCTTGTGTCGCTCCCGGCGATCTCTGGCGACCGGCGTCGCGGTTTGATAAACAAACTAAGCGCAATGCGCGCCGCGCAACTCGAACCGCCCCTAAGGTCCGCCTTCCCAGGCGCGCCCGGAACCGGCGCCGGCCCGGGGCCTTTTTTGGAATTGGACCCGCAACGCATGAAGCCAGCTTTGTTTCTCGATCGGGATGGCGTCATCAACGTCGATCACGGCTATGTCAGCCGCCCCGAGGATTTTGAATTCACCGCCGGCGCGTTTCAGCTCGCCCGCGCCGGAGCGGAGGCGGATTGGCCGGTGATCGTCGTGACCAACCAGTCCGGCATCGCCCGCGGTTTTTACAGCGAGCAGGAGTTCTGCGAGCTGACCGCCTGGATGGTCGAGCGCTTCCGCGCCGAGGGCGCGCGCATCGCCGGCGTCTATCATTGCCCGCATCACCCGGAAGGCAGCGTCGACGCCTATCGCGCCGATCACGACTGGCGCAAACCCAAGCCAGGCATGTTTCTGGCCGCCCGCGACGATCTCGGCGTCGATCTGCAACGCTCGATCATGGTCGGCGACCAGGGCTCGGACATCGAAGCCGCCGCCGCCGCCAAGGTGCCCGTGCGGATTCTGGTGCGCTCGGCCTATCAGAAGCCGTCGGCGGCCGAGCCGACCCATCAGGTGGCCTCGACCGTCGAAGCCGCCGCGCTGGTGCGCGCCCTGATTCAGGAGGCGCGCTGACCCTGCTGGCGCCAGGCGCGCCGATCCTGTCGGCGCGCCAAAATATAATCCCGGCATTGGCATTGCATCGGCGAGGCTGTCGCCTCGCCGCGGATCGGCGAGGCTGTCGCCTCGCCGCGGATCGGCGAGGCTGTCGCCTCGCCGCGGATCGGCGAGGCTGTCGCCTCGCCGCGGATCGGCGAGGCTGTCGCCTCGCCGCGGATCGGCGAGGCTGTCGCCTCGCCGCGGATCGGCGAGGCTGTCGCCTCGCCGCGGATCGGCGAGGCTGTCGCCTCGCCGCGGATCGGCGGGGCCGTCGCCTCGCCGTCAGGCGCAGACCCGGAGGCCCCCGTGGAGACATCCATCCTCATCGCCTTGTCGCTGGCGCATATCGTGCTCGGCGCATCCGTCGCCTATCTCAACATCACCGCGGCCAACGACCGCCTCAGGGCCGCCGCGCGGCGCGATGGCGCGCAATTGCGCGTCGCCCTGCGCGCCGAGATGGCGTCCCTGCTCGAATTCTGCACGAACAACCTCACCCGCCTCGCCGGCGGGCGCAACGTGCTGTCGTCGCGCGCCTCCGTGTTCATCTATCGCGGCAATGTCGCGCGTCTCATCACGATGGAGCCGCATGAAATCGCGGTGATCGTCGCGGCCTATTCCCGGATCGATTATCTCGACCACGTGCTCGCGGCCTCGATGACGCCGGTTGGCGTGATGATCTACAAGCCGCCGGCGGGCGCCTTCGCCACGGAGGAGATCGAGGAGGCGATGAATGTGGCGCGGCGCGCCTTGCAGGACGCCATCGCCACGCTCGACCGCGCCGACGCCGAACGCCGGGAGGAGGCGCCGCGGTTCCGGCTGCTGCGACAGGCGAAGAAACTGGCGCCGCGCTGACGCGAAGCTGCTCGGCTTCAGGGCCGTGATCAATGTTCGTTGTCGAGGTGATTGTTTCCGCCAAAATCCCGTGGATTTTGATGGCGAGAGAGACGGGACTCGAACCCGCGACCTCCGGCGTGACAGGCCGGCGCTCTAACCAACTGAGCTACTCCCCCGCGTCTCCGTCGAAGCCGTGTGGGCTTCCGTTCAGCGGATGACTGCGAATTAAGGCAGCGCGCCGCCTAAGTCAAGCGCCTGTACGACAAGTTTTTGTCAGTTTTTGAAAATGATGGGCGAATTCCGCGAAAACCGCCACGCCGCGCGGACGGGCGCACGCAGGAAAATCAAGCTTGAGCGGGGTAGGAACGCATGGCGCGGGACGCGCGCGCGAAACCGGCCGCGAATTGGCGCGCGGGCACACCCAGGCCGCCCCGAGGGGGGCGCCGCAATGGAATCGCTGAATCAGACGGGGAAGGACCGAATCGCGTCAGAAAACCCGGCTGGCCAATTTCCAGCGGGCCATTTCCGCCGAGGTCACCACGTGAATCGATGAGGAGGAGATCTGCTCGGCGGTGCGAATCAAATCGCGCGACACGCCCATGCGCGCGCTATACGCCATCAGTTGCGCGGCCATCGACCCATTGTCGTAGCGGCGCACCACGCGCGAATCGAGCAGGCCGCCCTCCTCCTGGTTGGCGAACATGCGATGGATGCCGAGGGCGCTGCCCTGCGGCGCCACGCGCTTGCGGCCGCCCATGAAGGCGTAGACGCAGGCCGAGAGGCAATTGGCCGACAGGAACCGTCCGCCCCGCCCCTCGGGGGCCAGGCGGGCCACCACGGTGGCGGCGCCGATTCGGCGGAAGATCTGGCCCAGCTCCATCGACGCCATCACATAGCCGCCCTCCGAATGCAGGAAGATGACGGTGTGCAGGTCGCGGTCCCCGGCGTTGTCGCGCAGGAATTCGAGAAATTCGCCCGGCGTCGTATTGGTGATCTGGCCTTCCGCCACGATCGCCTTGGCGCCGTCGCCCAGCGGTTCCACGCGGAAGGTCATCGAAGCGGCCTGCGCGGCCGCCGACAGCGCGCCGACGAGCGCGGCGCCGCAAGCGAGCGTGCGGAATTTTCTTGCGAGCGCGCGCGAGACATTCGACACGGGAATTCTCCAGGACATGGTGGGCGGTGACGGTCTCGAACCGCCGACCCTCTCGGTGTAAACGAGATGCTCTACCAACTGAGCTAACCGCCCTCGCCGCCCCGCGCAGTCCTAGTGGAGGCGCGGAAAATGGCTCACAAAGCTATTAGGACGCCCGAGGCGCCCTGGCAAGACTTTCTCTTGAACCTATGAAAACCCGGCGAACGCGCGTCCGCCAGGTTCAACCTGTGTCCGCGAACGAAGCGATTACTTGTTGATCAAGGTCTTCAGCTGCGCGCCCGGCTTGAAGCGCACGCTCTTGGACGCGGGAATCTTGATCTCTTCGCCGGTCGCGGGATTGCGGCCCTTGCCTTCGGCGCGCTCCTTGACCGAAAAGGTGCCGAAACCGACGAGGCGGACTTCCTCACCGTTCTTCAACGCCTGGGAAATGGCGTCGATGACCGCGTCGAGCGCGGCGCCGGCGGCGGCCTTGGAGGATTCCGTCGCCTCCGCGACCACGTCGATCAGTTCGGCTTTGTTGGTCATGTGAAACTCCTGTCTGTGCGGCGCGCTCTCTATGACGGCCTTGTTGTTTCCCCCGGCGCGGACCGCCGTCCGAATGCAGCTTGATCCACGCCGTGACGAGAAGGCCGATGCGGCGCTGCTCGAATCGTAACGCGACGACGGGGCTACTTTTGATGCGAATCCTAGACAAAGCAAGGGACTCCGCGCGGGAAAGACGAAAAAAAACCAGGAAAAACGGGGGATTTTCCCCTGTCTCGCACAAAAATGAAAAAGGCCGGAGCCTCACGGCTCCGGCCTCGAAATCGCTTGAAAAAGGGGCGGTTAGTGGGCGACCACGCCCAACCCGTCGTCCTCGCGATCGGCGGCGTCCGCCTTCACGGCGCCCTCCTCCCACGAGATCGGCTCGGGCATGCGCAGCAGCGCCTGCCGCAGCACTTCCTCCATCCGCGAGACCGGGACGATCTCGAGATTGTTCTTCACCGAATCCGGGATATCCACCAGATCCTTGGCGTTGTCCTCGGGGATCAGAACCTTCTTCAGCCCGCCGCGCAGCGCCGCCAGCAGCTTTTCCTTCAAGCCGCCGATCGGCAGGACGCGGCCGCGCAGGGTGATTTCGCCGGTCATGGCGATGTCGCGGCGCACGGGGATGCCCGTCATGATCGAGACGATGGCCGTGGCCATGGCCACGCCCGCCGACGGACCATCCTTCGGCGTCGCGCCTTCCGGCACGTGCACGTGGATGTCGCGCTTCTCGAACACCGGCGGCTCGATGCCGAAATCCACCGCGCGCGAGCGGACATAGGACGCCGCCGCCGAGATCGATTCCTTCATCACGTCGCGCAGGTTGCCGGTGACCGTCATCCGGCCCTTGCCCGGCATCATCACGCCTTCGATAGTCAGCAGTTCGCCGCCCACTTCCGTCCACGCGAGGCCCGTCACCACGCCGATTTGATCCTCCAGCTCCGCCTCGCCATAGCGATAGCGCGGCACGCCGAGATAGACCTCGATGTTCTCCTCGGTGAAGACGATCCGGTCCTTCTTCGGCTTGGACATCAGGATTTCCTTCACCGCCTTGCGGGCGAGGTTGGAAATCTCACGCTCCAGGTTGCGCACGCCGGCTTCGCGGGTGTAGCGCCGGATCACCTTGATCAGCGCCGCATCCTCGACGATCCACTCGTCGGCGCCGAGGCCATGCTTCGAGGTCGCGGCGGGGATCAGATGCTTGCGCGCGATCACCGACTTCTCTTCCTCGGTGTAGCCGGCGATGCGGATCAGCTCCATGCGGTCCATCAGGGGCGCAGGGATGTTCAGCGTGTTGGCCGTGGTCACGAACATCACGTTCGACAGGTCGTAATCGACCTCGAGGTAATGATCGTTGAACGTGGCGTTCTGCTCGGGGTCGAGCACCTCCAGCAGGGCCGAGGACGGGTCGCCGCGGAAGTCCATGCCCATCTTGTCGATTTCATCGAGCAGGAACAGCGGGTTGTTGGTCTTGGCCTTGCGCATCGACTGGATCAGCTTGCCGGGCATCGAGCCGATATAGGTGCGGCGGTGGCCGCGGATCTCGGCCTCGTCGCGCACGCCGCCGAGCGACATGCGGACGAATTCGCGGCCCGTGGCCTTGGCGATGCTCTTGCCGAGCGACGTCTTGCCGACGCCGGGCGGGCCGACGAGGCACAGAATCGGGCCGGTCAGCTTATTGGCGCGGCTCTGCACGGCCAAATATTCGACGATGCGCTCCTTGACCTTGTCGAGGCCGTAATGCTCGGCGTCGAGCAATTCCTGAGCCAAAACCAGATCCTTCTTGATCTTGGACTTCTTGCCCCACGGGATCGACAGCAGCCAGTCGAGATAGTTGCGCACCACCGTGGCTTCCGCCGACATCGGCGACATCTGCCGCAGCTTCTTCAGCTCCGCGGTGGCCTTGTCGCGGGCCTCCTTGGAGAGCTTGGTGCGCTTGATCTTCTCTTCCAGCTCGAACAGGTCGTCCTTGCCGTCCTCGTCGCCCAGCTCTTTCTGAATGGCCTTCATCTGCTCATTCAGATAATATTCGCGCTGGGTCTTCTCCATCTGCCGCTTGACGCGGGTGCGGATGCGCTTCTCGACCTGGAGGACGGAGATTTCGCTCTCCATCAGCGCCAGGCACTTCTCCAGGCGCTTCACCACCGAGGTCATTTCCAGCACGGCCTGACGGTCGCCGATCTTCACCGACAGGTGCGAGGCGACGGTGTCGGCCAGCTTGCCGGGATCGTCGATCTGCGCGACGGCGGAGACCACCTCCGGCGAGACCTTCTTGTTGAGCTTGACATAGCCTTCGAACTCGGAGGCGACCGAACGGGCCAGCGCCTCGGCCTCGACCTTGTCGACAGTGTCCTCGGCCGTGACCGTGGCCTCGGCCTCGTAATATTCGTCGGTGCGGACGTATTTGCCGACCTTGGCGCGCGCCACGCCCTCGACGAGCACCTTGACCGTGCCGTCGGGCAGTTTCAGCAATTGCAGCACGCTGGCGAGCACGCCGGCGGAGAACACCGCCTCGGGCTTGGGATCGTCGTCGGCCGCGTTCATCTGCGTGGCCAGCAGGATATGTTTATCGGCCTTCATCACCTCTTCAAGCGCGCGGATGCTTTTCTCGCGGCCGACGAACAGCGGCACGATCATGTGCGGGAAGACGACGATGTCACGCAGCGGGAGAACCGGGAAAACCTCGGTCACGCCGGCGGGGGGCAGTTCGCGCTTGGTGGTGGTCATGATCTCATCCTTTGGTCACGGCGACCGCACCCCGCGTTGCAAGGTCCGGGCCGCCCACGGAATTCCTCGGATCGGCCTCTTGCGAGCGCCGAGCCGCATTCCGTGCGCCGTCCGATCCTTCGCTAGGCCTCGGCGGCGTGGGGCGTACCGACGGAAATGGGGCGTCTCCGCCCCAGTTTCAAGTTCGCCCCTGCGCATTGCTGCGGCTTAGGCCCCGGCGCGCCGCTGAGCGCGCCCGGGCCTTGATTCGACCTAGGCGCTGGCGCCTGTTTTCTCGGCGCGCTCCGCATAGATATACAGCGGCTTGGCCTTGCCATCGACCACTTCGGGGCCGATCACCACCTGCTCCACGCCTTCGAGGCCCGGCAGGTCGAACATGGTGTCGAGCAGGATGCCTTCCATGATGGAGCGCAGGCCGCGCGCGCCGGTCTTGCGCTCGATGGCCTTGCGCGAGATGACGTTGAGCGCCTCGTCCTGGAACGACAGCTCGACATTCTCCATCTCGAACAGGCGCTGGTACTGCTTGACCAGGGCGTTCTTCGGCTCCGTCAGGATGCGCTTCAGCGCCTCCTCGTCGAGGTCTTCGAGCGTGGCGATCACCGGCAGACGGCCGACGAATTCGGGGATCAGGCCGAACTTGAGCAGGTCTTCAGGCTCCACCTGGCGGAAGATTTCGCCGCTGCGGCGCTCATCCGGGCCTTCGACGCGGGCCTGGAAGCCGATGGACGTCTTCTGGCCGCGATTCGAAATGATCTTGTCGAGGCCGGCGAAGGCGCCGCCGCAGATGAACAGGATGTTGGTCGTGTCCACCTGCAGGAATTCCTGCTGCGGGTGCTTGCGGCCGCCCTGGGGCGGGACCGAGGCCACCGTGCCTTCCATGATCTTCAGCAGGGCCTGCTGCACGCCCTCTCCCGACACGTCGCGGGTGATCGAGGGATTGTCCGACTTGCGGGAGATCTTGTCGATTTCGTCGATATAGACGATGCCGCGCTGGGCGCGCTCGACATTGTAGTCGGACGCCTGCAGCAGCTTCAGGATGATGTTCTCCACGTCCTCGCCGACATAGCCGGCTTCGGTGAGCGTGGTGGCGTCCGCCATGGTGAACGGCACGTCGAGGATGCGCGCAAGCGTTTGCGCAAGGAGCGTCTTGCCGGAGCCGGTGGGGCCGGCCAGCAGGATGTTCGACTTCGCCAGCTCCACATCGGAATGTTTGGTGGCGTGGTTCAGCCGCTTGTAGTGGTTGTGCACAGCAACCGACAGCACGCGCTTGGCCGAGAACTGGCCGATCACGTAATCGTCGAGAACCTTGCAGATTTCCTTCGGCGTGGGGATGCCGTCGCGGGTCTTGACCAGCGCGGACTTGTTCTCCTCGCGAATGATGTCCATGCACAATTCGACGCATTCGTCGCAGATGAACACCGTCGGGCCTGCGATCAGCTTGCGCACTTCGTGCTGGCTTTTGCCGCAGAACGAACAGTACAGCGTGTTCTTCGAGTCGCTGGCGCCAACCTTGCTCATTAATCTCTCCTTGGCCGCCGGTTTGGGCCCGAGCGGCCGGTCTGGGGCATGTTGCGGCCGCGCCGCGCCCACTTTCCGCCGCCGGACCGACGATCAGCGCGCCCCTTTCGACGCTCCGGGTTCATTCGCACCGATCGGTCAGTTTAAGCCGATCGCCGCCAATGACAAGCTCTGCCGCTGAGAGCGGCGATTCATCATGACCGGCCGCGGGCGGCCGGCTCCTTTTTCAGCGCAGATTCGGACCCGGAGGCGGAGCCGACTCCGGGAGTCCGCGCGATTACTTCTTCTCTTCGACCTTATCGTCGGGACGCTTGCTGAGCACATTGTCGATCAGGCCGAAAGCCTGCGCCTCCTCGGCGGACATGAAGTGATCGCGATCGAGCGTCTTCTCGATCGTGTCGTAGTCCTGGCCGGTGTGCTTCACATAAACTTCATTCAACCGCTTCTTCACCTTCATTATGTCCTCAGCATGGCGAAGAATATCGGAGGCCTGGCCCTGGAACCCGCCCGAGGGCTGGTGGACCATGATGCGGGCGTTCGGCAGCGCGAAGCGCATGCCCGCCTCGCCGCCGCACAGCAGCAGCGAACCCATCGAGGCGGCCTGGCCGACGCAGAGCGTCGAAACCTTCGGCTTGATGAACTGCATGGTGTCGTAGATCGCCATGCCCGCCGTGACCACGCCGCCCGGCGAGTTGATGTACATGGAGATTTCCTTCTTGGGATTCTCCGCTTCCAGGAACAGCAACTGGGCGATGATCACCGAGGCCATATTGTCTTCGACGGCGCCCGTCAGGAACACGATGCGTTCGCGCAGCAGACGCGAATAAATATCGAAGCCGCGCTCGCCGCGTGGCGTGTTCTCGATGACCTGCGGAATGAGATATTGGTTATAGACGTCGATCGGATCGCGCATGGATCATCCCTTGAACCTTCCGGCTGCGCCCGTTTCATCGGACGCAGCCACACAGCCATCATCGCCAACATAATGAGCTTTCGCCCGGTGGCAATGGCCGCGCTGCTCACACAAAACTGTCATGCAAATCCGGGGCCGTTCCGAGCGCGACGCGCTCCCAAAGCCCCGGCCATGACAAAATATCCCCGAACGCTAGCAGCTCCAAGCTGAATAAACCTTAAATATCTCACGGATTTGCAAAGGTTTTTCCTGACCCTGCGTCATATCAAAACAAAACGCGCCCGCACGCTTTGGCGCAGGCGCGTCGTTCGAAATGAGGCGGCGTTTGGTGAATTTTCGCAACGGCGCATCGCGAGGGCCGGAAACCAATCGCACGAAAATTCGCCAGGGCGGCGGATTTCCATGCGAGCTGATGCGGCTGTCGGCGCGCCGTCGAAAAGACGCGTTACGCCTGTTCGTCGTCCAGCGGCTTGAACAATTCTTCCTTGGACACAGTCTTTTCAGTGACCTTGGCCTTGGCGAGAATGTGGTCGATGACCTTGTCCTCGAAGATCGGGGCGCGAATCTGGGCCAGCGCCTGCGGGTTCTTCTGGTAATAGTCCCACAGCATCTTTTCCTGGCCGGGGAACGCGCGGGCCTGCTCGACAATACCGCGAGTCACCTCATCTTCCGTGACCTGGACGCCGGCCGAATCGCCCACTTCGGCGACGACCAGACCCAGGCGCACGCGGCGCTCGGCGATTCGGCGGTAGTCGGCGCGCTGCGCCTCCTCCGTCGTGCCTTCGTCCTCAAAAGTCTTGCCGGTCGAGCGCTGCTGCGCCATGGCCTGGTTCCAGATGCCCTGGAATTCCTGCTCCACCAGCTCCTGCGGCAGGTCGAAGGAATATTTCTTGTCGAGCGCGTCGAGCAGGGCGCGCTTCAGCTTGTCGCGCGACGCCTTGGCGTAATCGCCCTTGATGCGGTCGGCGACGCCCTCGCGCAGCTTTTCGGCGCTCTCGAAGCCGAAGCCCTTGGCGAATTCGTCGTCCACAGCCTGTTCGCCGGGGGCGGCGACGGCGGTGACCTTGACGTCGAACACCGCTTCCTTGCCGGCGAGGTTCTCGGCGGAATAATCGGCCGGGAATGTCACGGTGACCTTCACGTCGTCGCCGACCTTGGCGCCGACGAGCTGGTCTTCAAAACCGGGGATGAACTGGCCGGAGCCGAGCACGAGATCGACGCCCTGCGCCGTGCCGCCTTCAAACGCCTCGTCGCCGATCTTGCCGACGAAGTCGATGGTCAGCTTGTCGTCCTTTTCGGCGCCGGCGCCCTCTTCGCGGGCATTGTAGGGGCGGTTGCGCTCGACCAGCCGCTTGATGCTGTCCTCGATGTCGGATTCGGGAACCTCGGCGACGAGGCTCTCGATCTCGACGTCATCAAAGGTTCCGACCTCGATGGTCGGCAGGATCTCGAAGGCGACGGAGAAGGTGAGGTCGCCGTTGGCCTCCAGAACCTTTTCCATTTCGCCCCGGTCTTCCGGGAAATTGAACTTGGGCGCGCCGGCGAGGCGCAGCTTGTTGTCGTCGAGAATCTTCTGCTGGGCGGCGTTGACCGCCTCCTGCACCACGTCGCCCATGATCGACTTGCCATAGACGCGCTTGAGGTGGCCGACCGGCACCTTGCCGGGGCGGAAGCCCTTGATCTGGACCTTGTCCTTCATGCTCGCGATCTGCGCGTCGAGCTTTTCGGCCAGTTCGCCCGCGGGAAGAACCACCTGATATTCGCGCTTCAGCCCCTGCGAGAGCGTTTCCGTAGCCTGCATCTCCAAAACCTTTTTTCTTCCTGCCGGGCGGACCCGGAACCGTCGAAACCTGGGGAAAGCGCGTGTGGTGCGGGCGGAGGGACTCGAACCCCCAAGACTTTCGTCACCGGAACCTAAATCCGGCGCGTCTACCAGTTCCGCCACGCCCGCGCGCTGTGTAAGGCGCGCTCTATAGCAACGCGCGCGAGAGTCCGCAGCAAAAAAATGGCGGGCGCCGCCGGTTGCGGGAAAATTCGCGCCGGCTCACCCGGCGGCGAGACCCGCCAGAACCTGCGGCAGCGCCTCTGGCAAATCCTCGGCGATCAGCCCCGGCCCGAACGCGCGCGCCGCCTCGCCATGCAGCCAGACCGCGCAGGCCGCCGCCTCGAACGCCGGCATGTCCTGCGCCAGCAACCCGCCGATCACGCCAGCCAGCACGTCGCCCGAGCCCGCCGTGGCCAGCGTCGGCGGGGCGTTGGCGGCGATCGCGGCGCGGCCGTCGGGGCTGGCGACCACCGTATCCGGCCCCTTGAGAACGATCGTCGCGCCCATGACCTGCGCCGCCGCGCGGGCGCGATCGAGTTTCGAGGCGGACGCCGCACTGGTCTTGTCATTGAAAAGGCGGGAAAATTCACCTTCATGCGGCGTCAGGACGACGCGGGCGGCGCTGGCGGTGATTCGGCGCGCGAGGCTTGCGCTGTCCCCGGCGTAGGCGGTCAGGGCGTCGGCGTCGAGCACGAGGCCGAGCGGACGCTCCGGCGCGGCGGCGGCGATCAGGGTTTCGGCGAGGACGCGCGTGTCCGGCCCGGTTCCGAACGCCGGGCCGAACACGCAGGCGTTGAAGCGGCGGTCGGCCAGCAGATCCCGCCATTGCGCCGCGCCATCGGCGGCGCGCAGCATGATGGCGGTGAGCTGGGCGGCGTTGACGGCCAGGGCGTCCGCCGGACTGACCAGGGTGACGAGGCCCGCCCCCGCGCGCAGGCCGGCGCGGGCGGCGAGGCGCGCCGCGCCGGTGCGGGTCATCGGCCCCGAGGCGACCAGCAGGTGGCCGCGCGTATATTTGTGGCCGTCAATGCGCGGCTGCGGCCGGGCATCGCGCCACAAATCCGGGCCGTTCAGGAAGGTTTGGGGCGCGATTTCCGTCAAAACGGCCGGTTCGATGCCGATTTGCCGCAACAGGATTTCGCCGCAGACCGCGCGGCCGGGCAGCAGGACATGGCCCGGCTTGAGGCGGAAGAAGGTGACGGTCTTTTGTTTTTCCGCGCGCACGGCGATTGACCCAATGGCGCCGGTCGCCCCGTCGAGGCCCGAGGGCACGTCCACCGCCAGCGCCGGCTTGCCCGAGGCGTTGATGCGCTCGACCGTCGCCAACGCCCTGCCGTCGAGCGGGCGCGAAAGGCCGGCGCCGAACAGGGCGTCGATGACCAGATCGGCTGCGGCGGGATCGACATCCTCGACGGCGCGGGTCTCGCCGGGCCAGTCCTCGAACGCGTTTTTGGCGTCGCCGCGCAGGAAACGGGGATCGCCGAGCGCGCCGACCACGACCTCGAACCCGGCCTCGCGCAGCAGGCGCGCCGCGACATAGCCGTCGCCGCCATTGTTGCCGGGGCCGCAGAAGACCGCCGCCCGCCCGCCGCCCGAAGCCCGCAGCAGATCGGCGGCGACGGCGGCGACCGCCCGGCCCGCCTTGAGCATCAGGCCGTAGCCGGGAACCCCGGCGGCGATGGTCAGGGCGTCGGCGCGTCCCATTTCCTGAGGCGTCAGCAATTCGATCGGCGTGTCGGACAACATGGCCAAATTCTGGGCCGGCGCGTGCGAAAATGCAATTGCGGGCCGCGCGCGCTCCACCCCAGGCCGCGCGCGCTCCCCCCAAAGACCGGCTTTCCCTTTCGGGATTCCTGTTTTAAGGCCGAGCGCAAACGAGGGAGATTTTCATGACCATCAAGAGCCCGCGCAATTTTTTCAAGCCGCTCGCCATTGGCGCCCCCGAGCCGTTTCGCGAACCGCCGGTGCGGGTCGAGCGCATGATCCATTTCGTGCCGCCGCATCTCGACAAGGTGCGCGCCAAGATCGGCGACATGATCCCGACCGTGGACGTGATTCTCGGCAATCTCGAGGACGCCATTCCCGCCGACGCCAAGGAGGCCGCGCGCAAGGGTTTTATCGAGATGGCCAGCGCGCATGACTATGGCTCGACCGGGCTGTGGACGCGCGTCAACTGCCTGAATTCGCCGTGGATCCTCGACGACCTCACCGAAATCGTGGCGGCGGTCGGCCAAAAACTCGACGTCATCATGCTGCCCAAGGTCGAGGGGCCCTGGGACATTCACTATCTCGATCAGTTGCTGGCCCAGCTTGAGGCGCGGCATCAGATCAAGAAGCAGATCATGATCCACGCCATTCTCGAAACCGCCGAGGGCGTGAAGAATGTCGAGAGCATCGCGCTGGCCTCGCCGCGCATGCACGGCATGAGCCTGGGCCCGGCGGATCTCGCGGCCTCGCGCGCCATGAAGACGACGCGGGTGGGCGGCGGCCATCCCGAATACAAGGTGCTGGCGGACGCCGAAGGTTCCGCGCCGCGCGCGGTTTACCAGCAGGATTTGTGGCATTACACCGTCGCCAAAATGGTCGACGCCTGCCAGAGCGCGGGCATCAAATCGTTCTATGGCCCGTTCGGCGACATTTCCGATCTCGCCGCCTGCGAAGTGCAGTTCCGCAACGCGTTTTTGCTGGGCTGCGCCGGGGCGTGGTCGCTGCATCCCAATCAGGTCGCCATCGCCAAGCGCGTTTTCTCGCCCGATCCCAAGGAAGTGGCCTTCGCCAAGAAGATTCTGGAGGCCATGCCCGACGGCTCCGGCGTCGCCATGATCGACGGCAAGATGCAGGACGACGCCACCTGGAAACAGGCGAAGGTGATGGTGGATTGCGCCAGGCAGGTCGCCGCCAAAGATCCGGAATTCGCCGCCGCCTACGGCTTCTGAGCCCGCCCGTTCCCCGGCGCCCCTTGCGGCGCCGGGAGACTTTTTGACGCCGTTTCAGCGGATTGACACGTAACAGCTTGGGTTTAATATTATTTAGGTCTGTGGATCAATTTTGCGGACGGATGTGTCGATGAAACCCAGGGCGGCGAAATATTGCATCGGCCAGGTGGTGAAGCACCGCAAATACCCGTTTCGCGGCGTGATTTTCGACATCGACCCGGTATTCGCCAATAGCGAGGAATGGTGGCTGTCCATTCCCGAGGACGTGCGCCCGGCCAAGGACCAGCCGTTCTATCATCTCTACGCCGAGAACGCCGACACCGAATACACCGCCTATGTGTCCGAGCAGAATCTCGCGCCCGACGACAATGAGACGCCGCTGCGCAACCCGCAGGTCGACGTCGTGTTCTGCCGCAACGCCTCGGGACGCTACATCAAACGCAGCAATGTGCTGAACTGACCAGCTTCCGGCAAGGATGAGCCGCCACACTGGCTGCGAATTCGCGAAGCGCGCGGAGGCGACCCCCGGCGTTTCGCACGGAGGCGACCATGAGCGTTCTCTCCACCAGCGCCGCCACATCCATGACGGCCCGATTGCAGCACTGGCGCCAGCCGCAGGCCGGCAAGGCCAACGGCGCCGCCGACGCGTTTCCCGACCCCGCCGCCGATGACGCATCGGCGTCCTTCTTGTCATCTGTGACGACGGACGCGTGGACGCCGCGGGAGACGCCGGCGCCTTCCGTTGCGGCGCAGGCGGCGGCCTCGCTACAGGACGAATTGTTCAGTCTGCTCAACGCCGCCGCCGCAAGCGGCCAGGGCGTTGGGGCGGAGCGGGCGCAATCAACCGCCTGAAACAAAAAATGCGCGGATTGCTCCGCGCATTTTTGATGGACGTTCGACAGGCTGGCTTATTTGCCGGCGGCCGGAGCTGCGGGCGCGGGAGCCGGGGCCGCGGCGGCGGCAGGCTGCTGGGCCTCGAGCTTCTTGCGCTCTTCCTCGGCGCGCTTCTGCAGTTCTTCCGCCAGCTTCTTCTGCTGCTCTTCCAGCACCTTGGGGTCGACCGCGGGGCCGTCGAAGGCGGCGCCGAAGCCGGCCAGCGGCAGATTGAACACCACTTCCATATTGGCCTGGTTCTTCACCGAGACCGCCATGGTCGTACCCTTCTTCGCGGCGTCCACCACGTCCTTCTTCACCTTGGCTTCGGCGAAGCAGCCGTTGGGGAAGCAGATTTCGTAGCCGCCCTCGGAGACCGGGCCCTTGTCGATGGCGAAGCGGAAGCCAGGACGCAGCATCAGGCCCACCGGCATCAGGAAGCGCACGATCTTGGTTTCGTCGCCCTTCACGTCATAGACGGCGAGCGCCAGAACCGGCGGCTGATCGGCCTTGGCGCCGAAATCGCGGGTGGTGTAGCAAATTTCCTTGTTGGCGGCCTGGTCCTTGCCGCAGACCTTGGTCCATTGCGGCTGAGAGGGCTGGAGATCGACCTTCATCGGGCCTTGGGGCGCGGCGGGCTGGGCGGCCGGCGCCTGAGCCGGGGCCGCCGGCTTCTGCGCCTGGGCGAAGGCCGGGTTTACAAGCATGGCGCCCGCGATCACAGCGAGACCAAAGCGAGTCATGGACATCCGAAATCCTTTCAACTGATCCTCATTTCCGGCCGCTTCGACGCTGAACTGTGGGCCGGATTCTTCGGCATTCGCGAGCGAGGGCGCGCGCTCTTCGCCCTTAAATAAGGCGATTAATTGACAGGGTCTTCTTATCCGCTTCGTTCCGCCATTTCCAGCGGCCAAATCCGGCGGCGCGTGATTTTCTGGCCTTTGCGCGGCGGTTCGCCTAGATTTCTCCAATGCTGAGGCGTTTCGCGGCAATTCTTTCTCTGGCCTGCGCCGCCTGCCCCGCCGCCCCCGGTCCGGCGGCGCGGGCGCAGGACGCCGGCGCGCGAATCAGCGGGGCGCTCGCCATGCACGGCGCCCCCGCCCTGCCCCCCGGTTTCCGGGCGTTTCCCTATGCCGACCCCGATGCGAAAAAGGGCGGCGTGGTGCGGATCGGCGCGCTCGGCGCCTTCGACAACCTCAATCCCTATGGCGTCAACGCCGGCTCGACCGCGCTCGGCCTGATCGGGCCGGTCTATCAAAGCCTTTTGGCGCGCAATCTGGATGAGCCGTTTTCGCTGTACGGGCTGGTCGCCGAGAGCGTCGAAACCGACGACGCCCGCGATTTCGTCACCTTCCGGCTCGATCCGCGCGCCCATTTCTCCGACGGCGTCGCGATCACCGCCGCGGACGTGGTGTTTTCCTTCAACCTGTTGAAACGGCGCGGGCGGCCGCAGACGCGCGCGGCCTTCGCGCTGGTCGCCGGGGTGAGCGCCCCCGACGCCCGCACCGTGCGGTTCGACCTGACCGGCGCCAACGACCGCGAATTGCCGCTGATCCTGGCGCTGACGCCGGTGCTGCCCGCCCACGCCCTCGCCGAACAGGCGTTCGCCGACAACGGCCTCGCCGTTCCGCTCGGCTCCGGGCCTTACAAGGTGGCCGAGGTCAAGCCGGGGGAGCGGCTGGTTCTGGTTCGCGATCCCGACTATTGGGGACGCGACCTGCCGACCACGCGCGGCATGTATAATTTCGACCGCGTCGAATATTTGTATGGCCGCGACGACAACGGGCTGTTCGAGGCGTTCAAGGCCGGGCTGATCGACTATCGCGAGGAAGGCGACCCGCGCCGCTGGGCCAAGGCGTATCATTTTCCGGCGCGCGAAAAGGGCGAGGTGGCGGTGGAAGCCCTGCCGCTCGGCGGCCCCAAGGGCATGGAGGCGCTGGCCTTCAACACCCGGCGCGACCTGTTCGCCGACGCGCGGCTGCGCGAGGCGCTGGCGATGATGTTCGATTTCGAATGGCTCAACGCCAAGCTGTTCGACGGATTTTTCACGCGCACGAAAAGTTTTTTCGACGCGTCGGACCTGTCCGCCTTCGGGCGCCCCGCCGACGCCGCCGAGCGCGCGCTGCTGGCGCCCTTTCCCGGCGCCGTGCGCGCGGACATTTTTGAGGGCCGCTGGGCGCCGCCGGCGTCCGACGGCTCCGGCCGCGACCGCGACATGGCGCGTCGCGCGCTGGAACTGGCTGAACAGGCGGGCTGGCAGATGCAGGATGGCGCGCTGCGGCGCGACGGGCGGCCGCTGAGCTTCGAGATCATGACGCGGACCCGCGACGAGGAGCGCATCGCCCTGACCTATGCCGGCCAATTGCGCCGCATCGGCGTCGAGGCGCGGGTGCGGCCCGTGGACGACGCGCAATACCAGCGCCGGCGCCAGAGATTCGATTTCGACATGACGTTTGCGCTGTGGCAGGCGTCCGCCTCGCCCGGCAACGAGCAGCGCAACCGCTGGAGCGCGGAAGCGGCGGAGCGCGAAGGCTCGTATAATTTTTCCGGCGCGCGGGAGCCGGCGCTCGACGCGATGATCGCGGCGCTGGCGGCGGCGCAAAGCCACGAGGATTTCACCGCCGCCGTGCGCGCGCTCGACCGTGTGTTGCTGTCGGGGTTTTACGCCGTGCCGCTGTTCCACCGCGACGCCCAGTGGATCGCCTATCGGCGGCGGATCGGCCATCCAGCGCGGCTGCCCCGCTTCGCGCAGCCGCCGTTCGGCGAAGCGCTGGAAACGTGGAGCGTGCGGTAGGAGGAGGTTTTTTGGTGGGCGATGCTGGGGGCGATGGCGGAGAACGGCTCAAACGGGTCATTCGAGCTACCTCGTCGAAAGCGAGCGGGCAAAATCGTTCAAATCTTCTAAAATCGTATTGAACTCGTCTGGGATATCCGCTCGGCGGATGTGTGAGACTATTTGGATGGCAGTAATTGAAACGTGTAAATCATTTTGCAGCCTCGTGTTCAGTTCAGCGAAAGTTTGTTTGCCAGGGACCGCACCGAAGCGCATTTTTTTATTTTCCCATATTGGGTCGAGAAAGGTGATCGCCTCTTTTGTTAAGGTAGAGATATCTTTACCGCTCTTTGCGAAATAGCGAATACGATGACCGACCACTTGCGACTGCACGTCTGTGCGCATCGAAGCGGTAATTTCTTCGAGGAGTCGAAAAATGGTTGACTCACCCGAGGCGGCAAATTTCTCCAACTCGGCTGGTCGATCCCGTAGACGTGCCTCCACTGCTTTGGCAATCGCATGTGGGACGAGGAGGTAGTTCTCGATCTCCTTCGATCCAAGCACGTGAAAGCGCGGCACTACGCTCCGGATTCCCGCAACGATTTCGTTGATTTCCTCAATTGACCTGTAATCTCGATCGAGAAGAGCTGCGATCGCAATTTCAGCCTTCAGGACCTGCCCAAACGTCCAAGCTGCATCCTCGATCCGCTGCCGTTGCGCGAAACCTCCGATTGGCACGACGGTCACATCGCCGCCGTCTGCGAGAGCTTCATAACCGAGTTGCGAGGCAAAGCGGCGCAAGAGCTTGTAGTCTTGACCTTCAAAAAAAAGCACTCGGCGCCCGCGCGATAATTTTGTGAGATGAATGTTCTGCGCCGATCCTATGGAAAACAGGGCCTCTTGAAGTCCCTCGATTTCACCGATTCTCTTGGCTGCTCGCCGGCCCCGATCGACAAGCACAACTTCGTCGCGCTCCGCATCATTAACTATCTCCGCAGAGTGCGTGGCTAGAATTATCTGCTTGCCTGTGCGGCGCAGAAGTTCGAACAAGCGTCTCTGTAAGTCGGGGTGAAGATAAATCTCAGGTTCATCCACTATCAGTGCAGTTGATGTCGTCGCTGAAACTAAGTGGGTAAGGAGCTGAAGCCATACCTGAAAGCCAAAACCTGCCCAAGAGACCTCGCGAGCGCGACGTGCCTCGGTGAAAAACATTTCCAGTCGGGGCGGCGCGACACCGTATCGGACGGGCTCCGAAATAGTCACCCCCAACCAACTCTCCTCGACCATCTTCTTAAAAGTAGAAAACAATTCTCTTTGCCGAAACCAAACATTCCTAAACATTCGATGCGAACGACGACCTGAACGATGCCGTTCGACGTACTCGTCCGTTAGCCACTCTTCTTCTTCTTCGATAGGCCCAAGAGTCGGAAAGGCATAAATTTCAACGGGAAACCGCGCTTTAAATTGGCTGGTTGTGGTGACGCGCGCGCCGTTGGTTTCGACCGTCATTAAACATCGCGCACTATCAATTAGAAGAATTCTAATTTGTGAGCCATTCGTAAACTCAAACGAAATTGACGTTTCTTCCACGCTGTCGTAATTCGCGTCAGAATGAACATTGACTAATGAAATGGGGAGCGTCGAAACCGGCACTTCCCAGCCAAATATAGACGAGCTTTCACGTGCGATGACTGTCGGATTGCGGCGGCGCGCATATCTTAAAGCTGCTCCCAGCAATCGAAATGCGTCCAGCACGGACGACTTACCAGCGTTATTGGGGCCGACGAGCACATTGATATGACGGAAGCTAATTTGATAATTCCGCAACCCTTTGAAATTACGGAACCGCACTGTTCTCAATTGCAATTGAACCTCACGCCAATGAAATGTATTCTCGCATTTTCCGTACATGTGACGGTGCAGACAAAATCATGTCTGAAACGAAGAATGTCCTCTCAGCGATGATTCTATCCGATCGATAGGCAGAGGTTAAGTAAACGCTTTATCGCGGGCTTGTCGATGATGGTGTCGTGCAATTCCCAGTCCCTCCCCTTCAGCCAGCGCCGGTGATCTTCGGAACCGGTCGTTCCCGCTATGGCGGCTTACCGCCGAAGGCGGAAACAGTAGGGATAGGAACCGGCAAGGGACCCGTCCAAATCGCAGTCCAATCCCGTTTGGCCACGCTCTCGGCCAAGGCAGCCGGTTCTCCGAACATTCTACAGAGATGTCTGCCGCGCCCAAACCGCCGTTCAACGAAGCGGGATAAACGTGGAGCTTGCGGTCGGCCCCGCCCGCCCCCATCTTGGCGCGACGGAGGATCGCGCATGGATTTCTTGAAAGCCTCCCTCGATCTGCGCGCCCCCCGGCGCCGCCGCACCTGGCCGCCGCGTCTGCTGGCGCTGGCGCTCCAAGGCGGCGGCTCGTTCGGCGCCTTCACCTGGGGCGCGCTCGACCGGCTGTTGGAGGAAGAGTCGATCGAACTCGACGCGCTGTCCGGCGCCAGCGCCGGCGCGGTCAATGCGGTTCTGCTGGCCTCGGGGCTGGCGTCGGGCGGCCGCGAGGGGGCGCGCAAGGGGCTGGACGGGTTCTGGACTCGCGTCAGCCAGACCAGCCTGTTCCTGCCCCGGGTGGCGCATATGCCGCTCGACTTCATGACCCGCGCGCTGACGCCCTACCAGTTCAATCCGTTCGATCTCAATCCGCTGCGCGACGCGCTCGCCGCCCATGTCGATTTCGAGCGTTTGCGGGCCAGCGACGGGCCGAAGCTGCTGATCGGCGCCACCCGCGTCTCCGACGCCGGCCTGCGCATTTTCACCCGCGGCGAACTCACGGTGGATTGCGTGCTGGCCTCCGCCTGCCTGCCGCTGTTGCACCACAGCATCGCGCTCGACGGCGAGTTTTACTGGGACGGCGGCTATGTCGCCAATCCGCCGCTGACCCCGCTGGTGGTGGAGACCGAGGCCAGCACGGTGCTGATCGTGCAAATCTCGCCCAAGCGCGCAGATTTCGCGCCGCGCAGCCGGCCGGACATCGAGCGGCGCATCGACCAGATCAATTTCTGCTCGACGCTCGACCGCGAGATCGACGCCATCCGCCAACTGGCGCCGCTGTGCGCCAGCGGCGACCCCACCGGCAAATGGGCGCAACTCCGGCTCGACCGCATCGCCGCCGAAAACGAGATCGCGGCGCTGGCCGAGCAAAGCGCCGCCGATTTAAGCTGGACCTTCGTCAGCAAGCTGCGCGACGCCGGCCGGGCGGCGGCGGAGGGCTGGATCATGCACGAGGCCGGTTAGCCAATGGATCCGGACATGGAGCTTTATGTCCGCCTCTCGATGGGCGCGCTGGTCGCGGCCGTGATCGCCCTGCTGTGGGCGGCGCCGCGCCTGGAACGCGCGTTTGGGCGCGGCGGCGGGCGCTGGCGCGATCTGGCGAAAAATTTCGCCACCACCCTGCCTCCGCCAGCCGGGGCCGCGCCGCGCCAAAACGTCGGCGTGGGCGCGGCGTTCTATCGCCATGGCGTGACCGTGGGCGCCGACGAAACCGGGCTTTATCTCGCGCCGGCGCCGTTTTTGGCTTGGGCGCTGCGGAAAAACCTGCTGATTCCCTGGTCCGCGATCGGCAAGACGGCGCCGGCGCATCTGATCTGGGGCAAGGCGACCAGCCTGATCGTCGGCGCGCCGCCGCTGGCGACGCTCACCCTGCCGGACGAATTGTTCACGCGGCTGGTGTCGCCGCGGCTGGAGAAACGCCCCGGCTGAGGCGCGTCCTTTGGTCGCCCCCGCAAAAGACTGGCTTGACCAGGGCTTTCCGCGCTAGAGAAAGGTCGCCTTACGACACCCGCGCGCCGGGAATGAAGGAGACTTGTCTTGGACCATTTCGGAATCGCCGCCTCGGCTGACATGATCAGCAATCTCAGGTTCGCCGGCATCATCCCCCTGCTCGCCACCATCGCCGCCGCGTTCATCTTGCGCAGCAAGCAGGGCCTGGTCATGACGATCGGCTTCGCCATCTATCTGATCTATGAGGCCGCCGTTTTCCTGTTCGTCTATCCGGCCGCCTGAGCCGCGCGAAAACCCGCGCCGGACGGAACCCGGACGCGGCCTTGACCGTTATCGAGAGGCGGCGCCGGTCGCCGCCTTTTTCGAGGAGCGGTCATGGCGCAGCAGGATCTTCATTTCGTCACTTTGCTCGGCAGTTTGCGGAAGGCGTCCTTCAACGGCGGGATCGCCCGCGCCCTGCCCGGACTGGCGCCCGCGGGCGTGCGCGTCTCCGCGCTCGGCTCGGTGGGCGATTTTCCCCATTATGACGCCGATCTTCAGGCGGAGGGGATTCCCGCCGCCGTGACCGCCATGGGCGAGGCCATCGCCGCCGCCGACGGCGTGATCATCGTCTCGCCGGAATATAATTATTCCATCCCGGGGTCGCTGAAGAACGCGATCGACTGGCTGTCGCGCCTGCCGCAACAGCCGTTCAAAGCCAAGCCGATCCTGATCCAGAGCGCCTCGCCCGGCGCGCTCGGCGGCGCGCGCATGCAATATCAACTGCGTCAGTCGTTCGTGTTCCTCGACGGGCGCGTGTTCAACGCGCCGGAGGTGATGGTGGGCGGCGCGATGGGCAAGTTCGACAAGGACAGCGGCGACCTGACCGACGAGGGAACCAAGGCGTTCATCGCCAAGCAACTGGCGGCGTTCGCAGAGTTCGTGCGGGGATAGGCCGCGCGCTTACTCCTCGATCTTGTCGTCGGGCGGGAGCGTCTTGGCGCTTTGCGCCGCGCTGCGCTGGCTGCGCGCGTAAAGCACATGGCGCGCCCAGATTCCCAGCAGAAAACCGAGCACGGTCAACACAAGGAACACCGGGAATTCCACAGGGAAACGGCCCAGCGCGCCTTCCATCTTTCCCGCGCCCGTGCTTTCGGCGTAAATCAGGTTGGACAGGTTGGCGAGACCGGCGGCGGGAAGCGCCAGCCAATAAAAGCGCACGGCCAGCAGACCGATCAGGGCGCCGAACACCAGAGCCGCAAAGGCCAGGCCATCGAGCAGATGGACGCTGGCGACCGACGTCGCCAGAGCGAAGAAGCGAATGACCACCAGCACGCGAATCTCCAACTTTACGCGAAAATGTTTGCGTTTCCAGTCGCCCTCTATGTAAGAAAGCGGCCTTGCGCCCTTATATCAGGATCAACCATGCCCCGGATTAAATCATGGTCAAGGAAAAATCATGCCTGAAGTGATTTTCAACGGCCCCGCCGGCCGGCTGGAAGGCCGCTTCCATCCCTCCAAGCAGCGCGGAGCTCCGCTGGCCATTGTTCTGCATCCCCACCCGCAATTTGGCGGGACGATGAACAATCAGATCGTGTACCAGCTGTATTACGCCTTCGCCGAGCGCGGGTTCTCCGTACTGCGCTTCAATTTTCGCGGGGTGGGACGGTCGCAGGGCTCGTTCGACCATGGCGCGGGCGAGCTGTCGGACGCCGCCAGCGCGCTCGACTGGGCCCAGGCGGTCAGCCCCGAGGCGCGCGCCTGCTGGATCGCAGGCGTGTCGTTCGGCTCGTGGATCGGCATGCAATTGCTGATGCGCCGGCCGGAAATCGAGGGGTTCATCTCCATCGCCCCGCCGGCCAACCGCTTCGACTTCACCTTCCTGGCGCCCTGCCCCTCGTCCGGCCTGTTCGTCCATGGCGACCAGGACCGGGTGGCGCCGGTCAAGGAAGTCACCAGCGTGATCGAGAAGCTGAAGACGCAAAAGGGCATCGTGATCGAACACGCCCTGGTCGAAGGCGCCAACCACTTCTTCGAGAATCGCGTGGACGAGCTGATGGTCGCGGTCGGGGAATATCTCGACAAGCGTCTCGACAACCCGCCCCGCGTGGCGGTCGCTTCGCGCGCCGACTAAAATTGAACCCCGGCGGAGACGCCGGGGTTTTTATTCAGGACCGGCGCGGCGGATCGCGGCCCCCCTCGGCGCCGGCGGCCTGCGCCAGCCGTTCACGGCTGCGCGCCGCCCGCAAGGACCAGGGATGCCCGCTCATCCCTCTCGGAGGGTCTCGTCGGCGCCAACGCCTGGCGAACGGTTTCGACGATCGCCCGTCTTTCGGCGCGCGCATCCTGCGCGAGCAGCGGAAGTTCAAAGCCCAGCCAATCGTCGGGCGCGCCGCCCCGTTCGCGCCAGAACGAATCGTAATCGGCCAGCTTGCGCAGGCGCGTTCGTTTCTGCCTTAAATTAATCAACTGGTTCGTATTGGAAACCGCGAGGATCGCGTCGCACCCGGCGCAATCGGCGAAGGCTTGCGCCGCCAGGACGACGGCGGCCTTCGGGCGCAGGCCCTTGAGCGCACGAGTTGCGGCCACCACATCGGTCTTGCTCACCTCGCGCGGCCCCCCTTGCAAACCGCCGATCAACAAGGCTTTGCGGCCGCCGGTGTCCGCCGTCGCGGCGAGGGAAAACGTCAGCCGGGCCAGCGGCGGCGCCCAGCCCTCCCGCTGGTCGGCGCGATTGATGGTGATCTGCAAATACCCCTCGTGCGGGTAGATCGAGCGCGTCAGCCAAAGTTCGAAAACCGAGCCGCTGCGGCCATGCACTTCGCCAAGCCGGATGTCTTGCAGCGCCCACAGGCGTTCGAGCATGGCGGCGGGCGCGGTTTGGGCGATCAAGGCGTGATGCGAGCGCGCCAGCGCCAGCCGTTGCTCGAAGCCAAGACCAGGCCGCAACCATGCTCTTAATGGTCGCCAAGCAAAAAAGTGCAAACCGCTTTCACTGAGGCGGCGGCTGTCGCGATAGTCATTGATCTCTTGCAGCCACGCGGCGAAGGGCCGGGGGCGTAGAAACGCCTGAACCACCACCCTTCGCGCCTTGCGCGGGCCGACGGAGCGCGTGTATCGCGCCAATTGGCGGAAAATCTCGAAAATGGCGCGCGGGCGCGACGGGGCTGGCGCGAACGGTGGGGAGCCTTGTTTCACGCCCGTCATTTTCCCGAAACTCTCTTGAAGCTCGGGCGTGGCTATAGGGAAAACTTCTTGGTGGCAAGCCGTATTCATTGAATATCATGGAAATTCTGGACATGTTTCTCAAGAATTACACATTCTAATCACGTTGAACGCAATGACGAGAAGCATTGTCATCACGTTGATTATCCTGCCGGAACCGAGCGACCGAAAAGAGACCAGATGGCGCCCTGCCCTCCCGCCGCTTCGCGCCGAAGACCGCCGCAGGGCGGAGGGCCGAAATTTCAATTCTCGGTTGCGTCGCTTTTGCTCAAAATCATAAACAATCCGCTGATTCCTGTGAAATTCGCGCGAATTTTCGTCAAAAAACGCGCGATTCCGCACGCACACGCGTCCGGTTGCGTACGACATCTGCGATCCCACCCCACGGATTTTTCGCGGACGCGCCCGGCGCTCAAGACAAAAGACTATTTAAAAACAGACCATTGACGAATAACGCGCGCCAAAACCGTTTCACGTGGAACATAGCATGAACAATATCTGGCGCCTCGCAGAATTTTCACTTTTCGCCGCGCGCGGGCGGAGTCGCGGCCGGAATTTGCAAAAATTCCTTGCCATTTGGCTCCCGCAGCCGTCTTTGGCGGACCAAATCCGCAATGGGAGTTGAATCGTCATGAGCCAACATATCGCCGTGCTGATGGGCGGTCTGTCGAGCGAACGCAGCGTGTCGCTGCGCTCCGGCGAGGCCTGCGCCAAGGCGCTGGAGGCCGAAGGGTATCGCGTCAGCCGCCTCGACGTCGGCTGCGAAATCGCCTACGCGCTCACCGCCCTCAAGCCCGATGTCGCGCTCAACGCCCTGCATGGCCCCGGCGGCGAGGACGGCTGCATCCAGGGCCTGCTGGAGACCCTGCGCATCCCCTACACCCATTCCGGCGTGCTGGCCTCGGCGCTGGCGGCCCACAAGGACAAGGCCAAATGCGTGATGGCCGCCGCCGGCGTTCCCGTGCCGGCGGGCAAGACGGTGACGCGGTTCGAGGCGGCCAAGGCCCATGTGCTGCCGCCGCCTTACGTGCTGAAGCCGGTGTCCGAAGGGTCATCCTATGGCGTGTTCATCGTGAAGGAAGGCTGCTCGCATCCGCCGCAGGAATTGCTGCGGCCTGATTGGACTCACGGCGACCTCATGCTGGCGGAACGCTACGTCGCCGGGCGCGAATTAACCTGCGCCGTGCTGGGCGACCGGCCTCTCGGCGTCACCGAGATCAAGTCGGTTTCAAGCGAATGGTACGATTTCGATTCAAAATACACGCCAGGCGGCTCGATTCATGAACTTCCTGCGAAAATTAAAGAAAATATTTACTTAAAGATTCAAGACTTGGCGCTCAAGGCGCACAAGGCGCTCGGCTGTCGCGGCATAAGCCGAACCGACTTCAGATATGACGACACGCCCGGCGGTTCGGGCGAAATCGTCGTCTTGGAGGTCAATACGCAGCCCGGCATGACCGAGACCTCGCTTGCGCCCGAAATGGCCGCCCATGCGGGCATGACATTCGGCGAGTTGGTGACATGGATGGTGCAGGACGCTTCCTGCGATCGTTGACGCGATTTGGACTGGCGCCCAAGGCGACTCCGGCTTACGCCGGCGCGCCCGCCAGCCTGGGGGCTCCGGCTTACGCCGGCGCGTCGGCGGCCGTGCGTCAGGCCGAAGCGCGCATGTTTCCCCGCGCGCGCCAGCGTCAGCGTCAGCGCGGCGGCTGGCGCGTCCGGTTCGCCGGCTTCGCCGCCCTGCCCGGCGTCGGCGCCACGCTGGTGCTTGGCTTCTTCGCTTGCGTCGGACTGTACGGCGCCTATCTCGGCGGCGAATATGATGTTTTCGTCAAGGCGAATGGCGCGCCAGCCGACATTGTCGCCCGCGCCGTCGGCCTTGGCATCGACACGGTGACCATCACCGGCCAGATCGAACTGAGCGAAACGCAATTGCTGAAGGACGCCGGTCTCAACGGCCAGCAGTCCCTGCCGTTTCTCGACGCCGACGCCGTGCGCAACAGGCTGATGGCCACGCCGCTAGTCAAGAACGTCCATGTGCGCAAGCTGCTGCCCAACCGGCTGATCCTCGAAATCACCGAGCGCACGCCCTATGCGGTGTGGCAGCGCGACGGAATCGTGCGGATCGTCGCCGCCGACGGCGCGCCGATCGACGAGTTCCGCAACGCGCGTCACAGCCGGCTGCCCTTCGTGGTGGGCGAGGACGCCAACGAGCGCATCGACGAATATCTGGCCCTGCTCAACGCCGCCGGCGACCTGCGCGAGAAGGTGCGCGCGGGAATGCTCGTCTCCAAGCGCCGCTGGACGCTGGCCATGGCCAATGGCGTCGAGGTGATGCTGCCCGAAACCGACGCGGCGACCGCCCTGCGGCAGCTTGCGCGACTGGAGGACGAGAGCCATATCCTGGAAAAGGACATAGTTTCGCTTGATTTTCGCACGCCGGGCCGTCTGTTCGTGCGACTGACGGAAGAGGCCGCCGCGGCCCGCGCGGCCGCCCACGCCCCGCGCAAGGGAGCGCCCAAATGACCCAGCCTCTCGTCCTGCCGCGCCTGAAGCCGATTTCGCCGCGCAAGGCCACCACGCTCTGCGTTCTCGACATCGGCTGCTCCAAAGTCGTTTGCCTGATCGCCCGGCTCGACCCGGTTGAAGCTTCCGACACTTTGCGCGGCCGCACCCACCGCGCCCGCATTCTCGGCATCGGCCACCAGCGCTCGCGCGGGGTGAAGGCCGGCGTCATCGTCAATATGGAGGAGGCCGAGGCCTCGGTGCGGCTGGCGGTGGACGCCGCCGAGCGCATGGCCAAGGTGCAGATCGAGAGCGTGATCGTCGCCAACGCCGGGGGGCGGCTGGCGGCGGCCTGTTTCGACGCCGCCGTGCCGATCTACGGGCCGGGCGTCAGCGTCGCCGACCTGCATCGCGTGCTGGAGGCCACCGCCCTGCGCACGGCGCAGCCGGGCCGCGCGGTGCTGCACAGCCTGCCCAACGGCTTTTCGCTCGACGGCGCCGGCGGCATCCGCGACCCACGCGGCATGATGGGCGAGAGGCTTGGCGCGCATTTCAACGTGGTCAGCGCCGATTCCGCCGCCCTGCGCAATCTCATGCTGGCGGTGGAACGCTGCCACCTTTCGGTGGAGGCCGTGGTGGCCACGCCCTACGCCGCCGGCCTCGCGGCGCTGGTGGACGACGAGGCCCAGCTCGGAGCCATCGTGCTCGACATGGGCGGCGGCTCGGTGAGCCTCGGCGTGTTCCAGGACAACCGGCTCGCTCATGTGGACGCCGTCGCGCTCGGCGGGCGCCACGTCACCATGGACATCGCCCGGGTGCTCAACATTCCGCTGCGAGACGCCGAGCGGCTGAAGACGCTGCACGGCAGCGCCATTTCCTCGCCCTCCGACGAGCGCGAGACCCTGCCCATCGTCCAGGTGGCGGAGGACCGCGACAATCCCGCCCACATCCCCCGCGCGCATCTCAACCGCATCATCGCGCCGCGTGTGGAGGAGATTCTCGAACTCGCCCGAGACCGGCTCAACGCCGCCGGCCATCCGGTCGCCGGGCGCCGCGTGGTGCTGACCGGCGGCGCCAGCCAGCTCACCGGCCTGCCCGAGGCGGCGCGGCGCATTCTCGGCGGCCAGATCCGCATCGGGCGGCCGCTCGGCGTGCAAGGTCTGCCTGATTCGGCCAAGAACCCCGGATTCGCCGTTGCGGTCGGCCTGCTGATCTATCCGCAATTCGCCGCCGGCGAGTATTTTGAGCCGGGACGTTCGGGCCGGGTCCAGTCCACAGGCGGCGGATATTTCGGCCGCGTGGGCCGCTGGCTGAAGGAAAGTTTCTGAGACTTCAGCGATTTACGCCTAAACGCTTCCGTAAGGCGATGGACGGAAGTGGACAAAAAGTTAACGGCGTCAACGAAATGTTAACGATATTCGGGCTGGATCATACCAGCTTGGGACCTATCAACCGCTGCCCAGACCTGGCGAGGACAAGAGGCTGACGATGACACTAAACCTGCAGGCGCCACAACTGCGCGAACTGAAGCCCCGGATCATGGTTTGCGGCGTCGGCGGCGCCGGCGGCAACGCCGTCAACAACATGATCGCCTCCGGCCTAATGGGCGTGGATTTCATCGTCGCCAACACCGACGCGCAGGCGCTGACCAGCAGCAAAGCCGAGCGCATCATCCAGATGGGCCTGCAGGTCACCGAGGGCCTGGGCGCCGGCTCGCAGCCGGAAATCGGCCGCGCCTCCGCCGAAGAAGCCCTGGAAGAAATTCGCGACCACCTCACCGGCGCGCATATGTGCTTCGTCACGGCGGGCATGGGCGGCGGCACCGGCACCGGCGCGGCCCCCGTCATCGCCCGCACCGCCCGCGACATGGGCATCCTCACCGTCGGCGTGGTGACCAAGCCGTTCCAGTTCGAGGGCGCCCGCCGCATGCGCGTCGCCGACGACGGCATCGAGGAGCTGCACAAGGCTGTCGACACCCTCATCGTCATCCCCAACCAGAACCTGTTCCGCGTCGCCAACGAGAAGACCACCTTCGCCGACGCCTTCTCCATGGCCGACCAGGTGCTCTATTCCGGCGTCGCCTGCATCACCGACCTGATGGTGCGCGAAGGCCTGATCAACCTCGACTTCGCCGACGTGCGCGCCATCATGCGCGACATGGGCAAGGCGATGATGGGCACGGGCGAAGCCTCCGGCGACCGCCGCGCGATTCTGGCCGCCGAAGCCGCCATCGCCAATCCGCTGCTCGACGAAGTGTCGATGAAGGGCGCCCGCGGTCTGCTGATCTCCATCACCGGCGGCAACGACCTTACTCTTTATGAAGTGGACGAGGCCGCCAGCCGCATCCGCCAGGAAGTGGACGAGGACGCCAACATCATCCTCGGCGCCACCTTCGACCAGAGCCTCGACGGCATCATCCGCGTCTCCGTGGTCGCCACCGGGATCGACAAGCCGCTCGGCGTCTATGACGCCAACGACCAGCGCCTGGCCGAAGCCGGCGAGCGCCTGCGCGCCCAGGCCTCGGCCCAGGCCGCCGCCCGCGCGGAACAGGCCGCCGCCAACGCCCGGGGCCAATCGACCGCGCAGATGCAGATGTCGCCGCTCGAAGCCGCCCCGATGCAGGAACAGGCCCCGGCGCCCTCCTACGAGCCCGCGCCGGCGCCAGCCTATGCGCCCGCTTATCCCGCCCCGGGCGAGCCCCAGGGCTACGCGCCGCATCATTCCGACGTGCAGATCACCCGCGTCGCGCCGCAGCCCTACCGCGAGCCCGTCCCCGCGCCGCAACCGCGCCGCGACGCCTCCGCGCAAGCGCCGCAGGTCTACATCCCGCCGGCTGCGGAACAGCCGCAAGCCCGCCGCATGCCCAGCATCGACGACCTGCCGCTGCCGGGCCAAAGCCTGATGCGCGCGCAAGCGGCCGGCGAGACGGAGCCGGAAACGAAGCGGCGCACCCTGCTGGAGCGGCTCGCCAATTTCGGCATGAGCCGCGCCGAGGAACTCCGCGCCCACCAGGGCGCGGCCGCGCCCCAACCGGCGCTGGCGCCCCCCGGCTACGCGCCGCAACAGCAGCCGTCGCCGGTTCACGCCGAATACGCCAAGCGCCCGCCGCAGCAGCGCCCGGCCGGAGCCGTTGACGTCCATGGCCGCCCCCTGCCCCGCGCCGAGGACGACCAGCTGGAGATCCCGGCCTTCCTGCGCCGGCAGAGCCGCTGAGCGTTCTGACCGATAGCTGAACCCGCGAAAAACCCGCCGAGAGGCGGGTTTTTTTGTGTCACAGACTTGATCGAGGCCAGAACGGTCCGGCGTGGGTTCTCCACACCTGGGCCATAATTGATTCGACCCTGTAGCTTGAGGAGTTGTGAAGAATTCGTTAATCGGCAAGACTTGTGAGGGCGAATCACTGTCAAGATGCTGACGCAAGGTCGTGACGAAAAGACGGTTAAATTTGTAACAGGGGCGTAAGAAAGTTTGATTTGGTTTGACCGACGCCCAAAGTTACCTTCTAGCCGTGGAGCAGCACATCGCGTTTGCGCCGCTGTCGAAACCCTCGGGAACACAGGCGTTTCCAAGGGAACTTACGGCCAACTCCCAACTCCGGCGCGCCGCGCTCAGGGTCGCCCTCTGAGCGAAACATGGCGAAAACCGGCCAGAAACAGGATGTTCCCGCGGATGTGGCGGGGCGAGAAAAGATCGGGATGCGCATGAAGTCGACCCAACAGACCACGCTTCGGAATCGCGTCGTCGTCTCCGGAGGCATTGGTGTTCATTCGGGCAAGCCCGTTCGCCTCGTCCTCAATCCCGCCGAAGCCGGCGCCGGCCTGGTGTTCCAGCGCACCGGCCTCGCCAATGGCGTGAGCCGCCGCATCGCGGCGCTCCATTCCAAAGTCACCATGACCGATCTGTGCACGGTCATTGGCGAAGACGGCAAGAATCTCGTCGCCACAATCGAGCATCTCGTCGCCGCCTTGCGCGGCTTGAACGTCGATAATTGCCTGATCGAGGTCGATGGTCCGGAAACCCCGATCATGGACGGCTCGGCCGCGGCTTTCGTCGAGGCCATCGACAGCGTGGGCCTGGTTTCGCTCGACGCGCCGCGCCGCTATATCAAGATTCTCAAGACCGTGCGCATCGAGCACGGCCGCGGTTATTCGGAACTGCGTCCCGCGGCCTCCGGTTTCCGGCTCGACGTCGAGATCGATTTCGACAATCCCGTGGTTGGCCGACAGCGCAAAATTCTCGATCTGGAGCCGCAGTCGTTCCGCCGCGACCTCGCCCGCGCCCGCACCTTCGGCTTTCTCTCCGACGTGGAAAAGCTGACGAAAATGGGCTTCGCGCTCGGCGCCTCGCTGGAAAATTCCGTCGGCATCGATGGCGACCGCATCCTTAACCCCGAGGGCCTTCGCTATGTGGACGAGTTCGTTCGCCACAAGATGCTCGACGCTGTGGGCGACCTCGCGCTGGCCGGCGCGCCGCTGATCGGCGCCTACCAGTCCTATTGCGGCGGCCACAAGATGAATGTCGCCGTGCTCGACGCCCTGTTCGCCGACAAGAAGGCCTGGCGCTTTGTCGACGCCCCGGTTCCGCACCGCGAGGGCGCCCGCGCCGATCTCGGCCTGGCCGTCGGCCCCGCCTTCATGCCGGAGCGCAACTGAGCGCTCTCAGCGCCGATCCGGGCGCCGCCGTCAGGCCGGCGCCCTTTTTGTTGCCTGCTTGACTTAAATTCGCCGCAAAATCTCGGCCTTTGTGGAACCCGTGCGCCGCAGTAGCGCCGAGGCGCGACATCCGTTAAACAAGCGTTGAGGCGCGCTCTTTCGAGGCGCGATGCGCAAACTTTCCAGAGCCCCATGATGACTCCGAAACGCGAATTAGGCCTGAAATTGCTTATTGCCGCGGCGCTGGCTGTTCCCGCCGCGCCCGCGCTCGCCTTTTCGCTGGACGATCTCAACCCGTTCGGCCCCTCCAAATACGAGCAGAAGCTTGATCCGCAGGTCCCGGCCGATCATTTTTACAATGAGGGCCTGTCTCGCCTGGAAAAGGGCGACTACGAAGGCGCCGGGAAAAAATTCGGCGACCTGCAGAAAAAATTCCCCTTCTCGCAATGGGCCCGCCGGTCGTTGCTGATGGAGGTCTACGCCAATTATCGCGACGGCAAGACGACTGAGACCACCAGCGCCGCCGACCGCTATGTGTCGCTTTATCCCAACACGCCCGAGGCGGCCTACGCCACCTATCTCGCAGGACAGGCGTTGTTCGAGAATATGCCCGACGTTCATCGCGACCAGACGGGCATGTCCCGGGCGATGAAGTATTTCCAAACGGTGATGGATAAATACCCGAAATCGGAATATGCCGCCGACGCGCGTTACAAGCTGCAGGTGGCGCGCGACCAGCTCGCGGCCTATGAGTTGAACGTCGGACGCTATTACATGCAGAAGGAAAATTTTGCGGCGGCGATCAACCGTTTCCGCGAGGTGCTGTTCAAGTACCAGACCACCCGGGAAGCCGAGGAGGCGCTGGAGCGCTTGACCGAATGCTACCTCGCCATCGGGGTGACGCAGGAGGCGCAAACGGCCGCCGCAGTGCTTGGCGCCAATTATCCGAATTCGCCGTTTTACCAGGACGCCTACGACCGGCTGAAAGGCCAGGGCCTGTCGCCGCGGGAAAGCCAGGATTCGTGGATTTCCAAAATCTTCCGCAAGGTCGGAATGAGCTGAGCCCGTTGCCGTTGGAAGGATAGAATGCTTGTCCAGCTCGCGATTCGCGATATCGTCCTGATTGACAGGCTGGAGCTGGATTTTTCCGCCGGCATGACCGTGCTCACCGGCGAAACCGGCGCGGGCAAGAGCATTTTGCTCGACGCCTTTTCGCTGGCGCTCGGCGGGCGCGGCGATGGCTCGCTGGTGCGCGCGGGCCAGCAACAGGGCCAGGTGACGGCGGTTTTCGACCCGCCCATGGACCATCCAGCGCGGCAGATCGCCGCCGACCAGGAAATTTCCGTCGATGGCGACCTGATCCTGCGCCGCGTGCAAATGGCCGACGGGCGCAGCCGCGCCTATGTCAACGACCAGGCGGTTTCGGTGCAGACGCTGCGCGCCATCGGGCGCGAACTGGTGGAGATTCACGGCCAGCATGACGACCGGGCGCTGGCCGATCCCGCTTTGCACCGCGCCTTGGTGGACGCGTTCGGAGGCCTCGACCCGCAGGCCGAATCGACCCGCTCGGCCCATGTGCAATGGCGCCGGGCGGAAAACCTGCTCCGCGACGAGCGGGAAAAGATCGAGCTGGCGCGGCGGGAGGCTGATTACCTTCGGCACTCGTTCGACGAACTCTCCAAGCTGCGGCCGGAACCGGGAGAGGAAGAGCGCCTCGCCGGCGAACGCGCCGCGATGCAGCAGGCGGAAAAAGTGTTCGGCGACCTGCGCGACGCACAGGACACCGTGGCCGGCGACCGCTCGCCTCTGGCGCTGTTGTCGGGGGTGTTGCGGCGGCTTGACCGCCGTCAGTCGCAAGCCCCGGCCCTGATCGACCCCTGCCTGCAGGCGCTCGACGCCGCGCTCAATGCGTTGGACCATGCGCAACAGGTTCTGGACCAGGCCTTGCGCGACGCGCGTTTCGACCCGCGTGAACTGGAGCGCGTGGAGGAGCGGCTGTTCGCCTTGCGCGCCGCCGCGCGAAAATACGGCGCTCCCGTGGAAAGCCTGTCGGCTTTGGCGGAACGAATCGCTGGAGAACTCTCGACGCTCGACGCAAGCGAAAGCCGCTTGAAGCAGTTGGAGGTCGAGCGCACGGCGGCCGAGGCGGAGTTCCGCAAATGCTGCGCGGCGCTGAGCAAGGCGCGGAAAAAGGCCGCCGCCGATCTCGACAAGGCCGTCAACGCCGAATTGCCGCCACTCAAACTGGAGCGAGCGCGGTTTTCGACGCAAATCACGCCGGACGAGGCGGGCGCCAACGCCGATGGCGCCGAGAAGATCGAGTTTTGGGTGCAGACCAACCCCGGCGCCCGCCCCGGCCCGATGATGAAAGTCGCGTCGGGCGGCGAGTTGTCGCGCTTCATGCTGGCGCTGAAAGTGGTGCTGGCCGATCGCGGCTCGGCGCCCACTTTGGTGTTCGACGAGATTGATTCGGGCGCAGGCGGCGCGGTGGCCGACGCCATTGGCCAAAGACTGGCCCGACTGGCGGAAAAGGTTCAGGTGCTGACGGTGACTCACGCGCCGCAGGTGGCGGCGCGGGCGGGCAAGCATTTGCGCATTTCCAAGGATTTGGCCGACAAGGGCGCGCGCGCCGCCACCAGCGTGGCGCCGCTGGAGGATCATCACCGGCTGGAGGAAATCGCCCGCATGCTCTCGGGCGCGACCATCACCGACGAGGCGCGCGCGGCGGCGGCCCGGCTGATGGACGGGGCGGACTAGACAGCGTCAAGGCTTGGCGTGCTTGCGGCCCTGGCGCGTTTTGACCTTCCCCGATTGCTGCGAGCATATCCGTAAAGTCGGTAAACGCGGCGCGATCCTCGGACGGAAGTCGCCTTGCGACGGCAACAAGCGCCGCGCCAACACGTCCACGGCGTCGCCGATGCGGCCGAGTCGCCGGCTATAGCTAGCCGACAATGGCGATCACTTCCGCCCCGCCCTGGGGATCGCTGGATTTCATAGTTGGGGTTTGGGATACAGGCGGTTCGCCAACCGGCGCGAAGAGCGTTGCATCATGCGCAAGCCGACTCGTCCCCGACCGACAGACGATATATGACCTCTCTCATGCTGCAAATCACCGATCTCACCTATCGCCTCGGCCCCCGCATCCTGTTCGACTCCGCCAGCGCGGTGATGCCGGAACGCGCCAAGGTCGGCTTCGTCGGGCGCAACGGAGCCGGCAAGACAACCCTGTTTCGCATGATCTGCGGCGAGATCGCCGCCGAAAGCGGTACGACCAACATTCCGCGCGGCGCCCGCATCGGCCGAGTCGAGCAGGAAGCGCCCGGCGGCGAGGGCAAGCTGATCGATTTCGTGCTCGCCGCGGATGTCGAACGCGCCGCCTTGTTGGACGAAGCCGAACATGCGCAGGACCCGCATCGCATCGCCGAAATCCACGTCCGCCTCGCGGATATCGAGGCCCATGCCGCCCCGGCGCGCGCTGCCGAAATTCTGGCGGGCCTGGGCTTCGACGAAGCCGCCCAGCATCGGGCGCTGAAGGAGTTTTCCGGCGGATGGCGGATGCGCGTGGCGCTGGCCGCCGTGCTGTTCTCGCGCCCAGACCTGCTGCTGCTCGACGAACCGACCAATTATCTCGATCTCGAAGGCGCGCTCTGGCTCAACGATTATCTCAAAGCCTATCCGGCGACGACGGTGATCATCAGCCATGACCGCGACATGCTCAACGAGGTCTGCGATCATATCGTTCATCTCGAACAGGCCAAGCTGACGGTCTATCGCGGCAATTACGACAGCTTCGCCCGCCAGCGCGCGGAGGCGCGCATGTTGCAGGCGAAATTCCTCAAGAAGCAGGAGGAGAAGCGCGCGCATCTGCAAGCCTTCGTCGATCGCTTCCGCGCCAAGGCCACCAAGGCGCGTCAGGCGCAGAGCCGCCTGAAAATGCTGGAGAAGATGGAGCAGGTTTCGGCGGTTGTGGACGAGGAGGTCTTGCCGTTCAATTTCCCGTCGCCGGAAAAGCCGCTCTCCCCTCCTCTCATCGCGCTTGAAGGGGTGAGCGTCGGCTATGACGACCGCACCATCCTGTCCAAACTCAACCTGACGCTGGCCGACGACGACCGCATCGGCCTGCTCGGCGCCAATGGCAACGGCAAATCCACCTTCGCCAAACTGCTGGGCGGACGGCTTCCCGCCATGTCCGGCGTGATGAAGCGGTCGTCGAAGCTTGAAGCCGGCTTTTTCGCCCAACATCAGGTCGACGACCTCAACGAGACGGACACGCCCTATCTCGCGGTGCAGCGGCTGATGCCGGACGCGCCGGAATCGCGCGTGAGGGCGCGCGCGGCCCAGTTCGGCTTTCCCGGCGGCAAATCCGACACCAGGGTCGCGGAACTGTCCGGCGGCGAAAAGGCGCGCCTGCTGATGGGCCTTTGCACCTTCGCCGGTCCGCATCTGCTGATTCTCGACGAACCGACCAACCATCTCGACATCGACAGCCGCGCGGCCCTGGCCGAGGCGATCAACGATTTCGCCGGCGCCGTGATCCTGATCTCGCACGATCAATATTTGCTGGAGTCCTGCGCCGACCGGCTCTGGCTGGTCGCGGACGGGAGCGTCAAGCCGTTCGACGGCGACATGGCCGATTACCGCAAATATGTACTGGAGCAGGCGCGCGGGCCGAAGGAGAAGTCGGGCGCCGCCGGCAATGCCGCGCTGGAGGCCCGCCGCAACGCCGCCCAGGTGCGAAAGGAGGCCGCGCCCCTGCTGAAGAAAGTGAAGGCGGCGGAAGATAAAATGGAGAAGTTTTCGGGCCTGATCGCCAAGGTCGATCTGATGCTGGCCGATCCCCGCGCCTTCGAGCGCAACCCGGCCGAGGCCCTAAAACTGTCGCAGCAGCGCGCGGAATTGGAAAAGGCATTGGCGGCGGCGGAAGAGGAATGGCTGGACTTGTCCGGCGAATACGAGTCGCTGGTGAACGGATGACCGGAGGCGCCGATGGCCGATCATCGCGGCAAGAACAAGAGGGACTGCTGCGGGGCGCGGCCGGCGGCGGATGCTGCTGAACCGTCACACGGCGGCGCTATAGCAGCCGCGGAGAATGTCATGACTTCAAGAATCACCGTCCTCTGCGCTCTGCTCGGCGTGCTTTTGTCGATCGCTTTCGTGGACCGGCCGCTGTCGCTATGGGCTTACGACAATTTTCATGCGACGCGTCTGTTCTATCACAATCTGACCGTTCCGGTCGAAGGCATGAAGATTCTGGCGCTGGCGGGCCTGATCTGGTGCGGCGCCCTGTTTGCGTCCGGCCGCGCGCTCGCCGGGCGCCACGCGGCGATCCTGCGCCTCAGCCTCGCGACGCTGACGGCGATGGCCGTCAAGGATTTGCTGAAATTCGGCTTCGGGCGCACCTGGCCGGAAACCTGGGTCAACGCCAATCCCAGCTTCATCACCGACCATGTCTTCGCCTTCGCCCCGTTCCATGGCGGAACAGGGTGGTCGGCTTTTCCTTCCGGCCACGAAGCCGTGGCGGCGGCGTTTTGCGCCGCGCTTTGGGCGCTGGCGCCGCGCCTGAGAGCGCTGTGCGTCGTCATCGTGCTGGTGGTCGCGGCGGGGCTGATCGGGGCGGACGAGCATTGGCTCAGCGACGTCATCGCCGGCGGACTGGTCGGCTGGCTGATCGGCGCGCTGCTCGCCCGGGTGGACTTGCCCAAAGTCGGCGGCCCCGGCTGAAGGCTGCTCCCGCTGGCGGACCAACCCGCGCCCCGCAAGTAATTCTGGACGCGGCGTCAAAATTTCGCCACAAGGCCATCACCATTGCACAGATGAAATCCCGACGCCGATTTTCGGAGCGATCAATCATGCGCACCTTATTCCTGCAGGCCCCGTCCTTCGACGGTTTCGATGGAGGCGCCGGCTCACGCTATCAGGCGCGCCGCGAAATCGCCTCGTTCTGGTATCCGACCTGGCTGGCGCAGCCGGCGGCGCTGGTGGAAAACTCCAAGCTGATCGATGCGCCTCCGCACAAGACCAAGCTGGCGGACGTGGTGGCGCAAGCCAAGGATTTCGACCTCGTCGTGGTGCACACCTCCGTGCCGTCCTTCGCCTCCGACGTGAAATGCATCGAGGCGCTCAAGGCCGAAAATCCCGCGTTAAAAGTTGGCCTGATCGGCGCCAAGGTGGCGGTGGACGCCGACGGCTCGCTGAAAAACGCGCCCGTGGTCGATTTCGTGGCGCGCAACGAATTCGACTTCACCATCAAGGATGTGGCCGACGGGGTTGATTTCGCCAAGATCAAGGGCCTGAGCTGGCGCGACGCCAACGGCAATATCCAGCATAACGAGGACCGCCCCATCCTCGAAAACATGGACGACCTTCCGTTCGTCTCGCCGATCTACAAGCGCGACCTCAAGATCGAAAACTATTTCATCGGTTATCTCAAGCACCCGTATCTGTCGATCTATACCGGGCGCGGCTGCAAGTCGCGCTGCACCTTCTGCCTGTGGCCGCAGACCGTGGGCGGCCACCGCTACCGCACCCGCAGCGTCGGCCATGTGATCGAGGAGATCAAATGGGCGCAGAAGGCGTTTCCGCAAGTCAAGGAATTCTTCTTCGACGACGACACGTTCACCGATGATCTCCCTCGCGCGGAAGCCATCGCCAAGGAGCTGGGCAAGCTCGGAATCACCTGGAGCTGCAACGCCAAGGCCAATGTGCCCTATGAATCGCTGAAGAAGCTCAAGGACGGCGGTCTGCGGCTGCTTCTGGTCGGCTATGAATCCGGCAACCAGCAGATCCTCTACAATATCAAGAAGGGCATGCGCATCGAGGTCGCGGAGAAGTTCTCCAAGGACTGTCGCAAGCTCGGCATCGGCATCCACGGCACCTTCGTGATGGGCCTGCCGGGCGAAACCCGCGACACCATCCGCGAGACCATCGAATTCGCGAAAAAGGTCAATCCGCACACGCTGCAGGTGTCGCTGGCGGCGCCCTATCCCGGCACGCATCTTTACGCCCAGGCCATGGCGCACGGCTGGCTCGACAGCGACAACGCCGAACTGGTGGACGAGAACGGCGTGCAGATCGCGCCGCTGCACTATCCGAACCTCAGCCACAAGGAGATTTTCGACTCGGTCGAGACCTTCTACCGCGAGTTCTATTTCCGGCCGAGCAAGATCGGCTCCATCGTTTGGGAAATGGCGCGCGACATGGACATGATGAAGCGCCGTCTGCGCGAGGGGGCGGAATTCTTCCAGTTCCTGAAGGAGCGCAAGCACGGCGCCGCCAATTGCTGAGCCTATGTCATTGAACTGTCGCACATGCGCGGCTATAGCCGGAAAAAACAGGAGCCGCGCATGTCCCGTCTTTTCTTCGCCCTGCTGCTGACGTCGCTGGCCGCCCCGGCTTTCGCCGAGGACAAGCCGGCGCCGGTGAGCGTCGATCCGGCCACGACCACCGCCAGCTATGGCGATTGGCTGCTGCGCTGCCAGCGGGTCGGCGAAGCCGACAAGGCGCAGAAAATCTGCGAAATCGTTCAGACGGTTCAGGCGGGACAGCCGGGCCAGCAGCAGCCGATCGCGCAATTCGCCTTCGGCCGGGTCAACAAGGCCGAACCCTGGCGCTTGACGGCGCACCTGCCCAACAATATCGCGCTGCCGAGCGTCGCGAAATTCTTGACGGGCGAAAAGGACGCCAAGCCGACGGAATTGTCCTGGCGGCGCTGCATTCCAAACGGCTGCTTCGCCGATGCGGCGTTGAGCGAAGCCCAATGGAAGGTTTTACGCGCGCAGACCGAAAGCGGCTCGCTGGAATTCTCCGACGCCCTCGGACGCGCGGTGAAACTTCCCATCTCCTTCCGCGGCTTCGCCCAGGCGACGGACGCGCTCGGCAAGGAATGAGCTTAAACCTTCGTTAACCACGACAGCCCCGGGCAAGGCCAACGCGGTGCAATGCGCCATCGGTCCTGCCCGGAGTCCCTAATGCCCGAACAACATGTTTTCATCGCCACGCCCTGCTACGGCGGCATGGTCACCCAGCGGTACATGTATTCCACCGTCGGCCTGCTCAATCTTGGCCGGGAGCTGGGCTTTAAAGTCTCGCTGAACCTCCTGGGCAACGAATCGCTGATCACGCGCGGCCGCAACCTGCTCGTCAGCCGCTTTCTCGACGATCCCACCGCCACGCACCTTCTCTTCATCGACGCCGATATCGGCTTCGATCCCCAGCAGGTCGCGCGGATGCTCGCCTTCGACCAGGATGTGGTCGCCGGCATGTATCCGTTGAAGCTGCTCGACTGGAACGATGGCCTGCAGCGCGCCGTCGCCGGAGAAGCGGTGGAGACCGCGCCGCTGCGCTATGTCGGCGCGCCCTGCGAGGGCGACGAGGCCGAATCGCTCGACGGTTTCGTCACCGGAACCTATGCCGGAACCGGCTTCATGATGATCAAGCGCGCGGCCCTGCTGCGAATGGCCTCCGCCTATCCGCAACTCCGCTACACCGCCAGCCATGCCGGAACGATCCGCACCGGCGGCCCCAGCCTGAGCGCGAATCAATACGCCTTTTTCGATTGCATGGTTGAACCGGACACCGGCGTCTATCTCTCGGAGGACTACACATTCTGCCGGCTGTGGCGCAACGCGGGCGGCAAGGTCTGGCTCGACACCCTAGGCGCGCTGATCCATGTCGGACCTCATGAATTCCACGGCGCCCCCGCCGCGCGCGATTTCGCGCCCGCCATGCCCTCGCCGCTCGCCCGAGCCGCCTGACGAAAAGGCCCCTCTCCCCGCTTGGGAGAGGGGGAGCTTGCCCGGTCAATCCAGCCGGTTCATGCGGCCGCCGTCGACGAAACTTTCCAGCGCGGCGCCGAGCTGATCCATCAGAACCCGCTGCGTCTCCAGGCTGGCCCAGCCGACATGCGGCGTGACCAGCACATTCGCGCGGCGCGCCAGCCGCATAATGGCGCTGTCGGCGGGCGGCGGCTCCGGCCGGGTCACGTCAATGCCCACGCCGGACACAAGCCGCGCGTCGAGCGCCCGCTCCAAAGCTTCTTCATCGACGATTCCGCCGCGCGCGGTGTTGATGAGCAGCGGCTTCCTGGTCATCAGAGCGAATTCGCGGTCCGACAGCAGGTTTTCTGTCTCGGCGTTGAGCGGGCAATGCAGCGAGATCACGTCGGAGGTCGCGAGCAGTTCGTCGAAGCCGACCCGCCCCGCACCGGGAGCGGAGGCGTTTTTCCGCCCGGCGAAGACCACATCCATGCCGAAGACGCGGCCGAGTTCCGCGACGCGCGCGCCAAGCGAACCGGATCCGATCAGGCCGAGGCGCTTGCCCGACAGGTCGAAAATCGGAAAGTCGTGGAAGCAGAACTGCCCGCCCGCCTGCCATCGCCCGGCGCGCACGGCCTCGGCATAGGCAAAAATGCTGCGGCTGAGCGCCAGAATCATCGCGAACGCATGTTCGGGAACGGCGTTGACCGAATAGCCGCGAATGTTGGTCACCGCCACGCCCTTTGCGCGCGCCGCCGCCACATCGACATTGTCGAATCCGGTCGCGGTCAGGGCGACCAGTTTCAACTTCGGCAACGCCGCCAGTTCGCGCGCGCCGATCCTCACCTTGTTGACAATGAGAATGTCGGCGTCGACGGCGCGGGCCGCCACCTGGTCCGGCGCCGTGGCGGGATAATTCACCCATTGGTGCGGAAAACGCGGTTGCGGCGGCTCAACGCCGGGGGCGAAAGTGTCGGCGTCGAGAAAGACGATTCTCTGCATGAATCCTCCGGGCGATGCGGCGAGCTTAAGCCGCTTTTGCGCTTCAAGTCCCAATCCTGTAGGGAGAAATCCGAGTCCCGCGCATAAAATCATATGCGGTCTTGAACAAGGGTTTACGCATGAGCGAGCGAATCATCATCATCGGCGCGGGCCAGGCGGGACTTCAGATCGCCGAAAGCCTGCGCGCCGAAGCTTTCGCCGGCGAAATCCTGCTGCTGGGCGAAGAAGGCTTTGCGCCCTACCAGCGCCCGCCGCTGTCGAAAGCCTGGCTGGCCGGCGAGACGGCGACGGAAAAGCTGACCCTGCGGGGGCCGGAGTTCTTCGGCGCCAAATCCATCGACCTGCGGCTTGGCGCTCCTGTCGCGGCGGTCGATCTGACCGCGCGGAGCGTCACGCTGGCCGATGGCGAAACGCTGGACTGGACCGGCCTCGCCTTCGCCACCGGCGCCAGCGCGCGGCGACCGAAGCTTGACGGCGCCGATCTGCCCGGCGTCTGCGTGCTGCGCGGCTTGAGGGACGCGCGCGAGATTTCCGCACGCCTCGCCGCCGCCCGGCGCATTGTGGTGGTCGGCGGCGGCTTCATTGGTCTCGAAGTGGCGGCGGCGGCGCGGAAAAAGGGCGTGGAGGCCATTGTGGTCGAGGCGCAGGACCGCCTGATGGCCCGGGCCGTCACGCCGAAAATCTCGGAGTTTTTCGCGGAGCTGCACCGCGCGCGCGGGGTCGAGATCCATTTTGGCGCGCAGGTCGCGGGGCTGGAGGGGTCCGACGCCGTGCGCGCCGTGGCGCTGGCCGACGGCGGCGGTTTTCACACCGACCTCGTGGTGTTCGGCATCGGCGCCAGCGCCAATGACGCAACGGCCGCAGCCGCCGGTCTCGCCTGCGATCGGGGCATTATCGTGGATTCCTGCGCGCGCGCGTCCGCGCAAAATGTGGTCGCGGCCGGCGATTGCACCGTGTTCAAGCGCCCGGATGGATCGGCGGTGCGGCTCGAAAGCGTGCAGAACGCCGTCGAGCAGGGCAAGGCGGCGGCAGCCGCCCTGATGGGGCGCGAAAAGCCCTTCGTGGCCACGCCCTGGTTCTGGTCCGATCAATATGACGTAAAGCTGCAGATGGCGGTCGGCGGCGAGGGCTGCGATCTTCAGGTGGCGCGCCCCTCGGGCGAAAACGCCTTCTCGCTGTTCAACTATCGCGGCGAAAAACTGATCTCCGTCGAATCAGTCAACCGGCCCGGCGAGCATCTGCTGGCGCGCCGCTTGCTCGACGCTGGTTTGAGCCCCTCGCCTGAACTGGTCGGCGACGCTGCGGCCGATCTGAAATCCCTGCTGCGCTGAGACTCTTTCGGCGCGGCAGCGCCTTGTTGTCACGCCGATTCTTGCGCGACAGGCGCGCGTCCTTTTTTCCGCCCACATCCTGTCGCAATGAGGCAACAGCGTTGCATTATTGCCACGTCTTCCGGGCTCGGCTATGCCTTGAGACGGAAATGGACAGGCGTACGCGAACGGCATGAATCGAGCGACGGACAAAGAGACCCGCAAGCCGCGTCGGCGCGAACGCCGGCTGCTGCCGCGTCTCGGCCCGTTCATCGTCGCCTTCGCCATTTTCGCCGCGCTCGGCTCCTTCCTGGTTTTCGCCGGACTGACGCCGATCGCGCCGACCGATGACACCGTTACACTGCTATTCCTGGCCGATTTCGCCATTTGCGCGCTGCTGCTGGTGCTGGTGGCCTTCGAGGCGGCGGTGCTGGTGCGGGCGTGGCGGGCGAAGACGGCCGGCGCCGGACTGCACATTCGCATTGTCGCGCTGTTCGCCGTGATCGCCGCCGTGCCGGCCTTGTCCATGGCCATTGTCGGATCGGTGACGCTGGACAAGACGCTCAATCCCGCCGTCATGCGCGACGTGCGCGGTTTCATTTCCGGCGCGACGGAGGCCGCCAATCTGTTCCGCGAGGACCAATGCCGCTCGCTGTTGCAGGAGGCGCAACTCACCGCCGGCGACCTCGACCGCGGCAAGCCGATGTTCGACGCCGATCGCGGCCTGTTCAAGGAGTTCTTCTCCAGCCGCGCCAAGTTCCTGGGCTTCACCGCCGCCGCCCTGATCAAGCGCGACGGCGGCGTGATCGAAAAGGCCGACGTCGCCGCGAGCCATCCCGATCCCATCGTCAAGCCGCAGGACATGGATTTCGACGACGCCTCGAAGAACGAGCCTTTGTGCCTGATCCTCAACGAGGGCCGCACTTTCGTCGCCTTGCGGCCGATGCCGGCCTTCGCCGACGTGTTTCTGTACGCCAGCCGCCCCGTCAATCCGTTCACCGTCGAGTTTCCCAAACAGGCGTCGGCGCTGGTCAACCTGTTCGGGGCCTTCGAGGCGCAACGCCATACGCTGCAGCGGGCGCTGGCCATCATGTTCGCGCTGCTGGCCGCCATCCTGCTGCTGTCCGCCGTCTGGCTCGGCCTCGCCTTCACCAACCTGCTGGTCGCGCCGATCCGCCGCCTGATCGCCGCCACCGATCAGGTCACCTCAGGCAATTTCTATGTTCAGGTCCCCGTGCGTGCGGCGGAGGGCGACCTCGCCCATCTCGGCGAAACCTTTAACAAGATGACCACCGAGTTGCGGCTGCAGCAGAACCGCCTGATCGCCGCCAACCACATGCTGGACGAGCGCCGCCTGTTCACCGAGGCGGTGCTGTCGGGCGTGCCGGTCGCGGTGATCGGCGTCGGCGCGCACGGCGAAGTTACCGTCGCCAACCCCTCCGCCAGCGACCTGATCGGCATGGACGGCGGCGAGGCGGAAAAAGCAGTGGGCAAGCCCGTGGCGGAGATTCTGCCGGAACTGGAGCCGATCCTGAGCGACGCCCGCGCCGGCCACGCCCGGCTGACGCAAAAACAGTTGCAAATGACCCGCGCCGGCCGCGAGCGCACCTATAATGTCCGCATAGCGCCGGGGCCGCCCAGCCGCGGCGAGCGCACTTTTGTGGCGACGCTCGACGACATGACCGATCTCGTCACGGCGCAGCGCACCTCGGCCTGGGCCGACGTCGCCCGCCGCATCGCCCATGAGATCAAGAATCCGTTGACCCCGATCCAGCTCTCCGCCGAGCGGCTCAAGCGCAAATACGGCCGCGTGATCGTCAACGACAAGGAAATCTTCGACCAGTGCACCGACACGATCATCCGGCAGGTCGATGACATCAAGCGCATGGTCGACGAATTCTCGTCGTTCTCGCGCATGCCCAAGGCGCAGTTGCAGGAAGACGACCTCAAGGCTTGCGTCGAGCAGGTGCTATTCCTGATGCGCGTGGGCCACCCCGACATCGAAATCGCCTCCGACCTGCCGGAAGGACCGCAAATGGCCCGTTTCGACCGCCGCCTGCTGTCGCAGGCTCTGACCAATGTGGTGAAGAACGCCACCGAAGGCATAGCCGCTACCGAGATGGAGGACCGCCTGCCGAAGATCGGCGTCAGCCTGCGCTTCGAGAACGGGTCCGCGATCATCGACGTTGAGGACAATGGCAAGGGCTTTCCGCGCGAGAACCGTGCGCGGCTGCTTGAGCCCTATATGACAACCCGCAAGGAGGGCACCGGCCTCGGCCTGCCCATCGTGCAGAAGATTTTCGAGGACCACGGCGGCGGCATCGAACTGCTCGACGCGGCCTCGGGCCAGGGCGCGCTGGTGCGCCTGCATTTCCCGCTACAGAAGCAGAGCCAGGTGAATCATGGCGCATGACATTCTGATCGTCGATGACGAAGCCGACATTCGCGAACTCGTCTCCGGCATTCTGGAGGACGAGGGTTACTCCACGCGAACGGCGCGCAATTCCGACGAGGCGCTGGCGGCGATCGAGGCGCGGCGTCCCTCGCTGATCTTCCTGGACATCTGGATGCAGGGGTCCAAGCTCGACGGCCTGCAATTGCTGGAAAACGTCAAACGCCACCACGAAACCTTGCCGGTGGTGATGATTTCCGGCCACGGCAATATCGAGACCGCCGTCACCGCGATCCGGCAAGGCGCCTATGATTTCATCGAAAAGCCGTTCAAGGCCGACCGTCTGGTGTTGGTGGCCGAGCGGGCGCTCGAGACGTCGCGCCTGCGCCGCGAGGTCTCCGAACTCAAGGCCCGCAGCGCGGTAGTCACCACATTGTCAGGCCATTCGCCGGCGCTGCAGCATTTGCGCCAGCTGATCGAGAAAGTGGCGCCAGCCAATTCGCGGATCCTCATTTCCGGCGCCCCCGGCGTCGGCAAGGAACTCGCGGCGCGCGCCATCCACGCCGCCTCCGGCCGGGCGAGCGGACCGTTCGTGGTGATCAACGCGGCGGCCATCGCCGCCGAAACCATGGAGACCGAACTGTTCGGCGTCGAGGCCCGCGACGGCCGCCCGCGCAAGACTGGCGCGCTGGAGGAGGCCCATGGCGGCACGCTCTACATCGACGAAGTCGCCGACATGCCGCGCGACACCCAGGCCAAAATTTTACGCGTTCTCGTGGATCAGAATTTTACGCGAGTCGATGGCACGACTCGCGTCCATGTCGATGTGCGCGTGATCTCCTCGACCGCGCGCGACCTGCCGCGCCTGATCTCGGAAGGCGCGTTCCGGGAGGATCTGTTCCACCGGCTGTCGGTGGTGCCGATCCGCGTGCCCTCGCTGTCGGAGCGCCGCGAGGACATTCCCGAGCTGATCGCCTTTTTCATGGACCAGCTCGCCGCCCATTCCGGCCTCCCCAAGCGCAAGATCGCCGACGACGCCATGGCCGTGCTGCAGTCGCACGACTGGCCGGGCAACATCCGCCAGTTGCGCAACAATGTGGAGCGGCTGATGATTCTCACCGGCGGCGACGCCGACGCCGAAATCACCGCCGAAATGCTGCCGCAGGAAATCGGCGCGCTGGTGCCTTCGACCCCGAATGGCGCTGGCGGCGAGAAGCTGATGGGACTGCCGCTGCGCGAGGCGCGCGAAGTGTTCGAGCGCGAATATCTGGTGGCGCAGATCAACCGGTTCGGCGGCAATATTTCGCGCACCGCCGAATTCATCGGCATGGAGCGCTCGGCGCTGCATAGAAAATTGAAATCGCTGGCGATCGACTGATCGGACCAAGCCGCGCGCTGTTTTCACGCGCGGCTTGTCGCTCCCGTCAGTAGCGGCCGCGCTCGGCGGCCACTTCGTCGATCTGGAACGCCTTGGACAGCGGGGCGATCTGATAGACCGCCGAGAGACCGACGATCAGATAGACCAATTTGGCGACCGCGTTCTGCGCGCCGCCGAACAGGGACGCGACGGTCGTGACCAGATTGGCGTCGGCTATGGCTACGAGGCCCCAATTCAGGCCGCCGATGATGACGAGGATGAGCGTGACGAGATTGAGGGCTTTCATGCGAGGTCTCCGGTAGGCCTTGACGTCCTCCCCCAACGCCGCCTGCGACAAATTGTTCAAAATCTTCGCAGCTTCAATGCTAGTCTGACAACGTGCGACGGATCGATCTCTTTCTTGGCTTTTTCAAACTTGGCGCGCTCGGCTTTGGCGGCGTCGGGCCGTTGACGCGCCGCATCGTGGTCGAGGAGCGGCGCTGGCTCGACGAGGCGGAATTCGCGGCCTTGCTCGGCCTGTGCCAGGCGCTGCCCGGCGCCAACACCTGCAATTTCGCGCTGATGCTCGGCGACCGCTTTTGCGGGCCGACCGGCGGTCTCGCGGCTTTGGCCGGTCTGCTGACGGCTCCGCTGGCGCTGTTGCTCGGCGTCGCCAGCTTGTTCGCGGCCTTCGCGCACAACTCCGATGTGCGCGCCGCCCTGTTCGGCGCGGCGGCGGCGGCGGCCGGGCTGGCGCTGGGGACGGCGCTGAAAATGCTGAAGAACCTGCCGCGCGACGCGGGGATGTGGGGTCTCGCCGGCGCGGCCTTCGTCGCCGTGGCCGTGGCGCGGCTGCCGCTGCCGTTGGCGCTGGCCGCGCTGGCGCCGGCGAGCTGGCTGTTGCAGGGGAGAGGCCGGTCGTGAACGCGCTGCTTCCGCGCATTTTCCTGCGTTTCGCCGGTCTGTCGCTGCTGGCCGTGGGCGGCGCCGGCGCCGTGCTGCCGGAGGCGCATCGCCAATTGGTCGAGGGCGAGCATTGGTTCACCTCGTCGCAATTCGCGGAAATTTTCGCCATCGCGCAAACGGCGCCGGGCCCGAACGTGATCGTGTTCCCGCTGTTCGGCTGGGAGCTTGCGGGCTTCGCGGGATTTTGCGCGGCTGCTCTTGGCGTGCTTGGACCGTCGTCGCTGCTGGCGCTAGCTCTGGCGCGAAAACTGCGCGAGAACGCCGATTCGCCGGGACTGAAGCGGCTGAAACGGGCGCTGATCCCGCTCGCAGTCGGGCTGATGGCGGCGAACGGGGCCATTCTCGCCCGCGCGGCCGACACAAATGCGCTGGCCGCCGTGATCACGTTTGCCGCCGCCGGCTTTGTGGTCTATTCCGCGCGCAGCCCGGTCTGGGCCATGGCGGCGGGCGCGCTGCTCGCCGTCGCGGCCGAACGACTGGGTTTTCTATGAACGGGAAGAACAGCATGAGCCGGGTCGCCTACGTCAATGGCCGCTATGTCAGGCACGCGGAAGCCGGCGTGTCCATCGACGACCGCGCCTTTCTGTTTTCAGACGGAATCTACGAGGTCATTGAAATCTATCAGGGCGCGCTGATCGACGAGCGCGGCCATCTCGACCGACTCGCCCGCTCCGCCCGCGAGTTGCGGCTCGCTCCGCCGCTGGGCGAAGCGGCGCTCAGATTCGTGATGCGCGAACTGGTCGCCCGCAACCGCGTCCAATTCGGCCATGTCTATCTGCAAATCACGCGCGGCGCCGCGCGGCGCGAGCACACGTTTCCGCCCGCCGGCACGCCCACGACTCTGGTGGCCTTCGCCCGCAGCCACGATCCCGACGCGGGCGAGGCCAAGGCGCGCAAAGGCGTGAACGCGATCACCGTTCCCGACATCCGCTGGAAGCGCCCGGACATCAAGACCGTGAGCCTCTTGCCCAATGTGCTGGCGAAGCAGCAGGCCAAGGAGGCCGGCGCCTATGAAGCCTGGCTGGTCAACGCCGACGGTTTCGTCACCGAGGGCGCCTCGAGCAACGCCTGGATCGTGGACAAGACCGGCGCGCTGCGCACCCATCCCGGCGATTCGTCGATTCTTTCGGGAATCACGCGCGCCCGCATCCTGGAGATCGCCCGCGCCAAGGGCATTCCCGTCATCGAACGCGCCTTCACCGTGGCTGAAACCCATGAAGCCGCCGAGGCGTTCATCTCCGGCGCGACCACGCTGGTCATGCCGATCGTGCGGCTGGACGGCCGTCCGATCGGTCAGACTTCGTCGGAGTGCGCCGCGCCCGGTCCGGTCTCGCTGGGACTGCGGGCGTGTTTCCATGAATTCGCTGTGAAGAGTGTCTGAATGAGCAGCAAAAACACCACAAGCGTAAAAGAACGTCTTGCCTAATTGTCGGGCTTGGGCATCTAATAAGCTGTTGCGCTATGGGCGGCGCGACTCCCGCGAGTAGCGCGACTGTTGCAAATCCTACGATTTCTGCAAAATTCGCGACTCTTGCAAACCGTCGCCAAAACCGTTCTAAACGGGCGTCTAAAAAGTGAATGGAAAAAACATGGCGGTCGAACGCACCCCGAACCTACAGGACACTTTCCTTAATTACGTTCGCAAAAACAAAATCCCGCTGACCATCTTTCTGGTGAACGGCGTGAAGCTTCAGGGAGTCGTGAGCTGGTTCGACAACTTCTGCGTGCTGCTGCGTCGCGACGGGCACTCGCAATTGGTCTACAAGCACGCCATATCCACCATCATGCCGGGACATCCGATCCAGATGTTCGACCCGGCCGAGGAAGTTCAGGACAAGTGAGGTCGTTGATTTCTTGAGCACAACCGAGGTTTTCGGCGGCGAGGCCTGCACGCGGAACAGCGACAGGACTCGTGCGCTCGTGCTTGGCCCCTATCTCACCGACCGGGCCGCAACCTATGCCGACGGGGCCAAGCCGCTGCGCGCGCCCGAAGCGCGCCTCGACGAGGCCGAGGGGCTGGCCCTGGCCATTGACGTAGAGTTGGTCGGGCGAGAACTGGTGCTGCTGTCGCAAATCAGGCCCGCCACCTATATCGGCAAGGGCAAGGTCGAAGAGATCGCCGCGCTGGCGAAAGAGCGCGAGGCCGAACTCGTCGTCGTCGATTGCGCCCTGTCGCCGGTGCAGCAGCGCAATCTGGAAAAAGCCTTTTCCGCCAAGGTCATCGACCGCACCGGCCTGATTCTGGAAATTTTCGGCGAGCGCGCCCGCACCAAGGAAGGCGCGCTGCAGGTGGAGTTGGCGCATCTCGCCTATCAGAAATCGCGGCTGGTTCGCAGTTGGACCCACCTTGAACGCCAGCGCGGCGGCTTCGGCTTTCTCGGCGGCCCCGGCGAAACCCAGATTGAAACCGACCGCCGCCTGATTCAGGAGCGTATGACGCGAATCGAGCGCGACCTCGACCAGGTCAAGCGCACCCGCGGCCTTCATCGCAAGAGCCGCCGCGACGTCCCCTTCCCCATCGTGGCGCTGGTCGGCTACACCAACGCCGGAAAATCCAGCCTGTTCAACCGGCTGACCAAGGCGGACGTGTTCGCCAAGGATCTGCTGTTCGCCACGCTCGACCCCACGCTGCGCGGCCTCAAACTGCCGCATGGCGGCAGGATCATCCTGTCCGACACGGTTGGCTTCATCTCCGATCTGCCACACATGCTGGTCTCGGCCTTTCGCGCCACGCTCGAAGAGGTTTTGGAGGCCGACGTCATCCTGCACGTGCGCGACATCTCGCACGAAGATGCGGAGGCGCAAGGCGCCGATGTCGAGAAAATCCTGGGCGAACTCGGAATCGACTCGCACGATCCCCGGCTGATCGAAGTCTGGAACAAGACCGACCTGCTGCCGCCTGAGGAGCGCGACCGCCTGCGCGAGACCGCGGCGCGGAAACCGCGCGATGAGCGGCCCTGCGCGGTATCGGCGCTGACGGGCGATGGGATCGACATCCTGCTGGACGGAATCGAGGCCCGGTTGGGCGCTGGCCGCGCGCTGCTGGAAATTCGGCTCGACGCCGCCGATGGCGAGGGCCAGGCCTGGCTCTACGCCCATACCGAAGTGCTGAAGCGGCAGGCGATGGACGACGGCGCGGCGTTCCAGGTGCGGGTCGCGCCCGACGCCCGCGCCCGGATCGAGCGGCGGTTTCCGCAAAGGTTGCGCGATCTCAACTGAGGCGCCGGCGTCACTCCGACGCTTGCGCGATGGCTTCCAGAAAGGCGTCGCCATAAAGCGCCAGCTTGCGCTCGCCGACGCCATGTATCCCGCGCAAGTCATCCAGGGTCGCAGGGCGGCGTTCGGCCATTTCCAACAAGGTGCGGTCGGCGAAGACCATGAAGGCGGCGATGCCTTCGTCCTTCGCCAACTCCCGGCGCAGCTTGCGCAAGGCCTCGAAAACCTTGCCGTCGCCGGAGGCGAATTCGTCGATTTCGCGCGCCGGTTTGCGCGACCATTTGCCCGCGGACTTTTCGCGCGGCGGATCGGCGCGCAGGATGAAGGTTTCGCGGCCGCGTAAAATCGCGTCGCCCTTCTCGGTGAGGGCGAAGCCGCCATGTTCGGCGCTGGCCGCGCGCAAAGCCCCGACGGCGAACAACTGGCGGAATGTCGAGGCCCATTCGGCCTTGCTGCGGTCGGCGCCCACGCCGAAGGTTTTGAGCTGGTCGTGCTGATTGCGGCGCAGCGCCTCGCTGTCCGCGCCCATCAGCAGATCGGACAGATAGGCCTGCCCGAAACGCTGCCCGGTGCGATAGACGGCGGCGAGCGCCTTCTGCGCCTCGATCGTTCCATCGCGGGTCTTGATCTCGCCCCGGCAGAAATCACAGGCGCCGCAGGGTTCGGATTTTTCGTTGAAATGCGCCAGCAGCAACTGGCGGCGGCAGGCGACCGCCTCGCACAGCGACGCCAAAGCCGAAAAGCGCTGATGCTCGAAGCGGCGGCGCTCGTCGGACAGATCCTTCTCGTCGATCTGGCGGCGGCGCAACGCCATGTCGTCGAGCCCATAGAGCGTATAGGCGGCGGCGGGCAGGCCGTCGCGGCCGGCGCGGCCGATTTCCTGATAATAACTCTCGATGCTGGAGGGCATGTCGGCATGAGCGACGAAGCGCACATCCGGCTTGTTGACGCCCATCCCGAACGCGATGGTGGCGAAGGCGACCACGCCGTCCTCGCGCAGGAAACGATCCTGATTGGCGTTGCGTCGCCCCTGCTCGATGCCGGCGTGATAGCACAGCGTATCGAACCCCTGTTCGCCAAAGAATTCCGCGAGACGTTCGGTCCCGGCGCGCGAGGCGCAATAGACGATGCCGCTCTGACCCCGCCGCGCAGCTAGGAAACGCTGCAATTGCTTGCGCGGCTGGTCCTTAGCGGCGAAGGCGAGGGAAATGTTGGGGCGGTCGAAACTGTGCAGGAAGATTTTGGGCGCGCGATCAAACAGGCGCTCCGCGATTTCGGCGCGCATGGCGGCGTCGGCCGTGGCGGTGAAGGCGATGGCCTGAATGGCTCCGAGCTTTTCCACGCTTTGGCGAATCAGGCGATATTCCGGCCGGAAATCGTGGCCCCATTCGCAAATGCAATGCGCTTCGTCCACGGCGATGCGCGCGATCTTTCCGCGCGACAGCGCCTCTGTCAGGCCGTCCATGGCGAGGCGTTCGGGCGAGACGAACAGCAGTTTGAGCGATCCGTCGCGAATCTGGCGCCAGGTCTCGCCGGCCTCCTCCTCGCTGCTTTGCGAATTGAGCGTGGCGGCGCACAGGCCGAGCGCCCGCATCTGCCCGACCTGATCGCGCATCAGCGCGATCAGCGGCGAAACCACCAACGTCAACCCGTCGCTCATCAGAGCGGGGAGCTGGTAGCACAGGCTTTTGCCCGAACCGGTGGGCATGACCGCGAGCACGGGATCGCCCGACAGCACCGCCGCCACGATCTCCCCCTGCCCCGGGCGGAAATCGTCGAAGCCGAACACTTGCTTCAGGATTTTGCGGGCCGTGGCGAGATCGCTCATGCGCCCTCCGGGCGGGACAGGGAGGAGACGCGGCCATGGTCCACCGCGAAAATATCCGCGCGGCCCACGAGATCGTCGAACAGAGCGGAATCGGCCCCGGTCATCCAGATCTGGCCGCCGAGCGCGTCGAGCGCGTCAAACAGGGCGCGGCGCCGCGCCGGGTCGAAATGCGCGGCGATTTCGTCCAGCAGGATCAGCGGCGCCATGCCGCTCATGGCCGCCACCAGCCGCGCATGAGCCAGCACCAGCCCGACCAGCAGCGCCTTCTGCTCGCCGGTGGAGGCCCGGCGCGCCTCGCAGGTTTTCGGACCATGGCGCACGGTGAGATCGCTGGCCTGCGGCCCGATCAGGGCGCGGCCCGCGGCGGCGTCGCGTCCGCGATTATCGCGCAGCAGCGCGCGATAACGCTCCTCGGCGGCGAGCGCCGGATTGTCCGCCACAAGCCGGTCGATCTCGCCGTCGAGCGCGATCTCGGCCCAGGGAAAGGGCGAGCTTTCGTCGCGACTGACGGCGATCAGCGCGGCGAGGCGCTCCACCGTTTCGCGGCGGGCGCTGGCCACGGCAATGGCGAGTTCGGCGATCTCGCGCTCGGCGGCGTCGAGCCAGATTCTTTCAGAAAACCGCTCATCCAACAGACGGTTGCGGTTGCGCAGGGCGCGTTCGAGGCCATTGACGCGGGCGCCATGCTCGCTGTCCACCGCCAGCACCAGACGGTCGAGAAAGCGGCGGCGGTCGCCGGCCGGACCGGTGAACAGGCCGTCCATGGCGGGGGTGAGCCAGACGATGCGGATATGGTCGGCGAAGGCGCGCGCCGAGCCGATCGGCTCACGGTCGAGGCGGAACTTGCGCTGCGCGCCGCCTTCGATTCGCTCAAGGCCGACGCCCATTTGCACGGGGCCGCCGGCCTCGCCCTCAAGTTCGAGCGAAATGGCGAAGCCCCCGGCGCCGCCCTCGCGCGCCATGTCGGACAGATCGGCGCGGCGCAGCCCCCGGCCCTGCGCGAACAGAGACAGCGCCTCCAGCAGGTTGGTCTTGCCGGCGCCATTGTCGCCCGACAAGGCGACCAGCTTGGCCTGGGGTTTCAAGTCCAGCGCGGCATAGCTGCGGAAGTCGGCCAGCACGACGCGCCGGGCTATTGGCGCGCGCGGGTGAAACTTCTGCGCGTCCGGGAGGGAATCGTCGACTGCGGATGCGATCATGGCCGCCTTGTAGCCGCTCCCACCCGTTGGGAAAACCATGCGATTGCGACATTGCGTCACGATGCGCAAAGACAGGGAAGGCGTATATATGCCTCTCGGCTAGGAAGAGCGTCGAGCCACGGGTTTGAGCAAGGCGTTTTATAGCCTTGGAGGTATGACTTTGCCCAAGATTCAACCCGCGACCGAAAAAGCCGACGAGAAGGCCAAGCCGAATTTTCCGCCGGCGGGACCGCACGCCCGCCCGGAGCTGACCAATTTCGACGCCTGCCCCGGTTGCGGCGCCCTGCCGGACGAAATGGAATTCGGCTTCGAGACCGATCCCGGCGCCGGCTGATGCGCCCGACTCCGAATCGCTTGTCTTAAGAGTTTTAGACGAAGAGATGGGCCGTCATGGCCGGGATGTCCCGGCCATGTTTGCGAACAGGCGCCATCAACGACCCGGTCGTCAGCCGGCCGAAGCCGCCCGTCAGTTGGCGAATCTGAAATGCAGCACGTCGCCGTCGGCGACGACATATTCCTTGCCTTCCAGCCGGAATTTTCCCGCCTCGCGCGCGCCCGCCTCGCCATTGCAGGCGACGTAATCGTCATAGGCGATGGTCTCGGCCCTGATAAAACCCTTTTCGAAGTCGGTGTGGATCACGCCCGCCGCCGCCGGGGCCTTGGTGCCCTTCTCGATGGTCCAGGCGCGCGCCTCCTTGGGGCCGACCGTGAAATAGGTGATCAGGTGCAGCAGGCCGTAGCCGGCGCGGATCACCCGGTTGAGGCCCGGCTCCTCCAGCCCGACCGCTTCCAGATAGTCCTTCTGCTCGTCGTCGGGCATCACCGCGATTTCGCTTTCGATCTGCGCGGACACCACCACGGCGACCTCGCCTTCCTCGGCGGCGCGGGCGAACACTTTTTGCGAATGTTCATTGCCCTTGTCGGCGGAGCCTTCCTCGACATTGCAGACGTAGAGCACCGGCTTGGACGACAGCAGGCCGAGCTGTGAGAAACTCTTGCGCTCCTCCGGCGCCCGCTCGACCAGCCGCGCCGGCTTGCCCTCGCGCAGCAGCACGAGACAGCGGTTGACGAGATCGAGCAGCTCCTTGCTCTCCTTGTCGCCGCCCTTGGCCTTCTTTTCCAGATTGTTGACGCGCTTCTCCAACGATTCGAGATCGGCCAGCATCAGCTCGGTCTCGATCGTGTCGATGTCCCTGATAGGATCGACGTCGCCATCGACATGGGTGATGTCGCCATCGACGAAGCAGCGCACCACATGGGCGATGGCGTCACATTCGCGGATATTGGCGAGGAACTGGTTGCCCAAGCCTTCGCCCTTGGAGGCGCCGCGCACCAGGCCGGCGATATCGACGAAGGTCAGCCGGGTCGGAATGATCTCCTTGGAGCCCGCGATCTTCGTCAGCACGTCGAGGCGTTTGTCCGGCACGGCGACGTCGCCGACATTCGGCTCGATGGTGCAGAAGGGATAATTGGCCGCCTGCGCCGCCGCCGTCTGCGTCAGAGCGTTGAAAAGGGTCGACTTGCCGACATTCGGCAGGCCGACGATGCCGCATTTAAAACCCATGGTTCGCGCTCGCTGTCGGAAGGTGGGACCAGCCTATGCGGCTCCAGGACGCAAAAGGCAAGGGGGCGCGTTGGCTGCTAAAACATTGCCGCAATCTTAATGTAAGCGAGCGGCATGAAGAGAATGCTCGTCCTTTCCCTCATCGCTCTTGTCGGGGCCAGCAACGCGGCGCAGTCCGCCAATTGTCCACGCGGCCAGATTTACCGCGTGTCCAAGCATGTCTGTGTCGATCGCGACGATGCCGTCAAACTCGGCATCGCCCATGGGACGGCGCGCAATGCGGCCAAGCCCGAGGCGGCGCCCCCCGCCGAAGCGGCGCCGCAGGTCGCCGACGACCCAGCCCCCGCGCCCGAAGCCGCGCCGCCGCAAGAAATCGCCGCGCCCTCGCCCGCCCCTGTGAAGGTCAAGACCGTGCGCACGATCAAGTTGACGCCGAAACCCGGCCCCGAACCCGCGAGTCCCGCCACTGTAGAGCCGGCCCCGCCGCAACCGGCGGCGCGGACCGCGACAGGCCTGCGCCCGTCGGAAACCGCCGCGACCGCGCCGGTCGAAGCGAAGGCGGAATCGGCGAAGACCAGCCCCTTCGGCGTGCTTGATCCCGGCGGCGTCCCCATGTCGCAGGCGCGGTGAGTTCGCGCGCTTGCGCGACGCGCGGAATCGTCTAGTTATGCCGGCATGACCCAAGACATCTGCCCCTGCCGCGTCCGCGAGGACGACAAACGCGAATTCGCCGCCTGCTGCGGCCCTTATCTGGCCCGCACGGCGGCGCCGCCGACGGCGGAAGCGTTGATGCGCTCGCGCTACAGCGCCTTCGTCAAGCACGATATCGACTATCTCTGCGAGACCCTGACGGCGGAGCAGCGCAAGACGTTCGATCGCGAATCGACGACGAACTGGGCCAATTCCGAATGGCTCGGCATCGACATTCACGAGACCGAGAACGGCCTTGAAGGCGACGAAATGGGCACGGTGACCTTCACCGCCCATTTCATTCATAAGGGCAAGCCCCTGCCGCACAAGGAAAAGTCGCTGTTCAATCGCGAAGGCCCGGAAAAGCGCTGGCATTTCGCGGGCGAGATCAGCATCAAGAACGCGCCGGTGGTGCTGGGCGAGCGCGCCGGCCGCAACGACCCCTGCCCCTGCGGGTCCGGCAAGAAATACAAGAAGTGCTGCGGAGCGGCGGCCTAAGGCCGCCTTCCCCCCCATTTCGCGCTCGATATTTTATTTTAGCGCGGCGTCTGTTCCGAAAACCGCGCACGCCTTTCCGGACTATGCGCGCGCCCTACTTCCCTTTCGCCGCGCGCAGGGCGGCGACGATCTTGTCGATCTTGTACGGCTTGCCCACGATGGGCTTGCCGGCGAAAGCCAGCGGCAGGTCGAGATCGTCGCCATGGCCGCTGGCGAACACAAACGGCTTGCCGCGCGCCTCCAATTGCTCGGCGACCGGGATCACATTTTCCCCTCCCAGCGTGTAGTCGAGCAGAGCGGCGTCGAACGTCTCGTCGAGCGCGTCCAGCGCCGCGCTCACCGTGCCGCAAATGCGCACCACCCGCGCGCCGGCTTCATCGAGCGCCGCGGCGAGTTGCGTCGCCACCATGTGCTGGTCCTCGACGATCAGCACGCTGAGAGGGTCCGCCGGGGCGTCCGGCGCCCAGGGCTGGTGATGCGCGGGCAACACCAGCCTGAGACGCAGGGCCAGAGCTTCCGCAAACAGCTCGAGTGCGCCGCGCAGCCCCAGGCCGGGGAAGCGCGGCTGGCGGCCCAGCCCGACGATCAACGCCAGCCGCAAACCGTCTGACGCCACCGGCAGGAAAGCCGCCGAGCGGAAACCCGCCTCGCGCAGCCATTGCCGCAAGGGCTCGCCAGGCGCGCGCAGGGCGGTCATGCCGGCGTCGAGCGGCAGCATGTCCGGCTCCGAGCGCAAGGGAATTTCGGGAGCGTCGACATCGCCGACGGCGAACAGCCGCCGGCCCGGCCAGAACGCCTGCAGGCTTTCCGGCGCGGGCGGCGGCGCGCCGAGACGCCGATAGGCCCCGGCCAACCGGGCGTTGTCCGCCTCCAGCAACAGGAAAAACGTGTGCTCGGCGTCGAGCGCGGCGCCCACGAGCATGGCGGCGCGCTTGCCGATTTCGTCGGGACCGGCGAGATCGTCGAGCCGGTCGATCAAAGCGGCGGCGCGGTCGAGCGCGGCGAGGCCGCTGTGGGCGTCGCTCATTTCGAGCTCCAGCACCATGTCCTCGCCGTTGAAATGAACGGCGGCGTCGAACGCGCCTTCCACGCCGGGAAAACGGCACCCCGACACCAGAGCCGGGCGCGCCGGCGCGGAAAAGCGCGACAGCAAGTTGCGCAGGCGGTGCGATTCCTCGGAACCGAGCAGTTCGCGCAGGCGCGCGCCGAGCAAAGGCCCGGCCTGCGGGAAAATATCCCCGAGATTGGCGGAATGTCGGCGCACGACACGCGCCTGATCGTCGCATGCGATCAGCCACCCGTGAGTCTGGATCGCCTCGCCCGGCGCCGCCATAGCAAGTCCTTCCATTGCCGAGCCGTGACTATAGCGCGAAATCCGTCCACGACCAGAGCGGAGTTTACCCCAAATTTACCCGCGTATGCCTACCCGCAGCCCCGGCGCCGGACGTTCCTGCAACACTTCGCGGCGAAAACGGAACAAGGCGGCGGGTCGGCCGCCGGTGGCGTGCGACATCTGGCCGGTCGCTTCCACCACGGCCGAGGCCTCAACCAGACGGCGAAAATTCTGCTTGTGCAAATGCCGGCCCGAAATCGCTTCGACCGTGGTCTGCAATTCCGTCAGGGTGAAACTTTCCGGCATCAGCTCGAAAATCACCGGGCGATATTTCAGCTTGGCGCGCAGCCGCCCCATGGCGGTGGCCAGAATGCGGCGATGGTCGGCCTGCATGCTTTCGCCGAGCCTTGGATTTTCGGAAAATCCCGGCGCGGGGTCGCGGCCGTCGCGCACGCTTTCCTCGATCAGCCCCGCCTCATAGAGCAGTTCATAGCGGTCGAGCACGTTTTCCTCGTCGAAACGCTCGCCCTCGTCGCCGAACAGGGCGCGGACGCGCTCGACGCGGGTCAGACCGCGCTTCAGGCCCGTCCCCTCGCCGCGCGCCACCAGCGCGCGCAAACCGGGCATGATCACGCTGTCGAGCAAGGCCGGCCGGCCCTGCCGCCAGTCTTCCCACGGGAAAAACCGATACCATTCGGCGAAGCCGGCGCCCGGCGCGATCACCCGCCCCGCCCCGGACAGACGGGTCAGCGCGAGATAGCCGACCGACACCACATGGGGATCGCGGCTGTCGGCGCGGCTGTGGCGCCCGCGGTCGCCGAACGTATAGAGCTGCTCGACATAGCCGACCGGGGCGCCGGTCTGTTCGGCGACCCAGCCGCGCAGGCCGATCTCGAACGTGCGATGGTTGACCGGGTCGAACGGGCCGGAGGGCAAGGCCGCCGCCGCCGCGCCGGTCGCCGCCCGCGCCACCAGGATCAGCGGCGCGTCGCCGCGCAGCGCGACAATCGCGGCGGTGAGGTTGATTTCGACGGCGATGGGCGGGCGCGCCTCGTTCATACCGTCTCCATACCGAACATCCCGCCTCCGTAGCAATCGGCGCCGCGCCGGATCGCGACCCTCAGCCTTTGGCGCGACAATAGCGTGTCGCCCATCACAGCCGCCCCTCGATTTCAGCGAATTTTTGCAGGAAGGCGGCCTGCGCCGCCTCGGGCGCGACCGCCGCGAACAGCGGCGCGACCCGCTCGAAGGCGAAGTTCGGCGCGCCAAACAACGTTTTCGCCTCGCCCACGTCGAAACCGGCGTAAAGCGTGGCTTCGAAATAAGCGGAAATCCGATCGGCGCGCTTGGTGAGCCGGGCCAAGGCGGCGGGCGGTTCGGGCTTGAGCGCGAACCGCTGCAGGATCGCCTGCGCCAGCCGCGACTCCACCTCATGATAGACGCCGCCCAACGCCGCCTTGAACGGCGAGATCATGTCGCCGATCACATATTCCGGCGCGTCGTGCAGCAGGGCGAACAACAGCCAGCGCGCCGGCGCCGCCGGCTCGATCAGCGCCACAATGTCCGCCACCGCCACGGAATGCTGGGCGACGGAAAAGATTTCGCCGCCGCGCGTCTGGCCGTTCCAGCGCGCGACGCGGGCGAGACCGTGGGCGATGTCCTCGATCTCCACATCGAACGGCGAGGGATTGAGAATGTCGAGGCGGCGGCCCGACAACATGCGCTGCCAGGCGCGCGGCGGAGCTTCCCGCGACGGCCCGCCGTTCACGGATGCGGCTCCCCCGCGCATTGCGCGTGCCGCCAGCAGTCCACCAGATGATCGTTGACCATGCCCACCGCTTGCATGAAGGCGTAGATGATGGTCGGGCCGCAGAATTTGAAGCCGCGCCGCTTGAGGTCGCGCGAAATTTTCTCGGACAGCGGCGTCGCCGCAGGAACCTCCGACAGGCTGGCGAAATGGTTGACGATCGGGCGACCGTCGACAAAATCCCAAAGGTAGTGGGCGAACCCCTGCCCCGCCTCGATTTCGAGATAGGCCCGCGCGGAGGCGACGGCGCCGGCGATCTTGGCGCGGTTGCGCACGATGCCCGCGTCCTGCATCAGACTCGCGATCTTGTCTTCGTCATAGGCGGCGATCTTCAGCGGGTCGAACCCATCGAAGGCGGCGCGGAAATTGTCGCGCTTGCGCAGGATGGCGATCCACGACAGGCCCGCCTGAAACCCATCGAGCACCAGCTTTTCGTAAAGCGCGCGCGAGTCGCGCTCGGGCGCGCCCCATTCCTGATCGTGATAGGCCAGATAGACCGGATCATGGCCCGGCCAGGGACAGCGCAGCAGGCCATCCTCATGCGAGATCGCGCGTTTCAAAACTTCGTTCATGCGGTCAGACTTAGAACAAGTCGTCCCAGGAGGAAACCGTTCGGCGCGTCCCCGGAACCAGTGGGGAAGACACGTGTTTCGTTGAATGCAGGCGCGGGCATGCAGGCTCCGCGTCCGGGTTTCGGAGCCGTGGGCATGTCCCGGAAAATCTCTCTCGTCCTTCTCGCCGCGCTCGCGGTGGCGTTCGGCCTCGCCTTCGTGATCGCGCCGACCAAGTTCGGCGAACTGATCGGGCTCGATCTCGGGCGCGCCGGCGCGATCGCCGCGCAATTGATGGGGGCGGCGACCCTGGCCTGGGGCTTGATCCTGTTCGCCGCGCGCCGGTTCGACGAGGAGGCTCGGCGCGCCATCCTGTTCGCCACCGGCCTCGGCGACGCCGTGGCCGCGGCCGTCGCCGCCGTCGCCGCCCTGTCGGGCCTGATGAATCTGTTGGGCTTCGGCGTCGCCACGATCTGCCTGCTGGCCGCCATGGGCTGCATGGCGGCGCTGGCCCACCGCCCTGAAGAGTCCAGAAGCGCCCCCGACGAGCTGGAATTGCAGTTGCATAATTACGAATAATCGAATATTTGTTCGCCAACACGCGACAGACGAGGTTGGCGATGATTTCCGATTGGCCGCAAGCGACGCAAACCCTGTCCGCCCTGCTGCGCGACCTGCGCGGCGGCGCCGGCTCCAACGAAACCATGAAGAATTTTTCCGCCCTGGCGCAAAGCGCGACCAAGGCGGGGGCGCTCGACGCCAAGACCAAGGAGCTGATCGCCCTGGCCATTGGCGTGGCGGTGCGCTGCGACGATTGCATCGCCTTTCACGCCAAGGCGGCCGCGCAGTTGGGCGCGACCCGCGCGGAAGTCGAGGAGACGCTGGCCATGGCGATCTATATGGGCGCGGGGCCGTCAGTGATGTATTCCAGCCACGCGCTGCAGGCGTTCAACCAGTTTTCGCCGCCCAAGGCGGATTAAGCCAGCCGCAGCACGGTCTCGCCGCTTTTCAGCGGCAGGCCGGCCTGCGTCGCCTCCTCCACGCGATCGAGCCGCAGCAGGGCGAGTCCGACCCCGCCCGCGCTCGACCCCATGGTTCCCGCCGCTTTGTCGCCGGCCGTGATCGTCTCCCCCGGCGGCGGCGCGACGCCTTCCAGCAGAACTTTTGTCACGCGGGTGCGAACGGTGGCGCGATAATGCATGCGCGCCACCACCTCCTGCCCGACGAAACAGCCCTTCTTGAAATCCACGCCATTGAACAGATCCATGTCCGCTTCGGCGGGAAAGGCGTCGCCATAGGCGAAATCGACGCCGCCTTCAGGGACGCCCAGGGCGATGCGATGCGCTGCGTAATCGGCGAGGCCATCGTCGCCGCCGAGGGTCAGCAGCGTCGCATCCGCGCTGGCCGCCGCCACGATCAGGCGGGCGCCCATATCGGGGTGACGCGAATCCCTGGCCCCTTCCGCAACCGGGCCGCCATAAAGGGCGATCACGGTGGATTTTTCCGTCTCGTTGGCCACCTCGACCTGGGCGCGCAGCTTGTACATGGTCAGGCGCTTGACCAAATCTGCGGCTTGCTCCGCCTTCACATCGAGCAGAACCGCGTCGTCGGCCGCGCTCATCAGGAAATCGAACAGGATTTTGCCCTGCGGCGACAGCAGCGCCGCCCAGCGCGCCTCGCCCGGCTCCAACGTCTGGACATTGCCGGTCACGAGGCCCTGCAAGAAACCGCGCGCGTCCGGGCCGCTGACGCGAACCAGACCGCGATCGGAGAGTTTGGCTGCTTTCATGTCGTCGCCTTCGCCTCACCTTTTTGTTGCGCCCGCGGGCGGACGCGCTTAAGCCGCCTAGGTAACGCCCCCATGCAAAACTTGGTCCCAAACCGGTAAATAAATCGGAGAGCGCCCGTGACGAGCTATGATGTGATCCTGCGCGGCGGAACATTGGTCAACCAGGATGGCGTTGGCGCAGCGGACGTCGGCGTGATCGACGGCAAGATCGCCCGCATCGGCGACCTCGCGACGGCCGACGCCGGCGAAACCGTCGATTGCCGAGGTCTGCACATCCTGCCTGGCGTGATCGACAGCCAGGTGCATTTCCGCGAGCCCGGCCCGACGCACAAGGAAGACCTCGAAACCGGCTCGCGCGCGGCCGTGCTCGGCGGCGTCGCCGCCGTGTTTGAAATGCCCAACACCAACCCGCTGACCACCACGCCCGAGGCTTTGGCCGACAAGGTGTCGCGCGCCAATGCGCGGATGCATTGCGATTTCGCCTTCTGGGTCGGCGGCACGCAGGACAACGCCAAACACGCCGCCGAACTGGAGCGCCTGCCGGGCGCGGCGGGCATCAAGGTGTTCATGGGCTCCTCTACCGGTTCGCTGCTGATCGCCGACGACGAGGGCGTGGGCGAAGTATTGAAACATATCCGCCGCCGCGCCGCCTTCCACAGCGAGGACGAGGCGCGGCTGAACGCGCGCAAGGGCGAGCGCATCCCCGGCGATCCCGCCTCGCATCCGGTCTGGCGCGACGAACTGACGGCGCTCACCAGCACCAAGCGATTGATCGCGCTGGCGGAGCGGCATCGCGCGCGCGTCCATGTCCTGCATGTGACCACCGCCGAGGAAATCGAGTTTCTGGCGGCCTACAAGCATCTCGCCAGCGTCGAGGTGACGCCGCATCACCTGACGCTCACCGCCGACGATTACGCGCGGCTTGGCACGCTGATTCAGATGAATCCGCCGGTGCGCGCCCCGCGTCATCGCGATGCGCTGTGGGACGGCTTGCGGCAGGGCGTGGTGGACGTGCTCGGCTCCGACCACGCGCCGCACACGCTGGAGGAAAAGGCCAAGCCCTATCCGGACAGCCCCTCGGGCATGACCGGCGTGCAGACGCTGGTCCCCACCCTGCTCAACCACGTCAACGCCGGGCGGCTGACCCTGCAGCGTTTCGTCGATCTCACCAGCGCGGGGCCGGCGCGGCTGTTCCAGATCGCCGGCAAGGGCCGTATCGCCCGGGGATATGACGCCGATTTCACCATCGTCGATCTCAATCGCGCGCAGACCATCCGCAACGAGTGGATCGCCTCGCGCTGCGGCTGGACGCCTTATGACGGCAAGCCCGTGAAGGGCTGGCCGGTCGGGACGTTCGTGCGCGGCGCCAAGGTGATGTGGGAGGGCGAGATTTTGACGCCCTCCACCGGGCGCGCGGTGCGGTTTTTGGAGGCGCTGTGACGTCGCCTCAACAGACGTCATAGGCGCGGCTTTCCGAAATTCGGCGTCGCGGTTTGGGCGACAGGGCCGCGACCGCCTCCGCGCTCTCGACCACGCGGGCGCAGGTTTTGGCGGCGGCGGCCAGCCCCGCCGCATGGGCCGCCTCGTCCATGTCCGCCACGCCGTCGGCGACGACAAACGCCCTGATGTCGCGCGCGAAGGCGTCCACCGCCGAATAGAGGCAGCCGATCGAGGTGTGGACGCCGACGATCAGCAAGGAGTCCCGCCCGAGACGGCGCAGCAAAAGCTCGAAATCGCTGCCGAAAAAGGCGCTGTAGCTGCGTTTGACGAGCGGCCGGACATGATGGGCGTCGAGGCCGAGGGCCGGCTCGAAATCGCAATTCGCCAGCGAAGGCCCGGGCCCCCACATGTCCGCCATCAGCCCGCGTTCATCGAGGCGGCGCGCCCGCGGAACATGCGATGCGAAGATTGGGACGCCCTGCCGCGAACTGATTTCGCACAGCGCGCGCGCCGTGGCGACGATCTGGTCGCGGCGGTCGGCGGAGAGCGCGTCGAGATAATGCGGCTGCATGTCATGCACGAGCAGCGCGCAGCGCTCCGGCTCGATGGGCCATTCCACCTTGTTCGAGAATATCACGGCTTGCCTCCTTGAAGGCCGCCGCACCGTCACGCGATATTGAGTTTCAACCACACGCCTGCCGATACGGCGGCCATGGTTATGGATGAACGCATGGCCGCTCCCTAAAAGGAGCGCCAATACCCTGCGAAAGACGGGATTCGAGCGTGCGTCATGGCGACATGAACGCCATATCCCCGCTCCTTGTCAACCGCCCCAAATTGTCGCAGCCCGCCTCAGCCCGGATTGCGGCAAACCCGGACATAGGGGTGATCGCGATCCCAGTCGTCGAAAACGACGCGATGACGCACCACGCAATTGGCGGCGCCCTCGTGCTCGCCATACAGCGTGTTGAAATAGAGCGCGGCGCCGGAAGGGCCGATCACCAGACGCATGTCCGGCTCCCGCGCGCCCGGCGCCTTGCCCGCGCCGATCGGTCCGGGATCGCCCTCATAGAACGATACGCCGTGCAGCACCCTGATGTCGCCCGGACGCGCCGGCGCGGCAGAAGCCGCTGTGACGGCCGCGCCCAGCACAGCGCCAAACAAGACGCGGAAACCCTTCATGATTTTTCTCCGCGTCCGCGCCGGACGGGCGCGAACCGGTGCTCAATGCGCCGGGCGGGAGATCGTTCCGTCGCCTTTCGCGCGCGCGGCTAAATCCGCGCTCACTCGTCGCCGAACAGCTTTTCGAAGAAATTGCGGTCGTCGCGCGCCTGGCGCCGCCCCTCGGGAATATCGGCGGGCGGAATCGGGTCCTCGTCGCGATCGAACTGCGGGGCCTGACGGTCGTATTGGGGAACCCGCTCCACTTGTTGCGGCGGCATCGGCAGCGGCGATCCGCGTCCCGCGCCGGAGAACACGGCGGGGGCGGAGGGATTGCTGGTGTCGAGATGCTGAACCGGCTGGTCCGGCGGCGGGGGCTGCGGCGTCTCCGGCTGCGGCCATAGCGAGGAGGCCAGCCCGCCCAGGCTTTCGCTGCGCCAGCCGCCGCTCGGCAGGCCCGCGACCACTTGACCCTTCAAGGCTTCGCGCATGAAACGGCTCCAGATGTCCACCGGCAGATTGGCGCCCGAGGCCTTTTTCGTCGGCGAATTGTCGTCATTGCCGAGCCAGACGCCGGTGGTGAGCTGGCTGGTGTAGCCGACGAACCACGCGTCGCGGTAATCTTGGCTGGTGCCGGTCTTGCCCGCCGCCTCCCAGCCGGGCAGGTCGGCCTTGCGCGCCGTGCCGATGATCAGGGTCTGCTCCAGCATGGAATTCATCATGGCCACATAGGTCGGGTCGATCACCCGGCCGTTGCTGGAGCCTTTGCGCGCGTAGAGCAGCTTGCCGTCGGCCGTCCGCACCTTGGTGATGATGTGGCTCTGCACGCCGATGCCGCCATTGGCGAAGGGCACGTAAGCCGTGACCAGCTCCAGCGGCGACACCACCGACGTGCCCAGCGCGATGGAGGCGTTCGGATCCAGTTTGGAGCCGATGCCGAGTCGATGCGCTGTGTCGATCACCGCGCGCGGGCCGACTTCGAGGCCGAGCCGCACCGCCACCGTATTGAGCGACAAGGCCAGCGCCGTGGTGAGATTGACCTCGCCCATATATTTATGGGTCGAGTTTTCCGGCTGCCAACCCTTCACGTCGATCGGCGCGTCCTCGCGGGTCGAATCGGGGGTCAGCCCCTTTTCCAGCGCGGTGAGATACACAAAAGGCTTGAACGAGGAGCCGGGCTGGCGGCGCGCGGACACGGCGCGGTTGAACTGGCTTTCCTCATAATTGCGCCCGCCGATCAGCGCGCGGATGGCGCCGGTCGAATCCAGCGACACCAGCGCGCCCTGGGTTACGCCGAACTTGCCGCCGCTTTGCGCCAGCACCGTGTTCAGCGCCTTTTCGCCCGCCGTCTGCATGGCGGGATTGATCGTCGAGGTGACGACGATGTCCTCGTCAATGGCGCCGATGGTGTCGTCGAGCACATCCATCACATAGTCGGCGGCGTAATTCAGCGTGCTGGAATCCTTGCCCTTTACGGCATGGGCGGGTTTCGCCAGCGCCAGCTTCGCCATGGCCTCGGTGATGTGGCCCTCCTGCGCCATGGCGGCGACCACCTGGTCGGCGCGCTCGATGGCCGCCTTCTCATAATGGTTGGGCGCGAGTTTCGACGGCGATTTCATCAGGCCCGCCAGCATGGCCGCTTCAGCCAGCGTGACGTCCTTCGCGGGATGGCCGAAATATTTCAGCGCCGCCGCGTCCACGCCGTAAGCGCCGCTGCCGAAATAGACGCGGTTGAGATAGAGTTCGAGAATCTGATCCTTGGAATATTTGCGCTCCAGCCACAGCGCCAGGATCGCCTCCTGGATTTTGCGCGACACCGTGCGCTCCTGCGTCAGGAACAGGTTTTTCGCGAGCTGCTGGGTGAGCGTCGAGCCGCCCTGCATGCCGCCGCGCCCCAGGGCGTTCCGCGCCAGCGCGCGCGCGACGCCGATGGGATCGACGCCGTAATGGCTGTAAAAACGGCGATCCTCGATGGCGACGAACGCCTTGGGCAGATAGGGCGGCAGATCCTGCAGCCGCACCGCCGCGCCGCCGGTGTCGCCACGATTGGCGAGCAGGCTGCCGTCCACGCCGAGAATGGCGATGTTGGGCGGGCGCTTGGGCACGGCGAGCTGGTCGATGGCCGGCAGTTGCGAGCCGTAATAGACGGCCAGACCGCCAACGCCGATCACTCCCCAGACCCCCAGAACGAAAGTCCAATAGATCAGCCCGCCAATCAGCGAGCGGCTTTTCCGCCGGGGCTTGGCGGCGGCTTTCGCTTTTTTGGCTTGGGGCTTCGGCTCGGCTTCGGGCTGCGCGCGCGATTCAGGTTCGACCCTGGGCGCGGCGGCGTCGAAAGTCGGCTCGATCCGCTCGCCGCCCGATTTCTTTCGCGCCATGAGTGCCGGTCCGAATTTGCATTGAACTGCGCCTTGTCGAGCGTAAGTAAGGCAAATTAAGGGCCGGTGAAGAATGAGCTCCCATCCCTGCGGGCGGCCGCGGCCACGAAAAAGCCCGGCTCGCGAAAGCCGGGCTGATGCTGGGCGATGGAAAGTCGGCTCAGTATTTCGCGACCAGCGGCGCCGCCTCGGGCAAGCCGAACTTGTAGATGATCGCCGCGCGAACAGTGCTTTCGCTCGACTTCACGCGCACGTCGTCATAGGTCAGCCCCGAAGCGGAGAGGAACCCATAGGTCGCCGACGGGACCTCGTCGTAGAGATATTCGACGCGGGCGATCCAGTTGGGCGTGAAGGCGTAATCGACGCCGCCGCCGATGGTCCAGCCCACACTGTCCTTGGTGATCGCGTAGGAGTTCGCGCCCGGCGAGGACACGGACAATTTCAGGTCGGAGAAGGACGCGCCGCCCGCGACGAAGATCAAGGCGTTGCCCAGGGCGTAGCCCAGGCGGCCGCGAATGCGGGCGGCATAATCGGTGCTCGACTTGGTGGTGACGCCGAAGATGGTGGTGGAGCTTTCGAGACCCTGCCAGCCGCCTTCGCCTTCGAGACCGATCACGAAATTGGGGCTGAACTGATAGTTGTAGCCGACCAGGCCGCCGGCCGTTCCACCATTCGGGCTGGCGCTGGTCTTGAGGCCGAAGTTCACCGCCGTGCTCTTGCCGTCGCCGAAAGCGCCGCCGCCGTAAACGCCGACATAGACGCCGGTCCAGCTGAACGCGGGCGCCGGCGTGAAGACCGGAGCGGACTTGGTGGACGGGAGATCGGCGGCCACGGCCGAACCGGCCAGAACCGTGAAAGCGACGGAGGAGAGAAGAAGATTGCGCAAAATTCACCTATGAATTTCAAGAGACGTGAAAGTCGGCGACGCCGGGATCGCTCTCACGCGGACTGAACTTTAGTTTTACTTCGACGATCATTCTCGCTCGTCGCGCCGTGTCTTCATAGACGAACATGATTCAGTCGTTTTATCAATCGCCGCATCGGTTTTTCACCGCACAGCCAACAACAAACCGCCGCATTGTTGCCTAAATACAACTCGCTCGCCATCTCTCGTCTTCCGGTTGTAAAAAGCAAATTTATTAAGCTTTCTCGATGCTTATGGACCCAAAAGGCGTGTCTCCCTCGCCTGCGTGCGGGGGCGAACGGGTTCGCGGACAGGCTGGGCCTATGAACGACGCCCCCCGTTTGCTCGCATCTCCAGCATACCATGCCTTACCGTAATAATATTTCCCCTGCGCTATATTTGCGTAGCTGTAATTAAAAAACATAATACCAAATGCTTATCTGTATCTATACACGATTTGTTTAATGTTTTTCACAACAATATCCTCCGCTTGGGCTTGAGCCTTTTTGCAGCAGAGACACACAGATGCGATACGTTGATTGGAGCATTGGCAGGAAGGTCGCCAGCCAGATGATCGTCCTCGGCGGCATCGCCGCGCTGGGGCTGGGCGTCGCGCTTTACCAGTTGCGCGGCGTCGATACGGCCTACAGCCAGTTGATCGACGGACCGGCGACCGGAACGATCCAGTTGGCGCGGGCTAATCGTCATGCGCAGGCCGCCGTCTCCGCTCTGTATCAAAACATCTCCTCCACAAGCGACGAAGGCAATCAAACCGCCATCGAAAACCGCCTGAACTCGGTCAAGAACTTTGACGCCTACATCGCCAAAGCGCGCGGCAACCTGCCGGATTTCGCCTCGGCGCTGGACGCCCTCGGGCGAACTTTTCATGACCACCTGGACAGAACATGCGCCACGACCATCAGCATGGCGAATTCGACTGATCCGGAAGGCAACGCCAAAGCCTCCGAGAACATGAAATCCCAATGCGAGCCGGCTCTGGTCCAGGTTATGGCGTCGCAGATCGACCTCACCGAAAAAGTCGTCGCTTCGATCGGCAAGGCTTCGGACAATCTCACAGCCTCCGTCCTTTCCACCATTCTCTGGACCGCGCTCGGCGTCGGGACTGGATTCCTTGCGGCTGTGGGCGCGGCGCTGTTGGTCGTCAGCCGCTATGTCACGCATCCGCTGGGCGCGCTCAAAGCCGCCATGAGCGCGGTCGGCCGCGGCGATTATGCGACGGAGGTGGCGGACGGCGAACGTCAGGATGAAATCGGCGAGATGGCGCGGGAGCTGATGGGCATGCGCCAATGCCTGCGGAACGCCGAAACGCAGCGCAAGGAGGAAGCCGCGCGGGAAGAGGCGGGCCGCCAGCGGCTGCAGCGGCGCGAGACGCTTGCCAGCAAATTCGTGACGCATATGCAGGATCTGGCCAATGGCTTCGGGCGGTCGTCGTCCGAAGTCGCCGCCGCCGCGCGCGCCCTGGCGTCCACCGCGGAAGAAACGTCGCGGCAGGCCAGCGTCGTCGCGACCTCCGCCGCCTCGGCGTCGCACAGCGTCCAGACGGTGGCCTCCGCCTCCGAAGAACTGGCGGTTTCGGTGAGGGAAATCACCAGTCAGGTCAATCATTCCGCGAAAATCGCCGAGGACGCCTTCAAGGAGGCGGAAACCACCAATGCGCAGATCAACGCGCTGTCCGCCAACGCCTCGGCCATCGGCGAAGTCGTCGACCTGATCCGCAACATCGCCAATCAAACCAACCTGCTCGCCCTCAACGCCACCATCGAATCCGCCCGGGCCGGCGAGGCGGGCCGCGGCTTCGCGGTGGTCGCGTCGGAGGTGAAGCAACTCGCCCTGCAAACCGCCAAGGCGACCGACGACATTTCCAGCAAGGTCGCGGAAATGCAGCAGGCGACCAATTCGACGGTCGCGTCCATCGACGAGATCGTCAAAACCCTGTCGGACGTCAAAGACGTCTCGGTGGCCATCGCCACCTCGGTCGAGCAGCAAGGCGGCGCCATTGTCGAAGTCGCCAGCAATTGCCAGAGGGCGGCCACGGGCGCCGAGGAGGTGACGCATAACATCTCGGAGGTGGGCCAGGCCGCCAATATGACGGGATCGGCCTCCAGCCAGCTGATGTCGCTGTCGGGCGGATTGTCGAACCAGGCCGACGATCTCAGACGCACCGTCGAGAGTTTTGTGCACGATCTCGCCGCGGCGTGAGGCGCCGTCGCCTCGATCCGTTGCGCTTCAGTGCGGCCGGCGCGGGTTGAGGCGACGATGGGTCTGCGACGGCAATTCGCCGAACAGGGCGGCGTAATCCCTGGCGAAATGGCCGAAATGCCAGAAGCCCCAATGCGCGGCCGCTTCGGTCACCGAGGCGGCGCCGCGCAACATGCGGCGCACGCCGTTCATGCGTACGGCGCGCAGGAAATGGGCCGGGCTCATGCCCAGAACCTCCTGAAAACAATTTTGCAGCGTGCGCCGGCTCACCCCAGTCTCCCGGCAAAGCTCGGCGATGCTGGTCGGCTCGTCCGGGCGGCTCAGGGCGAAATCGCGCGCCTGCGCGACAATGGCCCAGCGCCGCGCCGGCGTGGTTTCGCGCGGGTTTGCCGCATAGGCGGAAATCAGCGCGGCCACATTCGACAACAGCCCCTTGGCGAGCGCGTCCATGATCGGGCGGTTTTCCAACACTTGCGGCGCGGTCTCGGCAATGTCGAGCACCCCGCGCACAAAATCGCGCGCGCCCGAGGCGGCGTCGGCCTCAACACGGGCGAGGCGGGCGGAGCCAAATCTTTCGCGCAGCACGGCCTGCTCGGACTCGCTCAGCAAATCCATCAGCGCGGCGCGGGGCACCACCAGCCCCGCCATGGTCATGGCCCCCGGCGAGAGAAACTCGAAACCGCTGCCGCCGGAAAAGACATGCAGCGCATCGAAATCGTCCTGCATGCCGCAAAAAACGGCAGGCCCCGGCAGGGACAGCGGCAGGCCCAGCGCGAGAAGATCATCGGGCAGCAGGCCCGACTGCATCAGCGCCTGCCCGGTATGTTCGGAGAAAATGCGCGCCGGACCCAGCGCGACTTCCGTCACCGAACCGAAAAAGCGGCCGGCGGAGACCTGCGCATAGCTTTGATTCCAGCCCCGCAGCAGTTCGGCTTGATGGTCCACGTCCTCGGAGTCGGCGCGAAACAGCGCGGCGGTCTGATCGGCTTGGGCGAGCAACATGTGAGGTCCCGGAAGGATTCCGCCGAAACCCCAACAACCGCCTCAGGCGCCCGACAGTTCCGGCCGGCTCTCCCTTGCAAGCGTCAGGCCATTCGCGTCGGTCTCGTCCTTGAGCCGCACGCCGCTGTAGGAAAGCCGCCGCGCTTCGCCAAGCAGATAAAGGGTTTTGCGGGCGGCGGCCTCGTAGGCCAGCCCCTCGGGCCGGATGTTGGAGATGCAGTTGCGGTCGGCGTCGGTGCGGCCTTTTTCCGGCGCCCAGGTCAGATAGAGCCCCATGGAATCCGGCGACGACAGGCCGGGGCGTTCGCCGATCAGCACGACCACGATCTTGGCCTGCAACAGCGCGCCGATCTCGTCGCCAAGCGCCACCCGGCCTTGCAGGGCCAGCGCCACCGGGCCGAGCGCAAACCCCTTCAGCATCGGCAGCAGCGTGGCGAGGAACGGCGCCGCATGATTCTCGATGGCGAAGGAGGACAGGCCGTCGGCGACCACAAAGGCGAGATCGCATGGCTGTGGATGCAACAGGACGCGGGAGGCGTCGTCGAGACGGCGGCCGAGGTCGGGGCGTTGCAGATAGGTCGCACGATCCGGCGCCGCGCTGTGAACGCGCAGCACGTCAAGATTTTGCGCGCGCAGCCCCGCCGCCACCGCCTCGGCGTCGAGCGGCCGATGCACGGCGTCGCGCGCGCGGGCGTGGTCGTATTGGAAATCGAGGTGGGCGGCGGTCGGCAGGCTGGTTCCGACGCGGCCCAGCGCGATCCGCGCGGCGGTGAGGCGGCGCAGCTCGCCCCAGGGATTTTTGATCACGTCGTTCATGACCGCCTCACCCAAACGCCAGGGCGCGCAGCGGCGCCGGCAGGCTTTCGCCCAGTTTCGCCGCCGAGGCGTCGGTGAAAATTCCCGCTCGCTCCAGCCAGGCGGCAAATTCCGGGGCCGGGGCGAGGTTCAGCACGCGGCGGGCGTAGAGCGCATCGTGGAACGAGGTCGTCTGATAGTTCAGCATGATGTCGTCGGAACCGGGAATGCCCATGATGAAATTGACGCCGGCGGCGCCAAGCAGAGTGAGCAGCACATCCATGTCGTCCTGATCGGCTTCGGCATGATTGGTGTAGCAAATATCGCAACCCATGGGGACGCCGAGCAGCTTGCCGCAGAAATGATCTTCCAGACCGGCGCGGATGATCTGCTTGCCATTGTACAAATATTCGGGACCGATGAAGCCGACCACCGTATTGACCAGCAGCGGCTTGAAGGCGCGGGCCACGGCATAGGCGCGCGCCTCGACCGTCTGCTGATCGACGCCGTGATGCGCCTCCGCCGACAGAGCCGACCCCTGCCCGGTTTCAAAATACATGACATTGTCGCCGACGGTCCCACGCTGCAGCGACAGCGCGGCGTCGCGGCCCTCCTTCAGCACGGCGAGATCGACGCCGAAACTCTTGTTGGCGGCCTCCGTGCCGGCGATGGACTGGAAGACGAGGTCGATGGGGGCGCCGCGGGAAATCGCCTCGATGCTGGTGGTGACATGGGTCAGCACGCACGACTGCGTCGGGATATTCTGCCGCGAGATGATCTCGTCGAGCATGGCCACCAGCTTCATCACCGCCGGAATGGAATCCGAGGCCGGATTGATGCCGATCACCGCATCGCCCGAGCCGTACATCAGGCCGTCGAGCACGGAAGCGGCGATGCCGGCGGGATCGTCGGTCGGATGGTTGGGCTGCAATCGGGTCGAAAGTCGTCCCTTCAAACCAATGGTGTTGCGGAATTTGGTGACCACGCGGCATTTGCGCGCGACCAGCACCAGATCCTGCGCCCGCATGATTTTTGACGTCGCCGCGACCATTTCCGGGGTGAGGCCGGGCGCCAAGGCGGCGAGCGCGGCCTCGTCGGCGGCGTCGGACAACAAGAAGTTGCGGAAGTCGCCAACGGTCAGGTGCGACACCGGGGCGAAAGCCCCGGAATCATGACTGTCCACGATCAGGCGCGTGACTTCGTCCTGCTCGTAGGGGATGACCTGCTCGTTCAAAAACGTCTTGAGCGGCAGATCGGCCAAGGCCCATTGCGCGGCGGCGCGCTCGCTGTCGTCCGCCGCCGCGATCCCGGCGAGCGCGTCGCCGGATCGGGCCGGCGTCGCCTTGGCGAGCAGGGTTTTCAGATCGTCGAACCGAAAACTCCGTCCCCTCACGCTGTGCGCATAGGCCATGGTCTTTTCTCTCCTCAGGCGCCGGCTTGCAGGTCGATGGCCAGTTCGGTCGGCGTCTCGATCATGGTGTCGAGCGGGGCCTCCTCGCGGCTCTTCTTGGTGAGCAGGAAGTAAACATAACCCAGCACGATGATCGACGCGAGAATGCCGGACAGCAGCAGGTTGTAATAGACCAGCGCGATCAGGGAAATCACGGCGAAACTCAGCGCAATGGCGGGAAACACTGGATAGAGCGGGGTTTTATAAGGGCGCTCCATCGCAGGCTCGCTGGCGCGCAGCTTGAACAGCGCGGCCATGCTGACGATATACATCACCACCGCGCCCATCGCGGAGAGCGTGACGATGTTGGCGGTGAGCGACTGGCCGTTGAAGCTGAGAACATCGTCGCTCAGGATCGCGCCGAGGCCGATCACGCCGCCGAGCAGAATGGCGCGCACGGGCGTCTGGAAGCGCGGGCTCACCGCCGAAAAGCCGCGAGGCAGGTAGCCGGCGCGGGCCAGGGCGAAAATCTGCCGCGAATAGCCCATGATGATGCCGTGGAACGAGGCGATCAGTCCGAACAGCCCGATCCACACCAGCATGTGCAGCCAGTTGGAGTTTTCGCCGACGATGAACTGCATCGCCTTGGGCAGGGGATCGTTGATGTTGGACAGCTTGCTCCAGTCGCCGGCGCCGCCCGCGAAGATCATCACGCCGAGCGCCAGAACCACCAGCGTCAGAATGCCGGCGATATAGGCGATGGGAATGGACTTTCGCGGATTCTTCGCTTCTTCGGCGGCCATGGCCACCCCTTCGATCGCCAGGAAGAACCAGATTGCGAAGGGAATCGCGGCGAACATGCCGGAAATCGCGCCAAGCGAGAAATGGCTTTCGCCCGCCCAGCCGTTGGCGGCGAAATTGGCGAAGGAGAAGCCCGGCGAGACCACGCCCATGAACACCAGCAATTCGACGATGGCGAGCAGCGTGACCAGCAATTCGAACGTCGCCGCCACCTGCACGCCGACGATGTTCAGCGTCATGAACACGAAATACGCGCCCGCCGCCGCGATTTTCGGATCGAGCGCGGGAAACTGCACGTTGAGATAGGCGCCGATGGCCAGCGCGATGGCGGGCGGCGCGAACACGAATTCGATCAGCGTGGCGATGCCGGCGATATAGCCGCCGGTGTCGCCAAACGCGTGGCGCGCATAGGCGAACGGGCCGCCGGCGTGCGGAATGGAGGTGGTCAGTTCGGTGAAGGAGAAGATGAAGGTGGTGTACATCACCGCGATGAACACGGTCGAGATCAGGAAGCCCAGCGTGCCGGCGGAGGCCCATCCGTAGGACCAGCCGAAATATTCGCCGGAAATGACCAGACCGACGGCGATGCCCCACAATTGCAGGGTGGACAAGCTCTGCTTCAGCTCGTGATGGGTCACCTTGCCGTGGTGGTGACCCGGCGTGAATCCTGACATGTTCGGCTCCTTTCTCCTTCGCCGGCCGCGCCGGCCGACATAAATCGGTTAAAAAATAGACTTTGGTCGCAGACGCCCGCTATCCAGGATCGGCATCCCCCGCGAAAAAGGTTTTGCTATTGTTTTGAAACGATTTTCAGAATCATTTTCCGCAACGACATCCGCTGGAGCCGCGCGATTTCCCCCGATCCGGCAAATGCCGTGGATTTACGGCGCGACGCACTTGCCTTGTGCGCCGCAGCGAGGCAGTCTTGCCGCCCTAAAAAATTCAAAAGTTTCGGAACGCCGCCCAGATGAAAGTCACGCTTGAGAGATCGGCCCTGCTCAAATCGCTCGGTCACGTGCATCGCGTCGTCGAGCGGCGCAACACCATTCCGATCCTGTCCAACGTGCTGCTCAGCGCCAGCGGCGACGGCTTGCAGCTCAAGGCCACCGACCTCGATCTTGAAGTGACGGAGACGACGCCCGCCGACGTCGGGCAGAAGGGCGCGACCACCCTGCCCGCGCACACGCTTTATGAAATTGTGCGCAAATTGCCCGATGGCGCGCAGGTGTCGCTGGAGGCCGGCGACAACGGCCAGCTGCAATTGCGCTCGGGACGCTCGCGCTTCAACCTGCAGAGCCTGCCCGAAGGCGATTTCCCCGATCTCGCCGCCGGCGAACTGACCCATGCCTTCAAGATCACCGCCTCCGAACTGAAGCGCCTGATCGACAAGACGCAATTCGCCATCTCCAGCGAGGAAACCCGCTATTACCTCAACGGCGTGTTCATGCATGTCGCCGAGGTCGAGGGCCAGGCTTTTCTGCGCGCCGTCGCCACGGACGGACACCGGCTGGCGCGGCTGGAGACGCCGGCCCCGGCGGGCGCTGTGGGCATGCCCGGCATTATCGTTCCGCGCAAGGCCGTGGCCGAGGCGCAAAAGCTGATCGAGGACCCGGACGCGGAAATCGGCGTCGAGCTGTCGTCGACCAAAATCCGCTTCGGCATCGGCCCGGTCATGCTGACCACCAAGCTGATCGACGGCTCCTTCCCGGATTACGCGCGGGTGATCCCGACGCAGAACGACAAGTTCCTCACCGTGGAGCGCAGGGATTTCGCCGAAGCGGTCGATCGCGTCTCGACCATTTCCTCGGAACGCGGACGGGCGGTCAAGCTCGCCGTGGCCGAGGGCAAGCTGGTGCTGTCGGTGACCAATCCGGATTCCGGCTCGGCCGTGGAGGAGCTGGAAGTCGATTACGACGGCGCGCCGCTCGAAATCGGCTTCAACGCCCGCTACCTGCTCGACATCGCCGGACAGCTCGACAGCGACACGGCGCTGTTCAAGATGAATGATTCGGGGTCTCCCACCATCATCATGGACCGCGACGGGGCCAGCGCGCTCTATGTGCTGATGCCAATGCGGGTGTAAGCGAGGCGAAAGCCTGACGAAATGCTGACCTCACGATAATGTGAATCCGGTCTGACGCTTCGGCAGAATTTGCCGCCAAACCGCCCGAAACCAAGCAGGATCGGGCGTCTCCGCGCGTGCTGCAACGACGGGGGCGCCGGGCTGCAATCTGCAGGTTAATGGACCGTTAACTTCTTCAGGCGCAACAATGATTTTGTCAATTGGCCCCGGTGTTTAACCGCGAGGGCGATACGACGCCGGGGGTCGCCATGTCCGCCATTTGCATCATTGATGATGACTGCCTGATCCGCCTCGGCATCGAGATGGTGCTGGAAGACGCGGGCTTTCGGGTCCGGACGTTTTCCTCCGCCGCGGAATTTCTGCAAACCGGCGATTTCTCCGACATCGACTGCATCCTGACCGATGTTGAAATGCCCGGCGGCGTGACCGGGCTCGATCTGCTAGCCGAAATGGGCGGCGCCGCTCCGGCCTGCCCGATCGTGGTGATGACCGGCAAGGGCGAAGGCTCGTTCCGGCGGGCGGCCCTGGCGCTGGGCGCGCGCGGCTATCTGGAGAAACCGGTCCCCGCCCCGCGCCTCGTCGCGGCCGTTTCCGATGCGCTACGGCCGGCGGCCCCGATCCTGGCAGCGGAATAGAAGGCGCGCCGATCAGAGCTTTTTCGTCAGAAACACCCGCGCCGAGCCGGGTGGAAAATTGTCGATCTGGCCCGCCTTGGCGAAACCCCGGCGTTCATAAAACGCGCGCGCAGCCGGGCTGAACGTGTCGAGATAAATTCCCACGCAATCTGTTTCACGCGCGAGGCGCTCGGCGCGGTCCAGCAGCGCGCCGCCAACGCCCCGCCCGCGCGCCGGGGGCGCGACACGGAATTGCGCGACATAGAGCCAGCGCCAGTGGATGACGCCGTTGAGGCCGCCGACAACCGCTCCGGCGGCGGCGCGCGCGATCAGGGCGAAAGTCTGCTCCTCGCGTGGGCCGAATTGCGCGGCGACCTCGATTCCGAGCGCGCGCGCCGTCTCCGACGCTGCGCTGGACTCGCGGGCGACGAGGTCTATAGAAAACAGCTTGGGATCATTCATGGATTGACGATGAAACGCCTTGTCACGGCCATGGCGATCGCCGCCCTCGCTGGCGTCGGCGCGGCGCGGGCCGATTGCGCGCCGCCCGCGATTGAAGCGCCGCTGGAAGGGCCGGTCAAGCCGCTGGAGCGCGTCGCCGATTACCAGATGATTCTGGAAAGCTGCGTCCGCGACGACAAGACCGTTCTGGCGATCCGCATCATGAAGGTCGAGGGCGAGGAACTGCTGCTCACCGTCGATCCCGAGACATTGCAGACCCAATTGGAGCGCGCCGCCTGCTGGAGTTGCCGCGAGGCCAGCGCCGACGCGGCGAACAGCCGTTATTTGCGCGCGGTGGAAACTTATGGCGCCAGCATCGGCCAAAAGACGCGGCCCGGCGCGACCTGGCTGGAGAACGCCGGACTGATCCACGGGCGCGACAATCGCGGCGTGTTCGTCACCGGCGATCTCTGCCCCTCGCACAAGCCGCTGCAACGACAATTCCTACAAAACCTCGAAACGCGGAACGGAAAAATCGCGCTCTCACTCACCGGTTCGTGGGTCGCGCGACACGGCGACGATTTTCTCTGGCTGCGGCAAGAAAAGGCGGCGGGACGATTGGACATCGTGTGGACGAACCATTCGTTCACACATCCTTTTCGCCCCAGCCTGCCCGCTGGCGAAACCTTCATCCTCACGCCGGGTCTCGATCCCGAGGATGAAATCGTCAATGTCGAACGCTTGCTGATCGCCAATGGCGAGACGCCCAGCGTGTTCTTCCGCTATCCTGGACTGATTTCGGATTCCGCCTGGGGCGCGCGGCTGCGCGCCGCCCATTTGATTCCGCTGGGCGCGGATTCCTGGCTCGCTCTCGGCGAGAGGCCCAAACCCGGCGGCGTCATCCTGGTCCATCCCAATGGCAACGAGCCGGCGGGACTTGCGATTTTCGACAGGCTAAACCAGTCGGACGCTTTGCCAAAGCCATTCCGCACGCTCATGGAAGCCCCCTGATCAACCACACGCCAGACGCTGTTTCGCCGTCGCCGGCGTCACCGGCGCGAAGCAATCTTCAGGCGGATCGCGGTCCACTACAATGCTGCGCGGCGCCACCGCTTCAGGATGCGGCGTCCGGTCGATCAGAAAGACCGGAACCACCTGCGCCGCCGCCGGTTTTGGCGCGGCGGGCCGCGCCGGTTGAGCCGGCTGGTGAGCGAGAGCGCCCAGCCCTCCCAACACGCCAGCGACCAGAAAAAGACGTCCGAACAGAGCCCACTGCTTCATGACCGCCCCCGAAATTCAGTGTCGGACTGTGAACAGAACGGTAGCGCTTTCGTTCCCTCGATTCGAATCACAAGCTCGTGTAGGTCGACGGCTTCACAAGAGGTGGTAAAGTTTCCGCCACGGCGACAAAGACAAATGGAGCGCGCATGCAAGCCAACGATTCACAACCGACTTTCGAGGCCGCCATGCGCGAGCTGGAAGAGATCGTCACCGCGTTGGAAAAGGGCAATGTCGATCTCGACAAGAGCATCGCGCTCTACGAACGCGGCGAGCAATTGAAGAAGCATTGCGACGCGCTGCTGAAGAACGCCGAGGCCCGGATCGAGAAGATCGTGCAGGGCGCCGACGGCGCCGCCAAGGACGTCGAGAAGCTGGAATTGGAGTGAGCGCAAACCTGTCGAAACGAGGGAGGCCTTGATGAGCGCATCCGGCGCGGCGGTGGAAATGCTGATCGTTCCCCCCATGCGGGACATTGGAGGGTTCGGCGTCCGCCGCGCCCTGCCCGCGCCGGGCCGCCGCTCGATCGGCCCCTTCGTCTTCCTCGACGAGATGGGCCCGGCGGATTTCGCGCCGGGCGCCGGAATGGACGTGCGGCCGCATCCGCATATCGGGCTGGCCACGCTGACCTATCTGCTCGACGGCGCGCTGTTTCACCGCGATTCGCTGCGGAACGACCAGGAGATCGCGCCGGGCGCCGTCAATCTGATGGTGGCCGGGCGCGGCATCGTCCATTCCGAGCGCGCGCCGCGCCATTTTCGCATGAGCGGCGGGCGCATGGCCGGGTTGCAATTCTGGCTGGCCTTGCCGCAGGCCCAGGCGGAAATCGCGCCGAGTTTTTCGCATTATGACGCCGGGCGCATTCCGGTGGTCGCAGGCGACGGTTTTCGGGCGCGCGCGGTGATCGGGGCGCTGGACGATGTGGCGGCGCCGGTCGACAATCCGTTCGGCCCCTGCGCGCTCGCCGAAATCGCGCTGGAGGCGGGCGGCGCCTACGAAATTCGCCGCCAATACGAGGAACGGGCGGTCTATCTGATTTCCGGCGTCATCGAAATCGAAGGCCAGGTTTTCGCCGACAAAAGCCTGATCGTGCTCAAACCCGGCGCCGACGTCGCGCTGCGCGCGCGGACGGACGCGCGCGTCGCTCTGGTCGCGGGCGATCCGCTCGACGGCCCCCGATTCCTGTGGTGGAATTTTGTCGCATCGAGCCGCGAACGCATCGTGGCGGCGCGCGAGGACTGGATCGCCGGACGATTTCCGGGCATTGAGGGAGACGCGGATTTCATTCCCGCTCCCGAACTGAAAGCGCTATGACCCAGAACCATCACGCCCGAGCGCCCGCGAAGATCAATCTCACGCTCCATATCGAAGGCCGCCGGATCGACGGCTACCACGAACTGACGAGTCTGGTCGCCTTCGCCGGCGCGGGCGATCTCCTGAGCTTCGCGCCCGACGAGCTGTTTTCGCTCGAAGTGTCCGGGCCGACCGCCATCGAGGCGGGCGACGGCGGCGACAATCTGGTGGCGCGGGTCGAGCGCGCGCTGCGCGCGGAAAAGCCCGGCCTGCAATCGGGCGCCTTCCACCTGGTCAAGCGCCTGCCGGTGGCGGCGGGCATTGGCGGGGGGTCGTCGGACGCCGCCGCCGCGCTGCGCCTGCTCGCGGCCGCCAACGGCCTTTCCCTCTCCGATCCCGCGCTCTACGAGGCGGCGCGGCGCACCGGCGCCGACGTGCCGGTCTGCCTCAATCCCCGCGCGAAATTCATGCGCGGAATCGGCGAACGGCTCGGCCCGGCGCTGAAACTGCCGCCGCTGCCCGCCGTGCTGATCAATCCGCGCGTGCCCGTCGAAACCAAGGCCGTCTTCCACAAACTCGGACTGAAACCGGGCCAGAGCCTGGGCTACGGCCCGCATCCCGCCATCGCCGACGGCATGGATTTCGAAACCCTGATTCGCGCCCTGAAAAAGGGCCGCAACGACATGGAGGACGCCGCCTGCGTAATCGCGCCGATCGTCGGCCATGTTCTGGCGACGCTCGCCGGCGCGCGCGGCTGCCGTCTCGCGCGCATGTCGGGCTCCGGCGCCACCTGCTTCGCCTTGTTCGACAGCTGCCGGCAGGCGGGGGCGGCGGCCAAGGCCATCAAGGCCGCGCACCCGGAATGGTGGGTGAAGCCGACGCTGTTGCGATAACGCCGACGCCGCGGGCGGCCCCGCCGAGAGTGCGTTCGATGAACCTCCGTTCACCGAACACACTTCAGCTTTTTATTTTGACGCATAGTCTTTTCCGAAAACCGGGCACGCTTTTCGGGAATCTGCGCTAGACGCAGTTGGCGTCCTCGTTGCGGGAGCGCAGATAGCGGTCGAACGCTCGCTCCAGCTCCGGCTTGTCGCCGGAAAACTCCAGCACGCCCCAGGAATTGCGGATCAGGTCGTTGACCGGGTCGAACTGGTGCTGCACGAACATATCCCAGCGCCCGACATAATTGCGCCGGACTTTGGAGCCGTGGAAAAGGTGCTCGACGGCGAACGGCAGCGCCCCCACCTTGCCCTTGACATGCTCGCGCGCCCGCGCCTCCCAGCGCTGCACCGCATTGAGGTAATTGCCATTGGCCTTGCCGTGCACCGACTTGTCGCCGAACCCCGCCAGCGCCAGCGCCATATGGTGGTCGCCCGACCCCATGCCGCCCACCTCGAACAGACCGCCGAGCTTGTCGAGAACTTCGCGCGTATAGGCCCAGGCGTAGCCGCTGTGGGGATATTCGTAGGGGCCGCCGTCCGACTTCCACATTTTCGGGCCATTGGGCGCGACCGGCTGGCCCGCGTGCAGCAGAGAGGCGAAGCTCTTGTGGACGCCGATCAATTCGTCGTTCGGCCCGAGGTCGTAGCAGATTTCCCAGGGCTGGATCACCGGATAGAGGTGCAGCGCATTGATCACCTCCCTGGCCCAGCCGGGACGGCGGAACACGATATCGGCGTCGAACGAGCCAAAATATCTGGCATCCTCCGGCGAACGGGCAAACCCGATATTCATCAGGTTTTCCTTGTTCCAGACCAATGTCTTGGCGCGCACCGGCACATAGGTGATGCGGGGATAGCCGGCGAAGTCCTCCAATTCGTAGGGACGGTCGCCATAGGCGCATTCGACCAAGGTGACCCGGACCTCGGGCTCCTCCAGCCAGGAGCCGATCGCTCGTCGCGCCGTGGCGACGCGGCTCTTCCAAAGCAGCGGATTGGCTATTACTGTAACAATGTCAAGCATCACCCCCCCAAAAAGCTGGCCTCAGCTTTACAGGCAACGTTTCTCTCTCGGTGGATTCCCGTTCGTTCGCGCTCTGCGGCCGTCACATCTGTGATTCTATTGCGGCGCGTCTCAATTACAGGTTGTAGTTAATGGAATTTTCAGGAGCCAGCAAGCGCCGCGCTCATGGTCGCCTAATGATTTTTTTGCAGGATCAAGCTCTTGGCTTTCGCCGCCCGAACGGCTGCTTTTGCAGGCGAACAGGGCGTTTTTTCGCACCGCCCCGCATCGGGCGCCCCGCCGCAATATCGCCACTGCGCTGACGAATGTCCGCCGCGTGAGTCTTTCTTGCAACGCTCGCGCGGAGAGAACCTCCCCATGGGCGGCCGCGCATAAAAAAAAGGCCGCTGCGAACAGCGGCCCAAGTCTAGGGAGGAAACGCCCAAGGAGGGCTGCAGCACAGGCGAGGCCTGCGCTACGAGGTCTAATCTATGTTGCGACGCACAAAATGTCAATGCTTTTGCTGCGACGCATCATTGCAAAGTCGCCAGCGGGCGGCGATACAGGCGCTCCGCCGTGTGTCGCGAGCATGGCCGCCTGGAGGAAAAATGCAGAAATCCGCCCTTCTCGTCTCCGTCGCTCTGGTTTTGACGCCGGTTTCCGCCCTGGCGCGGGAGGCGGTGTTCGTCACGCCCGAACAATCCGAAGCTATCCTGATCGTGCCGCCGCCGCCGGCGGACGGGTCCGAGGCGCATCAGGCCGATCTGGCGCGGCTGCACGAGATCGAGCGCACGCGCACGCCGCAACAGGAGGAGGCCGCGCGCGCCGACGCCGGCAACCAAACGATTTTCATGTTCAAGCCGCTGTTCGGCGATGTTTTTTCCGAAGCGAACCTGCCGCTGACGGTCGCCCTGGCCCGTCGCGTTTTCGAAGACGCCAAGGTCAATGTCGGCGCGGCCAAACATTTGTATAATCGCAAGCGGCCCTATGCGGCGGATCCGACGCTGCATCCGGCCTGCCCCACCACGCCCAAGGACGATTCTTATCCGAGCGGCCACAGCATGGTCGGCTGGCTGCTCGGCCTGACCCTGGTGGAAATGGTTCCCGAGCGGCGCGACGACATTCTCGCCCGCGCCGCCGGCTTCGCCTTCGCCCGCAATATCTGCGGCGTGCATTACCCCAGCGATATCGAAGCAGCCCGGGCGCTGGCCTATGCGGTTCACGGCGCGCTGGCGCAGAACCCGAGCTACAAGACGGAGCTGGCGGCGGCCCGCGCGGAATTGCGCAAGGCGCTGAACCTGCCGGAGACGCCGTAAACCCGGCGCTCCCGGCGGATCACTCCATGCCGGCGACGGTGTGGTCCTGATTGAAGCCGCGATTGAGCATGATCGACTGGGCGTGGCCCTGCGCGTCATGCCATTTGGCGCGGCAGATCTGCGGACCGCACCAGATTTCGGGGAAGTGGTACAGCGGCTTGCCATTGGCCATGCGCGCGCCATAGGAGGCGTCGGGCCTCCAGCCCTGGGCGATCAGGGCGGCGCGCGCTTCCATATAGGGCTCGCCGGAGGCGACCTGCGCCAGCGCCGGCGCCGCCAGCGCGCCGGCCAGCGCCAAGGTCGCCAACGTCGTCACCCCGAAAAAACCTGTCTTCATTGCTCATTCTCCATCAATTCGCGCGCAAAAGGTCGAGGACAGCGCGCGAGGGATACCCATCGGCCCTGGCCACCCCGGCGCCGCGTTGCAGGGCGTGAATGGCCAGCCGCGTCACCGGCCCGAATCGTCCGTCGATCTTGCCGTCGTACAGCCCCTTTTGCATCAGGCCACGCTGAATGTCCGCGCGCTCCTCCGCCGAAAGCGGCTGCGCCTCGGCCGGCCACGCCTGCCGCAGCGCGGGCCGGCCGGCGATGCGCTCAGCCAGCACCGAACCGGCGAAGGCGTAGGAGTCCGAAAAATTATAGGCCTTCAGCACGAAGAAATTTTCGGACAGCAGGAAGGCCGGCCCCTCGGCGCCGACCGGGAAGAACAGCATGGCCGCCCCGGCGCGCGGCAGATCGGCCTGCGCGCCGCCGTCCAGCGGCTTGAACCCCGCCGCGCGCCAGGCGGCAAAATCCTGCTTCAGCGTGGCATAGTCGAAACCTTCCGGCGCGCGCGTTTCGATCAGGGGAGCGAGGCCCGCCGCCCAGCTGCTTTCATGCAGGAAATTGCCGATCGACAGCAACGAATCCGGCGCGTTCCAGATGTCGGGCGCGCCGCCGGACGCACTTTTGGCGTATTTGAGATAGGCGGAGGGCATGAATTGCGGATCGCCCATCGCCCCCGCCCAGGATCCCCGAAGCTTTTCGCGCGGCAGGCCCTTTTGCAGCAGGACGAGTCCGGCGACGAATTCCTGCGCATAGACGGGATTATCGGGATGCAGGAACGCCAGCGTCGCGAGGGTGCGGAAAATGTCGCGGTCGCCGCGCGAGCGGCCGAAATCGCTTTCCATGCCCCACAGCGCGACGATCATCTCGCCGGGAACCCCGGCGGCGCGGGAAGCCGCGTTCAAGGCAGTGGCGTTTTTCTGCGCGGCGTCTCGCCCCGCCTTGGCGCGGGCGGGTGAAGCGGCCTCATCGACATAGGTTTTCAGCGGCCGGGTGAACTCGCCCTGCCCCGCGCGCTTGCCGGACAGCGACGGATCCTGGCTCAAGCCGCCGATCACGGATTCGAAAATCTCGTCGGACACGCCGGCGGCGCGGGCGGTACCGCGGAACCCCTCGACGAAGCCGGCGAAATCCTCCGCCCAGGCCGGGCTGGCGGCCAGCGCCGCCGCCAGGCTCAAGAATGCGCGTCGATCCATGGTTCCCTCACCTGCGCCCGCCCCATTCAGCCAGAGCTATGCCAGACAAACCGAGAATCATGGCGGCGGCGTGATAGGGGTGAAACGGCTCGCCGAGCAGGCTTATCGCAAACACGGCCCCGAACAAAGGCGTCAGATTGGTGAAAATTCCGGCGCGCCCCGGCCCGATCAACTGCACCGCGCGCATGAAGAAAATCTGCGACATCAGCGACGGAAACAGCGCGACGAACAACACGAAGGCCCAGCCCGTGGGCGAGGGCCAGAAGAAGCCGCCGGAGGCGATCTCCCAAGCGAACAGGGGCAGCGATTCGACGAAAGCCGCCACCGCCATGCCGGCGAAAAACACCAGCGGCGGCAGCGGCGGCCGGTCGCGCAGCGACACGGTGTAGAGCGCGTAGAGCACGCAGGCGACGAGCATCATCGCGTCGCCGCTGTTGAGCGACAGCGCGCCCAGGCGCAACGGATCGCCCTGCGCGGCGATCAGGCCGACGCCGCAAAACGACAGGGCCATGCCGGCGAACTGCAGTGGACGCGCCGGGAAGCCCTTGAACAGGGCGCCGAGCGCCAGCACGCTCGCGGGAATCGCGCCTTGCAGCAGGCCGAGGTTGACGGCGCTGGTGCGCGATCCCGCAAGATAAAACAGCACGTTGAAGCCGGTATAGCCGCTCAGCGCCATCAGGCACATATACAGCTTGCGCGTCCGAAGAACAGGCCAGGCCTTGCGCAAGTCCTCGCGCAGGAACGGCAGGATCATGGCGCACACCAGCAGCCAGCGCAGGGTGACGAGCGTGAGCGGCGGAACCTCGCCGACGGCGGCGCGGCTCACCACGCCATGCGCGCCCCACATGGCGGCGGTCAGAACGAGCAAGGTCACCGCGCTGCCGTTGAGGGCGCGGTGGGCGCGAATCCATGCGGTCACCTGTTTCTCCTTGGCCGAGACCTTTGGCGGCGCGCGCGCGAATGTCCAGCGCCGGCCGCGCAAGCGGCGCTTGCGCCGAAAAAAACGCGCAATCGCGCGGTTAGTGTGCGGCCAAGGTTCCGACCCAGAGGATTTTCATGCGCCTGTTGATTTCTTTCGCCGCCCTTTGCCTCGCCTGTCCCGCGCTCGCGGCGGAGATCGAAGCCGCCTCGCGGGTGGAGGCCGTCACGCTCTATCCCGACGCCGCCCAGGCCACCCGCGTGGTCGACGTCGATCTGCCCGCCGGCGCCAGCCGGGTGCTGCTGCGCGGCCTTCCGGCGACGCTCGACGCCGCCACGCTGCAAATCGCCGGCGCGGGCGAAGCGGCTCTGACGCTTGGCGCGGTGGATGTGCGCCGCGCGCCCGCGCCCAAATTGGACGGCGAGTTCGAGACCTCGCTGAAAGGCTTGCGCGACGAGCGCGACGCCGCGCAGGTCAAGGCCGACGCGCTCGCCGCCAAGGCGGCGATGATCCAGGCCTATGGGCAGAAAGGCCCGGCCCGGATCGACGACAAGCCGCTGTCGGCGCAGGAGTGGAGCGCGGCCTTCGATCTGGTGGGAAGCGCGCTGGCCAGGACCGGCGAGGAGCTGCGGCTGGCCCGCGCCGCCGTCGCGGAGATCGAGGCGAGGATCAAGGCCCAGGAAGCCGCCCGGCCGCCACACGGGCCGCGCGGCGCGGCGCAGGATGTGGCTGTGGACGTCGAGGCGCCGTCAGCAGGCAAGTACAGCCTCAGCCTGACCTATCGCCTGCGCGGGGCCCGCTGGACGCCGGCCTATGAGGCGCGGCTGACCATGGGCGACAAGGGCAAGGGCGCGAAGCTGGAAGTGCTGCGCCGGGCCGCGATCAGCCAGCGCACCGGCGAGGATTGGAGCGACGTCAGTCTGAGCCTCGCCGCCTTCCCGGCCGCCTCCGGCGCCAGCGCGCCCGAGCCGCAGCCGCAAAAGCTGGAGTTTTTCGAGCCGCAGCCGATGGGAGGCCTGATGCGCGCCGTCCCGGCGCCCGCCGCCGCGCCGCCCGCCCCGGAGATGGCCGACGCCGCGCCCAAGCGCCGCGAGGCGGCGAAGCCGCAAATGGCGCAACTCGACTTCAACGGCGTGCAGGCGTTGTTCCGCGCCCCTGGCAAGGTGAGCCTCGCCTCCGACGGGACAACGAAACTGGTGGCGCTGTCGACGCAATCGCCCGTCGCGGAGTTGAGCTGGAAAACCGCCCCGGCGCTCGACCCTCGCGCGTTTCTTTCGGCGCATTTCGTCAACGGCGAGGAGGCGCCGCTGCTGCCCGGCCCGGTGACGCTCTATCGCGACGGCGCGATGATCGGCCAGGGCGCGTTGAAGCTGATCGCCAGCCAGGAGGGCGCCGATCTCGGCTTCGGGCCGGACGAACGGGTGACGGTCACGCGCAGCCCGGTTAAGCGCAAGGAAAACGAGCCGAGCTGGTACGGTCAGACCAAGACGGAAACGCGCGACTACAAGACCGTGCTGCGCAACCTGCACGACTTCCCCGTCGCTCTGCTGGCGATGGACCAGACGCCCTATTCCGAGACCAACGCCATTACGGTCGAGCTTCTGCCGCAGACCACGCAAGGCGCCGACAAGGACCCCGAGGGCAAGCGCGGCCTGCTCGAATGGCGCCTGACGCTGGCGCCGAACGAGAGCAAGGAGCTGCGCCTCGCCTATCGCATGAAATGGCCGGCGGATCGCGAGGTGATCGGCGCGCCCTGAGCGGCCCGCGCGGGGCCGAACGCCTGCGCGAAAGCGGCGGCGATCTCGTCAAGCCGTGCGGCGAGCCGAGCGCCACGCCCTCGGCGAAAGCGCGAAAGGTTTCCAGTCCCACGATGCGCGGCAGGATGTCGACGCTCACGTCGCCAAAACCGGCGCCGCGCGGCGCAGCCGGTTCATGGCGATGTGCTCAAAGGGATTGGCGTCCGTCGAATCCCAAACGCAGACATGATAGGCGCCGCCGGGCTTGAGGACGCGGCGCGCCTCACGATGCGCCCGATCCTTACTGGCGGACGACGGCGTCAAAAGCGGCCTTCCGCAAAAGGCAGGCTTTGGGCGTCGGCGACTTGAACGGTCGTCATCTCGCCGCGCCATCGTCTCCGCGTAGTTTTCGCCCTCAGGCCGGCGAGATGCCAAGCGGCGGCTCCGCTCACCACATGTCGAGCGCGACGCGCGCCTCGTCCGACATGCGGCTCTGGTCCCACGGCGGATCGAACACCATTTTCACCTCGACGCCGGCGACGCCGGGAACGGCGGAAACCGCATTCTCCACCCAGATCGGCATTTCGCCCGCCACCGGACAGCCCGGCGCGGTCAAGGTCATGTCGATCTTGACGAAATGGCTGTCGTCGATCTCGACGCGATAGATCAGGCCGAGCTCGTAGATATCGGCGGGAATCTCCGGGTCGTAAACAGTCTTCAGCGCGGCGACGATGCCCTCGGTGAGTTGGTCGCAATCCTGCGCGCGCAAAGCCTCGGCGGCGATCTCGGGATGATTGGGCTGGGTGTCGGTCTCGGTCATCTTCGGGTCTATCCTGGCGAAATTCCTCAGGCGAACAAATCGGCGGCGTGTGTCAGGGCGACGACCAGCGCATCCACTTCCTCGCGCGTATTGTAAAGGGCGAAGGACGCCCGGCACGTCGATGTCACGCCATAGCGCGCCAGCAAGGGCTGGGCGCAATGCGTGCCGGCGCGCACCGCGACGCCGGCGCGGTCGATCACCGTCGCCACGTCATGGGCGTGCGCGCCGTTCATCTCGAACGAGAACAGCGCGCCCTTGCCCGGCGCCGTTCCGATCAGCCGCAGGAACGACAGATCGGCCAGACGCGCGCCGGCGTAGGCCGCAAGATCGGCCTCATGGGCGCGGATGGCGTCGCGGCCGAGCGTCTCCATATAGTCGAGCGCGGCGCCCAGGCCGATCGCCTCGACGATCGGCGGCGTGCCCGCCTCGAACCGATGCGGCGGAGCGCCATAAGTGACGTTTTCGCAGGTCACGGTTTCGATCATCTCGCCGCCGCCGGCGAAGGGCGGCAGTTTCGCCAGCCAGTCCAGCTTGCCGTAGAGCGCGCCGATTCCGGTGGGACCATACAGCTTGTGGCCGGTGACGACGTAGAAATCGACGTCGAGATCGCGCACGTCGACATGCGCGTGGACCGCGCCCTGAGAGCCGTCGATCAGCACGGGGATGCCGCGCGCATGGGCGATCCGCACGATCTCCTTCACCGGCGTCACCGTGCCCAGCACATTGGACATGTGGGTGAGCGCGACGATCTTGGTGCGATCCGTAAGAGCTTCCTCGAAGCGTTGCAGCGAGAAGCTTCCATCGTCCTCGACGTCGACCCATTTCAGCACGGCGCCTTTGCGCTCGCGCAGGAAATGCCAGGGCACGATATTGGAATGATGCTCCATGATCGAGAGCACGATTTCATCGCCCGCATTGATATGCGCCTGGCCGAACGAGGAGGCGACGAGATTGAAAGCCTCGGTGGCGCCGCGGGTGAAAATGATTTCGTCGGTCGAGCCGGCGTTGAGGAAGGCGCGCACTTTTTCGCGCGCGGCTTCATAGGCGTCGGTCGCGACGTTGGCGAGGTAATGCAGGCCGCGATGCACATTGGAATATTCATGCTCGAAGGCATGAGTCACGCGCGAGATCACCTGACGCGGCTTTTGCGCGCTGGCGGCGTTATCCAGGTAAACCAGCGGCTTGCCATAGGGCCGTTCCGCAAGAATGGGAAAGTCCGCGCGGATTTTCGCGAGGTCGTAAATCGGCTTCATCTGATTCATGCCGGCTTCTCCTCGCCCAGCAGTTCGGACAGATCGGCGCGCAGCACATCGCGCAAAGCCTCGCTGTCCAGCATTTCGAAAACATCGGCGGCGAAGGCGTCGATCAGGATTTTTTCCGCCTCGATATGAGGCACGCCGCGCGTCTCCAGATAGAACAGCTGTTGCGCGTCGAGCTTGGTCACCGCCGCGCCATGGCCGCAGGCGACGTCGTCGGCGAAAATCTCCAGCTCCGGCTTGGCCGACAGCGCGGCTTCGTCCGACAGCAGCAGGCCCCGGCACATCATCTTGCCGTCGGTTTTCTGCGCATGCGGCGGCACGACGATCTTGCCCTGGAACACGCCATTGGCGTGATCGCCGAGCACATATTTGAACGTCTCGCGGCTGGTGCAGGCGGGCGCGTCGTGACGCACCGCCAGCGTGACGTCGGCGTGATCGGTGCGGCCCAGAATGGCCGCGCCGGCGAGTTGCAATTCGGCGCCCTCGCCCGCGAGCGACACGAAATATTGCCGCCGCAGAAACGGCGTCTGCGCCAGCAGCGCGACGGAGCGCAGATTCGCCCGCGCCGCCAGCGTCACGTTGAGCGACTGCACCTCGACGCTGGCCGTCTCGCGGCAGCGGCAGGCGTAATCGAGTTGCGCGTCCTCGCCCAAGGCGATGAACAGCGCGCTGTCGCCGAAGCCGGCGAATCCCTCGTCGCGCGTCTCGACAATTTTCGCGTGCGCACCCGCTCCGAGCCGGATGAGGTTGCGGCCGAAGCGGCTGCGGTCCGTCTCGGCGCCCGCCAGCGCGACGATCTCGATGACCGTTTCGACGCGCGCGCCCGCGGCGATGTCCAGCACGAAGCCGCCGCGCGCGAGCGCCGCATTGAGATCCAGCAGCGCATCGGCGGTCTCGCCCGCGAAATCCGCTTCGCCGGCGCGGATAATTTCGACGCCGGCCACGGCGGAAAAATCATCCGAAAGCTCCGGCGCATAAAAACCGTCCACGGTGACGACGCGCAAAAACGCGCCGGCCGCGAGCTTTTGCCGCGCCACGGCGCGCGCCGCCTCGTCCGGCGCCCGCGCCAGCGGGGGAACCGCGCGCAGCCGGGCGCGCAGGTCCGAATAATGCCAGCTTTCGACGCGGCGATTGGGCAGGCCCGCCTTGCGGAACTGATCGAAGAACAGGCGCGCCGACGGCGACGCGTCCGCCGGCAGGAATGTCGCCAAATCCTCCTCGGCGGGATTGGGCGCGAGCGCGGTCACGCGGCGGCTCCTTCCGTGTAATCGGCGTAGCCGGTGGCCTCCAGCGCCAGCGCCAGGTCGGGGCCGCCGCTTCTGACGATCTTGCCGCGCGACATCACATGGACCACGTCGGGCGGGATGAAGTTGAGCAGGCGCTGGTAATGGGTGATCACCAGCAGGCTGCGCCCCTCGCCGCGCAGGGCGTTGACGCCTTCCGCGCAGGTTTTCAGCGCGTCGATGTCGAGGCCGGAATCCATTTCGTCGAGAATGGCGAAGCGCGGCTCCAGCAAGGCCATTTGCAGAACTTCCATGCGCTTCTTCTCGCCGCCGGAAAAGCCGACGTTGACCGGGCGCTTGAGCATGTCCTGAGAAATGTTCAATTTCGCGGCGGCAGCGCGCACCTGCTTCATGAATTCGAGCGTCGGCAGCTCCGCTTCGCCGCGCGCCTTGCGTTGGGCGTTGAGGGCGGCCTTGAGGAAGGTCATGGTGGCGACGCCGGGGATTTCCAGCGGATACTGGAACACCAGGAAAAGGCCGCGCGCCGCGCGTTCGGCCGGCGACATTTCCAGAATGTCCGCGCCGTCGAGCTTGATGCTCCCCTGCTCCACCTCGTAATCGGCGCGGCCGGCGACGACATAGGAGAGCGTCGATTTTCCCGAGCCGTTCGGCCCCATGATGGCTGCGACTTGTCCGTCCTCGACCGTCAGATTCAAACCGTCGAGAATTTTCTTGCCCGCCACCCTGACGTGAAGATTTTCGATCTCAAGCATGGTGCAAAATCCTGTCAGCCGACGCTGCCTTCGAGCGAAATCGCGATGAGTTTCTGCGCCTCCACGGCGAACTCCATCGGCAATTGCTGCAGCACGTCGCGCACGAAACCATTGACGATCAGCGCGGTCGCCTCCTCCGCCTCCAACCCGCGCTGCATGCAGTAGAACAGCTGGTCGTCGGAGATTTTCGACGTGGTCGCCTCATGCTCGAATTGCGCGGTGGAATTCTTCGCCTCGATGTAAGGCACGGTGTGGGCGCCGCATTGGTCGCCGATCAACAAGCTGTCGCAATTGGTGAAATTGCGCGCGTTCTGCGCCTTGCGATGCGCGAACACCTGGCCTCTATACGTGTTCTGCGACTGTCCCGCCGAAATGCCCTTGGAGATGATCCGGCTCGACGTGTTCTTGCCGAGATGCAGCATTTTCGTGCCGGAATCGACCTGTTGATGTCCGTTCGAGATCGCGATCGAGTAGAACTCGCCGCGCGAATGATCCCCGCGCAGGATGCAGGACGGATATTTCCAGGTGATGGCCGATCCCGTCTCCACCTGCGTCCAGGAAATCTTGGAGCGCGCGCCCCGGCAATCGCCGCGCTTGGTGACGAAATTGTAGATGCCGCCGCGTCCCTCGCTGTCGCCGGGATACCAGTTCTGCACGGTGGAATATTTGATCTCGGCGTCTTCGAGCGCGATCAGCTCGACCACGGCGGCGTGCAGCTGGTTCTCGTCGCGCTTGGGCGCGGTGCAGCCCTCCAGATAGGACACGTAGGAGCCGGCGTCCGCGATGATCAGCGTGCGCTCGAACTGGCCGGTGTTCTGCTCGTTGATGCGGAAATACGTGCTCAGTTCCATCGGGCAGCGCACGCCCGGCGGAATGTAGACGAAGGAGCCGTCGGAAAACACCGCCGAGTTCAAGGTCGCAAAGTAATTGTCGGTGACCGGAACCACCGAGCCCAGATATTTGCGCACCAGTTCGGGATAAGCCCGCACCGCCTCGGAAATCGGGCAGAAGATCACGCCAGCTTTCCCCAGCTCCTCCTTGAAGGTGGTGACCACCGACACGGAATCGAACACGGCGTCCACGGCGACGCGGCGCTCCTGCACGCCCGCCAGAATTTCCTGCTCGCTCAAGGGGATGCCGAGTTTTTCATAGGTGCGCAGCAGTTCGGGATCGACCTCGGCGAGCGTCTTCGGCCCCGCCGTCCCTTTCGGGGCGGAGTAATAATAAAGATCCTGATAGTTGATCTTCGGGTAATCGACCCGCGCCCAGCGCGGCTCCGCCATCGTCTCCCAACGCCTGTAGGCGTCGAGGCGCCATTGCGTCAGCCAGTCCGGCTCGCGCTTGCGGGCCGAAATGAAGCGAACGGTGTCCTCGTTCAGCCCCTTCGGGGCCTTGTCGGATTCGATCTCGGTGGTGAAACCGTATTTATAGGCGTCGACGTCAAGCGTCTTCACTGTGTCGACTGTCTGTTGGACCGCCGCCATTCATCTCTCCTCACCTAACGCGGGTTCAAGGCCCGCTGGTTGAGTATGGGCTGGCTGCCTCAGCTAGCGCCGCTGCATCCTGTGTCGCACTCTAGCCAAAATTGTAGCAAAAGCCACGCCCTCCGGTTCATTATTTGGCCACCCGAGCGAAATCCGCAAGGCGCAACGGGAAATCTCGGGCGGGATCCCCATGGCCGCCAGCACGGCGGAAGGCGCGACCTTGCCCGAAGAACAGGCCGAGCCTGAGGAAATCGCCACCCCTTCCACATCCAGCGCCGCGACCAGGGTTTCGGCGGGGAGGCCCGGCAAGGCGAAGGCCAAGGTGTTGGGCAGGCGCGGCGCATTGGCGCCGAACGCCACCGCTTCCGGGGCCAACGCCCGAACGTCGGCCTCGATGCGGTCGCGCAGCGCGCCGAGCCGGACCATCTCGTCCGCGCCGGTCGCGCAAACCTCCTGAAACGCCGCGCCCAAACCGGCGATGGCCGCGACATTTTCGGTGCCGCCGCGTTTGCCGCGCTCCTGCCCGCCGCCGCGCAACAAGGCTTGCGCCGGCATGACGGCGCGGCGCGAAAAAATCGCCGCGCCGACGCCCTTGGGGCCGCCGATCTTGTGGCTGGAGACGAACAGGACGTCGGCGCCGGTCGCCTCGAACGAACAGTCGATCCGGCCCAGCGCCTGCACCGCGTCGCACACCACAACGCCGCCGGCGTCATGAACCAGCGCGGCGGCCTCGGTGACGGGTTGAATGACGCCGGTTTCGTTATTGGCCGCCTGCAGCGCCAGCAGCGGCGTGACCACATCCACGAGGCGCGCGCGCAAATCGTTAAGGTCAAGCCGCCCGTCGGCGTCCAGCGCGACGGGGGACGCCGCGCCAAAACCATGGCCGGCGGCCACGCAGGGGTGTTCGCCGCCGCCGATCAGCAGCGTTTCGCAGGCGTATCCCGCCAGCGCGGGCTGCAAAACCATATTGGCCGACTCGGTCGCGCCGGAGGTGAAGACCACCAGTTCCGGCTTCACGCCGAAAGCGCGGGCGAGATGCGCGCGGGCGGTTTCGATCAGCGCCCGCGCCGCCCGTCCTTCCGCGTGCACCGACGAGGCGTTGCCGGCGTCGAGCGCCGCGATCATCGCCGCGCGCGCTGCTGGGCGCAGCGTCGAGGTCGCGTTATGGTCGAAATAGATGCGCGCCATTGAAAAGCTCCGGGCAAGTCGGGAGTGTCACTTAAGCCCGGCGCGCACAAGCGGAATTTGCTCATGTCCCAGACCTCGTCCCTCGATCCCGAAGACTGGGACGCATTCCGGCGCCTGAGCCACCAGGCGCTCGACGCCGCGCTCGACGATCTCATGCGCGTCCCGCAAGGCCCGGTCTGGCGCGAAACGCCGCCCGAGGTTCTGGCGCGCCTCGACGACGCCGCGCCCGAAGCGGGCGTCGGGCTCGAACAGGTTCTCGGCGAATTCGCGCGGGACATCCAGCCTTTTGGCGTCGGCAACCGCCATCCCGCCTTTTTCGGCTGGGCGCATGGCGCGGGAACGCCGGTCGGCATGATCGCCGAAATGCTCGCCGGCGAGCTGAACCTCAACTGCGGCGGGCGCAATCATATTGGCGTGGCGCTGGAACGGAAGATCGCCGCCGCTATGGCGGGAAAATTCGGCTTTCCCGCCACGGCGTCCGGCCTGTTCGTCACCGGCGCGTCGCAAGCCAATTTCCATGGCGTGCTGCTGGCCCGCCGCGCCGCTCTAGGCCCGGAGGTCCGCGTAAATGGCGTCGCGGGCGCGCCGTTGCGCGCCTATGCCTCGATTCAGGCCCATGCCTGTGTCGAACAGGCGATGGATCTCGCGGGGCTGGGTACGCAGGCGCTGCGGCCGATCCCCTGCGACGCGGAGGGGCGGATGCGGCTCGATCTGCTGCGCGACGCCATCGCCGCCGACCGCGACGCCGGCGCGCGGCCCTTCCTGCTGGTCGGCACGGCGGGAACAGTGAATTTCGGGGCGTTCGACCCATTGCCGGATTTGGCCGACATTGCGGCGCAGGAAAAGCTGTGGCTGCATGTGGACGGCGCGTTTGGCGCGCTGACGGTCTTTTCCGAACAGCTCAGGCCGCTGATCGCGGGGATTGAACGCGCTGATTCCCTCGCCTTCGACTTTCACAAATGGGCGCATGTTCCCTATGACGCCGGCTTCATCCTGGCGCGCGACGGCGCGGCGCAACGCGCGGCCTTCGCCGCCCCGGCGGCCTATCTGTCGCGGACCGAAACCGGCCTCGCCAAGGGCGAGACGTGGCCCTGCGACCTCGGCCCGGATCTTTCACGCGGATTTCGTGCGCTCAAAGTGTGGATGACGCTGCGCGCCTATGGCGTGGACCGGATCGGCGCCTGCATGGCGCGCAATTGCGCCGACGCCCGCGCGCTGGCGGCCCTGATCGACGAATCCATGGAATTCGAGCGGGCGGCGCCGGTTCCGCTCAATATTGTGTGCTTCCGCTTGCGGGATGGCGACGACGCCGCCAATCGCGCGCTGGTCGAGCGCCTGCAGGTCGCGGGCCTCGCGGCGCCCTCGCTGACGCGGCTCGAGGGCCGCACCGCGATCCGCTGCGCGCTGTTCAACCATCGCACCGGCGGTGAAGACGTGCGGGCCTTTTTCGACGCGGCGCGCCAACAGGCGAAAGCCGTTCAGAAATAATGACCCATGACGCGCATGAAGAAGGGCGAATCGCCGGTCGCCATCATCCAGGCGACGCTGCTGACGAACGCCACCGCCAGCGTTCCCAAAAACAAGCGTCCGAGGAAGGCGCGGGTTTCTCCGGTGGCGTCGTGCTTGCCGAGTAGCCGGCTCTGATCCTCGAAACGATGAACGAAACGTCCCATGCGGCCCTCCCGTCGGCCAAGAACGGCCAAGCTATTGCAACCATTGGTTGTTGTTGCAAGTTGACGGCGGAAGCTTGCTTTTTTGTTAATGCGGGCGCGCTGCGGGTTTCTCGCCTCTCGCGCGAAAAGGCCGTATGAGAGATCCCATCGGTTTGCTTTACGGGACACGCCATGGCGCGCGAGGGGCTTTTCGACGATCTGGATTGGGCCAATGAGGCCAATGCGCCGTTCTACGTCTGGCCCGCCGCGCGGCGATGGGATTTGGTCCTTACCTGCGGCGACCGGCTGGCGCCCGGCGCAGGCGGCGTCGGCGAAGACATTCTCCAACTGGTCGCCGCGCTGAAGGCGGAGGCTCCGGGGCGGGCCATTCTGCTGATTTGCGCCGAACCCGTCGATGCCCAGGCGAAGCCGGCGCTCGCGGGCGTTTGCGTCCTGGTCGCCCCGCCGCGCCGCTACGCCTTCGGCCGCTATGTCCATTTCCTCGAAGCGGCCGAGCTGCGTTTCGCCTACGCCGCGGCCGAACTGCTGGCGGAGCTGCAGCGGCGCGGCCATGAATTCGCCCTGGCCTGCTGCCCCGATCGCGGCGCCGAGGCGTTCTACCTGCAGAAGATGCGCCGCCACGGCCAGTTGCGTATCGACGGACTCACCCTGCGGCTTTATGGCCCGACGGCGCTGGATATGGCGGGGCCGCTGTGCGACGTGTCGCCGCAGACCCGCAACCTGCTGGTGGAGGAAATCGCCTGCCTCCAGCGCGCCGACCTGCTCGCGCATCGCGACGACGCCCTTTTCGCGCGCGTCGCCGAGCTGTGCCAGCGGTTCGGCTTCGACCCCGCGCCGCGCGGCCGGCGCGAGGGCGCGTCGCTGTGGAGCGCCCTGACCCCGCCGCCGCAGCCTGCGCGCGCCGAGCCGGCGGACCTCCCGGTCGGCTTCGTCATCCCGCACTTCAACGCCACCGAATATATCGAGGATTGCCTGATTTCGACCCGCGCCTGCGCGGAAGACGACGACGAAATCCTGGTGGTGGACGACGCCTCGCGGGCCGACGAAAAGACGGCGCTGCGCGCCATGATCGCGCGGCTGAACGCCGAAGGCGGCGTGCAGATCGTCCTGCATGAACTGCCGCACAACAGCGGCCCCGCCGCCGCCCGCAACGCCGGCGTCGCCCGGCTGACGCGCGCCCAGGCCCTCCAGTTCATCGACGCCGACGACGCGCTCAATCCCGACGGGTTCCGCGCCACGCGCCGCGCCCTGCGGCTCAACCCCGACCTCGCCATGGTCTATGGCCTGCAGCGCAATTTCGGCGCGGACCGGTTCTATTGGGTGACGATGGACGCCAACCCGCTCACCGCGTTCGAGGAAAACTATTGCCACAGTGCGCCGCTGGTGCGCCGCGCGGCTTTCGAGGCGCTGGGCGGGCAGACGCCGGGGATGCGCTATCATTATGAGGACTGGGAGTTCAACGTCCGCCTGTGCCTGTCCGGCCTCGCCGGCGAATTGGTGATCGCGCAGACCCAGCACTATCGGATGGGCCATGCCTCCCGCACGCTCGCCCATCTCGACCGGCTCGACCGATCCCGCCAGGACCTGTTCGCCCATATCGCGCGCGCGCCGCTGTCGGGAGACCCGCGCCGCGACCGTCTGGCCGCGACTCTCGCCAACTATGCGTCCATGCTCGAACGCGCTGGCCTGCTGCAGCCCGGCGCGGGGCAGCGCCGCGACACGCCGGATCCGCCCGCGCCGGAACCGGAGCCGGAGCCCATCGTGGAGCGCCGGACCGTGGAAATCGTCGAGATCGTCGATCTCGAGGAACGGATCAAGGCGCTCCCCCTGCCGCTTTGGCGGCGCAAGCTGGCCCGCTTCGCGCTGTCGGCCTCGCGCCGCATCGGCGGCGCGCGCCGCAAATAAGCTCAAGCCCCTTCGGCGAAGCGGTTTCCGCTTCGCTTGAAACGCTCTGGCGTCAGGCCTGACTCGTGAACAAGCGGCCGATCGCCTTGACGCGCGGCCGCATGCGGCGCTCGAACTGGCGCGCGAAATCGCGGTTGCGCCAGCGCCAGGCGGTCAGGTTGAACGCCAGCCTCGCCAAGGCGCCGCGCCGCCAGGGCGTCTCGTTGCGCCAGCGCCAATAGAGCGAGACCAGCGGGTGCTCGCAGCGCGGGTTCCAGGGCTTTGACGAATCTGTGTAATGAATCAGCCCCGGATGGAGCGCGGCGTCCTGGGCTTCGGTCTCGGAATATTTGTATTCCAGATCGTTCCAGCGGTAGAGCCGCGCATTGGCGTTCCAGCGCAACGGCAGAAGCTTCGTCTTGTCACAAAAGGCGATGTTGAGAATATCCTGGTCCTGAAGCGAGATCAGTTTCCGGTTATACGCATAGGATTCGAGATAGAGCAGATCGGCGTCGCAACCGCGCAGCTTTTCCAGGTTGAACACGCACACGCCCGCATTGAAATAGGTGTGGCTGAGCGGCAAGCCGAGCCGTCGTGTTTGCAGAACGCCGCCCTCGTCGGCGCAGGCGGCGGCGAAATTATCTTCGAGATCGACCCAAATCCGGCAGATGTTGTCGGCGAGAATCACATCGGCGTCGATATAGATGGTCTTCTTCACTTCCGCCGGCAAAACCTTGTGCAGCACCAGCCGGTAATAGGTCGCGCGGGAAATATGGGCGCGGTTGTTGGGGAAGAAGTCGAAATCCTTCGCCGGGATTTCGATGAAGTCGATCTGGGTTTCGGGGCGGCGCAGCAGCGAGGCCAACAGGCCGCGGCTGCGCGGCGACAGCGTCTCGTCGTGCAGAATGTGGATGGTGAGTTGCTGCCGCTCATGGATGTTGCCGAGCAGGGAGGCGATGGCGGCGCCGCAATGCGGGGCGTATGTGTCGTCGATGGCGAAAGTGACATGGACGCGCTCGGGGACGAGATAATCGCGCGCCGGCGCCGTTTGCGCTTCGATGTTGCGCAGCGCCTGGGCGCCGTCCGTGACAGGCTTGGCGAACACCCCGAAAACGACGCCGGCCTCGGCGACGCGCGCGCCCCGCGTCGCCTTGAGATAATCGATATAGGCGCCGCACAGGCGCTCGGACAGGAAGCCGAACACGCGCTTCTGATAGGAATCGTAGCCGGAAATATCGATCGCCTTCTCCGCCTCGAACAGGACGTCGAACAGCCATTCGGCGTAAGACTTGAAGTAATCCGAGCGCATCGCCATCAAGTTCGCGAAGGTGCAGCGCTCGGAATAGAGATAACGCAGCAAGAACGGGAAAATGTCCGGATATTTATTCTTGACGACCTCGATCACCGCATCGAGATCGCGAATATTGTGCTCCTTGGCGTAAAAGTCGTAATTGCTCATCACCAGATGACCCAATCCGACCGGATGCACATTCCAACGCGGCGAGGTGACAATGTCATATTGCTGGAAAACAGCCTCGATCTTCGGCCGCGTCCATCCGAGTTGCTCGACCTTTTCGCGGCTGAAATCGTTGAACGTATTGCTGGGCGCGCCGATGCGCTTGAAATTCAAAAAGCGGCGATACTGGAACAAGCCATAATATTCGGCGTCCACGTTCTTCCACATCCAGTAGAGCGCGGTCAGCTCGCAATAGCTCGGATTTTTCGACGAGATATTCTCACCCTCGTCGTCACGCACGCATTGCGGCAGCGGCGCCTTGGCCAGGGCGGCGCCCACCTGAATAGGCGTGAAAATCTCGTCGCGGAACAGCGGGCCGGGCTTGTGATGACAAACGAAAAACGCAAATTTTCGGTTAGAGTCCTGAGTCATTCGTCACCAAAAAGTTAAGACGCCGAAAGCGGGGCCAGCGTACGAATACAACCTCGTTAACCGCAGCGGTTCCCGCAAGTCAAGCAGAAATGACAGCATCCCGAATTTCGGGATAAACTTGGCGATTACCATCAAATCGTCACATGCGCGCCTCAGCCAACCAAAGACAGACTGTACGACAAGGCCTTGAAACAGTCCGGCGCGCCGCGCCTTGACGCGGCCGCCTTCCCAAGCGGAAACTTGACGGCAAGCCGATTTCATGGACTCCCCTTCAAGTCCTCCGACTCAGGAAACGTACAGCCGTTGACGCCCCTGTTTGAAGATCGCCACGAAAGTTTCAACCTCGCTCCGCGGCGCTGGGATTTCGTCCTGACCTGCTACGAGCCCCTGAGCCTGGTGACAGGCGGCATCGGCACGTATTCGCGGCTGTTGCTGCGCCTGTTGTCGCAACACGCCGACGGCCGCGCCATCCTGCTGATCTGCGCCGCCGATCTCGACCCACGCCTGAGGGATTTGCTGCCGAACATCTCGGTGATCGTGGCGCCGCCGATCCATCATCGCGCCGGCCTGCATATCGAGGATGTCGGCAACGACCACATGCGGTTTTCGCTGGCGGTGGCGGAGACGCTGCTGGCGCTGCAAAACCATGGCCACAGCTTCGGTTTGATCGAATTTCCCGATTACGGCATGGAGGGCTATTTCAGCCTGAAAATGCGCCGCCACGGGCAGTTGCGCGCGGAAAAGATGACCGTGCGGCTGCATTCGCCGCTGCTCATGCTGTTCGAGGATAACAACGACCCGCTTTGCGCCGACGACGTAATCCGGCGGCGCTCGCTGGGATATGAATTGTTCTGCTGTCGCCATGCCGACGCGCTGACCTATGGCGCGACCGCGATGCGCGAGCGGATCGAGGCGATCTGCCGCCGCAATGGCGTGGACATCGCCGCGCGCGTCGTCCGCATTGCCCATCCCAAGCCCGAGCCCGGCCTGTTCGGGCTGCAAACCGAGCACGAAGCGGCCCCGGAGGATGCGGCGACCCGCCCAGACGACCGCCCGCTCACCGTCTGCTATGTCGGCCGGTTGGAGAACCGCAAGGGAATCGCTCATTTCTTCGAGACCGTCGCCGACTCGCCGGACATTGTCGCCCTGATCAAGGCGCGGGGGCTGCGCTTCCAGCTGCTGGGCCTCGATCTGCCGCACGACGACAAGCGCAGCAACAGCGATGTGATCCGCGCCGCCGCCGAGCGGGCCGGCATCGCCGCCCAGGTCGAAATTTTCGGTTACATCGATCAGCAACGGCTGCCCTCGGAATTTCTGCCGCAGGCCGACGCCTTCGTGTTCCCGTCGATCTTCGAGAATTATCCCAACGCGCTGCTGGAGACGCTGCCGTTCGGCAAGCCGACGCTGGTCAGTTCGCGCGGCGGCATGCCGGAAATCGCCGCCCCCTTCCCCGCCGTGCGCTGCTACGACCCGCTGGCGCCCGATGCGCCCGAGGCCATTCTCGCCTTTCTGTCCGGGCTGACGCCCGGCGCGGGCGACCCTCAGGCGCGGCAAAAATTCAACCAGGTGGCGCGCGAGTCCAACGCCAAAATGCTCGCCGCCTATTTCGCCCTGGCCGAGGCGCCCGCCGCGCCACCGGCGGTGGAAGGCCCGGATTTCAGCGTCGCCTTCATCGTGCCGCATTACCACTGCGCCGACGATCTCGCCGATTGCCTCGCGTCGATCCGCGCCAGCGCCCAACCGGGCGATGAGATCATCGTGGTGGACGACGCCTCGGCGGCCGAGGAGGCGGCGCGCGTGGCGGCGATCGTGGCGCAGGCCAACGCCGCGGGAGCGCCGGACGTCCGCCTGATCGTCATGGCGCAAAACGGCGGCCCTTCGGCGGCGCGCAATTGCGGCGCGGCGGCGGTCGAACAGGCGCAGGCGCTGCAGTTTCTCGACGCCGACGACATGCTGGACGCCGACGGCTTCCGCGCGACACGCCGCGCCCTGCGCCTGAACCCTGACATCGACATGGTCTATGGCGTGCAGCGCTCCCACGGCGCGCGCAATCATTTCTGGTTCCCCACCGACGCCAATCCCATGACCGTGCTCGACGAAAATTGCGCCCACAGCGCCATTCTCGTGCGGAAATCCGCCTTCGACCGTCTTGGCGGCTATGCGCCGGAGATGCGCGCCCTGTTCGAGGACTGGGAGTTCAACGCCCGGTTCTGTCTGGCCGGCCTCACCGGCGAAACGGTGATGGCGCCGACGCAGCTCTACCGGGTGCGCCCGGCCTCGCGCTCGACCGACAACGCCGGCGCGCTGTTCGACGCGCGGCAGACCCTGCTCGCCCATCTCGCCCGCTGCGACAAGATCACCGGCGACGCGTTCTCGGATCTGCTGATCGCCGGGATCGCCGGCTACGCCTCGGTCCTGGTCCGGCACGGGCTGATCTCGCGCGCCGCGCTGCAGGACCCCGACGCCTTCAAGAAGGAGCCGGAGCGGATCGTGATCGAGGAGGTCGTGCATGTCGCGCGCGACGCCACCGTGCGCGATCTGCGCCAGCGCATCAAGCGCAACGATCTGCCGGGCTGGCGCAAGCTGGCGTCGAGCCTGCTGCTGTCGCTGACGAAAAAACTGGGCCGGCTGCCGGTCTGACGGCCGCCGCGTTATTCCCTGGCTTGAGCTAGACGCCCATGAGCGTCAGCACATGGGCGGCGGCGGAGCGCGCCAGCCCGTCGAGATCGTAGCCGCCTTCCAGCAGCGACACGACGCGGCCGCCGCATTTGCGGTCGGCGACGTCCATGAGCTTGGCGGTGGCCCAGCCGAAATCCGCCTCGGTCAGGTTGAGATTGGCCAGCGGGTCGCGCCGGTGACCATCGAAGCCGGCGGAAATGATCAGCAGGTCCGGGTTGAAATCCTCCAGCCGCGGCAGAATCGCGACTTCCATCGCCTCGCGGAAGTTCATGCCGCCGTCCCCGGCGGCGAGCGGCGCATTGACCATGTTGTTGTATTCGCCGCGCTCGCCGGCGGAACCGGTGCCGGGATACAGCGGCATTTCATGGGTCGAGGCGTACATCACCCGCGCGTCCGACCAGAAGATGTCCTGGGTGCCATTGCCGTGATGGGCGTCGAAATCCATGATGGCGACGCGTTCGGCGGCATGGATGGCGAGAGCGTGACGGGCGGCCACGGCGGCGTTGTTGAAGAAGCAGAAGCCCATGGGCGTCGCGCGTTCGGCGTGATGACCCGGCGGCCGCATGGCGACGAAGGCGTTGTCCACCTTGCGCGTCATCACCTCATCGACGGCCTGGCAGCAGCCGCCGATGGCGCGATAGGCGGCGGCCAGCGTGCCCGGGCTCATGGTGGTGTCGCTGTCGAGCTTGGCGAAACCGTCGCGCGGCGACGCCTGCTCCAGCGCCAACAGATAGGATTCGGGATGGACCCGCAGCACCTGCTCGCGCGACCCCTCGACCGCCTGGTCGCGGATCAGCGTCATGAATTTCTCATGTTCGAGGATGCGCTCCACCACCCGAACGCGGTCGGGACGTTCGGGATGCCCCGGCCCATTGTCGTGATCAAGCCCGCTGGGATGCGTGATGAGAAGCGTGTTCACTTTCTACTCGCCCATGTCCTCGACGGGCCCGCGCGCCACGCCTGCGAGCCGGCGGCGAAGTCCCGTGGATTTCCAGCTTCTGAACATGTCAAGCCAAGAGGCGGCGGAAAACGAAATCCGCCGCGTTTCCGGCCAAATCATTTCACGCGCGGGAAAAACCTCGGCGTCTACCTTCCCCAAACCTGCTTTTACGTGAAGCTCCGCCATAAGGCTGGCCTCACGCGTTTCTTGGCGGGAAAAGTCGCCCCTCCCGCTGCGGGATCAACATCGCGCTATTTGCCGGTCCTGTCCAACGTTGTTTGCCGTCTTGGCCGAAAGTCGTGTAAGCGGAGCCGCAAATTAACGCTGTCGCGCAAATCTCGTGCGACGATGGTTTTGCCCTTGCTGTGTCATTTTTAAGTAACGGTGTGGCTCATCGGTCACAGCGCCCGGCTTTTCGGGCGATTGCACGCCTTCGCGGGTGCAACCGGGGTGACGGGGCGGCTCGATATGTTAATTATCCAATCAATACACCGGGCGGATCAATTCGGGGCGGGCGATGAATTTTCGAATATTGGCGGTTTACGGTTTGATGGCGGCGGCTTTGGCCGGCTGCAACGGCGTGGGCGGCGTCCGCACGCCCGACCCCACCCTCAATTCCCGTGATAAGGAATTCCTGTCGCTGGCGCCCAATACAAATGTCGGCGGCGAATATGAACGCTTCATCGTGGACGATCCCACCGGCGCCGCGCCGGGTACGATCACCATCGATTCCAGCAAGAACTTCCTGTATTTCTCCATGCCCAACAAGAAGGCGATCCGCTACGGCGTCGCCACCGGCAGCGAGGCGGCCGGCTGGCGGGGCGAGGCGCGCGTCGGCAAGCTGGCGGAATGGCCCGGCTGGATGCCGCCGGCCGATATGCTGGAGCGTTGGCCGCACCTGCGCCCGACGGCGGAAGCCGGCGGCCTGCCGGGCGGCCCGGACAATCCGCTGGGCGCCCGCGCCATGTATCTGTTCCAGGGCAACAAGGACACGCTGTATCGCATCCACGGCACCAACGAGCCGGACAAGATCGGCCAGCACGTGTCGTCGGGCTGCATCCGCATGCGCAATGTCGATGCGATCGACCTTTACAACCGCGTCAAGATCGGAACCAAGGTCGTCGTGCTCTGAGCGCGACGCATTCCGATAAACCAACGCCCCCGGAAACGGGGGCGTTTTGCTTTGGCGGGAGCGAAGAATTCCCTCTCCCCGTCTCGGGCGAGGGCCGCAAGATCTCTGCAAGATCCCGGAAGAACCCGGCGACGTCGTTCGAAACGACGCGTCAGGCGGCTTTGCTGGGGAAGGTCACGACCTCGGCCGACGCGGCGCCAACCGTCTGGCGCTGCTCGATTTCCGCCAGCAGAAGATCCGGCGCAAACAGGGCCGCTTCGACGGCGGCCAGACCGATCTCTCGATAAAGCCGCGACTGCAGATCGCGCGCGTCCTGCCTGGGCGGCTGGGCGGGGATGGTTTTGGTGAACAACTCGCTCATGGGACGACTCGGGGGCTTACGCGTGACACACGGACTCTCGTTCCTCGCGGACCACCAGGGTTCACAAGATGCGAAGACCGTAAGCGCAATTTGAACGATCAGCGTAAAACCGGCGTTAAGCCGGCCCCGCCGCCCCTGTGCCAAAAGGAAATGGCGGCGCCCTGAAACCGCCGCCCGCCTCCTCCAGCAACCGCGCCAGCGCGATGGCCGAACGGTCCTCGTCATAGGCGCAGATGAGTTGCACGCCGCGCGGCAGGCCGGACGGACCGGGCGTCACCGGAACCGCCGCCGCCGGCAGATGCGCCAGCGCCGCCACGCAGGCCCATTTCAGCAGATCGTGATACGGCAGATCGCCGCCGCGCAGCGGCAGGCGCCGCGCGAACGCGTCGGGCGAAAGGTCGTGTTCGATCGCCAGACAGGGCGCCAGCGGGCAGAGGATCGCGTCATACCGCCCGAAAAACTCGGCGAAAGCCCGCTTCATCACGGCGCGCCGCGTCATCAGACCGGCGTAAGCCGCCGCGTCCATCCGCGCCGCCCGCGCCCGCAGCGCCGGCCAGAATCCCTCGCCCTCCTGCGCCGCGCGGGCGCGAACCTCCGGCGGCGCGCCGGCGAAGCCGATGGCGAAATTGAGCAAGGCGTAGATGTCCAACGCCTCCTCCAGCGCGAAATCCGGCCGGGCCGGCTCGACCCGCGCGCCCGTCTCCCGCAACAGGTCGGCGGCGAGCAGCACCCCCTGCTCCACTTCGGGATCGACCGGCGCGAAATTCGGATCGAGCCACAGCGCCACGCGCCAGTCCTTCGCCGATTGACGCCGGGGCTTGGGCAGGAAGGCCGGGCCGGAGGCGTTGACCGGGCCGGCGATCACCGAGAGCGCCAGCTCCAGATCGCCCGCCGACCGCGCCAATGGCCCGGCGACGCCGAGATCGGGCGGGTTCTTGAGCTTGATCGACGGCAGCGGCGGAATGTGGCCCAGCATGGGAACCTGGCTCCAGCTGGTCTTGAGGCCGAACAGGCCGCAGCCATGCGCCGGCCAGCGGATCGAGCCGCCGAGATCGGAGCCAAGTTCGAAGGCGGTCAGGCCGGCGACGACCGAGGCCGCCGCGCCGCCCGACGAACCGCCGGGCGAACGCGACAGGTCCCAGGGATTGCAGGTGGCGCCGAACAGCGCGTTATACGTCTGGAAATCGCCGGTCAGGCGCGGCACGTTGCTCTTGGCGAAAATCACGGCGCCGGCCGCGCGCAGCCGCGCCACCGCCAGCGCATCCTCCTCGGGAACGTAATCCGCGAGTTCCTCGGCGCCGCAGGTCGTGGTCAGGCCCGCCGTGGCGAAACTGTCCTTGATCGACAGCGGCAGCCCGTCGAGCGGCAGGCGTTCGCGGCGCGCCAGCCGCTTGTCGGATTCGTCGGCGGCGCGGCGGGCGCCGTCCTCGTCCCAGGCGATCAGCGCGTTGACAGCCGGATTGCGCTCCATCACCCGCGCCCAAACCGCCTCGAACAATTCGCGGGCGGAAAAGTCGCGTTTGCGCAAGGCGTCGCGCCAGGCCTCGGCCGACGCGGTGAAGAACGCTTCGTCAAATCCGGTCAAATCGGCCAAATCAGGCTTCCTGCTCGATCGGCTCGCCCGTCGCCCGAACGAGTTCGCGCAATTCCACCAGCAGGCCGTCGAGCTGGGCCAGCCGTTCCGGCTCGATTCGCCCGAACGTCTCCGCGACGAAAGCCTGCTGCGCCTCGATGCCTTTTCGCGCGAGATCCCGTCCCGCCGGGGTCAGGTGAATGGCGTGGGAGCGGCGATCGCTCTGCAGGGTGCGGCGCTCGACCAGCCCGCTGGCGACGAGACGGTCCACCAGCCCGGAAATATTGCCCTTGGTGACGTAAAGCCGCGCCGCCAACTCCTGCTGCGACATGCCCTCACGCTCTGTCAGGGTGGTGAGGACGTCGCATTGCGGAACGGACAGGTCATAGGCGCGCAGCCGGTTGGCGATGGCCATTCGGCTGCGCGTATGCAGGCGGATCAGGCGAAACCAGACCCGCAAGGCGTCAGTGTCTTGTGTCATACAGGCGCAAGCCTCCCCGGAACGACCGTAACCGCACAATTCCGAGGCCGCAAGACGCGCAGCTCAGGCGTTGCCGGGTTGGGCCGGGGCGGCCGGCGAACCCGCCCATTCGGTGTTGGCCGGAATGGATTCGCCCTTCATCACAATGGTCTGCGGCCCGAGCCGGGCGAAATCGCCGACATGGGAATCGTAGAGCACGGTGGAGCCCGCGCCGACGGTCACGCCGGAGCCGAGGCGGACGCGGCCCACCTTCATCACGCGATCCTCGTACAAATGGGTCTGCAGCGCGCAGAGCACGTTCAGGGAGCAGAAGTCGCCGACCTCGACGCAGTCGAATTCGGTGATGTCGGTCATGTCGAACACGCAGCCCTTGCCGATCTTCGCGCCGAACATCCGCATGAACCACGGCAGGAACGGCGTGCAGCGCAGATGCTCCAGCATGACGCGGCCGGCGAGGCCCCAATAGAGCACGGCGACGGCCTCGGTGCGCATCGCCCACCACGACCACATCGGTTTGGTCACAGGCTCGTAGCGCCCCATGGTCGCCCATTTCACGCCGACGACCACCAGCGTCATGGCCGCCGCGATCAAAGTCGAAGCCGCGACGAACTTCCAGAACACCTCGCCATAGCGTCCTTCGAGCATGGCGGGGCCGAACCATTCGATGGCCCAGGTGCCGAAGGTGATGAACAGCATGGTCGGCAGCGAAATATGCACCGCCTCGAACACGCCGCGCGCGAAAACTTTCCATTTCGGCGCTTCATAGGTCCAGTTGGCGCCGGCGCTGTCAAACTTCTGGCGCACCGGCAGCTTGATCGGCGGCGAGCCGAACCAGGTGTCGCCGGGCGACATCAATTCATTGGCCGGCGGCTTGGACTTGATGCCGATCAGCGCGCCGTCGGGGATGATGGCGCCGGGCGGCAGCACGCCGTCATTGCCGATGAACACGCGCGCGCCGGTTTTCAGCTTCTCCAGCGTCATCCAGCCGCGCCGGATGTCCTCGTCGCCGATGATCGCCTCGTCGGCGATAAAACACTTGTCGCCGATCTCGATCAGGTCGTAGCGGCCGGACAGGTTGGTGGAGATTTCCGAGCCTTGGCCGATTTTCGCGCCCATCAGTCGATACCACCAGCGCATGTAGATGGTGGCGTAGAGCGAGGACAGCGTTTCCAGCGTCACCTCGATGGCCAGGGCCACCGCCCATTTGCGCATGTAGAACCACGAGTAGACCGAATAGCGGCCTTCGCGCACGCGCGGCAGCACGATCCAGCGCACGGCGGCGATGAAGCCCACGGTCACCAGCACCATGACGAAGGAGGTGGGCCAGGCCATGACGGGAATCGCCGCCATATAGAGCTGCCGGCTCACCGCGGCGAGGCCGAGCGCCTCGTCGATGCGGTCGAACACCCAGAAGGCCGGGAACAACGGCAGCAGGCCGACCGGCGGGATCGCCAGCAGCAGCAGGGTGTAGAGGAAGGTCTGCAGGCTGCGGCGCCCGGACGAAACCTTGGCGGCGGGCGGCAGCGCCTCCTTGTTGACCGAACCGATGCAGCGCGCCGGCGATCCGTCCCAAATCTCCCAGGCGCCAAGCCGGGTGTGCGGCGAGATGGCGCTGAGGTCGCGCATTTCCGCGCCCTCCTCCAGCACGCAATTTTCCGAAATCGCGCAGGAGGAGCCGATGTAACATTCGGGGCCGATGTCGATAGTCCCGACGATCATCTCATTGCCGACGAAGGACACATTGGCGAGCTTGGCGCGCACGCCGATTGTGGCCCCCGCCCCGATCGTCACCAGATCGAGCGCGCCGATCTCCAGTTCGGAAATATTGGCGTCCTGCCCGACCTTGACGCCGAGCGCCTGCAAATAGACCCGCATCAGCGGCGAGCACTGGAACCATTTGATATGGGTGAGGCCGAGCATGCGCTGCACCAGCCACCAGCGGAAATAATACAGCCCCCACAACGGATAGCGGCCCGGCTTGAACCGGCCGATCACGATCCATTTGGTCGCGATGGCGAGGCAGACCGTGAGAATGTTGACCACGACATAGACGCCGAGCAGCGACGCCACTTCCTGGCCGAAGCTGGCGTCCGTGTCGGTGAGCAGCATGTAGGACACGAAAATGCCCAGCCATTGCGCCGTGGCCAGCGCCAGCAGGAACGGCACGCAGACGGCCTGGGCGAGGCCGCACAGAAAGCGGCGCAACAGCGGCGGCGGCGTGAAGGTCAGGTCGGCGGGCGTCCCGGCGACGGCGACCTTTTCGTCGAGCAGGACGGCGATGGCGCGCAACGTGCGGGCGCTGTACATATCCTGAAGCGTAATGCCGGCGAGGCGCGGCGTCTGGCGCACAATGGAGACAAAGCGCGCCGCCAGCAGCGAATGTCCGCCCAGATCGGTGAAGAAATCGGCGTCGAACGGCACCGTTTGCGGCGGCAGCACTTTCAGCGCCGCCTCCAGCAGGATCGCCTCCGTCTCGGTCTGCGGATCCTCCTGCGCCTCGGTCGCGGCGGCCGGCGCGGTCAGCGGCTCCTTCTTCAGCGCCTTGCGGTCCACCTTGCCGGACGACAGGCGAGGCAAGATGTCGCGAATCTCGTATCGGGCCGGCGTCATGTAAGGCGGCAGCGTCGCGCGCAAGCCGGCGCGAAGGGCCTTGGGGTCGAGCGGCGCGTCGTTTTCGCGGACGAGGAAGGCCACCAGTTGATCGAGCCCGTCGTCCTGGCGCAGCACCACGGCGGCCTGCTTGACGCCCGGCTGTTCCGACAGCTTGGCCTCGATCTCGCCCAGTTCGACGCGGAAGCCGCGGATTTTCACCTGATCGTCGATGCGGCCATGGAACGAGAGGCGGCCGTCGGCCTCCATCACCACCGCGTCGCCGGAGCGGTACAGGATCGGGTCGTCGCCGGCGGAGTCGAAGGGATTGGCGATGAACTTTTGCGCCGTCAGAGCGTCGCGCTTCAAATAGCCGCGCGCCACGCCGGGGCCGCCGATCAGCAATTCGCCTTCCACGCCGCGCGGCAGCAGAGTGTTGGCCTCGTCGGCGACATAGCAGGTGTAGTTGGCGATGGGGCAGCCGATGGTCACGGCCTCGTTCGGACGAACCTCGGCCATGGTGGCGACCACGGTCGCCTCGGTCGGACCGTAGGAATTGAAAATGGTGCGGCCCGGCTTGCACCAGCGCACCGCGACCGACGGCGGGCAGGCCTCGCCGCCGAGAATGATGACGCGCAGAGAAGCCACATCACGCGGCAGCAGCGACAGCAGCGTCGGCACGGTGTCGAGCACGCTGACGCCGATTTCGTCCATCAGGTCCGGCAGGCGCTCGGCCTCGCCCATGACCTCGGGCGTGGCCACGAACAGTTCCGCCCCAACTAGATAGGGAATCCAGATTTCCTCCATCGACAGGTCGAAGGCGATGGAGGCGCCCTGGAACACCACATCGGCGCGGGTTACGCCATAATTGGCGTTGGCCGAACGCAGATAGTGGCAGATGTTGCGGTTGGTGACGACGATGCCTTTCGGCACGCCCGTCGATCCCGACGTATAGATCATATAGGCGGGATGATCGGGCGTCGTCCCGCGCGCGCGGGCGTCCACCGGCGTCTGGTCGTTGGCGTCGATCAGATCGGCTTCGGTGACGATCGCCGCGCTGATGCCGCCGCGCGCCTTGGCCGCGAACGTCTCGGAGGTGAGCAGCGCCTTGGCCTGGGCGTCCTGCAGGCAGGTTTCGATGCGTTCGACCGGGGCGTCGGCGTCGAACGGCAGCCAGGCCGCGCCGGTCTTGGCGATGGCGATCTGGCTGATCAGCAGTTCGGGGCCGCGCGCGCCCCACAGGCCCACCACGTCGCCGGGGCCGATGCCGCGCCGCGCCAGCCCGCGCGCCAGGGCCGTCGCTTCGTGATCGACCCGCGCGTAGGACAGCTTGCGCTCCATCGTGGTCATGGCGATGGCTTGCGGCGCCGCCTCGACCGTGGCCGCGAAAATTTCGGACAAAAGTTCGTCGCGCAGGAATTCGGGCCGTTTCGGGCCGCGCAGCATCGAAAGCTGCGTGCGGAATTCGGCGCCGCCGGCCCGAATTTCGGAAGCAACTATCGTTTCTGCGTCTGATTCGCTCATTGTCTTGATCCGTCTGGAGCCCGGGGCGCTGATCGCGGCGACTTCGCGATCCGCCTGGCGTTGTGTCTCGACTACGTGGCTTGTCTGAAACTGCGCTCAAGACAAAGGGTCACGCGCCAGCGGGACGCGGGGCGGCTTCGTCTACCATGGTTTTCACTCGCGTCCTACCCGCAATCGTCGATTCGGCCGCTCAGCTTTCATGCAAATCACTGCGATGCTAGGAATAGGGAAAAGGAGGCGGGAACATGGCGCAAATGGATCGTTCGGTCTGGTTCGTCACCGGATGTTCGACCGGCTTCGGCCGCGAGATCGCCCGGCAATTGCTCGAAGCGGGCAAAAAGGTGATCGTGACCGCGCGCGACGCGGCGAAAATCGCCGATCTCGCCGCCCTGGCGCCGGACAACGCGCTGGCCCTCGGCCTTAATGTCGACAAGCCCGAACAGATCGCCGAGGCCGTCGCGGCGGCCCAACAAAAATTCGGGAGGATCGACGTCCTCGTCAACAACGCCGGCTATGGCTATCTGGCGGCGGTCGAGGAAGGCGAGGACGACGAGATCCGCGCGCTGTTCGAGACCAATGTGTTCGGCCTCGCCGCGCTGTGCCGCGCCGTTCTGCCGATCATGCGGGCGCAGCGTTCCGGCGTGATCGTCAATCTCTCCTCCATGGGCGGCGTGTGCGGCTTCCCCGGCATCGGCTATTACAACGCCACCAAATTCGCCGTGGAGGGCCTGTCCGAAGCCATGGCGCAGGAACTGGCGCCGCTCGGCGTCAAGGTCCTGATCGTCGAGCCCGGCCCGTTCCGCACCGACTGGGCGGGGCGCTCGCTGAAAACCCCGAAACGGCCGATCGACGCCTATGCGGACACCGCCATCGCCCGCCGCGAGGCCACGCAGGCGTATAGCGGGACGCAATTGGGAGACCCGGCGCGCGGCGCGGCCGCCATCATCCGCGCCGCCGAGAGCGACGCCCCGCCGCTGCGGCTGGTGCTGGGCTCGGTGGCGCAAAATGTCATCGGCGCGCGCGCCGAGGCTTTTCGCAAGGAATTGGAGGCCGGGCGCGAAACCGCCCTGGCCTGCGACTTCCCCAAAGAGGCTTGAAAACCCAGCCCTTGCCGGGGCCGCTTGACTCTTCTCGCAAGGTCACGCCAAGGTCGCGCCGGAACTTTCGGGATCAAGCGTATGGCCAAAGTCTTGCGTATCGCCGCCGTTTTCGCCCTCGGCCTTGCGGCCTCGGCCTGCACGCCTTGCGGCGACTGGTCGAAGTTCAACAGTTTTCCCGGCGCCTGCCACTCGAGCGAGGCCAAATAGCGCGGCCAAGCCGCGCAAAGGCGCCAGACTTGCGCTTGACTTTCGCAGCCCGAGCGGTTTGACCGGGGGCCTTCCCGGAGGTCGCCGTGAGCCAACGTTCAAGAAAAACAAGAAAAGTCGCGCCGCGCATCGGCCTGATAGGTCTCGGCGCGTTTGGCCGGCTGATCGCCGCCCATCTCGGCGGCCGCTTCGCGCTGCTCGGCTACGACCCTCAGGTCCAGGCGCCGATCAAGGGCGTCATCGCGGCGACCCTGGCCGAAGCGGCGGCGTGCGACGTGGTGATCCTCGCGGCGCCGGTGCCGGCCCTGCGCGAAATCTGCCGCGAGATCCGCCCCTGCCTGCGTGCGGGCGCGCTGGTCCTCGACGTCGGCTCGGTCAAGGTGCTGCCGGCCCAGATCATGCGCGAGGAGCTGCCCGATCATGTGGACATTGTCGGCACGCATCCGATGTTCGGACCGCAGAGCGCGCGCGGCGGCGTCAAGGGGCTGAAAATCGTGCTGTGCCCGATCCGGGGCCATTGGACCCGGCCGCTGGCCGGCTGGCTGCGCCAGACCTTCCAGCTCGACGCCATCATCGCCACGCCGGAGCAGCACGACCGCGAAGCCGCCATGGTGCAGGGCCTGACGCATCTGATCGCCAAGGTGCTGGTGGAGATGGAGCCCCTGCCCCGCTCGATGACCACCGTCAGCTTCGACCTGCTGATGCGCGCGGTGGACATGGTGCGTCACGACGCGCCGGAAGTTTTTTACGCCATCGAGCGCATGAATCCCTTTGTGCCGGACGTGCGCCGCAAGTTTTTCGGGCTGGCGGCGGACCTCGCCGAACATCTGGAGCACAACGGCGAAAGCCAAAGCTCACGGTAGCGCCTCCGGGGCTGGCGGCGAAAGCGGACTCGCCAGCACCTTGTCGATCCGGCGACCATCGAGATCGACCACTTCCAGGCGCCAGCCGGCGACATCGACGCAATCGCCGGTCGCCGGCAGCCGGCGCATGGCCTGCAACACCAGCCCGGCCATGGTCTCGTAGTCGCCGTCGGGCAGGCGAAACCCCAGTTGATCCGCCACTTCGTCGGCGGGCGTCGCGCCCGAGATCAGCCAGGACCCATTTGGGCGCCGGACCATTTCCGGCCCGTCGTCCGCCGCGTCGGAGCGGAACGCCCCGGCGATGGCGTCCAGCACATCCGCAGGCGTCGCCAGCCCCTCGAAATGACCATATTCGTCATGCACCAGCGCCATCGGCGTCTCAGCGGCTTTAAGGGTCGCGAGCAGGTTGAGCGCATCCAGCCCGTCGGGCACGACCGGCGCGGTCTTGAGCAAGGCGCGAACGTCCAGCTCCGCGCCCGACAAAACCGCGTCGAGCGCGTCCTTGACATAGAGAACGCCGAGAATCTCGTCTGCGCCGCCGTCGAAAGCCGGAAGCCGCGAGTGGCGCGCCTTGCGCAGGGTTTCGCGAATCTCTGGCGCGGGCCGGGACAGGTCCAGCCATTGGACCTCGGTGCGCGGCGTCATTAACGTGCGCGCGGTGCGGTCGCCCATGCGCAGCACGCCCGAAATCATGCGATGCTCGTCGCGCTCGATCACGCCGGCGCCGGCCGCTTCCGCGACCAGCGTCTTGATCTCGTCCTCGGTGATGGCGTGCTCGCCGGCGTCCGAAGCCCCGAACAGTCTCATGACCAGCCGGGTTGAGGCGTCCAGCAGCCAGATCAGCGGCGCGGCGGCGCGCGACAGCGCCACCATGGCCGGCGCCATGGCGCAGGCGATGGCTTCGGGATTGCGCAGCGCGAGCTGTTTCGGCACGAGTTCGCCCACCACCACCGACAGATAGGCGATGAGGCCGAGCACCACGCCGTAGCCAGCTGTATCCGCGACCCAGCGCGAGGCGCCCTGCTCCAGCAGGATATCCGTCAAGGCCGCGCCCAGCGCGGCGCCGGAGAATGCGCCGGCGAGAACGCCGATCAGGGTGATGCCGATCTGGACGGTGGACAGGAACCGTCCCGGCGCCTCCGCCAGCGTCAAGGCCGACCGGGCGCCGGCGCGCCCGCCGTTCGCCAGCGCGGCGAGCCGGGATTTCCGGGATGAGACAACCGCCAGTTCCGACAGCGCGAAGACGGCGTTCAACGCGATCAGTCCGATCGCGACGGCGAGTTCGATCAATTTCCTGACATGGACCCGCGCATGGCCCTCCTCTGCGGCGCCTCGCCCTCAAGATAAGGGGAAATCCTGAAAGGCGAAACCGATCCTGGCCGCAAGAACCAGATTGCGACGCCGCGAAGCCGCGCGCCGGGAACGACGCCCCCTGGGTTCAAGCGTTGAGTTTGGGTTCCCCCGCCGTGGCGGCGAAGGCCGGAACGCGCTGTGTGAAATCGTCGAACCAGGCGACAAGGCGGGGATGAGCGGCGCGCCATTCGCCGGAAAAGCGCAGATCGAGATAGCCCAGCGCGCACGCCAGGGCGATCTGCCCGATGTCGGGCGTTCCGTCCAACGCCGGGGGCACCTGTTCCAACTGCGCCAGCGCGCGCTGGATCTTGCCTCCCTGGTGCGCCAGCCATTTCGCGCTGCGCTCCTGCGGCTCGCGATACCGCGATTCGTAAACGATGAGAACGGCGGAGTCGGTGAGCCCGTCCGCCAGAGCTTCAAGCACGAGGGCGCGCGTGCGCGCCTTCGGGTCGCGTGGGATGACGCCGCCGCCGCCGGCCTGCTCATCGAGCCAGGCGGCGATCACGGCGCTGTCGTAGATACATTCGCCGTCATTCGTCTCCAGCACGGGAATCTTCCCAAGCGGATTCTTGTCGCGAAGCGGGTCGGCCGGATCAAGCGTATCCACCGGCGTCAGCGCCATGTCCTCGGAGAGCCGAAGCACGGCCGCGGCGACGCGAACCTTGCGCGAAAACGGCGAAGGCGGAGAATAATACAGCTTCATCGGCGACCTCCCGGCGCATGTCGCGCGGACCAAAGGAAATCATGCCGATTTCCAGCGCGCGGGCAAGTGCGGATGGCGCATCCGAGACGTTCGAGCGCGTCGAATTATTCGAGATGGAGATTGACCGCCTTGGGTCCCTTGCCCTTCTTGTCGGGCTCGACCTCGAAGGTCAGCCGTTGGCCTTCGTTCAGCGAAGCGAGGCCTGCCTGCTCCACCGCCGTGATATGGACGAAAATATCCTTTCCGCCATCGGTCGGCTTGATGAAGCCATAGCCTTTTTCCGCATTGAAAAACTTGATCACGCCCTGTTGCGTCATGACGCCCTTCCTCCGGTCATAAGCCGATCGGCGGGCGGCCGATATTGCCATTCCTGCAATCCTGAGCCCCCCAGCCGTTTCGGCTGATTGGGCGGATTGTCTTGCGTGTCAGAGTCTTCTTTTGTGCAAGACCGCGTCGCGGATGTTTCCGTCAGCGCCTTCGGCGTCAGCCGAAGCCCCTCCCAAATCGCCGCCAAGTTGCGGCATATTGACGCAAATGGCAAGAGGGAGCGCGCGCCTCCCCTATATCTTTATTGTGAAGGAACTTTAGAGGCGTCCGTTTTTTTGCCGAAAGGTTCGAGCCAAAACCGGGCCGTACCATCCTGCGCAAGCAGACGGGTCAACTCCGGAAGCAAGACGGAGGCTTCTTCTTCAAGAACATAAGGCGGATTGACGACGACCAGCCCGGTCCGGCCCAGCCCCTTGCCGGGCGCCCTCGCCTGCAGGTCGATGCGCAATCCCTCCGCCAGGCCGCCGATCTCGCGGCAAAACGCGTCCGCGATCTCCGGCTCCTTCACCGGCTGCCAGATCATGAACGTCCCGCCCGGCCATTTCTTCAGGGCGGCGGCGACCGAATCGAAGGCGCGCTCATAATCGTCGCGGCGCTCGAACGGCGGATCGATCAAAACGAGACCACGCCGCTCGGGCGGCGGAACGAAGGCGTTCAGGCCCTCGTAGCCGTCCCTCTCGATCACCTTGACCCGCGCGTCCCGTCCCAGCGCGCGGCGCAGGGCGGCCGCAGCCTGCGGCAGCAATTCGCAACACAGCGCTTTGTCTTGGGGGCGCAAAAAGCTTTGGGCGATTTTCGGCGAGCCAGGATAGAGCGGCCCGGCGCCGACGCTGTCGAGATAAGGCGCCAGCAATTCCGCGGCGGCGGGGGACAAGCTCGCGGCGCGCAGCCGGTCGATGCCGTCGCGCGCCTCGCCGGAGCGTTGCGCCTCCGATCCCGAGAGATCGTAAAGCCCCGCCCCGGAATGGGTGTCGATGTAGCGGAACGCCTTGTCCTTGCGCCGCAAATACAGCAGCGTCCGCACCAGCAGCGCGTGTTTCAAAACATCGGCGAAATTGCCGGCGTGGAATTCGTGGCGATAATTCATCGTCCCGCCGGAACGACCATGCTCTGGCTGAAGCAGCCGCGCCGAACCACTTCTGGACACGCGACGAAATCGCGCAAGTCCTTCGACAGGCAGATACGGACTTCGGCCAACGCGCCGCGCGGACAGGTGACGGCCATCATGCCGGGCCGCAGGCGCGGGTTGGCGGCGACGAAGGCGCGCTGCACGTCGAGCGGCGCGAGCGTGAGAGATTGGCGCACGTCCTTCAACTCGGGCGGAATCGTCACGGCGTCGCGGGCGGCGCGCACATCGGCGAAATAGCCGCTCGGGCTTTTGCCGGAACAGGCGCCATGGGCGCGCCATTCGTGCCGCGCCAGCCCCTCGTCGGGATAGAGATCGCCCAAGCCGGCCAGAACGCCCGAGGGCAAGCCGCCGCCATCGCAGGGCGGCGCGGCGCCCCTGGCGTATTGCTGCCAGAGGCCATGAACGACGAAGCCGGGATTGGCCCCCGGCGCACATTGCCGCCGCGACCGCTCCGCGCCGCCATTGGCGCAGAACGACGGCGACCACGACAGCGCCAGAAGGTAATAGTCGAAATCGCCCGACGGCGCGGTTCCCCGCGGCCGAAAACGGCCGGCGTCGTCCGGCGCGCTGGCGCGGGAAGAAGCGGCCGGGCGCTGGTCGGCGCAATTGTCGAGAATGCAGTCGCTGGCGAAGGCCGGCGTCGCGGCCAGCAAAGCCGCCGCGACCCAAAGCTTCATGTCAGCGCACCGCGCCCGAGCAATGCGGCGGATAGGCGCGCGCCTTGTCCTCGCCGACGGCGCAGAATTCCACTCCGGGTCCGAAGCCGACGAAGCCGCCGCGCTCGATGATGTTGTACTTCACCTCGCGGGGCCGCCCATCGTTGAACAGGGCCTTGACCTCGCAATAGCGGCGCGGAATGAACTCTTCGCCGTGCTTGCGATAACCCAGTTCGCCGACCTGTTCGAAGGCGACGATCGAAAGATCGTTGTCGCCGAACCAGAACTGCTTGGAGTCGAACTGGTCCTTGATGGCGCCGAGAATGCCGAAATCGTCGCAGGACGGAAGATCGCCGCTATACGGGATCGCACGATCCTCGGCGGGAAACGTATGGGGCGCGGAAGCGCCGGCCGCCAGGACGACGCCCGAACCGGCCAAAGTGAGAAAACCGAATGTGGCCGCAGCAAGAGCGGAACGCGAAAGAAGCATGGGAATCCCCGATTGCCAATCGCGGCTGACGATGCGCGAAACGGCCGCGCAGCGTCAAGGCTTTTCTCGGCGGCTAACGCGCGGGCGAAACGCCGGCGCGGGCGACGCCACGCGGCGCCGTCACGGCGAGCAGCCGCTGCTCGATGACGATCCGCGCCAGCAGCAGCGCGCATTTGGCGTAGCGGCCCGCCAACCGGCGCGGGTTGGAGGCCGCGCGCCACAGCCATTCCAGCCCGAGGCGCCGCATCGCCCGCGGCGCCCGCTTCTGCGCGCCGACGATGAAGTCCACCGCCGCGCCGACGCCGATGAAGCCGACGCCCGCATAGATCTGGGCGAGACGGTCGGCGAATAACTCCTGCTTGGGCGCGCCGAGGCAAAGGAAGACCAGTTTCGCGCCGCTGGCGACGATGCGGGCGCCGGCCTCCGCCGCCGCATCGGAAAACGGATCGAAACCGAAGGCCGGGCTCTCCGCGAAAACGATCCGCAATTCCGGGAATTCGGCGCGCAGCCGCGCAGCCGCACCGTCGAGCGCCGGCTGGCTCGATCCGAAAAACGCCACGGGCAGGCCCTCGCGCTCCGCCATGGCGCAGAGCGGCCGCAGCAGATCGGCGCCGGTGACGCGACGCAGCGACGGCGCCTGCGCGCGGCCGAGCGCGACGATGGGCGCGCCGTCGGCGCTGACCAGGGTGGCGCGCGCATAGGCCGCGCGAAACGCCGGATCGGCGCGCCGCTTGACGAGATGATCCAGGTTCAGGGTGGCGAAGGTGAAGCCAAAGCCAGACAAAAGCCGCGACCGCACCGTCGCCACAGCCTGGTCGGGATTGAGCACGTTAATGAACTGACCATCGACTTCGACGTGATCCGACACATTGTCGAAATTGGCGTAAAGCGCGTCCGCGACGGTCCACATCAAACAAATTCCCCCGCTGAAACGTCGGCGCGCAAGCGAAAGCTTCGCGACCGGGCGCCTCCCTTGCTGCAAGGGGCGCCAGCGGAGAATTTTGCGTCAGGGAGAGACAGTTAGGCGCCAGAAGGGCGCGAGCCGTAAAGAGGCGGCGCCGAATTGAGCCAATCCGACGCCGCGCAAAGCATGGATTTCGTTCGAAAATTTACCTTTTGGCCTCGGCGGGCGTCCCGCCTAGGCCGGAACGAAGGCGCCGGGCGGGACCATGCCCTGGACATAGGCGATATACAGCGCGTCCAATTGCGCCCAGAGCACGTTGCACTTGAAGCGCACGGCGTCGACGCAGGCCTCCTGCTCCACGCGGGTGTGGGCGTGGCGCTTGATATAGTCCAGCGCGAAATCCGCGTCGCGCGGCGCCTGGGACAGACGGCGGCGGAAATAGGCCATCACGTCCTCGCCAATAAAATCGTAGTTCTCCAGCATGCCGGCGATCCGTTCCTTGTGGATTTTCGGCGCGAACAATTCGGTCAGCGACGACGCCACCGCGACCACCAGCGGCTGTTCCGCCACGAAACGCACATAGGCCTCCACCGCGAAGCGGGTGGCCGGCAGCGCCGCCTTCTTCGACATCACCAGCGCGCGGTCGAGGCCGAGGCCGTCGGTGAGGATCAGCCAGCGCTCGATGCCGCCCGACTCCTCACCTAACCCATCGTGATCGTGGATGCGGTGAATCCATTCCCGGCGCAGGTCGCGATCGTCGGTGCGCGCCATCAGCGCGGCGTCCTTGCGCGGCACCGCCTCCTGATAGCAATAGCGGTTGAGCGCCCAGGCCTGCACCTGCCCCCTGTTCAACTTGCCGCCGTGCAGCATCTGGTGGAACACGTGCTTGTCGTGGTAGCGCTCCGCGCCCACGGCGCGAATGGCGGCCTCGAACGCCTCATGAGTCAGCAGCGCATCGGCGGACATTTCCTTCTCCCACTTGTTTTTTTACGCAGCGCCAGAATTAGCATCGCCCTTTGACGGCGACGATGGGTAAAAAGGCGCAAGCGTTCTTAACTTTGTAAGATTTTCGTCACGATTTTCTCTGGGCATGTCCAGTTGAAGCCGCTGTTCGACTTGCGCGGGAACGCCGCCGAGAAAGATCACCTCGTCCGCAAGCAAAAGGGCGTCGTCAAGATCGTGGGTGGCGATGACGACTGTCATGGCGCGGGCGGCGATCCGCTGCGCCAACAGCGCCCGCAACCGCCGGTGCAGGCCGAGATCGAGCGAGGCGAACGGCTCGTCGAGCAGCAGCAGATCCGGCTCCACCGCGAACGCCCGCGCCAGCGCGACCCGGCGCGCCAGCCCCAGCGACAATTGGCCGGGATAATCCGCCCCCCGCCCGTCGAGTTCGAACGCCGCCAGCGCGGCCTGCAAGGCCGCCTCCGACAGGCCCGGCGCCGCCAGCCGCAGATTGTCGGCGACGCTGCGCCAGGGCAACAGGCGCGGCTCCTGAAAAGCCATGCCGATCCTCCGCGCCGGCGCGGACAGCGCGCCCGCGGTGGGCTGCTCAAGCCCCGCGATCAACCGCAGCAGAGTGGACTTGCCGCCGCCTGACGGCCCGAGCAGCGCGGTGACCTTGCCCTCGCCGAGGGTCAGGGAAAAATCGCGGAACACCTCGCGCGCCGAGCCGTTCTTACGCGCGAAGCTCTTGCTGAGCGCCTGGATTTCAAGCGCCATGGCCGCGCCACCCATTGGCCGCGCGCTCGGCCGGGCGCAGCACGAAAGTTTCGGCGAGAACCATCAAGGCGACGAAGGGCAAGGCATAGGCCAGCAGCAGCCGCAGGTCGAACAATTGAAACGCCATGCCCATCTTGAAGCCGACGCCATTGGGCCGCCCCAGCAGTTCGACCACCAGCACGATCTTCCACACCAGAGCGAGGCCGCCGCGCGCCGCCGCCGCGAAATAGGGCGCAAGTTGCGGCAGCCACACATTGCGCCAGCGCTTCCACGACGAAAAGGCGAAGACCTGCGCCATTTCATCGAGCGCGGGATCGAGCGCCCGCGCGCCCTCGCGCAGCGTCACCACCGCATTGGGAAATTTGTTCAGCGCGATGGCGACCAGCGCAGAAGTTTCGTTCAGCCCGCCCCAGACATAGGCGAGAATGATCACGACCAGCGCCGGCGTGTTCAACGCGATCACCAGCCAGGGATCGACCAGCCGGTCGAGCGCGGCGTTGCGGCCGAGCGCGAGGCCGAGCGCCGAGCCGGCGGCCATCGCCAGCGAAAATCCGGCGAGCACGCGCATCAGCGTGAGGCCGAGATTCATCGGCATGTCGCCGCTGCTCCATTCGGCGATGAAGGTCGCCGTCACCTGGTCCGGCGCGGGCAAATGCTGCGGCCCGAGCGCCAGCGCGCCCAATTGCCACGCCAGCACAAACAAACAGAGCGAAACCAGCCGGATCATGGCGCCCGGTAGAACAGCGACTGATCGAGTTCGGCGTCGCCGCCGACCAGTTGCGGCCCGCCGATTTTCGCCAGAACCTTGTAGAGGGCGGCCGCGTCGGCGATTTCGCTGTCGCGCGACGCGGTCGGAATCCCCGCGCGATAATAACGCCGCACGATCGCCTGCCCGGCGGCGTCGGCCAGACCGGTCATGCCGGCGATTTTGGCGAAGGCGGAATCATCCTCGGCGATTAGCGTTTTGGCCTGTTTCATCATCGTGAGAAACCGCGCCAGCGCCGGCCCCTGCCGCGCCGCGAAAGTCGGCGTGAACACATAGCCGGTGACGATCACCGGATTGGTGGCGCCCAAATCCTTCTCGACCGCGATCAAATCAATGGCGCGCGAAAAGCCCTTGGCCTCCAGCCGCGCGCAAAACGTCCAGAACTCCAGCGCGGCGTCGATCTCGCCCTGCGTCAGTTTCTCGGCCAGCAGCGCCGGCGCGCCATAAACGATATTGGCCTGCGACTTCAGATCGACGCCCTGCTTGAGCGCCCAGGCCTGCAGCAGCAACCAGCTCTTGTCGAGCGGGCCGCCGGCGACGCCAAGTTTTTTGCCGACGAGATCGGCGGGCCGGGCGAATTTCGCCGGCTCCTTCGCCATCACCGCGCCGAGCGCGGTCGAATGCGGAACGAACAGCAGGGGCTGGCCGAGGCTGCGCTCGCGCGCCACCCACAGCCAATCGGAAATGATCATGTCGGCGCCGCCGCCAATCAGCGCGATCTTGCCGGCTTCGGTGGTGGCGAGTTCGGTGGCCTCAAGGTCAAGATCGGCGGCCTTGTCGAGCCCATAGGCGCGGGCCACCGCCAATTCCCAACCGAACGTGCCAGTCGCTTGGATGGCCAGACGAATCTTGTCGGCGGCGACGGCGGGCGCCAGCGACACAAGGCACGCGAAAGCCGCGGCGCACAAACGCGATAGCAACATGGCGCCCTCCCTCAATGTGCGGTCTTGATGGCGTCGAGCGGCAATTGCGCGAAATCCATCTTGCCGACTTCGATCGCCGCCTTGGTGCGGCTGTAGACGTTCAGCTTGCGCAGGATTTCAGAGACATGCGCCTTCACAGTGGTTTCGGCGACGCCGAGTTCGTAGGCGATCTGCTTGTTCTGCAAGCCGGCGCGAATCATTTCGAGCACGCGCAATTGCTGCGGCGTCAGATCCTGCAGCCGGCGCAGCATGTCGCCCCGCTCGATCTCGGAGGGCTGCGGCTGGTTGATGTCGCGGAACCGCTCGGGCAGATAGATCGAGCCGTTCAGCACCTCGCTGATCGAATGGGCGAGTTCGCTTTTCGACGTCGCCTTGGAGACGAAACCGGCGACGCCCATCGACAGCAGGTCGCGCACCACGCGCGGATCCTCGTGTCCCGAAACCACCATCACCGGCAGATGCGGATAGGCCGCGCGCACGCGCACCAGTCCCGACAGGCCGGAGGTGCCGGGAAGGAACAGATCGAACAGGCCGAGATCGATATTCTTCTCACGGCTCAGCAGTTCCAAAGCCTCGTCGATCGTGGTCGCCTCGAAGATTTCACAACTCGGCCGCTCCATGCGCACGGCGCTCTCCAACGCCTCGCGAAACAGGGGATGGTCGTCGACAATCAGGATCCGGGTCATCAGGGCGCTTCCAGTTTTTTGTCGCGGCGTCGATGTCTCGCGCCGTTTGTTTTCTTGACTTTGAGTTTGCGCTGCGCCGCGCCGGGGCGCAAGCCCCGACGAAAGAAGGGCGACCCGACGGGCCGCCCTTCGCAACGATCAGTTTCGGTCGCCTCAGTTGGCGGCGGATTTGGGCGGCAGCTTGAACACCCAGTAGGAGCCGCCCTGGTTGATGCCCTTGAAGGTCTTGGCGACTTCGCCGCCCCACAGCGGCACCGCGCCGCCCCAGCCGGCGGCCACGCCGATATATTCCTCGCCGTCCTGCTCCCAAGCGATCGGCGGCGCGACAATGCCGGTGCCGACGTTGAACTTCCACAATTCCTTGCCGGTCTTGGCGTCGAGCGCCTTCAGGTAGCCTTCAGGCGTGCCGTAGAACACCAGGCCGCCGGCGGTGGTCATCACGCCGCCCCACAACGGGGCCTTGTTGTTGACCTGCCACTTGATCGTCATGGTGACGGGATCGAAGGCCTTGAGCGCGCCGATGTGATCGTCGAAGACCGGCTTGATGTTGAAGCCAGCGCCGAGATAGGCCGCGCCCTTCTTGTAAACGACCGGCTCGTTGTGAATGTCCATGCCCCATTCGTTCGCCGGGACGTAGAACATCTTGGTCTGCGGCGAATAGGCCATCGGCATCTGGTTCTTGCCGCCGAGGAAGGACGGAACGGAGAACACCTCCTTGCCCTTCTTGCCGTCTTCCGACTTGGTGGGATCGCCCGGACGGCCTTCGTCGTTGTAGACGGGACGGCCGTCGGGGCCGATTTCCTTGGCCCAGGTGATCTTCTCGACGAACGGCTTGGCGGCGATGAACTTGCCGTTGGTGCGATCGAGCACGTAGAAGAAGCCGTTGCGGTCGGCGGTGCCGACGGCCTTGATGGTCTTGCCGTCCTTCTGCAGATCGAACGACACGACTTCGTTCACGCCGTCGAAATCCCAGCCGTCATGCGGGGTGGTCTGGAAACCCCATTTGAGTTCGCCGTTCTCGGGATCGATGGCGATGCGCGAGGCGGTCCATTTGTTGTCGCCCGGACGCAGCCACGAGTTCCAGGGCGCCGGATTGCCGGTGCCGAAGAACACCAGATGGGTATCGGGATCGTAGGTGCCGCCGAGCCAGGTGGCGCCGCCGCCGGTCTTGTACATGTCGCCGGCCCAGGTCTCGTTGGCCTTGCCGGTCATGGTGGTGTCCTGGCCCTTGTACTGGCCCACCAGGCCTTCGAGCACGGGACGCGACCAGACGAGGTCGCCGGTGTTGACGTCGCGCGCCTCGACGCGGCCGACCACGCCGAATTCGCCGCCGGACACGCCGGTGACGATGAGCGCGCCATTGGCCTTGGTCGGCACGATCAGGGGGGCGGCCGAATTGGAATAGCCCGCCTTGAAGTCGTCAATGGTCTTTTGCCAGACCTTCTTGCCGGTCTTGTAGTCGAGCGCGAGCAACTGCGCGTCGAGGGTGGAGAAATAGATCTTGTCGCCGTAGATCGCCGCGCCGCGGTTGATCACGTCGCAGCAGGGCATGATGCCCTCGGGCAGACGCGCGTTATATTCCCAGATCTTCTCGCCGGTCTTGGCGTCCATGGCGTAGAGACGGCTGTAGGAGCCGGTGACGAAAACCATGCCGTCGTGAACCAGCGCCTGCGCTTCCTGGCCGCGCTGCTTCTCGCCGCCGAAAGAGAAGGACCAGGCCGGAACGAGGTTCTGGACGTTCTTGGTGTTGACCTTGTCGAGCACGCTGAACCGCTGGCCCTGCAGGCCCATGCCGTTGGTCAGAATCTGCTTCGGATTCTTGCCGTCATTGAGGATGTCGGCGTCGGTGACGGGGGCGGCGAAAGCGCCGCCCATAGCCATCCCCAAAATGGAGACGCTGGCGAGAATTGTGCGTTTCATGATTCCCATTCCTCCCAAGAATCGCCCCGCGGGTCCGGAGCCGTTTTTCGAGAAGCGGCGAAAACCGCATCCCCATTCCAGCAAGGCGCGCCGATGATACGCCGCGCCAAGAACGCGCTGCAAGAGCTTGACCCTTGCGGCCTACCTGTCCTGCGCCGGCTGGCGCCATTCGACGCCATAGGACGCGAAAATCCTTTTCAATTCGCCCGATGCGGCCATCGCCGTCATCTGACGATCAATCTCGTCGGCGAGGTCGACCGAATCCGCTTTCACCGCGCCGCCAATCGCGAAGGTCCTCACCAGCCTGTGCGCCGGATGAACGATGGCGGCGGGACGCGCTGACGTATGGACAAGATGCTCCACCAGCGCGGACTCGCCATAAAATGCGGAGACCTCTCCGTTCTCGAAAGCCTGCGCCGCCTTGCCCTCGCCGCGCACATGCACGACATGGTCGATCAGCTTGTGATCGCGCGCCGTTAGAAGAATGATGTCGGCGAGCGTGCCGAGATCGACGGCGACCTTCTCCTTTTCGAACAGCGAGAAATCCTCCGCCTGGCTCGCCTTGGCCGGATCGACCGCCATGGCGTAGCTCTCAACCTGATAGGCGCCGGTGAGCTTGATCTTGTCGTTGTCGTCTTCGAGGCGCGCGTCATTAGGCACATGCAGCATGACGTCGCCCGGCGCGTCGCCAAGAATCGAGCCACGCCAGACGCCATTGCGGAGATCGTCGTTGAGATTGTCGTCGGGGCGCAGCACCAGGTAATCCGCCCTGCAGCCCAAGGATTTCGCCAGAGCGGCGCCGATCTCGACGTCGATGCCCTTCAGGCGGCTTCCCTCCTGCCAGGACCACGGACGATAGTCGCGATAAACGGTGACACGCAGCACGCCGCCGGATTTGACCGCTTCAAGCGGACGCGCGTCCGCGGTCGTCGTCGTCGCGCCGCCCAGCGCGATCATGAGCAGGAGGGCGCGAAACGCGCGCATCGCGCTCAATCGCCCGCGTAGCGAGTATCGAGATAGGTGCGGATCGCCCACATGGCTTCCTGCGACAGAATGCCTTCCCAGATCGGCATTTTCTGCACGCCATTCTGGTTATAGCCATGACGGACGCGATTGATGAACCAGCCGTCGCCATCCTCGGCCTTGTCGAGGTAACGCAGGTCAGGCGCGAGACCGCCGGACTCGGCCTCCAGACCGTGACAGCGCGCGCAATTCTGGTTGAAGCCGGAGGAGCCGATCTTGGTCGCCAAAGCCTGATCCTTGGTGCCGCGATAGGGGTTCTTCTCCAGCCAATCGGAACCAAGCGAGGGAAGCCCGGTTGTATCGATCGCCTGGGGAACGACGTCGCCATGCGCGAGGACGCGGCCCACGCCCAGAACGGACGCGCAGAAAAAAAGGGAAATCCCCAGTTTGCGGGTAAAAGACGACACGTTTTCCTCCAGAATTTTGCTCGATCTTAGAGCGAGCCGTCTTGAGGGGAATTGTACTTTGGCGCCCTCGACGAAAGGCCCTCATCGCCTGGACAGATCACGCGGGTCCTTTTGTTTATTTGATTGATTCGCATAAATTTTTAATAGTCATGGCTGCTCCGGGCCGCAGGGCGGTTCTACCCCGCCCGGCTTGCCCGGAACCGGCGTCGCCGCGCCGGATCAGACCTTGTCGGCGACTTTCTCTCGCGTCAGGCGCCGTTGCGTAAAGCCCTCGACCTTTTCCGCTGAGTCGCGCGCGGCGATTTCGCCAATGCGATGATGCAGCGGCGATTTCGAACAGATCGGATCCGTCGCCGACGCGTCGCCCGCCAGGGCCAGCGCCTGGCAGCGGCAGCCGCCGAAATCCTCGTTCTTGCGCTCACAGGAGCGGCATGGCTCCTTCATCCAGTCCGTGCCGCGATAGGCGTTGAAACCGGGCGAGTCGGCCCAGCATTCGGCCAGCGATTTCTCGCGCGCGTTCCAGAACTCCAGCCCCGGGATCGTCTCCGCCGCATGGCACGGCAGAACCTTGCCGGTCGGCGTGACGTTGAACGTCAGCCGCCCCCAGCCGCTCATGCACGCCTTGGGATATTTGGCGTGGTAATCCGGCGCGACATGGTCGACGACGATGCGTCCCTTGTAAGCGGCGCGCCGCGCCTCGACCGCCGCATAGGCCGTCTCGCTCTGCTCGCGCGTCGGCATCAGATGGGCGCGGTTGAGCAAGGCCCAGCCGTAATATTGGGTATGGGCGATTTCGATGCGCCGCGCCCCGAGTTTGACGGCGAAATCCACCATCTCCGCCGCGCGTAAAATATTGGCGCGATGGATCACGGCGTTGACGGTGAGCGGCATGCCGCTGTCCGCCACCCAGCGCGCCACCTCGATCTTTTTGGCGAAGCCGCCCTGATAGCCGCCGATCCAGTCGGCGCTGTCCGCTTCCGCATCCTGAATCGACAATTGCACATGGTCGAGACCGGCGGCGACGAGCGCCTCGAACAGAGGTTTGGTCAGGCCGACGCCGGAGGTGATGAGATTGGTGTAGAGCCCAACCTGCGCGCAATGCGCGACCAGCTCAAGCAGATCGCGGCGCGACGCCGGCTCCCCGCCCGACAGATGCGCGTGCAGCACGCCGATCTCCGCCGCCTGCGAAAAGATCCGCTTCCACTCGTCGGTGGACATCTCCGCCTGCCGCCCGGCCATTTCCAGCGGGTTGGAGCAATAGGGGCAGGACAGCGGGCAACGGTAGGTCAGTTCGGCCAACATGCCCGAAGGCGGCGCGAGCGGGTTACTCATAGGCGAGCATCCGTTTGTCGAGCAATCCGGCGAGCAGCGCGCGCACGTCGCGTTCCACGACGGCGCGGTCGGCCACGTATTTTTCCGCGAGGTCTTCGACGATCCGCCCCAGCGAAACGGAGCCGTCGCAGCGCTGGAGAATGTCCACGCTGATCCCATTGAGACGCAGAAAACGCTCCGGCGCCAGCAGCACCCAGCACTTGCGCACCGTGTCGTGTTTCAGCCGCACGCCGCGCAGCAGATAGGGGCGGGACTCGCCGGTAAAATCGTCGTCGCTCATGAAGCCTCCGCCGTGTCGATCGCCATGCCGTCGAAGGAAATTTCCCAGCCGGCCGCCTCGACCTGCGTTCGTTCGGCCGAGTCGCACAGCAGGGCCGGATTGGAATTGTTGATGTGAATGAACACGCGCCGCTTGATCGCCACATCGCTCAAGGCGCGGATCGATCCCCTGTCGCCGTTCATCGCCATATGCCCCATGCGCCAGGCCGTCTTTTGCGAAAGCCCCAGCCGGATCATCTCGTCGTCTTCGAACGTGGTGCCGTCGAAAAAAACGATGTCCGCGCCATCGAGACGTTGGCGCAGCGCGTCGGTCATCCGGGCGCAGGACGGCATGTAGTAGAAGCGCCGGCCGCCCCGCCCGATCTCGAGCCCGACCGTATTCTCGCCCTCGGCGCCAAGTTCGATGTCCGCCTCGTCGGCCGCCTCCATATATAGGGGCGTTTTTCCCGGCGTCACGAAAGGCGTGATGGAAAAACCGAGACCGCTGTCGACGCGCTCCTCAAGCTTCGCCGTCCGGCGCGCGACGAGATCGGCGTTGAGCACGCCGAACACGCCGGAGCGCGTATGCGCCATCACCGCCTCGGTGGCGAAAAACGTGAACGGCTGCATCTCGCGCATCACCAGCAGACCGGCGATATTGTCGATGTCGCCGTTGGGCGCGAACACCGCTTTGACCGGCGAATGTCGCGGCGACGCTTGCGGATGCAGCGCGGGATTGTCGATGATCTGCTGGCGCAAATCCGGCGTCGCGGACAAGATCATCCAGCGCTCGCCATCGGCGCTGACAGCGAGGCTCGCTTGCGAACGCCTGAGAATTCGCGGGCTGTTCGCATAAGCGAGACGGCAGTTTTCGCACAGGCAGTTCCATTGCGGCAAACCGCCGCCGGCCGCCGATCCAAGCACGAGAAAGCGCATGACGACCTGACTTCCAAAAGATACGTTGCGGCGCGGGCGAGGCCGGCCCGCGCCGCAACGGCGCGCGCTCGAGGCGGGGAGTTGCGAGGCGCGCGAAATTCAAAAAGGATCGTTCAGATTTCCGCGGACATATAGGCGGTGACTTCCATGCCCACGCAGATTTCGCAGGCCTGCGGCGTCGTCCAGATCGTCTCGTTCATCGTGTTTCCTCCAGGCGGCCGTTTCGGCCTTTGTTATCGCGCTTGAAGCACGTGATGAAGATAGTGCGGCGAGGGGGAACGTCTACGGCGCCAAAGTAGCAAGCGCACGCCAAGCTTGCGCGCCAAGTTTGCGCGTCTGGTCCCGATGGCTTCGGCGACGGGCGCGAGGTCATGAATCGCCCGCTTTTTCAGGCTGCGCATGGCGCTGGGTCAATCCCACTAAAGGGCACTATCGCAGCGCGCGGAACCGAGTTTACCATGCCAGACGTTGAAGTCATAATATCGAATGACATGTCCTGGGGAGGTCATGCGAAACAGGCGACGCGCTGACGCGTCAGAGCCAGCCTTGACCTTGGCGCCGCATCGCCGCCGAGGGTCAACGTCTGCCTTTTCCTGCGCCGCATCCGGTTCCCTTGGCCCATGTCCCGATCCCCGGAATTTCGGACGGTTCAGCCGCCAGCGGCGGCCGGCTCGATAAGCGCGAAACGCGCGCAAAAATGTGGAGGAAGGCAATGTACCAGGAAGCTGTGGCGCAACTGACAGGCAAGAACCTGATCAAGTCCAAGTTCGACAATTTCATCGGCGGCCAATGGCTGGCGCCGGTGAAGGGCCAGTATTTCGACAATCTCTCGCCGATCAGCGGCCAGGTGCTGTGCAAGGTGCCGCGCTCGACCGCCGAGGACATCGAACTCGCGCTCGACGCCGCTCACAAGGCCAAGGACGCCTGGGGCCGCACCCCCGCCGCGCAACGCGCCCACATCCTGCTGAAAATCGCCGACCGGATCGAGGACAATCTCGCGACGCTCGCGCTGGTCGAAACGCTCGACAACGGCAAGCCGATCCGCGAAACCACCTATGCGGACGTGCCGCTGCTCGCCGACCATTTCCGCTATTTCGCCGGCGTGCTGCGCTCGCAGGAAGGCTCGATCTCGGAAGTCGATCACGACACCATCGCCTATCACTTCCATGAACCGCTCGGCGTCGTCGGGCAGATCATTCCCTGGAACTTCCCGCTGCTGATGGCCGGCTGGAAGCTCGCCCCGGCGCTCGCCGCCGGCAATTGCATCGTGATGAAGCCCGCCGAGCAAACGCCCGTCAGCATCCTCGTCCTGATGGAGCTGATCGCCGACCTGCTGCCGGAAGGCGTGCTCAACGTCGTCAACGGTTTCGGCGCCGAGGCCGGCCGCGCGCTGGCCTCCAGCAACCGCATCCGCAAGATCGCCTTCACCGGTTCGACCGCCACCGGCCGCATCATCGCCCACGCCGCCGCCGACAACCTGATCCCGGCGACGCTCGAACTCGGCGGCAAGTCGCCCAACATCTTCTTCGCCGACGTATTGGCCGAGGACGACGACTTCTTCGACAAGGCGTTGGAAGGTTTCACGCTGTTCGCCTTCAACCAGGGCGAAGTCTGCACCTGCCCCAGCCGCGCCCTGATCCAGGAATCGGTCTATGACCGCTTCATGGAGCGCATCGTCAAGCGCGTGCAGGCGATCAAGCAGGGCAACCCGCTCGACATGAGCACCCAGTGCGGCGCGCAGGCCTCGCAGATGCAGATGGAGAAGATTCTCTCCTACATCGACATCGGCAAGCAGGAAGGCGCCCAGTGCCTCACCGGCGGCGCGCGCGCGACCATGACCGACGAACTCGCGGCCGGCTATTACGTCCAGCCGACCGTGTTCCACGGCCACAACAAGATGCGCATCTTCCAGGAAGAAATCTTTGGCCCGGTCGTGTCGGTGACGACCTTCAAGGACGAAGCGGAAGCTCTGGAAATCGCCAACGACACCATCTTCGGCCTCGGCGCCGGCGTGTGGACCCGCGACATCAGCCGCGCCTACCGTTTTGGCCGCGGCATCCAGGCGGGGCGCGTGTGGACCAACTGCTACCACGCTTATCCGGCTCACGCGGCGTTCGGCGGCTACAAGGAATCCGGCATCGGCCGCGAAACCCACAAGATGATGCTCGATCACTACCAGCAGACCAAGAACATCCTGGTCAGCTACAGCCCGAAGGCGCTCGGCTTCTTCTGAGCCGAAAACGCAAAATGGCCGCCCCGGCGAACCGGGGCGGCCATCGAAGGAAGGTATTGCGCGGCGCCGGACCCGGCCCGCGCTTTTTCATGTGATGGAGCCAATCATGTCCGCGCCCGCACGAGTCGTCGCGACGGAAGAAACCCTGCGCTGGATGGCGATCCTGCGCGAAAAGCATGGCGCCCTGTTGTTCTACCAGTCCGGCGGCTGCTGCGAAGGCTCCGCCCCGTTGTGCAATCCGCTGCAAGGCTATTACATCGGCCCGCGCGACCTGCTGATCGGCGAAATCGGCGGCTGCCCCTTCTACATCCGCGAAGACCAGTTCGAATACTGGCGCCACACGCAATTGATCATCGACGTGGTCCCCGGCGGCTCCAACGGTTTCTCCCTGGAAGCGCCGGAAGGGATCAGCTTCCACACCCGTTCGCGCGTCTTCACCGACGCGGAATGTCAAGCCCTCGCCGCCTGCGGCGAACCCGCGCGCGGCGGCTAATCCGGTTTCAATCACGCCGCGCGCCAGTGAATTTTGCGACAAAAGCGAAATTCATATTGCAGCGGAAGCCAGCTGCGGCTAAAGAGCACCCCTCTGACGACGAACGAGCTGCTTGCGCCAGTGAACGTTTCGTTCGACGTCAAAAAGCGCCGGCCCTCCCAAGGCCGGAATGCGATGGGGCCATAGCTCAGTTGGGAGAGCGCTTCAATGGCATTGAAGAGGTCGTCGGTTCGATTCCGTCTGGCTCCACCAAAAACATGAAAAAGCGGATCGCTTGACGCCGCTGCAGCGTTTTAATGAAAATCGCGCGAGCGCGGAATCACCCGCACATTGCGCGGGTGGCGAGCACGGTCGGCGCGCCCTTGCAGCCCTTCCGCCAAACGCGCCAACTCCTCCGAACGATCATAAACCCGGCGCGCCAAAAGATGGACGACGCCGGCCCAACTTCTTTGCACCCTACCCTCCACCGCCATCAGCCGCGACGCCATGGTCTCCCTGCGAAATTGCTCGAACAGACTGGCGTAAATCGCGACATTGATCACGCCGGTCTCATCCTCCAGCGTAACGAAAACCATCGTTCCAGTCCCGGGCCGCTGCCGCACCAGCACCAGCCCCGCCGCCTTGCGCCATACGCCGTCGGAACAGCCCGCCAGAGCGCCGGCGCTGGAAAATTTCTCGCGTGAAAATAGCGGCCGCAGCAACTGCATGGGATGGGCGTTGAGGCTGAGGCGCAGGCTCTGGTAATCGGCGACCACCTGCTCGCCAATGCCGAGCGCCGGTAAGACAGGATCGGGTTCCTCAGTCAGTTCCTCGATCCCCGCAGCAGCGAACAGGGGCAAAGGTTTTGCGCCCGGCAGACGCCGCGCGGCCCATAAAGCGGCGCGGCGATCGAACCGCTCGCGCGGCTCCGACGTCAGCGCGCGACAGGAGCGAAAGGCGTCGGCGTCCGCCAGCAGTTTGAGCGTCCGCGACGAGAGGCCGGTCCGCGCCGCGCAGGTTTCCAAAGTCTCGAAACCGCCCTGCCCTCTGGCTGCGACAAGCTTGGCGCCTTCATCCTCGCGCAGACCGCTGACCTGACGAAAACCGATGCGCAAAGCGAGACCGTCCTCGCCGCGCTCCAGACTATTGTCCCAAAGAGAAGCGTTGACATCGACCGGCCGAATCTCGACGCCATGTTCGCGCGCATCGCGAACAATCTGCGCCGGCGCATAAAACCCCATCGGTTGCGAATTGAGCAGCGCGCAGGCGAACACCTGGGGATGCCGGCATTTCAGCCAGGCCGAAATATAAACGAGAATGGCGAAGGACGCCGCATGGCTTTCGGGAAAGCCATAAGCGCCAAACCCCTTGATTTGCTCAAAGCAGCGTTGCGCGAAATCCCGCTCATAACCGCGCGCAACCATGCGTTCGACCAACAGCTTCTCGAACTGACCGATTTCTCCAAGATTGCGAAACGTCGCCATGGCGCGGCGCAGACGATTGACTTCCGCCTCGGAAAATTCCGCCGCCACCATGGCGAGCCGCATCGCCTGTTCCTGAAACAGCGGCACGCCAAGGGTCCGGCCGAGCACCCCGCGCAATTCGTGGGGATCGCCGCGCCCCGGCGCAGGCGAGGGAAACGCAACAGGCTCAAGATCGGCGCGTCGGCGCAGATAGGGATGCACCATGTCGCCCTGAATTGGACCAGGCCGCACGATGGCGACCTCGATGACAAGGTCATAAAATTTCTGGGGACGCAGATGCGGCAGCATGTTCATCTGCGCGCGGCTCTCGACCTGGAACACCCCGATGGAATCGCCGGCGCACAGCATGTCATAGACAGCCTTCTCCTCGGTCGGGACATCGGCCAGCCCCATGCGCAAACCCTTGTGCGCGTAGAGCAGATCGAACGCCTTGCGGATGCAGGTGAGCATGCCCAAAGCGAGCACATCGACCTTCATCAGGCCGAGCGTGGCGATGTCCTCCTTGTCCCATTCAAGAAAGGTGCGGTCGGCCATGGCGGCGTTGCCGATCGGACAGATCTCGTCGAGCCGCCCACGCGTCAGCACGAAGCCGCCGACATGCTGCGACAGGTGACGTGGAAACCCGAGAATTTTTTGCGCGAAGCAAAGCACCTGGGCGATGACGGGATTGTCGGGATCGAGCCCCGCTTGAGCGATCTCCGCGCCGCCAAGCCGTGGCGATCCGTGAGAGCCCCATTGCAGCGACGACAGCGCGCCGATCGTATCCTCGGACAACCCAAACACTTTCGCCACATCGCGCAAGGCGCTTCGCGGACGATAGCAGATCACCTCCGCCGCCAGTCCCGCGCGCTCCCGGCCATATTTCCGGTAAATATGCTGGATGACCTCCTCGCGTCGCTCATGCTCGAAATCGACGTCGATGTCCGGCGGCTCGCGTCGCTCCGAGGAGATGAAACGCGCGAACAGCAGATCGTTCACCGCCGGATCGACGGCGGTGATTCCTAACACATAACAGACCGCCGAGTTGGCCGCCGAGCCGCGCCCCTGACACAGAATGCCCTGCTCCCGGGCGAAGGCGACAATGTCGTGTATGGTGAGAAAATAAGGCGCGTAATCCAGCTCCGCAATCAGAGCCAATTCATTCGCCAAGAGATCGCGCACCTTCTGCGGCGCGCCATTCGGATAGCGCTGCGGCAAGCCGCGCCGCACCAATTCTTCCAGCCAGGCCTGCGGCGTCCAGTTTTGCGGAACCGGCTCGTCGGGATATTCATAGGAGAGTTCGCGCAAGTGGAATTTTATGCGCGACAAGAAAAGCTCGGTTTCCCCAATCGCCTCAGGCGCGTCCGCGAACAGACGAGCCATTTCGCCCGGCGCTTTCAAATGCCGTTCGGCGTTGCTCTCAAGGCGTCGGCCCGCCTGCGCGAGCGTGACACGTTCGCGCACACAAGACAGAACATCCTGCAAAGGGCGGTCTTCGGGACCGGCATAGAGCACGTCGTTATGCGCGAGAATCTTGACGCTGAGCCGTCGCGCCAGATCGCTCAGGACATGCAATCTGCGCCGATCTGCGCCGCCGCGCGGCATGTTGATGCCAAGCCAAAGTCCCGCGCATTTTTCACGCGCCTTCACAAGAAAGGTTTCAAGGTCCGGCTGTGGGCGTTGCGGGGGAAGGATCAGCAGAAGGTCGCGCGCGTCCGCGAGCAAATCGTCGAAATTCAGAAGGCACTCGCCCTTTTTCGCCCGGCGTTTTCCGGTTGTGAGCAGACGGCACAATTGCCCCCATCCCGCGCGATTCCGCGGATAGGCGACGACGTCGGGCGCGCCGTCGGAAAAGACCAGACGCGCGCCCACCACGAATTTGAATTTTTTCGCCCGCGCTGAAAGATCCGCGTCATCACGAAGGTCCTCCAGCGCGCCGAGCGCGCGCACGACGCCGGCGACGGAATTGCGGTCGCACAAGCCGAGGCCGGAATAACCCAGCTCCAACGCCCTGAGAATCAATCTCTCCGGCGGCGAGGCGCCTCGCAGAAAGGAATAGTTCGAGGCGCACACCAGTTCGGCATAGGTCACACGAACAACCCATGCAGAAACCAGCGCGGCGCCGCGTCTCCGCGCTCGTAGAGTCCGTGGCGGAACAGCCAGAACCGCCGGCCCTCCCCATCTTCAACACGGTAATAATCCCGTTCCGGCGCTTCCAGTCCCTGCGTCCGCCAGTCCGGCGCAAGGCGTTCGGGTCCTTCGGCGCGCAACACATCATGGTTTTTTCGGCGCCAGCGGAATCGCGCGGGCGGACCATCCGGCGCCAAGGCCACGACCTCAACCGGTTGCGGCGGATCGAACAAGGTGAGCGGCCGCGCCGGCGGCTCTCCGACAACGGGCGCCGGCCATGTGGACGGCGGCGCGGAAGCGGGAACAAGCCGGCTTTCACGCTCCGGTTCATAGGCGTCTTCGCGCATGAATCGCAACACCCGCGCGCGACCGAAGCGCGTGGTGAGGCGATCGAGCAATTCACTCAACTCACGCTCATGATCGCTCTGCGCCGCTCCGTCGAAACACGCCTGCGCCGCATCGCATGTTTCCGCGCGGGGAATGCAGAGACGCAAGGCGTCGAAGCCAAAGCCCGGATCCAGCGGATCCGTGAGCGAGTCGAGTTTTTCGTGGAACAGACGCGCAAGAAATTTTTCATCGCGAGTCGGTCGCAGAGTTTCCACACACAGACGGCGCACATGGCCATCGGCGCGAAACAAGAACAGTTCGAACGCGCGTCCGCCCTCGCCGCGCCGCTCCAGCAAAAACGCGGCTTCGCTCAACAAGTCGCCAATGACGGGCTCCAAAGCTTCCCGCTGCGCCAAAGGCTCGAGAAAATGCCGTTCGACCATGCGATCTGGCGGCGAACGCAGCGGCGTGATGCGTCGATCGGCGCGACCGAACACACGGTCCAGCCGATACGAAAATTCATTTCCAAAGCGCGCGGCGAAAGCGCGCCTCGGCCGCGCCGCCAACTCGCCGAGCGTCTTGAAGCCGGCGCGGCTGAGCGCGAATCGCACGTCCTCATCCGCTTCCAATGCGGCGAGCGGCAAGCGGCCAACGGCGCCTTCCGCTTGATCCGGCATGAAAACGCCGCCGGCAGAAAAACGCGCCAAGGCGCGCGCGCAATCGGGCGACGGCGCAACGGCCGCTTGGGCCGTAAAACCCCAGGCGCGGAAATCGGCGATCAAACGGAGGCGCATCGCCTCTTCGCCGCCGAACAGATGCGCGCAACCGACGATGTCGAGCACAAGGCCATGCGGTTCATCAAGAGCCGTCAATGGCGTATAGCGTTCGCAACGCGCCGCCAGACGCAAAAGCAAGGCGCGATCCGCCGCGAGATCGGCCGGCGCGACGATGAGGCGCGGCACGCGCGCGCGCGCATCCGACAGCGACAGGCCGGGCGTCAATTCCTGGTCCAGCGCGGCGGGATCAAGCGCGACAAGCCTCTGCGAATTGGCGCGTTTCTCCACCAAGGCGAAAGGCGTCCCGTCATCCGGCGCGCCGCCGCTGAGGCGCAGTCGCTCCGTCGGCAGAAAGGGCAGGAAGAGCGCGAGATACAGCCGCATTGTCCGGCTCTGGGAAGTGATGAAACAAGCCTTGGTCACGCAACCACTCCAAACGCCACGAACGCGCCGCCGCCAGCCCGCGATGGCGCAGCAAGGTCACTTGAAAACCCGGCGCGCCCGGCGCATTGGCGGGCAAAGCGCGCGACGGACAGCTTCGCGCCAGCCAGCGCGAGGCGGCGGCGCTCGGCGGCGGCCCGGTCTCCGCCTCTTCAAGACCGATGCGCAACAGGAACAGGGTGACGCCGGATCTTTCCGCCGCCCGCGCCAACCGCAAAGTGGCGGAAAGATTGAGCGCGCGCGGCGCGCCGGAAATCTCGATCACGACCGCGCCAAGACCTTCGCAACGCGCCGCCTCGCCCCCGGCGCGCAGCACGGCTTCCGCGTCTTTCCCCCTCACCAGCGACAGCGCCGCGGGATCGACGCCGAATTCCGCCAGCCCCATTCCATTGAGCCGCCCGGCCTCGGCGTCGAGAAAATCCGACCGCACCCAAAGCGCAGGCCGGTCCAGCGCGGCGCGCCGGGTCAAGGCCAGGCCAAAGCCGGCCGCCGCTGGCCAATCGGCGCCAGACGCGTGAATTTCATGCAAGGCGGCGCGACCCAACCCGCCGCCAAGACAGCGATCCAGTTCGCGCGCGCCAAGAGCGAAAGTTGCTTCCCGATCCGACGCGCCATGGCCGGACCGGGCCACGATCCCCGCGAGAACCAGACGCAAGTCGGCCAAGGTTTTGACACGAGACGAGTCGTCGCCTCTCTGCACGAAATGCATGGCGCTTTCACAAAAGTGTTCCTGTTATGTTCCGATAAAAACCCCAAATGTCGCGAGAGTCAAGAGGTGCTGAAAACACAAAAAAAGCCCCGCCCGGCGCAAGCCGGGCGGGGCGGAATTTTGAAATCCAGCGGGCGAAAATCAGGCGCCGAAACCGTTCTTGTAATGCGCCTCAGCCAGGGCGCGGCGAAGATTGACAACTTCCTCGCGCAGGCCATGAACTTCCAGCATCAGGTCATCCACCCGCCGCTCATAGCCATCGATCAAGGTTTGCAGACGGGCGTCCAGTGCGGTCTGCATCGCCGGCCCGCGATTGAGCAGAGCAAGAATGAACCCGCCAACCGCTGTAAGGGCGCTGGCGCCTAATGTCACCAGCCAACTGGGAATCTCGCCAATCATCACATTCGTCCTACTTTGCTGCTGGGTATCAGGCTGGGCGCGCGACCCCGGCCATGATTATTTCGACGCCGGCGCGGCAGACGGAACGATGATTGAAACGACCCCGCCGAGCACGCCGCAAAGCGCGGTCGAGACGCCGACGATCTTGGTCGTGGTTCCCGTGCGGACCACCTGCCCCCCTGAATTGACCGCTTGTTCCGCCGTCAGCGCGATATTTGCGACGGTGCTGATGTCGCAGGCGAAAATCTGGGCGACAGCGGCGGCGGTCTTGGCGTTCTGCTGGATCTGATCCGACGAGGGGAGTTTGTACGACATGGCGGAAGCCGTCGCGGCGAACAGGGCGCAAACCAACGCGCCCGAAAGAAGAGAACGGACCATGAGGCATCCTTGATGTTGTGAATTTCAGGGGTCAGGTGTGAAACCGAACACGCGCTCCGGCCCGTCATTCTCGCCGAAGATCGGCTCGACGGGGCCGTGATGAACGGCGATCAGCGCGGGCGCATGGATATGGAGCGCCGCGAGCCGCAAGCCGAAATCCGGGGCGAGCGGGATGGCTTTGACCGCTTCGTCCAGCAGACCCAGCACAGTCGCGGCGAGACCGAGTTCGGCGGCCACCGCAGCGCCGCCAGGGATCAGCGCCGCAATCGCCGCGCCGTCCGCTGCGCCCTCCTCCAGCGCCTCAAGCGCGCCAGAGACGGTCGGGCGCCTGATCGCGGCGCCTATGTCCGCGACCAGTTTTTCGATCTGCAGCGCCTCGACCTTCTGCAGCAGGGCATCGATGGCCTGGAGGCGCACGGCGATATTAGTCACAGGAACGGATTTCGACCGTTGCGCTGCTCGCGGCCGGCCCAGCCTATGAACGCCACGAGCAGGAGGATGACGACGGCGGTGACGCCGCCGATCCACGCGAGGATGGCGGCGGTCATTTCGCGGCGACGGCCGCGCCGGTGGCCTCGGCGGTCGCGTCAGCCGGGACGACGCCCAGGGCCGAGAGCTTGGCAAGGATCAGCGGGCGCAGGTTGGCGCCGAGCCACTTCGAGATCGCGGGCGCGGAAGACACGGCATATTGTTCGGCGGCGGCCAGGACCAGATTGGTGGTCGAGAGCGACAGCGTCTTGCCGGCGACCGCACCCTCGACGGCGCCGAAGCCATAGTTGACCGCCTTGCTGATCAGGTCGTCGGTCAGCAGCACCTTGACATAGGCCGGCGCCCATTTGGCGACGACGAAGGACAGCAGCGCGATCGCGAGCGAGGCGACCGACGCGAGCAGCGACGACAGCCAGTCGCCCCAGGGAATGACGATGGTCGAGGCCGTCTCGGCATAGGCCGGCGCCAGACCGATCACGGCGAACACCGCGAAAAGGGCGAGCGCGAGCGCCGCCTTGAATTCAAGGACGTGTTTCATTTCATGCCTTTCAGGGGTTAGGCCCGACAGAGAAAAAGGAGCGCGGGTCGGCCGGGCGATCCTCCCGCGCGTTGTTCCAGGTTTAGGAAGCGGCCGGAACTTCGGCGGCCGGCACCGCGACGGGCGCCACGGCGGCGGTGAGCGCCGCGGCGCTGGCGTTGAGCTTGGCGACGGCGTCCTCGATGGCGGCGGTGTCTTCCGGCACGACGGACGGCTGCGCGGCGACGGCGGCAATTTTCGCAGCCTGCTCCTGGATATCCGCCACGGCGGCGGTGACGGCCGAGCCGATGTTGGAGACAGCGGCGTTGAGGTCTTCGATGGCGCTCATGATGGTGCTTACCTTTCGTTCAAGGATTTTCAGTCTCAGGGACGTGTTCATGCGGTCCCTATCTTCCGCGCCGGGATGGCGAGGATCACGTGACCGGATTTTTCCGGAAATAGGTGACCCAGGCCTCGGCCTTCTGGCCGCGCCGGGCGTATTGGATTGGCGAGCCGGGACGCTCCCAGAATCGGCAGGCGGCATAGCCGGCGTCGTAAGCCGTCCGGGCGTTCTGGATCGCGATCCACGCCCGCTTTTCGGTATGCGTCAGCTCCCACAGCGCCGCCTTGAGCTGGTCTTGCAGCGGCGGCAGGGCGCGGAGATCGACGCCGCAGCCCGCCTTGATCGCGTCGGCGCGGTCGCCATGCCATTGCTGCAAACCGAACGCCTGGCCATGGTCGCCGACCGCCTTCGGATCGAGCGAGCTTTCCGCGTCGGCTTGCGCGAGCATCCCGCAAGCCTGTTCGAAGGTGAGGCCGGCGCCGCGCCAGAACTTGAGGATCACGGCGGCGCTGGCGGCATAGGTTTTCTGATCCATGGTCATGACCTCATCGCCTGTTGGACGCGTGCGATGAAATCCGCCTTGTCCACATGCGCGCCAGGGCAGGCGTGACGATCCCGCAGACATTCCTTGTGGAAGCGCAGCGTGGTCGGGGCGATGCGAAGCGCGCGATAGATCGCCGCCACGGCCGCCACGGCGTTGTCGCGCACCTTGGCGCCGTCGCCGCTGTCGAAGGCCTCGGTCGCATAGTCGCCGACCATTTCGACGCCGATCGAGGTCCGGTTGAAGCAGGAGGCGTGAACGCCATCGCGCTCCAGATCGCAGGCGAGCCAGATGAAATCCGGCGCGACGAACAGATGCGGCCCGGAATGCCACCCCTTGCCGCGATAATAGGCGTTGAGGTTGCGAACGCGCTGGGCGCCGTTCTTCAAGCCGGCGCCGAAATGCGCCCATTGCGCGAGGTTCGGCTCGGCGGTGTTGTGCAGGGTGACGAACGAAGGCCGCCAGCCCTCGCGCCAGTCCAGCCCGGCGCAATAGGCCGCGAATTCCGCCGCGGCGAACCCGCGCGGATCGGTGAGAAAGGTCATGTCGTTTCTTTCAGGAAGGCGCGCGCCGCTTGAAATGAAGCGGCTTTCCAATGCGCAAGATTAGTGAAGGCTCGTCATTGCATTTTCAGCCGAATGACCGCCGCCTCCCAATCCCAGGTATTGGCGTCAGGCGGCGTGATCGTCACGTTCAGGCATCCGTTCGTCGTGTCAGCCGAGAGCTGCAATCGCGCCGACGAACCCGCGCCGGTCGAAACAGCCGGGGCGGTCGAAGCGGAGAACGACCCGCTATAGTAAGTGCTCGCAACGCCGGAGCCTCTCGTCAGAATGTTCGGACCGGCTGATTGCCAATTGGCCGATGTGGCGGCGCTTGGATTGAAGCCCGACACCATGATCATGAACTGGGCGTGAGAGCTGTCCGCCAGGTTCAGACAATTCGTCGACCCCGCCGCATTCCCGTCGGACGTGAGACGCAACGCGCTTGTGCCGGTGGAGCGCCCTCGCAGGACATGCTGACATAATTGCTGGCCGCCGATCGCGCCGGTCGTGGAGCCGTTGGCGAAACACTGTGCGCCATAGAGCCCGTCATCACTGGCCATATAGCCGCGAACGGTCGAAAAAGAGCCGACGGCCTTGTTGTTGGCGCCGAAGGCCGTCGCCCCATAGCCATAGACCTGATTGGCGTAACCGCCCGCGGCGCTTTCTTCGGCTCCGACGGTGTTGCCCTTGCCCCAAAGAACAGAAGAAAACGCATTGTTCGAGTTGTTGTCCGGGCTTTGCTGGCCAATGATCGTGAGATTGTTGATCGCCGAGGTCGGCGCGATCACGGCCTGCGACGTGCTGGTCAACTGGACGCCCACTGTGATCTGCGAAGGCGTTCCGGTTGTCGTGAGAAAATAACCGCCGCCGTAAGACCAGTTCGAGGATGCAAAAGTCAGCTGACTTGACTGCGTGCCGTTATAGGGGTTGACTTGGATGGGAGTAGAGCCGCCTGTAAAATTATTGCCATCGAAATGAACGGACAGGGCGCCATTGAACACGGCGGCCGTCGTTCCCCCGCCTATGGTGAAGGCGTTCCCCTCCGCCTGAAGGTTCACACAACTTGTGCAGACAAATGGCGCGACGTCCGAGTGCCAGTTCTGTTGATAATGAACGTCGGACAAACCGAAATAATAGTCGCCGGACGCATTCGTGTCGATATCATTCGATCTTATCTTGGCGGACTGTATGTAGCCAGCAGGACCTGCATCCCAGTAGTTTCCGTATTTGTTGTTGTAGATCGTGTTCGCCGTCTCGAAAATGCCATTCGTATAGCCAAGAACCTCAACCCCGGCAAAGCCGGCGCCGCGAATGTAATTATGATCCTCGATGTAAATATCTCCGGGCGTGGCGCTGCTGGATGGGCCATAAATCAATACATTGTCGTGATTGGCTCCGAATATCTGGCTTCGCTCCACGTAAATCTGATTTGGATTCGTGTTTTTCCCCTCGATCCTGATATGATCCCACGAGCCCGAACCCGCGAAAGTATTGTGCTCGACCGTAACGAAATAATCATCCTGAATGCGCAGATCGGCCGGACCCTGCCAGCGCAATTTGAAGGTCGCGCCCGTTCCGCCGCCGGACGTCGACGCCTGCGCGACGGCGGGCGTAATCGTCATGGTCGCCGTCGGCAGCGCGGGCTGCGTATAGGCGCCCGCCGTCTGAACGGAAACCCCCGTCACCGCGCCACTGGAAACGCTCGTCACGGTCAGAACCGCCACTGTGGTCGAGACGCCGCCAGCCAGCGTGATGGCGTCGCCCACCGCATAGCCGGAACCGCCCGCAACAACGGAGGCCGCGGCGACCGAGCCGACGCCGTTCTGGATACGGCTGAAGTTGATGTCCTTGATGATGTTCTGCCCCCCTGCGCCGGTCAGCGCGAGTCCGTCGAGCAGCCCGGTCGCATCGTCCTGGCACATCAAGGTTGAACCGCGATCCGCTCCGATCAGGGAGAGGTGGGAACGCGTCGTCGAGAGGCTGGTGAAGCGATAATTCGCGTTGCCGGCCAAGGAGATTTGCGCCGCGCCGGAAGCGATCGCATTGGCCAATCCCGCAGTGCTGTCCGCGCCGGAACCGGCCGTGCAAGCCGAATCGCCCACTGCGCCCCACCATTCCGGGAACACATAAGATTGTTTTTTGTCGTTCGAAAAGTCGGGCATGCAGCCGGACGCAAAGATTTGATTGCGCGAGGCCGAGACCGTATTCGTGAAACTGACGTTGCCGCCGTTGCACGACAAGAGCGCGCCGGCTTCGAACACGACTGGAACAGTGATTTGCAGAGAACCGCCCGTATAGGAATAGGCGCCCGCGGGCAGGCGAAGTGTTTTTCCAACAGCGATCGCCCGCGATACGGCCGCCTGGAATGTTGAGAAGTCCAACGCATTGATCTGGTCGACGGCGCGGGCGGCCGCCGTGCGTGGCACGTTCGACCCGGAGCCGGTGATCGTCAACGCGGAGCCGTCGCTGAGCGGCGCGGACTGACCGGTTGGAACGGCGAAGGCCGCAGGACAAGACGCCAGCAAGGCGACAGAAGCTATGGAGGAGCGGAGCCTGGAACGCAGCATGACGACCCTCATTTCAAGTTAAAGTAGCTTGCCGTGGCGGTGGTCCCCGCCGCGACGACCTGAATCACCGCGAAGGGAAATGTCTGCCAACCCGGCGTGACGGGCAAGGTGAGGCCAGAGCCATCGGACAAGAGCATCTGCACATTGCCAGAGGCGGCGCAGAGAACGCCGAGCGAGCGCTGCGCCGCATAAACCGTTCCAACCGTCATTGCGACAGCGCCGGAAAATGGAGCGTTCTGAACGTCGGACACCGACTGCAAGGCGGGAAAGTTCGCGACATTGACCGAACCGATCGTGTTGGAGCCCGCAGGCAGACTCGGGAGGCTCGACACGCCCACGGTTTGTCCCGACCAGGACACCGCCTGGGTGGCCGGAAAATTGGCGACATGCGCGAGAGAGCCGCCATCGGCATGAAGCGCGGGCTGGTTGGCCGCCGTCGCCGCCCCAATCGGCAGCGGCAAGGAGGTCGCGCTGATCGCCTGCGTCGCCGGAAGATTGCTGACCGCAACCGACCACGCGCCGGATTGCGTAGACGCCACGCTTTGCCCGGACCAGGACACCGCCAGCGTGCCCGAAAGCTTCGACCAGATAGCCGAAAGCCAACCGGTCACGCCCGAACCGCCCGTGGGCAGGCTCGCGCCCGTGATCGGGGCGCCCCCGTCATTCGCCGTCACCGAACCCGATACGGTTTGGGTCGAGGGAAAATTGGCGACATGCGCGAGAGAGCCGCCATCGGCGTGGAGCGCGGGCTGCCGCGCTGCGGTCGCCATGGTCTGTCCGTCATCGTAGAAAGCGATGACGCGATCGCTTGCGCCATGAGCGGAAACATCCGCCTGAAGTTTGATGGCCGAACCTGTGATGGACGCGATGCCCAGGCCTGCGGAGGTCGGATCATAAAGGACGGCGCGGGCCGAAGAATTGACGATGGCCAGCAAGCGCGTCGGGACAAAACCAGGGACGTTCGAAAAATCGACCGTCCCCGCCGAGGGATTGAAGGCCGCGGGGATGAGAACCTGCTTCATGGCGGTCAACCGTAAATGAGAGCTGATATGAGACCGTTGGATCCTGCGGCCGCCGATGACGCCTTGGCGGCGGCCGTCTGCGCGGCCGACGCCGCGCCCTGCGCGATCGCCAGGACCGAGGAGAGCGATAATGGCAAGGGCGTCAGCGCGCCGACGCCCTCGCCCGCGACGCCGACAGTGTCCGACAGGGCCAGATTTCCACTGGCTCCCGAGAGCGACGAGGTTCGCGTGACGCTCTGCGAAAACGTGATCTGGCCGGCGAACAAGGGAACGACCGCCCCGTTGGGCAATTCCATTCTGCAATCGTAGACGAGATGCGCGGGCATCTGAGCCATGTCCGTTTCCGGCGCGGAGAAAACGCACAGACCCGTCGCAGCGTCGAAGGAAACCAGGCCGCCACGGGTGTTGCTGGAAGACCACTCGTAGACCGGCGGATCCGCCGAGGCGGCGGTCGCTCTCGCCTGCATGCGAAGGGTCGACGCGGAAATGTTATAAAGGCTCTGGAATTTCGAAAGATCCCGAGTCCATCGGAACGAGACATTGGTCGAGGCGCGGAGATTATAGACTATCGTCATTGTGACACCTGCATGGCCCGGCACGATTGCAAACGGATGGTCGCGGACACCGGATCGCCCGCGGCATAGGTGACGTAGAAAGCAAGCTGTGATGTGAACGGCCCAGAGGCTTCGACGCTGGCCGCCGGCGTCAGTTCATCGAGGATCAGGACATTGCCGAGGCTGGTGGCGCTCACGCCGGGCGCGCCGCTGGCGATGCTGGCGTCGCTGAATTCAACCGAACTGCCGCCGGTTCGCGCGGCCCAAAGCGTGGCCGAACCGGACGCCAGGCCGGGAGGCGAGAACGCGCCGGTCGTTTGATCGTAATATCTGATCGCGACGCTTTCGACGCCATAGAGATGTCCGTTCGGTCCCGCCGAGACCTTCACACGGCAAATCGCGCGATGGGACTGACCAGCCGTAAAGGCCGAAGCGATCGGCGGCTGAACGAACTGCGACAGCGTGACCTGCGAACCCGTTCCGGCATAGCCCTGCAATTGCAGAACGAAGTCGTCGTCGCCGTCTCCGAAGGGGTTCTGTTCGACCCCGTAGGACAAGCCCATGACACCCTGCGACAAGGCCGAACTCGTCCCGGAATCGACGGATAAAGACCAGCCATAGGGAACGCCCTTGATCACCGTCGCGCCAATGCCAGGACCGGAGGGCGCGGCCGTATTGGCGATCGAAGACGTCGTATTGGTCTGCAGCGCGTAAATATCGCCGCCCTTGATGCTGTCGCCGAGGAGAGAGGCTGGAGCGGCGTTGTCATTCTGAACGAAGGCCCAGTTGGACGTCGAGCCGGTCATGATCACGGTCGAGGGAGAGGACAACTGGATCAGGCCGTTGACGACATCGACACAGGCGACTGTCACGCCATTCAACGCAGCTTGCGTGGAATTGGCGAAATAGAGCCTTGAGCCGGTTTTGAAGATCGATTGCGCCTTCGCGAGCGGAAGCGATGTCAGGGCCGCGCCGCCGACAAAGACGGACGACAGATAATAGTTCTTGGTCGTCGCGCCGCATGTCGACGTCTGCGCCGCCGTCGACGTGGTGCTGGTCGCGTAGAAGAAGTAATTCTGCGCCGTCGCCGGCGTGAAAGGCGTACTCGTCGGCAGAGCGGAAGTCTGGCTCGCGGCTTGCAGCATCGCATTGGCGATAAGGGCGCCGCCGTAAGGCGAAGGGTGGAGTCCGTCCACGGACGTATAAGGCAGGTTGAAATAATTGCCGCCACCGGACGCCGCAGCCGTGTCAAGCTGGGCGTCCCAGCTTGCGGCGACGTGAACCCATGGGTAGAGCCCCGGACATTTCGCGCCGGAAACGCCAGGATAATTCGCGCCCGAAATCGGATCGGTCCACGACCCGCAAGAGGTCGAATTCAACCAGTCGTGGATGGTCGTGAGATAAGTGGAGCCTGCGGGATTGTTGTTCGACTTCCAGCGATAATAGATTGCGACTTTCTTGCCGGCGTCGGCGCTGTTGAACGTATAGACGCCGTTGCTGACCGCATATTGCCCCTGCGCGGGCGCGGAGGACGTCGCGCTCAGGGCGGCGCCGTCGTTCGCGCCGGCGCTGAAGGTGACGCCGCTCGCCGTCGTCCCGCACGAATAGGAATTGGCCGGCGCGCCCATTGTGGTCGATCCGCATGGCGCGAAGAACACCTGCTGCGTGTCCCAGTAGGCGGCGGCGTTGACGACTGTCACTGCGTAGGGCGCGACGCTCGGAATGGTCCAGACTTCCGGCGCGCCGAGTGTATTGGCGTTGGCGCGCGAATATCCCTCCGCCAGGCCGCGCGGGGCTTCGTCTCCGACCACGACGATCTTGTTGGCCGCCGTCGGACCGAAGGCGTTGAAGATGGCCTGAAAATCGGCGATGCCGGCGATCGCGCCGCGATTGCCGTCGTTCGTGCCGGCGAGCAGGAAGACCACTTGCGCGGGATCGTTGACGATGGAATAGGCCCCGCCGTAATAGGCGCCGCCATTGACCTTGTTCGTGTCGAGGTCGGTGATCGAGGCCCCGGCGGAGCTGGTTGCGTTGAATGGAGCGTAAGTCGCGAAGGCGGAAGCGGTGGAGGGATGGGCGAAGGCTGCCACGACGCCCGAGGCCGCTGACGCGATGATGCAATTGGCGGGGATGGTGACGCTCGGCGCGGCGCTGTCGAAGGACTCGATCTGACACCCGAAATTGGTGGTGTTGGCAATGGAGATATAGTCGCCGGCGGCGGGAACCCCGCTCAGACCTGTCAGAGCGATTGTCAGCGAAGATCCGGGATTGGGCGCGACCGCCACGCTGGTCGTGGCGCTGGCGCCGTTGAAACAAACGTAGCCGATGGTCGAAGCGTCGTTGCAGTTTTGCGTCGTCGAAAAAAGCCGGCCCGCTATGCCGGCGGTGGTTTGCGCGCCGACGCCGTAATTCCATCCAGTTTGCGCCAGGAACCTGTTGCCTGACAAAGGGAAAAGCCATCCGGCATAGCCGTTGGAAAAGTCCGTGGAAACCGTGAAGGTGCTGCCGGACCAGGGAGGGAACGCTGCTGAATTGGCGGTGCGCGAGTCGCCAAGGGCGACCGCATAATTATTCACCAAGGCGGGCTGGAAATAAGACGTTCCCGGGCCGATGAGATGCCCGCCGCCGCCAAGCATCGGGGCGCCGCTTGCGTTGTAAAGCCGCTGGGCGGCGAACTGCGGCCATGCGCCCCATTGCCCTGCTTCGGCCAGCGGCGCCGACGCCAACAGCAAGGCCGCGAAATGCAATCGCATGAAACGCATCAGTAAACCTCGAGGAAAGAGACCGTCTCCGAACCTGAAGCCGCGATGGCGTAAATGGCGGCGCCGCCAGTGACGGTGATCCCCTGCCCCTGGACGCCGGCCAGGAGAAGGCCTGTCGCGGCCGTGACGCCGGAACCGCCGATGTAGACGGAGGTTGTCGCGTGGTTGACGATGGTGACCTCCTTGCGTCCGGCCCGCGCCGCGACCACTTGCGTGGCGGAGGCGGTCACGCTGACCTGGCCCGTCGCAATGCTGGCGTAGCTTTCCGTGGTTGGAACGGGATTGTTCAGACTAACCGACGCGCCGCCAATATCGAGATTGACCGCCCCGATCAGGTTGGCGCCCGCCGGGAGGGCGGCGCCCAACGTGAAGGCCGGAGTCGTCGCGAATGCAGGCAAGGTTCCGCTGAGCGACACGCTCTGTCCCGACCAGCTGACCGCTTGCGTCGCCGGAAAATTCGAGACCGACACCGATCCGCCGCCCCCGCCGCCTCCGCCGAAACTGGCGACCTTGTTGCCCGCGCCGTCTTCAATCACGACGCCCCGGGTGAGAGACCCATCGGGGTTTTTCCAGTCCATGAAAATCTCCGCAATGCGTTTGGCGCGAAAGCGCCCGAGCCGTCGGCGAGCGACGCGGCATGTCTTGAAAAAAAGCGCCGCCGAGCATTGCGACCGCGCGGTTCAGGGGAGCGAGCCGGCGCGCATTTGCGACAACGCCGGCGCCGGGATGTTCAAAGCGGGATCACGTCCGGCGCAAACGCCGGGCGCTATGGCCGCATCCCGAAATCAGTTATAGGCGCAAGCGCCCACCACTTGATTGGCGGCGACGGCCGTCGCGTCGGAATCCGCCGGACCGCCAGTGATGGCGTAGGAGATTCCCGTATTGAAAACGGCTCCGATATCCGCAAAGGAGATTTCGCGGCCACCAGAGGGCGGCAAGCCGATCACCGCGACGGGGACATCCGTTCCCACATTGGGTGCGGACGCCTTGTTGTAGAATTTGACGTAGGCGGCGGCCGCTCCGTTGTTGTAAAATGGACAATGATACAGTTGGCCCGCCGAAGCCTTGATCGCGGTCGCGTTCGTCGAAGCTGTCGATTGAATGCGCGCCAGCGTGGCGCCCCCCGACGTGCCTGGCCGCGTGACAACCGACTGGCTGCTGGTGGTTGGCAGCAGCACGGCCAGACCGCCATCGCGCGGCGTGTTTTTCAAAACCCAGGCCACCGAGAACGCGCCCGACGTATAGGACGAGAGCCGCATCCTGAATTGCCCCGTCGCGGAGATGGAGTATATGGCGCCGACCGCGAGAGCCGACGACGATGAGAGCGGGGCCGCGGTTATGGAGGAGACCGGCACCGCCCAGGCGGCGGACCATGTCACGCCGTCAATCGACTGCTCGAACGCGACCGTCCCGGCGCCGACTCCTGTGATCTGGACATAGAGTGAATTATAGCCGGCCGTCGAGACCGGCATGTTGGAGAACAGGCCCACCGCAGAGGCGGTCCCGGCTCCCGTAGCGCCGTCGAGCGGCGTCACGACGCCGATATTGTTGGCCCCTGATGAGAGCGAAGGCAGCGACGTCACGTTCACGGAGCCGCCGGCTTGCAGCGGCGTGATGCGATTGCCGCTGGCGTCTTCGATGGCGTGTCCCTCCACCACGGAACCGTCGGGATCGCTAAATTGCGACGCGCCGGCGGCTCCGCAAACGATCATCATCGCCGCGCCGAAAAGTAAGCGTTTCAACATAAGACCTTCCTTGAAATTTGCACGTCGGCGCGCCCCGGGCGTCATGAAAGCTCGGCGCTGAACGTGATGCTGGAGCCGGTGACGGATCCCGCTCCTGTCACGGAAATCGCGGCGGAAACGCGGTAGCCGCTCTGTGAGACAGTATCGACGGCATAGGCCGTCATATTGCTGGCCGAGGAGCCCGCGATCGTCGCCGTTGGCGCCGCTCTCATCGTGACCGGGAAATTGAAATAAGCGGCCGGAGACGATCCGGCGGAGCCATATCCCCACAATTCGCCCTTCAGGATCTGGTAGTAGCGCTGGCACAGGGCCAGTTCGACGCTGTAAGGGCGGCGCTCGAAGCGCGTGGCGACCGAACCCGGTTCGAATTGGGGTCGCAAGATCGTTCCAGTCGAAAACTCGATATTGGTCTGCGTCGCCGCGCTCAGTCCGGAGACGGCTAAGGGCGCGGCCGCATAGCCGCCCGTTCCCGAATAACCGCTCCCTTGCCAGACGCGCGCCGGGGCGGTTCCCGCTTGCGAGAGCATATAGGCGCCGCCTTCGATCATCGCGCCTTCCACCGGCAGGATCACCGAACCGGCGGTGACCGTCAGCGTCGCCTCGATCCCGCTGGTCGCAAAAGTATAGGTCGCGCCCGACGCGCCCGCGCGCACGCCATCATGGCCATAGGCGCCCGCCGCCAGGGTTACGGTTCCAGACACATTGCGCTGATTGATGGCGAAAGCGGCGTTGCGGAGTCGGTTGCGAAAGGCGGCGGCGTCGCCAGCCGCGACGCCTTGAGGAAAGCTCGCCTGCCCCGACGCCGCGTTGATCACCAAAGCTTCGGTCCAGGTCGATCCGTTCGAGGACACCTTGAAATGAAGATTGTCGTCCCCTGCCAGGCCAACTTGCGCGCGCCCCGAAAACCCGTTTTGGAACAGAAACGACGCGGTGTTGGCGGCGGCGGACTTATTGACCACGACATTGAAGCTGGCGCCGTTAAACAGCGCCGACGACCCATAGGCGGAGACAACATTGTTGGGATCGGCCGCCACGCCAACCCCGACATTCGCCAGGTTGGACGCGGCCTGATCGACGATGGTCCATCGTCCATTCGGGCTGGCGGCGCCATTGCCCTGCAGGACGATATAGCCATAAGCGGAGGAAATGGCGGCGGCGCCGCCGCCGTTGATCAGATCATAACCGTTGGCGTTGAGCGTAATCGTTTTCGACGCCGTCGCTGCGCCGCTCTCATCCAGAACGCACAGCGACGCGCCCGTGGGAAAGGCGGAGACCGCCGGGAGAGACACCGTGCGCGCCGCGGTGATCGCCGTATAGGCGATGGTTCGGTCTGTCGCAAGCGCCGTGTAATTCGCGTCCGACACCGGCGTACGCGTCATGGTGGCGACCTCGGACATTTTCGCCGCCGCCCAGCCGCCGGGCGTGAACCCGTCGTGAACGGTGACGCGATTGTTCGTGAGATCGACGATCAATTCGCCTTGGGCGCCGGTAAAGCTCGCGACATTCGCCGCCGTGTCGCGGCGGTGTTTCAGTTGAACGGACATGCGTCATCCTTGAATGCGGTGAGAACAATCCGGCCTTCAAACCGGAAGCAGGCCGAGATCGATGGCCGCTGTGACGGGACCCGAGACGTCGCCGAAATCATCAGCCTCGGAGACCAACAGGCTGGCGAAGCCGAAATCCATGGGAACGCCAACAGAGAGCGTCGCCGTGACCGGGCCGATAACGCCAAGCCCTTGGATTTTATGACTGTAGGCGACGCACGTCGAAAGGTCCTGCAGACCGCCGCCGAAGATATTGAAGCTTTGGAACTTCAGATACAGCGTTCGGCCGATCTGGGACGGAGAGACGTCGTATTGAAGGATCGCGGAATCGAGTTGGCAGAAGGCGCTCCCGGCCGCATGCGGCGACGAAGAGCCGCCGAAGCCGCGCTGCAATCCCGTCAGCCTGTAGTGATCAGCGGCGGAAAGGGTCGCGTTGGCGTAGGCGAGATATTCGCCATCGACGTAGCACAGGGTGACGCCCGCCGCCGCAGCCGTCGCCGACACGGATGCGAGCGCGCCGCCGCTTTGCGTCATGTCCACGTCGAGAGGATTCACCATGTCCGGATTGCCTCCAGAATAGGCCGGCAAGGATGACAGCAGCACGCCCTGTTTGGCGGGCGCCGACACACGCGCGATCTGGGAATAGGACGCGCCATCGAGCGAGGCCCAGACAATGCAGCCGCCCCAGTTCGGGTCGCCGTTCTGGCCGCTGGCGCCGACCCAGATCTGCGCGACATTGCCGGTGATGCTGGGCGGCGGTTCGATAATCAGGGGCGGGTTGACCGGTTGCGCCGCGACATTGGCGTCCGGCGCGCCATTGCTTTTCGGCTGCGTCGGATATTGCGTCGCCGTCGCGACGCCCTGCGGAAATTCTTCCGCGGTGATCGTCAGGGCGCCCTCGGAATCTTCTTCAATGTCGGTGATGCGAACCACCGTCTTGTTGAGCCCGAGCGCGGGGTCGGTGAGCGTCACCAGATCCATCGGATCGAGCAGACAAAACTCCATGGAGAGCTTGAAGCTGTATGTGTTGCGAACGTAGAGGCCGCGCTGCAGGATCAATTGCGCGGCGGTTTGCGCCGCGAGCGGATCGCAGATTTCATGCGCCGCGATGGTCGAGCCGGTGCGACGGCCGAAACGATTGATGGCGCCCTGGTCGAAGACGACGATGGGACCGGTGTTGTACGAGTCCGACCGCGACTGGATCTCGATCGCCTGCTGATTGTACGCCGCATAGGGATCGGAGCGCGTGATCTTGATCGGATCCTCGCCCGGCGTGTCGAGGAAATCCTCGTCCGTCAAATCGTAGACGGGAACGAGATTCGGCGTCCAGGTCTTCTGCGCATCCGCCGAACCACCGGTGACGACGCCGTCGCCATAGGGAATGATTTTCAGCAGACCGCCAGACCAGACCGCCGTGGAATTGGTGATTTGCAGCCAGCGCGTCAGGATGGATGACGCGCTCTCCTGCATGTTGAGCACGGGACTGATCGCGAGGCCGTTGGTCCAGCAATAAGTTTGATAGGAACTGTCGCCGGAATTGGCGTAGAGCGCGGTCGCGTCGATCGAAGCAGCGGGAAAGCCGACGCCATATTGCGGGTTGGTCAGAAAATCGGAGATGACCAGAGCAGGGTCGGCGTCGACGCCGTTGACGCCGGTGCCATAGAGAACGCCCCGGACCTCGAAATTGCTGTCGCCCACGCTGGCGGAGGAGCCGAGATTGTAATTGGGGCTGGCGACATAGGCGACGCCCGGATAGGCCAGCGCCTGGCTGGGGAATGCCGATGCGAGATAGGACCAGACGTCTTGCGAAACGGCGCCGGAGAACAGGCTGAGTCCGAGGTCGATAAGCGTCGTCGTGGCGTTCGACGTTTGCCACACCTTGCCAATGCCGGCGATCGGGCCCTCGCAAACGCCCATCATGATGGCACACGAATAGTTGTAGCCGGTCGCCCCGCCGCCCTTGCCGCCCTTGCCGGAAGCATGTTGCTGAATGGCCTTGAAATTCTCGTACCAGAAGCAGTTCGGCGCGAGCACGTTGCAGCCGTAGACGATCGGAACCGGCACGCAGCTTGAGGTGGTCTGAACCTGCAGACCGGAATATTTGGTGATCTGGGTGTTGACGTTCCCAGCGCCGAGAAAACCCATGTCGCGCCCTCAGTTCGTTGTGGGCCAGATCGAAAAATAGACGAGCTTACGCCTGGGGTCGGTGAGCGCAGGATTTTGCGTCAATCGCTCCTCGATCACGCATCCCGCGTCATGAAAGGCGTGAATGATCGCCATCGGATCGGTTTGCGTGACGACGCCTCCATGGGAGTAGCTGCGTCCATAGCGGAAAAGAGCGATGTCGCCGGGACCGGGACGTTGGACCCGCGCGCAGCGCTCGCTGAAGAAACTCAGATATTTTTCATCGTCGCGATGAATCATCCAGTCTGGATCATAGGGACGCGGGTCGAACGGCGGCGTGAGGCCGAGATCGACGAAGACGCGCACGATCAACATGCCGCAATCCACGCCGACGCCGCGCAGGTCGGCGCCATGGCGATAGGGCGTAAGCATCCATTTGCGCGCTTCGGCGACGACCGCCTGGCGTTGCTCGCTTTCCGTCATGTGCTGGCTCCTACTTGCCGCCCTTGCCGCCGCGGGTGGTGACGGACGAGAGCGGACCGGTCATGATTTGCGGCGGGGGGACGAAGGGGAAACCGCGAAACCGGCTGAGATTATTGAAACGCGCCTGGCAGGTGGCCATGGTGCGGTCGCAGCCAAAGGTGGCGACGAAACTGTCGCCGGCCGCCGGCGGATAGGGCAAGGGATAGGACAGGACCAGCAGTCCGTCGCGCGCCGTCTTGATCGTCATGTTCGCGCCGGTGTTGGCGCCGGAGGTGAAAGCGATCGTTCCCTGCTGATGCGCCGCCGTCGCGGCGCTCCAGACGATGGCGTTCGCGGTGGAGCCGGACTCAACGGCGCCGACGCTCGAATAGGTTCCTGACGCCAGCCCGCATTGCGCGTCAAACAGCACATGCTGACAGTCCGCTTGATAGACGTTGCGCGGCATGTCGACGTCGAGCAGAACCAGATCCGATGCGACGGTGAGCTGCGCGCTGGAACGGCCAATCCAGTCGATCTGCGCAACGCGTCCCTTGAACAGGATCACCGAACCGATCGGCGTGTTCCAATCGCTGAAGAAGACTTTTTCGCGCTGGATTTCGGCGCCGTCGAGCAGGCCCTGCTGCATCGCCTGGAGGAAGGGAATGCCGCCAATTGTATCGGTGGCGCGCGCGAACAGCGTGACCTGCTGGCTGTCGACATTGACGCCGCAGCTCGCGCGGTATTTCAGCCCGGAGATCAGCACCGAATTGGCGAGATAGGTGAAGCCGTTGAGCGAGACGGGCGCGTCAAGATCGGTGTAGGTGAGGATCGTTCCGGTCGCGAGCCAGAGCGTGAAACATTCGGCGGTGAGCAGCGGCGCGTCCGAAGTCGGACGAAGGGCGTTCAGGGTGGAGATGAGTGCAGCGGAGGCGGATTTCATTCAGCGCACCTGACGGAATTTGAGCCCGCCGATTTTCCAGAGACCGGACAGGAAATTTTCGAACTCGGCCACATCGTCGAGGAAGCGGCATTGGTAAGCGTAGGTGAAGGTGGCGGAGATCGCGGCGCCGCCGGGCGGCGCCATGGCGAAGGTTATCGTGTTGGGCGCCGTCAACGTGTAGGCCGTCGTCGCAACGCCGCTGACGGAAACGTTGGATATGGCGGTGACGTAACTCACAGGCTCGTAATAGCCGCCGATGGCGCGGCCCAGCGTGAACGTGGTGGTGGCGCCGTCGCCGGTCGCGATGGTCTGCGCGGTCACGGCGTTGTCGGTCGGATCGACGTAGAGAAACGTGTTGAGCTGCCCGCCGCACGACATCCAGAACCCCATCAGGGTTTGCAACGATTGGGACTGGAGCGCCGCGTTGGCGCCGGAGGAATCCAGCGCGTCGAATGAGAGTTCGAATTGGTAGAGCGCGTGGGCGTAGAGCGGGACGCGCACTTCGCGTCCCGAGACGTGGGTGGAGACCCGCGTCGAGAAGGTCGGCGTTTTCTTGACGCCCCAACCCTGGCCGGGCAGCGTCGGAAATATGGGAAGTGTCACGTGCGCACCGTTTCCAGTCTGACGCGTCTGAGCGTCCAAAAGTCCGTCATGAACTCTTCGAGATCGACGCTGTCGTCGGCGAAGCGAACGAGATCGGCGGCAGTGAAATCCGCCGTCACCATCACGCCGGGCGCCGGCGCCGTGGTGAAAGTCACGGCCGTCGGCAGGATCGACAAAGCGTAGCCCGCCGGCGCCGCCACCCCGTCGAAGCGGATGGTCGGCACGCCGAGAAACGCCGGGGCGGTTTCGCTGAAACCGCCGATCCGCCGCGTCAGAGGGAAGCGTCGCGTCGTCCCGTCGCCTTGGCCGAGGATCGCGCCCCGAACGTCGCCCAGATTGTCGGGCGGCGCGAACAGGAACGGCTGCGCCTGTCCGGCATGGGCGGAGATGAAGGCGACGACCTGCTGGAGTTCGGCAAGGGCGGCGGCGCCGCGCAGGACATCGAAACTGATCTCGATATCGCGCGAAGGATTCAGGCGCCGAGCCGCGCGCAATTCGCGTCCCGACACGCGCGTCTGCACGCTTGTGAGGAAACGCGGCTGATACTTGACGCTCCAGCCCTGACCAGCCAGCGTCGGAAACGCGGCGAGATCGCCCGAAGCCGGCGGCGGATCCGGCGCGGCTGGCGCAACCGTGGGCCCCTTGCCGCCGATCCAGTTTCCATTCGCCCAGGCGCCGCCGTCGCCCCAGACATCGGAGGCGAGCGGGAACACCGGAAACGGGCGGGCGTCCCAGTTCCAGGCGCAGCAGAACGGCGTGTAAATCATGGGAACGCCCGAGGCCGACGTCTCATTGTTGGCGAGCCAGTAATCGTGGACCGCCTGCAGGGCGAGATCGGCCAGCGTGTCGTCGCGCTGCGGCGTCCAGCCCGCGCCGCGCGATCCTGTCCACAGCGACCAGAACGGCGTGGCGCTCTCGCTGGATTTGGGATCGTAGAACACGTTGGGCTGGTTGGTGCAGCGGTCGACCGTGGCGAAGCCATATTCGACGAAGGCGATGGACTTGGAGCGCGGCGTCCAGGCGGTGGCGGGGCCGCGGGGAATCCAGCCGGCGCCGTCGCCCGTGTCGTAGATCGCGCGATGGGCGTTGTTCCACCACCAGCGCAGGCCTTTGCGCATCAGCAATTTCTGGTTGGCGGCGAAGGGGCGGCGCGTCTGGGTGGCGCGATCGCCGAGCGGCAAGGTGCAGCGCTGGTCGGTTCCCAGCGGGTCGAGGCCGACGCCGCCACTATAACTGTTGGCGTAGTACCAGTTGAACCCCTCGCCGCCTTCGATATTGGCCTTGAGATAATCCGCATTGTGCAGCGAGGGCTCGCCGGAAAGGCCGAGGCCATTCATCGTTTCGGGCGTGGGCGGCCAGCTTTGCGGGCGCGGCGCGTTCCAATTATGGCAGTCGAGACCGCCGTCTCCGAGCGTCCAGTCGGACAATGGGAGGTAATTGTCGAACGCGACCAGGTCGATATTCGGCGAGGCGAACAGTTGATCGAGATGCGGCCATTGCCCTTGAGCGTCCGGGTGCTGCCAGCCGTTCCAGGTCGACCAGTCCGGCGAATAGGCGATCAGGTTTTTGTAACGGGTCAGATCGCGCGTGAAGCCCGCCGTGTCAAAAGTGGCGCGCACGTCGGCCGCGAGTTGCGTGAGGCCGGCGACGAAGGGATAGTCCCATTGCGCGCATCCGTTGGCGTCGGTCGTTCCGGCGCGCGTCCAGTTCGGTCCGCGCAGAATTTCGAGGCCGCGCAATTCCGAGCCGATCAGAAAGAGATCGACGCCGCCGGCGACCGCGCAAAGGTTGGCGTAGTGCAGGATGAATCGACGATAGGTGAAGTCGGTGGGCGCGCCGGAATAGGCGACGGTGAGATTGTCGGCGTCCGGCGTGAACTGCGACGGGCGCGCGGCGCCGAGGAACGTGGCGACGGCCTGCGTCGTGGCGGCGCTGAGGTCGGCGCTCAAACCGATCCGGCCGCGCCAGGGCTTGCCGGGGGCGTCCATCAGGATGAACGGATAGAAGATCACCCGCAGGCCTCTCGCGCGCAGGTCGCGGATGCAGCGCACAATGCTCTGGTCGGACGGCGTGCCGCCATAGGCGGCCGAACCGTTGCTGGTGGAGATCGGGATCAGGCCGGATGATTTTTGCGTGAGCCCGGAGACCTGCCAGTCGGCGCCGCTCCACGCGCCATCGGCGTAAGTTTTGAAGCCGCCGCCAATGAAATTGGTGGCCGGATAGATTTTGCACGCCGCGGCGTCGGTGGAATCGCCGAACCAGGCGCAGACCAGGGCGACCGTCCGGCACTCCGGATGCGCAGCCTGAAGCTGGTCGAGCGCAAAGGAATAGTCGGCCTTCGCGCCGCCGGGCGCGAGATAAGCATTGATGGGCGCGACGGTTGAGTCCGTCGACTTTCCGCCTTGGGCCGGCAGCGGATCGTAAGTGAACTCGCCGGTCGCAGGCAGCAGGCAAACGCCGAACAATTGGGCCATGGTCTCACCGCGCCAGGCGACGCAGGCCGAGGTGGTCGCCATTGCTGACCGCCTGGCTCATCGCCTTCATAATTTGCCGCGAATTGGCGCCGAGCCAGCTTTTCACCGAGGCGGCGTCCATGGCGGAGACGTTGAGATGGACATGGGTGTCGCCCGCGCTCTGCGCTTGCGATCCGCCATTGGCCTGTGAATTGAGCATGGAGCGGAAGGCCCCGGCTTCGGCGGCGGGCATGATCAGTTCGTTCTGATGCACCATCGCGAGTTGGTCCTGCGGAATCGACCAGGCGCCAATGTCAAAGGCGGCGACCGACAGCACCGCCCCCTGGGCGGCCGCCGCCGGCGCCGCGGCGGCGGGGCCCATGACCGGCGCGAGGAAGCCGAACACGCCGGCGAAGGTTTCCGACGCCGAGGCCGTGATGTTGCGCAAGATGGACGCGAAAACGGTCGCCTCGCCGGCGGCGGCTTCGCCAGCCGAAATGCCAGTGCGGGCGGCGGCGCCGGCCGAGGCGGCGGCGGTCTTCTGGCCTTCGCCGGCCAGCGACAGCGCCGCCATCGCCAACTGTTTCTTGGCCCAGTCGGCCACGACCTCCACGCCCATCCGGACGAATTGCGAGACCACCGCCTGCGTCAGCGAACGCATGGCCTGCTGGAGGTTCTTCGTGCCCATGATCATGCCGGTGAGCGACGACGAGAACGATGCGGACATGGCGTCGACCATGTGGTTCATCGGCGCGACCATTTGCTCGACCGACTGCAGCATGAGGCGCTGGCTGTCCGCGGCGTATTTCTGGTCCAGCAGCGTCATCCGTCCCAGCACCGCCTGGCGCTGGGACGGACGCAGGCCTTCGATCTGCGCCTCCTTCTGCAGCAGGGCGGATTCGGCCGCATATTCGGCGTCGAGCGCCGCCTTGGCGGCGACGACGCGCTCCTCCCCCGTCATGAGTTTCAGTCGGGTCAACTGGCCGTAGAGCGATTGCTTTTGCGCGAAAGCCATTTGCTCGGCGGCGATCTCGCCGTTGATCGCGACGAGATTTGTGCGCGCGACATCCTGCTGGGAGGCGCCGCAGGCGCGCGCGGCCTCGTCGATTTTCGACAGCGCCGCCGAAACGCGCGCGACGCCGTCGAGGAAGCCGGTCGTGTCGGCGCCGAAGGAAATCGATACGTTGTCCGCCATGCTGTTTCCATCTTTTTAAAAACGTCCGGAGGGAAACAGGGCGCGCAGGGCGCTCATCGAATCCGGCTCCTGTTGTTTCCGCGGGCGCCACACGCCCTGGCCCGCCGCCATGGCGGCCAGGAGCGCCGCCGGCGGCGGGTTGTCGCGCCAATAGGCGTGGCGGGCGAGGATGCGCTGAAACGTCAATTCGTTTTCCAGCGCATCCGTCCAGGCTTCACCGGACATCTGGCAATAATGGGCGACGATCCGGTCGAAATCCGGCGCGCCCTCGCCTACTCCCCCGGCGAAACCGCCTCGCTCGGCGCGAACAGGCCGGTCTGCCCGGCTATGATCGCGAGGGCGCCCGCCAGATCGGAAAATCCCGCTTCGAGATCGAGGAGATCGTCGCGCGTGAAATCTGGATAGGCGCGGGTGAGGCCGGCGTGGACCACGTCGATCATCAGGTCGAGATCGTCGGGTTCGAGCAGGGCGGCGCCGAGCGGGTCGCCGGCGCCGATGCGGCTCTGGATGGCGTTGAGGCGCGGCAGCAGCTTGAGCAGGCCGGGGACGACGGTCCGCGCCTGGCGCAGCGACAGCGCGGGGACGAAGAATTCGCGGCCGCCCAGCGCCGCCACCGGCGCCTTGGCGCAATCCACTTTCGGGTCCATTCGCATGTCAGATCGCCGTGTTGATTTCGCCAATATTGTTCGCCGCATTGGCGAAGGCTTCGAAGTCCAGTTCGGGGATATTGAAATCCTGGATCTTCGAAGACACCGTGAGTTTGTTCGAAACGCAATTGTAGAGGCGCAGCGACCATTGCGCGCCGGCGGCATTGGGGTTGGTCTGGTAGAAGTCGATCTGGAAGGTCGGCGCGACGCCCATCAGCTTGTTGCTCAGCACGGCGCGGGAGCCGCCGCCCGCGGCGGTCTGGGTGTAGCAATAGGAGACGAGAATGGCCTTGCCGGCGTCGCCGGAATTGAAGGTGTAGACGCCGGCCGACAGCGTGTACTGGCCGACGGAGGGCGCGGAAGCGACACGCGTCAGCGCAAGGCCGCTCGCCGCGTAGACCACGCCGAGATCGGCGTCGAACGCGGAGGCGTTGACGACCGCGTAGGCGTAAGGCGAGGAGGCGGCCACCGAGCCGGCTTCGTTATAGGCCCACAGCTTTTGTCCGCTCGCCAGCGACTGGCCGAAGAAACACGAGTTGTAGAGCGGTCCGTCGATATTGGCGAATTTGGCCTTGCCGGTGATCTTGCCCTCGCCGCGCGCCAGCGCGATCGGAAACTGGTACTGGCCGAAAAGCTGTTTCGACGAGAAGCTGAAGTCGAGCGAGATGTCCTGCAGCGCGCCGAACTGAACGGGCGTCGCATTGGCGCCAGACGGCGTGGCGATGAGAACCCCTGAACCGAAAGCGACGGAAGTTGTGTTCGGCATGGATCATGTCTCCTGGTGAATAGGCGGTGGATGCGCTCAGGGCGCGAGGATTTTCACGGGCACGAGCGCGAGGCCCTGGCCGTCGAGATCGCCGGGGTCCTTCACGATGCGGCCCTCGATGCGGCAGTGATAAACGAGGCCGCCGAGGGTCTGGCGGTCGGCGCCGGCCGGCGGCGCCAGAGCGGCGTTGAGCGCGTCGAGCGCGATGTTGAGATCGCGCGCGGGAACCGCGTCCGGGTCGCGGCCAGCGGCAATGTAGATGAAGAGATCGACGTTGAGCGTGGTCTTGCCGGGCAGGCTCTCCGAGGCGAAGGCGACGTTTTCCGCATGTTCGGCGACAAACAGCGCGGGCTGGTCCGCGCTCGCGACGTCGCTCCACAATCTGAGGCGCCGCGACAGCGTCGCCCATGTGTCGCAATCGTTGATCGGCGCGGCGAACTGGGCCTGCGCCAGTTGGGCGCAGAGCGCCTCCATGATGGCTTCTCGGGCGTTCATGGATTGTCCTTTGCGCGTTGCGCGGCCTCGGCCAGAGTTTGGCGGAGGGCCTGCTTGATCTCGGCGCTTTTCTCCGCGAGCGCGGAGCGCAGATAGGAGCGTTCGGGGATTTCCGAGCCGGGATGATGGACGCGGCGGGCGAAGGCTTGCTTGCCGCCGGCGATGAAGGCCAACACCGTCGCCTTGTCCGGGACGATTTCGTGCGCGGCGGTCTTGCCGCCATATTCCTGGATGGCGGCATAGGGCGCGCCGCCGTCGGCCACGACGGCGACGCCGAGCGACGCGCCCTGGTCTTGGTTGCGGAGCTGGATCGAATTGCGCAAGGCGCCGCTGCGCGCGTTGAGCACGGCGCCGCTCAGATTGACGTCGACGACCTGCGCGAGGAGGTCCTGCGCCAGCGCGTCGATCTTTTCCGCGAGGGCGGCGCGCAGGCCGTCGGGCAGCGCTGCGAGTTTCGCGGCGAGATCGGCGACGCCTTCAGGGCTGAATTGCAGCATGTCAGTTGCAGATGATGCGGCCGAAGCTGCGCAGGCTCTGCTGCACGTAATCCGGCATGGCGGTGATGCGGAAGGCGGCGGTTTCCTGGCCGCCCAGGCTCTTCGAGGCCATGCCGATGCGATCGCGGTAGCGATAGCGGTCGGCGGCCCATTCCAGCGCGCAGGAGGCGAGGTCGTGCGGGACATAGCCGTAGGTCAGCACCACCTGCGCGCCGGAATCGTCGGCGGAGAAAAGGTAATCTCCGAACCCATTCACGGCATATTGCCCCGCGGCCGGATTGGCGGCGACTTGCGTCAGCGCGACGCCATTGGCGTAGGCGACGCCGCAATCCTCCGCAAAGGGACCGTAGGGCTGCGCGGCGACGATCCGGGGCGTGGCGCCGGGAACGGCGCGCGCCTCGTTGCTGATCTGGTATCCCGCGCGATAGGCGACGACGACATTCTGCCAGCCGCGCGGAAACACGCCGTTGCGCAGCATGAGCATCTGCATGGCGCCGGGCGGCTCGTCGTCGCCGGGCTCCAGCAGCCAGCCGAAACCGCGACCGTCGGTCGAAGGCGGGATCGCCTGGCCGTCGATGGTCACAGAGGACACCGCAATCACGGGCCAGTTGCGCAACTGAATGCGATTGCGGCCGTTGCCATCGAACATGTCGGCGACGTCGCGCGGCAAGATGAAGGCGCGATTGAGCCAGGTGCAAATCGCCCGGCTGATCTGACTGATCATGCTGGACAACAGGATGTCGTCGGCGCTGGACTGCACGCCGAGGTGGGCCTTGAGCGCGCCCAGTGTGACGAGATCGCCTCGCGCCATGGTCAATCCGCTTTCCGTTTGTTCTTGGGTTTGGCGGGCGACGCAGGCGGGTCCGCGCGCCGCGGCGCGGGAACGCAACCGTGGGCGAGGAGGTCGCTGGCGAAAACTTCATCCGCTTCAAAAAAGCCCTGGGCGTCGGGAACGATGTTCTCGCCCGCGCAGGAGAGCGCGGCGACCCCGGGAGGAGCCTGAAATTTCATTGGGGGAGATCCTATGAATGGCGGCGGGGGCGAAGGGCGCCGCCCCGGCGAACCGGGACGGCGGCGGCGCGGACGATCAGCCGTTGCCGATATTGGTGATCACCGACATGGACGGCGGGAAATAGTGCTGCAGCACCTCGTCGGCATAGACGCCGTATTCGTAACGGCGCGAGCGCAGCGGCCATTCGATCTGGTAATAGTCCTGGCGGGTGCGCATCTGGATCACGTTGCCGACATTGGCCAGCGGATAGGGCAGCTGTCGCGTGAGGAACAGCATGGTGCCCGCGGGCATGTTGGGGTGGATTTTGATGTCCAGCGACTTGGCGCCGGCCATCGAATATTTGTTCTTGTAGGTGGTGGCCATCACGCCGCCGGCGAAGGCGTCGTTGCGCGCGTCGAACAGGAAGCGCTGCGCCGCATTGGAGCCGGCCGACAACACCTTCTTCGAGATGTTCATCGCCTCCTGCGAGGAGACCCAAACCTCATCCGGCGACAGACGATAATTGTCCCAGTTGGTCTTGAGCACATTCTCGATTTCGACAATGCCGCCGGCGCCGTCGGCGGTCAGCGGCGCCCCGGTTCCGGCGGTTCCGTTGGGCATGGTGACGACCAGCGAGCCGGAGCCGGGGGCGAAGGCCTGGGTGAGCAGGCCGTCGAAGGCCAGCGCATTGACCGACCAGTCGGCTAAGGGCAGCGAGGACGCCGTCTGTATTCCCGTCGCGGCGGCCGTGATGACCACCGAATTGATGGTGGTGACGGCGCCCAGCACCTCGGAGCCCACCACGCCCCAGAACCAGGCGTAGCCGGCGGCGCCGGGCTTGACGGCGACGGAGGCGCTGACCGAACCGGTGGAGCCGGAGACGCTGACGGTGGCGTTGGCGGATTTCTGCGCCGCGCCGCCGCCGAACGTGTCGGAGGTGCCGTCGGCGTTGGTGCGGGTGATTGCGGCCTGGATGCCGGCGCTCACCGAGGCGTTGATCAGGCCTTCGTGAGTCAGCGCGACGCAGATCACCGACAGGGTTCCCGAGGCGAGGGAGCCGCCGCTGGTCGAGGCGGCCAAGGTGGGCGCGCCCGTGGTTCCCAGGGCGAGCGAGCCGTTGCCGCCGAGGATCATCGCCTCTTCGCCGATCATCAACGCTTCGAGACCGGTCTGGGCCGCGAGGGCGCGCAGATCGTCAAAGCCCTGGCCGGAATATTGCGCCTCGAAATCCACGCTGGTTTCGATGCCCAGACCCTTGTAGTTGGCGACATAATCCTTGGTGGTCATGGCCGCGACGCCGCCGCGGTTGCCGCCGGAGACGCCGATGCGCAAGCCGGCCGAATTGATGGCCGTGATGGCGCGCCAGGCGGCCTGGACGCCGCCCTTGCCGGAGACGCGCGGGATCGAATTGCGCAGCGGCGTCAGCACCGGGAACAGCAGCTTGGCGCCGGCTTCCAGATCGTAATAGGTGAGGCCGGAGGTGGCCGAAGCGCCTTCCGCGAAGGTGGATTTCTCCAGGCTGGCGAAGCGCGGGTCGGTCAGCGGGGTCATCTGCGACTTGCGGATGGCGTCCTTCAGTTCCAGCGCGTTCTGAATTGCAGTCATGGCTTGCTTTCTCTGTTGCAAAGGGTTTGACGATCAGCCGAAGCGCTTCGGCTGGGACTGGGCGGCCTTGATGAGCACGAGCGAGGCCTTTTCCGGCGACAGCCGCGCCAGCTCGGCGGCGAGGGCGTCGACGCCGCTTTCCGCCGATTTGGACACGGCGGCGGCGCCCGGCGGCATGGGCGGCGGGACGGGGGTGCGCTCCAGCGCCTCGATGCGCTCGGTCATCCGCGCCAACTGGGGCCGCAATTCCGCCGTCAGCTTGCGCAGCGCGTCGGTTTCCGTGGCGAGCTTCTCGACACGGGGATCGGCGGCGAATTTTTGCGCGCGGGGCTGGAGGACGGCGAGGACTTCGGTCTTCAGGCGCGACAGCAGGCTTGAGAGCCCCGCCTCGTGGATCGGATCGGCGTTGAGATCGTGTTCGAGCGCGTCGAAGAAATCGCCGATCAGGTCGGCGGCGGGCGCGCCGTTGGCGATATTGCCCTGCAGCCAGTCGCGCACGGCCGACGGGGGTTTGTGCGCGAAGGCGCGGGTTTCCGTGATCCCGTCGGCCTTGACCAGCTCGAAACTGGCTTCGGGCAAGCAGGGCAGATCGACCAGCGAGATTTCGCTGGGTCTCGCCGTGTAGCGGACGAGATCGGGGTTTTCGGGGTCGGGCCAGCGTTTCAGATAGGCGCCGCCCTGGGAGAAGCCAGTGTAGACCCCCTCCTCCACCTTGCGCCATTCGTCGTCGTCGATGATCTTCGCGGCGATCTCGATGCGCTTTTCGGCGTCGTTGAAGCGTATCGAGGCGATCTTGCCGGCGGCCACCGCGCCGTGCATGGCCCTGACATTGCCGAGGCTCTTGCCGCCGGTCGCCTTGGCGAAATTTTTCGACCAAGCCTGATATTGCGGCTTGGTGCTGGCGTAATCGCAGATTTCGCCGGCCCGGTCGGGCGCTTCCGCCGTCGCATAGCCGTAGACCAGGCGCTGGGCGGCGTCGGCCTTGCGCAAGGGGATGAACATTTGCAATCGATCCGTCACGCGAACGCGCTCCTTTGCTTCGCCGCCCTTTGACGGGGGCGGCCAATTTTCCTATTGGGTGGTGTCGCCGTGTTTCAGGCGGCTTTGGGAAGACGAAGATGCAGTTCTGGAGCGAGAAGGCTCAGGGGTTGAGCCCGTACACCCCCGGCGAACAGCCGCGCATCGAGGGGCTGGTGAAGCTCAACACCAATGAATCGCCGCTGGCGCCCTCGCCACGCGCGATTGAGGCCATGCGCGAGGCGGCGGCCGAGTCGCTGCGGCTTTATCCCGATCCCGAGTCGCTGGCGCTGCGGACTGTGCTCGCGCGCTATCACGGCGTGGCGCCGTCGAATATTTTCGTCGGCAACAGTTCCGACGAGGTTCTGGCGCATGTGTTCGTGGCGCTGCTGAAGCAGGACCGGCCCCTGCTCGCGCCCGACGTGACGTACTCGTTCTATCCGGTGTGGGCGAAGCTTTATGACATCGCCTATGAGACGGCGGCGCTCGACGAGGGCATGCGGATTCGCGTCGAGGATTTCTGCCGCAATTCCGCCGGCGCCATCGTGTTCGCCAATCCCAATGCGCCGACCGGCGTCGCTCTGCCGCGTGACGAGGTGGCGCGGATGGTTTCAGCCAATCCGTCGATCCCCGTGGTGGTGGACGAGGCTTATGTCGATTTCGGCGGCGAGACGGCGATTCCGCTGATCGAAAAATTTCCCAATCTGCTGGTGGTCAGGACGTTTTCAAAATCGCGGGCCTTGGCCGGGTTGCGGGTCGGCTATGCGGTCGGCGACGCCGGGCTGATCGAGGCGCTGTCGCGGGTGAAGAATTGCTTCAATTCCTATCCGGTCGGGCGCATCGCCCAGGCCGGAGCCATCGCATCGGTCGAGGACGAAGACTATTTTCAGGCCGGCTTGGCGACGATTGTCGCGGAGCGCGGGCGGATGACTTCGGCGCTTGAGGGCTTGGGGTTCGAGGTGTTGCCGTCGAGCGCCAATTTCGTGTTCGCGCGGCATGGGTCTGTTGGCGGCGCGGCGCTGGCGCAGGCTTTGCGCGAGCGGGCGGTGCTGGTGCGGCATTTCAATGCGCCGCGCATCGCAGATTATCTGCGCATCACCGTCGGGACGGCGGAGCAGACGGATCGGTTGATCGGGGCGCTGGGCGAGATTTTAGGCTGATCCGATCAGCGCTTTCTTCGCGCGCCTAGAAACGTCTTGGCCGAATTTCCGTCTTCGGGATCGCGGGTCGTGTAGTTTTCCAACAGGATTTGCACGCCGGCTTTGCTGGCCCTCGCGGTGAGGTCACTTGGAAGTTCCGGCGTAGCGATTTCATTGTCGCCGATGATGGCGATCCACAGGACAGCTTCGATTCACAGATGCTGAAGTGTCGCCGTTATAAGCGTTTTCAATTTGGCGACGGCTTCGGGAAATGAGCTGCTCGCTTTCGCAGCGTTATTGGGATCCATTCTCGGATAAAGCTCTCGCGCTTCATCCTCTGAAAATCATCGCGATTTTTCGTGACGTTCGCGCCACCTTTGAGAATACGCTTCAATCACCGCATCCGGCGATCCTGAAGTCGATAGGGAATGAACGCTACCGTCAAATTCAACGGCTAGCGGGCCCAATCCTGGAATCTGGTAACGAAAATCTCCTGTCTCAACGTATTTCCGAGAGGCGCCGAAGAAAATCCACCCGAATGGATATTCGCGCTCTTTTCCCGGAATCAAGAGAATATCTGCGTTCTCACCCGCTCTCGTAAGATATTCCAGCGCCAGCAGACGCGCCTGATTTATCGTGATTTTTTCCATCGCGAAACTCCGACTGTGGCATGCGAGAAAAAAAAGGCATGCGATGGATACAAATGCGTGCTTTTTGCGCATCATTTCCGGTCACTTTTGGGAAGCAAGCCAATGCCAATTACGCTCTTACCATCGGAATTGTATCGAGCATTGGCTGCTTTGGCACTATAAATGACGCCAGCCTTCTATCCGTTTCCCCAATCTTGAGCTTCAACAATACCGACTTTGCCACGGTCATTGCCGATGACGACGACGTGGGCGCCGGCGCCATCGGGGTATCGGATGCCTACGATAGCCAGCGCACCGTCACCAGCCTGCTTAACCTGACTGTATGCATCATCGATCTTTTGGCCCCATGTTATCTTCATGTTGAACCGACTTTCAATTTCGTCCCAAGCGCCCTCTCGTCCTGACTGGGCGACCGCGCTGCGATCTGTCCCTCTTAGCCGCGCGGCCACTGCATCAATTACGAACCCGCAATTTTGCTGATCGTTTTTGGGGTTCACATGGGTTGCCGCGTTTTCCAGATGTGCTCCGGGTCTATTTGTCGAATTATCCGATTGTGGAGAGCGATTTGGTGCGCTCTTGCCCTTTCCTGGCTTCGCATTGGGCGTTTCTCCGAAGTTTCCACCATTCGACCATCTGCCGCGATCATCCCGAGGTTGATCGTCGCTATATTTGTCGAGCGCGCCGGCGAAAACCTCTTGCGTGAAAACTTTTTTTTCGTCGTTCGCAGACCGATTCTGCTGCAATTTGGCGACTCCCTGCCCCGTCGTGATCGCCAGCACGTCGGCCATGGGATCGTCCGGCAAAATTTCGCCCATGATCTGAGCGGCGCGGCGACGGGTCATCATGCCGGCGTTGACCAGAGCCACCAGGTTTTCGCGTTGGACTGTGGGATCGACCACGGTTTCGTTGCGCCAGGCGAATTCAAGGTTTGGCGCGCCAAGCTGGATGAGGATGGCGTCGCAGAGGCGCTTGATCCAGGCGAGGATGGGTTGCAGGCCCTCCTCATTGGACATCTGGCTTTGCGTCTCGCTGGTCGAGCGGTTCATCTGGTTGATGAACGGCTGCGGCGACACCGAGAAGGCGAAGCAGACGACGCGGGCGATCCATTCGTCAAACGCGCTTTTCAGCTCCGGCTCTTTGGTCTGGATGAAGGTTTTCGCGACGCCGCCAGGGACGAATTTGGCGCGGCGGCGCCTCGCGAGATCGCCGTCGAAATAGAGGTCCCAATAGTCCTGAAAGTTCTTGATCTGGTCGGGGGTCCAACTGTCGGGCACACCGATCAAGCTCTCTGGAATGTTGCCCTCGGTGTAGTAGTTGAGCTGGTGCAACTGGCGCTTCAGGCCGATGTTGACCGTGGCGACGATCTGCTCGACCGGGGAAAAGCCGTAGGCGCGATGACTGCGCAGGTTGCGCGGGCGATAGATGATGTCGCGCGTGGTGTAGTCGACCGCCGGCAGGCCTTTCAAAATTTGCTGGTAGGCGACGGGATAGACTTTTTGGCCGTCCTGCATGAACGGGCGCGGGGTGCGGCCCCAGAAATCCAGCACCGGTTTGATCGTGGCGCCGTCGAGCGGATGCAGGGCGAGGAGATTGCCGGCGCGGTCGCGCTCGCACCAGAGGGCCGGCGCGTCGATGACGAACAGGTCTTCTAGGATCATGCGCAGCCAGGCGCTCCAGTCGTGGACGCCATCCGGGCTTTCGAAAAAAGTTTCCGCGCGGGCGATGTTTTCCGCGTCGGCGTCGCGGCCGGGTTTGGCGCGCAACGTCCAGGTCATGCGCTCGACCTGATCCTTGCGCGTCTCGATGACAAGGCGCAGCAGGTCGTAGGCGTCGGCGAGTGCGCGGAGGTCGGCGAAGGAAATGGATTCGTAGCCGCGGGCGCGGGTGACGAGATTGTAGCCGGCCGGGAAATCCCATTGGCGGCCCGCGACGTCCTCGGGGGCGCCGGGGGCGATGGGGGCGGAGGGGCCGAACCAGTCGTCGGGCGCTTGCGCGCTCGCGCTGGAGCGGGCGGAAAATTCCGCAGGCGAAAGGGACCAGCGTGGCAAGCCCGCGCCGCGTTCAGTCATGTCAGTCTCCAGGTGGTTTGGTTTGGCGGGCGCGTTCGGCGCGAGGCGATCAGAGTCGCAAGTCATTGCGAGCGCGGGGATGTGCGCTTGCGGAAAATTTGGCCTGGGCGGGGAGTGTCAGGTCCGACGTGAAGACATGGGAAGATTGGTTATTCGCGGTTTCCGACATAGGGCGAGGGCAAGGCGAACCAGAGACCGCCCGGATCGCAATCCGGCGATCCCGCCGCGAGCCATTCCTTCATGACGGCGTCGCGGGTTTCTTCGTTGCTCTCGCCGTATTGCGGTTGATAGAGCCAGTCGTATTGCGTACCGCCGCCGCCGACGACGGGTTTGGCGCCATGCGCCAACAACTCGGCAACACATCGGCTGACGAATTCGGTGAGATCGTCACCGGCCAATTCAAACCGACGTCGACCCGCAGGGGCAATTTGCCACAAGCCAACCGCGTCGATGGGCAGTTCGCAGGGAACAGCCTGGATGTATTCCATGACTGTTCCTCCATATTTACGATCCCTCTCCTGCAAGTTCAAACTCATCGTTGATGCACCTTGGATCCGGATTTTAAATTGTCGCTCTGAATAACGTCGATTGTTGGTCGATGCCTTTTGCTCGTCCGAATACCAAAAATCGTTCCGCCATTCCTACGAAACCAAACACGATTGTAGCCTCATGGCGACATAAATGAATTATACCCATTTATAAATTTAATATTGCCGTATAATTTTAAATAAATTAAGAGAGATATTTTAACCGGCGCGACCTTCAATTATAAATTTTTTCCCTTGCGCAAAAATATTATCGCCGCTTTGCATTTCTATTTTTAACAACTCGAATCCATCCTGCGGCTCGACTGCACATTTATTAACCGATACACTTCGACCCCAAGGAAAACAACGACTACAATACAACGAAGAAATACCGCACCCAACGATGAGAACTTTACGACTATCTTCGCTGACTGTTAAATTTGCTGTTAGCTGACCTATATTCCACTCCAATTCTATTTTATTCAAAGTCGCATCGTGTAGCGAAATTATAACACTCATGGGCTCAATCCCCACCAATTGGTAAATGTGCCCTCGGCGATTCGGGAAGGCCACCGCGCCGATTGTGATGAAACACCCTGTGGCGAAGTCACGCGGATGCAGATTTTGGTCGGACTCCGACATTCATTCGCACGAGGTCTCGCGTCTCAGCAACTTAATGACGCCGGAGGGGGCATTCGTCAAAATTCTTGGAAGATCAGAAAACCTATTACTGCTTTTAACATACATTATTATATTTACATATGGATATGCCTCTTCGAGAGGCTCATCGTCATATGGATCAAGATTGATAACAATTTTTAAACTCTCCTCGCGCATTCCTTCATAATATAAATACGTTCCACCACGGTAAAAACTACTAAACCTCTCCTCTAATACGACTGAAAGCAAGCTTTCAATCAATTTTTTTGCTTCAAGAATGGAATGAGTTTCCACTCCGTAGAGTTCAACCGTCGACACTGTCCGACACCTCATCGCGGTACGACGATACTCGGCGCGCGAGATATGGCCGTAGATGTTGAATTATATATCATAAAGTTTACAGGTCTGCCCGCCTGCTGGCTCAATTGCATCGATACGTTCGATAACCCAAGTTTTTCAAGCGCAGCCTCGTCCAAAGGTCCCGTGCGAGTGCCTGCGGAACGCAAGGCGATTCCGGCGTCTTGGGCCACCTGAAACAACTTGTCGCCTGCCAGGGCAATGTCAAAATCGCTGAGCCGCCCCGCATCGAATGCCGCGCCAGCACGGTAACTCATTCCTGTGACGGCGCTGCCCTGCATAATGCCTTGAGCATCAGCATATCCAGCTTCAGTCAACGCATCGTGAAGCGCGGAGCCGAACTGAGAGAACTCCCGCGCATTTGCAAATCCGTATGGAACGGCGGCCTCTGCCGCCGCAGGCGCCAGTAACGCCTCGCCTCCAAGCAAAGCCGCCGCGCCAGCCGCCCCAACGACAATCGGGCTGGTCACGATGGCGCGCCAGCGCGGGCGCGTTCCAACTTGTTCCCCCGTGTCCTGATCGTATTCAGGCACTGGCGCTTGCAGCCACTCACTAGCCGCATCGACCGCCGCCGACCACGGACCACGATGATCCGGTTTATTCGCGTTCTCGCTTCCGTTTTGGTCGGCGCTTGCGCCCGTCGTGGCGAATCGGCCCTTCGGATCGCGCGGATGCAAGCTTTCATCCCAGTCGGCTTTGAATAGCGGGACGTTGGCGCCTTCGATCCCCGCCTCTTGCAGGATAAGCCAAAGCGAAACGCCCTTTGCGAGAAAGGTCGCGCCGATTTTCAGCATTTCGGCGTCGCGCGGGCCGCGCAAGGGCGGCAGGCCGAGTTGGGCCAGACGGATGGCGGCGCCGCCCCCCTCATCCGTCTCGCGCCTGTCGGCGCGAGCCACCTTCTCCCGCAAGGGGAGAAGGATCCGGCGGCAAATTTCGTGACGAACGCAATTCATTCCTGGCGGCGATCCGCCTTCGCCATCGTGCGATAAAATTCGAACACGCCGCCGCCGCTGTCCTGGCTCAGCGCCAGAGCCGTCACCGCCCACACCAGCGCGTCGACGCGGTCGGGGGAATAGCCGTTGCGGGCGCGATCAAAGTCGGGGGTCATGGCGCACATCTGGTCTTCGAGCTTGGCGAAGACGCCGCAATGTTTGACGCGCCCCTGTTCGTAGAGCGCGGCGACAGGTTCGGCGCGGGCGAATTTTCCGCGTGAGGCGCGCACGCCGCGAAACGGAATGTTGGCGTCGATCTGGCGCAGCAGCGTTTCGATCATGTCGCCGCCATTGTTGACCTCGGCGACGATGCAATCGGCTTCGAACTGCTTGTAGGCCTCGACGGCGCGTTGCGCCCAGGCCAGCGGGGTTTCGCCCTGACGGGAAAGATCGGCGAGAATGTGCGCGCAGCGGGCCTCGTCGAGACCCGCTGCGATCATCCCGCATTCGTCGGCGTTCTCCCCGGAGGTGGCGGGCGGATCGAGCGCGATGACGATGCGGGCGAGCTTGGGATGCGCGGCGCCGGTTTGCGCCTGTTCGAGCTGGGCGCGGGTCCAGAGCGCGCCGGGGACGTCCATGAGCATTTCGGCATGGAGTTCCTGGCGGCCAAGGCGCGTGCCCTCATATTTGCGCACCACGCGATTGAGGAAATTTTCGGCGAGATTGCCGATGTTTTCGAAAGTGGAATGGCGAGTCGAGTGCGTGAGCGGATCGGCGAGCAGATCGCGCATCAGTTTGGTCGGGCGCGGCGTCGTCGTGATGATCGCCTGCGGCTGCTTGCCGAGACGCAGACCGAACACCGCCTGATCCCAGGTTTCGGGATAGCGCCAGGCGGCGATTTCGTCGCACCAGAGTTTTTCGTGTTGCTTGCCGCGCAGGCGCTCGGGTTCTTCCGCCGAGAACAGAAGACTTTTGGCGCCGTTGGGCCATTCCAGCCTCCGCCTGTGCGCGACGTAGCGAGGGCGTTCGTCACGTGGGCAGGCCGCCAACACGCCGGATTCGCCTTCTACCATTACGTCGCGCACATCATCGGCGGTCGCGCCGATCAAGTTGACCAGAGCAAACTCGCGCGCCCATTGGCGCACGGTTTCCGCTCCGGTCCTCGTCTTGCCCCAGCCGCGACCGGCGAGAGGAAGCCAATAAACCCAATCCCCCGGCGGGATGAGCTGGTCGGGACGCGCCCAGAAGGGCCACAGCGTCTTCAGCGATTCCAGCTCATCCGCATCGAGACGGGAGAAAAAGCTGGCGCGCTCGCGGGGAGACAAGCGCGCCAGCTCGCGCGCATGCGTTGAGAGGAGACGCATGGCGGCGACTTATGAATTCGCATCGGACTTCGGCTGCTGGCCGCGCGCGAGCTGCTCCAGCTTCTTGATGAGCGAGTCGCGGGCCTCGTCGAGCGAGGCGCCGGTTTCCGCGGCGGCGTCGAGGCCAAGCAGCTTGGCGCGGCGATCCATGATCGCCAGCACGCGCTGGGCCGCCGCCGCGTCGCCGTTCATCGCATTCTTGTAATGGGCCGCCTGCAACTGATCCAGGCGCATCAGTTCGAGCTGGCGCAGGTCGCGGGCCGGCTGATTGGGCGCCGAGCGCAGCGCCTTGCCGACAATCGCGTAAATGCGGCTGACGGAGACGCGCTTGAAACCCGCTTCGGGGAGCTTGCGCGCGATTTCCGGAAAGGTCAGGCCGTGGAGCCGCATGTTGAGAATGGCGAGGTCGCGGTTGACGCGATCGATGGGCTTTTGCTCGGCCGACGCCGCTTGTTTGGCGTTGGAGCGGGCTGCGATCGTTTTCTTGAGGGGTTTGCGCGGAGCCGACGCCATTTGTCATCCTTTGGCCGCCCGGCCGGGTGGCCTGGGCAACGAAAAACCCGGGGGCTTCGGCTTGGGGCCGAAGCGCCGCCGGGCGCAAATCTTCAACGTGGATATTTGTATCGGAAGTCGGTCGACCGGTCAATGGGCAAAATGGGATTTTTGCGTTTTTTTGGGATATTGCCCATTTTCGTTGGGACGCAGGCGATTGACCCTCACCCCGCCCTCGCCCGCATAGCCCGTCGCGCCACGGGCGTCTTCCGCTAGGAGAGCGAAAGCGAGTGGCGCAAGTCTCTCAGTTGACGGTGAAGCGGCCGGCGAAGCGGCCGACGATCTGGATTTCGTCGGCTCCGGCCTCATAGGGCGCATAGGAGGAATTGACCGAGATGATGCGCACGCGCATCGGATCGGAGCCCATGACGATCTGCAGGCGCTTGATCACCAGGCCATAGCCGTCCCAGAGCGCGAAAATGCCTTCCGGACTCGGGATGGTGTAGCGCAGGTCTATGAAGACGCGGTCGCCCTCGGAAAGGCGCGGCTCCATGGAATCGCCGATCACCTCGAACACCCGGATATGGCGCGGGTTGGCGTGCAGAACGCCCTGCATGATCGCGTCCGGCAGGGTCCATTCGGCGGCGATGGCGTGGGCCGCGTAGGAATTGCCGAATTCGTCATGGACGAACGCCTCCACCGGCACGCCGCCCCCGCCCGCGCCGGCGCGGACATCGACTTCGAAAATGGTCGAGACGCCCGCCTCCTTGTTGTCGACGATGCGGCGGTCGACATTGGTGTCGAAGCGGCGGGTGGTCGGCGGTTCGGAGGGCGCGTTCTCCCGGCCGGCTATCAGCCAGTCCAGCGAGCGTCCCAGGGCGAGAGCCAGTTTGTTGAGGGCCGGCAGCGAACCGCCGCGCCCACGCTTGAGCGCGTCGCGCACATAGGTTTCGCCGAGGCCGGCGCGCACGGACAGGGCCTTCATGTCGAGGCCCTGCCGCGCCATCTCGGCTTCGAGGCGGCTTTTCCACTGGTCGTCCATGATGGGAATATTCCCATATTTACGTTAAGGCGTCGAGTGGGCAATTTCCCATTGACGACGCAACTTCGTTCTTATTATGTTCTACCCGCCGTTGCAAGGCGATTTCCCCCCAACCAGAGCTTCCCTATGACGAATATCGTGCCATTCAGCTCCTTTACGCCCTTTTCCACCACAACCATTGTCGTCCCGCGCGCCGGCGCCCGTCCCCTCACGGTCGAAAAGGCCAGGCCGCGCGCCGCCGCGCCCAAGACCGGGCGCTTCGGTCTCGCCGCCGAGCCGAGGCCGATCGCGCGGAAAATCGAGGTCAAGGCGCCGCCGCCGCCGCCCGCCGCCCAGCTCTATGTCCATAACGGCCAGAACTACGTGCGGTCCGACGTGTTCGAGCAATGGCTCGACGAGGCGGCGCGGCGGGTGATCGCGCAAAAGCCGGGGCGGATGTCCGGCGGCTACGCGATGGAGATCGTCGCCCCGCGCACCGCGCGCACCCGCCATTTCGGCGTGATGGAGCGGCCGCTGATCGAACTGCTGTCGCGCTGCCGGGTCATCACCTACGGCCAGTCGCCGGATCGGTTTTCGGTTTCCTATGGCGGGCTTGGCCGCGAGCTGACCCTGACCGTCACCGAATTCGTCGCGCCCTGATTGGGACACGTCCATGGCCAGACCACGCAAGACCAAGATTTCTCTACCGAAACTGGCCTGTCTCACCGAGACGGGCCCCGAAGGAAAGGCGCGCAAGGTGTTGAGGGATTTCAAACGCTCCGGTTATCGCGATCCGGACGGCCCGACCGTCGAGCGGTTGATGCGCGCCGGCGAATCCGCGCGGGTCGAGACCTTTTCCGAAGTGGTGGAGGTGTCGCGCGGCGACGCATTTGAACAGGTCGAGGTGAATTTCACCCGCATGCGCCTCGATGACGGGCCGCTGGCGCGGCTGCGCGACCGGGGCCAACTCGACCGCGACGACAAGGCGCGCAATCTGGCGCTCGCCATGGCCGGCGAGAAATTCCGCCAGGCGTATTTCCGCTCGGGACTCGATCCGCTGCACTCGCTGGACCCGACGCGGGAGGTCGCCACGGCCTATGCGCCGGGGGCGATGTGGCGCAGCGAGTCGCAGGTCGAGGCGCTGCAGCGGTTTCGCGCCGCCCGCGACGCCATCCCCGAGGATTTTCGCAGCGCCGTCTCAGCTATCGTGCTGGAGGACCGCGAAATCGTCGATGTCGGACGCGAGACCGGCGCCTATCGCGACGCCAAAATGGCGGGGGCCGTGGCCCTGTTCATCCTGCGGCGCGGGCTGGCGGCGCTGGCCCGACATTACCGGATGATTTCCGCCGCCGACGCCGCGTAAATTCAGATCGCGCCGGCGGGCAACCCGGCGGCGCGACCTTCAACCGAGTCGCCGGCTCAATTCCTGCGCGATTTTCAGCTCGCGATGGAACGGGCCGACGCCGGTCGCCGCGATGGTTCTGGCCCGGGCGAGGCCTTCCGTTCCGAAGCGGGTGCGGATCGCCTCGTCCACCCAGGCCCGCTGCTGGGTTTTGCGCCGGCTTTCGAGCGCGCCCGTGCGCGCCGCCCAGGCGCGATGATCGGCCAGCGCCTGACGCAAATCCGCCAAGCCGACCCCTTGCGTGGCCGAAGCGAGAATCACCGGAACCCGCCAATCGTCCTCGCGCGAAAAAAGGGTGAGCGCGCCTTCGACCTCGCTTTGCGCGCGGCGCGCGGCGTCGCCCATGTCGGCCTTGGTGACCACCACAATATCGGGCAATTCCATCACGCCGGCCTTCATGAATTGCAGGCTGTCGCCGGAGCCGGGCTGGACGCAGAGGATGACCGTGTCCACGGCGAAGGAAATGTCCGCCTCCGACTGGCCGATGCCGACGCTTTCGATCAGCACGCGGTCGAACAGGGCGCGCATCAGGACCGACGCGGCGATGGTCTGGTCGGACAGGCCGCCGAGTCGGTCGCGCGCCGCCATGGAGCGGACGAACACGCCCTGGTCTTCGGGGTCGGTGGCCATGCGGGCGCGGTCGCCGAGCAACGCGCCGCCGGTGCGGCGGGAGGAAGGATCGACCGCGATCACGCCCACGGTTTCCTTGGCGTTGCGCCAGTCGCGCAGCAGGGCGTTGGTCAGAGTCGATTTGCCGACGCCGGGCGGGCCGGTCAGACCGGCGGCATGGGCGCGGGTTTGCGCCAGCGCGGCGTCGAGCAGGGTGGCGAGTTCGGTCGCGCCTTCATGAGTCTCGATCAGGGCGAGGGCGCGGGACAGGCCGCGCTTGCCGCCTTCGGCGATGGTTTTCAGATCGGGAAAGGGCGGCACGGCAGGACCTTTGAAGGACTCGGGCTCCCTCTCGGTAATGGGAAAAGCGCGTGTTGAAAAGCGCCCTATTCGCCGAGGGCGTGCAGCACGATCTCGCGGCGATGGGCGGCGCGGCGGTGCTCGAACAGATAGACGCCCTGCCAGGTCCCCAGGCTGAGGTCGCCGTCGGCGAAGGGGAGGGTCAGGCTGGTCTGGGTCAGCGCCGCGCGGATATGGGCGGGCATGTCGTCCGGACCTTCGGCGTCGTGGACATAAAGCCCCCTGCCCTCCGGCGCGATGCGGCTGAAGAAGGTTTTCAGATCGTCCACCACCGCGGGATCGGCGTTTTCCTGAATCAGCAGCGAGGCCGAGGTGTGGCGGCAGAAAATCGTAAGTTGCCCCATGCGCATGTTCGTCGCGCGCAAAAAAGCGCGGGCGTCGGGAGTGAACTCGTAGAGGCCCTGGCCCTTGGTCTTGATGGTCAGGGAGTGCTGGGCTTGGCGCATGTCCGGCTCATGCTGACGTCACAATCGAGGGTCCCCGCCCTCCGGTCGCAACGAAGCCGGCTGTCGCCGGCTTCGTCAAGTGGAGCGGCGCAAATCGGAACGCCCGATTTGCGCCGGGACAGGGAGAGCGCGTCGCGGGACGCGTCAGGCCGTGGTCGAGCCGCCCTTGCCCAGCGCGGCCTGCGCGGCGGCGAGGCGGGCGATCGGCACGCGGAACGGCGAGCACGAGACGTAATCGAGGCCGACGCGTTCGCAGAAGCCGATCGAGGCGGGGTCGCCGCCGTGCTCGCCGCAAATGCCGAGCTTGATGTTCTCGCGGGTCTTCTTGCCGCGCTCGGCCGCCAGCGCCACCAGTTCGCCCACGCCCTCCTGGTCGATCGTGACGAAGGGGTCATGCGCCAGAATGCCCTTCTGGACGTAGGAGCCGAGGAACGAGCCGGCGTCGTCGCGCGAAATGCCGAGCGTGGTCTGGGTCAGGTCGTTGGTGCCGAAGGAGAAGAACTCCGCCGTTTCAGCGATTTCCCCGGCGCGCAGCGCGGCGCGCGGCAGTTCGATCATCGTGCCGACCATATAGGGCAGAGTGACGCCCTTGGCCTTGAACACGGTTTCGGCCACCGCGTCGATGCGCGCCTTGACCAGATCGAGTTCGCGCTTGGACAGCACCAGCGGCACCATGATCTCGGGCTTGACCGGCACGCCGGTCTTCTGCTGCGCCTCGATGGCGCCCTCGAAAATGGCCTTGGCCTGCATTTCGGCGATTTCCGGATAGGCCACGGCGAGGCGGACGCCACGGAAGCCGAGCATCGGGTTGAACTCGTGCAACTCGTCGGAGCGCGCCTTGAGCTTTTCCTTGCTGGCGCCGGTGGCGGCGGCGACCTGCGCGACTTCCTCCGGCTTGTGCGGCAGGAATTCGTGCAGCGGCGGGTCGAGCAGGCGGATGGTGACCGGCAGGCCCTGCATGATCTCGAACAGGGCGGCGAAATCGCTGCGCTGCATCGGCTCCAGCTTGGCGAGGGCGGCGCGGCGGCCGGCTTCGTCTTCCGACAGGATCATTTCGCGCACCGCGACGATGCGGGATTCGTCGAAGAACATGTGCTCGGTGCGGCACAGGCCGATGCCCTCGGCGCCGAACTGGCGGGCGATGCGGGCGTCGACGGGCGTGTCGGCGTTGGTGCGGACCTTCAGGCGGCGCACCTCGTCGGCCCAGCCCATCAGCACGGCGAATTCGCCGGACAATTCGGGCTGCAGCATCGGCACTTCGCCGGCCATCACCTGGCCGGTGGCGCCGTCGATGGTGATGATTTCGCCCTTCTTGAAGGTGTGGCCGGAGGCGGTGAAGGTTCCGGCCGCGTAATCGACGCGGATCGTTCCGGCGCCGGAGACGCAGGGTTTGCCCATGCCGCGCGCCACCACGGCGGCGTGGGAGGTCATGCCGCCGCGCGTGGTGAGGATGCCCTCGGCGGCGTGCATGCCGTGAATGTCTTCCGGCGAGGTTTCGACGCGCACCAGAATGACGCTGCGGCCGCCCGCCTTGAGCGCCTCCGCCTCATCGGACGTGAACACGATTTCACCGACGGCGGCGCCGGGCGAGGCCGGCAGGCCGGTTGCGACGATTTTACGCGGCGCCTTCGGATCGAGCGTCGGGTGCAGCAATTGATCGAGCGAGGCCGGCTCGATGCGCTGGATGGCCTCCTCGCGGGTGATCAGGCCCTCATTGGCCATTTCGACGGCGACGCGCAGCGCGGCGCGGGCGGTGCGCTTGCCGTTGCGGGTTTGCAGCATCCAGAACTTGCCGCGCTCGACGGTGAATTCCATGTCCTGCATGTCGCGGTAATGCTTTTCCAGCAATTGCGTGGCGCGGACGAATTCGGCGAACACCTCGGGAAGCGCGGTTTCCAGCGACGGCTTGTCGGATTTGGCGCCGATGCGGGCGGCTTCCGTGATGTTCTGCGGCGTGCGGATGCCCGCCACCACGTCCTCGCCCTGGGCGTTGATCAGGAATTCGCCGTAGAGCGCGTTCTCGCCGGTCGAGGGGTTGCGGGTGAAGGCCACGCCGGTGGCCGACGTCTCGCCCATGTTGCCGAACACCATGGCCTGCACGTTGACCGCAGTGCCCCAGCTTTCCGGGATGTCATGCAGCTTGCGATAGGTGATGGCGCGCTGGTTCATCCAGGACGAGAACACCGCGCCAATGGCGCCCCAGAGCTGTTCGCGGGCGTCCTGCGGAAAATCCTTGCCGGTCTGGCGCTTCACCACATCCTTGTAGCCGTCGACGACCTGGGTCCAGTCGTTGGCGTTGAGGTCGGTGTCCTGGGAATAGCCCTTGCGATCCTTGTAGAGTTCAAGGATTTCCTCGAAATTGTGATGGTCGATGTCGAGCACCACATTGGAATACATCTGGATGAAGCGGCGATAGCTGTCCCAGGCGAAGCGCGGGTCGCCGGAGGACGTCGCGATCGCCTCGACCGCGACGTCGTTGAGGCCGAGGTTGAGCACGGTGTCCATCATGCCCGGCATGGAGGCGCGGGCGCCCGAGCGCACCGACACCAGCAGCGGATTGGCCGGATCGGCGAAGGCGCGGCCGGTCAGCACGCCGACCTGGGCCAGCGCCGCTTCGACCTGGGCCTTGAGATCGGCCGGATAGGTGTGGTTGCTGGCGTAGTAAAAGGTGCAAACTTCGGTCGAAATGGTGAAGCCGGGGGGAACGGGCAGGCCGAGATTGGCCATTTCGGCCAGATTGGCGCCCTTGCCGCCCAGCAGATTCTTCATCGCGCTGGCGCCTTCGGCCTTGCCGTCGCCGAAAGAGTAAACCCATTTCGCCATTGTTTTTTCCTTGGATACGACAAAAGTTGGATGGACGCCGCACAGTTGCTTCCGGGGCGCTCTCTGATCCACGGAGATGAATAGCGCCCACCGCCGACGCGTCAAGGATTTCCTAAACGAAAGGCTAACACAAGCGCGTAGTTTGCGCGATCCGGAGCCTGTTTGACGATAAACTTGCGCCGGATTAATTGCCCCAGCGGCCGGTTGCGTGTAAAGCAGCCTTTCGTCCCGCCAGCCGGGGGTCCGAGATATTGAGTGCGCTGTGACTGACTTGACGTCCACTTCCCTGCTCGACAAGGTGAAATTTCCCGCCGATCTGCGCCGCCTGCCGGAGAGCGATCTCAAAACCGTCGCCGAAGAAGTGCGCCGCGCGACCATCGACACGGTCGCGTTGACTGGCGGCCATCTCGGCTCCAGCCTCGGCGTCGTCGAGCTGACGGTTGCGCTGCACTACGTGTTTGACACGCCGCGCGACCGCATCATCTGGGACGTGGGACACCAGGCCTACCCCCACAAGATCCTCACCGGCCGACGCGACCGCATGAAGACCTTGCGCCAGGGCGGCGGCCTCTCCGGCTTCACCAAGCGCGCCGAAAGCGAATACGACCCGTTCGGAGCCGCGCATTCCTCCACTTCCATTTCCGCCGGCCTCGGCATGGCCGTGGGGCGCGACCTCAAGGGCGACAACAACGCCGTGATCGCCGTGATCGGCGACGGCTCGCTGTCGGCCGGCATGGCCTATGAGGCGATGAACAACGCCGGCGCCCTGCAGTCGCGGCTGATCGTGATCCTCAACGACAACGACATGTCGATCGCGCCGCCGACCGGCGCCATGTCGGCCTATCTCGCCCGCCTGTCCTCGGGCCAGGCCTTTTTGAAACTGCGCGACGTCGGCAAGGCGCTGGCCGCCCATCTGCCGCGCAGCGTCGACCGCGCCCTGACCCGCGCCGTCGAGCACGCCCGCACCTATGTGACCGGCGGCACGCTGTTTGAGGAATTGGGCTTCTACTATGTCGGCCCGGTCGACGGCCACAATCTCGACCATCTGCTGCCGATCCTGAAAAACGTGCGCGACGCCGATCCCGGCGGCCCCGTGCTGCTGCATGTTGTGACGCAGAAGGGCAAGGGTTATGGGCCGGCGGAAGCCGCCGCCGACAAATACCACGGCGTCAACAAGTTCGACGTGGTGACCGGCGCGCAGATCAAGCCCAAGGCCAACGCCCCGTCCTTCACCAAGGTGTTCGGGCAAGCGCTGGCCAAGGAAGGCGCCAAGGACGACCGGATCGTGGCGATCACCGCCGCCATGCCAAGCGGCACCGGCGTCGATATTTTCGAGCATGTGTTCCCGGACCGCACCTTCGATGTGGGCATCGCCGAGCAGCACGCCGTGACCTTTGCGGCGGGCTTGGCGACCGAGGGGCTCAAGCCGTTCTGCGCCATTTATTCGAGCTTCCTGCAGCGCGCCTACGATCAAGTGATGCACGACGTGTCGCTGCAGAGCCTGCCGGTGCGCTTCGCCATCGACCGCGCCGGCCTGGTCGGCGCCGACGGCCCGACCCACGCCGGCTCGTTCGACGTCGCCTATCTCGGCTGCCTGCCCAACATGGTGATCATGGCCGCCGCCGACGAGGCGGACCTGGTCCACATGGTGGCGACCTGCGTCGCCTATGACGCCGGCCCGATCGCGCTGCGCTATCCGCGCGGCGACGGCTTCGGCGTGGAAATGCCGCAGGAAGGCGTTCCGCTGGAGATCGGCAAGGGCCGCATAATGCGCGAGGGCAAGGGTTCGGGCGAGAAGGTCGCGATCCTTTCGCTGGGTGCCCGTCTGCACGAGGCGCTGAGCGCCGCCGACCAACTGGAGGCCCAGGGCGCTTCGGTGACCGTGGCCGACGCGCGCTTCGCCAAGCCGCTCGATGTGGAGTTGCTGCGCCAGCTCGCCAGCACGAACTCCATTCTCATCACCGTCGAGGAAGGCTCGATCGGCGGCTTCGGCTCGTTTGTCATGCAGCAACTCGCCGAGGACGGCTTCCTCGACAACGGGCTGAAGGCGCGGGCGATGGTGCTGCCCGACGTCTATCTCGACCAGGACAGCCCGGCCAAGCTCTACGCCAAGGCGGGCCTCGACGCCGACGGCATTGTCGCCAAGGTTCTCGGCCTGCTCGGCAAGACCGCGACGGCCAAGACCGCGTGATCCGACGCGGCGCCCTTCTCCGCGCAGCGAGAGAAGGGGGCCGCTCGGCGATCAATCGAACCGTTTGATTATTCAAAATCTTCGGAGCGACCGCTCCAGACGCCGGCCAAAGCCTTGAGCCGGCCTTTCCAATTTGAGCGTTCACTGCCGAGCTTGTCGAGAAAATTGGCGAGCCGGCGCGATTTCATCACCGTGTACATGGTGAGCAGCGTCGTTGGGACGAACACCGCCAGGAAGATCAGGAAACGGTCCCAGGCGCCCATATCGGCATAGGCGAAAATATTCATGCCAAGAAAGCCGGTGGTGACAGTTCCGATCAGGCTGAGCATGGTGACGACCGTCAATTGCAGGATGGTCACGGCCTGCCGGCGCAACAGATCGGCCTCCATAAAACTTTCGCCGTCGTTGACCTCCGCGCGCAACTCCGCGAACAGCGCCGCCGTGCCCAGTTGCGCCGACCACAGCCGGAAAATGTCGCGCAGCACCGCCTGATCGGACACTTCGGTGAAGTAGTAGCGGTGATTGAACCGCAGAAAGCCGGCCGAGAGGCGGCGGATGTCGCGCCGGAAGCGCCCGACCGTGCGGGCGTCGCCGGGATCGAGTTTGCGGATCACCTCGACGAGGCGGTTCGACATCATCAGCACCGCCGCGCGGTGGAAATGCGCGATCAGGCCAAGCATGAAGAACTGGTGGCGGAACTGGCCGAGGTAACCGCGCTCGGCGTCGACGAAAGCGGAATCGTCGGCCGGCCCGACCATGACGAAAGCCTGCGGCGTGCACATCATCCGCATGTTGGGCCAGTCGGGATCGCTATGCTCGGGATCGTAATAGCGGTCATAGCAATGGGCCTTCTCGAACGTCTCGAGAAAGGGCGCCGAAAGCGGCAAGACGTTGCGCGGACCCGGCGCTGCGGAAAAGGCGAGGCGCACGAATTCGGCGCGGGTGAGCCTGCGGGGATCGTCCACAGCGACGAAGGCCATCAGCGGCATGCGATGGAATTCCAGCGGGCGGTAGAGCACGGCCTCCTTGACCCCGGCGCGCTTGAGCCGCATCGGGCGCAGCAGGAAATCCCAATGGGCGCCGATCTCCACCACCTGCTCGCGGATCACCGCCGAATAGAACCGGCCGATGTCGCCGAGGTCGGACTGCGCCAGCGGCTTGCCGGCGGCGTCGAGCCATTCGACGCTGTCGAAGCAGTTCGCCGGATCGCCGCGCTCGTCCCAGCCCGACGGATAAGCGCGGCCGAAGCGGTTCATCACGTCGAGCGCCACGTCAAGGTCGATGTCGTCGGCCCAGATCTCGACGACGGGGATCATCACGTCGGCGTCGAAGAAAAAATAGACGTCGGCGTGCTTGACCCGGAACGTGCGGCTTTCCGCCTCGCCCGGGGCGCGCACGCGCACGGCGGCGATGTTCTTGCGCCGATAAATCCGCAGCGGCGATTCGCCATAGCTGGCGGCGCCGCCGCGCTCGCCGTAAAGGAACCGCTGCACATGCGGCAGGAAGGCGACGAACTCCCGGTAATGACGCTCGCGGTAGCGCTCGACCTCGTTGGGGAAATCGTCCTCCAGCCGGGTCCAGTCGGGATGATCCTCCAGGGCGCGCCAATGCTGCGCGCGCGGCTCAGCCAGCGGCATCAACTGCAACGGCCAGAACAGGATTTGGCGAAAGCGCCGCACCATAATTTTGTCCGACGTCCCGTCCATGCGTCCCTCGCCGCTTCTCTCGCGTGTTGCGATGTGATAGGCGGGGCGCCAGGGAGCGGACAAGCCCTCCCGATGATCCCCAGGGAAAAAGTTGATGCCCCAGCGCGCCGATCTGGCTCTGGTCGCCCGCGGCCTTTTTGCGAGCCGCGCCAAGGCGCGCGAGGCCATCGACGCCGGGCTGGTCGTGCTGGACGGCGCCGTGCTGCGCAAGCCGTCCGAAATGGTTGGCGAGGATGCGCTGTTGCGCGCCGAGGCGCCCTACCCCTGGGTGTCGCGCGGCGGGGTCAAGCTGGCGGCGGCTTTGGACGGTTTCGGCCTCGATCCCGCCGGGCTGCACGCGCTCGACGTCGGCGCCTCCACCGGCGGGTTCGCCGATGTGCTGCTGACGCGCGGCGCCGCGCATGTGACCTGCGTCGATGTCGGCACGGGCCAGTTGCACGAGAAAATCGCCCGCGACGCGCGCGTAAAAGCGCTGGAAAAGTTTGACGCGCGCAAACTCACCTTGGCTGATATGCCGGAGGCGCCGCAGGCGATCGTCTGCGACGTCAGCTTTATTTCGCTCACCCTGATCCTGCCGCCTGTTCTGGCGCTGGCGGCGCCGGGCGCCTGGGCCGCGCTGCTGATCAAGCCGCAATTCGAGGCGGGGCCGGAGCAGGTCAAAAAAGGTTTCGTGCGCGACGCCTGCGTGCGCGAAAAAGTGTGCGACAAGATCAGCGCGCTGGTCGCCCGTCTGGGCTGGACAGTGCTGGGCGTCATCCCCTCGCCGATTTCGGGCGGCGACGGCAACATTGAATTTCTATTGGGAGCGCGCCGCGCGTGATCGACCTCAACGCTCGACTGACCATTGATAAACTGACCTCACGCGGCGAGGGCATGGCCAAAGGGCCTGTTTTCGTCCCGTTCGCCCTGCCCGGCGAGGAGGTTCTGGCCGAGGTGGACGGCGAGCGCGGCCGGTTGGTCGAGGTGTTGAAACCCTCGCCGGATCGCGTGGACGCCCCCTGCCCGCATTTTTCGGCCTGCGGCGGCTGCGCCGTGCAGACCCTTTCGCCCGACGCCTATGCGCAGTGGAAGCGCGGCCTGGTGGCGGACGCCCTGCGCCACGCCGGGGTTTCCGCCGAAGTGGCGCCTTTGCAGCGGGCCTGGGGCGGCGGGCGGCGGCGCGCCACCTTTCACGCCCGGTTCGATTTTCGCGGCCGCGCGCGCGTCGGGTTCATGGAGGCGCGCAGCCACAAGATTTTCGAGCTGGACGCCTGTCCCATTCTCGCCCCGGAGATGGCCGGCGCCATGGCGGCCGCCCGCGAGATCGCCGAAAAGCTGGCTGGAACGGAAAAGCCGCTCGATCTGGTGGTGACGGGAACGCGCACCGGACTCGACGTCGATGTGCGCGGCTGCGGCAAGCTCGATTTCGAGACGGAACAGGCGCTGATCGCGAGCGCGCAAACGCTTGATCTCGCCCGCATTTCCAACCACGGGATCGTGCTGATCGAGCGCCGTGCGCCGGAAGTCCTGTCGGGACGCGTGGCGGTCACGCCGCCACCGGGGAATTTTCTGCAGGCGACGGCGGCGGGCGAGGAGGCGTTGACCTCGGTTGTCGTCGCGGCGCTTGCGGGCGCGAAAAAATGCGCCGATCTGTTTTCCGGTTCGGGGGCCTTCGCTCTGCGTCTGGCCGAACAGGCCGAAGTCTTCTGCGTCGAAAGCGACGCGGCGGCGCTCGCCGCGGCCTTGCGCGCGGCGCGCAGCACGCCCGGGCTGAGGAGCGTCAAGGGCGAGATGCGCGACCTGTTCACGCGACCCCTGTTGCCGGGCGAGCTGGAGAAATTCGACGCTGTCGTGTTCGACCCGCCGCGCGCCGGCGCCGAAGCCCAGGCGCGCGAACTGGCGCGCAGCGCGGTGGCGAAAGTCGCCGCCGTCTCCTGCAATCCCCAGACATTCGCACGCGACGCCAAAATCCTGATCGGCGGCGGTTTTACGCTGGAAAACGTCATTCCTGTTGACCAATTCCTCTATTCGCCGCATGTGGAGCTGATCGGAATTTTCGCCAAGGCCGCCGCTAGCGCAAAGAAGAAGCGCCGGTTGCTTGGCTGACTTTTGAGGTTGAGATGGCTCAGGAAATCGCGCAGGCGCTGGCCGCTATCGTCGGCGACAAATATGTTCTGACCGGCGCCGACATGGCCGCCTACATGAACGAGCCGCGCGATCTCTGGCACGGCAAGGCCGCCTGCGTGGTGCGTCCGGGCTCGGCGCAGGAAGTGGCGGCGGTGCTGGGCTATGCCGATTCTCACGGCTTGAAGGTCGTGCCGCAGGGCGGCAATACCGGACTTGTCGGCGGGCAGATCACGGACGGGTCCGGCTCGCAAATCCTGCTGTCGCTGAACCGGCTCGACAAAATCCGCGAGATCGACCCGGCGTCCAACACCATGATCGTCGAAGCCGGCGTCACCCTGCAGAAGGTGCAGGAGGCCGCCGAGAGCGCGGACCGGCTGTTTCCGCTGTCGCTGGCGGCCGAGGGCTCCTGCACCATCGGCGGCAACCTCGCCTCCAACGCCGGCGGCACCGCCGTGCTGGCGTACGGCAATGCGCGCGATCTCGTCACCGGACTGGAAGTGGCGCTGGCCGACGGCAAGCTGCTGAACAATCTGTCGAAACTGCGCAAGGACAACACCGGCTACGACCTGAAGCACATTTTCATGGGGTCGGAAGGCACGCTCGGCGTCATCACCGCGGCGGTGGTCAAACTCTATCCGCGCCCGCGCGCGGTGGAGACGGCGCTGATCGGGCTGGAAAGCCCGGAGAAATGTCTGGAGCTGCTGATGCTGGCCCAGGCCATGGGCGGGCCGGATTTGAAGACGTTCGAATTCATGTCGCGGTTCGGCATCGAGATCGTGGTCAAGCATACCGACGGCGCGCGTGAGCCGCTGGAGGCGCCGCACAATTGGTATGTGCTGCTGGAGCTGGCCTCGCAATCGGATGCGGGCTTGGGCGATAAGATGATGGCTCTGCTCGAAGCCGCGTTCGAGAAGGAAGTGATCGAGGACGCCGTGGTCGCCGCCTCGCTCGACCAGCGCAAGGCGTTCTGGACTCTGCGTGAAAATCTGTCGGAAAAACAGAAGCATGAGGGCGGATCGATCAAGCACGACGTCTGCCTGCCGGTGGCGATGGTCCCCGCCTTTCTCGCCGAGGCCGGCCCGATCGTCGAGAAGACCATTCCAGGCGCGCGGCCCGTTCCGTTCGGCCACATGGGCGACGGCAACGTGCATTATAACGTCAGCCAGCCCGTCGGCGCCGACAAGGCCGAATATCTGGCGCGCTGGGAGGAGTTGAACGCGGCGGTCCATGCGGTGGTGACGCGCATGAACGGCTCGATCTCCGCCGAGCACGGCGTGGGCGTGCTGAAGCGCGACCTGCTGCCGGGCGTGAAGGACCCTGTGGCGCTGGAGGTGATGCGCCGGATGAAAACGGCGCTGGACCCCAAGGGCACGCTGAATCCGGGCAAGGTGCTTTAAGCGCTCGCCCGGAAGCCTCAGGAGCGGATCACAGCGACTGAAGGCCTTTGATCACCGTGGACTCGAACTTGGGACCGCAGGTCGCCGTTATTTCCTTCATCGCCAACGTGAAGGCCGATGCGGCGATCAGGCTGAACGCGGGATCGTCGCCATGACGCCTGTGGGCGCTGCGGACGGCGTCGATGATGTCATCATGCAATTCGCTGATCGTGTCAGCCGCGAGCATTTCTTGTAGCGTCATGTGATCGGTCCAGCAGGTCCAGAGATGCCGCGAGGGCGAACAAGCTTGATCATAGCAGGTCGGGCCATCACGCGCACTTGATTGTTAGAACTAGAGAATTGGCGACAGGCGCTGCCGCGCGGCAGGCGCGCGGGCGCCTCGGGCGCTCGTGGCGGTCGGCGTCGCGCCCTGCGGGCCGAGCATGGTCAAAAACTCTCAAATTTCTCCTCCTGTGCGCCGTTTATTGTTGGCGCGCGCCTGTTGGGCGGTCACGCATGAGGCCAGAGCGGCTCGGCGCGAGGCCCGATAAGCCCGGCGGCGGCTAACTCGTTTGAAATCAAGGCTTTGATGCGACGGTTTTGTCGCAGATCCGGGGATTCCTCGATTTAGCGGCGCAGGAAACGGGCGCCTCAAACAGCTTGACGCCGCGTCCGCTGCAAGCTCTGATCTCCAAAACGGGAGGGCGACATGACAAAATTCAAAGGCGTTCGCATCGTCAAGGAGCCGGCTTACGCCGCCTCTTATTCGGAATTCGACGAAACCGAATTGATGGACGGCGACGTCACCGTCCGGGTCAGCCATTCCACCGTCAATTACAAGGACGGCCTCGCAATCACCGGCAAAAGCCCGGTGGTCCGGCGCTTCCCGATGATTCCCGGCGTCGATTTCGCCGGGGTGGTGGAAAGTTCGTCAAATCCGGACTTCAAGCCCGGCGACGCCGTGGTGCTCAATGGATGGGGCCTCGGCGAGACGCATCTGGGCGCCTATGCGCAGAAAGCGCGGGTGAAGGGCGCGTGGCTCGTGCCGCTGCCCGAAAAATTCACCGCCGCGCAGGCCATGGCCATCGGCACGGCCGGCTATACCGCGCAGCTCGCCGTTCTGGCGTTGGAACGGCATGGCCTCACCCCCGAACGCGGGCCGGTTCTGGTGACCGGGGCGGCGGGCGGCGTCGGCTCGGTCGCGGTGACGCTGCTGGCCAAGCTGGGCTGGCATGTGATCGCCTCGACCGGACGGCCCGAGGAGGCGGATTTCCTGAAAAATCTCGGCGCGGCCGAGGTGATCTACCGCGCCGAATTGTCCGGGCCGGGTCGTCCGCTGGGCAAGGAGCGCTGGGCGGCGGCGGTGGACAGCGTGGGGTCGCACACCCTGGCCAATGTGCTGGCGCAGACCAAATACGAGGGCGCGGTGGCCGCCTGCGGGCTGGCGCAGGGCATGGATTTGCCGACGACCGTCGCGCCGTTCATCTTGCGCGGCGTGGCGCTGCTCGGGATCGACTCGGTGATGCAGCCCAGGGACAAGCGGCTGATCGCCTGGAACCGGCTGGCGCGCGACCTAGATGTCGAGAAACTCGCCGCCTTGAGCACGACGATCGGCTACGATCAGGTGATCGAGACGGCGGGAAAGATTCTCAAGGGCAAGGTGCGCGGACGGATCGTGGTCGAAATCCCCTAGTTGGCCCGCGTCCAGTTCACCGACTTGCAGATCAGGCCGCCGAGCACGCAGCCGGAGGTCGTCATGGCGGCGCCTGACAGCGTGACCTTGCCGTCATAGGTCTTGCCGTCCTCGGGATTGAAGGCGGAGCCGGCCCAGCCGCCTTCGGACGGTTTCAGATCGAAGAACACCCGCTGTCCCACATGGGCGGCCGGCGAGTTGGAATCGCGCAGCCAGCTGATCGTGCCGCAGATCGCGCCGCCGCACGGCGCCATGCGGATGCGCGACTTGCCGTCGGTGCGTTTCCATTCGCCGGTGATGTCGGCGGCGAAGGCGGGGATCGCCAGCGTGATGGCGGCGAGCGTCAAGGCAATACGTTTCATTTTTCCTCCCTTTTTTAAAAATCAACCGCGCAATCCGCCTTCCGCCGCCTGCCAATGGGCGAGCCAGTCCGGGATCTCGGTCGCCGGCGCCTGTACGGCGAGACTGCGCAACAGTTCCGCCGTGGGCCATCCTCCGGCGCGGCCGAGCAGCAGCGCCTTGACCACCGCGTGACAATAAAGATCGCCGCGGCTTTCGATGCGGTGTTCGATGAACAGCCATTTTTCGTCCCAGCCGATCACCCGGCTGCGCAGCGTGAATGTCTGGAACGGCGCCAGCGAGCGGCGGAAGCGCACCAGCGCGCTGGCCACCACGGGTTTGAGTTTTTCGCGCCATACCAGCCCGGCGAAGCCGCAACGGATCGCGAGGTCGAACCGCCCGATGTCCATCATTGCGAGATAGCGGGCGTTGTTCATGTGCAGGTTGACGTCGAGGTCGTTGGGCCAGACGCGGAAGGTCAGACGGGACTCGTCGCGCCAGCCCAGCTTTTCACGGAATGGCGCGTGGAACGCCATTTTGAGCAATCGCAGCCAGGGCGGCAATTCATTCTCTCCAATGGTGCGAAGGGCGGCTTCCTCTCCCCCGCTGAGGGGAGAGGAACAGGCGAGGCGCTTAGAACGCCGCTTCCTCGAACGCCATCATGGTCTTGCCGCCGGCGAGGATCGCCGAGAGCAGCGCGCCGGTTTGCGGCAGCAGGCGCTCCATGTAGAAGCGCGCGGTCAAAACTTTCGCCTTGTGGAACGGGTCGCTGTCGGCATGCGGCAGGCTCACCTCGGCCATGCGCGCCCACAAATAGGCGAGCGTGGTGAGGCCGAACAGCCGCAGGTAATCCGACGCCGCGGCGCCGGCCTCGTCCGGGCGCGCCATGCCGACGCGCGCCACATGCAGCGTCGCCTGCTGCAGGCGCCCGAACGCCTTGCCCAGCGGCCCGATCAAATCGGCCAGCGCCGCATTGCTCTTGTTGGCTTCGATATAGTCGGCGACGGGATGGAACAGGGCGCGCAGGTAACGTCCCGCATGGGCAGGCATCTTGCGGCCGACGAGGTCGAGCGCCTGGATGCCGTTGGCGCCCTCGTAGATCTGGGCGATGCGGCCGTCGCGGACGAACTGCTCCATGCCATGCTCGCGAATATAGCCGTGGCCGCCGAAAATCTGGACGCCGAGATTGGTCGCCTCGAAGCCGACATCGGTGAGGAACGCCTTGATCACCGGCGTGGTGATCGCGATGAAATCCTCGGCTTTTACGCGCTCGGCTTCGTCAGGGTGTTTCTTGGCGACATCGAGCATTTTCGCCGCCCAGATCGCCAGCGCGCGGCAGCCCTCGACATAGGCGCGCTGCGTCAGCAGCATGCGGCGGATATCGGGATGGACGATCAGCGGATCGGCGGCCTTGTCGGGCTGTTTGGCGCCGCTGAGGGCGCGGCCCTGCAGACGCTCTTTCGCATAGGCCGCCGCGCCTTGGTACGAGGCTTCCGCGAGGCCGAGGCCCTGCACGCCGACGGCGAGGCGCTCCGTGTTCATCATGGCGAACATGGCCTGCATGCCCTTGTGCGGCGCGCCGATCAGCCAGCCCTTGGCGTCGTCGAAATTCATCACGCAGGTCGACGAAGCCTTGATGCCCATCTTGTGCTCGATGGAGCCGCAACGCACGCCATTGCGCTCGCCGGGCTTGCCGTCGGCGTCGGGCAGGAATTTGGGCGCGAGGAACAGGCTGACGCCCTTGATGCCCTTGGGGCCGCCGGGGATTTTCGCCAGCACCAGATGCACGATGTTTTCGGTGAGGTCGTGCTCGCCGGCCGAGATGAAAATCTTCGTGCCGGAGAGGCGGTAGGAGCCGTCCTCCTGCGGAACCGCCTTGGTGCGCATCTGTCCGAGGTCGGTGCCGCAATGCGGCTCGGTGAGGCACATCGTGCCCGACCATGTGCCGTCCACCAGCTTGGGCAGATAGGCTTTTTTCAGCGCGTCGGAGCCGTAGCCGTGCAGCGCGACATAAGCGCCGTGCGACAGGCCCGGATACATGCCGAACGACAGATTGGCCGAGCAGATCATTTCCTCGACCAGCGTGTTCACCGCCGCCGGCAGGCCCTGGCCGCCATAGTCGGGATCGCAGGCGATCGAGGTCCAGCCGCCATCGCGGAACGTGTCATAGGCCTGCTTGAAACCTTTGGGCGTGCGCACCACGCCGTTCTCGTAAGCGCAGCCCTCCTCGTCGCCGGAGCGGTTGAGCGGCTGCAGCACTTCCTCGCAGATCTTCGCCGCCTCTTCGAGCACGGCGTCGAGCGTGTCGCGCGAGAAATCCTCGTAGCCGGGCAGCGACGTCAGATCGTCGCCGCCCATCACGTCATAGAGCACATAGCGCATGTCGCGCAGCGGAGCCTTGTAGGTCGGCATGTTCGTCTCCCTGCGGGGTCAGTTGCGGAGCGGCTTGCCGGTTTCGAGCATGTGCTCGATGCGGGCGAGGCTGTCGGGGTTGCGCACCAGCTTCATAAAATTCTGGCGCTCCAGTTCGAGGATTTTATCCTCGTTCAGCTCGTCGAAATATTCCGTCTCGCCGCCGGTGAGGATGTTGGCCAGCGCCTCGGACACGACGATGTCGTGCTTGGTCGCCTTGCCGAGCTTGGCGAAACCATCCACCGCCATTTTCAGCGCCAGTTTTCCGGACGGACCCGGCAGGCGATAGACCGGCTTTTCCGGCGGCTGGTAGTTTTCGACGAGTTTGAGCGCCTTGGCCTTGGCGTCGAACAGCAGGCGGTTGCGGTTCATGGTGACGCCGTCGCCGTCGCGCAGGATCAGCATGTCCCGGGCTTCGGCGGCGGATTTGGCCACGCGCGCGGTGCTGATATATTCGAACACCTGCGCCACCGCGGGCATCGGGCCTTTCGGCGTTTTCTTGTGGGCCTGCCAGCGCGCCAGCATTTCCTTGCAGCCGCCCCAGCCGGGGATCAGGCCGACGCCGACCTCGACCAGACCGATATAGCTTTCGGCATGGGCCTGGATGGCGTCGGAATGCAGCAGGATTTCGCAGCCGCCGCCGAGCGCCATGCCGGAGGGCGCCGAGACAACAGGAAAGGGCGCATATTTCAGCGCCTTGTAGGCGAACTGTCCCAAGCCGACCAATTGCTCGATTTCGCTCCAGGCCGCGACATTGGCCGCGAACAACGCAAGGCCGAGATTGGCGCCGACGGTGAAATTGCTCCCCTCATTGTAGATCACCAGCGCCTTGTGGTTCTTCTGCACGAGCTGGATGGTCTGGTTGAGCAGCATGACGATATCGGCGTCGAGCGAATTCATCATGCTGGTGAATTCAAAACACAACACGCCGTCGCCAATGTCCCACACGCTGGCGGACGCGTTTTTCAGCACCGGCTTTTGCGTGAGCTTGATGTCGGCGAGCAGCAGCACGCCTTCCGGGCGCTCCAGCGTGACATAATCGCCGTTGAGCGTCAGCGCCTGACGCTTGCCGTTCTCGACGCGATAAAACGTCTTGCCGGCCGCCGCCTGCAGGATCGGCGGAACCAGGCCACCCTCCGCGTGCAGCTTTTCGACGAACCAGTCGACGCCGATCTTGTCGAGCAGTTCGAACGGGCCCCATTTCCAGGCGTAGCCGAGGCGCATCGCTTCGTCGATCGAGACGATGTCGTCGGCCGCATCGCCCACCAGCGCCGCCGCATAGCACAGCGTCTTGCGCACGACGTCCCAAGCGTAGCGGCCCGGCGCGCTGTCGTGGGTCAGCAGCTTTTTCAGATCCTTGCCGGCTTCGTCCACCGCCTCGACCCGCGCCCGGGCCTGGGCGCGATAGTCGCCGGTGGCGAGGTCGATGGCCTCCTTCAGCTTGCCCTTTTCGCGGTTGAGACGATAGAAGCCGCCCTTGCCCTTGCGGCCGGTGTAGCCCTCCTTGATCATGCGCTCGACCAGCGGCAGCGGCTGGTTCATGCCGTGGAACGCGTCTTCGCGCGGCAGCGCCGAGGCCATGCTGGCGTTGATGTGCGGCATCAGGTCGAGGCCGATCAGGTCGAGCAGGCCGAACACGCCGGTCTTGGGAATCCCCAGCGGCTTGCCGATGATCGCGTCGGCCTCCTCGATCTGCAGCTTGTGCTCGAAGGCCAGAACCACCGCCGACTGCAGCCAGTACACGCCGAGACGGTTGGCGATGAAGCCGGGCCGGTCCTTGCAGACCACCACGCCCTTGCCGAGCTTGTAGTCGCAGAAATCCGTGACGGTCTTGATCGTGTCGGCGCTGTTGAGCGGGCTCGTCACCAACTCCAGCAGACGCATGTAGCGCGGCGGGTTGAAGAAATGGGTGATGATGAATTTTTCCGCAAAGCTTTGCGGCATGCCTTCGACCAAATTCGCCAACGGAATGGTCGAGGTGTTGGATGAGACGATGGCTTCGGGCTTCCGGTGCGCGTCGATCTTTTTATAGAGCGCCTGCTTCACGTCGAGCTTTTCGACCACGACTTCGACGATCCAGTCGCAGTCGCGCAAGAGGTCGAGATGGTCCTCGATATTGCCGGTGGTCACCAGCTTGGCGGCGGCCTTGCTCATGAAGGGGGCCGGCTCCGTCTTCAGCATTTTGGCGACGGCGCCTTCGGCCACGGCGTTGCGGTTGTCCGCGCCCGCCGGAACGATGTCGAGCAGCACCACGGGCACGCCGGCGTTGGCGACCTGCGCGGCGATCCCGGCGCCCATCACGCCGGCGCCGATGACGGCGACTTTGTTGATCTGCATCACACGGCCTCCAGAATGGTGGCGATGCCTTGCCCGCCGCCGATGCATTGCGTCGCCAGCGCGTATTTGCCCTTTTCGCGCTTGAGCAGGCTGGCGGCCTTGCCGGTGATGCGCGCGCCGGTGGCGCCGAGCGGATGGCCCAGCGCGATGGCGCCGCCGTCGATGTTGACCTGATCCGGCGACAGGCCCAGCTCCCTCATGCAGGCGAGGCTTTGCGAGGCGAAGGCCTCGTTGAGCTCGACCACATCGAGCTGCTTCGCTTCGAGACCGGCGCGGGCCAGCGCCTTCTTGGTGGCGCCGACCGGGCCGATGCCCATGATCTCGGGGTCGCAGCCGCAGACGGCCACGCTCTTGACCACGGCGAGAATCTCCAGCCCCTTGGACTTGGCGTAATCCTCGGAGCAGACGAGGCAGGCGGAGGCGCCGTCGGTGAGCGGCGAAGACGTGCCCGCCGTCACCGTGCCCTGCGCGTCAAACGCCGGCTTCAGCTCGGCCAGAGTGGCGGCGGTGGTTTCCGGACGCGGACAGCCATCCACGCTCACCTCGCCCTTTTTGGTCTTGATCGGGACGATCTCGTCCTTGAACTTGCCGGAGGCCTGGGCTTCGGCGGCACGCTTTTGCGAGCGTGCGGCGAATTCCTCCTGATCCTCGCGGGTGATCTGCCATTTGTTGGCGACATTTTCCGCCGTCTCGCCCATGCCCATATAGGCGCCGGGCATTTTGGCGTAGAGGTCGGGACTCGGCAGCGGGTTGAAGCCCATCATCGGCACCCGCGTCATGCTCTCGACGCCGCCGCACACGAAGACGTCGCCGGCGCCGAGCGCGATGGAGCCGGCCGCGATGTGAATCGACGACATCGATGAGCCGCAGAAGCGGTTGACGGTGGCGCCGCCCGCCGATTTTGGCAGGCCGGCCAGCAGGCTGATGAGGCGGGCGACGTTAAAACCCTGCTCGCCCTCGGGGAAGGCGCAGCCCATGATCACATCCTCGATCTCGGCGATATTGACGCCGGTCCGGGCGATCAGGCCTGCGATGACTTGCGCGGCGAGATCGTCCGGCCGCACCGAAACGAGGTCGCCCTTTTTCGCCAAAGTGAAGGGCGAGCGGACGTAGCCCGCGATAACCGTGCGAGTCATTGAGGTTCTCCCAAACCAAAGTGGACCGTTTGCGCCGCGCGCGGACGCAAGAATGCCTGACGCCTGAAGCGCCCGATGTCGCGAAGGTTCATCCTCGCAGCTCCCTGTCCCGCGCTTTTCGGCGGGTCATTGTCGTTGTTTGTTGAGTCGAAAGTTAGTGGACGCACGCGCCAAGGTCAATATCGTTTACATATAAACTTTTGTCATGCGCCTTAAACTTGGGCGGCGCGGTCTCTTTCGCTTTGCGGCGTTTCGCGCAAGATTGAGCCTACGGGCGCGACGCGTTCGCCACGGTTTTCGCCAGCACGGAGCGCGGCGGCTCATGTTCGATCTCAACCCGATCCTCAACACGGACAGCTATAAGCTGAGCCATTGGCTGCAATATCCGCCGGGTGCGCAGGAAGTTTCGTCCTATGTCGAAAGCCGAGGCGGCGCGTTCGACTCCATCCTGTTTTTCGGCCTGCAGCCGTTTCTGATGGAGCATCTCGCAAGGCCGGTCACGCGCGGCGACGTCGAGGCGGCGCAGGAGGTCGCCAGCGCCCACGGCCTGCCGTTCCATCGCGACGGATGGTTCGATCTGGTCGCGCGCCATGGCGGCGCGCTGCCGGTCGAGATCAGCGCGATCCCCGAGGGAACCGTGCTGCCGCCGCAAAACGTGCTGGCGCAGATCCGCAACACCGATCCGGCGTTTTACTGGCTGTCCTCCTATCTCGAAACCGCCCTGCTGCGCGCGATCTGGTATCCGACCACGGTGGCGACCATTTCCTACGCCTGCAAGCAGGTGATCCGCCGCGCGCTGGAAGAAACATCGGACGATCCGAAGGGGCAACTGCCGTTCAAGCTGCACGATTTTGGCGCGCGCGGCGTGTCGAGCCTGGAGAGCGCCGCGCTCGGCGGCATGGCGCATCTGGTGAATTTTCGCGGCACGGACACGCTCGCCGCCCTGCCCGCCGCAAAGCGTTATTACGACGAGCCGATGGCCGGATTTTCGATTCCGGCGGCGGAACATTCGACCATCACCGCCTGGGGCCGCGACGGCGAGGCGGACGCCTACGCCAACATGCTGCAAAAGTTCGGCAGGCGCGGCGGCCTCGTCGCGGTGGTGTCGGATTCCTACGACCTGTTCAACGCCGTCGAGCACATCTGGGGCGGCGTTTTACGCGATCAGGTCCTGCAAATGGGAGGCACGCTTGTCGTAAGGCCGGATTCCGGTCATCCCCCCACCATCGTGCGCCAGACCGTGGCGCTGCTGGCCGACAAATTCGGGGCGCGGCGCAACGCCAAGGGGTTTTTCGTGCTCAACCCCGCCGTGCGCGTGATCCAGGGCGACGGGATCGACGTCGCCAGCATCGGCGAAATCTTGGACGAGCTGAAAGGCGCGGGCTTTTCCGCCGACAATGTCGCTTTCGGCATGGGCGGGGCGCTGCTGCAACGGCTCGACCGCGACACCCTGCGCTTCGCCATGAAGGCCTCGGCGATCCGCATCGACGGGCAATGGCGCGACATCTACAAGGCGCCGAGCACCGATCCGGCCAAGGCGTCGAAGCGCGGCCGTCTGGCGCTGCGGCGCGGCGCGCAAGGATTTGAGACCGTTCGCGCGGAAAACTGCCCGGCGGAGGCAAACCTGCTGGTCCCCGTCTGGCGCGACGGGCAATTGCTGCGGCGCTGGCGCTTCAGCGAAATCCGCGAGAGAACCGAGTCGAACTAAGCCTATGGTGTGACGTCTCGTCGCTTGCGCGCTGGACGTGCGCGTTTTACGACAAGCTTACGTTATCGGTGCCCCGGGTCAGGCCGGGGTGAAACGGGAATGCGGTCAGGACAAATCTCTGAACAGGAGAAAAGTCCAAAACCGCAGCTGCCCCCGCAACTGTAGGCGACTTTCCTTCCGCCCTTCAGCCACTGGACCTCTGGTCCGGGAAGGCGGCGGAAGACGGGTCGTGAGCCAGGAGACCGGCCGATGCGTCCGACAACCCCGCAGCCGTCGGTGGGACGGCAGGAGGCATCATGGTTACGCTCTCGAAGCGTCGCGCGGCCCTTTTGGCTGGCGGCTCGCTGCTTTTCATTGTTTCCACGCTCGCCGCGCGCGCGCAACAGGCGCCGCTCGACAGCCAGTTCGTGGCGCTGGGCGACATCGACGTCACCGCCACGCGAACGGAGCAGCCTTTGGCGCTATCGGCCAGCGCCATCAGCGTCATCCCCGCCGCCGAGGTCGAGCGGCGCGGCGCGACCGGCCTCGCCGACGCGCTGCGGGGAACGCCGGGCCTCGACATCTACAGCTCGGGCGGCGTCGGCACGGTGACGCCGGTCTATCTGCGCGGCGCCACCGCCGGCCAGACGCTGGTGATGCTCGACGGGGTCCGCATCAACGATCCCAGCGGCACCGACGGCTTCGCCGATCTCGGCATGCTCAACGCCGCCAATGTCGAGCGCGTGGAAGTGCTGCGCGGGCCGCAATCGGCGCTTTACGGCTCGGACGCCATGGGCGGCGTCATCAACATCATCACCAAACAGGGCGACGGCGCGCCGCACGGCTCCGCCTCGGTCGAGGGCGGCAGTTACGGCACGGTGCACAGCCGCGTGCAGGAATCGGGATCGGTGGGAGACTGGTCCTGGTCCTTCGCGGTGGACGCGCTGCACGCCGACGCGCCGGCGCGCTATGGCTATCGCGTCAAGGGGCCGCTCAGCTATGGCTATGGCGTCGTGGCCGGCCCCGCGCCGGATGTTTCGGAGCCGACCAACAAGCTCGGCGGCTCCGCGCAATTGCGCTATCGCGTCAATGACGATCTGGTCATCACCGGCGGGTTCAACGGCTATGACACCGGGGCGCGGTTCGACAATCCCGGCGCCTTCGCGCCCAGCGACGTCTATGGCGGCTTCAACCGCCTGCTCAGCACGCTCGTTCAGGGCTATCTGCGCATCGACGACGACGCGTTCGACAAAAATCTGCACAGCCGCCTGACCGTTTTCGGCAACAACACTCATCGCGACGTCTGGGAGACCGAGGTTTTCTGCACAATCGCTTATCCCGGCGATTGCAAGATCGGCTATGAGGGCGGACGCTACGGGGCCGAATATCAGGGCGATGTGAAGCTCGGCGCCTATGGCCTGCTGACGTTCGGAGGCAAGACCGAGACGGAAACGCTGCGCACGACCGCCCAGGATCAGCCCGGCGCCGCCGATCAGGTCACGCTCTCGGCGCGGCAGACCACCAATTCGCTGTTCGCCCAGCACCAGTTCACCGTGCTCGACCGGCTCGACATCAGCTTTGGCGGCCGCATGGACGCCACCGGCGGCGTGAAGATCTTTAACACCTGGCGCACGACGGCGGCCTATCGACTGGAGGAGACCGGCACCAAACTGCGCGGAACCGTCGGCACGGGCGCCAAGGCGCCGTCGCTGTACCAGCGCTTCAGCCTCTATGGCGATCCCGACCTGCGGCCCGAGGACAGCATCGGCTACGATTTCGGCGTCGATCAAAAACTGTTCGACGACCGGCTGACGCTGTCGGCGACTTATTTCAACAGCGACTACAACAACCTGATCAATTACGGCTACGCCGCGACCTGCACGGCCTCGCAGATTTACGGCTGCTACTACAATGTCGGGCGTTCCCGCATCCAGGGTCTCGAACTCTCGGCCGAAGCCGTGGTGTTTCCAGAGGAGTTGCGGGCGCGCCTGTCCTACACCAACATGGACGCGCGCAATCTCGCCACCGGCGACGTCATTGCCCGCCGCCCGCACAACAAGGGCTCGGCCGCGCTGATCTATACCGGCGTTCCCCGCCTCGAACTGGAGGGGCGCGTGACCGTTGTCGGCGCCAATCCCGACACCAACTTCAACAACGCCACTTATGTCACGACCCCGGTCGTGCTGCCGGCCTACGCCCGGATCGACGTTTACGCCAATTACAAGCTCGATCATGGCCTTTCGGTGTTCGGCCGGATCGAGAACCTGACCGACGCGCGTTATCAGGAGATCGCCAATTACGGCGGGCTCGGGCGCTCCGTCTATGGCGGCGTGAAGCTCGACTGGTGAGCCGCGCGCGTTAACCGGCGGACGCGATGGTCGCGACAACGCGGCCGTCGCGTCGGACGATGGAGGGCGTGAACCGCCGCGCCAACGCCTGCATGGCGGCGTTGTTCGCCAAAAATTCCAGCTCCAGCGTGGAAAAGCCGGCGCGCGCGCCCGCTTCGATCAAACCGCCCATCAGCGCGGCGCCGAGGCCATGGCGGCGCCAGCCCTTCTCGACGCTGAAGGCGAGTTCGCCGACCTCGGGCCGCGCGGGATCAGCGAGCAACTCGCCCACAGCGCGGATTTCGCCGCCCTCTTCAAAGCCGAGCGCGATGCGGCCGTCGCTGGCGGCGGCCCCGGCGTGCAGCATGATCATGAATTCGGGCGCGTCGTCGAAAAAGCGAAAGCGGCGATCCTCGTCGTCCAGCCGCAGCAGATGATCGGCGTAGCGGTCGGCGTCCTGGGGACCCAGTCGAAACAGGCGCGGCGGCTGCGCGCCAGTCTCACGCGCGATCAAGGGCGGTCCTCCCATGTGGTCATCCGTCATCGCATAGCCGCCGCGCCGGCGCAAACCGGCGCACAGCAGCGGCTTCCGCGCGCCTGCGGCATATTCGCACATTCAAACTTATATAGATAATATTGCTTTCAGGCCAGGGCCACGCTATCACGCTGGAATTGCTCCCGGCTTTCGAGACGCCCGCTGATTTCGCTCGACCCCGCCCTATTGGAGACGCCCATGTCGCGTTTTGCGTTCACCTCCGCCGCCATTCTGGCTCTGGCTCTTCCCGCCTGCGCCGAAACGGCGCCGACGCCCGACAAGGCCAAGGCGGCCGAACTCGTTCAGGCTTACGCGGGCAAACTCAAGGCGGCGCTCGGCTCCGCGCTGGAAACCGGCGGCGCCGAGGGCGCGCTGGAGGTCTGCGCCAAACAGGCGCCGGTCATCGCCGCCGAACTCTCGCAATCGAGCGGCTGGACGGTGGCGCGCACCAGCCTCAAGCCGCGCAACGCCGCTTCGGCGCCCGACGATTACGAACGCAAGGCGATGGAGGCGTTCAACGTGCGCATCGCCAAGGGCGAGAAGGCCGCCGATCTCGTCAGCGCCGAAGTGGTCGAGCAGAACGGCAAGAAGGCGTTCCGCTTCATCAAGGCCATCCCCACCGCCCAGCTCTGCCTGACCTGCCACGGCGAAAATGTCGCGCCCGAACTCAAGCGGAAGATCGTCGCGCTCTATCCCGAAGACCAGGCCACCGGGTTCAAGGAAGGCGACATGCGCGGCGTCTTCACTTTGACGAAGCCGCTGCCATGAGCGCCCGGCTGTTCACCGCGGCCTGTCTGGCGCTGCTGCTGGCGCCGGGCGCCGCGCAAGGGGAAATCCTGCTGGATCATCCCTGGGCGCAGGCGACGCCGCCCAAGGCTGTGGTCGGTCGCGCCTATGTCGTGATCACCAACAAATCCAACGCCGTGGACCATCTGGTCGGCGTGAAGACCGATGCGGCGCTGTCCACGGAGATCGCGGGCATCCGCATCCTGCAGGACGTGCCCAATCTGCGGCGGCTCTACAACATCGACATTCCCGCCGGCCGCAGTTTCACCTTTTCGCCGGGCGGCTATCACATTCTGCTGCGCAATCTGAAAAAGCCGCTCGTCGCCGGCGACAGGATCTCCGGCGAACTGGAGTTCGAAAACGCCGGTGCGGTGCCCGTGGTGTTCACGGTCGAGGACGGACCGGCGCGCTAACAGCCGGAGCGCGCCACGATCACCGCCTCCTGCCCCTCGGCGAAGCGGAAAATCTCCGTCGTCATGCCGGCGGCCTTGAACGCCGCCGCAATCTCCGTCGCCTGCAAAAGGTGATTGCCCTGCACATGCTCGGACAGGTTCTGGAAGGCGAAGCCTTGCCGCGCCGGCGTGCGCAACAGGGCGCGATCCTCGGGCCAGTCCGGCTCCCAGATCGCGACGGCGCCGCCGGGTTTGAGGGCGTCGCGCAATTTGGCCATAAACTCTTGGGGACCGGCCTCCCAGACATGATGCAGCGCGCGGTTCATGACGATGAGATCGGCCTTTTCCTCCAGCTTCGCGTCATGCAGGTCGCCATGGGCGAAGCGAAGACGGTCGCTCATTCCGGCTTTTTCCGCCAGCGCGCGGGCCTGCGCGATATTGCCGTCGAACCCGTCGAAGCCGAGGCCGCGCAGCAAAGGCCGGTCCCGCAGCAGCGCGCGAAGACACCAGCCGTTGCCGCAGCCGAGATCGACCACAAGACCGCCGCGCGCCGCGATTTCGGCGACGACCGGCAGGCTGGGCGCGATGGTCTGGCTGAACAGGCGGGTGAACGACGCCTCCAGCATGGCGCCGAACAGCGGCCCCAGCGTCGGACGCTCGAACATCACCTGTTCGCCGGGCCGCGCGCCGGTGCGCATGAAATCCGCCGCGCGCTCGGCCATGTGCATTGACATCATCGCCTGCCCCGCCACCGGCATCAGCGTGCCCTCGATTTCGGGGTCGAGCGCGGCGCCCATTTCGGACAGGCCGAACAGATCGCCTTCGGCCTCCAGCAGGCCGAAGGCGTAGGCGCCGTCGCACCAGCGCCGGACATAGCCGGCGTCCATGCCCGCCGTCTGCGCCAGATCGTCGGCCGAGGCGGCGTCGAGCCGGCGCAGCGCGGCGAACAGGCCGTTGACCACGCCGATATAGCCGAGGCCCAGCGTTTGCGCGCCGCGCGCCATGGCGCGGAACTGCGCCTTCAGCTCGTCCTTGCCGGTCATGTCAGCGGACGACCGGATAGTCGTAGCGCGCCCAGTTCATCAGGCCGCCGCCGAGATGGCCCTCGACGATCAAGCCCATGTCGCGGGCGCGGCGCAGAGCGGTTTTGGAGCGCATGCCGGAGGCGCAATAAAACACCAGCGGCTTGTCCTTCGGCAGGCCCGCCGCCGCCTGCTCGAAGCGCGACAGCGGCGCATGGACGGCGCCGGGAATGCGCCCGCCAGCCCATTCCCTGTCCTCGCGGACATCGACCAGCAGACAGGCCGAATCCTTCTCGCGCAACAGGTCGCGCAATTCGCCGGGGTTGAACGTCTTGACGTCGCCCCCGCCGCCGAACAGCCATCCGAACATCGGTCCTTCTCCTTCAGGTCAAGCGGTCAGCGGGCCGCCGGCCGCTTTCCAGGCCGTAATGCCGCCCGTGAGGTTGAGCACGTCGGCATAGCCCATGTCGGCGAGGGTTTTCGCCGCCAGCGCCGACCGGCCGCCGCTGGCGCAATAGACCACCACGCGCGCGGCCTTGGCCAGTTCGGGCTTATGCATCGGGCTTTCCGGATCGGCGAAAAATTCGAGAAAGCCGCGCGGGGCGGGAAAGGCGCCGGGGATCGCGCCCGTGGCGACTTCGCCGCCCTCGCGTACATCGACGAACAGAACGGCGGGATCGCCCACCAGCGGCAGGGCGTCAGCCGCGGAGATCGTCGCGACCTCGGCGTTGGCTTCCGCCACCATCTGCTTAAAACCTTTCTTGAGCGGGGGGGTCAGGGTCACACATGCCTCCATGGTTGGGTTGCGAGGGACAGAAGCAATCGGCCAGCGCCTCGATGAACCGGCTGACCGTGTCGTCGGCGAGGCGGTAGATCACCGCCTGATGGCGCCGGCGCGCCACCACCAGATGGTCACGCCGCAGGTTGGCGAGCTGCTGCGACGCCGACACGACAGGAACGCCTGCCGCTTCGGCCAGTTCGCCGACCGAGCGTTCGGCGTGCTTCAGGGCGCACAGCAGGCGCAACCGGGTCGGATTGGCGAAGCTTTTCACAAATTCGCTCGCCGCCTCGACCGGGAATGTGTTGCGCTTGACAGCCATTAGCTATTAATTTCATATATACGAATATTTGTAAAGCCTGGACCCCAAAGGGACCCGCCATGACCCAACTCGGCTCGCCCAAAATCTGCTGGCTGCCCCTGCTGCTGATCTCCGCCCTGCCCGCCGGCGCCGGGGAGTTCACGGTGGCGGAGCAACAGGTCGCGAATATGAAAGCGATCTTCGGCCAGGCTGAGAGCCGCGAGATCGCGCCCGCGCGCACGCGCATCGGCGGAACCATCGTCAAGCGCTTCGTGGACGAGGGCGCGCAGGTCAAGGCGGGCGACGTCATCGCCGTGGTGGCCGACCAGAAGCTGGCGCTGCAGGCTCAATCGCTCGACGGGCAAATCAGCGCGCTGATCTCGCAGGTGGACAACGCCAATGTCGCGCTGCAACGCGCCGAGGATCTGATGAAAAAGGGTTTCGCCACCAAGGCGGCCTATGATCAGGCCAAGACCAACGCCGACGTGCTGGCGCACCAACTCGAGTCCATGAAGGCGCAGCGCGCCGTGATCGCGCAGCAGACCCGCGAGGGCGAGGTTTTGGCGCCCAAGGACGGGCGGCTGCTGACCATCGGCGTCGTGCCCGGCGCCGTGGTCCAGCCCGGCGAGCCGATCGCGCGCGTCGCTTCGGGCGCGCTTTATCTGCGGCTATCCCTGCCCGAGCGTCACGCGCCGCTGCTGCAACTGGGCGCGCCGGTGACGGTGGCGCCGCGCGTCGCCGGCGGGCCGTCGCGCGAGGGCAAGATCGTGCGCATCTATCCCGAACTCGACAATGGCCGCGTCATCGCCGACGCGGAAGTCGAGAACATCGACAATTATTTCGTGGGCGAGCGCGTGCGCATCTATGCCCCGGTCGGCGAGCGCAAGGCGATGATCGCGCCGCGCGACGCCGTGACCACGCGCTCCGGCGTCGATTATGTGAAGCTCGCCCGCGCCGAGGGGCCGCTCGACGTCGCCGTGGTGTTCACGGACACCGCCGATCCCGGAAAAATCGAAATCCTTTCCGGCCTGAAGGCTGGAGACCGGATCGTGACACCATGACCGACAAGAAACTCGGCCTCGCCGGCGCCCTCACCCAAACTTTCATCGCCTCGCCGCTGACGCCGCTGCTGCTGATCGCCGCGCTGGCGCTCGGCCTGCTCGCGCTGTTCACCCTGCCGCGCGAGGAGGAGCCGCAGATTTCCGTGCCGATGGTGGACATTATGGTGCAGGCCAATGGCCTGCGCGCGGAAGACGCGGTCAAGCTGGTGACGGAGCCGCTCGAAACCATCGTCAAGGGCATCAACGCGGTCGAGCACGTCTATTCCAAGACCTATGACGACCGCGCCGTGATCACCGCGCGCTTCGTGGTCGGCACCTCCACCGACGCCGCCATTTTGCGCGTGCATGAAAAAATCCGCGCCAATATGGACCGCATCCCGGCCGGCGTGCCGGAGCCGCTGATCGTCGGGCGCGGCATTGACGATGTCGCCATCGTCACGCTGACGCTGACGCCGAAGCCGGAGGCCGCGAGCCGCTGGACCGCCGGGGCGCTGACCGATGTCGCGCGCGAATTGCGCACCGAGCTGGCCAAGCTGGAGGATGTCGGGCTCACCTATCTCGTCGGAGATCAGGCGCAGGAATTCCGCATCGAGCCCGACCCCGCCGGACTCGCGCGCTATGGCGTGACGCTGCAGCAACTTGCCGCCAAGGCGCAAGGCGCCAACAGCGCCTTGCAGATCGGCCGGGTGCGCGACGCCGGCCTGCAGGTGGAGACGCTGGCGGGACGTACGTTGCAGACCTTGCCGGAGATCGGCAATCTGCTGATCACCACCCGCGACGGCCGCCCGGTCTATCTGCGCGATGTCGCCAAGGTGGTGTTCGTCGACCAGCCCAACGAAACGCGCGTCGCGCATTTTTCACGCGAAGCCGACGGATCGCTGCAAGCCGCGCCCGCCGTGACCATCGCGCTGGCCAAGCGCGCCGGCGCCAACGCCGTGGTGATTTCCGAACGCATCGTCGAACAGCTCGAACATTTGAAGGGCGCCGCCGTTCCCGGCGACATCGAGGTCAAGGTCACCCGCAATTACGGCGAGACGGCCAGCGAAAAGGCCAACGAGCTGCTGTTCCACCTCGGCCTCGCCACCGTCTCCATCGTGCTGCTGGTGGCTTTTGCGATTGGATGGCGCGAGGCTTTGGTGGTGGCCGTGGTGATTCCCACCACCATCCTTCTCACCTTGTTCGCGGCGCGGATCATGGGCTACACGCTCAACCGCGTCAGCCTGTTCGCGCTGATCTTTTCCATCGGCATCCTGGTGGACGACGCCATTGTCGTCATCGAGAATATTTCGCGGCATTGGGCGATGCGCGACGGACGCTCGCGCGTGCAAGCCGCCATCGACGGCGTGCGCGAGGTCGGCAATCCGACTATCGTGGCCACGCTCACTGTGGTCGCGGCGCTGCTGCCCATGCTGTTCGTCTCCGGGCTGATGGGGCCGTATATGGCGCCGATCCCGACCAACGCTTCCGCCGCGATGATCTTCTCCTTCTTCGCCGCCGTGATCATCACGCCCTGGCTGATGCTGAAGATCGCCGGGCGGGCGCCGCTGCACGCCGGCGAGGCGGCCGGCGGCGGCCGGATGGGCGCGTTTTATCGGCGCGTCGCCGAACCCGTGCTGCGCAGCCGCAAGTCGGCGAAGAAATTCCTGACGCTGGTCGGGCTCGCCACCCTCGCCTCGCTCAGCCTGTTCTATTTCAAGCTGGTGACGGTCAAACTGCTGCCGTTCGACAACAAGCCGGAGCTGGCTTTGGTCGTCGACCTGCCGGTGGGGACGTCGGTCGAGGAAACCAACCGCGTGCTGGCCGACGCCGTGCAGCGCCTGAAGTTCGTGCCGGAAATCCAATCGTTTGAGACCTATGCCGGAACGGCGGCGCCGTTCAACTTCAACGGTCTGGTGCGGCATTACTATCTGCGCGCAACGCCGGAAACCGGCGACGCGCAGATCAACCTGTCGCCCAAGGACAAGCGCAAGCGCGCCAGCCACGAGATCGCGCTGGACGTCCGCACGCGGCTCAAGGGCCTGGCCATGCCCGCGCATGGCTCGCTCAAGGTGGTCGAGCCGCCGCCGGGTCCGCCGGTTCTGTCCACGCTGCTGGCGGAGGTCTATGGCCCGGACGCCGCCACCCGCCGCGCCGTCGCGTCCAAAGTGCGGCAAGCGTTCGAAGCCTCGGATTTCATCGTCGACGTCGATGATTCCTTCGGGGTGCAGGCGCCGCGCAAACGCATCGAAATCGACCAGGACTCGCTGGAGTTTTTCGGCGTGCAGCAGAGCGACGTGTTCGACACCTTGCGCCGACTCTATGGCGGCGATGTCGTCGGCTATTCGCATCGCGGCGGCCGGCAGCCGCTGCCGATCCGGCTGGCGCTCGCAAAAAACCAGCGCGAGCTGAACGAGCTGGCGCTGACCACGCCGGTTCCGGCCAACACCCTGCCCGGCAGCCGCTCCATCGTCGAACTCGGCGACGTCACCCGCGTGACGACGGAGCTGTCCTCCTTCCCGATCTTCCGCCACAACGGCCGCGCGACGGAAATGGTGCAGGCGGAGCTGGCCGGCGCCTATGAGGCGCCGCTCTACGGCCAGCTCGCCGTGGACGCCACGCTGGACAAAATGGACTGGCCGGAGGGAACGCCCAAGCCGGAGATCATCCTGCACGGCCAGCCGCTCGACGAGAGCAAGCCGAGCCTGCTGTGGGACGGCGAATGGGAGGTGACCTGGGTGACGTTCCGCGACATGGGCGCGGCTTTCCTGGCGGCGCTGGTCGGCATCTACATTCTGGTGGTGGCGCAGTTCAGAAGCTTCAAGCTGCCGCTGGTGATCCTGACGCCGGTGCCGCTCACCTTTATCGGCATCCTATTCGGGCACTGGCTGTTCCACGCCGCTTTTACGGCGACGTCGATGATTGGTTTCATCGCGCTCGCCGGGATCATCGTGCGCAATTCCATCCTGCTGGTGGATTTCGTGCGCCACGGCGACGCCTCGCAGGGGCTGAAGGCGCTGTTGCTGGAGGCCGGGGCGATCCGCTTCAAGCCAATCCTTTTGACGGCGCTGGCGGCGATGATCGGGGCGGTCACGATTCTGAGCGACCCGATCTTCCAGGGGCTGGCGCTGTCGCTGCTTTTCGGCCTCGCCTCCTCCACCGCGCTGACCGTGCTTGTGATTCCGGCCATCTATGTCGTGCTGCGCGGCGGGCCCAAATACGACGCAGCGTGACGTCAGGCGCCGCTGACGTCGCGGGCGAACGACAGGGCGGCGAACAAGGCCGCCAGCGCGCCGACGACATGGACCGCCAGCAGCAGATTGGCGAGCTGCGGGCGGCGCTTGCCGATCAGCGCGCTGACAAGGCCGGCCACCACCGCCGCGCCGAACAATTCCAGCGACAGAAGCGCGATCCCGCGCGCCGGCGCGTCCGCCGGCAGGTCGGAAAGCCTTATATTGGCGCCGAGCGTCTCGATCCCGGCGAGGCCGGCCACCGCATGGAATCCGATCACCGTCAGGTTGCGCGCCTTCAGGAACCACAGCGTCAGGGCGTAGCCGCCCAGACCCGCCGCCACCAATTGAACAAAAACCATCGCCAGGATTTGAGACGTCATGCGCCCTCCCGCAAAGCCGTTGAAATCAAGCTTGAGTTTGGCGCATTGGCGGCGCGGCGGCAACGGCCGCCGCCGCTTGAGCGTCGGCGCTAAAACTGATTCGTGCCGGTTCCGGTCCCGGTCTGGTCGCAAAATCCCGTTTCGGGCCGGACGCGCCGTGATGCGCGAGAGGATTTGTTCATCTTTGTCATGGGCTTAAGCGGGAGCGCCGATTCGCGCGCGTTTTGTTCCCGTCCTGATCCCGCGCTCCCGGAATGGCGCCCTCGCCGCATCGGCCCCGGTCATGTTCCGTTAACCCTGGCCCGGCGCTTGCAACGCCGCGCCGCGCACCCCATGTCCCGGGCGTGGCGGAGGCAGACAAATGGGCGCGGAAATTCCGTTTCGTGAAAGCTTTTACCTCGAGCTTCCCGGAGATTTCTACAAACCCGCCGCCCCCTCGCCCGCGCCCAGCCCGCGCTGGGTCGCCTTCAACGCCGCCCTGGCGCGGGAGCTGGGCATGGCGGAGGACGCCGTTGCCCCGGACCTGCTGAACCTGCTCTCGGGCGGCGCGCCCGCCAACGGCCGCGGCAATATCGCGCTGGCCTATTCCGGCCATCAGTTCGGCGTGTGGAACCCGCTGATGGGCGACGGCCGCGCCGCGATCGTCGGCGAAATCGCCGCGCCCGACGGTCGCGTTTACGACATTCATCTCAAGGGGTCGGGACCGACGCCCTTCGCGCGGCGCGGCGACGGGCGCGCCACGCTCTCGGCCATGCTGCGCGAATATATCGTGTCGGAAGCGATGGCCGGCCTCGGCATCCCCACCACCCGGTCTCTGGCGGTGGTGGCGACCGGCGCGCCGGTGTTCCGCGACGGCGCGCGCCCCGGCGCGGTTCTGACCCGCGTGGCGCGCAGCCACATTCGCGTCGGCACGTTCCAATACGCCGCCGGCCGCGATGGCGCGGAGGACCAGGGGCCGATCCGCGTCCGCGCCCTCGCCGACGCTGCCATCAGGCGCCACGACCCCGAACTGGCGCAGGCGGAAAACCCCTATCTCGCCTTTTACCGCGCCGTGGTCGCGCGGCAGGCGCGGCTGATCGCGCAATGGATGCTGGTCGGCTTCATCCATGGGGTGATGAACAGCGACAATATGGCGGTGTCGGGCGAGACGATTGATTTCGGCCCCTGCGCCTTCATGGATTCCTTCAACATGCGGCAGGTCTATTCCTCGATCGACGCCGCCGGCCGCTACGCCTACAACCGCCAGCCCTCCATCGCGCAATGGAATCTCGCGCGTCTCGCCGAAACCCTTCTGCCGCTGTTCGACGCCGACGCGGCGCGGGCGCTGCGCCTCGCTCAGGAAGCGCTCGAAACCTTCCAGCCGCTCTATGCGGAGGCGCTGGGCATGGGGCTGGAGCGCAAGCTCGGCCTGCGCGCCGGCGCCCCCGACAATGAGGACATTTTCGCCCTGTTGTGGAAAGCGCTGGGCGCGAGCAAGGCCGATTTCACCAATTTCTTCCTTCACCTGACCGGTATCGCGGAGGGAAAAGCCGAAGCCGACGGCCTAGCGCCCGACGAGGAAACCAAAGCATTTTTGGCCGCGTGGCGCGCCGCGCTGGACAAAAACGACCGTGACGCCGCGTTGGCGGCGATGCGCGCCGCCAATCCAAAGATCATCGCCCGCAACCATCGGGTCGAGGAGGCGCTGGCCGCGGCGAATGAAGACGAAATGGCCCCGTTCGAACGGCTCTGCGCGGCGCTGAAACACCCGTTCGACCTCGCGCCCGAGCACGCGGACCTGCAGACGCCGCCCCGGCCCGAGCAAGTCGTCCACGAGACTTTCTGTGGCACATGAAGGTTAGCGGACGAAAATCAACAGCTTAGTCTGAGCCGCTCCGGGCAATGGAGTAGAAAATTAACCTTTTTTTCATCTATCGCGCGCAAAACTTCAGGCTAATCTAACGGCGTGCGCCGCCGTCAGCCTGTGAGCCGAGGCGATGAAATTTCGCGAATTCGAACATGATGTTCTCCCGCGCATCCTGATCCCGCTGCTGGGCGGGCTGTTTGTTTTGACCGCGCTGCACCACGGCGCGCGCGCCGCCCCGACCGGCAAAGGCGCCAACAGCTTCATCGTCAGCGCCGCCGACGGCTACGGCGTCAACGACTGCATCAAAAACGGCGCGGAATGCGCCAAGATCGTCGCCGACGCGTGGTGCGAGGCGCATGGGAGCGGCGTCGCCAAAACGTTCGGCCGGGCGGAGGACATCACCGGCGCGATCCGCAACACCGCCGTCCGCGAGACGCCGGCGCAGGTGATCAGCGAGGACGACGTCTTCATCAGCTGCGGCGACTAAGCCTGCGCAGACGCGCCTATTCGAGGTCGATCGGGCGGAAACGCCCGGAATCGTCGAGTTGCGTGCCCCAGACCTTGTGAACGGCCTGGTGCTCGCTGGCGCTGTAATTGACCGTCGGCCCCAGGCCGAGATCGAGGCCGCGAATGGATTCGAGGCCGGCGACAACCTTGTCGGAATCCGGCGCCGCTCCCGCCTTCTTCAAGCCGTCGATCAGCACTTTGGCGCTGATATACGCCTCGAACGACACGTAATCCGCGTGTTCCAGCGGGAAATACCTGGCCAGCGCCGCCTTGTACTCCAGCGCGATGGACGAATGACCGTCGGGGTCGGGCACGACCTGGGTGACGACCACGCCCTTGATGTAGCGCGCCCCGAGCAGTTTGAGTTCGTCCGCGAATGTGTTGCTGCCCACGGCCGACACATTGGTCAGGATCACGTCCGGGAAGGCCTCCCGCGCCTTTTCCACGAATTTGGCGGCGGCGCGATAGGTGGCGACCATGATCACCGCCCTGATATGCCCCGCGTTTCCCTTTCCCTTGGCTTTCTGGCGCTTGCGAATTTCGTCAATCGCCGCGCCGACGTCGATGGTGTTGCGCTCGTAGCGCAGATGCAGCAGCGGCTCGGGCGAGCCCATCGCACGCATCGCCTTTTCCGCGCCGGCGAAGCCCGCTTCGCCAAAAGCGTCGTCCTGGGCGAAAACGGCGATGTCCGACGGGTCGATCCGCCGAACCTTGACCAGATAGCGCGCGGCGGCCTCGGTCTCCTCCGCATAGCTGGCGCGGAAATTGAAGACATAGCGATCCGGCGGCTGCTGCCGCAACAGGCCCGCGCCGGAAAAGGCGCCGAAGAAGATCAGCTTGCGTTCGAGCACGTAGGGCAGGATCGATTCCGAAGTCGCGGAGCCGAAATTGCACAGGAAGCCGAAGACTTTGTCCTTATCGACCAGCGCCTTGGCGATGTCGGGCGTGCGGCGCGGATCGTAACCGTCGTCGGCGGCGACGATGCGCAGCGGACGGCCGTTGACGCCGCCGGCTTCATTGGCGACATCGAAGGCGGTTTCGGCGCCGAGCTTCAGTTCGGAGCCGAACTCCTTGTTGGCCCCGCTGAGGGGTACGATCATGCCGAAACGCAGATCCGCCGCGCCCGCCGCTTCGCGCAGGCCGCCATAAGCGGGCGCCGTGTCCGCGCGGGGCGGGCCAGCCGGCGCCTGGGCGCCGCCAGCCTGCGCCTGGACGTCGCCGGCCGCTCTCAAGCCCTCCGAGAGTTTTCGCAGCGCGGCCCGGCAGGCCTCGGGCTGATCCGCGCAAGGATCGGAGGCGGCGGGCGCGGGCCGACCCGGCAAGGGCCTGGCGGGGGACAGCGGCGCCGCCCCGGGAATAACGAACGCGCTCTGCGCCCTCGCCTCGACGGCCGGGATCGCCAAGGCCGCGACGAACCCGGCGATCGCACACAGGAATTTTGGCGCGCGCGCACGCGCGCGTCTTGGCCCGCCTTGACGTATGGGCATGCTTACTCCCTGATTTTGCTGAAGTTTTTGTGATGAAACTAAAAAGTTAACAGATCGTCAACCTTTTTAGATCCGAACGCGAATCAAAAAAAAACGCGCGAGTGGAAGCTCGCGCGCTCGCATCAGCAGATTATGCGGGAGTTCGGCGTCAGTCCGAGATCGACTCGCCGCATTTCGGCGCAACATCGCCGCCCCAGGGCTGGATCGGCACGGTCGAGGTCGAGTTCTGCGGCGACCCCTCGATCAGCTTGTCGGAATAGGCCATGTAAACCAGCGTGTTGCGCTTGGGATCGCAGCCGCGCACGATCTGCATGCGCTTGAACAGCAGCGAGCGGCCCTCCCGGAACACCACATCGCCCTGCTTGGTCTTTTCCTTGAAGGCGATCGGGCCATATTGGCGGCAGGCGAGCGACACTTCGGACCGCTCCTCCGCCACCCCGAACATGCCGGCGACGCCACCCTTTTCCGGCACGGTGTAATAGCAGGCGACCCCGCTGACGATGGGATCGTCGATGGCGTAGGTCGCAAGCTTGTCATTCGGCGTCAACAGCTTGAACACGGTCGACTTACGAAAGATCAGGTCAGGGCCGCCATCGGCGGCGCGCGCGGCGGCGGAAAGCCCAGTCAGGGCCACGGCGCAGATCAGCAATTTTGCAAGAACAGGTTTCATTTCAGGCGCTCCCAAAAGCACCGCTTATATGAGGCGCAATCGTCGCAATTTGAAGCCCCCCGCTTCACGTCGCCGTTCCGCTCGGTCATTTCCCTCCGCGCGCGCCCGCGACGGCGGCGCGCCGCTCAAGCATTCGCGCGGCCTTTTGTGCCAATTCTTCTAAATTTCTAACGTGTTTCCAGTTTACGCATTTACAACGCCGTCAACAACGCCTCCACCTCAAGTAGAAATAATCGACGATTGCGCGCATGAATAGCGCTCGGCAACCGCGCACCGGCTCGTCTTGTGGGGTTGGCGCGATGTTTCCGGCGGCCGGCGGCCGTCTATTCAGACCGTGGAGCCCAATATGTATGTTTCCTGGAGCCCCTCATCGGCTCAAGCCACGAGCAATGCGTCGAGCGCGCAAACGTCGTTGCAGAAGACGCAGCAGCAGATTTCGACCGGCAAGTCGATCAACGACGCCAGCGACAATGCGGCGCTCTGGGACATGGCGACGTCCAACTATTCCCAATCCGGCGCCGTGTCGGCGGTGATGACCAGCCAGCAGGGCATGACCCTGCCGCTGGCCGCGACCAGCCAATCGGCTGTCGGCGGCATCGCCAACACCTTGAACGCCATGCGCAACAATCTGATCGCGCTGCAAGGCGGCGGCGATCAGAACGCCATCCTGCAATCGTTGCAGGCGCAGGGCAAGGCGCTCAGTTCCTCGGTGTCGCAGGCTGGCCTCAACGGCGTCAATTTGCTCGACGGTTCGACCGGCGCCCAGGGCGACAACTTCCTCGTCAGCTACGGCGAATATGACCAGGGCGGGCAAACCGCCAGCGTCAACGTCGCCGCCGGCAATCTGGTCAATAGCGCGGGAACCGGAACGTTCCAAGCCGCCAAGGCCTCCGGTTCGGGCGCGGCCACCGATCTGACCGCCCTCACCGCCAACGACCTCAGCCCCGGCAATATCGCGCAGACCCTGGCCAATCTGAACGCGGCGCAGGATCAACTGCAAAGCGTGGCCGGCAATGTCGGCGCGTTCAATAATCTGGTCGGCCAGGCCTACAACACCAACGCCACGAGCCAGATTGACCTCGCCAACGCCACCGCCGGCGTCGACAATGCCGATATGGCGGAGGAATCGACCCAGATGAGCGCCCAGAACGTGCAGCAGCAACTGGCTGTTATGGCGCAGGGCATCGCCAACCGCTCCAGCGCCAATGTGCTGAAGCTGTTCCAGCAGAACGCGGCCTGAGGAACGCGGCGGCGGATCACGCCGCCGTTTCCAGCCCCAGTTCCGGAAAGGCGATGATGCGGCGTTGCTCGAAATCGGTGCGCGCCACGATCAACTCGCTCTGCTCCAGCTGGCCCAACATGCGCCGCGCCCGACTGGGCGAGGCGCTGCCGAAAAAGCCGGCGATTTCGGCGTCTTCCGGGCAGGGCTGCCCTGCGGCCGCCGCGCGGCTGAGATAAAGAAACACGCTCTGCAGGTCGCCCGGCAGCCGCGACGCCAGCTCGATCGCCCGGTCCCAGCCTTCCTCATCCACGGCCTCCGGAAAAGCCTGCTTGGCGCGAAAAATCGTCAGGCGGCGGCGGAAGTCCGCGAGATCGGGGGCGCCCGGACCAAGGCGCCGGATGCGGCAGCGCAGCTGGAAATCGCGGTGCAGCGTCTCCGCCGCCTGTTGCGCGGCTTTCGCCTCGCCGACGATCTGGCCAATAATCTCTTCAATCGCCGCCTCGCGCTCCTGGGCGGTCAATTCCGGCGGCGGGGCCGCGACAATATCGGGCGGCGGCGCCTCGATCTGCGTGAAAATCTCCTGCAAACGCTCGGGCTTCGGCGCGTTTCTCACGCGCGGCGGCGGCGGCTCGCCGGGCGCGAGGATCAGGTTCTGCAAGGCTTCGGCCTCGTGCGCCTCCGGCAACGGCAGCAGTTTCGGCGCGGCGCCGCGATCCGCCGTCTCGACCGCGCCGACCTTCACCCGCAGCGGACGCCGTGAAATCGCCGGCCCCAGTCCGATGAAGGAGCCGCGCTCCAGATCCCTGAAACTCTCGGCCTGCCGCCGCTCCATGCCGAGCAGATCGGCGGCGCGGGCCATGTCGATATCCAGAAAGGTGCGGCCCATCAGGAAGTTGGAGGCTTCCGCCGCCACGTTCTTGGCCAGCTTGGCGAGGCGCTGGGTGGCGATCACCCCCGCCAGGCCGCGCTTGCGGCCGCGGCACATCAGATTGGTCATGGCGCCGAGGCTCATCCGGCGCGCTTCGTCCGACCCGTCCGACGCCACGCCGGGCGCGAACAATTGCGCCTCGTCCACGACGACCAGGGCCGGGTACCACAGCGCGCGGTCGGCGTCGAACAGGGCGTTGAGGAAGGTCGCGGCGGCGCGGAGCTGCGCGTCCACCTCCAACTCTTCCAGATTGAGCACCACGGAGACGCGATGGGCGCGCACCCGCGCGCCGATGACGGCGAGATCGCGCTCGCATTCGGCGGCGTCGAGCGCGAGATGGCCGTAGCGCGCCGCCAGCGACACGAAATCGCCCTCGGGATCGATGACGATCTGCTGCACCAGCCCGGCGCTCTGCTCCAGCAGGCGGCGGAGAAGGTGCGACTTGCCCGAGCCGGAATTGCCCTGCACCAGCAGGCGCGTGGCGAGCAATTCCTCAAGATCGATCTGCGCCGGCGCGCCCAATTGGGCGGCGCCGATGTCGATGGAACGCCCCATCCGTATCCCGTAAAAGCTGCGCGTGAGACGGCGTTGATAGCATTTTTCCGCGCCCGTCCAAGGCCATTCGCGCAACCATGCACAGGAAATGGAGTCTAGCCCGGCTCCTGCGGCGTTTCGGCCAGCCGCGTCAGCGTGTGGCGGCGGGCGCGAATCCAGTCGCGGGTCTGCTCATAGGCGAGCCGGAACACGTCGAGCCCCTCGGGACTGAGCGTCTTGTTGCGCAGCGCCATCAGCACCTCGTGCAGGATCTGGTCGAGGCTGGCGTCGGCGGCCTCGAGATCCGCGAGGGTTTCGGCATTGCGGCCTTGCGCGGCGATCTCCAGCACATGCTGCGTCAGGTCGCCGGCCGAGCGCGACGACACCCGCGTCCAGCGGCCGAACAGCCAGACCATGAACGAGCCGACCATGCCCGCCACCGGCGCGCCGAGATAGAAATAATCGCCATAGAGATCGATGAAGCTCTTTTCCTCGTCGTCGACATATTGCGCCGCGCCGGGATGGGCGAGCAGCGGCGCGTTCTTGTCGGTGTCGGGCGGGGAGATGGCGTCGGCGAATTCGCCGGGCAGAGCCAGATCGCCCTTGTTTTCCAGGATGAGCCGGGTCAGTTCGGCGGCGATGGCGTCGCGCAGACTTCCGCGCGTCACCAGACGCGTCTCCAGCGAGAGTGTGGACAGATCCGCGCCCGGCAACAGCGGGGCGCCCGAAAACAGCCCCTTCTCCACCGTCTCCTCGGCCAATCCCCGGATTTTCCGGACGAGCACCGGCGCTTCCGGCGCATCGGCGAAAATAACGTTGTTCTCGCGCGTCACACCGCGCAGCAGGTCGCCCTGCAGCAATTTCGACTGCGGCACGACGGCGAATATGACATTGGCGGCGCCGGCGCGGAACGCCTTCTCCACCCCCTCCCCGTCCGGCGGAACAATCACGCGGCGGTCGGCCTGCGGCAGGCCATAGGCGGCGAGAATGGCGCGCAGCAAGGCTTCGTCGGCCGCCTTGGGCCGGGCCAGGATCAGCTTGCGGTTGCGCAGCGCGGCGCCCGTCTCCGGCGCCTTGCCGCGATGGGCGATCAGGATGACGATGTCTTTTTCGAGAATGGCGAGGGCGCGGGCGGAGGCCGGCAATTTCGCATCGCTGCGGGCGGCGAGGAGATCGCATTCGTGGCGCTCGAAGGCGGCCGGGGCGTCCGGCGCCGGCGTGACGACGACGCGGACGCGTTGGGTGTGGGCGGCCAGGACCGGCTGCAGCCGCTCGGCGAAGCGTTCGTCCGCCCCGCCGCGCGCGACGCAGAATTTCAATGTCTTGACCTGATCGACCCACAGGCGCCCCGCCTTGATCGCCAGCGTGGCCGACAGCAGCGTCAGCGCGAACAGGGCCAGGCCGAGCAGAACGCGCCAGACCAGCGCGACGCGCTTGCGCGGCGCGGGCTTCCACGCCGACGGCTGCGCATATGTCTCCATGCCTCACCTCCGGGGCGCCGGGGCCTGAATGTCTTGCGCCCGCACGTCTTGGTTTAACCACGATCTTTTCGGAAAACACTTTCCGTCTTGCAAAGCCGACACATTGGCCTCGCGCCGTCTGTGGTGTATAGGGCCATTTCCCACGGTTTGAACGCGAGACGTCGCGCGGAGAGAGAAGATGGAACGCTGGTCGCCCGAGAGCTGGAGGTCCAAGCCGATCGTCCAGGTCCCGACCTATAAGGACGAGGCGGCCCTCGCCGAAGTCGAGAGGCAGATTTCCGGCTTCCCGCCGCTGGTCTTCGCCGGCGAGGCGCGCAAGCTCAAGAACGAACTCGCCAAGGTCTGCGAGGGCGAGGCTTTCCTGTTGCAGGGGGGCGATTGCGCCGAGAGCTTCGCCGAACATTCCGCCGACAATATCCGCGATTTCTTCCGCGTCTTCCTGCAGATGGCGGTGGTGATGACCTTTGGGGCCTCAATGCCCGTGGTCAAGCTCGGCCGCATCGCCGGGCAGTTCGCCAAGCCGCGCTCGGCCCCGAGCGAGACCATTGATGGCGTGGCGCTGCCGTCCTATCGCGGCGACATCGTCAACGACATCGAATTCAACGCCCAGGCGCGCGAGCCCGATCCGCGGCGGCAGCTGATGTCCTATCGCCAGTCGGCGGCGACGCTGAACCTTTTGCGCGCATTTGCAACGGGCGGATACGCCAATCTGGAGAACGCGCATCGGTGGATGCTCGGCTTCGTGCAGGACAGCCCGCAATCGGACCGTTACGCCAAGCTGGCCGACCATATCACCGAAACGCTCGGCTTCATGCGCGCCATCGGGCTCGACCCCGAGCATCACCCGGAATTGCGCCAGACCGACATCTATACGTCGCATGAGGCGCTGCTGCTCGGCTATGAGCAGGCGCTGACGCGCGTGGATTCCACCAGCGGCGAATATTACGCGACCTCCGGCCATTTCCTGTGGATCGGCGACCGCACCCGCCAGCCCGACCACGCCCATGTCGAATATATGCGCGGCATCAAGAATCCGATCGGCCTGAAATGCGGCCCCTCCACCACGCCGGACGGGCTGCTGCGGCTGATCGACATGCTCAACCCCGCCAATGAGCCGGGCCGCCTGACCCTGATCTCGCGCTTCGGCGCCGACAAGGTCGGCGACCATCTGCCGGCGCTGATCCGCGCCGTGCAGCGCGAGGGGCGCAAGGTGGTCTGGTCCTGCGACCCGATGCACGGCAACACCATCACCGCCAGCGGCTACAAGACCCGGCCGTTCGACAAGGTGGTGCAGGAAATCCGCAGCTTCTTCGACGTGCATCGCGCCGAAGGGTCCTATGCGGGCGGCATCCATCTGGAGATGACCGGCAATAACGTCACCGAATGCACCGGCGGCGCCCGCGCCCTGTCGGAAGCGGACTTGCGCTCGCGCTACATGACCTATTGCGATCCGCGCCTCAACGCCGAACAGGCCATCGAGGTCGCCTTCCTGGTGGCGGAAAAGCTGAAGCGGGACCGGCTGGCCTCGTCTTCGGCCAATGCGGCGGAATAATCGCGCCGAATGACCATGGCGCTCTCGGGAAAGGTCGCGCGACGCTTGAGCCGGCTCGGGCTCGCTCTCGCGCTGTGCGCCGCGCCTTTGGCCGGGGCTTCCGCGCAGACGCTCGACTGCGAGCGCCTGCGCGCCGCCATCGATTCCGCGCCGCGCGACTCGGGAGAGGCGCAGGCGGCGGCGCAATTGCGCGCGGACATCGAGCGCCTCGCCGCCCGCGCCGACGCCATCGGCTGCGAAAACCAGCAATTCCTGTTCTTCGGCTCGCCGCCACCGCCCGAATGCGGCGGGATCAAGCAAAGGCTGGCCGGCATGCGGGCGCGCTATGACGCGCTGCGCATGCGCAGCGCCGACAGCGGCCGGCGGCAGGCGATGATCGGGCAATATGCCGAATTCTGCGGCGGCGACGCGCCCGCCGGGGACGAACCGGCGCGCGAAACCGGCGGCGGTCTTGCGCGCGGCGGCAGCGAAGCGGTCTGCGTGCGCAAATGCGACGGCTATTACTTCCCGCTGACGCCGAGCATGAGCGGCGGGCGCGCCGAGCAACTGCGCGACCTCTGCCAGGCCTCCTGCCCCAACGCCGAGGTCGGCCTCTATTCGCGCGCGCCGAGGGCCGACATTTCCACGGCTGTGTCGGCGGAGTCGGGCGATCGCTACGCCGACCTGCCCAATGCGCTGAAATACACCAAAAAGTTCGACGCGTCCTGCACCTGCAAGAAACCGCAGCAAGGCTGGGCCGAACTTCTGGGCCGCGCCGATCAGATCCTCACAGATATCGACGGCGAGCGACCGGGCGAAGGTCCGCTAACCGTGAAACAGGCCGACGACCGCTCGCGCGCCCAGCCCGATTCGAAACTGGTGGAAAAGGCGCCGCCCAAGCCGAAAAAGAAGGCCAAGCCGGCGCCGCCGGCGATCTCGCCGCTCGACAGCCCGTTCCCGGACCGCGATTTTTAGCGACGCGCCTGAGGAACTCAGGCGCGCAGCCGCTCCAGAACCTTCAGCCGCCCGATCAGCGGCAATAATTTCGCCAGTTCCGGTCCGGCTTCGCGGCCGGTGAGCGCCAGCCGCAGCGGATGGAACAGATCGCGGCCTTTCCGCCCCGTCGCCTGTTTCAGCGCGCCGGTCCAGGCGCTCCAGGTCGTCTCGTCCCACGGTTCCGCCGGCAGCGCGGCGAGCGCGGCGTCGCGGAAATCGGCGTCGAGCGGCTGCGTCGGAATCTCGCCGGCGACCACCGTCCACCAATCCGCAATGTCTGCGAAAACGGCGAGGTTTCCTCGCGCGGCCAGCCAGAACGGCTCGGCCTTGTGGCCGACGATGTCCAAAGCCTCCAGCCGCTCACGCACCGAATCATAGCTCAGGCCGTGCAGCACGCGCTGCGACAGGGACTTCAATTCCTCGTCGTCGAACCGCGCGCTGGAATGCGAAATCGCCGAGAGATCGAACAGGCCCGCCAGTTCCGGCAGGCTGCGCACCGGCTGCACCGGAATCGCGCTGCCGGTCAGCGCCGCCATCGCCGCCACGGCCAGGGTCTCCACCCCGGCTTCACGCAGGCCTGAAATGGACAGCGCGCCGGTGCGCTTGGATAGCCCCTGCCCGTCCGCGCCGATCAGCAGGTTGTGGTGGCCGAACTGCGGGACGCGGCCGCCCAGCGTCTCGAACAGCTGGATTTGCACCGCCGTATTGGTGACATGGTCCTCGCCGCGAATGATGTGGGTGACGCCTGATTCGAGATCGTCCACCACCGACGGCAGCGTGTAGAGATAGGAGCCGTCCTCACGGATCAGCACCGGATCGGACAGCGAGGCGCAGTCGATATGGCTGTCGCCGCGCACCAGATCGCGCCAGCGCACCGTGTCGGGCGCCAGCTTGAAGCGCCAGTGCGGCCGCCGCCCCTGCGCCTCGAGATTCGCCCGCTCCTCCGCCGAGAGATTCAGCGCGGCGCGGTCGTAGATCGGCGGGGCGCCCCGAGCGATCTGCAGCCGCCGCCGCCGCTCCAGTTCCTCGCTCGTCTCGTAGCAGGGATAGAGCCGCCCGGCCTGTTTCAGCTTTTCCGTCGCAGCGTCATACAGCGCGAATCGCTCGGACTGGCGGAACTTGCGGTCCGCCGTGACGCCGAGCCAGGCCAGATCGACTTCGATGCCCAGCGCGAATTCTTCCGTCGATCGCTCGAAATCGGTGTCGTCGAAGCGCAGAATGAAGGTTCCGCCGCGTTTGCGGGCGAAGAAATAGTTCAAAAGCGCGGTGCGGGCGTTGCCGATATGGATGCGGCCAGTCGGCGAGGGCGCGAAACGCACCACGGGGGCGATGAAATCGCCCGATTTCACGGGATCGGTCATTCCGCGTATTTAGCGCGTTTCCCCGCCTGCGTCACGTTGCCCGACGGCCTGTCATATAAACGTGAAAAAAAATCCGCATAAGCGCCATGGGCGCGTCGAGCGCCTTCCGAAGATATTCTGACAGAAAGATCGGCGCGGATGACCGGTATGATCGCTGCGGGCGTGTGCGTAGCCCTTATCGCTTTCAATCTCTTTTCGCTGGGCGTCGTATTGTGGCGCTGCCGTCGGCGCGGGGAAAGCCTCGCCGCGCGCCTCGCCCGGACCGGCCTGCCCGATCCGACGCCGCCGGTCTCGATCGTGCGGCCCGTCTGCGGCCTGGAAGCCCATTCCGAGCTGACGCTGCGTTCGACCTTCGAACTGGATTATCCCGATTACGAAGTTCTGTTCTGCGTGCAGAAGAAGAACGACCCGATCATCCCGCTGGTGCAGAAGCTGATCGCCGAACAGCCCGAGGGACGCGGGCGGCTGCTGATCGGCGAGGATCCGATCAGCCCTAATCCAAAGCTCAACAATTGCTTCAAGGGCTGGCAGGCGGCGAAACACGCGTTCATCGTTCTCGCCGATTCCAATGTGCTGGCGCCGAAGGACTATCTGCAGCAAATGCTGGTGCGCTTCACGCCGGAGGTCGGCCTGGTCTGCTCGCCGCCGCTTGGCGTCATGCCCAAGGGCCCGACTGCCGAACTGGAATGCGCCTTCCTCAATTCGTTCCAGGCGCGCTGGCAGTTCTGCGCCGACGCCTTCGGCCAGGGCTTCGCGCAGGGCAAGAGCATGATGTGGCGGCGCGACATCGTCGAACAGGCCGGCGGCGTCGCGGCGCTGGCCTCGGAAATCGCCGAGGACGCCGCCGCCACCAAGCTGGTGCGCAACGCCGGCATGAAGGTGGCGCTGGTCGACCGTCCGTTCGGGCAGCCCCTCGGCGCCCGCACGCTGCGCGCCGTTTACCAGCGTCAGACCCGCTGGGCCCGCCTGCGCCGCGCCTCGTTCCCGCAGCTCTACGCGCCCGAAATCCTGGTCGGCTGCGTGATTCCCATGCTCGCCGGTGCCTATGCCGCGCGCGACTTCGGCTTCGAGCCCTGGACCGCCGCCGCCCTGGTCGCGCTGGCCTTCGCCGTGCCGGAAACCCTGGCCAATCTGGCTTTGCGCTGGCCGACCCATTGGGTGTCGCCGCTAGCCATCATCGCCCGCGACTGGGTGTTCGCGGTGATCTGGATCGACGGCTGGCTCGGCGACGATTTCGTCTGGCTCGGCAATTCGATGACGGTGCGCGAAGCCTCGGACGAACCCGCCGACCGCGCCGCGTAAGTCATTCCTCGAACCGCGCGCTCCCGGCCGGGCTTTCCGCCGCCACCGCAAAGTCCGGCTGGCGCGCGGACAGGCCGGGATCGCGGAACCGGTTGACAATGGGATAGCGGCGGTCGCGGCCGAAATTCTTCTTCGTCACCTTCACGCCCGGCGCCGACTGGCGCCGCTTGTATTCGGCCAGATAAAGCAGGCGCTCGATCTTCTTCACGGTCTCTACATCGTGGCCGCGCGCAACGATTTCGGCGACGCGCATGTCCTTCTCCACCAGACATTCCAGCATGTCGTCGAGCGCGTCATAGGGCGGCAGCGAATCCTGATCCTTCTGGTTCTCGCGCAGTTCCGCCGTCGGCGGTTTTGTAATGATGTTCTCGGGGATCACCACGCCATCCGGCCCGCGCGCGCCAAAAGGCTTCCAGCGGTTGCGCAGCCGGCACAGCCGGAACACCTCGGTCTTGTAGAGATCCTTGATCGGATTGAAGCCGCCGTTCATGTCGCCATAGAGCGTGGCGTAGCCGACCGACATTTCCGACTTGTTGCCGGTGGTCACCAGCATCGGGCCGAACTTGTTCGACACCGACATCAGGATCAGGCCGCGCGCGCGCGCCTGAATGTTCTCCTCGGTGACGCCGCGCTGGGTGCCCGCGAAAAGTCCCGACAAGGCCTGCTCGACGCCCTCGACGGCGGCGGCGATCGGCGTGACGTCGTAACGCAGGCCGAGCGCGCGGGCGCAATCCTCGGCGTCCCTGAGCGATTCGCCGGACGTGAAGCGATAGGGCAGCATGATGGCGTGAACTTTGTCCGCCCCCAGCGCGTCGACGGCGAGGGCGGCGCACAGCGCGGAATCGACGCCGCCCGACATGCCCAGCGCCACGCCGGGAAAGCCGTTTTTACGCACGTAATCGCGCAGGCCCAGCACGCAGGCGGCGTAATCGGCCTCGTCATCGCCCAGTTGCGCGGCGTCCGGCGCCTCCACGCAGCGCCAGCCGGAATCGCCGCGTTCGAACACGGCGCGCGCGACACATTCTTCGAACGCCGGCAGACGCCCCGCGACGGCGCAATCGGGATTGACGATGAAACTCGCGCCATCAAACGCCAGCTCGTCCTGGCCGCCGATCTGGTTGAGATAGACCAGCGGCAGTCCGCTCTCGACCACCCGCGCGGTGGCGACCGCCAGCCGCTCGTCGTCCTTGCCCCGCCAATAGGGCGAGCCATTGGGCGACAGCAGGATGTCCGCGCCAGTCTCGGCGAGGGTTTCGACCACGTCGGCCTGCCAGATATCCTCGCAGATCGGCAGTCCCAGCCGCACGCCGCGAAAATCCACCGGCCCCGGCATCGGGCCGGGATGGAACACGCGCTTTTCATCGAACACGCCGTAATTGGGCAGATCGACCTTGCGCCGGACCGCCGCGATGCGCCCGCCCTCAAGCAGGGCGTAGGCGTTGTGGCAGAAGCCGTCCTGCATCCAGGGCAGGCCGATCAGCACGGCCGGGCCGCCGTCGGCGGTGTCGCGCGCGAGATCCTCGAGCGCGCCGCCGCAAGCGTCCTGGAAGGCCGGCTTCAACACCAGATCCTCCGGAGGATAGCCGGCGAGAAACAGCTCGGAGAACATCACGAGATCGGCGCCCAGCTCCGCCGCCCGCTTTCGCGCTGTTCTGGCGCGAGACAAATTATCCTCCACCGCGCCGACGGTGGAATTGACTTGGGCGAGGGCGAGAACGAGGCGATCGAGGGGCGCAGTCATGGGGTCAATCTAGGCGAGGACGCGCAACGCGTCCATCGCCGCTGGCGTCAGCCTTGGCCGACCTGATAGTCCTTGATGTCGGTGAACTCGATCGCCGGCCAGCGCTCCTGATCGTAACGCAGGTTGAAGGCCGATTGCGCCAAAAACACCGGCGCGCCATCGAGATCGTTCGCCATCGCGGTTGGATAGGCGCGAATGAATTTTTCCAGCTCCGCCGGCTGGTCCGAACTGATCCAGCGGCAGATTTCGAAACGGCTGGTTTCGAAACTGACGGGCAGGCCATATTCGGCCTGCAGGCGTTCGGCCAGCACGTCGAGCTGCAGCGCGCCGACCACGCCGACCATGGCGGGCGAGCCGTCATGCGGGATGAACAGCTGCACCACGCCTTCTTCCGCCATTTGCTGCAGGGCTTCGCGCAGCTTTTTCGCCTTCATGGCGTCGCCGAGTTTGACGCGGCGCAGGATTTCCGGCGCGAAGCTCGGCACGCCGCGAAAAACCAGATTTTCGCCCTCGGTCAGCGTGTCGCCGATGCGCAGCGCGCCGTGGTTGGGAATGCCGACGACGTCGCCGGCATAGGCTTCCTCCGCCAGCTGGCGGTCCTGGGCGAAGAAGAACTGCGGCGCGTTGAGCGCGATGTTTTTCCCCGTGCGCGCCAGCCGCGCCTTCATCCCGCGCGTCAGCTTGCCGGAGGAGACGCGCATAAAAGCGATGCGGTCGCGGTGGTGAGGATCCATGTTCGCCTGAATCTTGAACACGAAGCCGCTCATCTTGGCTTCGCGCGGATCGACCTGGCGGGTGGCGGCGGCGACGGGCTGCGGCTCCGGCGCGAATTCGGCCAGAGCGTCGATCAGGTCCTGCACGCCAAATTTCTTAAGCGCCGAGCCGAAGAAGACGGGCGTGAGATGCCCCTCAAGAAAAGCCTGGACGTCGAAAGGCTTTTGCGCCTCGCGCGCCAGTTCGATCTCCTCCATCGCCAGCAGGGCGTCGGCGTCGGACGAAATCTCCGCGATTTTGGGATCTTCGGGGCCAGCGACTTTGATCGGCTCGGAATCCTCTTCCAGCAGGCGCACCAGATTGGCGCGCAGATCGTAGGTGCCGGCGAATCCCCTGCCCCGGCCGATCGGCCAGGTCAGCGCCACCGTGTCGAGGGCGAGCGTCTTTTCGATCTCGTCGAGCAGATCGAACGGGTCGCGGCTCTCGCGGTCCATCTTGTTGATGAAGGTAAGAATCGGAATGTCGCGCAGGCGGCAGACTTCAAACAGTTTTCGCGTGCGCGCTTCAATACCTTTGGCGGCGTCGATGACCATGATGGCGGAGTCGACGGCGGTGAGGGTGCGATACGTGTCTTCCGAGAAGTCTTCGTGGCCGGGCGTGTCGAGCAGGTTATAGACGCAATCGCCATATTCGAACGTCATCACCGAGGTGACGACGGAAATGCCGCGCTCGCGCTCGATGCCCATCCAGTCGGAGCGGGTCTGGCGGCGGTTGGCCTTGGCGCGCACCTCGCCGGCGAGCTGGATCGCTCCGCCGAACAGCAGCAGCTTTTCCGTCAGCGTGGTTTTGCCGGCGTCCGGGTGGGAAATGATGGCGAATGTGCGCCGCCGGGCGACGTGGTCTTTGGAAGGCATGGTCAAAACGGCGAGTCCAACTCTTACCTGACTGCTTATATTCTCCCGAGGGCTGAACGACCCGGGGTCGAATGTCAACATGGATCGCGCAGGAATTCGCGAGCGCCGGACCGCTGGCCCCGTGGATCAAGATCGCCCACGCCGGAATGGAGGCTCAGATGATTGTTGAACTTGTGCTGTTCGATCTGCCCGAAGGCGCGACCCGCGCATCCGCAGCGGCGCTCTACGAGACAACGGCGGCGCGCTGGGCCGACAACCCCGACCTGATTGAGAAATATTACTATTTCGACGCCGAAACCGGCGAAGGCGGCGGCGTCTACATTTGGCCCGATCGCGCGGCGGCGGAGCGATGGCGCGGCGAGGATTACCGCAAGATGATCGCCGAACTCTATGGCGCCTCGCCTCGCATACGCATCCTCGACGCGCTCATGCGCGTCGCGCCCGGCGCCATTCGCCAACTCTAGCCGCACACGCCCGGCGCGACCGACTGCCTTTAAAGGTCAGGCCGGCGTCTTCTGGCCGGCCTGGTGGGCGGCGATCCATTTCTGCAATTCGGCGACGTGCTCGCCTTCCTCGGCGACGAATTCGGCGGCGAGCGCCTTGATCTCAGGGTCGTCGGTCGTGTCGAGCACAGTCTTGTAGAAATCGCGGCCGGCCTGTTCGGCGGCCAGCGCGATCTCCAGCGCCTCGCCCTTGCAGATCATCGGGTCGGCGGCCCACAGCGCAGCCTTTTCCGGGCTTTCGAAATCCGGCCACTGATAGTCCATCGGGGCGAGATCGGGAATGTCGCGGTAGCCGGCGCGCGCCTTGGCGTCGCCGAGATGCAGGCGGGAATAGTCCGACAGCCGGCGGAACAGCTTGCCGACCTCGCCATTGCCGGCGGACTGCATCGCGTCGGCCAATTCGCCGAAACGCTCGGCCGCTTCCTGTTCAAGACGGACGGCGTAAGCCAGAAATTCCTCGACCGACTGCATGTGGCTCTCCTTTTCCTAAAGGATCTACGGCGCGGACGAAGGTTGAACAAGCACAACTATTGGGCGTGATGCCGAAATAGGCGGCGCGGACGCCGCCTCAGTCGAATTTCTCCTTGCGATGGTCGCGCGCCAGCAGAGAATAGACCGTGGGCGTGACGAACAACGTGAACAAGGTGCCGATGCTCATGCCGGCGGCGATGACGATGCCGATGGCGGCGCGGCTCTTGGCGCCGGCGCCGGCGGCGGTGATCAGCGGGATCACGCCGATCACCATCGCCGCCGTGGTCATCAGGATCGGGCGCAGGCGCACGCCGGCCGCATGCTCGATGGCCGCGCGCGGCGACAGGCCCTGCGTACGCTGCATATTGTTGGCGAAATCCACCATGAGGATGCCGTGCTTGGAAATCAGCCCGATCAGCGTCATCAGCCCGATCTGGGTGTAGATGTTGATCGAGGCCGCGCCGAAGAAGCCGAGCACGTTGAGCGGCATCAGCGCGCCGAACATCGAAGTCGGCAGCGCGATCAGGATGATGACGGGATCGCGGAAGCTTTCGAATTGCGCGGCCAGCACGAGGTAAATCACGATCAGCGAGAAGGCGAAGGCCAGCGCCAGCGTGTCGCCCTCCTGCACATATTGCCGGCTCTCGCCAAGGAAATCGTAGGTGTAGCCTTCGGGGAAGGTTTCGCCGGCCTTGGCTTTCAGGAAGTCGAGCGTCTCGCCCAGGGTGCGGCCGGGGAACGGCACGCCCGAGAGGGTGGCGGAATTCATTTGCTGGAAAGAGGTCAGCGCGTTGGGCTGAATTTTCTCGGTGATCTGCACCACGGTCGAGAGCGGGGTGAGCGCGCCCGAAGCCGTGCGCAACTGGTAGCGCGTCAGCCATTCCGCGCTCAGGCGGAAGTCGCGCGGGGCCTGCGGGATCACCTCGTAGGAGCGGCCGTAAAGGCTGAAGCGGTTGACATAATTGCCGCCGAGGAAGGTCGCGAGCGTCGCGCCGATGTCCTGCATGGAAATGCCGAGCGCATTGGCTTTTGAGGCGTCGATCTTTACTTCCAGTTGCGGCGTGTTGAATTTCAGATCGCCGTCGGTGAAGATGAACAGGCCGCTCTTGCGCGCCTCATCCTGCATGCGGTCGAGCACGCCGGACAGGGTCTGGAAGTCGCCCGCCGTGCGGATCACGAACTGAACCGGCGTTCCCCCGGTGCTGCCCGGCAGCGAGGGCAACGCAAAGGCCACCACCTGTCCGCCGGGGATTTCCGCGAGTTTCGGCCCCAGCCCCTGCAGCACCTGCTTCTGACCGCGCTCGCGGTCGCCCCAGGGTTTCAGGATCATGCCCGCGATGCCCTGCGACACGCCCTGCGAGCCGTTGATGGCGAAGACATGGTCCTTTTCCGGCACGGTGTCGAGCACCCGCTTCAGATTGCCGGTGACCTGCTCCATATAGTCGAGATTGGCCGATTGCGGCGTTTTGACAATGGTCAGCAGGAAGCCCTGGTCCTCCTCGGGCGCCAGTTCGCGCGGGGTGGACGCGTAGAACACGCCGGTGAGCGCCAGCGCCCCCACCAGCAACAGCAGAACGACCGGCCGATTGTCGAGCGCCCGGTGCAGCCGGCCCTCGTAGAGCACGCGCAGCTTTTCGAAGACGGCGTCGAGCCGTTCCGCCAGCCCCTTTTTGCCGCTGTCGCCGCGATGCGGCCGCAACAGCCGCGAGCACATCATCGGCGACAGCGTGAGCGCGATGAAGCCCGAGACCACCACGGAGCCGGCCAAGGTGAAGGCGAATTCCTTGAACAAGGCGCCCGACAGGCCGCCGACGAAGCCGATGGGCGCATAGACCGCCGCCAGCGTGATGGTCATGGCGATGACCGGCAGCGCGATCTCACGGGCGCCTTTCAGCGCGGCGTCGATGGGCGTCATGCCCTCCTCGATGTGCCGGTAAATGTTCTCCACCACCACGATGGCGTCGTCCACCACCAGGCCGATGGCCAGCACGAAGGCGAGCAGGGTCAGCAGGTTGATGGAATAGCCCATCACCAGCATGATGAACATCACGCCGATCAGCGACAGCGGAATGGTGATGAGCGGAATCACCGTCGAGCGGATGTCGCCCAGGAACAGGAAAATGACGCAGACGACGATCAGGACGGCTTCGATCAGGGTTTTCTGCACCTCATGGATCGAAGCGCGGATGAATTCGGTGGCGTCATAGGCGACAGCGGCCTTCAAGCCCGCCGGCAGGCCGGCCTGCAGATTGGGAAAGGCTTTGCGCACATCGGCGATGACGCTCAGGGGGTTGGCGGTGGGCGTGCCGTAAATGCCGATGAACACCGCCTTGAGGCCGTCGAACACGGCGGAGGAATCGACGCTCTCCGGCCCCAGTTCGATGCGCGCGACATCGCCGAGCCGCACCAGCGCGTCGCCGCGATTGAGCACGGTGAGCTGGGCGAACGCCCTGGCGTTGTCGAGCGAGGTCAGCGCGTCGATGGAGGTCTGGGTGTAGTCCGCCTTGATCTGGCCGGCGGCCGAGGTGAAATTGTTGGCGGTGAGCGCGGCGCGGATATCGGCGGCGGTGACCCCGCGCGCCGCCATCTTGTCGGGATCGAGCCAGACGCGCATGGCGAAATTCTGGCCGCCGAGAATTTGCGCGCTGGCGACGCCGTCAATGGTCTGCAAGGCGGGCTGAACCACGCGCGACAGGTAATCGGTGATCTGCGGCCCGGTGAGATCGGCCGAATTGAACGACATGTACATCAGCGCCGTGCTTTCGCCGGCTTGTTTGACCACGACGGGATCCAGCGCCTCGCGCGGCAGCAGGTACTTGACCTGGTTCACCTTGGCCAGCACGTCGGTGACGGCGCGGTCGGCGTTGGCGTTGAGGCGCAGGTTGAGCGTGATCAGCGAGGTGTTCTGCTGCGAGTTCGACACCATGGTGTCGACGCCCTCGGCGCTGGCCACCGCCTGCTCGATCGGGGTGGTGATGAATCCCTTGACCACGTCGGCGTTGGCGCCGGGATAGCTGGTGGTGATGGTGATGGTGGCCGAGGACAGGTTCGGATATTGCCGAATCTGCATCTGGAAGCCGGCCTGCGCGCCGACCAGCAGGATCAGCAGGCTGACCACGCTCGCCAGCACCGGGCGGCGGATGAAAAGATCGGTGAAGGCGCCCATGTGTCAGCGCCCCTTATTGCAACGGTCGCGGATTTTGCGGCGGCAGGCCCGTATCGGGCTCGATTTTCACCGCCGCATTCGGCTGCAGCTTGATCTGGCCCTGCGTGACCACCTTTTCGCCGGACTTGACGCCCTCCTGCAGCGCGACGCGCTCGCCGCGCGTTTCGCCGAGCCGCACGAAGCGCCGCTCGGCGTGCAGCGGCCCGTCAAATCCCTTTTGCGCGTCGTCAGGCGCCACGACGTAAACCGAGTCGCCATAAAGCGAATAGGAGATCGCCGTGCGCGGCAGGGTCACGGAATCGCGCGACTTGCCGGCTTCGACATCGACATTGGCGAACATGCCCGGCAGAATTTTCTTGTCGGGATTGGCCATTTCCGCCCGCACCAGCAGCGTGCGGGTGTCGCGGTCGACGCGGGCGTCGAGATTGACGATCTTGCCGGACACCTTGATTCCGCCGAGCAGATCGACCTGCGCCGTGACCGTCTGGCCCAGCGCCAGATCGCCAAAAAACTGCTCGGGCGCCTGAAAGTCGATATAGATCGGATCGAGCTGCTGCAGGCTGATCAGGGCGGCGCCGGCGGCGACATATTGGCCGACGTCGACCTTGCGGATGCCGACCCGGCCCGAAAAGGGCGCGGTGATGGTTTTCTGGGCGATGATGACCTTGGCGCGCTCGACCGCCGCGGCGGCGGTGTCGCGGGCCGCGACCGCCGCGTCGAGATTGGACTGGGAGGCGACGCCGCGCGCCGTCAGCGACTGCTGGCGCTGATAGGCGATTTCGGCGTTTTTCAGCGTGGCGGCGTTGGATTTCAGGTCGGCCTGCTCGCTGGCGTCGTCGATCCGGAACAGCAGATCGCCCTGGCGCACATCCTGGCCGTTTTTGACCGCCACCTCGGCGATGATCCCCGCCAACTGCCCGGCGGCGTCGATGCCCGGCACCGACTTGAACGTGCCGATGGCGGCAAGGCGCGGCGTCCAGCTCTCCGGGCGCGCCTCCTCAACCGACACGCCGTTGACCGGGCGCGGCGCCGACATGAAGCCGGCGATCATCGCCGGCTTGACCTTGAACTGCACGTAAGACAGCCCGCCGATCACGACGGCCAGCACGACGAAGGTGATGGTGAAAGATTTTGCGCGCATGGCTTCCATTTGAATCCGCAAGGCTAGCGCGTATGTAAGGAGATGTGCGCGCGCTGGCAATGCGTTTCCGCCGCTGGACGCCGCCTCGCTTTCGCCTGAGTTTGGCTATTGTTGAAGCTTGGTGAAGGGAGCGCGAATCGTGACGCCACGGCTTTTGACGACAGGTCTCGTGTTCGCGCCGATGCTGGCGGGCCTTGTGGCCCCGGCGGCGGCGCATCCCCATGTCTGGATCGCCGCGCGCGAGGAACTGCTGTTCGATCCGCAAGGCGAGATCGCCGCGATCCGCCACATCTGGACCTTCGACGAAATGTATTCCGCCTTCGCCGTGCAGGGCCTGGGCAAGGACGGCCAGCCGCCGACGCGCGAGGAGCTGGCCCCGCTGGCCAAGACCAATGTCGAATCGCTGGCGGAGTTCCAGTATTTCACCGCCGCCAAGACCGGCCCGCATTATCACGAATTCGGCGAGCCCCGGGATTACGGGCTGGAGGCCGACGCCAACAGGATCGTCACGCTGCGCTTCACCCTGCCGCTGAAAACTCCGGTCTCTCCCAAAAAGCCTTTTACTTTCATGGTCTATGACCCCACCTATTTCGTGGATATCGAGCTGGAGAAACACGACCCGGTGATCCTGAAGGACGCGCCCGCCGGCTGCTCCATGACCACGATCAAGCCGGAGCCGCTCACCGCGTCCGACCAGGGCAAGCTCAGCGAAAGTTATTTGTCCGGCCTGGCGCCTGGGCAGGATTTCGGCGTCAAGCTGGCGACGCGCACGCTGGTGGCCTGCCCGTGAGGCGGCTCGCCGGGATCGCCGCCCTGCTGGCCGCCAGCCCCGCGCTGGCCGATGTCGCGCGGAAAAATCCGTTTTCGCTCGGCGTCAACGAGGGATCGGTCGGCGAGGTCGGCCGGTTCGGCCTGTGGCTGCTGCGCCAGCAGGCGGAATTCTACCAGCTGTTGCGCGGCGGGGTCGAGGCGGCGGCGCAGAACCCGTCCGCCCTGGCGTCGCTGGCGGGCGCCGCCTTCGTTTATGGCGTGTTCCATGCGGCCGGCCCCGGCCATGGCAAGGCGGTGATCTCCTCCTACATGCTGGCCAACGAGCGGGCGATGAAGCGCGGGGTCGTCCTGTCCTTCCTCGCCGCCGGCTGGCAGGGGCTCGTCGCCATCGCGCTGGTGGGCGTCGCCACGCTGCTGCTGGGCGCGACGGCGCAGAGCATGACCGCCGCCATGGGCTGGATCGAAAAAGCCGCCTTCGCGGCCATCGCCGGCTTCGGCGGCTGGCTGCTGTGGCGCAAGGGCGCGGCCTTTGTCGCGGCGCTGCGGCCGCCGCCGCCGGTCAGCTCGCGCTTCACATGCGACGACGGCAAAGGCCCCCACCCTGCCGATTGCCCGCATTGCGTCGCGCCCGATCCGAAACGGCTGGGCCAGGATTTCTCATGGCGGCAGGGCGCGGCCACCGTGCTGGCGGCGGGATCGCGCCCCTGTTCCGGCGCGATCCTGGCGCTGGTGTTTTCCTCGGCGCTGCACGCCTTCCCGGTCGGCGTCTGGGCGACGCTCGCCATGGCCATGGGAACGGCGTTAACCACCGCGGGCCTCGCCGCCGCCGCCGTTCTGTTCAAATCCGGCATGACGCGGCTGCTCGGCGCCCGCACGCGGCGCGCGGAACTGTTCGCGCGGGGCCTTGAGGCGCTGGCGGCGCTGGCGGTGCTGCTGCTCGGCCTTTCGCTGCTGCTGGGGCTTTGGGCGTCGGGCGGCTGACCCGATGTCAGGTGAATAGCGCCCGTCGGATCAAAGGTATAAATGTCGCATGCAGGCGCGAGCTTCGCGCCATTGTGGAAGGAGGCCGGCAATGAACGCGATCCACGCCAGTTTCGAGGGCAAACGAGTTCGCGACGCGATGAAATCGCCGGCCGTCTCGGTGAGGCCGGAGGATTCCGCCCGCCACGCCGCCGAAATCATGATCCAGCTGCGGGTCAGCGGCCTGCCGGTGGTCGACGCCGAGAACCGGCCGGTCGGCGTGGTGAGCGAGACCGATTTCCGCTATGGCGACGAGGCGGAGCGCGCCCGGCAGCGCGACGCCTGGGTGCGGTACATTTCCGAGGGTCAGGAGATGTCCGGCGCCTATCTCGAAGCGCTGGAGCGCGAGGCCGGCCAGGTCAAGCGCATCATGGCCTCGCCCGCGATCTGCATCGACGAGGACGCCAGCCTGATCGAGGCCGCCGAACTGCTGGCGCGGCATCGCATCCGCCGTCTCGTGGCGGTTCGCGACGGCAAGGTGGCCGGCGTCATCACCCGCGCCAGCCTGTTGCGTTTTTTCGCGCCGGACCGCCCGAAGGCGCGGCCGCTGCCGACCCCGGACGAATTCGAGGAGGCTATTGAGGCGGCGGGCCTGCCGCCCGCGCCGCCGCCAGCCGACGCGCCGCACATCGAGGGCGTGGCCAGCGCCGCCGAACTGAAGAAACTCGTCGGCGATTTCGAGCGCCACAAAGTGGAGATGAAAGCGGATGTCGCCCGCCAGGCCAAAGCCAAACGCGATGAGGCGGTCAAGCACATGCTGCGCGCCAAATTCACCAATGCGGAAATGACGAGCCTGCTGTCGCAAGCGGTAGAGGCGGCGCGCAACGGCGAAGCGAGTTGCGTCGCCCTGACCTTCCCCGCCGCGCTCTGCACCGATGGCGGCCGCACCATCAACCTGCCCTCGCCGGACTGGCCGGCGAGCTTGCGCGGCAAGGCCGCCGATTTCTTCCTGCGCTGGGAGAAGGAGCTGAAGCCGCTCGGCTATGCGCTTTCCGCGCGGATCGCCACCTTCCCGGACGGGTTTCCGGGCGACGCCGAACTGTCGCTGGTCTGGGGCCGCGAGGGATGATCCCCCGCGACCTTTTTTAAATCAATAACACACGCGGTAGGTGCGGACGCGCCAACCATAGGGCGTATAGACGCGCTTGCGCCTGAGCACGCAGTCTTCTTCCTCGTAGCCGTAGGACGGATAGGCGTAGACCGGCGCGTCCCAGCCCCAATAGGGGCGGTAACCCCAGCCGCCATGCCGCCAGCCGCCATGATGGCCATGCCAACCGCCGTAATTACCGCCGCCGCCGTAATAGCCTCCGCCACGGGGCCCCCCGCCGACGCCAGCGAAACCGCCGCCACCGCCGCCGCGACCCGCGAAGCCTCCACCGCCGCCGCCCGCAAAGCCGCCGCCGCCCACGAAGCCGCCGCCACCGCCGCCTCCGCCTCCGCCGACGCCCGCAAAGCCGCCGCCCGCCGAAGCGGAACTGGCGAAGGCTAGAGCTGAAGCCGCTACGGCCGAGGCCGCCGCGATCTTGATGAAAGTTGACGCCATGGCGCTCACTCCTCTTTTCGCGGCCGAACTTACGCCCTTCAGACCTGAACTCAACATGAACTTGGCGGCAAGCTTACGCGGCCGCGGCCATTTCCGCCGCCATTCGGTCCACCGCGGGATAGTCGATCTTGCCCGAACCGAGCAGGGGAATGGCTTCGACCACCACCACCTGCGCCGGCAGCATCAGTTCGGTCGCGCCCATGCCCTTGGCGAAGGGAATGAAATCGCTGCGGTTGGCGTTGGCCGCCTCGGTGAACAGAATCAGCTTCTCGCCCTTCCGCGGGTCGGGCTGCGTCACCACGGCCAGTTTCGAATCGGGCCAGAAGGCGCTCGCCAGGGCCTCGACCGCCGCCAGCGAGATCATCTCGCCGCCGATCTTGGCGAAGCGCTTGGCGCGGCCCTTGATGGCGACGAAACCCTGGTCGTCGATGGTCACGATATCGCCGGTGTCGTGCCAGCCGTCCCGGGGCGGCTCCATCACGCCGGGATCTTCTGCGCGCAGATAGCCCATCATGATATTGGGGCCGCGCACATGCAGGCGTCCGCCTTCGGCGATCCCCGGCACCGGCTCCAGCCGGGCCTCGATGCCCGGCAGCAACCGGCCGACCGTGCCGAACTTGTTGAACATGGGCGTGTTCAGGCCGAGCACCGGCGCGCATTCGGTGACGCCGTAGCCTTCCAGAATCCGCAGGCCGAACTTCTCGTCATAGGCCTTGCGCGTCGCCTCCTTCACCGGCTCCGCGCCGGCGATCACATAGCGCAGCGAACGGAAATCGTAGGGGTGGGCGGAGCGGGCGTAACCGGCGAGCAGCGTGTCCGTGCCGAACAGGATGGTGGCGTTGCAGGCGTAAACCAGTTCCGGGATGATGCGGTAGTGCAGCGGCGAGGGATAGAGGTAGAGCTGCACGCCCGACACCAGCGGCAGCAGCATGCCCGCCGTCAGGCCGAAGGAATGGAACACCGGCAGGATGTTGAAGGCGCGGTCCTGCGGGCCGAAATCGATGCGCGCCGCCGCCTGGGCCACATTGCACAGGATGTTCTTGTGCGACAGCATCACCCCTTTGGGCGCGCCTTCCGAGCCTGACGTGAACAGGATGGCGGCGCATTTTTCCGGGTCGCTGGCGTGGATCGGCGTCCCGGCCCGGAGCGCGCCGCGCAGCTTGTCGAGCGCTGAAACCGTCGCCTTGACGTCTTCAAGATAGATGAACTCGACCTTCTCGCCGACCCTGTCGACCAAAGGCTGCAGATTGGCTTTTTCGATGAAGCCGCGCGAGGTGACGATGCGCGTCACCTTGGCCGCCGCGCAGGCGGCGAGAATATTGGCCGGACCGGCGGTGAAATTGATCATGGCCGGGGGATGGTTGGCCGAACTCAGGCCGAGCACGGCCAAAGCCGCCGCATTGGAATTGGGCAGCATCAGCCCGAGCGGCGCGCCGGGCTCGGCGAAGCCGTCGAGCTTCTCGCCGACGACACGGGCGCCGATCAGCAGCTTGCGATAGGTCAGCGCGCCGCTGACCGGGTCCTCCACCGCCACCCGGCCCATGCCGAATTTCTGCGCGGCGTCGACCACGGATTCGAAAATGGTCTTGCGGCTGTCCGTGGTGCGGAAGACCAGATCGGACATCACCTGATACAGCGCCGCGCCTGCGGCCATTCGCCGCGCCTTGCCGCGTAACTTTTCGTCAACCTTCAGCTCGACCGGCTCCAGCACGGTGACTCGCACTTTCCGGAGCCAGCGCCGCGGCGCCTGCTCGCGCGACAGCCGGGAAAAGGCCGTGCTCTCCAGTCCGTCGAGGCGCACCGGAACGACTTTCACGCCGGATTTCTCCGCGATCATGCCGGCGCCGTCATAGACCTTCATCAGCGACCCCGTGACGGTGAGCCGTCCTTCGGGGAAGATCACCATGCTGGCGCCGTCGCGCACCTCCTGAATCAGGCCGCGTGTCGCCAAAGGCTTTGTCGGATCAAGCGCATAGGTGCGGGCGAAGCGCAGGAACGGCTTGATCCACCACACCTTTGCGATCTGCGAATCGATGGCGAACACCGCCTTGCCGTCAAGCAGGGAGAAGGCGAGCGGCGCATCGAGAAAACTGACATGGTTCAACGCCACGATACAGTTCGGCCCCGCCTTGGCCAAATTTTCGCGCCCCACCACCTCCAGGCGATAGAAGGCGCGAAACACAATGGAGAGCAGGTCGCTGAGGGGATTGGTCGGCAAGGTCTTGAACATCCAGATGGCCGAAACAGCACAGGCTGCGCCCATTAGCGCAAACAGGCCGGAAAAGCCAAGACCCGCCGCCTGCAACGCCGCGACCGCCACGGCGCCGAGAACCATGAAGGCGGCGTTGAGCACATTGACGGCGGCGACCACCCGCGCCCTCTTGTCCGGGTCGGCCCAGGCCTGGGCGGCGGAAAAACTCGGCACCGCCAGCACGCCGCCGGCGAAAGCCAGGCCGCACAGATCGACGCCTACGCGCCACGCCAGGGCATGGCCGAAGAAATCGCCGTCCGGCGCGATCGGCGCGACGCCGCGCAGGGCCAGCGCCAGTTCGAGCGAGGAAAAGCCCATGGCCAAAGCCGCGACCGGCGCTGGCAGCAGTACGATGCGGCCGGCGCAGAGGAAGGCGCCGAGGCCCGAGCCGAGCGCGACCGCCACAGCGAAGGCCGCGAGATAATAGGAGACGGCCATCTCGTCGCCGCCGAGCTGCATCTTCACCAGCGGCGGCAACAGGGACAGGGCGATGGCGCCGAACATCCAGAACAGGCTGACCATCACGCCCACCCGCCACAGGCGGCTGTCGCCCCACAGGCCCGAGATCAGATGCCCGGTCGAACGGAAGATGTTCTTCTCGACCTTCAGATTGGGCGCGGCCTCGCCGGTTTTCGGTATGAACAGGCTGGCGATGTAGCAGGCGGCGGCGATGCCAAGCATGGCGATCGCGAAATTCGCGGGATCGCCGCCGCCCCGGGAGGCGAAACCGCCGGCGAGCGTGCCAAGCAGGATGGCCACAAAAGTCGCGCCCTCGATCAGGGCGTTGCCGACCGGCAGTTCGCTCTTGTGCAGATGGTCGGGCAGGATGCCGTATTTGATCGGCCCGAACAGGGCGGAAATGCACCCGAACAGCCCGAGCGCCGCGAACAGCAGCGGAATGGATTGCAGCGAGAAGCCGGCGACGGCCAGCGCGGCGGCGAGCATTTCGGTCAGCTTCAGCCGCTGCGCGATCCGGGCTTTGTCGAAGCGGTCGGCCAATTGGCCGCCCAGGCCCGAGAGCAGGAAGAACGGCAGGATGAACAGGCCGCCCGCGAGCGTCACCAGGGATTGCGCGCCCGAAGCATCGCCCGCGCCCGCCATCTTGAACATGATGAGGAAGACCAGCGCGTTCTTCAGGAAATTGTCGTTGAAGGCGGAAAGAAACTGCGTCCAGAACAGGGGCGCGAATTTGCGGCCGGTCAACAAGGCGAACATCTGGTCCTCCCGAAGCCGCGTAAAGTGCGGCAAAACGCGGAAATTATCCGTTGACGTAATGTCGCAGGGAGGACGCCCCAGGGAGTCTCCCGTCCGGGGATTGTGCGCCGGCGTTCATCAGGACGCGTTCGGTCGTCCCGACTTCCCCGCCGTCGGCGACAAGCAGGACTGTAACAGCATGAAGACGCCCATGCCGAGATAGGACTTTGGTTCAAGGTGGCCGGCGAGCCTCCCCGCCGCGCCGGCTGTGACCAAGGCCGGCGCGGCTTTTACGCGATGGGAGGCGAACGGGACGGGCGCACCGACTCAGGCGGCGATTTTCGCGCGCAACCGGGCGAACACATCCTCGGAGGTCGGGCGCAGGCGGAGGCCGCAACCGGCTTCGGCGACCTTTTCCGCGCTTTTCTTTGGGCGGCCCTCGGCGTTCAGTTCAGCGCGCGCCGCCTCGGCGTCATGAGCCAGAAGATTGCGGTCGATCAGGCGGGCGAGAGTCGCTTCCGCCTCGGCGAAACCGGCGCGCAGGGGATGGTCGCTCTTGGCGTCGCGGCGCAACCGCCCGAGCGAATCCTTGGCCCGCGCCAGCGCGCGTCCGCGTTGCAACTCCGCGATCCGGCTTTCGAACCGGCGCAGGCGGGCGCGCATCTTGGCGAATTCGCCTTCGTAAAGCGCGCAGGCGCGGCGGCTGGCGTCGCGATCAGCTTCCAGATCGGCCAGCAGGCCGGCGGTCTCCAGCGCGAGATCGTCGCGATCCCGGCTCAATGCGGCGCAGGCGCGGGCTTCGAGGCCGGCGATCTCGGCTTCCAAAGTGGCGAGGCGCCGCCGTTCCGCCCGCTGCTCGCTGGCGGCCAGCGCGGCCGCCTTTCTGGCCTGCGCCAGCGCCGCGGCGAAATCGCGGATTTGCTGGTCGAGAAGGGTCAAGGCGTCAGCATTGGACCCCGTCTCTTCCGCATGAAAGCCCCGACCGCGAAACAGAGTGACGAGCGTCTTGAACATTGCCGTTCCCGTGCTATGAACATTGTTCAGGCAGCTGTAGCGCAGCGATGAACGCTGTTCAAGCATAATTTTGAACGGCGTTCATAATACCACGCAACAAGGTTAATGAATGACTAAAGCCGAAGACCGCCGCGGCCAGCAGCGCGAACGCCTGATCGAGACCGCGGAAGCGACCATCGCCGCCTCGGGGCATGACGCCCTCAAGGCGCGGGAACTGGCCGCCGCCGTCGGCGTTTCGCTGGGCGGTCTCTACAATCTGGTCGGCGACCTCGACGAATTGATGCTGCTGGTTTCCGCGCGCACGTTGCGCCGGCTCGACGCGGCGCTGTCGGCGGCGGCCACCAACGACGATCCCGCCGAGCGTCTCGTGGCCATCGCCCTGGCCTATTGCCGCTTCGCCCGCGACAATCAGGCTTTGTGGCGCGCCCTGTTCGACCATCGTTTTGTCGAAGACAAGCCCCTGCCCGACTGGCACGCGCGAACCCAGCTCGGGCTGTTCCTGCATCTCGCCGAACCGCTGCGGCGGATCGCCCCGCACAAGAGCGACGAGCAACGCCAGGTGCTTGCGCGCACATGGTTTTCCGCCGTTCATGGCGTCGTTTTGCTCGGCATCGCGGAAATGCTGGTCGCCGTGCCCTATGACGCGCTGGAGGCGCAGATCGCCGAGATGGTGCGCATGCTCTGCGCGGGCGCCGAGCGGACTTAACGAAATTTTATCAAAGGCCTTGCTTGTGCGGCGCACTCCCGCGCATAAGCGCCGAAGCGACAAAATGACGCAAATGGAGCAGGGTTATGGCGGAGATGCAGGCGCCAGCGGAGAAAGGGCCGCCGGGGACACCAAAAAAGAAGATCCCTTTCTACAGGCTGCTTTATGTCCAGGTGCTGTTCGCGATCGCGCTGGGCGTCGTGGCCGGCATTTTCTTCCCCGCCTTCTCCACATCGGAAGGCGTCAAGGCGCTCGGCGACGGTTTCATCAAGCTGATCAAGATGGTGATCGCGCCGATCATCTTCTGCACCGTCTCCTCCGGCATCGCGCACATCCAGGACGCCAGCAAGGTCGGACGCGTCGGCGTCAAGGCGCTGATCTATTTTGAGATCGTCTCCACCTTCGCCCTCGTGATCGGCCTCGTCGTCGGCAATTATTTCCAGCCAGGCGCGGGCTTCACGGGCAAAGCGCCCGACGCCGCGGCGGTCGAGAAATACGCCAGCGTCCATCGCGGCACGGTGGAATTCCTGCTCGACATCATTCCCGATTCGGTGATCGGCGCCTTCGCCCGGGGCGACATCCTGCAGGTGCTGCTGTTCTCGATCCTTATGGGCTTCGCGCTGCTGGCGCTGGGCGAACGCGGCGCGCAATTGCGCTCGCTGATCGACACGTCGGCGCAGGCCGTGTTCGGGGTCATCAACATTGTGATGAAGGCCGCGCCTTTCGGCGCATTCGGCGCCATGGCCTATACGGTCGGCAAATATGGCGCGACGTCGCTCGGCAGCCTCGCCTCGCTGGTCGGCTCGTTCTATCTCACCTCCGCCCTGTTCATCTCCGTGGTGCTCGGGACCATCGCGGCGGTCGCCGGGTTCAACATCTTCAGATTCCTGGCTTATATCAAGGACGAACTCCTGATCGTGCTGGGCACCTCCTCGTCCGAGAGCGCCCTGCCCCAACTCATGGCCAAGCTGGAGCGCGCGGGCTGCTCCCGTTCCGTCGTGGGGCTTGTGGTGCCGACCGGTTACAGCTTCAACCTCGACGGCACCAATATCTACATGACGCTGGCGACCCTGTTCATCGCGCAGGCGCTCGGCGTACATCTCGACCTGACGCACCAGTTGACCATCGTGCTGGTGGCGATGCTGACCTCTAAGGGCGCGTCGGGCATCACCGGCGCCGGCTTCATCACGCTGGCGGCGACGCTGGCCGCCGTCGATCCGCGCCTCGTGCCGGGCATGGCCATCGTCTTCTCCATCGACAAGTTCATGTCGGAGAACCGCGCGCTGACCAATATCATCGGCAATGGCGTGGCCACGGTGGTGGTGGCAGCCTGGGAGGGCGAACTGGATCGCGGCAAGCTGAAGGCGGCGCTTTCGGGCAAGGCGGCCCCGATCATCGCCTGAGACAAGGAAAACAAGCCCTCCGGCGTCCCGGAGGGCTTGTTTATATTACTTAATTCATTCGCCAGATTACGAAATTAAGCACGCCGGCGAAGCCGACCCACAGCGCCAGCGGAACGAAGCACAGGCCGGCCATCCGATCGAACCGCCAGAACGCCGCCCCCGTCGCGATCACCAGCAGCCATTGCGGGATCACCACGACCAGCCCCAGCAGCGGGCTTTGCCCGGCGAAGAAAGCGAACGACCACAGCACGGTGAACAGCAACTGGCCGAGAAACAGGCCAATAGCGAGCCTGTGGCCGGGCTGGCGCGGGGCGATGAGAATGCGCCAGAAGGCCAGCGCCATCAGGCAGTAAAGCACGGTCCAGACCGGGCCGAACACGGCGTTCGGCGGGTTGAACCCGGGCTTGTGCAGCGTCTCGTACCAGGGCGCCAGATTGGGAAGGGTTGCGAGCTGGCCGAGAACCGAGTCAAGAAACACCAGTCCGGCGGCGATCACGCCGGCGCGTCCCGGCTTCATGGCCGGTTGTGGAAGGGCGCGCGCCTCGCTCATGGGTATCTCGCTCATGGCGAACTCCTTTGTGGCGCAATCGGACGCGTGGCGCGAAACGTCCACAGCCGATGCGCGATGAAATTGTAAATCAGAACGACGCCGGTGGTGAACATCTGCGCCAGTATATAAGGAATCGCCAGGGCGCCGGTCAGCAGGGCCATCAGCGCCCAGGTCAGGCTGAAGCCGCCGACGGCGACCACGGCGAAGCGCCAGCCCGCTTGCGCATGGCTCCGGTCGGTGGCGAACGTATGGCGGCGGTTGAGCGCATAATTCAGCAGACCGCCGGCGACATAGCCGGTTAGGGTCGCAGGGATCACCGGCGCATGGGCCAGTTCCTTCAGGCCGATCATGACCGAGTAATGCAGGACCGTGGCGACGCCGCCGACCAGCACGAACGAGGAGAACTGACGCCGCAGCATCGTCAGCGCGGCCGGAACGGAGCGAAACAGGCGGCGCGGCTTCTCATCTCGGCTTCCATCTTCTGGCGGTTCGGGACCTGCGTTTGCGGGCGACAGACGCGAAGGCGCCGCAATCGATCGGCGGGGCGGCCTGGGGGCCGGCGATGCTGGCTGTGCTGCTTATCACGGCGCGATGAAAATGTCGCCACCTCTATGCAATCCCCGCGTAATCGGCGCAAGTGGGGTTCACAGCCGAAAAAAACTCGTTTAACAGAAGCGTCAAAAGAGGGGCTGCGACAGCGGCCCCGGGCCGGGCGCAGCCCCCGTCCCGCAGGGACACACGGCGGAGGACGCGCGCCGGCTCAATGGGCCGGAACGCGGCCTTTTTTTATGCGGCCGCGCCGAACCTGGCGCCTCCGAACAACGACAAGCCGGGCTCCGCCCGACATAACAAAGAGCAGCCATGCCGAAGCGCACAGACATCCAGACGATCATGATCATCGGCGCGGGGCCGATCGTCATCGGGCAAGCCTGCGAATTCGATTATTCCGGCACGCAGGCCTGCAAGGCTCTCAAGGCCGAGGGCTTCCGGATCGTGCTGGTGAACTCCAATCCGGCGACCATCATGACCGACCCGGATTTGGCCGACCGCACCTATGTCGAGCCGATCACGCCGGAAATCGTCGCGAAGATCATCGAGAAGGAGCGCTACGCCGTTCCCGGCGGCTTCGCGCTCCTGCCGACCATGGGCGGGCAGACCGCGCTCAACTGCGCGCTGTCGCTCAAGAAAATGGGCGTGCTCGAAAAATTCGGCATCGAAATGATCGGCGCCACCGCGGAGGCCATCGACAAGGCCGAGGACCGCGAGAGGTTCCGCGAGGCGATGACCAAGATCGGTCTGGATACGCCGCGCTCGCATCATATCAAGACGCTGGCCCAGGCGCTGGAGGCGCTGGAGGATATCGGCCTGCCCGCCATCATCCGCCCCTCCTTCACGCTCGGCGGCACCGGCGGCGGCATCGCTTACAACAAGGCGGAATTCATCGACATCGTGGAGCGCGGCATCGACGCCTCGCCCACCAACGAGGTGCTGATCGAGGAAAGCGTTCTCGGCTGGAAGGAATATGAGATGGAGGTGGTCCGCGACAAGGCGGACAACTGCATCATCATTTGCTCCATCGAAAACCTCGACCCGATGGGCGTTCACACCGGCGATTCCATCACCGTCGCTCCGGCGCTGACCCTGACGGATAAGGAATACCAGATCATGCGCGACGCCTCGCTGGCGGTTTTGCGCGAGATCGGCGTCGAGACCGGCGGCTCCAACGTGCAGTTCGCCATCAATCCGGCCAATGGCCGGATGATCGTGATCGAAATGAACCCGCGCGTGTCGCGCTCCTCGGCGCTGGCCTCCAAGGCCACCGGCTTCCCCATCGCCAAGGTCGCCGCCAAGCTCGCCGTCGGCTACACGTTGGACGAAATCGCCAACGACATCACCGGCGGCGCCACCCCGGCGTCGTTCGAGCCGGCCATCGATTATGTGGTCACCAAGATTCCGCGCTTCGCCTTCGAGAAATTTCCCGGCGCCGAACCGGTGCTGACCACGGCGATGAAGTCGGTCGGCGAGGTCATGGCCATTGGCCGCACCTTCGCGGAATCGCTGCAGAAGGCGCTGCGCTCGCTGGAGACCGGCCTGTCGGGCCTCGACGAGTACGAGATCGACGGCATCGGCAAGGGCGATGACATGAACGTGCTGCGCGGCGCGCTCGGCACGCCGACGCCCGACCGCATTCTGGTGATTGGCCAGGCTTTGCGCATGGGCATGAGCCAGCAGGACATTCACGACGCCTGCAAGGTCGATCCCTGGTTCCTCGCCCGCATCGACGAAATCATCGACCTGGAAAAGAAGGTCAAGACCTTCGGCCTGCCCAAAGACGCCGATAATTTCCGCACTTTGAAGGCGGCCGGCTTCTCCGACCTGCGCCTAGCCTCGCTGACAGGGCAGAGTGAAAGCGAGATCGCGGCGTTGCGCCGCTCGCTCGACGTTCGCCCGGTCTACAAGCGCATCGACACTTGCGCGGCGGAATTCTTCTCGCCCACCGCCTATATGTATTCCACCTACGAGGCGCCGTTTGGCGGCCAGCCCGCCTGCGAGGCGCGGCCGAGCGACCGCAAGAAGGTCGTGATCCTCGGCGGCGGCCCCAACCGCATCGGCCAGGGCATCGAGTTCGACTATTGCTGTTGTCACGCCTGTTTCGCCCTCAGCGACGCCGGCTATGAAACCATCATGATCAACTGCAATCCCGAGACGGTCTCGACAGATTACGACACGTCGGACCGCCTCTATTTCGAGCCGCTGACCCGCGAGGACGTGCTGGAAATCCTCGCCAAGGAGCAGGAAAACGGCACGCTGCATGGCGTGATCGTGCAGTTCGGCGGCCAGACGCCGCTGAAACTCGCCAAGACGCTGGAAGAGGCTGACATTCCGATCCTCGGCACCTCCGTGGAGTCGATTGACCTCGCCGAGGACCGCGACCAGTTCAAGCGTCTGCTCGACAAGCTCGGCCTGAAGCAGCCCAAGAACGGCATCGCCTATTCGGTGGAGCAGGCGCGCATCGTCGCCGGCGACCTTGGCCTGCCTCTGGTGGTTCGCCCCTCCTATGTGCTCGGCGGCCGCGCCATGGCGATCATCCGCGACCAGGGCGACCTCGACGACTATCTGCTCGGCACGCTGCCCGGCCTGGTGCCCTCCGACGTGAAGTCGCGCTACCCGAACGACAAGACCGGCCAGATCAATATGGTGCTGGGCAAAAATCCGCTGCTGTTCGACCGCTATCTGGTCGATGCGGTGGAAGTGGACGTCGATTGCCTGTCGGACGGAACCGACGTGTTCGTCGCCGGCGTGATGGAGCATATCGAGGAAGCCGGCATCCACTCCGGCGATTCCGCCTGTTCGCTGCCGCCGCGCTCGCTGGGCGCGGAGATGATCGCCAAGCTCAAGGAACAGACCGGCAAACTGGCCTTGGCCCTCAATGTCGGCGGCTTGATGAACGTGCAATATGCGCTGAAGGACGGCGAGATCTACGTGCTCGAAGTCAATCCGCGCGCCTCGCGCACCGTGCCTTTCGTCGCCAAGGTGATCGGCCTGCCCATCGCGAAAATCGCCTCGCGCGTGATGGCCGGCGAGGCCCTGGCGTCGTTCGAGCTGAAGCCTTGGAAGGGCGGGCATGTCGGCGTGAAGGAAGCGGTGTTCCCCTTCGCGCGCTTCCCGGGCGTCGACACCGTGCTCGGCCCGGAAATGCGCTCGACCGGCGAGGTGATCGGCCTCGATCGCTCGTTCGACGTGGCCTTCGCCAAGAGCCAGCTCGGCGCCGGCGCCAAAGTGCCGACCTCCGGCGCGCTGTTCGTCTCGGTGCGCGAAACCGACAAGGTGCGCGTGCTCGACGCCGTCAAGCTGCTGGCGAGCCTGGGCTTCAAGGTGCTGGCGACCGGAGGCACCGCGCGCTTCCTCAATGAGCAGGGGATCCCGGCGCAGCGCATCAACAAGGTGTCCGAGGGACGCCCGCATGTGGTCGACGCCATCAAGAACGGCGGCGTCCAGCTGGTGTTCAACACAACCGAAGGGGCGCAGGCGCTCGCGGACTCGCGCTCGCTGCGCCGCGCCGCGCTGCTGCACAAGGCGCCTTATTACACGACGCTCGCGGGCGCGCTGGCCGCGGCGGAGGGCGTGCGAGCCTATCGCGCCGGAGACCTGGAAGTGCGGGCGTTGCAGGACTATTTCATCTAAAGGCCCGGAGTTGACCTTCCCCAGCGAATGAAGGATCATATCCGCCCTCTTCGCTTGAAGCCGACGCGCCCCATCGGGGCGCGTCGCGCGTTTGGCCCTTGCCGGCTCCGTCCACGGAACCGACTGAAAAGAAAGACATTAGGATGGAAAAGCTGCCCATGACCGCCGCCGGCTTCGCCGCGCTGGAAGCGGAATTGAAGCATCGCCAGCAGGTTGAGCGTCCGCGCATCGTCGAAGCTATTTCGGAAGCGCGGTCCCACGGCGACCTGTCCGAAAACGCTGAATATCATGCGGCCAAGGAATCGCAGTCGCTCAACGAGGGGCGCATCGCCGAACTCGAGGACAAGATCGCCCGCGCCGACGTGATCGACGTCAGCAAACTGTCTGGCGACCGGGTGAAGTTCGGCGCGACCCTGACCCTGATCGACGAAGACACCGAGGAAGAGAAGCGCTACCAGATCGTCGGCGACACGGAAGCCGACGTGAAATCCGGCCGCATCTCCATTTCCTCGCCGATTTCGCGGGCGCTGATCGGCAAAAAGGTCGGCGACACCGTGGAAGTGAACACGCCCGGCGGCGGCAAGAGCTACGAAATCCTCAAGGTCGAGTTCATCTGATTCCCGCCGTATTTCCGTTCGCACGTACAACCGGCCGGAGCGGCTCACCCGCTCCGCAACAACACGCATTTTGCGCTCGCGCGGGATTTTTCCACGAATTTGCGCGACTTGCCTGATTTTAGGGCCGCCGACAAGCTTAAGCGCAACCATACCCGTGCATTTCGAATCCTGACAGCTTATTCAACAACTCGTTGTTTTTTATAGACCTTGAACAACCGACTCGCATCAGCGCCACGCTCGCCGCCCCAGTCGGAGCCACCCCTGGCAACCCCTTCCGGTTGCAATTCCTTGCCGACACGCCGTCGTCCGCACCAGGCCAATCCTCCATCTTTCGTCTATTCTATCGAGTGTTAGCGCGCTGCCCGTGTTACTCACGGGAGCCCAAAAATACACTTTCAGGTTGTATTGCCTACGATTTACACAAGCCGCAGCAGACTTGCTTAAAATCAAGTCACGCCTTAGCGGAGGCGCCCTCGCAATTCCGGAAGCGTCGCGCAAGACCGGCCCGAACTTTTTGCATCATTATATTGATATTGCTTCGCTTTCAAGCGTAAGCGACGCAAACGGCAAATCACGCGTTCATAATGTCACGTCGCTTTGTCAATGCCCATTCGGCGCAATCTCGCATGTGCAGCAATTTTTCGTTTGGCAAACCGGCGGAGCTAATGTTACGAAAGGGAAAGACTTACGAATGGTAAAGGTTTACGGGAGGTAAAGGATAACGACTGGTAAAAGCCCGTAACCGCAACCATACCGTTGGTTGTAATCATCTACCAGGAGGTTGTATTGACGCAGGCGACGCAAGAGCAAGAGACGGCGATCACGGTCAATCGTGGTCTGATCCTTTTGCGCTATGCGACGGGTTCAGCGCACGGTCCTTCTCCTTTCGCCATCGTCAAGCCGATGCCGACGAGCGCGCCTTTCCTGGAAGTGATCTCCACGCCCGGCGTCGTCTCTGGATTTCTGTCCGCTCCGGGCGATTTCGCGATCGTACGCGCGGAACAACCGGGTCAGCTTTTGGTCAAAATCGTGGCCAGGGCCGCCGGCGACCCACTTGAAGCGTCGTTTCGGATCGAGCCGTTGAGCGGCGATCAGGCCGCGCCGGTGGACGCGCAGGTCGCCCCAGCTTCCGAACAGGGCGCCCCCTGCTTGCTCGCGCATGTTGCGCGGCGCGGCGACCTGCAGACGGCGCTTGGCGCCTGGATTGGGGGGCCTGACGCGCCGGCGCCGATCGAAGGCTTGGAAGTTCGCGGCGCTTTCCCGAATGGCGTCTCGCTCGACCTGCAACCGCTTCTCGCCACCAATCCTCCGCGCTGGATGGACTGGGCGGGGCCTGGAACTTTCGTCGGAACACGGAGCCGCGCGCTTCCGCTCGCGGGCTTGCGGCTGCGTTTGTCGGGCGCCGCTGCGGAGAATTTCGAGATCGTGGCCAGCGCCCTGTTTTTGGGGGCGCCCGTGGTGAGTCGGCGGGGCCGCGAGATCGAGATCGTCAGCGCAGCGGGCGCCGACCCCCTGGTCGGTCTGCGCGTCGAATTGTCTCCGGCCGCGGTCGGCGACGTCTCGGTCGCAAACTGGGCTCCGGCGGCGCGGCCGCCCGAGTCGAAACTGAAAGTTTTCCGCGCGATGGCGAACGCCGTCGCGTGAGTTTGAGCAAAGATAGATAAAAGCGGGGACGGCTGTGACCTTTACATATAACCTTAACAAATCAAGTCTTGAGACCTACTTAGGTCAGACCTTAAATGGTTTCACACAGAGCCTGATCGAACAGGCTCTGGCCGCTAACGGCCTTCAGCCGGCGTCGGGCAAGGGGACGTCGCTCGTTTTGGATGAGGACGGCGGCGCAGCGAGCTTGACGTCGCCGGGGCACTTGTTCATCGCCAACGATCCGAACGGATCGCCCATTTCCGTGACGGACGCCTCTGGCGGCAATGTCATTGCGATTGGCGAATATGCCGACAAGCTGACGATCGAAAACAATGGTCCGCTGATGGACACGATCATCGGTGGCGGCAACACCGGCGAAAGCATCTCGCTCGGCGCGGGCAGCTTCGTGGTGGTCGGCGGCCCTGGATCCAGGGAGACGATCACCGGCGGTTCTGGCTTTAACAACATTTACGGCGGAACGGCCGGCCGCACCTTAATCCAAGCCGGATCGGGTAGCGGCTATTACGGCGGCGACACGTCTTCGTCGGCCGCCTATTCCTATGACACGATTGTGGCCGGATCGGGCGCCGGCCAGATTCTCGGCGTCGCCGACGGCCACAACGTGCTCTACGGCACGGCCATTGGGTCCACCACCGGCTCGGCGGTGCAGAACACCATCTGGGGCGGCGCCGGCGACGATACGCTTTGGGGCGGCGGCCACAGCGAGATGCACGCAGGCAGCGGCACGGAATTTCTCTGGGGCGGCGGCTGGTCGAATTCCGCCGATACGCTGGTCGCGGGCTCCGGTTCGGACCAACTCGGCGCCTGGGCCGGCGACAACCTCATCATCGGCTACAACACCGACGACATCCGCAACATCAACGATCCGACCAAGGGCTCTGTCTATCAGACCGGCGTCAACACGATCTGGACGGGCTCCGGCAATGACACCGTTTTCGGCGGCGGCCGCAGCGTGATCGACACGGTGAACGACACGCTGCACGCCGGCGGCGGCCAGACGACCGTCTGGGCGGGCCGGTTCGCAGGCTCGTCCGACACGATCAACGCGGGTATCGGCGACGTCTATGTCGGTCTCGCCCAGGGCAACAACTCGATCCATGGCGGCAGCGGCACGCTCACCGCCTGGACCGGCTCTGGCCACGACACGATCACGCTGGGCTCCGGCTCGGATACGATCGGCGTCGCTTCCGGCAATTCGAGCATTGTCGGCGGCACGGGCCACGACACGATCTTCTACTGGAGCAGCGCCAATTCGACCATCGTCGGCGGCGCGGACACGACGATCGACATCGTCTCGAACGCCTCGAACGGCGGCGTGGCTTCGACGTCCACCATCGCGGGCGGCGCCACGACCTTGACCTTCACCGACGGTCATACGCTGACGTATTCGGGCGCGAAGCTCAATATCGTCTCGCATGAGACCATCTCGAGCGGCTTCAAGTAAGACCGGCCGCTGTCCCAGCGCTCCGCGCCGCGCGCTTGTCGCGCGGCGTTTTCATTTGAACCTCGCCAGGTTAACTGTCGCCGAAGACCTCTGTTTCTTTTCCGGCGAATTGCTCTAATCAAGAACGCGGCCAGGACCGTGGCCCACGGCCCTCGCGAGATGAGCAGGATGCAGATCTTATTTGTTCACAACAATTTTCCCGCCCAGTTCCGTGGACTGGCGGGAGAGCTGGCCAAATCTCCCGACCATCGCGTCGTCGCCATCGGGTCCGAAACGGCGCAGGACCTCCCCGGCGTGGAACTACTGCGCTACAGGATGCCGTTCTTCAATGTCTCGCAAACGCATCCCTTCGCCCGTCGCCTCGACGTAGAAGGCCGTCGCGCCACGCAGGTTCTTTTCGCCCTGAGCGAATTGCAAGCCAAGGGTTTCACCCCCGACCTGATCGTCGGTCATTGCGGCTGGGGCGAGACGCTGCCGTTGCGGCCGTTCTTTCCCAAGGCCAAAATCGCGATCTACTGCGAATTCTACTACCGCCCCGAGGGCCAGGACATTCACTTCGATCCCGACGATCCGCAATTCGGGGTCGACGGCATCGTCGCGATCCATTGCAAGAACGCCGCGACGCTGCTGTCTCTGGTGGACGCCGATCTCGGCTTGTCGCCGACCTCATGGCAAAAGCAGACCTATCCCTCGGAATTCCACCCCAAGATTCACGTCGTCCATGAGGGCGTGGACGACGCGCGTCTAATGCCGGACGCCAATGCGCAGTTCGAACTCCCGGGCGGGCGCGTGCTGCATCGCGGCGACGAGATCGTGACCTTCGTCGCCCGCAACCTCGAGCCGATGCGCGGCTATCATGTGTTCATGCGCGCGCTGCCGGACATTCTGGCGGCGCGGCCGAACGCCCAGGCCGTCATCATCGGCGGCGACGATGTCTCCTATGGCGCGGCTCCCGAACAAGGCAAGAGCTGGAAGTCGATCTATCTCGACGAGGTGGCCGACAGGCTCGACCTGTCGCGCGTGCATTTCCTGCCGCCGCAACCCTACGACCGCTTCGTTCAGCTGCTTCAGACCACCACCGTTCACGTCTATTTCACGGTTCCATTCGTGCTGTCCTGGTCGATGATCGAGGCGATGGCGCTGGGGTGCGTCGTGATCGGCTCCGATACGCCGCCGGTGCGCGAGGCGATCGACGATGGGGTCAACGGCCTGCTCACGCCGTTTCACGAACCCGCGGGCCTCGCCGAAAGAGTCTCGCGCGTTCTGGCCGCGCCGTCCGACTATGCGGCGCTGGGCGCGGCCGCGCGCGAGACGGCGCTGGCGCGCTACGCCAAGAAGGATTGCCTGCGTCAGGCCATGGACATTCTCGGGCTTCCCGTTCCGGCGCCTGATCCGGAAGCGCCCACCGACGCGGCCGACGCCCCCGAATCGCCGGAAAAACGCCCGGCCCCCTTCATCGTCCGGCGCAGCCGCGGCGCCTCAAGCGCAAATCAAGAGGACGTAGGATGAATGACGCATTGAAGAAAATCATCCTGAACGCCGGCTCGGGTCCCCGCAATTCGGGCAGAATTCCCCAAATCTTCACGCCGCAGGATTGGTCGGAGATCCGGCTCGACATCGTTCCGGCCAACGAACCCGACGTCATCGGCTCCATCGTTGACATGCGGGCGTTGATCCGCGACGCGGCCGTGGATGTGGTGTATTCTTCTCATGCGATCGAGCATCTGCACGCGCACGAGGTCATTCCCGCCTTTCGGGAGTTCCGCCGGGTCATCAAACCGGGCGGTTTCGCGCTGGTCACCTGCCCCAGCCTGCTGGCCATCGCCCGCTTCATCCTCGCCGAAGGCGCCGAGGCCGTGGCCTACCAGTCTCCGGCCGGCGCCATCCGCCCCATCGACATGCTGTTCGGCCATAGCGAAATGATCGCCAATGGCGCGCATTACATGGCCCACAACACCGGCTTTACGGCGCAGCGGCTCGGCCGGGTCGCCATGAACGCAGGCTTCTCCGAAGTGCGGGTGATCGAGGGCAAATATTTCGACATCTGGGGCTTGCTGCTCACCCCGGGCGCATCCTGGGACTGGCTGTCGCACCTGTTCGCCGGCTCGATGCTCGAGCCCTTCCTGACCCTGAGCCAGGGGGGCAGCGCCCCGCCGCCTCAAGGGATCCAGCAGCCCTGGCAGCGCTAGCCGACCCTGCTGGCCTGCCCGCGCAGCGAGAGACGGACGTGAACGGCGAGCCCCTGCTCATCGACCGCGGCGGCCACGACGAGGCGCTGGCCCGATTGGCGGCGGAACGATTGCGGCGCGGCGACTTCGCCAGCGCGTTCCGTTTCGCTGACAGGCGCTGTCGCCTCGGCGCGGCAGACGCGCTCGATTTCCTGCTGCGCTCCGAGTCGGCGCGCGGCGCCGGGCTAGAGGCGCTCGCCCGGGCCGACCTCGTCCGCGCCCTCGACCTCGACCCGACCCACCGCGCCGTGCTGCGCTTCGTGCTGCAATGGGGCCATCGCGACGAGAAACTGATCGCGGCGCGCGCGGCGATCGACGACCCCGCCTGCGGGCTCGACCTGTTGCGGCTCGCCCTCGCCGAGGTCTTCGCCGAAGGGACGCCGGCGATTCTGCGCCTGCAGACCATCGCCGGACGTCTGACCGGCTGGGCGGCGTGGCGCGCCGGCGAGGCGCCGGACCTTCTGGAGCGGCGCGATCCCTGCACGACGACCCTCTTGACGCCGGCGCCGCAGCATCCTTTGCGACTGGAGGGGGTGGAGGCCGTGGACCTGAGCCTGGACCCGGAGGGCCTCGCCGGCGTCACGCTTCGATGTCGCGGCCGGCACGTCGCCAGCTGGGCGGCGGCGCCAGAGGCCCCGGCTGCCGCGCGCGCGACGCAAAGCGCCCGCCTGTGGGTGATCGTTCCCGTCTATGAGGATTTCGCCGCGACCCGCGCCTGCCTGACGGCGGCCATGGCGCAACTCGACGAGGTCGGCGGGCGGGTGGTGGTGGTCGACGACGCAAGTCCGAACGCCGCCCTCAGCGGCTGGCTCGACATCAACGCCGCCTCGGGGCGGCTGGAGCTGATCCGCAACCCCGAAAACCTGGGCTTCGCCGCTTCGGTCAATCGCGCCTTGTCGATCTGCGACGGCGGCGACGTCATTCTACTCAACGCCGACGCCTTGCCCCCGCGCGGCGTTTTCGCGCGCCTCGCGGCGCTGTCGCGCGCCGCGCCGGACGTCGGTGCGCTGACGCCGCTGTCGAACAATGGCGAAACCTGCAGCTTTCCCATCCCCAACGCCTGCAGCCCGCTGCCCGGCGAGCGCGAGGTCGCGCGGCTCGACGCTCTGGCGCGGCAGGCCAATGGCGACCTGTTGATCGACTTGCCCAATGGAATCGGCTTCTGCCTCTACATCACCCGCGCCTGCCTCGATGCGGTGGGACCGCTGCCGGAAGTTTACGGACGCGGCTATTACGAGGACGTCGAATTCTGCCTGCGAGCGCGCGAGAAGGGTTTTCGCACCGTCTGCGCCGCCGGCGTCTATGTCGGCCACGCCGGCTCGCTGTCGTTCGGCGCGGAAAAACGCCGGCTGGTGGTGCGCAACATGCAGGCGCTGCGCAGCCGTTTTCCCGGGCACGAGGCGGAATGCGCCGCCTTCCTGCGCGCCGATCCGCTCAATCGCGCGCGCGCGGCGCTGGAGCGGCTCGACGCGCCACTCCGGCCGTTCCGTTTGATCGTCGCCGCCCTGGGCGCCGACGCGGCGGACGCTGAAGCCGAGGCGGCCGGTTTCGCCGCCGACGCGCCGGCGCCGCTGATCTGTCGCTACGATCCGCAACAGCGGCTTGCGACGCTGCGCGGCCCCGCGGGGGTCAGCCCGCAATCGCTCGAATTCGACCTGAGCGAGCCGCGCGGTTTCGACGCGCTCGGCAAATGGCTGGTGCGCCTGCGCCTGACCGGGATCACGCTATTTTTCTCGCACGCCCTGCCCGCGCCGCTCCTCGCCATGCTGCCGCGTCTCGGCGAGCTGGAGCTGGCCATCGCCGGGTTGGAATGGTTCGCGCGACCGCCTCGACCAGAGCGAACCTGCCAGCATCTTGCGGACGCGCAACCCTGCCCCGCCTGCGCCCATGCGCTATCGGACTGCCCGGACACGGCGCAGCGCCTGCGTTTTTGGCAGGAAGCCGCCGGCGCCGGCGCGACCTTGCGCCCGCTCGACCAAATGACCGCCTATGTGGCGCGCCGACTGTTTCCGCAGGCGCGGGTGCTGTCGCCGCCGGATGTCGCCGCCTTCACGCCGCAGGTGGAGGGCGGGCGCGTGCTCGGCCTGCTGTCGCCGCAGCCCGAGGCCGGCGCCGACGCGCTGGCGCTGTCCCTGGCGCATGCGCTGCGCCGGCGCGGCGACCCGGCGCTGCTGGTCGTGTTCGGCGCCTGCCTCGACGATTTCGCCGCCATGGCGCCGGGCAATGTGCTGGTGACCGGCCCGGTTGAGGAGGCCCAATTGCCCGATCTCGTCGCCGCTCACGGCGTCACGGAACTGATGTCGGGGTCGCGGACCCGCCATTTCGGCCGGTTGGACGCGCTGGCGGCGGCCTGCCGCCTGCCGCGCGCCAGTTTCGACTGGTCCTCGGGCGCCCTGCCCTTCCATAGCGCGGAGCTTGCGCTCGATCCGCGCCTGTGCGACCGCAAGACGGCCGAGCGCGTGGCGGACTGGCTCGCCGCGCGCCGCGCCATGGACTCCGAAGCGCGCGCAAGGAACGAAAGCGCATGAGCGACGCCACGCACACCATCCACGCGTCTCTTGTCCTCCTGTCGGAGAACCGGATTGGCGGCCATGCGTTCGATTCAGCCCATCCGCTGCGCCGCCTGGCGGTCGACCTGCTGGTCGACGGACGCCCGGTCGGGCTGGCGCGCGCCGTCCTTTACGACGCCCATCTCGCGGGCCAGCCGCAGGCCGGCGCCGGCGAGAACGGCGGCGCGTCGGACGGCTGCCACGGATTCGTGTTCTCGCTTCCGCCGGGCGCGCTGGCTCAGGCGCGGCGGCTTGAACTGCGTCTGGCCAATGGCGAGACGGCGCTCGCCTGCCTCGACGCCCCCTTTCTCATCGCGCAGGAGGCGGGCCAGGAAGGCGAGGCGCGCTGGCTCGGCGGCTTGCGTCTCAATGGCTGGCTCGGCGCCGGGGTCGCGGAGGGCCGGGTTCGCGCCCTGGTGGAGGGTCAGGTGGTGGCGGAAGCCCGCGCGTCGAGCTGGGTTCACATCGACGACGGCCCCAAGGCCCGGCCTCGGCGCGCCTTCGACCTGTTCCTACCCGAGCATTTCGCCGACGGCCGCGCGCATCAGGCGCGCGTGATCGACGACAACGGGCAGGAGCTTCCGGGCAGCCCGGTGTTTTTCGCCGCCTTCGCCGACGGCCTCGCCAATTTCATCCGCAGCGGAGCCGATCTCGAATCGCAGCGGCTGCGCGCGGAATTCTTCGACGAGATCATGCCGCAATCCCTGCCGTTCACCGTGATCGGCGAATGGCGGCGGCGGTTCGCGGCGCAGCCCCCGCGCGAGCCGGAGCCGACGCCCGTCGCCGTGGTGCTGATCGGCGAGGCCGGCGCGCAGGAAAGCCTGGAGACGCTCGAAGCGCAGAAAGGATGCGACTGGCTCGCCGCCGTGCTCGACGGCGCCGGGGCGGCGCAGTTCGACCCGGCGGCGCTGGGGCAGTTTCTCGATCAGGACGCCAGCGGCTGCGACACATTCGTCTTCGCCCTGGGCGGAACCCTGTTAGACCCCGGCGCGCTGGCGGCCTTCGCCGCCGCGCTCAAGGCTTTTCCCGCCGCGCCCTGGGCCTATGCGGATTTCACCCTGAGCGCCGGCGAGGAGGGCGAATGGCCGGTCGCGCTGCCGGCCTTCGACTATGAACGCCTGCTCGAACAGGGCGCAGGCGCCCTGTTTTTCGCTGCGCGGCGTGATTTTCTGCGCGCAGCCTTGCAGGCCGGCGTCGATTCCCTGTTCCGCCTGTGCAATTTCGCCTTCGACCGGCGCCGGGCGCGCGGGCCGCGCCAGTCCTTTCCGCTCGCAGCGACGCCCGTGCATATTCCCGGCTTCCTGGCGCGTCTGCCGCGCTTCGACGCCCGCGCCATGGGGCCGGCGCTGATGCAGGCGGCCAAGGCCCATTTCGACGCGCGCAAGGCGCCGGCGCGGATCGAGCCCGCCCTCGGCTTCGCCTTCCCGCGGCTCAAACTGGCGCGACCGCCGGCGCCCGGCAAGGTCTCGATCCTGATTCCCACCCGCGACCGGGTCGATCTGCTGCGCCCCTGCATCGACTCGCTGTTCGCCACCGCCGATCTCGGGCCGCACGAGATCATCGTGCTCGACAATGAATCGGGCCAGCGCGAGACGCTGGATTATTTCGAGGAGATCGCCGCGCGGGGCCTGCGGGTGTTCCGCGTCTCCGGCGCCTTCAACTTTTCCGGCGTCATCAACGCCGGCGCCGCGGTCGCGACCGGCCAATACCTGCTGCTGCTCAACAATGACGTCGAGGCGCTGCACAAGGGCTGGCTGGAGGACATGCTCGGCCGCATCGCCGAGCCCGACGTCGGCGCGGTCGGCGCGCAATTGCTGTGGCCGAGCGGCGTCGTCCAACATGGCGGCGTGGTGCTGGGACCGCGCCTCGCCGCGACCCACGCTTTCAACGATCGCATCGACGGCGATCCCGGCTACGCCGACATGCTGCTCGCCGCCCATGAATGCAGCGCGGCGACGGCCGCCTGCCTGCTGACGGACAAACAGCTGTTCGACGCCGCCGGCGGCTTCGACGCGCTGAACTTCCCGATCAACTTCAACGATGTCGATTATTGCCTGAAATTGCGGTCGCAGGGGCTGCGCGTGGTGCAGACGCCCCACGCCAAGCTGATGCACCGCGAATCCGCCTCGCGCGGCAAGGACGAGGCGCCGGACAAGTCGCAGCGCATGCAGCGCGAATTGCGCAACCTGCGCTCCGCCTGGGGCGAGGGCCTGCTGGCCGATCCATCCTACAGCCCGCTGCTGTCGCTCGATCCCATTCCCTTCAGCGCGCTCGCGTGGCCGCCCCGGCCGGCTGCGCCGCGCCAACCGGGCCTGCCGCACCGGCGCGCCGTGCCGCTCGGCTTCTAATCCTCTGAAAGGAGGCGAAAAGCGCCCATTCATCTTCCGTTCAGCGTCAACAGCGCCATGATGTTGACATTATCGAAGCGCTTTGCGGCTTGGCTTGAACGGCGGAAGACCATTGAACATCATGATCTCCAGTGAACGACTGATCGAATCGCTTGCGCCGGACCGCGGTCTGGCCGAACCCGTCTACAAGCAGATGGCGCGCGCCTTCAACAAGATGCTGGAAACCGGCGAGATCGAGGAAGGCCAGAGCCTGCCGGCGGAGCGCATGCTGGCGGAGCGGCTCGATCTCAGCCGCACCACCGTACGCCGGTTTTACGAGGAGCTGCGCAAGGACGACCTGCTCAGCACCAGCCGGCGCAGCGGCGCGGTGGCCAAGGCCCCGCAGCGCGCCGCGCAGCGGACGGGCCGGCTCAAGGGGTTCACCGATGAAATGCGCGAACTGGGTCTTGAGCCCTCCACGCGCCTGCTGTCGCGCGACATCGTGCGCGACCGGGTGATCGCCTCGGTGTTCAACCGGCCGTCCACCGCCCATTTCCTGAGGCTTGTAAGGCTTCGGCTCGGCGACGGCGCGCCGCTTTCGCGCGAAATCGCGTGGTTCGACCTCACGCTGGCGCCCGAAATGGCCGACTGGAACGTGGAGGGCGCGGCCTACCACCATCTCGCCAAGGTGTGCGGCGTCCGGCTCGGCGAATCCGAGCAGAGCATTGAGGCGGTGTTGAGCAGCGACGACGAAAACGTCGCTTTCGGCTTCGACTCGCCGCAACCCTGCCTGCTGATCAAACGCCGGACCCAGGCGACCTCGGGCCAGATGGTGGAATATGTCGAGAGCACGTTCCGCGGCGATTGCTACACCTATCGGCTGACGTTGGAGCCCTGCGCGCGCAACTGACGGGAGCGGCGTCAGAAAACCAGCGCGTGCAGCAGCATGATCGCGAACAGGGCGAACAGATAGCCGACGGAATAGCCGAACAGGTTCAGCGCGGCCTTGTCGCGCGCGAGAACGGGGCCGTCGCGCAGGCCGTAAAGTCTTAGCGACTTCCAAAGGAAGACGGCGTTGAGACCGGCGGCGGCCAGCGCGTAGAGCGCGCCGAGCTTGGCGATGACCAGCGGCAGGAAGGACGCCGCCGCCAGCGCCAGACTGTAGATCACGATCTGCCGGCAGGTTCGCCCGGGGCCGGCGACGTTGGGCAGCATCGGCACGCCGACTCGCGCGTAATCGCCGCTGCGGCGCAGCGCCAGCGCCCAGAAATGCGGCGGCGTCCAGAAGAAAATCAGCAGGAACAAAGCCACGGGCGCGAGCCCCAACTCGCCCCCGGCCGCCGCCCAGCCGATCGCCGGCGGCAGCGCGCCCGCCGCGCCGCCCCAGACGATGTTCATCGGCGTGCGCCGTTTCAGGCCCATGGTGTAAAAGGGGATGTAGATGACGACGGTCAGCGCCAGCAAGGCGCCGGAAAGGGCGTTGACCCGCGCCGTCATGGCGACAATCGACAGCAGCGCCAACGCCAGGCCGAGGACCAGCGCCTCTCGCGGCGCCACCGCGCCGCGCGGGATTGGCCGGGCCGCCGTGCGGGCCATCTGCGCGTCGATGTCGGCGTCCCACCACATGTTGAGCGCGCCGCAGGCGCCGGCCGCCCCAGCCATGGCGCAGATCGCCGCGAGGAAATTCAGCGCGTCGAAAGGCCCGGGGGCGAGCAGATAGCCGACCGCGCCGGTCAGCACCACCAGCGACATCACGCGCGGCTTCAACAACAGCACACGATCAAGCGCGCGGACTTTTCCCACGCGCGGCCCGGCTGCGTTCGTGGCCCCAACGGCTGGCTTCATGGCGAATGCGCTCCCAACGACCAATTCGATGAACAAAGCGATAACCTTCGAGTCGAACGGACGTTCCTCTCGTCGGATCGCGCAAGTGTTTCGCTGCGCGGCGCGCTCATGCTATGAGGGGCGAAAGCCCGGAACGCCCATGTCCCAAGCCACTTCCCAAGCCCCTTCGCCCGCCTTCTCGCCCTTGGCGCCGCACCCTTTCGCCCGCTTCATCGCCATCCTCGGCCGGGGCCGCAATCTGTCGCGCCCGCTCACCGTCGAGGAGGCCGAACAGGCCATGGCCATGATCCTCGCCGGGGACGTGCTGCCCGAGCAGCTCGGCGCCTTTCTGATGCTGCTGCGCGTGAAGGAGGAAAGCCCCGAGGAAATCGCCGGCTTCGTCCGCGCCGTGCGGAAAACCCTGCCGCAGGGCGGCCCCGCCGCCGACATCGACTTTTCCTCCTACGCCGGCAAGAAGCGGCAGCTGCCCTGGTTCCTGCTCGCCGCTCTCGCGCTGGCGCAGTCGGGGCGCAAAGTGTTCATGCACGGCTTCGACGGCCACACGGCCGGCCGGCTCTACACCGGCGAAGTTTTGCGCGCCCTCGGCGTCACGCCGGCGCGCGACCTTGCCGAGGCGAGCGCGGCGCTGTCGCAGAAAAACTTCGCCTATCTCGACCTCGCCGCGATCAGCCCGCCGCTGGCGCGGATGATGGGGTTCAAGCCGATCCTCGGGTTGCGCTCGCCGGTCCATACGATCGCGCGCATGATCAATCCCTTCGCCGCGCCCTGCCTGCTGCAAGGCATTTTCCATCCCAACTATATGGCGACCCATCGCGGCGCCGCCGCGCTGCTCGGCGAGCGCGACATGATCGTGTTTCGCGGCGAAGGCGGCGAAATCGAACGGCGTCCGGGCAAACCCTGCGAGACGCTCGGCCTGCGCGAGGGCGTCGCCTTCGAGGAGCGCTGGGAGCCCCTGATCGAGGAGCCCCGGCAGACGCCGGACGAGGACATGGACCTCAAACGCCTCGTCGCCGTCTGGCGCGGCGAGACCCGAGACGCCTACGCCGAAGCCGCGGTCGCCGGCACGATGGCGCTGGCGCTGAAAACCTGCGGCGCGGCGGCGGATCAGGCCGCCGCGCAGGCGCTTGCCGAGCAATTCTGGAGCGCCCGCGACCGGGACGCATGGATCACGCGATAAAATGGACCGTCAGCCTCTCTTTCTGACCCTCGCCGGGCGGCGCGTCGCCGTCGTCGGCAACGGCCCCATCGCCGCGCGCCGCGTCGGCGCCCTGCTTTCCGCCGGCGCCGAAGTCGTGCTGTTCGCGGACCAGCCTTGCGCCGAATTTCTCGTCCTCGACGGCCGGTTCGCGCGCGGCGACCTCGCGCGCGCCGACGCCTTCGCCGGCTGCGCGCTGTGCTATTTCGCGCCGGACGGCGACGAGGAGCCGGACGCCGCGCTGCTGGCGCGGGCGCGCCAGGCCGGGGCGCTGGTCAATGTCGCCGATCGCCCCAAGCTCAGCGATTTCATCAACCCGTCCGTGCTCGACCGCTCGCCGCTGATCGTCGCCATTTCGACCGGCGGCGAGGCGCCGCTGCTCGGGCGCATGTTGAAGGCGCGGCTCGAAACCCTGATCCCCGCCGCCTATGGCCGGCTGGCGTCGCTGGCCGGAGAAGGCCGCGCCGCGCTGGGGGACAAATTGTCGAGCCATTCGGCGCGGCTGCGGTTCTGGGAACGGTTTTATGAGGGGCCGGCGGTGGAAATGGCGCTGGCCGGCGACGAGAACGGCGCCCGCGCCGTGCTCGATCATGAAATCTGGCGCGTCCGCCCGGACGGCTCGACGCCCGACGCCGAGGTCAGGGGCGAGGTCTATCTGGTCGGCGCCGGCCCCGGCGATCCCGACCTGCTGACGTTCCGCGCCTTCCGGCTGATGCAGAAGGCCGATGTGGTTCTTTACGACCGGCTGGTCGAACCCACCATTCTCGAGCGGGTGCGCCGCGACGCCGAGCGCATCTATGTGGGCAAGCGGCGCTCGCATCACGCGCTGCCGCAGGAGGAGATCGGCGAGCTGATGGTGAAGCTCGCCAGCCAGGGCAAGCGCGTGCTGCGGCTCAAGGGCGGCGACCCCTTCATTTTCGGGCGCGGCGGCGAGGAGATCGACAAGCTCGCCGATCACAAGATTCCGTTCCAGGTCGTGCCGGGCGTCACCGCCGCCGCCGGCTGCTCGTCCTATGCCGGCATCCCCCTGACGCACCGGGATTACGCGCAATCCTGCGTGTTCGTCACCGGCCACGGCAAGGACGGCCCGATCGAGCTCGACTGGTCCACGCTGCTGCGGCCCAACCAGACCGTGGCGGTCTATATGGGGCTGACGCATCTCGACTTCCTGATGAAGGAATTCGTGAGGCGCGGCGCCGATCCCGCCCTGCCCGCCGCCGTGATCGAAAACGGCACGCGCCCCAGTCAGATCACCGTGACCGGCACGATTTCGGATCTGGCGGCCAAGGCGGTGGAGGCGGGCCTGAAGGGTCCGACCATCATCATCGTCGGCCATGTGGTGAAGCTGCGCGACAAGCTGAATTGGTATGCGCCGACGCCGCCGTCAGGACCAACCGCCTGACGCGGCGGCCGCCGCGCCGAAAGTGAAAACAAGAAAGTTGGGCGACGCGCCGGCCTGGCGCGAATGTTCCCTTTTTGTTTTCACGTGAAACCATCAGGGGCGCGCGAACAGCAGGCACATCTAATTGTTTTACAAGAAACAATCAGCATCGCCGGCAACGGCGAGACGCCCCTGTTGAGACCACCCCGCTTTCGCAACCTGCAAGCTGTAGCGACGAAAACACACGGTTTTTTCCAGAATCTTGCACGTTTTTCGCAGGAATTTGGGCCTTTTCGCGCGTTTCGCGCCAATCCGTTTCAACTTCCGGTTGAGTTTTACCGAAATCCGCGGCCAAACCGCAAAAACAACAAAACCATAAAAATACCGCGCCCAAAGCAAACGGCCCGAGCGAAAAACTCGGGCCGCAGTTCGCACAAACTACTGGCTATCGCCCGCCTTGGTGATGTCCTTGACCCTCTCGGCAAAGGATTTCTTGTCTTTCCCGGCGTGAATGCGGCCCTTGAGCACGTCGTCCCAGGTGATCAAGGGATAGAGATTGTGCGCCTTGGCCTGCGCTTCAAACTCGGCCTTCAGCTCGGCGAGTTTTTCCGGATTCTTCTTGGCCAGATCGATGCGCTCGGTGGGGTCGTCGTTCAGGTTATAAAGTTCCCACGCGTTTTCGTCGAAAGCCTCGTTGGCCTTGGCGATGCCGGTAATAAAGCTGCTGGGATAGGCGAGTCCCGCCTTCCAGCCGTCCTTGTAGATCGCGCGCGACCCGAAGATGTAATAATATTGCTCGTTGTGATGCCAGGCCGCGTTGGCGTTGTCGATCGAATCCGCGAAGGAGACGCCCTCGACCGGCTGTTGCTTGACGCTGCGGATTTCCTCGGGCGGCTTGACGCCGATCAGGTCGAGCGTGGTCGGCAGAACGTCGATGACATGGCTGTATTGCGGACGAATGCCGCCCTTGTCCTTGATGCCCTTCGGCCAGTAAACGATCAGCGGATTATGCGTGCCGCCTTCGGCGTTGGCGTCCTGCTTCCATTGCTTGAACGGCGTATCGGCGGCCTGCGCCCAGCCGAGCGGGTAATTGCCCTCGACGGCGGCCGGCGTGCCGATTTCGCCGATCTTGCCCAGATTATGGGCGATATTGTCCTTCTCCGGCAGCGGCGCCGTCACCAGGGAGCGGTCGATGTCGCCGTTGAGCGTGCCTTCCTTGCTGGCGCCGTTGTCGCCGACGGAAATGAAGATCAGCGTGTTGTCGAGCTGGCCGGTTTCCTTCAAATGGTTGACCAGACGGCTGATTTCATAGTCGGTATAGGCGAGATATCCCGCGTAGACTTCCATGAAGCGTGCGTAAAGCTTCTTTTCTTCGGGCGGCAGCGAGTCCCACGGCTTGATGGCGGGGTTGCGATCCGGCAGGACGGCGTTGGCGGGGATCACGCCGAGTTTCTTCTGGCGCTGGAACACTTCCTCGCGATAGGCGTCCCAGCCCGCGTCGAACTTGCCCTTGTACTTGTCGCTCCAGGAGGCGTCGACCTGATGCGGCGCATGGGTGGCGCCGGGCGCGTAATACAGGAAGAACGGTTTGTTCGGCGCGACCTTCTTCTGGCGGTCGATGTAAGAAATCGCCTTGTCCGTAATCTGCGCGGAAAGATGGCGGCCATCGGGGCGGACATGGGCCTGATCCTCGACCAGATCGGGTTTGTATTGATCGGTCTGCGAGCCGAGGAAGCCGAAGAAATGGTCAAAACCCTTGCCGGTGGGCCAATGGTCGAACGGACCGGCGTCGGTGGCCTCCTCATCGGGGGTCACGCCATATTTGCCGACCGCGAACGTATTGTAGCCGTTGTCGCGCAGGATTTCGGCGATGGTGCCGGCGGTGGCGGGCAGCCGGCCGTCCCATCCGGGGAAGCCGGCCGACAGCACGGTGTGGCTGAAGCCGGAAACGTGAACCGAGGCGCTGTTGCGGCCGGTCAGCAGCGCCGAGCGGGTCGGCGCGCAAATCGCAGTGGTGTGGAAATTGGTGTAGCGCAGGCCGTTGTTGGCCAGGGATTCGAGCGTGGGGGTTTCGACCAGCCCGCCAAACGCGTTTGACGCGCCATAGCCGACATCGTCGAGGAGAATCCAGATCACGTTCGGCGCGCCGGCGGGCGCCTGCGTCGGCGCCGGCCACCATTCCTTGGAATCCGCGAGCATCCGGCCGACCACGCCCTGATAGGGTTGCGCCGTCTGCGCCTGAAGCGCGCCGGCCGCGCAGGAGGTCAGCAACGCCGCCAGGGTCGCCGTCTTCAACAGTTTTCTTTGGTTCATGAAAGCCCTCGTTTGCTCCGCGAAGGCGCTGGCCGGCGCGCGCCGCCCCGCCTTTCACACACGAGCGTCAGCTTACAGGCATAATCCTACTAAGTCGATCAGTTAAATTAATAGTTAGCGCGAAATGGCCTACTTGCCCTCGCGCCCGAACGGAAAGCCGAGCTGCTCCATCGCTTTTCCCGGCTCGTCAAATCCCGAAACGGTGACGCCGAGCAGCCGCACGCCCTTGTCCGACGGAAACAGCGGGGCCAACAGCGCTTCCGCCCGCCGCGACAATTCCGGCGCCGATTCGACCGGCGCGCCTTCCGTATGCGCGCGCGTCACCTGCTGGAAATCGGCATATTTGACTTTGACGGTCACGGTGCGGCCGAACAGATGCAGCCGCTCGCAGGCCGCGAAAACTTTGGTCACGATGGGCGCGATCTTCTCGCGCATGGCCTCCGGCGCGAAAATATCCTGCAAGAACGTGTTTTCCGCGCCAATGCTTTTCCGCTCGCGGTTCGGCTTGACCGGCCGCAAATCCTCGCCCCGCGCGATGGCCCAATAGAACGCGCCGGCCTTGCCGAAATGATGCGCCAAAAACTCCGGCGTGCAGCTGCGCAGGTCGGCGCCGGTCTCGATCCCCAACCGCTTCATCTTGTCGGCGGTCGCCGGCCCGACGCCATGGAATTTGCGAACCGGCAGCGCCGCGACGAAACCCGGCCCCTGTTTCGGCGTGATCACGAACAGCCCGTTGGGCTTGCGCTGGTCGGAGGCCATTTTGGCCAGAAACTTGTTGTAGGACACGCCCGCCGAAGCGGTCAGCCCGGTCTCGGCGAAAATGGCGGCGCGGATTTTTTCGGCCGTCTCCGTCGCCGTCTCGCCGTCCTGCAAATAATCGGTCAGGTCGAGATAGGCCTCATCAAGCGACAATGGTTCGATCAACGGCGTATGCCGCGCAAAAATCTCGCGAATTTGCAGCGACACCGCGCGGTAAACGTCGAAGCGCGGCGGCATGAAGATCAAATCGGGACATTTGCGCTGCGCCGTCACCGACGGCAGCGCGGAATGCACGCCAAAGGCGCGGGCCTCGTAACTCGCCGCCGCCACCACGCCGCGCGCCCGGCCATGGCCCACCGCCACCGGCTTGCCGCGCAAATCCGGATGGTCGCGCTGCTCGACCGACGCAAAAAAGGCGTCCATGTCGATGTGAATAATTTTCCGAATGCGCTCCGGCGCGGTCATTTCCACATGCCGCGCATCCGCGCGCGCAAGTCCACAGGCGTTTGCAGCGCCGGGCCAGTCTCGTCGGCGCGGACCGCCGGCCAGCCGATCGTGTCGAAACTCCCCAGCATTTCCGTGGGAATGAACCGGCTGCGCGCGGCGTAAACGTGACGGTCGCCCCGGCTGTGCTGGCCGTGGGTGAAAAACCGCTGCGGCGTGATCAGCCGCAAATGATCTTTCGCCCGGGTCATGGCGACATAGAGCAGCCGCCGCTCCTCCTCGATCTCCGCCCGCGTTCCCGTGGCGAGATCGGAGGGGATGCAGCCGTCCACCACATTGAGCACGAACACGCTTTTCCATTCCTGCCCCTTGGCGGAATGGATGGTGGAGAGGATGAGATAATCCTCGTCGCGCAGCGGCGGGCCGGCCTCCGCGCTGGTGGCGTCGGGCGGGTCGAGCGTGAGTTCGGTGAGGAATTTTTCGCGCGACGGATAGTTGGCGGCGATAACCTCCAATTGCGCGAGGTCGATTTTTCGCGTGACGGAATCCTCGTGCAGCCGGTCCAGATGCGGCTCATACCAGGTTTTCGCCCGCGCGAGGTCGGACGGCCAGCCCGAGGGCGCGCGCAAAATCTCCACCAGCCCCCCCCAATGCGCGCCGGTCTTGGCGGGCGCCGGCAGGGCGGCCAGCGCATCGAACGGCGCGGAGTCCGCCGCGATCCTGTCGAGGATCTTCCGCGCCGCGGCGGGCCCCACGCCCGGCAACAATTGCAGCAGCCGGAAGCCGGAAATGCGGTCGCGCGGGTTTTGCGCGAAACGCAGGAAGGCCAAAACATCCTTCACATGGGCGCTGTCGAGGAATTTCAGGCCGCCGAATTTCACAAACGGAATGTTGCGGCGGGTCAACTCCACTTCCAGCGGCCCGGAATGGTGCGCGGCGCGGAACAGCACCGCCTGATCCTTCAGCCGCATCCCGGTTTCGCGCGCCTCCAACACTTTTTCGGCGACGAAATTGGCCTGATCGGCCTCCTCGCGCACCACCACCAAAGCGGGACGTTCGGCTGATGTCCGCTCGGTCCAAAGGTTTTTGGTGAAACGCTCCTGCGCCCGCGCGATGACGCCGTTGGCGGCCTCCAGAATCGGCTGCGTCGAGCGGTAATTGCGCTCCAGCGTCACGATCTCGGCGGGCGGCGTGAATTTTGCCGGAAAATCCAGAATGTTGCGCACTTCGGCGGCGCGAAAGGCGTAGATCGACTGGGCGTCGTCGCCCACCGCCGTCAGCCCGCGCCCATCCGGTTTCAGGCCCAGCAAGATGCTGGCCTGGAGACGATTGGTGTCCTGGTATTCATCGACCAGCACATGATCGAAGCGCCCGCCCAGCTCCGCCGCCAGCGCGGACTCCTGCATCATTTGCGCCCAGTACAGCAACAGATCGTCGTAATCGAGCACGTTCTGCGCCTGCTTGGCCTCGACATAGGCGGCGAACAGCTTTTTCAGCGCGTCGGCCCAGCCCGCGCACCACGGAAACGCCTTCCCCAAAACCTGGTCCAGCGGCGCCTCGGAATTGACCGCGCGCGAATAAATGGCGAGGCAGGTCCCCTTGCCGGGAAAGCGTTTTTCCGTCTTGGACAAGCCGAGATCGTGGCGCACGAGATTGAGCAGATCGGCCGAATCCTCGCGGTCGTGAATGGTGAAATCGGGGTCCAGCCCGATCGTCACGGCCTGTTCGCGCAACAGACGGGCGCCAATGCTGTGAAAGGTGCCGGCCCAGGTCAGGGCGTCGGCCAGCACGTCGGCGCGTCGCCCCAGCGCCTCCTTGCAGATGCGCCGCACGCGCTCCCGCATTTCGGTGGACGCCCGGCGCGAAAAGGTCATCAGCAGGATGCGGCGGGGATCGGCGCCCTTGACGATCAGATGCGCCACCCGATGCGCCAGCGTGTTGGTCTTGCCTGAACCGGCGCCGGCGATGACCAGCAACGGCCGCTCCGCGCCGAATTCAGCGGCGCGGCGCTGGGCGTCGTTGAGTTTGGCGAGATAGGGCGCGCCCTCCCGCGCGAGCGAATCGCTGGTCTGCACGCCTGAACATAAAACGAACACGCGCAGGAACCAAATCGGCGATGAGGGATCGAAAAAACCGATCAAAAAGCGGCGGCGTTTCTGTTAGCTTTCCCCGGCGGTCGCGCTCATAACACCAGAGTCGGTCCGGCCATATTCGAGCACATTTTTCATGAGGCAGAAATGAGCAAACACACCACGATCAACATCGGCATCCCCGAAGACGTGCGCAAGAAAATTGCGGCGGGCCTGTCGCATCTTTTGGCGGATTCCTACACGCTCTACTTGATGACCCACAATTTTCACTGGAACGTGAAAGGTCCGATGTTCAACACGCTGCATGTGATGTTCATGCAGCAATATACGGAACAGTGGAATGCGCTCGACCTGATCGCCGAACGCATCCGCGCTTTGGGCCTGCCGGCGCCGGGCACCTACAAGGAATTCGTCAAGCTCGCCTCGATCAAGGAGGTCGAGGGCGTGCCGAAGGCCACCGACATGATCCAGCATCTGGTTGAGGCGCAGGAAGCGACCGCCCGCACCGCCCGCGACCTGTTCCCGCTGGTCAACGACGCCAACGACCAGCCCTCCGCCGACCTGCTCACCCAGCGCATCGACGTCCACGAAAAAACCGCCTGGATGCTGCGCAGCCTCCTCGAGGAGTGAGACGACTGGCAAATTGTTCCCCCGGTTCCGGCCGGGGGAACTTTCAATCGCCCATTTTGTTGAATGTTTTGTCGAACTCGGCGGCGAGCGAGCCGAAACCACGCGATCACATTCAAAACTCTGTCATGAACATACTGCATGATATATTGTGGAATATAGTAGACGGCGTAGAGCTCGCATGATTTTTCCCGCGAAACTTCGGGAGTCCGTCACATGCAGACCATCACCTTTTATGTAAAACCGCGCGAAGCCGCCGATATTCGCTGTCAGCAGGCCCTTGCCGACCATGGCTATGCGCTGGAAATCCGCGATATCGCCGCGGAAACCTGGACGCCGGCGCTGCTGCGTCCCTATTTCGGCAACAAGCCGGTGGCGGAATGGTTCGACCCTCAGGCGCCGCGCGTGCTGTCGGGCGCCGTCAACCCCGGCGCCATGCACGCGCAAGGCGCGCTGGTGGCCATGAGCGCCGATCACGACCTGATCCGCACCCCCCTGGTCAAGCTGGACGGACGCTGCGGCGCGGGTTTGACCGATGCGGAATGGCCCGATTTCCTGGCCGGCAAGACCGCGCCGGCCGCGCATCCCGGCGCCATGTCGGAATTCTGGATGCACGACGACTGAACCCCGACGCGCCGCCAGGGCGACGCGTCGGGCGCGCGTCAGCTTTCGGCGAACGCCTTTTCGATCACATAAGAGGCCGGGTCGCCGCCCGACCCCTCGCGGAAGCCGCGCGCTTCGAGCATCTGCACGAGGTCGCGCAACAGGCCGGGATTGCCGCAGATCATCACGCGGTCGTCGTCGGGATTGAGCGCGGGCTGGCCCAGATCGGCGAACAGCTTGCCCGATTCGATCAGGTCGGTGCATCGGCCCTGATAGTGGTAAGGCTCGCGCGTCACCGTCGGATAATGCAGCAATTTCTCCTGCACGATCTCGCCGAAGAATTCGTTGTTGCGGGCGGCCTCGACAATATCGAGGCCATATTTCAACTCGGCGACCTCACGGCAGCCATGGATCAGGATCAGGTGGTCGTAGAGGTCGTAAACCTCGGGATCTTTGATAATGCTGGAAAAAGGCGCGATGCCCGTGCCGGTCGAGAACATGTAGAGGCGCTTGCCCGGCAACAGGTTCGACTGCACCAGCGTGCCCGTGGGCTTGCGTCCGACCAGAACCTGGTCGCCGACCTTGAGATGAGCCAGATGCGAGGTCAGCGGCCCATCGGGCACCTTGATCGAGAAAAACTCCAGATCGTCCTCATAATTGGCGCTGGCCATGGAATAGGCGCGCAGCAACGGCTTGCCGTCCACTTCCAGGCCCATCATGGCGAACTGGCCGTTGATGAAACGGAAGGCGGAGTCGCGCGTGGTGCGAAAGCGGAACAGACGATCGGTATAGTGCTGCACTTCCAGCACGGTCTCGCGATTGAAGGCGCCGCCCGCCTTCTTCTTCGGCGCGGCGGCCGCTTCGGCATTGGTCATCGTCATGTCGTCTCCATAACAACGGCGGTCCGCCGGCGCCCGCCGCGTCCGACCGCGCTAAAGCATTGAACCAAGCCCGGAAATAACCGCAATCACGGTGAGGCGCTTCCGCATCGGCCCGGTCGCCGGATGAAATGCCGACGAAAAACCTAGACTTTTCACGTATAGCGAGGCGCGCCCGATTGCAAGCCGAACCCGAGCAAAAGTTTGATCTGGGACAAACATAACCGGCGCCCAATTTGCTTTCGGTTAAGAAATCCGCCTGCCCCGGCGCTGCGCCCGATCAGCAGCCCTTGCGGGCCTCCCACATCTGAAGCTCGTCGACGCGGTCCTTTTCCCAGCCGCCCAACTGGCCATAGGGCGGGAAGCAGCCCTCGCCGAACACGGCGATGGCTCGCGCGCTTTTGAAGCAATAGCCGTTGCGCGCATAGATCTTGTTGCGCGCATGCCAGAGTTCGCCGCAGGACATATAGGCGGGGTCCGGCGCCTGGGCCAAGGCGGCCGAGGGCGCGACCATCGCGGGCGAAGCCGCCAGCGCCGCCACAAGAACACAATGACGGACCGTTCCCATCACGCCCTCCATGCCCCGGAGAGACCGACGCGCGGTCCCGCGCCCAACAGCCTAGCCCCGGCGCCGCCCGGCGCCTTGTCGCACATCAATTCAGCCGCAAAGGCGCGCCCTACAACCAAAGGGCGACCGGCGCCCCCTTCCCGCCGGGGCGCTCGGCCCATTGCTGGGTGGCGATGGAGTGGAACTGCCCGTCGGCGCCCAACTGTCTCGCGGAAATGTGCAGACGCCGCGCGTTCACATCGAGGTCGATCAGATAATAGGCGGCGCGCCGCCTGGGATTGCGGCCGATGGACGAGGCCGAGCCGATGCCCAGCACGGGGATCGGGCCGTCCGGGCCGGCCATCACTTTTCGGGAAATGCTGTGGGCGTGGCCGTGCAGCACCAGTTCGGCGCCCTGGCGCGCCAGAACCGTGGCGAAATCGCGGTGGTCCTGGAGGTTGCGGATGGAGCCGCCGCCGTCCACCGGCGGATGGTGCAGCAGCACGACGCGCATGTCGTCGCGGGTCGCGTCGAGCATCTGCTCCAGCCGCTGCAATTGCGCCGCGCCGAGCTTGCCGGCGGCGACGAACGGCAGGGTCGGCACGCCCGAGCACAGGCCGATGACGGCGACGCCTTCGCGCCGGCGCAGGAAGGGAAAGCCGGTCCCCGGCGCGTCGCCGCTGATCCAGGGCCGCCATTCCCGCACCATCAGGCCGACGGACGCGCGCAAATAGGCGTCGTGATTGCCCGGCGCGAGGCTGACCTCGTCGGGTTCGCCCAGGGTGCGCATCCATTGCGCGGCGAACTGAAATTCCGCGGGAAGGCCGATGTTGCAGACATCGCCGGTCAGGGCGACGTGATCGGGTTTTTGCGCGCGCAAATCGGCGACCAGCGCCGCCAGCGCGTCCATGTCATGCGCCCGATGCCGCCCGCGCCGCCAGTTGATGTAGCCGGTGGCGCGCTTGCCGAGCAGCTCGCGCCATTTCGGGCGCGGCAGCGGGCCGATATGCGGGTCGGAAAGATGGGCGAGCCGGAAAAAACTCATTATGCGCCGCCAATCAAAATGCCGGTGAGCAGGACCACGACCCCGCCCACCACGATCTGCGCCACCGCCTTGAGGAAGGGCGTGTCCATGTAGCGCGCCCGGATATAGGCGATCGCCCAGAGTTCGACGAAAACCACCGCCGCCGCAATCGCCGTGGCGGTCCAGAAGGCGTTGGGCCAGGAATCCGGCACGAGATAGGGCAGCGAATGGCCGAGGCCGCCGAGCGTGGTCATGAACCCGCACACCGCGCCGCGAATGATCGGCGCGCCGCGCCCGGTGATCGAGCCGTCGTCGGACAAAGCCTCGGCGAATCCCATGGAAATGCCCGCGCCGAGCGAGGCGGCGAGGCCCACCAGAAAGGTCGAGAAATTGCTGTGGGTGGCGAAGGCGGCGGCGAACAGCGGCGCCAGCGTGGAGACCGAGCCGTCCATCAGCCCGGCCAGACCCGGCTGCACATATTGCAGCACAAAGAACCTGTGCGCGGTGCGCCCCTCTTCCTCGCGGGCGCTTTCCGTCAAAATGGCTTCCGACAGGGCGTTGGCCTTCTCGCCATGGCTGCGCTCGACCAGAGCGAGATCGCCGAGCAGCTTGCGCACGCCGACGTCCTTGGCCGCCTCCGCCGCCTGGATGTAGAAGCGCTGGGCGTCCTTCTCCATCGCCTCGGCCTGGCTGCGGATCATGTCGAGCGGCAGGTTCTTCAGCAGCCAGGTCGGGCGGCGGCTGTAATAGCCGCCGACGTCCTCACGGCGGATCGGCGGCAGGTTGCGGCCAAAGCGCGCCTGATAGATTTCCAGCAATTGCCGGCGATGGCCGTCTTCCTCCTCGGCCATCTCGACAAAAACTTTTGACGTCGCGGGATAGCGGTCGGCCAGTTCCTCGGAGAAGGAAAGGTAGATTCGGCTGTCCTCTTCTTCGGACGCGATGGCGATCGCCAGGATTTCGCGTTCCGTAAGGTCAGCAAATTTCTTCAGAGCCAAGTCCCTCTCCTCGCCGCGCGCCTCATCACGCGATTCGTAATTTAGCAGGAATTCGCCCGCATGATCGAGCGGTTACGCAGGATTGAGGACGCGCCGGATGACATGGGTGGAGATTAGGCGAGAGACGGTTCAGGCTCAAGCGTCCAGACGGGAGGACCGCCGGACGCGCTGGCGTCGTTTCTGGCAACGCCTGGTCCGCTTCGGCCAGCAGGGCGCCGGGCTGCTGCTGCGCGCGAAAACCCTGGGCGTGCGCGGCATGGCGCTCGACGACCGCAATCGCGTCTTCCTGGTGCGCCACACCTATTCGCCGGGGTTCTGCCTGCCGGGCGGCGGCGTCGAGCCGCGCGAAACCGCGCTGCGCTCGCTGGAGCGCGAACTCGACGAGGAAGGCGGGCTGGTCACGACCGGGCCGGCGCGCCTGGTCGGCTTCTACTACAATCCCCGGCACTCCCCGCGCGACCATGTGGTGTTCTATGTCGTCCCGGCGCGGCAGGCGCGGCCGCGTCCGCCGGACTGGGAGATCGCCGAATGTGGATTCTTTCCGCTCGACGCCCTGCCGGAGGACACGACGCCCGCCACCCGCGCGCATATTCAGGAAGCCCTGGGCCTCGCGCCGCCGTCGCTGCATTGGTGAGGCTTGCCGACGCCTCCGACTTTCGTATGATGGGGCCGCCGCGCGCCGATGCGGCTTCTGATGCGGAGCGACCATGAACGGAGAGTTCCTCGAAACCGCCGCCGAAAGCGAAGCCGAAAGCGCCAAACTGGCGCCGCTGTTCGCCGACATCCGCCTGCTCGGGCAGATTCTCGGCGAAACCGTGCGCCAGCAGGAGGGCGAAGAGATTTTCCGCCGCATCGAGCGGATTCGCAGGCTGTCGGTGGCGGAGACGCGCGGCCGCGCCGTGGCTTCGGCCGATCTCGACGCGCTGTTGCGCGGCCTGACCAATGACGAGGCGGTGAAGGTGGTGCGCGCCTTCACCTATTTCTCCCATCTCGCCAATATCGCCGAGGACCGCCACTTTCTGCGCCGCCGCGCCGCCCATGCCGGGGAGGCGCAGCCGGGCGGACTCGACCACGCCTTCGCGCGGCTCAAGGCGGCGGGGGTGACGGAGACGGCCGTCGGGGCGGCGCTCGCCGGGGCCTATGTCTCGCCGGTTCTGACCGCGCATCCGACCGAGGTGCAGCGCCGCTCGACCCTCGACGCCGAACGCGACATCGCCGAACTGCTGCGCCAGCGCGAATTCCGATGCGGCGACGAGGAGCTGGCCGAAAACGAGGCGCTGCTCGCCGCCCGCGTCACCCAATTGTGGCAGACGCGCATCATCCGCACCGCCAGCCTCACCGTCCATGACGAGATCGAGAACGCGCTGCTCTATTACCGCTCGACCTTCCTCAAGCAGATTCCCAAGCTCTACGCCGAACTCGACCGCCGCCTCGGCGCGCCCGCGCCCTCGTTCTTCCGCATGGGCAACTGGATCGGCGGCGACCGCGACGGCAATCCCAATGTGCGCGCCGACACTTTGGCCGACACCCTGCGCCTGCATTGCGAGACGGTGCTGCGGCATTACCTCGTCGAGGTGCACCGGCTCGGCGGCGAATTGTCGATCTCCGATCTCGTCACCCCCTGCTCGGACGAATTGAAGGCGCTGGCGGCGCGGGCGGGCGACCCCAACCCGCATCGCGAGGACGAGTTTTACCGGCAGGCCCTGATCGGCGTTTACGCGCGGCTCGCCGGCACGCTGCGCGCCCTCGCCGGCGCCGAGGCGATGCGCCATGCGGCGGCGCACGGCGAACCCTACGCCCGGGCGGAGGAGTTCCGCGCCGATCTGTTTATCGTGCGCGAATCGCTCAACGCCCACCACGGCAAGGCTCTGGCGGCCGGGCGGCTCGCCGCGCTGATCCGCGCCGTGGACGTGTTCGGCTTCCACATGGCCACCACCGATCTGCGCCAGTCCTCCGACCGGCATGAGGCCACGCTGGCCGAATTGCTCGCCGCCGTGCGGATCGAGCCGGACTATCGCGGCCTGTCCGAGCCGGCGAAAATCGACCTGCTGCTGCGCCTGCTGGCCGACCCGCGCCCGCTGCGCGCGCCCGACCGAACCTATTCGCCCGACTGCGTCGCCGAACTGGCGGTGCTGGAGACCGCGCGCGCGTGGCGGGAAAAACTCGGCCCCTGCGTGATTCGCCACGCCATCATCAGCCATACCGAAAGCGTGAGCGACCTTTTGGAGCTGATGCTGCTGCAAAAGGAATGCGGTCTCTTGCGCGGGTCGCTGCACGACAGCGAACAGGCCATCCTCGGCCTGATCGTCACCCCTTTGTTCGAAACCATCGAGGATTTGCGCGCCGCCGAACAGATCATGCGCGAATTCTACGCCCTGCCGGGGATCGCCGACCTGATGCGGCGCTCCGGCGGCGTGCAGGACGTGATGCTCGGCTATTCCGATTCCAACAAGGACGGCGGCTATCTCACCTCCAATTGGGAGCTTTACCGCGCCTCCACCGCGCTGGCCGCCCTGTTCGATTCGCTCGACGGCATGCGTCTGCGGCTGTTTCATGGACGCGGCGGCGCGGTGGGGCGCGGCGGCGGCCCGTCCTATCAGGCCATTCTGGCGCAGCCGCCGGGCACGGTGCGCGGCCAGATCCGCCTCACCGAACAGGGCGAGGTCATCAACGCCAAATACGCCAATCCCGAAATCGGCCGGCGCAATCTGGAAACGCTGATGGCGGCGGATCTCGAAGCCACCCTGCTCGCCGACGGCCAGCGTCCCCCGGCCGAATTTCTGGACACCGCCGCGACGCTTTCCGAAGCCTCGATGCGCGCCTATCGCGCGCTGGTTTACGACACGCCCGGCTTCGTCGATTATTTCTACGCCGCCACCCCCATCGCCGAAATCGCGGAGCTGAACATCGGCTCGCGCCCGGCCTCGCGCAAGGCGACGCGCCGGATCGAGGATCTTCGCGCCATTCCCTGGAGTTTTTCCTGGGGCCAGAGCCGGGTCGCCCTGCCCGGCTGGTATGGGTTCGGCGCGGCGGTCGAGCAATTCCTCGCGTCCGGCGGCGCCCCGGATCTGTTGCGGCGGATGCACGCGGAATGGCCGTTTTTCCGCACGCTGCTGTCCAACATGGACATGGTGCTGGCCAAGGCGGATTTCTCCATCGCCCAGCGCTATCGCGACCTCGTCCCCGACCGCGCCCTTGGCGATAAAATCTTCGTCGCCATCGAGGCCGAGGCGGAGCGGACGTTCCGCGCGCTCGACGCGATCACCGGCGACCAGGGCCGCCTCGCCGACAATCCCGCTTTGGCGCGCTCGATCGCGCACCGATTCCCCTATATCGCCCCGCTCAACTATCTCCAGGCCGACCTGTTGCGGCGCTGGCGCGCCGGCGACCACGATCGCAAGGTGCGCATCGGCATTCTCGTGGCGATCAACGGCATCGCGGCGGGACTGCGCAACACCGGCTGAAAATCACTGGCGCTCATGCTCGGCTAAATATAATAATATTGTGACGCTGCGTCGTTGTGGTGCAGCCAACGTCATCCTTTGGTCATTACCAAAAAAGGAGGGCGTGGTTTCACTGTTCCCGATTGCCGTGAAATTAAGCCGAGATTTTAGCAGCCATGAATATGCTATCCTGCGCGTCGCGATCATGTGACGATGGCCATGAGACCAGCGTCAACGGCGCAAACGCCTCAGCGTCACAAAACGGGCCGCTGGTCATCCTGTCGCGAGGCCGCTCCGGCAGCACCTACGTCCAGCGCGTGCTCAATTGCTGCCGGAATTTGTATATATTCGGCGAGCATGATGGCGTCATCGCCTCCCTGGCGCGCGCGCTCGAAGGTTTCGAGCAGCACGGCGCGGCCGAGAACGCCGACAAGATCCTGACTAAAACCGGTGTTGAAGACAGTTTTCTGGCTTGGGGAACGCCGTTTTCCCACTCCGAGATCGTCGGGATGATGGGTGAAACCCTCACGCGCGCCTTTACGGCGCGTCTTCCCGGATCTGACGCGAACACGATCTGGGGATTCAAGGAAATTCGCTATGACGGCGACGATGTGCGGCGCCTTCATGAGCTGTTTCCCGGACTGCGTGTTCTGATCATCTATCGGGATTTCGAGTCTTATGCGCACAGCGTTCACCGCGCGCATTGGCGCGACACTGCGGTGGACGTCACGCACTACAAGAATATTCTCGACGGCTATGTTCAGTTCTACGAATCCGTCCTCGCCGTTTGCGACGAGCTTCAAATTCCATTCCAGATCGTTTCCTATGACGCGATGAAAGACGACTGGCGCATGATTGTGAAGGCGGTCGAAACCCTCGTTCAGCCTGCCGGCGTCGATGTCGATAGCGCCCGGGCCGAGGAGGCGGCGCGATTGAACGTCGATTTCTACGACAAGTCTCGCGCGGCGCCCGTCGATCCCGTTCGTTTCGGCGAGCTGATGGCGGGCGCCCTGGCTGGCGAAAACCGGCGCAGGTTGGAGGCTCTCGCCAAGACCATCCGGCGACGCGAGTTTTCGGCGCAGGGACATAAGCTGGCCGAAGCCTGGGGCTGGCTGACGACGGCGAAAGACAAGTTGCTGCATCGCGGCTGACGCGCCCTCCATCGCCCTGCTCAACTCTCTGCAGGCCGACCTGTTGCGGCGCCGGCGCGCCAGCGACGCCGGCTGACGCCGCCCCGCGCGAAAAGGCTTACGCAGTGTGCGAAAGCCTCACGCCGCGCGAAGGTGCTGCAGCACGGACTGCATTTCCCGACCGAGGTGCTCGGTCTGCTCCGACAGGGCGCCGGACGCCGCCAGCAAGCGCTCGCAGGCGTCGCGCGAGAGCGTCGTCGCCTGCTCCACCCTGGCGATATTGCCGGCGATGGCGTCGACGTCGAGCGAGGTTTGCGACGCATTGGCGGCGATTTCCTGCGTCGCCGCGTTTTGCTGCTCCACCACGCCGGAGATGCTCGCCGCCAGGCGATTGGCGTTGTCGGTGGTCTCGGCGATGGCGCACATCGAGCGCGAGGCGGTCTGGGTCGCCCGCTGCACCTCGTGCATTTGCGCGCTGATCGATTCGATGGCGTTGGCGGTCTGGGTCGCCAGCGCCTTCACCTCCTGCGCCACCACCGCGAAGCCGCGCCCGGCCTCGCCTGCGCGCGCCGCCTCGATGGTCGCGTTGAGGGCCAGCATGTTGGTCTGCTGGGCGATCTCGCTGATGAGGCGCGTGATGTCGCCGATTTCGTCGGCGGCGACGCTCATCGCCTCGATCTGCGCCTTGCTCTGATCCGCCTCCTGCGCGGCGGCGGCGGAAGCGGTCTGGGTCTGGGAGAATTGCTGCGCGATTTCCGCGGTCGACGCGCTCAATTGTTCGGCCGCCGCCGCCATCGCCTGCACCTTGGCCGCCGCCGCCTGGGCGCCGGAGGTGACCGAAGTGGCCTGCGCCGCGCTTTCCTCGGTCGCCTGCAACATCGCCTCGACCGATTCCTGCAACTGTTGCGCGGCGCCGCCGATGCGGGCGATGACGCCGCCGACCGTCGCCTCGAAATGGTCGCCGAGCGCCAGCGCCTGCGCGCGCTGGGCCTGCCGCGCCTGCTCCTCCCGCGCGAGATTCTCCTGGCGCAGCCGGCCGTTCTCCTCGAGATTGGTCTGGAACACGGCGACGGCGCGCGCCATCTTCCCCACTTCGTCCTTGCGATCCGCAAAGGGAATCGCCCCGACGCTCTCGCCATGCGCCAACAGATCCATCACGCCGGTCATGGCGATGATCGGACGGGAAATGGCCCCCGCGACGCCATACGCCATCGCCAGACCGCCGCCCAGCGCCAGCGCCGTGGCCAACAGCAGGTTGCGGATGCTGTCGCTCAAGAGCGCGGCGGTGCTGTCGGTGATGGCGGCCTGATCGGCGCGCAAGGCGGTGACGAGCGCCGAAGCGTCGGCGCTGAGCGCCTCGCTCTGCCGGGTGATTTCCGCCGCGTATCCTTCGAGCGCGCGGGCCATGGACTGGTCGTCGGCGGCCCCGCCCTGACGCGCCTCGGCCAGCGTGGCGCGCACCTCGAACACATGCGACACCTGCTGCGCCAGCTCCTGGTTTTTCTGGTCGGCGCGATCGAGCAGCGCGATGCTGGCGGCGCTGACGAAATCCTTGCGCAGCGTCGCCACGTCGTCATTGACCACGCCGCCGATTTCCGACGCCTTGTCCATCAGGGCGTCGTCGCCGGTGCGCGCATAGGTCTGGGCGATCAGGCCGTAGGCGCTCATGTCCTGGGACAGTTTCTCGGCGCGCGCCATCAGCTCCGCCTTGCCGCGATAGTCGGCGAACAGCCCGTCAAGCCGGGACATCGAAGCGTAGGTCCAGGCCGAGGCCGCCGCGAGCAGCACAAGCATGCCGGCGACGCCCAGAGAAATCTTGGAGAAAATACTGAGATTGGCGATAACCGCGCGCATGAGGGCGTTCCAGCAGCTTTGGGACTCGTCCGACGACCGCCCTCATGGCCGCGTCGGAGCAGTGCAGAGCGCGCCAGAATCGTCGCGCTTCGTCGACGCGAAGGCTCCAGTGGAACTCTGCGCGCCAAACTTCTTTTAAACCAATGCGTCAGCACCGGTTAACAATATGGAAACGCGCGCCGGATTCCGCGCAACTGCGACTTTGCGGCGCAAGCATCCTAGGGTCATCCCCTCCAAGGTGGAACCGCGCCGCGCCTCGGCGGTTCAAACATCCTCAAAGGGAGTCTGGCGATGAGGGCATTCCAACGGATAGCGGTCGCAGCCGTCGCGACCCCGCTCAGCTTTTTCGGCGCCTTTGCGCAGGGCGTTTACATCGGGCCGGGCGGGGTCGGCATCGACACCGGCGCCCAGCGGCCGGCCGACCGGCTGGTCCGCGAATATGAGGACGACGACGGCTGCACCGTTCGCGTGATGCGGCATTATCGCCGCGACGGCGACGTCGTGACGCGCCGCGAACGCGAGTGCTGACGCCAAACAAAAAGGCCGGAGCGCAGCCCCGGCCTTCCCGCAAACAATGTGAAGACGCTCAGTTCACCAGCGTCTTGATGCTGGCGATGCCCTGATCGACGAAGGCGGCCTGGTCGGCGGACGCCTTCAGCACGGTCTCGGCGGCCTTGATGGCGGCGTCGGTCGCCGCGGAGCGGACGTCGGCGATCGCCTGGGCCTCGGCCTGCGCGATCTTCTCGTCAGCCTGCTTCTTGCGGCGGGCGATATAGTCTTCCAGACGAACCTGCGCTTCGTTGGCCAGGGTCTCGGCTTCCGCCTTCGCCTGCGCGACGATGGAGGCCGCCTGCTGCTCAGCCTGCGCCGTCTTGCCGGCGAAGCTATCGAACAGGGCCTGAGCCTCGGCGCGCAGCCGGGAGGCTTCGTCGAGTTCGTTCTTGATCCGGTCGATGTGCGAGTCCAGTCCGCGGCCGATCATCTTGTGCACGCCGAGATAGGCGAAATACAGGATAAGAAGGACCGCGCCGAGCAGGAAATAGAATTCAGCATCAAATTCCATGATGTCCTCCTCAGGCTTTCGCGGCGGCGACGGCGTCGACGACCGCCTTGGGGTCGGCGGCGCGGCCGGTGATGCGCTGCAGAATGGCGTGGGCCACTTCCACCGCGATGGCGTCGACATTTGCCATGGCGGCGGTCTTTGTCTCGGCGATCTTGGTCTCGGCCTCGGTCAGCTTGGCGCCGAGTTCGGCTTCGAGCTTGCCGCGGCTGGCGTCGGCGGCGGCGGCGGCCTCCGCATGGGCCTGCTGGCCGAGGGCCTGGGCCTTGGCCTTGGCCCCGGCCAGAGTCTTCTCATGCGCGGCGGCGGCGGCGGCGGCGGCCTCCTGCGCCTTGCGGGCGGCGGCGAGGTCGTCGGCGATGGCCTGCTTGCGGGTCGAGAAAATGCCGGCGACGCGCGGCAGGGCGACCTTCGACATCAGCAGATAGAGCGTGCCGAAGATCAGCGCCAGCCAGATCAGCTGAGGCGCGAAATAGGTCGAATCGAAGGGCGGGAACACATCTTCGTGGGCGGGACCGGCGGGAACCTCGGTTCCGGCGGCGTGCCCTTCAGCGCCTTGCGTGGCCATGGACGTTCCTTGGTCGTCTTGAGGAGCGCTTTCATGCGGAGGCGAGGCCAGCCCGCGAACGAAAACGCGCAAACACCAAACTGAAGCGCGCCAGAACGCCCTTCAGCAAAGACGCGCCCCGGCCGTGAAGCCGAGGCGCGAAACGATTACTTCGCGACGAACAGCAGGATCAGCGCGATCAGGAAGGCGAAGATGCCCAGACCTTCGGCGAGCGCCGTGCCGATGAACACGCGGCCGAACTGGCCGTCGGAGGCGGACGGGTTGCGCAGCGCGCCCGACAGGAAGTTGCCCCAGATCGCGCCGACGCCGATCGCGGCCGCGCCAACGCCGATCGCCGCGAGGCCGGCGCCGATAAGTCTAGCTGCTTCAGAACCCATCATAAGACTCCATTTTATATTGTGGGCGACTATTTGTTGTTGAGATAAAATTATCAGTGGCCCGGGTGAAGCGCGTCATTGATGTAGACGCAAGTGAGAACAGCGAAAACGTAAGCTTGCAGCACCGAGACCAGCAATTCGAAAGCGGTCAGCACGGTGATGCCGAGCAGCGGCAGCGGCGCGAGATAGGAATAGCCGGCGCCGAGCAGCATGACGCAGAAGCCGCCGAACACGACCAGCATGATATGGCCGGCCAGCATGTTGGCGAACAGACGAACCGAGAGCGAAACCGGACGGGAGATGAACGACAGGATTTCGATCACGATGATGAACGGCAGCAGCGCCGGCATCACGCCCGACGGCTTGAACAGGCCGAACCAATGGAAGCCGTGCTTGTAGATGCCGTAAAGGATCGTCAGCAGGATGATCGAGAACGCCAGGCCGGCGGTGATGATGATCTGCGCCATCACCTCATAAGTGTAGGGCCACAGGCCGATCAGGTTGCAGGCCAGCACGAACATGAACAGGCTGAACACCAGCGGGAAGAACTTCATGCCGCTTTCGCCGCAGACCGAGCGCACCATGTCGGCGACGAACTCGTAAGCCATCTCGGCGGTGGCCTGCAGCCGGGTCGGGACGATCTTGCGGCCGCTGGTGCCGATCAGCATGATGAAGAACACCGCCAGCGCGCCGATCGCCATGAACAGCGCGGAATTGGTGAAGGAGGCGTCAACCCCGAAAATATCGAAGGGCTGCAGCACCTTGATATGAAACTGGTGGATGGGATCGACCGCGGGTGCGCCGGCTTCCGACATGTTCCGTCCTTCACTCTTGTCGCGGGCGAAACCCGCCGTCCGAATTATTGCGGCGGCTGGTCGCCGTCCGGTTCATTGCCGCGACGGCTCTCGCCGGCGCGTGAAGCTGGCGGGGCCGCCAGCTTGTAGACATTGTTGAACCCCGCAGCCAGGCCGAATCCCAGAAACAGGATCAGCAGCCACGGGGCTGTTCCCAGCCAGACGTCCAGGCGCCACCCGATCAGCGCGCCAATGACCGTGGCCACGACGAATTCCGTGAGCACGCGAAAGCCGAGACTCATCGCACGCCCGAGGCTCTTGTCGGGGCCGGGATCGGAGCGGCTGCGCTCCTCGGCGATCTCCGCCTCGCGCTTCGCCTGAAGGTCGCTCGCCAATTTCGCAAGCCGCGCCTTCATGTCATCGGCGTCGTCGGACCCGTTCTGCATGACGCCCCCGGTCGATCCGCGAAGATCGGTTGGATGGATAAGGCGCGCCGACGGCCGCCTCGACAAGCAGGAGGTCGTTTGAAGCGCCGTCCGATGGAACCGGACGCCGGGACGCCAACGCCCCGCCCTTCTTGAACCGGGCGCACCATATTGACGCGACTTTCCGCTGTCAAGATAAGCCGGGGATTTCATCATCATTGTTAGCACTTTGATTTTAAACGGAAATATGCTCATTCGCCCGCAAAGGGGACCAAAGGTCTAGCGCAGGCGCCGCAACAACCCCGGCGCGCCGCCTCGACCCGGGGACGCGCAAGCCGTATAAACCGGCCGAAGGGATGCTCAAGCGAGGTCAAGCCGTCCATCATGCGCCACGAAAACGATTTCCTCGGCGAGGATCCGCGCGCCGCGATTCGCGATCTGGTCGGCCAGGCCTACGCCACCCGATTCGATCTCGACACATTTCTCGGCTTTTTCCACGAGGACGCCGTCTTTCACATCATCGGGCGGGTCCCCGCCTATCCGTACAGCGGCCTCTACGTCGGCAAGCCGGCGATTCGCGCCGCGCTGGCGCGGATCGACGGCGACATCGAGCAGACCGACGGCCGGATGCTCAACATTCTCGTCGAGGGCGACACAATCGGCATTCGCCGCCGCAACAGCCTGCGCCATCGCGGCACGGCGGCGCGGCTCGACATCATGGTCGGCAATCTCATCAAGTTCCGCGATTTCAAGATCACCGAACTTTACGAATATATCGACACCAGCTGGCACGAAAAACTGGCGGGCGACTGAAGCGCCGAAGGAACCGGACGCCGGAGGCTCCGCGTTCCCTCCTGACTTGAGCTTGCCGCTGCCCAAAAGCCTCGGCGGCGGCGCGCGGCGTGACGCCGACGAAAAGGAGGGGCCATGTCGAGCGAGCGGCTGAAGGCGTTTTCCGACGGGGTGATCGCCATCATCATCACCATCATGGTTCTGGAGTTGAAACCGCCGCACGGAGAGGAATTCGGCGCGCTGGTCGGACTCTGGCCGACCTTCCTCGCCTATGCCGTCAGCTTCACCTATGTGGCGATCTACTGGAACAATCACCATCATCTGTTTTACCTGGTCGAATCGATCGACGGCGCGGTGCTCTGGGCGAATCTTGTCCTGCTGTTCTGCCTGTCGCTGCTGCCCTTCGCCACGGCCTGGGCGGCGGACACCGAATTCGCGTCGGCGCCGATGGCGCTCTATGGCGCCGACCTGCTCGCCTGCGCCACGGCCTATCTCGTGCTGGGGCGGGTGCTTTTGCGCGCGCAGGAGGCGGGTTCAAAGCTGCACGCGGCGATCGGCGACGATCTCAAGGGCAAGGTTTCCATGGCGCTCTATTTCGCGGGGATCGCCGCCGCTTTTTGGCGACCCTGGCTCGCCGGGGCCTTCTATATTACGGTGGCGGCGATCTGGCTGATTCCCGACCGCCGCATCGTCCGCGCGCTCGACTAATGCCTTGAGAAGAAATCCCGCAGCTTGCAGAGGCTGGTGGTGATGTCGAATTTCTGGTCCGGCAAATCCTCTCCCGCGATCAGTTTGGTCAGCGCCGTCGCCGGATCGGGTTCTCCGGTCAGGATGACGTCGGCGCCGCGCTTCTTCATGTGACGAACAAAACCGTCGCCGGCGCTGCCGGCGATCATCATCTCCACGCCGTCGAGCGGATGCGGGGCGTTTTCATCCTCGATGTAATGCGGCGTCTGCTCCTTGGTCAGCGTGACCCGCGCCGGCGCCGGCAGCGGCGCGCCCGGCGCGTGGCGGGCGAGATCGTACACCAGCCATTGCCGCGCCTGCCCGGCGTGGCCGCTCACTTCCGCGAAATCCTTTGTGGCGATAGCGACTTTCATGGCGTCTTGCTTTCTTTCTTGTCTCAATCGGCGGGGGGCCTGGGCGATCGCGGCGGCGGAGCATAATCTGCGCCAGATGACGGAGACAAGTTGCGCCCTGTGCGGCCGGCCGCTCGGCGCGAAAACCGAGGCGCATCATCTCGTGCCGAAGACGTTTGGCGGCCGCGAAACCGTGCGGCTGCACCCGATCTGCCATCGCAAGATCCATGCGACCCTGTCCGAGCGCGAGCTGCGCGACCGCTACGCCGCGCTGGACGCCCTGCGCGCCCAGCCGGACATCGCCCTGTTCCTGCGCTGGATCGCCAACAAGCCGCCCGATTTCCACACCCGCACGCAAACGAGTCGCGCCCGCCGCCGCCGTTGAGATCTGCGGAACCTTGAAGCGAGCGTTATCGTTTCCCCAGCGTCCCGCCAGCGCGTCGCGGGACGACGCAGGGAGGCGAGCGGGTGCGGGCAGGCCTGAAGTACCAGCATATCGTCCCCGATGTCGGCTGCCGATGCTGCGACCGGCGCCTGGGCGCATTTAGCCGCCGCGCCGAGGCGGCGCTGTCGCGGCGCTGGGTCGCGGCCGGCGCCCCCGGTCCCGCCCCCGCCGCGCCGCCGCCCGCCGGCGTCGAATCCCCGGCGCCCGCCGAAAAAATCCTGTTCGAACAGGTGCGCGTTTTCGACGGCGAATCCGACGCGCTGTCGGAGCCCTGCGACGTGCTGGTGTCCGGCAATCTCATCGAGACCATTTCGCCCGAGCCGCTCGCCGCGGGCGAAACGACTCCGCTGCGCGTGCCTGGCCGGGGCAAAACGCTGATGCCCGGCCTGATCGACGCCCACACCCATCTCATGTTCGCCACCCTGCCGCAGATGGCCCTGCTCACGTCGGACATCGGCTTCGTCCATGTCGCGGCGGTCAAGGCGGCGCAGGACATGCTGCTGCGCGGCTTCACCAGCGTGCGCGATCTCGGCGGCCCCGTGTTCGGGCTGAAACGCGGAATCGACGCCGGGCTGGCGACCGGCCCGCGCATCTGGCCGTCCGGCGCCTTCATCTCGCAAAGCGGCGGCCACGGCGATTTCCGCCTGCCCAACGACCTGCCCGCGCGCCCCGGCGACTATAGTTTCAGCGAGCGCGCCGGCGCCTCCGCCATCGCCGACGACCCCGCGACCGTGCGCAAGCGCGCCCGCGAGCAACTGGCGCTCGGCGCCTCGCAGATCAAGCTGATGGCGGGCGGCGGGGTGGCCTCGCCGTTCGATCCGCTCGACGTCACCCAGTTCACGCCCGAGGAAATGCGCGCCGGCGTCGAGGCGGCGGAAAACTGGGGGACCTATGCGACGGTCCACGCCTATGCGCCGCGCGCGGTGCGTCAGGCGGTCGAGGCCGGGGCGCGTTGCGTCGAGCATGGCCAGTTGCTCGACGAGGCCACGGTGGCGCTGCTGGCGGAAAAGGACATCTGGTGGAGCCTGCAGCCGTTCCTCGACATCGCCCCCAGCCCGTTTCCGGAAGGGTCGGCGGCGCGCCGCAAGGAGCTGGCGATGTTTCGGGGCACGGACAGCGCCTACCGGCTCGCGATCAAGCACGGCGTCCGCACGGCCTGGGGGGCGGACATCCTGTTCGACCCGGCCGCCGCCGCGCGGCAGGGCGCGCATCTGACTCGCCTGCTGCGCTGGTTTTCCGCCCCGCAAATTCTGAAAATGGCGACCTCGGGCAACGCCGCGCTGCTAGCGCTGTCCGGCCTGCGCAGCCCCTATGAAGGGCGGCTGGGCGTGGTGAAGGAGGGCGCGCTGGCCGACCTGCTGCTGATCGACGGCGATCCGCTGGCCGATCTCAGTCTGCTCGAGCGGCCGGAGACGTCGCTGCTTATGGTGATGAAGGACGGCAGTATTTACAAGAACATCGCCCTGTAAGGCGCGTCACCTCCGGCCTTTATAATAGTTAAGATCAAGCTGTGAAAAGACATGGATTGATTGGAATCAAAGTTATCTTCGTCTTTGACCTGTAAGGTCATTTATTGGATTTGAACGAATTTTCGAAGCGCCATCGTCATTTCCTGGAGGAGGCGATGTTTGGAATTGGCAGACGATTAAAGAGACATGCCCGTAATTTCCGACACGTTGACCATTCAATTGATACTGAGGTGATTGCAGTGAAAGAATTGGAATTATCGCCTGCTCAGAAGCATGAAATCCAGAAGGGTCGCGACGGCCTCGCGCGCATTCTCGCCGCTTCCGACGCGGAAATTCATGATCGCAGGTTTCTGCTCGATTGCGTCTGCCAGATTGGCATCGCCTACCAGGATTGGCAGGCGCTGTCTCCGTTCACCAGATTTATCAATTCAACCTCCTATGGGATCGTGCAAATCCCGACAGAGCTGGTGGATTACCTGATGATCGCGGGAAAATTCCGGCCAGAAACCGTTGCTGAAGTCGGCGTTTTCCACGGTGGAACAGCTTACATCTCCGCCGCCTATTTTTATCGCCTCAACAAAAACCTTCGCTACACTCTTATCGATATCTGCGACAGCCTCTTCGATTATGACTATTTATCTTCCGTGCTTCCGCTCGATTTACAGATTCCGAAGACAAGCGGCGATTTTATCGGGCGACATTTTGACTTGGCGTTCATAGACGCCGATCATGGCTACGACGGCAGCCGAATCGATTGGCTCAACGTCGGGAGACATGCAGGCGTCGCCGCCTTCCACGACATCGATGGCGCGGAATATGACGGGCTGAACGGCGGCATCCGGCGGACCTGGAATGAACTCAAGCTCGAATATCGGATGGACCGTCCGATCATCGAGGTTTCCCATCATCCGTCCTGGATGGGAATTGGGATGATCTTCAACGATCGCGCGGTCTCCACGGGTTTTTGACCCGCCGCCGCGTGTCGGCTTCTCTCGGCGGTCGGCGGCGGCGAGGCCCCTTGCGCGCAAGGCGCGGGCGCAGCGGGCCTCAGCCCGCGCGCAGCGCCCGGCTCAACTGCCCCAACTGGTCGTGCAGATCGGCCGCGCGGCCGCGCATGTCGCGCGCGGAGGCGGCGACCTCCTCGGACTTGCCGTCGGCGGCTTGCGCCTGCTGCTCCAGCGCCGTCATGCTGCGGGTCAATTGGTCGACCCGCTTCAATGTGCCGTCGATGGCCTGGGCGATCTGGTCCACGGCGGAGCTTTGCTGATCCATGGTGGCCGCGATCGCCGAGGCGCTCGAATCGATGCGGCCGATGGTCTCCTCGACCGTCCGGCTGGAATCCATCGAGGCCTCGGCCCCGCGCCGGATCGCCTCGATGCGCCCGGTGATGTCGTCGATGGCTTTTTTGGTGGAATCGGCCAATGTCTTGACCTCCAGCGCCACCACGCCGAATCCCTTGCCAGCCTCGCCGGCGCGCGCGGCCTCGATGGTGGCGTTCAGCGCCAGCAGATTGGTCTTGTTGGCGATGTCCTCGATCAGCGCCACGACGTCGCCGACCTGCCGCGATGACTCGCTCAACGCCTGCATCGTCTCTTTGGCCCGCGCCGATTCGGCGACGGCGATGTTGGAAAATTCGGCGGCGCGCGACACCTGCGAGAGAATTTCGCGAATCGAGGCGGACAATTCCTCCGCCGCGGCCGAGGCCGCCTGGATATTTTCCTGCACGGCGCGCCCGGCCTGCGCATTGGCGGCGGCCTGGTCGCGGGTCGCGCCGGACAGGTTTTTGAGATCGCGCGACACTTTTTCGAATTTTGCCGCCTGGCTGTCGATGGCGCCGGCGGCGCCGCCCACCTTGGCCTCGAACTCGCCGGCGAGCTGACTCAGCGTCTCCCGGCGCACGCGGTCGGATTCGGCGCGGCGGTCGCGCTCGGCGGCGGCGTCGCGCGCCAGCCGTTCGCGCAACAGATCGCGGAAATCCCGCACAGCGCGGGCGATCTGGCCGATTTCGTCGCCGCGCTCGTCGCCCATGATGGCGGCGTCGAGTTCGCCGCGCCGCAACAGCTCCATCGAATGCGTGAGCGCCTTGAGCGGCTGGCTGACGCTGCGCTGGACCAGGAAGGCGACAATGGCCAGCCCGGCCAGGGCGGCGGCGATCGCAAAAATCAGCTGGCGCGAACTGGCGGCGAGCGACTCCTCGATGTCGTGGACGTGAAAGCCCGTGCCGACCGACCAATCCCAGCCGGCCAGCGTCGTATAGGAGAGTTTCAGGCTGGGCGCGGACTCGCCCGGCTTGATCCACGAATAAGTGGTGAGGCCGCCCCCTTCCCGTGCGTGACGGATGAATTCGCGCACGAAGGTCACGCCGTTGGCGTCCTTCGCGTCGATCCGGCTGACGCCCTCGCGGTTGGGCGCGAAGGGCAGCAGCACGTTCACGCCATCGGTGCGATCGACGAAGAAATAATTGTCGCCGCCGTAACGCACGGGACGGAGCGCCTCAATGGCCTTGGCTTTGGCGGCGTCCTCGGAAAACTCGCCCTTTTCCGCCCGCTGCCGGATCGAATCGATCAGCGATTTCGCCATCTCCACCTGGCTTTTCAGCTGCAGCTCCTTCTGCTCCAGCAGGTTCGCGCGCAAATTGGCGTAAGAGAACACGCCCCCGCCGGCGATGCAGACAAAAGCCAGCGCGACAAGCGCCGCGATGCGGGTTGAAATCGAATTCAGCTTGATCATGGCGGCAGGGACCTTCCCGAACTGCGGGCAGGCTAAAACGCGGATCTTGTCTCAAACTTTCGAATATAGGTGTTTGATTTTTCCGCCGATTGCGGGCTTTTGGGCGGCGCCCGACGCGCCGGCGGAACGCGAATCGCTTTCAACCCGCCTCCAGCAGCCGCTCCGCCTGCGCCAGTTCGACCGACACCAGTTGCGACACGCCGCGCTCCGACTGGGTGACGCCGAACAGCCGGTCCATCCGCGCCATGGTGATGGGATTGTGGGTGATGGCGATGAAGCGCGTGTCGGTCTTGCCGCGCATGTCCTCCAGCAGATCGCAGAACCGTTCGACATTGGCGTCGTCGAGCGGCGCGTCGACTTCGTCGAGCACGCAGATGGGCGAGGGATTGGTGAGGAAGACCGCGAAAATCAGCGACATGGCGGTCAGCGCCTGCTCGCCGCCCGACAGCAGCGACATGGTGGCCGGTTTTTTGCCCGGGGGCTTGGCCATGATTTCGAGGCCGGCCTCCAGCGGGTCTTCGGACTCCACCAGCTGCAATTCCGCCGATCCGCCGCCGAACAGCACCGTAAACAGCGCCCGGAAATGCCCGTCCACCTTCTGGAAGGCGTCGAGCAGGCGTTCGCGGCCCTCCTTGTTGAGCGCGCCAATGGCCGCGCGCAACTTGCGGACGGCCTCGGTGAGGTCGGCCTGTTCCTGCGCCAGCTTCTGGTGCTCGGTCTCCACCGCCGCCAGCTCCTCCTCGGCGCGCAGATTGACCCCGCCCAACCGTTCCCGATCCGCCTTCAAATGCGCCAGCTTCTGCTGCACCGGCTCGATATCGGCGGTTTCCTCCACTTCGGCGACGCCGGCCATTTCCCGCAGCGCATGCGGCGCGCATTGCAATTCCTGCAGAATGTTCTGGGTGAGGAAGGCCAGCCGCTGCTGGGCGGCCTCGGCCTGCGCCTCCAGCCGCGCCCGGTTTTCGCGGGCGGCGCTCATGGCGTCCAGCGCGGCGCGGGCGGCGCGGTCGGCCTCGGCCTGCGCGGTTTCGGCGAGGGCGCGGGCGTCGGCGGCGTCCTTGAGTTTCTGTTCCGCCTCCTCAATGCCTGACGTCAGCGCGCGGCGCTGCGACAAAAACTCATCGGGCGCGTCGGCGAGCCGGTCCATCTCCTCCTGCGTCTCGGCGAGGCGGTCCTGAATCTCCTCCTTTTGCGCCAGCGAGCGCGCCTTGCGGTCGGCCCAGGATTTCTTTTCCTTTTCAATGGCCTCACGGCGACGGACGCGGGTTTCCGCCTCGCGGGCGAACGCTTGCAGCGCGGCGCTGGCCTCCGCCGCTTCGGCGCGGTCGAGCGCATTGGCGGCGCGGGCGGCGTCGCGCTCGCCCAGCAGCGTGGCCGGCTCGGGCAGATCTTCAAAGGCCTCGCGGGCGCCGGCCAACCGCTCCTGCGCGTCGTCGCGCAGATCCTGGGCGCGGCGGCGGGCGTCCTCCAGGCTCGACAGCCGCGACAAGGCCTGACCCTGACGCCGTTCGGCGGCGTTGGCGGCCGCGCGCGCGTCGGACAGGTTCTTCTGCGCCAGACGCGCGGCGACGCGGGCGCGCTGGTCGGCCTCGACCGCCTCGGCCACGGCCGTTTCCGCCGCCTCCATGCGCTCGCGCAATCCGAACAGGGTTTCGCGCGCCGCCTTGGCCTCGATTTCCAGATCGTCGAGCCGGTTCTTCTCGCTCAACCGACGCGCGGCGGCGGTGGGCGCCTCGGCGGCGCGGACCAACCCGTCCCAGCGCCATAAATCGCCCTCGACCGACACCAGCCGCTGCCCCGGTTTCAACCGGCTTTGCAGCAACCGCCCCTTTTCGCGCGGGACGACGCCGATCTGGGCGAGGCGGCGCGCCAACACGGCGGGCGCCTGCACTTTGTCCGCCAGCGCGATCGCCTCGTCCGGCAAAGCGGGATCGCCAATGCCGAACGAATGCGCCCAGAAGGCGGGCGCCTCGTCGTCCGTGGACGCTTGCAAATCCTCGCCCAGCGCGGCGCCCAACGCGCCCTCGAAGCCTTTTTCGACGACGATCTCTTCGATCACCGCCGGCCAGGCGCCGTGTTCGGAGCGCAGCAGATTGGCCAGCGTGCGCGCTTCCGTCTCCAGCGCCTGCGCCTTGCGCTCGGCGTCGGCAAGCGGGTTGCGCAGAAAAGTCTCCTGGTCGCGCGCCAGCGCCAGCGCGCTTTCGGCGGCGAGGGCGTCCTCCTCGGCCTGGGCGGCCTCGTCCATCAGCCGTTCGGCCTCGGCGAGAACTTCGGCGAGTTCGGCGTCCTCGCCGGCGCTGTCGCGCAAAGCCGCGATGTCCTCGACCAGCCGGCTCAACTCGGCCTCGTAGCGGACCAGCGCCTGCTCCTCGCGCCGGGCCGATTCCGCCAGGGCGTTGCGCTGGGCCTCGACGCCGGCGAAAGCGTTTTGCGCGGCCTCGAGCGCGGCTTCCGACAGCTTCAGCTTGGCCTCGGCGGCCTCGCATTTGCCCCGCGCCTCCTCGGCGAGATCGGCCTCGTCCTCGCCCAGGCCGGACAGATCCTCCTCCTCGGCCCGCAGCCGCTCCAGCGCGGCGGCGGCGTCGTCGAAATTGTGGGTCTCCCGGCGCATGTCGTTGGACAGCTGGACGAACCGCCGCTCCAGCTCGATCTTGCGGGATTGCGCGCGCTTTTCCTCGCCCTCCAGCGCCTCGCGGGCCAACACCAGGCGTTGCAGGGCCGCGCCGGCCTGCGATTCGGCGTCGCGCGCCTTGGGCGCCTCCAGCGCCGCGAGGGCCTGAAGGCGGGCGGCTTCGGCCTGGACGCGGGTGGCCTCGGCCAGATCCAGCACATTGGCTTCGACGGCGGCCTTGGTCTCCTCGGCCTCCTGGGTCGCCCCGCGCAAGGCGATCAGCGCGACCAGCGCCTCGTGCTTGCGGATTTCCGCCGCCAAGGCCCGGTAGCGCGCCGCCTGCCGCGCCTGCCGGCGCAGGGATTCGGTCTGCGCTCCGATCTGCCCCATCACGTCCTCGAGACGCAGCAGGTTTTCCTCCGCCCCCTTCAGCCGCAATTCCGCCTCGTGGCGGCGGGAATGCAGGCCGCCAATGCCGGCGGCCTCCTCAAGGATGCGGCGGCGCGCCTGCGGCTTGGCGGAAATGATCTCGCCGATCTGGCCTTGCCGCACCAGGGCCGGCGAGCGCGCGCCGGACGAGGCGTCGGCGAACAGCAATTGCACGTCGCGGGCGCGCACCTCGCGGCCGTTGAGCTTGTAGGTCGAGCCCTGCTCGCGCTCGATGCGGCGGGTGATTTCGAGGACGTCGCAATCGTTGAAGGCGGCGGGGGCGGTGCGGGCGCTGTTGTCGAGCACCAGCATGACTTCGGCGTGATTGCGGGCGGGCCGCGCGCCGGAGCCGGAGAAGATGACGTCGTCCATGCTGGAGGCGCGCATCTGCTTGTAGGCGTTTTCGCCCATCACCCAGCGCAGCGCCTCGACCAGGTTCGACTTGCCGCAACCGTTCGGCCCCACCACGCCCGTCAGGCCCGGTTGGATCGCGAAGTCGGTCGGCTCAACAAAACTTTTGAAGCCGACGAGGCGAAGCTTGTCGAATTTCATGAACCCTGTTCCAGTTGGGAACAAGGCGCCAAGCGGCAGGCGGAATCAAGGATCTCGCGCGTCAAAGTTGGGGAAAAGGGCGCACCGGTTCAGGCGGCGCGCACTCCTGACAGGAAATCCTGCACCGACTTTTTCAGCTTGGCCGCTTCCTGCTGCAACATCGACGCGCCCTCGCCGAGTTCGGCCGAGGTTTGCAGCGTCCGCTGCACGGCGTCGGCCACGGCGCAGACATTCTGCGTCACCTCGCCGGCGCCATGGGCGGCTTCGGTCGAGCTGCGCGCGATTTCCTGGGTGGCCAAGGCCTGCTGTCCCGTTGATTCCGCGATCGACATGCTGACATGGTCGACATCCTCGATCACCTTGGTGATGTCGGCGATGGCGGCGACGGCGCTGTCGGTTTCGGACTGGATGGCGGAGATCTGGCTGGAAATCTCCTCGGTGGCCTTTGCGGTCTGGCTGGCGAGCGCCTTCACCTCCGAGGCCACCACCGCGAAGCCGCGGCCGGCTTCGCCCGCGCGCGCGGCCTCGATGGTGGCGTTGAGCGCGAGCAGGTTGGTTTGCGCGGCGATGCCGGAAATCAGCTCGACGACTTCGCCGATGCGGGCGGTCGCGGCGGCGAGCCCGGCGATCTGCTCGTTGGTCTTGTGCGCCCGCTGCAGCGCATTGCTGGTCATGGCGGAGGAGGTTTTGACCTGCCCGCCGATCTCGGTGATGCTGGCGGACAGCTGCTCCGTGGCGGCGGCGGCTGCGCGCACATTGACCGAGGATTGCTCGGACGCCGAAGCGACGGTGGCGATCCGCTCGTTGCTTTGCTCGGCGGAGGCTTCGAGCGACCGCGACGCGCCGAGGAACTCCTGCACCTTGCCCTCGACCGCGCCGAGCAGGCTGGTGACGTCGGCGTCGAAGCGTTCGGCGAGCTGGTCGACGTGCTGGGCGCGGGCGACGCGCTTCTGGTCAAGCTCCTTTTCGCGCGCCAACTCGTTCTGGCGCTCGATGGCGTCGCTGCGGAATTTTTCCAGCGCGCGCGCGAAGGCGCCGATTTCGGTGTTGCAGTCCTGGCCGGCGATGACGATCGACGTGTCGCCCTTGGCCAGATTGTCCATCGAGACCCGCAAGGCGGCCATGGGCGCGGTGATCGAGCGGCCGATGGCGAAGCACAGCGCGATCATCAGACCGAGCAGAACGGCGAGAAAGGCGGCGGCCCACGCCGTCCGGCTCCAGAACACCGCATCGACGTCGTCGATATAAATGCCCGTGCCGACGAGGATTCCGAGATCGTCGATCTTGCGCAGCAGCGACATTTTCGGCAGCGGCTGGGTCTGGCCGGGCTTGACCTGGGTATAATAAAGGACGCCGCGCCCCTCAGGCCCCGACACCAGTTCGATCTGCTCCCGGATCAGGGCGGCGTCGGCGGGCCCGCTGTCCCTGAGACGGTTGACGCCGATCTTTTTGGGATCGACATGCACCAGCGTGACGCCTTCCAGCGAGTGGACGAAAATATAGGAGAGATCGCGGGCGTCGCCGAAGCGCGCCGCCGCCATCACGTCCAGGAAGGCCTTGCGCCCCGCCTCGCTGGTCGGACCGCCGGCCTTGGCCATGGCGCTGCGGCCGATGGCGACGGCTTGGTCGAGGGCGGCGTCGATCATCGTCCGCCGGTCTTCCATCATCTGCATGCGCAAGTTGACGAGACCAAAGGCGATCGCGAGGATGACGCTGATCGTGCTGAGCAAGATGACCAGCGTTAATCTCACGCGCAAGGTCAATCGACTGAGGCTCATTGGCGAAACCTTTCAAAGAAGCGCCTGGTAAAATGCACGCAAAAGTTGAAAAATATTGAAACGGCGCGCAAGAATTTCGCCCGCCCGCGCCCTGCGAACGATCGTTTAGACACGGTCTTGCGGCAAGATCTTGAGCCGAGCTCTTGAGCCAAGATCTTGAGACCTCTGGCGATACGTCGCGCCGGCGGCGCCCGCCCGATAGTTCCGGCGAGAGGACGAATAATGACGAGGCGTTCACGCGCGCCAAAAATTCACGCCATGCGTGCGCCCGAAAAAGAAAGACTCAGCCCGCGCAGGCCCGGCACGAAATCGCCGTCGGCAGGGCTTGCAACCGTTTCGGGTCGATCGCCTCGCCGCATTTGACGCACACGCCGTAACGTCCCTCGGCGATGCGCTGCAAGGCGGCGCGAATCTGCTGAATTTCCTGCAACTTCTGCTTTTCGACGCCGCGCAGCGCGTCCTGGCCCTCAAGCTCGGTCGCCTGCTCCTCCCAATCGGCGGGCAAGGCGCTGCGCATTTCATCGTCGATTTCGGCGATATGGCCGGTCAGTTCGGCGAGCCGACGTTCGAGCCTGCTGGCGATCTCCTCGTACATTTTGCAAGCCCTCCCCCTTCAGCGCCGGACACGCCGCGCCGCCGTCAGGCGCAGGCGGACCGGTCGCCCAATTGCCCCCGCCGCGCCCGCGACACGGCGTCGAGCACCAGAGCGCGCAGCGCCTCCGCCTCCTCCACCACCAGAGTCACCGGCAGCGCCTCGGGCTGGGGCAGATCCTGCCACAAGCCCTGCATGAACGGCGCGATCTTCACCATGTCCTTCTCGGTGGTCACCAGCAGCGCGTCCTGCGCGGCCGCGCGGCGCTGCAGCGCGGCGATCTCGGCCGGGCGATACAGATGATGGTCGGGAAAGGCCTGGCGCGACACGATGCGCGCGCCGCACGCCTCCAGCGAATCGAAGAATTTGCCGGGCCGGCCGATTCCGGCGAAAGCCACCACCTTGGCGCCGAGCATGCGCAGCGCGGCGTTGGCGTCGGGGGCTAACCGGCCGTGGAACACGGGCTTGCCGGCGTCGCGCAAAATGCGCGCGGCGGCGTCGCCGGCCTTGCCCTCGCCGATGACCAGCCCGGCGTCGGTGCGCTCCAGTTGCAGCGCCAGCGGCGCCCGCAGCGGCCCGGCCGGAATCAGGCGGCCATTGCCGAATCCCACGGCGCCGTCGATCACCGCGAGGGTGAAATCGCGCGTGAGGCTGGGATTCTGCAAGCCGTCGTCCATCACGATCAGGCTGGCGCCGCCGGCCAGCGCCAGCAGCGCGCCGCTCGGCCGGTCGCGCGCCACCACGGTCGAGGCGACGCGGGCCAACAGCAACGGCTCATCGCCGGTTTCGGCCGCGCCGTGACGGCGGCGGTCAACCAGATGCGCGCCGCCATCGGCCGAAAGGGCGCCGCCATAGCCGCGGGTGAGGAAAGCCGGGGTTTCGCCGGCGCGTTTCAGCCATTTGGCCATCGCCAGGGCGGTGGGCGTCTTGCCGGCGCCGCCGACGACGAAATTGCCGACGCAAACCACGGGCGCGTTGACCCTCGCGCCGCCACGGTTCATGGCGCGCACCGCAAAACGGCCATAAAGCGCCGCGATCGGCGCAAGAAGCGCGCGGACCAGGCGTTGAAAAGGACCGGGCTGTGCAGACCACCAGAAATCCGGCGCGCGCATCGCTCCTCCCACGAAGCTTCATTCTTTCAGCTTAAACCCGCCCGGGCGGCAAAGGAATGCAGGGCCGTAAAAAATTATATCGCGTCCGGATCGGGAGGAGACCTGGCGCGGCCCGGCGTCGCCGGGCTTACTGCCCCGAGACGATCATCGCGGCGACATAGGGTTCGAGCGCGCGCATCACCCGGTCCGCCGCGCCGCCCATGGCGGCCACCGATTCCCGCGACGCCTCAGCCGCCTGGCGCAAATCCCTGGGATTGCTGAACAGGAAGGCCAGCCGGCCCGCCAGATCGTCGGCGTCGTTGACCACGAAAGCGCCGCCGCCCTGATCCAGGGCGGCGTAAACGTCGATGAAATTGCCGACATGGGGGCCATGGAGAATGGCCGAACCGAGCTTCGCCGGTTCGATCGGGTTCTGCCCGCCCTGCCCCACCAGCGACTTGCCGACGAAGATCACATTGGCCAGCCGATAGAACAGGCCGAGTTCGCCCATCGTATCCGCGACATAGACCTGGGTGGACGCGCCCGGCGCCTCCCCGCGCGACCGCTGCGCCGTCTCAAGGCCGGCGGCGCGCGCCAGCGCGGTGATCTCGTCGCCGCGGATGGCGTGGCGCGGCGCGACAATGGTCAGCAGATCGGGCAACTGACGCACCAGCCGCTTGTGCGCGGAAAGCGCCAGCGCCTCCTCGCCCGCATGGGTCGAGGCGGCGATCCACACCGGACGCGGCCCGAGCCCCGTGAACAGAGCGCGGAGACGGTCAGGATCTGCGGGCGGCGCCTCGACGTCATATTTGAGATTTCCGGCGGCGACGACGCGCGGCGCGCCGAGCTGCAGCAGGCGGCCGGCGTCGTCCTCGCTCTGGGCGAGGCAAATGTCGATGCGGCTCAACAGCGCCGAAATAAAACTCGGAGCCAGCCGCCAGCGGGCGAACGAGCGCGGCGACAGCCGCGCATTGACGGAGGCGATGGGGATGGCACGCGCATGAACGGCGCAGATCATGTTCGGCCAGATTTCCGATTCCGCCAGCAGGAACAGGTCGGGCCGCCAATGGTCGAGAAAACGCTCGATGAAGCGGGGCGCGTCGAGCGGCGCATATTGATGGAAGGCGCCCGAGGGCAGCCGCTGCGCCAGAATACGGGCGGAGGCGACGGTGCCGGTGGTCACCAGCACATGAAAGCCTTTGCCGATCAGCCGGTCCACCAGCGGCAGCAGGGCCAGGCCCTCGCCGACGCTTGCGCCGTGCAGCCAGGCCAGCCGGCCGTCCGGCCGCGCCAGCCCGGCTTGCCCGCGCCGCTCGCCGAGCCGCGCGAGTTCTTCCTTGCCGCGCTGCGCCCGCCGGCGCAGGAACAGGCCGCTGAACGGCGCGAGCGATTGAGCGGCGGCGCGATAGACGGGCAGAAACATTTGCGTCTTCATCGCTTCTGTTTCCATCTCCCGCTCGCCCGACGGTCTTCGACCGGGCCATTCATGAATTGCTGGATCGCGCGCGCTTTTTCATGAGCCGCGACCGGACGTTACGTCAACGTCTAGCGCAAACCCCTGTGAAAGGCGAGTGCGCGGGCTTTAGACGCCAGTTGTGGCGAAAAGCGGGCAAGCGTTCAGCCGTCCGAAGGATCGAGCACGCGATGCAGGTGGACGATGAAATAGCGCATCTGCGCATTGTCCACCGTCGCCTGCGCCTTGGCTCTCCAGGCGGCCTTGGCGCTGGCGAAATCCGGGTACATTCCGACGAGATCGATCTGCTTGAGATCCTTGAACTCGGTGGTGGCGAGATCGGTCAACTCGCCGCCGAAGACCAGATGGAGCAATTGCTTGGGTTCGACTTCGTGAGACATGCGCGTTCCTTCCGTGGCAGATTTTATCGGTTTGAGCTTTTCCCCCCGCGCGCCGCCGCGATCAGGTCGTCCTGGAGGCCGGGCGGAGCCGCCGCCAGCGCCGGATGCGTCGGATCGGCGCGATTATAGCGCGGCGCCTGTCCCGCGAAATCGGTGAGCACGCCGCCGGCTTCCCTCAGTATGACGTCGGCCGCCGCAATGTCCCAGTCGCAGGCGTTCTTGTTGGCGAGCGCGCCGTCGAGCGCCCCTTCGGCCACGCGCAACAGCCGCATCGCCAGCGAGGGCAGGCGCGGCTTTTCCTCGAAGACGAGGCCCGCGCGCCGGAGATCGGCGGCCATGACGTCAGGCGCCGCCAGCCGCGCGCCGGCCAGCTCGCGCCGCGACGAAACCGAGATCGGCGCGCCGTTGCAGGTCGCGCCGCCGCCCCGGCGCGCGACAAAGGTCTGGTCGAGCGCCGGCGCATGGACGACGCCGAGCGCGGGAAGCCCCGCCACGACGACGGCGGCGCAAATGGCGAAACAGGGATCGCCGGCGGCGAAACCGCGGGTGCCGTCGATCGGATCGACGATGAAAACGCACTCGCGGCCGAGGCGTTGGGGCGTGTCGGCGGTTTCCTCCGACAGCCAGCCGAAGTCCGGCGCCAGCCGCGCCAGATGTTCCTTCAGGAAGGCGTCGACGCGCAAGTCGGCCGAGGTGACCGGGCTGCCGCCTTGCTTGTGGGTCACCTCGGCGACGGTGGCGCGGCCGGGGCGGAAATAGCTGAGGGCGATGCGTCCGGCGTCGCGCAGAACAGCTTCGACGTGCGGCGCCAGGGCGGCAGGATCTGCGGCGGGGTCTAAAGTCTGGACCAAAGTCGGAAAGACGTCTCGGGCTCGATGTTGCAGGCTTTCCCGATGTAAAGGCGCGCGCCGGCCCACGCAAGAGTTTTCGCCTTTGCTGCGCAGATACGAACAATTTTCAGCAATGTCTTCGGCTGTTGTTCGCCCTGCCGCGCGGCAGCCGGAATTGAATAAAATTCGCCGGATTTTTTTAGCCCGGCGGAGGCGGCGGGCGCCTGAGATTGCCGACAGAACGGTTCTGTCCGCGGAGTGTCTCATGTCCCAGCTCGCTTCTCCCCTTCTCGGCATGCTCGCCGCGGATCCGCGCGCCGACGGCGGCCAGCGCCGCGTCACGCTCGGCGCGGACACGATCCGGATCGACCGCTGCCTCCTGGGCATTCGCATGCGGCTGGCGCTGCCGGTGCGCGCCTATCGCGGCGTTTCGTTGCAGGTGGTCGAGGGCGCGCGCGGCCCTTATTACCGCGTCGCGCTCGACCACGCCGATCCCGAATTGAGCGTGACATTGGCCGAGGACCGCGACCCGGAATCGCTGGTGGCCGAATGGCGCGGCTGGGCGAAATTCTTTCACCTGCCCCGACTGGCGCTGGACGCCGACGCCGGCTGCGTCGCGGTCGACGGCCGTCTCGGCGAACTGGTGCTCGGCCTGACCCGCCAGCGGCGGCGCGGCTGGCCGCTGCGGGACCGGCGCTCGCGCATCTCGGCCTTGCGCAAGCCGCCGAAGACCCGGCGGCATGTGGTTCACCGCGACGAGCGCGAGATCATCTGCTACGAATAAAAGGAGCTGCGCTCACACGAAGTAGAACAGCGCGTTCTCCGCCAGCAGGCCGGCGACCAGCAGGAAACCTGCGGTCCCGTTCGACCGGAACAGTTTGAGCGCCATCGCCTCGTCGTTGAGGTCCACGCGCCGCAATTGCCAGACCAGATGCGCGGCGAAGGCCACCATGCCCAGATGCGCAACCACCCCAGCGCCCGCCGTGAGCAGCGCGATTTCGGCGAACAGCGCCGCGCCGAAATAGAGCAGCGCGACGCACGGAACCAGATGCTCGCCGAACAGCAAAGCGGTGGACTTCACCCCCGCCTCCACGTCGTATTTCTTGTCCATCACCGCATAGATCGTGTCGTAGCCGATGGTCCAGAGGATGCTCGACGCATAGAGCCAGAACGCCGGAGCGGCCAGTTCGCCCGCCACCGCCGACCAGCCGATCAGCGCGCCCCAGGAAAACGCCAGGCCGAGCACCGCCTGCGGCCAGGAGGTGATCCGCTTCATGAACGGATAGACCGCCACCGGCAGCAGCGACACAAAGCCCAGCACGATGGAATACGTGTTGAGCGACAGCAGCACGCACAGCCCGATCAGGCATTGCGCCAGCAGGAACAGCAGCACCGCGCGCGGGGTGACCTGGCCTGAGGCCAGCGGGCGATCGCGGGTGCGCTCCACTTTGGCGTCGATGTCGCGGTCGATGAAGTCGTTGAGGGTCGAACCGGCGCCGCGCATGGCGATGGAGCCGATGGCGAACAGCGCCATCAGGCCGAAATGGGGCTTTTCCGCATGATTGATGGCGGCGAGGCAGGTCGAGGACAGGCAGGGCGCCAGCAGCAATCGCCAGCCGACGGGACGGTCGAGCCGCGCCAGTTTCACATAGGGCGCCCACGACGCCGGCAAACGTCCCCAGAATCCGTGAGAACTCGAATCGGGGAGAAAGGCCGCGCTCGCCATCTTACAACGGCCCCGCCGGCAATTTCACCGGCGGCGGCGCTGCGGCGGCGCCGAGACCGCCGCCATTCTGCTGCATCTGCTTGACCTTGGCGGCCAGCGCGCAGGCCTGGCTGGCCATGCCGCCGGTCTTCGCCGTGCCGGCCTTGAACTGGTTGAGGAAATCGTCGGGGATGTTGCACCAGTCCTTGTTCTTGACAAGGTAGGCGCCCATCTCGCCCTCGACCGCATTGAGGCTGCGCAGCGCCGGACAGGCCTCGACCGGATCGAGCTTGCCGCCATGCGCCTTGGAAATGGCGTTGAGCTTCTGGATCGCGGCGTTGCGCTTCTGGCCGAAAGCGGCGATGTCCTGGTTGCAATCGGCCTGCGCGGCGGCCGTCAGGACGACCGATCCCAAAGCGAAGATTGCGAGTCGCCCAAGGGCGTAATTCAGCCTGACCATGAGTTTTCCATCTTGCGCCGAGCCGCCTGGCGGCGTCGCCGCGCAATCTAGCTCATCCCGGCGCCGGCAAGCAAGAAGCGCAAAATCGGGCTTTTCCGAGGCGCAGCGCCCCGGAGGCGTCACGCCGAGCGCCGCACCGTCTTGATCGCGGCCATGGCCGCGCCGGACCGTTCGGCGATCTCGCGATCCTGCGCCTCCAGAAAGGCGCGCGCCGGTTCGTCGCCGTCGAGCCCTTCCAGCAGTTCTCGGGGAACCCGCCGGTTCGACCGCTGCGCGCCATCTTCGTAGATGACGTCGAACAGCACATATTCGCTCTTGGAGCCGGCTTTTTTGGACCCGGATTTGCGCGACATTTGTCCCTGTCTCCGCTGTTATAGCGCAGGCGCCGCCACGCGGGGCGTCCGCTGTTCGGGCTGCTTGCGTTTCGGCCGGGGCAGCAACCCTTCCTGCTGCGCTTTCTTGCGCGCCAGTTTCCGCGCGCGGCGGATGGCCTCGGTCGCCTCGCGCGCGCGCCGTTCGGAGGGCTTCTCGTACGCACGGCGCTGCTTCATTTCGCGAAACACGCCTTCGCGCTGCATCTTCTTCTTGAGAACGCGCAACGCCTGCTCGACATTGTTGTCGCGGACGAGAACCTGCAAGTTATGTCCAATCCTGAAAAGAGGAGCGCGCCCCAAAGAGGCGATCGCGTGAAGGCATGAAGGAAAAGGCGCGGGATATTCCGCGCTCGACCATCGACCGGCCCGGCGCTGCTATAGGCCATAGTGACGCGATTGACCAGCATGGAAAGCCGGCCTTGTTTCGGACACGATTCTCGGATATCTGCATCATATCGAGTTTTGGCCGCTGGGCTGGCGCCGAAAATAAGCCTATAAGGTTTGTGCGCGCCGTTTATGATCTCCACGACATCGATACGCACCCGGCAGCGCACACGTGCGCCGCGTCATGCTTGCAGGACAGAAAAATGAATTCCGGAACAGTCAAATGGTTCAACGCCACCAAGGGCTATGGCTTCATCGCGCCGGACGCCGGCGGCCCGGACGTGTTCGTCCATATTTCTGCGGTTGAACGCTCCGGCCTCACGAGCCTCAACGACGGCCAGAAGGTCACTTACGAAGTGGTGGCTGATCGCCGCTCCGGCAAATCCTCGGCTGAGAACCTCAAGCTCGCCTGATTCCCATCGCATCCCTTAAGCCCGGCGCCGGATAAACGGACGGGCGAAGGGACGCCGACCGGCGGGACACGCCGCCGGTCATGTCATCGCCTCGCGCCGGCCCTGAGCCGCGCGCCGGGGCGTAAGTTTGGCCGGCGCATGGGACGCGAAACGCGTCGCCCGGTCAAATCTTCCCCCCTGAAGCCGGCCCGTTCGTGCGGGGCCGCCTTCGCCGGCCGCGACGCGGCCTTGATGAAAGCAACACATTGACCAATTTTTCCGATCTCGGTCTCGCCGAGACCGTTTTGCGCGCCCTTAAGACCGAGGGCTACGAGACTCCCACCCCCATTCAGGCCCAAGCCATCCCGCTGCTGCTCGAAGGCCGCGACCTCCTCGGGATCGCCCAGACCGGCACAGGCAAGACCTGCGCTTTCGCCACGCCGCTGATCACGCGGTTGCTCGCCAATCCCGAACATCCCCGCCCTAAGCAGACCCGCGTGCTGGTGCTGGCGCCGACCCGCGAGCTCGCCGCCCAGATCGGCGACAGCTTTAGAGCCTACGGCCGCTTCGCCGGCCTGCGCGTCGCCACCATTTTCGGCGGCGTCGGTTTTGGCGCCCAGGTGCAGGCGCTGACTCGCGGGCTTGATGTGCTGGTCGCCACCCCCGGCCGCCTGCTCGACCACATGCAGCAGGGCAATCTGCGGCTCGACGGAACCAGCGCCGTGGTGCTGGACGAAGCCGACCACATGCTCGACCTCGGCTTCCTCGTGCCGATCCGCAAGATCTTCTCGAAACTGCCGAAAGCGCGGCAAACCCTGTTCTTCTCGGCCACCATGCCGACGGAGATCGCCAAGCTGGCCGGCGAAATGCTGCATATGCCGGAAAAGGTCTCGGTGACCCCCGTGGCCAAGACGGCGGATCGCGTCGCCCAGCGCGTCATCCACGTCGAGGCCAAGCGCAAGCGCGAAATCCTGGTCGATCTGCTGCAAAGCCCGGATTTCCACCGCTCCATCGTCTTCACCCGCACCAAGCGCGGCGCCGACCGCGTGGCGGCGACCCTGGCCGAAGCCGGGCTGACGGCGGAGGCGATCCACGGCAATAAAAGCCAGAACCAGCGCCTGCGCGCCCTCGACGGGTTCAAGAACGGCAAAGTGGCGGTGCTGGTGGCGACCGATATCGCCGCGCGCGGCATCGACGTCGACGCCGTCAGCCATGTCGTGAACTACGAACTGCCGGAAGTGCCGGAATCCTATGTCCACCGCATCGGCCGCACCGCGCGCGCCGGCGCCGAGGGCCAGGCGATTTCGCTGTGCGATTCGGAGGAGCGCGATCTGTTGCGCGCCATCGAAAAGCTGACCAAGCAGACGATTCCCGCCACCGACATGCGCCTCAATCCCGGCGCGCCGGAGGAAGCCGCGCCCGTCGTGAAAAAGCCGGCGCCGCGCGGCGGCCGTCCCAACCCCAATCGCGGGGCGCCCGCGGGCCAAAGGCAGCAGCCGCCGGGCGGCCAACGCCAGGCGCCGCCAGCAGGACAAAGACAGGCGCCGCCAGCAGGACAAAGACAAGCGCCGCGTCGCGAAGGCGAACAGCGCCGTCCGCCGCGCGCCGCCGGCGAGGGCCGGCCGCAACGCGACGGCAAGCAGGTCCGCCGCTAAAATCAAAGGCCGCCCGGCGACGGGCGGCCTTTTTCTCTTTGACTGGTCTCCAAACATCTTCGCACAAGCTTATAAAAAGAAAATACTTTTGGTTTTCTCTTATATGGCTGTGAAAAAATGAAAATTTCTAGCTTTGGATACCAAAACCCGCTCCAGTTCCTTTCATCGTCAACCAGAAACGCCTCTGATGATCGCCAATCTTTTGAAATGAACGCGGCCGCATCCGAAGCGGCGTCCGGCTCAAACCGCCCGACACAGCAGCAAATCAGTTCGGGCTATTTCGGAAGCTCCAGAGCCACTCTGGACGCCGTTCTGGCGGGCGGCGGCGTTGTCAACACGCTTTCCTATCTGACATCTGCAGATATTGAATTGATTCAGAAAGCGACGGGCATCACGATCAAAGACGGCCTCTATTACAACAGCAATGGTGATCAGGTCGGAAACCAATCGGACAGCCAAGGACATTTGACTGAGCCTGGTATGCAAGCAGCGTACGACCTTGCGCAAACCCTTTCAGACTTGCGCGTGACGGGCGGTCCCCACGGCGATGCAAGCCTGCAAAATGGCCGGGCGATCACGGCTGACGACTTGGAGGCCTACCTGGATTATTACGCGAAACAGAACGACAAACCTTCGTATCTGTCCGCTGTTAATACAATAAAACAGGCAGAGGCCTTACTTTTCCAAAAGAATTGAATAATCGAGCCTCATCTTCGTGGGCATGAGGGCCCCAACGGCGCACAACTCATCTTTTCCTGAGGAACGGCGCCATGCCCGCCCGCGCCAGCGCGTCGGCGCGCTCGTTCATCGGGTCGCCGGCGTGGCCCTTGACCCAATGCCATTCGACCTCGTGGCGATTGGCGGCCTCGTCGAGCCGCTTCCACAAATCGTCGTTTTTCACCGGCTTCTTGTCGGCGGTGCGCCAGCCGTTGCGCTTCCAGTTATGCACCCAGCCGGTCACGCCCTGCCGCACATATTGCGAATCGGTGTGCAGATCGACGGCGCAGGGCCGCGTCAGCGCCTCCAGCGCCGAAATGGCCGCGAGCAGCTCCATCCGATTGTTGGTGGTCTGCGGTTCGCCGCCAGAAAATTCCTTTTCCGCGCCGTTAAACGTGAGGATGGCGCCCCAGCCGCCGGGTCCGGGATTGCCGGAACAGGCGCCGTCGGTCCAGATCGCGACGCGCTTGGTCACGCGTCCAGCCCATATTCGGAGGCCGCGGCGATGGCGCCGTGAAATCGCAGCCGCGACAGATAGTCCAACGGATTTTTCGGCCGCACCAGCGCGCCGGGCGGCACGTTCAGCCAGTCATAGAGCCTTGTCAGCAGGAAGCGCATGGCGGCGCCGCGCGAAAGAACCGGCAGGGCGGCGCGCTCCCCGTCGCTCAGGGGGCGGACGCTTTGATAGCCGTGCAGCAACGCCCGGCCCTTGGTGGCGTTGAAGGCGCCGTCGGGCTCGAAGCACCAGGCGTTCAGGCAAATCGCCAGATCGTAGGCCAACGCGTCCTCGCAGGCGAAATAGAAGTCGATCAGCCCCGACAGGTTTTTGCCGATAAAAAACACATTGTCGGGAAACAGATCCGCATGGATGATTCCGCGCGGAAGATCCTGCGGCCAGTTCCGCTCCAGCGCGTCGAGTTCCTGCGCGATCTCGCCGGCGAGGCCGGGCGCGACCGTATCGGCTTTTGCGCGCGATTGCTCGAACAGCGGGCGCCAGTTTCGCAGCGCCAGGGCGTTGTCGCGGCGCAGGTCGAATCCCTGGCCCGCCAGATGCAGGCGGGCCAGAGCGCGGCCGGTCTCAAGACAATGATGCGCCTCGGGCTTGCGGGTGGACACGCCGTCAAGAAAAGTCACCAGCGCCGCCGGACGGCCCGCGAGTTCGCCCAGCGCGCCGCCGTCGGGCCGCTTGACCGGCAGCGGACAAGTCAGGCCCTGCGCCGCCAGATGCTGCATCAGGCCGAGAAAAAACGGCAGGTCGGCCGGATTCACCCGCTTTTCGTAGAGGGTGAGGATGAAATAGCCGCGCTCGCAATGCAGCAGATAGTTGGAGTTCTCGACGCCCTCGGCGATGCCCTTGAAGGACAGGACGGCGCCGAGATTGTAAGGGCTGAGAAAGGCGTAAAGGGCCTCGTCCGTGACATCGGTGTAAACGGCCATGGCCCCGACTCTAGTGTTCCGCGATTTTGATCCCTGTTAAAGCGGCGGGGGCGGGCCGTCAAACGCCGTCTCCCTCTCCCCGCGAGCGGGGAGAGGGTTGGGGTGAGGGGGAGACGCCGATTGAGGCGCGATTCTCAACATCATCAGGAAGACATTGGCTTTCCTGATGACGCGAAAGCCAACGCCCCAGCCCCTCACCCTGTCCCTCTCCCCGCTAGCGGGGAGAGGGGACGCGCGTCGCCCGCGCGCAAAACGCCCGTCACCCCACAGGCTTCAAGCTCACCCCCTCGGGAACGGGCGTATAGTCCGGCACGAAAAAATCCGGCGCGAGCGGCGAGGCCGGGTCCATGCGATAGGCGTCGAAATCGGTCACGCCGCGCGAGGCCAGCAGCACGTCGTCGATGAAGAACTGGCCGGTGGTCTCCCAGCTGGGCGAAACGAAGATCGCATGGGCCGCGTCGCCCATGATCTCCGGCTTGCGCGAGGCGCGCATCAGTTGCGCGCCGCCGAGCAGATTGTTGACCGCCGCCGTGGCGATGGTGGTGCGCGGCCATAGCGCGTTCACGGCGATTCCCCTGCCCCGCAACTCGCCGGCGAGGCCGAGCACGGCGAGGCTCATGCCGAATTTGGCCATGGAATAGGCGGTGTGCGCCGCGAACCACTTCTCCTTCATGTCGAGCGGCGGCGACAGCATGAGAATGTGCGGGTTTTCGGCCTTTTCCAGATAGGGGACGGCGAGCTTGGCGGTCATGTAGGAGCCGCGCGCGTTGATCTGGTGCATGAGGTCGAACCGCTTCATGTCGATGGTCTGGCTGTCGCCCAGAGCGATCGCCGAAGCGTTGTTGACGACAATGTCGAGGCCGCCGAACGTTTCGGCCGTCCGCGCCAAGGCGGCGGCCACCTGCGCCTCGTCGCGCACGTCCACGGCCAGCGGCAGCGCCTTGCCGCCGGCGGCCTCGATCTCCTGCGCGGCGGAAAAAATCGTGCCCGGCAGTTTGGGATGCGGCTCGGTGGTTTTGGCGGCGATGGCGACATTGGCGCCGTCGCGCGCGGCCCGCAGCGCGATGGCGAGGCCGATGCCGCGCGAGGCCCCGGTGATGAACAGGGTTTTGTTCGCAAGAGAGGTCATGGGAAATCCTATTTGCTCTTGGCGAGGAAGGCGGCGAAAATCGCCTGCGTCTGCGGCGAATGCAGCGCGCTCATGAAGGCGGAGAATTCCTCCTCCATATGCGCGGCCAGTTCGGACGGATCTCCGCGCAACAGCCGCCGCGACTCCATCAACGCGGCGCGCGGCTTGGCCGCCAGCTTGCGCGTTTTTTCGCGCGCGAAAGCCGGGAGATCGGGCGCGGCGACCACGGCGTTGACCAGACCGGCGTCCTTGGCCTCCTGAGCGTCGAACGATTCGGCCAGCAGCAGCCACGCGCTGGCGCGGGCCAGGCCGACGCGGCGCGGCAGCAGCAGCGACGATCCGGCTTCCGGCGGCAGGCCAAGATCGACGAAGGGCAGCGAAAACCGCGCCTCGGGCGAAGCGTAAACCAGATCGCAATGCAGCAGCAGCGTGCAGCCCACGCCGACAGCCAGCCCATCCACCGCCGCCACCAGCGGCTTGGGAAACGTGGCGAGCTTGCGCACGAAATCGGCGGCGGCCAGCCCGCGCCCGGTCTGCACGGCGGCGATGAAATCGCCAATGTCGTTGCCAGCGGAGAACACCCCGCCCTCGCCCCGGATCAACACCGCCCCGACGGACTCATCGGCTTCGGCGCGCGAAAGCCCCTCGACCAGAGCCTGATACATGGCTTCGGTCAGCGCGTTTTTCTTGGCGGGACGGTTGAGGGTCAGCTCCAGCACGCCCGCGTCACAGGATGTTTCGACGTCCATGTCCTCCCCCCTGCTTGTCAGCAGCCCGGTCCGATGTAATTTGCGCCATCTTTGTTCGCCGGGATATTGGTTCATAGTTGAACTATTTCGGCCGATCCGTCAAGGAACGCTTGGGATAAGCCATGACACAGCCAACAACGCTGCGGCTCGCCGCCGATGCGGCGGGCGCGGCGCGCGCCGCCGAAATCCTGCGGGCGGGCGGGCTCGTCGCCTTCCCGACCGAGACGGTTTACGGCCTCGGCGCCGACGCCGCCAATCCGCGCGCGGTCACAGGCATTTACGAGGCCAAGGGGCGGCCGCGCTTCAACCCGCTGATCGCCCATGTCGCGAGCGTCGAGCAGGCGCGGCGCGAGGGCGTGTTTTCGCGGCAGGCGGAACAGCTGGCGGAAGCGTTCTGGCCGGGGCCGCTCACCCTGGTGCTGCCGCTGGCGGCGACGTCGAGCGTGTGCGACCTCGCCCGCGCCGGCCTGCCCAGCCTCGGCCTGCGCCTGCCCGCGCAATCTTTCGCGCGCGACATCATCGCCGCCGCCGGCAGGCCCATCGCGGCGCCCTCGGCCAATCGCTCCGGCCATGTCAGCCCGGCCAATGCGGATCATGTGCTGGCCGATCTCGCCGGGCGCATCGACGCGGTAGTGGACGACGGCGCCTGCGCGGTGGGCGTCGAATCGACCATTGTCGCGCTGCTCGATGAAACCCCGCGCCTGCTGCGTCCCGGCGGACTCGCCCGCGAAAAGATCGAGGCGATTCTCGGCGTCGCCCTCGCCGGGGCGCCGTCGCAACAGAACCGGCCAATGGCGCCGGGCCTGCTCGCCTCGCATTACGCGCCGGCGGCCGGCGTGCGCCTCAATGCGGAAACGTTGCAGCCCGGAGAGGCCGGGCTGGATTTCGGCGGACGTTTTTCCGGCCCCGCGCCGATTTTCGACCTGTCGCCCTCGGGCGATCTCGCCGAAGCCGCCGCCAATCTTTTCAGCGGCTTGCGGACGCTCGACGCCAGCGGCGCGCGGCGAATCGCGGTGGCGCCGATTCCCGGCTCCGGCCTGGGCGAGGCGATCAACGACCGTCTCGCCCGCGCCGCCGCGCCGCGCCCTTGAAAACTGTCTAAATATCCTTACGCTGCGGCCATGAACCAGATTTCTTGGGACGATTTCCGGCTCGTGAGGGGCATCGCCGAATCCGGCTCCCTGGTGGGAGCGGCGGCGGCCCTGAACCTGAACCACTCGACGGTGTTCCGCCGGCTTGGCGCGCTTGAGGCGGCCATCGGCGCGAAACTGTTCGAGCGCTCGCGCAATGGCTATTCCGCCACCGCCGCCGGGCAGGAAATGATCGCGCTGGCCGAGCGCATGGGCCGCGACGTCACCGATTTCGAGCGCCGCATCGCCGGCCGCGACGAAAAACCGTCCGGTTTGCTGCGCGTCACCACCAACGACGCCCTGTTCAGCTATCTGCTCGCCCCGGTGCTGGCCAGCTTCCGCAAGGCGTATCCCGACATTCATCTCGACGTGCTCGTGATGAACCAGCCGCTCAACCTGTCGCGCCGCGACGCCGACATCGCCGTGCGCTCGACCTACGCCCCGCCCGAAACCCTGGTCGGGCGGCGGATCGGCGCCTCGGTGTGGGGCCGCTATGTCGCCCGCGCGCTGTACAAGCCGGATGTCGACCCCGCCGACGAGGGCCACGCCTATATCGGCTTCAACGAACATTTCGGCGGCGTCGAAGTGCTGGACTGGATCGAAAAGAGCATCCCGCGCAACCGCATCGCCATGCGCGCCAACACCGTGGTCGGCCTCGCCCGCTGCATCGGCGAGGGGTTGGGAATCGGCTTCCTGCCGCGATTCGTCGGCGACCAGCATTCGGACATCGTGTGCCTGGACGAGCCGATGAACGGACGCGGCGCCGATCTCTGGCTGCTGACCCACCCCGACCTGCGCCACGCCGCCCGCGTGCGCGCCTTCATGGATCACGCCGGCGCGCAACTCAGCAAGCGCAAGACGCTGCTGAGCGGGGGTAAGGCGGAGTGAGCGGGGACGGTCGGGCCGTGCGCCGCTGAAGGAGCGGCGGGGACGACCGAGATCGGCGAAGATGCGCCAGTAACTTGCTTGCCAGCTTTCGACACACTACCTTTATCTGGACATGAGCCACGGCGACGCATGCAACCGATTTGCGCCATTTGCGGGCAGAAGATCGCGCCTGCCGAAGACTCCGAGGAACACATTCTCCCTGGCGCGATCGGCGGGCGCCAGACAGTTCGCGGTTTACTGCACGATGTCTGCAATCACCGCTCGGGCCAGACCTGGGATGCGGCGCTTGAAAAGCAGTTGCGGCCGCTAGCCCTCCACTTCGGCGTAAAGCGCCAACGCGGACGGACCCTGCGCATGGCGATCACCACCACCGCAGGAGAGAACTTTCTATTAAACTCCGGCGGCCAGCTGGAAATGTCCCGCCCGGAGATCAAGCGCACGCCGACCCCGAACGGAGAAACCATCCAGGTCAAGGCCGGGTCGATCGCCGTGGTGCGCGAAGTGCTCGAAAGTATAAAGCGCAAATATCCCAAGGTGGACGTGGAGTCGGCCTTGGCCGGCGCCGAGGTCCAACGGACCTACGCACAGGGCGTCGTGAAGATTGATCTCGAATTCGGCGGTCCAGTGTCCGGTCGATCCCTCGTGAAAAGCGCCTTGGCGCTGGCGCACGATGCCAGCCTTCCTATCGACAGATGCGGCGATGCCCTGGCCTACTTACGCGAAGTCGATGCCGAACCCTGTTTCGGCTACTATTATGCAGATGACCTGATCGACTGCCGGCCGCCGGCGACGCCACTGCATTGCGTCGCCATCGACGCCAACCCCAGTACCGGCTTGATCCTGGGTTACGTGGAATATTTCGGCATCCACCGCGCCGTGGTCTGCCTTGGCCGTGGCTATGCCGGCAAACGCATGAAGGCCAGCTACGCCCTCGATCCTCGCACCGGCGATACCTTGGATGTCGCGGTGCGCCTCGACTTCGGCGCCGCAGATGTTCGAGATATTTATGACTACAAGCGCGACGATATCGAGAAGCGACAAGAGGCGTTTGGCGCCGTCTTTGGTCCGGCCTTGAGCGCTCACCGCAGCGCCGAACGTGATCGGGTGGCCCGCGACAGCCTGAACTTCGCCTGGGCCAACTGCGGCGGAGTGCCGGATCAGCCGCTTACCGCTGAGCACCTCGCAAGGTTGAAGGAATTGTTCGCAGACCGGGCGACGCCCTGGTGGAAGCACGTCACCGGCCTCGACGAGCCGGCGGCGCGCCAATTGGCTCTCATCCACATCAGCCAGGTACTGGCCGCGACGCTGGACGTACTCCCGGTGGAACCCCGCAACGACGAGCGCCACTGAGTCCCGCGCCACTACATCTTGTTCTTTCAGAATACAGGTTCAAATTGCCTACAACGACTGTTGACAGCGCTGCGGCAGTCATTGCGAAAAACGCTTGTTAGACTCCTTCGGATAAACATGGGACGGTCGCGAGCCTCGTTGGAATCGACGGCAATGAGCCGACAGCTTCTACTCCGCCGCCTGCGGCAGGGTCGCGCAATAGCCGAGCTGCGCGATCAGGGCGGGCACCTCCTCGGCCATGCAGGGCCGGCCGAACAGATAGCCCTGCGCCTCCTGGCAGCCGCGCCGGCGCAGCGCCTCGAACTGGCTTTCGGTCTCCACCCCCTCCGCCGTGGCGCACATGTCCAGCCCGCTGCACAGATTGGTGACCGCCGTGATGATGGCGTCGCTCTTGCGCGACTGCTCCAGCCCGCGCGTGAAGGCGCGGTCGATCTTCACCTTGTCGAACGGAAAACTCTGCAACGACGACAGCGAGGAATAGCCGGCGCCGAAATCGTCCATGGAGATGCGCAAACCGAGTTTTTTCAGGTCGCGCAGAACGCCCAGCGTCGTGTCGGAGTTCTGCAACACCGCCGTCTCCGTGATCTCGATCTCCAGCCGTTCCGGCGCGAGGCCGCTCATCACCAGCGCCATTTCCACGGTTTCGAGCAATTTGCGGCCGGCGAACTGCACCGGCGAAATATTCACGGAGACGCCGATCGGCTCCGGCCATTGCGCGGCGCGGGCGCAGGCCTCGCGCAACACCCAGGCGCCGATCGGCGCGATCAGGCCGATTTCCTCGGCCAGCGGAATGAAGGCGTCGGGCGAGATCAGCCCGCGCTCGTGGTGGCGCCAGCGGATCAGCGCCTCAAAACTGCGGATGCGCCGCGTCGCCGTGTCGACGATCGGCTGGTAGTGCAATTCGAATTCGTCACGCTCCAGCGCCTGGCGCAGATCCACTTCGACGGCGCGGCGCATCTGCATGCGCGCGTTCATCTCCGGCTCGAACCAGCGCCAGCCGCCGCGCCCGTCGGCCTTGGCGCGATAGAGCGCCATGTCGGCGGCCTTGAACAGATCCTCGTATTGCGCGCCATCCTCGGGCGCGATGGCGATGCCCACGCTCACCCCCACCACGAGTTGATGCCCGTCGATGGCGTAGGGCTCGGACACCCGCTCGATCAGCCGACGCGCCAGCACGACCGAATCGTTCGGCGTGATCAGGCCGGTCTGAATGATGGCGAATTCGTCGCCGCCGAGCCGCGCCAGCGTGTCGGTGTCGCGCAATTGCGCGCGCAGCCGCTGCGCCACATCGACCAGCAGGCTGTCGCCGACCGGATGGCCCAGCGTGTCGTTGACCTCCTTGAAGCGGTCGAGATCGAGACAGAGCAGCGCGAATTTCTCGCCGCGCCGCGCGCGGGCCAGCGCGTGGTCCATGCGGTCGCGGAACAGCACGCGGTTGGGCAGGTTGGTCAGCGCGTCGTGGCGGGCGGCGTGGGCGAGTTGCTGCTCGGCCTCGATGCGCTCGCTGACGTCGATCACGACGCCGGTCGCGCTCACCGGCCGTCCCTGCCCGTCAAAAGCGTGAGCGGAGCGGACCTCCATGTGGCGAATCTGGCCGCCCGGCGTGCGGCGATAACGATAATGCGACGAGAATTCCGGCTCTCGACGCCTCAGGGTCCGCTCGATCTCGTCCATCATCCGGGCGGCGTCCTCCGGCAGCAGGGTGGCCAGCCAGTCCTCGGTGGAAATCGGCCCTTCCATCGGCAACCCGTGCAAGGCGCGGGTTTCCCCCGCGCAATGGATGGCGCCGCCGGGGATGTCGCGGCGAAAGGCGCCGATGCCGCCCGCCATCATGCCAAGCCGTCGCAGCGTCTCGCTTTGGCGCAAGTTATCCTCGACGATCTTCTGCTCGGTCGTGTCCATCACGACGCCGACGGAGCGAACCGGCTCGCCCTGCGCGTTGAATTCATAGCGCGCCCGCATTTCAAGATGGCGCTGGACGCCGTCGCTCGGCCGCAGGAAACGGTAGCCGAAGGCGATGTCGGGCGCGCGGGCGGCGACCGCCTGCTCGATCGCCGCGACAATGCGCGGACGGTCTTCCGGATGCAGCGAATTCAGCCAGCTTTGCGTGGAAATTTTCCGCTCGCCCGGCGGGTAGCCGAGCATATCCAGCAATTGCTCGCCACAGACGATCTCCCCGGTGGCGATGTCGCGGGTGAAGCTGCCGATGCGGGCGATCTGCTGGCCCAACAGCAGCAATTCCTCGCTTTCGCGCAGCCGGTCCGCCTTCTCGACGGCGTCGGACACATCTTGCAACACGGCGATGCAGCTGGCGGGACGGCCGACGGCGTCGCGTCGCCACAGCGAGACGCCGAGCCGCACCCAGATGATTTCGCCGTTCGGGCCGATATGCCGGACCGTCGAGTCCCAATGTCCCGTCGATTGCATCGCCACGAGCCATTCGCGGTCGACCCATTGCCGATCCTCGGGATGAACGAGATCGGGCGGCCCCAGCGACATCAGCTCGGCGGCGGACCGGCGCATCATCTCCGCGAAGCGGCGGTTGACCCGGACGAAGCGGAGCGTGGCCAGATCCACTTCGGCGATGCCGGCGGCCGCATTGTCGAACAGGATGCGCAATGCGGCGTCGTTTCCGTCGCCGCGCTCGACCGGCGGCGCCGGCCGGAACATTCTGAGGAGACCACGGAACAGCGACAGGGGCATGCCAGACTCGAGCAGGACGCCGGTTGGGCGGGCGCCGGATGGAGCTTCTGACATGAAGCAGAGACAGGCCGTGATGGCCTGACGGTTGCTTTTGGCATCGTGCCGCCGTTCGCATAACAATCCCTGAAGACTTATGCTTAATCCCCTGGCGGAACGAACAAATCCCGCGCGCCATGCGGCGCGGCGCGCAGATATTGCGGCGGCGCCGCGACCTGTTCGCCGAAATGCGCGGCCGCATGCCAGGGCCAGCGCGGGTCGTAGAGCAGCGCGCGCGCCAGGGCGATCAGATCGGCCGACCCCTCCGAGAGAATCCGCTCGGCCTGATCGAAGTCCGTGATCAGGCCGACCGCGACGACCGGAATCCCGACGGCGGCCTTGACCTTGGCCGCCAACGGAACCTGATAGTTCGGCCCGGCCGGAATCGCCGCCGGCGCGAGGCCGCCGCTCGACACATGAATGGCGGCGCAGCCCCGCCGCTCCAGCGCCTGCGCGAAGGCGCAGGTCTCCTCGATGGTCCAGCCGCCGTCGATCCAGTCCGTGCCGGACACGCGCATGGTCACGGGCTTGCCGGCCGGAAAGGTTTCACGCACGGCGTCGAACACCTCCAGGGGAAACCGCATCCGGTTTTCCAGCGATCCGCCGTAATCGTCGTCGCGCCGGTTGGCGAGCGGCGACAGGAACTGGTGCAGCAGATAGCCATGGGCGCCATGAAGCTGGATGGCGTCGAGGCCCAGGCGCGCGGCGCGGCGGGCCGAGGCGACGAAGGCGTCGCGGATTTGGACCATGCCCTCCGGCGTCAGGGCCAGCGGCGCCGCCTCCGATGCGGCGAGAGGCCGCGCGGAGGGCGCGACCGTCCGCCAGCCTTGGGGCGATTCCGGCGCGATCTGGGCGCCGCCGCGCCAGGGAACTTCGCAGGAAGCTTTGCGGCCGGCATGGGCGAGTTGCACGGCGACGGGAATGTCCGAATGGCGCCGGATCATGTCCAGAACGCGCGCGAAAGCGGATTCGCTCGCGTCGCTGTAAAGGCCGACGTCGGCATAGGTGATGCGGCCCTCCGGCGCGACCGCCGTGGCCTCGATGGTGAGCAGGCCGGCGCCCGAGAAGGCGAGCTGGCCGTAATGGGCGAGGTGCCAGTCGGTCATGCAGCCGCCTTCCGCCGAATACTGGCACATGGGCGCGATGACGATGCGGTTGGACAAGCGCGCGCCTTCCAGCGAAAGCGGCGCGAACAGACGTGTCCTGGTCAAGAGCGTCGTCTCCCTTCTCAATCTCGGCGGTCGGGACCCAGCATCTTACGCGGATCGACCAGACGGTCGAAATCTTCCGCCGAAACAAAGTCGAGCGCAAGCGCGGCCTCGCGCAGGCTGAGATCGTTGGCGGCGGCGTGATGCGCCAGCGTGGAGGCCTTGTCATAGCCGAGGATGGGCACGAGCGCCGTCGCCAGCGCCAGCGACCGCTCGACATTTTCCGCGATGCGCGCCGCGTTGGGGCGCACGCCTTCGACCAGATGCCGGCGGAAGCAGGCGCAGCCGTCGGCCAGCAGCCCGATGGATTGCAGCAGGTTATGGGCGATCAGCGGCTTGTACGCGTTCATCTGCAGCCGCCCGCCCGCGCCGCCCATGCCGATGGCGACATCGTTGGCGCTCACCTGCAGCGCGATCATGGTCAGGGCCTCGACCTGCGTCGGGTTGACCTTGCCGGGCATGATCGAGGAGCCCGGCTCGTTCGCCGGCAGGATCAGCTCGGCGATGCCCGCGCGCGGCCCGCAGGCCAGAAAGCGAATGTCGTCGGCGATTTTCTTGAGCGAACCCGCCAGCACGCGCAGCGCGCCCGACAGCGCGACCAGCGCGTCATGGCTGCCCTGCGCGGCGAATTTATTGGGCGCGACGACAAAAGGATGGCTGGTCAGCGCCACGATCTCCATGGTCGCGGCCTCGGCGAAGCCCGGCGGCGCGTTGACGCCGGTGCCCACGGCGGTCCCGCCGGTCGTCAGCCGGAACGTCCCCTTGAGCGCGTCGCCGATCCGTTCGAGGTTGTCGTCGAGCAAGGCGGCGAAGCCCGACCATTCCTGCCCCAGCGTCAACGGCGTCGCATCCTGCAAATGGGTGCGGCCGATCTTGACGATATCCGCCCAATCGCGCGCGCGGGCGGCGAGCGCGTCGCGCAGCGTCTCCAGCGCCGGGGTGAGACGGCGGGTGACGCCGAGCACGGCTGCGATATGCGTCGCCGCCGGAAACGTGTCGTTGGAGGATTGCGACAGGTTGGCGTGGTCGTTGGGATGAACCGGCGCCTTGCCGCCGAGCGGCGTTCCTGAGGCGCGGCAGCACAGGTTGGAGATGACTTCGTTGACGTTCATGTTGAACTGGGTGCCGCTGCCGCTGATCCAGACCGGCAGCGGAAACTGCGCCGCATGCGCGCCGGACAGGATCTCGTCGCAGGCGGATTCGATCAGCCGGGCGCGCGCTTCGTCGAGCCGCCCGAGCGCCGCATTGGCGCGGGCGCAGGCTTTCTTGAGCAGCGCATAGGCTTCGGTCATTTCCGGCGGAAATTTTTCGCGGCCGATGGCGAAATGCTCCAGCGCCCGCTGGGTTTGCGCGCCCCACAATTGTTCGGCGGGAACGGCGATCTGGCCGAGCGCGTCCTGTTCGATCCGAAATTCAGCCATGGACTGTCCTCCGCATGCGTCATGGGTATGACCGTCAATCGCGCCGCATGTTCCCGCCGGGCGCGCGAAACGCCCTCCCCGCGCCGGAGCGGGGCGCCAGGCCGCCGCGCGCACCTGCGCCGATCATTTCCCTGTTGATAAGCTTTAAATGTTTGTTTAGCTTAGGTCAGCTGGCTCAGCGTCGTCACGCTCGGCGCCACGACCGCAGATCGCATGTCTTAGCCGCGCAACCCAATGTTGGGGCTATCGCAATGTTGAACACATCTGTCATTGATCGAATGATTGGCTCACGCGTTTCGTATCAAAGATCGCGCAGGGGACTGGATCGCGCGGCGCTCGCGCGGCGGATCGGCGTGGCGGAGCAAACGCTGTCGGATTTCGAATCGGGCTTCCGCCGCATCGACCCGTTGATCATGCTGAACATTTGCCACAGCCTGAACGTCGGCGTGGCCTATTTCTTCGAGCCTTGGGCGGTCGGCTGGGATCCTGACGCCCCCAAAGCGCGCGGCGCCCACGCGGCGAGAGCCTCCACCCCCTCGGGATCGCGTTTCAAACATTGACGCGCGGCCTGTCGGCCCCAAACCGCATCGCCGCGCCTCGACCGGCGCGGACGCCGCCCGCGCCCCTCGCCACGCCTGAGTCGTAGCCAAGACGTCCCCATCGCTTGAGAACGTGAGGGCGAGACAATGCACACGTAACCCGAGGCTTGCGCGCGGACCCGAAGATATACGGTCTGAACTTTTGAGGTAGAATGGTGCTGCAAGAGAGGATTGAACTCTCGACCTCTCCCTTACCAAGGGAGTGCTCTACCACTGAGCTACTGCAGCTTGCTTGTCCGGCGACGCCGTGGCGTTCCGAAGTGGGCGGTTTCTGCCACAGCAAAAGCCCGATGGCAAGCGCCCCGTTCGCTTTTCTTGCATTTCCTTGATCCGGACTGGACGGCCGCGCCCCGCGCTTCTATGAAACACAGGCTTTTCCGGCCAATGAAGCCAACCGCCATGTCCACGACCGACACCCCCGCGCCCGCATCCGCCCCCGCCGACCGCAAGGCCGCCGAAAAACAGCGACTCGCCGAAGCCCTCCGCGAAAACCTCAAGCGCCGCAAGGCGCAGGCGCGCGGCCGCGCCCGGCCCGGCGGAAATTCTGGCCCTGCCGGCGATTCGGGGCTATAGAGCCTGCCCTGACGCATAAGTTTGAGGCGCTATCGGAGCGCGAGAAGCGAGGACGGATGGATCGCATACGTATTGTCGGCGGCAAGACACTGAACGGGACCATTCCGATTTCCGGCGCCAAAAACGCGGCGCTGCCGCTGATGATCGCCTCGCTGCTCACCGATCGCACCGTCACGCTGGAAAACCTGCCCCGTCTCGCCGACGTCAGCCTGCTGGTCCGCATCCTTTCGAATCAGGGCGTCGATTATTCCATTGACGGGCGCCGCCACGGCGAAGGCCGTGAGGCCGGCCAGACCGTGCACATGACCGCGCGCGAAATCGTCGACACCACCGCCCCCTACGAACTGGTTTCGCGCATGCGCGCCTCGTTCTGGGTGATCGCGCCCCTGCTGGCCCGCAGCGGCCAGGCGCGCGTCTCCCTGCCCGGCGGCTGCGCCATCGGAACCCGTCCGGTCGATCTGCTGCTGATGGCGCTGGAGCGGCTCGGCGGCGAAATCGAGATCGAGGGCGGCTATGCCGTCGCCAAGGCGCCCAAAGGCTTGCGCGGCGCCGAGATCACCTTTCCCAAAGTGACGGTCGGCGGCACCCATGTCGCGCTGATGGCCGCCGCGCTGGCGGAGGGAACCACCGTGCTGCACAATGCGGCGCGCGAACCGGAAGTGGTCGATCTCGCCGAACTGCTCAACAAGATGGGCGCCAAGATCAGCGGCGCCGGCCAGTCCACCATCGAGATCGTCGGCGTCGCCCGGCTCAACGGCGCCAAGCACCGCGTGCTGCCCGACCGCATCGAGGCCGGAACCTATGCGATGGCGGCGGCCATGACCGGCGGCGAGGTGTTTCTCGACGGCGCCCGGGCGCAGGATTTTCAGGCGGCGCTCGACGCGCTGGCGCAATGCGGCGTCCAAATCGAATCGAACGACGAGGGCGTGCGCGTGGCGCGCAATGGCGGGCCGATCCTGCCGCTGGACGTGGCCACCGCGCCCTTCCCCGCCTTCCCCACCGATCTGCAGGCGCAGTTCATGGCGCTGATGACGCGGGCCAAGGGCGTGTCGCGCATCACCGAGACCATTTTCGAAAACCGGTTCATGCACGTGCAGGAACTGGCGCGGTTCGGCGCCCATATCCGGCTGGAGGGCGACAGCGCCATTGTCGAGGGCGTGCCCGCGCTCAAGGGCGCCCCGGTGATGGCGACAGATCTGCGCGCCTCCGCGTCGCTGGTGATCGCGGCGCTCGCCGCCGAGGGCGAGACCATGATCCAGCGCGTCTATCATCTCGATCGCGGTTTCGAGGCGCTGGAGCGCAAGCTCAGCCTGTGCGGCGCCGAGATCGAGCGGATTTCCGTCGGGGGCTGAACGCGGCCCCCGCCACCATGGAAATGCAACGGGCGCCAGATCGGCGCCCGTTTCGTTTCAGCGGTCAAGTCCGCGTCGGAGCCTGCGGCCGCCCCGCCGCGACCGGCGATTCGTTCACCGCGGGGTCGACGGCGCGGGCGCGAAACGCCCCCGCCTGCTTCTTCGCCGTCGCCAATTCGTCGGCGCCGAGCCGCGCGGCCACTTCGTCGCGCTTGCGCGCGGCGTCGGAATCGCCCTGGCTCGCGGCGGCGTTGAACCAGACGTAGGACTGCGCCATGTTCTGGGCGACGCCCATGCCGCGCGCGTAGAGAATGGCCAGGTTGAACTGGCTGTCGCGCACGCCGTATTCGGCGGCGCGGCGGAACCATTGCGCGGCGGCGGCATAGTCGGGCTTGCCTTCCACGCCCTCGGCCTCGATCACGGCGAGGTTGTGCATGGCGCGCACATGACCCTGGTTGGCGGCCTTTTGGTAATAATCGCGCGCCATCCGCACGTCGCGCGGCACGCCCACCCCCTTTTCGAAGATCACGCCCAACCGATATTCGGCCTGCGGCTGGCCTTGGGCGGCGGCCTTTTCGAACCAGAGCCGCGCCGCCACGGCGTCGCGGTCGAAGCCGCGCCCGTCGGCGTAACGCGCGCCCAGATCGAATTGCGCGGCGGCGTCGCCCTTGTCCGCCAGCTCCTTCAGGCTGGCGATTTGCGCGCCGGCCTGGATCGAAGCCATGTCGGCGTTGCGCGGAAGGGTCGTGCCGACGGCGAGCGGGTCGATCAAGGACGCGCCGCGTTGGGGCTTGCCGCCGGCGGGCGGGGCGACGGGCGACGGCGTGACGGGCGCGGCCTGCGCCGGGGCCGGCTCGGGCGCCGCAGCGGGGGCCGAAGCGGGCGCGACAGGCGTGGGCGCGGCCGCCGAAGGCGCCGAAGGCGCAGCTTCGACGGCGACGGGTTTGGCCGGCGCGGCCATCTCCATCGGCGGGGCGTCGGGCGCCATGGCGACGCGAAACAGCTGGACGCCGACCGCGAGCACGGCTGCGGCCCCGGCGATGGCCAGCCCCTTGCGCGCGACGCCGGAGCTTTTTTCGCCCGACGCCAGCGGGCGCATGAACTTTTCCTTCGCCCGTTCGGCCGCGAGGCTCAAGCTCGGGCTCGCGCCCTGCCCTTCAGCCTTGTCGCGCGCGTCGGCCGCCGCGCGGGCGGCCAGCGCCCGGCGCGCGACCTCGATGTAATTGACGCTGGTCTGCTGCGAGCCCGACAGCAGCGCCGCCTCGTCGTCGCGCGAGAGCTTGATCACGGCGGCGCCCTGCTCGTAGGCCCGGTCGGACGCCGCCGACGGGCGCCCGGCGGCGGTGGAAGCGGCGACGGGACGGCCGGCGCCCGGCTCCACCAGGAAGGAATCGGGATCGAAATCCAGCGAATCCGCGCCCCCGTCGAGGCGCGGCGCGGCGGACGCGGCCTCTGTCTTCGGCGCGCGCGGGGCCGCCACAGGCGGCGCGGCTTCGGCCTGCGCGGCGCGCGGCTGCGGCTCGGCCGGCGGCTGCGCCGGCGCCCCGGCGCGGGCCTCGTGAACATCCTCCTCGAGCAGCGCCAGCCGGTCGACGACCTTTTCCAGCGTCTCATGGACCGCCGACAGCGTCTGCTGGGCGCGGCGGTCGGAATGGGCGTGCTTTTCGCGCAATTCGGCGATGTCGCGGGCGGCCTGTTCGGCGCGCGGATCGGCGGCCGGCAATTGCGACAGCGCCTCGCGCAGGGTGTCGCGGGTCACCTCGCGCACGGTTTCGCGGTCCTGCGCGCGCCCCTGGTCGAGCCGCGCCGCAAGATCGGCGAGCGCCTGCTGCAACTGCATCGCGCCATGGGCGGCGCCCAGCTCCAGCCGTTCGCTCACCCGCGCCATCTGGCGCTCCAGCGCTTCGATGGCGCGGGAATCCGCCTGCGGCGCCATGGCGCTTTCGAGCTTTTCGGCCAGCGCCCGCAACAGCGGCTCCAGCCCTTCGGGGGCCTGGGGGCCGCCGCGCGTCTCGACCGCGATGTCGATCCGTTCGGCCAGCGCCTGCTGCATGAAGTCGAGACGGCGCGTCAGCTCATCGAACCGGCTCTCCTCCTGCGCCAGCGGCGCATGATCGGCGGCGCGGTCGATGCGCAGAGCGAGATTGTCGAGGCGCGAGCCGATGTCGCGCCAGTTGGCTTCGTTTTGCGCCAGGCCGGTTTCATGGGCGCGGCTGGCTTCGCTCGACTGGCGCGACAGATCCTGCAGGCGCTCGGTCAGCGCCGCCACCTGCTTCTCCATGCGCTCGACCGGCGCCATGTGCTCCAGCGCCTCGGCGATGGCGCCGCGCAGCGCGTCCGACTGGTCGACGGCCTTGAGATAGTCGCCCCGGTCGGCGCCGTTGCGACGGAGGTCGTCGATCTTGTCCTCCAGCGCGCGCATCTGCCGGACCACGCCGTCGATATTGGCGGAGGCGCCGATTTCGGCCAGCGCCCGGCGCATGTCGGCGGCGAGGGTTTCGATCGGCTCCAGCACGGCGTCGCGCAGGCCTTCGTCGCGCGAACGCTCGAGACGCGCGCCCAGCTCGCGCACCGCGAGATCGAGCGCGGCGATCTGGCTGCGCGGCGCGACATCGTCCAGCGCGCGGCTCATGGCCGCAACCTGCTGGCCCAGCGTCTCGATTTCATCGACGCTGGCGCCCAGCGGCGCGCGCTCCATCAAGGCGCGGGCGTTCTCGACCCGCGCGGTGAGGTCGCGCATGGCCGATCCCAGCTCGAACACCGCGTCGCGCGGGGCGACCTCGCCGAGCGCCGCGTCAATATCCGCCAGCCGGCGGTCCAGCGCCTGAACGTCGGGGGCCTGCTCCAGCACGCGCGCGCTGGCGCGCTCCATCAGGTCGCGCGCCGAATCGACGCGTCCGGCGAGGTCGCGCACGGCGGTTTCCACGCCGACGACCGCCTCGCGCGGCGCCACATCGCCCAGCACGGCGACGACCCCGGCCATCTGCCGTTTCAGCGCCTCGAAATCCGGGGTGAAGTCGATGCGCCGCTCGGCGGCGCGGGCCATGATCTCCCGCGTCGTTTCGATGCGCTCGGCGAGGTCGCGCACGGCGGTTCCGACGCCGTCCACCGCCGCGCGCGGCGCCACATCGCTCAACCGCGCGCCGATTTCGGCCAGACGCTGGTTCAACGCGTCGACATTCGGCGCGGCTTCGAGCTGCCTTTCGCTGGCGCGCGCCATGATCTCGCGCGCCGAATCGACGCGGTTGGACAATTCGCGCATCGCGCTTTCCAGCGCGGCGACGGCGCCGCGCGGCGCCACATCGCCCAGGCTGGCGTCGATCTTGGCCAGTTGCCGACGCAGCGCCTCGAATTCCGGCGCGGCTTCGAGATGGCTCTCGCTGGCGCGCGCCATGATTTCGCGCGCCGAATCGACGCGGCCCGACAAGTCGCGCATCGCGGTCTCGATCCCGGCGACCGCGCCGCGCGGGGCGACGTCGCTCAGGCCGCGCGCGATGTCGGCGAGCTGGCGGCTCAACTCCGGCGAGGCGGCCGCGCCGCGCGTTTCGGCGACGCGCTCCAGCGTCGAGCGGTTGGCGTCGACCCGGCTCGACAGATCGCGCAGGGCGTTTTCCAGCGCCGCGACGGCGCCGCGCGGCGCGAGATCGCCGAGCGAACGGGTGAGGCTGGAAATTTCGCCGCGCAGGCCGGCGACCTCCGTCATCGCCGCGACGGGCTGCGCCGCCGCCAGCGCATCCACGCGCGCGGCGAGGTCGCGCAAGGCCTTCTCGATGGCGGGCGCGACGGTTTCGCGCGGCGCGTCGCGCAAGGCCGAGAAATCGCGCCGCATGTCCTCGATGCGGGCGGACAGCGATTCGATGCCGGTCTGCAGGCGGTCGATGCGGCCGGCGTCGGCTGGCGCGGCGTTCAACTGCGCGATGCTGTCGAGTTTTTGCGCCAGCGCCTCGAAGCGGGCGTCGAGCGCCGCCGTGGGCTGGGACGCCGCGGAAGGTTTGGGCGCGACGGAGGCAATCGCCGCCAGCTGCGGGCGCGCCGAAGCCCGCCCCAGCGCCGACGATTGCGCATGCGCCGACCTGGAATCGAGCGCGCGCTGGTGCGCGGAGATTTCCTCGATGGCGCGCCGCATGTCGGAGACGCGTCCCGGCGCCGGCGAACCCGGCGGGCGGCCGCCAGCGTCTTGGCGGGAAGCAGAACGGTCGAGACGCGCGAGCAGCGCGTCAAACCTTGTTTCCAGCCGGGAGAAATTCTCGTCGCGCTCGGCGGCGGGGGCGGATTCGGCGCGTTCGACGCGGGAGAGGAGATTGGACAATTTACAATCCAGGTTACGCAGGGTTTCTTCGTCGCGCGGCTCGGGCTCGCGCTTGGCGAGATCGTCGAGGCGGGTCTCCAGCCGCCCGAGGGCGCCGCGCAGCGGCTCCACATCGAGGCGGGTCTCGGCGCGCAAGTGCGTCTCCAGCTGGGACAGCCGGCTTTCGACTTGCGCGAGCATTTTGGCGCGTTCGCTCTCGGCGCCGCCGATGCGCTCGGCGACCTGCGCGAGAGCGCGCTCGGCGCGCTCAGCCCGGCTTTCAAAGGCGGCGACGGCCTTTTCCAGCAGCGCCTCGGCGTCAATCGTCTCGTGACGGGCGGCGGTTTCGCGCCCGCCCGACGCCGTCTTTTCGCTCTGACGGCGGTCGCGCGCCGGCCGCGCGCGGACCGCGGCGGCGCGGCGAGGCTCCGGCTCCTCGTCCCAGCGCTCCGGGCGCCAGCCTTCCGGGGCCGGCGGCCGCGCGTCGGCCGCAGCGCGGCCCTCGCCGCCGAGGCGCTGATTCCCGTCGCCGTCGGGCAGGGTCCGGCCGCCGTCGGTTTCCGCCTCGCGGCTCAGCCGCGCCAGTTGCGCCGCCACCGCCTCCAGACGTTCGTCGGCGTTGAAATCCTCGCCGTCCGCCCCGGTCTCGACGGCATGTTCGGCGATGGCGCGATTCAACCATTCGCCGAGCGAGAGCCCGTCCCGGCGCGCGGCCTCCTTCGCCGCTTCGCGGGCGTCGAAATCGACCCCTTTTATGCTCCAGGGCGCCGCCTTGCTCATCCTACAGACCTGATTTCTCCGGAAATCCGGGACGCTTTGGGAGGACGCGGCGAGGCCCGGCGACTCACGTTGCGTCACCCATCCACATCCCTCGTGCGCAACTTTCTTCGTTTAGGGTAAACAAGCCGTTAACCCAGTAATTCCGGGAGAATTTGGATTTTGCTTACCAAAGGGGATTGCAACCGGCATAAGCCTACGCTACAACCTTGACGTGTAGCGCGTAGCGATTCGAAAAGAACCAAGAGGACCCGTCAATGAACGCCAGCGCCCTGCTCCATAGTCCAACCTTCGAGGCCGATGCCAACAGCCCGGAAATGCTCACTATTGGCGAGGTTTCGCGCCTCTACGGCGTCACCCTTCGCGCTCTCCGCTTTTACGAGCAGCGCGGCCTTCTGCAGCCGATCCGCCGCGGCGGCGCGCGTTTCTATGATGGCGCCCAGAAGGTGCGTCTGCAGATGATCCTGAAGGGCAAGCATCTCGGCTTCACCCTCACGGAAATCGCCGACCTGCTCGAAGCCGAACAAGAACGCGGTCCCAAGACCGGGGATTTCGCCCTCGACGAGAAGATGGTTCTGTCGCAACTGCGTCATCTTGAAGAACGCCGCGCGGATCTCGACCAGGCGATCGCGGAATTGCGCGCCGTGCATCAGAAACTGGCCAACAACGCCGCCTGAGAGCACAGGATTTCGTGCGCGCGCAATGCGCCCGCCCTGGGGAGGAGCTCATGGGCGGGTTTTTTTGAGTAAAGCAATCATCTGAATTTATTGATTGGCGAATTGTGCGGGCGTCCGGCGCGATCCCTTCCCGGTTGACGCGCGCGGGCGACCGCGATTCAGCGCAAGCGATGCAGAACCCCAAGCGCTTCAAGCCGGGTGCGATAACGGGCGCCGACAATGTCGGGGTCGAACAGGTCGCCGGCCGGCGGCGCAGGCTCCGATCCCAGCCGCGCCACCGCGCGCATCGCCTCGACGGCCGCGGCCGAAACCGGCTCCGCCCACACCTGTCCCTCGCCCCAGGAGTAGGCGCCTACGGGCACGCGCCGCAGCGCCGCGTCCACCAGAAACTGCCGGCCCCTGTCGCGAAAATCGAGATTGCCCGACCATTTGGTCGCCACCACGGAACGACGCAGCAGCAGGGCTTCGGCGATCGGCCGCCCGAACCCCTCGGCGCGGTGCAGCGACACCAGGGCGTCGCAACTGGCGATCAGGCCGAGCACCTCGTCGCGGCTCCATTCCTCATCGACGAAGGCGATGCGCGGGTCGTCCTCGGCGTCGGCCTGCAGCTTGCGCCATGCCTGGGAGGAGCCTCCGGCGCGCATGGCCTTGACGACCAGCCGGACCGAAAAGTCCGTCGTCGGGAAGGCCGCGCGAAAAGCGGCGATGACAGCGCCGGGATTCTTGCGGGCGAAGGACGAATTGCCGTCGAAGAAGCAGACGAAGACGAAGGCGCCTTCGGGCAAGCCATAGGCGGCGCGATCGGGCCGCGCCTGCGCCACCACGGCGGAGGGCATGGCGACGACCGGAACCGGCGCGCGCAATTCGAAGGCGCTGCGCACGAACGAGCTGATCGCCCAGATTTCGTCGGCGAGCAGCATGCAGAAATCGAGCGGCTCCGGCCAGTTGGGCAATTCCCACGGCCAGACGCAAATGGTCCTGCGGCCGCGCCACAGCGCCGAGCCGTTGACGCAGAAATAGCGGAACGTCTCCCAGGCCGACATGAACAGCAGATTGGTGGCGTGCAACGGCGCCGACACGGTCGCGGCGGCGAAGGCGTGCGGCTCGCTGCCGATGTCGCTCCCCACCGGCGCGTCCATCAGCACATGGGGAATGGCGGCGGCGGTCAAGGCCGCCGCGGCGCAGCGCACGTCCTCGCCGACGCCGAGCCGCGCGTGCAGATGGCCGACCACATTGACGCCGCCCGTCGCCGGCGCGGGAGACTCGGCGGGCGGCGGCGCCCCCGCCGCGCCGAGATAGAGGCCGCGCACGTCCGGCCGGGCGAAAGCCTCGCGCAACGCCGCATATTCCTGGACGCCGTGATCGACCTGCCAGGCGAGATAGCGGGTGCGGTCCTCGACCGTTTCGAGATCGAACGCCGCCTGCAGATCGGGCCGCATCAGCCAGATGCCGACGCTGACCGCCAACAGGGGTCTGCGGTCGGTGGAGAGGGAATCGCAAGGCTTGAAGAAAATATCGCGCGGGTTCACGCCCGCGCATAATAGCCGCCGCGCGCACCGGCTCAACTGCAGGCCGATCCGCCAAGGTCCTGTTTCACGCCCCACGCCGCACACCTCACCTTCGCCTGAGCGATTTTCTCAACCGACAGGCTTGACCGCAGTGAGCGTCGGGTTGCTCTCAGCCCGGGCAGGCGCCTGACCGGACTGAACGGCGGCGTCCGGGCCGGAACCGCCGCTCGATTTGGCCGCCGGAGCCTTGGGAGCCCCGAGCGCGCCTTGCGCCTCGGCGCGTTTGATCAAATCCATGCCCTTTTCGGGGTCGGCTTCCACGCCCAGCCCCTTCAAAATCATTACGCCGAGATTGTAAAGGGCGAGGGCGTGGCCCTGCCCGGCGGCCTGTTCATACCAGCGCACCGCTTCCGCAAGGTCCTTTTCCACCGCCTCGCCCTGGCAATAGACCACGCCCAGCTGGAATTGCGCGGCGGCGAGACCGGCCTCCGCCGCATTGCGCAGCCAGTGCGCGCCCTCGCGGGCCGCCGCCGGTTCCTTGCGGCCGAGCAATTGATTGCCGACCAGGTGCTGCGCGATCGGATTGCCGGCCTGCGCCGCGACCAGATAATGGCTGAACGCGTCCTGGGGATTGACCCGCGCCGGATCGTAATAGCCGGAATAGAGGTGCCCGAGCTGCAGGGACGCCGCGACATAGCCGGCGTCCAGCGCATCCAGCAGCAGCCTCTCGGCCTTGCGCGAATCCTTGAAGACGTCGCGGCCTTCCAAATAGATCAGCGCCAGCTGGGTCTTGGCGTATCCGTCGCCCGCGTCGGAAGCCTCCTTCAGCAACTCAACCGCCCTCGGCGCGTTGCGTTCGCCGCCCGCCCCGGCCAGATGCAGCTCGGCCAGTTTCACCTTGGCCTCGCGCAGCCCCTGCTCCGCCGCATATTCGCACCAGCGCAGCGCCTGGCTCAGATCCTGTTCGACGCCCTGGCCATGCTGGTAGAACACGGCGACATTGAACGCGGCCGTGGCGTGGCCCTGCTCGGCGGCCTTGAGGAACCAGCGCGCCGCCTCGTTGAGGTTGACCGGCATGCCCAGGCCGTTGGCGGCGTGACGGCCGTAGATGAACATGGCGTTGACGTCGCCCAGTTCCGCCGCCCGAAGCCGCCAGCGCGCCGCTTCGCGCCAATCCGGCTCGACCGCGCCGCCATGGCTGTAGAAATCGGCCAGCGCGAGCACGGCCGGGAAATGATCGCGTTTGGCCGATTTGCGCAGGAAGGTCTCGGCGCGGGAGCGATCGCTCACGACGCCTTCGCCGCGCTGCAGCATCATCGCGTATTCGAATTGCGCATAAGGTTCGCCGCCCTCCGCCGCCAGCCCCATGTAATGGGCCGCCCGCTCGGGATCGGCGTCGCGGCCGGCCCCATCGCGATAGATCGTCGCCATGGCGACCTGCGCGCTGGAATGGCCTTGATCGGCGGCCTTCTCATACCAATCGGCGCCGCGCGCGCGATCGGCCTCGCCGGCCAGACCGCGGTAGAGAATGTCGGCGAGCCCGAATTGCGCGGAGGCGTCGCCGCCCTCCGCGCCGCGTTCGAAATGCCATAGGCCCCGGGCGTAATCCTGCGGCGTGATTTTGCCGAGAACGTTAATCACGCCCAGCAGGGCGTGCGCTTGCGCCAGACCGGCTTCGGCCGCCTTCCGCAGCCAGTCGAGCGCCTCGTCGGGGCTGGCGGCGTGACGCCCGCCGGCGCCGTAAAGCGCTTCCGACACGCGGGCGGCCGTATCGGCGTCGCGGGTCGTGCGCCGCCAATATTCCGGCAGCGGCGCCTTGGCGCCGTCCAGCAGCGCGCGTCCCAGCCGGAACTGAGCCTCGACATGGCCCTGCTCGGCGGCGCGCCGGTGCCAGTTGATGGCGTCGGCCCAATTCCTCTGGACGCCAAAACCCTTTTCGTAGCAGTCGGCGATGCGGAACGCGCTCTCGACGTCGCCAACCTCGTAAGCGCGCAGCCACAGCCGCACCGCAGCCTGGTGGTGCTCCTCCTCGAACGCGCGTTGGGCGTTCTGCTTGAGCCGGGACACCAGGACCTGATCGGCGAGCCTCAACGCCTGGCTCGCCGCGCGTCGCAAGGGATTCATCATGGTTCGCGCATCGATCTGGTGACGCGCCGGGCCATGCCCTCGAACAGATATTCGCCGGCCGCGCGCGTGCCGACCTTGACGTCGGCGGTCAGGGTCATGCCGGGCATCAGCCGGAAATTCTCGGGCACATTGATGAAATGATAATCCTCGATGGCGATGCCGACCCGATAGTAGGGATCGGCCGGCTGGCCGGTGTCGTCATTGGTGGTGAAGGCGCCTTCGCTGATCCATTTGACGCGCCCATCGGCATAGCCGTGATGCACGAAATCGAACGCGTCCACCCGCAATTGCGCGGGATCGCCGACCCGAATGAAGCCGATGTCGCGAGTCGAGACGCTGACCAGCGCTTCCACCGGAACATTGGCCGGCATGGCGGACATGAACTCGTCGCCCTCCTTGAGCACCGAGCCGACCGACAGCTTGGCGACGGTCAGAACGATGGAATCGTCCCGCGCGAAGATCTGCACGAGGTCATGGTGCTTTTGCGCCTTCTCCAACTGCGCGCGCGCCGTGTCGCGGGTGTTGCGGGCGGTGACCAAATCCTGGCTGATCGCGGTGGACCATTGCTGGACGAAGGCCTCGCGATCCGCGCGCAGCGACGAGGACTGCGCCTCGCTCTCCTTCAGGCTGTTGACGAGATTTTCCAGGGTGCGGGCCTGCTCGACGCGCTGATCTTTCGAGGACAATTGGTTGAGCAGCGAACCGGCGCCGCTCGCCAGCAGCTTGTTGCGCATCTCCTCGACCTTGGCGGCGATCTCGACGCGCTCCTTCATCCGGACGATATCGCCCTGGATCTTCACGACGCTCGCCTGCGTCTGGTTTTCCTTTTCCTTGAAGCTGTTGATCTGCGCCTTGTATTGCGCCATGCGCTGGTCATACAGCGACTTCTGCAGCTCGATATATTTCTGTTCCGTCGGATCGGACGACACCGGGAACACCGGCGTCTTGCCGGACAGCTCCGCCTCGTCGCGCACGATTTGCGGATCGAGGCTGGCGAGCTGCTGCTTCAATTGCAGCACGTCGGCGTCCGCGAAGGTCGGGTCGAGCGTGGCGAGCAGCTGCCCCTTTTTCACGTAATCGCCCTGCCGGACATTGATCGACTTGATGATCGCGGTGTCGAGCGCCTGAAACACGTCGCGCGGCGCGGTGAGCGTGATCTTGCCATCGGTGCTGGAAATGACGCGATCCAGTTGCATCACCGTCAGAACCACCACCATGGACACCACCATGGCGACCACGGCGTACAAAGTCAGGCGGGCCGACAGCGGATCGGGCGCCTCTCGAATGGCGGCGATTTCGGACTGGAACGACCGTACGGTCGCGAGGGCGTTCTTAGACAAGGCTCGTCCCCCTTCCAGCCGCACGATTCGACGCGGCGGCTTCGATATGGCCGTTCTGCTGCAGCCACAGATTGCGATAGATCTCGCAACGCTCCAGCAAGGTCTGATGCGGGGCCATGTCGAGGAACTTGCCGCGCTCCAGCACCAGGATCGCGTCCGAATTCACCAGCGACGACAGCCGGTGCGAAATCGAGATCACGGTCCGGCCCTTGGCGATCTTGCGGATATTCTCGTTCACGATCGACTCGGAATCCGGGTCGAGCGCGCTGGTGGCCTCGTCGAAAATCAGGATTTTCGGGTCGAGGATCATGCAGCGCGCGATAGCGAGACGCTGGCGCTGGCCGCCGGACAGGTTCGGCGAGCCTTCATAGATATAGGTGTCGTAGCCGCGCGGCAGGCGATCGATGAATTCTTCGGCGCCGGCGAGCCGCGCCGCCCGCACAACTTCGTCGAAGCTCGCATCGGGTTTGGCGGCGATGATGTTTTCGCGGATCGTGCCGCGGAACAGGAAGTTTTCCTGCAGCACCACGCCAAGGTTCCGGCGCAGATGCGCGACGTTATATTCGCGCACGTCGACGCCGTCGATCTTGATCAGCCCCTCATATTCGGCATGGAGCCGCTGCAGCAACCGGGTCACCGTCGTCTTGCCCGAACCGGAGCGCCCGACGACGCCCAGCGTCGCGCCGACCGGAATCTCGAAGGACAGACCGTCGATGGCCGGCACCAGCGCGCCCTTGTAGGTGAAGCGCACCTTGGAGAATTCGACGTGGCCGCTGAGCGGCTTGCGCACGCCGCCGTCGCCAATGCCTTCCTCGCGCGGCTGGTTGAGGATCCGCTTGACGATTTCGAGCGCCGCGCGCGCCTCGTCGCCCTGGGTGATCAACTGGGCCATCTGCATCAGCGGGCCCGCGACGCGCTGCGACAGCATGAGGAAGGCGAACAGCGAGCTGATATGGACGGGGTCCTTGTCCGACAGCGCGAGATAGACGCCGAAGCCGTAGCTGCCGGTGACCGCCAGCCGCTCTAGGGGGCGCACGCCGGTCTGGACGATGGCGGCGATCTTGGCCTGATGATTGATGGCCTTGGCCGCGCGGGCCACCAGCACGTCCCATTCGCGGCGCTGGCGCCCTTCGAGAGCCAGCGACTTCACCGTGCGCATGCCCGCGACCGTCTGGTAAAGGAACGAGCCGCGCGCCGTCTGCGCCTCCACGACCTTGCCGGTCGCATCGCGCAAGGTTGGCAGCATCGCGAGCAGCCACAAAACGATCATCCCGCAGAACGCCAGCACGACAACGGTGAGCGTCGGATTGAAATAGACCATCACAGGCAGGAAGAACACCAGCACCATCGAGTCCAGCACGGTGCCAAACACCTGGCCAGTCAGGAAATTGCGGATTTTCCACAATTCCTGCACGTCGTGCATGATGCGGCCGATTTCGTGGCGCTCGTAATAGTCGATCGGCAGGGTGAGCAGGCGATCGAACATATATTCCGACAGCCGCACATCGACCCGGGAGGTCAGAAACTCCAGCAGGTACGAGCGCAAATAGCCGAAAATCGTCTCGAAGACGATCACCACCAGCATGCCGATCGACAACACCGTGAAGGTGTTCATCGCCCGGTAGGTGATCACCTTCTGACCGATCAACGAGAAATAGATGATCGGCGCCAGAGCGATAAAGCTCAGCATCAACGCGCAAATCGCCACGTCGCGGGCGAGCCGGCGTTCCCGCAGGACCAGAGCGAAGATGAACTTCAGGCTGAACGGCTGTTCTTCGTCCTTGAAATCGTAATTGCGGCGGACCAGCAGGACTTCGCCGGTCCAGATTTCCTGAAAGCGCAGCCAATCGACGAACAGATCCGCGCCTTCGGCGGCGTTGGGATCTTCGAGCACCACGCCGAGCGGGGCGTTCTCATCAAAAGAGACGCGGGTCAGCACCAGGCTCGCGCCGGTCTTGAGCCGAATGATGGCGGGAAGGGCCTTGCCGATCTGCGTCAGCCCGCTCCAGTCGAGATGCACCAGCTTGGCTTTCAGCCCGGCCTTGCGCGCGCAATGAACCAGAGCCTCGTAATCGACCGCGGGATCGGTCAAGGCGTTGTCGCGCATGACCTCCTCGACCGTCACCGTGATGGCGTGTTGCGCCGCCACCATGCACAGACATTCGAGCGCGGATTTGTGCTTTTCATCCCCATGCGGGAAGCCCTCGGGCTGGGAGCCTTGATCACGGGCTCCCTTCGAACGCGCTGCGACAGTCGCAGGCAGACTCTCGGTGCTGGACATAGGCTTCCCAAATTCCCGTGGCGAACAGTCTATTTATAGTGGATCAAAACTCCACGCGCAAGCCAGCCAAGGCGCAGCTGGATTGTCATGTTCCGACAAACATTTGGCGGCCCCGTGAATATTGATGGCCGGAATATTGGATTCCGTCTGCGCGATACACGCGAGCGCGCGAAATTTGCTCGCTGATGCCCCACGCACGCTAGGACATGCCCGTCTGCGTGGATGCTTTTACAATTGCGCGTCAATGGCGTCGGCGCAGGTTTCCCAGGAATAACGAGCCATGACGTCGACGAATCCGGCGGCGCCCATGCGGCGCCGCGCTTGCGGATCGTCGGCGAGCCGCGCCATCGCCTGAGCCAGCGCATCGACGCCGGACACCAGCAGCCCCGTCTCGCCATCGCGCACGAGATCGCGGAACGAATAGCAATTGGCGTTGGCGATCACCGGCTTGCCGAACAGCCACGCCTCGCACAGCACGATGCCGAAACTCTCGCTGCGGCTCATGCTGATCAGGCCGAGGCAGCCGGCGAGAGCCCCGCGCGCCACCTCGCGGCTTTGCCGCCCCAGCACATGCAGCCCCGGCGCCTCCGCCGGCGCGCCGTCGTCGTCAGGCCCGACCATCACCAGATCGAGGTCGGCGCGCACGGCGCGCAGCCGGCGATGCGCCTCGATCACGTCGTGATAGCCCTTGGAGCCGGTCTTGCGGCCGAGCACGAGGAAAAACGGATTCTCGACCGGACAAACCGCGCGGAACGCGGCCTCGACGCCGGGGCCGCCGAGATCCTCGACGCGCACGCCGCCGCCGGGAACCACGGCGAATTTATCGGCCTCGCCCAGCCGGCGCGCCAGCGAGGACGAGAACAGCAAGGTCCGGTCGGCGGCGGCGAAGGCGTCGTAATAGATTTTCCAGTGATAGAAGCGGTCGTCGCCGTGAAAATGCGGCAAGGTGACGATGCGCGGCCGTTCCGGCGCATCCGCCAGCGTCGCCACCGAGCTGGGAACCACGTCGAACGGCACGCCCTGGACCAGCACGGCGTCGTAGTCGCCGCCATGGGCGGCGAGCCAGTCCTGCATGGCGGGCGCGTGCGGGCCGCGCACCGAGGCGAAGGCCGCGTCGATTTCCGGTTCGCGCCGCAGCGCCACCCCGCGCAGCGCCTCGACCCAGGCGTCGAATTGCCGGCTGCGCAGCATCTCGCTCGGCTCGAGGGTCAAATCGACCCAGCGCGTCGTCAACGGCGCGAACACGTCCTGGTCGCCGCACAGCACGCAGGCCGCCTCGACCAGAACGCCGAACGGGCGGTAATCGCCGGGCGCCTGATGCTCCTCCGCCCGGCACAGCAGAATGCGCACGCAATCGTCCGGCGCTTGCGGCAGCGCGAAATGCACGTCGAAATGCGGCGAGAGCCGCGTTTCGCAATTGACGCTGACGATCGCCGAGCCGTCCCGCGGCGCCTGCAGCAGCACCATCGAGAACGTCTTGGCGACCGAGGCGAAGCCGCGCAACTGAAACAGCCGGGCGTCCTGCGGCAGCAGGAACGAGAAATCGGGCGCGGTCCAGCGGCGGATCGCGCCATCATGCGCCTCAGGCCCGAAAAAGCCCGAAAACAGCCGGGGCGACGCCGGGTCGGCGAAGGTCTTGGCGAAGGGCGCGAGCAGATGAAACTCCTCGCTGGCCCAGACGCGCTCGAGATCGCTGGCGCGCTCGCGCATTTCCGGCTCGCTGAGTTCCTCGCAGGGAAAATAGCGGGCGCTGTCGAACAATTCGCCGAGACGTCCGGCCGCGCCGGGGCCGTCGGTCAATTCGCAGCCGAAATGATGACGATTCTCGATGCGCTCGACATCGACCGCCGCAAGGTCGATGCGCGAGAACCGCCCGCGCAGCCGCTTGAGCGTCTCGATCAGATATTCCTCGGCGCCGCCGCGCGACGGCTCGGTGTAGCGATAGGTCACCACCAGCAGGCGGCGCTGCGGCGACGGCGCGGGCGGGCGAACCAGCGGCTGCAACGCGTCGCGGTAGTCTTGCGCGACGGCGGCCCAGGACAGTTCATCCTCCGCATAGGCCCGGGCGCGCCGGCCCTGATCGGCCAGCGCCTCGGGATCGGCCAACATGCGACTGAGGGCCGCGGGAAATTCCGCCAGCGGCGCGACCAGCCCGACGCCCCGCTCGGCCACCGCGAAGCCGCGCGCGCCCTCCGGCGTGTTCAGGGTCGGCAGGCCGTGCGCCATATAATCCGGCAGTTTCAGGCTGGAGCCACCGCCGGAGGTCAGCGGGTTCAGCGCCAGATCCCATTGCTGCATCAGAAACGTCTTCATGCGCTCGGGCGCGACGCCATGCAGCACGACATTGTCCGGCGGCCGCACGGTCAGCGCCGTGCAGACCGTTCCGATCAGCTCGAACCGAATCTGCGGAAACAGCGGCGCGAGCTTCGAGACGATATGATCGGCGGCAGCCACGTTCGGCCCATGGCTCGACCCGAGGAACCCCACCCGCTTCTGCGCCCGGGCCATGGCTGGCGGCCGTTCGAGCGGCGCGATCCGGCAGCCGTTGGCGGCGAGCACGACCGGCTTGTCGATCATGGCCGCGAAATGCCGCCGGTCCGCCTCCGTGCAGCAGACGATCAGATCGGCCTGCGTCACCAGACGCCGCTCCAGTTCGGCGATGAACCCGACCAGGCTGCGCGCCAGCGGATGCCCGCGCAGCAGCGTGCGCTTCAACGCCGCTTCGACATTGTGCGCGCTATAGACCACCGGAAGATCCGGGCGCAGCCGGCGCAATTCGTCGAGCGCCGGCGCCATGTACGGATGCTCGAAGATCAGCGCCTGGGCGCGCGGCGCCAGCCCGGCCGCGATCTCGCGCAGCGCGCGGGCGCCGGCGACGAACAGCGCCGCGACCCCGTCATTGACCGAAATGGTCTGGCCCCGGTTCACCCCGGCCTCGAAGGCCAGATGATCCGCGCTCTTGGGCGCGCCTATCTGCAGCACGCCGCCCTCGAGCAGCACGACCTGCGCGCTGGCGGCGAAGGTCAGCAGCACGATGTCGCAATCGAGCGCGCCGAGCAGATTGGCGACGCGGGCGGCGCCGCCCGATTGCAGCCCGCTCAGCGAATAATCGTTAAACGCCAGCGCCAGCGGACGCGACGGCTCGGGATCGGCCAGATCGGCGGCGCGCTCCGCCGCAAGATCGGCGGCGAAGCGGTCGGCGATCGCGCTCCAGCAGAATCGCGTCCGGGCGAGATCCCGCCCGGCCGCCGCGAGGCGCGCGCGCAAGTCGGCGTCGGCCAGCGCGCGCCGGATCGCCAGCACGAAATCTTCGCGCGGGGCGATCAGCGCATGTTCGTCGGGGGTGAGATCGAGGCCGCGCACGCCCTCCGGCGTCGAAACCATCGGCAGATGCGCGGCGAGCGCCTCGACCGCCTTGAGGCTGGTGCCGGAGCCGAGCGTCACCGGATTGACGTAAAGATCGGCCTCCGCCAGCAGCTCCTTCTTCTGCTTCGGGGTGAACGGTCCGAACAGCTCGACATTTTCGCCGCGCGCCCAATGTTCGAGCGCGCCGCACACGCCGCCGGCGATCACGAAGCGGCAGTCCGGCATATAGCGCGCCAACGACAGCAGGCTCTCCGCCGCCTCGACATTGGGGTGGTGGCCCGAGCCGGTGAACAGCAGCGTCGGCCGCGCGCCAGAATCGCGCGCCGCCCCAGCCCGCAGCGCGGCGATGTCGGCGATCTCCTCCTCGGCATAGCCATTGGGGCAGAGAAACAGGCTTTCCGGCGCGGCGCCATAGAGCAGGCGGAAGATCTCGGCGTCGGCGGCGCTGGTCGCGAACACTTTTTGCGCGCGACGGATGAGATTGCGTTCGATGCGCAGCAGTTTCAGCCAGGCCGCCTCGAAGCCGGGGCCGCGCGCGATCGAGGACAGCAGGCTGGCTTCGACATTGTGCGAATTGTAGATTTCCGGCGCCGGCGCGCCCTCGGAGAAGATCGGCTCCGAATAGGGGAAGTCGTGGATGATGACATCCGCGTCGCCAGCCAGTTCGCGCGCGACGCGGCGCAATTCGCAGGCGGGATCGCTGACCGCCAGCGCGAAGGCCAGCGGCGACAGGTCGCCCGACAGGCCGGAGGCGTCGAGCGTCGCATAGGCCTTGCGCCAGAAATCATCCTTGGGAAACCGCAGCTCGCGGAAGCCCGGACGGTGCTGAATCTCCTCGAAACGCGCGCCGAAATCGGTCGAGGTCAGCAATGTCACGTCGTAATGGCGCGCGACTTCGCGATAAAGCCCGCCCAAGCGCATCTCGCCGCCGCTCGAGGGCGGCGAAAAGGCGGGAAAGAAGCAGAGTACGAGAGCGTTGGGCTTGCGCGCCATCGTCAATCCTCGATCAGAAAGCGCGGCGGAGCCAAATCGTCGAATCCTTCGGCGCCGAACACGGCGCTCAATTCGCCGTCAAGCGGCAGCAGGGCGAAGCTCCAGGGGCGCGCCAGCGCCTCCGGCGAAGCGAGCAGCTCGGCGACCATGTCCGGCCGCGTCATCGCGCCGCCGGACAGGCGCCGCGCATAATGGTCGAGACCGGCGGAATCGGCTTCGCGCGCGAACAGCACGGAATAGGCGAGGCGAACGAATTCGCGGGGCTCGCCGCCGCCCGGCAGGCGCCCGGACGAAGCCGAACACGGCGCCCTCTTCAGCGCCTCCTTCAGCGCCTTGGCCCGCACGCGCCGGGCGCGTCTCGCACAACACCAGCCAGTCGGGCGCGGCGATCGCCGCGTCGGCGGCGAAAATCACACTGCGCCCGGCCTTGCGCCCCGCCGAGGCCGACAGCACGATTTCCGAGGAAGCCGGGCCATGCAGGGGATCGTCTTCTGCCTCCGCGCAAATGTCCCGCATGGATTGCAGCAGACGCCGCGTCGTGGCGGCGGCGAGCAACTGGAACGCGCCGTCGCGCGGCGTGTCGGCGCTCATCGCAAACTTCCATTCCTAAACGTCATCTTCGATGAAGTGCAGAAATTTGAAAGTCGTCTGGTGGACGCGTGCTTTATTTCGCGGCTGTAACAAATCTGCAACTTATCACCCGCCAGCAACTTTCATTGATCGCCTGCGATTTTCTGACAGCAAGACGAAGAGAATGTTGAATATTTCGCGTGAAAACTAATTTAGCCCTTCGATCCCGTCAAGCTTCCGCATGCGGCCGCGCGCGCGCGTTTTTTGGGACAGGCTCTTGACCAGGCATTGCGCCTGTCATAGAGAAGTCGACAATGGTCTCTGGAGATTGACACGCGTGACCAATATCCTCGTCGTAGTATCGCAAGCGCCAGAAACAGGCCGGGTCTGACCCGGATAACCTGAGGTTGGCGCTTGATCCGGGTCCCGAAAGGGGCCTTTTTTATTTCCGGCGTCGCGAACCGGACCCGAGGCGGCGACAGGCCCATACGAGAAAAGGTGGAACGGAAAATGTCGAAGATCATGACCGGCGCCGAAATGGTGGTGCAAGCCCTGCAGGACCAGGGCGTGACGCATTTGTTCGGTTATCCCGGCGGCGCGGTTCTTCCGATCTACGACGCTCTGTTCCTGCAGAAGAAGATTCAGCACGTTCTCGTCCGCCACGAGCAGGGCGCGGCCCATGCGGCGGAAGGCTACGCCCGCTCGTCCGGCAAGGTCGGCTGCCTGCTGGTGACCTCCGGTCCCGGCGCCACCAACGCCATCACCGGCCTCACCGACGCGCTGATGGATTCGATCCCGGTCGTGTGCATCACCGGCCAGGTGCCGACCCATCTGATCGGCTCCGACGCGTTTCAGGAATGCGACACGGTCGGTTTGACCCGCCATTGCACCAAGCACAATTATCTCGTGCGCAAGATCGAGGATCTGCCGCGCATCCTGCATGAGGCGTTCTACATCGCCCGCTCCGGCCGCCCCGGCCCGGTGGTGATCGACATTCCCAAGGACGTGCAGTTCGCCAGCGGGACTTATACGCCGCCGAAGAACATCCAGCACAAGACCTACCAGCCGCAGGTCAAGGGCGATCTCGCCAAGATCAAGCAGGCCGTGGCGATGATGGCCAAGGCGAAAAAGCCCATCCTCTATACCGGCGGCGGCGTGGTCAACGCCGGGCCGGAGGCCTCGACCCTGCTGCGCGAACTGGTGCAGCAGACCAATTTCCCGATCACGTCGACCTTGATGGGCCTCGGCGCCTATCCCGGCTCCGGCCCGAACTGGCTGGGCATGCTCGGCATGCACGGCTCTTTCGAGGCCAACAACGCCATGCACGATTGCGATCTGATGATCTGCGTCGGCGCGCGTTTCGACGACCGCATCACCGGCCGCCTCGACGCCTTCTCGCCGGGATCGCAAAAGATCCATATCGACATCGACCCCTCCTCCATCAACAAGACGGTGATGGTGGATCTGGCCATTGTCGGCGATTGCGGCCATGTGCTGGAAGACATCGTGCGCCTCTGGCGCGCCGAGGCGCATCAGAGCGACCCCAAGGCGCTGAAAGCCTGGTGGGCGCAGATCGACCAATGGCGCGCGCGCAAGAGCTTCGGCTACAAGAAGTCTCCCACCACCATCAAGCCGCAATACGCGGTCGAGCGGCTCTATGAGCTGACCAAGAACCGCAAGACCTACATCACCACCGAAGTGGGCCAGCACCAGATGTGGGCGGCGCAACATTACAAGTTCGAGGAGCCGAACCGCTGGATGACCTCCGGCGGCCTCGGCACCATGGGCTATGGCCTGCCCGCCGCCATCGGCACGCAACTGGCCCATCCCGACGCGCTGGTGATCGACATCGCCGGCGAAGCCTCGATCCTGATGAACATTCAGGAGCTGTCGACCGCCAAGCAATATCTGGCGCCGGTCAAGATCTTCATCCTGAACAACGAATATATGGGCATGGTGCGCCAGTGGCAGGAACTGCTGCATGGCGGGCGCTATTCCTCCTCCTATTCGGAGGCGCTGCCCGATTTCGTCAAGCTGGCGGACGCCTATGGCATGAAGGGCATCCGCTGCTCGGACCCGGCGCAGCTCGATTCCGCGATCCAGGAGATGATCGACCATCCCGGCGCCGTGCTGTTCGACTGCCTGGTGGACAAGGCCGAGAACTGCCTGCCGATGATCCCGTCGGGCAAGGCCCACAACGACATGATCCTGCCCGATTTCGAGGAAGACATCGGCAAGGTCATCGACGACAAGGGCAAGATGCTGGTGTGAAACAAGCCCCCTCTCCCCGCATGCGGGGAGAGGGTTGGGGTGAGGGAGACGCCGGCGCGGGCCTCGACTTTCGAGCCGCCGCCGCGTCGGGCGCCGAAGCCCCCTCTCCCCCTCGCCCTGTCCCTCTCCCCTTCACGGAGAGCGGACGCCAACGCCCAGGATTTTGATTTCAGAAACGGAACGCCCATCATGAACGCCCAGGCCGCCCTTTCGCCCTACTCCTCCTCCGCCGGCAAGACCGAGCGCCACGAAACCCACGTCCTCTCGGTGCTCGTCGATAACGAGCCCGGCGTGCTCGCCCGCGTCGTCGGCCTGTTTTCCGGCCGCGGCTACAATATCGAAAGCCTGACCGTAGCCGAAGTCGCCCACGCCCAGGGACTGTCGCGCATCACCGTCGTCACCTCCGGCGCGCCCGAAACCATCGAGCAGATCTCGCATCAACTCGAACGCATCGTGCCGATCCACACCGTCACCGATCTCACCCTCGACAACGCCTTCGTCCAGCGCGAACTGGCGATGATCAAGGTGCGCGGCAAGGGCGAGAACCGCACCGAGGCGCTGCGCCTGTCCGAAGCGTTTCGCGCCCGCGTCATCGACGCCACCACCGAAAGCTTCATTTTCGAACTGACGGGCGCGCCGAAGAAGATCGACGATTTCGTCGAGCTGATGCGCCCGATCGGGCTGGTGGAAGTCTCGCGCACCGGCGTCGCCGCCATCACGCGCGGCCCGCTGGAGATGTGACGGGCGCCCCGGCGAAAAACGGGCGCGCAAAATAGAAGCGCAGCCGAAGCGGCTGCGCTTGTGAATTCCCAGAGATGGAACGCTTCAGGCGGCGAGCGTGGGTTCGACGAATTCCACGCCCATCAGCAGGCGGCGGTCGTCCAGCACATGCAAACTCGGCGCGTGGCCCTCGCTATGCGCGAGCAGGCGGATGCCGTGGCGCAAAGCGTAGACGATATGGCCGGCGCGCTGCTTGCGCGCTTCGCTCGGCTGCGCGCTGATGCGAATCTCGACATGGGCGTGCGAGTCGCTGGGCTTTTCCTCCGCGACCTGCAGCACGACGTCGGTCTCGAAAATGCGGGCTTCGGGATCGGCGGGATCGTCGAACATAGGCGCGACGATGGTCGGCAGCTTTTCGGCCAACCAATGAATCTCGTTCTCGTTGACGTGCCGGTCGTTGAACTTGACGAGGACTTTGACCATGCGAATCTCCATTGCCTAGAGGACGTCGGTCCGCGCAAGCGAATCGCGTCAGCGCCGACTGTTTCGGCGACGTTACGGAACTTTGACAGTTTCAACGCAAGCGCAGCAAAGCGCAAGCGTCACGATGCGATGCCGGCTACCCCCTCTTCAAGTTCGGATGAACGGTCTTGTCGATGATGTTCATGTCGCGGCCGATGACATGCTCGGTCGAACCGACGATCAGCGGGTCCGGGGCGTGGACAATGGACAGATCCTTGTTCGGATAAGGCAGCGACCACAGGAAATGCGTCATGCAATTGAGCCGCGCCCGCTTCTTGTCGTCGGATTTTATGATCGTCCAGGGCGCGTCGGCGGTGTCCGTATAGAAGAACATCGCCTCCTTGGCCTCGGTGTACTCATCCCACTTGCCGAGCGAGGCCAGGTCGATCGGCGACAGCTTCCACTGTTTCAGCGGATCGTCCTTGCGCGCCTCGAAGCGGCGGCGCTGTTCCTCGCGCGACACCGAAAACCAATATTTGAACAGCCGCACGCCGGAGCGCGCCAGCATCTGCTCGAACTCGGGGCATTGCCGCATGAATTCGAGATATTCGGTGGGGGTGCAGAAGCCCATCACGCGCTCGACCCCGGCGCGATTGTACCAGGAGCGGTCGAACAGCACGAGTTCGCCGCCCGCCGGCAATTGCGAGATATAGCGCTGAAAGAACCATTGCGTGCGCTCGCGCTCGGTCGGCTTCTGCAGCGCGACGACGCGGGCGGTGCGCGGATTCATGTGCTCCATGAAACGCTTGATGGTGCCGCCCTTGCCGGCGGCGTCGCGCCCCTCGAACAGCATGACGATCTTCTCGCCGACCTGCTCGACCCAGCGCTGCGCCTTGAGCAATTCCTGCTGCAATTTCAGCATGTGCTCTTCATAGGGCGCCGTGCGCATGTGCTGCGCGTAGGGATATTCGCCGGTTTCGAAGACGCGGCGGATGGCGACGGGATCGTGGCGCATTTGCGCGAGCCGGTGATGCGCCTCGGCGGCTTCGGACGCGGCGGCGGCCGGCGCCTTGCCCTCGGGCGCGTGCTTTTTGCCCTCGGCCGACTTGCCAGCGCGGGGCGCGGATTTGGCCTCCGGCGGCGCGGCTTTGGCCGGCGCGGCTTTCGCTGGCGCGGGGGGCGGCGCAAAGGTTGGCGAAGGCGCGGAGTCGGCGGGGACCGTGGAGTCTCGGTCGGCTTCGGACGGCGGGACGATATCGTTCACGCGTTTCCTCTCTCCGGGCCTCGCCCGGACCTCACATGGCCTGATATTATTGTGATAAAGCTGCGCCGGCCATGATCAGGCGCAAGCCTGTCCAGCTACAGTCCGGCGGGGGCCGGCGGCGATTTTCGCCCGCGGATTTCGCGCCGCGACGGGCGCGGGCGACGACTTGGGCGCGGCAACAGTTTCTTCGGCAAAGAAAATTCGCGTAAGCGCATGAGCGCGGCCCGATCCCTTTTCCACAACCTCCACTTGCATGAGCCGCATTTAAGATCGCGTTAAGCCGGCCGCCTCAGGCGGCGCCCGACTTGAGCAATTTGTAGGCGACGGCGTCGAGCAGCGCTTGGAACGAGGCGTCGATCAGATTGGCGGAGACGCCCACCGTGGACCAGCGCTCGCCGTCGCGGTCGCCGAACTCCACCAGCACGCGGGTGACGGCGTCGGCGCCGCCCTGGAACACGCGCACGCGGAAATCCAGCAGTTCGATATCCTCGATGAATTTCTGATACTTGCCGAGATCCTTGCACAACGCGAGGTACAGCGCGTGCACGGGGCCGTTGCCCTCGGCGGCGGAAATCAGGCTCTGGCCATCGACATTGACCCGCACCGTCGCTTCCGAAAAGGTTTCGAGTTCGCCTTGCGCATTGTGGCGGCGCTCGACATCGACGCGGAAACGCTCGATCTCGAAATAGGCGGGCACATGGCCGAGAACCCGGCGCGCCAGCAGTTCGAACGAAGCGTCGGCGCCTTCATAGGCGTAGCCCTGCGCCTCCTTCTCCTTCACGGTGGCGAGCAGCCGGTTGACCCTGGGGTCGTCGCGCGCCACCGTCACGCCCAGACGCTCCAGCTCGGCCAGAATGTTGGACTTGCCGGCCTGGTCCGACACCAGCACGCGGCGCTGGTTGCCGACGCTTTCCGGCGTGACATGCTCGTAGGTGCGCGGGTCCTTCAACACGGCGGAGGCGTGGATGCCCGCCTTGGTGGCGAAGGCGGACGCGCCCACGTAAGGCGCGTGGCGATCCGGCGAGCGGTTCAGCAGCTCATCGAGCGTATGCGACAGCTTGGTCAGGCCCCGCAGCGAATCGAGCGACACGCCGATCTCGTAGCGGTCGGCCATGTCCTTCTTCAGCAGCAGCGTCGGGATGATCGAGCACAGATTGGCGTTGCCGCAACGCTCGCCCAGCCCGTTGAGCGCGCCGTGGATCTGCCGCGCGCCGCCGCGCAACGCCGCGAACGAATTCGCCACCGCCTGTTCGGTGTCGTTGTGGGCGTGGATGCCCAAATGGTCGCCGGGCACACGCTCCGCCACCTTGCGGACGATCTCCTCGATTTCATGAGGCAATGTGCCGCCATTGGTGTCGCACAAAGCCACCCAGCGCGCCCCGGCTTTATACGCGGCCTCGGCGCATTGCAGGGCGTAATCGGGATTGTCTTTAAACCCGTCGAAGAAATGCTCGCAATCGACGATCACCTCGCGGCCGGCTGTGACGGCGGCCTTGACGCTGTCGTCGATGCCTTCAATATTTTCCTCCAGCGTGCAGCCGAGCGCGACATGCACCTGATAATCCCAGGCCTTGGCGACGAAGGCGATGGCGCTGGCGGCGCTGTCGATCAGCGCCGCGACGCCCGGATCGTTGGCGGCCGAGCGTCCCGCGCGCTTGGTCATGCCGAAGGCGGTGAACCGGGCCTTTCGCGTGCGCTTGGTCGAAAAGAATTCGGTGTCGAGCGGATTGGCGCCGGGATAGCCGCCCTCGACATAGTCGATGCCCAAGGCGTCGAGCAGGCCGGCGATCTGCTTCTTGTCGTCGAGCGAGAAATCGACCCCCGTGGTCTGGGCGCCGTCGCGCAGGGTGGTGTCGAACAGATATACGCGCTCGCGAGTCATTGCGTCGGTCCCGTCATGGCAGGAAGGTCTTTGGTCATGGTGGTGTTGCCCAAAACTTCGTCGCCGACGAAGGTCATGTTGCGCTTCTGCGGCGCATAGCCGCGTCGCGCGAAAAACCCTTCGGCGCCGTCGCTGGCGTCCACGGTGAGTTTTTTCGCCTGGCGGGCGGCGGCGAGTTTCTCCATCGCGTCGCACAAGGCGCTGGCGACGCCGCGCCGGGCGAAATGCGGGTGGACATAGAGCATATACAGCGCATCCGCGCCTTTGAGCGCGGCGAAGCCGGCGATCGCGCCCCCGAGCGTCGCGACGATGGTGAGGGCGCCGGCGAGCTTTTTCGCGAATTCGGCCTCGTCTTCGGCCAGGGCGCTCCAGGCCTCGACCTGGGCTTCCGAATAATCCTCAACGCCCAAGGTTTCGACGCTCAAGCGGAACAACGCCGCGAGCGCGGGCGCGTCGGCCGGCAAAGCGGGCCGCAGTGCGATATTTTCCGCCATCAGATCAAGCCCTTCCAGCGCAGGCCGATCATGATCGCCAAGCCGAGCACGACAATCTTGGCGGCGATGTACCACAGCCAATGCGCCGGGAAGGGCAGCGAGTCGCGCCAGGATTTTTCGCGGTCGTCAGGTTGGGTCATTGGGCGTCCGATGTGATGAAGGCCGGTCAGGCTTCGTCTTCCCGCAGGCGGGGAGAGGGAGTCACCCCACCTCCCAGCTTGTCTCCAACTCGCCGGTTTGCTTGTTCTTCGCGTCCATGAGCTTGACGCCCATGCCGACGAGAACGTCGCGCAGACGGTCGGATTCGGCGAAATTTTTGGCGCGGCGGGCGGCGAGGCGCTCCGCGATCAGCTTTTCCACGGCGGCGACGTCGATGTCGGCGGAGGTTTTGGCGTCCCAGACGGCGGGATCGTCATGCAGCAGCCCCAGCAGATTCGCCGCGCGCAAAAGCTGGTCGGCCTCTCCGGCGCCCGCCAGCGCGTGCAGTTCGGCGATGGCCTTGGGCGTGTTGAGGTCGTCGCACAGCGCTTCGAGGAAAGGCGCGGGCAGCACGCCGGGCTTGGCCTTGCGCTCGCGCAGCAGGGCGTACCAGCGTTGCAGAACCTTTTCGGCCTCCTCCAGCGCCTTGACCGTCCAGTCGATCGGCTGGCGATAGGCGCTGCGCAGCATGGCGAGGCGCAGAACCTCGCCCTTCCACGCCCGCCCGCCGAATTTCTCCTCATGCAGCAATTCGTGGATGGTGATGAAATTGCCCAGGCTCTTGGACATTTTCTCGCCTTCCACCTGCAGGAAGCCGTTGTGCATCCACACATTGGCCATCACGTCATGGCCGAAAGCGCAGCGGGTCTGGGCGATTTCGTTCTCATGATGCGGAAACACCAGATCAATGCCGCCGCCGTGAATGTCGAACACTTCGCCAAGGTGCTTGTGCGACATGGCCGAGCATTCCAGATGCCAGCCGGGCCGGCCGAAGCCCCACGGGCTGTCCCAGCCCGGCTCGCCCTCTTTCGACGGCTTCCACAACACGAAATCCATCTCGCCGCGCTTGTAGGGCGCGACGTCGACGCGGGCGCCGGCGATCATGTCGTCGAGCGAGCGCCGCGACAGCCGGCCGTAGTCGGGCATGGACGGCACGTCGAACAGCACATGGCCGTCGGCGGCGTAGGCGTGCCCCGCGGCGATCAGCTTCTCCACCAGCGCGATCATTTCCGCGATATGCTCGGTGGCGCGCGGCTGCACATCCGGCGGCAAGCAGTTCAGATCCGACACGTCCTGCTGGAAGATGGCGTTAGTGCCTTCGGTGAGTTCGCGGATCGACACGCCGCGCTCGGCGGCGCGGGCGTTGATCTTGTCGTCGACGTCGGTGATGTTGCGGACATATTTGACGTGCTTCCAGCCGTAGATCTCGCGCAGCAGCCGGTACAGCACGTCGAACACGATCAGCGGGCGCGCATTGCCGATATGGGCGAAATCATAGACGGTGGGGCCGCAGACATAGAGCCGCACCCGGCTGGAATCGATCGGCGCGAAAACTTCGCGCTCGCGAGTCAGCGTGTTGTAAAGTTTCAGGACGGCGGACATGGGACTCCCCTGCTCTGGCCGGGGCGTCGATCTCACGATTTTGAGGAGACATGACGGCGCCAGCCAGCTTTTCAGCTAGCTGATGATAATAATCCGGCAAAGAGTGTTTGGCGGCGTCATGGAAGAACCATGCGGGTTTCGCCGCGCGTCGTCAAGAGCGGGCCGGCTTGCTTCCGGTTGGAACACGTATAGATTCGGCCCCGGAGGCGACATGAGTTCCACGCACGACCACGCAAGCCACGATCACGATCATGGCCACGACCATACTCATGGCCACGGCCATGTCCATGCGCCGCAAAGTTTCGGCCGGGCCTTCGGCTGGGGCATCGCGCTCAACACCGGCTTTGTCGTCATCGAGGCCGGCTACGGCTTTGTCGCCAATTCCATGTCGCTGCTCGCCGACGCCGGCCACAATCTCGGCGACGTGCTCGGGCTGGCGGTGGCCTGGGTGGCCAGCGAACTGGTGAAAAAGGCGCCGAGCGCGCGCTTCACCTATGGCCTGCGCGGTTCGTCGATTCTCGCCGCCTTGTTCAACGCGGTGTTTCTGCTGGTGGCCGTCGGCGCCATCGCCTGGGAGGCTTTGTGGCGGCTCGGCGCGCCGCAGCCGGTGGAGGGCGGCGTGGTGATGGCGGTGGCGGCCGCCGGCATCGTCATCAACGGCTTCACCGCCTGGCTGTTCGCCTCGGGCAAGGACGACATCAATTTGCGCGGCGCCTTCCTGCACATGGCCTCGGACGCGCTGGTCTCGGCCGGCGTGGTCGCCGTGGGCCTGATCATCGCCCTCACCGGCGCGCTCTGGCTCGACCCGGTGGTCAGCCTGGTCATCAGCGCCCTGATCATCTGGGGAACCTGGCGGCTGCTGAAGGAATCGCTGGCCATGTCGCTGGCCGCCGTGCCGCCGCGCATTGACCCGGCCAAGGTGCGCGAATTCCTGCGCGCGAAAAGCGGCGTCGCCGCGCTGCACGACCTCCACATCTGGCCGATGAGCACAACCCATGTGGCGCTGACCTGCCATCTGGTCATGCCCTCAGGCCATCCCGGCGACGCCTTCCTGCACGACCTCGCCGAAAGTCTGGCGCATGAATTCGGGATCGACCACGCCACGATGCAGATCGAAGTCGATCCGTCCCGCGCCTGCGCCCTGGCGCCGGACGAAGTCGTCTAACCGGCGCCCCAGGCCAAAAAAGGACAGGAACTCGCGCGCAAAAAGTCCGATTTGGTCCGCGTTCTGCTCCAGTTCATGCTTATCCCCTTAGACAGGAGGCGGCGTTTCGAAGAGGAGCCAAACATGAAAAAACTGATGCTGGCCGTTGCAGCTCTCAGCCTGCTGGGCAGTCTGGCGCCAACCGCCAGCCAGGCGCAGAACTGTTCGCGGCTGCGCTGGGCGTGCGAGCACAAGGACGAGCTAGGCCTTGAAGGCGCAGGCACGTGCCGGCGCTATCGCGAAGCCTGCTCGGGCGGCCATGAAGAAAACCGATGCGCGAAATTGCGCTGGACCTGCGAGCACAAGGACGAGCTAGGCCTTGAAGGCGCGGGGACCTGCCAGCGTTATCGCGAAGCCTGCGGAGGCTATTACTAAACGCCGGGTGAAATTCCGCCGGATCGCGTCGTCCGCGTCCGGCGGAAACCGTGCAGGCTAGAAACATTCCTCTTCCAGCTTCTTCAAATCCTTCAGCGCCTGTTCGTCGTCATGGTCCTCGAACAGTTCGACCATGTAATAGACGTGGGAATGCAGCAGCAGCAGCTTGTCGGTGATGGAGTTCTCGCCGGCCTCGATGGCGGCGAGCCGGCCCTTGAAGCGGTCCCAGAAGGCGTTGCCGGTCTCGGGATTGTCGATGTAGCGGCGCAGGTGATCCAGGACGCGCGCCATATTCCCTTCAAAGTCGATATCGAGAAAACTGACGTAACGGTCGGGCTGGGCGGCTGCGTTCATGGTCGGCTCCAAAAGTGGATTTGCGCCACTAGAACGCAAGCTTTTCCAAGCGCGCAACGGCCAACACGCGACCGGCGACGCCCTTGCACGAACGGTCGTTTGCCTGCATAAGCGGCAAGCCTAAAAAGCCAGCAGCTTACGCAAACGCTCGACCTGACGCCGCCCCACCGGAATCCGCGCGCCGGTCTTGTCGGCCATGCGCAGGAACCAGGCGCCGTCGAGACGCTCCGCCGCGCGCACATGGCTGAGATTGACGATATGGCGGCGATGAACGCGCACGAACAGCGCGGGATCGAGCCGCGCCTCCAGCGCCGCCAGCGAGCGCGGGCAGAACGCGGAAAACTCCAGCGTCAGCGCCTCCGCATAATGGCCCTGGGCGGACAGGGCCGCGACCCGGTCGATGTCGATCAGCGCGGTGACGTCGCCCATGCCCTTCTGGATCGGCAGTTTCATCAGGAACGCGTCGGGTTCCGGCTCCGGCTCCGGCGCGGCCGCGAGATCGCCGAGCGTGAAGAACATCAGGATCGCGCCGACGTCGTCCGGCCCCGGCCCAATGCGCAGCGCCATCGCCCGCGCGAGAAGATTGCCCATGCGGGTGGCGACGATGATCGCCGCCCCCAGCGGGGTCTCGCCGGCGCTGGCGATCAGCCAGCCGACTTTGGCGCGCGCTTCGGGGGGATGAAGATCGAGAATGTCGACGCCGAATATATCGCCGCCCGCGCCGCCCAGCAGGTTTTGCACCGCGCCGTTCACCGCCAGAACCCTGCGGTCGCGGTCCAGCGTCACCACGCCGATCGGCAGGCGCTGCAGCCGGTACTCAAAGGTTTGCCCTTCGCCGGCGGCCACGTTCAGCTCACGAATTCGTCGAGCCGATAGCCTTGCGCGAACAAAAGCGCGGTCAGGTCGGAATGGTCGATGCGGGCGTGGGCCGCGCTCGCCACCGCCGGCTTGGCGCGAAAGGCCACGCCGAGGCCCGCCGCCTCCAGCATGTCGAGATCATTGGCCCCGTCGCCCACCGCCAGCGTCTCCTCGGGCGCCAGTTCAAGCAGCCCCCGCAACTCCAGCAGCGCGGCGAGCTTGGCGGCCTTGCCCAGCACCGGCTCCTCGACCTCGCCGAGAAACTTGCCGTCCTCGATCTTCAGGACATTGGCGCGGTTTTCCTGAAAGCCAAGCTTTTCGGCGATGGCCGAGGTGAAGACGGTGAAGCCGCCCGACACCAGCGCCGCATAGGCGCCATGGGCGCGCATGGTCATCACCAGTTCGCGCCCGCCGGGATTGGGAACGATTCGGGTGGCGATGGCCTCGTCCACAACAGAAACATCAAGCCCCTTGAGCAGCGCCACGCGCTCGCGCAGCGCCGGCTCGAAGGCGATTTCGCCGCGCATGGCGCGTTCGGTGATCGCGGCCACCTTCTCCTTGAGGCCGACGAAATCGGCGAGTTCGTCGATACACTCCTGCCCGATCATGGTCGAATCCATATCGGCGAGGAACAGCTTCTTGCGGCGCCAGGCGCGCGGCTGCACGAAAATATCGACCGGCGCGCCGCCCAGCGTCATGCGCAACACGTCGGCGGCGGCGCGGCAATAGCCGACGTCGGCGAAAGACCCGTCGTCGGGATTGCCATGGGCGGCGCCCGGTGCGAAAGGAATGTCCGCCGCGCGGTTCGGCGCCAGAATTTCGGGGTCCCGCGCGCCCGGCAACCTGCGCGCCGCAGCGGCGATGAGATCGGGGCTGATCGTCTGAGCGTCGGCGGCGCCGACCAGAGTCGCGACATGGGTCATGCGGTGTTGAACGCTTTCAAACTTAAGAATCGCAACGACTTGCAAGCGGTGCTCATCGCAGGTCCGACGGCAAGCGGCAAGACGGCCTTGGCCGCCGAAATCGCGGAAAAATTAGGCGCCGCCGCGATCAACGCCGATTCCATGCAAGTCTATGGCGATTTGCCCATCCTTTCAGCGCAGCCGACGGCGGCGGAAACCGCCAGGGCGCCGCATATGCTTTTCGGACATATCGATGCGGAAAGCAATTATTCCGTGGGACGGTGGCTCGACGACGCCCGCGCCGCGCTGGCGGACTGCCGCGCGCGCGATCTGATTCCGGTGTTCGTCGGCGGCACCGGCATGTATTTCAAGGCCCTGTTGCAGGGCCTGTCGGACATTCCCGCCGTGCCGCCGGAGGTGCGGGCGCGCGTGCGCGCCGCTTGCGACGGCGTGGCGCCGGCGGAGCTGCACGCCCGCCTGTCCAAGGTCGACCCGGAAACGGCGGCGCGGCTGCGCCCGACCGACCCGCAGCGCCTGATCCGCGCGCTCGAAATTTTCGAGGCTTTTCAGGCCCCTCTGGCGCGTTTCCAGGGCGCGCGCCAGCCGCCGCTGCTGAAGGCTGAACGCTGCCAATGCCTGTTTCTCGCGCCGGAGCGGCCGGTTCTCAACGCCCGCATCGACGCGCGCTTCGACCGGATGATGGAAGCGGGCGCGCTGGAGGAGGTTTTTCGGCTGCGGGCGCGCGGGCTGGATCGCGCCCTGCCCGCCCTGCGCGCGGTCGGCGCGCCCGGCCTGCTGGATCATCTCGACGGCGCCTGTTCGCTGGAGGAGGCGGTGGCGCGGGGAAAACGCGACAGCCGCCACTACGCCAAGCGGCAGTTCACCTTCGCGCGCACCCAATTGCCGGAATTCCAATGGATCGCGGCGGCGTGACCCCGCGCCCCTGAGCGCGGCCGCCAAGTTGACAGCAACGGCGAACAAGGGCCTAGTGCCAACCATGGCCTGCGCCGTCCCGGCTGATTTCGAGCTGGGGCGCGCGGGATTTTAATGACGACGCTCATTTCGCGGCCAAGGGGGAGCCATGATCGACTTTCTGGCGAGCGCGCACGCCATCGACCTGGTGCTGGCGCTGATCGCCGTCGAGGCGGTCGTGCTCTACCGACTGGCGCGGACGGGCCGCTGCCCGTTGCGGCCGCGCGAAACCCTGCTCATTCTTGCGCCCGGCGCCTTCCTGCTGCTCGCGGCGCGCGCGGTGATCGCCGGCCTCCCCGGCCTGTTGGTCCCCGCCCTGTTCCTCGCCGCCCTGATCGCGCATCTGACGGATCTGCGCCGGCAATGGACGAATCGCCAACGCGTGGCCGCGTCCGGCGATCATGCCGAAACCGGCCTGCCCGCGCTGTCGCCGCGCCTGCTCTATCGGCTCGCCTCGACCCATTCGTTCTCAGAGCGCGGGATGTATCTGAACCTCGGTTACTGGGCCGAGGCGCGGACCATTGACGAAGCCTGCGAGGCGATGGTCGAACTGGTCGGCAAGACCGCCGGCATCGGCAGCGCCGACGACGTCGTGGACGTCGGCTTCGGCTTTGGCGAGCAGGATATTTACTGGACCCGCCGCTTCGCGCCGCGAGGGATCGTCGGCGTCAACATCACGCCCGAGCAGGTGCAAGCGGCGCGCGAGCGCGTTCGGGCTGAGGGGCTTGAGGACCGCATCGACCTGCGCGAAGGCTCGGCCACGGCGACCGGCCTGCCGGACGCCTGTTGCGATGTGGTCACCGCCGTCGAATGCGCCTTCCATTTCGACACCCGCGAGCAGTTTTTCGCGGAAGCCGCGCGCGTGCTGCGGCCGGGCGGCCGCATTGTGCTGGCCGATTCCATCCCGATGCGGGCCGAACCCGATCCCTGGCGCAACCCGCTGCGCGCTGCGCTGTTCAGCATCGCCCGCGCCGCGCTCGCGGTGCCGCGCGCAAACGTCTATCCGCGCGACGTCTATGCCGCCAAGCTCGCCGCCGCCGGCTTCGAGGACGTGCGGGTGGAGTCGATCCGCGACCACGTGTTTCCGGGCTGGAGCCGCGCGCTGGCCGAGGACGCCGGCCTGCGGCGCCGGCTCGGCCCGGCCGGCTGGCTGCTGCGCAACTTCCCCGACGCCGGGATGAAAGACGAATTCGATTACGTGCTGGCGTTCGCGCGCCGCCGGACGACCTGAGCCGCCGACTGTTTTACCCGAACCCCACGCCGGCCAGCCGCTCCAGCGCATCCCACAATCCGGCGGCGACCGTCGCGTCCAGCGCCGCAGGCGGAAAGTGCGCGGCGCCCGGCGGCCCCCGCGTCTCGAACACACGGGACGGCCCATAATAACCGCCGCCGCGCGCCTCAACGGCGGTCGCGGCGAACAGGATGTGCGACGCGCCGGTGGCGGCCGAGGGATTGAGCGGCTGAATGACATATTTGGCGACCCGCCACAGCGCCGCCGCCGCGCCGCGCGAGGCGACGCCATTGCCGATAATGTCGGTTCGCGCGACGCCGGGATGCGCCGCCATCGCCGCGACGCCCCAGCCAGCCGCCGCGCTGCGGCGCTGCAGCTCCAGCGCCCACATCAGCGCCGCCAGCTTGGTCATGCCATAGACCTTCAAACCGGCATAGCCGCGCTCTGACTGTAGGTCGGACAGATCGACTTCCCCCCAATGTGCGGCGAGGCTGCCGACATTGATCACGCGCGCGCCGGGCCGCTGGCGCAGCAAGGGCGCCAGCCGGGCGGCGAGGGCGAAATGGCCGAGCACATTGGTGGCGAACTGAAGCTCGAAGCCGTCTTCGGTCACATGACGATCGGGCGGCGCCATGATCCCGGCGTTGTTGACCAGCAGATCGACGCCCCGGCCCGCCGCGCGCATGTCCTCAGCGAAGGCGGCCACCGAGGCGAGCGAGGCGACGTCGAGCCGGGCGAAGCGGACGTTGGCCTTGGGATGGGCCGCGCGCAGCCGCGCCAGCGCGTCGGCGCCCTTGGCGGGGCTGCGGCCGGTCAGGACGACTTCGGCGCCCGCCGCCGCGAGGGCCAGCGCCGTCTCGTACCCCAATCCGCCCGTCGCTCCGGTGACGACCGCCAGCCGGCCCGTTTGCATCGGCATGAGGCGGGCGGTCCAACCGGTCATCGACAGACTCCGTGGCAGCGAGGGGGTCAGCGCATGGCGCGCGGGATCCGGAATGGCAGCAGCGTTTGCACCCAGCGCGAATTGAACCGGTCGAGGCAGAGGCTTTCGTGCATGGCCGTCGCGGTTTCGCCCAAAATGTTCGTCTCCAGCACCGAGCGGGCGTAGAACGGCGTGTCCTCCAGGGTTTTCACCACGCGCGCGCCGCCCTGCCGGTCGACGCGCGTGCCGCGCTGCACCCGCCACAAGGTCGAAGGCAGCTGGGCGAAGGGCGGAGCCTCGAACGGCTTCACATCGCCGTTCGGATCGAAGCGGAGACCGAGCGTCGGGCCGTCGCCGTCGCGGCCGGTCACGTCATACAGCACGGCGGCGCCGCGCTTCAGCGCCGTGCGCGACCAGTCCCAACGCTTGAACGCCGCCTCCAGCGGTTCGTCGCCCCGGTTCGAATCGAGATAGCCTTCGCCGGACCAGCGCAGCGCCGGCCGCTTCAGATCGACCTCGACCCGCGCGCACGGGGCGATCGGCTCCCAGAAGTGACGGCCGGCGGAATCGAGTTGATACGGCTTGCCATGCACCGCCGTCGGATAGACCCGCACGGTTCCGCGAATGCGCTTGGGCAAGGGCACGGCGATCTCATCAATGTGGATCGTCAGCGCGCCGTCACGCCACTCCAGCGAACTCGGCCCGATCTGCAGCCAGGTCTTGTCGCGCTTGACCGCGTCGCTGCCGCGTTCGGTCATGCTCCAGCGCTTGCCCTCGCCATAAATGGCGACGTTCAGCGACACATGCTCCAGCGGATCGCCGCCGCCGCGCCGCCGCATCGCGGCGTAATAGGGCGAGAAGACGCTGCCGACCAGCGCGATGATGGTGATGCCATTGCGCCCGTCGTCGCTGAGCGCGTCGACATACCACCAGCTGTAGCCGCCCTGCGCCACCGGCGCGTTGAATCGCGGCCCCTGAACCGGTTTGTCGTCGCTCGCCGGCGCGTCGCCGCCTCCGCCGCCCGATTGTTCGATTCGGGAAGCTGGCGGCGCCGCATCGGTGGTTTGCAACAACTCGTCTTCGGGCATGAAGGGGCCTTCTCCTCAGGTGATGATGGCGCAACCATTGTCGAGGACTGAGGATTTGGCAAGACTTGAACGCGCGTCAGCCTCCGGCGGCGGGCCGGTTCAGAAACTGGGCTTGGCCACCATGAAATACAAGCCCAGCGTCAGCGGAACGGTCGAAATCAGCCCCCAGATCAGCCAGGTGAAGCTGTCTTTTTTGTAGGAGGCCGGCACGTCGCCGATAATTGCGAAATCCCGCGCCGCGCCCGCCTGCCGGATCTGGATGGGAACGAGCACGCCGACCCAGATCGCGCCGGACACCCCGAGCATGAGTTGCCCATAAGCCAGCCAGGGCGTCGAAAACAATGGGATGTGGCCAGAAAGCGCGGCGCCGTAGCCGCCGATCACCATCAGCATGCCGCCGGTCAGGGTGAAGGTGAAGTCCGTGACCGTCACGAGCCATTGCGCGAAGGCGACGATCTGCGTCTTGCAGGTGCGATCGGCGAAAACCTTCCAGAAGGCGGTGACGGTGACATTGCCCACCATCAGAATCAAACCGAGGATATGGACGCCTTTGAAGAACTCGTACATGAGACAGTTCCGATGGGCGCTGGCAAGACTAGGGCGTCGCCCCAAAACCCTTCAAGGCTATTTCTTGCCACACATCCTCTCTCTGGGGAACTTATTGGCTCTGCGACAAAAAAACGCATACCTTGAACAGAACAGTCCCAAACGGAAACCACCCTTTGCCTGGGCTTTCGCGCGGGAATGCAAGGAATCATTGGGGCTCGCCGTCCGCGTTACGTTGTCCCGGAGCATATGTCCTGACCATGCTTCCCGGAACGCCGCTGCGACGCCGGGGCGATCCCTGACATCACGACGCTGATGAGTCGGGATTTCCCTTACACGCCTGGAGCGACTTCCCTGACAAAACAACTGCGGCGGCGGCAAAAACGCGGTCCGGCGGCCAAAACCGGACGCCGCGCCGGATCGGGCGCTTCCCCGTCGCATTGCCCCGCTCAAGCCGCCATGATAGCCCGTCGTCCGAAACGCTGACTCTGGCGCGGTCGGCGCGAGCCGGCTCGGCCCGCATGAAACATATGGGGTTCTGTCTTGAAAGTCGTTGTTTTCGGAGCGACCGGCAGGGTCGGACGCGCGGTGGCCTTGACGCTGCTGGCCGCGGGGCATGAGGTCACCGCTTTCGTGCGCGATCCGCGAAAATTGCCCACGCAACAGCCGATTCCCGCGATCGTCGGCGACGCCGCCAACGCCGAGGATGTGGCCAAGGCGGTCGCCGGTCACGACGCGGTGGTGATCGCCCTGGGCGACCCTCGCAACCCCGTCCTGCTGGCGCTGGGCGCGCAGCGGGAATCCTGCGCCCATATTTGCGAAAAAGGCACAGCCAATGTGATCGCAGCGGCGAAAGCGGCGGCGGTCCGGCGGCTGATCTGCGTCACCAGTTACGGCGTCGGCGATACGCGGGCCGTGCTGCCGGACATGCACAAGCGGATCTTCCGCTGGCTGCGGCTGACCGAGCAGCTCGAAGACAAGGAGCGGCAGGAGGCCCTGGTCAGGCAGTCCGATCTCGACTGGACGCTGGTGCAGCCGGTCGGCCTGACCGACGGCGCCCTCACCGGACGCTGGCTGGCCAGCGCGACGGGCGAACGGCGCAAGCGCACGATCAGCCGCGCCGATCTGGCCGCATTCATCGTCGACACGCTGTTGCTCGGCGGCGCCCACATGCGCGAGAGCGTGGTGGTGTCCGGCCTGCCGATCTAGCCGGCGCCGCATTCACGAAACCGTCGCCGCGAAATCGAGACTTGCGCGCACGCCCGCGCCGGGGATGCGCGTCCATTCAAAGCGCGCGCCATGAATTTCGGCGATGCGGCCGACAATCTTCAGCCCAAGCCCCTGCCGGCCGACGCAGCCCGGGCCGGCGGACGCCTTGGCGATCGCGCAGCCGTCATCCACGACGGAAAGCGACGCGCCCGGCCCGGCCTCGACCTGGATGGCCGCGCCTTTCGGCGCGTGCCGCACGGCGTTCTCGATCAGATTGCGCAGGGCGTTCTCGACCAGCGCGCGATGGCCCTTGAACGGCGTCGCGCCGAGATCGTCGAAGGCGATGCTCTTGCCCGAGGCATAGATCAGCTCCGCGAGATCGCCGACAATCCGCTCGGCCAGTTCCGCCGGGTCGATCCTGTCCATGGCCGCGTCGGCGGCGCCCTCGACCCGCGCCAGATCGGTCAATTGCTCGACGAGATGGTTGAGCGCCTGCAAGTCCTGCTCGACTTTTCGCGCGCGCGGGTCGGAGATTTTCGCCAGCTCCAGCCGGGCCACGGCCAGCGGCGTTCGCACCTCATGCGAAATGGCCGTCGTCAGCAGCCGCTTGGTGCGCATCAACTCGGCCACGCGATCGAGCGCCGCATTGACGGCCTGCGTGAACCCGGCGATCTCGCGCGGCATGCCGGCCGTCGCCAGCCGGCCCGGCGGCGTCCTCGGATCGAGCAGGCTGATCTGACGCGCGGCCTTGGCGACGGGATGCAGCACTTGCGCGACGGAAAGAATGTTCGCGCCGAGCACGAAAACCAGCATCAGGCTCATGGGAAGCAGCATGTGGTCCAGAACTTCGTTGGCGAGCACGTCGTTCAGCACGCCGTCGCGGTCGCCGAGAATGGCGACCTCGACCATCACCGGTTCCGGCGTTTCGGTCGCGATCCGGCCGCCCGCGACATAGAGCGGCTTGCCCGGCCGAATCGGGCGCATCCAGAACGCCAGCGTCTTCAGGTCGAGCGGCGGGAAATAGCGCTCGCAAGCGCCGTCGCAATTGGAGAACAGCTGGGTCGAGGCGGTGCGCACCCTGACGTAATATCCGCCCGCCGCGTCGCCATAGCGCGCGCGCCGGCCGGGCGGCAAAGCGTAGGCCGGTCGCCCCGCCTCGATCGAGACGCCGGCCCCCAGCGCCTTGGTCTCCATTTCGACCGCCAGCCGCCCGAGATTGTGGCTGTCTGTCCAATATTCCGCGAACACGCCGGCGAGTTGCGCCAGCATGGCCAAAGCCGCGAAGAACGCCAGCCGCCGCACCACCAGAACCAGCAGGGACGGCGGCCCGCGCCTCATGATGGCTCGACCTCGCGCATGAGGTAGCCGACGCCCCGGATCGTCTCGATCGCCGCGCCGGTGGGCAAGCCGTCGAGTTTCTTGCGCAGCCGCGACATGGCGAGGTCGAGCGCATTGGTGGAAAATTCGTCGCCGAATTCGGACAGGGCGTGTTCGAGCTTGCGTTTGGGCGTGACGCGGCCGACGTCGCGCATCAGCACCTCGACGATGGCGCGCTCGCGCGGCGTCAAGGACAGCTCGGCGTCGTCGCAGCTGAGCACGCCGCTGGCGGGGTCGTAGCGCAAGCGCCCCGCCTCCAGCACGGCGGGCGCGGAATCGGGCGCGCGACGCAGCAGCGCGCGGCAGCGCGCCAGAAATTCGCGCGGGTCGAACGGCTTGACGAGATAATCGTCGGCGCCGGCGTCGAGGCCGGCGATGCGCTCGTCCACGGCGCCGCGCGCGGTGAGCGCCAGGATCGGCGTTTTCACGCCCTGGCGGCGCGCATCCCGGATCAGGTCGAGGCCGTCGCCGTCGGGCAAGCCGAGGTCGATCAGCAGCAGGTCGAAGGGCGTGGTGGCGATGGCCTCCTCGCCCTCCCCGGCGGTTCCGAACGCGTCGATGCGCCAGCCGGCGTCGTGGACGCGTTCGGTGAGAAGCTCCCGCAGGCGCGAATTATCCTCAATCAGCAGCAGTCTCATGCGCGCTTCCCGCCGGTCGTCCTCGCCCGGATCAGGCTCCCGCCGCAGTATGGCGCAAGCGAGGATTTCATGCACGCGCTCCCGATCTTTGGCGCCCGCGCATCCTGCCCGGACGCCGCGCGCCTCACCGGTTGACGCACTGGTCGTATCTGATGACGCATTGGCCCCGCTGCGAGAACAAGCGCCCCACGGCGTTTTGCAAACACTGATATTTTCGGTCGGCGCAGACGTCGATGCGTTCCGCGCGCAATTGACTCGCGTTCATCCTGGGCAGGCCGCCTTCGATCGCAAACGCCGGAGAACCGGCGACCGCAACAATGGCCAGGGACGAAAGGAGCAGCAACTTATGCATCGTGTGTTTTTCCGTCGGCGCGCCATGCGCCGCTGGAATGTGGTACGTCGCGCCACCTGTCGAAAAACTGTCAAATGCAATAATTTCAGTCTCGGCGCGGCGCCGCGCGGCTCACTTGTGCAGACCGAAGCGCTCCACCGGCTCGGTCCAGTACACAAGGTGCGGAATGGCGCAATCGCGCCGCAGATCGGCGAGCAGGCCCTCAAGCCGCGCGCGGTCGATCACCATCATCAGAATGGCGCGTTCGATCCGGCCGCGCACTTGTTCGCGCGGCGAACTCTCCTCAAAACCGCCGCCATGGCCCTCGGCGCGCCAGCTGACGAAGCCGGGCGTCGGCGGCTCCGCGTCGAGCAGAAATTCGATCACCCGGTCCTCGGCTGCGACGGGATAAACCAGGGTCAGTTTGCAGAGGTCTCGATCCATTGGGCGTCCCGGTTGCGCAGCTTGGCCGGCGCGCCGCCGAATCGCCGGAACGTGATCGGCAACAGCGCGAGGGTGAGCAAAGTGGAGGTGATCAGGCCGCCGATCACCACGACGGCGAGCGGCTTCTGGATCTCGGAACCCGGCCCGTCCGCGAACAGCAGCGGCACGAGGCCCAGCGCCGCGATGCTCGCCGTCATCAGCACCGGACGCAGCCGTCGCACGGCGCCGTCGAACACGGCGACCTCCAGCGAGGCGCCCAGCGCCAGCAGCTGGTTGAAGCGGCTCACCAGCACGAGGCCGTTGAGCACGGCGACGCCGAGCAAGGCGATGAAGCCGACGGAGGCCGGCACCGAAAGATATTCGCCGGAGATCCACAGCGCGATCATGCCGCCGACCAGCGCGAACGGCACGTTGGCGAGCACCAGCAGCGCATGTTTCACCGAGCCGAGCGTCGCGAACAACACGATGAAGATCAGCCCGAGCGCGATGGGAATGACCAGCGCCAGCCGCGCCGCCGCGCGCTGCTGGTTTTCGAACTGGCCGCCCCAGACGAGGCGGTAGCCGGGCGGCAGCGGGACGCGCGCCGCCACCGCCTGCTTGGCGTCCTCGACGAAGCCGACGAGATCGCGGCCGCTGACATAGGCCTGCACGAGGCTGAAGCGGGAGCCGTCCTCGCGGTCGATCTTCACCGCGCCGGCGGCGCGCGTGAGCTGCGCGACATCGCCGGCGCGCGCCAGCCCGCCGTCGCCGGCCGCGATCTGCATCTGCGCGAAAAGTTCTGGCGATTCCCGCACCTCCAGCGGGCCGCGCACCAGCACCGGCGTGCGGCGGTCGCCTTCGAGCACGATCCCGGCCGGCGCGCCTTCGAGCAGCGCGCGCAATTCGTCCTGCACGCGGCTCACCGACAGGCCGGCGCGGCCAAGCGCCAGCGTGTCGAGCTTGATCTGCAGATAGTCCACGGCGCCGGCGGCCGGCGTCGCCACTTCGGCGGCGCCCCGCACCTGCGACAGCGTCGCCTTGATGCGGCCGGCGAGGTCGGACAGGGTGGCGAGGTCGGGGCCGAAAATCTTGATCGCCAGATCGCCGCGCGATCCCGTGAGCATTTCCGACGTGCGCATTTCGATGGGCTGCGTGAAGGCGAATTCGACGCCGGGGAAGCCGGCCATCGCCGCGCGCAACTGATCGAGCAGCCAATCCTTGTCGCGCACGCGCCACTGGTCCTTGGGCTTCAGCACCAGAAAATTGTCGGCCTCGTTCAGCCCCATCGGATCGAGCCCGAGTTCGTCGGCGCCGGCGCGGGTGATGATGCGCTCGACCTCGGGAATTTTCGCCCGCAGCGCCGTCTGGATGGCGCGGTCCAGTTCCGCGCTATGCGCGAGATTGATCGACGGCAGCTTGGTCGTCTGCATGATGATCGAGCCCTCGTCCATGGTCGGCATAAAAGTCTTGCCGACCGAGACATAGGCGCAAGCCGCCGCCAGCAATCCGGCGCCCGCCGCCAGCATCACCGGCTGCGGACGTTTGAGGGAAAAGCCGAGCGCGCGGCGGTAGGCCGGCGTGAGCAGGCGCATCAGCCAGGGTTCGCGATGGCCGGCGCTTTTCAGCAGCAGCGAGGACAGCACGGGAATCAGCGTCAGCGACAGGGCCAGCGAGCCGCCCAGCGCGAACACGATGGCGAGCGCCACCGGCGCGAACATCTTGCCTTCGAGGCCTTGCAGCGACAGCAGCGGCAGGAAGACGAGGCAGATGATGAAAATGCCCGAGGCGACCGGCGTCGCCACCTCCGCCGCCGATTGATAAATCAGATGCAGCCGCGGCGTCGCCCCCTTGCCGGAACCGAGGCGTTCGACATTGTTCTCGACCACGACGACGGCGGCGTCGACGATCAGGCCAATGGCGATGGCGAGACCGCCCAGGCTCATCAGATTGGCCGACATGCCGAAGGCCGACATCGCCAGAAACGTCGTCAGCGCCGCCATCGGCAGGGTGACGGCGACGACGACGGCCGCACGGAGATCGCCGAGGAACAGCAGCAGCAGCAGCACGACGAGAATCGTCGCCTCGATCAGCGCCTTCTTCACCGTGCCGACGGCGCCCCCGATCAGGTCGGCGCGATCGTAGAACACGCTGACCGAGACGCCCGGCGGAAAGCTCGATTTCAGTTGGTCCAGCCGGTCGCGCACCGCCTTGACGACGGCGCTGGCGTCGGCGCCGCGCAGCGCGATCACCAGGCCCTGCGCCGTCTCCTCGCCGTCGCGCGTCACCGCGCCATAGCGCGTCAGGGAGCCGACGCCCACCGTCGCGACGTCGGCGATGCGCAGCACGCGGCCCTTGTCCATTTTCAGCACGATCTGTTCGAGATCGCGCGGCGTCTGGATCGCGCCTTCCGCGCGCACCACCAGCGCCTTTTCGCCATCGCTCAACCGGCCCGCCCCGTCATTGCGGTTGTTGGCGGAAATGGCGGCGACGAGATCGGAGACGCTGAGGCCGGCGGCGGCGAGCAGGCGCGCGTCCGGGGCGACCTCGAAGGCGCGCACGAAGCCGCCGAGCGTGTTGACGTCGGCGACGCCGGGAATGGCGCGCAAAGCCGGACGGATGGTCCAGTCCAGCAGGGTGCGGCGCGCCTCCAGCGAGACGCCCTCGCCCTCGACGGTGAACATGAACACGTCCGACAGCGGCGTCGAGATCGGCGCGAGGCCGCCCGTCACATTGGCGGGCAGATCGGCGCGCGCGGAGGCCAGCCGCTCCGCCACCTGCTGGCGCGCCCAGTAAATGTCGGTTCCGTCCTCAAAATCCACGGTGAGATCGGCCAGCGCATATTTCGCCGAGGCGCGCAGCACGGTCTTGTTCGGAATGCCGAGCAGCTCCATTTCGAGCGGCGCGACCACCCGGCTCTCGACCTCCGCCGGCGTCATGCCCGGCGCCTTCAGAATGATTTTGACCTGCGCCTGCGCGATATTGGGAAAGGCGTCGATCGGAATGCGCAGGAACGCGGCGGCGCCGGCCGCGGCCAACAGCGCGGCGGCCAGCAGCGCGAACAGCCGTTGCGACAGCGAGAATTCAATGAGCCGGCATAGCATAGTCGCTCCCGGACATCAGGTTTTCCAGTTGCGACAGGCCGTGGGTGGCGAGCTTCTGGCCGGGCTTCAGGCTTTCGGATTGCACCGTGGCGACATCGGCGGCCCGACCCTTGACGGCGATGCGCACCGGCAGGAACCCGTCGCCCGTTCGCACGAAAACATGCGGACTCTGGCCGATCCAGGAGATGGCTTCGGCCGAAATCTCGAACTCCCCGGCCGTCGCCGGGCGGACGACCGCGATGGTCGTCGCCTGCCCGGTCATGTGGTCGCGGGACGAGGGAATTTCGGCCAGCAAGGTGGTCGAGCGCGTGACCGGATCAAGCGAGATGCCGACGGAAATCACCCGCCCGGAATCGCCATTGGGCAGTTCGACCCGGTCGCCGACCGCGACCTTCTCGGCCATCGGGCCGGGCAATTGCGCCTGCACCCAGACCTGATCGCCGGTGTCGACAAGCACCGCCGCCTCCATCGCCTGCAACGCCGCGCCGGGCGTCGGGCGGACCTCGACCACGCGGCCGTCCTTCGGGGCGGTAAGGCTGTACCCGCCGTCCGGATTGCGCCGGATCGCCCCCATCGTCAGCAGGCGCCGGGTTTCCTCGGCCAGGGCGCGGACTTTCTCGACCTGCGCTTCGGCTTCGGCCACCCGGTTGGCCATCACGAGATCCTTGTGGAACAATTCGCGCTGGCGCTGCGCCAACACCTCCGCCGCCTGGAGATCGGCCTCGGCCTGTCTCAGCCGCACCAAGGTCTCCGACAAGTCGCGGCTCGCCAGGGTGACGAGCGGGTCGCCCTGGCGAACGGCCTGTCCGGGCAGCACATGCAGTTTCACCACCGTGCCGGCGAAGGGCGCGGCGACCGCGACGCGGGCGTTGATCGGCGAAACGATCGTCGCCGGCAGCGACGCGACAATGCTCCGGGACGCCAGGTGAATTTCCTCGGGGCGGGCGTCGAACTGCTCCATTTGCTCGGGCGGGACGCGCAATTCCGTCCCGACCGTCTGCGCCGCCACGGCGCCGCCGCACCCTGGCAAGCCGATCAGGACGGCGGAAAGCCAGCTGCGCGTGGATGCGTGCGCGTATGTCATGACGACTCCGGTCAACGAAAAACTCGTGGCCCGGTTATGTCGCGCGTCGCCTGTCAAGCCGCTGTCAGACCCTGCGCCTCGCGCAGTTTAAGCGTTCACGCCAATTCCCGCCGGCGCGGGACGGCGCCGCCGCGCGGCGCCCTCACTCGGCGGCGAGCAGGCGAACGGGTTCGGCCGGCTCCATCGCGCCGGTCCAGGGTTCGAAGAAATAGCCGACCTGCACGTCCAGCACGCGGCAAAGGGTCAGCATCGACCGCGGGTCGATCCGCGCCTCCCCCGCCTCGAATGCGGCGAGCCGCTGCTCCGTCGCGCCGATCCGATCGGCCAGCGCCGCCTTGTCCAAGCCGGCCGCGATGCGCCGGATGCTGAGACGCGATCCGATAACGCTGTCAATCATACAGGTTTTAAACATGCCCGACCCATGACGTTAGGTTGAAATAATTACGCGCGTAACGCATGGGTTGTAAGGCGCAAATCGTTAACGGATCGTAAAGGGCCCTCCTGCTCGCGGCGCGGCGGATTCGACCGCTATCGCGCGGCCGGCTTCGACGGGTCCGGCCCCTGCGCGCCAAAACCTTCGACCTGCAAATCGGCGCCGACATCGCCCGCCTTGGCGAAATGCAGCGTCACATGCACGGTTTCGCCGGGCAGAAACGCCGATTTCAGGCCAACGAGCATCAAATGGTAGCCGCCGGGCTTGAGGACCAATTGCTTGCCGGGCTTGATCTCGACGCCCTTGGGAACGGCGCGCATGATCATGACGCCGCCTTCCTCGCGGGACTGATGCAACTCGACGCGCTCGGCCCGGTCGGACGCGGCGCTGATAAAAGTGTCGGCGGCGCCGCCCTGGTTATCGATGGTCAGATAGCCGGCGCCGACGCTGGCGCCGCGCACCGTGGCGCGGGTCCAGGCGGCGGAAATCTGAATCGCGCTTGCCCCCTGACCGGCGCCGGCGGTCTCGCCGGCCGCGACCGCCGGAGCGGCGGCCAAAGCCAGAATAGCTGATCCGAAAACGATTTTGCGCAGGCGCGACATGGCGGACTCCTAGGGTTCTTCTTCCGGCAAACGCTTGAAATTGTGACGACGAAGATAAAGAAAGACAATCAGCAGCGCCAACGCGGCGCCGAGCGGGGGCGCGAAATCGCCCAGCAAATCCGCCGGCATGGGCGAGACCGCCAGCAGCGCGTCGGCGGATGCGGACCGCCCGGCCAGCCAGCCCAGCAAGGCCGCGCCGGCCCAGATCAACGGCGGCTGACGCAGCAGGCCGACAAAGGGCGCGGCGCCCAGGGCGATCATCGGCAGCGCCAGCGCGAAGCCCAGCGCCGCCAGCGGGCGATGCCCCTGCGCCGCCGCCTGCGCCGCCAGCATATTGACGAAGGCCGCCGGCGCATCGCGCGCCGCCACCGCCAGCAACAGGCCCGGCAGGGCGCGCGGCCGCGTCACGCCCGATGGAGGCGCCTCGCCGCGCCGGGCGGACAGCCAGGCCGCGAAAACCAGCGCCGCCGCGCAAAACAGCCCGTATCCCGGCAGAGGCGCGCAGGCCAGCGCGGCCAGCAGAAACGCCGCGCGCGAAAGCATCAGCAGCACGCCGCCAAGATTGACGGCGAGACGACGCGAGTGCGGCAGGGCGCGGGTCGCCACGGCGAGATCGGTCGCGCCGTCGCCCGCCAACATCAGGTCGAGCCAAACGATCTCGACAGCTGCGATGGTCAGCGCCAGATTGCCATCCATGTCCCGCCCCCGTTTCGACTCGAAATTACGCCAAGACGAGCGCCTTGGCCACGCTTTCGAGCGCGGGCGACGCCGCCGTCAGCGCCGCGCCGCGCCAGTCCGGCAGATGCAGGAAAACGGCGCGGCGATCCATCAACAGCGAAAGATAATAGGCCTCGTTGCAGAGATAGGCCCCGGCGTCGCGCGAAACCTGCGTCGCGACGCCGCAGGCGCGGGCCTTGGCCGCCAGCAGCGCCGCCGGCGCCGGGGTCACGAAATCATCCGGCGCGCCATGAACGATGGCGCGGCTCCAGGGGATTTGCCGCGCGGCGTCCGGGCGCAGCAAGGTGACGCGATTGCGCGCCCGCGTCTCGACGCAAAGCGCGCGGCGCCGCGCCGCCACGCCCAGCAGCAGCACCGCATCCGGCGCGGTCTCCGCGAACAGACGCGACAGCCGGGGCGACAATTCCGCGTGCTCGGACGGCAGGATGGCGCAATGCAGCGCAATGTCGGACAGCGCGAAGGCGGCGCGACGCCGCGCCAAAGCGGCGACCGCCTGTTGCGCCGGATTGATCCGCTGGCCGGGAAAGGCGCCGAAGCCCGCGACCAGCAGCGCGCGGCTCATATCCCCAGCAGGGCCGCCAGGTCCTCGACGGCGAGCGTGGGCGACAGCGCGCCCTCGGCGACGCGCCGCTCCAGTTCGGGCAGCCGCGCCTTCACCTGCGGGTCGCGGCGCAGCCGGCCGTAAATGCGGTCCTCCAGCATGGTCCACATCCATTTCACCTGTTGCGCGCGGCGCTTTTGCGCGAATTCGCCCGAGGCCTCGAAGCGGCGGCGGTGCTCGACCACCTGCCCCCACATCTCATTGAGACCGATATTGTCGAGGCCGGAAACCAGCACCACCGGCGGCGACCAGTTGTGCGACGCCGGCTGCATGATGTGCAGCGCCGCGCGATATTCGCCCGCCGCCGCAACCGCCCGGTTGCGCCCCTCGCCTTCCGACTTGTTGACGGCGATCATGTCGGCGATCTCCAGAACGCCCTTCTTGATTCCCTGCAGCTCGTCGCCGGCGCCGGGCAGCATCAGCACCAGGAAAAAATCGGTCATGTCGGCCACCGTCGTCTCTGACTGGCCGATGCCCACGGTCTCCACGATCACCACGTCGAACCCCGCCGCCTCGCACAGCAGCATGGTCTCGCGGGTCTTGGCCGCGACGCCGCCGAGCGTGCCGGACGAGGGCGAGGGCCGGATAAACGCGTTGCGCTCCGGCGACAGCTTCGCCATGCGGGTCTTGTCGCCGAGAATCGAACCGCCAGTGCGGGTCGAGGACGGATCGACCGCCAAAACCGCCACCTTGTGACCGGCCTGCACCAAATTGTGGCCGAGCGTGTCGATGGTGGTGGACTTGCCCACGCCGGGCACGCCGGTGACGCCGACGCGCATCGCCCTGCCCGTATGCGGCAGCAGCGCTTGCACCAGTTGTCGCGCGGCGACCTGGTGGTCGGGCCGGACGCTTTCGACCAAAGTGATGGCGCGCGCCAGCGCGGCGCGGTCGCCGCCACGCAGGTTTTCGGCCAAGGCGGAAATGTCGATCGGGCGGGATTGAGCGTTCATGGCGCGCTTATAAGCGCGGCGCAAAAAGGAAGGAAGCGCGACTTAAGACTTCGCTGAGCATGATCGGGCGCGAGGAAAATAGCTATTGACGCCGCCGCAAAGATCCTTACGAATTGTCGCGCGACATTTTGTGCGGTGCGGCGAAACGCCGCTGTTTTCCGCGCATGTCTGCTTTGCCTAAATTTCGCAGGTCATATCTCCCGGTTTTCTTTAGACAAAAGTCTAACCGATGGAGAAGCCCATGCGCCGCGTCATCCTTACGACCATGCTCGCTCTCGCAGCCCTTCCCGCCTTGGCGGGTTCGCAATTCAAGCATGCCATTGTCGGTTCCGAGCCGGCCCTGCTCTGCCCGACCCGGACCCTGATCCTGAACTACCAGCTCAACCGGCTCAACGATCCCGTCCGCGCCGAAGCCTCGCGCGTGCATTGCGCGCAGATGCCGGCGGGAACCAAGGTCGCGCTGATCTACCAATACGGCGACGAACTCGCCGGCGCCCACATGGTGCAGGTCCGCCCGCTCAACAAGCCCGACGCCAAGATCGGCTACTCGCTGACCAGCGCCTTCTCGATCGCGCAGGAAGTCGCGCGCGCCGAGGCCGAATAAGCAACATCTCTTGAAGCGCCGTCGCGGCCTCGCGGCGGCGCCTCGTCGCGTCGCGCCGGCTTACGGCAGCGCGCCCGGCTGCGGAACCAGCGGCGGCCCGAATGTAGCGCCGTGAACCTGCACGGCGTTGAATTCCGCGCCAATGCGCAGGTGCTCGTTGACTTCGTAATTGAAGCCGGCGCCAACCTTGGTGACGGTGGCCGAATGGCCGCCCAGCCCGAACGTATTGCCGGCGCTGTCGAGCCCCTGCCAGCCGCGCCCGTTGGTCGCGGCGCTGAGCGTGCCGACGCCGACGGTGACATAGGGCATGAAGCGGCCCATGTCATAGCCGACCTTCAAATCCGCCATGCCGAAATTATAGCCTTTTGGCCCGAACCGGCTGAACGAGGGCGTGTAGCCGATCGCGGCGCCGACGCCGACTACGACATTATTGTCGAGCTCCTTGAGATAGCCGATGTGCAGGTCGCCGCCGAAGCCGCCGCGGCCATGCCGGCCGCCCGAACCGGCGAAGACCTCCGTGCCCATGGTGAGTCCCTCCCACGGACGCGCCGCGTCGTCGTCGCGCTGAGTCCAGGGAGACTTGAGCGACAGCGACCCGTCATTAGCGAAGAAAGGCGGCGCGTCCTGCGCCTGGGCGGGCGCGGTCAGGACGAGCAGAGCAAGCGGCGCGGCGAATCTCATGCGGAGCCTCGACAATTTCAGGCCGAGTCTATTCGCCGAACATTCGGGCGGCAACAAGGCTCGGCGCGTCCACAACCTTACGCAAGGTTCCGCGATGCGCACCGCCATTAAGCTAATATTTTCCTGGGGGCTTTGCTGCCAAAGCTCGAACTCATCGCAGACATGACCTTGAGGTTCCCTCTAATTTGCCAAGCTTATTTCGCGCTTTCCCCGTGGAAAGGGCGCGCTTTATTCTACGTAGTTTCAGCGGAAATACCGATTTTTTGCCGACTTGTTTGCCATGCGAGCATATGCAATCCTCCGGTTGTGCGCCATTCAGCATGGCTTCCGGTCTGTTTTTCAGCCAAATGGAAACATTCGGCCGCCGAGTCGCGTTCCGGCGCATTGGCGAGAAAACGCTCCGTAAGCCTTCGAGTTTGTGTAGAACAACTGGGGGAATTCGATGGAGAACGCCGACCACTCCGGCCAAACTCTGGTTAATTATCTCTGCCAATCCTTGGCGTTGATAAAGAATGTCAACGATCAACTTTGCCAGCCGAGCAAAACCGACGCGACTCCCGCCGACCTCGTCTCGCGGATCAAGCTCTGCAATATTCTGTTATGGGAAATTTCGGGGATTCGCGGGCGTCTCGCGCGGGATCTCAGCCTGCGCGCTTCGCCGCTGACGCCGGAGGGGCGCGCCTCCCGCCATTAATCGCGGCCCTCGCCGTCGATTCCCCGAGTCGCATCGAACTTTTGGCTTCGCGCATCTCCCGTCGCCCGTCTGGGGCTTCCTTCAAGACGAGATGCGCGAAAGCCGCTAGAAATCAGCGCCTTATGTTTCAGGCTCGGAACCAATCTTGAAAGTTTCCAGCCTGGCCCCGCCCTCAAGCGCCTTGACCAGCCATTTCGGCCGCTTTCCCCGCCCCGACCAGGTTTCTTCAGGCGCGAGCGGATTGCGGTATTTCGGCGCAACCTTCGGATATTTGCGCACGAGATGAGACGGCGCCTCCTCCGCGAAAGCCACCCCGATTTCAGGCCCCACAAGCTGCGCCAGCCTTTTTTCCAGCTCGTGTTTCTCCGCGACGATCTTGATCGCCAGCACTCTGGAAAGCTCTTCGTACAAGCGCCAAAGCTGTTCGAAGTCCATCTCGTCAATCTCGGAAGTGCGCATTCGACTCTCGCGCATGAATTGCGTGGATTTCGCGCCATCGCCGTCGGCGCGATCGACTGGACCACCCCCGCCCCGAAGGCGTGCGATCATACCTTTAAGACGCTATTTTAATATGGTTTTAAATAAATGCACCAATATAATTAAAACCAAGCACGCTCTTGACTCCCATTTTTTCGCGTGGCGCAAAAATATTTTTATTTAACAAACCACGAAAAAAGATGGCGAAACCGAGCGGACGCCGTTAAAAGTGAAGCCGTCGCTTGTTTAAACGACCCAAAAGAACCACTTTAGGTAGAAACACGAAAAATAGGAAAGCCACGAGGGAAAGATGGCGGCAGGCAATTTCGACCTCTCCTCCATGTCCGTGGACGAACTCTGGTCGCTCCACGAAGAAATCAGCACGCTCCTGTCCACGCGCATCCTGCAGGAGAAGCGCGAACTCGAAAAACGTCTCGCCATCCTGAACCGCAGCGGCGAAACCGTCCGCGAGTCCGTGGCGTCGCGGCCCGTCGCCGGCAAGCCGCGCCGGGCCTATCCCGAAGTGCTGCCGCGCTATCGCAATCCGGCGACCTCGGAAACCTGGTCCGGACGCGGCAAGAAACCACGCTGGATGGCGGCGGCGCTCGCCGCCGGCCATGAGATGGACGAGTTTCTCATCACCGACCCGCACGGCCCCGCCACCCGCCCCGACACGCCCAAGGCCGCGCGACGCTAGGCCCGCGAAGCCGTTTTCGGACGACGCGTCAGAACGCATTGCGCGCGCGCGCCACTTCGATCGGGGTTTGCAGCAGGATCGCCAGATCGAGCCGCAAGCTCCAGTTGTCGATATACCACAGGTCATATTCAACGCGCCGCTCGATCGCGGCCAGCGTGGGGGTGGGCCCGCGACAGCCGTGGATCTGCGCCCAGCCTGTCAGCCCCGGCTTGACGCGGCGGCGGCTGGCGTAATTGCGCACGACCTTGTCAAACTGACTTTCATGCGCCAGCGCGTGCGGGCGCGGACCAACCAGGCTCATGCTGCCGTCGAGCACGTTCAGCAATTGCGGCAACTCGTCGATGCTGGTGCGCCGCAGCCATTTGCCGATGCGCGTCACGCGCTTGTCCGCCGGCAGCGCCTGGACGACATTGGCGCCGTCCTCCAGCACGCGCATGGTCCGGAATTTGCGGATCGTAAAACCCTTGCCGTTGAAACCGCAGCGTTTTTGCCGGAACAGCACCGGCCCCGGCGTTTCCAGACGGACCGCCGCCGCGGCGAGCGCGAGCACCGGAGACAGCAGCAGCAGCGCCAATCCCGCCCCGACCATGTCGAGCGTTCGCTTGGCCGCATGCTCCAGACGCGTTTGCGGCCCGCGCTGAAATTCGACGCACATATCGCCGCCCAGTTCGCGATTGGGGTGCCGGAACACCTCCGCCGCCGCGCCGACCGGCGCGAAATTGACGTGCGACGGCAGCACCCGCAAATCGCCGGCCAGCGCGCGCAGTTCGGTCCATCGGCTGATGTCGGCTTCGATGAAAATCTCGTCGATGTCCGAACCGCTGACGAAGGCGATCACCGAAGCGCCCAGGCGTTTGCGAAAGCTGAAGCCCGCCCCGGGCGGCGGCAAGGCGAAGCGCCGGGCCACGACAAAGCCCAAAGTGGCGAGCCTGTGCTCCAGGCCGCCGCCCGCCTTGGGCTGGTCCGTGATCAGGACGATCTTGCGACCGGCGAATTTGCGGCCGCTCAGCCCCTTGACCAGAATGCGCTTGAGCAGAACGCGCAGGAGGATCAACGCGCCGAACCCCGTCGGCGCCAGCAGGCTGGCGCTGCGCAACACCGCGTGGCCCATGTCGAGCGCGCCCACCGCCGCCGCGAGCAGAACGAACACCTGCGCCCAGGCGAACGCGACCGCGCGGACCTGGTTGCGCAGGGCGAGCAATTCAACGGGACGATAGAGGCCGCGCATTTTCAGCAGGCACACGAACAGCGTCGCCACCACAATGGCCGCGCCCACCGCCTTGGCCGGATCGGGACTGCCCGCCAGCGCGCCCGACAGCACGCAGGAGAGAAGGATCGCCGCGATATCCGCCAGAACAGCCAGGGGCTCGATCGCCTGATAGCGAATCGGCCAGCGTTTCCGGCTGGCGTCGGCGTGTTCGACGGCCGGCGCCAGCGGATCGACCGTGCGCCCCGTGGCCATGTTTCGATCGACAGCGTTCATGCGCCCCACCCATCCGAGTTGCGACGGGCCACTTGATCAAATCGGCGCCAAAAAAACAAGATTTAAATTATCAATTAAATGAGAGCGTATTTAATTTATCGTCCGGCGACGGCCCGCCTCGCCCGGTCAGGGCGTGGCGCCGGTGGTCGCGATCGGGGTCGGCGTGGTGATGATCGTGGTCGCGCCGCCTCGGGCCGCCGCATTCAGCGCATAGCCGTTGGTGGCGTAAATGACGGGATCGTTGACGGTCGCCAGCACCGTGCGCACGAAGGACAGGAACTTGGAGGCCTCGACCGCCTGCGCGTTGGAGCTGTAGATCACGTCCTTATTGCGCATCGGGAATCGCTGCGCGAGAAAATAGCCGGAGGGATCGCGCAGATTAAGCTGATAAATGACGGGAATCACCGGCCCGTCGAATTTCTCGACCTCCGCCCCGAGCTGGCGGGCGACCTCGCGCGGCTCGCCGCGATAGAGGAAGACGGCGGCCGGATCGGCCAGCGAGTCGTTCAATCCGCCCTGTTTCGCCAGCGCCTCCGCCAGCGACACGCGCCAGGCCTCGAACTTGAATTGCCCCTGCCCGCCCGCCGCGCCGAAAGCCAGGAAGGTCTGCGGCTGGCTGTAAAGAAAAACGACGTCGTTGGGCTGCAGATAAATGTTGTTGGCCGGCTCGTCCATCAGCGCGCCAAACGGCGCGCTGACTCGGCGTCCGTTGCGTTCGAGCGCAACCCAGAGGTCGTACCCCTGGCTGCCGGGACCGCCGGCGCGGGCAATGCCGTCGAGCACGCGCTCGCCGGACGGCTGGGCGGGAAAACGACCGGCGGCGCGCACATCGCCGAGCACGCTGTAGAGCCCGGTGCGCTGTTCAGCGAGCGCCACCACCACCTGCGGCTCAAGCGCGCGCGCCTTCAGACGCTCGGTGATGTCGGTTTGAATCTCGGACGGCGTGCGGCCGGCGGCGCGGATTTCGCCGCCGTAGGGCACGGTGATATTGCCTTTTTCATCCACCGCCTGATTCGGCACCGTGATGAAATTGCCGGCGCGCACGCCGGCGTTGGACGTGAACAGGCCGCCGGCGGCGGCTTCGAAAATGGTGACGCTGACAATATCGCCTTTTCCGAAACGGAACGCCTTGGGCGGCGTGCGGGTCATGAAGGCGCCCGACAGTCTGGGAATGTGACGCTCGAGCACGTCCACCACGGCCGGCGTCACAGGGACGAGCGCATAGGGCAGCGCCCTAGCTTGCACGCTTTGCGGATCGGCGGCGACATCAATCGACTGAGGACCGCTGACCGGCATCATCGTGCAGGCGGAACAGGAAGCCATCAGGGCGGCGGCGACGAGTCTGGCGGTTTTCTGCGAGGAGGAAATCAGAACAGCCCCCAATTATCAAAATTGTTTTTTGACGTTGCCATTGCGGGGAGAATTAGGCCAGCAAATAATCCGCTCAATTTGAATTCCGCCCCAAAATGTTGCGCTTACGCAACAATCCTTATGGTCAAGCCAAAGCTTAATTGGCGACAGGCCCGGGTGTGTTCTGCTCACGATCCACGGTCATCGGCGGTCGTGTAGCGTGCGAAGTATCGCTCGTCATAATAATCCGCGCAGACCCTGTCATAATGTGACATCCGCTTGACGTCGGTCTTGTTGAGCACGGCGCCGACCATATTGTCGTAAATGTTGGGCGCTTCGTGCAGGGCGCGCCGCACCACCTCGATTTTCGTGCGCCCCCATTCCACCACCAGCAAATGGCAATCGATGAACGACGCCGTCGCGCGCGCGTCGACCACCGGCGCTAGCGGCGGAAGATCGACGATGACATAGTCGAATGAGTCGCGCAGTCGCTGGAACAGTTTCGCCGTCGCCTCCGACGCCAGTAGTTCGGTGCTGTGGAACAGCGGTCGCCGCCGCACCATCGGCAGCACGGCGAAGGGGGTGCGCGGGTCGCGCCACAGCGCGTCCTCGAACCGCTGGCCGTAAATCACCTCGATCAGGCCGCAGCGCGCCTCCGGCGTCAACTGCGCCGACAGCGAGGGATGCCGCAGGTCGCAATCGACCAGCACGACCGAGCGGCCGCCATGGGCGATCAGCCGGGCCAGCGACGCGGCGATGGTGGTCTTGCCCTCGTTTGGCAGGGCCGAGGTGACGCCGATCACCCGGTTGGGGGTTTTTGTCGGGTTGAGGTCGATCCCGATCTTGGCCGAACGGATGGTCTCGGCGAAGCGCGACAAGGGCATGCCGACCACGGTGGAATCGATGGTCTGCACATTCGCCAGGGCGCGCTCCGGCGGATTGGCCTCGACCCGAGCATCGCCCCCCGGCCGCGGCGCGTCCATCAGCGGCACGACCGAGAAGCAGGGCAGATGCAGCGCGGCCTCGATCTGTCCGGGCGTGCGGAACACGCTGTCGCGCAGGTCGCGCAGCAACCCCAGCCCCAGCCCGAGCGCGAGGCCGCCCAGCGCCCCGAGCGCCAGAACGATCTTGCTCTTCGGCTTGCTCTTGCTGTCCGGCGGCAGCGCCGGATAGATCACGCGCGCTTCGGTGATCGGAAAGGTTTCCTGCTGGACCGCGCCCATATAGCGCTGTTGGAAGGTTTCATAGACGGCGCGATAGCTCTTGGCGCGGCTCTCCAGCTCGCGCAAGGCGACTTCCGCCGATGTGGCGGAGCGCGACGACGCCAGGGCCGCCTTATAGAGCTTCTCCATCTCCTGCTGCCGCTTCACCGCGATCTCGTAATCGTTGCGGCTGGTTTCGGCGAGCCGGCGGGCCTCGTCGCGGATCGAATTGCGCAATTCGCGCATGCGGGCGCGCAGGTCCTTGACCGCCTGATGATTTTCGCCATAGCGATTCGTCCACTCGCTGTCGCGCCGTTGCAGCTCCAGCAGTTCGACGCGCAGCGTGTTGATCACGGGGCTGGCGAGGGCGTCGGACACGGTCGCGCCGATCAGTTCGGCCGAAGGATTGGCCGGCGTGTCCGCGCGCAGCAGCGCCTCGTAGCGGTTCAGCCGCGCCAGCGCGTCGGAGGCCTGGGCCCGCGCGGCGACGATGCGCGCGTTGAAGTCGGCGAGCTGCTGCTCATCGATGGGCTTGCCGCCGCTGGACACGATATTGTTGCGCATCCTGTAGGCGTCGACCGCCTGCTCCTCGCGCCGCGCCTGATCGCCGAGGTCGCGCAGCCGGTCCTGCAGCCAGGCCGTGGCGCTGCGGCTCGCCTCGAACTTGGTGTTCATCTGCTCCTTGATGTAGGCGGCGGCCGCCGCATTGACGACTTCGGCCGCGCGCTCGGGCGAACGCGAACTATAGGCGATCTCGATGATATTGCTCATGCCGAGGCGGCGCGCCTGCAGGCGGAACAGGAAGGCGTCGATCAACCCCTCGGGCGGATCCTCGTTGATGCGGTCGCGCTCCGCTTCATCGGTCGGCGCGCTGCGGCTGGACAGGCGCCCAATCATGTCGCCGAGTCCGGTCGGCCCTTCGAAATCCGGATCGTCCGCCAGCTTGAGCTGCCGGATGACGGCGATGGCCACCGCGGTCGACTTCACCAGCTGCAAATGGGTTTCGATCTCGGGCACGTCGAAGGCGGATTCCGCCAGCGGCGATTCCTGCTTCACGAAGGCCGCTTTCGGGTTCTTGAGCAGAACCTGGGTCTGCGCGGTAAAGGTGGGCGGCGTGACGCCGAGATAGCCGACCGCCAGCGCCAGCGCCACGACGAAGGCGGCGACGATCACGCGATATTGCCGACGCAGCAGCCCGGTCGCGAAGGCGATGATTTCGTTGACGCCGCCTTCGGAGTCGGAAAAAGGCGAGGCTTTCTCCGACCGCGGCCCGTTGCTCTGAAGCATGAGAAGCTCTCCAGCTTGGCGCGTTCCGGCGTCGTCCGCGCGGAAGCCCGGCCCCGACGGGGACCGTAACCTGATTTAAATCAGCATACCTATTAAAATAATCGCTGTCCAACTTAAATGAGGCCTCATGGGAAACCCTCCCTTAATCCGCCCGAGATTCAATCACCCACTCCCCTGTTTACACTAATAATTTCACACAGCCATTCCGCAAACCGGCGTCCCCCGCGCATTGGCGCTTGACGGACCTGTTTCAAATATTTTTAATCCGCACCAGTCATTAAATCCAACCGTCGGACTGAAAACGCGGCCATTCAAACCGTCCGAAACCATCTCCCTGGACAAGATCCCCGAAACGGAAGGCGCATTGCGATGAAAATCTCTCCCGTGGATTTGACCGGCGCCCAACCGACGCAGCCCGAAGACGTCGCGCGCGCGTCCCGCCTGACGGCCTACGCGCTCGCCGGCCTGGAGAAATGCTGGCTGCCCGAACACGGGCGCTGGTCGCACATCCATCATCTCGACGGCCGCGCGACGCCCAATGAATCGCGGCCGCACAGCGACGTTTTCTACACGCTCAACGTCCTGCTCGGCCTTTCGCGCGCCCGAAGCCGCCTGCCCTACGCCGATACGGCGGAGGTTTTCACGCGCAATGCGCGCGAGCTGACGCGCCTGCCGGTGCGCGACTACGCGTTTGGCATGGCGCTGTGGGCAAGCGCCGAACTCGGCGTGGCGCCGCCGGAAGAAACCGCGCTCGCCATCCGAACCTTGCTGTCGGATGAAGCGGCCTGGCGGCGTTTCCATGCGCAGGATCTCGGCCTGCTGCTCACCGGCGTCGCCGCGCAGGTCCGCGCCGGCGACACGCAATGGCGCCCGTTCGCCGCGCCGCTGTTCCACTACTTGCAGCAGCGCTTCCAGGGCGGCTCCGCCCTGTTCTGCGATACGCCCGCCGGGCTGCGGCGGCGCTTCGCCTCCTTCGCCACGCAAATCTACCTGGCGCTCGCCTGCTACCACTACGGCGAGCTGACCGGCGAGAGCGCCGCCACCGACATGGCCTCGGCCTGCGTCGCCAAACTGATCGCGCTGCAAGGCCCGCGCGGCGAATGGCCCTGGTTCTACGACGCCGTCTCCGGCCGCGTTCTCGATTTCTACGAGGTTTACAGCGTCCATCAGTACGGCATGGCGCCGGCGCTGCTGGAATGGGCCGAACGCAAGGGCGTTCCCGGCGCGCGCGAGGCGCTCGTGCTCGGCTTCGACTGGGCGCTGGGCGAGAACCAGCTCGGGCGCTGCATGTTGCAGCCGGGCGGCCTCAGCATCCGCTCGCAAATCCGCAAGGGCGAGCGCGACAGCAAGGCGCCGCGCATGGCGCGCGCGATCGCCAACGCGCTGCTGGGACGCCATGGCGGCCTGATCGCCCCCGCGCAGGTCGAGCTGCGGCTGGAATGTCGCAGCTATGAGCTGGGCTGGCTGCTGTGGTCGTTCGGCGCCCGCGCCGATCTGCCCGAACTGACCGGACACGCCGCCTTCGCAGCTTAACCTTCAGCGGTTCCACACGACGGCGCCGTTGCGGCGCAACAGCGACAGCATGGTCGCGGCGCGATGCGCGCGCACGGCGCTCATCACCGCGACGGCCTTGCCGCGCGCGGCGAGACCCTCGATCCGGTCGCTGGTCATCACCGTGACAAAGCCCGCGACCGGCGAGGCCAGCACCAGCAGCGCGCGCAAAACCCAGCGCAGCCGCCAGCCCCGCTCCTGTTCAGCCATGCGCCGGTAATGGGCGATCTGGCGGTCCCATTTGGCGTAAAGCTCCCGCATGGTGGCGCGCGCGGGGTGAAACACCACCATATCGGGCGCATAGCGGAAGCGCAGCCCGGCCGCGCCGGCGCGTTTGCCCCAGTCCATGTCCTCCGCGATCTCAATCCCGCCGAACGGTCCGACGCGGTCGAAATCAGCGCGATGCAGCGCCAGATTGCCTGTGCCGGCATAGCCCTGCTTTTCGATATAATGCTTGAACCGATAGGCGAACACGCTCTCATAAGCCTCAATCGCATTGGCGCGCCGCGCCTGCGCCCGCCAGATGCGCACGTCGCCGCCCAGGACCACCCCCGGTCCCGCCGCCGCCAGCCCCGCCGCGATATTGCGCAGCCAGTCGGGATGCGCCCGGCAGTCGGCGTCGATGAAGGCCAACGTCTCGCCCCGCGCCGCCGCCACGCCGGCGTTGCGCGCCAGCCCCGGCCCGGGCCGGCTCTCGTGCAGCAGGCGCGCGCCGGGGTGGGCGGCCACCACCTCATCCGGCGGCGTGGCAGAGCCATTGTCGACCACGATCACCTCGAACCGGTCGCGCGGCAGCGACTGCGCCGCAAGGCTCGCCAGACAGGCGCCCAGCGCATCCGGCTGATTCAAATGCGGGATGACGACGGAGATAATTCCTCGATTTAAAACCATTCCCAACCCCCATTTTCATCATCGCCCAAAAACCCCAGGCGATCACAGTTTCGCGAGCCGCAAGGCCTTCACCATGCGAGTGATATTTAAATCATTCTGACTTGCGTTTAAATACCATTTGATTATGATCCGGCCCGTTAAATTAAATAGATGCGGCGAAGCTCGCCGGTCTGGCGAACCGGCCGAGGCGGAAGGAAATACCGATGCGCGCGTCGTTTCTGGGATGTCCGATTGATCTTCTTTCCATGGAGGAAACCGTCGAGCTTGCGCGGCGCGCCATGCGCGACGGGCGCCGCCTGCAGCATGTCGCGCTCAATGTCGCCAAGCTGGTGAACATGCGCACCGATCCGACGCTGGCCGCCGATGTCGTCAACAGCGACGTCGTCGGCGTCGACGGCATGGGCATCCTCTGGGGCGCGCGGGCGCTCGGCCTGCCGGTGAAATCCCGCGTCGCCGGCGTCGATCTGTTGAACGAACTGCTCGCCCTCTGCGCGCGGGAAGGGTTCAAGCCCTATTTCCTCGGCGCCGCGCCCGATGTCGTGCGGCGCGCCGCCGCCCGCGCCCAGGCGCGTCATCCCGGCCTGCGGTTCGCCGGCGTGCGCGACGGCTATTTTTCGCGCGAGCAGGAGGCCGGCGTGGTGCGCGACATTCGCGAGAGCGGCGCGCATTGCCTGTTCATCGGCATGCCCACGCCGCGCAAGGAGCGGTTTCTGGCGGCGCATCGCGACGAGTTCGGCGCGCCCTTCGTCATGGGCGTCGGCGGTTCGTTCGACGTGCTCGCCGGCGCGGTGCGCCGCGCGCCGAAAGCCGTGCAGCGGCTCGGGCTGGAATGGCTGTACCGCGTCTATCAGGAGCCGCGCCGCATGGCGTGGCGCTACGCAAGAACCAACGCGCTGTTCGCGGGCATTCTGGCGCAGGCGCTGGTGCGCCGGCGCCTGGGCGCCGCCAGCGAACCGGCGGGAGGCTGACCGTGAAACAGCGCATTCTCGTTCTGCTGGGCACCCGGCCCGAAGCCATCAAACTGTTTCCCGTCATCCGGCGCCTCAAGGCCGAACAGGTCGGCGTCACCGTCTGCGCCACCGCCCAGCATCGGCAGATGCTCGACCAGGTGCTGAAGCTCGCCAAGGTCGTTCCGGATTTCGATCTGAACGTGATGACGCCCAACCAGACCCTCGACAATCTGTCGGCGCGCCTGCTCTACGACATCGGCGCGGTGATGGAGCGGGTGAAGCCGACGCGGGTCGTGGTGCAGGGCGACACCGCGACGGCCATGACCGGCGCGCTCGCCGCGTATTATCATCGCATCCCCGTCTCCCATGTCGAAGCGGGCCTGCGCAGCGGCGACATTTACGCCCCCTTCCCCGAAGAGGTGAACCGCAAGATCGTCGGCTCCATCGCCGACCAGCATTTCGCGCCCACCGAACGCGCCGCGCGCGCGCTGCTCGCCGAAAACGTGCCGCAGGCGCGCATCCACGTCACCGGCAACACCGTGGTGGACGCGCTGATTCTCGCCAAGACCATGGTCGAGGAGGACCCCTGGATGGCGCGGCGCTGGGACGACATCAAGCAGCGCCACGGCAACCGCCGCCTTATTCTGGTGACCTGCCATCGCCGCGAGAATTTCGGCGGCGGCGTGCAAAACATTGTGAACGCGCTGGAGACGATCCTCAATCGCGAGGACGTCGCCGTGGTGCTGCCGGTCCATCCCAATCCCAATGTGCGCGACATCTTCTCCGCGCGTTTCGCCAACCATCCGCGCGTCGTGCTGATCTCGCCGCAGGAATACACCGATTTCGTCAGCCTGCTGTCGATGGCCTATCTCGTGCTGACCGATTCCGGCGGCGTGCAGGAGGAGGCGCCGACCTTCGGCAAGCCGGTGCTGGTGATGCGCGAAACCACCGAGCGGCCCGAGGGCGTGGAGGCCGGAACCGCGCGCCTGGTCGGCGCCGATTACGACCGCATCGTCGGCGAGACGTTTCGGTTGCTCGACGACGACGCGACCTATGCGGCCATGGCGCGGTCGCACAATCCGTTCGGCGACGGCCACGCCAGCGAACGCATAGTGAAGGTGCTGCTCGATGCATGAATTTCAGAAAGTCTCGATGATCGGCCTTGGCTATATCGGCCTGCCCACGGCGGCGCTGATCGCCAGCCGCGGCATGCAGGTGCTCGGGGTGGACACCAAGGAGGAGGTGGTGAAAACCGTCGCCGCCGGAACCATCCACATTTCCGAGCCGGACCTCGACGGCCTCGTGTCGAAAGTGGTGTCGAGCGGCGCGCTGCGAACCTCGACCAAACCCGAGCCGGCCGATGTGTTCATGATCGCGGTGCCCACCCCGATCGACCGCGACAACCGGCCCGATCTCTCCATGGTGCGCGCCGCCGTGGACAGCATCACGGATGTTCTGGAGCCCGGCAATCTCGTCATTCTCGAATCGACCTCGCCGATCGGCACGACCGAGGGAATCGCGACGCAGATCCTGGAGCGGCGGCCGGATCTGCATGTCGGCGCCAACGGCAAAACGAACGGAAACGGCCAAACCAATGGTCACGCCAATTCCACCATCAATGTCGCCTATTGTCCCGAGCGCGTGCTGCCGGGGAAAATTCTCACCGAACTCATCAACAACGACCGCTGCATCGGCGGCGTCACGCCGGCCTGCACGCGCCGCGCCCAGCGCTTCTACAAGAGTTTTGTGCGCGGCGCCTGCGTGGCGACGACCGCGCGCGCGGCCGAATTGGTCAAGCTGACGGAGAACGCCTATCGCGACGCCAACATCGCCTTCGCCAACGAATTGTCGATGATCTGCGACCGCTTCGACATCAACGTCTGGGAAGTGATCGACCTCGCCAACCGCCACCCCCGCGTAAATGTGCTGCGGCCCGGCCCCGGCGTCGGCGGCCATTGCATCGCGGTCGATCCCTGGTTCATCATCGATTCCGCGCCGGATCTCGCGCGCGTGATGCGCATGAGCCGCGAGGTGAACCTCGACAAGACGCAAAAAATCATCGAGCAGGCCGAAGCCCTGATCGAGGATCATCCCTACGCCAACGTCGCCTGCTGCGGCCTCGCCTTCAAGGCCAATATCGACGATTTGCGCGAAAGCCCGGCCATGGAGGTCGCGCGTCATCTGGCCGCCAAATACGGCTCGCGCATCAAGATCGTCGAACCGAACCTGCGGAGGCCGCACCCGGAACTCGCCGCGCTGGGCGTCGAGTTCATGACCATCGACGAAGCGATCCATTGTTGCGAGATCGCCGTTCTGCTCGTCGATCACGACGAGTTCAAAATGGTTCCGCTGGCGGAGCGGCGCCATCTCGACGTCATCGACACCCGCGGCGTCTGGCAGGACATGCCCGCGCGCGCCTGACCCCCAGAAGGAGAAGCATGATGCGAAGCAGCCAGCTCGGGGTTGGCGTGGTCGGCTACGGCTACTGGGGCCCGAATCTCGTGCGCAATTTCGCCGCCAGCGCGGCGGCGCGCGTCGTCGCCGTGTGCGACCGCGATCCCCTGCGGCTCGCCGCGCTGTCGCGCCATCATCCCGACGTGAGCGCGACCTCGCGCTTCGAGGATCTGCTGGAAGATTCCAGCGTCGAAGCCATCGCCGTGGCGACGCCCGCGCATACCCATTACGAGCTGGCGCTGGCGGCGTTGAAGGCGGGCAAGCATGTGCTGGTGGAGAAGCCGCTGGCGCCCACCGCCGATCTCGTCCGCCGCCTGATCGACGAAGCGGAGCGGCGCCGCCTGACGCTGATGGTCGACCACACGTTCCTCTACACGCCCTCGGTGCGCAAGATCAGCGAACTGGTGCGGCGCGGCGAGATCGGCGACGTGTATTATTACGACAGCACGCGGGTGAGTCTCGGCCTGTTCCAGAGCGACGTCAGCGTGATCTGGGATCTTGCGGTCCACGATCTCTCGATCATCGACCACATCATCGACGAGCGGCCGGTCGCGGTCTCGGCCACCGGCTCGCGCCATGTCGACGGCTCGCCGGAAAACATGGCGCATCTCACCCTGTTCTTCGACAGCTCCTGCGTCGCGCATGTGAACGTCAACTGGCTGTCTCCGGTCAAGGTGCGCAAGACCCTGATCGGCGGCAGCAAGAAGATGATCGTTTACGACGACATGGAGCCGACCGAAAAAATCAAGGTCTACGACAAGGGCGTCACCGTCGATGGTTCGCCGGAAAAGGCCCACCAGCTTCGCATCGGCTATCGCGCCGGCGACATGTGGGCGCCGCATGTGCCAGCCAAGGAGGCGCTGGCGAGCGAGGTCGAGCATTTCGTCGATTGCGTGCGCAACGGCGCGGCGCCGCTGTGCGACGCGGCGTCGGGCTTGCGGGTCGTCGAGATTCTCGAAGCGGCGACGCGCTCCATCGCCGGCCAGGGCCAGCCGGTGAGGCTCGGAAGCTTCCCGGCCGCGCACAGGCCGCGCAGGGCGACGGCGTGAGCATGGATCTGGTGCGGCGCTCGCTGCTGCTGTCGGCGTCCGAGCGTTACGCGAGCCTCGTCATTCTGTTCCTGTCCACGGCGGCGCTGGCGCGGCTGCTGACGCCCGAGCAATTCGGCGTCTATGCGGTCGTGGGCGCGATCACCACGGTGATCTCGGTGTCCACGCAGGAGTTTGGCGGCGCCAATTACATCATTCAGAAGACGGCGCTCGCGGACATTCACGTGCGCACCGCCTTCACCATCACGCTCGCGCTGTCTGTCGCGATGGGGCTTGCGCTCTGGCTGGCGGCGGGCGCGCTGGGATCGGCGTTCGGCGTGACCGGCGTGGCGGATGGCGTGCGGATCGCGGCGCTCGGCTTCGCGGCCACGCCGTTCGCGACCATCGCCTCCGCGCTGCTACGGCGCGAGCTGATGTTCGGCGCGCTCTCGATCGGCAATCTCGCCGGCAATGTCTGCAACGCCGCCACCTCGATCACGCTGGCGCTGAAGGGCCACGGCTTTCTCGCGCCGATCTGGGGCCAGGTCGCCGGCGCCGCCGCGCAGGCGATCTGTCTCGTGACAGCCCGCAACGCCCTCGGCCTGTTCAAGCCCTCGCTGGCGGGGCGCGGCGACGTCATCCATTTCGGGCTGATTTCCAGCGGCGTCGCGCTGATCAATCTGGCCTACGCCACGGCGCCGAATTTCTTTCTGGCGCGCATGGGGTTCGACGCGGTCGGCCTCTACAGCCGCGCGATGACCATCACGCAATTGTTCGACAAACTGGTGATCCAGGCGCTCGGGCCCGTCGTGCTGCCGGCCTTCGCCTCGCAGTCGCGCGCCGGCGCCGAACTCGGGCCGCTCTATCTGCGCGCGCTGTCGCTGCTGGCGGCGCTGCAATGGCCGTTCCTGCTCAGCGTCGCGCTGCTGGCGGAGCCGATCATCACGCTGTGGCTCGGCCCGTCCTGGCTGGGCGCGGCGCCGCTGGTGCGGTTGCTCTGCCTGGGCTCGCTCGCGTTGTTCGGCGCCTGCCTGACCTATCCGGTTCTGGTCGCGACCGGCCATGTCCGGGATGCGCTGACCTGCTCGCTGATCTCGCTGCCGCCCTCGCTCGCGGCGCTCTACGCCGCCAGCTTTTTCAGCGTCGATGAGGTGGCCGCGACCTGCCTGCTGACCCTGCCGTTTCAGGCGGCGGTGGCGCTGCATTTCGTCGGGCGCCGCCTTGGGCTCAGGCTGCGCGACATCGCTGCGGCGCTGCGCGAGAGCGCGGTGGTGGCCGCCTGCTGCGGCGTCGCCGCCGCCGCCGGCGCCGCCGCGATCCGCGCCGGCTGGTTCGGCCCCGCGCTCGGCCTCGCGTTCAGCGGCGCGCTGATCGCTGCGGCGGGACTGGCCGGGCTCGCCGCCACCCATCATCCCCTGCTGTCCGCCTTGAAGGCGGCGGCGGAGGACCGCCGCGCGCTGCGGCGCCCCGCAGCGCCTGTTTCCCATTGAGTTCTGGAGGAAATGCCATGCCTGTCGCCAAGGATGTTCGGCTCGGCCGCGACGTGCGGATTTTTTATCCCGATCTGGTCAATCTTTACGGCTGCAGCATCGGCGACGACACGCGGATCGGCACGTTTGTCGAAATCCAGGCCGGCGTCCGCATTGGCGCGCGCTGCAAGATTTCCTCGCACAGCTTTCTGTGCGAGGGCGTGACCCTCGAAGACGAGGTGTTCATCGGCCATGGCGTGATGTTCACCAACGACAAATATCCGCGCGCGACCACCGCTTCGGGCCGGTTGCAGGCGGCCGAGGACTGGACCTGCGCCTCGGTGCGCGTCGGCCGCCGCGCCTCCATCGGATCGAACGCCACCATCCTCGGCGGCGTCACCATCGGCGCCGGCGCGATTGTCGGCGCCGGCGCGGTCGTGACCCGCGACGTGCCCGATGGCGCCATCGTCGCCGGCGTCCCCGCGCGGATCGCCTCGCCGCTGCAGACGCGCGATGTCGAGGAAACGCAATCGACGGGGTGACGCTCTGTTCAGCAACTTTCGAACTTATGCGGAATTTAATTTCAATCTCTGATTTTATATGATTTAATTTAAGTGCAAAACTGATTTGAAGCAGACCTATCCACGTGATGGAAATGGGAGTTTTCGATGATCCCCTTCCTGGATTTAAAATCTCAGTACCAGCAGATCAAATCGGAGATCGACGCGGCCGTGCTCGGCGTGCTCGACAGCGGCGCCTATGTGATGGGGCCGCAGGTCGAGGCGTTCGAACGGCGTTTCGCCGCCTGGTGCGGCGCGCCGCATTGCCTGGCGGTCAACAGCGGCACCTCGGCGCTGCATCTGGCGCTGCTGGCGGCGGGCGTCGGCCCCGGCGACGAGGTCGTCACGGTGTCCATGACCTTTGTCGCGACCGCCGCCGCCATCCGCTATTGCGGCGCGCGTCCCGTCTTTGTCGATGTCGATCCGGTCACCTGGACGATGGACCCAGCCCACATCGCCAAAGCGATCACGCCGCGCACAAAAGCGATCCTGCCGGTGCATCTTCACGGCCTGATGGCGGACATGGACCCGATCATGGAGATCGCGCGCCGCCATTCGCTGGTGGTGATCGAGGACGCCGCGCAGGCCCATGGCGCCGAATACAAGGGCCGCCGCGCCGGGACGATCGGCGATCTCGGCTGTTTCAGCTTCTATCCCGGCAAGAACCTCGGGGCCTATGGCGAGGGCGGCGCGGTGACCACCGCGCGGCCGGACCTCGCGCACAAAATCGCGCTGCTGCGCGACTGGGGGCAGGAGCAGAAATACCACCACGTCCTCGCCGGCTACAATTATCGCATGGACGCGATTCAGGGCGCGATCCTGAACGTCAAGATGGACCACATCGACGCGTGGACGCGCGCGCGGCGCGCCATCGCCGGCATGTACGACAAGCTGCTGGCGCCGCTCGGGCGTCCGGCGCCGCCGGAGGATCGCCGCCACGTCTATCACGTCTACGCCGTGCGGCTGGCGCAGCGCGACGCGATGCTGCAGGCGTTCCGCGACGAGGGCGTCGGCGCCGGCGTGCATTATCCCGTGCCCGTCCACTTGCAGGAAGCCTATCGCGACCCGGATTTCCCGGCGGGTTCGCTGCCGAGGACCGAGCGTCTCGCCGCCGAATTCCTGTCGTTGCCGGTCTATCCGGAATTGCAGCCCGAACAATTGCTTGGGGTGGCGCGGCTGCTGAAGAAACTCACCCTGGCCGCCGCCGAATAGGCGCCGGCGTCATTTGAAAGAGGAGAGGGCCGTGGCTGATCTGAAAGGCAAGCGCATACTGGTCACCGGAGGCGCGGGTTTCGTCGGCTCCCATATCGTCGATCTGTTATGCGACGAGGGCTGCATCGAAATCGTCGCGCTCGACAACATGGTCAGGGGGCGCCCCGAGAACCTCAAACGCGCGCTGGCGCGCGGCCCGGTGCGGCTGGTCGAGGGCGACATCCGCGACGCCCGGCTGATGGAATCGCTGGTGCGATCCTCCGACATCGTGTTACACCAGGCGGCGCTGCGCATCACCCATTGCGCCGCCGAACCGCGCCTGGCGATGGAAGTGATGGCGCAGGCGACCTTCGACCTGCTGGAGCTGTGCGTCGCCCATCATGTCGAAAAGCTGATCGCCGCCTCCTCGGCTTCGGTCTATGGGCTGGCCGAGGAATTCCCCACCACCGAGCGCCAGAACCCCTACGCCAACCGCACCCTTTATGGCGCGGCGAAGGTGTTCAACGAGGGACTCTTTCGCGCCTTCAACGACATGTACGGGCTTGATTATGTCGCCTTCCGCTATTTCAACGTCTATGGCGAGCGCATGGACATCCACGGCCGCTACACCGAGGTGCTGATCCGCTGGATGGAGCGTCTCGAGGCCGGCCTGCCGCCGATCATTTTCGGCGACGGACAGCAGACCATGGATTTCGTTCACGTCCGCGACGTGGCGCGCGCCAATATTCTCGGCGCCAAAGCCAAGGCCAGCGACGAAGTGTTCAACGTCGCCAGCGGAACCGAAACCAGCCTGCGGCAACTGGCGGAGGCGCTGGCCGCCGCTATGGGCCGGCGCGGCCTGACGCCGGAATGCGCGCCGGAGCGTTCGATCAACCCCGTGCCGCGCCGTCTCGCCTCGACCGGCAAGGCCGAACGCCTGCTCGGTTTCCGCGCCACCACATCGCTCGACAAGGGGCTGTCCGAGTTGGTCAAGTGGTGGCGGGCCGAGCGCCCCGCCGCGGTCGCGGTCGAGCGTCAGGCGGTGGCGTCGTGATCCCGATCGCGCTGCCGCTGCTCGACGAAGCCGAAGCCGAAGCCGCCCACGCCGCCGTGCTGTCGGGCTGGGTGTCGCAAGGGCCGCAGGTGGAGGCGTTTGAGCGCGAATTCGCCGCGCTGGTCGGCGCCCCCCACGCCTGCGCGGTGAGCAATTGCACCAGCGCCCTGCACCTCGCCCTGAAGGCGCTGGACGTGGGGCCGGGCGACGAGGTGATCACCGTCAGCCATTCCTTCATCGCCACCGCCAATTGCATCCGCTATTGCGGCGCGCGGCCGGTGTTCGTCGACATCGGCGCGGAGGGCTACAACATCGACCCCGAACGCGTCGCGGCGGCGATCACGCCGCGCACGCGCGCCATCGTCGCCGTGCATCAGATGGGCATGCCCTGCGACCTCGCGGCGCTGGTCGAGATCGCCGACCGGGGCGGCCTCGCCCTGGTCGAGGACGCCGCCTGCGCCGCCGGCAGCCAGATCAACATCGACGGAGACTGGGAGCCGATCGGCCGCCCGCGCGGCGACATCGCCTGCTTCTCGTTTCACCCGCGCAAGGTCATCACCACCGGCGAGGGCGGCATGATCACCACGCGCGATCCCGCGCTCGACCGGCGCTTCCGGCTGCTGCGCCAGCATGGCATGAGCGCGCCGGACACGGTGCGCCACGCTTCGCCCACGGTGATCTTCGAGGATTACCTCATGGTCGGCTTCAACTACCGCATGACCGACATCCAGGCGGCGATCGGCCGCGGCCAGCTGAAGCGGCTGCCCGAACTGGTGGCGCGCCGGCGGACCCTGGCCGCGCGCTATGGCGAAATGCTCGCTCCGCTCGGCCTCGGCCTGCCGGGCGAACCGGCCTGGGCGCGCTCCAACTGGCAAAGCTATTGCGTGCGCCTGCCCGACGAGGTCGATCAGCGCGAGGTGATGCAGCGGATGCTCGACAGGGGCGTCGCCACCCGGCGCGGCATCATGTGCGCGCATCGCGAGGCGCCTTTCGCCAATGGCGCGGCGCGCGCCGACCTGCGCCTGTCCGAGCGCGCGCAGGACCGCTGCATCCTGCTGCCGCTCTACGCGCAAATGAGCGAGGACGACCAGCGCCATGTCGCGGCGGCGCTGAAGGCGGAGCTGCGCCTTCAGGCCTGAGCCGTCAGCGGCGCAGGACGGCGGCCACCGCCGCCAGCGCGTTGGTGTCGTCCACCGCGACCGTCCCGCGCCAGCGCTGCACCTTGCGGCGCAACTTGCTCGCCGCCAGCAGGCTCAGGCTGCGGGCGAGATCGGCGGCGAGCGGCGCGGGCGCGATCCGCTCCGCCATCGCGGCCAGATATTCCTGCTCCTGCAACGCGGCGGCGCGGTCCAGGCTGAACCGCTCGACGACAAGCTGGCGGGCGAAAGCCCCGAGCGTGCGCCGCGCCTCCTCCGAGCGCGCCAGCGCCTCCAGCGCCCGGCTCAACGCGGGCGCGCCCGCCCCCAGCGAACCCGGCCCCAGCCCGTACCAGCCCTGCCGCAGAAACAGCGGCGCGGTCGCTGGCGCGAGCGTCTCGACGAAGCCCTGCTCGCCCACCACCACGAGCGGCTTGCCGTAAGCCATGCCGCGCAAGGCCGAGCCGCCCTGTCCGACCACGATGTCGGCGCCCGCATAGGCCGGCGAGGGATCGGCGATCTCGCCGGCGAGCGTCACGACCTCACGGCCGCAGGCGGCGTTGGCGCGCGCCGCGCGCGCCGCCACCGTCTCGCGCGACCTGCCGTCTCCGACAATCGCCAACCTGATCCTGCCGCCCGCCGCCGCGAGGTCGGCGACGGCGTCGCAAGCCGCAAGCAAACCTTCCAGCTTCAATTCCGGCACGAGACGGCACACCATGACGACGACGATGTCGTCGGGCCGCGCGCCGAGCCGCGCGCGAAAATCGCCGCCGTCCGCGCCGGGGTGATCGGCGCGCGTGTCCACCGGCGGCTCCAGCAGCGCCACCCGCCGGTGGCCCTGCGCCAGAGCGGACTTGCGGATCTGCGCGGCGCCGACCGCCAGCGGCGGCAGGTGCGGCAGGAACGGCGCGACCGACATGGCCATCACCGTGCCGGTCACCGCGACGCGCCGCGAAAACCCCACCGCGAGCAGGGCTTCGATGATCGGCGGCCATTCGTAGCCGTGGACGACGTCGATGCGCCGCCGCGCCGCCAGCCGGCGCAACGCGAGAATGGCCGAAGGCGAGGGACGGCTGCGTTCGAGGGGAAGGGCGACATGCTCCAGCCCCAGCGCGCGCACCCGCGCCACCAGCGGCCCCGGTTCGGACAGGACGATCACCTCATGTCCGCGATCGCGCACCGCGCCAGCCAGCTGGATCGCGTTGATCTGCGATCCGCCCAGCTCCATCGCGTGCGGGTAAACCAGGATCCTCATGCGCCGGCGCCTCCAAATTAAAAACCATTGTATTTAAACTGCGGGCATATAATATCAGAATTAAATTATAAATCGGCATTATTCAATCGCCGAGTCATCGGGAAAGCCGGGGGGCGGGCCGTCCCGCCCCTGGCGCGCAGGACATTGGACGGAGCATGGAAGACAACGGAAACTACGGCGGGCCTGTCGCCGAGCTTTGCGAAACCGTTCCGAGCCGCCGGCGCGACATCGGCGTCGCAAAGGCGCTGGTCGCGATCGCCAGCTATGGCTCGGGCAACGACGCTTATCTCAAGCGCATGATCGCGGAATACCGGTCGCTGCCGTTCGATGTGGACATTGTCGTGCTCTCCAACATCGACAAAACGCTCGGCCCGGGCGTGGAGACCCGCGTCGGCTTGCCGTCGAGAAACCCGTGGTCCCTGCCCTTCGCGCACAAGCCGCTGTTTGCGGAACGGGCGTCGGCCTACGATCTGTTCATCTATTCGGAGGACGACATCCTGATCGGAGCGCGCGCCATCGCCGCCTTCCTTGAGGTCGCGCCGCTGTTGCGCGACGACGAGATCGCCGGCTTCCTGCGCTTCGAAACAACCCCGGACGGACGGCGGACCTATCCCGACGCGCACGGGCGGTACCATTGGGACCCGACCTCGGTTCGCACGCGCGGGCCGCTCACCCTCGCCCGCTTCACCAACGACCACGCCGCCTGCTACATGCTGACCCGGGCGCAGCTCGGGCGCGCGCTGGCCTCCGGCGGCTTCGCGGTCAAGCCCCATGCGGACCGCTACGATCTGCTGTGCACCGCCGCCACCGACCCGTATACGCAATGCGGTTTCGCCAAGCTGATTCCGATTTCCCGCCTCGACGATTTCACCGTCCACCACATGTCCAACAAATACGCCGGCAAGGTCGGCGTCGACGAGACGGAAATGCGGAGGCAGCTCGCCGCGCTCGCCGACATCGCGCGCGGCCGGCGCCCGCCGCTGCGCCTGCTCGACGCCGAAACCCGCCTGCCGGAAGGCGTCTATTCCCGCGATTTCTATGAGCCGGCGGCGCCGGAAATCCTCCGCCTCGTTCCCCCGCAGGCGGCGCGCATTCTCTCGGTCGGCTGCGCCAGCGGCGCGACCGAAATCGCGCTGGCGCGGGCCGGCGTCGCGGTGACCGCCGCGCCGATGGATCCGGTGAGCAGCCGCGCCGCCGCCGAGGCCGGGGTGGAGATGTGCGACGCCGATCTGGCGACGGCGCCGCGCCGCCTCGCCGGCCGGCGCTTCGACGCGCTGCTGATGCTGAACCTGCTGCATCTCACGCCCGATCCCGTCGCGGCGCTGACGGCGTTCCGCGCGCTGCTGGCGCCTGGCGCCCCGGTCATCCTGAGCTGCCCCAACATGGCCAGCCTGCCCGCCGCCCTGCGCCAGATCCGGATCCGGCGCCTGGAGACGCCGCTGGGTTTCGAGAAATCCGGCGCGCATTTCACCTCGGCTGGCCAGGTCGCGCGGTGGTGCCGGCAAGCGGGCCTGACGCTGGAGACCGCCCGCTTCATTCCGCACCCCCGGCTGGCGTCCTATGATGGCCGCATTCCGCGGATCGCCCAACCCTGGCTCGCCGCCGACATCATCGCCGTCGCCCGGCGCGCGGCGGCCGAAACGCGGGAGCGGGCGTGAACGCAAGCCGCAGCCTGGCGCCCGAGGCGCCCCTCGCCGCCGCATGGCCCGCCCCCGCGCGTTCGCGCTCGGACGCCGAGGCCGGCCCGCGTCGCCTGATGGTGAACGCGCTGGTGTTGATGGGCCTGGTGATTCCAGGCTGGGAGGCGCAGGTCCACGTCGCCGGCGCCAAAATGACGGCCGGACGTCTCGGCGTCACCCTGTTGGTCATCCCCGCCCTCGTCCTGCTGTTCCGGCGCGGACGTCGCTTGATGGCCGCCGATCTCGCCGCCTTGCTGACAGCTTTATGGATGATCGGCGCCGCGGCGTCGGTCGGCGGTTTTGGCGAGCTGGCCTCGCCGGCGGCGGAAAGTCTGCAATTCCTGTTCGGCTATCTGGTGGGCCGGGCGTTCTATTTCGCGCCGGCCACGCTCGACGCCTTCATGCGGATCTTGCTGGGGCTGACCTTCGCCATGGTGGCGATCGCCATCGCGGAACGCCTCACCAACCGCTGGCTGGCGCACGACGCGGCGGCGGCGCTGTTCGGCGGATCGGCGCTGACGCCGGTCTCGCGCGACGGCGCCATACGCGCGACGGCGACGCTCGACCATCCCATCCAGTTCGGCGTGTTCTGCGCGCTCGTCAACGCCCTCGTCCTGCTGTGGGCGCGCAACGGCGCGCAGCGCGCGGCGCTGTCGCTGCTGTGCCTTGTCGGCTGCCTGACGTCGCAATCCTCGGCGGCGCTGATGGCGTTCGCGCTCGGCTCGGCCGCCTATGCCTATGACCGCCTGCTGCCGAATCTGACCGCGCGCTGGCGGCTGTTCTGGGGCCTGGTCGGCGCCGCGCTGTGCGTCCTGTTCGTTCTGGTCGAACATCCGATCGGCTGGATCGTCTCCCACCTCACGCTCGACCCGGAAAGCGGCTTTTTCCGCATGATCATCTGGGATCGCGCCCTCGCGAAAATCGACGAGAATCCCCTCACCGGCTATGCCTTCAACCTGTTGAACGATCCCATTCTCGACTCCACCGTCGATTGCGTCTGGCTGGTCGAGGCCCTGCGCTACGGCGCGCCCGCCATCCTCCTGCTGGCCTGGGCGAATATTGCGGCGGTGTGGCCCGCGCGGCGGCGCGGGTTCGAGGACGACGACGCGGCGGCCGTGACCGACCGGCGCCTCAATCTCGGCTTCGCCATCGTGCTGCTTCTGTTCATGTTCAGCAGCATCACCGTGCATTTCTGGAACTACATGTGGATTTTCTGGGCGCTGTGCATCGGCATCAAGGCGTCGCTGCGCGAGCGGCTCATCGCCCGCGCGCCGCCGCCCCCGGCGTGAGCGGCCGGCTTCGCGGCGCCCCGCACGACGGCGGCATTTAAATAATCTTGCATTTCACACCGGCGCGCGCAATAAATTGCTAATTAAATAACGAAAACGACGAGGACCGGCGATTCATGACAGGCTTGGCCGCCAAATGCGCGGAGACGGCGGTTTTGATCGTCGGCTACAACAACGCCGAGGACATCCTGCATTGCCTCGCCGCCCTTTCGCGCGCCGCCGCCTCGCCCCGGTTCAACATCTTCATCTGCGAAAACGGCGGCCGCGCCGCCTATGACCAGCTGACCGGCCGGTTGGTCGCGGAGGGCCTGTGCATCGACATCGGGCCGATCGAAGCCTCCGCGCCCTTTGTGGAGGCCCGGCGCCTGATCCTGCGCGATCGCGACGCCGCCGTCACCCTCGGCTGCGCCCGGTCCAATCTCGGCTATGGCGGCGGCGTCAACGCCTGGCTGCGCCCGCTGATGAATCGCGAGGGCTGGAAGGGCGCGTGGATTCTCAACCCGGACGCCGAACCGGCGCCGGACGCGCTCGCCGCGCTGGTCGCGCGCGCTGAAACCGGCGGCAAGGGCATGGTGGGCAGCACCATTCTCGAAGCCGGCAGCGCGGAGGTGATCCGGTTCCGCGGCGGGCTGTGCTGGCGAAAATTGTCAACCCGATGCGTCGCGCTCGGACTGGGCGACCGGCTCGACGCCGCCTTCGATCTCGCCGCCATCGAAGGGGCGATGGACAGCCCGTCGGGCGCCTCGATGTATGTGACGCGGCGCTGCATCGAGCAGATCGGTCTGATGGACGACGCCTATTTCCTGTTTTTCGAGGATCTCGACTGGGGCGTCCGCGCCAAAAAACTCGGCCTCGGCTACGCAAGCGCCTCCGTCGTCGCCCACAAGCGCGGCACGACCACGGGGTCGGCGGAGCGCGGCCAGGGCCTGTCCAAGCTCGCCGTTTACCTGCAGCATCGCAACGCCATTCATTTCGTGCGCCGGCACTATCCCTGGAGCCTGCCGGTTCGGGTCGCCCTGTCGCTGGCCTTCGCCCTGCGCTTTCTGCTCAGGCGCGCGCCAGACAGTTGCATGGCGGCGCTGGCGGGCGCGGCGGCGGGCCTGCGCGGCGAATGGGGCGCGCCCGACTGGAGCCGCCCGCGATGAGGCGGCGGCTCGCCAGGCTGGGGGCGTCTTTTGCGGCGGCGCTGGCCGCGTCCGGCGCGCAGGCGGCCGATCGCGCGCCGTGGCCCGACGCCGCCAACACCGGCCCGCCCCCCGGCCTCGCGCTGAAACCCTCGGGCGAACTGATCGTCACCGAACCCGGCGCGGTGATCTCGGGCCTCGACATTCGCGGCATGGTCACAGTCAAGGCGCCCAATATCACCATCGTCAATTGCCGGATCGCGGCGGCGCGTTTCAGCGTGGCGCAAATCCCGGCCGATGTGACGGGAACGACGGTGAAGACGTCAGAAATCGACGGCGTCGGCCACGACAACGCCGGATCGAACGGCATCAACGGCCAGGGAACCTTCGTCGGCAATAACATTCACCATGTCGAAAACGGCGTCAACGTCACCGGGCCTTCGCTGATCCGCGACAATTACATCCACGACCTCCGCGCGTCCGGCACGCCGCATTACGACGGAATCCAGATCGACGGCGGCCATGACGTCGCAATCCTGCACAACACGATCATCAACGACCATGCGCAGACCTCGGCGGTGATGATCGACAATTATTTCTCTCCCGTGTCCAACATTCGCGTCGACGGCAACGTGCTCATGGGCGGCGGCTACACGGTTTACAGCTCCGACGGTTTCAAGAACGGGCCGGTCTCCGGCGTGTCCTTCACCAACAACCGAATGGGGACGGGACATTGGGGCTATCGCAGCATCGAGGGCAACACCCCGGAATGGCGCGGCAATGTCGACGTCAGGACCGGCGCCGACCTCGGCGCGCGCTAAACCCGACGCGCGCGGCGCAGGACGCGAATCCCGCACAATCAGCCTGACGCCGGCGGAGCCGCACGGAACGGCGCATCCCTTATCGGCATAAGCTCAGAGCGCTTTGTCGCGGCCGCGCCAATGCAGAGACGCCCGCCGTCCGCATGAGCCGCGCGTCCGCAAATAGTCCGCGCCGATCCTTCATCTCGCCTCAATATTCCAAAAGACCTCATAAATATTCAATCCCCGATTCCGACGCGAACACCGGGCGCGGCGAACGCTCGACTTGCGGGCGCCTCTTTTTTAACAATTTAAACTAACATTTTCTTTGGAATCCCACACGTAATTTTAGATTATTTAATGCGCTCTAGGTGTCTAATTTATCAAGTATAAATCGTCGGGCGTGCGCGGATTGTAAAAAAAGCTAACAATTTGTTTACAAGCGATCTTTAAATAAAAACTGTTCAATTTTTCCGTGAACTGCATAATGGGGCGGCTTGAAGGTGAATCACTGCGGTTTTATTCATCCTCTTCAGGGCGCGGCGCGACAATGAATAGAGGCTTTTCATGTGAGAGAAAAAAGCCGGGCGAAAAAAAACGGTTTTTCGCGGTCGGACGACCACGCGCTCGCCCCGCCGCACCTTCGCAAAAATAATCTACTTTTCAGACTGTTACGCCAGCACGCGCCTGAAATTTCACCGGGATGGAATTGAATTTTGGCGCGACGTGCAGTGAAATGACCTCATCCGGGCCGTGGTTGCGTCACAAAAACGCCTGTCCTTCCAACGCATCTTCGCAACGCCAACTTGGCCTTACGTCTGTTTCAAAACCACATCAAATAGCCTGAAACTACTAAGAATACACCAAACCGACAGGAACGTTCTCTTGGCAACCACAGCTTCCACACCGGATATCCGGACGCGACCAACACCGGCGTTCCCGCTGGCGTCACGCTCACATCCAGCGGCGACATCATCGTCACCAAGGCCGGTACGGTCATCACCGGCATGAACATCAGCGGGACGGTATATGTCTATACGCCCAACGTGACGATCAGCCATTGCAAGATCACCAGCGCGAATTTCGCCGTGGTCCAGATCGCCGGGGGCGTCACCGGAACGACCGTAAAGAATTGCGAGATCAACGGAACCGACGCCCACAACGACGGCTCCCACGGCATCAACGGTCAGGGAACCTTCGTCGGCAACAACATCTACAATGTCGAGAACGGCATCAATGTCACCGGGCCGTCGACCATTCAGGACAATTACATCCACGATCTCAAAGCCTCAGGCGAGCCGCACTCCGACGGCATCCAGATCGATGGCGGCGTGTCCAACACAGTCGTCATCCACAACACCATCATCAATGCGCACGAACAGACCGCGGCGGTGATGATGGACAACGATTTCGGCGCCGTCTCCAACATCAAGGTGGACAGCAACATCCTTTCGGGCGGCGGCTACACGGTTTGCGACGACGCCCACTTCAACGGCAGCGACGTCACCGGCGTCTCCTTCACCAACAATCACATGGAATCCGGCCGTTGGGGCTACACCGATTTCAACGCCGACACGCCGGTCTATAGCGGCAATGTCAACGACGGCGCCGCCCTGATCGCCAAGCTCAACACGCCCGCCAACACCGGCTCGGGATCGACGGGAACAACCACGCCGAGGGGGTCGACCGGCGGCGAGACGCCCCCGACGGATTCAGGCTCGGGCGCAGGCACAGGCACGGGCACAGACTCCGGTTCGCACACGACGCCCGGCTCGACCCCGGCCACACGGCTCGGCCGCCAAGGCGCATGTGTCGACATCACCGACCTATCCGCCGGCGGCTGGGCCCACGCCGCGACGATCAACGGCGTCACCGACGCCAACAGCCATATCAACATTTTCGACGGCAAGACCCAGAACGGATCGGCCACCACGGATTCCGAGGGACACTGGACCTTCAAGACCGCCCCGCTGTCCAACGCCGCCCACACGTTCACCGCGACGGAGGTGGACAATTCCGGCCATGTCGCCGCCAAGAGTTCGGGCGCGGCGACGCTGGGAACGCGCGGCCACGATACGCTGACGAGCACGTCCGGAGCCGATGTCTTTCCTCGGCAGCGGCCATCCCGACACCTTCGTGTTCGCCTCGCATTTCGGCCACGACGTCATCAACGACTTCGCCGCGACGGGATGGCGGCACGACACGATCCAGTTCAGCGCGTCCGAATTCGCCGATTTCGCCAGCGTGCTCTCGCACGCCCAACAGGTGGGATCCGATGTGCTGATCTCCTCGGGGCATGACCAGCTGACCCTCAAGCACACCAGCCTCGGCGCCCTCAGCGCCCACGACTTCCATTTCGCCTGACGCCGCGGCGACGGCGTCCCGCGCCAGCGGCTTCGTCCGCTGGCGTTCCGCACTTTCTCGAAGGGGCGCCGCGAGGGGCCGGACATCATGACTCATTTCGGAAGACCGACGCCGCTTGAGGATGCCTCCGACGCGCGGGCGGCGCGTTTCACGACCCGCGTCGCCGCATGGACGGAGACGCTGCGCCCGGCGGCGAAGGACCTGATCGAACTGGCCCGCCGCAGCCTGCCGTTTTTCGACCGCATCCGGGACACGGCGGCGGGCGACGCGCAAGGATCGGAAATCCGCGCCTTTCTGGCGTCGTGCCGGCGCATCTTCTGGGCCCTCGCCCTGTTCAGCGGGTTGAGCAACCTGCTGATGCTCACCGGCTCGTTCTTCATGCTGCAGGTCTATGACCGCGTGCTGCCGGGCCGCAGCGTGCCGACGCTGCTGGCGCTGTTGACGCTCGCGGTCGCGCTCTACCTGTTCCAGGGCGGCTTCGATCTGGTGCGCGCCCGGATCAGCGTGCGCCTCGGCCGTCATTTCGACGAGCGTCTGGGAACGCGCGTGTTCGACGCGCTGGCGCGGCTGCCGCTGAAAACCGGCGGCGACGGCGACGGGCTGCAGCCCTTGCGCGATCTCGATCTGCTGCGCGGCTTTCTCGCCGGCGGCGGCCCGATCGCGCTGCTCGACCTGCCGTGGATGCCGATCTATCTCGGCGTCTGCTTCCTGTTTCATTTCTGGATCGGCGCGACCGCCCTGATCGGCGCGACGGTTTTGGTCGCCCTCGCGGTCATGACGGAAGCGCGCACCCAGGCGCCGTCGGCAGCCTTCGCGCGCCATGGCGCGACCCGCGCCGCGCTGGCGACCGAGAGTCGCCGTAACGCCGAAGTGTTGCAAGCCATGGGCATGCGCGGGCGCGCGGCGCTGAACTGGCGCAAGGCCAACGACGCTTATCTGCAAGCGCACGAGCGGGCCAGCGACGTCGCCACCGGGCTGGGCGGCCTGTCGCGCGTGCTGCGCGCCATCCTGCAATCGGTGGTGCTGGCGGTCGGCGCGATCCTCGTCATCAATCAACAATCGACCGCCGGGATCATCATCGCCGGATCGATCCTGACGGCGCGCGCGCTCGCGCCGGTCGACGCGGCCATCGTCCATTGGAAGGGGTTTGTCGGCGCGCGTCAGGCCGGGCGGCGGCTCGACACGCTGCTGCGCCTGCTGCCCGAGGAGCGCGAGCCGCTGGCGCTGCCGGCGCCGCGCGAAACGCTGATCGTCGAAGGCCTGCATGTCGCCGCGCCCGGCTCGGAGCGGCGGCTGCTGTCGGACATTTCCTTCACGCTGAGCGCCGGACAGGCTGTCGGAATCATCGGCCCGAGCGGCTCCGGCAAATCGACGCTGGCGCGGGCGCTGGTGGGGGTGTGGCCGCGCCTCGCCGGCCGCATCAAGCTCGACAACGCCGCGCTCGAGCACTGGTCCTGCGAGGCGCTCGGCCGCCACATCGGATACCTGCCGCAAGACGTCGAATTGTTCGAAGGCAGCATCGCCCGCAACATCGCCCGGTTCGATCCCAAGGTGAAAGCCCCCGACGTGCTCAAGGCGGCGAAAGCGGCGGGCGTCCACGACCTGATCCTGTCTTTCCCGGACGGCTACGGAACGCGAATCGGCGACGGCGGCCTGGCGCTCTCGGCGGGCCAGCGGCAGCGGATCGGACTGGCGCGCGCCTTGTTTGGCGAGCCCTTCCTGGTCGTGCTGGACGAGCCCTCGTCCAATCTCGACAGCGAGGGCGAACAGGCGCTCAACGACGCGATCACGAGCGTGCGCGAGCGGGGCGGAATCGTGGTGATCGTGGCGCATCGGCCAAAGGCGCTGGAAAGCGTGGACCATGTGCTGGTGATCGGCGACGGCCGTCGCCAGGGGTTCGGGGCCAAAGACGAGGTGCTCAGCCGGGTGCTGCGCAAGCCCGCCAATCTGAACGTGGTCGCAACCAATTCGACCGGCGGAAAATGGAGCGCGCGATGACAGCCTCGCAGCCGGATTCGGCCCTGCATTCGATCCAACGCTACATGATCGTCGGCGGCGCGCTCGCCCTGTGCCTGACCTTCGGGCTGGGCGGCTGGGCCGCCACCAGCCGGCTGTCCGGCGCGGTGATCGGCCAGGGCGTGGTGGTGGTGGATTCCAGCGTCAAGAAGGTGCAGCACCCGACCGGCGGAATCGTCAACGAATTGCGGGTGCGCGACGGCGACGAGGTCAAGGCCGGCGATGTGCTGATCCGGCTCGACCAGACCCAGACCGCCGCCAACGCCGCCGTCGTCGTCAAGAGCGTCGACGATCTGCTGGCGCGCGAGGCGCGGCTCGAAGCCGAGCGCGACAATTCCGACGGCATCGTGTTTCCGCCCTCCCTGCTCGACCGCGTGCGGGAGAATTCTGATGCGGACCGGGCGATCGGCGCGGAGCGCCGACTGTTCGAGCTGCGCCGGCTGGCGCGCGAAGGCCAGAAGGCGCAACTGCGGGAGCGCAGCGCGCAATTGCAGGATGAAATCGCCGGCTATCAGGGCCAGACCGAGGCCAAGCACAAGGAGGTCGAACTGGTGCGCAAGGAACTCGACGGCCTGCGCACGCTCTGGGACAAAAAACTGATTCCGCTCACAAAATTGAACGCGATGGAGCGCGACGCGGCGCGGCTCGAAGGCGAGGGCAGCCAATTGTCGGGGCTGATCGCGCAAGCCAAGGGCAAGACCTCCGAAATCGCGTTGCAGATCATCCAGATCGACCAGGACTTGCGCAGCGAGGTCGGCAAGGATCTGATCGAAACGCGCTCAAAACTTTCCGAACTGGCCGAACGCAAGATCGCCGCCGTTGACCAGCTCAACCGAGTCGACATACGCGCGCCGCAGTCGGGCCGCGTGCATGAATTGTCGGTTCACACGGTCGGCGGCGTGATCGCGCCGGGCGAGCAGATCATGCTGATCGTGCCGGAAGCCGACGCTCTGGCCGTGGACGTCAAATTCGCGCCGCAGGACATCGACCAGGTGCGCGTCGGCCAGACGGCGGCGTTGCGGTTCACCGCCTTCAACCAGAAGACCACGCCGGAAATCGACGGCGCCATCGCCATGGTGTCGGCCGATTCCACGCAGGACCCGAAAACCGGCGCGAGCTTCTACAAGGCGCGGATCGAAATGAAGGCCAAGGAACTGGCGCGTCTCGGCCCCGCGAAGCTGACGCCGGGCATGCCGGTCGACGTCTTCATCAAGACGCCGGAGCGCACCGCGCTGTCTTACCTCACCAAGCCGCTGTGGGATCAGGCGGAACGGGCGATGAAGGAGCGTTGAGCCGGCGAATGCGCGCCGGCGAGCCGTAAGCGACGGCGCCGGCGGGTATGTCGCGATTGACCAGCGAATTGGCGCCGATCACCGCCTTGTCGCCGATGGTCGCGCCCATCTGGACGATGGCGTTCGGCCCGAGATAGACGCCGTGGCCGATTTTCGTCGGCGCGTAGTCGATCGGCAAGCGCCCGAGCGAAATCGACCGGTTGACGGTGTGGTGGGTGTAGATCTGCACGCCGGCCGAGATCGAGCACCAGTCGCCGATCTCCAACCCGCCGCCGGAGCCGTCGAGAATGCAGCCCGGACCGATCCAGCTGTGCCGGCCCACCCTGACGTCGCCGAGAACGAGCACGTTGTCATACATGGTCGTTCCCTCGCCGAAGCCGCAGGCGGCGGCATTGTCGGCGCGTTCGGTCAGCAGGTCGCCCAGCGAGACGCGGCGGCCGAACTGGCTCCGCTTGCGCGCGGCGAGCACGGCGAGATAGTCCCTCACGCGCGCCAGCCAGTCCTCGACATTTTCGACGGCGTTCAAAGACATGCGCGAAAAATCCCCCGGCTAGATTTTGGCGTCGCGGCCGCCGCGCGCCAGTTGCAGCAGGAAGCGCAAGGTGGCCCGCTCCGGCAGCCATCGCGTCGCCTTGGCGCCGACTTCGGCGCGATAGGCGATGAGGTCGAAGAGTCCGGCGGCCAGCAGCGCCGGGCGCAGCGCCGGAAAGCGCAATTGCAGCATGCGCCTTTGGTGCTGCAGGCGCGGCACAAACCGCCGGCGCAGCGCGCGCGGCACGTCCACCCCGAGCAGGGCGTGCAGCGCGGCGAGTTCGGTCTCCATCGCGTTGCGCCCGAGCGCGCCGACCGCGAAAGACGCCAGCCGGCCCCAATCGAAATCGTCTTGCGCCGCGAGTTCGCGCAGATCGCGCAGGTGCCGCAAGTCGAGGTCGCCGACCCAATAATCGTGGTCCTGGAACTGGTCGTGGACGATCAGAATATGCGCCTGACACACCGGCGACGGCAGCAGGCCCCAGCCCGGCCCGAGGGCGACAGGCCGGCAATGCGCGGCGACCTCGCCGAGCGCGCGATAATGGTGGGCGGGACCGGGCGGCGCGATATGCAAGTCGATCATGCCGACGTCGCCGGGACGGCCGAGGTCGGCGAACCAATTGACGCCCTCGTCCGCCTGCCGGAACACGGAATAGCCGTGACGCGCCAGACAGTCGAGCGCCAAGGCCCTCTCGCGCGGCGCGATCAGCAGATCGAGGTCGCAAGCCAGCCGGCGCGCGGCGCGGTCGGAGTCGGTCGTGGCGAGCAGCGCCGCGCCCTTGAGCAGGACCGGCGTCACGCCGCAGCCGTTCAGGGCGGCGAGCGTCTCGCCCAGTTGCGCGACGAGCCGGGCGTTGCGGCGAAGGTTGCGCGCGAACATCGCCTCGACCAGCGCGGCGACGTCCGAAGGCAAGGCGCCGCGACGCGCGAGGTCGATCAGAGCCGGCGTGGTCAGCGTCTTGTTGGCGAGCGCGACAACGCCCAACCAGTCCGGCGCCTTGGGACTCTCGCCGCGCAGGCAGACGCACAGATCATGAAAATCGCGGTTCGATCCCATTGCACAATTCACACAGCGCGTCGGCGGCCTCGGCCGAACGCTCGTAAACGAGTTCAAGGGTCGCGGCGCCGGCCAGCATGCGCCGCAAAGTGTGAAAGCCCGTCAGGGTCAATCGCCCGTCCGGCGCATGGGCGCCCGCAATCAGCCGGCGCATCGCCTCGACAGTGTCGAGCGCGACGACATGCGGAGCGGCGCCGGCTTGACGGCGCAGGAACACGAGCCAGCGCAGCGGATGCGGCGCCGGGTTCGCCGCGTCCAGGGCGGCGTATTTCACGATCTGTCCGTCGGGCCGCCGATGCGCGGGCGCGCCGCGCAGTTCCGGCCGCAAAGGGTCGATCATGTCCCAGGCGCCGGATTTAACCGTCGGCGCGAAAGGCACGCCCGCAACGGCGCCGTCGGGCGCGATAAGAGCGATGTCGTCGCCGCCATAGCCGAAGCCCCTCGCCGCCAGTTGCAGCGCGAGCGTAGTCTTGCCGGCGCCCGGCGGCCCGCTCAACAGCGCGGCGCGGTCGCGCCAGACCATGCAGGCGGCGTGGACCACGATCTCCGGCCGCTCGCGCGCCAGCACGTCCTCGGTGACCAGCGTCTTGATCGTCGGCGCCAGCTGGTCGCCGTCGCAGCCGCCGACCCGCCGGCCATTGCGAAAGATTTGCAGCGCGCCATCAAGCTCGATGGCCTGGAAATGCGCGGGCTCCGCCGCAAAGCCGGCGCCGAGGCCGCCCGCGGCGCGCGGAAACAGCGCCGCAATGGCGCGCAAATCCTCCGGGCGCGGCGCTTCGAAACTGAACGCGAGCCCCCCCAGGCCAAAGGCGAGCCGCGCGGCCTCCCCTCGATCGTCCGGGCGCAGCAGGCCGCGCCGCAACCAGTCGCCCAGGGCGTCGTCGACATAGCGCGCTGCGGCGGCCGGTTCGAGCCCGACCTCCAGCAGCCGCGCGCGCGCTTCGGGCGCGCCGCCCTCGCCGGTCAGGCGACACCAGATCAGCGCCGCCATGTCGTTGAGCGCATAAAGCGTCTGGTCTCCCTCGCAGAACAAGGTCGGCTGGCCGTCGAACAGCGCGAAAACGACGCCCGGCGCCGGGCGCGCCGCGAGCGCCGCCTTGGTCCCGACAGCGTCGATAGTTTCCAGGCGCATCCGATCCCGCTCCTTCGCCTGGACGCGCAGAGGACACGCGAAGTCGGCGATATTTATATCTGTCACGCTTCCGTTTTGAATTATTTTTAATTTAATAGCGCCCTTGAAATATTAAATCAAGAACTCAAATTAAATAATGCGCACGGCTGGCCGGCTTACGTCTGGGGGCGACGCATGTCCGGCTGGCGATTGAACCGAAAGGAGGATACAATGAATAGTCAGAACGAAACCGGCCCAGGCGCGGACGGCGCTGAGGCCGACCGACGAAAATTCCTGGCGTCGCTGGGACGATTTTCCGTCGTCACCCCGCCGGCGATCACCCTGCTGCTCTCGACCACGCTGACGTCGGAGGCGATCGCGCAATCGGGCGCCTCGCACGGCCATCATCCGCATGGTTGGGGCTCCGGACGCGACCACCACTGGAGCCATCATCACCATCACGCCCCCGGCGCGCCGCCGTGGGGTGGCCCGCCGCCCCATGGCCCGTTCCCTGGCCCGTTCGGCGGAGGAGCGCGCGGCGGCCCCGGCCGCGACGCCTGACGCGCCCGCCGATCCGAGAACCAGAGCCTGGTTTTCGGATCGGACGCTAGTTTCGGATGACGAGGCACTGCCCGCCCGCCGATTTCAGGCGTTCGCACAATGACGTCGCGCTCTGGCGCGACGCCTCTGAGACACGAACCTGATACCAATATGTCGGGAGGCGTCCGCCGATGCGCCGCGGCGCGACTTCGGGCGGCCGCGGCCCGAGGATTGCGGCGAACCGCCGCCGCATGTCGGCATATTGCTCAAGCGCGGCGGATTTCGAGCGATCGCCGACCAATTGCAGCGCCCAAGGATTTCCCCGGCCCGAACGCGCCGCCGCCGGCTTCGCCCCGCCCGGCGCGGCGCCCAGCGCGACAACCGCGCCGCGCGGCGGACATTCGGCTTGCGGCGCCGATTCCCCGCCGTCGTCGCGCATCCCCACCCAATCCTCGGCGCTGCGCCCGGTGACGCCGCGCACATAGGCGCGGGTCTCCTCGGGCAATGCGCGCGCGCCGGACAGCCACTCCTGCACGCGGCCGGGTCCGGCGTTATACGCCGCCGCCGCAAGGCCGAGATTGCCGAACTGCCGCCGCAATTCGCCGAGCCAACGCCCGGAATGCCGGATCGCCAGCGCGCCGTCGAACGGATCGTCCAGCCCGCGCCATTGCGCCGTGCCGGGCATGAACTGCGCGATGCCCTGCGCGCCGGCGGAGCTCACGGCTTGCGGATTGAACCGGCTTTCGCGCCAGATCAGCCGGATCAGGAAATGTTCGGGCAAGCCAAAGGCGCGCGCGGCGCCAGCGATCTCTGCGCAGGTCGTCTGCAACAGGGCGGCGCGCGCCGACGCTTTGGCCGCGTCGCCCGCCGCCTCAGCGGCTGGAGCCGGGCCGCAGGCGGCCGCGACCGCCAGACCGACGCAAAAAACGCCCACGCATTGAACAATTCGGCGCATGATTTCGCCCCCGCGAAAGGACGGAATTTATCAAAGGCCGAACAGCATAATCGATCAAGGTTAAATTTTTAAACGCGTCATTCCCCGCGCCGGCTATTTCAACCCGAATTTGCGAAACAGGAATTCCGGCGGACAAAATCCGGTGAAGGCCGACTGAATCAGATTGAGCCCGATGAAAACCGTGAACAGCAGAAACCACGGCGAAACGAAATAAACCAGCGCGGCCGAAATCAGGACCATGGTCCCAGCCAGGGCGCGGACGGCGTTGTTGAGGGTCACGGCGGCGTCTCCATTTACATTCGAATATTTTAAATCAAAACGGCGCATCCGCCAAGCGGGTCGCCCGGCCGACGCAAAGGGTCAGGACTCGCCGGAGCGGCAGGCGGCGAGCAAAGCCAGCGACGCGCGCGACGGACGGATCTGCTTGTGCCGCAGCAGCTGAAACAATCGCGGCGGCGGCGCCGGGGACAAGCGCCGCAGCGCGCCGCAGCGCAGATAGGGGCTGGCGACCAGCAGCGACACCACGGCGACGCCCGCCCCCGCCGCCACCGCAGACAGCACCGCCTCGTTCGACGGCAATTCCAGCGCGGGCGGCTGGCCGCAGGCCGCAGGCGCCAACTGGCGCAACGCCAACTCGAAGGCCGCGCGCGTCCCCGAGCCTTTTTCACGCGAGATCCACGGCGCTTCGGACAGCGGGACTTCGCCGGATTCGATGCGGGCGGCGAGATCCGGCGCGGCCACCGCCACCAGTTCGTCGCGGTCGATGGTTTCGACATCGAGCAAGGCGTGCCGGACCTCGCCTTCGACCAGGCCGAAATCGATGTCGCCCGTGGCGGTCAGCGCGGCCACTTCCTCTGTGTTGCCAATGGTCAGCCGCAACTCGACGCCGGGATGGGCGCGCTTGAACCGCGCGAGCCGCTCGGGCAGCCAGTAATTGCCGACCGTCTGGCTCGCCGCGACCACGACGGCGCCGATGGTCAAGCCGCTGAGATCGGCCAGATAGCGCTCCGCCCGCTGGCTCGCGCTCAACAGCGCCCGCGCTTCCGCCAGAAACAGTTTTCCCGCCTCGGTCAGCGCGACGCGCCGGCCGATCCGCTGAAACAGGATGACGTCGTGGCGCATCTCCAGCGCGCTGATCGCGGACGACACCGCCGATTGCGTGAGATGCAGCGCCTGGGCGGCCTGCGTGACATGCTCGCGGTCGGCGACGGCGATGAAGATGCGCAATTGCTCCAAGGTCATGTGTTCAGGGTCATGTTCAGGCCCGGCGGGCGGGGGCGCAGCATAGCCGAGGCGCGCGCCCCGGAAAACGCTCATCAAGAAAATCGAATGTTCCAACGCACAATATGCGTTGGATCGAATGTTTCTGCAGGCCGATAAGCGCGCCATGTTCCAGCCGGAGACCGCCATGACACCCACCGCCGCCAGCGCCATCGGGCGCCAGAACCCGTTTTTCACCCTGGCGCCCGGCCTCGCGCTGACCGCCGGCGTCGCGCTCTGCGCCTATGCGCTGCGCCTCATCCCCGGCGTCGCCGCGCTCAGCCCGATGATCCTGTCGGTTCTGATCGGCGCCTTGATCCATAATACCGTCGGCGCGATCGGCGGAACCGGCGAGGGCGTGAATTTCTCGCTGCGGCGCATCCTGCGTCTGTCGATCGTCCTGATCGGGCTGCAGATCACCGGGCAGCAGGCGGCGGAAGTCGGGGTCGGCGGAATCGGGCTGATCGCCTTCGGCCTGCTCGCCACCCTGGCCGCCACGCTGTGGATGGGACGCCTGCTCGGCGTGCCGCGCGGCGTCGCCCTGCTGATCGGCGTGGGCACGTCGATCTGCGGCGCCTCGGCCATTGTCGCGGCCAAGGCGGCGACGGGCGGCGAGGAGGACGACGCGGCCTATGCGGTCGCCGGAGTCACCCTGTTCGGCACCATCGCCATGTTCCTCTATCCGGCGCTGGCCGCCCCGCTGCATCTGTCGGCGAGCCAGTTCGGCCTGTGGGCCGGCGCCTCGGTGCACGAGGTGGCGCAAGCCGTGTTCGCGGCGGGCCAGGGCGGGCCGGAAGCGCTGCAGGTCGGCACCATCGCCAAGCTCACCCGCGTCGCCATGATGGCGCCGGTCATCATCCTGCTCGGCGAAATCTACTTCCGCCTCGGCCTCGCCGGCGGCGCCGAGCGCCGCAAGCCGCCGTTCCCGTGGTTCCTGTTGGGGTTCCTGGCCATGGCGGCCCTCAACAGCCTCGTCGCCATTCCGTCCGAAGTCAGCGCGCCGCTGCGGGCCGCCGCGACCTTCCTGCTTTCGATGGCCATGGCCGCGATGGGGCTGCACACCAACCTGCGCCATGTGTTCTCGGCGGGGCTGCGGCCGCTGGCGCTCGGCCTGTTCGCCTCGGCCTTCATCAGCGGGACCGTGCTGACGCTGATCAAGCTGGGCATGTGAGCTTTAGCGAAGCCGGGGCGCGACGTTTCGCCGCTGCGCGCAAACGCCCCGGCTGCCCTGCTTGATTTTCGGGCGCCTTTGGCGCGATTGTGTTTTTCGCCTCCGATGCCGTAGCGACAGGCCCGGAGGAGAAAGGCGGTCTCCCTTGCCCGAGGATTTTCGCGCCCGTCCCAATGTGCTGCCCTGGCCCCCGGTGATTTTCGCGGCGGCCTGGATTCTCGGCTTCGCCCTGGAGAGCATCGCGCCGCTCGGCGAGGAGTCTCTGCCCGCCTGGGCGCTGACCATCGGCCGCCTCATCGCCGCCACCGGCATCGCCCTCGATCTCTGGGCCATGGCGGCCATGACCGCGGCGCGCACCAACATCATGCCCAATCGCTCGGCGCGGCGGCTGGTGACCTCCGGCCCGTTCTCGCTGTCGCGCAATCCGATCTATCTCGGCAATACGCTGGTCACGCTCGGGATCGGCCTCGGCCTGGGCGCGCTGTGGTTCATTCCGCTCGCCGGCGTCGCCGCCGTGCTGGTCGAGCGTCTCGCCATCCGGCGCGAGGAGGCCCATCTGGCCGCCAAATTCGGGGCCGATTGGACCGCCTATGCGGCGGCGACGCCGCGCTGGCTCGGCTTTGGTTTTAGCACACGCGGGCGGACGTAAGGCCCGCGCGAAATCTACGCCAGCTCCGGCGTCGGCTTGGCGAAACGCCATTCCGGGAAGGGATCGGCGAGGTCGGCGGCGCCCTCCGGCGGCGCATCGACCAGACAGGCGTCGAGCATGGCCTGCAATTGCGCGGGATCGTGGCCGCGCCCGATGAACACCAGCTCCTGCCGGCGGTCGCCGCAAACAGGATCCCACCGGCTGTCGATCAGGGCCGCGAGCGCCGGATCGGCCGGCCAATCCGCGCGCGGAACCGCAGCCCACCAGCGCCCGAGCGGCTCGCACCGCCGCTGAATGCCCGCCACCGACAGCAATCCGGCCCAGTCCGGCCGGGTCGCAAGCCAGAAACAGCCTTTGGCGCGGAGCACCCCCGGCCAGGGGCGGCTCAGGAAGGCGTGGAGCCTGGCGGGATGGAACGGCCGGCGCGCGCGATAGGCGAACGAGGAAATGCCGAACTCGTCCGTCTCCGGCGGATGCGCCATCGGGTCGTTTAACTCGCGGCTCCACAGCGGATGCTGCGCCGCGCGGGCCGGATCGTGCAAACGGCGGTTCAGAATCGCCCGCAGCGGCGCGCGGCCGTGATCGGTCTCGATGATCTCGGCGTCGGCGTTGAGCGCGGCGAGAAGCGCGCGCGCCTTGACGAGATCCGCTTCGCGCGCGTCCGACACCTTGTTGAGGATGAGCAGATCGGCGCATTCGATCTGCTCGACCAGCAGATCGACCAGAGTGCGGACCTCAGTGGCGCCGCTCCGCTCGCCCGGTTCGCACGGCTCGCTCAGCGGATCGTGGCGCGCGAACCAGCCCGCCAGCGTGGCGGCGTCGACCACGGTGATCAGCGCGTCGAGCCGCGCCACGTCGGACAAGGAAATTCCCTCGGCGTCGCGATAGGCGAAACTCGCCGCGATGGGCAGCGGCTCGCCAATGCCGGTGCTCTCGATCAGCAGGTAGTCGAACCGCTGCTCCGCCGCCAGCCGCCGCACCTCCGCCAGCAGGTCGTCGCGCAGCGTGCAGCAGATGCAGCCGTTGGTCATTTCCACCAGCCGCTCGCTGGCGCGCGACAGCCCGGCCTCGCCATTGCGCACCAGTTCGGCGTCGATGTTGACCTCGCTCATGTCGTTGACGATGACCGCGACGCGCAGGCCCTCGCGATTGCTCAGAACATGATTGAGCAGCGCAGTCTTGCCGGCGCCGAGAAAACCCGTGAGAACCGTCACGGGCAGCCGTTGGTCCATCGCCGCCTCCTTCACGCGGTTGGCTGGAAGGCGAGATCCGCCCAGTAATTGGTGGAATTATAGCTGTTGGTCGGGAAAAGCCCCTCGGTCGCGGAGCCGCCATAGGCGTAGACGCCGGCGTTGGCGGGCGCCGTCAAAGCGCCGCTCGCGACCGGGCCGGCGAAAAAGCCGCCCGTCGCCACATAGGCGCCGGTGGTGTGATACGAGGCGACATAAGTCGCGCCGGCCGTGAGCGTGACCGGGCTCGCCAGCCCGACCGTCTGCCAGCCGCTGGCGCTGGTGTTGGAGAAGGTGACGCTCGCCAGTTTCGTTCCCGTCGCGCTCCAGAGGTCCAGCACGTCGGTCCCCGTATCGCTTGCTGCGCGGTAGAATTTCAGCGCCGTCACCTGTCCCGCCGTGGCGGCGGTGAATTTCACGCCCAGCTCGATCGGCGCGCCATCGTTATAGGATGCCGGCGCCGTCGACGGCGTCGTGGCGCCGAACAGGCTGACGGTGGTCGCCGGGCTGGTCGAAACCGTCAGATTGAACGTCTCGCTGGCGGACAGGCCGGCGGCGTCGGTCGCGGAAACCTTGATGACGCGCGAACCGATGTCGGCGCTGGCGGGCGCGCCGGAAAACGTACGTGTCGCCGCATTGAACGTCAGCCAGTTCGGCAAGGCGGCGCCGCTGGCGTCGGTCGCCGCATAGGTCAACGCATCGCCGCTGTCGACGTCGGTGAAGGTTCCGGCCGGCAGGGCGTAGCTGAAAGCCTGGCCGGCGACGGCGGTCTGCGCCGGCGTCTGGGCCGCCAGCGTCGGGGCGTCGTCGGCGCCGTGAAGGGTGATGGTCAGCGTGGTGGAGGCGGTGGCGCCGGAGGAATCGGCCAGGGTGTAGCTGAACACATCCGTCAGCGTGTCGGTCGGCTGCCGCAGAGCCTGCACGGCCGCGTCGTTTTCGTTGATCGTATACGTGTAGCCGCCGTCGGCGTTGAGCACGAGGCCGCCATGGGCGCCGGCCAACGACGCGCCGAGCGCGCCGGCCGTCGCTCCAAACGCGACCGCCGTCACGGTCTTGGCGGCGCCGCTGTCGTTGGCGAGCACATTCCCCGTCGCGGCCGCGCCGCCCGAGCCATTGGCGACGCCGCCCTTTTCCGTGGCGTCGCCCGCATCCGCCACAGCCGTCGGGCCGGAGCCGGACGCGCCGGTCGGCTGGAACACCACGTCCACCCAATAATTGGTCGCGTTCCATGTATTCGACGGGAACAGCCCCTCGGTCGCGGAGCCGCCATAGCTATAAACGCCATTGCCGCTCGCCACGGCGGTGAGCGGGCCGCTGGCGACGGCGGCGGTGAAATAATTGGCCGTCGCGACATAGGCGCCGGTGGTATGGTAGGAGGCGACATAAGTGGCGCCGGCCGTGATCGTGACCGGACTCGCCAGCGTCACCGTCTGCCAGCCGCTGGCGCCCGTGTTGGCGAAAGTTGCGGTCGCCAGCTTCGTTCCGGTCGCGGTCCAGAGATCGAGCAAGTCCGTTCCCGTGTCGCCCGCCGAGCGGTAAAATTTCAGCGCCGTCACCTGCCCCGCCGCCGAGGCGGTGAATTTCACGCCGAGTTCGAGCGGCTGTCCGTCGTTCTCGTTAACACTGGCCGGAATGTTGGCGGCGGTGAACAGGCTGTAGCTGGCGCTTCCGGCGGGCGCGACCGTCAGGCTCACCAGCGCGGCGGACGTCCCGCCGCGACCGTCGGACACCGTGTAGGAAAACGACGCGGCGCCGGTATAGCCGGCCTCCGGCGTGAAGGTCACCGTGGTGTTGGCCGGGTTGGATTGCGGATTGAGAACCACAGTTCCATGCGTCGCCCCGCTCACGGATGCAATCGTAAGGGTGTCGCCGTCGGGATCGGAATCATTGGCGAGCAATTGCGAGGCGGCGATGACCAGCGGAGCGTTCGCCACGTCGACCAGACCGCTGTCGGCGACGGCGACCGGCGGCGTATCGGCGACGCCGGAGCTGGGGACGAACATGACGTCCACCCAGAAATTGGTGGAATCGTAGCTGCTGGTCGGGAAGGCGCTTGCGGCGCCATAGGCGAACACGCCGGCGTCGGGGGCGGCCTTCAGCGGGCCGCTGGAGATCGTCGAGGCAAAATAGCCCTGGGTGTTGGAATAGTGCCCGACATTGGTGTGATAGGACACCGTATAGGTCTGGTTGGCCGTGATCGTCACCGGACTGGAGAAGGTCGCGGATTGCCAGCCGCTCGCCGTTTCATTGGAGAAGGTGACGGTCGCCAGCAACGCGCCGGCGCTCGACCATAGTTCGCCGGTATGAACGCCGGTGTCCTGGCTGCTCTTGTAGAAGCGCACGCCGGTCACGATTCCCGCCACGGACGAGGAGAACCGCAGGCCGAGTTCGACCGCGCCGGCGTCCGTCGTATTGACCACGGCGGGCGTCGAGGCGCCGGAAAACAGCGTGAGATAGGGCGCGGGGGCGATGGTGACCGCGCGCCCGGCCGACGGCGTCTCCAGATTGATGCTGTCGTCCACCGCGCGCGACAAAATCGTGACGGTCCCGGCGACCTGCGGCGACCAGGTGTAAGTCCACACCGCGCCTCCCGTCGCCGTCGCCGGATGCCAGCTCGCGCCGCCATCGGTCGAGAGCTCGACGCCCGCCACCACGCCGCCGACGTCGGAGACGGTTCCGGTGAGCGTGTAAAGCTCGCCCGCCGTCACGGCGCCGATGGCGTCGATGCTGGAGACGGGCGCGGTGCGATCCGTGCTCGCTTGCCCCTTGATCAGGCCCGAGGCCAGGGTTTGCGGCTGCACGCCCATGTCGGCGAACAGGTTGACCATGGCCTGCTGCACGCGGATGTCGGTCGGCGTTTGCTCGAGATCGTGGCTGTCGCTCAGGCCCCAGGCCCAATAGACCGTGCCGGCGCCGAAAACGAGCGCGCCGGACGGCGCCCGATACAGCGTCAACTGGTGCGTCGCCGTTCCGGCGCCGGTGGTGTTGCCATAGTCGAGCAGCAGCGTGTCGACGTCCAGCGTTGTCGAGGACAGCGCGACAAGGCCGGCGGGCTGGAAGCCGTTGTCCACCGCCTCGTCCCATTCGTAGCCGAGATAATTCTGGGTCAGGGTCGCGGTCTGGCCGGGTTGCAGATTGGCGACGCTGGTGTTGCGCCAGAACCGGAGATTGGCGTCGCTGTAAGGAATCGTGATCGACTTGAGGCCGATGCTGAAGCGCGTGTCGTCAACCTGGAACAATTGTCCGGTCAGGCTGTTCTGCGGCGTCCCCGCCCCGGTCTGCGAGCTGAAGCGCGGGTCCATGAACGTGCCGGTCCACTGGCTGCTCGGGTCGATGTCGGAATTGGCCCAGGTTTCCTTGTAGGAGATCAGCGTGCGGTTGCTGGTTTGGTCGCTGCTGATGCTCGAACCGAGCCGCGTCGCCCAATAGACTTCGTTGCCGCTCCAGAATTCGAGATTGACGCCGGCGTCGCGCGCCGCCTCGACATTCAGCCGCTGCTGTTCCGTCCAGTATTCGTCATGGCCGGCGTCGAGATAGACCTTGTGATTGAGCAGCAGCGAGCCGTAGCGGTCCACATCGACGCCCGACAGATAGGACACGTCGTAGCCGTTCTGCTCCAACCAGGAGATGGCCGAATATTCCGCGCCGAACAGATAGTCCTGGGCGCCGGCCGCCGTTCCCACGCCGCCGCGCGTGGCGATGGGACGATTGTAGCTGACCGCATAGGCGCGCCCGGCGCCCTGCCCGGTGGCGGGCCCCTCGCCGCCGTAGAAATTGGCGATTCCCCAGCCGTTATAAGCCTGCCAGGTCTCGTCGGAGGTCTGGAACACGACATCGCTCGTGCTGGAATCGTCGCGCACGATGAAGGGAATCTGGTTTTCGCCGGCCACGCCGTCGAGCCGCGTCAGCTTGGCGATATAGACGCCGGACACGGCGTCGCCCGGCACGTTCCAGGTGGCCGACACCGACCAGTTGCCCGCGTCCACCAGCCCGGTCGCGGCGTCCACCAGCGGATCGGGCTGCGACTGCAAGCCGGTGTGATAGAGCGTGTCGACCTTGCGCGCGCCCAGGCCGCCGTAATAGCCGAGCCGGTAGATGTCGATGCGGTAATTGGTGGAATCCGTGTTGATCTTGAAGCTGATGGCGTTGCCGTGATTGACGCTGATGTCGGTGGCGAAGCCTTCGATATTGGTGGAGCCGCCGCCGTCTATGCCCCATTCGCTGACGGGATTGCCCGGCTTGAGATTCTCCAGCACGATCGGGTTGAGGTTCGACGTCGAACCCAGCGACGCCGCCAGCGCGCTCTGATAGGCCGCGGCCTGCGCCGCCGTCGTGGTCGTGACGGCGCCCGAGAGAACGCCATAGTCGCTGGTGGTGTGGCCGCTGCCGGTCGGATAGCCGCTGCTGGCCGCCGTTCCCCCGACCAGTTGATTCGACATCGGGATGGCGAAGCTGTGCGACAGCGAGGCGACGGCGTTCGGGCCATCGCCCGAGAATGTGCCGGCAAGCCCCTTGTCGGTGAGCAGCAGTTGCGTCGGGCACTGATAATATCCGCACACGCCGCAGCACAACACGGGCGGCGAAAGCGTCAGCGCCTGCGCAGCAGCCGGACTCCCGGCGCTCGACACGGGCGTCGAACTGAGGATCAGCACCGGCGCGGGCTCGCCCGCCGCGCTCGCGGCTGCGGCGTCAAGAGACGCCGGCGCCTCCAGCTTGTGCGCCGACGGCCAGATTGCGGCGGCGTCCGTCGCGGGGGCGAGCGGCGCGGGGGCGAGCGGCGCGGCGGGCGCGCCGCCCGGAAATGACGTCGGCGCATGCGCGCGCCAGCCGACGAAGCCAGCGGCCAGCGCGGCGCCGCGGGCGATGTCGCCGAAGCCGGTCAGTTGCGCCGCGTCGTCGGCGTCCGACCCCGACCAGACCGGACCCGCCAAGGCTGCGAGCGGCGCGCCAGCAGGCGCGCCCGGCGCGACGATCTCCGCCGGCCTGAGCTTGTTGCGAAACTTGTCTTGCTGTTGCGGAGCGCCCATCGGATCCCCTCCCGTGACCACAGCAGCCCATATTCGGCATCGACAGAATTAAATAATCATAAAATCAATTTGTCCAATAAATATATTGCCTGCAAATACCCTCGCGGACTCATTCCCCGCCTCACCATACCGGAATCAAACAACGGACATACAGCGGTAATTCGTAGTTTCCGAGTCTGCGCGAAAACCCGGCGAGAGCGCCTCGATCAAATTTATTTGCCAAAAATTCAATTGACGGATAATTTAATTTAAATCTAAAATTGACAGGTCCCAGCTCCAGGAACGGGGCGAGGGAACGGACGCCCGGACAAGATGGACGGAATCGGCCTCTTCTTCAGGCCGCACGGCAAGACAGGAGCCGATCATGCACGCCGAACTCTATACCGACGGGGTGGACGAGATCACCGTGAGCGGTTCGATCGTCCGCCTCGATCTGGTCAGCCTGTCGCCGACGGAGCGCGACGACAACAATGCGCCCAAGCGCGCCTTCCGCCAGCGGCTGATTCTCTCGGTGGACGCCTTCGCCAATTCGGTCGAAGTCATGCAACAGGCGCTGCAAAGCCTGGTCGCGGCCGGGGTCGTCCGCCGCAACGCGCCGGAGTCGCGGCCCGCGACGCAACCCATCCTGGTCGAAACCGCGCCTTCAGGTTCGCCGAATGCTTCAGTCAATTTCCGCTGACGCGCCTGAGGCCGAGGCCGAGGCGCCGCCGGCGCCGCACGGGGCGCGCACCGCGCTCGAATGCCTCGCCCTGGTCGCCAACGCCCATGGCTTGGATCTGCCGGCCGACCGCCTGCGCCACGCTTATGGGATCGGGGCCGGCCCGATCGATCCCGCGCTGGTGCTGCGCATGGCGGCCGAGGCCGGCTTGCGCGCGCGCGCCACGCGGCTCGACTGGTCCGATCTGCTTCAGCTCGGCGAGGCGTTTCCGGCGATGCTGCGCCTCGACAACGGCAACTGGATCGTGGTGGTCGGCGTCGCGCCAGGGGCGGACGGCGCCGGGGAGTCCGTTCGCCTGATCGATCCGCTGGCCGAGCGCCGCAACGAACCGCTGGTGGTGCGCCAGGAGGCGTTTTGCGCGCGATGGTCGGGCGACGCGATCCTGACGAAGCGCGACCGGCGCCCGGACGACGCGCCGGCGTTCGGGCTGCGCTGGTTCTTGCCCGAACTCGGGCGGCAATGGCGGCTGTTCGCCGATGTCGCGCTGGCGGCCATCGTGCTCTATGCGCTGGGGCTAGCGCTGCCGATCTTCTTCCAGCTGGTGATCGACAAAGTGTTGGTGCACGAGAGTTTTTCCACGCTCTACGTGCTCGCGGGCGGCGCGGTGGGGGCGCTGGCCTTCGACGCCCTGTTCACCTTCCTGCGGCGCTACCTGCTGCTCTACGCCACCAACAAGATCGACGTCCGCGTCGCCACTAAAACCTTCGGCCATCTGCTCGGCCTGCCCATCGCCTTTTTCGAGCACATTTCGGCCGGCGTGCTGGTCAAGCACATGCAGCAGGCGGCGCGCATCCGCGAATTCCTGACCGGGCGGCTGTTCCTGACCACGCTGGACGCGCTGTCGCTCGCCGTCTTCGTTCCGGTGCTGCTGCTTTACAGCGTGAAGCTCACTCTGGTGGTGCTGGGCTTCGCCGCGATCACCGGCGGGGTGGTCGCGGCCTTGATGGGGCCGTTCCGCCGCCGCCTGGAGGCGCTCTATCTGGCCGAAGGCGCGCGGCAGGCCCAACTGGTCGAGACGGTGCACGGCATGCCGACCGTCAAGGCCCTCTCGCTCGAACCCTCGCAGAGCCGCGACTGGAACGACCGCTGCGCGCAGGCGGCGACCATGCGGTTCGGCGTCGAGAAAATCTCGGCGGGCGCCCAGGCGCTGACCGGCTGTCTGGAAAAATTGTCCACCATCGGCATCATCGCCCTGGGCGCGCTCGACGTGTTCAGCGGCGCCATGACGGTGGGCGCGCTGGTCGCCTTCAACATGCTGGCCGGGCGGGTGTCCGGCCCGCTGGTTCAGCTCGTGACCATGGCGCATGAATTTCAGGAGGTGGCGCTGGCGGTCAAGATGCTGGGCGAGGTGATGAATCGGGCGCCCGAGCGCGACAGCGCCCGCCAGGGCCTGCGCCCCGACTTTTCCGGCGGCATCGTGTTCGAGAACGTCTCGTTCCGCTATGCGCCGGACGCCGCGCTCGCGCTCGACGACGTTTCGTTCGACATTGCGCCGGGCGCGATTTTCGGAATCGTCGGGCGCAGCGGCTCCGGCAAGACCTCGCTGACGCGGCTGATCTGCGGCATGCACCCGGCCTCGAGCGGCGTGCTGCGCCTCGATGGTTTCGACTCCCGCGAACTCGATCTCGCGCATCTGCGCCGCAATATCGGCGTGGTGCTGCAGGACAATTTCCTGTTTCGCGGCACGGTGCGCGAAAATATCGCGCGGGCCAAGCGCGACGCCAGCTTCGCCGAGGTGATGCGCGCCGCGCAACTCGCCGGCGCCGACGAATTCATCGAGCGGCTGCCGCGCGGCTTCGACACGCTGCTGGAGGAGAACGCGTGCAATCTGTCGGGCGGGCAGAAGCAACGCCTGGCCATCGCCCGCGCGCTGGTGGCGGACCCGCGCATCCTGATCCTGGACGAAGCCACCAGCGCGCTCGATTCCGAAAGCGAGACCATCGTGCGCGCCAACCTGCGCCGCATCGCCGAGGGCCGCACGGTGATCATCGTGTCGCACCGCCTGTCCATGCTCGCCGACGCCCACCAGATTCTCGTGCTCGAACGCGGCCGCGTCGTCGATCTCGCCCCCCACGACCGGCTGCTGTCGAAATGCGGCCTTTACCGCAGGCTGTGGAGCCAGCAGACGAGGCAAGCCGGATGAGCGCGACCGACGAGGCCCGCTCCGCGCTGGCGCTGGCGCGCGCGACGGCGGCGCGCGCCCTGACCGCGCCGGGCGCGCCGGGGCGGCGCTCCGCCCTGCTGATCGAATTCCAGTCCGACGCGGCCGAAATCGAACATCGGCCGCCGCCGCGCCTGGCGCGCGCCACCCTTTACGCCGTGGTCGCGCTGATCGCCTCCGCTGTGGTCTGGGCCAGCGTCTCGCATGTCGACACCATCGTCGCCGCGCAAGGCAAGCTGGTCACCACCAGCCCCAACATTGTGGTGCAGCCGCTGGAGACTTCGGTGATCCGGGCGATGCATGTGAAGGCGGGCGACCGCGTCGAGCGCGGCGAGGCGCTGGCGACGCTCGACCCGACCTTCTCGCAGGCCGATTTCGACGCGCTGCGCAGCCGGCGCTCGGCCTTCGACGCGGCCATAACCCGGCTGCAGGCCGAGCTGCGCGGCGAGCCGTTCAGCCCGAGCGCGCCCGCCAGCGCCGACGAACTGCTGCAAGCCGACGTTTACCGGCAGCGCAAGGCGCATTACGACGCCCAGATCCACGATTTCGACACGCAGATCGCCTCGGCCAAGGCCAATCTGAAAACCGCCCGCGCCGAGGAGACGGTTCTGGTCCAGCGCCTGGAGACGATGCGCTCGATCGAGACCATGCGCGACACGCTGGCGGCGCGGGAGATCGGCTCGAAGCTCAACATGTTCCTGTCGCGCGAGGCGCGGCTGGAGGTCGAGAGCAATCTGGCGCGCGTGCGCGGCGCCATCGAGGAGCAATCGCATCGCGTCGACAAGGCCGACGCCGACCGCGCCGTGTTCGTCGAGGATTTTCGCCGCGCGGCCTATCAGGATTTGGTGGAGACGCTGGCCAAGAGCGCCAGCGCCGCCGAGGAGTTGAAAAAGGCCGAACTGCGCCGCAACCTCATCGTGCTGCAGGCGCCCGCCGACGCCGTGGTGCTGGAAATCGCCGGCCGCAGCGTCGGTTCGGTGGCGCGCGAGGCGGAGCCTTTGTTCGTGCTGGCGCCGCGCAACTCGCCGCTGCAGGCCGAAGTCAACGTCGAGGGGCGCGACATCGGACAGGTCGCGGTGGGACAGCCGGTTCGCGTCAAATTCGACGCGTTCCCGTTCCAGAAATATGGCGCCGCCTCCGGCGTCGTGCGCGTGATCAGCCAGGACGCTTTCGCGCCCGACGCCAAGACCGAAGCCCTCCATGACAAGACGACGCCCTATTACCGCGTCGTGGTCGATCTCACCGAGGTTCGGCTGCGCGCGAGCGGCGAGCGCGCGCAACTGCTGCCGGGCATGGCCGTCACCGCCGAGATGAAGGTCGGCGACCGCAGCGTGATGTCTTACTTCCTCTATCCGCTGCTGCGCGGACTCGACGAAAGCATTCGCGAATATTGACGCGGGGCGGCGCAAGCTTTCGCTTTCCTTTGCGCCGCGATGCGGCATACTGGCCACGCCGATCGACGGTTGGAGGCCAAGCCAATGCCTGAACGGACCTATCGGGAACCCGGCGCCGATGTCACCATCGCGCGCGCACGCCTGAACGGACTCGACATCGACGTCACCCATCAGCAATCGCCCCGGGGCGATTGGGAAGAAGTTTCGATCACCTTGCGCGCGTCGCCCTCGTTCCAGGCGTTCGGCGACGCCTTGGCGACGGCCAATCCCGTCAAGCTCTGGGCGCAGGCGGCGCAAATGATGTGGGCGCCCTGGCTGCTGGCGGCGCGGCCGCTGCTGGAGCCGGCGCGCCCGCGCCAGATCCGCTCCGAACCGGGACAGGACGGGCGCTAGGCGACCTCAAAGGATGATCGCATGACGGAAGCGGACTGGGGTGCGGTGGACGCGTATATCGGCGAACGCCTGCTCGCGCCCGACCCGGCGCTCGACGCCGCGCTGGCGGCCAACCGGGCCGCCGGCCTGCCCTCGATCGACGTGTCGCCGCCGCAGGGCAAGTTCCTGCATGTGCTGGCGCGCGCGACCGGGGCCAAGACCATTTTGGAGATCGGAACCCTCGGCGGCTATTCCACCATCTGGCTGGCCCGCGCCCTGCCCGAGGACGGTCAGGTCGTGACGCTGGAATATGCGCCGGCCCACGCGGACGTGGCCCGGAGCAATCTCGCGGCGGCGGGCTTGGCCGGCAAGGTCGATCTGCGCGTCGGCGCCGCGCTCGACCTGCTGCCCGCGCTGGCGGCGGAAGGCCGCAGCTTCGATTTCGTCTTCATCGACGCCGACAAGGAGAACAACGCCGCTTATCTCGACTGGGCGCTGAAGCTGGCGCGGGTCGGCGCGACGGTGATCGTGGACAATGTCGTGCGCAAGGGCGCGATTCTCGACGCCACGAACCTGCGTCCCGACGTCGAGGGAACGCGGCGCTTCTTCGATTACGCCGCCGAGGAAAAACGCTGGACGGCCACCGCCCTGCAAACCGTCGGCGCCAAGGGCTGGGACGGTTTTGCGATCGGGGTGGTGGAGGAGCGCGCGTTTCCCTAAAAATTCCCCTCGCGCAAGGAATAGCCGGCGCCGCGCACCGTCTGCAGCAGCGGCGGCTCGAACCCCTTGTCGATCTTGCCGCGCAGGCGGGAAATGTGGACGTCGATCACATTGGTCTGCGGATCGAAATGATAGTCCCAGACATTTTCCAGCAGCATGGTGCGCGTCACCACCTGTCCGGCGTGGCGCATCAGATATTCCAGCAGGCGGAATTCGCGCGGCTGCAGCACGATCTCCTTGCCGGCGCGAAAAACCTTGTGCTTGAGCCGGTCCATTTCCAGATCGGCGACGCGGTAGAGCGCGTCTTCCGTCGCGCCGCCAGGACGCCGCCGCGCCAGAATTTCGACGCGGGCCAGCAGTTCGGCGAAGGAATAGGGTTTGGGGAGATAGTCGTCGCCGCCGGCGCGCAGCCCCTTGACGCGGTCGTCCACCTGGCCGAGCGCCGACAGAATCAATACGGGCGTGTCGATCTTCTGCTCGCGCAGGCCGCCGATCACGGTCAGGCCGTCCATTTTGGGGAGCATCCGATCGACGATCAGCACGTCGAAACCGCCAGCTTCGGCGCGGGCGTAGCCGGACACGCCGTCGCCCGCCGATTCCGCCATGTGCCCCGCTTCTCGAAACGCCTTGACCAGATAGGCCGCCGCCTGTGCGTCGTCTTCAATAATTAGGATTCGCATGACGCGACTATAGCAGAGGCAAAAAAAAACGGCAGGCCGGTTGAGAGGGGATACCGGCCTGCCGAAGGTGGACGCGGCTGATTGCGTCCTGAGACTTGCTAGCCCTTCACGACGGATTGGTCGGCAGGGCGAGAAAATGCGTGTTGTCGCCGGTCTTGACGCGCAGCAGCACGGCGCTGCGGCCATCCTTGCGGGCGGTGTCGAGGGCGGCGACGATGTCTTCCGGGCCGGTCACCGGCTTGCCGCCGGCGTCGAGGATCACGTCGCCGGTGCGCAGGCCTTTTTGCGCCGCGACGCCGTCCGGATCGAGATCGGCCACCGCCGCGCCCTCACGGCCGGCGTTGGGAACATCGGCGGCGGGCGCGAGGCTCATGCCGAATTTGGCCAGTTCGGTGCGGCCGCCGCGCGCCTTGGGCGCATCGAGGCGCGCTTCCTTCTCGGCCGGCAACTGGCCGAGCTTCACGGCCGCGATCTTTTCCGAACCGTTATGGATATAGGTCAGCTGCGCCGTGGCGTCCGGGCCAAGGGCGGCGATCTTGCGCGACAGTTCGCGCGGGCCGTCGACCTTCTCACCATTGACGGCGGTGATGACGTCGCCCGAGGCGATGCCGGCCTTGCCCGCCGGCGTGTTCGGCTGGGTCTGCGCCACCAGCGCGCCCTTGGTCGATTTCAGGCCGAGGCTGTCGGCGATATCCTGGGTGACCGGCTGGATCTGCACGCCGATATAGCCGCGCGTCACCGCGCCCTTGTCCTTGAGCGCCGCCACCACGTCCTTGGCGACTTCCGAAGGGATGGCGAAACCGATGCCGACGCTGCCGCCCGACGGCGAGAAGATCGCGGTGTTCACGCCGACCACGTCGCCTCTGGTGTTGAAGGTCGGGCCGCCGGAATTGCCGCGGTTCACCGGCGCGTCGATCTGCAGGTAATCGTCATAGGGGCCAGAGCCAATGTCGCGGCCGCGGGCGGAGACGATGCCAGCGGTGACGGTGCCGCCGAGGCCGAACGGATTGCCGACCGCGATCACCCAGTCGCCGACGCGGGGCGTCTCGCCGGAAAACTGCACATACGGGTAGGTTCCGGCCTCGTTGATCTTCAAGAGGGCCAGATCGGTCTTCTTGTCGGTGCCGATCACCTTGGCTGAGACCGTCTTGCCGCCATCGAGCGTCACCGAAACGTCGGTGGCGTTCTCAACGACATGATTGTTGGTGACGACATAGCCGTCGGAAGAAATGATGAAGCCGGAGCCTTGCGCCTGACCCTTGTGGGGGCGGGCCTCGCCATGCGGGCCGCCGAAGCGCTTGAAGAAGCGATAGAGCGGATCGTCGGGCGACAGCGGCGGCATGCCCGGAGGCAGGCTGGGGCCTTCGCCCATGTCGGCCTCGGCCTTGTCGATCGTGGTCACCTTGACCGAAACCACGGCGCCCTTCACGCGATCGACCATGTCGGCGAAAGACGCCGGGCCGACGGCGGCCATTCCTTGCGTGACCGGCGCTTCGGCGCGGGCCGCGAGCGGCAGGACCATGCCGGCCGAGACGGCCAGCGAGGCTGCGGCGGCGGCGCCGAGCAGCACTCCGCGCAGCGACTTCGCCCGCTTGGCGTGCGTCAGTGCGGAATTCTGATCGGTAGGCAGCGACATTGTTTCGGGCTCCATGACAGAACTGGCGGAGATGGGCCAAGCCGTTTCGTTCTGTAATATGGGGCGTCGCTCCTTGCCTCGCTGTGGCGGGAGCATGAATTTTTGGTAATTTTCGCGTGAACTACTTCATCACGCCGGTAATGCCGCGTACGATCTCCTTGGCGATGGCCGAGCCCACGGCGCGCGCCGCCGAAGTGGCCGCCGAACGCAGCGCCGCCTGCCCGAGCGACATGCGCCGCCCCTGCGGCTTGAACAGCTCTCCCAGGCCCGAGCCGATGTGCGACAAAAGGCCGCCGTCCTGCTGCGCTCCCACCGGCGCGCCGCTGGCGCGGCCCTGCGCCCGCGCCTGCAGAATCTCAAAGGCGGATTCGCGGTCGATGGCCGTGTCATACTTGCCCTTGAGCGGGCTCGACTCCTGCACCTGCGTCAGCTCGGCGTCGGTGATCGGGCCGACGCGCGTGGCCGGCGGCGCGATTCTGACCTGCTCGACCATGGTCGGCGACCCCGATTCGTCGAGCATGGAGACGAGCGCCTCGCCAACCTTGAGGCTGGTGATGGCCGCCTCCGTGTCGAGCGCCGGGTTGCGCCGAAAGGTTTCGGCGGCGACCTTGACCGCCTTCTGGTCGCGCGGGGTGAAGGCGCGCAATGCGTGCTGGACGCGGTTGCCGAGCTGTCCCAGCACGACATCGGGCACGTCGATCGGGTTTTGCGTGACGAAATAGACGCCCACGCCCTTGGAGCGGATCAGCCGCACAAGCTGTTCGATGGCGCGCAAAAGCGGCTTGGGCGCCTCGTCGAACAGGAAATGCGCCTCGTCGAAGAAGAAGACCAGTTTCGGCTTGTCGAGATCGCCGACCTCCGGCAGCCGGGCGAACAGCTCCGACAGCAGCCAGAACAGGAAGGTGGCGTAGAGATTGGGGCTGAGGATCAGCTTTTCGGCTTTCAGAATATGAATGAAGCCGCGCCCGTCGATGTCGGGCTGGATCAGATCGGTGATGTCCAGCGCCGGCTCGCCGAAGAATTTTTCCGCCCCCTGATTCTCCAGCACCAGCAATTGCCGCTGGATGGCGCCGACGCTGGCGGCGGACACATTGCCGTAGCGCGGCTGCAGCTCCGCCGCCTGATCCGAGACATAGGCGAGAATGGCCCGGAGATCCTTGAGGTCGAGCAGCGCCAGCCCCTGCTCGTCGGCGACGCGGAAGGCGATGTTGAGCACGCCCTCCTGCACGTCGTTCAGCTCCAGAATGCGCGACAGCAACAGCGGCCCCATTTCGGAGACGGTGGCGCGCACCGGATGGCCTTTTTCGCCGAACACGTCCCAGAACACCGCGCGGAACTGATTCTCCTCCCAGGCGAGGCCAAGCTCGCGCGCGCGTTTGGCGATGAAGGGTTTTTCCTCGCCCGGCATGGCGACGCCCGACAGATCGCCCTTCACATCGGCGGCGAAGACGCAGGTTCCGGCATTGGCGAAGCCCTCGGCGAGGGTCTGCAGCGTCACCGTCTTGCCGCCGCCGGTCGCGCCCGCGATCAGCCCGTGGCGGTTGCCATATTTCAGCAGCAGGTAGATGAAATCCTCGGCCTTGCCGACAAGGACCTTGCCGGGGACATTCTGCGGATCGACGGACATGAGGCGACTCTTGCGGCGTTTTTCCGAAGATGATCCGCCGGCGGCCGGAAGGCAAGGCGCCTGGGCGACGAAGGGGCGGCCGGGTCGGATTCGCCCGAAAAGATCGCCGCGCATTTTGCGTCCGCGCACGCTGAAGCGCGCGAGGGCGGCGGCTGCCCCTTCCTTTGGGCCGAGCAAACGGATAAGAACCAAGCCATGATCTGGATTGTTTTCGCCCTGCTGACGGGCGTCGCCGTGTTCAGCGCCCTGTGGCCCTTGTCCCGACCCGCCCCGAAAGTCGCGGAGGACGCCGCCGACGTCGCCTTCTACCGCGCCCAGATCGACGAGATCGACGCCGAGCGCGAACGCGGCGCCATCGACCCCGATCAGGCGGAGGCCGCCAAAGCGCTGGCCGCGCGCCGCCTGATCGCCGCCGCCCCGCAGGAGACGCCGGCCGCCGGCGCGCCGGTCAACCGCAAGATCGCGGCGGCGCTGGCGCTGGTTTTCGTGCCGCTGGTCGCTGTCGGCCTCTATACGCAGGTCGGCCACCCCGACCTGCCGGACATGCCGCTGGAAGCGCGGCTCAAGTCGGCGCCGGCCCAGGGCGACTTCATGGTCGCGGTCGCCAAGATGGAGGCGCATATCGCCGCCCATCCCGAGGACGGCAAGGCGCTGGAGCTGATGGCCCCGGTATGGCAGCGGCTCGGCGACGCCGCAAAGGCCGTTCACGCCCGCGAGGAGGCGCTGCGCCTGCTCGGGGAAACGCCCGAGCGTCACATCCGGCTGGCCGAGGCCATGGCCAACGCTAACAATGGCGACTTTACGCCGCAGGCGGAGGCGCATATCGCCCGCGCCCTGCAGATGGCCCCGAAATCGCCGGAAGTGCGCTATTTCGTCGGCGCCGCCGCTGCGCAGAAGGGCGAATTCGAGCGCGCCCGCGAAATCTGGTCGGCGCTGGCCGCCGACCTGCCGGAGGGATCGCCGCCGCGCGTCGCGGTCGACCAACAGATCGCCGAACTCGACGCCAAAGGCCCGGTCGCCCAGAAGGTCGCGCAACCGTCGGACGCGCAGCAGAAGACGATCAACGCCATGGTCGAGGGCCTCGCCAAGCGCCTGTCGGAAAAAGGCGGATCCGCCGAGGAATGGGCGCGCCTCATTCGCGCCTATAAAGTATTAAACGAAAACGATAAAGCCAAAGCCGCGCTCGACGACGCCCGCAAAGCCCTGGCGCAGGACGCGGGGGGGCTGGCGAAAATCGACGCGCAGGCGCGCGAGTTGGGAGTGGACGGCAAATGACGCGCAAGCAGAAGCGACTCACTTTGATCGGTTCGGCCCTCGGCGTGCTGGCGCTCGCGGTCGGCGTCATCCTGTTCGCCTTGCGCGACAATGTGGTGTTCTTCTATGGGCCGGGCGAGCTGGCGGAAAAGCATGTCGGGCCGGGAACGCGGCTGCGCATCGGCGGTCTGGTCAAGACCGGCACGCTGGTCCATCTCGAAGGCAAGAGCGTGAAGTTCGAGGTCACCGACGGCAAGGGCGACGTGTCCGTGACCTATACCGGCCTGCTGCCCGACCTGTTCAAGGAGGGCCAGGGCGTGGTGGCCGAGGGCGCGCTGGATACGGCCGGCGTGTTCAAGGCCGATTCCATTCTCGCCAAGCATGACGAGCGCTACATGCCGCGCGAAGTCGCCGACGCGCTGAAGAAACAGGGCGTGTGGCAGGAAGGCGGCCCCGCGGCGCAAGGAACGACGCCGACCGCCGCGACCACCGCCGCCGGAGCGTCCAAATGATTGTCGAAACCGGCCATTTCGCTCTCGCCCTGGCGCTGGCCCTGGCGCTGATGCAGATCATCCTGCCGTTCTGGGGCGCCCGCGCCCATGACGGCCGCCTGATGGCGACGGCGCGCCCGCTGGCGCTGACGCAATTCGCCCTGGTGGCGCTGGCCTATGCCGCGCTCACCTACGCCCATGTCGTTTCCGATTTCTCGCTGGTCAATGTGGTCGAAAACTCCCATTCGACCAAGCCGATGATCTACAAAATCTCCGGCGTCTGGGGCAATCACGAAGGCTCCATGATGCTGTGGGCCCTGATCCTCACCCTGTGCGGCGCGGCCATGGCGGCGTTCTCGCGGGCGATCCCGCCGCGCCTGCTGGCCGATTCCATTTCTGTGCAGGGCTGCCTCAGCGCCGCCTTCCTGCTGTTCATCCTGCTGACCTCCGAACCGTTCGCGCGCATCGCCACGCCGCCGATCGAGGGCAACGACCTCAACCCGATCCTGCAGGATCCCGGACTCGCGATCCATCCACCGCTGCTCTATCTCGGCTATGTCGGCTTCTCCATCGTGTTCTCGCTGGCGGCCGGCGCGCTGATCGGCGGACGCATCGACGCGGCTTTCGCCCGCTTCATCCGTCCGTGGACGCTCGTCGCCTGGGTTTTCCTCACCCTCGGCATCGCCATGGGCTCCTACTGGGCCTATTACACGCTGGGCTGGGGCGGGTTCTGGTTCTGGGACCCGGTTGAGAACGCCTCGCTGCTGCCCTGGCTGGCGGGCACCGCCCTGCTCCACTCCGCCAGCGTGATGGAAAAGCGCGAGGCGCTGAAAATCTGGACGATTTTCCTCGCCATCCTCGCGTTCTCGCTGTCGCTGCTCGGCACGTTCCTGGTGCGCTCGGGCGTGCTGACCTCCGTGCACTCCTTCGCCAGCGACCCGACGCGCGGCATGTTCATCCTCGGCATTCTCGTGCTGTTCATTGGCGGGGCGTTGTTCCTGTTCATGCTGCGCGCGCCGACGCTGACCGGCGGCGGCCTGTTCGCGCCGATCTCCCGCGAGGGCTTTCTGGTCGTCAACAACCTGCTGCTGACCGCCGCCTGCGCCGCCGTTTTCATCGGCACGCTCTATCCGCTGGCGCTGGAGGCTTGGAACGGCTCGAAAATCACCGTGGGCGCGCCGTTCTTCAATCTCACCTTCGGCCCGCTGTTCGCGCCCATCCTGATCCTGGCCCCGCTCGGGCAATTGCTGGCGTGGAAACGCGCCGACCTTTTGGGCGCGGCGCAGCGGCTGTTCCTCGTTGCGGCGCTCGGCCTCGTCGCCATGCTCGGCTTCTACGCCCTGCAGGGCGGTCCGGTCGTCTCCGTGGTCTGCGCAGGCGTCGCCATCTATCTGATGACCGCCGCCTTCGCCGAAATCTGGGGCCGCGTGTTCCCGCAAGGCGTCCGGCGCAGCGCCAACGCGCTGGCCCGCCTCGCCGGCCTGCCGCTGTCGGCCTGGGGCGCGGCGCTGGCCCACGCCGGCCTCGGCGTCACGCTGCTCGGCCTCGCCGCCACCGGCTGGGGCGTGGAAAAGATCACCCGGATCCAGCCCAACGAACTCTATCAGGTCGGCCCCTACGCGCTGCAGGCGACCTCGGTGGATTCAGCCGAAGGCCCGAACTACCGCGAAGCGATCGTGCATATGACGATTGCGCGCGACGGCAAGACGGTGGCGACCTTCGACCCGTCCAAACGCTTCTTCCGGACGCGGCAGATGGCCACATCGCAGGCCGGCATTGTCACGCTCAACCTCGGGCAGATCTATGTCGCCGTGGCCGAACAGAATCCGGACGGCTCGTTCGACGCCCGCATGTACTGGAAGCCGCTGGTTTCGCTGATCTGGCTGGGCGCGCTGGCGATGGCCTTGGGCGGAACGCTGTCGCTGGCCGACCGCCGCCTGCGCGTCGGCGTGGCGCGGCGGGCCAAGCTTCCGGCCAACCTGCAAGCGGCGGAGTGATTTATGCGCAAGACCCTGTTGGCTGTCGCGGCCCTAGCCGCCCTCGCCCTGCCCGCCCACGCCCTGCAGCCCGACGAAATCCTGCCGGACCCCAAGCTGGAATCCCGCGCGCGCAACATTTCCGCCGAATTGCGCTGCCTGGTGTGCCAGAACCAGTCGATCGACGATTCCGACGCGTCGCTCGCCCGCGACTTGCGCACGCTGGTGCGCGAGCAGTTGAAGGCCGGCAAGAGCGACCAGGACATCAAGAGTTTCCTGGTCGACCGCTACGGCAATTTCGTGCTGCTGAAGCCCCCGTTCGAGTGGGACACGGCGGCTTTGTGGCTGTCGCCCTTCGCCCTGTTCGCCGTGGGCGGCTTTTTCATCTGGCGCAACAGCCGCAATCGGAAGACGGAGGCCGCGCCGGCTGCGCCGCTGTCCGATGAGGAAAGCGAAAAACTCAAGGCGTTGTTGAACCGGGACGCTTGATCCCGGCGCCTCCGCCGGACCGGCTTATTTCGCGGGTTCCGGCGCCGCAGGAGCCGCCGCCACAGGCGTCGCCGCGGCCAGCGGCGGCAGATCCGTCGTGGTGATGGCGTTGGCCGGGGGCCGCACGGTGCGGTCAGCGCCCGCGTCGATCACCGCCTGTCCTTCGTCGGCGGCGCCCGGCTTGGCCAGGGTCGCGCCGATCTGACTGACCACCTGCGGGGCGTTGGCGTAATTGTCATGGCCGATCAGGCCGCTTGAAAATTCCGAAATGTCATAGACATGCACGCCGAGGCGCTCGATCAGGTCGCGATCTTTCTCCGAGCCGGGATCGAGCGCGCCGAGCCGGCGGTCGCCTTGCAGGCCCGCAGACAATTGCAGCGCGCGGTCGCCCTTGGAGACGAACACCGAGACGCGCGAGGCGTCGAGCCGGGCGATCTGGCGCTGGAACACGGACAGGTCGATGTCCGGCGCCGCCAGCAACACCTGACCGAGCTTGCCGTTGAGATCGGGCGAGCCGGACAGCGCCGCTTCGCGCAAGGTCTCCATGGTCAGCCAGGTGCCCATGCTGTGAGCGAGAATATGCACGCGGCCGAGGCCCGGCGTCGCCGCGATGTCGTTGAGCAGCTTGAGATAGGCGTCGCGCGAGGCGGTGGCGCTTTCCTTGTCGGCGCCATAGGCGAGCAGCGCCGATTTGGACGGCCAGGTGAACAGCACGGGGACGCCGGTGAAATTGCCGTCCACCACCAGCTGCGCCAGCCGGAAGCGCGCGTCGTCGAGCGAGGTGTTGAAACCGTGGACATAGACCAGCACGTCGCGGGCGACGCCGACGCGGCCGGAAATCTGCGCCGCGAGCTGGCTGCGGAACTCGCCGTCTTCCAACGCCGAATGGCGGGCGACCGCGATATGGCGGCTGGGGTCGGCCGCGCCCCAGTTGGGGCGCTCGACGTCGCCCGCCTCGTGGCCGGCCGGCACGGTGATGATGTCCTGCGAATAATGCGCGGCCGCGCCGGGCGTCAGCTCGGTGGAATGATTGCCGCCCTTGCGCGTCGAGGCGATGAAAATCCGGGTCGAATAGGCCGGCGCATCCGCGCCGCCGGAAAACAGGCCGCCAAAATTGGAGACGCCGCCCGAAACGCCCGAGCGCATGTTCGAGCCGAGATTGGAGCCGGCCTCGGCCATGCCCACGGTGGAGCAGCCCGACAGGACGGGGGCCAGCGCGAGTCCGAGAACGGACAGGCTGGCGAGGGTTTTGCGCGCAATCATCGGCAGGTCTTTTCGAACGAAGCTCAATCGCGTCCGGTGTGGGGGACAAAGACGGCGAGAATGGGACGCTCCCGCCGAAATGTTCCCCCAGGTTACAGCGCGAAAAAGCTTAATATTCGTTAACCGCGCCGTGGGTTTGACGCGCGTTCGCGCTCAAGAACCGAAGTTGAACTGGAATGAGGCGCGATAAATCATCTCGTCGGCGTTGGGATTGACATAATAGGCGAACCCGGCCCGCCCCAGCGAATGCAGCGCCTCGAAATTGACCACGACGTTCATGGGACAGGGTTTCCCGTCACCCGCAACGGCGGCAGCGCGACCTGCGCGCCAGCGTAATAGTACTGAGCTTCTGACCATGGGCGACAAATGATCTGCGGCAACGGTCAACCCCAAGGTCAACCCAGGATGATCTTGGCCAAAGGACAAGCTGGCGCGTTTCATCGCGACGTGGCAAAAGGGCAACAAATTCGAGGAGACTTCCAATGGCAGCGACCGAAACCGCCACGCCCTTCGCCGATGTGTTCGCCACCGCCACTGAGGAGAAATGGCGTCAGAAGGTCGAAACCGCGCTGAAAGGCGCGCCGTTCGCAAGATTGATTTCCAAGACCTATGACGGCTTCGACATTCAGCCACTCTACGCCCGCGCCAGCGGCAAGCCGCGCGCGTTTCGCAGCGCCGGCGACTGGGCGGTGACCGCCCGCGTCGATCACCCCGAAGGCGCCGAGGCCAACAAGCTGGCGTTGACCGATCTCGAAAACGGCGCCAACGGCCTGCATGTCGTGTTCGCCGGCTCGGCGAGCGCCCATGGCTTCGGCCTCAAGGACGCCGCCGCGCTGGCCCCGGCCCTGCAGAACGTGCAGCTCGACGCCGGCCTGCGGCTGGTGTTCGACCTTCCCGGCGATGCCGACGCCTGCGTCGCGGCGGTCGAAGCCGCCGTCGCCAGCTATGATGTGAAGAAACTCGACCTTTCGCTCGGCCTCGATCCGCTCGGCGCGGCGGCGCTGTCCGGCGCGACGCTGGACTGGGCGAAGGCGGGCGCGGCGCTGGCCGCCAAGGCCAAGGCCCTGTCCGACAAGGGTTTTGCCGGAATCGTCGCGGCCGACGGCCGCATCGCCCATGCGGCCGGCGCCTCGCCGGCGCAGGAGCTGGCCTTCGCCCTCGCGGCGGGCGTGGCTTATTTGCGCGCGCTGGAGGCCGGCGGCATCCCGCTGGAGCAGGCGCGCGAGAAGATCGACTTCCGCCTCGCCGCCGACGCCGACGAATTCCTGACGCTGGCCAAGTTCCGCGCCCTGCGCCGGTTGTGGGCGCATGTCGAACAGGCCTGCGGCCTAACGCCGCGCCCGATCCGCGTGCATGGCGAAACGGCGTGGCGCATGATGACCCGCCGCGACCCCTGGGTGAACCTGTTGCGCGCCACCGTGGCGGTGTTTTCCGCCGGGCTTGGCGGCGCCGACAGCATTTCCGTGCTGCCCTTCACCCAGGCGCTCGGCCTGCCCGACGCCTTCGCCCGCCGCATCGCCCGCAATACGCAGCTGGTGCTGCTGGAGGAATCCAATCTCGGCAAGGTGGCGGATCCGGCGGCCGGCTCCGGCGGCGTCGAAGCCCTCACCGACTCGCTGGTCGAGCGCGGCTACGCCCTGTTCCAGGACATTGAAAAGGCCGGCGGCCTCGCCAAGGCCCTGGCCAGCGGCCTGATCGGCGGCGAGATCGCCAAAGTCGCGGCCGAGCGCGCCAAGGCGGCGGCGCGGCGCAAGGAGCCGCTCACCGGCGCCAGCGAATTCCCCGACATCAACGAAAAGCCCGTGACCGTGCTGACGCCCGCCCCGGCCGCCGCCCCCGCCAAGGGCCTCGCGCCGCAGCGCGTGGCCGCGCCGTTCGAGGCCCTGCGCGACAAGGCCGAAACTTTCGCCGCGCGACCAAAAGTCTTCCTGGCGAATCTCGGGCCGATCGCCGCCTTCACCGCCCGCGCCACTTTCGCGAAGAATTTCTTCGAGGCCGGCGGCGTCCAGGCCCCGTCCAACGACGGCTTCGCCGATCCGGCCGCCCTGGCGGCGGGGTTCAAGGCGTCCGGCGCGAAACTCGCGGTGCTGTGCTCCTCGGACGCGCTCTACGCCGAGCACGGCGTCGCGGCGGTCAAGGCGCTGAAGGCGGCCGGGGCCATCGTCTATTTCGCGGGACGTCCGGGCGAACTGGAGGCGGCTCTGCGCGAAGCGGGCGTCGCGGATTTCGTGTTCGTCGGCAGCGATGTGCTGGCGCAGCTGACGGCGGCGCTCGAGGTCGCCTGACCCTCGTGACCATTTTGCTGCGGCGCCGCGAAAAACGGCGCCGCTTGCGCTTTCGCCCTTTGCAATCGGGCGAAAACATGGCAGCGATGCGGACAATACCGACATTGGAGGTTCTCCATGCGCGCTGTCCGCGGACTTCCCTTGCTTTTCCTTGTTCCCCTCGCCGCCATGGCGCAGGATGGCGGCCTCGCCTCCAAAGCCTATGACGGGCAGTGGCGCGTCGCCGTTCAGACCACGGTGGGCAATTGCGCGCCTGCGGCCGATGTGGTCGTGACGGTGAAGGACGCAAAAATCGTCGGCGTCAGCGCCGGAGGCGTCGAGACCTGGGGCTATATCGACGCCGGCAATATGGTGGTGGGGCGTTTTTCGCAGGGCGAGCGCGCCTTGCGCGCCAATGGTTCGGTGAAGGGCGCCAGCGCCTCCGGCGCCTGGTCGGCCAGCGCCGATTATTGCGGCGGACGCTGGACCGCGACCCGCGTGAATTAACGCTTGGTTTTGCTGGGGCCGCGTCGCAAAGTACCGGCATGACCGATCAGCGAAATGGCGAAGACCCGCGCTTCGACCTGAGTTTTGAAGCTCCGGCTGGCGAGATGCAGCGCGTTTCGCCGCTGGTGCGCCGGCTGGTGGCGCCCAATCCCGGCCCGTTCACTTTTACCGGCACCTGCGTCTATGTCGTCGGCGCGGGCGAGGTCTGCGTCATCGACCCCGGCCCGGATGCGCCGGCGCATCTCGACGCGCTGCTGAACGGACTGGCCGGCGAGCGCATCGCCAAAATCCTGGTCACCCACACCCATCGCGACCATTCGCCCGCCGCGCGCGTGTTGCAACGGGCCACCGGCGCGGAAATTCTCGGCTGTCCGCCGCATTTTCCCGCGCGGGATCTGGCGCTGGGCGAGGCCAACAAGCTCGACGCCTCCAACGACACGGATTACGCGCCCGACCGCGCGCTGGCGGACGGCGAAATCATCGCCGGGCCGGGCTACACGATCAAGGCCTGGGCGACGCCCGGCCACACCATGAATCATGTCTGTTTCGAACTGGTCGAGGAAAACGCCCTGTTCACCGGCGACCACATCATGGGCTGGTCCACCTCCATCGTCGCCCCGCCCGACGGGGCCATGCGGCCCTATCTCGAATCGCTGGCGCGGCTGCGCGACGCCGACCATGCGATTTACTGGCCGGGGCATGGCGGGCCGGTGAGCCAGCCGCAGCGATTCGTCCGGGCGGTGCTGCATCACCGGCGCGCGCGCGAGGTTTCCATTCTGGCCGCGCTCGAAGCGGGGCCGCGCTCGATCCCCGACATTGTCGAAAAAGTTTACGAAAAGCTCGACTCCCGGCTCAAAGGCGCCGCCGCTTTGTCCACCCTCGCCCATCTCGAAGATTTGCACATGCGAGAATTGGTGGAGACGGACGGGCCGCCGCAGTTAACCGGCTTTTTCCGGCGCCGGTGAGAGCGCCGGATTGCGCCGTTAACCCTTGCGAACCAGCCGGTACGGCAGGGGCGAGAATCGCGCTGTCGGCAAAATCGGCGCGGAGCCGGCCATGCGCTGGCCCCAGGCGCTGACCTTCGCCGGCGCGGCCGGCGGCGCGACAGCGTCCGGCCGGGGAACCGGCGTCGGAATCGGCGGCGGCTCTTGCGTGAGATCGGCGGGACGCGGCGGCGGCAGCGGCGCATCGGGCGCAAGAGTCGGGGTCGGCGCAGCAGGCGCGGACGGCGCGGGCGGCGGCGCGGGCGGCGGCGCGACGGAAGATGGCGCGGCAGGCGCGGTCTCCGGCGGCTTTGGCGGGTTGAGGCGCACAGCGGCGACCTGCACGCGCTGCGGCTGAACCTGGGTGGCCGTCGCCGCCTCGGCGGGGGAAAACGTTTCCGCGAGCTGGCCCAAGAAACCCGGTTCGGGCGCCGCGGGTTTCGGCTTGGCCCGCGCCACCGCGTAAGCCGGGCCGGACGGGCGGGTGCAATCGCGAATCCCCAGGCGAATCAGTTCGGAGCCGGTCAGCACCTTGTAGTCGCGGGTCAGGTCGCCCAGGCGTTCGCGCACCGCCGCGGGATAGGAGGCCATCAACTGGTCGGAGACCTCGTCATTGGCGACCTTGGTCAGCGGGTTATACGCCTTGTGGAATTTCAGCAGGCTGTCCGGATAGACGCAGACGTTGGGCAGGCTCAGCGCGAGCGTGCAGGCGGAGCGGCATTCGTGCAGCCGCACCTCCCGCCCCGTCTCGGCGTAAAGCCGGGTCATTTCAGCATATTCGTTGACGTAACCGCCGACATCCTTGGTGACGATCACCGGGACGTCGCCGGGCGGCGGGTGCAGATAGGTCATGAGCTCAGGAGATTGACGTTTGCATCCTAATTGGGAACGATATGGTTAAGACTTTCTTAAGGCGGAATTTCCATCATGAATTGGCGCATCGAACGGCTTCGCGCCGATCAGATCGACGGGTTTCACAGCTTGCTGTCTGAGGTTGTGGCCGAACGCGTTTTTCTTGCGACCCTCACGCCGCCGCCAATCGATCGTTTTCGCGACTCCATAAGCCGATCGATCGGAACAGGCGGCGTTTTCGTCGGCGCCCATGTCGGCGCGGAGATGGTGGGGTGTTGCGAAATCCAGCGGTTCACAGCGGAATCGCGGAAACACTCCGGCGGCCTCGCGATGGCCGTCGCCAAGGCGTGGCGCAGGCGGGGGCTTGGCGCCGCGCTGATGACAGAGGCGCTCACTCTCGCTTTCGCCGAGGGCCTTGAACGCATCGACCTTCAGGTGCGTGACGACAATCTCGCCGCGCGCAGGCTTTATGAGAAATTTGGCTTTCAGGTTGAAGGCTTGTCGCGCGGGGCGCTGAAAGTCGATGGCGTCGCCGTCAACCTGCTTGGCATGGGCCTGCTGTGCGACGAGTTTCGCCGTCACTCTTCCTCAGACGCCGTCGCGCGGTAGCGGGCGCGCAGCTCGTCGATGGAGATTTCGCCGCCCTTGTCCATGCAGCGCCAGAACGTCCAGCCATTGCAAGCGGGCAGACCCTGGACCAGCGCGCCGAGCTTGTGGATCGACCCGACGATGTCGCCGAGCGCCAGCGCGCCATCGGCCCGCACCACCACCCGCCAGCGCTTTTTGTCGTCGAACAGTTCGGCGCCGGCCGCGATCATCCCGGCCTCGATCAGGCTGGCGAAGGCGACGCGTTTTTCCTGGCGTTTGGCGACCGGCGTGAGACAGGCGCCTTCCGGCAGCGGTTCGACGGCGGCGATTCGTTTTTGCGCGGCTTCGATATAAGCGGGATCGCGCTCGCAACCGATGAAATGGCGGCCCAGTTTCTTGGCCACCGCGCCGGTCGTGCCGGTGCCGAAGAAGGGATCGAGCACCACATCGCCCGGCTTGGACGCGGACATGATCACGCGCGCCAGCAGGGCTTCCGGCTTCTGCGTCGGATGGACCTTGCGGCCGTTTTCATCCTTGAGCCGTTCCGCGCCGGTGCAGAGCGGGAAGAACCAGTCGGAGCGCGGCTGGCAATCCTCGTTGCCGGCCTTCAGCGCCTCGTAATTGAAAGTGTAGCCCTTGGCCTTGGCGCTCCGGCTCGCCCAGATCAGCGTCTCGTGGGCGTTGGTGAAGCGTCGCCCGCGGAAATTCGGCATCGGATTGGCTTTGCGCCAGACGATGTCGTTGAGGATCCAGAAGCCGAGATCCTGCAGGATCGCGCCGACGCGGAAGATGTTGTGATAAGAGCCGATCACGAATAAAGTGGCGTCCGGCTTCATCGCCCGGCGCGCGGCGGCGAGCCAGTCGCGGGTGAAGCGGTCGTAATCGGCGAAGGAGGCGAACTTGTCCCAATCGTCGTCCACCGCATCGACTTCGCTCTGGTCGGGCCGGGTCAGGCCGCCTTCGAGCTGAAGATTATACGGCGGATCGGCGAACACCAGATCGACGCTGGCTTCGGGCAAGCTATTGAGGCTATCGATACAATCGCCGATCAGGATCTGATCGAGCGGTGCGGGCGCTCCCAACGCGCCCGGGCGGCGAACCGGCTTGAGTCCAGTACGCGAAACCAGTTTCTGGACTCTTAAGCCGGCCGCCCCGGCGCGTTGGATACTCATGAACTCGAACCTGAACGCGACTGACTGACAAAGCCAACCTAGCGCCGCCAGGGTAAAGACAGAGTTTAAAAACAGGCGGCTGACCTGTCCCGTTTCCGCACGGAAACCTTAACAGGGTCTTATGGTTACGTATGGGAAGGAGCGTGCGGCGCGGAATTGGCGCGCAACGGCTTCAGCCGGCGACCAGCGCGCGCACCGGCGCAAAAGAGCGGCGATGCTCGGGACACGGCCCATGCTGGCGCAAGGCGGCCAGATGCGCGGGCGTTCCGTAACCGGCGTGGCCGGCGAAGCCATAAACGGGGTAAAGCCGGTCCAATCGCGTCATCAGCCGATCGCGCGCCACTTTGGCGACGATGGAGGCGGCGGCGATCGACATCGACAAAGCGTCGCCATTGATCACGGCCCGCGCCGGACAGACCAGCGGCGGCGCATCGCGGCCGTCGATCAGCGCGAAGGCGGGACGCAGATTCAGCGCGGCGGCGGCGCGCGCCATGGCCGCCAGCGTCGCGCCCCGGATGTTCAGCGCATCCACCTCCGCCGCCGGCGCCATGACCACGGAAATCGCCAGCGCCGAGGCGTAGATCTCCTCGGCGAGCGCCGCGCGGCGCCGCGCCGTCAGCTTTTTCGAATCGTCCAGACCTTGCGGCAGGTTGTCGCGGTCGAGAATCACCGCCGCGACGCACACCGGCCCCGCCAACGGCCCGCGTCCCACCTCGTCCACGCCGGCGATCGGCCACAGCCCCTGCGCGATCAGCTCGCGCTCGATGTCAAACGACGCCGGCATGGTCGATGGCTTTCTTTAACGCGCGCAAATCGCGCCAGGCCTGCGCCTTGGCCAGCGGCGCGCGCAGCAGATAGGCGGGGTGCAGCATGGGCAAGGCGCGAATCGTCCGGTTTTCGCACAGATAGTCGCGCCAATGGCCGCGCATCCGCATGATGCCCTCCTTCTCGCCGAGCAAGGTCTGCGCGGCGGAGGCGCCGAGCAGCACGAGAAAGTCGGGCGAGACCAGTTCGATCTGTCGCTGGACGAAGGGCAGGCACAGGGCCAGCTCCTGCGGCGTGGGCGTGCGATTGCCCGGCGGACGCCACGGCGCGACATTGGCGATATAGACTTTGGTGCGGTCGAGGCCGATGGCGGCGAGCATTTTATCGAGCAATTGCCCGGCGCGCCCGACGAAGGGCCGGCCGATGCGGTCCTCGTCGGCGCCGGGGCCTTCGCCAATGATCATGATCCGCGCATCCGGCGCGCCATCGGCGAACACCAGCTGGGTCGCCGACACTTTTAAGGCGCAGCCGTCGAAGGCGGCGAGGCGCTCGCGCAATTCGTCGAGCGTCCGCGCGCCGGCGGCCTGCTCGCGGGCGCTGGCCGTCGCGGCGTCGTGGCTCATCGCCGCCGCGGGCCTGGCGGCGGGCGCAGGCGCGACCGGCGCGGACGCCTTGTTCAACGCCGGCTTTCTTTCCGTGGGCGGGCGCGGCGCCGGCTGACGGGCGGCGGGCGGAGGCGCGGGCGGCGCAAAAACTTCGTCAAACGCCAGCGCCTCGCGCGGCGAAACCCTCTCGGCCTCGGACTGTGCGAACCGATCGAACGGGGTTTCCGCCACCAGCGTGTCCACGCCAATGTCGCGATAGAAACGCAGCAAGGCCGCCGCGCCGTCCCGGTCGAGCGCCGTCAAGTCGATCATGACCGTTTCCTAAACCCTGGGCGGGCCGGCGTCCATTTCGCGGCTGCGAGAAAAAACGCGCGACGACTTTTGGCCCAGTGGACAGAAGCGCGCGAACCGCTAAGACATTACCAAAGGCAGGGAGAAGAAGAATGAGCGAACTCGAACCTCGCGAATCCATGGATTATGACGTCGTGGTCGTCGGCGGCGGCCCGTCGGGGCTGGCCGCCGCGATCAGGCTGAAGCAGATCAACCCGGATTTCACCGTGGTGGTGGTGGAAAAGGGTTCGGAAATCGGCGCGCACATCCTCTCCGGCGCCGTGATCGACCCGATCGGCATCGACAAGCTGCTGCCGGACTGGCGCGAAGATCCGGCGCGTCCGCTCAAGACTGAGGTCAGCGATGACCATTTCTATGTGATCGGCGAAGCCAAGAGCGTGAAGCTGCCGAATGTGATGATGCCGCCGATGCTGAACAATCACGGCAATTTCGTCGGCTCGCTCGGCAATCTCTGCCGCTACATGGCCGCCAAGGCCGAGGAGCTGGGCGTCGAAATCTATCCCGGCTTCGCCGCCGCCGAAGTGCTGTACGGCGACCAGGGCGAAGTGCTCGGCGTCGCCACCGGCGACATGGGCGTCGGCCGCGACGGCAAGCCCAAGGACTCTTTTACGCGCGGCATGGAGTTGCGGGGCAAGTACACTTTGTTCGCCGAGGGCGCGCGCGGCTCGCTGTCGAAACAGATCATCGCCCGCTACGGGCTGGCCGAGGGCCGCGAACCGCAGAAATTCGGCATTGGCATGAAGGAGCTGTGGCAGATCGACCCCGCCAAGCACAAGCCGGGCCTGGTGCAGCACACGTTTGGCTGGCCGCTCGACAATCACACCGGCGGCGGCTCCTTCCTGTATCATTTCGAGGACAATCAGGTCGTCGTCGGCTTCGTCCTCCACCTCAACTACAAGAATCCGACGCTGTCGCCGTTCGACGAATTCCAGCGGTTGAAGCAGCATCCGCTGTTCCGCGACACATTCGTCGGCGGCAAGCGCATTTCCTATGGCGCCCGCGTCATCAACGAGGGCGGCTGGCAATCCGCGCCCAAGCTGACCTTCCCCGGCGGCGCCCTGGTCGGCTGCGCCGCCGGCTTCATCAACGTCCCCCGCATCAAGGGGTCGCACAACGCCGTGCTGTCCGGCATTGAGGCGGCGGAAGCGGCGGCGGAGGCCCTGGCGGCCGGCCGCGGCCATGATGAATTGTCGGCCTACGAGAACGGCTGGCGCGACGGCCCGATCGGCCAGGATTTGAAGAAGGTGCGCAACGTCAAGCCGCTGTGGTCGAAATACGGCACCCTGCTCGGCGTGACGCTCGGCGGCGTGGACATGTGGACCAATACGCTGGGATTCAGCCTGTTCGGCACGCTCGGCCATGGCAAGCCGGACCACGCCACGCTGAAGCCGCTGAGCGAGGTCGAGCCGATCGTCTATCCCAAGCCGGACGGCGTGGTGTCGTTCGACAAGCTGTCGTCGGTGTTCCTCTCCAACACCAATCACGAGGAAGATCAGCCGGTGCATCTGAAACTGGCCGATCCGTCGATTCCCGTGGAGAAGAACCTGCCGCTTTATGGCGAACCGGCCCGGCTTTATTGCCCGGCGGGCGTCTATGAAGTGGTTTACGGCGACGAAGCGACGAAATCCGACCCGCGCTTCGTCATCAACGCCCAGAATTGCGTGCATTGCAAAACCTGCGACATCAAAGACCCCGCCCAAAACATCACCTGGACGACGCCGGAGGGCGGCGGCGGCCCGAACTATCCCAACATGTAAAAGATGACGCTGGGGCGCCGGGTTTTACCAACTGTCAAGCGCGCGGGCCTAGAGTGGTGAAAATCCCGAGGATTTCGCCCATGGCCCGCCTGCGCACCTTCCTGCCGCCCCTGCTCGTCGCGCCTGTCCTGATCGCGGCGGGCGCCCTGCCCGCGCTGGCGCAAGCCTATGACGGCAGGTCCGCGATTCCCGGCTTCGACCATCTGGTCAACCTGCTCGGCTATGACGGTCTGCATGGCGACCAGCGCGACCTGCTGGCCTTGATGCTCATCGTATTCGGGCTGGTTTTCGGCTATTTCGCGCATCTTGGCTTTCGCGACGCCGGTTTTGGCTTTGTGCTCAACGGATTATGCGGCTTGGCCGGAAGTTGCGTCGCCCTGTACGCGCTCGGCCCCAAATTCGGCCTGTTGTCGCAAATGCAGGGGCGCGCCCATGATTTCCTGGTGGCGGTGCTGGCGGGCGGCGCCGCCGTGCCGGCTTTGATCCTCGCCATCCTCCTGCACAGTTTGCGCCGCCGCGCCACGATCAATTTCGTCTATGGCCGGTCGCGGCGCAAACTCGAAGCCCAGCGCGCCGCCCTGATCGAGCCTGAACTGCCGGCGCGCATCGCCAATCTGCTCAAAAAGTGACGCCGCGCGCGACCGGGCCGGCGCCGACAGGGCGACGCAAGGCTACGTAGTCGCCGCAATTTATTTGACCGTCGTCATTAAACATCAGCTAAGATTTCCCGTAGAAGTTGTATTTCAGCATTGACAATGCGAAAACCTTTTGCAGAGGGAAGCCCGCTGATGCATTTCTGGCGCGACCTGAAAATTGGCCACAAAATCAATTCGGCGCTCGCCGCCATGTTTCTGATCGCCGCCCTTATTGGCGGCGTCGCCGCCGTGCAGATGCGCGCCATGGATGCGGATGCGGGAGCGCTTCGCGACGATATCATGCCGTCGCTGGGCAAACTCGGGCAGGTGCGCGTCGGCATCGCCCGTCTGATGAACGCGCAGGCCGACCTGCTGGTGGCGGCGGCGACGCGCAGCGGCGAAGCGGAGGCCAAGGCCGCGCTGGAAGCCGCCGTGCAGGCGGTCGAGCAAGCCTATGACGCCTACAAGCCGCTCATTAAGCCAGCCACCGACGAAGAGGCGCAGATGAAGCGCTTTTTCGAGGCCTGGCGCGAGATGCGCGCGCATGAAAGCGAATTGCGCGATCTGGCCGTCGCCGGCGACGTCGCCGCCGCCACGCAGGTCTATCGCGGATATCTGGCGCCGTTGCGCTCGAAGATTCGCGAGGCGATCGACAGGGCGTCCGAATTCACCAATGGCGAGGCGGCGAAAACCGTCTCGGCCGCGGAGGCCTCGTTCCGTTCGGCGCAATGGAGCCTGACCCTCGCGCTTTTGCTCGGCGCCGTCCTTGGCGTTCTCGCTTCGGTCAGCCTGATCGGCGGCGTCTCGCGCCCGCTCGGCCGCGCGGCCGGGGCGGTGACGCGGCTGTCCAAGGGCGATCTGGACGTCGAAATCCAGGACGACGGCCGCAAGGACGAGGTCGGCGCCCTGACCCGCGCGCTCGCCGTGTTCAAGGCCCACATGCTCCAGACCCGCAAGCTCGAAGCCGAGGCCGCCGCCAGCGCGGCCCGCGCCTGCGACGAACGCCGCGCCCATGCGCAAGAAATGGCCGAGGCGTTCGATCGCAGCGTCAACGCCATCGTCGCCGAGGTCGCCAACGCCGCCGCGGAATTCCAGGGCACGGCGCGCATGATGAGCGAATCCGCCGTGGAGACCGCCAGCCAGGCGCGCACGGTGGCGCAAGCTTCGGAAAGCTCATCCACCAATATCAGCTCGGTGGCCTCGGCCACCGAACAGCTCACCTATTCGGTGCAGGAGATCAACGGCCAGGTCGACCAGTCGCGGCAGATCGCCGGCGAATCCGCCGCGCAGGCGGAAAAAACCGACGCCCAGATGCGCGACCTCGCCGCCGCCGCCGAAAAGATCGGCGGCATCGTCAGCCTGATCTTGGACATCGCCGGGCAGACCAACATGCTGGCGCTCAACGCCACCATCGAAGCCGCGCGCGCCGGCGAGGCGGGACGCGGGTTCGCGGTCGTCGCGCAGGAGGTGAAATCGCTGGCCGAGCAGACCAGCCGCGGCGCCGCCGAGATCGCCGGGCAGATCGACGAAATCCAGGCGACGGCGCAGCGCGCGGCGCAGAACATTTCGGGCATCGTGCGCACGACCGAGGAGACCAACCGCGTCGCCCAGACCATCGCCGCCGCCGTGTCGCAACAGGGCGAGGCGACCGCGGAAATCGCCCGCAACGTGCAACAGGCCTCCAAGGGCGCGCGCGCGGTGGCCGAGAACATCGGCGGGGTGCTGAACGCGGCGCAAAGCTCCTCCGCCGCCTCGACGCAAATGCTGGCCTCGGCGCAGACCCTGCTGAAACAGTCCGGCCGGCTGCGCAAAGAGGTGGATTCATTTTTGGCGAATGTGCGCGCGGCTTGATCGCGCGCACATCACTGGGGAAACTTGCGCGCGGCTTGATCGCGCGCACGTTGGGAACCTCTCCCCGTCAGCCCCGCGACGCCGCAAAACTTTGCGGGTCGGCGCGCTCCCACAGCAGGCGCAAATTGGGGTCGCGCGCGCCGCGCAACAATTCGCCCGGCTCCAACGCCGGATAGAGATCGGCGAAACTCGCCACATTGGTCTCCGACACCCTCCGCCGGAACTGATCGAGCGAAAACTCGCCGGGATGGTCGAGGCCCGACGCCGCCAACAGTTCGGCCAGGCAATGCAGCGTCGCGCGGTGATAATTGGCGACGCGGGTGATCTTGTCGGTCACCACCAGGGCGCGGCCGCGCCACGGGTCCTGGGTGGCGACGCCGGTCGGGCAGGCGTCGGTGTGGCAGGCCAGCGACTGGATGCAGCCGACCGAAAACATGAACCCGCGCGCGGCGTTGCACCAGTCCGCCCCGAGCGCCATGGCGCGGGCGATGTCGAAGGCCGTGGTGATCTTGCCCGAACAGCCCAGCCGGATTTTATCGCGCAAGCCGGCGCCGACCAGCGCGTTATGGACGAAATTCAGCCCCTCGCGCATCGGCGTGCCCAAATGGTCCATGAATTCCCCGGGCGCCGCGCCGGTGCCGCCCTCTTTTCCGTCCACCACAATGAAGTCCAGCGTGACGCCTGTCTGCGCCATGGCCTTGACCAGGGCCAGGAATTCGCCGGGCCGCCCAAGACAGAATTTGACGCCGACCGGCTTGCCTCCGGAAAGATCGCGCAGGTTTTTCGCGAAGGCGAGCAGCTCCAGCGGCGTTGAGAACGCGCTATGCGCGGCCGGCGACACGCAATCCTCGCCAAGCGGCACGCCGCGAATGGCGGCGATCTCCGGCGTGACCTTGGCCGCCGGCAGAACGCCGCCGTGGCCGGGCTTCGCCCCCTGGCTCAGCTTGATTTCGATCATCTTGATCTGGTCTTTGCGGGCGATCTCCGCGAATTTTTCCGGCGAAAACTTGCCGTCGAGCGTGCGGCAGCCGAAATAGCCGGAGCCGATCTCCCAGATCACGTCGCCGCCCTGCGCCTCATGATGGGGCGACAAGGACCCCTCGCCGGTGTCGTGCGCGAAGCCGCCGCGCTTGGCGCCGCCGTTCAGCGCCCGGATGGCATTGGCGCTGAGCGCGCCGAAACTCATGGCGGAAATGTTGAACACCGAGGCCGAATAAGGCTGCGCGCAACCGGGCCCGCCAACCGTCACGCGAAAATCCGGATCGGCCGGCGGGCGCGGCGCGAAGGAATGCAGCAGCCATTCATAGCCATCGGCATAGGGCGCGAGCTGCGTGCCGAACGGCCGTTTGTCGAGCTGCATTTTTGCGCGCTGATACACCAGGGCGCGGCGGTCGCGCGAAAACGGCGCGCCGTCGGTCTCGCTCTCGAACAGATATTGCCGGATTTCCGGCCGGATTTCCTCGATGAGGAAGCGCAGATGCGCGAGGATCGGATAATTGCGCAGCACCGCATGCGGCTTCTGGATCAGGTCGCCGAGGCCGATCGTGGTGAGAAGCCCGCAGAGAACCAGCGGAATCGCCAGCCAGTCGTGTTCGCCCGGATGCAACGCCATGAAGGCCAGACACCACGCGAAACCGCCGGCGCTGAACAGCAGCGGCCAGTGGCGCGGGGCGAAGACCAGGGAAAGCATGCGCATGAATCGCCTCCGATAAACCGAAATCAGACTATCAGAAGGCCAGACGAAGCTTTTGCGAAATCGGCGAAGGCGTTTCGCAGGCGCGCAAGGACACACCGCGTCAACTGTGTTATTTCGCAAGGATGAGCCAATCGGACTCTCCTCGCCTGTCCCCCGCCCTGGTCGCCGTCGCCGGCTGCCTGATCGCGCTGATCTCGTTCGGGCCGCGCTCGGTGATGGGCGTGTTCCAACTGCCGATTTTCGCCAGCCGCGACTGGGGCGCCGGCCATTTCGCCATTGCTCTGGCCCTGCAGAACCTGCTGTGGGGGCTGGGCCAGCCGTTCGCCGGGGCGCTGGCCGACCGATATGGCGCCCGCCCCGTGCTGATCTTCGGCGGCCTGTTCTATGCGCTGGGCCTCGCGCTGATGAGCGTCGCGCCGTCGGGCCTCGCCTTCGACCTGTCGGCCGGGCTGCTGATCGGCCTCGGCCTGTCCGGCGCCTCGTTCAATCTCGTGCTCGGCGCCTTCGCCAAGCTGCTGCCGCCCAAGCGGCTCTCCTACGCTTTCGGCGCGGCGACGGCGGCCGGCTCGTTCGGGCAATTTTTGTTCTCGCCGCTGGCCGGGGGCCTCGTCGCGACCCACGGCTGGGAGACGACCTGCCTGATTTTCGCCGGCGTCACCGTGCTGATCGCGCCGCTGGCCTTCGCGTTAAAAACGCCGCGCGGCGATTTTTCGGCCAAGGGCGGCCAGGGCGCGGTGTTCCGCCGGGCGCTGAGGCATAAATCCTATGTCTTGCTGTCAGCCGGCTTCTTCACCTGCGGCTTCCAGCTCGCCTTCATCACCGTGCATTTCCAGCGTTATGTCGTCGAAGCCGGCCTGTCGCCGGAACTCGGCGCCTGGGCCTTCGCGCTGGTCGGCGTTTTTAACATTTTCGGCTCGCTGCTCGCCGGCTGGCTCGGCGGCTTCCTGCACCGCCCCTATATCCTCGCCTTCATCTATTTCGCCCGCGCGCTGGCCACCGCCGTCTTCATCGCCCTGCCGGCGACCTGGGAATCGACGCTGATCTTCGCCGCCGTCACCGGCCTGTTGTGGTTGTCCACGGTTCCGCCGACCTCCGGCGCCATCGGGCGCATGTTCGGCGCCGGCAACCTGTCCATGCTTTACGGCTTCGCCTTTTTCCTGCACCAGTTGGGCGGTTTCCTCGGCGTGCTGCTCGGCGGCTGGGCGCGGGCCGCCACCGGCTCCTACCTGTCGGTCTGGCTGCTGTCGATCGCGCTGGGGGTGATTTCGGCGCTGCTCAACCTGCCCGTGGTCGAGCGCGAAGTGGAGGAGCCGGCGCCCCAGCCGGCGCGATGAGGCGAACATGACCAACTATGTGATCGACCCGCCGCCCCAGGCCTGCGCGCCCGTCGCCGGCGGGGGCCTGTTTCCGGTGCGGCGCATTTTCTGCGTCGGCCAGAATTACGCCGACCACGCCCGCGAAATGGGCGGCGATCCCCAGCGCAATCCGCCGTTTTTCTTCACCAAGCCCGCCGACGCCCTGGCGGTGAACGGCGCGGACGCGCCCTACCCCAGCCTCACCCACAATCTGCATCACGAGATCGAACTGGTGGTCGCGCTGGCGGGCGGCGGGCGAGACATCGCGGCCGAGGCCGCCGAGGCGCTCATTTTCGGCTATGCCGCCGGAATCGACCTCACCCGCCGCGACCTGCAGGCCGAGGCGAAAAAGGCCGGCCGTCCCTGGGACATGGCCAAGGGGTTCGACGTTTCCGCGCCGCTCGGCCTCATCCGCCCGATCGGCCAGACCGGGCGCGTCGGCCAAGGCCGCATCAGCCTGACCGTGAACGGGGCGCCGCGCCAGAGCGGCGATCTCGCCGACATGATCTGGTCGGTTCCCGAAATCATCGCCATCCTCTCGACCTATGTGAAACTGGCGCCGGGCGACCTGATCTTCACCGGCACGCCCGCCGGCGTCGGTCCCGCCTTGACGGGCGACGTCCTCCATGGCGAAATCGAGGGCGTGGGAGAGGTGACGACGCGGATCGTGTAGAAGCGCCCCCCGCCGCGCGCCGTGGAACCAGACGGCGACGCATGGGTTTGCAAACTTCGGGAAGTGTGTGACGCCCGCAAGACGGGAGGTCTGCTCGTTGAGAACTTCGAACTTGCAATTCCGCATGGGTTGGACGGCGTGACGGAACGCCCCTTCACCCACCACGAAATCCTGCGGCTGATCGAGCCGTTCGCCCGGCGCGGCCGCCATGTCGATCTTGCCGCCAGCGACCGCATGGCGCGTCGCCTGACGTTCCAGCCGATCGTGCATGAAGGCGGCGCGCCCGAATTCGACGGCGCCCGCGAAATCCTGTCGCTGGAAAATCCGCGGCCCAACCTCTATCGGCTGCGCCGAACTGTGACGCTGGCGACCGGCGAGGCGGCGGATCTGACGACGGAAGGCCCCGACGCGGCCGAATTGCTCGACCGCATCGACAGGGTTCCGCCGCGCGATCATTTTCAATGGATCGGCGACCGCCCCATCGCCCGAAGCTATCGGCTGCCGCCCGCCCCCTCCAGCCCGGGGCCGCCGCCGTTGACGCTGACATTGGCCGTGGCGCGTCTGCGCGGGCTGGTTCTGCGGGTGACGCCGTCCACCGTGCAAGGCTATCCGGCCGAGATCGAGCTGACGCCGCTGACCGATCAAGCCGGGGCGGAGCCGCCGCCCGACCTGCCGGACGACATTTTGGCCACTCTGGGCTGGGATTGGAAACCGCTGCGGCGGCGCGGAAACGGCTGGGTCGGCTCCGTTCGCGCGCCGGGCCGCGAGCCCGAACGCAGCCGCCGGGTCGAGGCCGCGCTGGAGACGGCGGTGGCGCATCTGAACCGGACGCTGGCCGAGCCGCCGCATCGCTTTCATGAAAGGCTCGTCCGGGCGCGCTGGATGGTGGTGTTCCGGCGCATGATCCCGATTCTGGTGGTCGTGGTCCTGATGGCCGGCGCGATCGCCACCGCCTTCGTCGACATTCCCCAGGATTCGATGCTGGCGATGCTGATTTTCAACCTGCCCACGGTGTTGCTGGGCCTGCTGTTCACGATGCGCGAGATCCCGCGGCTGGAGTTTCCGCCGCCGCCGCGCGCCTCGCGCAAGCCTTCATGGTTCCCTTCCCGGGCCGGCGGCGAGGCCCCCGACGACGCCGCGTTAGGTGAGGCCTGATGCGCGGCAATCCCATGAACATCCCGCCTGTCTCCATCGCCACGGCCAAGGCCGCGCTGATCGAGCAATATCGCGATCCGACGCTGCGGCGCCGCGCCACCATGCTGTGGGGAACGCGCGGCGTCGGCAAATCCTCCATCGTCCGGCAGGTCGGCGCGCATTTCGGCGTTCCCCTCATCGACCTGCGCCTGACCACCATCGAGCCGGTCGACATTCGCGGCGCCATCTACGCCGACGACGCGCTGGCCAAGACCGTGTGGTTTCCCCCGGAATTCCTGCCCACGCCGGACAGCCCGGAAGGCCTGCTGTTTCTCGACGAACTCACCGCCGCCGACCAGCGGCTGCAAATTTCCGCCTATTCGCTGATCCTCGACCGCCGCGTCGGCAATTACATCCTGCCGGACGGCTGGCAGGTGATCGCCGCCGGCAACGCCAGTTTCCACGGCGCGATCAGCCACGACATGGGCACGGCGCTGGCCGACCGCATGTTCCATTTCAACGTGCAGACGGCGATCGACGCCTTTCTCGATCACGCCGGCGCCAACAATTTCGCGCCGGAGGTGATGGCCTATCTCAAGGTGCGGCCAGACAAGCTCGACGACACCCAGGCGCAGATCGCCGCGGACCATTTGATCGGCGCCAGCCCGCGCGGCTGGGAGGATATTTCCAATGTGCTGAAGTCCGGCCTGTCGGAGGCGGCCAAGCGGGTGTTCGTGCAGGGCCGCATCGGCGCCGCCAACGCCGCCGAGTTTTTCGGCGTGCTGCGCGAGATCCAGGCCGGCGCCGATGTGCTGCGCCTGATGGCGGCGCGTCCCGGCGCGGAGACCGCCGCCCTGCTGCCCCGGACGCTCGACGGCCTCTATGGCATGGTCTACGGGCTGCTGGCCGCGAGCACCGACGACCGCGCCGTCGCGCGCGCCGCCGAGATTTTGGAGCAATTGCCAGACATAAGGGGCGGCGTCGCGCTGCCGGCGCGCGAGGCCCAGACACTGGCGATGGAGCTGCTGATGCAGCGCGCGCTCGCCAGCGGCCTCGAAGCGGCGATTCTCGACAGCCCGTCCTACCGCCGTTACGCCGAGGCGCGGCGCCGCGATGGCGTCGATGCCTGACGATCTCATGGACGATTCGGCGCATCGGGGCGTGCGCGCGGTGCAGCGCATGGTGGAGTTCGCCCCCTCCAGCGGCGGCCTCGCGCTGTGGGTCCGCCACCGCGACCGCAACGACGCCGACGCGCCGACGGTGCTGACCGACGGCGAGACGCTGTACTACGGCCCCGCCTTCGCACGGCTGGGCCTGCCGGAACAGACCGGCCTCGTCGCGCATGAGGTTCTGCATATCGCGTTGCGCCACCCGCAGCGCGCGCTGGAATTGCGGCGGCTGCTCGGCGATATGGACATGCGGCTGTTCAACATCTGCGCCGACGCCATCGTCAACAGCACGCTGTCGCATCTTGGCTGGCTGAAACTGCCGCGCGGCTCGGTCTATCTCGAACAGATTCTGGCGCAGGCGCTGGGCTTGAAGCGCGACGCGGAGACGGCCCTGCTGGAATGGGACGTCGAACGGCTCTACCGCAGCATTGACGACCGCGCGGACGAGAGCGGGCGACGCAAGTCCGAATCGGGCTCTCGGACCAGCCAGTCCCGCTCGAAGGCGGGCGGTTCCTCGCCGCGGGCGGGCGACGACCCGGATCGGCCGATCCCGCGAGAAGACGGGCCGCGCGCGGCGCGGGTGCGGGCGCTCGGCGCGCAAACCGAGCCGGATCTCGCGCCCGGCCCGGACGAGACCGCGCCGGAGCTGGAAGCCGAACAGGCGCGCGAATGGAGCGAACGCCTGATGCGCGGCCATGCCGGCGACGGCGAATTTTCCATGATGCGCGAGCTGATCGCCGATCTGCCGAAAACCCGCACGCCGTGGCGGGAGGTGCTGCGCACGCGGCTGGCCAAGGGGCTGTCGCGCAAACAGGCGCTGTCGTGGTCGCGGCCGACGCGCTCCTATATCGCCAACCAGGGCCGCTCCGGCGCCCGGCGCATGCCGTTCGAGCCGGGAACCTGCGCCAACCGGACCGAGCCGCGCCTGGCCGTGATCGTCGATGTGTCCGGCTCGGTCGATGACGCGCTGTTGCAACGCTTCGCCACGGAGATCGCGGCGATCAGCCGACGGCAGGAGGCCGGGCTGGTTCTGGTGATCGGCGACGATCGCGTCCGCCATGTCGAGGTTTTCCGGCCGGGACGGTTCGGCCTGAGCGATTTCGATCTGGCCAATCCGGCGTTCGCCGGGGGCGGCGGCACCGATTTCACCCCGTTGCTCGAACAGGCCGACCTCTATCGGCCCGACATCGGCGTGGTGCTGACCGATCTGGAGGGACCGGCGCGGTTCGAGCCGGCATGGCCGTTGATCTGGGCGGTGCCGGAATCGCACGCCCTGGCCCAGCCGCCATTCGGCCAGACGCTGACCCTCGCGCATGGCTGAACCCGGCGCCCAAAAACGCGACAACGGCCGGCGTCGCGCGGACGCCGACCGGCGCATCCCAATTTCAAGAATTCGGCCGAGCCTGCCGACAACGGCCGCATCCATTGAAAAGACGTCGCAAGACCACGGCGCCCATGCGTTCGACCGGCCTCCCGGAGCGGCGGTGGACGCGCCGCATGTCCTGGGAGCCTGCCCGTCGAATCGCCTCGTCATACCAGGGCGCGGCAGGCGTCGTCAGACGCCTGCCAATGACGTCGTGGCTTCACATGATCGGGCGACGCCGGATCACATCGACCATCTCAGTTGATGGAGACGTTGCTCGGCAGCGAGGCGACCGGAGCCTGCATGTGCTCGATCGCGGCGGCCTTCTTGACGCCGCCCTGCAGGAACGCGGCATACCAGGTGGTGTGGGTCAGGACGGCCGCATGCACCAGCAGAGCGGTGATGGCGACGGCGCCGAGCATCAGGGGGAGGCCGAAAGCCGGGGGGACGACGGTCCAGATCTTGCCTTGGTTCATAACGGAGACTCCTTAGTGCAGCCAGGGGGTGAGCGTGAAGGCGAGGAAATGCGCGATCGCGGCGATCACGAGGAAAACCCGCGTGCCATCGATGACGTGCTTGTGGAGCTCTTCCGCCTGCTCCGAAGTCAGAACTTCAGCCATTGTACCACCTCTCAACATGCGCCGCTGTTTCTTATCGTGCTAAACCTGCACGCAGGTCGACGCTCCAGCGACCGAGCGGCGAAACGCCTTAAGTATCAGTGTGATACCTGAAATCGTTAACGCAAGTGTCATGATATATTTACGCCTCAATATGTCAATTTAGGGTGACACTCCGGCGCTGTCAGAGAATTCGCCACTGCGGCCTGGGGCGTTTTGGCTTTTCGCTGGGGGAAGTTCCCCAGGGATCGCGTGGCCGATTTTTCGACCTGAAGCGACATTCACGCTGCGGCAATTCAAACTTCTATGTTTCACCGACAAAACGACACGGAATCGCCCGAGGGCGGATGTCAGGGTTTTACCTGAGGCGCGTCGGGCGGTTCCACGCTTTCCCTCCGGGAACTTTCATCCTAATGTGGAGGTCAAGGCTTTGCCGGCGTCGCGCGTCTCAATTGCGGAGACCCGCCCCGAGCTTGCGGACAATTCGATCCGACGACGAACGGCTGACGTCGTCGGTCCTTGAGGGAGGAGGCGGGTCGATGCTTTCGAAACCTCAAGCGTGCGCGCCATGAGCGGCGAACAGCCCCATGAGACGGAGCGTCCCCCGCCCGCGAACGGAGGCGCCACGCCAAACGCCCTGGACCTCACCAGCTGCGATCGGGAGCCGATCCACATTCCCGCTTCCGTGCAGCCGCACGGCGCGCTGCTGGCGCTCGACCCCGAGACTTTTCAAATCGTTCAGGCCGGCGGCGACACGCAGGGCATTTTGGGAGGCCCGCCCGGGAGCTTGCTCGGCCAGAAACTGTCCGACGTTTTGCCACAGAATCTGACGCAGCGCGTGCGCCTGCTGCTTGCGACCGAAGGCCCGATCGTGCGGCCGCTGCACGCGCTGACGCTGGAGTCGCGCGACGGGCGGATGATCGACGCGCTGGCGCACGAAAGCAGCGGACTGGTGGTGCTGGAGCTGGAGCCGGTTCAGGAGAAAAGCCCCGAAGACGCGCTCGGCCTGATGCAGACCATGCTGCAACGCGTCCAGCAGACGACGACGCCGCAGGCCTTTTGCCAGAGCATGGCGGAGGAGGTGCGCCGCGTCTCCGGCTTCGACCGCGCGATGGTTTATCGCTTCCTGCCCGATGGCAGCGGCGTGGTCGAGGCCGAGGCGCGCGATCCCGCCGTGGACTCGTTCCTTGGCCTGCATTATCCCGCGTCGGACATTCCCCGGCAGGCGCGCGCGCTTTACCTCAAGAGCTGGATCCGGCTGATCCCCAACGCCCGCTACACCGCCGCGCCCATTTTGCCGACCGTCAATCCGCGCGACGGCCAGCCGCTGGACCTCAGCTACAGCCTGATCCGCAGCGTCTCGCCCATTCACCTCGAATATCTGCACAATATGGGCGTGACCGCCTCAATGTCGCTGTCGATCATCCTGGGCGGGCGTCTCTGGGGATTGATCGCCTGCCATCATCGCACGCCGCGCTTCCTGACGCACCGGCTGCGCATGGCCTGCGAGCTGTTCGCGCAAATGGCCTCCTCGCAACTGGAGACAAGGGTCGCCGCCGAGGATTTCGAAGCGCAGCTGCGCAGCAAGCGCGTGCATGAGGAACTGGTGACGCGGATGAGCCAGGAGGGCGATCTGGCCGAGGGGCTGATCCGCTGCCGCCCCAACCTGCTCGACTACATCCCGGCCGAGGGCGTGGGCCTGTGGTTCGACGGCCGCTACACCCAGCTCGGCCAGACGCCGAACGCCCGGCAAGTCGCAGAACTGGTCGCATGGCTCAACAAGAATGTGGCGGAGGGCGTCTATTTCACCGACCGGCTGCCGCAGGTTTATCCGCCCGCCGCGCAATTCTCCGACGTCGCCAGCGGCATCGTCGCCCTTTCGGTGTCGAAATTTCCGCGCGATTACGTGCTGTGGTTCCGCCCGGAGGCGGTCCGGACGGTCACCTGGGCCGGCAACCCGGCCAAGCCGGTGGAGCACGGGCCGAACGGCGCCCGCCTCACGCCCAGGAAAAGTTTCGACGAATGGCGCGAGTCGGTGCGGCATCACTCGCCGCCTTGGCGCAATGTGGACGTCGAGGCGGCCCAGACGCTGCGCGTGTCCCTGCTGGAAGTGATACTCAAGCGCATCGATCAGGTCGCGCGCGAGCGGGAGGAGGCGCGGGCGCGGCAGGAGGCGCTGGCGATCGAGCTGGACCGCCGGCTGGAGGAATTGAAACAGGAAAGCCAGCGCCGCGCCGTGGCCGAGACCGAGCTGTCGCTGGTTCTGCGCTCGACGGTGGAGGATCAGGAAGCCGAGCGGCTGCGGATCGCGCGGGAGCTGCACGACAGCCTCGGCCAGACCCTGACGCTGCTGCAACTCGGCCTCGACGAACTCGGCCCCGCCCTGCCCGCGGGCGAAAAGAACCGCCTGACGGCGCTGCGGCAGTTGGCCCAGGGCGTCGGCTCCGAGGTCAACCGGCTGGCCTGGGAGATCCGGCCCACGGCGCTCGACGATCTCGGCTTGCAGACCGCGATCCAGCATTTCGTCGAAACCTGGAGCGAGCGGCTGAACCTGCAGTTCGATCTGCGTCTTGCGCTCAATGACCGGCGGCTCGCCCCGGCGGTGGAGACCGCGCTTTACCGCGTGCTGCAGGAGGCGATCACCAATATCGCGCGGCACGCCGGCGCGACGCGGGTCGGCGTGCTGCTGGAGGCGCGCGACGACGAGGTCCGCATGATCATCGAGGACAACGGCCGGGGCTTCGCCCCTGACGATCCCGTGCGGGCGGGCACGCCGGCGGCGCGGCTCGGCCTGCTCGGCATGCGCGAGCGCCTGTCGCTGATCTCGGGGTCGCTGGAGATCGAATCCGCGCCGGGGCGCGGCTGCACGCTGTTCGTGAAGGCGCCGCTATGACCGAAGTTCCCGAACCAAAACTGCGCGTTTTTCTGGCCGACGACCATCCCCTGGTGCTCGACGGCATCAGGTCGCTGCTGAAGGACGACCCCGGCCTGGAAATCGTCGGCGAGGCGCGCGACGGACGCGCCGCGCTGCGCATGACGATCGAACTCAAGCCCGACGTGATCGTGCTGGACCTTTCAATGCCCGGCATGAACGGGGTGGACGTCACCCGGCGGCTGCGGTGCGAATGCCCGGCCTGCAAGGTCATCATCCTGACCGTGCATGAGGACCGGTCCTATTTCCGCAAGCTGATTGAGGTGGGGGCGGTCGGCTATGTGCTCAAGCGTTCGGTGTCGGACGATCTGCGCCGCGCCATTCATTCGGTCGCCGAAGGCGGCATCTATCTCGATCCGGCGATCGCCGGCAAAGCCATCGACGGACTCGTGAACCGGCCCGGGGAGGCCGCCGATCCCGGCGTCGACTTGAGCGAACGCGAGATCGAAGTGCTGCGGCTGGCCGCCCTGGGCTACAGCAACAAGGAACTGGCGACCCGGCTGACTCTCAGCGTGAAAAGCGTCGAAACCTACAAGGCGCGCGGCATGGACAAGCTGGGTTTTCACAGCCGCGTCCAGCTGGTGGGCTACGCCGTCGCCGAAGGCTGGCTAAAGGATGTGTGACTCGGCCGCGCGCCGCACTGGAATGGCGCGGCTCTTGCTCCCATCTTGGCGCCATGACCGAATTTCGCCTGCGCATCGCGCAAAACCTCGCCGAAGTCGCCCCGGACGCCTGGGACGCCTGCGCCAATCCCCCCGGCCTTCAAGGCGATGAGCGGTTCAACCCCTTCATCAGCCACGCATTTCTCCACGCTCTGGAGACGAGCGGCAGCGTCGGCGGGCGCACCGGCTGGAGCCCCGTCCATGTGCTGGTCGAGAGCGAAGGCCGTCTGGCCGCCTGCGCGCCGGCCTATCTGAAAAGCCATTCGCAGGGCGAATATGTGTTCGACCACGGCCTCGCCGACGCCTATGCCCGGGCGGGCGGGCGCTATTACCCCAAACTTCTGTGCGCCGCGCCGTTCACGCCGGTGAACGGGCGCCGGCTGCTGGTCGCCGCCGACGCGCCGGAGGGCGCGCGCGCGGTCCTGCTCGGCGGCCTGCGCCAACTCGCCGACAAGCTCGGCGCCTCCTCGCTGCATGTCAATTTCGCCGACGCCCCCGACATGGATTTTCTGCGCGAGTCCGGGTTGATCGCGCGAAAAGGCCAGCAGTTCCATTTCTTCAATCGCGGCTACGCCTCGTTCGACGATTTTTTGAACGCGCTGGCCTCGCGCAAGCGCAAGGCGATCCGCAAAGAGCGCGAGCAGGCTTTGTCGGCGGGAATTTCGGTGGAATGGGTCACCGGCGCCGATCTGACCGAGGCGCATTGGGACGCGTTTTTCGCCTTCTACATGGACACCGGCGACCGCAAATGGGGCCGGCCCTATCTCACCCGCGCCTTTTTCTCGGCGCTGAGCGAAAAGCTCGCCGACCGCGTCCTGCTGGTGATGGCCCGGCGCGAGGGGCGGCTGATCGCCGGGGCGCTCAACCTGATCGGCGACGATGCGCTCTACGGCCGCAACTGGGGCTGCCTTGAGGACCACCCCTGCCTGCATTTTGAGCTGTGCTACTATCAGGCGGTGGATTTCGCCCTGGCGCGGGGGCTGAAGCGGGTGGAGGCCGGCGCGCAGGGCGAGCACAAGCTGGCGCGCGGCTATGAGCCGGTGGCGACCTTTTCCGCCCACGAATTCAGCGACCCCCGCCTCGCCGCCGCGGCGGTGGATTTTTTCGCGCGCGAGGCCGAGGCGGTGGACGAGGTCATCGCCGAATATGCCGGCCATACCCCGTTCCGAAAAGAGTGAGCCGAGGTCTGCGGCGCTTTTGCGATTGACCCCGCCGGAGCTTTTTGGTCAGTCTCCTGACGCTGTCTCCGCATCGCAACGGAGGTGAAAGGACTTTTCCATGGCCGTCGCTTACGATCCCGACAATATTTTCGCCAAGATCCTGCGTGGCGACATTCCTTGCGTCAAAGTGTTCGAGGACGAGAAGGCCCTCGCCTTCATGGACGTGATGCCCCGCGCCGACGGACACGTGCTGGTGATTTCAAAAACCCCCGGACGAAACATTTTCGACCTGCCGGCGGAGGCGCTGTCGGACCTGATCCTGCGCGTACAGAAAGCGGCGCGGGCGGTGGTCAAGGGCATGGGGGCGGACGGCGTCACGCTGCACCAGTTCAACGAACCGGCCGGCGGCCAGAGCGTGTTCCACATGCACTTTCATGTGATTCCGCGCTGGGAAGGCGTCGCGCTGCGCCCCCACGGCGGCGCCATGGCCGAACCGGCCCTGCTGGAAAGCCACGCCGCGAAAATCCGCGCAGCGCTGGACTGAACCCGCGCCTCCGAAAGATTGGGCCGCCGCCCCGCCCGCTGGCGGCGGTCAGCGAAAGGCGCGTTGGGCCGCTTCCGCCGCCGCCGCATTCGCGACCAGGGCGCCGGCGAAGCCGCCGCGCCGCGCCTCCGAAAGCGTCTCCAGCACGGCGCTGGCGTCGAGCAGCGCCGGGGTTCCCCCGGCGGCGGCGGCGAATATCAGTTGCGCCCGGGCGTAAGAGAGAACGTCGGAGTCTTCGTCCACGCCCAGCGCGCCCGCCAGCGCGGCGGGGTCCCAGATCAGGCCGACCAGCCGCCGCGAAGGGCGCGCCATCGCGCCCAAGGCGAAAATCGCCTCCGGCAGATCGGCGGCCGCGGCGAGAATGCGGGTCGAGCCGTCCTCCAGGCCATTCTCCGCCTCGCGCACCGCCAGCTTGGCGCCGAGATGCTGCACGTCGCGCCCGCCGCAGGCCTGGGGCAGAATGATGCCGTAAGGCGCCTGCGCCATCACCGTGTCGAGATCGGAATCGGCGAGGCCCGACGTCAGCGCGTGGATGCGCGCCAGCGCGCGCCGGCCGCCATCGCGCAGCGTTTTCAGCATCGAAGCCGCCTCGGAGGCCCCGCCCTCGCTGACGTCGATGGCGACGGCCTCGGCCACGCTGGCGAGCGCCGCCTCGAACCGGGCGCCGTCTCCGGCTGGAACGAGAAAAATCGATCGCATCCTCACCTCCCTGCGGGCGCCGGCTCCGACGAGGTCCCGGCTGTGTTTATGCTTGGGGGCCTTTCGCCCAAATCCGGCAAAGCCTTTTTTTTAAGCGGGTTTGCTTCGTTAAGCCAGTGTTTACCTTGATTTCAGATGATTACTTAACCAAACGGCGCCCCGCCGGTCGAGTTAGTCAGGTTCGCGCATGATCGTCCGCAAATTCATCCAGTGGTCGCTAGGGGCCTCGGCGGCCGCGCGCGCCGACGGCGCCGCGGCGCTGGCCCGCGCCTATCTTTACAGCGAAATGACCCCGACCGACCGTCGGGAGGCCGAAAGCGCGTTTTACGCCCTGCTCGACGACGCGTCGCCGCTGCCGCGCCGCGCGCTGGCCGAGGCCTTCGCCGGATCGCCCGACGCGCCGGCGGCGGTGATCCAGGGACTCGCCCGCGACAATTCCGATATTTCGACCCGGGTGCTGGCGCGCTCGCCCCTGCTGTCCGACGCCGATCTGATCGATTGCGCCGCGGTCGGCGACAGCGCCGCCCAGGCGGCCATCGCGCTGCGCCCGGAGCTGGCGCCGGCCGTCTGCGGCTCGCTGGCGGAAATCGCCGGGCGCGAGGCGGCGATCGCGCTGGCGGTGAATGAAACCGCGCATGTTCCCGATTTCGCCCTGCGCCGCATGGTCGAACGGTTCGGCGACGACGGCGAGGTGCGCGAAGCGCTGATCGGGCGGGCCTGGCTGCCCGCCGCCGCCCGCGCCGCGCTGGCCGACGCCGCCGCGCGGGCGCTGACCGCCTTCGTGGTGTCGCGGCAATGGGTCAGCTCCGCGCGCGGCGAACGGATGGCGCAGGAGGGCCGCGACCGCGCCACCATGATCATCGCCGCCGGCTGCGCCGGCTATTCCGAGGAAACCGCCGCGCTCGCCGCCTATCTGCGCGCCGCCGGGCAGCTCACCCCCGCCGTGACGCTGCGCGGCCTGATGTGCGGCCAGAGCGGGCTGTTCGAGGCGACGCTGGCGGAATTGTCCGGGCTGAGCGCCCGCCGCGTCGCCGGTCTGGCGCGCGAACCCTGGTCGGACGCCTTCGCCGCCGTCTATCTGAAGGCCGGCTTCCCCGCCGGCCTGCTGGTCGCCTTCCGCTCCGCGCTGGCGGCGGGGGCGCGAATCCGCGCCGACGACGACGCCGAGGAGGGCGCGCTGCGCCTGCCGCTGATCCAGGCCGTGCTGGCCGATTGCGCCAAAGCCATGGCGCGCGGCGAGGCGGCCGGGCTGAACAATGTGATCTCGCTGTTGCGCCGCTTCGAGCTTGACGCCGCCCGCGACAAGGGCCGGCGCGACGTCGCCCGCATCCAGGCCAAGCCCGAGGCGGATTCGTCGACCGTGACCTTCGGCCTGCCGGCCACGCTGACGCTGCGCCCGGACAGCCAGGACGACGAAGGCGGCGTGATGGTCGATCTGGAGGCGCTGGAGCGCGAGCTGATCGCCGCCTGAGGCGAGGCGCCTGCGGCGCGCTTCAGCGCGCCATCAGCCCGGACGCATGCAGCCAGTAAAGCAGCGTGAGCGTCTTGGCGTCGCGGATCTCGCCCTTGCCGGCTTGCGCCAGCGTTTCGGAAAAATCCGCTTCGATCACCTCGATGTCCTCGCCTTCCTCCTCCAGCCCGCCGCCGGCTGCGACCCGCTGCGCCGGGGCGTAGGGCGCGACGAAGAAATGCAGCTTTTCCGTGGTGGCCGCCGGGCTGACGAAGGCCTCGAACAACAGCCGGGCGTCGCCGATTTCCAGCCCCATCTCCTCCATCGCCTCGCGGCGCATGCAGGCCTCGGGATCCTCGCCGGGATCGAGCGTGCCGGCGCAGGCCTCCAGCAGGCTCAGCGAGTGGTCGTTCATATGCGCGCCCAGCCGGAATTGCCGGATCAGCAACACCTTGTTGCGTTCGCCATCGTAGGGCAGCACCGTCACCGCGTCGGGACGGCGGAACAGGCTGCGCTTGTGCGCCTCCCATCCTTCGCCGCGCTGCAATTGATAGGTGACGCTCGAATAGGAATATTTGTCGGAAACCAGAACTTTTTCTTCAAGATCGCGCAGTTTCGTCATGATCAATGCCTGAATTGTTCGCGCAGAATGCGTTCTTCCATGGAATGGCCGGGATCGTGCAGCAGTTCCAGCCCGGTCGTGTCGTCCAGCGCCGCCACCACCCGCGCGATGTCGCGGAATTCGGTGTGGTCGGCCACCGCCGCCACCGGCCGCTTTTCCGTCTCCAGCACCTCGATCACCACTTCGGCCTTGCTGGACAGCAGCGCGCCGCGCCAATGACGGGGACGGAAGGCGGAAATCGGGGTCAACGCCATCAGCGGGGCCTCGATCGGCAGGATCGGCCCGCCGGCTGACAGGTTGTAGGCGGTGGAGCCCGCCGGCGTCGCCAGCAGCACGCCATCGGCGGTCAGTTCCGCCAGCCGGATCTGGCCATCGACGAAAATGCGCAGTTTGGCGGCTTGCGCGGACTGGCGCAGCAGCGACACTTCGTTGACCGCCCGCGCCTCGCGGATTTCGCCGCGCGTGGTCTCCGTCGCCATTTTCAGCGGATTGATGATGGTGCTCTGGGCCTGGGCGAGACGCTTGCGCAGGCCGGTCTCGCGGAACTCGTTCATCAGGAAGCCGACGGAGCCGCGGTTCATGCCGTAGATGGGGATGCCGCGCCCCATGAAGCGATGCAGCGTCTGCAGCATCAGGCCGTCGCCGCCCAGGGCCACGGCGACGTCGGCCTCGTCGGAATGGACGTCGCCATAGCGGCCGACCAGCCGGGCGCGGGCCTCGTCGGCCGCGGGCGTGCCGGAGGACAGGAAGTGGATTCGCTCGAGCCGGCGCGCGCCGTTATGAGCCTCGGCCATGGCGACAGGCACCCCTTTTGCTTCGGGTCGTTCGTCCGGGGGCGAAACGATCCACGCGACAAATCGACGCGCGATGCCGGAGAGCCTTAAAGCCGGAAACCGCGAAGGGCAAGCAATACGGCGGCAAAACCGCCCCCAGAACGACGAAACAAGCGTCTGGGAGAATTCAATTTGGGTGACGACGAAATGAATGTTTGTCGTTGACGAGGATCAAAAACTTGTGCGCCCCGTTTTCGATGCTAGACTTGTCCCCTGCGGTAGGAGCCGAAACGGCGCCGTGGCGGTCAGTTGGGGGAGCGCGACTTGGAGAGTCTGGTCGAAAAGGCCCTTGTGGAAACGGTGTTTGGGCGTCTGGAAACCAATACACGCATCATCCCCTGCAACACGCACAAGCCGCCGCCGAGTCCTGGACTCGACTGCTGCGACTGCGAAATCAAGGACCAGAGCGTGTGCTGCGCGCTGGACCCCGAAGGGCTTGAAGCGCTCGAACGCATCGGCCGTACTCAGGGTTACCCAGCCAAGAGCACGATTTTCGAACAGGGGCGCGAGGCGGGATTCGTCTATAATCTCACCTCGGGGGCGCTGCGCCTGTCGAAACTGTTGCCGGACGGGCGGCGGCAGGTGGTCGGATTCGCCATGCCCGGGGACTTCCTCGGTCTCGATTTCGAGCCGACGCACGGCTATACGGCCGACGCGCTGACCCCGGCCAAGCTGTGCCAGTTCTCGCGGGTGGGCTTCAGCGACATGATCGACGGCAAGCCGCGCCTGCTGCGGCGGCTGATGGCCATGGCCTCGCATGAGCTGGGGCTGGCGCAGGAGCAGATGGTGGTGCTCGGCCGCCGCACGGCGGAAGAGAAGATCGCCGCCTTTCTGGTCGGCATGCGCAAGCGTTATGCGCGCATCAACGGTCCCTCGGTGCATGTGCCGTTGCCGATGACGCGGCTCGACATCGGCGATTATCTCGGCCTCACCGTCGAAACCGTGAGCCGGATGATGACCCGCATGGCGCGGGAAAAGACCATCGTCATCGTGCCGGACGGCGTGCGCCTGCTCGACCTGCCGCGTCTGGAGCGGCTCGCGGAAGTCTGAGGCCTTGCCTTTTAGCGCCTGGCTCGGGCCGGACGACAGGAACTGGCTGAAGGCGGGCGCGCGGACCGCCTTGAGCGGCCCCGCGTTCTATGTCGCGCTGTCGCTGATGAGCACCGGCGCGCTGGCCCGCGCGGCCGATATGCCGCCCGGCGCCGCCATGCTGGCGACCGCGCTGATCTGGGCGGGGCCGGGACAAGTGCTGTTCTTCGGCGCCCTGGCGGCGAAAGCGGCGCCGGCGGCCATCGCTTTGGCTGTGAGTCTGTCCTCGGTCCGCCTGCTGCCGATGTGCCTGTCGGTGCTGCCCATGCTGCGCGGCCCGCGCACGCGGCGGTGGGTGCTGGCGCTCGCCGCGCATTTCATCGCGGTGACGGTCTGGACCGAATCGCTGCGCCGCCTGCCCGACATGAAGCGGGAGGGGCGGATGCCGTTCTTCTTCGGTTTCGCCCTGACCTGCGTCGCCCTGACCACGCTCGCCAGCGGGCTGGGCTACTGGCTCACCGCCGCCATTCCCGGGCCGCTGGCGGCCGGCCTGATGACGTTGTCGCCCTTCTACTTTCTCGCCGCCACGGCGCGGGCCGCGCGCGACGGCGCCGACTGGCTGGCCATCGGCGCCGGGGTCGTGCTGGCGCCGCTGGCCGAAGCGACGGTCGGCGGCGATTTCGACCTGCCGCTGGTGGCGCTGCTGGGCGGCGGCGGCGCGTGGCTCGTCGGCTTTTACGCGCGAAAGGCGGCGGCGTGAGCCTGGATCCGGTCGCCGCGCCCTATCTCGCAGTCGTCCTGCTCGGCTTTCTGCCCAGCGAGGTCTGGCGCTGGCTGTCGGTCGCCCTTGCGCATCGCATCGACGAGGACTCCGAGGTTTTTCGTTTCGTGCGCAGCCTCGCCACCGCGCTGCTGGTCGGCGTGGTTTACAAGATCGTCGCGGCCCCGGCGCGGGAGCTGGCGGCGGCGCCGCTGTGGGCGCGCGGGGGCGCGTTCGTGTTCGCGGCGGCGGCGTTTTTCGGATTCGGCCGTTCGGTGTTCGCGGCCATCCTCGCCGGCGAGGCCGCCGTGATCGCCGAAGCCTGGTGGTGGGGCTGACGAAGGAACCACGGGCGGGCAAATTCGTCTGGAGTCATTGCGACATTTTCCAGGAGCGCCCCAATGCGAATCTTGCTTGCCTCCGCCCTGCTCTGCGCCCTCGCCGCGCCCGCCTTCGCCCTGCCGCCGGCGCCCTCCGGCCTGTCCGCGCCCGCCCCGCTCGTTCCGGTCAAGAGCAAGGGCAAGGCGGGCAAGGGCAAGGCCGCCAAGGCGAAATGCGCGCCCGGCGCGATTTGTCCGCTGGTCGGCGGCGGCGATTACTGACCGCCGCTCGCCTTAAGCCTGACTCAAAACCACTGAGTCAGCGCGGCCACGTCCGGTCGGGCGCGATCCTCAATCTCGCCCTCGACGCGGCCGATGTGGATATAGCCCGCGATCTTCTCATGCGCCTCCAGACCGAGCCGGTCGAGCATGTCGCGGTCATAGGCGATCCATTCGGTGAGCCAGGCGGTGCGGTAGCCCATCGCCACGGCGGCGACCGTGAGGTTCATGCACACCGCGCCCGCCGACATTTCCTGCTCCCAGAGCGGGATTTTCACATGCGGCGCGGCGCGCGACACCACCGCCACCACCAGCGGCGCGCGGGAAAACCGCGCCTGTTCCGCCGCGAGCCTTTCCTCGCCCGCCTGCGGATTTTGCGCGCGAAAAACCTCGGCGCACAGCGCGCCGGCGCGGGCGCGGGCCTCGCCCTCGAACACGATGAAGCGCCACGGCGCCAGCTTGCCATGATCGGGAACGCGCGCCGCGATCGCAAGCATTTGCGCGACCTCGTCGCGGGTCGGAGCCGGCCCCTTCATGATCGGCGGCGGCGCGGAGCGGCGGCGGGCGAGCAGGTTCAGCGTGTCGTTCATGGCGATCCTTCGACGCAAGGTCCCGAATGCGGTCGCCGCGACATTGGCCGCAAAAATGTCGCTTTGTAAACCGATGCAGAACGGCCATTGTGCGGAGATGACAAAGCCCATGACCTTCTGGCGCCTCGCGCTGCCGGTCGTCCTGTTCGCGTGCGCGCCCGCCTGCGCCGGCGCGCCCGTGACCTTGAGCGCCGTTTACGCCCCCAGCGATTCCCAGCCGATTCGCTCCGGCGTCACCTGGCGGGTGTTTTCCGCGCGCGCCGAAGCCGACGGCGCTTATCCCCTGATCGCGGAATCCAGCGAAGCGACGCCGGTCGTGCCGCTCGACGACGGCGACTATATCGTGCACGCCGCCTGCGGCCTCGCCGGGATCGCCAAGCGGATCACGGTCGGCGCCGCGCCGATGTCGCAAAAGCTGGTGATGAACGCGGGCGGCCTAAAACTCGCGGGCATGCTAGGCGACGCCGGTATCCCGCCGTCCAAGCTGGTGATCCAGGTCTACCTGCCCTCCTCGACCGACCCGGAAGCCAAATTGATCCTGCCCAGTCTCAAGGCGGGCGAATCCGTCTGCCTGCCGGAGGGCAATTATCACGTCGTCTCCAAGCTGATGGACGCGGCCGTCGGCGGCGCCAACGCCACCAATTCGGTGATCTACGCCGATTTGCGCGTGATCGCGGGCAAGCTGACCTCCGGCGAGTTGCGCCATCGCGCCGCCACCATGACGCTGAAACTCGTCAACGCGCCGGGCGGCGAGGCGCTGGCGAACACCGCCTTTTCCGTGCTGACGCCGGGCGGCGACGTCATCCGCGAAATGATCGGCGCCTTCCCCTCGCTGGTGCTGGCGGAAGGCGAATACATCGCCATCGCCCGCCACGAGAACAAGACCTATCAGGCGACGTTCCGGGTTCATTCCGGCGAGGATCGCGACGTCGAAGTGCTGGCGCAGCAGCCGGCGCCCGAAGGCGACCAGCCGCAGCAAGCCACGCCCGACTGAAATCGGGCGGGCGCATAGCGTTTTCAAGCGAAGTGGAGGCCCGTTCGCATGAAGAAAACGCGTCAAAACAAGAGACTCTAAACGTCTTCCCCATCCGGCAGCGGAACGTTAAAACCGTTCAGCGTGGTCGAGACCATGCAATAGAGGCCGACGAGATATATCAGCTCCGCCGTGGCTTCGAGGCCGAACGCCTTGACGGCGCGCTGATAGGGCAAGGCCGGCAGCGGGCCGGCGGCCAGCGCAGTGGCGACATCGAACACGATCGCCTCGTCCTCGGTCAGGTCCGCCGGTCGCTGGCCGGCGACGATGGTGGCGATTTTTGCGTCGGACAGGCCGCGCGCCTCGCCGACCAGCACATGGGCGTAAATCTCGTAGGCGGAATGGAATTTCGCGCCGGTGGCGAGAATGGCCACTTCGCGCAGCGGCCGCGCCAGTTTGGGCGCGCTGGCGAGCGCCTTGACCAGCGCCCAGACCGGACCGCCATAATCGGGAAAACTGATCCAGGGATTCCATGGGCCGATCAGCGCGCCATTGCGGTCAATGGCGGTGAAGCCGGTGAAGCTCGTGGCGATGCCCTCTTTCATGTCGGCGTAAAGCCGCCTTTGCGGCTCGGTCAGGTCGGCGCAATTTTTCAGCGGCAAGCGCATGGCGTCTCCGGGGTTTGACGACGGCGCAAGCTCCGTCCCTTGCGTAACGCTCGATTTCCGCCCCGGTTGCGCCCGCCCGTTTTGAGCCGGCGCAAGGGTCTTTTGAGCTGGCGCAAGCGCTGGCGCGCCAATTGCGCTATTCTTGATTTCAGCGCTTCGATCCGCGCCGATGAGGAGAGTCGCCCATGGCCCGCGCAGCCCTTGCACTCGTGCTGACCCTTGCAACCACCGTCCCGCTCGCGGCGGCCGACATCGCCAGCGGCAAGAAAATCGCGCAACGCTGGTGCGCCGCCTGCCATGTCGTCGCCATGGACCAGAATCGGGCGAGCGTGGACGTCCCCACCTTTTGCGACATCGCGCAGCGCAAGAGCGGAGAACAACTCCGGACGTTCCTGATCGACCCGCACCCGAAAATGCCGGATATGAGCCTGACGCGGGGAGAGATCGCGGACATCGTGGCCTATATTGAATCGCTGAAGCCTTAAGCTCCGAGGGGGCGGTCGCATTCGGCCGCTCCAGCCACAGGCAAGGTCGCAAGTCTACGCTTGACGAGCGTCAATCGAGACCTGCCGATGAAAACCCAGATTACGCCGACCGACCGTGAAGTATTTTTTGAACGCGACCGCTTCATCGTTTCCAAAACAGATCTGAAGGGGCGGCTGACTTACGTTAATCGCGCTTTCCGGGATATCTCTCATTATTCCGCCAAGGAATTGATCGGAGCGCCCCATTCCGTCGTGCGCCATCCCGACATGCCCCGCGCGATTTTCAAATTCATGTGGGATCGCATTCTCGAAGGCCATGAGGTCTTCACTTACGTGAAGAACATCACCAAGCTCGGCGACCATTACTGGGTGTTCGCGCATGTCACGCCGTCCTTCGACGACGGCGGCGCGTTCCTCGGCTTCCATTCCAACCGCCGGGCGCCGGATCGCCGCGTGTTGAGCGAAACCATCGTCCCGCTCTACGCCTCCCTGTTGAAGACCGAAAAGGCGACCGCCAACGCCAAGGACGGCCTCGCAGCGTCTTACCGTCAATTCACCGACATCGTCCAAAGCAAGGCGCGCAGTTATGATGAAATGGTCTTCTCTCTCTGAAGCGCGGGCGGCGGTTGCGGTGGGAAGCGCCGCCTGCGCCGCCAGCGTTGCGGCGAGCCTCGCCGATCATACGCTGCTGGCGGCCGGCCTGGGCGGTCTCGGCGCGCTCGCGGCCCTGGCGGGCTGGCTCGCCTTGAAGCGGATCGCGCAGGTCGTGGCTGAGGGGCGCCGCCTGTGCGGCGCCGTGACGATCGGCGATTTCGAAACCCGGCTCGCCGACGTCACTGAGGGCGGCGAGACCGGGGCGTTTCTCGAAGAGCTGAACGATATGGCGGATGTGGTGGACGCGTATATGCGCGAAGCGACCGCCTCGCTCGAAGCCATGCGCAAGAACAACTATTTCCGCCGCATCCTGCCGGACGGCCTCAAGGGCGCCCTGCTGCACTCGGCCACCACCATCAACGAAGCCGCCGACGCGATCGAATCCCGCGTCTCCGCCTTCGACATGTCCACCGAGGAGTTTTCGACGCAGATCGGGCGGATCGTCGAGCAACTCGCCGCCTCCGCCGGCGGCATCGGCGGCCTCGCCCAATCTTTGGCCCAGGGCAGCGACGCCACCGGCGCGCGCGCCAGCGGCCTCGGCGCCGCCGCCGAAACCGCCTCGGGCAGCGTCGAGGCGGTCAAAGACTCCGCCGACCGGCTCGCCGTTTCGGCCCAGGACGTCGGCGCCTCGATGCGCCGCACCGCCGATATCGCCCGCGACGCCGTCGCCGCCGCCGACAAGACCGGACAGGCGGTCGAGAGCCTGAGCGGCGCGGTGACGCGCATCGGCGCCATTGTCGGGATCATCAACAAGATCGCGGTGCAGACCAATCTGCTGGCGCTCAACGCCACCATCGAGGCCTCGCGCGCCGGCGAGGCCGGCCGCGGCTTCGCCGTGGTGGCCGGCGAGGTCAAGTCGCTGGCGGAGCAGACCACGCGGGCCACCGAGGAGATCGGCTCGCTGATCGCCGAGGTCGAGCAGGCGACCCACGCCGCCGTGGCCTCCACCGGCGAGATCGGGGCGCGCATCGCCGACATCGACGAGGTGACCGGCGCGGCCCTGCCGCAGATCGAAAGCCAGGTGGTCGGCGCCGGCGAGATCGCCCAGCATCTGCAAACCACGCTGCAGCTCACCCGGCAGGTTTTGGACGCCCTGACCGGCATCCAGGCCACGGCGAAGCAGAGCCTGGGCATGGCGCGCGACGTCACCGGCGCGGCCAGCGCCATCGGCGAGGAAAGCGGCCGCCTCAACGCGACCGTCGGCGATTTCCTCGTCAGCCTGCGCAAGGGCCCGCTCGACCGCCGCGACACCGAGCGGCACCAGATTTGCGCGCCCGCCGAGCTGGTGACCGAGAACGGCGTTTTGCCGATCAAAGTGTTCGACGTCAGCCGGTCCGGGGCGAAAGTCGCGCCCGCGACCGGAATCCCCAAGGGCGGCTCGGTGATGCTGCGCTTCTCGGACGGGCAGGAGACCCCGGCCAAGGTGAAGTGGATTCACGACGACCAGGCGGGGCTGGCCCTGCCGCCCGGCGCCCTGAACAAGGTCCTCCTGGGCAAATTGCAGGCCCAATCGGCGGCGTGACCGCGACGACCCGAAACGGGCGGCGACACGGCCGCCGCCCGATTACGGCGCGGGATTGCCGCGCAACTGGTAAATGGCGTCGATGCGGCGCAGCAGCTCCGGCGGCAATTCGTGCGGCGCGTCGAGAATGATCTTCAACTGCTCCAGATTGGTCGCGCCGACGATATTGGCGGTGACGAAGGGGCGCGACGTGACGAAGGCCAGCGCCAGATGCACGGGATGCAGGCCGAACTCTTTCGCCAGCGCCACATAATCCTCGATCGCCGCGTCGACGCCCGGCTTTTCATAGCGCTGGCCCCGGTCGAACAGGGTGCTGCGCGCGCCCGGCGGCCGGGCGCCATGCAAATATTTGCCGGTGAGAAAGCCCTGCGCCAGCGGCGAATAGGCCAACAGGCCAACCTGCTCGCGGAAGGCGAATTCGGCGAGGCCGATCTCGAACTGGCGGTTGAGCAGATGATAGGCGTTCTGGATCGAAACCGGACGCGGCCCGACGCCCGCCTCGGCGACGCGCAGGAATTGCGCGACGCCCCAGGGGGTTTCGTTGGACAGGCCGAAATGCCGGATCTTGCCCTGCGCGACCAACTCTTGCAGCGCCGAGGCGGTCTCCTCGAACGACACCCCGTCCGGCCCGCCGCGATCCTCATAGGCGTTGGACAGACCGTCAAACAGAACCATCGGCCGGTCCGGCCAATGCAACTGGTAGAGGTCGATATAGTCGGTCCGCAGCCGCTTGAGCGAGCCTTCGACGGCGCGGAAAATGTTGGCGCGGTCGAGCCGCGCCTCCGCGCCGTCGCGAAACCAGGGCATGGCGGTGCGGCCCACCACCTTGCTGGCGAGCACGATCCTGTCGCGATTTTTGCGCGCCGCGAACCATTCGCCGATGATGGTTTCGGTCGAGCCGGATGTCTCGGCGCGGGGCGGGATGGAATAAAGCTCCGCCGTATCGAAGAAATTCACGCCGTGGGCGACGGCGTAATCCATCTGGGCGAAGGCGTCGGCGCGGTCGGTCTGCTGGCCATAGGTCATGGTGCCCAGGCAGATTTCCGATATTTTCAGGCCGCTGCGGCCAAGCTGTCGTGTCTGCATGTTCGTCAAAATCCGAATTTCAACAGCGCCTTGCGCAGGCAGGCGGTGAACAGGGCGAGGTCTTCGATCGGCGCCTTGACCTCTGGGCGCAGCACCGACTGGCCCGACGCCCGGAGCGCGCAATCCAGCATGAGATTATCCGAATTGCCGAATTTCTCGATCTCGAAGCCATGGGCGTCGCACCAGACGCCCTGCGGCGTTTGATGCGCGCCGAACGCCTCGGCGACGCGGTCGAACAGATCGGCGGGATCGTTGCTGTAGGCGAACGCCGGCTTGCCGCGCGCAACGAACAGGCCCAGTTCGAACGCCGTGCCGGGGTCGGCGCTGACGCCGCGAAACGGCGACAAGTTGAAAATGGCGGCGTCGGCCTGCGCGATCGCGGCGAGATTGGCGGCGTAGATGCGCGCGTCGCGTCCCTCGCCCTCCCCGACCTCGTGATCGAGCGGATACAGCCCGACAAAGCCGAATTCCTGGCACAGCGCCTTCTTGCGCAGGCCGATCTCAACGGCGTCGGGCAGGAAGACCTCGGGACCGGCGAGATAGATTTTTTTTCCAGGCATGCGAATCCCTCGCGCGCGAAGCGTGCGGCGCTCGATAAGTCAGGGATAGAGCAGCCGGAACGCGACCTCAAGCGTCGCGCAAGGCGGGCGGGTTAAAACTCGCTCGGCGCCGCCTGCGTCCCTCTCCCAGATATTCCGATGAAACTGACCATCAACACCCAATTGCGCTTGATGACGATCGCATTTTGCACGGTCATGACGCTGGCGTCCGGCGGCCTCTGGTTCAGAGTGAACCAGTTCCGCGTCGTCCAGGACGCGGCCGTCAACGCCGCCGCCGACGCCTACAAGGCGCAGCAGGGGGCCGGCATTGGCGCCCGACTCTACCGCATCATCGCCGACGCCGAGATCAACCATGATTTCGCCGCCGCCAAGCGGGACTGGCCCGAGGCCTTGACCGCCGAACGCGCGCTGGTCGCGCAATTTCAAACCCTCAAGCTCAATCCGGCGTAGCGGGACGCCCTGAAAGCCGGGGCGGAGAAGATCGAGAAACTGGTCGCGGCCTTCAGCAGACCATGCTGCCGCAACTCGAAGCCAAGACCGAACTCGACGAGGAGATTCGCGCCCTGGACGGCAAGATCGACGAGATCGTCACGGCGATCAACACGCCGTTCGCCACCATGCGCGACAGCCTGCTGCAAAGTTCGCGGGACGCCGACGAATCCTTTGACAACGTCACCAGCCTGTTCCGCGTCGCGGCGATCGGCGGCATGGCGCTGTTGCTGCTGACGACCGCCGGCTTCAGCGTGCTGGTCAGCCGCAACATCACCGCGGGCGCGGCGGGGCTGGACCGGTCGATGCGGCGGATCGCCACCGGCGAACTCGACGCGGAAACCGCCGGCCTCGCGCGCGCCGACGAATTCGGCGAGATGGCGCGGGCGCTGGAGTTGATGCGGGGCGCGCTGCGGCGAAGCGAAACGACCAAGGCCGAAAGCGCGGCGCGCGATCGCGCCGACCGCGACGCGCTGGCGCGGCGCGATGCGCTGGCGAAGACGTTTGTGGCGCGGATGCAGCAATTGGCGGCCGGCTTCGTCACCGCCTCGCAATCCCTGGCCGAATCGGCGAAAACCCTTTCGGCGAATGCGCGCAACGCGTCGCGCGAAATGGGCGCCGTGGTCGACGCCGCCGATCAGGCCGCCGCCAATGTCAGCGCCGCCGCGCATTCGTCCGAAACCATGGCCCAGGCGACGCGCGACATCAGCGCCCATGTCACACATTCGGCGAAAGTGGCCGACCACGCCTATGGCGAGGCGCAGGCGTCCGAATCGAACATCTCCGGCCTCGCCGGGGCCGCGCAGGCCATCGCCGAGGTGGTGACGCTGATCCGCGGCATCGCCGAACAGACCAACATGCTCGCGCTGAACGCGACCATCGAGGCGGCGCGCGCCGGCGAGAGCGGCAAGGGCTTCGCCATCGTCGCCAACGAGGTCAAGGATCTCGCCAGCCAGACCAGCCGCGCCACCGAGGCCATCGCCGCCAAGGTCGCCACCATCCAGGCGGCGACCGACGGCGCCGTGGCGTCGATCGGCGCCATCGCCCAGGTGATGGGCGATGTGAAAGCAGTGGCCGGGACCATGGCCGGGGCGGTCGAGGCGCAGCGCGCGGCGACTCAGGAAATCGCCGTCAATTGCCGCTCCGCCGCCGAGGGCGCGGCGCGCGTGACGCAATCCATGAGCGGCGTCAGCGCCGCGACCGAACAGACCGACGCCTCCTCGGCCGACCTCCGCGAATTGTCGCAACGCTTGTCCGATCAGGCGGGCGCTTTGCGCCAGTCCGTCGAGAGCTTTGTACGCGATTTCGCCGCCTGACCCGACGCAAGGGCGCGCTTGCGCCCTCGCCGGATTGCGGCGCGCCGGGCGCGGGCCTAAATTCGGGCGAAAGGGAGACGGATATGGTCAAGGCGATCCGCATTTACGAAAACGGCGGCCCGGACGTGCTGCGCTACGAGGACATGGACCTGCCCGCGCCCGGCCCCGGCGAAGCGCAGATTCGCCAACATGCCGTCGGCGTCAATTTCATCGACGTCTATTTCCGTACCGGCCTGTATCCCCCGCCGTCGCAACCGTTCACGCCCGGCAACGAGGGCGCGGGCGAAGTGATCGCCGTCGGGCCGGGCGTCGACACGTTCAAGGTGGGCGACCGCGTCGCCTATGCCGGAACGATCGGCGCCTATGCCGAGGCGCGCAACATCGACGTCAAGTTCCTGACGCCTCTGCCCGAGAGCGTGTCCTACGAGACCGGCGCCGCCATGATGCTCAAGGGTTTGACCGTCGAATATCTGCTGTTCCGGTCGTACAAGGTTCAGCCCGGCGACGTGATTCTCGTCCACGCCGCCGCGGGCGGCGTCGGCCTCATCCTGTGCCAGTGGGCGAAAAAGCTCGGCGCCTTCGTGATCGGCACGGTCGGCAGCGAGGACAAGGCGAAACTCGCGCGCGAGGCCGGAGCGGATGCGGTGATTCTCTACCGGCAGGAGGATTTTGTCGCCCGCGTGAAGGAGATCACCGGCGGCGCGCTGTGCCACGCGGTTTACGACAGCGTCGGCAAGGACACGTTCCCCGGTTCGCTCGACTGCCTGCGCCCGTTCGGAACTTTCGTCAGCTTCGGCAACGCCTCCGGGCCGGCGCCGCCGTTCAGCCTCGGCGTGCTGTCGTCGAAGGCCCTGTTCGTCACCCGGCCGTCGCTGTTCCCGTTCATCGCCGACCAGGCGCGATTGCGCGAAATGGCGGCGCGATTGTTCGATGTCGTAACGTCCGGCGCCGTGAAAATCGCGATCCATTCGACGCGGCCGCTGGCCGAAGCGGCCGAGGTTCATCGCGCGCTGGAGGCTCGCGCCACCACCGGCGCGACCGTGATGATCCCCTGATTACACCAAGGTTCCGTGAAGATCGTAGGCTTCGGCCCTATCGATCTTCACGGTGACGATGTCGCCGGCCCGCAGCGGGCGGCGGGCGCTGACGAAAACCTTGCCGTCGATTTCCGGCGCGTCGGCTTTGGTTCGCCCCTCACCGCCGCCGGGGAACGCCTTGTCGATGATGACGGGCAGCCGCTTGCCGACCTTGTCGCGCTGACGCCGGGCGGAAATTTTCTGCTGCCGCTCCATGAAGCGCTTCCACCGGCTCTGCTTCACCGCGTCGGGAACCTGCGGCAGGCCGAGATCATTGGCGGGCGCGCCGGCGACCGGCTCGTATTTGAAGGCGCCGACGCGGTCGAGCCTGGCTTCATCGAGCCAGTCGAGCAGCATTTCGAAATCCTGCTCGGTTTCGCCGGGGAAGCCGACGATGAAGGTCGAGCGCAGCGCGAGATCGGGGCAGATGTCGCGCCACGCCTTGATCCGGTCCAGCACCTTTTCGACATTGCCCGGACGCTTCATCGCCCGCAGCACGTTGGGCGCGGCGTGCTGGAAGGGAATGTCGAGATAGGGCAGGATTTTTCCCTCCGCCATCAACGGGATGACTTCATCCACATGGGGATAGGGATAGACGTAGTGCAGACGCGTCCACACGCCCATGTCGCCCAATTCCTTCGCCAGATCGAAGAAGCGGGCGCGGACCTCGCGGCCATGGAAAGCGCTTGAGCCGTAGCGCAGGTCCTGCCCATAGGCGGAGGTGTCCTGCGACACCACCAGCAATTCCTTGACGCCGGCCTTCACCAGCTTCTCCGCCTCCGCCAGCACCTCCGCCGCCGGGCGCGAGACGAGATCGCCGCGCAATTTCGGAATGATGCAGAAGGTGCAGGCGTTATGGCAGCCTTCGGAAATCTTCAGATAGGCGTAATGGCGCGGAGTGAGCTTGATCCCCTGCTCCGGCACCAGATCGACGAAGGGATTCGCCAGCGGCGGCGCCACGCGATGAACCGCCGCCATCACGCTCTCGTAATCCTGCGGTCCGGTGATCGCCGAAATATTCGGAAAGGCGTCGAGAATCGGGCCGGGATCGGCGCCCATGCAACCGGTGACGATCACCTGACCATTCTCGCGCAGCGCCTCGCCGACGGCGGCGAGCGACTCGGCCTTGGCGCTGTCAAGAAAACCGCAGGTGTTGACGATCACGGCGTCGGCGCCCTGGTGATTGCGGGCGATCTCGTACCCTTCCGCGCGCAGACGCGTGAGGATGCGTTCGGAATCAACCAGGGCTTTTGGGCAGCCCAGCGAGACGAAGGAAATGCGCGGCGTGTTTGGCTCGGTCATGCCGGGGGTTTAGAGCATGATTCCGAAAAGTGAAAACCGGTTTTTTTGCAAAAGATCGCGGGCGCGGCGAATCGCCTTGCGCCCAAAAGCAAAGCGCGGCCGGAAAACCGGCCGCGCTCGCGAGATCTGTCCGCCCGTCAGCGACGGGGCGAGAGCGAAAGCTCTCAGTACTTGGCGACGACCGGGGCTTCCGGGTTGCCGAACTTGTACAGCAGGCCGACGAGAACGGCATGCGAGTCCTGACGGACCGAAACGCCGCCGATCGTGTCCTTGTCGAAATCGGTGTAGCGATATTCGATGCGGCCGATCAGGTTGTTGGTGCAAGCGTAGTCGACGCCGGCGCCGACGGTGTAGCCAACGCGGTCGTTGGTGTAGCCAGCGATCTTCACGTCGCCGAAGGCCACGCCGCCCGCGACATAGAGCAGGGCGCGATCGACGATCGTGTAGCCGACGCGGCCGCGGATGTTAGCGAAATAGGTGGTGTCGGCCTTGATGCCGCCGACGGTCTTGTCGCCGCCGAACACGCCGCCGGCGTCGCCTTCAGCGCCGAGCACGAACTTGTTGCCGAGGTCGTAGTTGTAGCCGATCACGCCGCCGACCAAGCCGCCGGTGCGGTCATACTTCACGCCCGCAGCCTTGGTGGTCAGGATGTCAGCGCCGCCTTCGACACCGGCGTAGAAACCGGTCCAGGTGAACACCGGAACGGGCGCGACATAGGCCGGAGCGGCCTTACGGGACGGCAGGTCAGCCGCGAAAGCAGAACCGGTCAGGGCCGCGACGGCCACGCTGGCGAGAAGAATCTTGCGCATTGTTTACCTCTTTATTCCAAAATGCTGAGATGTGGTGACAAAATCGCGACGATAATGCAATGGCCAAGTTGACGCTGCCGCGGCTTTCACAAGCACTGTTGCATCTTGGTCACGCTTAAGCTCGCCCCAAATGCAAAACGCATCCAGGCCTCGCGACCTGGATGCGCTTGCAAGAGACAGGCGCCGGGTTCCCCCGGCGCAAGCGATCTCAGTACTTCTTGCGATCTCAGTACTTGGCGACGACCGGGCCGAACTCCGGAGCGCCGAACTTGTACAGCAGACCGACCACAACCGCGTTCGAGTCCTGGGTGACCGACTGCGGGAACGGACCACGGGACTTGCCGAGGTCGGTGTAGCGATATTCGACGCGGCCGATCAGGTTGCTGGTGAAGGCGTAGTCGACGCCGCCGCCGACGGTGTAGCCGACGCGGTCATCGGTGAAGCCGGCGACCTTGACATCGCCGAAGGCGACGCCGCCCGCGGCGTAAACCAGGGCGCGATCGAACAGGGCGTAGCCGACGCGGCCACGGACGTCAGCGAAATAGGTCGAATCGACCTTGTTGGTGATGCCGTTGACGGTGACGTTCTTGTCGCCGCCCAGCACGCCGCCGGCGTCGCCTTCGAGGCCGAGCACGAAGCGGTTGCCGAGTTCGTAGTTGTAGCCGACCACGCCGCCGAGCAGGCCGCCGGTGCGGTCAACCTTCACGCCGGCCGCGTCCTTGGTCGACAGGAAATCAGCGCCGCCTTCAATACCGACGTAGAAGCCGGTCCAGGAGAACGCCGGGACGGGGGCGATGTAGGCCGGAGCAGCCTTGCGCGAGGGGAGATCGGCGGCGATGGCCGAGCCCGTCAGCGCCAGGACGGCGACGGTGGAAAGCAGAACATTACGCATGGATGCCTCTTGTCTGGTTTGCGAAACGCACCGGCAACATGTCCCTTGAGCGCCGCGGTCGCAACACAAAATGTCACGAATTAGGGTATTCACTGGACGCTTGTGGCCGTTTGGCAACAATTTCGGGCTAGGCCCGGGTGGAATGCGGCTGAATTGCGGCGCCTGAAAGGCATTTGTGACGATCCAGCCGCAAAATTGCGGATTTTACTTTGTCCTTCTCGGAGATCCCGCGCGGACCCGCGCGGCTCCATTTCGATTCGACGCTCGCCGGCCATTCCTAAAGGGAAACAACCCGGCAATTGCATTGACAGGGCGCGACGCAAAGTCACGCCGTCCCTCCCGCCAAGACGCAGTTAATGCGTGAGAAGTTTACCATTCCTTACTGGAACAGGTCGCGTTTGACCCTTTTGGTTAACGCAACGCTTACGCCGGGTTTACGTTCCAACCGTCCGGGCGAATTCGAGGATCAGCGCGGCGAGCGCCGGATCGGACGCGCGCTCCGCCGCCGTTTCGGCCGACATCCAGCACGTCTCGCGCTGGTTCTTCTCCAGCCAATCCGCGCGCTGGCGAATCACGCGCAGCGGAAACACATCGACCTCGCACAGGGCAGTTTTTCCTTGCGACAGTCTCTTGTCATAAGAGAATCGGCCGAACGAGGCCTCGTCGATCACGCCGAGCAGACCCGCCTCTTCCAGCGCCTCGACCGCCGCCGCGGCCGAGAGACTGCGGCCCGCCATCGGCCAGCCCTTGGGAATGATCCAGCGCCGGGTTTCGCGCGACGACACCAGCATGATTTCGAGGCGATCCGTCACGCGCCAGGGCAAGGCGGCCACCTGACGACGAACAGCCTTGCCGCCGTCGGCTTGTTTCTTGGCCTTGCCCGAACCGCCCGAATCGCCTGCCGTCACGTGAAGACTCCCGCCAGCCAGAACGCGAGCGCCGCCGTAGCGCCCGACGCCGGCAAGGTTAACACCCAGGCGACCACAATGTTCTGCGCCACGCTCCACCGCACCGCCGAGGTGCGCCGCGCCGCGCCGACGCCGACAATGGCGCCGGTGATCGTATGGGTGGTGGAGACCGGCACGCCCAGGGCGGTGGCGGCGAACAGGGTCAGCGCTCCGCCGGTTTCGGCGCAGAACCCCTGCATCGGCGTGAGTCGCGTGATTTTCGACCCCATGGTGTGGACGATGCGCCAACCGCCCAGGAACGTGCCAAGCGCCATCGCGCTCTGGCAGGCGAGAACGACCCAGAACGGAACGGCGAAGTTCGGCCCGCTCAGGCCGTGCGCATAGAGCAGCACGGCGATCACGCCCATGGTTTTCTGGGCGTCGTTGCCGCCGTGGCCGAGAGAATAGAGCGAGGCCGACACGAATTGCAGCAGGCGGAAGGCCGAATCAACCGCGACCGGCGCGCGCCGCACGCAAATCCAGGACACGATCAGCACCAGCAGCAGCGCCAGAAAGAATCCCGCGAGCGGCGACAACACGATGGCGGCGACCGTCTTGTCCAGCCCCGTCCAGAGGACGGCGCCCGTTCCCGCCTTGGCGATGCCGGCCCCGACCAGACCGCCGATCAGGGCGTGCGACGAGGACGAGGGAATCCCGAGCAGCCAGGTCAGCACGTTCCAGACGATGGCGCCCGACAAAGCGGCGAAGATCAGCCTGTCGTCGATGATATGCTGGTCGACGATGCCGCTGCCCACCGTATTGGCGACATGCAGGCCGAAAAAGAAGAAGGCGATGAAGTTGAAGAAGCCGGCCCAGAACACCGCGTAACGCGGGCTTAAGACGCGCGTCGAGACGATGGTGGCGATCGAATTGGCGGCGTCGTGCAGGCCGTTCAGAAAGTCGAACAGCAGGGCGACGGCGATCAGAGCGACCAGAGCGTAAGTCACGCCGTCCATCACGGCCTCACAAATGTTCGAGCAGAATTCCGCTCATCCGGTTGGCGACATCCTCGAAACTGTCCACCACCTTTTCGAGATGCGAATAAATTTCGGCGCCGACGATATAGGCCATGGCTCCATTGTCGCGATTCGCCAGGAACAGCTCCTTCAAGCCGGCGAGATACAGCAGATCGGCCTGTTCCTCGAGCTTGACGATCTGCTCGTTGGCGGCGTTGATCCGGGCCGAATTGGCGTTCATGGCGCGCAGCAGCGGCAGGGTGTCCTGAACGATCCGGGCCGATTCGACGATGACGTCGCCGATGCGGGCCATATCCGGCGTGAAGTCGCCGACGTCATAGAGCGAAATCGCCTTGACCGTCTGCCGCATCTGATCGACGGCGTCGTCGAGATCGTTGATCAGCCCGTGAATATCGCCACGGTCGAACGGCGTGATGAAACTGCGGCGCAACGCCAGCAGCACTTCGCGGGCGACCTCGTCGGCCTTATGCTCGTAGGCGGTGATCTCGTCGCAATAGCGCGGCACGTCCGGGCCGCCGTCGAGCAGGCGCCGGAAGCACTGCGCCGCCTCGACCGCGATCTTGGCATGGGCCTCGAACAGATCGAAAAATCGATCTTCCTTGGGCATCAGCGCCCGCAACCAGCCCAGCATGACTTCTCCGGCAACCTGACGAGATAGCGACTCTTTTGTGACAAATCCCTAGGTCGCCGCCGTGGATTTGTAAACAGCCGCGCGCCGTCAGTAGGCGCGCGCGATGATGATCTCCTCCACCGCCGGCTTGCCGGTGAACACGCACGCGCCGGACGGCTGGCCCTGCCCCATCGGCACATTGCGCAGCGTGAGCTTGAGCGCCTTGAGCCGCGCCTCAATAGCTTCGAGTTCCGAACCGGTCGGCCGCGACCAGGGCGCGCGCACCCAGCCCTTGAAGCCGGATTTTTCATCGTCTTCGGAGGCCGCGCCGAAAAAGGCGGCGATGGCGTCGAAATCCTTCAGGTCGGCGCGGATGTTGCCGTCCAGCCGCGCCTTGGCCTCGTCGAACAGGTTTTTCTGGATTTCCGCCAGCAGGCCGGGCGCCTGGGCCAGAAATTGTTCGCGCGCGAGACCTGTGGAAATCACCTTGTCGCCGTCGCGCAGCTTGTCGCGGCGAATCATCGTGACATTGTCGCCGGCCATGTCGCGCGGGCCGATTTCAAGCAGGATCGGCGCGCCGCGGCGCAGCCAGTCCCAGCGCTTGTTGGCCGAACGGGTCGGCTTTTTATCCAGATGCGCGCGAACCGGCAGGCCGAAAGCGGAGAGGCCGTCGAGTTCGGTTTTCAGCTTCTCGCAATAGGCGAGCAGGTCGGCGTCCTCCGGCTTTTCGCGCAGCATCGGGACGATGACGATCTGTTTCGGCGCGATGCGCGGCGGCAGGCGCAGACCATCGTCATCGCCATGCGTCATGATGACGCCGCCGATCAGGCGGGTCGAAACGCCCCACGACGTCGTGTGGGCGTATTCGAGCTCGCCGGTCGCGGACTGGAAGCGGATGTTCTGCGCCTTGGCGAAATTCTGGCCGAGATAATGCGAGGTGCCGGCCTGCAAGGCCTTGCCGTCCTGCATCATCGCCTCGATGGAATAAGTGGCGTCGGCGCCGGGGAACCGCTCGTTTTCCGGCTTTTCGCCGACCATCACCGGCATGGCCAGCACGTCCTCGGCCAGCTCGCGGTAGATTTCCAGCATCTTCAGCGTCTCTTCCAGCGCGTCATCCTTGCTGGCGTGGGCGGTGTGCCCCTCCTGCCAGAGGAATTCGGCCGTGCGCAAAAACAGGCGGGTGCGCATTTCCCAGCGCACCACATTGGCCCATTGGTTCACGAGGACGGGAAGATCGCGATAGCTGGCGATCCAGCGCCGGAACGCGTCGCCGATGATGGTTTCCGAGGTCGGCCGCACCACCAGCGGCTCCTCCAGCTCGGAAGACGGGTCGACCACCAGCTTGCCATCGACCGCCTTGAGGCGATGATGGGTGACGATGGCCATTTCCTTGGCGAACCCTTCGACGTGGCTCGCCTCCTGCGCAATAAAACTCATCGGGATGAACAGCGGGAAGTAGCAGTTCTCGTGCCCGGTGTCCTTGATGCGCTTGTCCAGCGCCTGCTGCACCAGTTCCCACACGCCCCAGCCCCAGGGCTTGATGATCATGCAGCCGCGCACCGGCGAGGTCTCGGCGAGATCGGCCTGATCGACCACGGCCTGATACCATTCGGGGAAATTTTCTTCGCGGGTGACGGAAAGGGCGCGTTTCATGGGCTCGACCAGTTCGGGGATTCCAGCCGTACTGGCCGAAAAAGCGGACAAATGCAATGTCGCCGTGCGGAAAAAGCCGGCCGCGGCGAGGGCGCGCCGTTGCGCCTGGCGACGGCGACCACACCGAGATCAAGGCGGCGATCAGCCCTGCTCCGTCGCGGCGCTGGCGGCGAAGATTTTGAACGGAATGAAGAACGAACGCATAAGGTGAGACCGGGTCCATCCCGTGCGCCGGCTTCGCCCGGCATGACGTCGGCGAGCATGAAACCGACCGGCGGCGTCAGATCGAAATGGTGAAGACCGGGTTGACCGCGCGGGCCTTGCGCACGCGGTCGCCTGGGAGGGAAGACTCGTCAGCGGCGGCTCTTGCCCGTCGCCACCGGCTTGCAGAATCGCAATTCGCGCGCTTCCACCACAACCGCGCCGGGGCGCAAGGCTTCGGGCGGCATATTGCCCTTGGCGCCGCTCTCCTGACACCAGGCGAAGTGAATCCGCGTGGGGAGGCCACAATAGACGCAACGGGGAAGCGGCATCGTCAACTCCTTGATATTCCGTTGAACGCGCCGGCCGGACTGCTGTTCCGCAGCCCGGCTGGACCAGCGGGTGGGACATTGTCTTCCAAGCAGCAATCATGCCAGCAGCGCAGTTAACCAATCCTTAACGCGGACCGGGTTACGTGCGAGGCTTTCGTCTTGGTCGCAAAAGCGCTATGAGCGACAGACGGCGTCGCAGCGACGCCTTGCAGGAATGCGCCGCCCGACCGGCGCCAGTGGAGCCAGAAATGCTCGCGGGACTGATCGCTTTCGCCTTCGCCGCCGCCTTCACCGGCGCGGCCCTCTACATCGCCCTGGTCGAGCAGCCGGCGCGGCTCGCGCTGGACGATTCCTCCATGATGCGCGAATGGGCGCCGAGCGACCGGCGCGGCTTCGCGCTGCTGGGCGCCCTCGCTGTGGCCGGCGCGCTCGCGGCCCTCGCCGCCTATGGCCACGCCAGCGACATTCGCTGGCTGCTCGGCGCGCTGATCGTGGCGACCAGCTGGCCCTATTTCTATTTCGTGGTGGTGCCGATCAACAATCGGCTGCTGGCCGAGAGCGAGCCCGAGGCCGACTCGCGCGAGCTGGTGCGCAACTGGGGCTGGCTGGAATGGGGGCTGGTCGCGATCGGCCTCGCCGCCAGCGGCGTGTTCGGCTGGATTCTCGCCTGACCCGGCGCAGCGATTTGCTTTGACAGCGCGCGCCGGCGGGCGTGAAATTCCGCCGGCGTTTTCCGGGAATCGGCCATGTTCGCAATGGTCCTCAAAACCCTGGGCGGACCGTTGGAAGGGGAGGAGCGAATCGCCCCCCTGCCCGGCCCTGGGGAAGTTCGCATCAAAATAGAGGCTTGCGGGGTCTGCCGCACCGATTTGCACGTGGTGGACGGCGAACTGCCCAAGCCGCGCCTGCCGATCGTCCCCGGCCATGAAATCGTCGGGCGCGTCGAGGCGCTGGGCGCCGGCGCCTCCGGCCTGTCGGTCGGCGAGCGCGTCGGCGTGCCCTGGCTCGGCCGCACCTGCCAGACCTGCGGGCCGTGCGTCGCCGGCCACGAAAATCTCTGCGACTCCCCCGAATTCACCGGCTATACGCGCGACGGCGGCTACGCTGCCGAATGCGTCGCCGACGCGCGGTTTTGCTTCCCCTTGGGCGAAAAAGGCGAGTCCGCCGCTTTGGCGCCGCTGCTGTGCGCCGGCCTGATCGGCTGGCGCGCGTTCAAGATCGCGCTGCGCAGCGCCGGCCGTGTTGAAAATTTAGGCCTTTATGGATTTGGCGCCGCCGCGCATCTGCTGGCGCAAATCGCCGGGAAACAGGGCCATCGGGTCTTCGCCTTCACCCGGCCGGGCGATGCGCGCGGACAAGAATTTGCCCGAGAATTAGGCACCGTCTGGGCGGGCGGCTCGGACGGCCCGCCGCCGGAACCGCTGGACGCCGCCATCATCTTCGCGCCGGTCGGCGCGTTGGTGCCCCTGGCGCTCAAGGCGGTGCGCAAGGCCGGGGCCGTGGTCTGCGCCGGCATACACATGAGCGACATTCCCAGCTTTCCCTACGCCTTGCTGTGGGAAGAACGCCAGATCGTCTCGGTGGCCAATCTCACCCGGCGCGACGGGGTCGAATTTTTGCGGCTGGCGCCCGAGCTGGGCGTGCGGACGCAAATCGCGCCCTACCCCTTGCGCGAGGCCAATCGCGCGCTCGCCGACCTGCGCGCCGGCGCCTTTTCAGGCGCCGCCGTACTGATTCCATGAGGCTGAAATGAAACAGATCGATGCCGAGGATTTTCGCGTCAAGCCGGAGACGACCGTTGATCTGAAACGCTGGCCGACACGCGTCGATCCGTTCTACGCCTCGAAGGAGGAATACCAGCAGCGGCTCGCCGATCACATCGCGCGTCTGAGCGAGCATCAGCAAAAACTCTACGCCGACGACCGCCACGCCCTGCTGCTGATCTTTCAGGCGATGGACGCCGCCGGCAAGGACGGCGTGATCCGCCACGTCATGTCCGGCGTCAATCCGCAGGGCTGCGAGGTGACCAGCTTCAAGCACCCCAGCGGCGCGGAGCTGGAGCACGATTTTCTCTGGCGCGCCGGCCACGCCCTGCCCGAGCGGGGCCGCATCGGCATTTTCAACCGCTCGCATTACGAGGACGTTCTCATTGTCCGCGTGCATCCGGAGCTGCTGGCGGCCGAGGGTTTCGACCCGGCGGCGGCCGACGACGACTTCTGGAGCGAGCGCATGCGCTCCATCCGCGGCTTCGAGCGGCATCTCGGCGCCAACAATGTGCATGTGCTGAAGTTTTTCCTGCACCTCTCCAAGGACGAGCAGCGCAAGCGTTTTCTGGCGCGCATCGACGAGCCGGAGAAAAACTGGAAGTTTTCGCAGGCCGACATGATCGAACGCGGCTTCTGGGGCGACTATCGCCGCGCCTATGAACAGGCGCTGAGCGAAACCAGCGCCAAGGCGGCGCCCTGGTTCGTCGTTCCCGCCGATGACAAGCACAATGCGCGATTGATCGTCTCGCACATCATTCTCGACCGCCTGGAAAAACTCAAGCTGTCCTATCCCACGGTCAGCGCCGAACGCAAAGCCGAGCTGCAGAAGATTCGCGCACAACTCGAGTAAATCCCAGCTCCGATCTCTGTCTTGACCTTAGAGACTGAACCACGGCTCAAGGTTCGATGGGCGACTTGCCCTTGAAAACAGGAACAAACCTCAAAGGATTGCGTTTGGGCGCCGAGGCATCAACCTCGGGAGTCCTCCATGCGCGAAAAATCATCTTTGCGAAAAGTCTTGGCCTTGGCGACGGCATTCACCGCAGGCGCCGCGCTCGCCCTTCCTGAGCCGGCCGCCGCGTTCCGGGGCGGCGGGTTCGGCGGCTTCCACGGCGGCGGGTTTCATGGCGGCGGGTTTCATGGGGGAGGCTTCCACGGAGGGGGCTTCCACGGCGGCGGCTTCAGGGGCGGTTTCGCCGGCGCGCGTTTTGGCGGCCCGCGTTACGCGGGCGGCGGCTGGCGGCGCGGCGGCTGGGGCGGCGGTTGGGGGCCCGGCTTGGGCTGGGGCCTGGCGGGCGTCGGCCTCGGGCTGGGCGTCGGCTACGGCCTGTCGGACTGGGATTATCCCTATTCCGGCTATGATTATGGCTACGGCTATTCGCCCTATTACACCGGCTATGGCGCCTACGGCTATCCCAGCTATTACGGCGGCGGCCCCACCATCTATATCGGCTGGTGAGCCGCAGCGCGGGCGCGACGACAGTCCCGGCGACGGCGGAGCGCAGGCCGGTCAGGCGCCGGCCTGCGCTCCATCTCAGCCGTTGAGCTTCCAGCCGTCGGCGCTTTTGCACGCCGTGCCTTTGCCCACATTGGGACGGCCGTTGACATAGACCGTATGCGTAATCTCGCGGCAGTCGCCACTGGGGGCGCCGGGCGCGACATAGCCGTAAGCGCCGTTTTCGCCGCGCCAGGTCTTGCGCTCGCCGGAGGCCAGCGCGGCGACTTCCGCCTTGTTGGCCGCGCTCTTGCTGCCGGCGTCGAGCGCCTGGCCGAGCGATCCGTTGGCGAGACCGACATAGGGCGGCGGGGCCGGCGGGGCGGACGGCGCGGCGGCGGCGGCGACGGGCGCCTCCGCCGGCGTTGAATTGCAGGCGGACAGGGACATCAGAACCGTCAGCGCGAAACCCGCGCGCGCCAAAGAACAGCGCCAGTCAAATTGCACGACAAAAACCTCCTGGAAGCCGGCGCCCTGGAGCTATGCCGGCGCCGCAATATAGCCACAGCCGCGGCGCCGCGAAAGACAAATTCACGCCGCCGCCGGCAACAGTAGCGTCGCGCGCAGCCCGCCCAGCGGCGAATCGCCCAATTCCAGCCGGCCGCCATAGGCTTCCGCCAGATCCTTGACGATGGACAGGCCCAGGCCCGAGCCGGGTTTGGTCTCGTCGAGCCGGCGTCCGCGCCGCAGAGCCTCGGCGCGGCGTCCGGGGGCGAGACCGGGGCCGTCGTCGTCGATCAGCGCGCGCAGGAACTGCCGGTCGCCCGCCGGTTCGACCGCCTCAACGTGAACCTGCACCTCGCCGCGCGCCCATTTGCAGCCATTGTCGATCAGATTGCCCAGCATGTCGTCGAAATCCTGCTTCTCTCCGAGAAAACGCAGGTCTTCGGGGCAATCCACGGACAGGTCGATCCGCGCGTAAATCTTGCCCAGGGCGCGCGCCATCGCGGCCAGCGCCGGGGCCGCGGGCGTGGCGACGCCCACCGCGCCCGCCCGCGCCGCCGCACGGGCGCGGTCGAGATAGAAGGTCACCTGGTCGCGCATCACCATCGCCTGCTCGACCACCTTTTCGGCCAGCGTCCCGCTCGCCGCCCCCTCGCCCTTGGCTTCCGCCTCGGCCTCGTTGACCAGCACCGACAGCGGCGTCTTCAGCGCATGGGCGAGATTGCCGACCTGGGTGCGGGCGCGCTCGACGATTTCGCGATTTGTGGCGATCAACAGGTTCAACTCCGCCGCCAGCGGCGCGATCTCATCGGGAAACGCGCCGAAGATGCGGTCGGCCTTGCCGCGCCGCACCGCCATGACGTCGGCGCGCAACGCGCGCAACGGACGCAGGCCGTAGCGCGCCTGCACCGCCATGGCCGCCACAAGCAGCAGCGCCAGCGTCAGAAAGGTCAGGCCGAGCGCAAGATCGAACTGGCTGACCTGCGCTTCGACGCTGGCGGTGGTGGCGGCGACCTGGACGAGGTAGCGGCCCTGCTCGCCGGCGTCGATCTCGCGCTCCAGCATGCGCAGCGGCTTGTTGTCCGGCCCGGCGATCTCGCCGCGCTTGCGGCCCTGGGCGTCCGGGCTGACGCTGTCGGGCAGAGGCGCGAGATAGGAGGCGAACAGCGAGCGCGAGGTGCGGACATCCGGCGGCGCGCCCAGCCGGCTGATCTGCCAATACCAGCCGGACAAGGCCAGCTCGAATTGCGGCGCGCCGAGCTGGCCCGGCTCGACGTTGGCGTCGTCGCGCGCATTGACCAGATCGGCCACCAGGGCGCTCAGATAGATGTTCAACTGCTCGTCCAGCGCGACCTGCGCCGTCTGCCGGTACACAGCCGTCAAGGCGAGGCCGGCGAGCGTCAGCACCACCAGGCAGGCGAGCGCCGCCGACCAGAACAGGCGCGCCGCGATCGAGCGCGAGAAAATGCCGCGCACGCGTTCCCCTTCCCGTCAGCGCCGCTCGTCCGCGCCGGAGGTCGGAGCCCCGGCGTCCGAACTCGCGGCCGCGTCCATCACATAGCCCAGACCGCGCACGGTATGCAGCACGTCGGCGCCGAGCTTCTTGCGGAGACGGCCGACGAACACCTCGATTGTGTTGGAATCGCGGTCGAAGTCCTGATCGTAGAGGTGCTCGACGATTTCGGTGCGCGACACCACCCGCCCCGCGTGATGCATCAGATAGGAGAGCAGGCGGAATTCGTGCGAGGTCAGCTTGACGGCCGCGCCATTGACCAGCACGCGGCTGGCGCGGGTGTCGAGCCGCACCGGGCCGCAGACCAGCTCGTTGCTGGCGTGCCCTGTCGCCCGCCGCAGCAGGGCGCGAAGCCGCGCCAGCAACTCCTCCATATGGAACGGCTTGGCGACGTAATCGTCGGCGCCGGCGTCGAACCCCTGGACCTTCTCGGTCCAGCCGTCGCGGGCGGTGAGGATCAGCACCGGCGTCGCGCGGCCGGCCTTGCGCCAGGCCGACAGCACGGAAATGCCGTCGAGCTTGGGCAGGCCGATGTCGAGCACCACCGCGTCATAAGGCTCGGTGTCGCCGAGGAAATGCCCTTCCTCTCCATCCCTTGCCGAATCGACGGCGTAGCCGGCGCCCTCAAGCGCCGCGACAATCTGCCGATTGAGATCCTTGTCGTCTTCAACCACGAGCAGGCGCACTTATTTTCCCTCATGCTTGTGCGGCGGCGGGCTGACCTCATCGCCCGTCGAAGCGTCGAGAAACACATGGACGACCCGGCCGTCCGGACGCAACAGACTGATATCGTACACATCGAGATCGGCCCAGCGGCAAAGCCGGCCGCCGAGCGCCTGAGCCGAGGCCAGGTTCGCGGCGCGGCGCAGCATCGTGAAAGGCGGCAGCAATTGCGATTGCGCGACGCGCGCCCGCGTCTCCGCCGGGCTGAAACATTTGCGCGCGCCGGCCAATTCCGGCGGCGGCGGCGGCATCGGCTCGCGCGGCGGCGGACCGGCGGGTTCGTGCGGCGGCGGCGGGCCGCCGTCGTGGGACAGCGGACCATGGTCGCGCAGCGGCGGCGCGACGGCGCGGGGAGCGGGCCCGGCATCGTGGGGAAGCGGGCCGTCGAATCGCGGCCCGTCGAATCTGGGCCCCCCGAAACGAAGGCCCGGAAACGCGCCGCCACCGCCAAAGCCGCCGCCATGAATCCCTTGCGCGCGCGCGGGGACGGCAGCGAGCGCAAGCGCGACGCCGAGCAAAAAGCAGCACAAAATCGCCGTTTTACCGCCCATACTGCACATTGGATTCGTTTAGCTGAACGGCGCCTGAACCCGGCCCGTCGTGGCCGACCCCGACGCGAACCTATTTCCGTCGCGCTTTTGCCGCAATGCTTGTGCTTGATCGGACGCGAAATCGCCTTTGGAGATGGCCGATGCGCTTCCGTCTCGCCCTCAAGTCCCCGATCCGCTGGCTCGCCTTGGCTTTGACCGGCGCCGCCCTCGCCGTCGCATTCGCGCCGCCGCCCGATGCGCCGACGCCCGCGCCCGCGACCGGGCCGGACAGCGCGTCCGCCGCGCCGGCGGCGCGCGGCGACGCCCCGCGCTCCTATGCCTATTATCCCGAACAATTGGCGGCGCTGTCCAGCCTGAACGGCTTCGCGCCGGTGGCGGACCCCGGCCGTCCCGCCTCCGCCGCGACGCCGGCGGCGGAGCCCCCCAAGGAGCCCGCGGCCGCGCGCAAAGCCGCCCACGCCGCCGACACGCGGCGCGCCGAGCCCAATCGGTCGACGGCCCCGCTCGCCCCGGCGCAAAAAGCCGGGCCCGTGGCCGTGTCCGCCGCCGAAACGGCCAGGGAGCCGGAGGAATGGCGCGTGTTCGGGGTCGCCCTGCCCAGGCCGGGCTGGCCGGACGGCGACGCCCTGCGCCGGCACGCGGCCAACTGGCGCGATGCGGCGGCCAGCCTGCCGGGCAAGGCGATGGCGCTGGGCGGACGGCTGTGGCAGGCGGCCGATCAGGCCGCCGACGCCAAATCCGAAGCGGATTCGCCGTCGCGCGCCAACTAATCTCTCGACTTTTCCGGGCGGACCTTTATGTCCGGGCCAGCGGCTTGTTCGCCGCCGTCGTCAGGGATTCGGAATTCATTGCGTCCTCTGCTCGCCGTCACCCTCGCCGCGCTCGGGCTGGGTCTCGCCGCCACCGCTGTGTCCACAAGCGGCGATCCCGGCTTCGCGCCTGTGCGCCTGGGACCCTGGACGTCCTGGCCGCAGCTTGGCGGCGCCGAGATCGACCCCTATGAGCGGGCCAGCGTCGCCATGGACGGCGTCGCGCCGATCGGCCTCAATGAAGGGCTGTCGTTCCTCGCCCGCGCCGACGATCTCGGCGCGCCGCTCGATTCGCGCTGCGATTACCAGATCGCCGGGTCCGACCTGCCGGCGCGGCTGTGGACCCTCGCGGCTTACAGCGAGGGCGGCCGTCCCCTGGACAACCCGGCCGGCCGGAGCGGCTTGACCTCCGCCGGCCTGCTGCGCGCCGAAGGCGGCGATTTCGTCATCGACGCGGCGCGCGAGGCGCGGCCCGGCAATTGGCTGCCGCTCGGCTCCGCGCGGAGCTTCGTTCTGGCGCTGCGGCTGTATCAGGCCTCGACCAGCGCGCTTTCGAGCGCCTACGATGGATTGAGCCTGCCGAAAATCACGCGCGGGAGCTGTTCATGAGCGCGCCCTCCGACCGGTTCGACCGCATGGTCGGGCTGATTCCCTGGGCGCTGGCGGTGGCGTTCGGCGCCGTGGCGACGCATCTTCTCAGCGTGCTGGCGCTGCCCGCGCTGGCGCCCAATTCCGCCTATCGGCGTCTGGCCGCAGACCTTCCGCTCGGCGAAGTCCGCCTGCTGCCGCGCGCGACGCCGGACCATCCGGGGCCGACGTTCTCCGATCCGTTCGCTTTTCTCGCTGTGTGCCGGTTCGACCTCACCCTGGGGCCGCTGCGGCTGCGCGCCAACGCCGACGGCGATCACCCGCTGTCGGTTTCGGTGCGTCTCGCCAATGGCGCGATCGTGTGGTCCGGTTCGGACGGCCAGACGCCCGGGGGACATTTCAACATTCTCATCGTCACGCGCAGCCAGGCCGATGCGATCGACGCCGCGCGGGAGGATCAGGACGAAACGGCGACCGATGGCGACGAATTGCGGCTGGTCGCGCCGCGGCCGAAAGGATTCGCGCTGTTCAGGCTGCTGGCGCTGCGCGAGGGGGAAGCCGAGACGGTGGCGGCGCAACGGGCCGGCTTCGAATGCGCCACCGAGAAGCCGCCGCAGTAGCGACGCGGCCTTCGCGAGTCCCGGAAACTCTCAGGCGCGCTTCTTGCGGCGCGTCCGCGGCGCCGACCCGCGACGGGGATGATCGCCCTTGCCGCCGCCCGCGCCTTCGCCGTCATGATCTTTGCTGTCCTGGCCGGCGGCGGGCTGACCCTCGTCTTGCTGGCGGCAATAACGCACGCCGAGAAAAAACAGAATCTCCGCTTCGGCGCCCGGCGTGGAATCCGTCAGGCGCCGCCGCCCCGCGCTTCGGAATGGAATGACCTCGCCCATCGCCTTTCTCCTGGTGATGCGGCGCCAGTCGTCGGATTCACACGCCGCACATTCCCGTCAAGCAATTCCGGCGCCGCGCAAATCGGCGGCCGCGTTCATCGAAAGCGACAGCGCTTAACCTGTCCTTACGTCATTCCAGAACGCCAATTCATTTAATCGCCTTATAGTTAATGATGTGTCAATAAACCGCCCCTAGCATGGGCTGTACATATTGTTTTCGTGGACCAATCCATGACCGCCGACATCTATGCGCGCTTACGCGACCTCGCCGCCGCCGCCGACACAAAGCCGAAGGACATGCGTCCCGTGCTGCTGCGCGTCACCACCGACTTGTTCGTGCTGCACGCCAGCCACACGGCGCAGGAAGTTCGGCTTTACGAGGAAATGGCCAGCCGCCTGATCGACGACGCCGACGACGTCACGCTCGCCCTGGTGGCGCAGAAGCTGGCGCCCTGCGCCGACGCGCCGGCCGAAGTGCTGCGCCGGTTGCGGGCGCGCGGCGGCGCGGCGGCGCGCGAGCTGCTGCTCGCCGACCGCCAGATCGAGAAATCCGAATTGCGCGAGATCGCCGCCAACGGCCCGGTCGGCGACGCCTGCGTCCTGGCGTCGCGCGCCGATCTCGACCGCGAGATCGCCTCCCTATTGGCTGGACGCCCCGAACGCGAGGTGGCGCGGGCGCTGGCCGCCAATGCGGCGGCGCCGTTGCCGGCCGAGGACATGCGCCTGCTGATCTCGCGCGGACGCGAGGATCAGGATCTCGCCAAGACGTTGCTGGCGCGCGGCGGCCTCGGTCAAGACCATCTCGCGCTCTATCTCTCCGCCGATCCGGAGCAGCGGGCGAGATTGCTGATCATCGCCCGGGCCGCCGGGCTGCACAGCATCGGCCGGCCGGAGGCGGCGAGCGCGCTCGAACCCGCCGCCTGCGCCAAGCTGGAAACGGCGGCGTTGCGCCAGAAGCGCGCGGCCTTCGCCCTTTGTCTGGCGGAGATTGTCGGCTGCGACCCGCTGTGCGCTCGCCGGATCGTCGAGGAGGACAGCGGCGACGCCCTCACCCTGACCTTCATCGCCATAGGCCTGCCCCAGGAGATCGCGGCGCGGATTTTCCTGATCGCCTTCCCGAAGGTCGCCCTGGACCGCTTCGCGTTCCAGCGCAACATGGACCTTTACGACACATTGCCGCGCCGCGACGCCGCCCGCGTGATCGGCGCCGTCACCGGCGACAGCCGCCTGACCGCCGCGCTGGTTCGCGCCCAGGGGAAACGAGCGACGCCCGCGCCGAGCTTTTCGACCTCTGGCCTCTCGACCCCGGCGGACGGCTCGCGCGACCTGCGCGACTATCTCGCCGCGCGCGAGGCCAAGCGTTAAGCGCGGAAAAATGTCAGGCGAGGTCGAGAAAGTGCCGGCCCTGCCGATCCTCGACCTCGACGATCCACAGATCCGAATCGAATTTCTGCTCGCGCGCCAGCCGCGCCTCGGCGTCGGCCGGCTCGATCCAGTCCTCCCTGTGCGCGCGGGCGAAAAGGCGGTCGAAGCCCTCGCGCGCCTCGCTCTGCGGCGCGGGACTGAACAGCGCGCAGGCGCCGTCGAGCCGATCGAGCTTGACGAAAATGGCGCCGGCCTCGGCGGCGCCGCGCCGGCGCAAATAGGCCGCCGCGCCCTCCACGGCGCAGCGGCGCAAATAGGCGGACACCCAGATGTCCGAGCGCAGGCGCAAGGTCAATCCACCGGCAGCCCGGCCTGCAGCGCCAGATAATGGCGCAGCGCCGGAGTCAGCTCGCCGGTCGCGGGCAGGCCGTTGTCGCGCTGGAATTTCTGCACCGCCTTGCGGGTGGCGTCGTCGAACTTGCCGTTGGCGGACACATGGGCGCCGAGCTTGTTCAACGCCTTCTGCGCGGAGGAGACCTTGTTGTCGGCCGCCGGCGCCGCCGACTTGTCCATCAACGCGCCAATGGCGTCGCCGGATTTGGCCGCGGGTTTGGGCGCGGCCGGCGCCTTGGCGACCGCTGTGGCGTTGCCAGAGGCGCCCAGTTTCGCTGTCGCAACAGCTTTGACGGGCGCGACAGGCTTGGGCGCCATCACGGCTTTGGCGGGCGCGACGGGCGCGGGCGCGGCGGTTTTGGCGGCCTTGGCCGGGGCGACGGGACTGGCCAGCGGCGCCGGCGTCAGCGCCTCGTCGAGCGCGCTGGGGACCGGCGCGGCCGGCTCCGCGCGGACGACCGGCGCCGGCTCCGCCTTGGGCGTTTCGATATGCAGCACCGATCCCATCAGCGGGGCGGGATGACGGCCATGCTGGAGAAACATCGCATTGACGGCGATGGTCGCCAGCAGAGCGACAAAGGCGACGCCGCCAAAAACGGGCGTGCGCCAGACCCAGATGCGGCTGAGCCATTGCGGCGACGCGCTCGGCGATTGGGCGCGCGACCGGCCTGCGGCGCGGGTTCTTTTCGGGGTGGGTGCGGGTTCCGAAGCGACGAAGTCGAAATCGGAGGCGGCGGCGATCTCACGCAATTTTCTTCACCTGATGATGAGCATGTAACGAATGATGCTTGTGCGCGCCGTCCCGGCGCGAAACGGTTTCGATGCGCGCCGACAGCGCGTCGGCGCGCTCGGCCTCGCGGCAGTCGAGCGGCAGTTTTACGGTGACGCTCGCGCCTTCATTGGGCGCGCTGGCGAAGCTGATCGCCCCGCCATGCAAGGCCACCAGCCCGCGCACGATCGACAGGCCGAGCCCGGCGCCCTCGTAGGGCCGGTCGTAAGTGGCGCGCGCCTGATAGAACGGATCGCCCAGCCGTTGCAATTCGCCGGGCGTGACCCCGATGCCGGTGTCGGACACGTTGAGAACCACGAGACGGCCCTCGGCGCGGGCGGAGACCGCGACCTTGCCGCCTTCGGGGGTGAATTTGACGGCGTTCGACAGCAGGTTGAGCAGGATCTGCTTGCAGGCGCGCTTGTCGGCGACGATGTCGCCCATATTGGGCGCGCAGGCGGCGAGCAACTCGATGTGTTTTTCCTCCGCCTTCAGCTTGACCAGATCGCAGGAGAAATCGACCAGCGCGCCCAGGTCGAAATGCTCGGGCTCGATGGCGAAGACGCCGGATTCGATCTTGGACATGTCCAGAATCGTGTTGACGATGCTGAGCAGGTGCTGGCCGGAAGCGTTGATGATGCGGGCATATTCGCGCTGCTGCTCCGGATTTTTCGGCGCGAGATCCGGATTGGCCAGCATTTCGGAAAAGCCGATGATGGCGTTGAGCGGCGTGCGCAATTCATGGCTGACATTGGCGAGCAGCCGTTGCCGCCAATCTGAAACGTCCGTCGCCGGAAGCGCGCTTCCGCGACCGCCAGAACAGCTCGCCTGCGCCACATGCGCCAACCGATGTTCGCTCATCGCCGCATCGCCTCCCGGCCCGACCCGCGCCTTTCGTCAATCTGCGCCGCGGCTCTAACGGAACTCTAAACGCGCGCGATCCCTGGGCGTTCGCGTTAAGGATTGTTGCGTCATGGTTAGCGAAATCTTTACGGGCAGGATGAACAGACGATGAAGATGAAGGCCGGAATTTGAGCAAAGGTCTTGAGTCAATGTCTAGGGATCGTTGCTAGACCTGTCGAACCCGCGGACCTGCGCGTTCGGGCTTCAGGAGGTCGAGATGTCGTTTCTTTTGCGCTGCCTGTTCTGGCTTGGCCTTGTCGTCAGCCAGATCGCCGAGCGCGAGGGCGCAAGCCTCGCCAATCTCACCCAGCCCGCCGGGCGCGAACTGGCCGCCGGCGCCGAGCAGATGACGCAACGGGCCGTGGACGCGGCGGCGGCGGCGTGCCGCGACAACGCCGCAAGCTGTCTGGCGCTGGCCGCGCAGGCGGCGCAGCTTCGCCTGCCCGAAGCCGCGACCGCGCCGTCTCGCCCCGCCCCTGCGGAACCCATCGGTCGCGACACGTTGAATGGGCGCGACACGTTAAGCGACGCCGACCGCGCGCCCGCCTGGCGTTTGCGCCGCGCCAACGCCGGCGCATAAAAAAACCGGAGCGCGTCGGCGCTCCGGCATGATGAGCCGCGCGCGGCTCCGAATTGTTCGGCGCGCCTGCGCCCGCGGATTACTTCGCGCGAACGCGGCGGCGCTGCTGGCCCAGACCCATCTGCTTGGCGAGATGCGAGCGCGCCTTGGCGTAGTTCGGCGCCACCATGGGATAATCCGCGCCGAGTCCCCATTTCTCGCGATAGTCTTCGGGAGACATGTTGTATTGCGTGCGCAGGTGACGCTTCAACGATTTGAACTGCTTTCCGTCTTCCAGGCAGATGATGTAGTCGTTGGTGATCGACTTCTTCACGGGAACGGCGGGCTTGGGCGCTTCGGCGACGATCGGAGCGGAACCGCTGGTGACGCGCAACAAAGCCGAATGAACGTCATTGATCAAAGTAGGAAGATCGGAGGCGGGAACGGAATTGTTGCTGACATAGGCGGAAACGATATCCGCCGCCAGCTCGATATAATTGTTTGAGGGTGCGTCGCTCATTGGTCGTGAACTTTCCTTGCGATGGATCGAGATATTTTTCGAGGGGATCGGCTTGGTCCGCGCCATGAAACCGCGAAAGGCCTCCAATACGATGCGACCTGCCCTCGAATACGTCCAACTTCTTCTAAATAGAGCAGGCAAACGCTGCGCGCAATATCTCTCTTTCGGTAATCCCGCAATTTATTTCAGTTCTTGTTTGTGCGGCGCGACATCCGACAGAATTCCGCAGACGCCCGCAAATAAACGGGCAAGCTCATGAGGGTTGCAGCCAGGCTGCGGCCTGTTGTTCTGTCCCGCCAAGCTCCGGCGCCGCCGGTTTTTGCTGCGAATGAACCAAGGGAAAATATTCGCCGGCGCAGTTGCGCAGCAAGGACGCTGATCGCACCGACCGGCTTTGGCGAATCAGCCGAATCGGCACATTGTCGCTCACAACTCTTCACATCTGCTCGGGATTGATCATGACGTCCTTCGCCGAAAGCCGCGACATAACGCCGCCCCGCTTCGATAAACGACAGAACACGCAGGTATTTCACGGTGTAACGCTAAGCGACGACTACGCCTGGTTGCGGGCGGAGAACTGGCGGGAGGCGCTGCAGGACCCCGACGCGCTTCCCGAGGAGATCCGCGCCGCGCTGGAGGCGGAGAACACCTATACGGAAGCGGCGCTCAAGCCATTGGCGCCGCTGGCGGAACGCCTGAAACAGGAGATGATCGCGCGCATGGACGCGACCGATTCCGATCCGCCGGCGCGCGACGGCGCATGGTTCTACTACAATCGGTTCCGTGAAAACGGCCAGCATCAACTGATCTGCCGCAAGGCCCCGGACGGCGACGAAATCATCCTGCTCGACGGCGACCGCTGCGCCGAAGGTCTCGACTATTTCTGCCTCGGGGACGCCGTCCATTCGCCCGACCATCGGCGCCTCGCCTGGAGCCGCGACGAGCGCGGTTCGGAACTGCAGAAAATCTCCTGTCGCGATCTCGCCACCGGCCTCGACGGCGAGGATGTCGTGGAGAACGCCGACGGCGCCATCGTCTGGACCTGCGATTCGCATGGCTTTCTCTACACGCGCGTCGACGAGGATTTCCGCACCTGCGCGGTCCTGCTGCACCGGATCGGCGAGGACCCGGCCACGGACACGCTGCTGTTCGAGGAAAAAGATCCCGGCCTGTTCGTGCATCTTCGCGGCGCGCGGTCGCGGCGCCACGCCATCGTCAATGTCTCCGACCATGACTGTTCCGAAAGCTGGCTGATCGATCTCGCCGACCCGACCGCGCCGCCGCGTCTGGTGATTCCGCGCCGGCCCGGCCTGATCTACGACGTGGAGCCCGGCCTCGACCGGCTGTTCCTGCGCACCAACGCCGACAACGCCTTCGACTTCAAGCTTCTCAGCATCGCGCTGGACGAATTGAGTCAGGCTTCGGACCCCGCCCGCTGGCGGGAGGAGGCGCCGCACCGGCCGGGCAAGGCGATCTTCAACGCGGCCGTTTTCGCGGATTATCTGGTCTGGCTGGAGCGGGAGAATTGCCGCCCGCGCCTTGTGGCCAAACCGCTGACGGAGCCGCGCGACGGCGCGCCCTTCGTCGTGGAATTCGACGCGCCCGCGCTGCATCTGCGGCTCGAACCCAATTTCGAATTCCGCGATCCCGTGGCGCGCGTCACCTTTTCGACGCCGATCGATCCCGACCGCACCTACGACATCGACCTGCGCAGCGGCGCGCGCACGCTGGTGAAGACCAGGCGCGTGCCCTCGGGGCACGATCCCGCGCGCTACCAAACGCGGCTCGACTGGGCCGAAGCGCCCGACGGCGCCCGCGTCCCCCTGACGCTGATCTGGCGCAAGGACCGGGCGCCCGGGCCCGGCCCGCTGCTGCTCTACGGCTACGGCGCCTATGGCGTGGCGCTGCCGGCGCGGTTCGACGAGACCCGCTTCAGCCTGATCGACCGCGGCTTCGTTTACGCCATCGCCCATGTGCGCGGCGGCGGCGAGTTGGGCGAACGCTGGAAACTGGCGGGCAAGATGGCCGCCAAGCCCAATACGTTTTCGGATTACATCGCCTGCGCGCGCCATCTTTGCGCGCTCGGCCTGACCGAGCCGGGAAAAATCGTCGCGGAGGGCGGCTCCGCCGGCGGCCTGCTGATGGGCGCAATCGCCAATCTCGCGCCCGAACTATTTGGCGGCGTGCTCGCGGAAGTGCCGTTTGTCGACGTGCTCAACACCATTTGCGACGACACGCTGCCGCTGACGCCGCCCGAATGGCAGGAATGGGGCAATCCGATCGAGGACCGCGCCGTTTTCGAACTGATTCGCTCTTATTCGCCCTATGACAATGTGCGGGCGCAGGCCTATCCGGCCATGCTGATCGAAGCCGGCCTCACCGACCCGCGCGTCACCTATTGGGAGCCGGCCAAATGGGCGCAGAAACTGCGCGAGACCATGACCGGCGGCGGCCCGATCTTGCTCAAGACCAATATGGAGGCCGGCCACGGCGGCGCGGCGGGCCGTTTCGACGAACTGGAGGATATCGCCTGGCGCTTCGCTTTCGCCATAGAGGCGGTTTCCGCCTCGTCGTCTTGAAATGCTGAGATGGGCGGTTTCCGCCTCGTCGTCTTAAAATGCTGAAATGGGCGGTTTCCGCCTCGTCGTCTTAAAATGCTGAAATGGGCGGTTTCCGCCTCGTCGTCTTAAAATGCCGAGATGGGCGGTCTCCGCCTTGTGGCGTTAAAACAGGCGGCCCGTCGGACCGCCTGCGCCCCTCAACTCTTGGCGGCGAGATCGCCGGCCTCGTCGCCCTCGATGAAATGTTTCAATTCCTCGATGCTGCCGAACCGATAGACGCCATGCTGCGTCTCGGCTTCGATCGAGCCGTCGGAAAACATCGTGTAATGCGCCCCGTTCGCCTCGTAATGGCCGATCGCGTCCGGCTTGGGCTGATCGTCGGCTTTCTCGTCCTCGCTTCGCGGGCTGGAACTCAAAGCCGGTTCAAGCGCAGGAACCCGCGGGCGCGAAAGTTTATCGGGCGGCGCCGCCTTGTGGACCTTGTCCGCTCCGTTGGCGAGCGCCCGATTCAGCCAGTCGCCGGGCTGCGAAGCCTCGACCGGCGGTTCGACCGAAGCCGGCTGGACCACCCAGGACAGCGGCGGGCGGGCGGGGGCGGCCGGCTTGCCGGACTCGTCCTCCGGCAAGACGGGCGGGGGCGGCGCAACCGACTTGCTCTCGGGTTCGGCGGCGGGAAAAAACAGATCGGAGGCCGCCGCGTTCACAAAAGTCTCAGCCAGCGCGGCCTGTTCGCTGGCGGGGTCGGCGGCGACCGGCTCGAACGGCGCAAGCGGCGGCGGCGCGGGAGGCGGCGGCGCATAAGTCGGGACTGGCGGCGGCGGGGGCGTCTGCCGCGCCGGAGCTGGTTTGACGGCGGGTTCAGCGGGCGTCGCCGCGACGCGGCCCTTGGCGAGCAACAGGGCGGCCTTGGAGGCGTCGGCGGCGATGGCCTGCAATTCCCGCAAAATGAACCCGAGCGCGCCGAGCACCAGGCCGAAGCCGAACGCCAGCACGCCCGAAACCATCAGCGGCGGCCCGCGATCGACGTTGACGTAAATGTAGCCATTCGAGGCCACTATCACGCCCGCAAGGGCGAGAACGAGCCCCAGGGCGATCAACGTGCGTTCCACTCTCACCAGCGCCGCGCCTCTCTTGACAAATGAAGTTCCACGTTTTGAGCACAAAGCCGCAAATTTGTTAAGCCCGGCTCTCGTCGGGGCGCTTCTTTCGGCAGCCCAGTTCTTGCCTCATTCACACTCGGTCCCTACCTTGAGGCAGTCCCCTTCTCATCCAGGAGCACTGCATGTCCTTTGTTCTCGATCCGCTTCCCTACGCCTATGACGCGTTGGCGCCCTACATGTCGGCCGAAACGCTGGAGTTTCACCACGACAAGCATCACGCCGCCTATGTGACCAACGCCAACAACCTGATCAAGGGCACCGAATGGGAAGGCAAGCCCATAGAGGAGGTCATCAAGACCTCGCATGGCAAGCATCCCGGCGTGTTCAACAATGTCGCGCAAATCTACAATCACGCCGAATTCTGGAAATATTTGAAGCCGGCCGGCGGCGGCAAGGTCCCGGGCAAGGTCGAAAAGGCGCTGGTCGAGGCGTTCGGCTCGGTGGAAAAAGCGCTCGACGATCTCGCCCAGGCCGGCGTGACGCAGTTCGGCTCGGGCTGGGCCTGGCTTGAAGTCAAGGATGGCAAGGTCGCCATCTCCAAGACCCCGAACGCGGAAAACCCGCTGATTCACGGCGCGTCGCCGATCCTCACCGTCGATGTGTGGGAACACGCCTATTACATCGACTACCGCAACCGTCGTCCCGACTTCATCAAGACCGTGCTCGGCAATCTCGTGAACTGGGAATATGTCGAAGCCCAGTATGAGAAGGCCGTCGGCTGAGGATTACACGGGCCGCCCTCCGGGGCGGCCCCAAAACTGCGGGTCTTTCGAATTCAGACAGGCAAACCGGGAGCGCCGCCGTCGCACCTCGGACACCGTCTTAGATGGAAATCGGAGCCGTTTGCGCCGTAGTCGTGGCCGCAATCTCGGCAATGCAATCGCCAAACATATTGGTTGTGATCGTTCCCGGGCAGGTTGGTTTTTTCGACCAGCACTTGATTGTTGCGGTTAACGTCTCCTGCTTGCGCTTTTGTTTTCGCCATTGCACGTTCCATAAATTGACCGCGTGCGGACCTTGCGAGCGCCGAGCCGCCTCGCAATTGGCGTCAGCTGTTCCGCTTCGCCATCCAGATGACATGCCGAGCCCCGCGCCCCCGGCCCGCGCGCACTCTGACCTCCTCGACGGCGAATCCCGCCTTGCGCAAGCTCTGCGTGAAGCGCGGCGCCTCATGCGCCGACCAGACCGCCAGCACGCCGCCGGGGCTCAACGCCTCGCGCGCCGCGAGCAGGCCCGCCCGGCTGTAAAGCCCGTCATTGGCCGCGCGCGTCAGCCCGTCCGGCCCATTGTCGACATCGAGCAGAATGGCGTCCCATTTTTTTGCGCGCGCCGTCTGGATCGGCTGTGTCACATCCGTCACCGCAATGCTGACCCGCGCGTCGTCGAGGCTGCCGTCATGCAGTTCGGCCATCGGGCCGCGCGCCCAGGCGACCACGGCGGGCACGAGTTCCGCCACCGTGACGCGCGCTTGCGGGCCCAGGACCGCCAGCGCGGCGCGCAAGGTAAATCCCATGCCGAGGCCGCCAATGAGAAGGCGCGGCGTGGGACAGGCGGCGATCCGCTCGCAGGCGAGCGTGGCCAGCGCCTGTTCCGATCCGCTCAGACGCGAATTCATCAATTCGTTGTCGCCGAGCATAATGGAGAACTCGGTCCCGCGCCGCTTCAGTTTTAGCGCGCCGCCGCCCGGAATGTTGGCGGTATCCAGCAGTTCCCAGGGAATCACAACGCTTTCCTGAGCTGGAACCGCGTGTGACCCCAAGGAAAATCCTCCATGCGGGCATATTCGACATAACCGCGCCGCGAATAAAAATCCGGCGCCTGATATTCGAACGTGGCGAGGATCGCCCATTTGCAGCCGCGCCGGCGCCCTTCCGCCTCCGCCGCCTCGAGCACGCGCGCGCCCAGGCCGCGCCCACGAAAATCGTCTTCGACCCAAACCGTATCCAGCGCCAGCCACGCGCCCACCGCCACGCCCTGCGCGCCGCCGCGCACGCGGCCGTCCCGGTCGCGGGCGACAATGCAGACCTGATTGGCGGGATCGCGCACCGGATCGGGACCGACGCGCGCTTCATTGTAAGCGGTGAGACCGCTGATCAGAATGATTTGCGCCGCCGCGTCGGAGGGATGCTCCGAGGCGACGGCGATTTCATCGTCCTGCGCGGGCAGGAAAGAACTCATTCGGCGGCGGCTTTGGAATAGCCGAGGCGCCCGTTGAGTTCGTCGATCAGCTTGCCCGCCGCTTCGGCGATCACCGTGCCGGGCGGGAAGATGGCGGTCGCGCCGGCCTTGTAGAGCGCGTCGAAGTCCTGGGGCGGGATCACGCCGCCGACCACGATCATGATGTCGCCGCGCCCTTCCTTCTCCAGCGCCGCCTTCAATTCCGGCACAAGGGTCAGATGGCCCGCCGCCAGCGAGGAAATGCCGACAATATGCACGTCGTTCTCCACCGCCTGCCGCGCAGCCTCGTCGGGGGTGGCGAACAGCGGCCCAATGTCCACGTCGAAGCCCAGATCGGCGAAAGCCGAGGCGATCACCTTCTGTCCCCGATCGTGGCCGTCCTGGCCGACCTTGGCGACGAGAATGCGCGGACGGCGGCCGTCGTTCTCGACAAAAGCCTCGACCTGCGCCTGCACGTTGGTCACCGCAGCAGAATTCACGCCCGCCTCCCGCTTGTAAACGCCGGAAATGCTCTTGATCTCGGCCCGATGCCGCCCGAACACCTTTTCAAGCGCGTAGGATATCTCGCCCACGGTCGCCTTGGCGCGCGCCGCCTCGATGGCCAGCGCCAGCAGGTTGGCGCCGCCCTTGGCGCCCTCGGTCAACGCTTCCAGTTTGGCCTGGCAATCGGCCTCGTTGCGCTCGGCGCGCAGGCGCTTCAGTTTCTCCAGCTGCTGCGTCCGCACCGAGGAATTGTCGACCTTCAGCACATCGATCGGCTTTTCGTCGACGGGACGATATTTGTTGACGCCGATCACCGACTGCTTGCGGCTGTCGATGCGCGCCTGGGTCTTCGCCGCAGCTTCCTCGATGCGCAGCTTGGGGATGCCGGCTTCGATGGCCTTGGACATGCCGCCGAGCGCCTCGACTTCCTGGATATGCGCCCAGGCTTTTTCGGTCAGTTCGGCCGTCAGCTTTTCCACGTAATACGACCCGCCCCAGGGATCGATGATCTTGGTCGTGCCGGATTCCTGCTGCAGGAACAGCTGGGTGTTGCGGGCGATACGGGCGGAAAAGTCGGTCGGCAGCGCCAGCGCCTCGTCGAGCGCATTGGTGTGCAGCGACTGGGTGTGGCCCTGCGTCGCCGCCATCGCCTCGATCTGGGTGCGCACCACATTGTTGAACACGTCCTGCGCGGTCAGCGACCAGCCGGAGGTCTGGCTGTGGGTGCGCAGCGGCAGGCTCTTTTCCGACGCCGGGTTGAATTTTTTCACCAGATTGGCCCAGATCAGCCGCGCGGCGCGCAGCTTGGCCACTTCCATGAAGAAATTCATGCCAATCGCCCAGAAGAACGACAGGCGCGGCGCGAATTGGTCCACCGTCAGGCCGGCGGCGATGCCGGCGCGGATATATTCGACGCCGTCGGCCAGCGTATAGGCCAGCTCCAGATCCTGCGTCGCCCCGGCTTCCTGCATGTGGTAGCCGGAAATGGAAATGGAGTTGAACTTCGGCATATTCTGCGACGTATAGGCGAAAATATCCGAAATGATGCGCATCGACGCCTTGGGCGGGTAGATATAGGTGTTGCGCACCATGAATTCTTTGAGAATATCGTTCTGGATCGTGCCCGACAATTTGGCGGCGGGCACGCCCTGCTCTTCCGCCGCGACAATATAGAGCGCGAGAATCGGCAGAACCGCGCCGTTCATCGTCATGGACACGGACATCTGGTCGAGTGGGATGCCCGAGAACAGCGTGCGCATGTCATAGATGGAGTCGATGGCCACGCCGGCCATGCCGACGTCGCCGGACACGCGCGGGTGGTCGGAATCATAGCCGCGATGGGTGGCGAGGTCGAACGCCACCGACAGGCCCTTTTGGCCCGCCGCGAGATTGCGGCGATAAAAGGCGTTGGAATCCTCGGCCGTGGAGAAACCTGCGTACTGGCGCACGGTCCAGGGCTGGTTCACATACATTGTGGAATAGGGCCCGCGCAGAAACGGCGCGGTTCCCGGGAACGAATCCACCGCCGGCAGGCCCTCGACATCCTCGGGGCCATAGACGCTTTTCACCGCAATGCCTTCGGGCGTCTGCCACGGTTCGGCGGCGAAAGCCGGGGCCGGCGCGGTGGCGGCCGGATCGAGGGCGAGGGTGGAAAAATCGGGAATACGGGTCATCCGGGCGTCCATAATGGCTTTGTGTTTGCGCCCTTATACTGCGGCCCGTCGCGGGGCGCCACATCGGGAACATGCGGCATTGGTCTTAAGCCGCAGTGGACTGGCTTGCGCTTCGTCAAGCCCGGGGCTTGACCTGCCGCAATAGCGCCATGCGCGACATTGCGCCTGTCTTGACCGTTGGGCGTTCGTCGGCAATACAACGGGCGCGCGCGCCGTCTGCGCCCTCTGTTTTTCACGCCTGCGAGGCCTCATGACCGATTCCGCCGCCACGAAGAAATTCCTCAAGGTCTTTGACGCCCCGATCCCCGACGCGCCGCCGATGTGGCTGATGCGTCAGGCCGGCCGCTACCTGCCGGAATATCGCGAAATCCGCGCCAAGGCGCCGTCCTTCATGGATTTCTGCTGGAACCCCGACCTGACCGTGGAAGCGACGCTGCAGCCGATCCGCCGCTTCGGCTTCGACGCCGCGATCATTTTCTCCGACATTCTGGTCGTGCCCGACGCCATGGGCCACACGGTGCGTTTCGACACCGGCGAAGGCCCGCGCATGGCCGCGATCGAGACGCCGGAAGGCGTCGACGCGCTCGGCGAATTCAAGCTGTCGCATCTGGAGCCGGTGTTCGAGGCGCTGCGCCGCGTCAAGAGCGCCCTGCCCGCCGAAACCGCGCTGATCGGCTTCTGCGGCGCGCCCTGGACCATCGCCAGCTACATGATCGCCGGCAAGGGCACGCCGGACCAGGGGCCGGCCCGCCGCTTCGCCTATCGTTATCCCGCCGCCTTCCAAAAACTGATCGACCGGATTGTGGACGCCTCCATCGTCTACCTGAACGAGCAGATCAAGAACGGCGCCGAAGTGGTGCAGGTGTTCGATTCCTGGGCGGGCGTGCTGCCGGCGAAGGAATTTGTGGCGTGGTGCGAAAAGCCGGTGGAACGCATCATCGCGGGCGTCAAGGCGGTCAATCCGCAGGCCAAGGTCATCGCCTTCCCGCGCGCGGCGCATAGCTCGCTGGTCGGCTTCGGCGACCGCGTCGGCGCTGACGCCGTGGGCCTGGACACCAGCCTGAACAATTCCTGGGCCAGCGAGGCCCTGTCGAAGAACCAGGTCGTGCAGGGCAATCTCGACCCGCTGGCGCTGATCGTGGGCGGCGACGCCCTGCGCCGCGAGATCGACTTCATCCGCGAGTCGTTCCAGGACTTCCGCCACATTTTCAATCTCGGCCACGGCATCCTGCCGGAAACCCCGATCGAGAACGTGGAACTGCTGGTGAAGCGGGTGCGCGGCAAGCTCGCGTAAGTTTTTCGCAAACGACAAGCGAAGTTTGAGAGGCCACGGCGTTCGCCGTGGCCTTTTTCTTGTAGCGACGGCCGACAGGAATCGGCGGGAAGCGGAAGACTGCACGCGCCGTCAGCAAGGGCCGCTTTGCACCCAGTTCTGGTCATCGTTGGAATTTTGCTACTGACTGTTGAGCTGGCCGACCCATTGCTCCGGAAGGCTGTCGGTGCAGGATGATTCAGGCATGCGCATCAGCACGTTTCGGCAAACCGCTAGGGCTGGACAATAGAATACTAAATTAGTAGTATTATGCTTTGCCGGCAGTCAAGCGGCGGCCCCGTTCCGGAATCTCATGTTAGACCTGCTAGACGTTGCACGGCTATTTTATGCCAAGGAATTATTGGCGTTGGCGGGCAATCGCAACCCTGCCTTGTTGTCCGCGTTCGCAAGCGTTCCGCGCGAGGCGTTCCTCGGAGCAGGCCCTTGGCGCGTTGTTAGCGAGCAGGCGCCCAATGGATTTTGGACCACAGAAAGCGACGATCCTCGCGAAATTTATCACAATCTTCTTGTCGCCCTTGATGAGGCCAAAGGCGTCAACAATGGGCTGCCAAGCCTTTGGGCCATGCTGCTCGATCGTCTCGGCCTCCGCCCGGGTGAGAAGGTTCTGCATCTTGGTTGCGGGACAGGATATTATTCGGCGATCATGGCCGAGCTGGTCGGCGCGGCGGGCGCCATCACGGCAGTAGAAATTGACGCCGATCTGGCTCGACGTGCGCTCGCCGCTCTCAAGCCCTGGCCTCAAGCCGAAGTGTTGGAGACTGATGGATCAACGGTTTCTGTGACGGGCTATGACGCCCTTGTGGTCAGCGCCGGCGCCTCGTATCCGCCGCGAGTCTGGCTCGATGCGCTCGGCCCTGATGGCCGCTTGTCGTTTCCATTAACGACTGTCGAGGGACCGGGGGCAATGGTGCTGGCGAAGCGCCAGATCGACGGCTCTTTCGCCATCGACATTCTCGGCGCGGTGAAATTCATCGGCTTCACCGGTTTGCGAGACAGCGACGCCAATGCGCGGCTGCTGGCGGCGTTTCGAAACGCTCCGGCGCGCGAGATCAAGACGCTTCGTTGCGACGCCCATGCCCAGGAGCCGTCCTGCTGGCTGCACTCTGACAGCTTCTGCCTTTCACGGCGCGAAGCCACGCCGAAATATGCGCCAGCATGACCAACTTGTCTTTTGTCTGATCTATTAAGGAATTGCGGATGCGAAAACATTTCCTGCCCAGCGCCTGGGCGCTTTTGTCTCTGCTTACTTTCAGCGAATTGGCGGCGGCAAAACAGGCGGCGAAGCCGCCGGTCGAGGAAATTGAAGTTCCCGACGTGATTGTGACCGCTGGTGAGCAGTCGGAAGGAATTTCGTATCAAGCGATTGTACGGGGGATCGAGGCTTTCTCCCGGTATAAGCGGCTTGCGCCGGGAGCCACACCGAAATTCGTCGTGCAACCGCGGCAGCCGAATGCGAGCTTGAAAGGACTGAATCTAATTGTCGCTACGGCAAGCCGCGATATTGATGTTCCCTTGGACAAGAATGGCGTTTTTGCGGCGCCGCAAAATGAGGTCGGCGAAAACTCGGAAGCTCGCATCATTCTCAACCGGCCGGACGAGGCCTATGCGATCAAGCCTTTCGTGCGCACGCCGGGTCTTCCGCCCAATATCCGGCGGCTGGGTGATTTCCGGGCGCAATGCGAAATGCGATGGGCGATGGAGCGCGACAATGAATCGGTTCCACTTTCGGCGCGCCTGCTTGCCGGCGCCCTCGGCAGCGCTTGCCACAATTCAATGATTAAGATCATCTTTCGAGAGCCGCGCCCGATTGTTGAAATCTGGCTGATGTCAGGCCAAAGGCGGGAGGCTCTGCCACAGGAGCGCATCCGAGCGGACCGCGTAAGCTTCATACCGCCGCTCGAAGACGATTCCTGGCCCAACGACACGCTGATTGAACTCAAATTCGTCGCGACTGATACTGTCTCGAACTCCAAGTAAGTTGCGGTGTCATCGGTTGTCTGAATCTGCCTTCGATCTGGATTATCGTGTGAGATCAATTACAGAACTCCACGCGGCGGCGTGATGATAGCTGATTGCTCATGAACAGACGATCGCTGTTCTGATCAGGAAGCTCGCCTTCGAGCCGCGAACGGTCGAGCGCAATGGCTGACCGCTGACACGCGCCTTGGAGCGCGCGCCCGCCCCTGATAGTTTCACGCCAGAGACTCAAGAACTGGAACCCCCATGCCCTCGCTGGAAAAAGCCCTCGCCGCCCTCGACGCCGACCGTCAGGGCGCGCTCGACCGCCTGTTCGATCTGCTGCGCTTCAAGAGCATTTCGACCGATCCCGCCTTCAAGGACGACGTCGCCCGCGCGGCGGATTGGCTGGCCTCGCATCTCAACGCGATGGGCTTCGAAGCCTCGGCGCGGAAGACGCCCGGCCATCCGATCGTCGTCGCCAAGGCCAAGGCCGCCCGCGCCGACGCGCCCCATGTGCTGTTCTACGGCCATTACGACGTGCAGCCGGTGGATCCGCTGGAGCTTTGGGAGACCGACCCGTTCGCGCCGAGCTTAAAAGAGGTCGAGCCGGGCTGGAGCCAGATTCTCGGGCGCGGCGCCGGCGACGACAAGGGCCAGTTGATGACCTTCGTCGAAGCCTGCCGCGCCTACAAGGCCAACGGCGGCCTGCCCTGCCATGTCACCCTGCTGTTCGAGGGCGAGGAGGAATCCGGCTCGTCGTCCCTGCCCGACTTCCTGGCCGCCAACGCCAAGGAGCTGAAGGCCGATCTGATGCTGGTGTGCGACACCAACATGTGGGACCGTCAGACGCCGCTGATCACCTGCATGTTGCGCGGTCTCGCGCTGGAGGAGGTGACGATCAAGGCGGCCCGACGCGACCTCCATTCCGGCATGTTCGGCGGCCCCGCCGTCAATCCGATCCACGTTCTTTCGCAAGTCATCGCCGGCCTGCGCGACGCCGAGGGGCGCGTCACCCTGCCCGACTTCTACGAAGGCGTGCCGGAATTGCCGCCGGAGATCCGGGCGCAATGGGCGGCGCTGAAATTCGACGAGGCGGAATTTCTCGGCGACGTCGGGCTGAAGACTCCCGCCGGCGAGGTCGCCTATTCGGCGCTCGAACAGATTTGGGCGCGGCCCACCTGCGACGTCAATGGAATCTGGGGCGGCTACACCGCGCCCGGCTCGAAAACCGTGCTGCCGGCGGAGGCTCACGCGAAATTCTCGTTCCGGCTCGTCGGCAAGCAGAACCCGCAGCAGATCCTGGAGAGTTTCCGCGCCTATGTGAAGGCCTGCCTGCCCGACGATTGCGAGGCGGAATTCCTCAATCACGGCGCCAGCGCCGCCATCACCCTGCCGTTCCAGTCCGAGGCGATCCAGCGCGCCAGCCGCGCTTTGCAGGCGGAATGGGGCAAGCCCCCGGTGCTCGCGGCCTCGGGCGGCTCGATCCCCATCGTCGGCATTTTCAAGCGCGAGCTGAAAATGGATTCGCTGATGGTCGGGTTCGGGCTGGATGACGACCGCATCCACTCGCCCAACGAAAAATACGAATTGTCGTCGTTCCAGAAGGGCGCGCGCAGCTGGGCGCGCATTCTCGACGCGCTCGCCAACTGAGTGGAAAGCGGGATGAGAGCGAACCGATCGGGAATGCGACGAAGCGAGTGTCAAGTCAGCGATTCGCGCGCGTTTTGTTCCTGCTACGGTCAAGCTATCCCTTTTTGACGCGTTAACTTAGCGTTAAACGCAACTTTTCGTTAACCGGCCCGGCGCGCAAGCCGGGCCGGCGCGCCGTCATTTTCAGGCGCCGCCTCCCAACTCCCCAAACCTGCTCCCCTGTCCCCTTGGCCTTCGCGGGACCGCGCCGATGCGCGCACGTGAAGCCGGAACCGTTTTGGCGTCAGGCCGTTAGCCTCGCGACACCCTTCCGCGACCAGCGCCGAACGGTCGCCGGCGATGACGTCATCGCCGCGAACGCCCGCGCTCGCGCGACGTTTACGCGGGCCGCAGCCCGGAACAGGATCGCAATGCCCATTCTGCCCTGGTTGGCAGGCCCGGCCGCTGTCGCGGCCGTCGCCCTGCCGCTCTCGCTCTATGCCCCGGACAAGCCGCGCGCCGAATTGGAGGCGGCCTATCCCGGCGATTATCTTACGGTCGACGGCGTAAGGCTGCGGCTGCGCGACACCGGACCGCGCGACGGCCCGGCCGTGATCCTGCTGCACGGCTTCTGCGCCAGCCTGGACACGTGGGAGCCATGGGCGCGGTCGCTCTCGGCGCGCTACCGGGTGATCCGGTTCGACCTGCCCGGCTTCGGCCTGACCGGTCCCGACCCCACCGGCGACTACAGCGACGCCCGCGAAGCGCGCATCCTGTCCGACCTGATGAATCAACTCGGCGTCGCGCAGGCGACCCTGGTCGGCAATTCCATGGGCGGCCGCATCGTCTGGAGTTTCGCCGCCCAGCATCCCGAGCGCGTGTCCCGTCTCGTGCTGGTGTCGCCCGTCGGCGGCGAAGGCGCGACGCCAGCCTCGGACCGCGCGCCGGCCGCCTCGTTCGTCGTGGGCGCCCTTACCAAAACCCTGGCCCATGTCGCCCCGCCGCGCGGCCTGCTCCGAACGGCGCTGTCCTCCGCCTACGCCCACATCGACGCGCTGACCGAAACCACCCTCACCCGCTACCGCGATCTGCTGCTGGCGCCCGGCGTGCGGCAGGCGATCGTCGCGCGCATGGGTCAGACCTTCGCGCGCGATCCCGCGCCGGCGCTGGCGAACATCAAGGCGCCGACGCTGCTGCTGTGGGGCGAGAAGGACGGCGTGATCCCCATCGGCAACGCCGCGGCGTTCCTGCGCAATCTCCCGCACGCCATTCTCGTGCGGCTGCCGAGTCTCGGCCATGTGCCGTTCGAGGAAGATCCGGCCGGTTCGCTGTCCGCCGTCAAATCCTTCCTGGCCGGCGAAACGCCGTCGCTGGCGAGCGACGCGCCCTGACTCGCACGCCATAAATCGCCCCTAAGCGTCGCGCGCGGCGCCCGCGTGCGCGCGACGCAAAACCCCTTCAAAACTCCATCGCGCTCCCTCTGCGGCCATGTTGGAACAAAGCCGCGCGCTCACGGGTAAATGCCACAACACCCCCTCTGGGTCTTCTCAGCCTGAATCAGCGAAAAGCCTTCGGGCTCAATGGAGTAGATTGCCCCATGCTGATCGACGACTCCGGTCTGATCGGCGGAGCGCGCGACGCGCGCGTGACGGCCGACCGGTCGAAAACGTCCCTCCTCATCGCCAAAGCGATCGCCAATCGATCGGCGGACAGCGCTCAGGGTTGGACGGAAATCGCGGAAACGATCGCGGCCCTCGCCCCCGATTTCGTGACCCTGCTGCGGTTCATGCGTCGCGAGCCCGCGCTGCTGCGCGCCTATTTCGCCGTCGAGGACCGGATCGCTCCCCTGATCGCCGTCTGCGGCCCGGCCGAGCGCGCGCTGGCGCGCTACGCGCGCGATCTCGCGGCGAACCGGGCGCAGCCCATTGTCGATCTCGCCGACGACGAAAACCTGCGCGTGCGTCTTTACGAACTGGCGCTCATCGCCGGCGCGGCCGATCCCCCCAGCCTCGGCGATGCGGCCGACGCGCTCGGGTTGCGCACGCCGACCGGCGTGGCCGCCCTCGCCTTTTTGCTGCTCAAGACGGAGCGCGCCTCGTCCCTGCCGCAGCAGATCGTCGGCGCCTGGCCAAGAGACCGGCGCCGCGTGTTCTTCTGGCGCTATCTCGCCCTGATGTTCCAGCGGCGCCTCGCGCCCTTCAACGAACCGGCGCGGCATTTCGGCCTCGTTCTCGACGACAAGGAAAAGGCCCGCGTCGCGCGGCTGATGATGCCCGGCCAATTCGCCGCCGCCAGGCGGACGGGCCTGCAGGTCCTGCGGTACTCGGTGCGGCGCTCGCCGGTGACGCCGCTCGCCTGGTTCAGTCTCAGCCTGACGCTGCCGCGACTCTCGCGCCTGATCTCGCTGGAATCCTGGACGGCGCTGGCTCGCGCCACGCTCGGGACCTATGCGGCTGGCGACTTCATGGCGCGGCCGCGCACGGTGCGGCTGATGACCCAACGCTTCGGCGTGGACGGCGTGCTGCATCTCTACCAGCATTACGGCGTGCGCTCGCTGTTCGAGCAGAGCCTGGAGAACGGCGCGCGCAGCACCAAGAAAATCCTGAAGGATTTTTCCGCGCGCTATCCAAAAATCCTGCCGCCGCAGGTGCTGGAGACGGTGGGCGCCTTCACCGTCGACCGCGACACGTTCGTCACGCTCGTCAACGAATATCTGACGGGACGCGCCGCCCATGCCGACGCCGACATCGCCGAGATCATGGGCGCGGTTCTCGCGACGCCCGCGCCGGTGATGCGGTCGCTGCTGCAATGCGAGACCGGCCGCCGCCTGATGGCGGCGCTGACGCAATTCAAGAACAAGCACGACATCAACCTTTTGCGCGCGGTCGCCTTCGCCGAGGACGCGCCGGCGCATCCCGCCGACATGGACGGCTTTCTTTACGAGCTGCGCAACGCCTTCGCGCTCGAACTGGCGATCCACGCCGCCCAGCGCGACGGCCGGCTGGTCGGCAAGCCGACGCGACGCAAATTGTTCGAGAGTTTTTTCCTGCGCGAATTCCAGACCGACCAGTTGCCGGTGGAGCGGCTGGACTCCGCGCGCCAACATTTGCGCGCGCGCGCGGTCGGACGCATCAACGCCGTTCTCGACCTGCAGGCCGGCGCGGCGCGCCTCGAGACCGAGGATCTCGAAGCGTTGGCGCGGGACTGGCGCGATCCGGAGCCGGTCGTCACCCTGCTGGCCCGCCTCAGCGATCCCGCGCGGCGCGGCGGGCCGAGCCGCGACGCCGCCCATCTGGTGCTGCACGCCGCCAAGGCCGCGGCGCAACGCAAGTTCATGGCGTTCAAATTCGAGGACGCGCGCGCCCAGCGCCAACTCGCTTTCCTGTCCGAGGCGCAACGCGCCATCTGGCGCCAGCCGCGCGCCCTGGCGCGGGTCGGCGAGGCGCAGCGGCCGGACAATCAGGCGCGGCTCGACGCGCTGACCCGCGGCCTGCGCGACGGCCTGACGCGCCTGTGCGACAGCGAGCCGGCGGCGCCGGCGCCGCTCACCCAAGAGCTGCGCGCGGAGATGAGCGAACTCGCCCGCGAGGAGATCAAGGCCAACCCGATCATGGTCGCCGAGCGCGCCCTGGCCGCGCACGTTCCCCGCGACGCGTTTCCCGCTTGCGCCCGCGCCTGTCTGCTGGACATAGCCGCCGGGCTCGACGACGCGGTTCCCGGCGGTTTCGCGCGGCGCAACGCGGCGCGGATGATGCGCGCCCTCGCGCGCCTCGGCTTCCCCGACGCCCAGAACGACGACGCCTTCCAGGAGGTGATCGCGGACCTGCGCGCCATCGAGCGCGAGATTCCCAAGGATATGCTCGACGGCGAAGCCATCTCGCGCGGCCTGGTGGTCACCGCCTTCGATTGCTCGCCGCGCCTGATGCTGACCATCGGCGACATCGTCAACACCGGCTGCTGCCTGAACTACCAGAGCGGCGGCCGAATCAACGTGCTGCCGGCCTATCTGGTCGACGCCAACATCCAGGCGCTGGTGAGCTGGCGGTTGAAACAGTCGCATTTCGCCAGTCTGCGCGATTACAAGGCGGTGCTGGGCGCCCTGCTCGGCGGGCGGCCGACCGGCTGCGCCTTCGACGGCGACCGGCTGGTGTTCCGCTTCGCGCTGCCGGACGGCGCGACCGTGGAAACGCAGGGGCTGGGGTTCGCGCATCTGCGGCAGATCGTGCGGCTCGGGCGCGTGCGCTACAGCCTGTCGCTGCGCCCCGGCCTCCACGCCGAGCGCGCCTATGCGCAACCCCATCCGTTGCAGCCGCTGATGCACGCCAACCACTCGGAAATCCTGCGCGCGCTGGCGTCCGAGCTGCAGGCTGTCGAAGGGCGCGCGCTCAACTTCCCGGCATCGCGCAACCCCGACGGCGTCTATTGCGACGCCCTGGGGGGCGTGCAGTCCGGCGAATACACGGTTCATCCGTAGGGAGGCCCCATGAAGCAGAAAACCTCGGAGCCGGGCTCCGGCCGCGCCTTCGCCTCCTTCGCCTTTCTTGGCCTCGACGCGAAGCCGCGCGACGCCGACCCGACGGCCCGCCCGCGCGAACCCGGCGCGGCGGCGGAGGCCTCGCTGCGGGCCGTGCTGGCGCGCAGCCCCGGCCCAGAGGAACAGTTGTTCCTGACGGTGGTCGGCGAATTCCTGTCCGATGACGAACGCGCGCTGCTTGAGAAGGGCCGCGCAACCCAAATCATCGGCCGCGACCGCGAGGCCGATGAAATTCTCGACACGCTGGTGCGCATCAAGGGCAAGGCGCCCGTGCTGATCGCGCCGCCCGGCTCCAAATCGTCCATCGCCCGGCGCGCGGCGCAACGCGCCATCGCCGGTGATTATCCGCAGGCCAAACCCTATCGCCGCATGCTGGAGCGCGCGCATTGGGTTTCGATCACGCCGAGCCGGCTGATGGCGCTGACCAGCGCCAATAACGCGGCCGGCCGTAAACAGGCGGTCGAGCGTTTTTTCGACGCGGCGCTGGCCATCGAGAAAAAGGAAAAGATCCGCATCGTCGTGTTCATCGACGAGTTCCACATGCTCGACGCCGATCAGGTCGAGGCGCTGGCGCCGTATATGGACAGCGACACGCGCGGAATCAGCATTGTCGGCGCCTGCAGCGCCGACAAGTTCAACCTCGCCTTCAAGGACAATGAAAATTTCGTTCGGCGCGTCCGGCAGATTCCCGTTGTCGAATTCTCCGACGCGGAGTCGCTGCGCGTGCTGGAGGCGTCGTGGATTCCGCGCATCGAAACCCATTACGGCGTGCGCTTTGCGCCGCGCGCCCGCGCCGCTCTGGTCAAGCTTGGCGGGGCGCTGCACCGCGAGGGCGGCAAGATCGACGCCGGCTTGAAAATGGCCCTCGACCTCGCGATCTTTCGGCTGCGCGTCGCCGGGCCGCAGGAGACTCCCATCGCGGTCGAGGAGGACGACGCCTACGCCTTCTTCAAGGCGCGCACCGGCTATCCCGTCAACCCGTTCAACCCGGAAGAACTCGCCGGCTACATCGCGGCGCTCGACGCCGCGCTCGGCGACGAAATCGTCGGGCAGGCGCGGATGCGCCGCGACCTGCTGGCGCTGTTCCAGGATGTGATCGTCGGGTCGAAAAAAGACATGGGCGTCATCGCCCTGCTCGGCCCCACCGGCGTCGGCAAATCCCAAATCGCCAAATTGCTGGCGCGAAATGGCTTCGCCAATCCGCGCGCGCTGTTGCGCATCGACATGACCGAATACCGCTCCAACGATTCCAGCCTGAACAAATTGTTCGGCGCCGTGGGCGGCCTCGTCACTTCGACCGAGCGGCAAGGCGTTCTGTGCGACTGGTTCGACGATCCCTCGCAGGGCAAATATGGCGGCGTCGTGCTGATCGACGAGGCCGAACGCGGCGATCCCGGCGTGTGGGAGCGCCTGATGGAATTTTTCGACACCGGATCTTTCGTCGGCGGCGACGGCCGCAGGCGGCAGGCGCGCCGTCATGTGGTGATCCTCACCAGCAATCGCGGCGACAAGATTCTGTTTCCCGAAGCCAGCGCGCAATGGAGCGACGACCGGCTCGCCGCCTATGCCGACAGCGTCGATGAGAAGACGCTGAAGCGCCTGTTCCAGATGAAACTGACCGGGCGCGACGACTTCCAGATTCCGACGCCGGTGCTCAATCGCATCGACCGCTACACGCTGGCGGCGCCGCTGCGCATGACGCAGGCGGCCGAGATCGTGCGCCGGCTGGCGCGCGGACACATCGCGGCGCTCGCCCGCGATTTCGAAGTCGCGGCCACGCTCGATCCGCGCATCGCCGAGCGGCTCGCCGAACATCATTTCTCGCATCTCGACGGCGCGCGGCCGTTGGAGCGCGGGGTGGCGCAATTCTTCAACGCGGTGAAGGAGCGGCTGCAGGCCGGCGCGATCCGCACGCTGCGCGGCCAGGCGATGGATCTGGTTCTGCAAGCCGACAACGAGGCCGAGGGGCGCGCGCGGGCGTTGCGCCAGGGCGAGACCCTGTTCGAGATCGAACTGCCGAAGGCGCGTGTTTCGGATCCGCTGCTCGACCCGGATTTCACGCGCAAGCTTGCGCGTCTCGGCGAAGTCCTGCCGCAACAGGTCAAAGGACAGGACGACGCCGTCGAACGCACCATCGAGGCGCTGACCAGCTGGCTGTCGCTGCCGCTGGAGACGCGGCGGCCGCTGGGACTGTTCTGGGTCGGGCCGACCGGCGTCGGCAAGACCGAACTGGCGCGCGCGATTTCGCTGGCTTTGTTCGAGAGCGGCGAACGCGCGGAAATCATTCCCTTCGGCGAGATTTCCAACGAGCACCGCCTGAACCAGGTGATCGGCTCGCCGCCGGGAACCATTGGCTCGGACGAGGTGCGCGCCTTCGAGCGCGCCTTGCGCAACATGCCCGACGGCGGCGTGCTGGTGTTCGACGAAATCTCCAACATGGGCGAGAATTCCGCGACGCGCGACGCGCTGTTCAAACGGCTGTATCACCCGTTTGAAGAAGGGCGCTGGACCTCCTCGGCGACCGGCGAGACTTACGATCTCGGCAAATATGTTTTCGTTCTCACCGGCAATGACGGCGAGGATTTTTTCAGGGGAACGGAATCGGATGAAATCCGCGCGCAGATCTGGCGCAAGCTCAAGGCGCCGGACAAGCTGCGCAAACTGCTGAGCGAACGCGGCGTGCCGCAGCCGTTCCTCGGGCGCATGGCCGACGTCATCCTGTTCAAGCCGCTGACCCGCGCCATCGCGCGCGACGTGGCGCGCAAATTGTTCGCCGGCATCGTCGACCGCTATGCCGCGCTCGGCGTCGAAACGCGCGTGGACGAGGCGTTCTACAGCCGGTTCGGCGACCTGTTCTACACAGCCGACAAGGGCGCCCGCAGCCTGCGCGACATGGCGACCCACCGCGTCAACCATGTCATCGCCGCCACGCTGTCGCAAATCGGCTGCGCGCCCGACGTTCTGCGCGCGCACTGGGTGCGGCTCAGGATCGACGCGCAGCTGCCGGAGCGGCCCTTCGCCACACCGGACGACCCCAAACCCAAGGTCGAATTCATCGTCGAGATCGGCGCGCGGCAAAGCGCGACGCCGAGCCTGACCGTGGCGAAGGACTACACGCAATTCGCCGCCGCGCCCAAGCGGCTGCCGGAGGCGCAGGCCCGCGCCACCGCTTATCACGAAGCCGGCCACGCCGTCGTCAACGACCCCGCCGTCACCGGGCAGAAACTCACCTGGCTCACCATTCTTGGCGACGTCGGCAATCTCGGCTTCGCGCTTTACGACGACGACGAGGACCGGCCGGTTCATGTGGTGGACCGGCGCGGCGCCGTGCTGCGGCTGGCGCGCATGATGGCGGGACAGACGGCGATGACGCTGGCCGGGTTCGCGCCGGACGCGGGCTGGGCCGCCGACCTGCGCGCGGCGCGCCAGCTGGCGCGGCGGATGATCCTGGAATGGGGACTCGATCCCGAATTTCTCGGCGTCACGCCGGCGCATGACACCGGCCGCAATGACGATCCGCATCTGCTCAGCCCGCGCCAGATCGACCGGCTCGCCGACGCGATCGCGGGCCTGCTCGCCGAAGCCCTGGCGCAGGCCCAGGTTGATCTCGGGCGCAACTGGACTCTGGTCGAGGCTGTCGTCGCCGACCTGCTGGAGCGCGGCCATCTGTCGGGGGAGAGGTTCGACGCCTTGCGCCAGCGACATCCGGCGCGTGAGACCGCCGATCACGCCAAGATCGCGGGCGTCGATGTATGCGCCCGTCTTCTCGTGCGCAACACGGAGATTTGAATGCGCGCCAACGCCCAAACCAACGCCCCCGTCATGGGTCCGGGACGAGGCGCGACGCTCGCCTCGCACGGGCCATGGACCAGCTCGCGTCCGGGCCGCCTGAGCTATCTCGCCTTTCGCACGGCGACTCGCGAGGGGCCGTGGATTCCGCGCGTCATCGAAGGCCGCGTCCCGCGTGAGATCAGCGGCGCGCTCTATCGCAACGGCCCCGGACAAAAAGAGACGTTCGACGTGCCGCTCGGCCATTTTTTCGACGGCGACGCCTATCTGACCGCGATCCGTTTCGACGAGGGCCGCGTGTCCGGCGTGTCGCGGTTTGTGGCGACGTCCGAGCGCATCCACGAGCAGAAATATCGCCAGATGCGCTATCACGAATTCGGCACGCGCTGCCCCGGCCGCGCGCTTGGCTTCAAGAATCCGCCCAACGTCAACGTGTTCGCCATGGCCGGCGGTCACTTCGCGCTGTCGGAAGGGGCGCCGCCCGTTCAGTTTGAGCCGGAGACGCTGGCGTGCCAGGGCGCGCGCGATTTCGGCGGCAGCTGGCCGGCGCGCACCACATTCACGGCGCATCCCAAGCGCGATCCGGCGACCGGCGACGTCTACGCCTATGGCCTGACCATGGCGCTCTCTCCCGAACTGGTGCTGGCGCGCCTTCCGGCGGGCGAGACCGCATTCCAGACGTTCGCGCGGGTGCGGGTCGGCAATTTCTATCCGGTGCATGACTTCATGATCACCAAAACTTACGTGATCCTCGCGCTGCCGCCGGTTTACATCAACATGTGGGGCATGTTGCGCGGGAGGTCGTGCATCGCCAAAAACATCGTCGCCGAGCGCGGCAAGCCGCTGCGCATCATCGTGGCGCGCAAGGACGGACAGGGGCAGGCGGTCATCGTCGAGAGCGAACCCGCCAGCATGATCTTCCACCATTGCAACGCCGTCGAAAGCGCCGACGGAAACACGATCCGGCTGATCTCCATGGAGACGGACGCCAGCGCCTTCCAGATGCTCGGCGGCTGGGGGGGCGCGGCCGGTCTGGAACAGCCCCGCTCGCAGATGACCGAATTCGTCATCGACCTGAAATCGCGGTCGCTGTCGCGCGCCGCCCTGACGGAGAACGGGCCAATCGAATTTCCCGCCATCGACAATCGCCAACTCGGGCGGAAGATGGGGGCGATCTACGCGCTGCGGACCCTGGACGCGACGGACGACCCGCTCGCCTTCGACACGCTGATGGCCTGGGACGGCGCGCGGTTGCGCGAAGTGCGCGCCGGGCGCGGTCAGGTGTTCGGCGAGGCGGTCGCGCTGGTGGACCGGACCGGGCGATCGTGGATCTCACACCTTGGCTATGATTCCGAGGCCGACGAAACCTTCCTCGACATTCGCGCCCCCGACGGGCTCGACCTCGTGGCGCGGATCCGGTTCGGCTTTCGCATCCCGCTGGGTTTCCACGGCTGTTTCGCGCCCAGCGCCGACGCCTTGCTTGCGTGACGCCGCGACGGTCAGCGCGAGCCCGGCGCCAGCCGCACCCGCGCTGAAAAACCGGCGTCGGCGCCGGCGGGCGGCGACGCCAATTCAAACGACAGGCCGGCGCCCCGGCAGATCGCGGCGACGATAGCGAGGCCGAGTCCCGAGCCCTCCGCCCGCGTCGCGCCGCGCGCGAACGGACGCGACAGGCAAGCGAGCTTGTCCGGCGGAACCGCCGGACCGCCATTGACGACCTCAAAACCATCGGCACCGAGACGCAGCGTGATCGGCTGGTCGGGATCGCCATGCTTGAGGGCGTTCTCGATCAGATTGCGGGCGAGCACGGCGAAGGCGTCGGGATCGAGATCGGAAACCGGCCCGTCCCCCTCGATCTCGACGCTCACGCGGGGATCGTCGGCGGCCTCTATCTCCGCGATCACCAGACGCAGCACCGGGGCCAGCGGCGCGGGCGCGGGCGCGAGCAGGCCGCCGCCCTCGGCCTTGGCCAGTTGCAGCAGCTTTTCCGACAGACGCGCCAGCCGGCGCAGCGCCGCCGCTATGGCCCGCGCCCGCTCACGCGCGGCGCCCTCGGGCAATTCGGCCATCAGCCGCTGCGCCTGGGCCAGCGCGGCGGCGATGGGCGTGCGCAATTCATGCGCGCTGTTGGCGGTAAAACTGCGCTCCGCCTGCAGCGCGTCGCCGAGGCGCCCGATCAGCGCATTGACGGCGGCCGCGACCGGCGCGACCTCGCGCGGCAAGGACTGCGCCGGCAAGGGCGCGAGATTGCCGCGCCCCCGGCTTTCCAATTCGGCGCGCAACTTTTCCACCGGCTTGAGCGCGAGGCGCACGAACACCCAAACCGCCGCGAGAATGGCCGGCGCCACCGCGAACAGCGGCCCCATCAACGCGGCGAGCGCGCGCCAGACCGCGCTGCGGCGATGTTCGATCTTCTCCGCCGTGGTGACGGAAATGGCGCCCCTGACGCCGGAAACGGAATAGGCGCGCAGGCTTGCGGTGGAGAAGAAGCCCGCCGGCGGATGCTCCGGGAATTCGGCGAGATCGGCGTCGGCGGATTGCAGCAACACCTTGCCGGCGCCGTCGCGCACGACATAGGCGATGTCCTCGGCCTTCTTCCCGACGGGGGCGACCCTCTGCGCTTCCGTGGTCTCGCGCGTCAAAAGTTCGGCATAGGCCAGCGGCAGCACGCGTTCGGCCACCTCGCGCAGCGCCCCGTCGAACAGATCGTCGGTTTCCCGCTGCAGCATCAGGCCGCCGACCGCCGCGCCGGCGAACCACACCACGGACACAGCCAGCGTCAGCGCCACGGCGAGGCGGCGGCGCAGGCTCCAGCCCTGCGCCGTCACGGCCGGGATTCCGGCCGGCCGAGCCGATAGCCCAGCCCGCGCACGGTCTCGATGACCTGGGCGCCGAGCTTGCGCCGGAGACGCCCGACATAGACCTCGATGGTGTTGCTCTCGACCTCGGCGTCGAACGAATAGAGCCGCTCCTCCAGTTGCGTCTTGGACATCAGCTGGTTGGGCCGCTGCACGAACGCTTCGAACAGCGACCATTCGCGCCGCGTGAGCTGGATCGACTTGCCGGCGCGACGGATCGAACAGCCGGCCAGGTCGATTTCGAGATCGCCGTGCGTGACCAGCGGGTTGGGGTTGCCAGAATAGCGGCGCGACACGGCGCGGATGCGCGCGGACAATTCGTAGAGGTCGAACGGCTTGATCAGGTAATCGTCGGCGCCGGCGTCGAGCGCGGCGATGCGGTCGGAAATCTGGTCGCGCGCGGTGAGCACGATGCACGGCGTGGCGTCGCCGGCCTGACGACGGCTTTTCAGGAAATCGAGGCCGCGCCCGTCGGGCAGAGTCAGGTCGAGCAACACCAGCTCGAAGGCGGCGGAGACGATGGCGGCGCCCGCGTCGTCGAGCCGGCTGGCCCAATCGACCGAATGGCCGTCGTCCCGCGCCTGATCGCGCACCGCCGCGCCCAGGACGACATCGTCTTCGACCAACAGAATGCGCATGGGCTCCCCGCTCGAAATTCGCCGCCAATCTACTATAAGGCGAGCGGTTTTTCTTGCGCGGACGTTCAGGCGGCCGTCAGCACCGCGCCCTATCCTGCCGCCAACAGGAAGGATATTCCGTTGATGCGTCGTGCGTTTCTCGCCCTTGTCTTGGCCATCGCCTGCGCCGGCTCCGCCGCGGCGCATTATTGCGCGGCGCCCCTGGCCGACTGGCAGCCGCGCGAGGCGCTGCAGAAGAAGCTGGAGACGGACGGCTGGAGCGACATCGCCATTCGGATCGAGGACGGCTGTTATCTGGCGCACGCCTCCAACGCGCGCGGCGAGCGCCTGCATGGCAAGTTCGACCCGGTGACGCTGGCGCCGCTGCCGGGCGGAGGCCACCATCACGACGGCGACGGAGACGACAGCCCGTTCCACCCGGACCACGAGTGACCCCGCCCGTCGCCGCGCGCGGCGGCGTTAACCTTGACCTCAGCAAGACAGCGGCCCGCGCGGCAAAGTGAAGAATTGCGACATTAGCGCGGCTTGACATATTGGCGCCCTAAACCTTAACAGGAATTAACGCCTCTCCTGCGTCATCCATGAGTCGAAAGCTCATAAGGAACGAACGGCAGATGTCTCACGCATTCTTTTTTCTTCTGGTGTCAGCAATTTGGATCGAAGCCGCCCGCATTCTGCGCGCGGCCGAGGAGGAGGGCGTCCTGATGCAGGGCCTCGTGTTCCTCGCCGGGCCGTTCATCTGTCTTTACATATTCGTCGCGTCCTGCATGTCCTGCTTCCAGGAACTGGACGACGCCTGAGCGCGCGTTCGGCTTGGCCCGAAGCGCCGGATTCCCGGTGGACGATCGGACGCCCTCGCCTTAGTGTGCGCCGCGCGCGACAGGCCGCGGCGGCCGACAGGCCAAGGAAGGCCAGCGCAAGCCGCTCCGCGCCCGCCCCGAACCGCCAAGGCCCCACGTGAAGCAACAGACGGACACGCCTGAAAAACCTGACGATTTCAGCCCGTGGCGGTTCTGCGTCGCCCCGATGATGGAATGGTCCGATCGGCATTACCGCGTGCTGGCGCGTCTGCATTCGCGCCACGCCCGGCTTTATACGGAAATGGTCACCTCCGCCGCCGTCATCCACGGCGATCGCGACCGCCTGCTCGGTTTTGACGCAAGCGAACATCCGCTCGCCGTGCAACTGGGCGGAAGCGACCCCGACGAACTCGCGCGGGCCGCGACTATCTGCACCGACTATGGCTATGACGAAATCAATCTCAATGTCGGCTGCCCCTCCGACCGGGTGCAGAACGGCGCGTTCGGCGCCTGCCTGATGCGCGAGCCCGATCTGGTGGCGGCGTGCGTCGGCGCCATGAAGGCGGCGGTCGCGCTGCCCGTCACTGTGAAATGCCGCATTGGCGTCGACGACCAGGAGCCGCGCGCCGCCCTGTTTGAGATCGCCGAAAAATGCGTCGCGGCGGGGGTGGACGCGCTGATCGTCCATGCGCGCAAAGCCTGGCTCAAGGGGCTGTCGCCGCGTGAAAACCGCGACGTTCCCCCGCTCGACTATGCGCTGGTGCATGAGTTGAAGCGCGCCCTGCCCGCCACGCCCGTCGCCATCAACGGCGGTTTGGAGACTTTGGCGGCCTGTCGGGCGCAACTTGAGGGTCTGGACGGCGTCATGGTCGGGCGCGCCGCCTATCACGACCTCTCGCAATGGATCGACGTCGACCCCGACCTGTTCGGCGCGGCGGCGCCGCACCCCGATTCCCGCGCGGCGGTGGAGGCGTATCTGCCCTATGTCGAACGCAAGCTCGGCGAGGGTGCGCGTCTCGCCGACATCACCCGCCACATGCTCGGCCTGTTCGCGGGGCGGCCGGGCGCCCGCGCCTTCCGCCGCCATCTCGCCACCGAGGCGGTGAAGCGCGGCGCCGGCCCCGAGGTGGTGCGCGACGCCCTGCGCGCGCTCGACCGGACCTGGCGCGACTTTGCGGAACCCGCCGCTGAGGAAGCGCGCGATTCCGCTTAGGCGTTAAGGCGGCGTTTGCTTAACGCGCAAATGGCCTGACGTTGGCGTGCGCTTTATGATTACGGATACGAGTTGCGCCTATAATATGAGAAACCGACGGACCACCGTCGCAAAACGTGCGGGGATGCGATGCGGGTTCTTATCCGGTTCTGGCGAGACGACAGCGGCTCGACGATCACGGAATACGCCCTGATCGGCGGCTTCATCTCGGTTGGACTGATCGCGGCCTTCAACTCGATCGGCGCCAAAGTGAACAGCATGTTCCTTCCCATCGATAACGGCCTGAACTGAGGACGCCCACGGATCAGGCGAGCGCGCCGGCGAACACGGCGAGCACCGCGATTTCGGCCAATTGCTGCGCGGCGCCCGCGACATCCCCGGTCTGACCGCCGATCATGCTTTGCGCCCAGGCGTTTAGCGCGCGCACGGCGAGGCCCGCGCACAATAGCGCCAGCGCGCAGGCGGTGAGCGAGAACCCCGCCAGCAGCGGCGTCGCGGCGAAGCCGAGCGTCACCAGCAGAACCTCGCGTCCCTGCGCGCGACTCAGGGCCGCCGCGCGGCCCAGCCCGTCGCTCCGCGCCGGCGGCAACAACACCACCGGCGCCAGGCAAGCGGCGCGCGAGATCGCGCCGGCGGCGACCACGACGACCAGCGCCCGCGCCGGCGCGGCGGAGAGCGCCGCGAGCGCCGCGACGCGCAGGCCGAAGGACAGGATCAGCGCCGCCGCGCCGAACGCCCCGATCCGGCTGTCGCGCATGATCTCCAGCCGCCGTTCCCGAGTATATCCGCCGCCGAAACCGTCGGCGACGTCGGCCAGGCCATCCTCGTGCATGGCGCCGGTCACGAAAGCCCCCAAGCCGACGGCGAGCCAGGCGGCGACCTGGGCCGGCGCCCCCGCCGTCGCGCCGACGAACAGGACCAGCCCCGACAACAACCCCAGCACGGCGCCGGCGAAAGGGGCGCGGCGCAGCGCGAGGCTGAAGGCCGGGCCGCTGAAGGCCGCGGCGCCGGGGCGGAGCGGAATCGGCAGACGCGAGAAAAACCGCAGCGCCTCCGCCGTTTCGTCGATCAGGCCGATCACCGCGACAGCCCCTGCGCGGCGAGGTCTTCGAGATAGGCGCGCCAATGCGCCTCCTGATCGAGGCTCAACTCGCGCAGGTAATCCCAGGTGTAGAGGCCGGTGGCGTGGCCGTCGTCGAAGATCAGTTTCAGAGCGTAATTGCCGACCGGTTCCACGCCGGCGATGCGGACCCCCGCCTTGCCCGAAACCGTCTGGCCGCCCTGCCCGCCATGGCCGCGCGCTTCGGCGCTCGGCGTGAGCACGCGCAAATATTCGGCCGGCAAGGCATAGGCTTCGCCCGGTCCGTAGATCAGATGCAGGACGGCGCCGGCGTCGGAGAGGCGGATTTCATCGGGGATGCGCTGGCCCATCGGGAGTCTCGTCGTTGTTTGCGCGCAAGATCCTGTTTCCCGCGCCTTCCTCGTCTATATAACAGGGATGGGGATCGACGACGCAAGCATCAGCACAACCAACCCGCCGCCGCTGGTGGACGGCTTCGCCCGGCGCATCGACTATATTCGCGTGTCGGTCACCGACCGCTGCGATTTTCGCTGCCAGTACTGCATGTCGGAGCAGGTGCATTTCCTGCCCAAGGCCGATCTGCTGTCGCTGGAGGAGCTTGAGCGGCTTTGCGGCGCCTTTGTCGCGCGCGGCGTGCGGAAAATCCGGCTGACGGGCGGCGAACCGCTGGTGCGGCGCGGCGTGCTGCAATTGTTTCGCGGCCTGGCGCGCCATGTCGAAACGGGCGCCCTGCGCGAACTGACGCTGACCACCAACGGCTCGCAACTGGAGCGCTACGCCGCCGATCTCGCCGCGTGCGCGGTGAAACGGATCAATGTGTCGCTCGACACGCTCGACGCCGACAAATTCCGCGCCATCACCCGCTGGGGCGACCTGCCCCGGGTGCTCCGAGGCATCGACGCCGCCCAGTCCGCCGGCTTGCGCGTAAAAATCAACTGCGTGGCGCTCAGGGGAATCAACGAGGACGATGTCGTCGGCCTGACCGCATGGGCGCATGGGCGCGGCATGGACATGACCTTCATCGAGGCCATGCCGCTCGGCGAGGACGCCGCCGACAATATCGCGCATTTCCTGCCCCTGGGCGAGGTTGCAGCGCGGCTGGCCGAGCATTTCTCGCTGGCGCCGTCTCGCCATTCGACAGGCGGCCCCGCGCGCTATTTCGATCTCGCGGAAACCGGGGGACGGGTGGGGTTCATCACCCCGCTGAGCCATAATTTCTGCGAGACCTGCAACCGGGTGCGCGTCACCTGCACCGGCGAACTCTACACTTGTCTCGGCCAGGAGGATCGCGCCGATCTGCGCGCGCCGCTGCGCGCGTCCGCGTCCGACGATCTGCTTAACGCCGCCATCGACAAGGCGCTGGCCGCGAAAAAGCGCGGCCACGACTTTGTGGCGCAGGCGCATGGCGTCCACGCGCCGCACGTGCGGCCCATGAGTTTGACGGGGGGATGACCGGACCGACGGAAACCGGGAAGCCGCGCTGAACCAGAAACAAAAAGCCCGCCGGCAAACCGGCGGGCTTTTGCGTTTCACTCAGGCCGTTGCTGCTCATGCGGCCCCGAATGGGCGGGCGCCCCGGCGCGGGGCGGCCCCGGAGGGGCGTGACGCGGCTCGGCCTGAGGCTCCGGCGCGGCATGGGGCGCCGCCATGGGCGGCGGCGCATGACGCTCGGCAGGCGCCTCGCGAACCGACGCGGGGGGCGCGGCGGGACGCGGCGGCGCGGCCTGCATTTGCTCATGATGCGGCATGGGCGGCGCTTCGCGCACGGGCGCGGATTGCGGCGCTTCGCGAACAGGCGCGGTCGGGAGCGGACGAACCGCCGGCGCTCCGGTCGGCTCATTGCGATGCGGCGCGCTCCGCGAAGGCTCCGGCGCGGGTTGCGCCTCGCCCCGCACACCGCCAAAACCGCCCTGCGAATGACCCGCTCCCTGCGGCGCGCTCGGACGCGGCGCCTCGCTTTGCGGCTGGGGGCGGCTCGGCTGCTGCGGCGCGTCTCCGCGCACCCCGCCAAAACCACCCTGCGGCTGCGGAGCCGGAGTCGGCAGCGCATGGCCCGCGCCCTGCGGCGCGTTCGGACGCGGCGCCTCGCCCTGCGGCTGCGGACGGCTCGGCTGCTGCGGCGCGTCTCCGCGCACCCCGCCAAAACCGCCTTGCGGCTGCGCGGCCGGCGTCGGCAGCGCATGACCCGCGCCCTGCGGCGCGTCGGGACGCGGCGATTCGCCCTGCGGCTGCGGACGGCCAGGCTGCTGCGGCCCGCCCTGCACGCCGCCAAATCCGCCTTGCGGCTGCGCGGCCGGCGGCGGATGACCCGCTCCCTGCGCCGCGTCGGGACGCGGCGCTTCGCCCTGCGGCTGCGGACGGCCAAGCTGCTGCGGCCCGCCTTGCACGCCGCCAAACCCGCCTTGCGGCTGCTGCGCCTGACCCGGCTGCTGCGGCCCGCCCTGCCCCGTAGAACCGCCCTGTGGCTGTTGCCCCGACGGCGGAAGCGGACGGCCATTCCCCGGCGGGAAGCCCGGACGCGGCGGCTCGCCCTGCGGCGGCTGCGGCTGGCCCGGCTGCGGCGGCAAAACGCCCGGCGCGCCTTGCCCGGCGAAACCCGGCCCCGGCTGCTGCGGAGGCGGCGGACGGCGGGCGTGGTCATCGTAATATTGCTGCGCGGCGGGGTTCTGCATCTGCACAGGCGCCGGCGCGTGGAACAGGCCCTGGCGGACGGCGGGGATGGCGAACAGCAGCGGCGCCGCCGCGAGCGGCAACGGCAACAAGTTGCGCCGCGGCGGGGGCGGCGGCGGCGCATCGTAGAAGACGGGCGGCGGCAAAAACTCGACGCGCGGCGGCGGCGGGCCGTATTCCTCGTCGCTGAACTCGACATAGGGCCGACGGAAATAGACGGTCTCCTCCTGCGCCTCCCAGTCGGGCGGCGGCGGCGCGTCCTCGAACTCCACCTCGGCGAAGCGCGGCGGCGGCGCCAGCTCCGCGCGCAGGATCGTCAACCGGCGACGCGCGTCTTCGGCGTGCGGTCCGCGCGGATAGCGCTGCAGATAGGTCCAGTAGCTCTCGGGCGAATCGCCGGAGCGGGCGCGCCGCCAGGTGAGCGCCTCGCGCCGCACCGCGAGCAGCGCGCGCACCCGCGCCGAATACGCTGACTTGGGATAGGCCGTGATGAATTCGGAATAGGCCGGGATCGAATCGCGCTCCAGCGCCGCCGAATAGGCCTGATCCACAGAATAGTCGCGGATCGGGCGGCTGCGCAGGTCGGGGAGCGCGGGCGTGGGCGGCGCGTTATTGGCGCGGGCGAACAGCGCGGGGGCGGCTGTGAGCTTCGATTCGTCCCAGGGAATCTGCGCGCCCCGCGTCTGCTCGGCGACGCGCAGGCGCACGCTGTCGAACACCTGATCGATCGGCATGCCGCCGCGCCGCATCATTTCGTTCAGCGCCTGGGCGTAGACGCCATAGGCGCTGTTTTCCGGCGGCGCGACGCTGCCCGGCGCGGCGTTGAACGCGATCAATTCGCCGTTCGGCGGCTCGACCAGCGCCAGTCCGCCGGCCAGCGGCGCGCCTTGTGTGGCGTAGCTATTGGGGCGCGCGGCGTCGAGCACCACGATGCGCGCCTTCAACTGCATTTGCGACAGCGGCGCGAGATAGTCCGACAGACGCAGCGTCTCCATCGGCACATTGGCGGCGCTCTGCACGGAGGCGTCGATGGGCGCGAGATAGTTTTCGCCCTCGAACTGGATCGCGCGCCCGGCCAGATAAATAAACACGGTGGCGTCAGGCCCGGCGGCGGCGGCCTTGTCGAGAAACTCCCGAAACGTCTTGCGCAGGCCGTCGTGGTCGAGATCGGCGGCGCCCGTGACGTCGAAGCCGGCGATTTGCAGCGTCTGGGCGATCAAACCAGCGTCGTTGGCGGCGGAACTGAGCGGCGCGTTGCGATACGCCGCCTCCCCGACAACGAGAGCGATGCGGTTGCTCAGCGGCGCGGGCTGGGCGACCACCTGCGCGAGGGCGGCGAAAATGCCGCTGAGCGCGATCGCGCCCGCGGCGACATGAATTTTGAGGCTTTTCGCCTTGCGCGTCATTTATTCCTCCGCGAATTGGCTTGTGCTGGACCTTACGACACTGCATCCCCGGGCGTGAACGCTTTTTGAACCAAAAGCGGCGCCATTGTGTTCCGCATCGGACGGAAACGCGCACGGATCGGCGGAATCGCCATTGCGCTCTTATCGTCAGCCCGAAACGGCCAAATTAGGGCCATTTCGGCATAATTTCCCGATCTTGCGATCCGGCTGCGCCAATCCGCGATTTTGGTTGTTCGATTTGCATTATGCTTCGCCGAGACGCTTGACGGCGACCCTGGAGGCGCCTAAAGAGAGGCACCGACGTCACGGCGTCCGGGCGATTAGCTCAGCGGGAGAGCACACCCTTCACACGGGTGGGGTCAAAGGTTCGATCCCTTTATCGCCCACCATTCCCCATATCCATATTTAATTGAAACGTTTTCGGCGACAGCTTCGGCTGGCTGTCTGAAAACGGCGGCACACACCGGGGCCGACGAGTCGGCGGCAAGTGTCTGTAACCGTAGCGATTACAGTCGCGCCGATTGCCACACCTCGGCGCCACGCCAACCTGCCACAAAACGCCGAAAAAACAGGATCGTGTCGGTTGCGTGGTGTAGTTGACTGTGGGCGCCGTCGTTTCCCTGGCCAGGCCGGGATGGGTCAGGCGGCCGTGACAGGCAGGCTGACGAGCGGATCATTGCTCAACGGCGCCATGGTCTCAAGCGTCATGTAGCGGCTGCGCTGCACCGTCCATTCATCGTTCTGTTCCAGCAGGATCGCGCCGACGAGACGGATGATCGCGTCCTCGTTGGGAAAGATGCCGACCACTTCGGTGCTCGCCGTGCGCAGCGCCGGTCAGCGCGCCAACCTCCATCTCCATCAACCGCTCGGCGGCGCAAGCCGATCATCTCGCGCAAGATATCGGCGTCGGGCGTCTTTTCCAGAAGCGCGCGAAGGCCCATCATCTCATCGGGCATCGGTGGCTCCTCGGTTGCGTTGTGTTCGCAACCCGAACTTAACCAGAGAATCGTCGGTGGCCGCCGAAAGCCGCCCACTTCACTAAAGCGCTATGGGGAGCGCGCTTCGCGAGCGGCTTTCTCCCGGCGTCCTAAACCACGCGCTGGGACACGATTTTCTTCTCGGCTCGCGGCTTCGGAGCCGCTTCAGCAGGCTCTGCAATGGCCGCAGGCGCTTCCGTGTCCGCCTTTTTCCGTCGCTGCTGCCCAAGCCCGATGGAGCGCGCCAGTTCCGACCGCTGTGCCGCGTACGCAGGCGCAACCATCGGGTAATCGGTCGGAAGCTTCCACTTTGCACGGTATTGGTCCGGGCTCAGACCATAATCGGTCATCAGGTGTCGCCGCAGCGATTTGAACCGACCGCCGCATTCCAGACAGATCAAGGCGTCATTTGTTAAGGATTTCCTGATCGACACTGCCGGTGTCGGTTCTGGCTCAGGAACGGCGAGAGTCTTACCAGACACGATCTTCAAGACCGTGTCGTGAACCGACGCAATCAATCCCGGCAGTTCAGCGAGCGGCAATGGATTGTTGGACACATAAGCAATCACAATGTGCGTGGTGTGCTCGATATCTTCGAAGTCAGACATTGTCACCTTTCTGAGCGAATCGCTTTTTAGCGTCGACAATAGAAGCTAATGAACTGAAATACGCGCCTTCAAAGAGACAGTGAGCATGAGCAGGTCGCTCTCGATCGTTGGTTGATCGGGAAATTTGACGCCTGCGACCGGGACGCATACACGTTACATCAAATCCCCTCAGAACAGGATCAAAATGGCGATGTTCAAAGGCGCGAGCTTTCAGGACAGACAGAAGGCGATAGCAGAGGCTAAAAAGGCATTGCTGGAAAAATTCATGGCGCGGCCAGCCGCCGACGATCCCGTCGTGCTTCAGCGCGAGGCGGAGCGCCGGGCCATTGCCGTTGCGCGCGAGGCGCGGGCCGCCGAGCGGGCGCGTCAGAAAGCCGAAGAACTTGCGGCTATGCAGGCGCAGTTGAAAGCCGACGAAGAAGCGCGCAAGGCGGCAGGCATCGTTGAAGCCGCCAGACTTGAGCTTGAGGCGGAAGCGGCGATTCAGGCCAAGGACCAGCTCGAGATTGAAAAGAAGGCCGAACGCGACGCACGCTATGCGGCGCGCAAAGGGCGCAAGGCGGAAGCCAAGTCAGACAAGCGGCGTCACCGCTGAGACGCTCCATTTGTCGGCCTTGGCTCACATTCTCGAATTGAACGAACTGTGGGTTGGATGCGCGACAGAGCTGCGCTTGACTGAATTCGCGTTTGCCGGGCGGCGGCGCCAGAGAGCTGTTGACGAGTAGGACTTGTTTCATGGGCGCCCCCATAACCCGAGTCGGCAGGCACCGCCGCGACGATAACGTCGCGACCGCTGGCTTACGATGGCAAGGCCGACGCAAGCGCGACGTGATGAAGTCGCACCATGGAATCATTCCATGCAGGGCGTTTTAAAATGAAAATTGCACCCGGCCTCACCAAACCGAGTTTCGTCTCAAGCTTCTGTCGTCGTCTCGCGTTCTCGGCGTCAAAAACGGTTTCCGACCGTCACGACCCGCGCCCAGAAAAAGCCGCAACGCCTTCGATTACCCCGCTGTCGCCAAACGAGGATTCCGTCTGGAACCAAGTCTGGCGTGGAGCGGTCTATTCGTAAGGGCGAAGGCGCTCCGCCTCCAAGCGCTCCTTTTTAACTCGTCTTGGGCGATCTCGCTTGGAGACGGTCAGTCTTTGACGGACCGTCCGCGTCCGAACGCCATTTCTCGCCTTCACCGCGCGTTTCGAAGCTGGCTCTGTGCAGAACAGGGTTGAGTTTTCCGTAGATCGGGATCACCACGCGCCAGTCATCATTTTCGATGTCCACGACATATGAAGGCGATGCGGAAGCTGTCTTTCGAGCCATGGGAATTCCGTCTCTTGTCCGATCGAGAACGGATTCACCATCGAATCGCCCCTCACAAGTTGTTAATAATGTCTTAAGCCTGACCCAGGCTTGCCACATCGGGAGTCTAAACACACTGCGGACGAGGTGGTCTCGCGCGGCTGCGCCTGTGTCGTGTTCGAAGCCGACATGCCGCACTCAGTCCGTGCGCCCACAAGCGTGCGCCCGGTTGACCGCAGCGCCAGGGAGCATGCCCTTGGGCGGCATGCCACGCACTCGTCGAGCCCGCCCATGACTGTACATTCCACCGGAAGCGATCCCTTTATCGCCCACCATTTCGCAGATTTGGTTCAGACGGCGCGATGCAGCTGCGTCGCCGCCGGGGCGACGAACGCCTGTTTCAAGCGGCCGCGCCGGCCGCCGCCAGGGGCGCGATCAGACGAGCGGCGTCGGTGGCGGCGAGCGCCTTGCCAAAATGGTAGCCCTGTCCGAAATCGCAGCCCATCCGATTCATCATTTCGGCCGTGCGCGCGTCTTCAATCCCTTCGGCGACGACCATCAGATTCAATCCGCGCGCCAAATGGATGACGGAGCGGACAATCAGCGCGCTTTCGGAATCCTCGAAAATCGTCTTGGTGAACGACTTGTCGATCTTCACCTTGTCGATCTTGAACTGGCGCAAATGATTCAAGCTGGAAAAGCCCATGCCGAAATCGTCCAGCGCCACCGTCATGCCCGCCGCGCGCAGGCGGACCAGAATGTCCCGCACCAGATCGACGTCGCCGATCAAGGCGGTTTCGGTGATCTCGACCTCCAGTCGCTGCGGCGGAAACCCCGCGGCGCGCAATTGCGCGAGCAAATCCTCCGGGAACCTGCGGTCGCGCAATTGCGCCGGCGACAGGTTGATCGACAGCACGACGTCCTCCGGCCACAGCGCGGCGTCGCGACAGGCCTGAGCCAGCATGGCTTGCGACAGTTCGACGATCAGGCCTTGCTGTTCGGCCAGCGGAATGAAAATTTCGGGCGACACCTCGCCGAGTTCGCGATCGCGCCAGCGCGCCAGCAATTCAAACCCGCGCAACCGGCGCGTGGCGAGATCGACGACCGGCTGGTAATGCGGGGTGATCTCGCCAGACGCCAACGCCCGGCGCAGCGCCTTCTCCAGCCCGACCAGGCGGCGCAATTCCCCTTCCATCTCCGGCTCGAACTGGCAGACCGGGCCGGGCTGGCGCTTTTTCGCGCGATACATGGCGATATCGCCAGACGACAGCAGCGCGACCGGATCGATCTCGCCTTGCGAAAGGGCGATCCCGACGCTGGCGCCGATCTCGACACGATGATCGACCACCGCGATCGGCGCGCGCAACGCCGCCACAATGGCATCGGCGAGCTCGCGCGCGGCGTCCACGTTGGCGCGGCCGGCGAACGACATGACGACGGCGAATTCGTCGCCCCCGAGCCGGGCCACCATTCCACCGCGAGGAACCACCTGCTCAAGGCGTTCGGAGACGGCGCAGAGAACGAGATCGCCGACCATATGGCCCAGCAGGTCGTTGACCGGCTTGAAGCGGTCGAGATCGACGATCAGCAGCGCGCAACTCGTCTCCGCCTCGCCGCGCCCCTCGCCAATGGCGCGCAGTTTGGCCGCGAGCGCGCGGCGGTTGGGCAGATTGGTCAAAGGGTCGGTCAAGGCCATGGCCTCGGCCCCTTTTCGCGCGATCTCGGCGTCGCGATGCGCGCCCTCCAGCTCGGCGAGATTGTCGCGGAACACGCGGAAGGCGTCGGCCAGGGCGGCGATTTCATCGCGCGCCTTGCGAACCGGAAGGTCGATATCGGTGCGGCCCTGGGCCAGGGCCGTCAGCGCCGCCGTGATCTGACGCAGCGGCGCGAAAATGGCGGCGCGGGCGCGGGCGTAAAGAAAAAGCGCCGCCAGGCTCACGATCGCCGCCGCAGCCACCATCATGGTCATGATGGATCGCGACATGGCGTTGGCGGCCTGCACTTCCTGGTCGATCCTGTTCTGGCTGTCGTCCGAGAGGGCGTCGAGCGCCGCCTCCGTGTCGGCATAGGCCCTGTGGAGGGGACCGTGGAGGCCGCCGGTCTCCCCCTGGCTGTCGGCGCCGGCGAATTGCGAATCGTGCCGCTCGGCGTAATTCCGCCAGGCGACGCGGAATCGATCCAGCAAGCGGGCGTCGGCCCGACCTTGCATGATCGCGTCGATCTGAGCCATCAACTGGCCGACCTGGGCGCGGCGCTCCGCGAGCAAGACGAGGGATTCGGCGCGCTCCGCCTTACTTTCCGCGCGAGAGATCGACATTTCAATGAGGCGCAGTTCGGAAACCTTATCCGCCAGCTCGCCGAAGAAATGGACCTCAACCAGTCCTGTCCGCTCGATGGACTTCAGTTTTTCGTCCATCGTCCACAGACCGAAAATGCCTGCTGACGATACGGAAGCAACGAGAGCGAAAAAGCCGAAGATGACCAATGTCATCTTCGCGTGGATCGATCCCGTCCATCTTATCTTGTAAACTCTGCTGATCGCCATAATGGAAAAACTAAACGCGACGCCCTAATCGTTTATTTAAATAACCTTGAGATTCGTGGAATTCCGGAGCGCGCAACGTCAGGCGCCCAACCGGGGCGCGATCTCCCGCATCCAGCGCGTCAGGGGCGACGCGCTCGCGGCGGCGCCGTCCTCCGGCGCCCGTTCGCTCAACAGCGCCCGCGCCGCCCTGGGGCTGACGCCATAGGCCGCCTTGAACGCGCGGCTGAAATTGGCCTCGCTGCCGAGATTCCATCGCCGCGCCACTTCGCTGACGCGCGGTCCCCGCGACGTCGCCGCGGCGAGATCGAAGAACGCCCGATGCAGGCGGCGGCTGCGAATATAGTCGGCCACCCCGCCGAGCGGCGAGAACAACCGGTACAGCGAGGCGCGCGACAGGCCGAAATGTCCCGCCACCGACTCGGCGGACAGATCGGCGGCGTCGAGTCGGGCCTCGATATGCTGGCGGATGCGCAGCAGCGACAGGTCGTCGGCCCCGCCGATAACGGCGTCGCGCCGCTCCAGTTCGCCGCGGAGACAGGCGACGATCAGCGCGATCGCGCCGTCCGCCACGGCCTGACATTGGTCGAGGGTCAGGCGCGGCGCGCAATCGAACAGCGCCGCGAAATGCCGGCCGAGAAGCTGCGTGAGCGCGCTTGCGGCGGGCAGGACGAGGCCATGCAGCGCGTCCGGCTGCGGCAGGCGCCGGTCGATCATCGGCCGGGGAATCACCAGGTTGAAATTCTCGAAGGCGGTGGCGCGGGTCTCCAGCGTCTGGGCCAGGTCGAGCACGCAAATGTCGCCGGGGCCGACGCGGATCGGCGCGCCGCCGGCGACGCCCTCATAGCCGCCGCTCACATAGAGCTGGACGACAATGTGGTCGACGCCGCTGCGCGCCACGGTTTCCGCCGTGCGGCGAAACCGCTGGCCGCTGGCGCGCGACCGCCCGAACAACAGCGGACCCAGGACATAGGACTGCAGGTCGGCGTGGAAACGGCCGGGCTCGCCGGCGGCGAGTTCGTCGACTTCGAACAGGGTCGCCACCGCCTCGCGCCAGGCGGCGATATTGGCTTCGGCGCCCATCGCTTCACCTTGGATTCCAAAGCTCGGCACGACCTGCGCCTTGTCGCGCATGTCTTGTCCCGAGGGCTTCAAGTCAATTCCGCCCGGCTCCCCAAAACGACGGTGCATCTTGCCTTCATCTTTTCATGGACCTTGACAATCTGAACCATGAGCCGCGCCGGCGCAATTCAAAAATCTTCTTTCCATCCCCCCGTCTCAATCACTTGTTCCGGCGTCTTATCGACCGCGCGCATTCTTGACGCTGCGCAACCTGTTGCGGCTAATCGTCGCAAAGTTAAAGCAAACCGGAATCGGGGCGGAATTCGATGAAACGGAACGTTTTTCTCGCGGCGCCGCGCCGCATGGCCTGGCGCGCGCTCCTGCTGGCGGGGACATCGCTGGCCGCCACGGCCGCGCGCGCCGACGACGGCCCCGGGCCGATCGGGCCGCCGGTTTTTCCCGCGCAATATTGGGACGGCTTCTCGACCAGCCCGACCGGCGTTCCCGGCGGCGAAGGCGGCGACGGCTATTGGCGTCCGGCGTCCTCCTCCCCCGGCGCGGTCGCCAATTTCACCACCGCCGACGGGACGGCCAATTCGGCCTGGCAAGGATCCGATGCGGTGTTCGCCGGCGCGGCCGGCACGGTCTGGGTCGATGGCGCCGTGGGCTTCGTCAGCGCCCGTTTCATGGTCACCGGCTATGATCTGGCCCCACCCGAAATGACGCAGGCCGCGCTGCTGCTCGCGCCCGACCACAGCACGGTGACCACCGACCCCGGGGTCTCCGCCACCATCGACGTCAGCATCGAAGGCCCAGGCCGCGCGCTGGTCAAGGAGGGCGCGGGCACACTGATCCTGGACGATTCCTACGGGGCGACGAACACGCAGTCCGCGACGATCGTCAACGGCGGCGTCCTGCAAATCACCAGCGGCGCCCTGCTGGGCCAGGACGCCGGTTCGGGGCTGTCGGTCGCCATCAACAATGGCGCGACGCTGGCCTATCACAACGCATATCTCGACTACCCGCCGCTGGCGGATGGACGCAGCACGAGCTTCGCCGGCGACGTCATTCTCGGCGAAGGCGGCGGCGTCATCCGGGTGGACGACGCCTCCAACCGCCCCGGCGATCCCGACGCCGCGACCCTGAACCTGCAAGGCGGGCTGTCCGGGCCGGGCGGCCTCGCCAAGACGGGCACGGGCACGCTGGCGCTTTACGGCGTCTCGACCTACGCCGGCGCCACCGACGTGCGGGCGGGCGCGCTTGACCTGTTCGCCTCGGGCGCGCTGGGCGCCGGCGACCTCACCATCGCCGCGGGCGCGATGGTGCGCGCCTATGTGGGCGACGCCAGCGTCGCAACGCTCAATGGCGGCGGCGTCTTCTCCTTCGCTTCGGGAAGCGCGCAGAGCCTGACGGTCGGCGGCGGCGCCTTCTCCGGCCGGATCGGGGAGATCAATGGCGCGACGGGCGCGCTGGTGAAAACCGGCGCCGAAACCCTGACGCTGTCCGGCGCCAATTCCTATGCGGGCGGAACCCGCGTGACCGGCGGAACCCTGGCTCTGGCCAACGCTCAGGCCGCCGGTTCGGGCGCCATCGCGCTCGCCGACGCGACCGCCCTGCGCTTCGCCGCCAGCGGCATGGTCGTCGCCAATGCGGTCACGCTGGCCGGAACCGCCCGTCTCGATTCCGGCGACGGCGGCGCGACATTGTCCGGCCCGATCACCGGCGCGGGCGGCTTCACGAAAACCGGGGCGGGAACCCTGACCCTCGCCGGCGCCAACAGCTATTCCGGCGTCACCACCATCTCCTCCGGCGTGTTGCAGATCGGGACCGGCGGCGTCGCCGGATCGCTCGGTTCGGGCGCCGTGGTGAACAACGCCAGCCTGCTGTTCAACCGCTCCGACGCCGTGACCGTGTCGCAGACCATCGGCGGGACCGGCGCGCTGACCCAGGCCGGCGCGGGAACGCTGACGCTGGCGGGCGCCAATTCCTATGCGGGCGGGACCTTCGTGCAGGCCGGCGCGCTGGCCGTCGGCGACGCGCAGGCGCTCGGTTCGGGGGCGCTGCATCTCGCCGACGCGACGGCGCTGCGCTTCCTCTCCTCCATGACCCTGTCGAACGCGCTCGTCTTTTCCGGCGCGGGCGACCCCGACATCGACACGGCCGCCTCCCATGTCACGTTGAGCGGCGCGATCTCCGGTTCGGGCGCGCTGACGAAACTGGGAACGGGAACCCTCGTTCTCACCGGCGCCAACAGCTACACGGGCGAGACGCGCGTGGCGCAGGGCGCGCTGGAGGTGAATGGCTCCATCGCGTCCTCGACCATTGTGGAAAACGGCGGCGCGCTGGCCGGCGTCGGGACGGTCGGCGCCGTCGCCGTCGCCTCGGGCGGCGCGCTGGCGCCGGGCAATTCCGCGCAGCCGTTCGGAACCTTGCGCGCGACCGGCGACGTCGCCTTCTCCTCGGGCGCGCGTTATGTCGTGTCGTTCGGGCCGGCGGGCGCAAGCCTGCTGACCACGACCGGCGCCGCCAGCCTCAATGGCGCGGTCGCGGCGAACTGGACGGGCGGCGACGCCGTCGCCGGAAGCCGCTACACCATCCTGACCGCGCGCAACGGCGTCTCCGGCGCCTTCAGCAGCCTCACGGTGACCGGGCTCACCACCAACCTGCCGGTGCTGGCCTATGACGCCAACGACGCCTATCTCGTCTTCAACGGCCTCACCCGCGACGCCGTGACCTCGTCGTTCGACCGGCTGGCGGGCGACCGCATCGGCGCGCTCGTCACCCATGGCGTGCTCGCCGGCTTGCTCGACGGCCTCACCGAACAGATGGATTGCGACAGCTGCGTCACGGCGTTCGGCTCGGTGGGGGCGCTCAGCGTGGGCGCGCACGGCCGCCTCAAGCTCAGCGAGAATTTCGCCCTGCTCGGCGGCGCGGCTTTCGCCCGCTATCACAACGGCGGCGTCGAGGTGACGGGTTCGCCGATCTTCCTCGCCGCGCTGCGCTACGACAAGACGGAGTGGGGCGACTCGCGCCCCTTCGCCGAAATCGGCGGCTCCGCCTCGCCGTGGCGGCGCGCCAGCTTCAAGCGCAGTTACGATGACGCGGGCGTCGGCCGGATCGGAACCGGCGTCGCCGACGCCGCGACCTATTCCGTGTTCGGCAAGCTCGGCTGGATTTATCGCTGGTCGCCCAGCGACGAGGCGGCTTTGTTTGGCGGGCTGTCGCGGAGCTGGCAGTTCGTCTCCGGCTATGTCGAAGGCGGCGCCGGCAATTCCTCGCCCGCGACCATCGCCGCCGGGGTGGACAGGCTGGATGCCGCGCGGATCGGCGGCCACTGGACGCATGTGTTCGGCGGCGCCATCGAAACCGAGGTCTCGCTCGCGGGCGCGCAATCGCTGGACGCCCGCAGCGGGCTGAGCGGCGGCGTGCTCGGGCTGTCCGGCGTGCGTGGCGCCCTCGGCGATTATCGCTGGGCCGAATATGGCCTGCGCCTCGGCTACCGCTTCGCCGACAATGCGTCGGTGAACCTGTTCGCCGACGGAACCCTTGGCGCCCGCCCGGTCGGCGACGCCATTTATGGCGGCGCGGGCCTGCGCCTGGCGTTCTGACAAAACTCGGACGCCGCCGGCCTGAACAGGACCGGCGGCGGATCATTTATTGTCCTTTTATTAGTTTACTGTAGAATCTCATCAACTTACCCACTCCTGTGCAAACAAATCAAAACGCTGTTTGCATAAGACTTGCTCTATAATTACGTTCGGTAAAGTGGAGACGACCGGTGACGTCAAGTAATTACATTATAGCATTGCACGACACCCCCGACCGCGCGCATGCCTCCTTCGCGCAACATATGGCTCCGACTCTTGATGGGACGACCGGCGGCGCTTGCGTCTCCGGGTTTTCCGCGCCGATCAACGCAACGGCGCCCGACGACGCCGCGCGTCCTGAACTTCGGGGACGCCGTCAATGACCCTTGCGTTCCAAACGCCGCGCGGCGAGGTCAAGGCCGCCCTGGACCCCGCCTTCTTCCAAACCATTCACGACCGGCTCGAACAGGCGCGCCGCGAGATCGAACAAAGATTCCTCAACGCCGGCGGGGTGCTGCTTGAAGCGCGCGAGAACATCCAGGTTCTGACCGAGGCGCTTGACCGCATCGCCGGCTCGTTCGGCCGGGATCGGGCGGACCAGACCATCGGCGCGTTGCGCGGCGCCATCGCGCAGCTGCAGGAACGGATCGCGCGGGAGCATGGCCGCGGCGACGACCTCCAGGCGACGGCGGAGCGATTGTCGACGATCCAGGCCGAGATTTCCAAGATCCACGCCATTCTCGGCTATCTCGCGGCCTGCGCGGTCTCCACGCGCATCACCGCCGCCGGCAATGACAAGTTCATGTCCTTCGCCGATGAAATCGCCAATTATGTGCAGAAGGCCGAGCATGAGGTGGCGGGATTCTCGCGCAAGGTCGGGCAGATGACGTCCGAACTCGACCGCATCGGCGAGGAGCACGCGCATGTCATCGAGGTCGTGGGGAGCGCCGCCGCCGCCGCCGCGCCGCAATTGATCGAAGCGGCGCAGGTCGTCGACCGCCGCCGCGCCGAACTCGAAAAGCTGGCGGGGCACGCGGGGCCGGTGATGCATGCGGCGGCGAGCAAGTTTGGCGGGGCCCTGTCCGCGCTGCAAGTCGGCGACATGACCCGTCAGCGCATCGAGCATGTGCAGGAAAACATTCAGGCGCTGCTCGACCTGATGCGCGGCGCGACGGACGACGCCGGCCTCCGCATCCCCGTGCTGCGCCTCCTGAGCGCCCTCACCGGCGCGCTGTCGCAGGACTTCGACACGGACGCCCGCGCCATCGTCGGCGCGCTGCAGGGCGTCGCCGTCGACGCCCGCGACATCCACAGCCTCGTGGGGAATTTCACCGGGCGCAAAGGCCGCGCCGAGCCCACCCATGACGTCGTGGAGCGGCTGGGCGCCATGCGGCATCTGGTGGAGGGGATCGAGGCGGCGGGGCGGCGGTCGGCCGAGGTCGACGGCACCATCCGGCGGCTCGCGGTCGAATTGCTCGACAACAAGGAGGACATTGGCAATCTGCGCCATGTCCAGAGCGACATTCGCCTGCTCGCCATCAACGCTTATCTGCATTGCTCGCGCATGGGCGACCTCGGGCGCACCATCGGTGTGATCGCCACCGAGATCAATCGCGAAGGCGACAAGCTCGGCCGCAGCGCCAACGTCATTCTTCAGACACTGGGCGCGCTCGGCGGGACGGACGCGGCGCCCGCCGACGCCGGCGGCGATTTGGTCGCCGGCCTCGACGCGGTCGGCGGCGCGCTGCGCGAGATGGACAAGGAGCTCGGCGGCAGCATCGACCTGATCGCCACGCGGGGCGAGACCATCGCCGCCCGTATCGACGCGGCGGTGCAAGGACTCGATTTCAGCGGCGCGCTGGGCGAACAGCTTGCGGCGTGCTCGGCCGCGCTGCGGCAGGCGATCGTCGAGGCCGGCCCCGCGCCCGAGGCCCCTGCGGAGGCGCTGGCGGCGTTTTCCGAAGCGGCCTATGGGCGCTACACGATGAACAGCGAGCGCGAACTGCATCTGAATGTTTTTCCCGAATTGCGGGCGCGCGTCGCAGCTGTTGACGCGTCAAAGGCCGAACCGGCCGAAGAAGACGTCGATGAGTTCTTGTTATAGCCAAGCTCAAGTTATCACTAATAACCTTACGTAATAAATATTACGTAAGGTGATTTATTTGCGACGTATACGGTAAATGCGAAACAATTCTATTCATAATATACAAAATTAACGTTATGTTTACGCGCACTCCAGAATATTCACGCTGACACTGGAGCAAAATAAAATGCCGCAGACTGAGCCCGTCGAAGCGCAGTTTTGTTTTGGCGACAATATTACGATTCGTAATATTTCCGACCTCAAGGACGACCTGCTTGGCCATCTGACCCTGGCGGGTCGTCTTACGTTGGTCATCGACGACGATGCGCTTGTCGATTTGAGCGGCGTTCAACTGATCGTCGCCGCGCAAGCCTTCGCCCGGCGCGAAGGCAAGGCCCTTCGCCTCGCCCGCCCGGC
>NZ_FYDG01000021.1 GCF_900187365.1 Rhodoblastus acidophilus
CTTATGGGCCGCGATCCGGAAAGCCTTTCAGAGCTTCACTCCAGACGAATGCCGCAACTATCTCGCCGCAGTTGGATATGACGCATATGATCCAATATGAGCGGCCACCGCTCTAAGAGCGTCGGCAGAACACAACCTGCGCGTGATTATTAATTAATAATACAACTTAACCGCGCATATTTAAACGCGCGATGGCCTAAAGCGCGGCACGCGCGCAATTGGTCAGCCGACCGCCGTCGCAGAAACGTCGATGTATCTTGATTGAGGCAACAAAAATGTTCTCTCGACTAATGACGGCGCTGGCAGTCCTAACACTGGACGTCGCCAGTTGCCTGCCGAGCTTCGCCCTGAATGGCGACCAAATCGGTGGCTTTGGCTTCAACGTCACCGAAAGCCTCTTGAACCCTGCAGAGCCTGGCGTCACGAAGGATCAGGTGGACCGACAGGCCGCACGATTGACCTATGACGCCCGAATGAGCGGTGCAAAAACCCTGCGCTGGTTCTCCACGGACGTATGGCCGCAATGGCAATGCACGAACGATCCCGAGAACGCTGATGGTACGATCGATCCCAATTGGCAATCAGTCGCCGACTCCTTATTGACGAATGCGCAGCAGAACGGACTCCGCGTAGTCGTCGTTCTCGCGAATGCCACCAACAGCGGTTTCGGTGGTGTGGCGCCAAACTCCTCACCGGCAACCCTGAAAACATGGGCCAACCATCGCGCCGCCGTACAAGGCTTCGACAAATATCCGGCGTCCGCCCATGATTGCACAAATGTGCCTCCCTATTTTTCGTTTTCTGAGGCCAGTTGGTTCAGCAATCCCCTGCTTAGTGAGCGTCTGACTCAACGCTTTGTCACGATGGCACGATTTCTTGCGAAATACCCCGGCTTAGGTGGGATCGAATTATTTAACGAACCTGACTACGCATTGACGCACACCAGTTCCTTCTGGGTGCCGGTTACAAAAATGCTGACGTCTGTTAAAAATGCGGATCGCGCATTGGCGACAATTCCCGTCTATTCAGGCGTCGCGTGGTGGAACGCCACTATCATTCAGCAGGCACGCGCCTCCGGTGCCTGGAGCCTTGAGCCTTTCATAACAGTTCACAATTACACTGATGCACGACAAACAGAATCAAAAATTAACTCCGACCTAAATGGACTGGTTGATTATCTTACAACTATTGCGCCAGACAAGCCCATCATCATTGGAGAGGCCGGCTCTAGTGTGAGCTTGTCGCAGTTGTCGGATAATGCGAAGATGCTTCGCGTGCTTTTGGGCATATATTCACGCCGACACGTGGGTCTTTGGGTTTGGGGAGACTGGTTTCCCGACTCCGACACGGATATGAAGTGGGATTTCAATCACCGCTCCGTCGCTGGCCCAAGCCAAGCGCCCTTCTTTTTCGATCAAAATCGGACGGCGAGTTACTCCACAGGCAGATCGGTGCCGCTCTCAGGAGGACAACCGTTCACGCTTTCCGCAAACGTGGTCAGCGATCCTGATGCAAAGATCAATGGCGTTTGGGCGATCAGCTTGAATTCTGAACGTTTTGTTGGATTTTCACGCGCGGGCATCTTTGCAAAGCCTTCCAGCCTTCCTGGCATCTTCGCAGAGCCGCAGCCGACCTATTTCTTCGATCAAAAAACGACCCCGATGCGTTGGGCGCAGATTGATCGGCAGGGAACGCAATGGCAGCTGCGCGTTTTCCAATGCTCGAAAAGTGGCGGAGCTCATACGCCAATCGCCCTCCTCGGCTTGATCGAAGGCACCAAGCGCGCCAACGTCGATCAGTGCCCCTATTCGATCGAAGCTATAAACGCAGAATTGTGAAGCCGTGATCGCAGACGCGGGTTCTGGGACGGCACGCTAAGCTAGGAGCTGAACCAGACGGATATAAATCTTGCGCCAAAGGTGGCGATGTTTCAACATCGCCACCTTTGGTCAGACAGCGCCCTACGGAGAAATTCTGCTGAAGGTGCTCAACACTGCGGCAGCTCTGGCACGCTCATGGTGTCAAGTTCGCGCGAAAATCGCGACGCGCCCAAGTGGACTTCTCGCAAAATATAAAATTCGCCATCACCGGCTTGGAAGTCAACGATGGTTTCGCTCAAACCGCGCGCGCCATTGGACAAGCGGACCTCCACATGAACCATGAAAACATCGTGCGCAACATCCCGACTGTATGCGCTTGGAAACCGGGTATCATTACGATTTAACGAATTGGGGAATGGCGCGGCGGCGAGAATTGCGATCTGTTCCCGGGAGCCACCAAGCAGCGCCGCCAGTAAGGCCGGTGGTGCGCGACGCGAGTCGAGACCGTCTACGTGTGAATAAACCGTAGCAAACGGCAAAATCGCCTGAACTGAAGCTTGACCAAGATTTGCGACCTGATCAAGCTCCAGCGCGGTCTGGAATGGCCCGCCCTTGGAACGGAATGGTTTGCCGGCGACCGGCGCGGCAGCACCAAAAATGGCGGGCGTGCGGAACTGCACGACTGCACGCGCCGCAGCTAAAGCTTGTGCGGGGCCGAGTCCCGCGAGGCCACGGAATGCGTCGCGAAGCAACTCTTCGGTCGCGGCGTTCAAATCAATCTTGCCACCCTCGTCCTCGATCGAGATTGCGAGCGCAGCATCCTCAATCGAGCAAAAGCCAGGCACACCATTATGCGGCGGCGCTTCGCTCGCGAAACGTTCACGCGCCAAGCGAACGATCGCAACATTTGTCCCAGCTGCAGCTAGAAGCCTCGCCTGTTCAGTGTTAGCGGCGCTGAAGGCAGTCTGAAGCCTAAACCGGCCCGTGGCGCTAAAGGAGAGCACAATCGCCGCTATGGCGCCTAGTCCCCAGATCACCACGAGCAGCGCGTAGCCCCTATGGCGCTCCGATCTCAGCGCGGACCTCCAGCGCGAGTAAGAGCCCCAACATCAACTCCCTTACCGGTTGGTCCGAGTGAGCCGATGTCGTAAGGGCCGTTCTTTCCAGGCGCATGATAAAGATAGTCGTGCCCCCAGGGATCGCGCGGCGTCGTTGTCGTCTTCAAATAGGGACCGTTCCAGCCAGCAAGCCCCGAAGGTGCACGCACCAGTGCGGCGAGCCCTTCTTCGTCGGTCGGATAGCGACCGGCGTCGAGATAAAAGAGATCGATCGCGCTGGCGAGATTCTCCATCTGGATCTGTGCGGTCTTCACCTTGGCTTCCGACAAATAATTCAACACGCGTGGACCGATTAGACCGACAACCATGCCGATAATCGCGAGAACAACCAACATTTCGACTAGCGAAAAACCAGCGCGGCGGGACGGGCGATGGGCGGCGCGCCATGCGGCGCGCTCGCGGAGGGCGGCAAGAGAAGACACAGACGAACTCCTTCGTGCGTCGGTTCGAGAACAGGTCGTCACTCGTAGCGAAGCCGGCCTAGGGTTAATGGACGATAAAAGATGGCGGAACCGCGAGTCGAGTTTGCACCCGAACTGAGGCCAGCGAGTGCAGGCGCCTTTGATTAGATGCAAAGATCCGCGACCGACCCTATCTGCAGACATTTTCTGCTGAATTTGGGGAATGAGGCAAACGAAGCAGGACTGCGTAACCGGCGGAGACATTCCAGAACGCTTCAAACCTCTTGTCTTTCTTGCGCCAAGATTAGATCCGCGTCCAGCGGCGCTCTGCACGAGACGGCGGTCATCACTTCCAAAGCCAATGTCGCCGCTACGATCGGATCGAGTTTCGGGCTTGCGTCTTCAACCAAAATTGCAACGGCTAGACCACATGCAGACAAGGTCTCCTGGGGCGAAGACAAATGGTTAACCCTAGAGATTTGCTTTATGCGCTCTCGAAATCTTGGTGCCGCAATAGGGGGCCACTCGTTGGGATAGTGGCTATTATCAACCGACAATGACGGGTATGCAGCCTCAACTGTTCCTGCGGTCTGTGACGCGCGTAAGCTAGAGCCGTGGGGAAGTTTGCTAACGTTCGCTCCCAGACGGTCAACAACGGCGCTTATTTGGCCCGCAATTGACCCGTCACCTTCAAACAACAGAATAAACGCTTTAATAAATTCGAATTTGTCCTTCTCTAAACAATCATACCCAACGGCCCATGACGACCACTCTCCAGTGATTGCAGCTGCAGCGCAAATGATCGTTTCAGTCTGCCGGTTGGAAATGGATCCATAGTACCCCCGCAGGCACGCCACTATGTCGTGCGCTGCACGTTTCTCGCGCTCACCAACTTGCGGCGTCATTGTCCAACCTAAACTTTTGCAATGTTGAAATGTTGTTTATTTTTAAGCGACAGCGCTATCCGCCGGCGCACCTAGTCGAATGAATTCACCTTTTTACCTCTCGCACCTTAGGTGTAATAGGCCACTAATTTACCCCCCACCTGCGGCCTGCTGCCAAAACCCCTGGCCAACATTTCGCTTCGTCGGACCAGCCTAAAGCCTACAGGTGACGCCTAGCCCAATTGCACCAAACCACCCGCATCGAATTGGATCTAATATCTATGAATATGTTAGAGTTTGAAAAATAGCAATATGCTATTCAGTTTTGACGAACAATACCGTAGCGAAATAAAATCCGCACCATTGTTTTAGGCTCCGGACTCATAAGCATTAGCTGACAGTCGCCGCGATGCAGACGGTTGCGAGGAAATTGACGGCGTTTCGGTCATATGTAAGCGTCTTTTCAGCGCCGTTCACTCTGCGGGCTTGAAATTCCAAGGCATGAGCGCCTGAATGTCCTTGTTGGGCCATCGGTTGGCGATTTGCTCCAGGATTTTTTCGCCCAGGCGTGTGGATCGACGCCGTTCATCTTGCAGGTTTGAAGCATGGTGGCGATGGTCTCCCAGGTCTGCCCGCCGGCGGCAGAGCCGGCGAATAACGCGTTTTTTCCTGTAATTGCCTGGGGCCTGATGGTGCGCTCAACGATATTGGAGTCCAGTTCGACGCGGCCGTCTTCAAGGAAGCGTCCGAGGACCGTTTGGTGCGATCGGCCATAGCGGATTGCCTCGGCCAATTTCGCCTTGCCGGAGATGCGCGGCAGCTCGCGCGAGAGTGTCGGAATTTCCGTGTGATGGCCATTTGGAAACAAATGGAGGCATCATATGGCAAGACGGAAATCCCCGCTTGTTCCCGATCAGCTGCTTGACCAGCTTCTGGCCGGCGCGGATCCCAAGAGGCCTTTGCGAAAGATGGTCTTCTCGACGAACTGAAGAAGGCGCTCGCCGAACGGGCGCTGAACGCGGAGGTCGACCACCACCTTGACCAAGGCGAGCAGGACGGCCGGTCCAATTGCCGCAACGGTTACGGGCACAAGACCGTGCTGACGGATACCGGCAAGATCGACGTCGCGGTCCCGCGCGACCGGTTGGCGACCTTCGATCCGCAGCTGATCGCCAAATACCAGAGGCGTTTCCCGGGCTTCGACGCGAAGATCGTCTCAATGTACGCGCGCGGCATGAGCGTGCGCGAGATCCAGGGCCATCTGCGCGAGCTTTACGGCGTCGAGGTTTCGCCCGATCTCGTCAGCGCGGTAACCGACGCCGTGCTCGACGAGGTCGCGGAATGGCAAAACCGACCGTTGGAGCCGCTTTACCCCCTCGTTTTCTTTGACGCCATTCGGGTCAAGGTGCGCGACGAGGGTGTGCTCCACAACAAGGCGATCTACGTCGCGCTGGGCGTGCGGCCGGACGGAGCCAAGGAGATCCTCGGCCTTTGGATCGAGCAAACCGAAGGCACCAAATTCTGGCTGCGGGTGATGAACGAGCTGAAAAACCGCGGCGTTGAAGACGTGCTGATCGCCGTCGTCGACGGCCTGAAGGGATTTCCGGAAGCGATCACGGCGGTGTTCCCGGACGCCCAGGTTCAGACCTGCATCGTGCATCTGATCCGCAATGGGCTGGACTTTGTCTCCTAGAAGGACCGGCGCGCCATCGCCTCGGCGCTGAAGCAGATCTATCGCGCCAAAGACGCCGCTGCGGGCGAGCGGGAGCTCGACGCCTTTGCCGACGGACCCTGGGGACAAAAGTATCCGGCGATCGCCCAATCCTGGCGGCGTCACTGGAGCGAAGTCATTCCATTCTTTGCGTTTCCCGACGACGTGCGCCGGATCATCTACACACGGATGAGATTGACAAGCCGTTTGCCCCCCGTCGTACTATGATGCCCAAGCGCGGGCGACCTCGGGGCAAAGAGCGGAGCCTCCGGCCGCCAACTCCGCCAGGCCGCCTTTACAGTCCTGCCGGCTTGAGGCGTCCGCGCGACGAGTTCGGCCGGGTTTGCCGCTCGGCGACAAACCGAACCTACACCGAGATGGCGACCCATTACGCGACCGCCATCCTGCCGACGCGGCCCCGCAAGCCGCGCGACAAGGCCAAGGTCGAGCGCGCCGTGCTGATCGTCGAACGCTGGCTGCTCGGACGGCTGCGCCGGCGCAACTTTTTACAGCCTGGCGGAACTGAACGCCGCCATCGCCGAAATGCTGAGGCAACTCAATGACGAGCGAACGATCCGTCGCCTCGGCGTCACCCGGCGGCAATTGCTGGAGGACATCGACCGGCCGGCGCTCAAGTCCCTGCCGATCGAACCCTACGAGTTCGCGCAATGGAAAACCTGCCGGGTCGGCGTCGACTACCACGTCGAAGTCTCCAGCCATTATTACTCGGTTCCGCACCGCTTCGCCCGCGCCGAGGTCGAGGCCAGGCTCACCGTCCGGACGGTGGAAATCTTCCTCCGGGGCGAGCGGGTCGCCGCGCATCTGCGCATGAGCGGCAACCACGGCCACACCACGGTGGCCGACCACATGCCGTCCAGCCATCGCCGCTACAAGAACTGGACGATGGACAAGATCCGCGCCGACGCCGGGCGGATTGGGCCGGCGACGGCGGCCTTGTGCGAGCAGATCATCGAGCATCGCCCCCATCCCGAGCAAGGCTTCCGCGCCTGTCTGGGCATCGTTCGTCTGGCGAAATCCTATGGCGAGGCGCGGGTCGAGGCGGCGGCCGAGCGCGCCATCGCCATCGGGGCGCGCACCTATTCCTCGGTCAAATCCATCCTCGACAAGAAGCTCGATCGCCGGCCCGCCGAACAGCGCGCCGCGGAGGCGCCGGTGATCGTGCACGCCAACATCCGCGGCCCGCGCTACTACAATTAGGAGAGACGCTGTTGCTCAAACATCCAACGCTCGACCAACTCCACGCCCTCGGCCTGCACGGCATGGCCAAGGCCTTTGTCGAAATCTCGGCTTCCGATGAGGCCGGCGGTCTCAACCATCCAGAATGGCTCGGCCTTCTGCTCGATCGCGAAGCCTTGACGCGCCAGGACAAGCGAATGGCCGGACGGCTGCGCGCTGCGAAATTGCGCCAGCAGGCTTGCGTCGAAGACATCGATTATCGCAGCCCGCGCGGCCTCGATCGCGCCATGATGCAAAAACTCATCAAGGGCGACTGGATCGACGCCCACGACAATTTGGCCCTGGTCGAGCCAACAGGGGTCGGAAAGAGTTGGATTGCTTCGGCGCTTGGCCACAAGGCCTGCCGGGATAACCGCTCCGTCCTGTATCAGCGAGTTCCTCGGCTGTTCGAGGAACTCGCCCTTGCGCGCGGCGACAGACGCCATGCGCGCTTGCTGTGATCGCTCGGGCGCGCCGATCTCCTGGTGCTGGACGACTGGGGTCTTGAACCGCTCGACGCCGCGGCGCGACACGATCTGCTGGAAATCCTCGAAGAGCGCTATGGGCGCAAATCCACGCTCGTCACTTCTCAGCTTCCCGTAGATCGCTGGCATGAAATCATCGGTGATCCCACTTACGCGGACGCGATCATGGATCGCCTCGTCCACAACGCACATCGCATCGAGCTGACCGGAGAAAGCCTGCGGCGCGCTCGCGCCAAGAGCGCGATCACCTCTTGACCAGGCCCCGTTCCAGGCGCCAAAAAACCTAAGCCAGCATGCCCCACGACCCGGGCGCCATCATCCCGTTACCGGGGGGCGGCATCATCCAGGAATCGATGGGCGCCATTATCTCGTAATTGCCGGGCGCCTTCGCAGGAATCGACACAAGTTCGCGGCTGATTGTGCACTTTGGCCGGCCGAGCGCCTCGGCGATGGCGCCGATCGAGCGTCCGGCCGCACGCAAGACGCCGATCTGGTCCCTTTCCTCCTCGGAAAGGTGTGAATAGGATCGCATGGCAACACTCCCATTGGTCCTGAACAAGCCAAGCCGATATCAAATCGGCAGGGGGGTTGCACTTCGCTTCGGAACTCAGGCGCAAGCCGCCAGAATGGTGTCCGGCGTACGCTTACTGAAAACTATTATCTGCCGGGAGAACTGGAGCGCGAGCTCGCGGTCTTCTTCGAGCGCTACAACAACGACGGCTATCACGAAAGACTCCACAATCTCACGCGGGCCAACGTCTATCGCGGCCGCGCCGAAGAATTTTTACACGAACGAGAAAAAATCATACGCCAGACCATCGAAACCCGCCGCTTGCAGCATCACGCACAAGCCGAATAACATGAGCCAGATCCTCCGCTCCTAAAATGCTCAGTTTGTCCCAATTTTTCTGACGACGGACAGGGCCTGATGAATAATATCGTTTTCGTGGGACAGGATGTCCATAAGGCGACTATCGCGAGCGCAGTTTCGCGATCCGATGGATCCGATGGAAATCTCACGATCGCACATTCAAACGGTGAGCGGACCAAACATCCATGTTAGCCAAAAGCCCAGAGCGATATGGGGCCCAAAGGGTAGAGGATCATCACGACGCGCCAGTTTGCCGTTTCGCCAAGCGAGCGCGGCGGAAAGCAGGGCCGAAAGCGTAGACGTTAGGAGGCACGACAGCAGCCCCTCGCCTCCTAACCAAAAGCCCGAGATCGCGAGAAGCCGCACATCTCCACCACCTAGGCCCGCTCGTCCGGATAACACTTTGTAACTCCAACCAAATAGCCAGAACATCACATAGGCGCCTAGCCCCGAGCCAAGATATTCCACGATCACCTCGGGCGGGCGGGAAAGCGCCGCAACGACGGCGAGACCTAGCAGCGGTCCATCAGGCACAACGAAGTATAGGCTGTCGATCATTGCGATAATGCCGAGCAGCACGAAGAGTATAAAACTCACGAGGACGAAGTCGGGAGACGTCGGCAATCCGCTCGCAAGCCCCAACCATCCCCCGACAAACATCCATATAAAAGGCGTCAGAGCTTGAGCATCCGGTCGCGCAATCAGAGCCGCCCAAGCAAACATTTTCAGACGCCGGCCGCGACGGCGCAGCCTCGCTGTCTGTATTCCCCAACCATCTTTCAGAACGAGAATGCCGACCAACGCGCGCTGCCTTGAGAAATAGCGGGTTATGGAATGAAATCTACGATTGCTGAGAACGATGCCCCAGGCTTCTGCATCCTCCAGTGTCGTTGGCCACGCTGAAGCGTCTCAGCAGTCAACAATGACGTAATGTAAGCGTGGTGTCCGAATCGATTCCGGACAGGCAGAGGTCGTCGGCGCTTCTATCACGACGCGTTTTCGCATGGGACATACGCATGGCACGATACATGTCAAACCGGCAGGCCCACTCAAAATCGCGCAACATCCTCCTTTTGTAACAACTCCGTCGGCAGCCGGATCGTTTTAACTTTTAACAATGGGGCGAAAGCTGCCCCAAATAGTTCAACGAGTGCGCCGTCAAGCCGAACGTCCGGCGACATGACCTAACAAGACCCTAATCGCGATGATTAAGCGTTGGCGTACGATAAGCCCAATCGTTCTGTAGCCGCCGCGCAACATATCGTCTATCATAATTACCCTGAGCGTTTGAACAGGGCTTGTCGGATTTCCTGGACATAGCCCTCCGCGATGACTTGGGCCATTTCTAATTGACTCTCGGGGCTTCACCCAACCACACCGGCTGAGCGACGATATCTCTTCCGCCGCATAAGGGGCAGATCATCAGCTGACTGATCTTTTCCAACGTTGTCGCTGATGGCAAGAAGGTGATTGGTGCCGTCCAGCTTTCGCCGCAACACTGGCACGATGCGCGAACTACTTCTACGCCACGCATCATGAGATCGTCCACTGTAATCCCAGACGGATGAATGTTTTGCATCATTCGCTCTCAACGTTGCGCCCCGTCTCCAAAGGGAAGCGTGCCAGCCTCGTTACCGCCTTTTCGCACGACGCGATCATGTGGTATACAGATTCCGATACTGGAGACAACGTCAATGACAGATGTCCGAATACCAGACCCGGGCCCCATACTCGCATGCGCATTCATCGGCACTTTCTTTGCCATCATCATGCTTATATTTATTCCTATTTCTGCCCTTGCAATTATTGTCGATCAGGTCACTGCGCTTTTTTGGCCGAAAAGGCGATAAAGTAGAACTTGTAAGATGACGATAAAAATTCCAACCTCACCCTCGTTGAGATCTGCACGCGCTAACGCGATAGTTATGGCGAAGCTAGATCGGTTACGTTTGGAACCATGCGCCTCTGTTGGCTGCTTAACAAACGCTAATGCTTGTCGGCATGCTATTCATTCAGGAATGCCTACCGCGTTGCTCAAACGCGCAGATTGGCGCTGATCCATGGTCATCGATCAAAAGCGCCTCCTGTCACACGCGTCGACGTGTGTCGCACTCACAAACAGGGCTCGCGGATACGCTTGCACCTGCAAACTGGCATTATGCCGGTCACGAAGACCTTTAGTTGCAATGAGTGTTCCCTTCAAACATTTTACCCTTAGCCGATCTGGCGTGACAGCACAAAAACGTGTTGTACGCTGCAGGATGAGGATGGCGCATTGGATCGAGTAAAATTTATCACATTCGTGGGCCTTGGGATCCTGGACTTGGCTGCAGCCGCGTACGCCCTCAAAGCCTGTACGCGCGAACTGGATAATGTTTCACTCAACGTACCTCCCGCGCTGTCGCTCGCGCCCGCCCCAGCGAAACTCTCTCCAGATATCAAACAGGAATCGAGCGTTGAGGCTCTCAACCGACCCCTGTTTGTAAAATCGCGTCGACCGCCGGTGGGAGAGCCACAAGCGACCAATGATTCGGAGGCGAATCCGCTTGGCATCAAAATGCGGGCGGTCGTGATGGAGGGTCAGCGACCACGCGCATATCTAGTCGCGGGTGACGCCACTGATGGCAAATGGTTACAAGTCGGTGACCAAGTCGACTCTTGGAGAATTGACGTGATTTCCGCAGATGCAATAACATTACGGCGCGCAGAAAGATCGGTTTCCATTGGCTTTGATTACTCTGGTGCTGTAAAAACGGCTCGATAGATATCTGTACAACCATCGCCGTTGCCTCCGATAGGACAACTTGCGTCATCAATTATATCGAAGCCGACGCATTCGAATGCGGAACATTATTTTGGTGCAAACACGATAGTCATTCATAATAGTCAATGACAATTGATGGTCCTATAACCAGCAAATACGCTATTCATGCTAAAATTATTGAAGACGAGCGCGTCTTTGACGAAAATAGGCAAATTGCTTCGGTCTGATGGCGAGATCACCAAAGCGACCCACGCCATTTAAAAGTCCGTGGCGGGCGACCGTCGGCTGCGCAAAAGGCTCAAGAGGCGTCCCCATTCCTGAATGCCCACGAGAACCATCCGGCAACTTGCGTTCCGCCATGGCGGATAGGCCCGCTTTGTTCCCTTTGCCGACGGTCGTTTCGATTTGCGTCCACATCGGCACCCCTCCAGAATCAGGCCGCCGACAGTCAATTACAACCGACTCTCGCGACTCAAATTCTTCTCGGACGGACACTCAAGGATGCGGATAAGGAATGATCCCCGACTCTTATATTCTTTCCCCATTTTGTGGCTTCTTCACCGCAGCGGGAGTGCGACGGTGACCGCGCTTTCCACCGGCCCGCTCGTCCCGCGTAGGCGGACGATTAAACGCACGAGGCGGGGAGGCGCCGGCGCCGCGTGCCAGTCATCGCGCCAGCGCGGCCTTTCGCCCAGCGCTGGCGAGCCAAAATATGAGAACCGCAGGTCTAACAAGGCGTCGCTCAGCCGTATGCTCCGCATTCCTTGCCGGGTCACTCCAAAATCACTCTCGCGAAACACCTGGGTCCACGCGTCGAGCGCGCGCATATCATCGCGCCCGATCTCCGTGGTCACCAGCCCGCCCCAATTTGCCATTCCATCGCTCAAAGCTACGAACCGGCACCACTCTGGGCCGCCATCAAAAGCGACAATGGAGGAGCCATCGGCGCGCGGTAGTTTTGCTGGGAATGCTCTTGCTAATTGACCTGCTAGCGCACGAACGATCAGATTGGCCTCGTCGAGTGAAGCCCCAACACGCGCGCTCTCCCAAGCGCGAGTCCCTAGCCTCAAGCCGCCGGCAAGCGTCGCAATCACGGCCGCGAGTAGACTGAGCGTCACAAGAATTTCAAGCAAGGTGAAGCCATCGCAGCGTCGAGGTCTCAAGGAAACGGCTCCTGCTGCCGCGCGACGAGCTTTTCCGTGATGAGTGTGAGACCGAACGCGCCGCCAGTCTGAGGCAGAATATCCAGCCGCAGGCGGTAACCGACCAAGGTTATACGTCCAGCAGGTCCTATGGCCGAGCGATCCTCAACGGTGTGCAACCGCCAGCGTAGGCCATCGATGTAGCTGCCTGAGCTTCCGCCAGGCGCGAGCGGCAGCGAAACCCCAATTTCGGCAAGATGCGAGGTTCCGTCCAGGGAGGCGCGCGAGAGGAAATCGGCGCGCCGCTGGTTTTCGGCGCCAACGCTGAGCGCACGTAGCAACTGGCCGAGCGCCAGAGTCATGATTGCGAAGGCGACCAACGCTTCGATCAATGTGAACCCTCGTCGCTGGTCTAGTCGGAGACGCATATGGCTCCTCCGGTCAACCAATTGACGGAGATTCTCGCTGAGCGTCCTTCCAGACCCAAAACGATGTCGCCCCCGCTGGCGCCGCCGTCTGGAAAAAACCTGATTCCTCCTTGGCCAGAGGCTGTTTCGTTACGCGCCAACGTGAGCGTGATCGTCGCGTCACTCGGCAGCCGACCTTGTCCGTTAACTGAAGAGAAATAGGTCTTGGCGCCGACGTCGATCACGACAAGAGTGGGTTCGTGATTGGCCGCTGCGCGCGCCTGCGCCGCCCTGAGCGTTCCGCAAAGCCCGCGGACAGCCACCTCCAGCCGCAGCCGCGGGGATTTTGGCTGCAACAATTGCGCCGCGATAGAGCCGACAAGTGCGACCAAAGCGAGAGCGGCGAGCATTTCAAGAAGCGTAAATCCAGCACGCAGATTTTTTGCGCGCGAAATTCTCATTTCAAAGCCATGTCGTTGATACTGAGCACGGCGTCCATCACCGTAAGAATCAGCGCGCCGACTAAGCCGGCGATCACGATGGTGAGAAGCGGCGTGAGCAGACTCATCAACCTTTCGATTGCCGCTTGCGTGTCACGTTCGAATAAAGTCGCAAGGCGCAAAAGCATGGCGGCGGATTGGCCCGTCTCCTCGCCAATGGCGACCATTTGGGACGCCACCGACGGAAACAGTTCAACGTCCCGAAGAGCGGCGCTGAGCCGCGCGCCGCTGCGCACCTCGTCCAGCGCATGAGCGAGCCGGCCACGCAGATAAGCGTTGTTCACGGAAAGCCGCGCGCTGTCGAACGCCGGCAACAGCGGCGCTCCGGCCTTAAGAGTTGAGCCGAGCGCGCGTGCGAACCGGGCCGCTGCAAATTTCTGCAGCGAAGGCCCGAGCGCCGGCAACCTCAGCAGGGCGCGGTCGAAGGCGATCCGCAGCGCCGGCCGGCTGATGATGGCTCGTGCAGCCCCGGTGAGTCCGATCAACGCCGCCAGGGCAACAAGGCCCACCTCCTGGCCATGGGCTTCGACGTCCATTATAAGTCGCAGTCCTGACGGCAGCGGCCTGCCGTTGTCAGTGAAGATTGGAGCAATATTGGGAATGAGCGTGCCCAGCACCACCGAAACCGAGCCAATCGCCATGACAACAAGAAGCGCAGGATATACAAGCGCGCTCTGAACGCGTCCGCGCAATTCTTGGCGCCGCTCAAGCGTCTCGGCGAGCTCGCCGAGCGCCGCGCCGACGCGGCCGACGCTCTCGCCTTGCCGCACCACCTGAACGTAATCCTCTCCGAATACCTCGGGATGGCCGGCGAGCGCCTGCGACAGGGATGCGCCATCGACTATTTGTCGCAAAAGTTCTTCGACAATGCGGCGTAACGCAGACGACTCGGTTTCGCTGGCGAGCAGGCGGAGGCTCTGATCTAGCGGAATGTCGGCCTGCTCCAACGTGGCGAATTCTCGAGTGAACGCGGCGAGCCGCTTGGCGCCGGGATGGCGGGCGCCCCGCCGCAGTCGGAGCAAGATTGAAATGGACTCCGACGGCAAGCGCCATTCGAAGGGCGTCAGGCCCTGACGCCAGAGGCGTTCCTCGGCTTCAGCGCGCGAGATGGCTTCAACGTCGCCTTGGCGTAACTCGCCTCTGGAATCGAAGGCCCGATAGGAAAAGCGTACCATCTCAGCCGATCCGAGTCTCGCGAAGAACTTCATCGACGCTCGTCTCTCCGCTCCAGGCCTTTCTCATACCACTTTGGTACATTGTGATCATTCCGCTCGCCCGCGCGGCCGCCTCTAGCTCGCTGCCAGCAACGTTCTGGCACACCAATCGCTGAAGACGCTCATTCGTCACCAAAAGCTCGGAGATGGTGGAGAGCCCTGAATAACCGAGGCCCCGACATTGTGGACAGCCATTCGGACCGAGCAACCGAGGAGGCGTCTCGCAGACGATCTCGGCGGAAAGGCGTTCCCGCCATGCATCCGCTTCCGCGAGCGGCTCAGCGCACGCTTGGCACAGGCGCCGCACCAAGCGTTGCGCCACCACCGCTTTCACAGTCGTAGCGATAAGATAGTTCTCCACGCCCATATCGATTAAACGTGTGATAGAGGCTGATGCGCTGTTGGTGTGCAGAGTAGAAAAAACGAGATGGCCGGTGAGTGAAGCCTGGATGGCGATCCGCGCGGTCTGGGCGTCCCGGATCTCTCCAATCATCACGATGTCGGGATCCTGTCGAAGAATAGCACGCAGCGCCTCAGGAAAACCGAAGCCAATGGCAGGTTGCACCTGAACTTGATTGATTCCGGCTAGCTGGTATTCGACGGGATCTTCAACCGTAAAAATCTTTACATCTGGACGCGCCAGCTCGCGAAGCACGGTATAAAGCGTTGTGGTCTTGCCGCTGCCGGTCGGACCGGTGACGAGTACAAAGCCGTTCGGAAGCCGCATGATGTCGCGTAACGCGGCGATTGTGTGCGGCTCAAAACCCAACTCCTCAAAATCCAGCACGACGCGGCTGCGATCAAAAATACGTAGTACAATGCTTTCGCCGTGCACCGTAGGTAGAGTCGAGACGCGGAAGTCGATGTCAACACCGCGGATTGGAAGAGTTATCCCGCCGTCCTGCGGCAATCGACGTTCTGCGATGTCCAGTCGCGCCATGATCTTTATGCGCGAGGCGATGGCGGCCTTGAGTCCCGGAGGAAGCACATCAATGGTCTGCAGTGCGCCGTCGATGCGGTAGCGAAGTTGAACGCCTGCGGGCTTTGGCTCCATGTGGATGTCGGTGGCGCGCGCCTCTATTGCGTCAGCTATAATTTGATTGACGCGCCGCACGACCGGCGCCTCGTTGGCGATGTCGCGTAGCCGCTGCAAATCGACCTCGCTTGCCTCATCCGCGCGAAGATCCTGGCCGAGCGCCTCCGTGGCGCCGTGCCCGACGCCAAAAACTTGAGCCCACAATTGCTCGAAGACGGCGGGGCTCGCGAGACGTCTCTCGATGTTTAAGCCCGTGGCGTAAGCGAGCGCGTCGAGGGCATCGTGGTCGAAGGGATCGATCACGGCGACGCTGAGGCGTTCGCCCTCGGCTCGAAGTGGCAACACGCAATTCGCGCGCAGGAACTTTTGCGGCGCCAGTTCGGATGCGGCGATGTCCACCAATGCGTTGGTGGGGGTTACCTCGCTCAAATTTAAGAAGGCTGCAAGATGCGCCGCGAGATCGGCCTCTGCGATCAGCCCGAGTTTCGTGAGGACGCGATCAAAACGTTCGCCGCTTTGGCGCGCGACACGCAACACCCGCTGTAGCGCCCGTTCGTCGAGCGCGTCCTGGCCTTGAAGGAAAGCGCCGAATTCTTCTGCAAAGCCATCCGGCGCGCCCCTCGAGACTGTCTGCACCGTCACCCCATGTCTTCCGTTTATCCTGCGCGATCATCAATCTTGCGTCCAGACGCAGGTATTGGTTAAATCTTTATCGAATCGCAAAGTTCGGCCGATCGAGTGGTCCATCATTGTGTCATTGCAAAAGTCGGAAATGCAAGCGTTCTGATAGGATTGCGCACGAATATGCGAGCGATCAAAAAGTGGCTTTGTGTTTTTTTGTTCCTGCTGTCCAGCGCTACGGCTAGGTCAGAGGTAGGGCGGCTGTTCGCCTCACCCGAGGCGTGCCACAGCTCCGGGGCTTTCTCCGCAGCCGATTGCGCAGCTGCGTTCGACCGCGCCACTTTGTTGATGAACGAACAGGGACCGCATTTTTCCAACCGGATTGACTGTGTATTGAGCTTCAAAATGTGTGAGCGTAAGGCGGGCGTCTATCAGCCTGCGATGCTTGGGGTTGAAATTCGCAAGGAGGCGCACGAGACGATCGTTCTCCCGACGCTTGCCGTGGAAACGCCACCTGGAATGTTTAAAAATACTACTCACAAGCCCGATCGCCAAGTCGCCGATCTGCCGAGGTCGCGCCTGCCCGCCCCCTCACCGTACGGCGCTCTCTTGGTTGACGGTAGCATTCTTGTACCCAGCGAACCGCCGACTTTGGCAAAGTATCGCAGGATGATCGAGGCTAGCCAGCTAGATAAACGCGCAGCGAAGGCAGAATTGGCTCAGCCGCCCGCTGCCGTCCACAGCCGCGAAGAGAAGTTTTGAAAAGCGCTCTCGAGCCCGGTGGGCCCCATTTGAAAATCGGATCGAGCCTACCGTCGCTTGGTCTCGCCTTACGACGGTTCCTCGAATGGGAGCTTCGTGAAGCAAAGAAGCTGCTGCCAAGGGCCTTACACTCGTGGGCACTCAGACACGGCCCCCGTGCAGCCGTTACTTGCCCCGGCGCCGCTGAACTCGTAGTCGCGGACGCCCCGAACTCACCAGGTTTTCGCATCGCAGGCGCCGAGATCGCCGCGGGTTCGCTTGAAGACGCCCTGTCACGCCGCAAGGTGTCGCGCGAGGAACTCGCCATCGTGCTGGAGCTGCCAGCGAAATCTTTCCTGACACGTCGCTTAGAACTTCCGAGGGCTGCGCTCTCGCAGCTCGACGCCGTCGTGGCCACGGAGATCGAGCTTAAAACTCCGTTCGATCCCGGCGCTCTATTTATTCAGACTTCGATCGCGCATTATGCCGATTCAAACAAGTCGACTGTCACGCTCACGCTCCTTCGGCGCGATTTCGCGCTCGCCGCTCTGGATGGTTCGGGCCTAACAATTGATGACCTTTCTGTTATCCGCTCTGCGGGAGGCGCGGGACGATTTGAGATCACGCTCGGTAAGGTGAACAATCACCGACGTTTTTTCGGCGCCGCCGGCGCCCTGGTGGCGCTGGCCACCTTGCTCGTGGCTATCGGTCTCAGCGTTGATTTCTGGCGTCAAGGCGAAAAGACGGCCGAACTAGACGCGAGCATCGCGGAGCTCGCAGCGGAAGCTTCAAAAATCCGACCAAGCGCCGACCGAGCGAGGAAAGAGAGCTACCTAATCGAGCAGTTGCATGAGGCGCGTCGGCGCAACTCGCCTCTGACTGTGCTCTGGGAAGAGATCAGCCGATTGACTCCTGACAGCGCGTGGATCTCTGACCTGCGACTCACCGAGGACAAGGATGGTGAGCGCAGCATTGAACTGGTGGGACTCGCACGTTCCGCGGTCGATCTGCCGCTGCTCTACGGTCGCTCTCGCTATTTTTCGGAGGCGACACTCACTGCACCCATTACCTTAGATACCAGAGAAAGGATGGAGAGCTTTTCGCTCCGGCTCAAAATTCGGCGGGCGCCGCCGCTTAAGGAAACCTCACCATGAGTCTTCTCGATCGAGTGCGCGGCTTTCCGGTGCCATTCCTCGCTGTTAACGCTCTAATTCTGGCTTGCATATATTTCCTAATGATCGCGCCTATTTTGGACGCCGTCGCAGAAAGTGAGGCTGGACTTGATTCGCGCCGAGAAACCCTAACTCGCTATCGCGCGGTGATCTCCCAAGCGACGGAAATCGCGAACTCTGCGAAGCGTTTGACTAAGGACAACGACAACGGCGAGTTCCTCACGGGCGACAACGAAGGTCAAGTTGCCGCAAACCTCCATTCAAGGCTTAAGGCCGCCGCTGACGCCGCGAAAGTCAACGTGCGTTTGCTACAAATGCTGCCAACGAAAACTCTACAAGGCTCAGCGCTGACCGGAGCCAGGCTCGAGGTCACCGGTTCGCTACCCGCCATTCATAGCTTGACGAGGACGTTGGAGACCACAATGCCACTTTTGTTGATTACCGAGGCCGATCTGCGTCCGGAAACTTTGGCCTTGGGCTCGACCGATGACAAAAATGCGCTGATCGCCGCGCAATTCAACGTGTTTGCCGCGGCCAAGCCTTTCGTTTCGCCGTAAAGCTCTCGTATCGAGTTCATGCAAACTGTCCAAGCATTACGCGGGTGTAGACGCTAAGGAAAGCTTCCTCTCAAGATTTGAACCGCGCCGGGTTTGCCGGAGGCGCTTTTGATCTAATCACGCCGCGATGGCGGTCTGATTGAGAGAGGCGTAATAGCGCGCCTCTGCCTCGGCTGGCGGGATGTTGCCGATCGGCTCCAGCAGCCGGCGGTGATTGAACCAGTCGACCCATTCGAGCGTGGCGAACTCGACGGCCTCGAAACTCTTCCAAGGCCCACGCCGATGAATGACCTCGGCCTTGTAAAGCCCGTTGATCGTTTCGGCGAGCGCGTTGTCGTAGGAATCGCCAACGCTGCCGACCGATGGCTCAATGCCTGCGTCCGCCGACCATCACTTCGACCGGCGGTCGAGCTCCGCCAGCGCAAAATAAGCCGACGCCTTGCGCAGGATCTCGTTGGCCTGCTTGAGTTCGCGGTTCTCGCGCTCCAGCGCCTTCAGCTTCTCGGCGACGTCGGTCGGCACGCCGGCGCGCTTGCCGGTATCGACTTCAGCCTCGTTGACCCATTCCCGCAGGGTGTGCGGCGAACAGCCAATCTTCGACGCAACCGACGACACCGTCGCCCAGCGCGAGGCATGCTCGCCTTCGTGATCCAAAACCATCCGCACCGCGCGGGCGCGAACCTCGGGTGAAAATTTATTGGTCGTAGTGCTCATGACGGCTCCATCCTATTTGGAAGTTGGAGCCTCCGGCAAACCCGGCGCGGTTCAATCGCTGAGTCCATCGCCCTGACAAAGCGCGCTTTAGGCAAATGGAGGCAAGCTCTCGCAGACCTAGATCCTACCACGGCAGTTACGGAATATGTGCGTCAAAACAGTGCAATGTTTGACGTGCCGCAACTCACCATCTGCCATAATGCCTTAATTTAGCTGCCAAACGGCACACCAAAATAGTAGCTAAACGGCCCACATAACGCTCATGGACATCAAGTTTCTGGTGGAAAACGCCCAAATCAATCTGGCCCTCGCAGAAGCCGAACTCTGCGAGGCAAACAACATGGCGGCTTTGACGCGAGCGCTCCAGCACATCCGAGAGGCGTTGAAGGCGTTGGGCCTGAAACGAACAATCGGAACCGAAGCAAACTTGAACTCCGAACGCGAAAGAGCCGAAGCCTAAAGGCGAGCTAGGTTTTTGAGCGTCGATCAAGCCGCATCGAGCTGATGGCCAGATGCCGATTGATCCGACAACCACGTAAAGAACGCAAACGGCGGCACATTCAACACACTACACATTTTCGATAGCAACGCTGCTCCAATACGCGACTCGCCACGCTCAAATGCCAAAAGGCGGCTCTCCGTTACGCCGACGACTTCGGCCAACATGCCCAACGATAAGTTATTCCTAATGCGCAAACTGCGAAGATTTGCTCCTATCCGAACATCAATTTCATTGTCGACCATGACATATCACCTTCAGGTAGCTAAACCGCCGTTACGGCAATCTCAGGTTTTAATTACCCCAATCTGAACCGATAGTGAACAGAAACATCTATACCCGCCATGCGTGCGCCCTCACGGAACCGCCCGTTATGGAGTCTTACTGCGGTACGCAAACGATAAAAATACTTTAAACACAATTATATAACTATCTTTTTTCCAGCCACCTTCTGCCGTTGATGGAGTTGTGTCGGTGGTTTCAGTTTGTCGTACGTTGACGCAGATGTTCAACTTCCAGTTGATAACCAATTAGCCGCCACATTGAGCGTGATTCGATACGAGTGCAGAAAATGTCTGATTATGTACTGAGAGTCCTCTCTGATTGGGGTCTCTGGAGTCAAGCTGCTCCTGTTCAACCTTTCAGTGGGTGATCGTTTCGTTCACGTGGGTCACGCGCTTCTCTCCGCGGTCAGCGCAGGGCTGCCGCATAATGGGGTCAGGAAGGCGAAACGCCTCAATCTGTCCACGACCTCGTCGGCTTTGGACCGACGGGTTCGCGACTCTTAACGAGGTCGCTTCGCCCTTCGTCCCCACGGGAACGATCTGCTTCACCCTGCGGGCGAATTCATCAAAATCCTATTGGTCGTCTCAAGCTGCAGTCGGCTGGCTGTTCTGAATGGGCTCCTTGCCGAAGCGAAAGTCTGTTTCGTCGTTCCACATACGATGGAGCACGACCGCGAGCTTGCGGGCAACCGCGACGCGGGCCCGAGCCATGCCGCGATTTTTGGCGATCTTCATGCCCCATGCTCGCAGGCTTGACCATTTCTGGCTGCGCACGAGCAAGCTATGCGCCGCCTATAGAGCGCGGTGCGCGCGAGTTCGTCGCCGCATCGGCTGATTTTGCCTTGGATGTCTGTTTCGCCCGACTGGTAGCGCGCTGGCGTGAGACCAAGATGGGCGCCGACGTCGCGCGAATGCCGGAAACGTTCCGGTCGATCAATTGTTGCGCGATATGCAAGAGCGGTGATCGGACCAACGCCTGGAGCGCTCATCAGCCTGCGGCAGATTTTCTCTTGGCGGACGATAGCAAGAACTTGCTTGGTCAGAGCCTGCACGAACGCCTCGCTGTCTCGCACCGAAAGCGCCAGATACTGATGTTCCTCGATGGCGCGCCGCGCCGCGTCCTGCAAACTTGTCAGAACGAAATCCGTCACTGAGCGTCCTTGCAAGGCCGCGGCGTGTTCGATCAGGCGCTTTTGATCGACGGTCACGCGCGTCTCGAGGCGCTCTGCCCTGAAGCGGCTCACCGCGGGACTCTTTGCTTCAGCCATTTTGCAGCCTCCCTCTGCCGACTGATGCACGGCCATTGGCCGCACATCGTAAGACAACAGATGCTGCATTTTTCAATGAGGACGCCGCCGTCACGGCCTATGCATAACTTTACAACTTGTCTTGGCCCTAAGAAGCCATGCTTCGTCGCGTCGGACGCTGGACATGTCATGCTGTCTGCCCACGTCGCGAGAATGCTCTTCGACGATCAGAACACTGCGATGAATGTCGGTCATCGCCAGTCCAGCAGACGCCGAGTCGCGGAATCTGGCTTATCTGCGGGTTTGATTCGCTTGCGAATTTCCGCACGAACCCGAGCCCAATGTCCTGGCGGGCGATCGACGTCGATGATTTTGTGGTTCAGCTCTCCGATGACCCAGTTGCGGGCTTCAAGATAGGCATCGTCTCCGAATCGCTCGATCAGCGCAGAGGCGTCACGCTTGATCAGGGCGCGTTCGATTTTTCTCCGCCGCCACCAGTCGAATATCACCTGAGCGTTCCCTTGCGCATTGCCGCAAGATTACATGATTTCTACGAGCTGCAAATCTCACGCATGAGCGCTTGACGCAAAATCATCGCCCAAGGCTTGGCTTGTGTCACGTTTTGCTGCAGCCTGCTGGCGCTGTCGATGACGAGGACGTTCGATGAAAATTTTTCTCGCTAGCCTTTTGACCTGCTGCGTCATTACCCTTACGCCTGTGGCATTTTCGACGATCGCCGAGGCTGGCTGGGGCCATCGCCATCAGCGTTCGCACCATCAGCGTGGCGAGACGTGCTGGCGAACCAACCGCCATACCGGCGCGCATTTTCGCATATGCTGATTCCTCGGTTTTCGTAGGATCACTGACATGGTGGTGCGCCCCCTGTCTTGGTTGCTTATCGTGAGCGCTTTGATACTTTGCTTGGCATCGGCTTACGCCTGCGAGGGATGCGGATGCAGGGGAGGTCCAGGCTACCGGCTCGCCAACGGCAACTGCGTCAGCTGGGCGCAACATGAAAAGCACAAAACCGGTGGCGATTTCCCCGTCGGCTCGCACTGTGAACATCCGCAGGGCTGTCGTCTTGAGACCCTTCAGGGCGTAAAGCTGTTGGGAAATGGTGCCTCGAAATGAGGTGTATTCACTGACCGCCGCACAGCTCGGCCGCTTTTCGCCAATCCTCCCAAATGGCCGATTGTGCGTCCTCCAAGCCTACTTGGCCTTGACAGACCAAGGATGAGAGGCACCTTTCGACGACGTCCTTATCACGCGCCTCTTCGATCGGCTGCAGCGCCAAATTCTGTTGATCGACGACGGCCCCGCCAAGCGCGAGGGGTATGATGTGGTCAAGCTGGTAGCGGTTTCGGTGGTCGATCGGCTCGCCAATCGCCGCCAACATTTTGGACTTGATCCGCTTCGTTTCGGAAACGTAGAGACGGATGCTTTGCGTCCAGCCAGGCGTGCAGATGGTCGTCGCGATGGTCTCTTGCCTGACCTCCAAATTGAGCGCGGGTCTTTTTACGTCCTCCGAATAAGAGGCGGATGCGAACAAACATCCGGAAATGAAGATGAATGAGCGCATATCTTTCAAGCGGCCTCGGTGGCTGCTTTAGCCTGTGCGAGCTTCTGCTTGCCCCTGTCCTCAGTCCGAACTCCAATATGGATGACCTGCGTCCGCGTTGTTTTATCAACGCATTGTCGCTTCCCTCTGTTCATAGCCCATCCCATTCGGGAATTTGCTGGTCTCGCCAAAGCCGGAGCCTTTGAAAACGCATTCCTTCAAAGATGTCGCCCAATTCCAGGCCGTCGTTTTGCCAAAGCGTCGGAAGGCTGGTTTTCGCTTCGCTGATGAACTGCGGCGCCAGATGGTCGGCGCGCTCATAAGCGTCGCGCCACCACGACAATACGCTGTCGCGGCTCCGGCTAAGGAGATCGGCCGTCGGAAGCTTGTCCTTTTTCTTCTTCTGATTCAAGGCTCGATGCGAAGGCATCAGATTCCAGAGGTCGCCGCACGGCCAAGCCGACCATGGAAAAGCGTGGTCCATGTCGAGCGTCTGAGTGGTCAATTGTTTTCCACTCCACACGCAATATAGCGAGCCCTGGTCCATCAGGGACAACGCGCGCGTTCTCGCGATCGCCACGTCACGGTCCGGTTCAATCCACGTCATGGCGGCCGCGATTGCGCCGTCATTTAGAGTTCTTGTCATGCGCTGGGCATAGCCCTTGATGATCCGGATCCATTCCGCGACGATCGATGGCTCAATCCAGGCGCTGTAGCGCTGCATCGCGCGCCAGATGTCGCGCGGCACGAGCAGCGCGCCGAAGGAAGCGAGATAGGTCGCGTCCAGCGTCAGAGTTCCGCACGACCAGGTTTTCGAGCCGGCGACATAAGGAAAAATCGCCCCCCCTTTGGCGTAGGTCGTGAAATGTGCTGGGTTGTCGCGGATCGTGACTGCGGCCGCCTTGAGCGCGGAATGAACGATCTTCGTATCCTGCGATGAAAATGTCGCGCCTGGCCGCAGATTGATGGCCGGCACGACGCCGGCCAGAATGGCGCGCGTGGATTCCTTGCAAAAATCGAGACGTTCGCCGCCTTTGATGTTGAGGCTGCTCTGCGGCAGATCGGCAGCGAGCAGCGGCAGATAAAGCCTGAGCCAATTGAGCGCGACGAGCCCCAGCGGCACGGCGACATGATCGTCGCCCTGATCCTTGGCCATGCCGGCGGCGCCGTCGGCGGCGCGGCAGAGCGCCCGCAGCAGTCCAAGCTTGTACGTCGACGTCTTGCTGTCGTTGAGGATGATGTGGCGCAAAATCGGCAAGGCGTTGGTGCCGTCGTCCGGCAAGCGCAAGGCGATCTGATGCCATTGGACGTCTTTGCGCCCAAGCAGATCGGCAACCTTCTGACGCGGCAGCACGACGAGGCCATGGGCGCGCGCAAGGTTTTCGATATCTTCAACATCAACGGCGTGAAAGCCGCGGCCTTGGTCTTCGACTCCGTCGCGGATCGTCATCACGATCAGACCGCCCGATCGGGTCAGCGAGACCAGCTTGCGAAATGCGCGTGTCCGGTCGGCCGCTGGCAAGTGCATCCAGACGGCGCCAAGGTGGACGACGTCGGCGGAAACGCCCAACGCCATCGTGGCCGTCAATGACGGCAGGCGGTCGCTCAGCCATTGTATGGCCGGCGTGTCGTGGCGCTTCTGAGCTTCGACGCGCATGTTCTTCGATGGCTCCACTGCGATGACGCGGTAGCCTTTCGAGGCGAACCACGCGGCGTCGCGCCCGCTGCCGGCGCCAATGTCGATCACCAGGCCAGGAGCCTCCGGCAGTAGATGCGAGAACCAACCGTGCAGGTTTTCCGGCTGCAAGCTTTCATATTGATCGACGACCGCGCTCGCGTTGCGATCGTACCCGGCGATGGTCTGGTCGATTGTCACGAGAAGCGCTCACGATGGCGCTGAAGATAAGAGCGGTTTGGCCAGTGCGCTTCATTTTTCGGCAGGATAATGCCGCTCATTTGCCGCTCGAACAGCCGCTGCAGCTCGCTGGGAATCTTGTTGTGCGAGATAAGCAGCCGGTAGTCATCCGATATCCGGATCAGGCCGCGGTCAAACAGCCAATGAACTGTGCCCGACAGGGCAAGGCCGCTCTGGACCACGTCAGGACCGTCTCCTTCGACGGGCCAGATGTGCGCGGCTTGCACTTCCACCTTGCCGCCGCCGTTGACAATTTTGAGTCCGGTGATGGCGCAGGTGTTGTCGTAGGCCGTGCACACGGCGGACGGGAACGCAGCGTCGCGGATCTTGCGATTGAGCAGGATTTGCCTTATTTGGCGCTCTTGCGCTTCCTCCGGCGCGTCGATCAGCGCGCGCGTGTCAGCGTCGCAGTGATCGGGATCGAGTTCGAGCTTTATGGCGTTCGCCGGGTCGAAGACGTCACTGAGTCCTGCTTTGACGATCGCCGCGAAGTCCGCTGTCGAGACCGGCCGCACCGAACGTCCCTGGATTGCGGCGCCTCGGCCTTTCTGCGGAGCGCTCCGCATTATCTCTTCATAAGGTTGCCCGTCAGCGCGGTTTTGCGGGACGGCGCGGTCAAAGTCGAGAAAGCCGTCGAGCAGCGCGTAGGACGAGCCCGGATCCTTGGGGTCGGGTTCAAGCGCCTTCAGCCGGGCGACCGCGAAATAACCTGGGGCGCCGTCACCCCTGCGAGGCTTACGAAAAAGAATCCAGTCGCCAACGGCCGCCTCCGCGACCTTCAAGTAATTGTTGGGGAAATGATATCGCCGGGGAAGAAGGTCGTCATAACCAGAGTCCGGCTTCGCATCGAAAATGATCGGCATCTGGGTCGCTTCATGCAATGTCGCCTTTCATTTTTGTTGATGTGTCGGCGAAGGTCAACGCTGAAAGCCGTGAAGCGCGATCCCTTCGCGACCTATTGAGTGTTTTTAGGCTCCGAGCCGGCATTCATGGCTTGGCTTATGTTCGCCTCTCGTTCTAAGTTGCAGAACTTGGCTTTGAGAAGTGAATTTCGTGCTCAGCACCATTGTCGTTCCCAATCGCAATTCCTGGCGTCATTGCCGCGCAAAAGCGGCCCTGGGCGGCAAGCACGGCCTGAAACTGCTGACGATCGATCAGCTTGCGGCGCGTCTGGCTGGCGGCTTTCTTCAACCCATTGATCCCGAGCACTTGGCCACGGCGGTCAAGGAGTCGATCGGCCTGGGGTTGGGCGAACTCGACGCGATCAAGACCTTGCCCGGTTTTCAGCGCGCCGCAGCCAACAGTCTGTCGAAAGCCTGGAGCGCCGGCCTTAGTCTGGAAAACGAGGCGAAGGCCGCCATCGACCCGGCGACCCGGACCAGACTGGAGGCGCTCGCGCTGTTGGAGCGAGAAGTGCTGGCGCGGTTGCCCAAGAACGAGCTGACGCCCAACGATCTCGTCGCGCGCGCGCTCGGGCGCATAGGTTTCGCGCGCGTCCTGTTCGGGCCGATCGAGGTTCAAGGCCGAACGGAAATGTCCCCGGTCTGGCGCCCGCTTCTGGCTGCGCTTGCCAGAGTAACCGAGGTCGCATGGGTCGCCGAGGCGCGGCGCGTTCCGCCCTGGCTGACGGAAATGGACGTGAAAACCCTGGAGCGCGCCCCTGAACGACCCGCGCGACGCGCCATCTCCTGCGCCAGTCCCCGGCATGAAATCCTGGAGGCGATGCGTTGGGCGCGCAGTCTCCTCGCCAAAGGGATCGGGGCGCACGAGATCGCCATCGCGACGGCGTCTCCGGCCGGGTGGGACGATCATGTCCTCGCGCTGGCCGCGACCGCCAACATCCCCATTCATTTCATTCACGGCCGCGCCGCGCTCGATAGCGCCGAGGGACAACTCGCGGCCGCTTTGGCCGAGGTTCTTCTGCGCGGCTTTCCGCAGAGATACTCTCCGCCTTGATGTCGGCGATGAGCTGCTCGATGAAGGCCAGGTCCGACTCGAATGCGGCTGGATCTGGGGTTGAGACGGTTTCTGACGCCGGATTGTCATGGCTGTGCGTATTGGCTTTTGTCATTCCATCATGGAATCGGATCGCGAGCGCGTCGGACAGATGCACCAGGCGCAGCTTTTGAGTCTCAATCCTGTCGACGCCGCGCCGGACCACGTCGCAAAAGATGTGTTCTTCTACGAGGCGCTCATAGCTGTCTCGCAGGCGCCCATAAAGGTGCTTCACCTTGAATTCGTAATCGGACGGGCTCGACGCGTGGAGCTTCTTCAATGGCGAGAAGTCGTTCCGGATTCGCGCGAGGCGCTTAGTGACGCTCAGCCCTTTCCACGACACCCCGGCGGGATCGACCTTGCCAGCGTTGGCGCTGTCGGCGAAGAGCGCGATGGTTTCGGTCGTTACGCCGAGATCATCGGCTTCTCGGCATAAATCGTTGAAGAAGATCAAGTCGTGCGTAAAGACAATTACCTGGCGCTTATGCGCCTCGGCCACGATGCGGGCCGCGACCTTCAATCCGCGATCACGGTCCAAGGATGAAACGGGATCGTCGATGACGATCGGACCCGCTCCTTCCGTTACAGCGATTTCCGTTAGAAATGCAGCAAGCGCGAGCGCGCGCTGCTCGCCTTCGCTGAGAATTTCGGAGGTCAATTTTGTTAGCGTGGTGCCTGGATTGGTTTGGAACGCGGCCTTGGTTTGTCCGCTCTTTCGCGCTAAACCAACCTTGAGGTGCGTTATTTCCAAAGTTTTACGTTCGAATTCGAAATGGTCTGTCACAATTTTCGTCAAATGCGTGTCGACGAGTTCATTCGCCTTCTGAGTAATGCCCTTCGTCTGAACCTCAGCAAGCGCTGCGGTATATAGCGCATCCTTCTTGAGAAGATCACGGCGTTTGATCACACGATCACGACCTGCCGCGAGGATCTTGCGATCGGCGAGCTCAGCCCGCTCGGTCTCCAGCTTCGCGCGCTCACCACTCTGATCAGCCTTCGCCAACGCATCGGCCTCGGCGGATAGCACCGTCGACAAGTCTTGCAGGGCGCCATGCGGGGAGACCAGAGCTGCGACGGCTAACGGGGACGGTGGCGTCTCAGGTGTCCGAAGCGAGGCCAGAGCGGTCGCACGTCTGGCTTCTACTTCCTTCTTGAAGGACGTAACCGCATCTGCGAGTTCCGCATTGCGTTTACGGATCTGTTCGAGCCGGGTTGCCCAATCCTTCGACGCGAATATCTCGACCTGAGGCAGCGACGCGATCGCCTGGGTGACCGCAGTTTCAGCCTGGTCAGCAGTTGCAGCGAGCGATCCGCTGACGAACGCCTGAAAGCGGCCCATGCGGTCCGACGCTTCAGCGCTGAGCGGTTGCTGGCAGAGAACGCAGGTTTCGGTCGCCTCCGGCGTACGGAGGACCGGAAACTCACGGCCGGCATAGGCGTCCGTGATTGAATAGTCGCGGGCAGCAAGCCAGAGCCGCCGCCAAGTTTCACCACCAACACCAGGGAGAGGTTCACTTGAGAAAAGGTCGGCGGCCTTCGTGCCCGCAGCTGTCCGCGCGTCGATGGACTGCTGCTTGAGGTTACGATATCCGTCAAGCTGCTTGTCGCTGAATGCCTGACCAAGGCTGGCAGATTCGGACGCTAGGTTTTTGACCCATGTGGAAAGCGCGGTCACGTCGGCAGCTGACGCGGTGTTAGCGGCGAGTATACGGGTCAGCTCGTCGATGCGCTTCTCGTCATCAGGTGAAAACGTGGCCGCAGCGTCGATCTGCGCATCTGTCGTCTTGCCGTTGAGGCCGGCATAGAAGGTCTGGGCCTTTGTCGTTCTGGGTGTCTCGAAGGCAACGGTAACAAGAGCGACCTGATCCGTAATGGGCTTACGCTCAGCTTCCAGCTTATCCCTGAGGGTGAGGCAAAGCTCATTCAGTTTGTGAGGCAAGGCCAAGCCGAAAGGAAGAAACTGGATCTGGTTTCCCCCATCGACATAAAGTTGTGCCGCATTGCTGTCGAACACTGCGACCTGCAGCAGGGCCTCCGACGCGGGCGCGCCAGCGGTCCAGGGCACGACGACATCACCGCCGCCCAGGTCGACGATAATTTCGGCTTCTTGCGGCCCCCCGCTTGATCCGTAGACGTCAGCGAGCACCTTGAGCTTGGCTGGATTGTCAGTGCGGGTGCGACAGGCTGTGCGGAAGATTCGGACGAAGCCGCTCTTGCCGCTGCCATTGCGACCATACACAATCGTCATGCCATTGGGTGTGAACGACAGCGCGGCGGCCGGCACGAGACGGTTGACGTTCTTGACGTTGCGAATACCTTTGATCTGAAGAGGCGATCCGCTCGCGACAGACGCAAGGTGAGCTTTGCTCAATGGGGTCGGCGCCTGGGGCTTCGCGGCCAGAGGAAAACCTGCTTTCTCTTTGATAAGATTAAGCAATTCTGTTTCGTCTTGTCCGCTCAGGCTGGCCGCCCCTGCAAGGCGACGTAGGGCATCTTGGCGCCATGGGGCCAGCTTGGTCGCAGACCAATCCAGGATTTCTTCGACCGCCCCCATTGGTGAATCTCTCTATCCGTTTAGTGCTGAAAACGGTTAGAGCGTAGCCCTAGCTATGGGTTCGTCAACCACAATATCGCCATTTTTTCCCGTCCCAATCTTACAAAATCCCCCAGGCGCGATAGCGCCGCCGCCCCGTAAGCTCTCGCAAGCCCAGCTCGGCGATGAGGTTCTGCCCGGCCCGGGCCGAAACGTTCAGCGCCTTGGCCAGCAATTCGGGAGTGACGATCGGCTTCTCCAGGGCAAGGTCGAGCGCTTGCGGCAAATGTGACGTGCCCCGCCGACCCTTCAAGCGACCCTCGCGCGAGGCCCGCGCCAGCAGCCAGCGGTCGTGATCCTTCATGCCCTGTTCGGCGGCGGCCTGGATCGCGCGGCGAGCCAGAACAGTATTTTGGCGACGGGCTCGCCCTGCTTGCGCCGGAGGCGGCCCGCCGCCCGCGCGCCCGAATTCACACACATCAGATGGCTCGCGGTCTTACCGCGCTGGCGCAACAGCGCGGCGACGAGCAGGCGGCCGAGCCAATCCACATGCTGCAGCGGCTCGATGTCGTCCCATAGGACAGCGGCGATTGCGGCCGCCAGCACCGGCGGCAGATCGGCGGTCCCGGCGACGCCGTCGCGCCATTGGTCGAGCCTCTCGTTCTCGTCCCAATCGAGATCGTAGACCAGCGGGTCGCGGTCTTCGCGCGCGACCACGGGTTTGCGTTCGAGCGCAAGGTTCGTCCGCGCCAGTGCGGCGTCAAGGGCGGCAAGTTCGGCGGCAAGCGGATCGTCGTCCGCCGGATCGTCGGCGTCGGCAAACAGAGCCCCCGCCCCTTCTTCGTCCTCATCCGCAACGGCCGTCTCCGCCCTTCCCTCCCCTTCCGGCAAAAACCCGCCGCCGCGCAGAGTGGCGAGGCCGGCCGGCGACAGCGCCCAGTCTGGCGCCGCGGCGAAAATCTGGCGACGCGCCGCCAACACCGCGCGGCCCGGAGCAACTCCGACGTCGGGGCGCGGGCGTCCATATGGGCGTCGTGGAGGACGAGGTCTTCGAGATGGGCGAGTTCGCCTTCAATCCAGAGCGAAGCGCAGGCGTCGGCGAAATGCGTGCGTTCGATAAAGCCCTGGCGGATCGGGCTGGCGCGCAGGCGCTCGTCGAGTCGGGCGAGCGCGTCTTCGGCGTGCGCCAGCGGCCCCGCGAGCGCGCGCCACGGCAGGGAGTCGAGAAAGCCGACGCTCAACGGAGGCATCGAGAGGCCGGCTTGGCGAAGCGAGGATCGTTCATGACGATTTTTCCGAAAGCTCGGCCGGCTTGGGTTACATTTCTCATGATTTCAGCATGTTGTCCGGTCGCTCCTGAAATCCGCAGCTAAAAATCCGGCGCGAATTTTAGCTGCGCGCTTCAATTTGAAATCGGCAATTAAAACCGACAAGCGGACCGGCGATTTGCCCCCAATCGAGCCTTTCCACGATGCTTTGAGCGAACGGCAAACGCCTGCGATCCCTCGCTATATTTCGTTATTCAGAAGCTATCATGCCTTTGGCTTCCGTCATAGCCGCATCTTGTCGGCAGGCGTTTTGACTATCGATAAGGATAGCTTATTATTCTGCAATACTCTGCAGCATATCTATTTGCTCATCTCGAAATGAATAAATGCGCAAAGACGCACGATCCGCGTTATATATTTGCGTTAAAACTCAGCTCGTACGCGTTCCCGTAACGTTACACGCCGTCTACAGGCCCGCCGCTTTGGTCAAATTCACTCGGAAGCGGTCGCGGCGACGCTGGTAGCGCTGGGTCATTTCGGCGCTGGCGTGGCCCAGCTGCTTTTGCACATAGCGCTCGTCGACGTCCGCCGAGGAGGCGAGGCCGGCGCGCAGCGAGTGCCCCGCGAATTTTTCCGCGCGCTCGGCTTCGGTCAGATCGGGCTGGACGCCGGCGGCGAGCGCGGCGCGCTTGACCAGGCGCGCGACATGGCAGTCGTGAAGCCGATCGGCGCCGACTTTGCGGCCCTCGCCGGTTACGCGCCGAAACAGCGGCCCATGGCCGATGCGGGCGAATTCCAGCCAGGTCATCAGCGCGGCGACCGGGCATGTGGGCTCCGACTCGCCGCGCCCGACCTCGCGCCACCCCGTCTTGCCGCGCAACGTGATCAGCACGCCCTTGTCGAGGATCTCGACCCAACCGGAGCCGTCCTCGGTCTGGCCGCGCCCGCAGTCCAGGCCGACGATCTCTGAACGGCGCAGGCCGCCGGCGAAGCCGATCAGCAGAATGGCGCGATCGCGCAGGCCCCGCAGTTCGCCGCGGTTCAGCGTTTCCAGCATGGCGATCAGATCGTCGCGGAGCACCGCCTCCTTCTGCGCCGGCGGCGCGCCATGGGTGTTGCGGACGCCGGCGAGCACGGTGGCGATGTGGCGGTCCTTGCGGTCGAGGGGCGCGCCGCGCTGCGTGTAGCTCCAGGTCAGGGCCGACAGGCGGCGCTCGATCGTCGCGACTGAATTCGCTTGTCCGTCGCGGCTGGCCGCGCCGGAGGCGCAGGCCGCGATGTAGAGGCCGACGACCTCGGGATCGGGCGGCATGACCTCGAGACGCTGTCGGCGACACCAGGTGGAACAATGCCTCCAGTCGGCGGCGTAGGCCCGCTTGGTGTTCGCCGAACTGGCGGCTTTGGCGTAATCGCGGGCGCGCGCGGCCAGCGGCTCCAGATGCGGCGACAACGCGGAAGAAGGCGGCCCCGGCGAGCAGTTGGCTGCGCGATGGCGTGGCGGGAGGATTTGCGTCGTCGGCGGAAAGATGGCCATTATCGCGCCGCCGCGATGTCGGTGCGAGAAAAGTCGTCGCCGATGAAGAGCAAGGGTTCGTCAGCGCGTTTCGCCAGGGCGTAGGACAGGCAATCGGCGAAATTCAACGCCGCGGGATGGCGGCCCTTGCCGTAGATCAGCCAGGCCTGTGTCGCGAGATCCACTAGATCGGCGTCGATCGCGATGACGTCGGCTTCGATCCGATGGAGCCAGAGATCGACTTCGGCCAGAACATGGTCTCCGCGCCGACCGACCATGACCATGCGCGCTTCCAGCACGCAAGTGGCTGGGACCAAGCGGACCGGATCGGCGGCGAGCGTCGTTTCGAGCGCCGCCGCTTCGGGCTCGTTGCGCAGCATCGCCACGATCGCGGAGGTGTCGATGACCATCAGGTGGGGAGTCCATGTTCGTCGTAACCGATGATGTCCTCGTCGCTCCGACCGTCGACCTCCGGCAAGCGCGCCACGCGTTCGCGGATCGTGCGCATGTCGTCGAGAAGGCGCTCCCGCGCGGTCTCGCCGTGCCCCATGCGGCGCAGGCGCTCGCTGAGGGCCTGGTGGATGGCGGCCGTTTTGCTGATGCCCTGCCGGCGGGCGAGTTCGTCGGCGAGGGCGACGGTCGCGGCGTTCTTGATGTTGAGGGACATGGAGGGCTCCACAAATCTACCTTTAAGTCATTTTCTACCACAAAGACCGTAGGTCGTCAAAACGTCCGATAAGGCAACATTATCGGACGTCTCTATTTTCCGACGGATGCGGCGGTTTGCGCCGCTCCGGCTTACAATAACCGCCGCAGCTTGTTAAACA
>NZ_FYDG01000012.1 GCF_900187365.1 Rhodoblastus acidophilus
GACCTCTACGACCGCGCGGTCGCGGTGGTGTTGCGCGACAAGAAGTGCTCGACCTCCTATGTGCAGCGCCGGCTGCAAGTCGGCTACAACAAGGCGGCGTCGCTGGTCGAGCGCATGGAGAAGGAAGGCGTCGTCGGCCCCGCCAACCACGCCGGAAAACGCCAGATCCTCGTCGGCGGCGGCGTCGATCGCGGCGCGTTCGACGGAGAATAGCGTCCTATTGCGGCCACAAACAAAAATCTATAGTCCGGTCATACGCGCTTGACACCGCTTCATCCACGCCATCCGGGGCTCTGCGCCTCTATGAAACCGGCCTCCACGAGGCCGAAGGTTCGTTTCATGAAACTCAGCATGATTCTTCTTTGTTGCGGCCTGGCGGCGGCGCCGGCCTTCGCGCAATCTGGCAAGGCGCCCGACAAGAAGGTCGCAAAGCCGGAGGTTTCGGCGGTCAGCGATCCCGACATCGCCATTCAAATGGCGGACGACTATTTCAATTCCTCGCGGGTGATGACGGCGGATTTTGTCCAAACCGGTCAGGACGGCCGCCGCGCCGAGGGCAAGCTTTACGTGCTCAAGCCCGGGCGGATGCGGTTTGAATACGCCCAGCCGGCGACCATGGAAATCATCGCCGACGGCGTCTCGGTCGCGATCCGCGACCGCAAGCTCAAGACGCAGGAAACCTATTTCGTTGAACAGACGCCGTTGAAATTCCTGCTCAAGAACGAACTGAATCTGAAGAAAGACGTAAAGATTACCAATGTGACGCCGTCGAAGGACAAGACGGTCATCACCTTGGAGGATTCCTCGACTTTCGGCGGCTCGTCGACGATTCGGCTTTACTTCGACGCGAAAAACTTCAACCTGACGCAATGGGCGGTCAAGGACCCCCAGGGATATGAAACGCTCGTCGTCCTGCACAATATCGACCGCACGACGACGCCCAATTTGAGCCTGTTCCATATTCCGAACGAAGGTCTTTTTTCCGAATAGGACTTCACCACCCGACGATGAGGCGCCGATTTCGCTTGTCGACATCCAGCGCTGAGGCTGGAGCGACGCTTTGAACATCAAGATCACCACCTGGAACATCAATTCCATTCGGCTCAGAATCGGTTTGGTCGTGGATTTTCTCTCCCGACATGCGCCGGACATTATTTGCTTTCAGGAAACCAAGTGCCGCGATAGCGAATTCCCGTTCTCCGCCCTCAGGCAGGCGGGCTACGAGCATATCATCGTCAATGGCCAGAAGGGCTATCACGGCGTCGCCATCGCCTCGCGGCTGCCGCTCGGCGAAGCCAATCGCCGCGACTTTTGCGACCAGGGCGACGCCCGGCATATCGGCGCCGCCTTCACGGTCGCGGATCGATCGATTCAGCTTCACAATTTCTACATTCCGGCGGGCGGCGACGAGCCGGACCCCGCCGTGAACGCCAAATTTGCGCACAAACTGGCGTTCCTCGACGAATTCCACCTTTGGACCCAGTCCGATGCGCTGGCCAAGGCCGACGCCATCCTGGTCGGCGATTTCAATGTGGCCCCCTACGAACATGACGTCTGGAGCCATAAGGCGCTGCTCAACGTGGTCAGCCACACGCCGGCCGAGACGGACAAGCTCAAGGCGATCCTGAGCGACGGCGCCTGGGTCGACGCGTTGCGGCGTTTCACGCCAATGAGCGAAAAACTTTATACGTGGTGGAGTTATCGCTCGCCGGACTGGGCCAAGGCGAACAAGGGCCGACGCCTCGACCACATCTGGGTGTCGCACAGCCTGGGCGATCATCTCGACGCGATGGACATTTTTAGGGACGCGCGCGGTTGGGAGCGCCCGTCTGACCATGCGCCGGTCAGCGTGACTCTGAATTTCTGAGCCATTGCGCGGCGGCGAGGCCCGCCGCCCGGCCCGTGGCGAAGCAGGCGGTCAGCAAATAGCCGCCGGTCGGGGCGTCCCAGTCGAGCATTTCGCCCGCAACGAACAGGCCCGGAAACGCCTTCGCCATCAGCGTATCGTCCAGGCCCTCCCACATCACCCCGCCCGCCGTGGAGATGGCGCGGTCGAGGCCGCCGACGCCGCGGACGTCCAGCGGCGCCGCCTTGATGCGTTGCGCCAGTTCGTGAGGATCGGCGGGGAGCGCGCCGGTTTCGCGCAGGAGGGCGATCGCCGCCGGCGGCAAGCCCGCCGCCTTGCGAAGAAAATTGGAAAGGCTGGCTTTGCCGCGCGGGCGCGACAGCTTGGCCGCAAGCTTTTCGACGGGAACGTCCGGCTTGAGATCAAGCCGGACATCCGGCGTCTGGCCCGCTTCCACAATTCCCGCCAGTTGGCGCGACACGGCATAGACGGCGCCGCCCTCCAACCCGTTTCGGGTGACGACGCATTCGCCACGCACGGAAAGCTCTCCCAGCAACAGGCGGATGTTTTTCAAGGGCTGGCCGGCGAATTTGCCGGAAACCTGCTCGGACCAGGGGATCACGAAGCCCGAATTGGCAGGGCGCAACGGCGTTGAGTTCAGGCCCATCGCGCGTAGCGGTTCGACCCAGCCGCCATCGGCGCCCAGCCGAGGCCAGGAGGCGCCGCCCAGCGCCAGCACAAAGGCGTCGGCCTGCGCAACCGTAAAACCTTCCAGGTTTTCAAAACAGGCTTGTTGGCCGTCGAACCGTTCGAAGCGGTGACGCAGATGAAATTCGACGTCCAGTTCGGCCAATCGACGCAACCACGCGCGCAGCAGCGGAGAGGATTTAAAACTTTTCGGGAAAACCTTGCCGCTTGAGCCGACAAATGTCTCCTGCCCCAGGCCGGCGCACCATGCGCGCAGGCGCTCGGGCCCGAATTCGCGCAGGAACGGGGCGATTCGTTCCGCGGCCTCGCCATAGCGCGAGATAAATTTGCCGATGTCCTCGGAATGGGTGACGTTCAGACCGCCGCGCCCGGCCATCAGGAATTTGCGGGCGGGACTCGACGTGCGCTCATAGACATGGACTTTGACGCCGGCTTCGGCGAGACATTCGGCGGCGCTCAGGCCCGCGGGGCCGGCGCCGATGACTACGGCGGTTTTTCTCATATCCGGGCTTTACAATTTTTCGGCGCGCCTTTCTATCGGCGGCATGGCGACAAAGATAGAAATCGAAATCGGCGCGACCGATCTTTCACAGCGGCTGGACCAGTTCCTGAGCGCAAATGACGCGGTTCAGGCGGAAAGCCTCTCGCGCACCCGGATTCAGGCGCTCATCGAGGGCGGCGCCGTGACCATCGACGGCGCCGTCGTTCGACAGGCGAAACTCAAGATACGCGGCGGCCAGCTTGTCGTCATCGACCTTCCCGAGGCGGCGCCGGCCTTGCCTCAAGGCGAAGCCATTCCGCTCAACATCGTCTATGAGGATGAGAGCATCGTGGTGCTCGACAAGGCCGCCGGCCTGGTCGTCCACCCCGGCGCCGGCAATGAATCGGGCACGCTGGTCAACGCCCTGATCGCGCATTGCGGCGAAACGCTGTCCGGCATTGGCGGCGTCAAGAGGCCGGGCATCGTGCATCGGCTCGACAAGGACACGTCCGGCCTGCTCGTCGTCGCCAAGACCGATGCGGCGCATCACCGGCTGTCCCGCCTGTTCGCCGACCATGGCCGGAGTCTGTCGCTGACGCGCGAATATCTGGCTCTGGTTTGGGGCGCTCCCGACCGGCAGAGCGGTTCGGTTGACGCGCCGCTCGGCCGCCATGCGATCCAGCGCGAGAAGATGGCCGTCGTCCCGATCGCGCGCGGGCGCGAGGCCATCACTCATTGGCGCGTGCTTGAGACGTTCGGCTCGGACCGGACGGGCAAGCCGATCGCCAGCTTGATCGCCTGCGCCTTGGAGACGGGCCGCACGCATCAAATCCGTGTTCATATGGCCCACATTGGTCATCCGCTGCTGGGCGACAAGACCTATGGCGCCGGCTTCAAGACTAAGGCCGGGCAATTGCCCGAATCAGCCCGCGACGTCTTGACCGCGCTGAACCGTCAGGCGCTTCACGCCCATACGCTGGGCTTCGATCACCCGGTCACGGGCGAGCCGCTGCTGTTCGAGAGCGACCCGCCGGAGGATTTCGCGCAACTGGCGGCGGCGCTGCGGCGCGCCGGCGCGCCCGGTTAGGCCGCCGCCGCGACGGCCTCGCAGACATCGTCGACAATGCTTTCGACAAGGGCGCGGTCGTCGCCCTCGGCCATGACGCGAATGACCGGCTCGGTGCCGGACGGCCGAATCACCAGCCGGCCCTCGTCGCCCAGCTTCTGCTTGGCCGCCGCGATCGCCTTCGCCACCGATTCCATCTCCAGCGGCTTGCCGCCCCGGAAGCGCACGTTCTTCAACACCTGCGGCAAGGGGTCGAAGGCGTGGCAGACTTCGGACACCGGCTTGCCGCGGCGTTTGACCACCGCCATCACCTGCATCGCCGCCACCAGACCGTCGCCGGTGGTGCAATAATCCGACAGGATCATGTGGCCGGACTGCTCGCCGCCGACATTGTAGCCGTGCTCGCGCATATGTTCGAGCACGTAGCGGTCGCCCACCGGCGTGCGCGCCAGCGACAAGCCGAGAGAGGCGAGATACCGCTCCAGCCCGAGATTGGACATGACCGTCGCGACAATGCCCGGGCGCGACAGCTTGCCGTCCTCGCGCCAGTCCTGCGCGACGACGGCCATCAACTGGTCGCCGTCGACCAGATGGCCGTGTTCATCGACGATCAGAACGCGGTCGGCGTCACCGTCGAGGGCGATGCCGATATCGGCGCGCAGTTCGCGCACTTTCTGCGCGAGGGCCTGGGGCGCGGTCGAGCCGACGTTGCGGTTGATATTGTAGCCATCGGGCTCGACGCCGACCGAGAAGACCTCGGCGCCGAGTTCCCACAACGCCTCGGGCGCCACCTTGTAGGCGGCTCCGTTGGCGCAGTCGATCACGACGCGCATGCCTTCGAACGACATGTTGCGCGGCAAGGTGTGCTTGGCGAATTCGACATAGCGCGCGCGCACGTCATCGACGCGGCGGGCGCGGCCAAGCCCGGACGCGGCCGCCAGCTTGGACCCGAGGTCGGATTCCATCAGGGTCTCGATCTGCCGCTCGACTTCGTCGGACAGCTTGAAGCCCTGCGGACCAAACAATTTGATGCCATTATCTTCGAAAAGGTTATGCGAGGCGGAGATCATCACGCCGAGATCCGCGCGCATCGAACGGGTCAACATGGCCACGGCCGGCGTGGGCATCGGCCCCAGCAACAGCACATCCATTCCGACGGATGTGAAACCGGCGACCATGGCGTATTCGATCATGTAGCCGGAAAGCCTTGTGTCCTTGCCGATGACGACGCGATGGCGGTAGTCGCCGGTCTGAAAGACAATGCCCGCGGCCTGTCCGACCTTCAGGGCCAGTTCCGGCGTGATCACTCTGTTGGCGAGCCCGCGAATGCCGTCCGTGCCGAAAAACTTGCGGCTCATATTTCGAGTCTCCAGAAATTTTCGGCGAATATATCCGAATTGGGGATGCGCCCCATTCACTTTTCGTAAACAGGTTTAACACCGGGCGCGGCAAAGAAAAACGGGCGGCAAGCCGCCCGTTGATCATGTTGCTGTTGGTCGAAGCCTCAGGACTGCGGCGCCGGCGCGAGGCCGGGGTCCGAATCCGGGGCGCCCCAGCTGGATTTTCCAGCGGCCGGAACAGCCGAGCGGCGCGGCGCCGCCGGCGTATCGTCATTCTCGCGCACCGGCGGAATGCCATCCAGCAGGTTGCGGATCTCATCGCCCGAGAGCGTCTCGTATTCCAGCAGACCCTTGGCCAGAGCTTCGAGGTTGTCGCGCTTTTCGGTGATGATCCGGCGCGCCTCGGCCTGCCCGGCCTCGACCAACCGGCGGACTTCGCTGTCGATCTTTTGCGACGTCGCCTCGGAAATGTTCTGCTGGCGGCCCATGGAATAGCCAAGGAACACTTCTTCCTGGTTCTCGCCGTACATCACCGTTCCCAGCTCGTCGGAAAAGCCCCAGCGCGTCACCATAGCGCGGGCGAGCTTGGTCGCCTGCTCAATGTCGCTTTGCGCGCCGGAAGTGACCTTGTCCTTGCCGAAGATCACCTCCTCGGAGACGCGGCCGCCCATCAGCACCGCCAGACGCGAGGTCATCTGCTCGAAGCTCATCGACAACTTGTCGCGCTCGGGCAGCTGCATGACCATGCCCAGCGCGCGGCCGCGCGGAATGATCGTGGCCTTGTGGACCGGATCGGTCGCCGGCACATTCAAGGCGACGATGGCGTGGCCGCCCTCGTGATATGCCGTGAGCAGCTTTTCCTGCTCGGTCATGACCATGGTGCGACGCTCCGCGCCCATCATGATCTTGTCCTTGGAATCCTCGAACTCCTCCTTGGTGACGACGCGCTTGCCGCGCCGGGCCGCAAGAAGCGCCGCCTCGTTGACGAGGTTCATCAGATCCGCGCCGGAGAAGCCGGGCGTGCCGCGCGCCACCACCTTGAGATCGACATCGGGCGACAGCGGAACTTTTCGCGCATGCACGCGAAGAATTTTCTCGCGGCCGATGACGTCGGGATTCGGCACCACGATCTGGCGATCGAACCGGCCCGGACGCAACAGCGCGGGATCGAGAACGTCGGGCCGGTTGGTGGCGGCGATGAGGATAATGCCCTCGTTCGCCTCGAAACCGTCCATTTCGACCAGCAGCTGGTTCAGCGTCTGCTCGCGTTCGTCGTTGCCGCCGCCGAGGCCGGCGCCGCGATGGCGGCCGACCGCGTCGATTTCGTCGATGAAGATGATGCAGGGCGCGTTCTTCTTGGCCTGCTCGAACATGTCGCGGACGCGGCTCGCGCCGACGCCGACGAACATTTCCACGAAGTCCGAACCGGAGATGGTGAAGAACGGCACATTCGCCTCACCCGCGATGGCGCGCGCCAACAGGGTCTTGCCGGTGCCGGGGGGGCCGACCAGCAGGACGCCGCGCGGAATCCGGCCGCCAAGGCGCTGGAATTTCTGCGGATCGCGCAAAAACTCCACGATTTCTTCGAGATCTTCCTTGGCTTCGTCCACGCCCGCGACATCCTCGAAGGTCACGCGGCCGTGCGCCTCGGTCAGAAGCTTGGCCTTCGACTTGCCAAAACCCATGGCCTTGCCGCCGGCGCCCTGCATTTGCCGGGACAGGAAGATCCACATGCCGATGAAGGCGATCAGCGGCAGTCCGTTGACAAGAAGCGTGACCAGCCAATTGTTGCCGTCAGAAGGCGGACGGGCCGAAATCTGAACGCCCTTCTTGTTCAGCGTTTGAATCAGGCTGGGATCATTGGGCGCATAGATCGAGAACGTCTTGCCGTCGCTGTAATGCCCTGTGATTTCCGAGCCGGAAATCGTCACATCCTTGATCCGCCCCTGGTCGGCGTCGGCCAGGAGCTGGCTATAGTTGATTTCCTGCGCGGGCGCGCGCTCGCTGGGCTTCTGGAACAGGACCACCAGAGCCACAACAAGCAGAACGATGATCACCCAAAGGGCGAAATTGCGGAAATTTGGATTCATCTCTGTCTTGCGTAACCTTCCCGGTCGATGGAAGCGCGCCGGTCGCGTCGAAACATCAATGTAGTTGCCCACATTCCACTTGCCAAGGGACGCTCGAGGGCTTCGAACTCTAACCTCCCCGCTTGCGCTGGGGTTCCAGAGCGAGTTTCAGCCGCCTCCGGCGGTTGAGCGTCACCGTGCAGCCCCCCAAAGTCGCGCGCAACTCTACGCCCGCTTGCAGCGCCTCAAGCAACCGGCCAGCAAGGCTTTCCAACCGCTCAAGACGGGCCGGCGGCGCCCCGGCGGCTTTGAATACAGCATCGCGCAAGAAATATTCGACGATCGCTTGCGGCGCATCGGTTGCGCTTGAAAGATCGTAAACATTGCTTTCCGTCGAAATTTGGACGTCAGCCCCGAAACGCCGCGCGGACCATGCCAGCGCGCGATCACATTTTTCGGCGCGCGAAGCCAGCAGAGCGGCGCGGGCGCGCGTCAGGCCGAGGCGATGAAGCGACGGGGCGAGCTGTCTCCAGCCGGTTCGCGCAAATCTTGGATCTTCGTTGGAGGGATCGTCGAAATACGCCAGGCCGTGACGCCGGCAATAATCGACCAGCGTCGCCTTGGGCGCATGCAACAACGGACGAACCAGCCGGCCGCCCGGAAAAGCCTGGTCGCGGGACATGCCCGAAAGTCCCGCAATCCCGCTGCCGCGCGCCAGCCGCATCATCACGGTCTCCCACTGGTCGTCGGCATGGTGCGCGGTGACCAGGGCGGCGGCGCCAATGTCCACCATGTGCGTGAACAGCAGATGATAACGCGCGCGGCGCGCCCGGGCCTGAATCCCGGTCGTCGGCTTATCGCCCGTCCAGACCAGAATTTTGTGGGCGACGCCAAGCGATTGGCACCATGCGCCGACGGCTTCCGCCTCTTGGGCGCTTCCCGGCCTCAGGCCATGATCCACTGTCGCCGCCGCCAGAACGGGGGGCGTCTGCGCCTCCTTCCGCCAGGCGGCCGCGAGATGCAACAAAGCGATCGAATCGGGACCGCCGGAAATGGCCAGCAGAAGCCCTGCGCAAGGGTCGAGCGTAGAAAAAAGCGCAGCCGGTTCCAAAACGGCGGCGGCGTCGCTCAACAGGCGGCCTTTTTCGCCTCACGCGCGGCGGCGTCCTTTTCAGCCGCCGTCGCCTTGGGGTATTTGCGCGGAATTTCGGCGAAGAAGGCGCAAGCCTGCTCTTTCGCGCCGAGCGCATTGAGCGAGACGCCCAGTTTGAGCATGGCGCCGGGCGCCACATTGCTCTTGGAATAATCGGTGGCGATCTTCAGGAACTGCTCGGCCGCCTCGCGGTGCCGATTCTGAAAGTAATAACTTTCGCCATAATGGTAGATCGCGGGCGCATTGTACCGCGTGCCCGGATGTTTCTGCAGAAAGCTCGCGAACGCCTGCTGCGCGGCGTCATAGCGTTGCGCCTTGAGCAGGTCCTCGGCGACGTCGAAATCCGTCTTGATCGGATCGCCGCCGGGCGCCGCGCCCGGAGACGGCAAGGCCGCCGGCGTCGTCAGCGAAGCGGCCGGGCGTCCGCCCGCGGGATTGATATCCAGCGGAGCGGTCGGATCGCGACCGGCGGCGCGCAACGGCTTGCTGGCGGAATCCGGCGAACCCAGCTCCCTCGGCGCGCCTGGCGACCCGCCTTGCGCGCCGGGGTCATAGGCGTCGCGGCGACGTCCATCGGCGCCAACCGCAGGAGGCGCGCTCACCGGCGCGGGAAGCTGCGCATCCTGCGACGGCGGCGGCTGGTCCAACCCGTCGGAGCGGCGTTGCGGCGGCGTCGCCGGAGACGGCGACGGACGTCCGCCACGGTCCTGAAACCGCGAATCGACGTCCATCTGGAACTTGCGCAGCATGTCTTCCAGGCGTTTGACCTGAAACTGCAGCTGCTCCACCTGACCGTTCAGATTGCGCACCTGCGTTTCCAGGCGGTCGACGCGCAAGCTTGCGCCCGCGTCGCCCCCGCCGCCGCCATACCCGCGTTCCTCAACGTCCGCCGAAGGCCGGTCGAAGGTCTGCGCGCAGGCCTGCGCGGTCATGAAAGCAAGGAAGATCGAAGCGGCGGCTGGCCGCCAGCCGGCGCGGAGATGCGCCAGGGGTTCAAATCGTCCCATTCCAACCTCGGCTTAAGTTTAGACTCGGTATCAATACCATAGGTCCTGTCGCGTAAGCACGAAAAATGGCTTTTCCGCGCCGGTGGCGCTTACGAAAAATCCGACGCGACGGCGTCGGATTTTCAAGAGCGGCGGAACCCTGAAGCCGGCCGGTCAGCTGCCCGGCTTCAGAACCGTCACGGCGCGACGGTTCTGCGACCAGCAGGAAATGTCGTCGCACACCGCCACCGGGCGCTCCTTGCCATAGGAGATCGTCTTGATGCGCGAGGCCGAAACGCCGCGAGAAATCAGGTAGTTCTTGGTCGCCTCGGCGCGGCGGGCGCCCAGCGCGAAATTATACTCGCGGGTGCCGCGTTCGTCGGCATGGCCTTCGATGGTGAAAGCATAGCTGCCGTATTGGTTAAGCCAATTCGCCTGCTTGTCGAGCGTGGTTTGGCCTGCGCCGTTGACTTCGGAGGAATCGCTGTCGAAGAAAATGCGGTCGCCGACATTCACCACGAAATCCTGCGTCGAGCCCGGCCGCGCCGAGCCCGCCCCCCCGGCGCCGCCCAGGCCGCCGGCGCCGCCCGCGCCCGAACCGTTGAGTCCGTCGAGATCGGTTGGGTTCTTGGAACAGGCCCCCAAGGCCAGAGCCGCGGCGAGCGCCGCGGCGAATTTCAGTCCATGCATCGAGGCAAAATTATTCATCCGACGCGCTCCCTTGGCTGGCGGAATTTGCGTGCGGCCAGTCGTAGCTTGCGAACATTAAGCGAAGGTTTTCGTAACCTTGATGGAGGGTTACGAAATCCGGCGGAATTGTGGCGATTGGCGCCATGGTTAACGAAAGGTTTCGCATGAAATCACAAAACCTTCCCTCAACCGAGCAACGGACTCCAGGAGGGGTCGGACGCAAAGCCGGGCGTCGGCACCGGGAATTCGCCGCGCCCGAAAATATCGGTCATGTGGAGCTTGGGGCCGCCGCCGCCATTGCGGAAGAACATCACGAACAAGCCATTGGGCGCCCAGCTCGGGCCTTCGTTGTGGAAGCCTTCCGTCAGGATGCGCTCGCCCGAACCGTCGGGCTTCATGACGCCGATGGCGAAACCGCCGCTCCCCTGCCGGGTGAAAGCGATATAATCGCCCTTCGGCGACCAGACCGGCGTCGAATAGCGGCCGGAGCCGAAGGAAATGCGGTTGGCGCCGCCCCCGCCCGCGCCCATGACATAAATTTGCTGGGTGCCGCCGCGATCCGATTCGAACACGATTTTCGACCCATCCGGCGAATAGGACGGCGAAGTGTCAATCGCGCCGGAATCGGTCAGGCGCGTGGTCGCGCGGGTGCGGAGATCCATCGAATAGAGATTGGCGGAGCCGGATTGCTCCAGCGACATGACGACGCGCTGGCCATCGGGCGAGAAGCGCGGCGAGAAGGTCATGCCGGGAAAATTGCCGACCACTTCGCGCTGTCCGGTGTCGATGTTGAGCAGGAACACGCGGGGGTCCTCGGCGCCGAACGCCATATAGGTGAGTTCCTGCGAATTGGGCGAGAAGCGCGGCGTCACCACCAGGTCGTCGCCGCGCGTCAGATGGCGGACGTTCGCCCCGTCCTGGTCCATGATCGACAGGCGCTTGCGGCGGTTCTCACGTGGGCCGGTCTCGTCGACAAAGGCGACGCGGGTGTCGAAAAAGCCCTTTTCGCCAGTGATCTTCGAAAAAATGGCGTCGGACACGATATGGGCGACGCGGCGCGAATTGTTGGGGTCGGTGACATATTGCTGCCCGGCCGCCTGGGCGCCCGAGCCGACATCCCACAACCGGAATTCCGTTTTCATGCGGCCTTCGCCGCGTCCGGAACGGCCGGTGACGACATATTGCGCGTTCGCCGCGCGCGCCGCGTCCATATTGGGCGCGGAATCGGCGCCCATGTCGCCGCCCTCGACCGGATTGATGAAGACCGAGCGCTTGAAATTATTGACGACGATCGAGGTCATCGCCGCGCCGCTGTCGCCGCCGAACGGCGCCACGACGACATTGACCGGCTTGAAGTCGCCGCCCCCGCGCACGTCGATGTAGCGTTCGGCCTGACCGGAGCCGCGCAACAACGGAACGGCGGACAGGCCGCCCAACAACGCGGTTACGTTACGACGGGTAAGAGCAAGAGTCATTTCTAGGGTCCTGGGTCTGTGCAGTGGTGTGATACGCGCCGCGCGCGCAGGGAATTTGACGGCGTCAAGCTTCACTCCTGCGGATTGAACGCGACGGTGGAATCCTTCCATTGATCGTAGTACGGCGCGAATTGCGCCGGTATTTTCATGGGATCGCAGGACCGCACCGCCCGCAGGGCGCTGTCGGCCAGCGAGCGCGCCGTCGGATCGGACGGCGGATTGAGCAGGACCGGCGCCGCCGCCAGCGATCCATCCTGCCGGAACGAAACCTTGATTTTCGGCACATAGCGCGGCGTGTCGGAGAAGGACAGAAAGTTCCAGCACTGCTTGTAGCGGTCGCGCAAATAACCATCGAGCGCGTCAGCCATCGAGGGCGACATTTTCGCGGCATGGCCGGAGGCGGCGCCAGCGGCCGGCGCGCGGCTGATCTCGCGGCCCGCCGATCCCTGCGACTGCGCGGGCTCATGGCTGAGCAGTTTCGACACTTCCGAAAGATTCGGCGACGGCCGCGCGTTGCTCTCCTCGCCGGATTTCGGCTTGGGCGGCTTGTCGCTGGGCTTGTCGCTCGATTTCCCCGAATTGCTCTGCGACAGAAGCTTGGCGACCTCGTCCAGCTTCGGCGGCTTCGGCGTCGGCTTTTCGGCCGGCTTCGGAGGGGTCGGCGGCGTCGGAGGCTTGGGCTCCGGCTTGGGCGGCTCCGGCTTGGGTTCGACCTTCTTTTCCGGCGGTTTCGGACGCGGCGGCGGCTTGACCGGCTCGGCGTCGTCCTTCTCGGGCTCGTCGTCCGGCTCGGATTTTTCCGGCGGCTTCGGCGCCGGCGTGGGCTTGGGTTTGGGCGGCTCCGGCTTCGGCTCGACCGGCCGCACCGGCGGCGGCGGCGGTTGCTCGCTCGAATCGGACGGATCGGGCAGACGCTTGAGCGGCGGCGGCGGCGCGGCGACGTCCTTGTGCGCCTGCGGCGTCGGCGGCGTCGGCTTCTGCTCCTCGTTCTGCGCGACGCGATCGACGCGGGGCTTGGGCGCGATGTCCTTGGTCTTCTCGCCCTTCATGATCTGGCTGAATTGCGCGTCGGTGATGGTCTCGACCGGCACGGCCTCCTGGGCGTCCTCGAATTTGCGCTCCTGGGAAAAATGGACGAGCAAAAGCGCCAGCACGCCCAAATGGACCGCCGCCGACACAACCAAGCCGGGCTCGGAGCGCGAAACTTTCACCGCCGCATCATTCCTCTAGAGCATTTTCGAGCGAAGTGGACGCCGGTTCGCGTGAAGAAAATGCGCCAAAACCAAATTCTCGAGCCGCTTCGGCGAACCGGCGTTCACCCAGGAGGCCCGAGGACGAATCCTATTTTTTCTCCTGCTGGGTCACGAGCGCGACTTTCTTGAATCCCGCCGCGGTCAGGTCGGACATGACTTCCGCCACCTTGCCATAGGGCACGCCCTTGTCGGCGCGGACATAGACGCGTTCGTCGACGCCGTCCTTGGCCTGCGCCCGCACCTGGTCGACCACCTGGCTGGGATCGACCTTCTGGTCCATCAGATAGATTTCGCCATTTTCCTTGATGGCGATGGCGATCGGCTTCTTGTCGATATTGAGCTCGCCCGCCTTGGTCGCCGGCAGGTCGATCGGGACGCCGGACGACAGCAGCGGCGCCGCGACCATGAAGATGATCAGCAGCACCAGCATGACGTCGATGAAGGGTGTCATGTTGATGTCGGCCATGGCGCCATAGCGCGGCACGCCCCGCCGCCGGCGCCCGCCCTTCCCTGCCGAAACGGACATGCCCATGGCTTGCTCCTCAAACGCCGCGCGAGGCGTGCTGATCGATCTGGCGCGACAGGATGGCGGAGAATTCGTCGGCGAACGCCTCCATCTTCGCCTGGGTCTTGGCGACGTCGCCGGACAGCTTGTTATAGGCGATCAGCGCGGGAATGGCGGCGAACAGGCCAATGGCCGTGGCGAACAGGGCTTCGGCGATGCCCGGCGCCACCACCGCCAGCGAGGTGTTTTTCGACGCGGCGATGGAGCGGAACGACGTCATGATGCCCCAGACCGTGCCGAACAGGCCCACGAAGGGTCCGGCGGAGGCGACCGTCGCCAGCACCAGCAGATTGGCTTCGAGCTTTTCGACCTCGCGCACGATGGAGACGTCCAGCACTTTCTCGATGCGCGACTGCAGCCCGACAAAGGAGGCGGCGGCGTTCTGGAACGAGCGTTTCCATTCGCGCATGGCGGCGACGAACAGCGACGCGGTGGCCATGGTCGGGCGCGCCGCCAGCGACTGATAAAGATCCTCCAGCGAATTGCCGGACCAGAACACCGTCTCGAATTCTTCCATCGCGGCGCGGGCGCGCCGGATCAGCAGGGTCTTGTTGATGATGATCGCCCAGCACCAGACCGAGGCGGACAAGAGCCCGAGCATCACCAGCTTCACCACGATGGAGGCGTTCAGGAACATGGTGAAGACGGATGTTTCGCTCGCGGCTGTGGCGACTTCGTTCATCTGAGCGGTCCTCATCCTTGCTGCGGCGCTTCTGTTGCGCTGCACATGACCGGAAATTCCGTCAATTCTGCGGCTGGACGCGCAAAAACGCGCGGCCCGCGCCCCAGTAAAGAGACCCGGAGGGTTAACGTCTGGTTACTACGCGCACATTCACGGCGGCGGCGCCAGTTTTTCGCGGATATCCCGAGGGATACGGCAGGCGCGTCCGCCCGACACCGCCGCGATCAGCACCCGGGCGGTGAACAGGGTTTCCTCGCCTCTCTTGACGCGCTGGTCAAGATCGAGCGTCGCGGCGGCGATCCGCTCGACCCGCGTCTCCACCGTCAACAGGTCGTCCATATGCGCGGGCCGGAGAAATTCGATGTTCATCCGCGCCACGACGAAAAAGATTTGCGCCCCCGCGTGAATCTCGCGCTGGCGCAGGTCGAACTCCCGCAGCAATTCGGTTCGCGCGCGTTCGATGAAGCGCAGGTAATTCGCGTGATAGACGATGCCGGAAAAATCGGTGTCTTCGTAATAGACGCGGATCGGAAACACGTGAGGCGGGACGTCGCCGCTTTCGCTCATTCCTGGTCGCCCTCCTCTTGAAACAATTCGGGCTGAAGCGGCTGCGCCGGCGAGGGGACCGCAAGACCCAGATGCCGGAAGGCTTGGGGCGTCAGCACCCGCCCGCGCGGCGTGCGATTCAAAAACCCCTGCTGCAGCAGGTAGGGTTCGATAATGTCCTCGATGGCGTCGCGCGGCTCGGACAGCGCCGCCGAGATCGTTTCGATTCCCACCGGGCCGCCGCCGAAATTGATCGCGACCATATTGAGATAGCGGCGGTCCATTTCATCGAGGCCGATGGCGTCGACGTCGAGCAGTTTCAAGGCGTGGTCGGCGACTTCGCGGGTCACCGTCAGGTCGCCGTCGACCAGCGCGAAATCGCGCACCCGACGCAGCAGCCGCCCGGCGATGCGCGGCGTGCCGCGCGCGCGGCGCGCGATCTCGTTGGCGCCGTCCGGGCTCATCGGGCAGTTCATCACCCGCGCGCCGCGCGCGACAATGCTCTGCAACTCCTCGACATTGTAGAAATTCATGCGGATCGGAATGCCGAAACGGTCGCGCAATGGCGTCGTCAACAAACCGGCGCGCGTCGTGGCGCCGACCAGGGTGAAGCGCGCGAGGTCGATCTTGACGGAACGCGCCGCCGGTCCCTCGCCGATGATGAGATCGAGCTGGAAATCCTCCATGGCGGGATAAAGGATTTCCTCGACCGCCGGATTGAGGCGATGAATTTCGTCGATGAAGAGCACGTCGCGCTCTTCGAGATTGGTCAGTTGCGCCGCCAGATCGCCCGCCTTGGCGATCACCGGCCCGGAGGTCGAGCGGAAATTCACGCCGAGTTCGCGCGCGACGATCTGCGCCAAAGTGGTCTTGCCGAGACCCGGCGGCCCGACGAACAGCACATGATCCAGCGCGTCCTTGCGCGCCTTGGCCGCCTCGATGAACACCTTCAGATTTTTCCGCGCGGCTTCCTGCCCGGTGAAATCGGCCAGAGTCAGGGGACGAATCGAGGATTCGAGATCATCGTCCCGCTTGTCCGGCGACATCATGCGCGGCGAAGTCACTGCGCCAACTCCTTGAGGCCGCGCCGGATCAGCGCGCTGGTCTCGGCGTCGTCGCCCAGGGCCTTGAGACTTGCGGCGATCGCCACGGCGGCCTGGGGCCGGCCGTAGCCGAGATTGACCAGAGCGGAAATGGCTTCAGCCGCAGCGGTGGAGGGGCCGGCCGTCTCCTCGCCGGCGAGTTGAACCGCCACAGCGCCGATCTCGCCGAACGCGCCCGCCTTGTCCTTCAATTCCGCGACGATGCGCGCGGCGAGCTTGGGGCCGACGCCGGGCGCCCGGGCGACGGACGCCTTGTCCTGCAAGGCGATGGCGGAGGTGAGGTCCGAAGGCGGCAAAATCGAAAGAATCGCCAGGGCGACCTTGGAGCCAACGCCCTGAACGTTCTGCAACATCCGAAACCAGTCGCGCTCGGCGTCGGACAGAAAGCCGAACAGCCGAATTGAATCTTCGCGCACCTGCGTTTCTATGGAGAGCACCGCCGCCTCGCCGGCGCGCGGCAATTTCTGCAAGGTCCGGCTCGAACAGGCGACGACATAGCCGACGCCATGCACATCGAGGATCAGATGATCCTCGTAGAGTGAATCCACCACGCCCTTCAACTTGCCGATCATTCGTCCCGCCCGATTCGCCGCCGCAGTGTACCCGATTTGGCGACATTCGCGGCGACGCTGGTCATTTCCTCAGGAGCATGGCTTCGCGAGCGCGGGCGCCGCGATGCTGCGCGTGACAGATGGCGACGGCCAGCGCGTCGGCGGCGTCGGCGCTGCGCGCCGCGCTGCGCGGCAGCAGCACCTTGACCATCATGGCGATCTGAGCCTTTTCCGCGTGGCCCGCGCCAACCACGGTCTTTTTCACCAGATTGGCGGAATATTCTGCGACGTCCACGCCGGCCAGGGCGGGCACCACCAGCGCGACGCCCCGGGCGTGGCCGAGTTTCAGCGCGGACTGCGGGTCGCGATTGACGAATGTCTCCTCGACCGCCGCCTCGTCGGGCTCATGCGCGGCCATGACCGCGGCGAGCGCCTCGTGCAGCACCCGAAGCCGCAGGGCGAGATCGCCCTCGGTCGGCGGGTGAATGGCGCCGGACGCGACATAGGCGAGGTTCGCGCCCTCGACTTCGATCACGCCCCAGCCCGTGTGACGCAGGCCGGGGTCGATGCCGAGGATGCGGACGGCCGCGCGCATCCCTTACTCCTTGGTCTTCAGATCCTTGAGATCCTTGAGCTTGCCGAACACGGATTCGACGTCGAAGTCGTCTTCCTGCTCGACAGGCTTCGCAGCGCTGGAGCCGAACACCTCTTCCTGCGAAACCGGCTCGTAATAGTAAGGCTGGGTCGTCTCCTCGGCGGGAGCGAGCACGGGACCATGATCCTGCACGAGTTGCGGACGTTCCTTGGCGGCGCGCTGGACTTCGAAATCCAGGTCGATCTGGGAGCACAGGCCCAGGGTGACCGGATCCATCGGCGTCAAGGACGCGGAATTCCAGTGGGTGCGCTCGCGGATCGCGGCGATGGTGTTCTTGGTGGTGCCGGCCAGACGCATGATCTGCGCGTCCTTGAGCTCGGGATGGTTGCGCACCAGCCAAAGGATCGCATTGGGGCGGTCCTGGCGGCGGGACAGCGGCGTGTAGCGCGGACCGCGATGACGCTTGGTTTCCGGCAGGCGAACCTTGGACACAGCCAGCTTCAAAGGGTGAGACGGCTTCTTTTCCGCCCGTTCGATTTCCTCGCGAGTCAGCTGGCCCGATGTGATCGGATCGAGCCCCCGGATGCCGGCGCCCACCTCGCCATCGGCGATGCCTTTGACTTCGAGCGGATGCAGCTTGCAAAATTCCGCGATCTGATCGAACGTCAGAGACGTGTTTTCCACCAGCCAGATGGCCGTCGCCTTGGGCATGAGCGGGGCATTGCTCATCGTTGTCTCCTAGAATCTCGCTTTCGGCGTCCGTGCGCCATCGCGCTCGGACCGGCCCGGATGAGGCGCAGCCTCAAGTTTCCATTCATGACGGGAATTTGGGACATATAAGCTGATCGGCTTGAAAAGGCAACTTACGGGCCGCCAACCAAGAGAGAAAATCATGGCGCGAGATGATGATGAATCTTTTGCCCCGCGCAAATCGGCCAGCGTTCAACACGCCGTTGGAGAACCCTTGGACGCCTTTTCGATCGAAGAACTCATCGAGCGCGTGACATTGCTTCACGCGGAGATCGCCAGGATTGAGACCATACTCGCCCAGAAGCGCGCCTCGCGCGAGGCCGCGGCGCTGTTTTTCAAGGGTGACGCAACGTAATGTTTTGACGGCCGTTTCATTGAAAAACATAGAGCGTTGACGCGCTGGCGAGGCGCCCGGCGCGGATTGGACCGGCGTAAAGACGCCCTGTGACGCCACACTGTTGAGTCAAGCCGCGCTCTTTTCGACTCGTTTCCACGCAAGGTCAAAACGTTTCACTATCGCCCCATTAACGTTAAATAAGATTAAACGAGCGCCCCCGGCAAAATGACGCTATCTTGTTGAAGTTCCCGGTGGCTGACCATTGGTCGCCGATTTTCTGCGTTCGCGCGCGTTCCGAGGTGGCGCATGTCTCAGTTCATCCAGCACGATGGCGACGAACCCGTCTCGTTCGTCGCTCACCTGGCTTCTTCCGAAGCCTTCAAGTCCATGTTCCGCGAGGGCATGTCCCTGGTCGAGGAAGCCGCCGCCTATCTGGACGGACCGGGCCGCGAACAGGCCCGCGAACTCGAACGCAACGAATCGCTGGCCTATGCCGCGGAAAGCATGAGGCTGACCACGCGCCTGATGCAACTTGCGTCTTGGCTGCTGCTGCAGCGCGCCGTCAACGAAGGCGAGTTGACGTTCGAGCAGGCGCTGTCCGAAAAGCGCAAGGTCAAACTGTCCCAGCAGGATGTGGCGACCGCGCCCGAGGTCTTCGAAAAACTGCCGCACGATCTTCAGGCCCTGGTCGGCGAATCTCTTCGCCTGCAAGCGCGCGTCATTCACCTCGACCAGTTGCTCTATCTCGACCCCAAGGCCACCCTGGTCGGCCCGGTGGCCAGCCCCGTCGAGGAGCAACTCGCCCGTTTGCGCGCCGCTTTCGGGTGATCCGCCATCCGTGCGCGGCCGCTGCGTCGCCGGCGGGGCGGGCTTGTTGAGCGTTGAAAACGTCTCGGAAAGGCGCGCGCGGCGGGCTGTGTCCGGCGCGGCTTTGGGGCGGCTTGGCCAACCGCATCCGGTTCTCGACTGAAAATTGTTGGTGCGGGCCGAACGCATTTGCTAATGAAAGCTGTCGCGCCTGAAATCGCGACGACGGCCCTGCCAGGTTTCGCGCTGCGAGCGCAGGCAAGCAAAGGCGTTAGGCGACTGCAATCAGAGGTGAGCTAGTGACTTCGGCCCCGAACGACCAGCAATCGATGGTCAACGACATTCTCGACGTGATCGCGACCGAGGGGATGATTTCTCGCGAAAAACTTCAGGACGACGCGACGATTGAAAGCCTGGGGCTGAAATCCATCGACATTGTCATGATCCTGACCGCGATCGAGGAAAAATTCGACGTCTATATCCCCATGGACGGCTCGTTCCAGGAGGCCAAGGATCTCAAGGGCCTGGTCGAGGCGATCAGCGCACATATCCTCAAGGAAAAAACAGAGAAATGACGGGTCGCCGCGTCGTCGTCACCGGCATGGGCTCTGTGTCCGCCGCCGGGATCGGAGCCGAACCGTTGTGGCGCGCAGCGCGCGACGGCAAGTCGTGCGTCGGGCCGCTGGCGGTGCGTGAGCCATACGGCGGCCGCATCAAGATTTCCGCCCAGGTGCGTGATTTCGACGTCGCCGAGCGCCTCGGCCCCACCGTCGCGCCCTTCGCCGACCTGTTCGCCGCCTATGCTCTGGTCGCCGCCGACGAAGCCGTCGCTCAGGCCGGGTTGGATCGCGACGCGCGCCAAGGCGCGCGTTGCGCGACCTTGTTGGGCACTGGCATCGGCGGAATGCACACCATCGACGACGGCATCTATGCCGTCTATTTCGCCAACAAGAGGCCCGAGGCTCTGACCGTGCCCAAGCTGATCCCGAGCGCGGGGCCGGCGTTGCTGTCGATGCGGTTTGGCGCGACCGGCCCTTGTTTCGCCGTGGCGAGCGCCTGTTCGTCCGGCGCGCAGGCCATTGGGCTGGGCATGCAGATGATCCGCGCCGGCATGGTCGATCGCGCCATCGTCGGCGGCTCCGAGGCCTGCGCGACCAACGGCGCCATGCGCGCATGGGAAACCCTGCGCGTCCTCACCCCGGATTTGTGCCGGCCGTTCGCTAAAAACCGCAACGGCATGGTGCTGGGCGAAGGCGCCGCCATGTTCGTGCTCGAAGCCGAGGAATCCGCGCGCGCGCGCGGCGCGCAGCCGCTGTGCTATCTCTCCGGCTATGGCACCAACAGCGACGCCCTCGACCCCGTTCGTCCCGATGCGGCCAGCGCGTCCGCCTGCATGAACATGGCTTTGGAAGACGCCGGCCTCAGGCCCGAGGACATTGACTATGTCAACGCCCACGGCACCGCCACCGTCGCCAATGACGGCAATGAGGCCGAGGCGCTCAACCGCAGCTTCGGCTCGCATTGCGACGACATGCTGGTCTCGTCGACCAAACCGGTGCACGGCCACACGCTTGGCGCGGCCGGCGCCATCGAGCTGGCGATCGCCATCAGGGCGTTGCGCGAGCAGGTCGCGCCCCCAAGCCTCAATGTCGAGCTTCAGGATCCGGGATGCCGGATCAAGCTTGTCGGGCCCGAGGCGGTCGCTCGCCCCATGCGCGCCGTATTGTCCAATTCCTTCGCCTTCGGCGGCATCAACGCGTCGCTCATCATCACGCCGGCGGTCTGAATGGCCGCCGCGCCGAAAGTTGAGCGCGCCGGCCCCCTGCGCGTCACAACAGCGAGCGAGGCGGTGCGGACGTTCCGGCTTGAAACGGGGTGGCCCGGAGCCGAGGGCGTCGTGCCCCTGAGTTTTCCGGTCGTGTGGATGAAAAGCCCGGAAATCGCCGAGCCGATCCGCGCCGCAGCGGAGGAGGTCGGCCTCCCCCTGCATGAAGCGCAATCGTTCGACTATATCGAACGTCTGGAACTCGACCGATCCTACGACCTCATGCTCGAAATGCGCCGCGAGACCAATCCGCCCCGACTGGTGGCGAAAGCGGACATTCATGCGACCGACGGATCGCTCGTCGGCCATGTCGTTTCGACCCTTCGCCTGATTGATCCAACATCTGTTCCTGCGCCAGAGGATCTGGTTTGATTGCGCCGACGCTCAAAAGCGGGGACCGGCTGCCGTCCCGGGTGATCGGCCCGTTTCTTCAAGAGAATCTGGCCGCTTACGCCGCCGCTTCCGGCGACTTCAATCCCCTGCACCTCGAATTGGACTTCGCCCGCCGGTTCGGATTCGCCGCCCGCCCGGTGCATGGCATGCGTCTGCTCGCGGCTTTCGAGCCCTTGTTGCAGGAATGGCGGGAGGATCTGACTCCCCTGAGCCTGAAGGGCCAGTTTCTCACGCCTGTGCTTGAGGGCGAGCGCGCCACGCTGTCCGGACGCGTCGCCAAGATCGAGCAAACCGCCTCGGGCTTTGTCGGGATCATCCGGTTGATGGCGCAGACGGAGCGCGGCGCGCCGGCGCTGATGGGCGAAGCGCGGATGGCCGCTCGGACCGTCTGACCTCCTCAAAGAGACGCATGGACGAATGTTTCACGATTGACTATGCAAAATGCGAACGAACAAGCAAAGGCGGGTATGATGAGAGAGTTCTCTAACTCCAGCGGCCGCATCGTCACTGTTTTTGGGGGATCGGGCTTCATCGGACGTCATCTGGTCCGCGCCTTGGCGCGAGAGGGCTGGCGCGTGCGCGTCGCCACCCGGCGGCCGGATTTGGCGTATCACCTGCAGCCGCTCGGCGCTGTTGGACAGATTCACGCGGTTCAAGCGAATATCCGGTATCCCCAGTCTCTCGCCGCCGCGCTGAACGGCGCCGACGCCGCCGTGAACCTGGTCGGCATTCTCGCGGAATCCGGCAAGCAGAACTTCGACAGCGTGCAGGCGCAGGGCGCCGCGGCGGTGGCCGACGCGGCGCGCAACGCCGAGGTGCGAAAGTTCGTCCATGTCTCCGCCATCGGCGCGGATGCGAATTCCGCTTCGGCCTACGCCCGTTCAAAGGCGCAGGGGGAGGCCGCCGTTCTCTCAGCCGTGCCGGGCGCGACGATCTTGCGCCCATCCGTCGTTTTCGGACCGGAAGATCAGTTTTTCAATCGCTTCGCCTCGATGGCGCGATTGCTGCCCGCCCTGCCCCTGATCGGCGGCGGCGCCACCAGGTTGCAGCCCGTTTACGTCGGAGATGTCGCCGCGGCCGCCTGCCGGCTGCTGGCCGGCGCCGGTAAGCCGGGCGCGGCTTACGAGCTTGGCGGACCTTCGGTTCGCACCATGCGCGAGATCATGGAATTCGTGCTTGCGGTGACGCAGCGGAACCGGATTCTCGCGCCGATGTCGTTCGGTCTCGCCTCGACGATGGGCGGCTTCGCGGAGCTTGCCAACAAGCTGCTGCTGGGGTTGCTGCCGGCTGAATTTGTGTTCACGCGCGATCAGGTCGAACTGCTCAAGGTGGACAATATCGTCTCCAAGGCGGCCGAGGCCGAAGGCCGCACCTTGCATGGCCTTGGGCTGGCGCCGGAATCGATGGAGGCGATCGTTCCGAGCTATCTCTATCGGTTTCGCAAGAGCGGCCAATTCGCGGACGAGCGGACCGCCTGATCCGCTCAGCGCGTTGGCCGCGCCGCCAGGCGCTTGTGCAGGCGAACCATGAACGCGACGCCGAACAGCGGCGTGACAAGGTTGACGACCGGCGTCGCGACAAACACGGCTAGAATCAATCCGGCCGCATAAATCTTCAGGCTATTGCGCTCGCGCAGGTTTCGCACCTCCGCGACGGGGTGAAACCGCAGCGCGGCGAGTTCGAAATATTCGCGGGAAAACAAATACGCGTTCGCCATGAAGAAAATGACGGCGTTCACGCCCGGCAGCAGCCAAAGCCCGAAGGCGAGCAAATTGACCAGCAGAGAGACCGCCGAGAACTTGACGGCGAGCCAGATCGATTGCATCGCCGGAGCGACGGTCCCCTTCTGCCCGGCGGGATAGATGTTCGTCTCGACATGCTCCGCCAGTTCATCGAGAAAAAACCCGGCCACGAGCATCGACACTGGCGCGATCAGAAAGAGCAAGCCGACGAACAACCCCAGAGCCGTCATCACCTTGACGATGAGCACCAGCCACGGCGCCGAAATCGAACCGGCGGAAATCGACAGGGCGAGGCGATCGAGGATCAGCCAGAGCGCAGCCAGGAATGCGAAGGTCAAGCCCAGCGATTTGAGCAGGACGCTTCGAAACGCCGGCGTGAAGATTTCCTTAAGACTTGTGATGGCGTCATCAAGCATAAAGGCTCCCGACCGGCGCTTTCGGCCCAAGCGGTCAAAGACGATAGTGATTGGACATTGAAAGCGGTCAGGCGGCGTCCGACGCCCGGCCTGAATGCGTCAGCAGCGCATAGAGCGCGGAGGCTTCCCGCGTCGCGCGAATCTTGTTGACGGTCGCGGGATTGCGGAGAACGCGCGCGATGGTCGCGAGCGCCTTCAAATGATCCGCGCCTGCGGATTCCGGAGCGATCAGGCCAAAGATGATATCCACCGGCTGATTATCCAGCGACTCGAAGTCGATTGGCCGCTCCAACCGCGCGAACAGCCCAAAGATGCGGCTGGCGGTCAGCAGTCGTCCGTGGGGGATGGCGATGCCATCGCCGAGCCCCGTGGAGTTCAATTTCTCTCGTTGCAACCAGGCGTCGAAGATCTCTCGAGCAGGCAAGCCGGATATTTCGGCGGCTTTTTCGCTCAACTCCTGCAACGCTTGCTTCTTGCTGTTGACTCGCAAAGCAGGGATGATCGCGTTGGGAACGATGATTTGTTCTAGCGGCATTCGGATCATATTCCGTTACAGCGCCGAATGGGCGATTCTTTGGGCGTCACTCCCATTTCCGCCACTGAATTTTTCAGAGCGGAAACCATGCCCACACCATCAGCATCCTGTCGCAAGCTGTACGCACGACCAGCCAAGCATACTACACGGAAGCGGGATGGTTGGCCATGTGTTCCAAGAACGCAGGGCCAACATCTCCGCATCCGGAAAATGTTACGCGTTCGAGGCGGGTTTCTCGCGGCCCGCGGGATCGATCCACCCGATATTGCCGTCGGATCGACGGTAAATGACGTTCATGCGGCCCGTTGTGGCGTGGCGGAACGCGAGGACCGGCAGGCCCGTAAGGTCCAGCTCCAGCACGGCGGCGGACACCGACAGCACCTGAAGCGCCTTTTCGGATTCCGCGATGATCGCGGGCTTGAATTCGCTCTCCGAGGGTGCCTCCTCGGTTTCGTCAAGCGCGCTGAGCACGGTGTAGCGCACGGGTTCGGCCCCGGCGACTTCGCGCTGCTGCACGCCGCGATCCTTCAGCTTGCGCTTGTACCGGCGCATGCGGCTCTCAATGCGCGCCGCGGTCTGATCGAAGCTCGCGTAAACTTCCTGGGCGCGGCCCTCGGCCTGGATGGTGACGCCCGACGCAAGATGCAGAATGCAATCGGCGCGGTAACCCGATCCTTCGGGCTCGATCGTCACATGCCCCGAAACCGAGCCGTCGAAATATTTCTCGGTGACGCTCTTCAGACGCTCGGAAACATGTGTACGCAGAGCTTCACCGATGTTTATATTTTTTCCAGAGATGCGCAAACCCATGTCACTTTTTCCGATAGAGACGCGTATTGCGTTGCCTAAGATCATCCGTTGCGCGCCGCTCGAAGCGGGCGGGCATTGAACGAGAGGGTTAGAAGCCTAAGGCGGCGAAGTCAATGCCGGATGAGCCGTCATGCGGAACGCGCCGCTTGCGCCTGCTTGTCGCGCCGTCTCTCGACAGAGGACGGGATTTTCAAGCTCTCGCGATATTTGGCGACGGTGCGGCGGGCGATGTCGATGTCGTGCGCCTTCAGCTTTTCGACAATGGCGTCATCGGACAGCACAGCGTTTGGCGGCTCCGCGTCGATCATCTGCTTGATCTTGAAGCGGACGGCTTCGGCGGAATAAGCGTCGCCGCCGCCGTGCGCCGCGATCGAGGCGGTGAAGAAATATTTCAGTTCAAACATGCCGCGCGGCGTCGCCATATATTTGTTCGACGTCACGCGGGAGACGGTCGATTCGTGCAGCCCGACGGCGTCGGCGATATTCTTGAGGTTCAGCGGCCGCAGATATTCCACGCCCTGGGATAGGAAGGCGTCTTGCCGACGCACGATTTCGGTCGAAACCTTGAGAATGGTGCGCGCCCGCTGTTCCAGACTCTTGGTGAGCCAGTTGGCGGTCTGCAGACATTGCGACACAAAGTTCTTGTCGTCGTCGGCCGTATGGGTCCGGGAAACCCGCGCCGCATAGGCATGGTTGACCAGCACCCTCGGCAGAGCCTCCGAATTCAGCTCGATCAGCCAGGACCCGTCCCGCGCGGCTTTGACGATCACGTCGGGCACGACCACGGTGGCCGCCGTCGAGCCGAACGCCCTGCCCGGCTTTGGATCGAGCGATCTGATCTCCGCGAACATGTCGAGGATGTCCTCCTCGTCGACGCCGCAGGCCTTTCGCAGAGCTCCGAGATCGCGCTTGGCGACAAGATGCAGATTGGCGATCATCGCCTGCATCGCCGGATCGTATCGGTCGCGCTCACGAAGCTGCAACGCCAGACATTCCGCGAGATCGCGCGCCGCGATTCCCGTTGGTTCAAGGCTCTGGACCAGCGAGAGCGCGTGCTCGACCATCGCCGCTGGCGCGCCGAGACGCTCGGCGATGTCTTCGACTTTCTCGCGGAGATAGCCCGTCTCATCCAGGGCGTCGATGATCGCCAGGCCGATCATGCGTTGCGTCGCATCTGGCGTGACGATGGCGAGCTGACGCGCCAGATGGTCGGCGAGCGTGGTCTCCTCGGCGATATAGGCTTCGATATTGCCGGCTTCGCCGGAGCCTTCGCCGCCGCCCGTTCCCGACCAGGCGGTTTCCGAGATTCCCAACGAGTCGAGCTTGGCCTGATCCGCCGCCGGCGAGAGTTCCCGGTCCCCGTCGAAGGCGTTCTCGCAATCTGTCCCCAGACTTTCGGTCAGAGCCTGACTGGAAACCGGCAATTGATCGCTGTTCCAATCCGCTTCCTGGGGCTCGCCCGAGGAAAATTCGGAGGCCGCCTCCAGGTTCTGAACTTCCGCCAGAGCGTCAATGCCGGTCGCGGGTTGATCGGGCGTTTCCTCCGCTCGTTCGAGAAGCGGGTTGCGCTCGAGTTCTTCTTCCACAAAAGCGGACAGTTCGACGCTTGAATATTGCAATAGTTTGATCGCCTGCAGGAGTTGCGGCGTCATAACAAGCGATTGGCCCTGCCGAAGCAGCATTTTGGCGGATAAAGCCATTGGAACTCACGAACCTATCGAGAAAACGGCCCGTTTCTTGCTTACACCCTTTTGTGTGGCGCGGCCAAGCAAAAAATGACGGGCGGACCGACGGGAACGATCAGAGTTAACGCCGACAAATCCTTGTTTTTGGGGCGGCGACGCTGCGGCCGCGCCCCAAAGGATCACAGCCTGAAGCCCTCTCCCAGATAGTGGCGACGCACATCCGGGTTAGAGACGATCTCGTCCGGACCGCCTTCGGTCAGAACATGACCGGAATGGATGATATACGCCCGGTCGATCAGGCCCAGCGTCTCCCGAACATTGTGGTCGGTGATGAGAACGCCGATGCCGCGCCCCTTCAAATGATGCACCAGATCCTGAATGTCGCCGACAGCGATCGGGTCGATGCCCGCGAACGGTTCGTCAAGCAGCATGAACGAGGGATTGCTCGCCAAGGCTCTGGCGATTTCGCAGCGCCGGCGCTCGCCGCCGGACAGCGCGATCGACGGCGAATGGCGCAGGCGCTTGATGTCGAACTCCTCGAGCAGCGCTTCCAATTGCTGCGCCCGACGGCCTCGATCCGGCTCGGCGATTTCGAGAACGGCGCGAATATTCTCCTCAACGGTCAGGCCGCGAAAAATCGAAGCCTCCTGAGGCAGATAGCCGATGCCCAGCCGCGCGCGCCGGTACATGGGCAAGCCGGTGACGTCGTGCCCATCCAGTTCGATCATGCCCTTGTCTGGCTTCACCAGACCCGTGATCATGTAAAACACGGTGGTCTTGCCGGCGCCATTCGGGCCGAGCAGCCCGACGGCCTCGCCACGCCTGACGTTGAGGCTGACATCCTCGACGACGCGGCGCGCCTTATAAGCCTTGCCCAGATGGTGGACGTTCAGCATCGCACCCGACCTTTACTGGCCGGCTCGAGAGCTGTTCTGGGCGCCCGGCTGCGGCCCCTTGTCGTTCGGAACAATCCTGCTTTTCACGCGCCCTCTGGACGAAACCACGGCTTGGCCGGTTTGCAAGTCATAGACGAGGTCATCGCCTTTGGTGATGTTTTCGCCTTGGGACAAGGAGACGTTTCCACTCAAGGAGAACTTGTTCTTCGCCTTGTCGTAGATGAGCGAATCGCCCACGCCAACCTGATCCTTGTTGACGATGGTGATGGGGCCGTCGCCCTTCATCCATTTCAGCTGCGAATTGGCGGCGTCTTGTCCCGGCTTCTTGGCGCCGCCGGCCTTGCTGTCGAACAGAATCGTCAGCACCGAGGCGTTCAGACGCGTATCCCCCTGAACGACGACGACATTCCCGGAGTAGACCGCCTTCTGCTCCTTGTCGAAATAGTCCAGCTTGTCCGCCGCGATATTGATCGGCTCCTTGCTGTTCGAACCCGGCAGCAGCGCGCCGCCTTGCGCCGGCGCTTGCGCCCATGCGCCGGTCGTCAGCAGCAGAAAAGCGACTGCGACCCCGAGGCCTTTTCGTGAATGCGTCAAGGTCCGTTTTCCTTAGTTTTGGCGCACGGCGGCGCGGGCTTCCCCGTCGGCCTGCCGAAACGTCGATTGGACATTGCCGACGAAAGAAAGCTGCGCGCCATTATCGCTCATGACAATGGAGTTGGCGCTGATCCACCCGTCGCTGAAAGTCAAAAGAACAGGATCGCTCGAGTTCATCGCGTTATTCTTGAAATTCATCGACGCCTGATTCATGGCGAGCGTATAGGCCCCGCTTGTAATGCGCACATGCCCCGTCAGCAATAAAGTCTGGGCGTTGGAATCATAGGCGCCGTGATCGCCGACGACCCGCGTCTCGCCGTCATCGGTCATGCGAAGCTTGGCGTCGAGCGCGGTCAGGTCCATCCGGCTGGGATCGCGTGGATTCTGGGTGCCAGACCGCGCGGTGACTTCGAACGGCCGGCCATCGCGCCTCACGCCGGTCAATTTGGGATTTTCCATCGTGATCTTGTCGCCGGACAGCCCGAGCCGATCGAGCTGCAAATGTGCGCCCGGCGCGTCCGGCGTATGGAAATACGACAGCGCCACAAGGAGAACCGCGCCGCCGACGGCGGATCCCGTGATCGCGCGCCGGACCAGCCGAACCCGGCTCGAATGGCGCGCGGCGGCCTTGAACGCTTGCTGGCGGCCCGGGAGGGCGCGCGGCAAGCCATCGTCACACTCCTGCGATTGCTGGCCCTGCATGAATTCGCCCTGCGACATGTTCGGCAAAATCCCCTCCGCCCAGCATTTCACCGATAGCACGACCCTTGAAGCGCTGGGCATGAATGCAAGCTGAACGGCGCCGCCATGCCCGGTGTGTCCTCAACTATGAGCGAAAATATCAGTATCGGGCCACCCCATCAAATCAAGCTCGGCGCGCATTGGCAAAAACGCAAAGCATTGTTGCGCAATTTCAACCCGATTTTCACGCGCCAGCATGACGTCCAACTTGTTCCGAAGCGCGTGCAGATGAAGAACATCCGAAGCGGCATAGAGCAACTGCGCCTCGCTCAACTGACTCGCGCCCCAGTCCGAGGACTGCTGCTGCTTCGAGATTTCGATTCCCAGCAGCTCGCGCACGAGATCCTTGAGCCCGTGGCGATCCGTATAGGTTCGCGTCAGCCTGGAGGCGATCTTGGTGCAATAGACGTTCCGGGCCCGCACGCCGAACGTCTTCTGCAGGACGGCAAGGTCGAAACGGCCGAAATGGAAGAGCTTGGTTACATCCTCCGACCTCAGCAGCCGCGTGAGATTGGGCGCCTCGGTCTGACCCTTTTCGATTTGAACCAGATCGGCGGATCCATCCCCGCTCGAAAGCTGAACGAGACAAAGGCGATCGCGATGCGGGTTCAACCCCAGGGTTTCGGTATCGATGGCGACCGAAACGGCCGAGAAACTCTCGGGGAGGTCGCCCTTATGCAAACGGATGGTCATGTGAGATCCCGGACAGAGCGGATGGGCGTAGCACCCCGCCTCCCAACCGGCAAGAGGCTGCGACGCCGGCGCCGGCGGAGCCTCCGCGGACGGCCTGGACCACAAGCAGCAGTTTTGATCGCCTTTTTCCGCAACTGTCTCTCAACGGCCACAGCCGCGCGCGCCGCATTTGGCTAATGTGACGCCAAGATCCTTTCATTTCGTGACGACCTCGTGGCCAAGCCCTTCATCAATGCTGCTGATAAGACGTCGGCCGACGCCGCTCATCTTCTGATGCGGCTCGGCCTGATCCTCGGATTCGTCATCACCCCGATTGTCCTGCTGACGTCCCAGCGGGCGATCTTCATTCTGAGTCCGATCGCCGCCACGCTCATTCTCTCCGCCGGGGCGATGCTGTCGCCGCGCGTCATGCGGATCGCCGCGCCCTTCTCGTTTCTCGCCTCGCCCGTCGGGCTGGGGGCCGTCTTTCTGTCCATCTGGGCCGTCGCCTCCTTGACATGGACGCCGTTTCCTTCGGAGGCCGCGCCGCGTCTGTTCAAGATCGTGTCGACGTTTCTGCTCGTATTGCCCGTGGCGTCCGTGCTCCCCGTGCGCAGCCGGCCCGCCAATTTGTACGTCCTGCCGCTCGGCGTCGCCGCCGCCTCGTTCGGCGCCATCGCGCTGAATTTCGCAACGCCCGCGGCGAAACATGACGTCGCGATGAACGAAACCCTGGCGCGCGCCGTCACCGTCCTGCTGCTGCTGGCGTGGCCCGCCACGCTTGCGGCGATTCTGCGCGGTCGCCCCGCCATGGCGGCGAGCGTCGCCATCGTGGTCGCCGCAGCCGCCGTCGCGGTTCACGCCACGACAGCCAGTTTCGCCGCGCTCGCGGCGGGCGCGGCCTTCCTGGCGGCCAAAGCCGACAAGACCTCAACCGCGTCCTGGATCGGCCGGATCGGCGCCGCCAGCTTCATCGCCGCGCCGTGCCTGCCTTTGCTGCTCGGCCCGTGGATTGGCGATTCCAGCGGCAATCTCGCTTGGTTGAACGCCTGGCGCGACACGATCATGGTCGACGGCGTTCGCCTCCTGACCGGGCATGGTTTCAATTATGTGGCTTCCGGCTCCTCGCAAGGCTACCTCGGCGCGCTGACGCCGAAGACCGTGCTGTTCGAGATTTGGACCGATCTCGGAATCCTCGGCGCATTGGCGGGCGCGGCCTTGTTGGCCTGGGCTTATCAGCTGGCGGGGCGGCAATCGCCTAAGGCGGCGCCCTACTGGATCGGCGCGCTGACCTTCGTGACCGCTTTCGCCGTGTTCGGCGGCGGCGCGTTGCAACTCGGCTGGATCACCGCTCAGGCGCTGGCGCTGGTCGCGCTCATCCTGGCGACGCGGGGAGAATTTCAGACCGCCCGCCCGACCGCGCCGCGTCACCACGTCCCGTCCTGACAGCCGTCAGGGCAGCAGGTCCGCGACGCGTTCCGCCGGGCGGCATAGCGCGACGCCCTTCGACGAGCAGACGATGGGGCGCTCGATCAGAACCGGCTCCCTGGCGATGGCTGCGAAAATCTCGTCGTCGCTCAGCTTCGGATCGTCGAGGCCCAAAGCTGCGTAAGCCGGCGCCTTCTTGCGCAAGATGTCGCGAAGCCAAAGGCCCGAGCGGTCGAGCAGCCCCTCGATCTCGGCGCGCGTCGGCGGCGTCTTGAGATATTCGACGATGCAAGGCTCAATCCCGGCCTCGCGAATCGCCGCCAGCGCCTTGCGGGACGTTCCACACGCCGGATTGTGATAGATGGTGACTTCGAAGGCTGTCATGGATCATCCGTTGATTTCTTCGCGCAAGATTTCCAGTTCCAGCCAGCGATCCTCGGACGCGGCGAGTTCCGCCTCAACCTTGGCGAGAAGCGCGCTCGCGTCGGCGAAGCGCTTGGGATCGCGGCTGTAAAGCTCCTGATCGCGCAGAATCTCGTGCAGCTTCGCCGCCTTTTGCCGCAGAGTTTCGATCTGGGCCGGCAGCGTTTCCAGCGCATGCTTTTCGGCGAAGGACAATTTGCGCTTCGCCTCCGCGGCCGGCTTCGGCTCGGGCCGCCGCGTTTTTTTCGCCGGAGCGTTTTGTGTTGATGCCGCCGCCTCGGGGCCGCGCTGCCGCAGCATGTCCGAATATCCCCCGGCATATTCGACCCAGGCGCCCCCGCCCGCATGGGCGAGCACCGAACCGGCGACGCGGTCGATGAAATCGCGGTCATGGCTCACCAGCAGGAGCGTGCCGGGATAGTCGCCCAGCATTTCCTGCAGGAGATCAAGCGTTTCCAGGTCAAGATCGTTGGTCGGCTCGTCGAGGACCAGGAAATTGGAGGGCTGAGCCAATGCGCGCGCCAGCAGCAGCCGGGCGCGCTCGCCGCCCGAGAGATTCCTGGTCGGCGTGCGCGCCTGTTCCGGCGGGAACAGGAAGTCCTTCATATAGCCGATGACATGCTTGCGCTCGCCATTGATCTCCACCCATTCGGACCCGCCGCCCGTCAGCGTGTCGGCCAGGGTCGCATCCGGATCGAGCGCGGCGCGGCGCTGATCGAGCGTCGCCATCTGCAGATTGGCCCCCAGCCGCACCGAGCCGGAATCCGGCGTCATGGCCCCGGTCAGGAGATTGATCAACGTGGTCTTGCCGGCGCCGTTCGGACCGACGAGAGCGAGGCGGTCGCCGCGCAACAGCCGCAACGACAATCCCTTGACGATGGGGCGCTCGCCGAACGCCTTGGCGATCTTGTCCGCCTCGACCACGAGCTTGCCGGAAACCTGACCTTCCGCCACGGAGATCTTGACGTCGCCAACCGCTTTCTCGGCGGTCCGCTTGGCTTCGCGCAAGGCGCCCAGCTCGCTCATGCGCCGGACGTTGCGCTTGCGCCGGGCGGTGACGCCGTAACGCACCCAATGCTCTTCCGCCGCGATCTTGCGCTCGAGTTTCTGCGCGTCGCGCTCCTCCTGCTCCAGCAGAGCGTCGCGCCAGCTTTCGAACTCGCCGAAGCCGCGATCGAGCCGCTTGGTCGCGCCCCGGTCGAGCCAGACGGTCGTGCGCGAGAGATTTTGCAGAAACCGGCGGTCGTGGCTGATGAGCACCAGAGCGGAGCGCAGGCTGGACAACTCGCCTTCGAGCCATTCGATCGCCGGAAGGTCGAGATGATTGGTCGGCTCATCGAGCAGCAAAATGTCGGGTTCGGGCGCCAAAGCGCGCGCCAGCGCCGCGCGGCGGGCCTCGCCGCCCGAAAGCCGTTCGGGGTTTTCCGATCCGGTCAACCCCAGCGCGTCCAGCAGATAATGGGCGCGATAATCGGCGTCGCTCGGCCCCAGGCCGGCGGCGACATAGGAATAGACGTCAGGAAACCCGGACAGGTCCGGCTCCTGCGGCAGGTAACGCACGGTGGCGTCGGGCTGGAAGAATCGGGCGCCGCGATCGGATTCGATCTCTCCCGCCGCGATTTTCAGCAGCGTCGATTTGCCCGAGCCGTTGCGGCCGACCAGGCACATTCTATCGCCCCGCTCGACCGACAGGTCGGCGGCGCTGATCAGGGGCTTGCCGCCGAGCGTCAGGCCGATGTTTTGAAGCGTGAGAAGAGGAGGAGCCATAGCGCTTAGTTAAGGAAAAGAAAGGCGCTGGCAAGCGAGGAATGAACGCGGAACTCTGTTGTCTTTTCGCTGACGCGCGGTAAGCTCGCCATTCCCTAGCCAATAACGAGGCCGAAATGAATCGCCCGGAAGCCGCCGCCGCCTTGGCCGTCCTTGAGGCGCACCGCCTCGAAATCTCCAAGAAGCGGACTTTGGATCTGTTCGCAGAGGATCCCCGGCGTTTTCAGAATTTCTCGGTGCGGCTTGACGATCTGCTTTATGATTTCTCGAAAAATCGCCTCACGCGAACCACCCTTGGCCACCTGTTCGATCTAGCGCGCGTCTGCCATCTTGAGAAGCGTCGCGACGCGCTGTTTTCCGGGGACAAGGTCAATGTCACCGAGAAGCGCGCCGCCCTGCATATGGCGCTGCGCAATTTTTCGGGCCAGGCGATCCATGTCGATGGCCGCAACGTCATGCCGGACGTTCTCGCCGAGCGCGAAAAATTTCTCGCCTTCGCCGAGGCGATCCGCTCCGGGCGCTTTGTCGGCGCCACCGGCGAGCGCCTCACGGATGTCGTCAATATCGGCATCGGCGGCTCCGACCTTGGTCCGGCCATGGCCGCGCGCGCCCTGTCGCCTTACGCCGCGCCGGGTCTGAACGCCCATTTCGTCTCGAACGTCGACGGCTCCGATCTCGGCGATACGCTGCGGCGGCTCGATCCCGCGCGCACGCTGTTCATTGTTTCATCCAAGACCTTCACCACCCAGGAAACCATCAAGAACGCGGACAGCGCGCGACGCTGGCTGGTGGGCGCGCTGGGCGAAGCGGCAGTGCCGCATCATTTCGCCGCCGTTTCCACCCGGCTCGACAAGGTCGCCGCCTTCGGCATTTTACCCGACCGCGTTTTTGGCTTCTGGGATTGGGTCGGCGGCCGGTATTCCATGTGGTCGGCGATTGGCCTCAGCCTCGCCATCCTGATCGGGGCCGAGCATTTCGAGGAATTTCTGCGCGGCGGGTTCGACGTCGATCAGCATTTCCGCACCGCGCCGCTTTCGGAAAACATCCCCGCGCTGATGGGGCTGATCGGGGTCTGGCACCGCAATATCTGGGGTTATCCGGCGCAAGCGGTCATTCCCTATGACCAGCGTCTCGCGCGATTCCCGGCTTACCTGCAACAGCTGGACATGGAATCCAACGGCAAGAGCGTGCAGCTTGACGGCGAAGCTGTCACCCAGGCGACGGGTCCGATCATTTTCGGCGAACCCGGCACCAACGGGCAGCACGCCTTTTTCCAGCTGCTGCATCAGGGAACCGAGGTGACGCCGGTCGACTTCATCGTCGCGGCCGAGCCGACTGACTCCGACGCCGGGCACCATGTCCTGCTGTTCGCCAATTGCCTTGCGCAAAGCGAAGCCCTGATGCGCGGGCGCTCCGAGGAGGAAGCGCGGCAGATCTTGCAGGCGCAAGGCCTGCCCGGCGCCGAGCTCGACGCCCTGGCGCCGCATAAGGTGTTTTCGGGCGACCGCCCCTCCTCCACATTCCTGTATCGCAAACTGACGCCAAGAACGCTGGGACGGCTCGTGGCTCTCTACGAGCACAAGGTTTTTGTCGAATCGGTGATCTGGAACATCAACCCCTTCGATCAATGGGGCGTCGAATTGGGGAAAGAGCTGTGCAGTCGCCTGGCGCCGCTTGTGTCCGATCAAGCCGCCGATCTGTCGCGCCTCGACGGCTCGACCGCTGGCCTCATCGCGGCGCGGCGAACGCTCGGGAGCTGATTATTCGTCTTCGCCGAACCTGTTGGCGACGAGCGCGGCTATGGCCTCGATCGCCTCTTTCGCCTGGGGTCCACTCGCCGTCACGGTGATCGACGAGCCAATGCCCGCCCCGAGCGTGAGAATGCCCATGATCGACTGACCGCCCACCGTCTCGCCGCACCGGGAAACGGTGATTTCGGCGTCGAATTGTTCGGCGCAGTGGACGAATTTCGCGGTGGCGCGGGCGTGCAAGCCCTTCCGGTTGATAATCGCGAGTTCGCGCGTCAGCGCGCCGTCCGCCACAGCGGATTCGGCGCGAGGATTGGAGTCGGGGTCTCTCACTGCACTACTTTCCACACAAGATCTTGCTGGCGATATAGATATATTTGCGGCCCGCCTCGGCCGCCTGCGTGACGGCTTGATCGAGCGTCGCCTCGCAACGCACGGAAGCCAGCTTGATCAGCATAGGCAGATTGATGCCGGCGACCACCTCGACTTTGGCGCCGTTCATGACGGAAATGGCCAGATTGGACGGCGTGCCGCCGAACATGTCGGTCAGAATCACCACGCCAGCGCCGCTTTCCACGGACTTGACCGCCGCGATAATGTCCCGCCGCCGGGTTTCCATATCGTCTTCGGGGCCGATCGTGATTGTCGCCAATTGCGATTGAGGCCCGCAAACATGTTCCAACGCCGCGCGAAACTCAGTCGCCAGATGGCCATGCGTCACCAGCACCATGCCGATCATTGATGCCAACCGTCCTGTTCCCGTTCAGCCAGAAAAGTGGCGCCGGGCGCCAGACTGCGTTTCTGCCGACAGCGATCTGAAAACCGCCGAAATTTAAGAGCGCCATTTTGGTGCTTGCCGACGACTTGGCAAGCAAAATGAGCGCAAACGATCATTTTGTTGAATGTTTATGCAAAAATGCCATGATTGTGGCGACCGACCGGTACGTGTCGCGCGCTGGCAGGCGCAAATGCGGCACATTTGTCAATCCGTTGAAATCACAAATAAAATCTTTGCGCTCAGGCAAGCGCGGCAGGCCGCCGCCGGCCGGTTGGGTTTCCAGGTCGACGACAAGCCTGAGCACGGCTTTGAGCTCGTGAAGATGCGGCAACAAGCCTAACCCCCGCCATTCCGCCAAACCCGCGATCAAGCGATGCGGGCCGATCACCGCATGGCCATTGCAGACCCGACATTGCACGCGATCATCGCCCACCAGCCGGGCGAACGCGCCCGGCGCGTCCCAGGCTGCGATCAGAGCCAGAGCCAGACTGGACTTTCCAACCCCCGAGGCACCGCGGATGAGGACGCCTGATTCGCCGAGGACCACGGCGCTGGCGTGAAGGAAGATGGGCGTCGTCTCGCTGTTTTCCAAGGCCTATTCGATCACGGCCGGCAGGAACACAGTAAAACGCGCGCCCGTAATGTTCCCGGCGGCGTCGGTCCGATTGCAGGCCTGGATCGTTCCCCCATGCGCTTCGACGATCTGCCGGGATATGGAAAGGCCGAGCCCGGAATTATTGCCAAAACTCTGGTTGGGCCGGTCCGTGTAGAAACGTTCGAAAATACGCTCGAACGCATGCGCGGGAATGCCGGGGCCGTCGTCGTCGACCACGATGTTGTAGCCGCTCATGCGTCTTTGCCCGTCGGAATGCAGCTCCGTGCGGGTGACGCTCACCCTGACGACGCCGCCCTCCGAGGAAAAACTGCGCGCGTTGTCGATCAGATTGTTGAACACCTGGCCAAGACGGGACTCGTGCCCCTCAATGCACACGCGCTCGCAGACGGGCGACACAGAAAGGATGACTTTGACTTTGTCGGCCCGGTCGATCTGGTTGGCGAGCTCGACGATTCCCCGGAGCAACCGGGCGATGCGGATGCGTTCAAGGTCGTCGCGCGCCAGTTCGGCGTCCAGCCGCGAGGCGTCGGAAATATCGGAAATCAAACGATCGAGGCGCTTGACGTCATGTTGGATCACGTCAAGCAGCCGATTGCGCGAGTTTTCCGTCTTGGCGATGGGCAGCGTCTCGACCGCGCTGCGCAGCGAGGTCAACGGATTCTTCAATTCATGCGCGACATCGGCCGCGAAACGCTCAATGGCCTCCATGCGGCTGAGAAGCGCGCTGGTCATGTCGCGCAACGCGCCCGACAGCAGCCCGATCTCGTCGTCGCGCGCGGTGAAATCCGGGATCTGGGCGCGCGAGGTCACGCCCCGGCGCACGCCTTCCGCCGCCGTCACGAGACGGCGAATCGGTTCGGCGATGGCGCCGGCCAACGCCGCCGACAACAGCACCATCACGACGGCGGAAACGAGGAAAATCCGGAAGATGGCCCGGCGCTCGGACGCGATGATCCCATCGATGTCGCCGCCCTGGGTCGAAAGAAGCAGCGCCCCGCGAACGGTGCGAAACCGCTGGATGGGCGTCGCCACGGAGATGACCGTTTCGCCTTGGGTGTTGCGTCGTACGATGGTCTGGGGCTTGCCCTCGAGCGCGTTCGCGACCTCGACGTAGCCCTTGCCGTTCGCGGCGCCAAGGTCCTGGTAAAGCGGCAAGCGCGCGAAATTGAAGCCGCCGCTGAGGAAATCCTGAATGTCCCGCCACCATTGCGGCTTATCGGTCTGGCCCTGCGCGGGCAGGTCGAAGCGCAGGATATTCGATCGCGCGGCGAGCGAACGCGAATCCATCAGCATGTAGCCATCGCGGTCGTAAATGCGCGCGCGCGTCCGGGTCGGCGAAACAAGGCGGCGCAGCAATGGCCCGACCCGATCGGGGTTAATCGAGAACTCGAGAGCGGGCGAGGTTTCGTCGGCGACGCCATAGCTCTGGCCCGGCGCGAGCTTGAGCAGTTTTTCGGGATCAATGGTGATGGCGTCGGCGTCAACGGTCGCCGATGCGGCGATCGCCGCCGCGATGATCTCGCTCTGCGTCTGCAGGCTTTGCACGCGCGCGTCGATCAGGCCCTGGCGGAACTGGTTGAGATAAAGGAATCCCAGCAGCAGCGCGACCAGCCCGCCGAGATTGAGCAGAATGATTCGGCGCGTCAACCGAGAGGAAAAACGAGAGACGACGCCTCGCCACAGCGCCCGAAGCGCAACGGCGCGCCGTTTGGCTCGCGGCCCTGAAGAGATTGCGGTGGCCAGTTTTTTCATACGCAAACCGGCGCCGACGTCCACATCCGTGCTGTCGTCCAAAACCGCTCCCCGATCAGCCTTCTTTAAAACGGTACCCCACCCCGTACAGCGTCTCAATCATTTCGAAGTCATCGTCGGCCTGTTTGAACTTCTTGCGAAGCCGCTTGATGTGGCTGTCGATGGTCCGGTCATCGACATAAACCTGGTCGTCGTAAGCGGCGTCCATCAGGGCGTTGCGGCTCTTGACGACGCCGGGACGCGTCGCCAACGCCTGAAGAATCAAGAATTCCGTGACCGTCAACGTCACCGGTTCGTCCTTCCAGGTGCACGCGTGTCTCTCCGGGTCCATCCTGAGGTGGCCACGTTCCAGAATCTTGGCTTCGGTTTCCTTCTGCGCCGCCGCTTCCTTCGGATTGGCGCGCCGCAGAATCGCCTTGACGCGTTCGACCAGCAACCGCTGCGAGAACGGTTTGCGGATGAAATCGTCGGCGCCCATCTTCAGGCCGAACAATTCGTCGATCTCCTCGTCCTTCGAGGTGAGGAAAATGACGGGGAGGTCGGATTTCTGACGCAGGCGCCGGAGCAATTCCATTCCGTCCATACGCGGCATTTTGATGTCGAAGATCGCCATATCCGGCGGATTGTTCTTCAATCCCTCCAGCGCCGCCATGCCGTCGTTATAGGTCTGCACGCGATAGCCCTCGCCCTCCAGCGCGATGGAGACGGAAGTGAGAATGTTGCGATCGTCGTCGACAAGCGCGATGGTTGGCATGGCAAGCCTCTTTTCATCTCCCCCAACGCCCGGATGAGCGTCGAGCGGAATATATAATGGCGTCGGGTCGAAATTCACGCCGAATTGAGTGAACCCGGTATGAATGCTGATGCGCATCGTCGCGCAGGCGTTCCTCATGCGGTTGACGAGCGCCTGTCGGGCGAAAAATCCGACGGCCGCCTCGCAAAAACGCCATAACCCCAATTTAAGGCGATGACGAGCAAATGAGCAATTCGACGACAATGTTGGTATGCTGTTTTTGCAATTGTCTTTTGTTCGCAGGCGCCGACGGGTGTGCCGGCCGTGGGGCCGTTGCATATGAATTATCCGAAATGATGCAAGAGAGCCTGCTTGACGCATGAGAGCGCGTCATTCACCTCTGACCCAAGGCAGGTTGGCGATCGCTGGCGCTTTGCCGCTGAGCAGATCAATTCGAGGACGCGGCCTTGGATTGGGATGAGGACAGAGCAGCGCTTTTGTAAACGGCTGTATAGGTGGAGTTTCAAAAACATGAACAAGGTTGTTGTAGAGGGAGCGGCGACGTCCAATCCTAGATTATTGGCCTGGGTCGAAGAAGTCGCCCAGCTGTGCAAACCAGCACGTATTCATTGGTGCGACGGTTCGCAAGCCGAATACGACGCCCTTTGTCAGCAAATGGTGGAAGCCGGGACATTTATTCGGCTGAATGAAGCCAAGCGTCCCAACAGCTTCCTTTGCCGCTCCGACCCCGCCGACGTGGCGCGCGTCGAGGACCGCACCTTTATCTGCTGCAAGAGCAAGGGCGACGCAGGTCCGACCAACAATTGGATGGACCCGCGCGAGATGAAGGCGACGCTGACGTCGCTCTACGACGGCTGCATGGCCGGCCGCACGATGTATGTCGTGCCGTTCAGCATGGGGCCGCTCGGCAGCCATATCGCCCAGATCGGCGTCGAGATCACCGACAGCCCCTATGTCGCCGTCAGCATGCGCATCATGACCCGTATGGGCAAGAAGGTGCTCGACGTGCTCGGCGACCGCGCGGATTTCGTTCCCTGCCTGCATTCCGTCGGCAAGCCGCTCGCGGCTGGCGAGAAGGACGTCGCCTGGCCGTGCAACCCGAAGAACATTTATATCGCGCATTTTCCGGAAGAGCGCTCGATCTGGTCCTACGGCTCGGGTTACGGCGGCAACGCCCTGCTCGGCAAGAAGTGCCTGGCGCTGCGCATCGCGTCGGTCATGGCCCGCGACGAGGGCTGGCTGGCCGAGCACATGCTGATCGTCGGCGTGGAGAACCCGCAGGGCGAGAAGACCTATGTCGGCGCCGCCTTCCCCTCCGCCTGCGGCAAGACCAATTTCGCCATGATGCAGCCGCCGGCCGGTTTTGAAGGCTGGAAGGTCTGGACCGTCGGCGACGACATCGCCTGGATCAAGCCCGGTCCCGATGGCAATCTCTACGCCATCAACCCGGAATACGGCCTGTTCGGCGTCGCGCCCGGCACCGGCGCCGCCACCAACGCCAACGCCATCGCCGCCTGCCGCGCCAATTCCATCTTCACCAATGTCGCGCTGACCGACGACGGCGACATCTGGTGGGAAGGCCTGACCGACGAGAAGCCCAAGCATCTCATCGACTGGAAGGGCCGCGACTGGACCCCGGACTCCAAGGAAGCCGCCGCCCATCCCAACGCCCGCTTCACCGCGCCGATGTCGCAGTGCCCGTCGGTCGATCCCAATTGGGAAAACCCCAACGGCGTGCAGATCTCGGCCTTCATCTTCGGCGGCCGCGTCTCCAGGGACATGCCGCTGGTATTCCAGGCCTTCAACTGGTCGCATGGCGTCTATCTCGGCGCGACCATGGGCTCGGAGGCCACCGCCGCCGCCGTCAATCAGGCCGCCATGCGCCGCGACCCGATGGCCATGCTGCCGTTCTGCGGCTACAACATGGCCGATTACTTCAACCATTGGTTGTCGATCGGCCGCAAATTGTCGAACCCGCCGCGCATCTTCCGCGTCAACTGGTTCCGCAAGGACGAGAACGGCAAGTTCATGTGGCCGGGCTTCGGCGAGAACATGCGCGTGCTGAAATGGGTTGTCGATCGCGCCCATGGCCGCGGCTACGGCGTTGAAAGCCCGCTCGGCTTCATGCCGCGCCACGAGGACATCGACTGGAACAAGCTCGATTTCCCGGCGGAGAAATTCTACGAGCTGATGAAGGTCGATCGCGACGCCGGCACGGTGGAAGCGCGCGCGCACGAAGTGCATTTCGAGAAATTCTTCGACCGCTTGCCGAAGGAGTTCATCTACGAGCGCGAATTGCTGAAGTCGCGGTTGTGGCGTTCTCCCGACGTCTGGGCGCTGCCGACCGAACTGCCGTAACCGCTCCGGGGCGACGCCGTCCGCACGGCGCCGCCCCATCGCAGAAGATCAGGCAAAGCCCGGCTCAGGCCGGGCTTTCGCGTTTGAGGATGGGTGGAGCCGGAGGGCGCGGTTCTACTGTGGCGAGAAAGATGAACATTCGTTTAGAGATGGGGCGAGATCGATGGCTTTTGCCTTAGTCCCGCCGAGAGATGGCCCTTAAGACTTTTTAAAACCTCGACTGTTGATATCATCGCAACCGATGATTGAGAGACAGTGAGAAACGATTATGCGTATTGCCGCTTCCAGCGACATCGACAAGGATCAAGCCACCCCGCTTGGGAAAATCAGCGCCGTCTCGGATTGGCTTGGCGCCGGCGATCTCGGCATCAGCGACGCCGCGCGGCTGCGCGCGCTGCATAAATTGATGCGGGCCGCCGAAGACTGCGACGCCGACGCCTTGCTGGACGTCGATTACAGCGAAGAATTTCTGGCTCGCACCGAAAATCCGGCCTCTTTGCCGTTGAAGCGGGTCCGCGCCGCGGCCGTCGCGGTGAAGCTGAAGTCCGCATAGCCCGGCGAGCCGATTTCCGACCCCGAAAACAATCAAGGCCGAGGAAGCGCGTGTGCGCGTCCTCGGCCTAAATGCGTGCGATAATGGTGCGCTTGTTTACTTCCAGGCGTCCGCCTGAACCATGCTGTCCGCCTTCCAGGCGTCCCGCGCCGTCATGTCCGCCTGCCACTCCGACAGGAAGGTGAAGCCTTCGTCGAGAATGTGCGGGGTGTGCTGCCCGTGCGAATATTTCTGCGCGCGCTCGAAATATTCATTGAGCGCCGGCTTGAAATAGGGATGGGCGCAATTCTCGATAATGACGCGCGCCCGCTTTTTCGGCGACAGGCCTCTCAAATCCGCCAAGCCCTGCTCCGTGACGATCACCTGCACATCGTGCTCGGTGTGATCGACGTGGGTCGCCATCGGCACGATGCAGGATATCGCGCCATTCTTGGCCGAAGAGGGCGTCATGAAGATCGACAGCCACGAGTTCCGGGCGAAATCGCCGGAGCCGCCGATGCCGTTCATGATGCTGGTGCCGCGAATGTGGGTCGAGTTCACATTGCCGTAGATATCGGCCTCGATCAGCCCGTTCATGGCGATGACGCCCAGGCGGCGAATGACCTCGGGATGGTTGGAGATCTCTTGCGGCCGCAGCACGAGCTTATCGCGATATTTCGCGACGTCGCGATTGAACTCCTCGGCCGCTTCCGGACTCAGCGACAAGGCGGTGGCGGAGGCGAAGGCCATCTTGCCGGAGCGCAGCAAGTTGAACATGCCGTCCTGCAACACTTCCGTGTAGGCCGTCAGATTGTCGAAGGGCGCGTTCTGCAGCTGCTCCATCACGGCGTTGGCCACATTGCCCACGCCCGATTGCAGGGGCAGCAGCTCCTTGGGCAAGCGGCCCCGTTTCACTTCGTGGCCGAAGAACTCGATGATGTGTCCAGCGATCAGGCGCGAGTTTTCGTCGGGCGGCGAGAAGGGCGAGTTGCGGTCGGGCGCATCGGTCTCGACAATGGCGATGATTTTGTTGGGATCGCAGCGCAGGCCGGTCTCGCCGATGCGGTCGGAGGCGGAAAGGATCGGAATCGGCTTGCGCTTGGGCGGCAGTTGCGTGCCGTAATAGACGTCGTGCACGCCCTCGAGCGCTTCGTTCTGCCAGTGGTTGACCTCGATGATCACCTTGTCGGCGCAGTCGAGCCAGGTCTTGTTGTTGCCGACCGACGAGGAGCTGATCAGCGAGCCGTCCTCGCGAATGCCCACCACTTCGATGATGGCGACGTCGAGCTTGCCGAGATAGCCGCCCCAGACGAACTGGCCGACATGCGACAGGTGAATGTCCAGATAATCCATCTCGCCGGCGTTGATGCGCTTGCGGCAGGTCGGATCGGATTGATAGGGCAGGCGCAGCTCCATGCCGTCCACCTTGGCGAGCACGCCGTCGAGCTCGGGCGCGGTGGACGCGCCGGTCCAGACGGAAATCTTGAAATCTTCGCCGGCTGCGTGAATGGCGTTCATGCGTTCGGCCAGGGCGATCGGCACGGCCTTGGGATAGCCCGCGCCGGTAAAGCCGGACATGCCGACATTGCAGCCCTTCGGGATCAACGCGGCGGCCTGGTCGGCGGTCATGATCTTGCTGCGAAGTTGGGCGTTGCGAATGCGGTTCTGACCTGCCATGGCGCGAATTTCCCTCGTATGACGGAAATTGGCCTATAAGCTGCGCATTGGAATTTAGGCTATGCGACGATGGAATAAGTCGGGCAATGTTCCCTAGGGATTCCACCTTTTCGTTTCGTCGCCTCCGCACGCCAAAACGCCGCCAAAGCCTTGGCGAATAAAGAAGAATTCCAACTTGCTGCGCCTGCGAAACTCAAGTAAAATCGCGTATCTACCATGCGTTTATGGCATAACTCTACGCCTGTCGTCTGGCCTTGCGCGTTCATAATTGATGGCATAATCCGGTTTTTAAAGGGGAGCCTTTCACATGGGCCAGCCTATCAGCGTCGACGTGCCGCATAAACTCGGCGCGGCCGAAGCGGAACGCAGGGTCCGTCGCGGGTTCGGCGTCATCAAGGAAAAATTCGGCGACAAGCTGTCGGCGGTCGACGTGGTCTGGGGCGAAGGCCGCGCCGACCTGACGATCACCGCGGTCGGGCAAACGCTGAGAGGCGCCCTCGAATTCCTGCCGGAAGCGGTGCGCGTGACCATTGATCTGCCGTGGTTCCTTGCGGCGCTCGGGTCGAGCGTGGTCGGCAGGCTCGCGCAAAAGACAGCGGAAGTTCTGCGCTTGCCGCCGCCGAAGGCGTGATCGGGCCGTCAGGCGTTTGCGGTCGTGGAGCGTTCCGACATCATGCGCGCGGTCAAGGGCCGCGACACCGCGCCCGAACGGCTGGTGCGCAGCCTGTTGAGAGCGATCGCGCCGGGCTATCGGCTCTATCGCCGCGATCTGCCCGGCGCCCCGGACATCGCCTATATCGGCCGCAAGAAAGCGATTTTCGTTCATGGATGCTTCTGGCACGGGCACGATTGCCGGCGCGGCGCGCGCATGCCCAAGACCAACGCCGACTATTGGCGCAAAAAAATCGCGCGCAACCGCGAACGCGACGAGACGACGCGCGCGCAATATGCCGTGATGAACTGGAGCGTGCTGACGATCTGGGAATGCGAAATGCGGGACCAGGGCGCGCTGGCGGAGCGGCTCAAGACGTTTTTGCGAGGATGATTTGGAATCCATTGAAAAACTGAAGAAAACGCCCGCCTGGTCCGTTCTCGCGCCGCTGCTGGCGCTGGCGCTGGTCGTCGCCAAATTGGCCCATGCGCTCGACCTCGACGGGCCCGCGCTGAAGACGCTCGCATCCGCGCTGCTGATCGGGGCGGTCTTCGCCTCCGTCCGGCACGCGCAGGCCGTCGGGGCCAAGATCGGCGAACCCTATGGCGCGCTCGTGCTCGCGCTCGCGGTCACCTGCATCGAGGCCGGGCTGATCGTGACGCTGATGATCGCCGACCCCGAGCGCAATGCGACTTTGGCGCGCGACTCGCTGTTCGCGGTGGTGATGATCGTGCTGAACGGGCTGATCGGCGCCTGTCTGGTGATCGGCGACTTGCGCTACCGCCGCGTGGAATTCCGTCTGGAGGGAACGACAGGCGCCCTGGTGACGCTGGCGACGCTGGCGGTCCTGACCCTGGCGCTCCCGAATGTCACAACGACCACGCCCGGCCCGAACTTCTCCCCCCCGCAGTTGGTCATGATCGCGGGCGCGGCCTTCGGCCTTTACCTCGTCTTCGTCTTCGTCCAATCGGTGCGGCACCCGCTGGACTTCCTGAGCGAAGCCGACGCTGGCCTCGATCACGCCCACGCGCCGGACCGCAGCGCCCTCAGCTGGAGTCGGACCCTCGTCAATTTCGCGCTTCTATCGGCCTCGCTGGCCGCCGTGGTGCTGCTGGCGAAAAGTCTGACGCCCGCCCTTGAGGGCGTGGTTTTCGCCGCAGGTCTGCCGGCGGCGGTGATCGGCGTCTGCGTTGCCACGCTGGTGCTGCTGCCTGAAGTCATTTCAGCTTTGTTCGCCGCCACGCGCAACGAGACCCAGACCAGCCTCAATCTCGCCATCGGCTCGGCGCTGGCGAGCATTGGCCTGACCATTCCCGTGGTGACGGCGTCCAGCCTGCTTCTGGGCGCGCCGCTGACGCTCGGCCTCGACCGGCTCAACACGTCGCTGTTGCTGCTCACTTTGTTCGTGAGTACGGTGACTCTCGGAATCGGCCGCGCCACACTGTTGCAGGGCGCCGTGCATCTCACGATTTTTTTCGTCTTTCTCGGATTTACGGTTTTCCCGTAATTGGGCGCTTAACTCTTGGACGCGATGAAAAAATTTCATAAAACCGCCCAAAGCCTCAGCTTCCGGGATCACAGCCATGTCCGCCTACGCACCGCTCTTTCCGCTCGGCAAGGATGAAACGCCTTACCGCAAACTGACCGACAAGGGGGTGCGCGTCGAGAAATTCGACGGCGAGGACATTCTGGTGGTCGCGCCGGAGGCTATCCGCCTGCTGGCCGAAACCGCGATGGGCGACATCAATCATCTGCTGCGCCCAGGCCATCTGGCGCAGCTGCGCAAGATTCTCGACGATCCCGAAGCGACCGGCAACGACAAGTTCGTCGCTTTCGATCTGCTGAAGAACGCCAATATCGCCGCCGGCGGCGTGCTGCCCATGTGCCAGGACACCGGCACCGCCATCATCCTCGGCAAGAAGGGGCGCCGCGTCTTCACCAAGGGCGGCGACGAGGCCGCTTTGGCGCAGGGCGTCAAGGACGCCTATGAGAAGCGCAACCTGCGCTATTCGCAGCTGGCGCCGCTCTCCATGTTCGAGGAGAAGAACACCGCCACCAATCTTCCCGCCCAGATCGACATCTTCGAAGAGGGCGAGGATTATTACAAGTTCCTGTTCATGGCCAAGGGCGGCGGCTCCGCCAACAAGACGTACCTTGTCCAGGGCGTGCCTTCGATGCTGAACCATGACCGGCTGCTGGAGGTGCTGAAGAAGCAGATTCTGGGCCTCGGCACCGCCGCCTGCCCGCCCTATCACCTCGCCATCGTCATTGGCGGCCTTTCCGCCGAACTGAACCTTAAAACCGTCAAGCTGGCCTCCGCCCGCTATCTCGACGCGCTGCCGACCGAAGGCGGCGCCGACGCGCACGCGTTCCGCGACCTCGCGCTGGAGGCCGAAATTCACAAGCTGACGCAGGATCTCGGCGTCGGCGCGCAATTCGGCGGCAAATATTTCTGTCACGACGTGCGCGTGATCCGCCTGCCGCGGCATGGCGCCTCGCTGCCGATCGGCATTGGCGTGTCCTGCTCCGCCGACCGCCAGTGCCTCGGCAAGATCACCCGGGATGGCGTGTTCATCGAGGAACTGGAGCATAATCCGGCGAAATATCTGCCGGAGGTCGAAACCGAGCTTGGCGGCGACGTCGTCAAGATCGACCTGAATCAGCCGATGAAGGACGTGCTGGCGACCTTGACGCGTTATCCGGTCAAGACCCGGCTGTCGCTCACCGGCACGATCATCGTCGCCCGCGACCTGGCCCATGCGAAAATTCGCGAACGGCTAGAGAAGGGCGAACCCATGCCCGACTATCTCAAGAATCACCCGGTCTATTACGCCGGCCCGGCCAAAACGCCCGCCAATTACGCCTCCGGCTCGTTCGGGCCGACCACGGCGGGACGCATGGACGCTTACGTCGATCTGTTCCAGTCGCATGGCGGCTCGATGGTGATGCTCGCCAAGGGCAACCGTTCGGCCCAGGTGACGGACGCCTGCAAGAAGCACGGCGGCTTCTACCTCGGCTCGATCGGCGGCCCGGCGGCGCGTCTGGCGCGCGACTGCATCAAGAAGGTCGAGCTGGTCGAATACCCCGAACTCGGCATGGAGGCGATCTGGAAGATCGAGGTTGAGGATTTCCCGGCCTTCATCGTGGTGGACGACAAGGGCAACGACTTCTTCAAGGAGCTGAACCTCGTCTGAGGTTCAGTGCCGCCCGATGCAGAGCCGACAGGATCTCGCCCAAATCGCCGCAGTGGATCGCGAACTCGTGAAGACGCGGGTTCACGCCATGCTTGACCGGCTGGTCGCCAAGGATCTCCCTGGCCTCATCGCATTCTTCTCCGATGAAGTCGTTTTCGAATTGATCGGAAACTGGAGCATTTTCCCGTTTTCCGGGCAATTGCGGGGCAAGGACGCCTGGGAGCGCGCGCTCACGACCATTTACACGCACGTGGAGAACCTGGGTTCGACGGTGCATGAGGTGGTCATTGACGGCGATCGGGTCGCCCTGCGGCGCACGACCCGATTGCGCAATTACGGGACCGGCCGCGTCGGAGACGTGACGATCGCCGATTTCTTGCGCTTTCGGGACGGCCTGGTCGTCGAGGTTACCGAACTCGTCGATTCGCTGGCGATCGCCCGGCTTGAGGAGGAATGATCCTCGGCGACGCTGACGGCCGACGTGTGGACGATCTGGATGCGTGCGGGTGTTCGCGTGGACGGAAAATGACTGTTTCAAGACATTGAATCTCATTCGAGGTTCGGGAGCGTCGATGCAAAGCCTGCAAAATCTTGCTCAGCTCGCCAGCGTGGATCGCGAACTCTTCGAGACGCGGATTCATTACATGCTCGATCTTTGCTCCCAGGGGAACATCGACGGCATCATCGGTTATTTTTCGGAAGATGTTTCCTACCAGATGATCGGCAACTGGAGCATGTTCCCCTACGCTGGTCCCGTCCGGGGCAAACCGGCAGTCAAACTGGCGTTTGCCGGCATTTTCACGCATTTTCAAAGCCTGGGATCGACGGTTCACGACATTGTGATCGACGGCGACCGCGTCGCCGTGCGCCGCACAACCATCTTGCGCCACTTCGGCACAGGCCGCAGCGACGGCGTCGCCGTGGTGGATTTCGTCCGCTTTCGCGATGGTCTCGTCGCCGAACTGACGGAAGTGCTCGATTCGCTCGCCATAGCGCGACTTGAAGAAGGATGATGCGGGGCGCGTAACGCTTGACGCGTCCTACGCCATCGCCGCTTGCCGCCGCAACCAGCGACAAGGTCACGACAACGAAACGTATCAGCGCTTCGCCGCGACCAGCGCGAAATAAGCGCCCTGCGGGTCCAGGAACTGAGCGATCCAGGCGCCGCCCGGCACGTCCTGCGGCCCCATCAGTTTGGTTCCACCGCCTCGTTCCACGCGTTCGATGGCTGCGTCCAACGCATCGACCACGAAATAATAGCTCCAAAACGCCTGGGGAACGCCGTCGGGCCGCTTCATCATGCCGCCCACGGCCAAGCCGCCGGTCGCAAACAGCCGGTACGGTCCCATCGGACCCATGTCGAGGTCTTGCGTCTTGGTCCAGCCGTAACGGCTCGCGTAGAAATCGAACGCGCGATCGACATCCTCGGTGAGCAATTCACGCCATCCGACATGCCCTAGCGTCATGGGCGGCGGTTCGACGGCGGCGCGGCCCGAAACGTCCTGCCAGAGGCAATAAGGTGCGCCGAACGGATCGGCGACGACGGCGAATCGGCCGACCTGCGGCAGCGTTTCCGGCGCGCGCCAGACCGCGCCGCCGGCCGCGGCGACCGCTGCGACCTCCGCGTCGAGATCGGCGGTGGAAATATATCCCATCCACGAGGGGCGCGCGCCCTGCGCACTCGCCTCCTCCGGCAGCCGCATCAGGCCGGCGACGCCAACGCCGCTGGCCTGAAACATGCGGTAATCGCGATCGGAGGACTCCGAGGGCGAGGCGGTCCAGCCGATGACGGCGCCGTAAAAAGCCTGGGCCGCGTCGATATCGGACGTCAGCAACTCGACCCAGCAGAACCGTTCCGTCATCCTCGCCTCCTCGTTGCGATCAGGCGCGCAAAACAGCTCCCGTCTTTTTCGCGACTTCGGCGACGATCTTGCCGCTGAGGGCTTCGATCTCGACATCCGTCAGCGTTTTTTCGCGCGGTTGCAGGGTCACGTTGAGCGCCACCGATTTCTTGTCCGAGGGAACGCCCGGACCTTCATAAAGATCGAACACACCGACATTGACGATCATTTGACGATCCGCGCCCTGCGCCGCCTTGATCAGATCGGCGGCCTTGACGCGCTTGTCGACGATAAAGGCGAAATCGCGCTCAAGCGGCTGGAAATCGGCCAGCTCCAGCTTCGGCTTGGCGCGGGTCGGCCGGTTTTTTGGCGCGGTCAGGGCGTCGAGCAGAATTTCGAACGCGACCAGCGGCCCGCTCACGCCCAGCGTCTCAAGCGCGCGCGGGTGCAGTTCGCCAAACCAGCCGACAATATTTTTCGGGCCGAATTGCAGCGTGGCGGAACGGCCGGGATGCAGGAAGGCCGGACCGCCGGGAACGAGTTGCACGGCTTGGGCCGAGACGCCAAGCACGGAAAGCAGGGCGAACACATCCGCCTTGACGTCGAACACATCGACGCTCGCCGTCTTGCCGTCCCAATGACGGCCGGCGCCCGCCGGCTTGGCGGTTCCGCGCCGCAGGGCGGCGGCGGCGGTGAACTGGCCGTCTTCGGCGTCGGTCTTGAACACCTGTCCGATCTCGAACACGGCGATATCGCCGAACCCGCGCGCGGCATTGTTCCTCGCGGCGTCGATCAAGCCGGGAACGAGGCTCGGACGCATGTCCGAGAGGTCGGCGGCGATGGGATTCGCCAGCGCCAGTTCCGGCGCGCCGCCGCCGAACAACTCGGCCTCGGATTTGGAAATGAACGACCAGGTGACGGCCTCGACCATGCCGCGCGCCGCCAGCGCCCGGCGCGCGCCGCGCACACGACGCTGCAACAGGGTCAGAACCGGACCGGCCACGGCCCCCTTGCGCTCCAGCGGGGTGGGCGTGACGCGGTCAAGCCCGGCGAGGCGGATGATTTCCTCGACCAGATCAGCTTTGCCTTCGATATCGGGCCGCCAACTGGGGGCGCGAACCTGGAGATGGCCAGCGTTGCCCTGCGTCGCCGCGAGGGTGAAACCGAGTTCCTCCAGCGTGGCCTGCATGTCGCTGGGATCGAGCGCCACGCCCGTGAGCCGCTCCACTTCCGACAGCGGGAAATCAATCGGTTCAGCCGGCGCAGGCAGGGCGCCGGCGACCGCGATCTGCGAAGCTTCGCCGCCGCAGAGGTCGAGGACCATGCGCGTCGCCAGTTCGAGGCCGGGAACGGTGAAGGCGGGATCGACGCCGCGCTCGAAACGATAGCGCGCGTCCGAGACAATGCCGAGTTTGCGGCCGGTCTGGGCGATATTGGCGGGATCCCACAAAGCCGATTCGATCAGCACGTCGGTGGTGGTCTCGTCGCAACCGGTGCTCTCGCCCCCCATCACGCCGGCCAGCGATTCAACGCCCTTGTCATCGGCGATGACCACGACGTTTTCATCCAAGGCGTAGGTCTTGCCGTCGAGCGCGACGAGGCTTTCGCCCGCTCTGGCGCGACGGATGATCAGGTCGCCCGCGACTTTTTTCGCGTCGAACACGTGCAGCGGGCGACCCCGGTCGAACGTCATGAAATTGGTGATGTCCACCAGCGCATTGATCGGGCGCAGACCAATGCTTTTCAGCCGCGCCTGCAGCCATTCCGGGCTGGGGCCGTTCTTGACGCCGCGCACGAGGCGCAAGGCGAATAGCGGCGCGAGTTTTTGGTCTTCGGCGGCGAAATCCAGCTTCGGCGTCACCGGGCAGGGGAAGGCGCCGACGACCGGGGCGGGCGCCTTGGTGGTCAGACAGCCCAGCGCCGCCGCCGCGAGATCGCGGGCGACGCCGAAAACGCTGGCGGCGTCGGAACGGTTGGGCGTCAGATTGATGTCGATCAGCGGATCGTCCAGCCCGGCATAGGCGGCGTAAGGCGCGCCGACCGGCGCGTCTTCGGGCAATTCGAAAATGCCGCTGCTGTCGCCTTCAAGCCCCAACTCCTCCGGCGAACACATCATGCCGCCGGATTCGACGCCGCGAATGACGCCCTTGGCGATGGTGAAATTTTTGGCGGGAATGTAGGTCCCAGGCGGGGCGAACACGGTTTTCAGGCCGGCGCGGGCGTTGGGCGCGCCGCAGACCACCTGCAGCGGCTTGTCGTCGCCGACATCGACCTGGCAAACGCGCAGACGGTCGGCGTTGGGGTGCTGTTCCGCCGTCACGATGCGGGCGATGCGGAAACCTCCAAGGGTTTCCGCCGGATTTTCAAGGCCTTCGACCTCCAGGCCGATCCGGGTCAGGGTGTCGGCGATTTCGGTCAGCGAGGCTTGGGTGTCGAGGTGGCTTTTCAGCCAGGAGAGCGTGAATTTCATCGTCTATCTCTGAAAAGCGCCAGGTCAGCTCGAAAGGCCGCCCGCGAGCGTCGGCAGGTCGAGGGGCCGGAAACCGTAGTGCTGCAACCAGCGCACATCGGCTTCAAAGAAGGCGCGCAGGTCGTTCATGCCATATTTCAGCATGGCGATGCGGTCGATGCCCATGCCCCAGGCGAAGCCCTGGAACTCGTCCGGATCGAGGCCGCAATTGCGCAGCACATTGGGGTGAACCATGCCGCAGCCCAGAATCTCGAGCCAGTCGTCGCCCTCGCCGAAGCGCATGTCGCCGCCTTTGCGCGAGCACTGAATGTCGACTTCGGCGGACGGCTCGGTGAAGGGGAAGAAGCTGGGACGGAAGCGCATCTTCACGTTAGGCACTTCGAAGAAGGTCTTGCAGAATTCTTCGAGCACCCATTTGAGGTGGCCCATATGCGCCTTGCGGTCGATGACGAGGCCTTCGACCTGATGGAACATCGGCGTGTGCGTCTGGTCGGAATCGCAGCGATAGGTGCGGCCCGGGCAGATCACGCGGATCGGCGGCGGATTCTTCAGCATGGTGCGCACCTGCACCGGCGAAGTGTGGGTGCGCAAAAGCTTGCGCTCGCCATTGGCCTTGCGGTTGAAGAAAAACGTGTCGTGCATTTCGCGCGCGGGATGGCCAGGCGGGAAGTTCAGCTTGGTGAAATTGTAATCGTCGCTTTCGACGTCCGGGCCTTCGGCGATGGAAAAACCCATATCGCTGAAAATGGCCGTGAGTTCATCCATCACCTGCGAAATCGGATGGATGCGTCCGGCTTCCAGACCGCTGGCGCGGGTCGGCAGCGTCACGTCGAGAGTTTCACTCGCCAGACGGGCTTCGAGCGCGGCCTCTTTCAACACGGTTTTCCGCGCGGACAGCGCCTCGCCCACCTTGTCCTTCAGCGCGTTGATCCTGGCGCCTTCGCTCTTGCGCTCGTCCGGCGACATTTTGCCGAGCGTCGCCAGCAGCGCGGAGATGGAGCCTTTCTTGCCGAGCGCGGCGACGCGAACGTTTTCCAGCGCGGCCTCATCAGCGGCGGCGTCAATGGCGGCGAGGGTTTCGGCTTCGAGTTTTTGCAGATCGGACATTTGTGAACCTTGCTTTGCTGCGCGTAATGCCATGCGGAAGGAAGGCTGGAAAGCAAAAAAGCCCGCCGGGTCGCGGCGGGCTTTGATCTGAGTCGCGAGCCGCGATCAGGCGGCGGCCGGCAGGGCGGCCTTGGCCTTTTCCACGATGGCCGCGAACGCCGTCGGCTCGGAAATGGCGAGCTCGGAGAGCACCTTGCGGTCCACTTCGACGCCGGCCTTGGCGAGGCCGTCGATGAAGCGGCTGTAGGTCAGGCCGAACTCACGCACGGCGGCGTTGAGGCGCTGGATCCACAGGGCGCGCATGGTGCGCTTCTTGGCGCGACGGTCGCGCGTCGCATATTGCATCGAGCGGTCGACGGCGGCCTTGGCGGCGCGGATGGTGTTCTTGCGGCGGCCATAGAAACCCTTGGCGGCCTTGAAAACTTTCTTGTGCTTGGCGTGCGAGGTGACGCCGCGTTTGACGCGAGCCATGGATGATCTCCAGTTTTACGAGTTGCGGACGGGCTGGGGATCAGCCGTTGGGCAGGAAGAATTTCTTGACGTTGTCCCCGTCGGTCTTGAACATGACGTTCGTGCCGCGCAGATTGCGGATCTGCTTGTTGGTCCGCTTGATCATCCCATGGCGCTTGCCGCGCTGGGCATAGACCACCTTGCCGGTGCCGGTGATCTTGAAGCGCTTTTTCGCGCCGGATTTGGTCTTCAGCTTGGGCATTTTGCTCTCTCAATTTTTGGGCGTTGCAGCCCGATGTTTCGGCAGGAGCCAAAAAACCCGCCACGGCAGCCCTTACTCAGCCGGGCGGATTGAGGGGGCGCTTATAAGGGAGAAAACGCGTCCTTGGCAAGAGGCTCGGCGGTTTTATTGCGATTCCGCCGGCAGCGTTCGGAGCAATAGACCACCTCATCCCAGACCGCAGCCCACTTCCGCCTCCACGTGAACGGGCGGTTGCAAACCGGACAGGTCTTGGTCGGCAAATCGCGCTTGGCGGTTCCGCGCGGCATCGTTACTCCAGTTCCGCCATGGCCTCGCGGTCGAGCATCGACGTCTTCTTGGTGTCCGGCACGAAAAAATAGACCAGCAGCGAGCAGCAGATCACGGCGCTGGCGTAATAATAAAAGCCGCTTTCCACGCCCTGGGACTTGAACCAGAGCGCGACATATTCCGCCGTGCCTCCGAAAAAGGAAACCGCGACCGCATAGGGGAGACCGACGCCGGTCGCGCGCAGCGCGGCTGGAAAAAGCTCGGCCTTCACCACGGCGTTGATCGAGGTGTAGGGCGCGGTCATGATCCAGCCAAGCGCCACCAGGAAAAAGGCCTGCCAGGGGCCATGGGCATGTTGCAGCGTCGAGAGCAGGGGAACCGTACCAAGCGTGCCCATCACGCCGAACGCCAGCAGCACCGGCCGACGGCCGATGCGATCGGACAATGCGCCATAAAGCGGCTGGATGCATAAAGCGAACACCAGAGCGCCCGCGCTGACCCAGGTGCTCTCCTTGTCGCTCAGACCGACCGTCAGCTTCAGGAATTTCTGGATGTAGATTGTCCAGAGATAAAAGGCGAGCGTGCCGCCCATGGTCAGGCCGACCACGATCGCCGCCTCGCGCTTATGTCTCCACAACGCCCGGAGACCGCCTTGCGCCCGTTCTTGCGCCCCTTGCGCCTTGGCCGATTTGAAAGCTGGCGTCTCCTCGAGATCGCGCCGCATCCACAGGGCGAACAACGCGAGGCCCGCGCCGATGACAAAGGGGATGCGCCAGCCGAAAGAGCGCAACTCCTCGGGCGTCAGCAGCAGATTTTGCAGCACCAGCAGCACCGCGAGCGCGCCGAGCTGCCCCCCGATCAGCGTCACATACAGAAAACTCGAATAGAAACCGCGGCGCGAACTCTCACCCATTTCGGCGACATAAGTGGCGCTGGCGCCATATTCGCCGCCGAGACTCAGGCCCTGGATCAAACGCGCGAACATCAACGCCGCCGGCGCGAGCACGCCAATCTCGGCATAAGTTGGCGTCGCCGCGATCAGCAGCGAGCCGCCGCACATCATCAGCACCGACAGCATCAGCGAGCGGCGCCGGCCGTAACGATCGCCGATCAGGCCGAACAGCCAACCGCCAATCGGCCGCATAAAAAAGCCAAGCGCAAAAATGCCGGCGGAGGACAGCATTTGCGCGGTTTCATCGGATTTGGGGAAGAAGGACGGCGCGAAATAGAGCGAGAAAGCCGCGTAGACATAAAAGTCGTAATATTCGACGAGATTGCCGAGCGATCCTACAATAATGGACTTGAGCCGCGCAGGATCGATTTTTTCGGTCGTCGCCGGCTGCGCTTCGGTCATTCCGTTCTCCCGCTTGCGATTCCAAGCGGGAGAATGAAGTTAAGTTGCGCCGCGAGCAAACTTTATTTGGGCGCCAACACCATGATCATCTGGCGGCCGTCGAGGGAAGGCTCCAGTTCGATCTTGGCGATCGCCGCGGTTTCGATCTTGACGCGTTCGAGCACCTTGAAACCGAGATCCTGGTGGGCCATTTCGCGGCCGCGGAAGCGCAGCACGAATTTGACCTTGTCGCCATCCTCGAAGAAGCGTTTCACCGCCTTCATCTTGGTGTCGTAGTCATGGTCGTCGATGCCGGGACGGAGCTTGATCTCCTTGATCTCGACGACTTTCTGCTTTTTGCGGGCCTCGGCGGCCTTTTTCTGCTCGTTAAAACGATATTTGCCGTAATCGAGGATTTTGCAAACGGGAGGGCTGGCGTTGGGGACGATCTCGACAAGATCGAGGCCTTCCTCTTCGGCGAGCTGCAGAGCCGCCAGCGTTTCGAGAACGCCACGGTTCTGGCCCTCCGAATCGATCAGCTGGACTTCGCGAACTCGAATTTCCCGGTTGGTGCGGGGTCCCTCCTTCTGCGGAACCGGGGGGGCTTTCATGGGACGGCGAATGGCGTGCTCTCCTTGGCAGTAAACGGATCAGTCCGGATGGGGCCGGGGCGCCTAAAGCGAAAATCCCCGCGACCGAAACCACGAGGACCGAACCGGAAGGTTACATTGTGGCGATTTGCCAAGAAGTCAACGCGTTTTGCACGATGACCGAAATATTTTGACCTGGATCATGCTTGAGCGTCACACTGCGCCAAAATGACGCGCATAGGTCGCCAAGGTCAGCGCGCTCATGCGTTCCGAGGAAAAAGCCCGCGCATTTTCGGTGGCGCGCAGGGCCATGCGCTCGCGCCGCGTCGCACCGAGCCGCAGGGCCTCCTCGGCGGCGCGAGCGAGAGACGACGGCGAATCCGGGGCGATGATCCACCCGGTTCGCTTGGCCGGATCAACCTGTGGCGGCGCCAGTACGGTTTCCACGCTTTGGTCCGCCGCGCTTTGCAGAACCGCCGTCGGCGCGCCGAGCGCCTGCGTTTCAACGGCCACGCGGGGGTCGGCCGCAGGCGTGGCGACCAGAACGCTGGCGACGCACGCGACGGCTCTGTCGCCGCCGGCCACGCGCATCACATGTCGATCGAGCCCCATTTGACGCGCCTCGGCCTCAAATGGCCCGGACGTCAGGTCAGCGCCCTCGACGTCCCGCCAGACGAAGCGCGCTTCCTGCGCCTCGTTCTCGAAGACATTCCGCTTGGCCAATTGCTGGGCCGCCGCCAGGAAGAATTTTTGGCGGTCCCCGGGCAGGTCGAGTCCCACCACCAGCCGCTCATGCGGACGAACGCCCCAGCCCTCGCGCAGCTTTCTGACGCGTTCGGAATCGATCGCCTGCGCCGCGCAGGCGCGAAGATCGACGCCCCGCAGGCCGCGGACAAAGCGCCGGGCGAGATGCGGCCAAGCGGCCTCGGCCCCATCCAGCGCCTCCTGACTGAAGAATATGAGGGTGTCGGCTTCGATCGCGGCCGGGCCAAAATCCTCGGCGATCAAGGGAATTCGCAACCGACGCGCCGCATGCAGCGCCGCTGCGAAGCCAGCCTCGCCGCGCACGTGGATCAATTCCGCCCCTTCGCTTTGCGCCAGGGCCGTGAGACGGCTGCGGTTGAATGACAAGGTGAGAGGATTGCGGGGCGTGAGGTCGAACGGCAGGAAGACTCCGCCGCGCGCTTGCAATTCGCTGACCAGCGCGCCTTCGCCGCCGGCCACCAACGCCCGCGCGCCCGCCTCCTCAAGGGCCGCCGCGATTTCGATGCAGGCGGAGGCGTCCGGTCCGGGCTCGAGCGTGGCGATCAGTTGCAGGATCGTGCGCCCGGCCAGAAGCTGATGATCAGCGTTGTCCTCGTCGCCCCATGGCGTCATAAAGCCTCTCCGGCTAGACCCGAGCGCGACAAGGGATCGCCGCTGTCCGGGCTCCTGCGTAAACACACAAGGCTAACCATGAATTCGTTACCAACGCATTCATGGCCGGGGAAACACATCGGACGCACGGGATGACTCATGACACAAGCCCCGCAGTTCTTCTCTCCTGAACCTGGACAGCCGCGCCTGGCTTTTCTTTCGCGGGCGGGCGCCGTTGGACCCGGCCTGTTCTGGCTTGGCGGTTACCGCTCGGACATGCGGGGATCGAAAGCGACATTCGTCGACGGCTTTGCAGCGGAACGTGGCAAGCCCTGCCTGCGCTTCGATTATTCCGGCCATGGCGAATCGGACGGCGAATTCACCGATGGGACCATCGGGCTTTGGGCCGACCAAGCCTGCCAGATTTTTCGCGCTCTCACACAGGGGCCGCAAATCGTGATCGGCTCGTCCATGGGCGGGTGGATCGCGCTGTTGCTGGCGCGCGCGCTGGCGAGGCTGGGAGAGACCAGCCGCCTGGCGGGCATGATCCTGATCGCGCCGGCGCCGGATTTTTCCGAAGAACTGATCTGGCCCAATCTTCCGGATCCGGTGCGCCAGACCCTGGCGCGCGACGGCGTCTGGCGCGACGAGCAAAATGTCTTCACCAGAGAATTCTTCGAGGACGGGCGGCGAAACGCGGTTCTCGGCGGCGAAGTCCGCACAGGGTGCCCGGTCCGCATTCTCCAGGGCATGAAGGACGAATCCGTGCCGTGGCGCCATGGGCTGAAGCTGCTGGAGCACCTCGCCGCCGATCCCGCGACGCTGACCCTGATCCGTGACGGCGACCATCGCCTCTGCCGTGCTCAAGATCTGGAGTTGCTGCGGGAAGCGCTGGCGCAAATGGATGGCGGCGCGGCGCGATAAAGAGTTTGTTAAGGTAAAAATGTTGTCCTTGTAGCAACGGGGTGGCGCCGGACCGCGCCGCCGCCGAGCATGCGATCGATTTGGCGCAGCGAGGGACGACATGTTCATCGAAGGACAGTCGCAACGGGTCGTGCTCGAATGGAGTCTTCCCATCGTGCATGATTGTCTGAGGGAATTTTACGTCCAGTATGTCCCTCTGCGCTCGGCCAGCTTCAAGCAACTCACTCAGCTTCACTTCACGCTTTGGGCCTCGCTTGTGCGGGGCGACTTTGAAGCCGCCCGGGCGGACGAAGCGAAGCTGGCGACTACGGCGGCCAGCCTTGGGCTTGACGTCGCCGTTTGCGGGGCCGCCAATCGGTACGTCGCGGCCGAACTGCTCGATCTGTCGCTTCGCCGCTTCCGCCGCATGCCGGAAGAGTCGAAAACGAACAACCAGACTCTGCTCGCCATTCTCATGCATTTGAACCGGAACGCCGCGCCTTCCCACGCCTCCGCGACGGCCTTCAGGCAGGCGGCGTGACATTTTCTTGAAAAAGCCGCCCTTACGCTGTTGACATGAACCGCCGCCCCCCATAGAAGACGCCTCGGGCCCAGGTGGCGGAATTGGTAGACGCACCAGCTTCAGGTGCTGGCGTTCGCAAGGACGTGGAGGTTCGAGTCCTCTCCTGGGCACCAACTCTTTTTCATAGGGAGTTGGCGCCGCCCTCTCCTAAATCGATAACTTTGTCATTCTACCGCTGTTCTCGGCGGCGTTCGGGTTTGACCTTCGAGCCTCTTCAAACGGCCATCGCCAGTTCTGGCGCCGCATCAACGGATCGATGGGCCATGCCCAGACGAACGAGGGGCGCAACGACCATTGGCGCCAGCGACGGGCGATCCCCCGACGATCCTCCCGAGAATTCATGCGCTCTCCGCGAATCGCCCTGCGTCCATTGGTCGCTTGACCCTTTGATGACAGGAGCGTAATCGCCGCTGCGGGACACCTCGCCCCAACGCGAGGCGCCCATCTGTGAGGATGGCCCATGCAAAAACCCGCCGCTCTGCCGAAAAATCCGAATTTTTCCTCCGGTCCCTGCGCCAAACGCCCGGGATGGTCGTTCGAAGCGCTCAAGGACGCGCCGCTCGGCCGCTCGCACCGCGCCAAGGTCGGCAAGGCGAAGCTGAAGCTCGCCATTGAGCTCACCCGCGAGGTTCTGCAGGTTCCCGCTGATTATCGCATCGGCATCGTGCCGGCGTCCGACACCGGCGCCGTCGAAATGGCCATGTGGTCGCTGCTCGGTTCGCGCCCCGTGGACGCGCTCGCCTGGGAAAGCTTTGGCGAAGGCTGGGTTACCGACATCCTCAAGCAGCTCAAGCTCAAGGATACGCGCGTTCTCAAGGCGCCCTATGGCGAAATCTCCGATCTCGCCTCGGTGAATTTCGACAATGACGTGATCTTCACCTGGAACGGCACCACCTCCGGCGTGCGCGTCCCCAATGGCGATTGGATCGCGGCCGATCGCAAGGGTCTGACCTTCGCCGATTCGACCTCCGCCGCTTTTGCGCAGCGGCTCGACTGGCAAAAACTCGACGTCGTCACCTTCTCCTGGCAGAAGGCTCTGGGCGGCGAAGGCGCGCATGGCGTGCTGATCCTGTCGCCCCGCGCCGTCGAGCGTCTCGAATCCTATACGCCGGCCTGGCCGATGCCGAAAATCTTCCGCATGACCAAGGGCGGCAAGGTGATCGAGGGCATTTTCCAAGGCGAGACCATCAACACGCCCTCCATGCTCTGCGTCGAGGATTATATTGACGCGCTCAGCTGGGCCAAGGGCCTGGGCGGTCTCGACGGCCTCGTCGCCCGCGCCGACGCCAACACCAAGGTTCTGGCCGACTGGGTCGCCAAGAGCGGCTGGGCGGCCTTCCTCGCCAAGGATGCGTCAATCCGCTCCAACACGTCGGTCTGCCTGAAGGTGATCGATCCCGCGATCGCCTCCCGCTCGGCGGAAGATCAGGCGGCTTTCGCCAAGAAGCTGGCGGCGTTGCTGGAGAAGGAAAAGGCGGCTTACGACATCGGCGCCTATCGCGACGCCCCTCCCGGCCTGCGCGTCTGGTGCGGCGCGACGGTCGAGGCGTCGGACGTGGCGCTGCTCACGCAATGGCTGGATTGGGCCTTTGCGACCGCCAAGGCCGAACTCGCTGCCTGAGGGCCTCGCCCTCCCATGATCTGCCAGCCCCGCTTTGGATGACGCCCGGAGCGGGGCTTTTTGCTCAAGCATTCCCGATGATGAGGACTGTTCGATGGCCCCTCGCGTTCTGATTTCCGACGCTCTCTCTCCGGCTGCGCTGGCCATTTTCAAGGAGCGCGGCGTCGAGGTCGATTTCCAGCCGGCGCTCGGCAAGGACAAGGAAAAACTCGCCGCGATCATCGGCGACTATGACGGGCTGGCGATCCGCTCGGCGACCAAGGTCACGCCGAAAATTCTCGAAAACGCGAAGAATCTGAAAGTCGTGGGACGCGCGGGCATTGGCGTGGACAATGTCGACATTCCCGCCGCCACCGCGCGCGGCATCATCGTGATGAACACGCCCTTCGGCAATTCCATCACCACCGCCGAACATGCGATTTCCCTCATGCTGGCGCTCGCCCGGCAGATCCCCGCGGCCGACGCCTCCACGCAGGCGGGCAAATGGGAGAAGAATCGCTTCATGGGCGTCGAGATCACCGGCAAGGTGCTGGGCGTGATCGGCTGCGGCAACATCGGCGCCATCGTCGCCGACCGCGCGCTCGGCCTGAAAATGCGCGTGATCGCTTTCGACCCCTTTCTGTCGGCGGAGCGCGCCAAGAACATCGGCGTGGAAAAGGTCGAACTCGCCGATTTGCTGGCGCGGGCCGATTTCATCACGCTGCACACGCCGATGACGCCGCAGACGAAGAACATTCTTTCCGCCGAAAATCTCGCCAAGACCAAGAAGGGCGTGCGCATCATCAATTGCGCCCGCGGCGGTCTGGTGGACGAGGCGGCCCTGCGCGCAGCTCTGGACAGCGGCCATGTCGCCGGCGCGGCCTTCGACGTGTTCGTCGAGGAGCCCGCGACCAGCAATGTCCTGTTTGGCCATCCCAATATGATCTGCACGCCGCATCTCGGCGCCTCCACCAACGAGGCGCAGGAAAATGTCGCGCTGCAGGTGGCGGAGCAGATCGCCGATTATCTGACGCGCGGCGCCATCACCAACGCCATCAACTTCCCCAACATCACGGCGGAAGAGGCGCCCAAGCTGACGCCCTTCATCACGCTGGCGGAAAAGCTCGGCTCCTTCGCCGGGCAGATGACCGACGTCGGCGTGAAGAAACTGACCATCACCTATGAGGGCGCTGTCGGCGAACTCAAGACCAAGGCGTTGACCGCCGCCGCGCTGGCGGGATTCCTGCGTCCGATGCTGACCGACGTGAATGTCGTGTCCGCCCCGGCGGTCGCGCGCGAGCGCGGGATCGTGATTGACGAAACCGTCCGCGCGGCCGAAGGCGATTATGATTCGCTGCTCAGCCTGTCGGTCGAGAGCGAAGGCGGCGTGTTTTCGCTGTCCGGCGCCGTGTTCAATGACGGCAAGCCGCGTGTCGTCTCCATCTCCGGCATTCGCGCCGAGGCCGAGTTCGCGCCGTCCATGATCTTCGTCTCCAACGCCGACAAGCCCGGTTTCATCGGCCGGTTCGCCAGCCTGTTGGGCGAGGCCGGCGTCAATATCGCGACTTTTGCGCTCGGACGCGACGCCGAGGGCGGTTCGGCCATCGCTCTGGTGGCGATCGACGGCGGCGTGCCCGAAAAAGTCTTCGCCGGAATTTCGGAGCTTCCTGGCGTCAAGCTGACGCGGGCCCTGAAATTCTAAGGCGACCCCGCGGCGCCGTCACAACGCGCCTCACTTGACTTCCCGCGCGGAAATCGACAGGTTCCGCGCGCTTTCCGGCGCGGCGACGCCAGCGTTTCCGGGTCTCCCGCAAGGCTAAAAGGCAAATGGCTTCCTACCTCGATTTCGAAAAACCCGTCGCCGAACTCGAAGCTCGGGTCGAAGACCTGCGCGCCTTGTCCGAGAAGAAGGATTCGCCGAATATTGGCGAAGAACTCGCCAAACTCGAGGCCAAGGCCGCCAAGGCGCTCGCCGATCTCTACGCGACCCTGACGCCCTGGCAGAAGACGCAGGTGGCGCGGCATCCGCAACGCCCGCATTGCGTCGATTATGTCGCCGGGCTGATCGAAGATTTCACGCCGCTGGCGGGCGATCGGAAGTTCGCCGAGGACGAGGCCATCCTCTGCGGCCTCGGGCGCTTTCGCGGCCAGTCGGTCGCGGTGATCGGCCAGGAAAAGGGGTTCGACACCAGTTCGCGCCTCAAGCACAATTTCGGCATGGTCAAGCCGGAAGGCTACCGCAAGGCCGTGCGCATCATGGAACTGGCCGACCGGTTCGGGCTTCCCGTCGTGTCCTTTGTCGATACGGCCGGCGCCTTTCCCGGCGTCGAGGCTGAGGAGCGCGGACAGGCGGAGGCCATCGCCCGCGCCACCGAGGCCGCGTTGGTGCAGGGCACGCCCAATGTCGCCACCGTGATCGGCGAGGGCGGCTCGGGCGGCGCGCTGGGCATCGCCGCCTGCAACACGGTCCTGATGCTGGAGCACTCGATCTACACGGTGGCTTCGCCCGAAGCCTCGGCTTCGATTCTCTGGCGCGATTCGAGCCGTGCTCAGGACGCCGCGACCAGCATGAAAATCACGGCGCAGGATCTGATGAAATTCGGCATTATCGACGGCATCATCGCCGAACCGGTTGGCGGCGCCCATCGCGACCCCGCGGCGGCCATTCGCTCGGTCGGCGACGCCGTGGCCAGCGCCCTGGCGCGTTTCGCCGACATGACGCCCGATGAGGTGCGCGCGACCCGTCAGGAGAAGTTCCTGGCGATCGGGCGCAAGGTCTGATTCCCGCCGCATTGCCGTGTATGCTTACAAGCCGTTTGGCTTAAGGATTCCTTCACCATTTATGGGAATTCCCTCCCGGTCCGGTAAGGATGAGGTAAGTTTAAGAGCGGTAAACCTTCTGACGCGACGCGCCGCAACTGACCTTCGTCCAAAACGAAACAACCGATGGCGTACGAAGGACGTGACGGCGCGCGCGGGGATGGACTGAACATGAGCGCAGGATTTTTCCGTCTTTCCGGCCACCCGCCGATGTCGCGCGGCGCGGCCCTGTTTGGGCTGGGCGCGTTGAGCGCGCTGTCCGGCTGCAACACCGTCGGAGGCAACGACCGCGCCATGCAGGCGCTTTCGAGCGAGACCGTGGCGCTGCTGGCGGAAAAGGGCGTGTCCGCGGACGCGCCCATGCTGATTCGCGCCTACAAGAAAGAATCCGAGCTGGAAGTCTGGAAAATGCGGGGGGACGGGACTTATGTCCTGCTGAAAACATTTCCGATCTGCCGCTGGTCGGGCCAGCTCGGCCCGAAGCGCCGCGAAGGCGACCGGCAATCGCCGGAGGGATTCTATTCCATCACGCCGGGGCAAATGAATCCGAACTCGGCTTATTATCTGTCCTTCAACGTCGGCTATCCCAACGCCTATGATCGCGCGCATGGCGCGACGGGCGGGGCGGTGATGGTGCATGGCGTCTGTTCGTCCGCCGGCTGTTTCTCGATGACGGACAAGCAGATCGCCGAAATCTACGCGCTCGCGCGCGAAAGTTTTTCTGGGGGCCAGCGCGCCATCCAGATGCAGGCGCTGCCGTTCCATTTGAACGCGACCAATCTCGCCAAATTCCGGATGGATCCGAACATGCCATTCTGGAAGGAGCTGAAGAAAGGCGCCGATCATTTCGAAGCGACCCATCGCGAGGTGAGCGTCGGCGTCTGCGACGCGCATTACGTATTCGGGATGAAGCCCGCCAATGGTCAGCCGCTCGACGCCGAAGGACCTTGTCCCGCGCTGGCGGCGGCCGAACCTGAAGTCGAATCGCTTGTGGCCCAGCGCGAACGCGCCGACGAAATTCAAGTCGCGGCTTTGGTGAAACAGGGCGAACGCCCGGTGCGGCTCGTCTATAAGGATGGCGGGCAAAATCCGGTTTTCGCCAACATCGCCGAGCACGAAGTCAGCCGTCCCGATGCGCTGACCGAACCCGTGGAAGTGGCGCTCGACGCCGGCAAGGGCGACAAGGCGCGGGCCGCGCCTTCGGCCTTGACGATGAAGATTGCGCAGCAGACGCAAACGAGGATGGAGAGCGCCGCCAAGCCTGCGGTCGTTTCTCCTGTGGCCGCACACGCCAAAATGGCGACGGCGCCGGTCAAGCTCCCGTCCGAGAAAGCTGTGTCGGCACACCCGCAGGCGGTCAAGCCGATGATGAAGACGATCAGCGCAAAGTCCGAACCGACGAAGAAGATCGCCCGGATCGAAGCGCACGCCGAGACGCGTTGAGCCGAATGGCGCCGGAAAAACCCGACCTACGGCGCCTGCTCGCGGTCACGCCCAACCTGCACTGGCGCTATTCCGGCGTGACCTCCACCATTCTGGCGCTGGCGCCGCATGTGGCGCGCCTCGCGCCGGTGGCGTGCGTCGGCGCGCACCTTCCCCCGGAAACGCCCAAAATCTCCTTCTGGCAAATTTTGTCACGCGGATGGTCGCGGCCGCCGTGCGGCGGCCATCGGCTCTGGCACGCCCGCCGCAACGACGAAATCATCGTCGGCCTGCTGTTGAAACACGTCCTGCGCCAGCCGTGGAAAATCATTTTCACCTGGGCTGGCCAGCGTCGGCAGAGCCACTTCACACGTTGGATGCTGCGCCGCATCGACGGGGTGATCGCGACCTCGGAGGCTTCGGCTTCCTACTTGGAAGTCCCCTGCATCGTCATTCACCATGGCGTCGACATCGGGCGATTTCAGCCTTTGGCCGATCGCGCCGCCGAATGGCGCAAGGCCGGGCTTCCCGGACGCTTTGGCGTCGGCTGCTTCGGCCGCATCCGCGCGCAAAAGGGCACGGATGTGCTGGTGGAGGCGGCGCTGCGGCTGCTGCCGAAATATCCCGACGCGACGCTGCTGCTGACCGGCCTGATCACCCCCGAAAATGAAGACTTTGTCGCCGGACTGAAGGCGAAAATCGCCGCCGCCGGATTGGAGCCGCGCATTCTGTTCCTCGGCGAGCAGCCGCGCGAGAAGATGCCGCACTGGTTCGCGCTGGTTACGCTCTATGTCGCGCCCATGCGCTGGGAGGGTTTCGGTCTGACGCCGCTCGAAGCCATGGCCAGCGGGACGGCCGTAGTCGCCACGCGAACAGGCGCCGCGGCGCAGCTGGTGGCCGATGGCGACACCGGTTTTCTGGTTCCGCCGGACGATGTCGACGCGCTCGCGGCGGCCATGGAGCCCTTGCTCGCCGATCCCGATAAAGCCGCGGCGATGGGCGCGCGCGCGCGCGAAAAGGCGCAGGCGCGCCATGACATCGCGCAAGAGGCGGGAAAAATCGTCGCCTTTTACGCGCAAATCCTCGGCGTCAGGCTCACCGCCTGAATTTTACACTCAAAAAAATTGCGCTGAAACTCTCCCGTCAGGAGAATTTCAGCGCCAACATCAGCAAACCAGCAGACGCGCGTCCTGAATTATTCCTCGACGGCGGCGTCCCCGTTGATTTTTGCGATGAGGGTCGGCGAGGCCTTAAACGTCAGCACCCGTCGCGCCGTGATCTTGGCTTCGACGCCCGTGCGGGGATTGCGGCCGACGCGTTCGCGCTTGGAGCGCACCGCGAAGGCGCCGAAAGCGCGCAGCTTGACCGGATCGTCGCGCACCAGCGCGCCGACGATTTCATCGAGGGTCATCTCGAAAATTTCACGAGCCTGCGCGCGCGATAATGTCGGGCAAGCATTATAGACGGCGTCCAGCAATTCGACGCGGGTCACGGTCCGACTTTCTTCAGCCGGCGCCGAAACGGCGGCCTTCGTGGACGCGACAGACTTGGCGGAATTATATTGATCCATTGTTCCCTCCGGCCAGGACGTCGGCGGAGTCCCTTCCGGTTAACATCTGCGAAGCAGCTAACAAATCTGACCGTTAGTCCGCCTGCTGCGGATGCGAAAGTGGCGTTGGTCACTTGTGTTAAATGACATAGGTCAAGTTTCTTCCACCTCCGGAACGCGACCTTGTTCGCAAATGGTTTCCATTGCAAGCGCCCAAAGCAAAAGGCCGCCTGTTAAGGCGGCCTTTCTCAAAATTGAAAGCGAATGTCGCTCAGAAGTCCATGCCGCCCATGCCGCCGCCGGGAGGCAGAGCCGGACCGGCGTCTTTCTTCGGGGCCTCGACAATGATGGCTTCGGTGGTGATCAGCAGGCCGGAAACCGAAGCGGCGTCCTGGATCGCAGTGCGCACAACCTTGGTCGGGTCAATGATGCCCTTCTTGACCATATCGACATACTGACCCGACTGGGCGTCGAAGCCGAAGGCGTAGTCATTGGATTCCAGCAGCTTGCCGACAACCACTGCGCCATCGGCGCCGGCGTTGTCGACGATCTGGCGGGCCGGAGACTGGATCGCCTTGCGAACGATGTCCACGCCCGTCTTCTGGTCGGCATTGGTGGTCTGGACCGCGTCGAGCGCCTTGATGGCGCGCAGCAGGGCCACGCCGCCGCCCGGCAGCACGCCTTCTTCCACCGCGGCGCGGGTGGCGTTCAGCGCGTCTTCCACGCGGTCCTTCTTTTCCTTCACTTCGACTTCGGTCGCGCCGCCGACGCGGATGATGGCGACGCCGCCCGCGAGCTTGGCCAGACGCTCCTGCAGCTTCTCACGGTCGTAGTCCGAGGTGGTTTCCTCGACCTGCGCCTTGATCTGGGCGATGCGGGCCTCGATGTCCTTCTTCTCGCCGAGGCCGTCGACGATCGTGGTGTTCTCCTTGTCGAGGCGAACCTTTTTGGCGCGGCCGAGCAGGGCGAGGGTGACGTTCTCGAGCTTGATGCCAACGTCTTCCGAGATCACCGTGCCGGCGGTCAGGATGGCGATGTCTTCCAGCATGGCCTTGCGGCGGTCGCCGAAGCCCGGCGCCTTGACGGCGGCGATCTTGAGGCCGCCACGCAGCTTGTTGACGACCAGGGTGGCCAGAGCCTCGCCTTCGACGTCTTCAGCGACGATCAGGAGCGGCTTGCCGGTCTGGACGACGGCTTCGAGAACCGGCAGCAGCGGCTGCAGGGTCGAGAGCTTCTTCTCGTGGATGAGAATGTAGGGGTCTTCCAACTCCGCGATCATCTTCTCGGCGTTGGTGACGAAGTAGGGGCTGAGGTAGCCGCGGTCGAACTGCATGCCTTCGACGATGTCGGTCTCGGTCTCCAGGCTCTTGGCCTCTTCAACCGTGATCACGCCCTCGTTGCCGACCTTCTGCATCGCCTTGGCGATTTCCTGGCCGATGAAGGTGTCGCCATTGGCCGAGATGGTGCCGACCTGGGCGATCTCGTCGTTGGAGGTGACCTTCTTGGAGTTCTTCTTGAGGTCGGCGACGATGGCTTCCACAGCCAGGTCAACGCCGCGCTTCAGATCCATCGGATTGAGGCCGGCGGCCACAGCCTTGGCGCCTTCCTTGACGATGGCGGCGGCCAGCACGGTCGCGGTGGTGGTGCCGTCGCCGGCGATATCGTTCTGCTTGGAAGCGACTTCGCGGACCATCTGGGCACCGAGGTTCTCGAACTTGTCGGACAGTTCGATTTCCTTGGCGACGGTCACGCCGTCCTTGGTGATGCGCGGGGCGCCGAAGGATTTTTCGATCACGACATTACGGCCCTTCGGGCCGAGCGTGACCTTCACCGCATTGGCGAGGACTTCCACGCCGCGCAGCAGGCGGTCGCGGGCGTCGGTGGAAAAGCGGACGTCTTTAGCAGCCATGTTTAGCTCCAATAAGAATGATTGAGGGGAAGGATCAGCCGATCAAGCCGGGTGTAATCAGGCGATTACACCGAGGATGTCGGATTCCTTCATGATCAACAGGTCCTGGCCGTCGATCTTGACTTCGGTGCCCGACCACTTACCGAACAGCACGCGGTCGCCGGCCTTGACGTCGAGCGGAGAAAGCTTGCCAGCATCGTCACGGGCGCCGGGGCCGACGGCGACGATTTCGCCTTCCTGCGGCTTTTCCTTGGCGGTGTCCGGGATGATGATGCCGCCCTTGGTCTTCTCTTCGCCATCGAGGCGCTTGACAACGACGCGGTCATGGAGGGGACGGAAGGCCATGATAAGGTCCTTTGTTTGTTTGATCCGCCGGCCGACAGGCCGGGGTGAAAGGGAAGGCTTGTTAGCACTCACTTCGAACGAGTGCTAACAAGCGTCCTCTAAATAGGAGCGGGTCCGGGTGGAGTCAAGGCTGGGGCGCAGCGCTTTTTGACGACGTGCGCTCGCGGCGCTAGGACTGCAGGGCGACAGCGAGGGAGCAAGCCGTGGCCGCCGGGACACAACAACAAAAACAGGGCATTTTCGCGGCCCACCAGATTGCAGCCCTGGCGCGGGATGGCGCCATTCTGCCGTTAACCCCGTTCGCAGCCGATCAAATCCAGCCGGCGAGCCTGGATTTGCGCCTGGGGCGCCGCGCCTGGCGGATGCGCGCCTCTTTTCTGCCGGGCGGCAAAAGCCTCGGCGACGCGATCAAACGCCACGCGTTGCACGAGATCAATTTGAGCGCCGGCGCCGTGTTGGAGACGAATTGCGTCTATCTGGCGGAACTGTCGGAAAGCCTGGCGCTGCCCAAGGACATTTCGGCCGCCGCCAACCCCAAAAGCTCGACCGGCCGCATCGACGTCTTCACCCGGGTGATCGCCGACCGCGCCCGCGGCTTCGACACGATTGAGCCCGGCTATAGCGGCCCGCTGTATGCGGAAATCTCACCGCGCACCTTTCCCATCCTGGCGCGCGAAAATTCCCGCTTGTCGCAAATCCGGTTTCGGCGCGGCAACACAAAGCTGGACGGCGCCGGCCACGCCGCCTTGCACGCCCGCGAAAAACTGGTGTCCAACGCCAATCCCGATTTCGCCGGAGGCATTCCCGTCTCCATTGATCTCTCAGGGTTTGAGGGCGGACTGGTCGGCTATCGGGCCAAGCGCCACACGGGCCTGATCGACGTCGACCGGACCGCGTCCTGCGACGCCGCCGATTTCTGGGAGCCGATTTTTTCCCGCGGCGGCGGCGAACTGGTGTTGGACCCCGGCGAATTCTACATTCTCGCCTCCAAGGAGGCCGTGCGCGTGCCGCCGGACCATGCGGCGGAGATGACGCCGTTTGATCCGTTGGTTGGCGAGTTCCGTGTTCATTACGCGGGTTTCTTCGATCCGGGCTTTGGCGCCGAGGAAGCCGGCGGCGCCGGCGCCCGTGCGGTCTTGGAGGTCCGCTCGCACGACGTGCCGTTCATCCTCCAGGACGGACAGGCGGTCGGCTGGTTGGTTTATGAAAGAATGATGGAAACGCCCCACAATCTCTATGGCGCGCGTCTCGGCTCGAACTATCAAGCGCAGGGGCTGAAATTGTCTAAACATTTTCGCACACCCCGTTGAAGGACGGCGCGGAGCGGGTTAAGAGTGGGATTATTGCGGGCGTAGTTCAGTGGTAGAACGACAGCTTCCCAAGCTGTATGTCGTGGGTTCGATTCCCATCGCCCGCTCCAATCAAGCGAATAATTTCAATCGATTGTCGGCCTACCGCTGATCTATCCGGTCCTCCCGTTCCCCATTAATCGTTCGGCTTGCGATCCGCGCGATGCGCGGCCCTCAGATTCGCGACCTTCCGTAACGTCCCGATAGTCCCTCGAACGTATCGGGCCATCGTTGAAACTTGTGAATGCGCGGCCTGCGCCATGATGTCGTCTTGGTCCGCGTCGGCGTCATCATTGGCCGAAATGCCACTCGCGCGCGCGTCCATGTTCCAGACGCCCTTCATACCAATGACCCGCATGACCAGCGGGCAGAGCTTGAGGTCGTGCGCTGCGATCGCGCCGGTCTTTGTCGTCTGCTTGTACTCCTCGAAGTTGTCGCCCAGGCAGGCCATTGGACCGCCGCCGCCGGCCAAGGACGATACTGGCGACAAGGCCGGGCGCATTGCGCAACGGCACTCCCTTCAAGAACTGGCTTCGGCCGGGAGCCCTCGAGCAGATTCGGAAAACGCTCGCCCACTCCGACGACGGTTTGGCGGGGGTCGAAGCCGCCTGCGCCGAGGCGCCCGCCGATAACGTCCATTCCGCCGACGTCATTCTGAATTTGCTGGCGCGCCGCCGTCTCTGCTTACCATCGCCACGCCGGACGCGCTCACGCTCCAGCGCGCGCCGACTCGCCCGCCAGCTTTAGCAATGAGCTCCCGTGATCTGCACCACCCATCTCGCCTTCGGAGACGCCAAGATGACGACGCCCTTCTCGACCGCCTGACGCATCATTGCGACATCGTAGAAACCGGCAACGAGAGCTGGCGGTTCACGGATCACTCCTGACACCCCTACAGGCCCCGCGCGGGCGCGAGCTGTCGTTGAGCAACTGTGTGAACCCAGGAGCTCCCATTGCATGCAAACTGAGGTCCCGATTCCACGTTTATTGACAAGAAGCGCGTACGCCGTCGTGTTTGTTAGCATTGGAATCGAATGCCCGTCGGGCCGATATCGCCTCGTTTCGCATCGACGCCCTTGGCGGCTGGGTGCTTATCCACATGCACCGCCGTCTCATGTGATTAACTATCCATTAACCAACAGGAAGCGGGCGGGCGTGCATAGGCGCCATGATCTGTTCACACCCTCGCGCTTGTGCGTTGACTCCCGACCCTCTCAGGGAAGAGGGTTGGCAACTCGCCCAATCACAAAAGGGCAAATCCACAAAATATTGTTTTAGATAGATTAATTATGACTGTCTCGCGGCGTCGACTCTCTGGTCGGCGGGCGTATGCGCCCGGCCCGGTTGGGGATAGTTTGTGGACAGCGTTGGATGCCTCAAAACAGCCGCCATAAAAGAATTAACAAAATCTTAAAATCTTTCCTGAAGGATTTGTTAACCAAGCGGGATTGCGCCTCGCCTCCTTCGACCGGATCGTCGGATCCGCCGTCGTTTGGAAATTTTTTTCATCCTTCCGCCAAAAACGCTTGTGGTCGATGACCAGTGTCGTTATAGACGCCCTACCGGTGCTTCGCGGCGACGCGATAAACCCCAAGCCGGTACGGGGCCATAGCTCAGTTGGGAGAGCGCTTCAATGGCATTGAAGAGGTCGTCGGTTCGATTCCGTCTGGCTCCACCAAATTACTAAAATATCAATTGTCGTTTGTGAGTATGGTTGATTCCATCGTCGATTGATATTAAGTAGTCAGCCTCCCTCCTCATTGAGACGCCACTTCGCCGCTACAACCGATACGTTTAAAACTGATTGAACGTTACGGCGCGGGTGCAAGCGTCCATTCCTGAATATAGAGATATCTGTCGCATGCGCGAGATTAAACTTCACTCGTTGAAAGCCAAGTCGCCAACCGAGCTGCTCGCTTTTGCGGAGGAACATGAGGTCGAGAACGCCTCAATCATGCGCAAGCAGGAATTGATGTTTGCGATATTGAAGCAATTGGCTTCCCGAGAAATTGAAATTGTCGGAGAAGGCGTCGTCGAGGTTCTTTCAGACGGATTTGGCTTTTTGAGGTCATCCGATGCGAATTATCTCGCAGGGCCAGACGATATTTACATTTCTCCTTCGCAAATCCGGCGCTTCGGTCTTAGAACCGGCGACACCGTTGAAGGGCTGATCCGCAGTCCGAAGGAAGGTGAACGTTATTTCGCGCTCCTGAAGGTCAATTCGATTAATTTCGAAGATCCCGAGAAGGTGCGGCACAAGGTTCACTTCGACAATCTTACGCCGCTCTATCCGAATGAACGATTGAAGCTGGAACTTGAAGATCCCACACGGCGGGATCTGTCGGCCCGAATCATTGATATTGTCGCGCCGATTGGCAAGGGCCAGCGCGCATTGATCGTCGCTCCGCCTCGGACCGGCAAGACGGTGATTCTTCAGAATATCGCGCAGTCGATCACAACAAATCATCCCGAGTGCTACCTGATTGTTTTGTTGATTGACGAACGCCCGGAAGAAGTGACTGACATGCAGCGCTCGGTCAAAGGCGAGGTGATTTCCTCCACCTTCGATGAGCCGGCCGTTCGCCATGTGCAAGTCGCGGAAATGGTGATCGAAAAGGCCAAGCGTCTCGTCGAGCACAGACGCGATGTCGTCATTTTGCTCGATTCGATCACCCGTCTGGGCCGAGCCTACAACACGGTCGTTCCGTCGTCGGGCAAAGTCCTGACAGGTGGCGTCGATGCAAACGCGTTGCAGCGCCCGAAACGGTTTTTCGGCGCTGCGCGTAATATCGAAGAGGGCGGCTCTCTGACAATTATTGCGACCGCGCTGATCGAGACCGGGTCGAGAATGGACGAAGTGATCTTTGAGGAATTCAAAGGTACGGGCAATTCGGAAATTATTCTGGATCGCAAAGTGGCGGACAAGCGGGTGTTTCCGGCGATCGACATCACCAGGTCGGGCACGCGTAAGGAAGAATTGCTGGTCCCGACGGATCTCCTCAAGAAAACCTACGTCCTCCGGAGAATTCTCAACCCGATGGGCACGGTGGATGCTGCGGAGTTCTTGTTGGGTAAGCTCAGAGAAACGCCGAAGGGCAACAGCGCCTTCTTCGATTCGATGAACACCTAAAGAAGCAGAGAGATGCCGATGTTTCACGTGAAACATCGGCATCTCGTCCAAGGATCGGCATGGCCTCGACTGCGGCTGATGACACAATTTTCGCGCTCGCTACGCCGCCGGGCACCGCTGCGCTGGCCGTTATCCGTCTCTCCGGAATCCGCACCCAAGAAATCGTTTCTGCGTTAGCTGGCAGAGTGCCAGAACCGCGTAAGGCGACACTGCTTGCGCTCCGAGATCCCGTCTCGATAGAGGTTATCGACCGCGCTATCGTAACCTGGTTTCCATCGCCCAACAGTTTTACGGGCGAAGACTCCGCGGAATTTTCCATTCACGGCTCCAAGGCTGTGGTTGCGAGACTGATCGACGCGCTCGGCGCCTTTCCAGCGACGCGAATTTCGACCCGAGGCGAGTTCTCGCGGCGAGCGCTCGAAAACGGCAAGATGAACCTTATCGAAGTCGAGTCGTTAGCCGATCTCATTTCAGCCGAAACCGAGCAGCAGCGAAAATTAGGGATCGCCTCCCTCTCTGGAAAATTTCAGACTGTCGTCAATGGCTGGCGTGAGCAACTGCTTGCCATGGCTGTTGCAATTGAAGGCAGCTTGGATTTTTCTGACGAAGATGATGTCCTGCTTTATGAAAACGCTTTCATTGTTCAGACGACGGAACACCTCCTGTCTTCCATGTCTCGCTATATCGCAACCCACGCGCGCGGGGAGATATTGCGGAGCGGGTTGACCGTATTGATTTCTGGTCCGCCCAATGCGGGAAAATCAACTCTGCTCAATGAACTCTCGTGCCGGGAGATCGCGATTGTCTCCGACTTGCCTGGAACGACGCGAGACCTGATAGAAGTTCGTCTGGATCTGAATGGCTACCTCGTCAATCTCGTGGATAGCGCGGGGATTCGATCTTCTTCGGACAAGATTGAAGCTATTGGCGTCACGCGCGCCATCGAACGGTCGCGAACGGCCGATCTAATTCTTTGGCTTTGTGATCGTCGTGAAATCGTCCCTCCGCCTGCCGAATTTGCTGGCATGGCCGTTTGGAGGCTCTACACCAAGTGCGATAGCGGCCGCGAAGAATCTCTCGATGACCGTGCAGCGAAAGCGGACGACGTCACTCTGCCAATTTCGGTCCATTCCGGCTATCATGTGGACGAACTGCTCCGGCGCATGGAAAATTTCGTCGCAACCTCCTTCACGGCCGGCGACGATCATATTGCAGTAAACGAACGACAGCGGCTTGCTTTGCAAAGAGCGGTTGCCGCGCTCAAGGGACTTGGCGGCGCCGTTTCAATTCCCGAAGTCGTCGCAATGAGATTGCGGGAAGCGATATTTGAGTTGGAAGGACTCATCGGCAAGATTGGTGTCGAAGATGTTCTCGACGGAATATTCTCGCGCTTCTGCATAGGAAAATAGGTGGTCGATAGTGGCGGTTCGCGATTTCGATGTCATCGTCGTTGGGGGTGGGCACGCAGGCTGTGAGGCGGCGGCGGCAGCGGCTCGCGTTGGCGCGAACACAGCCATGTTCACCCAAAGGTTGACTGGCGTTGGTGAGTTGTCCTGCAACCCGGCAATCGGCGGGCTTGGCAAGGGGCATCTGGTGCGGGAAATCGACGCGCTCGACGGTTTGATGGCGCGGGCCGCTGACGCCGCTGGCATTCAGTTTCGTCTATTGAATCGTTCGCGTGGCCCAGCGGTCAGAGGTCCGCGCGCTCAGGTCGATCGCCGCCTCTACCGCGAAGCGATCATGGCGTTGTTGAATGACCAAGACAATCTGACAATTCACCAAGGCTCGGTTGTCGACTTCAAGCTTGTAGACAATCAGGATTTCCTCATCGTGCTCGAAGATGGCCGCAGCTTTTGTTGCGGCGCGCTTGTGATCACGACAGGCACGTTCTTGAACGGCAAAATTTTTATAGGCGAAAAGTCCTGGCCGGCCGGCCGCATGGGCGATTTGCCGTCGGTTTCCCTCGGCGAAAAATTGGTTCGGCTGGGCTTTAAGGTTGATCGTTTGAAGACTGGCACACCGGCCCGGTTGGATCGAGAGTCGATTGATTGGAACCGAGTCGGCGTCCAGCACGGCGACGAAGAACCCGAGCTCTTTTCCAGCCTGTCGAGCGGCGTCGCGAACCCGCAAGTTTCTTGTGGCGTCACTTACACCAATGCGGAAACTCACGAAATCATCAGACGCAACATTCACAGGGCGCCTATTTATTCAGGCCAGATCTCGGGGCGTGGACCCCGCTATTGCCCTTCGATCGAAGATAAAGTTGTTCGGTTCAGTGATCGCGAATCGCATCAGGTCTTCCTGGAGCCAGAAGGGCTAGATGATGGCGTCGTGTACCCGAATGGCATTTCGACCTCGCTGCCAGAGGACGTTCAAGCGGATTTTGTCCGAACCATACCGGGCCTTGAGCATGTGAGGATTTTGCGGCCGGGTTATGCCGTGGAATACGATTTCGTCGATCCCCGTGGTCTCAAGCCGACGCTTGAGACGAAATTGATCGGCAACCTGTACCTTGCCGGTCAGATCAACGGTACGACGGGATATGAGGAGGCCGGCGTGCAGGGGCTGGTCGCCGGTCTTAACGCCGCCTTGCGCGTCTTGAGGTCGGAACAGATCGTCTTCTCCCGGTCCGAGGGCTATCTTGGCGTCTTGATCGACGATCTGATCACGCAAGGGGTGACGGAGCCCTACCGGATGTTCACATCGCGGGCGGAGTTCAGGCTATGTCTTCGCTGCGATAATGCCGATGAACGGCTGACTCCCCGCGGAATGGAGATTGGGTGCGTTTCCGAAAAGAGGGCGGAGCATTTTCGTGCGGGTCAAGACCAGGGACGGCGACTCACGCAACTGCTGAAACAGCGAAGCCTATCGCCATCTGAAGCGAGGGCTGCCGGTTTGCCGATCAATCTGGATGGCGTCACCAGAACAGCCTTCTCGATTCTTTCGTATCCAGACGTACAATTTGGCCAATTGTGCGCCATTTGGCCCGAGTTGTGCGATTTCGACGCCAAGGTCGCCCAAAAGGTCGAAATTGACGCCAAATATTCAGTTTACCTTGAAAAGCAGAGCAATATGGCGGCGAGTTTGCGCCGTGACGAATCGGTTCAGTTGAGCGTGGATATGGACTACGACGCAATTCCTGGATTATCCAACGAGGTGCGTGCGAAGCTGCGGACCGTGCGCCCGGGCACGTTGGGGCAGGCGAGCCGCATCGAGGGCTTAACGCCAGCTGCGTTGGTGATCTTGCTTGCATGGACAAAGAGAAGCGAGCTTGCTGCGAAAGCGGCCGTGCAATGACGGTTTCGCATGCGCGGGCGTTGTCGCAGCTTGGGTTTGAGCTGGGTGCGGAGCAACTCGCGAAGCTTCGCATCTACGAAGACCTGTTAAAAAAGTGGCAAGGCACGTTGAATTTGGTGGGCCGCTCAACGCTCAATGAGATCTGGCCGCGCCATTTTATTGACTCTCTCCAATTGATTCCTTTGGCGGGAACCTGGGCTAACTGGATTGATATCGGAAGCGGCGCTGGCTTTCCGGGTCTTGTCATCGGCCTTGTGTCAGGAGAAAACGGAATAGTTCACCTCGTCGAATCGGATAAGCGAAAGGCTGCTTTTCTTGCCGAGGTTTCACGTGAAACCAATTCCGCGATCCAGATTCATGTTGGGCGCATTGAATGCGTTCTTCCGGAACTCGTTTCTTCCACGCATTTTGAAATCATTTCAGCGCGTGCGCTGGCTCCCATGAAGACTCTCTTGGATTATGCGCGACCGATCCTCATCAGGGGCGGCCGTGGTCTATTTTTCAAGGGGAAAGAACTGGCGAGCGAATTGACCAATCTGCCTGGGGACGATAGCTTCAGTTATGAAACGGTAAACAGCGTTACCGATCCAACTGCAAAAATCGTCATCGTACACAGCGTGAATAGCTGAACCGCGCCGCTTGGAGCGACAGATGGATAATCGAGACCGCATCCGAGTTATCGTGCTCGCCAATCAAAAGGGCGGCGTCGGAAAAACGACCACGGCGATCAATCTTGGCACCGCATTGGCCGCCATTGGCGAAACCGTTTTGATTCTGGATATGGACCCGCAGGGAAACGCATCTACGGGACTGGGAATCGACCCGTCGCAAAGGAAGGTGTCGACCTACGATGTGCTGACCGGGGTCAAAACGCTGGCGGACGCTATCCAGCCGACCGTGGTCCCGCGTCTTTTTATCGTGCCCTCCACGATGGATCTTCTGGGGCTGGAGTTGTCGATCGCCGATCAAGCTGACCGATCCTTCAAATTGAAGAATGCGTTGTCGGCTTTCTCGAATGGCGGCGGCAAGGCGATTTCGGAAAAAATCACATATGTTCTGATCGACTGTCCTCCCTCACTGAACTTGCTCACCATCAATGGACTAGCGGCAAGCGACAGTGTACTGGTGCCGTTGCAGTGCGAGTTTTTCGCCCTGGAGGGTCTTTCGCAGCTTTTGTCGACGGTTGAACACGTCAAGCGTAGCCTTAACCCGACTCTTACAATCCATGGCGTCGTTCTGACCATGTTTGACGGGCGAAACAATCTTGCGAGCCAAGTCGTCGCGGATGTGCGGTCTTTTCTGGGCAAGAAGGTCTACGATACCGTTATTCCGCGTAATGTGCGGGTCTCCGAGGCTCCGTCATATGGTAAGCCCGTACTGCTCTACGATTTAAAATGTAACGGATCGCAGGCTTATCTCAAGTTGGCCTCCGAGGTGATACAGAGAGAGCGCGAGTTGCGGGCCGCATGATCGGTCAATATGCGCCGCAAGACACCGACGAACTGAGGTGAAGTGATGATCGACGACGCGCGTCCTCGGTTGGGACGGGGGCTGGCAGCTCTTATTGGCGAAAATCTTCCCGTTGAGTCTGCGGCCGGACCTGTCGGTCAGCGAACCGCGCCTATAGAGTTTTTGCGCGCCAACCCTCGGAACCCGCGCCAGCATTTCTCGGACGAATCACTGCAGGAACTCTCAGAGTCGATCCGCGAGCGTGGGATCATTCAGCCGATCGTCGTTCGAGAGTTGGAAGCCGCAAAGAACATATTCGAGATCATCGCGGGTGAGCGTCGTTGGCGCGCGGCGCAGCGGATTGGGTTGCATGAAGTTCCCATCGTCGTGGTCGAGGCGGACGATCGTCTGTCACTCGAACTCGCGATTATCGAGAATGTGCAGCGAACCGACCTCAACGCCATCGAAGAAGCGGAAGGTTACGATCGTCTGATCGCCGAATTCGCCTATACCCAGGCCGATTTGGCGAAAATCCTGGGCAAAAGCAGAAGTTATGTGACCAACACGTTGCGGCTTCTGAAATTACCGGATTCCGTGCGGTCATATGTCGTCGATGGGCGAATTTCCGCAGGCCACGCCAGAGCGCTTCTGTCTTTGGACGATCCAACGGCCATGGTCGAACGGATCGTCAATGAGGGTCTGTCAGTCCGCGATGTGGAAAGGTTGGTTGCGGAGGGCGATGAAAAGAAGCCGCCGCGCCCCTCGGTTCCCAAGGCGCCCGATATCGTGCGGATAGAAAAAAACATTTCCGACGCCTTGGGCGTTGCGATCAATGTAAACGCACGAGGCGAATCCGGATCGATCAATATAAAATTCAAGTCGATTGAGCAGTTCGATTTAATCACCAAGAAACTTCTCGATTAGTACGGTATTTTTATGGCCGCGTCCGCTAAGTCGAAGCTCTGTAGTAGGAGCTTCGCAGGCATTCGCGGCTTTTGTTTTCGCAAAAATAATTACCGAGGCCTGAGGCTTGCCCTCAGGCCTGCATCTCGGCTCGGAGCCGCTATCCGGTCGTTGGGTGTGTCAAGCCAACGCTAATGCATGATTTCCTGCAGCGGTCGCAGTTCATTCCAACCAGAGCTTGATCGCGAGTGGCCAAGGCGCGTTTCGGCCATGCCACAGTTAGACCCGTCGGCTAACTTCTTGTGGCCTTATTAACCACTTAGCTCAATCAGCGAAAGTCACGAGCGCCTAGAGGCGCCGGCGACGGACGCCCATCGGCTCACCCTGGGGTGCCCGAAAGCGACTGGCGATGAGCGGGAGGTTCTTAAGCCGATGCAGTTCAGGTACAGGAAGAAAAAGCGTACGGACACAGGCACGGTCATTCTGCACTGGTTGTTGGCCGTTTCGCTTGCGCTTTCGGTGCTGACCGGATTGCGATTCGCCGTGGATATGCCCGACACCGGCTATCTGAGCATTGTCGCGCCCTATCTTCCGGTTTCGAAAATCTGGATCATTCACATCCTCGCCGGCGTCACGCTGATCGGCGTCGCCGTGGCTTATCTGCTCTATTTGCGAAACGCTGGTCTTTTCAGGCGAGTGGCTCTCGACCGCACGCGGCTCGCCGCGCTCAAATGTCCGGGTTCGGCGCGCTGGAGCACCGTCAACGTGCTGCTCTACTGGCTATTCTTCGCCAGCCTCGCCATCCAGATCGTCACCGGCGTGATCTTGCATCGCGGTTATGGCGGCGTGATCGTGACGCTGCATCTCTGGGCGACATGGGCAATTCTCTTCTACGCCGTCTCCCATGTGCTCGCGCATTTGGCGATGGGTGGATTGGGGCAGGTGCTGCGAATTGTGCGCCCTTCGCAGATCCCCGCCGCCGCCGACCACGGCTCGACCTCCTTGAGCGGCGTGGCCATGTTCGTCCTAAGCGCGTTGATTGGCGGCGCCGCAGCCATCGCTTATCTTTACGCCGACCACGCCTCTCGCGACGTGCTCTATGTCGGCCGCATAGACAAGCCCGCTGCGGCCGATCTCGGCCCCGATCTTTGGGGCCCAGCGTGGCGAGACGCGCCCGTTCTGCACGTTCACACCAACCAGGGCGTGAACCTCGACGGCTCCGGCGCCTCCTTGGTCGATATCCGCGCGCTGCATGATGAGGATACCGTCTATTTCGCCTTCACCTGGGAGGACCCGACCCGGTCAATGAAGCATGCGCCGCTGGTCAAGACACAGAATGGTTGGCGCGCTCTGTTCTCCGAATCACGCGACGAACGCGCGGCCCGGCGCCAAGCGGTCGTAGGCAAGTCGGAAGATATGCGCGCCGAGCAGACTAATTTCGAAGGCGCGCTCAATGAAGACAAGTTCGCTTTCATGCTCGCGAATGTGGAAAAGCCGTTCGGGCCCGGCGCGTTCCATCCGGGAACGCGCCCTCTGCCAGACAAGCCGCCGTCGGCGTCAGGACGCGGCATGCACTACACCGAGGACGGCAGCGCGGTGAACGTCTGGCTGTGGCGCGCGGGGGGCCTCGACTCCAGTCGTTGCGAAAACGACCGCGTCGGTCCCGCCACCCGGCCGACGGCAGCCGAACTCCACGGCGCCTCGCTGTACAAGGGCGGATTCGCGGCTAAGCCGGAACAGTCCGTCGCTTATGAAAATATCGCGCTGTCCTCGCCGCGCGACCCGCGCGCTCCGGCGCAGCCGCTGCGCCTGCCGCTCAACGTCGCCGCGACGCGCGTGGCGCTCGGGACGATTGATCTCGACCCGGACCACGGCGATGCGGAAAACGCGCGCTGGGCGATGCGCGAGGACGAGTCGGCGCCGTATTCGACCGAACTTGACGCCCGAATTCCGATTGGGACCATTGTTCCCGGCATGATCGCGATCGCGCCGCGCCCGTCGCAACCTACCGACGTCCTGTGCACGGCGCGTTGGGCCGCAGGCCGGTGGACGCTGCTGGCCCGACGCAAGCTCGACACCAAGCAGGGCGACGACGTCGTCATCGGCGACCAGACCTTCATGTGGGTCGGCGTGTTCGACCACACCCTCGCCAATCACACCCGCCATATCAGACCTTTCAAGCTGGAGATGAACTGATGAGCCGCCAGACATTTCAGGTCGAGATCGCCGACATGGGTTCGTTCCGCGCGCGCGCCGGAGAGACCCTGCTGGACGCCGCGCTGATGAGCGGGGTGGACATGCCGCACGATTGCCGCTCTGGAACCTGCGGCTCTTGCCGCTGCACCGTGTCCTCCGGTTCTGTCGAGGGTGGCGCGACCGATTCCCCCGGCGACGTGCTCGCATGCCAAGCCAAGGTCATGTCTGATCTTCAAATCGTCGTTGAGGAAACGCCGCCTGTCGAGAGTTTTTCCGCGACGGTGAAGGCGATCCGCGACCTGTCGGTCGACGTCGCCAAGGTCTCACTGGCCGTCAAGGGGCCTTTTGAAATGTTGCCGGGTCAGTATGTGCAGGTGAGGTTTGCCGGCTTTCCCGCGCGTTGCTACAGCCCGAGCGCGCCGCTTGAAGGTCCTCTCGAGCGCGGCGTGATTCGGCTGCAGATCAAGCGCGTCCGCAATGGCCGGGTGTCTTCGGCGCTCGGCCGCGAGATCCAGCCCGGCCACAAGGTCAAGGTGATCGGCCCCTATGGATCGGCGTGGCTGCGGCCGGGCCAAACCAACCGGCTGGTGCTGGTGGCGAGCGGCGCGGGCTTCGCGCCCATCTGGTCCATCGCCCATGCCGCCCTGTGTGAAATGCCGGATCGCGAGATTGTGGTGGTGGTCGGCGCCAACTCGGTCTCGGATTTTTACATGGCGCCGGCGCTGTGGCGCCTCGTCGCCTTCCCCAAGACGCAGGTGATTTCGGTGCTGCGCAACGCCGACCGGCGCCACCCTGACCTGCCCGTCGGTAGCCCGGTCGACCACTTGCCGGCGCTCAGGCCCGGCGACATCGTTTACGCCTGCGGCGCGCCGCGTATGGTCGAGGCGGTGGGCGCGGTCGCCCGCGCGGCCGGCGCGGCCTGCTATGCCGACCCATTTGTGCCCGGCCACGGTTCCGCTGCGGGGTTCTGGGAGCCGTTCGCGCGCGCCGTCGCGGCCCCGCTGCAAATGCTGCGCCGCTCTGGCGCGAGAGCCTCAACCACGGCCTGACAGAGGTGGACGTCGCGGCCGACCTCGGCTCCTCCGTCAGATAAATGACCGAACCCCGCCGCTCCGGCGGGGTTTTTCTTTAAGTGGAAATGGTTGGCGGTTTTTTCGGGCCAAAGACGTCGGCATCTATTCAGACCCGGGTGGGAGATTGGACGCCAGGATCACAACCGCATGGCGCCTGGTGCTTGCCACGGGCCGCGCGGCCTGGCTCTCCGATCCTTCTCCCGCGCGACGCGCCCCTTGCCGGGGTGGAGCGTTCGTCCGACGCGAAAAATGTCAACGCGAAAACTGCGTTTTCGAGACCAAATGTTCCGAAAAAGCGTGTGCGACATGCCGCGAAAAATCGAAAACCCCCTTGGCTCGCGCCAGGGGGGTCGCTGTCGCACCGCTTCCTGCGAAGCGGCTAGAGTTGTTTGAGGAAAGCGCGTCAGCCCCACATGTGGTGGAACGTGTGGTGCTGTCCCGGATCGAACGGGTGGAGAGCGTCGGCGATCGCAGGATGATGGGCGGCCGCCGGAGGGGTTCCAGCGCCTGCGCCGCCGGCGCCTACACCCGGGCCAGCGCCATGGCCGAACCCATGGCCGGCGCCCATTCCGCCAGCCGCCGCGCCCCCTGCCCCGGCGCCTCCTGCCGCCATTCCACCTCCTGCCGCCGCAGCGCCGCCATTGCCGGCGCCGCCCATGTCTGCGACAGCGGCCCCGGGGGCCGCGGTCAGGTCCGGCGAGGCGGCCATGTTGGCTGGAAGGCCCGTCGCTGTGCTCAACGCCTGGGCCGCGGTGGTCGCGTCGGTGTTGAATGTTCCACCGCCAACCGGAACATTGTTGCTGCTGACGTCCGCCGCATTGGCGGTCACCAGCGCCTTGTCTCCGGTCATCAGACCCTGGATCAGGGCGTTGACCTCGGCGCCGGTCGTGCTCTGGTTTCCCTTCAACTCGTTATCGAAACGGGCCGCGAAAATGCCGCCCTGTGAGGTGTCGAACGCCTGCGTATTGGTCTCGAAATTGTGCAACTGGCCGGTCAGCTTGGCGATGGCCGCCGCATTTCCCGAGCCGACGAGCGCCTCCGCCTGCTGGCCCAGCGAGTTGGACGCGGCGACGAAGCCCGCCCAGAAATTGGTCTGAGCGGCGTTGTCCTGATAAGGCGTCGTCGCCTTGGCCGCTTCGGGCGAGACCGACCAGACTTTGTCGGCCAGCGACAACAGAGCGTTGTCGCCCTGCACGATGTCGACGATGACGAGCAGATTGTCGTTCGGTCCGCGCGCGCGATCGAGCTGGAGCCGGCCTGGGAGTTATAGTTCTGCTCAAGACCAAGCTGGTTGGCGATGGTTTGGGCATGAACAGCCGTCAGCCCGTTGAAATCCTTCGCGTCATTTTGGATCAGCGTTTGCAGGCCGCTTTGAATGGTCGCGAGCTCGGCGTTGAGCGCGGGGGCGGTCGCCGCATTGACGCCGCCCAGCGATTTGCCGACGACATCGTTGAACAGCGCGCCGAGGTCGGCGAAGGTCGCGTGCGGCGCGGCGGCCGCGTTGTTCAGCGCGGTCGGGGCGGCGGTGACGCCGGCGTTGGCCAGCAGCGGATCCATCGCCGCTTGCGCGAGAATATCGAGATGCGCCGTCTGCGCCGCCGCGACGCCCGCCCCGTTGCCAATCGTGTTGGGCGCGGCGTTCAGGGCCGTGGCGATGTCATTTTGAATGGCCGTCGCTTGCGCGCTGTGGTCGTTGGCGAGGTCGGTCTTGATCGTGGCCAGATCGGCCTGGTAGCGCGCGAGCGATCCGGCGCCCTGGTTGCCTTCACTCGCGGTCTGCGACCAGAGACCGCCGTCGAGGGCGCGCGTGGCGTCGTTCAGGCTGGTGGCGAAAGCCGAAACGTCGATGTTCGTCGCAGGCATGGTGTTGGCTGCCAGATATCGAAGTCTCCACTTTATCGTTTGTTGCGCCAGAGCTTCGTGCGCGAGCCGAGCCCGCTGCGAGCATTGCGCTGGCTGAGGCGGACTCCGAACCGGGCCTGGCTCAAGGCGAAGTAATAGGCATAATTTCCATTCTGCATTACGAGCCATGTTTCATGGCTGTCGAATGATGAACGTTCATGCAGCGCTGATTAACGTTATATTATTTGCACAACGCATGTCTATTACATGCAGAAGACGCCACGCATGAGGACAACCGGAACACGCTTGGCACTTCAGAATCCTGCCTCTAGCGTGGCGTCGTTGTCTATATCTCAATGAAAATTAAGCCAAAATAACGGCGCAGCCGGTGGCGATTGCGGCGATATCCGGTTTGTTGCGCGGCTGTTCCGCGGCGGCGTCATTCGTAATTACGAAGCCGCCCGAAAACAATAAGGCAGTAAAGACAAATCAGACTTAATATCGCCGGTTTTTTCTTTGAATAGAGCCTCTGTTTCAATTGGGCGGGGGATGCGCATGTTCGACGGCGAAGCGGACGACCCGGTGGGCAATGGCCTGCGCGCCAGCGCGCGCCGCCTCGGCGGCGTCGCCGTCTTCAGCGGCGTGGTCAACCTGCTCACCTTGTCGGGGTCGATCTACATGCTTCAGGTTTACGATCGCGTGATCCCCAGCCGCAGCGTCGGCACGCTGGTCGGCCTGTCGGCGCTCGCGCTGGTCGCCTTCGCCGTGCAGGCCTATCTCGACGCGCTGCGCTCGCGCATGCTCGCCCGCGCCGCCGCTCTGTTCGACGTGTCTTTGCAGGAGCCGATCCACCTTGCGCTCGCGACGCTGCCGCTCCGGGGCGTGCGCCCGATCGTCACCCAGCAACCCCTGCGCGATCTCGACCAGATCCGCGCCTTTTTGTCGGGCATGGGGCCGACGGCCTTTCTCGACATGCCCTGGGCGCCGATTTTCTTGATCGCCTTGTTTGTCTTTCATCCCGTGATCGGCCTCGTCGCCACCCTCGGCGGCGCCGCGATCGTCGCCATGACCTGGGTGACAGAGCGTCAGAGCCGGGCGCCCTCGCTCGCCGCCACCGAGCGCAGCGCGCAGCGGCAGGTGCTTGCCGACGCCACCCGCATCAACGCCGACGTGATCCGCGCGCTCGGCATGACCCGTCGCCTCACCGCGCGATGGTCCGAGGTCAACGAGCGTTTCCTGCAGGAGAACCTGCGCGCCATGGACGTGCAGGCCAATCTTGGCTCCATCGCAAAAATGCTGCGCTTCGTGCTGCAATCGGCCATGCTCGGCGTCGGCGCCTATCTCGTCGTCAACGAACAGGCGTCGGGCGGAATCATGATCGCCTCCTCGATCATGATGGGACGCGCGCTGGCGCCGGTGGAAGTGGCGCTGGGCACATGGAAGCAGATGGTCGCGGCGCGTCAGGCGGTGAAGCGGCTGCGCGACGTCTTGCGTGTGGCGGCGACGCCGTCCGCCACCGTGTCCCTGCCGCGGCCGACGCGGGAGCTGACGGTCGAAATGCTCGCCGTCGCCCCGCCTGGAACCGACCGGCCGATCGTGTCGGACGTCTCGTTTTCGCTTTACGCCGGCATGGGGCTGGCGCTGGTCGGCCCGAGCGCCTCCGGCAAATCGACGCTCGCCAAGGCGCTGGTCGGGCTGTGGCCGCCGCGCGGCGGCGCCGTGCGGCTCGACGGCGCGGCGCTTGACCAATGGGCGCACGATGATCTCGGACGCTGCCTCGGCTATCTGCCGCAGGAGGTCGCGCTGTTCGACGGCACCGTGGCCGAAAACATCGCGCGCTTCGATGAAGCCGCGACGGCCGAGCAGGTCATCGACGCCGCCATGACCGCCGGGGCGCATGACCTGATCCTGCGCCTGCCGCAGGGCTACGCCACGCGAATCGGAGAGGGCGGCGCCGCGTTGTCCGGCGGCCAGCGCCAACGCATCGGGCTGGCGCGGGCGGTGTTCGGCGACCCTTTCCTGGTGGTTCTGGACGAGCCCAACGCCAATCTCGACGCCGCCGGCGAGGCGGCGCTGACCGGCGCGATCACTGCATTGCGCGCGCGCAACTGCATTGTCGTGGTCGTTTCGCATCGGCCCAACGCGCTGCAGGCGCTGGATATGGCCATGATCGTCATCGAAGGCCGGGTGCAGGCGTTTGGGCCGCGCGACGAAGTTTTCGGCGCGTTGCTGCGCGCGGCGAAGCCGGGGCCGAGCGCGGCCCAAACCATCAGGGGGGCGGCATGAACCAGATTTCGCGTTTGCCTCCACGGCCGTCCCTGCCGTTTGCGCCGCAGCCGACACGGCTGGAAATCGCCCGTCCCGTCGCGCCCCAGGCGCCTGCGAGCGGCCTCGCCTCGCAACTCGACGTCGCGTGCCGGCGGGAGCTGCGCGCCGGCATGCGCGTCATCGTCGCTGGAACGCTGATCGTCGGCCTGCTCGGCGGGTTCGCGCCGCTTGCGGGCGCCGTGATCCTCGCGGGCGCCCTGGTGTCGGAATCGCATGTGAAGAAGGTGCAGCACCCGACCGGCGGCGTCGTCGCGGGCGTCAGCGTCCGCGACGGCGACAAGGTCGAGGCGGGGGCTCCGCTGGTTCGCCTCGACGACACCTCCGCCCGGGCCAATTTGCAGGTCGTGGTCGGCCAGCTCGACGCGATGCGCGCGCGAGTCGCGCGCCTTGTCGCCGAGCGCGACGAGGCGGATATGCCCGAAACCATGGCGCCCGCCGACCGCGACGATCAGGAGGCGCCCGCGATCCTCGCGGCGGAGAAAAGTTTGTTTCGCGCGCGGCGGACTTCGCGCGTCGGCCAGAAGGATCTGCTGGTGGGCCGCATCGGCCAGCTGGAGGAGGAATTGCGCGGGCTCGACGCCCAGATGCAGTCGCAGATCGCGCAGAGGCAGTTGATCGACACCGAACTCAAGGGCGTTTCGACGCTTTATGAGAAGAAACTTGTGCCGCTGCCACGTCTCACCGCCTTGCAGCGCGAGGCGGCGCGCATCAATGGCGTGCAGGGGCAGCTGGTGTCGAATACGGCGGAGACGCGCGCAAAGGTCGATGAAGCCCGGCTGCAGGTGGCGCGACTCGACCAGGATTTCCGCACCGAGGTGATGAAGGACTTGCGCGAAAGCCAGGACAAGGAGGCTGAACTGGTCGAGCGCGCCGTGGCGGTTCGCGACCTGTTCGCGCGGCTGGATATTCGCGCGCCGGCGGCCGGGCGCGTGCATCAGCTCGCGCTCCACACCGTCGGCGGCGTGGCGGCGCCCGGCGAAGTTCTGCTGGAGATCGTGCCGGACCACGACGAGTTGCAGGTCGAGGCGAAACTGTCGCCGCGCGACATCGACCAGGTGCGGCTGGGACAAAACGCGCAAGCGCGCTTTCCGGCTTTCAATCAACGGACGACGCCGGAGCTTTCGGGCCAGGTCGTCTTCGTCTCCCCCGATGCGGCGCGCGATCCGCAAGGCGTGACATTCTATCAGGTGCGGATTGCGCTCTCCCACGAGGAAATCGAGCGGCTGGGCGGCCTGAAACTTGTGCCGGGCATGCCGGTGGAAGTTCTGGTTTCGACGGAGAGCCGCACCATGCTGAGCTATTTGTTCAAGCCGATCAGCGATCAATTGACCCGGGTTTTCCGCGAGCGCTGACGCGGACATAAAGAGTTCTTTATATGTTTATTGCCAATGGTTGCGCGCGCTGCTATATCCGAGCCGCAGCCGAAGGATTTTTCTTATGTCCCACCCAACTCACGATTATGTAGTTCGCGATATCGCGCTCGCCGACTGGGGTCGGAAGGAAATAGCGATCGCCGAAACCGAAATGCCCGGCCTGATGGCGACGCGCGCGGAATATGGCGCGGCGCAGCCGCTGAAGGGCGCCCGGATCGCCGGTTCGCTGCATATGACCATTCAGACGGCCGTGCTGATCGAAACCCTGCAGGCGCTGGGCGCCGACGTGCGCTGGGCCTCCTGCAACATCTATTCGACGCAGGATCACGCCGCCGCCGCCATTGCGGCGAAGGGCACGCCGGTGTTCGCCATCAAGGGCGAGAGCCTTGAGGAATATTGGGAATACACCCACAAGATCTTCGAATGGGCCGACGGCGGTCAGCCCAACATGATCCTCGATGACGGCGGCGACGCCACGCTGCTGATTCATCTCGGCTTGCGCGCCGAGCAGGGCGACGTCGCCTTCCTCGACACCGCGAGCAATGAAGAGGAAGAAGTCCTCTACGCCGCGATCAAGAAGCGGCTCAAGGCCAATCCGGGCTTCTACGGGCGCAACGCCGCGTCCATCAAGGGCGTGACGGAAGAGACGACGACGGGCGTTCATCGCCTTTACATCATGCAGAAGGAAGGCCGCCTGCTGTGGCCGGCCATCAACGTCAACGATTCCGTCACCAAGTCCAAGTTCGACAACCTCTATGGCTGCCGTGAGTCGCTCGTTGATGGCATCCGCCGCGGCACCGACGTCATGATGGCCGGCAAGGTCGCGATGGTCGCCGGCTTCGGCGACGTCGGCAAGGGTTCTGCCGCCTCGCTGCGCAACGCCGGCTGCCGGGTGCTGGTGTCCGAAATCGACCCGATCTGCGCGCTGCAGGCGGCGATGGAAGGCTATGAAGTCACCACGATGGACGACGCCGCGCCGCGCGCCGACATTTTCGTGACCGCGACGGGCAATGTCGACGTCATCACGGTCGACCACATGCGCGCCATGAAGGACCGCGCCATCGTCTGCAACATCGGCCACTTCGATTCCGAAATTCAGGTCGGCGGGCTGCGGAACTTCCAGTGGCACAACGTCAAGCCGCAGGTCGACGAGGTCGAGTTCTCCGATGGCAAGAGGATCATCCTCCTGTCCGAGGGACGCCTGGTCAATCTCGGCAACGCCACGGGCCATCCGTCCTTTGTCATGTCGGCAAGCTTCACCAACCAGACGCTCGCCCAGATTGAGTTGTATACCAAGGAAGGACAGTACGAGCGTAAGGTCTACACGCTGCCGAAGGTGCTCGACGAAAAAGTCGCAAAGCTGCACCTCGAAAAAATTGGCGTGAAATTGACCGAAATGACCAAGGCGCAATCGGATTATCTGTCCGTGCCGGCCCAAGGGCCTTTCAAGCCCGATCATTATCGCTACTGATCGCTGGGATTGACCGGTCTTTTGCTGACCAAGCCTCCGTGCCGATGACACGGAGGCTTTTTTGTGGCGTCTGAACGCAGTAAATTGGATTGATTCGTCGGGGTCGGGACCCTGCCAACTGCTGTTCGGAGAGAATCAGGGTCCATGAGGAAGCGGAAACGCCATTCAACTCCGCTTAAACGCGCCGCCTCCCGCGTGCTGCGTAGCGCATCCTTGGCGATGATCGCCATGCCCATGGCGGCGCGCGCCGAGTCATTGATTGATTTCGCCCAGGCGGAGGAAACGCATGGATTGATCCGGCTTTCGGCTGGCGCCGGCCTCGTCATTTTTTCCGCGATCACGATCTTCTTTCATCTGGCGGGTCGTCAGGCGTGGCGCAAACGCGAGCTGGAGCTTCAAGCGGAAGTCGACAGGCTGCGCCAGCAGGCGGATCGCGCGCGTTCCTTCAGCGCCTCCGACTCGCAATTTGTGGTGGTTTGGGCTGGGTCTTCGAACGAGCCGGAGATCGAAGGCGACATCAGTCTCGCGCTCGACGCGCCGTTGCCGCGACGCATCCTGGGGTTCAACACGTGGTTGTCCGCCGATCAGGCGAGCGCGATGGAGGCGAATGTCTCGCGCCTGCGCGAACGCGGCCAGGGGTTCCGCCTCGATCTCGTCAGCCACAATGGACGACATCTCGAAGCCGAGGGCCGCGCCATCGGCAGCCGCGCCGTGCTTCGCGTGCGCGATGTTTCCGGCGACCGGCTGGAGCTCATGCGCTTGCGCGCCCTTCATGCGGAGCAGACCTCGCAACTTGAAATCCTGCGCTCCCTGCTGGATGTTTCGAGCCATCCGATCTGGACCCGGAACGGCGCCGGCGTCCTCACCTGGGTGAACGACGCCTATTGTCGCGCGGTCGAAGCCAAGGACCGGCGGGACGTCGCCGCGCGAAACCTTGAACTGCTCGACAGCCAGTCGCGCGAGCAAGCCGCCCGTGCGCGCGAAGCGGGGCAGCCTTGGCGCGTCCGGCGGAACGTCGTGGTCGCCGGCGAACGCAAGCTCATGGAAGTTCTGGACGCGTCCCTTTCGGGCGGGTCCGGCGGCGTCGCCTATGACCTTTCCGAACTGGAGGGGCTCCGGGCCGATCATGCCCGCCAGATGGATTCCCACATCCGAACGCTCGATCAGATTGCAACGGCGATCGCGATCTTCGATCGCACCAAGAATCTGGTTTTCGCCAACGCCGCCTATCGCCAGTTGTGGGGGCTCGAACAAGCCTTTCTCGACCAGAAGCCAAGCGACTCGGAGATCCTTGAGCGCTTGCGCGCCGAGCGCCGCCTGCCGGAGCAGGCGGATTTTCGCAGCTGGAAAAACAGCCTTCTCTCGCTCTACCACAGCCTGGAGCCGGCGCCCCAGGTCTGGCACCTTCCTGACGGGCGCACGATTCGCGTCGGCTTCGACCCGAATCCTCAGGGTGGCCTGACCTATCTGTTCGACGACGTGACCGAACGCTTCACTCTGGAATCCCAATATAATTCACTCGCCCGCGTGCAGTCCGAGACGTTGGACGCGTTGCAGGAAGGCGTGGCTGTGTTCGGCGCCGATGGACGGTTGAAGTTCTACAATCCGTCGTTTGGACGCATGTGGCGCCTCCCCCTGAACCAGCTGACCAAGAAGCCCCATATTGATGTGATCGCGCAGGGATGCCGCAGTCTTGTTCCAGAGGACGCGGCATGGAACGATCTGCGGTCGATCGTCACCGGGCTTCACGCCGCACGCATGGGATTTGAACGGCGCATGCCGCGCACCGACGGTTCGATTGTCGATTGCGCCGCGGCGCCTCTGCCCGACGGCGGCACCCTTCTGACGTTCATTGACGTGACCGACGGCGTCAATGTCGAACGCGCCCTGACAGAGCGCAATCAGGCCCTTGAGGCGGCGGAACGGTTGCGCGACGATTTCGTCCACCATGTTTCGTATGAACTTCGCTCGCCGCTGACCAATATCATCGGCTTCATCCAGCTTCTGGGCGATTCGAGCGTGGGACCGCTGAACGAAAAGCAGCGCGAATACACCAACTATGTGCTGAAATCGTCGGCGGCGCTGCTCGCCATCATCAACGACATTCTGGATCTCGCGACGATTGATCGCGATGCGATGGAATTGCGCGCCGAGGACGTCGACATCGCCAAGACGATCCGGGAAGCCGCTGAAGGCGTGCAGGATCGTCTGGCGGAATGTCAGGTCGAACTGTCGCTGGTCATGCCGAAGGACATTGGCGTCTTCCGCGCCGATAGCAAACGCATCCGCCAGATTCTGTTCAACCTGCTCTCGAACGCGATCGGCTTCTCGGAACCGGGCCAGACGGTGACGCTCGCCGCCTTCCGCCGCGCCGACGACATCGTCTTCAAAGTGTCGGACAATGGCCGGGGCATCCCGCCCGATATCCTGGACAAGGTCTTCAATCGGTTTGAAAGCCACACGCTGAATTCGCGTCATCGCGGCGTGGGACTTGGCCTGTCGATCGTGCGCGCATTTGTTGAGGCGCATGGGGGAGAAGTTCTGATAGATTCGGCGCCAGGGGAAGGAACGGTGGTGACCTGCATTTTCCCTATCAGGGGCGTCCGTGAAAACGGGCGCCAGATCACCGGCGAGAAAGCTGAGGGACTGGCATGACGGGGCCAGTTTGGCGCGTTGATCTTGAGGATGAGGCGGCCACGCGCGCTCTTGCGGCGGAGGTGGCCGAATTTGTCGGCGCTGGCGACCTGATCACGCTTTCGGGCGATCTGGGCGCCGGGAAGACGACTTTCGTGCGCGCGCTGTTGCGCTTCCTCGCCAATGATCCCGAGCTGGAGACGCCGAGTCCGACCTTCACTTTGATGCAGGTTTACGAGACCGCGCGGTTTCCGATCGTGCATGCGGATCTCTACCGCGTGCAAGATCCCGGCGAACTGGTCGAACTCGGTTGGCATGAAGCGTCCGAAGGCGCTCTTGTGCTGGTTGAATGGGCCGAGCGCGCGGGCGGCGAACTTGCTGCGGATCGCCTCGATGTCGCGCTGTTTTCGGACGCTCATCGTGGCCCGAACTATCGGCGCGCCGAAATTTCCGGTCATGGCGCGATGGCGCAAAAACTGTTGCAAACCCGGGGCGCGCAATCGGTGCTGGAGCGCGCGGGTTGGCGTCGCGCCCAGCGCACGCGCCTGCAAGGCGACGCCTCCACCCGCGCCTACGATCTCCTGCGCCGCGACAATGGCGAGACGGCGATTCTCATGATCTCGCCGCCGCGCCCGGACGGGCCGGCGATCAAGAACGGCAAGTCCTACAGCGCCCTGGTTCATCTCGCCGAAAATATCGGGCCCTTTGTGGCTGTCGACGCAGGCCTGCGGTCGCTGGGGCTTTCCGCTCCAGCGATTTACGCCGCCGATCTTGAAACCGGATTCGCGGTTCTGGAAAATCTGGGAACCGAGGGCGTGGTCGATGCCGACGGCCCCATTCCCGAGCGTTATCTCGAGGCGGCGGCCGTTCTGGCGTTCTTGCACAGCCGCGATCTTTTGCACGAGCTTCCGCTGGGCGAAAGACATTACGCCCTGCCCAGCTATGACCTCGACGCGCTGGTGACCGAAACGGAACTGCTGCTCGAATGGTACGCGCCCCATATCGCGGGGCTGACCTTCGCATCCGGCCCCCGCGCGCAGCTTGAAAACGCCTGGCGCGCGGCGCTGGCCGCGCCGTTGGCCGAGAAAAAAACCTGGTGCCTGAGAGATTATCATTCGCCGAACCTGCTTTGGCTCGAAGATCGCCCGGGTCTGCGCCGGGTCGGGCTGCTGGATTTTCAGGACTGCGTCCTTGGTCCCGCCGCCTACGATCTCGTCTCCCTGGCGCAGGATGCGCGGGTCGACGTCGCCGATGACCTCGAACTGAAGCTCCTGAGCGCGTATGCCTTGGCGCGGAAACGGGTTGCGGCGGAGTTCGACATGGCCGCCTTTGCAGCGTCCTATGCGGTGATGGGCGCCCAGCGCGCCAGCAAGATCATCGGGATTTTCGCGCGGCTTGACCGCCGTGACAATAAACCCGCATATTTGCAACACCTTCCGCGTGTCGCTCGTTATTTGAACAAGAATTTGAGACATCCAGCGCTCGCGGAAATCAAACTCTGGTTCGAACAGAATATGCCGCAACTTCTGTCGGAGCCTTGAAATGAACGCGCGCCCGGAAAAGGCTTTTGTGTTCGCCGCCGGCCTGGGCACGCGTATGCGGCCGCTGACCATGACGCTGCCAAAGCCTCTGGTTCGCGTGGGCGGCAAGACGATGCTCGACCATATGCTGGATCGTCTGGACGAATCCGGCGTCGACGACGCGATCGTCAATGTGCATTGGCTCGCGGATCAGGTCGAGGAAACCGCCAAACTCCGCTGCCGCCCATCCATCGAAATTTCTGATGAACGATCGCTCCTGCTGGATCAGGCGGGCGGAATCATCAAGGTTTTGGACCGGTTTGAAGGCAAGCCTTTCTTCATCTGCAACACAGACGCTTTGTGGGTCGATGCGCCCTCGCCGCAAGTCGCGCGCCTGCGCGACCATTGGGACGCTGACAAGATGGACGTCCTGCTGCTGCTTGCGAACCGCGCCGAGAGCCTGGGGGCTGAGGGGCGCGGCGATTTCTTCATTGACGCAACCGGCGCGCTGTCGCGGCCTGGCCTGAATGAGGAAGCTCCTTTCACCTATGCCGGCGTCGGCGTGATCAAGTCCTCGCTTTTTGAGGGCCGCGACGTCGCGCCGCTCAAACTCGCGCCGTTCTTTTTTGAAGCGGCCGCGCGCGGCAGGCTTTATGGTCTGGTCTTGCAGGGACGATGGTTGCACGTCGGAACCATCGGCATGATCGAGCAGGCTGAGGCGGCGTTCTCGTTGCGGTTGGACGCGCACGGCTCGACCGCTTCCGCCGACGCGCCAGATTCGAGGGATCCGACTTGCGGCCCCGTGTATTCAACATAGCGCCAGGCTGCCCGTTTCTCGAAACATTCGTCGCAGCTCTCACCCAAGGCGAGGTGATTCCCGGGATCGGCCAGGGGTCGGATCCGCTCGCGCTCGCTGACCTAAAAATCTATGTGCCCACCCGTCGCGCCGCGCGCGCGCTGGCTTTGGAACTCCTGCGGCAGCGCGGACGCTCGCCGCTGTCCATGCCAAAGATTCTGCCGCTTGGCGCGCTGGAAGACGACGGGTCCGAACTTAACAGCCTGTTCCAGTCGCAACTGCCGCGCGCGGCCGGCGAACTTGAACGCCGTATGATCCTCGGCGAATTGATCCTCAATTGGTCGGCGCGGCTGAAACAGGCGATCGTTTCCATCGACGAGGATGGCGCGGTTCGGCATGCGCCCGAGACCATTCTGGTCGGAACCCAGCCCTCCGACGCCTGGCGGCTGTCGGGCGAACTGGCTCAATTGATCGACGAAATGATCATTGAGGACGTCGCCTGGAAAAATCTCGAAAATCTCAACGGCGATTTCGACGAATATTGGCGCGTCACGCTGCATTTTCTGAACATCGCCGTCGAAGCCTGGCCAAAGATCCAGCAGGAACGAGGCTTTGTCGATCCCGCGGCGCGGCAGAAAGCCGCCCTCGCCGTGGCTGTCGAAACCATAGGGCATACGGATCAACCGGTCGTGGCTCTCGGATCGACGGGTTCAAACGTCGTCACGGCGCAGCTCCTCGCCGCCATCGCCCATGCCAAACGCGGCGCCGTCGTCCTTCCCGGCCTCGACGTTCATCTCGACGCCGACGCCTTTGCGGCGCTGTATAGCCCATCCGCCCGGATACCAACCCATCCGCAAGCTTTTCTCGCGCGCCTCACCCGAATTCTGGGCGTCGCCCGCGAAGATGTCGTGTCCTTGGGCGCGCCGCCGGCCCAATTGGCGATGCGCGAAAAATTCCTGTCCGAGGCGTTTCGCCCGGCGGAAAGCACGCATCAATGGCGCGCATGGCGCGCCAGCCACGACGACAGCTTTCTCAAAGCGGCTTTGGACGATGTCGCGCTGATCGAAGCGGCCAACGAGCGCGAGGAAGCGTTGGCGATCGCCCTTTGCTTGCGCGAGGCGCTCGACAACCCTGACCGCGTCACCGCGCTCGTCACGCCGGACAGGGCGCTGGCCAGACGCGTGCGCGCCGAATTGCTGCGCTGGAACATCGAAATCGACGATTCGGGCGGCGTCTCCCTAGGTTCGACGCCCGCGGGCGTCGCGTCGCGGCTGATTTTGCAGGCTCTGTCTGGAGGCGCGGCGAACTGCGCCGCCTTTCTCGCCCATCCGCTCGCAAATTTCGGGTTGGGGCCGGAGGTCAGGAAGCTGGCGCGGCTGTTTGAACTCGGCGTTCTCCGCTCTGGCGTGCGACTCTCCGGAAGTTGGAGCGCGACCGCCGTAGCGGCGCGCGAGGCCGCGCAGCGGCGCGATGCGCATCCGCGCCAGAAAAGTCTTGGCGACGACGATTGGGCGGCGCTTGAAGATTTCGCGGGCAAGCTGGACGCCGCCTTCGAACCCTTGCGCGCCATCAAGGGCCGCGCGAGCTTGAGCCGGTGGATTGAGGCGCATCGCGCCGCGCTCGGCCTCGCCTGCTGCGACGACGCGACCCCTTCAATCGCAGGCGAGGAGGGCGAGGCGCTGGCGCTGTTCTTCGATGAACTGGCGCAGGCCGCGAGTCCCCGCTACATTTTCGATCATGACGCCTATGCGGCGTTTTTCGACGCCCTGATCGCCGACCGCGTGCTGCGTCGCGCCGAGAGCGGACACCCGCGTCTGCAAATTCTCGGCCTGCTCGAAGCGCGGCTCTATGGCGCCACCCGGTTCATTCTTTCCGGTCTGGACGAAACCGTCTGGCCGCCGGAGGCGAATAACGATTCACTGCTCAACCGGCCAATGCGCGAGGCGCTCGGTCTGTCGTCGGTGGACCGGCGCATCGGGCAAACCGCGCATGATTTCTGCCAGGCTCTCGGCGCCCGGGAAGTCGTCTTGACGCGCGCACGCAAGCGCGGCGGCGCTCCGACCCTACCCTCTCGCTTTCTTCAGCGCATGGAGGCCTTGGCGGGCGCGGAAGTGTTCAAGGAGCTGCGCGCGCGCGGCGCGCGCTGGCTCGACATGGCGCGCGGCCTGGACCTTTCAGAGCCGGCGCCGCCCTTGAAGCGCCCGGAGCCAAAGCCCGCGCTGGACTTGCGGCCGCAAGCGCTGTCGGTGACGAGAATTGAAACGCTGCGCCGCGATCCCTACGCCATCTATGCCCGGCACATCCTGCAGCTTGAGCGGCTGCCTTCGCTCGATGAGAAATCGGGCGCGCGCGAAATCGGCATCCAAATGCACGCCGCCCTGGAGCAGTTCTGCCGCGACCATCCTGTTGGACCCTTGCCGGCCGACGCGCGCGCAATCCTGCTCGATCTCGTCAGGAGCAAACTCGGCGCGGCGCTCGACGATCCTGAATTCACGACATTTCGGTGGCCGCGTCTCGAAAAGGGCCTCGACGTCTATCTGGCCTTCGAGGCCGAGCGCCGGCCGAATTTGAAAAGGCTGTGCGTCGAACAGAGCGGCGCCTTGTCGATTCCGTTGCGGGACGGCGCGAGCTTTCGGCTGACCTGCAAGGCTGACCGCATCGAGATCCTGTCGAACGGCGACATTGCGGTTTGCGACTACAAGACGGGGGAAGTCCCGACCATGGCCCAGATCCAGGCGGGCTTCTCGCCCCAGCTTACGCTGGAGGCGGCGATGATCGAGCGCGGCGCCTTCACGAAGATTCCCGCAAGTCCCGTAACCGCCGCTTTTTACATTCCGGTCGGCGGCGCCAAGGCCGCGGCCGTTGAAATCAAGCCCAGCGCGCGGTCCAAGGACAAGATGGAGTTTGCGGATCTCACGGCGGAACATTTTTGCGAACTTGTGAGCTTGCTCAACGATTTTCGCGATCCCGCCCGAGGCTATCCGGCGCGACCGTTTCCCCAATTCGCCTCGCGATTCAACGAATACGACCATCTGGCCCGAACGCGGGAGTGGTCGGTGGTTGGATCGAATGACTCATCGGACGACGCATGAGCGTCGAACGCCCGATCCCCGAAAAAACGCGAAGCGATCAGACGCGGGCGTCCAACCCGCGCAATTCGGCCTGGGTCGCCGCCAACGCCGGGTCGGGCAAGACGCATGTGCTGGCGCAGCGCGTGATTCGGCTCCTCCTGAACGGCAATCGGCCCAGTCGGATTCTTTGCCTGACCTTCACCAAAGCCGCCGCCGCCAATATGTCCGAGCGCGTGTTCCGCACCTTGGCCCATTGGTCGACGCTCTCGGATGCGGACTTGAGCGAGGCCATCGCCGCCACTGGAGAACCGAGACCGGAGCGGCCGGACGAGCTGGCGCGCGCGCGCATCCTGTTCGCGCGGGCGCTGGAAACGCCCGGCGGCTTGAAAATGCTGACGATCCACGCCTTTTGCGAGCGCCTTCTTCATATCGCGCCGTTCGAGGCGAATGTGCCCGCCAGTTTCTGCGTGCTCGAAGACGCCCGCAGGGATGCGCTGCTCGATCAGGCCCGCCGCGACGTCCTGACGGCCGCGCAAACCGACACCGCCTTGTCCTCGGCCATCGCCCGCATCACCGACGAGATCGGCGGCGTTTTCGACAAGTTCTTCAAGAGCGCTCTGGAAAAACGCGCCTTGTTCCGGGCGTTGAATTCGGACAAGGCCGAACGCGATCTGCGGGCCGCGCTGGGTTCGGAGCCGGGCGACACTGTCGACGCGGTGACGAAAGCGATCGTGACGGAGGGGCTGTCGCCGGACGAGTGGCTCGCCTTCGCGGACTTCATGGCGACGGGCGGCGCCAACGATCAAAAGCGCGCCCGCGCCTTGCGCGACGCCTATGAGCAATGGCGGTCCAACGATCTGGACGCCGCGGTTCAATCACTGGCGTCCGTCTATATGAAAAAGACAGACGGGGCGCCGGCGGTTCTGCTCACCAAGGCGCTCGCCAACGCCCGCCCGGATATTTTGGAAGCGTTGGCGGCGGACCAAATGCGCGTTCTGGCGCTTTGGGACCGGCTGGCCGCCGCGCGCATCGCCGAACGGACGATGGCCCTGAGCGTCGTCGTGAACGCCATCCAGGACCGCTACGAGCGCCTGAAGGCGACCCTGCAATGCGTCGATTTCGACGACATGATCGATCGCACCTTGAACTTGCTGTCTCGCTCCTCGTCCGCCTGGCTGCTCAGGAAGCTCGACGACGGCATCGACCATATTCTGCTCGATGAGGCGCAAGACACATCGGCGGCCCAGTGGGAAATCATCGAGCGAATTTCCGCCGATTTCTTCGTCGGCGAGGGACAGGCCCGACGCCCGCGCACGATTTTCGCCGTCGGCGACGAAAAGCAGTCGATTTTTTCCTTTCAGGGCGCGCAGCCCGACCTGTTCTCCGCCAAGCGTCGAGACCTCGCCCGCAGGATTCGCGAGGCCGAAGCCTGTTTTGAACCGGTTGAGTTGCACCTGTCCTTTCGGTCCGCGCCCGGAGTCCTCGACGCTGTCGACAAAGTCTTTGCGACGCCGGAAAGGAGCCGGGGCCTGTACGCCGGAGATGAGCATGTCCCGACCGTTCATGAGGCCTGGAAGCGCGACCTGCCGTCCATCATCGAACTCTGGGATGTCAAAGCGGCGCAGGACCGCGAGCCAAGCCGCAACTGGAAGCTGCCGCTCGACTACCGCGATGAAACCGATCCGGCTGTCGCATCGGCGCGACGAATCGCCGGCGTCATCGCGAAATGGTTGAAGGAGGGGGAAGTTGTCGGGACGGGCTTGCAAGCGCGGCCCGTTCAAGCCGGGGACATCATGATTCTGGTGCGGCGGCGCGACGCGTTTTTCGAGGCGATGATTCGCGCGCTGAAAGAAAAGGGCGTTCCAACAGGGGGGTCCGACCGCCTGCAACTGGCGCAACATATTGCGGTGATGGATCTGCTCGCCATCGCGCGCGCCGCCCTGCTCCCGGAAGACGACCTGAACCTCGCCACGGTCCTGAAGACCCCGCTGTTCGGCCTGAGCGACGAGGACTTGCTGATCTTGGCTCCGCGTCGCGAAGGCGCGCTGATTGACGAACTGAAAGCCTCGTCTGTGCTGGCGTATCAAGCGGCCTGCTCCAAGCTCGACCTCCTGAGCCAGATGGCCGAGGTTTTGACGCCGTTCGACTTTTTCGCGCGCATGTTGGGCCCGATGAGGGGACGCAAAGCGATCCTCGCCCGGCTTGGTCCTGAAGCCGGCGACGTTCTCGACGAATTGCTGAACCTGGCCCTTGCGCATGAGAGCGGCGCAGCGCCGAGCTTGCAGGCGTTCATCACCGAGATTGAATCGTCCAGCGGGACGATCAAGCGCGATTTGGACAGCAGCGAGGGGCAGGTGCGCGTGATGACCGTTCACGCCGCCAAGGGGCTTGAGGCGAAAATCGTTTTTCTCCCCGACGTCTGCTCGACGCCCACAACCCGGCTGGATCTGCCGATCTTCGCGGTGGACGGAGGGGCCAGCGGGCCGCTTCCCGTTTGGTCGCCGCGGAAGGAACAGGACTGCGCCCAGTTCTCCAGTCTGAGGGATGCGAGGAAGGACGCGAACCTGGCTGAGTATCGACGGTTGCTATATGTCGCGCTGACGCGGGCGGAAGAGCGAGTTTATATCGCCGGACACCGGGGCAAACTTGAAATGTCCGGAGAGAGTTGGCGCGCGATGATTGAACAGGCGCTGGCCGGAGACATGACCGAGGCGCCCGCGCACTGGGCGGATGACGAAAGCGTCTTGCGTCTCTGAAAGATGGGCCGCACCAAAGTTGCGGCGCGTTTCGCCGAGCCAATCCACTTTTATCCGGTTCGCATCAAGGCCGGCGCGCTGGGCGAAGGCGTTCCCAGCCGCGACCTGCCGCTGTCACCCGATCACGCCGTGCTGACCGACGACGTGCTGGTCCAGACCGGCGCGCGGGTCGATGGCGGTTCGATCCTGCGCGAGACGCATGTGCTGGAAACCTTCGTCTATGACCGGCAATCGTTTCCCGGAGAAACTTGTCTCCAGAAAATTTAAAGCCCTGAGTTCTGGATTATCCAGAGATCTCAGGGCTTTAGGAATGGTGGGCGCGACAGGGATCGAACCTGTGACCCCTACGATGTCAACGTAGTGCTCTCCCGCTGAGCTACGCGCCCAAACCGTTTCGGTTCGTCAAGGGTGACGGGTGTATATCGATTCGTGACAGTTAGCGCAAGCCTCAAGTCTGCAGAATTTTTGCTGAAGCTTCACGCGGCCAGCAGGCGCGTCACCTCATTGACCAAATCCTTGAGGTGGAATGGCTTTGACAAAATCTTGGCCTGCCTCGGCGCCTGGTTGTCCGGATTGAGCGCCACCGCCGCGAAGCCGGTGATGAACATCACCTTGATGTCCGGATCGAGTTCCGTCGCGCGGCGCGCCAGCTCGATACCGTCCATCTCCGGCATGACAATGTCTGTCAGCAGCAGTTCAAACGGCTCCTCACGCAGACGATTGTATGCGGACAAGCCATTGTCGAAGGAAACCACAGCATAGCCAGCGTTCTGCAGCGCCTTCACCAGGAAACGCCGCATGTCGGAATCGTCCTCAGCCAGCAGAATTTTGATGGATCCAGTCTCAATGCGGTCGTTCATGGCACCCTCGTTTTCTTAGGTCGATAAAGACCCACCGTGGTAAAAAACAAGTGAAAAGCGGGATTAAGGTTGCCATAAATTGCCGTGAAAGAAAGCGAGACACCTTATCGCGAGCTTTTGGGCAGGAAAACGGCAGGTGGACAAATTTCGTCTCAAGGCTCATTTATCCGGTGTGGCGATCCGTCGCGGGTCTCCCTGACAACATACAGCCGCGTTCGAGGCGACTCTTCCATGCAGGCGATTTCGCCGTGCGATGACAATCCTGTCCCGTCTCCGTGCGAAATCGCGGAGCCGGCGGCGCTGACCTCGCCGCTGGTGTTCTCGTCGCCCCACTCAGGTCGATTCTATCCGCCCGAGTTCCTCGCTGCGTCGCGATTATCCCCGCAGGCCTTGCGATCCTCTGAAGACATGGCCGTTGACCAATTGTTCGCCGCCGCCCCCATTCATGGGGCGCCGTTGCTTAAGGCCAATTACCCCCGCGCTTACCTTGACGTGAACCGGGAGGCTGGCGAACTCGATCCAAAACTGTTCGATCCGCCGCCGCCGGCGCATGCAAAATGCACCTTGCGCGTCGCCGCAGGCTTGGGCGTCGCCCCGCGCGTCGTCTCGGAGGGGCATGCGATTTACGCCGGAAAAATCCCATTGTCAGAGGGGCTCGCACGGATTGAGGCCGTTCATCGTCCCTATCATGCGCAACTCCGACATCTCATGGAGCGCGCCTGGGCGAAGTTTGGCGTCGCCATTCTCATCGATTGCCATTCGATGCCCTCGCGCATGCCGACGGGCAACGCTCATCGTCCCTATGAACCGGTCGCGGCGGATATTGTGATCGGTGACCGGTACGGCGCCAGTTGCGACCCCCAATTCGCACATCAGGTCCACGCGTTCTTCTCGGGGCTGGGTTATCGCGTCGCACGCAACAAGCCTTATGCCGGCGGGTTCATCACGGAACATTACGCGGCGCGTGCGCGGAACCATCACGCGCTGCAAATCGAGATCAACCGCGCGCTGTATATGGACGAGAAAACTTTTGAACTTTTGCCCGCCTTCGAACGGGTTAAAGCCGATATGGCCCATCTGGTCGCCACACTTGCCTCAACGCAACCACTTGCGCGCGCAACGCCCAGGCAGGCCGCGGAATAGGAAAAAGACCGTCGGTTCTCTCCTGCTCAGGTTTATAGGGGCAGACCGGGTCGCGGCGGGCATGGCGCATTGTCGAGCTTATGGGCCCCGAGCAAATTGCAATAAATTCGCATCTTTCAGATCGTCACGCTTCGTTAAATTTTCTGATTCGATTCGCACGCGCCGCGCCGCAAAAAGGCGCATCCAGGAATTCCAGTGCTGGCCTCAGGCCGCGGTTCATGGCATTTCTGATCGATCCAATCGGGAGAGCGGCATGACGGCGATTGATTTCATTCCTTTCGTGGAGCGACTGGCGACGGTATCCGGCGAAGCCATCATGCCGTTCTTCCGCACCGCCTTCGCGCTCGACGACAAGAACGTCGGCGGCGTGTTCGATCCGGTGACCGAGGCGGACCGCGCCGCCGAAACCGCCATGCGTCGCGTGATCGGGCAGACCTTTCCCAGCCACGGCCTGATCGGCGAGGAATTCGGCTCGCGCGAGGCCGAATCCGAATATGTCTGGGTGCTCGATCCGATCGACGGAACGAAAAGTTTCATATCGGGCCTGCCGCTTTGGGGGACCCTGATCGGGCTGCTTCACCAGGGCTCGCCCTGCTATGGACTGATGAATCAGCCCTTCACCCGCGAACGCTTCTACGGCGACGGACACGCTGCGTTCTGGTCGGGGTATAACGGCGGCAACGAAAAGACGATTCGAAAGCTGCGCGTGCGGCCCTGCCATGAACTGGAGCGCGCGACGCTGATGACGACCTCGCCGCAGCTCATTCCGGCAGAGTTGCGGCCGCGGTATGAGGCGTTAGAAAGCAAAGTGCGGCTCACGCGCTACGGCGGCGATTGTTACGCCTATTGCATGCTCGCCGCCGGCCAAATCGACCTCGTGGTCGAAGCCGGGCTCAACATTTACGATATCGTCGCGCTCATTCCGATCATCAAGGGCGCTGGCGGGATCGTCACCACCTGGGATGGAGGAGAACCTTCCAAGGGAGGCGCCATCGTCGCGGCGGGCGACAAACGCGTCCACGAGCTGGCCCTCCAAATCCTGAACGCCCCTGAGGCTGACAAATCCTGATGGGCGCTTCGGGCGCGCCCCCTGCCGTATCCTGTTGTTTTTATTACAATTTCAGATTTATTTCATTTTTTTGTCGTTTTGGAGTTGACGTTTTCGGTGGTCTCGCCTTATAAGCCGGACATCGACGGCGTCGCTGCCGGTCACTGGCGGCGGACGCTGACTTGTCTTCTCTAGACCTTCGTGGTTTGGCCGGCTAGGTCGCCGGGTGGGGACGTTTTCGGGTTTAGGGTAGGTTGACGCTTTCGGGTGTTTAGCCTA
>NZ_FYDG01000007.1 GCF_900187365.1 Rhodoblastus acidophilus
GCGTCCTTGGCCGACTGGCGCGCGATCTTCTCGGTCTGGGCGGCGTTGTCGGCGTTCTGCTTGATGTTGGCGGCCATTTCCTCCATCGCCGAGGAGGCTTCCTCGGCGGCGGAGGCCTGTTCGGTCGCGCCCTGGGCGATCTGCTCGGCGGCGGCGGAGAGTTGCTGGCTGCCGGAGGAGACGTTGCCCGAAGCGCCGATGGCGTCGGTGACGACGGCGCGCAGGCGCTCGACCATCCGCGTCAGCGCATGGCCCAGCGTATCCTTGTCGGACAGCGCCTTGGGCGAAACCAGCAGGTCGCCGTCGGCGATTTTGGCGGCGACGCTCGCGGTTTCGCGCAGATTGGCGGTCATGCGGCCGAGCGCGGTCATGAGATCGCCGATCTCGTCATTGGCCTTGTAGCTGATATTCGTCTCCAGATCGCCGATCGCCACGGCTTCGGCGGTTTCGATGCCGCGACGCAGGCCGCGCCCGATGTTGAGCGACATCCAGATCGCCACGACAATCGCGAACAGTCCGGCGGCGGCGATGAAGGACAGCAGCACCACGCGGGAGGTTTCGTATTGCTGGTGGGTCGCCTCGGCGGTGGTCGCCATATTGGCGATGGTCCGGTCCGAGAGTTTGTTGATGACGCCGATGATCTTGCCGTTGATCTCGGCGCCCTGATGAATGCTCAGGTCGGCGGCCTTGGCGTTGGATTCGGAGGTGTTCTCGATGCCGAGATCCACGATCTTCTTGCGCAGCGGACGCAATTGCTCCAACAGCGGCTCGAACTCCTGCGCGCCCTTGACGATTTCGGGGTCGCCGGAGGCCTTCAGCTTGCCGGAATATCCGGCCGCCTCCTCGCTAGCCTTGGACTCCTGCTTCTGGAAGCGGGCGATCTCCTCCTGGTCGGTGCTCAAGATGATGTTTTTTTCAAAGCGCACGCTGTTGAGAAACGCCGTGCTCAGGCCGCGCGCATTGTTGAGGTCGGCCGCCGGGCCTTGAACCAGCTGCGCGATCGCGCTCTGCAAGCCCGCGAGATTGGAGATGGCCAACATTCCCATGCCGCCGATCAGCGCGATGAGGAAGGCGAAGGCCAAGACGAGTTTGAGCTTGATGGTGATGCGCATGGGCGTGCTCATGATGCGATGGAGGTGTGACCGGGTTTCAAAATTTGGGAAGGCGGACGAGGCTGATGTCGGCGCATCTGGCGCGCCGGTCGGCGGAGCCGGCCAGGTCGGCTCTTGCGTCACCGATGCTCCGTATAGTCAAGTCGTCGCCAAGGAAAACACCTGGCTTCGCACGCTGTGTACGCTTCATGGATGGCGCCTCAAAATAAACAGGTGTATTTCATCAACTTCTTATGAATATAAGATTAAAGCGATTTCAGAACATTTAGCAAAAAACGCCGTTGAAAAAGAGGCGCGTGAAGTTATTGACGCATGAGAATGTGTAATTCTAATTCGTCATCAAGAAGTATGACGGGTCTTGAAAAGCGCAGGCGCCTGCCTTCGTCATGACAGGAGGGATTTCGCGCGGCCTTCGCAACCTGCCGCCGGCCGCTCATGTCTCGGGCTGCATTTTCATCCGCGCGGCGGGAAAGCGTAGGAGGATGCGGGTTCCGCGCCGGCGCGCCGCCGGGCTTTGCGCCTCGATCGTTCCGCCCATCGCCTCCACCAGCCCCTTGCAGATCGACAGGCCGAGCCCGGTTCCGGCCTTGCGGCCGTCGGAGCGGCCGCCGCGGAAGAACTTTTCGAAGATGCGGACGAGATCGGCCGGCTTCACGCCGGGACCGTCGTCGGTGACGCTGATCACCACCTTGTCGCCCTGCTGGCGCGCGTGAATCACGGCGCCGCGTTCGCCGCCATATTTGTGGGCGTTGTCGAGCAGGTTGAACAGCACCTGCTCCAGCATCTGGGCGTCGCCCTGGATGAAGGGCAGGTCGCGCGCCACGCTGGTCTCGATCCTGAACTGCGGGAACACGCGTCGGCTGCGCTCGGCGGCGGCGCGCACACATTCCGACGTCTCGATCATGTCGCGCCGCAGTTTTAGCGCGCCCGATTCAATCCGCGACATGTCCAGCAGATTGGCGACGAAGCGCGACAGGCGCGCGGCCTCCTCCTCAATGGAGGCCAGCAGATCTTCGCGGTCTTCTTCGGGCATTTGCGCGCCGAACTGGCGCAGCGTGGTCACCGCGCCGGTGATCGAGGACAGCGGCGTGCGCAGGTCGTGCGACAGCGACGACAGCAGCGTCGTGCGCAGCTTTTCGTTGTCCTCCAGCGCGGCGGCGCGCACGGCCTCGCCGATCAGCAGCGAGCGGTCGATGGCCAGCGCCGTCTGTTCCAGCAGCGCCGTGAGTTCCCGTTCCTGTTCCGGCGCCAGCGGCGCGTCCGCGGCGAGCGGCGTGAAGCCGCAGACGCCGACCGCCCCGCGCGGACTGAGCAGAGGCCTGAACTGCATGGCGAGATTGGGCAGCGTGTTGGTGCGCCAGCCCGAAGCCTCCTGCTTGTCGAACGCCCATTGCGCGGCGCCGACTTCGCCGGCCGACAGTTCGCGGTCCGGGGGCCAGGCCGTGCGCAACTGGAGTTCGCCGTCCTGCGGCAGCAGCAGCACGATCGACCCGCCCTGCGTCCGGTGCAGATGAGTGGCGGAAGCCCAGAGCACGTCGTCGAGCCGCGCGGCGCCGGCCAGCTTGCGGGAAAACGCGTAAAGCGCGGCGATGGCCTCGGCGCGCCGGCTCGCCGCCGTCGCCTGATCGTGGACGCGGCCCGCCAGCGATCCCGTCGCCACCGCGACGATCAGGAACACCAGCAGCGACAGCACCTCCTGCGGCTCGGCGACAGTAAACGTGTGGATCGGCGGAATGAAAAAGAAATTATAGGCCAGGAACGACAGGAACGAGGCGGCGACCGCCGACCAAGGGCCATAAGTCGCGGCGCAGCCGAGCACCGCCAGCAGAAACACCATGGAGAGATTGGGCAGATCGAGCGCCAGCGTCAGCGCATGGCCCACGCCCACCGCTGCGGCGACAGCGCCGATAGCGGCGGCGAAACCGGTCCAAAGCCGCGCCGGGCGCGCGATCCTGACGACGCGTTTCCTCGGCGGCGGTTCGGGCGCGCCCAGCGTGTAAAGCGCGATGTCCGGCGCCTGCGCCGCCAGCGTGGCGACGAAACCGGAGCCGGTCAGCCGCCGCCACAGGGTTTCGCGCGGGCGGCCGACCACGATCTGCGTGACGTTCTCGCGTCGGGCCAGCCGCAGGATTTCGCCGATGCGGTCGGCGGCCGTCAGCCGCCGCGTTTCCGCGCCGAGCCGCTCCGCCAGATGCAGCGCGGAATCGAGCCGTTTCAGGCGAACAGGGTCGCTTTCCTGATGGCCGGGGCGTTCGGCGTGGACGACGATCCAGGCGGCGTTGAGCCGCGTCGCCAGCCGGCTTGCGGCGCGGACCAGCTTTTCGGCGCCGGCGTCGGCGTCGAGGCACACCAGCAGGTAATCCGATGTTTCCCAAGGGCCTTCGATGGCGTTCTGGCGCAGGTAATCGACCATCTGGTCGTCCACCCGGTCGGCCGTGCGGCGCAGCGCCAGTTCGCGCAGCGCGGTGAGATTGCCGGGGGTGAAAAACTTTTGCGTCGCGCGCTTGGCCGTCTCCGGCAGATAGACCTTGCCTTCGCGCAGACGCTCGATCAGCTCCGCGGGGGTGATGTCCACCAGCACCACATCCTGCGCCTTTTGCAGCACGCCGTCGGGCACGGTTTCGCGCACGGTGACGCCGGTGACGCGGCTGACGACGTCGGCGAGGCTTTCGAGATGCTGGATGTTGAGCGCAGTCCAGACGTCGATGCCGGCGTCGAGCAAATCCTCGACATCCTGCCAGCGTTTGGGATGACGGCTGTCGGGCGCGTTGCTGTGGGCGAGCTCGTCGACCACGATCAGTTTCGGCCGGCGCGCCAGCGCGGAATCGAGATCGAATTCCTCGATCGTGCGCCCGCGATAGGCGATCTCGCGGCGGGGCAGAACGTCGAGCCCTTCGACCAGCGCCGCCGTCTCCGCGCGGCCATGGGTTTCGACGAGGCCGATCAGAACGTCGACGCCCTCCGCCTTGAGGCGGCGGGCGTTCTGCAACATCGCATAGGTCTTGCCGACGCCCGGCGCGGCGCCCAGAAACACTTTTAGGCGCCCCCGCCGCCCCTCATCCGCCAGCGCCAGCAGCGCGTCGGGGTCGGGGCGGCGGTCGCTTGCGTTTTCGCTCATGCGTTACTGTCGCGCATGAAACGCGTCGAGGGCGATGTTGAGCGCGAGCACATTGACGCGCGGTTCGCCGATCAGGCCGAGCCAGCGGCGCTTGGTCTGCGCCGTGACCAGCGCGCGCAGTTTGGCCGCGTCCAGGCCCCGCGCCTCGGCGACGCGCGGAATCTGCGCCAGCGCGTATGCGGGCGAGATGTCGGGGTCGAGGCCCGAAGCCGACGTCGTCAGCGCGTCGGCGGGCAGGGGCGAGGTCCAGCCTTCGGCGGTCTTGGCCTCCGCCGCCGCCTTGACCCGCTCGACAAGAGTTTTCGAGGTCGGGCCGAGATTGGAGCCGGCTGAGTTGGCGGCGTTATAGGGCGCGTCGACCGTCTTGCCGGCATCGTTCGGGTCGGGCGCGGTCGTCGCCGAGGGGCGCGGGTGGAAATAGACGTCGGAGGCGAAGTTCTGGCCGATCAGCCGGGAGCCGACGATTTTGCCGTCTTGGACGATCAGGCTGCCGCCGGCCTGTTGCGGAAAGATCGCGGCGGCGACGCCGGTCAGCGCCAGCGGATAGACGATCCCGGTCAGCGCCGTGAACAGCAGCAGCAGGACCAGAGCGGGACGGAGATGCGACATGGAGAGTCTCCTCAAGCCAGATGCAGCGCCGCCACGGCGACGTCGATCAATTTGATGCCGACGAACGGCGCGAGCAGGCCGCCGAGGCCATAGACCAGCAGATTGCGCCGCAGCAGCGCCGCCGCGCCGACCGCGCGATAGGTCACGCCCTTCAGCGCCAGCGGGATCAGCGCGACGATGATCACGGCGTTGAAGATCACCGCCGACAGGATGGCCGATTGCGGCGAGGCCAGATGCATCACGTTGAGCGCGCTCAGGCTCGGATAGGCCGTGACGAACAAAGCCGGCAGGATGGCGAAATATTTGGCGACGTCGTTGGCGATGGAGAAGGTGGTGAGCGATCCCCGCGTCATCAAAAGCTGTTTGCCGATCTCCACCACCTCGATCAGCTTGGTCGGGTCGCTGTCGAGATCGACCATGTTGCCGGCCTCGCGCGCGGCCTGCGTCCCCGTCTGCATGGCGACGCCGACATCGGCCTGGGCGAGGGCGGGCGCGTCATTGGTGCCGTCGCCGCACATGGCGACGAGGCGGCCGCCGGATTGCTCCTTTCTGATGAACTTCAGCTTGTCCTCGGGCGTGGCTTCGGCGAGGAAATCGTCGACGCCGGCTTCGGTGGCGATGGCGGCGGCGGTGAGCGGGTTGTCGCCGGTGATCATCACCGTCTTGATGCCCATGGCGCGCAATTCGGCGAAACGCGCCTTGATGCCGGGCTTGACCACGTCCTTGAGGTGGATCAGGCCGAGCAATTCGCTTGCGTGCATCGCGACGGCGTCGGCGCCGGCGGCGCGGGTCTGCAACGCGCGGGTTTCGACCACCGCCAGCGGCGTGCCGCCGGCGCGGCTGATGCGGTCGACGGCGGCGCGGAATTCCGGCGGCGCCTCGTCGGGCGCGAGGCGGGCGAATTTGAGCGCCGAATCCACCGCGCCCTTGCGCAGGCGGCGGCTGGAAAAATCCACGCCGGACAGGCGGGTGTGGGCGGCGAAGGGCACGATGTCCGGCGCGTCGCCGGACAGGTCGGGGTCGGCGAGGCCGAAGTTCGCCTTGGCCAGAGCGACGATGGAGCGGCCCTCCGGCGTCTCGTCGGACAGGCTGGCGAGCAGCGCCGCTTCCGCCAGGCGCCGGGGATCGACGCCGGGCAGGGCGATGAATTCCGCCGCCATGCGGTTGCCGAACGTGATGGTGCCGGTCTTGTCGAGCAGCAGCGTATCGACGTCGCCCGCCGCCTCGACGGCGCGGCCGGAGGTCGCCAGCACGTTGAAGCGCACGAGGCGGTTCATCCCGGCGATGCCAATGGCGGAGAGCAGGCCGCCGATGGTGGTGGGGATCAGCGTGACCAGCAGCGCCACCAGCACCACCACGGAGGGAACGGCGCCGGAATAGGTCGCGAGGCCGTAGAGCGTGACCACGGCGATCAGGAAGATCAGCGTCAGGCCCGCCAGCAGCACCGACAGCGCCAGTTCGTTCGGCGTCTTCTGCCGCTCCGCGCCCTCGACCAAAGCGATCATGCGATCGACGAAAGTTTCGCCGGGCTGCGCGGTGACGCGCAGCTTGATCCAGTCGGACAGGACGGTGGTGCCGCCGGTCACCGCCGAGCGGTCGCCGCCGGCCTCGCGGATCACCGGGGCGGATTCGCCGGTGATGGCGCTTTCGTTGACCGAGGCCATGCCCTCGACGATCTCGCCGTCGGAGGGAATGACGTCGCCGGCCTCCACCAGCACGACGTCGCCGGGACGCAGGCTGAGCGCGCTGACGATTTCCACCACGCCGTCGAGATGGTCGCGGCCCTGCGGGTCGATCAGCCGCTTCGCCATCGTGTCGCTGCGGGTGGCGCGCAGGCTCGCCGCCTGCGCCTTGCCGCGTCCTTCGGCGAGCGCTTCGGCGAAAGTGGCGAACAGCACGGTGAACCACAGCCATGCGGCGATCTGGCCCGAAAAGAACGACGGGCCGGCGCCGCCCCACAGGCTGTCGCGCAGCGCCAGTATGGTGACCAGCGCGGCGACGACTTCGGTGACGAAGATGACGGGATTGCGCATGAGTTGCGCGGGATTCAGCTTTTTCACGGCCACGCCGGCCGCCTCGATGATCAAGGCGGGATCGAGCAGGGCGCGCGCGCGGGCTTCGGATTTCATAGACATCGGAGGCTCCTTGCAGAGCATTTTCGAGCGAAGTGGATTCCGGTTCGCGTGAAGAAAATGCGTGACGCTTAGAAAGTCTTGCCGGCGAGCATCAGGACGTGCTCGACGATCGGGCCGAGGGCGAGCGCGGGGAAGAATTGCAGGCCGCCGACGATGAGGATGATTCCGATCAGCAGGCCGACGAACAGCAGGCCGTCGGTCGGGAACGTGCCTGCGCTCGGGGCGCCCTTCTTCTTGGCGGCGAGCGAGCCGGCCATGGCCATCACCGGGACCGCATAGCCGAAGCGGCCGAGGACCATGGCGATGGCGGTGGTGGTGTTCCACCACGGCGTGTTGGCGCTGAGCCCGGCGAAGGCGGAGCCGTTGTTGCCGGCCGCCGAGGTGTAGGCGTAGAGCATTTCCGACAGGCCGTGCGGGCCGGAATTGGCCAGACTCGCCAGCCCCGCCGGCAGCACGGCCGCGACCGAGGTGAAGCCGAGGATCGCCAGCGGCAGGATCAGCACCGCCAGCATGGCCAGCTTGATCTCGCGCGCCTCGATCTTCTTGCCCAGAAATTCCGGCGTGCGCCCGACCATCAGCCCGGCGATGAACACGCTGAGCACGGCGAACGCCAGAAGGCCATAGAGGCCCGATCCGACGCCGCCCGGCAGCACCTCGCCAAGCTGGATCAGGAACAGCGGAACCAGGCCGCCGAGGGGGGTGAGGGAATCGTGCATGGCGTTGACGGCGCCGCAGGACAGGCCCGTGGTGACCGCGACATAGAGGGCGGTGAGCGCCTGGCCGAAGCGGATCTCCTTGCCTTCGAGATTGCCCTGCGCCGGATCGAGGCCGAGCGCGGTCAGCAGCGGATCGCCCGCGGTTTCCGACGCATAGACCAGCGCCACGCCACACAGCAGGAGGGCGCCGACGGCGCCGAACAGCGCCCAGCCCTGGCGCTCGGACCCGACCATCTCGCCGAACATGATCAGCAGAGCGGCGGAGACGGTGAGCATCGACCAGATTTGCAGGATGTTGGCGAAGGCGTTGGGATTTTCAAACGGGTGCGCGGCGTTGACGTTGAAGAAGCCGCCGCCGTTGGTGCCCAGTTGCTTGATCGCCTCCTGGCTGGCGACCGGCCCCAGCGCGAGGGTCTGTTTCGCGCCTTCGAGCGTGGTGGCGTCCACCGAACCCGCCAGCGTTTGCGGCGCGCCGGCGGCGACGAAGCCGAGCGCGACGACGATCGAAAGCGGCAGCAGGACATAGAGGGTGGCGCGGGTGAGATCGACCCAGAAATTGCCGATGGTCGTCGCCCCGCCGCGCGCGAAGGCGCGGGTGACGGCGAGCGCCAGCGCGATGCCGGTCGCGGCCGACAGGAAGTTGTGCACGGCGAGGCCGGCCATTTGCGAGAAGGCGCTCATGGTGGTTTCGCCGCCATAGGCCTGCCAGTTGGTGTTGGTCAGGAAGCTGATCGCGGTGTTGAAGGCGAGGTCCGGCGCCACGCCGTCGAACCCCTGCGGGTTGAGCGGCAGATAAGCTTGCAGCCGCAGGATCGCGTAGAGCGAGACGAAGCCGAGCGCCGAAAAGGTCAGCATGGCCAGGGTGTAGGCGAGCCAGCCCTGTTCCTTGTCGGGCGCGACGCCGGCGAGCCGATAAAAACCGCGCTCCACCGGCCCGAGCGCGAGCGAGGCCGGCGTGCGGCGTCCCTCGAACACGGCGGCCATGTAGAGGCCGAGCGGCCGGACCGCGACGAGCACGAGGCCGAGGACGAGGCCGATTTGCAGCCATCCATTGAGTGTCATGGGATTGCTCCTGCGTCAGAAGCGTTCGGGCTTGAGCAGCGCGACCACGAGGTACGCGCCAAGGGCGAGGGCGACGAGAAGACCGGCGATCGAATCGAACATGATCGCCTCCGTCACGCGTGGGTCAGGGCGCGCGCGTAGAGCGCCGTCAGGCCGATCAGGGCGAGGCCCAACGAGATGAAAATGACGTCCGACATGAATTTCGCTCCGTTGCGGGGTCTATGGAGCGAAGATTGCCGCAAGGCCGCGTAAGGCTTCCATTCGGAAGGCGGCCGGCGGTCATAAGGAAAATGTAAAGACGCGCCCGGCGAGCTTGTCGCCGGAATGAATCAGGCGCCGGCGGGTTCGGCGCGGCGCGACATCTGGTAGAGAACAATGGCGGCGGCCGTGGAAATGTTGAGCGAATTGGCCATGCCGCGCATCGGAATTTCAATCGCGGCGTCGGCGAGATCGACGACCTCCTGGGAGACGCCGTCGAACTCGCCGCCCAGCACGAGGCACAGGGGAAATTTCGGCGCGAACGCCTCCGGCGCAATGCTGTTCGACGCCAACTCGACGACGGCGATCTGGTATCCCTCAGCCTTGGCCTGGAGGACGGCCTCGACAGCCGAGGGCGCTTGCGACCAGGGCGTCCAATGCTGGGTTCCGCACGCGGCCTGGCCCAGATTGCGCTTGGTCAAATCGACCGCGACGCCGGTGACCACCAGCCGCTCGGCGAGCATCGCGTCGCACAGCCGAAACATCGCGCCGATGTTATACGCCTGCGTCACCCGGTCGAGCACCACGCGAATCGGCAGGCGCGGTTGGGCGGCGAAGCTGGCGCGGTCGCATTTCGACCGGCGCAACTCCGCCGTGGTCGAAACAATGGGCCTGGCTTCTGTGTTCATGGCGCCGCTCGTCCAAATCGTGGAAGGAGGATCGGCGACGCCTACGCCATGCCGGCGCGAATGTCACGGCGCGCCCGCCGGACCTCAATCCCTGAAGCGGTGGGCGATCGCCGTGATCTTGTCGCCGATGGCGAAAAAGGCGTCGACTACATCCGGATCGAAATGGCGCCCGCGGCCCTCCCTTATGACCGCGGCGGCTTCGTCGTGGCTGAGCGCCTTCTTGTAAACCCGCTCGCTGATCAGGGCGTCATAGACGTCGGCCACCGCCATCAGCCGCGCCGACACCGGGATGGCGTCGCCCGACAGCCCGCGCGGATAGCCGCTCCCATCCCATTTCTCATGATGGTTGAGCGCGATTTCCTGCACGCAATCGAGAAAATCCAGCTTGATTCCCAGCTCGCGCTGCGCCGTCTCGATCGCCTGATGGCCGATCGTCGTATGCGTCTTCATGATCTCGAATTCGTCCGGCTCAAGCCGTCCGGGCTTGCGCAGGATATGATCGGGAATCCCCACCTTGCCGATGTCATGCAAGGGCGCGGATTTGAACATCGTCTCGATCTGCTTTTCGCTGAGGGCGGCCGCGAATTTGGGGTGGTTGCGGAGTTCGCGGGCCAGTTCCCGCACATAGTGCTGGGTGCGGCGGACATGATTGCCGGTTTCGTTGTCGCGCGTCTCCACCAGCGACGCCAGGGTCAGGATCGCCGCGTCCTGGCTCATCGCCAATTCGCCGGTGCGCTTGCGCACTTCGCCTTCAAGCTTCGCATTCTGGCCGCTGAGCGCGAGCTGGGCCGCCTTGAGGCGGTTTTTCGCCAAAAACTCCTTGCGCAGCACATATTCGCGCCACCAGCCGATGGTCGCCGCCAGCAGGAACAGCGTGACCACATGATAGGAGAGATACAGCACATTCGGCCCGGTCGCGGTCGCGCCGGCGACGATGATGGCTTCAAAGATCGCCAGCAGGCCGCAGCCCGCCGCCAGCGCGAAATTGAATTGAATGCCGAGAATGAGAAAGCAGTAGATCTGCAAGAAAACGAAATTCAGGATGCCGACCCAGGACTTCAAGCCCATGCCGCCCTGGCGGTCGATTTCGAGCAGGACCGCGAACAGGCTGGCGCCCACCAGCACGATGAACGCGGCCATCACCCGCTGCCAGCGCCGGCGCGCGTATTGCGTGAACGAGAAAGCCAGGCCGGCGGCGAGGATCGGCAGGCACGACGTCAGCCGCAGGGTGTTTGTCGGATTGCCCGGATAGGCGAGCGAATCGGCGATGACGTCGCCAATGATCATCAGGGCGCCGACGACAAGGCTCGCCTGCGCGTAACGGTAATAGAAGGCGTTGTAGAACTTGCTGAACTTTTGCTCGTCGTCGCGATTGGAAAACGACAGCAAAAGCCGGAGCGGCAGGCTGGCGGGGCCTGTCTCGGCGACGTCGTCGTCCGGGCCGGTCTGCGCGGCGGCCCGGACACGCGCCAGATCGGCGTGGGAAAGACGGGGATTCATCGCCGCCGCCCCGCGAGGGGAAGCGGCTGCGGCGAAGGGGGCGGCCGCCCGCGCCGGGGGCGACACTGAGGCGAATCAAGCTGTCTGATCTGAATGACCATGCGAACGATTGGGGCTCCGAACGCACTCCCGCGCACCGCGAGCAACTCTAGATTGCAACTCTCGCCAATTCAACACATCCGCGCCGCGCGAAAATCCCTGGCCGGCGTCAACCCTGCGAAACCGGCAATTCCAGCGTCAGCCCGTCCAGTTGCTCCGTCAGCTTGATCTGGCACGACAGGCGCGAGGTCGGGCGCGGATCGACGGCGAAATCCAGCATGTCGCTTTCCATCGGCTCGGGCGCCGGCAGCTTGTCGGCCCAGGCCTTGTCCACATAGACGTGGCAGGTCGCGCAGGCGCAGGCGCCGCCGCATTCGGCGTAGATTTCATCCACCCCGGCGTTGCGCGCGATCTCCATCGCCGTCTGGCCCGGCTGTCCTTCCAGTTCGCGCTTTTCGCCATTCGCCTTGATGAAAATGACCTTGACCATGCGTGCCTTCCGATCTGGCGCCTAAAATTTACGCTGTTGTAGGCGGGTTTTCGCGACTTCGCCAGTTGGACGAGGCCGGATCGCTAAAATTCCGTGGGGCCGGCCAGCAGGGCGCAGGCGGCGGCCACCTCCTCGGGCTTGCGGCCGGTTTCGGCGGCGAAACGCAGCAGCAGGGCCTCGTCGGAGGCCAGATGGGCCATCACGCCCGGCAGGAAGCCCGGCTCGGCGGCGGCGGCGCGCAAATGCGCGGGATCGACCCCGGACAGCGCGAGGAACCGCGACAGCAGCTCATCGTCCCCCGCCAGGAAAATCAAGGCCGAAGTCGCCATATCTTCGGCGATTTCGCGGCTCATTCTTGATGCGTTCGACGGCGCCAAATTGAAATTCCCTGTCAATCGGTCAAATCCAATCTTTTTCCTAGCGCGGGATCGCGCACATTTTCAATTCGTCAATTTCTCTTCGTTAGCCTGATTGTGAAAATCCTGAGGCTCGGGCGCGCCCGAACGGAACCCCATGGCTAAAAAAGTTCTGATCGTCGAAGACAACGAACTCAACATGAAGCTCTTCAACGATCTGTTGGAAGCCCATGGCTACGCCACCCTGCAAACGAAAAACGGGGTGGAGGCGGTGTCGCTTGCGCGGTCGCACCGCCCCGACCTGATCCTGATGGACATCCAGTTGCCGGAAGTCTCGGGATTGCAGGTCACGCAATGGCTGAAGGACGACCCGACGCTGGCGGAAATTCCCGTGGTCGCCATCACCGCCTTCGCGATGAAGGGCGACGAGGAGAAAATCCTGCAGGGCGGCTGCGAAGCCTATCTGTCCAAGCCGATTTCGGTCGTCAAGTTCCTCGAAACCGTGCGCCGGTTCCTCGGGGACGCGCCATGACCGCGCGCGTTCTTGTCGTCGACGACCTCATCCCCAACGTCAAGCTGCTGGAAGCGCGGCTGACGGCGGAATATTTCGACGTGGTCACCGCCACCAACGGGTTCGAGGCTTTGGCCATCTGCGAGCGCGGCGATTGCGACCTCGTGCTGCTCGACGTGATGATGCCGGGCATGGACGGGTTCGAGGTCTGCCGCAAGCTCAAGGCCAATCCCGACACGCTGCATCTGCCGGTGGTGATGGTCACCGCGCTCGACCAGACCTCCGACCGCGTCAGGGGCCTCGACGCCGGCGCCGACGACTTCCTCACCAAGCCGATCGACGAGATCGCGCTGCTGGCCCGGGTGCGCTCGCTGGCGCGGCTGAAGGCCAGCGTGGACGAATTGCGCGCCCGCGCCGAAACCTCGGCCACGCTCGGCGTCACCGGCGCGGTGGCCCACCAGCTCGACGACGGGCTGGGCGGCCGGATTCTGCTGGTGGACGACCGCGTCAATTCCAGCGAAAAGATCGCCATCGCGCTGCGCGACCTCTATCAGGTCGATGTCGAGACCGATGCGCAGGAGGCGCTGTTCCGGGCCTCCGACACGCCTTACGAACTGGTGATCGTCAGCCTGGGCCTGGCCGATTATGACGGCTTGCGGCTGTGCAGCCAGTTGCGCTCGGTCGAGCGCACCCGGCACACGCCGACGCTGATGCTGGCCGATATCGAAGACCGCGCCCGCGTGCTGCGCGGCCTCGATCTCGGCGTCAACGACTATCTGGTCCGCCCCGTCGACGCCAACGAGATCATCGCGCGGGTGCGCACCCAGGTGCGCCGCAAACGCTATGCGGATTCGCTGCGCTCCAACGTGCAGGCGGCGATGGAAATGGCGGTGGTGGACCCGCTGACCGGCCTCAACAACCGCCGCTACCTGCAAAGCCATCTGGCGACGCTGATGGAGCAATGCGGGCAGAAGGGCCGGCCGCTGTCGGCCATGGTGCTCGACATCGATTTTTTCAAAAGGGTCAACGACGATCACGGCCACGATGTCGGCGACGAAATCTTGCAAGGCTTCGCCAGCCGGATGAAGCGCGTGGTGCGCAGCGCCGATCTGGTGTGCCGGTTCGGCGGCGAGGAATTCGTGATCGTGATGCCGGAAACCCGCCGCGATATCGCCAAGCGCATCGCCGAGCGGGTGCGCGCGGCGGTGGCGGGGACGCCGTTCCCGATCCGGGGCGGCGCGGAGACGCTGCCGATCACCGTTTCCATCGGGCTGGCGGAATCGCATGGCGGCGAGCCGCCGGAAGCCCTGTTCAAGCGCGCCGACCAGGCGCTTTATCTGTCCAAGAGCAGCGGACGCAACCGCGTCTCCACCGACGAGAGCAACGCCGCCGCGGCCTGAGCCGCGCCCGCCCTCAGCGGTTTTCCAGCCGGTTGTAGTCGAGCAGGCCGCGGTCGGCCTGATCCATGCGCGCCTCCGCCGCCTGCAGCGCGTCGCTGAACTCCCAAAAACCCGGATCGGTGCGGCGCACCGCGAAACGCGCGCTCAGGGCCGCGTAATCCTGCTCCGTGCGCAGACCGGCGATGGCCTCCGCCAGCGCCGGCAGCTCCGAAGCCTGGAGCCGGAACAAAGCGTTGGGATAGGCGCCGATCAGGCCGGGAACCACCGTCAGCGCGTTTTCCTCGGGCGCTAGTTCGTTGCGCTCCAGCAGCAGGCGCGTCACGTTGAAATGGCCGGCGTCCTTGACCAGCGTGAAATAGCTGACTTCGCCACGCGCGTCGGCGACCGCCATATGCGCGAGCTCGGGCATCAACGACAGCGCCGGGCCGCGCAAAGCCGCCAGCGCCTCCATCGGGGCGCGCAGCTCCGGCGCCGTCCGCGCCAGCGACAGGCGGCGGTCGAGCGCGGGCGCGAGGCGGCGTTCGATCATGGCGTAGAGCGCCAGCTTGGCGTCGCCGTCGTCGAAGGCGATGTCGGTCGCAGCGTCCGGCGTCAGCGCCAGCGCGCGCATATGCTCGAGCGTCTCGCGCGAGGCGTCGCGATACCAATAGTGGATCTGCGCCGCGCGCGCGCCGGCGGGCAGGAAGGAAATGAAATTGGCCTCGCCCTCCATGCGCAGGAAATCCATGTAGAGCCGGCTGTTGAGATTGTGGGTGAGATTGCCGAACACGTCATAGCCGGCCGCCAGCAGGTAATAGATGCGCTCGAACAAACCGTAGTCGATCACCCAGGCGGTCTTGGCCGGGGCGCCGACCAGCCCGCGCACGATGGTCGCATTGTCGAAATGGCGCAGGACGGTGAGCGCCGCATTGGGATTGTCGCCGTCGCCGTCCCAGATCATGTCGAGGCGCGGGCCGCCGAGGGTCTTGGCGAAGCGCTTCAGGCTTTCGGCGCGGGCGGCGAGATAGGACTGCTCCTGCGCCGCCAGATTGCGCCAGTCGGTCAGCACGGCGGCGCTGTCGCTGCCGTCGGCGGCGGGCAGCGACATCCGCTCCAGCGCGCGGCGGGCGACGTCGTCGGGCTCGCGCGCGATCTCGGTCTGCGGCGCGAGGAAGAACACGAAGAAGCGGTCCTCGATCACGTTGAGCGCCACTTGTCCGCGACACACCGGCCCCTTGATGAAGGTCATGATGAAATATTGCGCGTCGTCGAGCATGAAACGATAGCGCGCGCTCTCGGGCATGTCGGCGAAACTCGCCAGACCGTTGGAGGCGGTGTCGGGGTCGTAGTCGGGCAGGGCGGCCACCGGGTAATCCGGCGTCAGGAACAGCGCGCGATAGCGGGCCATCCGGGTTCGGTCGAACCGATAGGGCATGTGGGTCTTGGCGACAATCGGCTCGCGGTCGGGCTGCAGCCGATAATAGACGCGGGCGACGCCGGGATCGTCGAACGGGCGGCGCGTGGCGATTTGCGCGACCGGCGCGCCGGGCGGGGAGGCGCTGCGCACCAGCCGATAGGCCGGGCCGGTCTGCGCGCCGTCGAGATAGAGATGGGCCAGGAACAGGTGCTCGTAGAGGTAGCGGCTCATCAGCCGCTCCTTCAAACTGTCGCCGTTGAGGAAGCTCTCCCAGTCCCGCGCCATTTGCTGGATCTCCGCCGGCGGGGCGGGCGGCTCGGCCGCGGGGGCGCCGGCGTCGAGCCAGCGGTTGATCGTCGCCTCCTCCGCCGCGCTCAGGCCGGGCAGGCCGAACGGCATGCCGGCTTCGGGATGGGTCTTTTCGTAAAGCTTGAAATCCTGGATCTTCGGGCAGGATTGCGCGCGGTTGATGCCGTAGTCGAGATTTTTGTCCGACAAGCCGGAGGCGGGCTGCGGATGCGCCCGCTTCAACGCCATCAGGCGCGAGATCAGGCTGAGGGCGCGATTGTCGCCGGGCCGCGTGCGATATTCGTTGAGCACCGGCGAGAACCCTTGTTCGCGCCATTGCGACGCCGTATCGGCGTCGATGTAGAGGCGGCTGGGGGCGGCGGCGGCGAGGCGCTGGCCGTCATAGACCGGCGCGGCGCTCAAGCCGCGCGCGATCCCTTCAAAACTTCCGAGCTTCAACTGGCAGGGCGCGTCGTAGCAGGCGTGGCAGACCACGCAGCGTTTCTCGAAGATCGGCTTGACGTCGCGGGCGTAGTCGATGGAAGCGGCCGTGGTTATGGCGGGCCGGGGCGCGTCGAAACGATGGACGTCGTCGGCGCCGTGGATCAGCGCGAACCGCCACAGCCAGGCCGCATAAGCCAGCGCCGCCAGGGCGGCGGCGGCGAGAAGCGCGAGCAGGACGAGGCCGAGACGGCGCGGGATTTTCATGAAGCGGGACCGGCGCTGAAGGTTGAGCTTCAGCGCTACCGGCTCCCGGCCGGGCTGGCAAGACCCGGCCGGCCCGCGTTTGGGTTCAGGCGGCGGTCGCGGCCCGGCGCGCCGCCTTGGCGTCGAAGAACAGCGCCTGGCTGACCACCGCGCGCACCATGTCCTCCTCGAACGGCTTGGCGATCAGGAAGGTCGGCTCGGGGCGCTCGCCCGTCAGCAGCGATTCCGGATAGGCGGTGATGAAGATCACCGGCGCCGAGAACGCGCCGAGAATGTCGTGCACGGCGTCGAGGCCGGAGCTGCCGTCGGCGAGATGAATGTCGGCCAGCACCAGGCCGGGGCGCAGCCGCAGCGCCATCTCGACCGCCTCGGCGCGGGTGCGGGCGTTGCCCGCCACCTTATGGCCGAGGCCCTGCACCAGATTTTCCAGATCCATGGCGATCACCGGCTCGTCCTCGATGATCAGCACGTCGGTCGCCACCTGCTCGCCGATCTCGCGCCCGGCGGTTTCGATCAGCGACGACAGTTCGGCGGGCGAACATTCCAGCACCTGCGCGGCCTGATCGGGCGTGAAGCCCTCGACCGCGGTCAGCAGAAACGCCTGTCGCGGCAGCGGGGTGATTTCCGCCAGACGCCGTTCGGCGGCGCCGGCTTCGTGGCTTTCCGCTTTGCCGTTGATCGGCATGGCGTTCCAGATGCGCGAGAAGGCGCGGTAGATCGCCACGCGGTTTTCGCAATCGCGGTCGAACAGCGCGGGATCCTCGATCAGCGCTTCGAGCATCGCCGCCACATAGACGTCGCCGCTGGTCTGCGCGCCGCTGAGCGCGCGGGCGTAGCGGCGCAGGAACGGAAGTTGCGGTGCGATCAGGGCGGAAAGGGACATAAGCGGCTCCATCATTTCTGGCTATTGCGGAATGGGGCTGGAGGGATCGGCGTCTTGAAAGGTCGACGTCTTGGGCTTTGCTATTTTCAGATACGCGCGAACACTTCCAAAGTTCCCGACAAAATTCGGGAACAATTTTTTCGCCGGCGCATTCATGGACAAGGCCAAGCCAATTTTCGTCCCGCTTTTCGCGTCCGCGCGCTTCTACACAGGTTTTTCCCATGTCCCGACAAGAACAGGATCAGGCTTCTCTGTCCCCAGGCGCCAGCGCCCATCTCGGCGTTCAGCTCCGGCGACTGTTCAATGCGACCGCCGACGAACCCATTCCCGCGCGATTGACCGACCTGCTCGACCAGCTCGAACAGGCTGAGCGCGCGTCCGCATCGCCCCCGGCGCCGGAGCGTCTGGAGAGCGCCGCGATGGCGGAGGCTGGCCGATGACGTCCGACGCCGCCGCGCCGTCCGATTTCAAATCCGCCTTGCTGAAGGAAATTCCCAAGCTGCGGTTTTTCGCCTTGTCGCTCGCGGGACAGCAGGATCGCGCCGACGATCTGGTGCAGGAGGCCCTGATCAAGGCCTGGGCCGCCCAGGACCGCTTCACGCCGGGCACCTCGCTGCGCGCCTGGCTGTTCACCATTTTGCGCAACGTGTTTTATTCCGAGTATCGCAAGAGGCGGCGCGAGGTTCCGGACACCGACGGCGAGGAGGCCGCCCGGCTGTTCTCCAATCCCGAGCAGAACGGCCATCTCGATCTCGGCGACCTCAAGGCGGCGCTGGCGACTTTGCCGGAGGATCAGCGCGAGGCGCTGCTGCTCGTCGGCGCCGCCGGCGTGTCCTACGAGGAGGCCGCGCAGGTGTGCGGCTGCGCCGTCGGCACCATCAAAAGCCGGGTCAATCGCGCCCGCAAGCGTCTGCTGGCGCTGCTCGGGGTGGACAGCGCCAGTGAGTTCGGCGGCGACTATCTCGCCGTCAACGGCGCGTCCGCGCCGCTCGAATTGGCCTGAGCTTTACGGAACCGGATTTCGCGCGCGACGTTGCCTCAACGACCGTTGCAAACGCCTGTCCGACGAAAGGTGAACATCATGGCTTTCAACATCAAATCCGAACGCGACGAATTTCAGACCAGCGTCGACGAGGCGGTGAACGCCTTGCGCGCGGCGCTGGCGGAGGTCGCCTCGGCCGCCTCCGACCGCAAGGAGGACGCCGCCGAGGCCGTCAGGCGCGCCGGCGCGCGCGCTTTCGACCGGTTCGACGACCTCGCCGACGACGCGAAAACCTATGCCGACCAGGGCGCTTCCATCCTGTCGAAATCGGTGGCGTCCAATCCGCTGGCGGCGCTTGCGCTGGCCGCCGGCGCCGGCTTTCTCCTCGCGCAATTGTCGCGTGGCGAACACGGCTGAGGCCGTGCGTCCAAGGTCAAGCCGCGTCGACGGAATCGCGGGTGTCGAGCTTGAAGCGCAGGCAGACGCAGGCGCCGCGCGCCACCGGTTCGTTGACGATCTCGCCTTGCAGATTTTGCGACAGCGCCTTCAGGATTTTCGATCCCAGGCCGGTGCCGTGCGCGGCGTCGTCGGGATCGAAGCCGACGCCGTCGTCGGCCACCCGCAGCGCCGCGCCGTCGTCGGCTTCGCGCTGAAGGGTGATGCGGATTTCGCCGCCCGCCCTGTCGGGATAGGCGTATTTGATGGCGTTGGTGACGAGTTCGCCGACGATCATGCCGATCGAGACCGCCTTGTCGGTGCAGACGGTGATCGGCGCGAACTCGGTCCTGACCGTCGGCGCCGCGTCGCCCTCGGCCAGCGACGCCGGCAATTCCGTCGCCAGCGCCCCCAGATAATCGTCGAGCGCCACCAGCCCCACGCGATTGTGCATGTAGAGACGGCGATGCACGCCGCCGACCGCCGTGATGCGCGCCTGGGTCTCCTGCAGCGCCTGCGCGGCGGCGGGGTCGGTGACCAGATTGGCCTGCATCCGCACCATCGCGGCGATCAGGCCGAGGCTGTTGGCGACGCGGTGGTTGACCTCGTGCAGCAGCATTTCCGCGCGGTCGCGGGCTTCGCGCACCGCCTGTTCCTGCTCGTCGTTCAGGATTTTCAGCCGCCAGCGCTCATAGACATGCTCGATCGCCGCGCTCAACAGGTCGAAGAATTCGTCGCGTCCCTCCTTCACCACATATTCGTCGGCGCCGCCCCGCAGCGCGGCCACCGCCGTGCGCGCGTCCGAATCGGCGGTGACGTATACGATGGGCGGGCGCGGGCCGCGCGGGCCCATCCGCTCCATGATGTCGAATCCGGTCTCGCCGCGCAGGCTGTGGTCGAGCGCCACGACATCGACGCCGCCGCCGGCGATCCGCGCCAGCGCCGCGTCGCCATTGGCCACGGTCTCGACCGTATGTCCGCGCAGCGCCAGCCGCTTGCGCACCAGAGTTGCGAAGGTCTCGTCGTCGTCCACGAATAAAATGTTGAGATCGGTTCGGCCTTCGGCCTCACAAGGCAAGGTCATGCGATCTCCGGCACCTGAATGACTGACAAGAACAGTCCTAATTGGCGAATGGCGTTGGCGAAGCTGTCGTAATCCACCGGCTTGGTGATGTAGACGTTGGCGCCGATGTCATAGCATTTTTGAATTTCGCGCCGGTCGTCGGTGGTGGTCAGCACGATCACGGGCGAACGCTTGACGACCTCATCGGACTTGATCCGGGCGAGAATGTCAATTCCGGTCATGTCGGGCAGGTTGAGGTCGAGCAGGATCAGCAGCGGCCCGCGCCGCGTCTTGTCCGCGTCCAGCAGATAGGCCAGCGCGTCGGCGCCGTTGCCGAACGTGATGATCTCGTTGTGGACGCCGGCGCGGCGGATGTTTTTCTCGATCAGCCGGGCATGGCCCTCATCGTCCTCGATCATGACGATGGACACGGCCTTGATACGCTCATTCATTCCTTGTCTCCGCTGAGAGAACGCCACGCAGGTCGGCAGGCAGCGTCACAACGAACACGCTGCCGGAGACGCCGTCCGAGCGCACCTCGATATCCCCGCCCATGCGCCGCGCCAGCGTGCGGACATGGGCGAGGCCGATGCCGTCGCCCGGCTTGTCCTGTTTGCCGGAGCGGCGAAACAATTCGAAGATCCGCTGGTGATCGCGCGGCGCCACGCCGCGCCCGTTGTCCTCGACTTCGATTCTTACACGCGATCCGCTGGCGCGTCCGCGCAGGATGATGCGGCCGGGGCGGGAGTCGGACAGATATTTGGCGGCGTTGTCGAGCAGGTTGCCGAGGATTTGCGACAGCGCCGCGCGGTCGCCCACCAGAGCGGGAAGATCGCCGTCGATCACCGCGCTGGCGTCGGCGTCGTTGAGGCGGTGCTGCACCGAGGCGATGCATTCCCGCGCCAGCGCCGTGAGGTCGAGGGGCTCGGGATGCAGCGCGACCGCGCCCAGACGCGAGAGTTGCAAGATGGCGGCGATCAGCCCGTCCATGCGCCCGGTCGAGGACTGGATGAATTTCAGCGCCTCGGGAATGTCCTCGCGCAAGGCGCGGCGCGCCTCGGCGACATCGGCCTCCTCGCTCGCGTCCGCCAGCCGCTCGAAGACGGGCGCGACGCATTGCGCCGCCGTCTCCAGCTCGCGTGTAAAACCGATGATGTTGACGAGCGGCGCGCGCAGATCGTGGCTGACGATATAGGCGTAGCGTTGCAGCTCCTCATTGGCGCGCCTGAGGTCGCGGGTGCGCTCCGTCACCCGGTGCTCCAGCGCATCGTTGGCGCTGGCGAGCTGCTGCTGCGCCAGCGCGAGCGAGCGCGCCTGCCGCGCCAGTTGCGACACGGCGAACAGCGCGAGCACCAGAACGGCGGCGACGCCCAGCGCGCTGAGTTGCGACAGCGTCGCGGCGCTGTCGCGCAGCTCGACCAGACGCAGGTTGCGCAGCGCGCCGAGCGCGGTCTGCTCCTGCGCGACGAGATCGCGGACTTGCGTCATCAGATCGCGCCCGAGATTGCCGCGCATGATGGTCATCGCTTCGTCGCGCCGGCCCGATTGCGCCAGCGTCACCGTCCGCTCCAGTTCCGAGAATTTTTCGGCGATCTTTTCGCGAACGGCGGTCAGGCTGGCTAAATCGGCGCCCGGGCCGAGCCGTTGCAGGATGGCTTCGGCTTCGGCGAGATTGCGCTCGGCGCGCGGCCGCGTCGCGCGAAACGGATCGAGATAGCCGGCGTCATTCGCGAGCAGATAGCCGCGCTGGCTCGATTCCGCCTCCAGCACCAGGGTGAAGGCGCGGTTCATCTTCAGCTCCGCGAGCCCGACGTCGGCGACCGAGGTCGCCAGCTGTTCGGTGCGGCCGGACACCAGCGACGCGCCATAGATGATGCCGATCAGCGCCAGCGCGCCGACCGCCGCCAGCGCGGTGGTGAGGCTCCAGATTTTCTTGCGGGTTTGGTGCATCGGCAGCCGTCGCCAGAGGGGGAGGGCGCGGTCGGAACGGACGCCCGCCCACAGTTTCAACCACGCGCCGACGCTACGCAAGGTCGGGCGGCGGCGGGGCGCGGAGGTCAGGCGGCGGCGTCGAACAGATGGAGCAGCGTGGTCGCCAGGAAAAGGATCAGGAACAATCCGAACAGCACGCGGGCGATTTGGGCCGATGTCGCGGCGAGGCCGCCGAAACCGAGCCCGCCCGCGACCAGCGCCAGAATGAGAAACACAAGAGTCCAAGATAGCATCGATTCATCCTCCGTCGAAGCCGGCGATTGTTTTGAAACGTGAACGGAGCCGCGGCCGTGTTGTTCCGCTCGACCCGGCGGGACGGCGCAATCTGTTGCGAGGGCCGTCCCGCGTCCGTCGCCCCGGACCGCCGTCAGTCGTCTTCGGGATCGCGCAGATCGGCGAGGCGCGCGCCAAGGGCGGCGGCCAGCCGGCCCTCGCGGGATTCTCCGCGTTCGGTGACGCTGAGATGCGCGATGGCGGCGTTGAGCGCCGCCTCGCGTCGCCGATAATCATCGGCGTTGTCGGCATTGGCCGGCGGGATGGCCGCGGCGTCCCAATGATGCGCCGCAAACCAGTCCTGGTCGGCTTGGGTCAAGTCCGCGCCCGGCGGCGGATTGGCGGCGTCACTCATGCGCGTCCTCCGTTTTATCCGTTGCGTCCGCCCTGTTTTTCATCCGGACGTCCGGGGACGGCGCGGGGGCCTCAGCGATAGTGGCGGACATGCCGATGATTCCGATGATGGTGGCGACAGCCGCCGCGCATGCCGCAGGATATCGCGGGACCCGCGGAATAGCCGATCACGCCGCCGGCCACGGCGCCGACCGGGCCGCCCACCAGCGCGCCCGCGCCCGCGCCCAGCGCGCCATCGGTCAGCCTGCCGGCGTAGGCGGAGCCGCCCAAGAGGGTCAGGGAGGCGGCGAGCGCGGCGACAATCAGTTTATTCGACATGGTTTTTTTCCTTCCGGGCTCACGGTCGCCGGTCTTGTGCCGACGGCGCGTCCCGCCCGTTGATGTGCTGGATCTGGCCGAGGAATTCCACGGCCGTTCAAGATATGCGGCCGCTGGATCGCGTCGCTTCGTCGATGGAGCGAGCGGCCGCGCGGGCCGCTCGCTGATTCGTCCGGTCAGGCCTTGTCGACGATTTTCTTCACGGCGTCCTTGGCCTCGCCCGCGGCCTGCTGCGCCCGGCCCTTGGCCTCCTGGGCGGCGCCCTTGGCGCGCAGCTCGGTGTCGTCGATCGCCATGCCGGCGGCCTGCTTGGCCTTGCCGGCGATTTCATTGGCCACGCCAGTCACTTTGTCGCTGACAGAAGACATGATTTACTCCCTTGTGGATTGTTGCATACGCCGCGCGAGCGCAACGTTATGTGAAGATATTCAAGAGCCAGACGACAATTTAGATGCCGTCTTTATTTGCTCCTGTATTAGAAACCTCCAGCCAAGCCTGTGGTTCCACCTTCCGCAAAAAAAAATCGACCGCCGCATTTGGCGGCGTGGGCGGCGCGCCCCATATTCGACGGCAAAGGCGACGGCCAAAGGATGGAATCATGAGCGCAACCGCCGAGAAGAGGACCGCCCTGGTCACCGGAGCCAGTTCGGGGCTGGGCCAGGCCGTCGCCACGGACTTGGCGACGCAGGGGATGCGCGTCGGCCTCGTGGCGCGCGACCGGGCGCGGGGCGAACGCGCGCTTGAAGAGATTCGCGCCGCCTCGGGCAATGACGATCTGCATCTTTTCGTCGCCGACCTCGCCGACCAGGCGGCGATCCGCGCGCTGGCGCAGGATGTGCTGGACCGTTTCGCGCGGCTGCATCTGCTGGTGAACAACGCCGGGACCGCTTTCCCCGAGCGTCGCCTGACCGCCGACGGCGTCGAGCGCGCGCTGGCGGTCAACCACCTCGCCCCGTTTCTGCTGACCCATCTCTTGCTCGACCGGCTCAAGGCCAGCGCGCCAGCGCGGATCGTCAATGTCGGCACGCGCATCGACACGGCGATGGATTTCGACGATCTCGACTGGAAGCGGCGGCCCTACCGCATGATGCAGGCTTACGGCCAGTCCAAGCTCGGCAACCTGCATTTCACCTTCGAGCTGGCGCGGCGGCTGCAAGGAAGCGGCGTGACCGTCAATTGCGTGTTTCCCGGCGTGTTCAATTCCAACCTGGGCGGGACCGACGGCGCGCAAAACCTGTTCTTTAAACTGGTGGCCCGGCTGCTGGGCTGGGCGATTCCCTCGGCCGCGCGCGCGGCGCGGCGCGTGCTGCATGTGGCGACGGCTCCTGAACTGGCGGACGTCAGCGGCCAGTATTTCGGCGACCGCAAGACGATTCCCGCGCCCGCCCAGGCGCAAGATCCGCAGGCGAACCGCCGCCTGTGGCGCATCAGCGAGGAGATGACGGGACTCGCCCGGCCCGAAGGCGCGGGCGAGGGATCACCCAGCGGTCATTCCACCGTGGGAGCAGCCGCGCCGGCCGGATCGGCGTGACGCGCCAAAAAACCGTCATAGGCGCGGGTGAAGGCGTCCGGCATTTCGAAATGCGGGAAGGCGCCGGACTGGAACACGTCGATGCTCCAGTTGGCGTGGCGTTCGACCAGGCTCTTGTGGCGGTAATCGACGAAATCGCCGCGCACGCCATGGATCATCCACACCGGATGGGACAGGCGATGGTACAGCAGCAGCGCGTCCTTGCTGAACAGATAGCCGGAGACGAAATAGTAGGGCGCGTGGCGCGCGCCGGGCTGGTGGGTGGTGAGATAGGCGTAGTCCCACAGCCCTTGGTCGATCGTCTTCGAGCCGAACGTCTTTTCGAGAAAGTAGCGGATGCTGGATCGGCTGGTCAGCAGGTTGAACACGCCGCGGCTCCACAGCGGGACATTGAGCGCCGCGCGCAGCCAGGGCATGCCGCGATTGCCGCCCTGCGGGTCGTCGCGCGCCACCTTTTCGAAGCCGGTCGGGCTGACGAAGGCCAGCGTGCGAAACGCGTCGGGCCGCTCCAGCGCGGCGCGGGCGAGAAACTCGCAGGACAGCGACAGAGCCAGGGCGTCGACCGCGCCGGGATGGGCGCGGGCGATCTCGGCGACCGCGGCGTGAATCGCGTCGACCATGATCTTGACGCTATAGGCGCGATCGCTGCGGTCGGACTGGCCGAAACCCGGAAGGTCGAGCGCATAGACCGGGCGCGCGCCCGCGTAATGCTCGAACAGCGGCTTGACCTCATAGGCCGACGGCGTGGCGTTGATGCTGTGGATCAGCAGCAGCGGGACGCCCGTGGCGGGGCCGGCGCTGTAAAGGGCGATGCGGCCGGACGGGCTGGCGATGTCGGCGCGCTTGCCCGGCACCGGATCGGACAGGGTGGGGTAGGGATGCGTCGGCGCATCCGAACGATCCAAGGCAATGTCATTCATCTATACGTCTCCCGGCTTTGGCGCGTGGCGGCCGCGGCTCAAATCAATAGCGCCGACTCTAACGCCGCAGGGGCGCCGTTCAAAGAAATAATGCCGTGTTCCGCCGGGGGTTCCGCCTTGTTTGCTTTGAATTGACGGATGTCATGAAGATGTCGTGCAAAGAACAAGCGCAAATTGCGCCCGGCGCGATCACTTTTTCTTCGCCGCTTTCGGAACTTTGCCGGGCCAGCTGACCACGCGATCGACCTGTTCGTCGATCGAAAGCGCGTCTTCCAGGGCGTAAACGCGGCCGATCACCGAGACGCCCGCCTCGATCACGCTTTCCGGCCGCCCGCTCACCAGCGGATGCCAGTCCGGCAGGTCCTGTCCCCGGGCGATCAGCCGGTAGGCGCAGGTCGGAGGCAGCCAATCCAGGGTTGCGGCGCTGTCGGGATCGAGCTTGATGCAATCCTTCACCCGCCGCGAGCGATGGCCGTAATCGGCGCAGCGCGCGTTGGCGGGGTCGAGCAGGCGGCAGCCGACGTCGGTGAAATAGATTTCGCCGGTGTCTTCGTCCTGCAACTTCACCAGGCAGCAGCGGCCGCAGCCGTCGCACAGGCTTTCCCATTCCGTTTTTGAAAGGTCCGTCAAGGCCCGGCCGAGCCAGAATTTCCCGCCCTTGCGCGCCACGCCTTCGCTCCTGTCCCAGAATGATGCGCCGCAACTGGCGCGGGTATTGCGCCGCCCCGCGCGGCGTCGCGGGACATGCGCCGCCATGGTGCGCTCGTCAAGCGCCGCGAAAAAAAGGCGCCCGCGTCGAGCGCATGGAAAACGCGTCACGCTCGTCAAGCGCCCTAAAAAAGTGTTAAGAAGCCCGCGCGCCCGGACGGCGCCGCCGATGAGGTCCGCCTTGCCTTTCGAACGAGATAAATCCTTGCTGTTCCGCCGGATGCGCCACGCGCTGCTGGCCGCGGATTCCTGGCTCGATTCGTTCGTCTATTCCGCCCAGACCGAGGCCGGCGAGTTGTGGCGGGATTTTTCCGGCTTCATGGAAAATTTTCACGTGCGCGGCGCGACGCGCGTGGCGTCCGAACTCGCCGGCGAGGCGATGACCCTCAGCGTGTTCGGCGGGGCGGTGCTGGTGGTGCTGGCGCAGCCCGCGTTCAAGCTGACCGCCGTCGACGACTGGATGAAGAAGACCGACATCGCCGTCACCTTTCAGGACAGGTTCGGCGTCGAAGTGGGACGGCGCGGCATTCTCCACGACGACGCCGTGGCGCTCGACCAATATCCCGACTACGTGATCCAGGCGGTGCTGGCGACCGAGGACCGGCGCTTCTTCGACCATTGGGGCGTCGATCCCATCGGCCTCGCGCGCGCGCTCACGGTCAACGCCCGTTCGTCGGGCGTGGTGCAGGGCGGCTCGACCCTCACGCAGCAATTGGCGAAAAACCTGTTCCTCTCCAACGAGCGCACCGTCACCCGCAAGGTCAACGAGGCGTTCCTGTCGTTCTGGCTGGAAAGCCACATGACCAAGCGGCAGATCCTGCGGCTTTACCTCGACCGCGCCTATATGGGCGGCGGCGCCTTCGGCATCCAGGCGGCGGCGCAATTCTATTTCGGCCGCTCGATCAAGGATGTGACCCTGTCGCAGGCCGCCATGCTCGCCGGCCTGTTCAAGGCGCCGACCAAATTCGCGCCCCATGTCAATCTGCCGGCCGCCCGCGCCCGCGCCAACGACGTGCTGAGCAATCTGGTCGCCGCCGGCTATATGAACGAAAATCAGGTGGCTGACGCGCGGCGCAATCCCGCCGCCTCGGTCGAGCGCAGCGACCAGAAGACGCCGCCCGACTGGTATCTCGACTGGGCGTTCAACGAAATCAAGGCGCTGGCGGATTCCGGCAAGCTCGGCGCCGACCGCGTGTTCACCGTGCGGCTCGCGCTGGATTCCGCCTTGCAGAAGAAGGCGGAAACCACCATCGACGCCAATCTGCGCGAGAACGGCAAGGTCTATAACGCCCACCAGGGCGCGACGGTGGTGCTGGAGCCGAACGGCGCGGTGCGGGCGCTGGTCGGCGGCCGCGACTATGGCGCCAGCCAGTTCAACCGCGCGGTGGACGCCCGCCGCCAGCCCGGCTCGTCGTTCAAGCCGTACGTCTATCTGACCGCGCTGATGTCGGGGAAATTCACGCCGCAGACCATCGTGCGCGACGAGCCGATCTGCCTGGGCAACTGGTGCCCGAAGAATTACGGCGGCTCCTATAACGGGGCGATGCCGATGTGGAACGCGCTGGCGCATTCGCTCAACACCGTGGCGGTGCGGCTGTCGGTGGCGATCGGGGACGGCGACGCCAAGCGCGGCCGCCAGAAGATCATCGCCACCGCGCGGCGCCTCGGCGTCACCGCGCCCTTGCCTGACACGCAATCGCTGCCGCTCGGCGCCGACGAGGTCAGCGTGATGGATCAGGCCACCGCCTACGCCGCGTTCGCCAATGGCGGCAAGCGGATCAAGCCGTTCGCGGCGCTGGAGATTTTGAACAGCCGGGGCGAGCAGATCTACAGCCACGACCGCGACGGCGAGCCGCCGCAGCAGGTGATCGAGCCGCGCTTCATCGAAATGCTGGTGTCGATGATGACCCAGGTGGTCGAGCAGGGCACGGGCGGCCGCGCCAAGCTTGAAGGCGTCAAGGTCGCCGGCAAGACCGGCACCACCAATGAATACAAGGACGCCTGGTTCTGCGGCTATACCGGCAATTTCGTCGGCGCGGTCTGGTATGGCAACGACGACGACCAGTCGATGGAGAAGATGACCGGCGGCACGATGCCGGCCGCGACCTGGCATGACATCATGCAATTCGCCCATAGCGGGGTCGATCTGAAACCGCTGCCGGGCGGGACGCTGATCGCCGAGCGCGGCCCGCTGGCGGCCGGCGGCGACGTCAGCGCCGCCGTTCGGCGCTCCGACCAGTTGACGCGCAAGGCCGCGGAAACGCTGGGGTCGATTCAGGTGCTGATGAAATCGGCCTCGGCGCGGCGGGCCAGCCTCGACCTGCCGACCGTCGCAACGGCCCGCGCCTTGGAGCGCGGCGGCCTGGAGCGCGGCGGCGCCATCGTCGAATTGCGCTGATCCCGTGGAGGCGAGCGGCGCGCCAGCGGGGTTTTGGACGCGGTGGCGGCGCCGGTTGGCGCGCTGTCTGGGGCTTGGCCGGGCGCGGGCCGATGCGGCGCGCGCCCGCTCCGACGACCCTCGCTTGCGGTCGGCTCTCGAAGCTTGCGGCGTCGGGATCGGCGATATCGATTTCCTGTCGGGCGCGGTGACGCTCAGCGCCGAATGGCGCCGCATCTGGGGGCTGGCCGAATGGGAAACGGCCACCATCGACGGCCTCAACGCCATGGTGCTGGAGGAGGACCGCGCGGCGCGCACGCAAGCGCTGGCGCTGGCGCTCGATCCGCGCGGGCCCGGGCTGTACCGGGCGCGCTTCCGCATCCGCCACGGCGGCGACGGCGCGCCGCGCTGGGTGTGCTCGCGCGGCAAGATCCAGTTCGAGAACGGCGTGGCCGTGAGGTTGATCGGGATCACTCGCGACGTCACCGACGAGATGGCGGCCCGCGCCGCGCTGGAGCAGCAGGCCGGGCTGGCGGAGCTTGACCGCGTCCGCGCCGAGCAATCGGCCCGCGAGCAGCAGCGCCTGGCGCTGGCGCTGGAGGCCGGCGCCATCGGCACGTTCGAAGCCGATCTGCTCGCCAATGAAATTCGCCCCAGCGACAAACTGCGGCAAATCTGGGGCTGGCCGGACGACAGGCCGATCCAGCCCGGCGTTCTCGACGCCCTGGTGGTCGAGGAGGATGTCGCGGCGCGGCGGGAGGCGCTGGCCCGCGTGCGCCGGGACCAGGGGCGCTACGCCGCGCGCTTCCGCATCCGCCGCGCCAATGACGGCGCCCTGCGCTGGATCGACACGCGCGGCGAGGTTCAGTTCGATGGCGACGTCCCGGTGCGCGTGTTCGGCGTCTCGCGCGACGTCACCGACGAAATGGAGGCCGCCGCCGTGCTGCAGGAGCAGGCGCGCGAGCGTCAGCGCCTGGCGCTGGCGCTGCAGGCCGGCGCCATCGGCACGTTCGAGGCCGATCTGGTCAAGGGCGACATGCGTCTGAGCGAGAAGCATCGGGAGATCTGCGGCTGGGCCAGCGACGATCCCTTGCCGGTCCGCGTCATGGACGAGGATATGGTCGTGGATGAGGATCGCGCGGCGCTTCAGGCGGCGCGGGCCCGCGCATTGAGCGGAGCGGACCAGTTTCATGCGCGCTTCCGCCTCCGCCGCGCCAATGACGGCGCCGTCCGCTGGGTCGAATCGCGCGGCCAGGTCCAGTTCGAGGACGGCGCGCCGGTTTGGGCGTTCGGCGTCACCCGCGACATCACCGACGAGAAGCAGGCCGCCGCCATTTGGGAGGAAAAGGCGGCGCTGGCCGAACAGGCGCGGCTGCGGGCCGAGGAGCTGGCGCTGGAGCAGCAGCGCCTCAAACTGGCGCTGGAGGCCGGCTCGATCGGAACATTCGAGGCCGAACTGCCGGACGGCGAGCCGGTCGGCAACGCCAAATGGCTGGAGATCATGGGCTTCGCTCCGGGCGCTCCGGTTACGGCGCGCCGGGTCGAGGCGCTGGTGATCGACGAGGATCGCGCCGGCCGCCGCGCCGCGCACGCCGCCGCGCGCGATCCGGCCTCGGGCGGCTATTTCGCCTGCCAGCACCGCATTCGCCGGGCCAGCGACGGGGCGTTGCGCTGGATCGATTCGCGCGGGCTGATCTCGTTTCGCGATGGCGTTCCCGTCCAGGTGCGCGGCGTCAATCGCGACGTCACGGACGAGGTCGAGGCGGCGGCCGCGCTCAAGGAGAAGGCGCGGCTGGCGGAGCGCCTGACCCTGCTGGCCGAGGCCCTTCCCGGGGCGATCTATTCCTATGTGCTCGCCGCCAACGGCGACCGCCTGTTCTCCTACATGTCGCCCAACGCCCGGTCGCTGCTGGGGTTCGGCCCCGCCCTCCACGAGCTCGATCTGGCGCGGCTCTCCGCCCGCATTCCCGCCGACGATCTCGCCGATCTGCTGACGGCGCGGGACGTTTCCTATCGGCATCTCACGCCCTGGGCCGCCACCTTTCGCTACAATCACCCGACGAGGGGCGAAATCTGGCTGTCGGCCGACAGCCGGCCGGCCCGCCGCGACGACGGCGCCATGGTCTGGCATGGCTATATCCACGATGTGACCGAGCGCGAGACGGCGGCCCGCGCCCTCGCCGAAAGCGAGGCGCGGGTGCGCGCGCTCAAGGACGAGCGGCTCGCGGCGCTGGAGAAAATGGCGGCGAGCCTGGCGCATGAAGTCAATCAGGCGCTCGCGGCCGGCGCGACCCTGCTGGCGGTCGCCCGCCGCCGGTTCGCCTCGGCGCGCCTGCGCGTCGAGGCCGATCCCGACCTCGACGCCGCCGCCAAGGCGCAGGACAAAGCCGCCGACCAGCTGCTGCGCGCCGGCCGCATCATCTCGCGGGTGCGCGAATTCTCGCGCCACGGCGAACCCGACAAGACCTTCCGCAATCTGCACGACATCGTGCGGGAAACCGTCGCCGGGCTGGAGGATGACGCGAGCTTCGCCGGATTCGAGATCGAGATCCGGCTCGAAGCGGCGCGCGACGCCGTGCTGATCGACCGCACGCAGATCGCCTCGGTGCTGATCAACCTGCTGCAGAACGCCCGGCAGGCCGCCCGCCCCGAGGGGCCGCGGACCATTGTCGTCGCCAGCCGTAACCACGACCAAGATATTGTGATCTCAGTCATTGATTACGGATCGGGTCTGTCGGAAGATGTTCAAAGCCATATGTTCGAACTGTTCTGGACGACCAAGCGTTCGGGCATGGGTGTTGGTCTGGCCATGGCCAAGGCGATCGTCGAGGCCCATTACGGCTCGATCTGGCCGGACGTCGCGCGCGCGGAGGGGACGGTGTTCAATTTCAGCCTCCCGCTGATCGAGACGAGCGCGGCCGGGGGAGAAATGGAATGAACGGTTCGGCTCCGGCGGTTTATATCGTCGATGACGACCCTGCGGTGCGCGAGTCTCTCGTTCTTCTGATGGAAACCGAGGGCCTGCTGGCCCGATCTTTCCCGTCCGCGCGGGACTTCCTCGCCGCCGGCCCGGAAAACTGGCGCGGATGCGTGGTGACGGACGTTCGCATGGGCGAAATGTCCGGCATGGATCTGCTGGCGCAGGTCAAGCAGACGGCGCCGCATCTGCCGGTGGTGATGATCACCGCCTATGGCGACGTGCCGCTGGCGGTCGAGGCGATGAAGCTGGGCGCCAGCGATTTTCTGGAAAAGCCCTATGCGGAGCGCGAGTTCATCGCGGCGGTGCGCGGCGCGCTGAACGAGGCGGCCAACGCCGAGGCGCGAACCGGCGTCCGGCTCGAAATGGAGCGGAAGTTCCAGACCTTGTCGGCCTCCGAGCGGCGGGTGCTGGGCGGTCTGCTCGAGGGCAAGCTCAACAAGACGGCCGCCTATGAAATGGGCGTGAGCCTGCGCACCGTGGAGGCGCTGCGCGCCAGCGTCATGACCAAGCTCGGCGCCGATTCCCTGTCCGATCTGGTGCGGGCGACCATGCGCGCCGGCCTCGACCGGATTATTTCCTCCGCCGCAGCCGAGACAGGCCCATTTCCGCCGCCGTGACGCCCAGCGCGCGGGCGCCGGCGATCAGCGCCGCGCCATAGGCCAGCGCGCCGAGCAGGCCAAGGCCGCTGAGGGCGGCGAGCAGGCCGGGCACGCCGCCGATCGCCCGCGCCGCCGTCAGGAACGGGTCTTGCAGCCACAGCGCGACATTGGCCAGCACCACGCTGGCGGTGGCGCAGGCCAGCAGCACCGACACAAACGTCTGGTCCGGCTGGAACAGATAGCGGCGCAGGGCGAGAATGACGAGCAGCGCGACATTGATCCAGGCGTTGACGGAGGTCGCCACCGCGATGCCGACGGCGCCGAGCGGCTGGTACAAAGCGAGTTTCAGCAGCAGGTTGACGCCGAGCGCGCCGAGCGAGATCAGCATCGGCGTCTTGGTGTCGCCCATGGCCTGAAAGCCCGAGCGCAGGGCGTTGACCGCGACCATGGCCAGCAGGCCCGCGCCATAGGCGCGCAGCACGGCGGCGGTCGCCAGCGAATCCTCGATGTGGAAGCGGCCGTGCTCGAACAGGGCGCGGACGATGACTTCGGGGATCACCATGAAGGCGACCACGAACGGCGCGGTCAGCGCGACGCTCAGGGCCAGCGTGCGGTTTTGCGCGGTGAACGCGCCCTCCCAATCCTCGCGGGCGAAGCAGCGGCTCATTTCCGGCAGCAGCACCGTGCCGGCGGCCACGCCGACGAGGCCGATCGGCAATTGGTACAGCCGCTCGGCGTAATAGAGCGACGACAGCCCGCCCGTCGCCAGCAGCGAGCCGATGATCGTGTCGGCGAACATGGCAATCTGCAGGCCCGACGAGCCGATCACCGCCGGCCCGAACCGGCGGAAGAAGTCGCGCACGTCGGCGCCCCACCCCGGCCGGGCGATTTTCTCGAGCACGCCATGGCGGCGCGCCGAGACGGCCAGCAGGACGAATTGCGCGGCGCCCGAGACGGTCACGCCCGTCGCCGCCGCATAGGCCGCGTTGGGGAACAGGTAGCTCAGGGCGAGAAAGCCCATGGTGACGACATTGAGCAGCACCGGCGCGAAGGCGCCGACGGCGAACACGCCATGGGCGTTGAGCGTCGCCGTGTGCATGGTGACCAGCGTGACGCAAAACAGATAGGGAAAGGTGATGCGGGTCAGCGTCACCGCCAGCGCGAATTTGTCCGGATCGGCGGAAAATCCCGGCGCCAGCAGATGGACGAAGGCCGGCATGAACAGCCAGCCGAGCGCCAGAATCACCAGTTGCGAGATCAACAGCAGCGTGAAGATCTGATTGGCGAAATTCCGGGCGCGCGCCTCGCCGTCCTGTTCGAGCACGCGCAGATAGGTCGGCACATAGGCGGCGTTGAAGGCGCCTTCGCCGAAAATGGCGCGGAAATGGTTGGGCAGGCGCAGGGCGACCGACAGCGCGTCGCCGAGCGCGCCCGCGCCGACCAGGCCGCTCAACATAATGTCGCGCAGGAACCCGGTCACGCGGGAAAGCAGGGTGAAGCCGCTGACCGAAAGGAAACTCTTGTACATCAGGCGCCGGACGGTGCGGGGGAGCAGGTCAACACAATTAGATCATGCTTGATTAAAATTTCGCCTTTTCGGTATTGGCGGACACGGTATTGGCGGACACGCTTTTGGCGGGCGCGCCGACAACGGCCGCGCCGCGCGGGCCGCCGACGCGCTCCTGCACCAGATAGAGCGGGCGGCCCTTCACTTCGGCGAAAACCCGGCCGATATATTCGCCGAGCACGCCCAGAGAAATCAACTGCACGCCGGCGAAGAAGGTGATCGAGACCACCAGGGTGGCGAAACCGGGCGCGGACACGCCCCAGATCAGCGTCTCCACCACGTAATAGAGCGCGTTGGCCAGCGCGAAGGCGGCGATGGCCATGCCGAAATAGGTCCAGACTTTCAAAGGCACCGTCGAGAACGACACCAGGCCGTCCAGCGCGAAACGCGTGAGCTTGCGGTAGGAGAATTTCGATTCGCCGGCATGGCGCTCGGCGACGTCGAACGGCACGCCAATGCTCTTGAACCCGATCCAGGCGTAAAGGCCCTTGGAGAAACGCGCCTGTTCCCGCAAGGTTTTCAGCGCGTCGAGCGCCACGCGGTCGAGCAGGCGGAAATCGCCCGCGCCTTCGGGCAGGCCGATCTCGCCAAAGGTGCGGAACAGCCGGTAGAAATGGGCGGTCAGCCATTTGCGCGCGGCCGAATCGGTGTCGCGGCTGCGGCGCACGCCGAAAATGTTCTGATAGCCCTCGCGCCATTTTTCCACGAACAGGGCGATGGCTTCCGGCGGATGCTGCAGGTCGGCGTCCATGATCACCGCGCCCCGGCCGCGCGCGGCGTCCACGCCGGCGGCTATGGCTATTTCCTTGCCGAAATTGCGCGAGAACGACACCGCCGTGATGCGCGGGTCGGAGGCGTTGAGTTCGCGCGCCACCTCCATCGTATTGTCGCGCGAGCCGTCGTCGACGAAGACGATCTCGAAGCTTTCGACGCAGGCGAGCGCGGGAATCAGCCGCGCCGCCAGCGGCCGCAGATTGTCGCCCTCATTGAAGACGGGAATGATGACCGAAAGCTCGGGCGTCTCGTCCGCTTGAATCGTCATATCTCCGTCCCAGCGTGCTTAAGTTCCAGAAGGTCTAGTGTCGCAAACGAAAATGCGCAAGAAAGGGGCGGATTTTCGACATGCCCGAAGACAAACAGATGACCTTCGCCTTTGCCCTCTGCGCCGACGATTTCGCGCTCTCGCCCGCCGTCACCGCCGGGATTCTCCAGGCCCTGCGCGCCGGGCGGCTCACCGCGACCTGCGCCATGACCACGCAGCCGCATTGGCCCGAGGCGGCGCGCGCCTTCGCCGATCTCGCGCCCGACGCCGATCTCGGCCTGCATTTCAACCTGACGCTCGCCGGCCCGCTGGGGGCGATGCCGCGTTTCGCGCCCGCCGGCGCGTTTCCGGCGATGAATTCCATCGTGCCCGCCGCCTGGCGCGGCGCCTTGCCGCTTGAGGAAATCCGCGACGAATTGCGGCGCCAGCTCGACGCCTTCGAGCAGGCGCGCGGCGCGCCGCCCGATTTCGTCGATGGCCACCAGCATGTGCAGGTTCTGCCGGGAATCGCCGAAGTCCTGCTGGCCGAATTGTCCGCGCGTGGGCTGGCGGGCAAATGCTGGCTGCGCGATTCCGCCGACCGTCCCAAACGCATTTTTTCGCGCGGCAAACATTGGGGCAAGGCGCTGACCGTGGCCGGGCTGGCGCACGGATTCCGCCGCAAGGCCAAAGCGGCCGGTTTTGTGCTGAACGACGGCTTTTCCGGCTTTTCCGACTTCGACGCCACGGGGGATTATGCGGCGGATTTCGCCACCTACCTGCTGGCGCCCGGGCCGTCGCAGCTCCTGATGTGCCATCCCGGCCATGTCGATGACGAACTGGCGCGGCTCGATCCCGTCACCGCCTCGCGCGAGACCGAACTGGCGTTCTTGCTGTCGCCGCATTTCCCGGAGGTCGCGGCGGCGGCGGGGGCGCGGCTGGAACGGTTTTCCGCCGCGCGCGCGCAGGGATAGGACCAATCAGCCGGTCTTCTTGTCCTTGTCGCGCCGGAACAGGAACGGCGCGACATCGCCGACGCCCGGCTGTTTCTCCACGATGAACGGCATCGGCCGGCACACCGCCATCGCCGACAGGCCGATGCGCGCGGTCAGCAGGCCGTTGAGCACGCCCTCGCCGAGTTTTGAGGAAATGCGCGAGGCGACGCCGTGGCCGACGATCTGCTGCAGCAGCGAATCGCCGATGGCGATGGTGCCGGTCAGCGCCAGATGGGTGGTGACGGCGCGCGCCAGCCGGAACGCGCCGAGCATGCCGGGACGGCCGCCGTAAATCTCGGAAATGCGCCGGATCAGGCGCAAGGCCTGGGCGGCGACGAAGACCACGTCGATGATGGCGCGCGGCGCCAGCGTCGTCACCATCGACACATTGCGCGCGGCCTTGGCGATCTCGCGGCGGGCCTCGGCGTCGAGGCCGGGCATCATCGCCTTTTCGGCGATCTCCACCCGCGCCGCGCCGTCGATGATCTCCTTCTTCAGCTCCTTCAGGCGCTTCAGCGCCGTCGCCGCCTCGGGCTTGTCGGCGTAGAGCGCCGCCAGTTCGGCGATCTTGGCCTTGGCCAGGGAGCCGTCGTCGGTCTCATGCGCGATGGCCAGCGCGCGATGCAGCCGGGCGATGGCCTGCTGGCGGAACAGGACGGCGATCTCGCGGCTCACCAGCACGGTCAGCGCCAGCAGGACCAGCCCGACCAGCGCCGCCGAAATCCAGCCGAGCGCCATGCTCTTGGCGAACAGGTTCGCCACCAGTTCTTCGAGCCACAAGCCGACGCCGATCGAGAACAGCGCCCCCAGCGCCGACAGCAGAACGCCGCCCCAGCTCCAGCCTTTCTTGCGCTGCAGGAAGCCTTCGCGCTGGGCCTCCTCGGTGGCGCGCTCGGACGGCGGCTCTTGCGCCTCGGCTCTGGCGGCCTGCGCCTGGGCCTTCTCTTGCGCCTCGGCCTCGTAATAATCGGGCTGGGCGACGAATTCGTCGTTGAGCTGGTTCAGCAGAAAGGCGCGCGGCCGGGGTTTTTCGGGGCGGGGGTTGTAGGCCTCGCTCATGACATCCAATCTCCGAAAAGAAACTGACAGGCGCGGTCGAGGCGGATCTGCGCCGGCGGCGCGCCGTTGGGCGTTTGCGGCGGCCGGAACCGCAGGAACCGGACGTCGGCCTGATGCTCGGGAATGGCCAGCGTGTCGCCGCGAAACGCCTGACGCGGGTCTTCCGGCAACTGGCCCGGGAAAATGGCGGCTTCGGTCTCGCCGTCGAACCTGTGTCCGTCCAACGCCTCGCCCTTGAGCGGCGTTCCGACAATCGCGTCCAGCGTGTCGCGGCCGTATTTGATCTGGGCCTCGCGGGTGGCGCGCACGGCGGCCAGCGCGATCACGTCCACCTCGGCGCCAAAACCCTCGGCGCGGGCGATCGAGCGCGCCGAAAGCTGGCGCAGAATGGCTTCGAGCCGGTCGTGGCTGAGGTGGTGCAGATGGTCGGCCTTGGTCGCGGCGATCAGAATCTTGTCGATGCGCGGCCGGAACAGCGTGTTGAACCAATTGTTGTTGCCCGAGCGGAAGGCGGCGAGCACGTCGTTCAGCCCGCGCTGCAGGTCGCGCACCGCCTCGGCGCCGGAATTGAGCGCGGCCAGCGCGTCGACCAGCACGATCTGCCGGTCGAGCCGGGCGAAATGGTTCTGGAAGAACGGCTTGACGACATAGGTCTTGTAGGCCTCGTAGCGCCGCTCCATCATCGCCGCCAGCGAGCCCGGCTCGATATAATAGGCCTCGGGCAGGGGCAGCGGCGCAAACGTCAGCGCCGGCGAGCCTTCGAGATCGCCGGGCATCAGGAAGCGGCCGGGCGGCAGGGTCGACAGGGCGTAGGAATCGGTGCGCGAGGCCCGCAGATAGGCGGTGAATTTTTCCGCCGCCCGCCGCGCCGCGCCCTCGTCCTCCGGCGCGCCCGGCTCCAGCGTGGCGGCAAAGCCGCGCCAGTCGGCCGCGAGCGAGGCGCGCGCCGCGCCGGCGCTGGCCTCGAACGTCTCGCGCGACCATTCGAGATAGGATTTTTGCAGCAGCGGCAGGTCGAGCAGCCATTCGCCGGGATAATCGACAATGTCGATGGTCATGGACGAGCCGCCGGGCATGAGTCCCTCGCGGCGCTCGAAATCGAGGCGCAGCCGCAATTGCGAGATCTGCCGGGTCGATTGCGGCCAGTGGCGCCCCGGGCCGGACAGTGCGGCGAGATGATCCTCATAGGCGAAGCGCGGCACGTTGTCGTCGGGCTGCGGCTCCAGCCGTCCCGCGATGATTCGGCCTTCCTCGGCGACGCGAAAGGCGGGCAGGGCGTTCTTGTCGTTGCGTCCAAGCAGGGTGAGATGGCGGGCGAGTGCGGTGATGAAGACGGTTTTGCCGGCGCGCGACAGGCCGGTGACGCCGAGCCGCAGGCCGCGTCCGCGCACGAGATCGGACAGATTTGCGGCGCCGTTGCGGGCTTCGGCGAGAAGGGTATCGAGAATGGACAAAAGGGTCTCCGGGCGATCTCACCACGCAAGCGCCGACTCGTCTGCTGGGGCGGCTTCCTTTGTTTTAGCAGGATTTTTATCCGAAAACCGACAGCGCTTTTCGGAAATCCGCTGAGGCTCAGATGGGCGCCCGCCGCGACTTATACAGGGTCAGGCCAGAAAGGCGAGCAATTCGCCGCCGCTCCATGACATTTCGCTCCATGGCGTCTTCACATCGAAGGCGGCGAGCGCCGCCGGCGGAAAATAGCGTTTGAGCCGGTCCATGTCGGCGCTGGGCCCGCGCCCGGCGAACAGCACGGCGAATTCGGCGAACGCGGGGTTGTGGCCGACCGCCAGCACGGTTTCGGCTTCGTCCGGCAGGGCGCGCAGCAAATCCAGCACGTCGTCGCCCTCGGCCCGGTAGAGACGGGGCGCGAGGCGCAGTTCGGGATTGGCGCCGCAGGCCGCGAGCGCGAGGTCGAGCGTTTCGCGGGCGCGCAACGCGTCCGAGCACAGGGCCAGATCGATGCGCTCGCCCCGGGCGGCCAGGGCGTCGCCGATGCGCCCGGCGGCCTCGCGCCCCGCGGGCGTGAGCGGCCGTTCGTGATCGCGATACTTGCCGGATTGGACGGCGTCGGCGTGACGGAGCAGGTAAAGGCGCATGGTTTAGAAGATAGCATGAAACATGCGCGCGTCACCTGACAGAGCGTCGCGCCGCCGGCCGACCCTGCGTCGCCGGGGGCGAAATGCAGGCGAATCGGCGGGTTGGCGTCGCGGTTCTGCGCGAAAATTTTCCCGGCGCGCCGCCTTGGCCTTTGGCGAAAGCCGCGGCTAAAGATTCGGCTTGGCGGGCCGGGCGCGCGGCGCGGCCTTTCGCCGCAAAATCGCCGCGAAGTTTGGGCTTTTGCGCGCGGGTGCGATGGGCTAACGCTGGATGGCGAGCGGGGAGTGGGCGAATGAGGCAGGCGGTGTGTTTTGTTGCGGGGGCGCTGCTGGTCGCTGGAGCGGCGCGCGCCGAGGACGCCGCGCCCGTCCCGGATTTCAGCCAGGGGGCGACCCACGTCATGCCGGCCGCGCCGGCGAACGCCGCCGCTCCGGCTTCGGCCGCGCCCGCCGCCGAGTCCGCCGCCGAGTCCGCCGCGACTTCCGCGCCGCCCCGGCAATCGCCGGAGGCGCTGGCCTGCGCCAACGTCGACGGCAAGGCCAGCCCCGAGCAGCGCGACGCCGCCTGCTCGAAGCTGATCGATTCGCATCAGTGGCGCGGCAAGGATATTTCCTGGGCCTACGCCAACCGCTGCTCCGTTCGCGTGCGCCTCAAGCAGATCGATCGCGCGCTGGCCGATTGCTCCGAGGCGATCGATCAGGATCCCGATCTGGCCAGCGCCTATCAGCTGCGCGCCGAAATTCATCGCACCCGCGACGAACGCGCCAAGGCGCTTGAGGATTACGACAAGGCGGTGGCGCTGGGCGCGAAAAGCGCCGCCCTGTTCGGCGGCCGCGGCCTGGTGCGCCTGATCGAGGGCGACGCGGCCGGCGCGTTGCAGGATTTCGATCAGGAGGTGGCGATCGCCGGCGGCGTGGCGGAATCCTGGATGGATCGGGGCAGCGCCGAACTGGGCGTCGGCGACGACGTCAAGGCCGAGCAGGATTTCGCCAAGGCCGCCGAACTCAATCCCAAGGACCCGCAGCCCTGGATGAACCGCGGCGTCGCCGCCATCGGCCAGGGCGACGCGTCGCGCGCGCGGGCCTTTTTTGGCGAGGCGCTCAAGCGCGATCCCCACCAGACTTACGCCGCCCTGTGGCGCTTCATCGCGGCCGACGGCTCCGCCGACGCCGCCGCCGAATTGAGCGCCTACGCCGAAAAGTCCAACAAGGACTGGCCCTTCGCGGTGACGCAGCTTTATCTGGGCCGCGCCGAGGCCGCCGAGGCTTTCGGCGCCGCCAAGACCGACGATCAGCAATGCGAAGCGCGGTTTTACGTCGCGCATTTCCAGTTCATGAAAGGCTCGGCGAAAGACGCCGCGCTCGGGCTGAAGCGCGCCGTGGAGAGTTGCCCGAAGAATTTCATCGAATATTTTCGCGCCGCGGCGGATCTGAAAACGCTGGAAGCCGCCAAATAGACGCCGCGCGAGAGCGCGGCGCCGGGCCTCCAGCGGTAAATGGCGGCCGTCAGTCCACCGGCAGCGCCACGAACCGCGCCTGTCCCTGGCCATTGGCGATCAGCACCAGCGCGGTCTTCTTCTTTTCGGCGCGCAGCGCCTTCACCTGCGCATCGACGTCCTCGGGCCGCGCCACCGGAGTCCGGTTGATCTCGATCACGATCTCGCCCGGCGCCAGCTTCTGCTCGGCGGCGGGGCTGTCGGGCGTCACCCGGACGATCAGCGCGCCGGCCTTGACCGCGTCCTTGACCTGGAATTTGGCGCGCATCGACTCGTCGAGCGGCGCAAGCTCCAGGCCGAGCGCCTTGACGGCGGCGCCGGCGGGCGGCGCGGCCGGCTTGGGATCGTCGGCCTTGGCCTGTTTGATGGCGCTTTCGTCGAGACGGCCGAGCGTGACTTTTCGCGTCAGCTCCTTGCCCTCGCGCACCACCACAATGTCCACATCCTTGCCGACGGGGGTCTGCGCCACGATTTTCGGCAATTCGTGGGCGTCCGGCACCGGCTTGCCGTCGAACGACACGATCACGTCGCCGGCCTTGAAGCCGGCCTTGGCCGAGGGGCCTCTTTCGTCGAGGCCGGAAATCAGCGCGCCGCGCGGTTTTCCCAGCCCGAGGCTTTCGGCGATGCCGTCGTCCACCTTCTGGATGCGCACGCCGAGCCAGCCGCGCCGGGTCTCGCCGAATTTCAGCAATTGCTCGATCACCGGCTGCGCGGTGGCGGCGGGCGTGGCGAAGCCGATGCCGATCGAGCCGCCGGTGGGCGACAGGATGGCGGTGTTGATGCCGACGACCTCGCCGGCCATGTTGAACAGCGGGCCGCCGGAATTGCCCTTGTTGATGGCGGCGTCGGTCTGGATGAAGCTGTCGTAGGGGCCGCTGTCGATGTCGCGGTTCTTGGCGGAAATGATGCCCGCCGTCACCGTGCCGCCCAGCGCGAACGGATTGCCCACCGCCATCACCCAATCGCCGACCCGCGCCTTGTCGCTGTCGCCGAACTTGACCGAAGCCAGCGGCTTGGCCGGTTTGACGCGCAGCACCGCGACATCCACCTTGGCGTCCTTGCCGACCAGCTCCGCCTTCAGCTTGGAGCCGTCGGTGAAGATCACCTCGATCTCGTTGGCGTCGGCGATGACGTGATTGTTGGTGACGACGATGCCGGCGGAATCGATCACGAAGCCCGAGCCGAGCGAGGTCGAGCGCCGCGGCCCGCCGCCGTTCGGCTGGCGGTGGCGCTTGAGGAATTCCTCGAACATGTCGTCGAGCTGCCCGCCGGGGGGCAGCTTCTCGGCCTTCTTCTCCTCGACCTGGGTGGCGGAAATGTTCACCACCGCCGGCGTGACCTGATCGGCGAGATCGGCGAATGTCTCCGGGGCGCCGCGCGCGAAAGCCGGCGCGGCGAGGGCGAGCAGGCCGGCGAGCGCGGCGGCGAGCAGTTTCATGTCGGGTCTCACTTGTTTTGGGTCTTGCCCGAGGCGGAATTGAAGAAGCGGAAGAAATCCGCCTGCGGCGACAGCACGAAGCGCGCCCCGCCCGCCTTCAGCGCGGTCTCATAGGACTGCATCGAGCGGTAGAAAGCGAAGAAATCCGCGTCCTGCCCGAAAGCGTCGGCGAAAATCTTCGCGCGCTCGGCGTCGCCGTCGCCGCGCAGGGTTTCGGCTTTCTGGCGGGCCTCGGCGACGATCACGGTGGCGTCGCGCTGGGCGCTGGCGTTGATCTGCGCCGCCTCCTGCTGGCCGAAGGCGCGATATTCCGCCGCCTCGCGGGCGCGCTCGGTGCGCATCCGGTCAAACACCTTTTCGGAAATCTGGCGCGGCAGATCGACCCGGCGGATGCGGGCGTCCACCACAGTCAGGCCGAATTTTTTCGCCTCCGTATCGACCTGTTCGCGGATCTTCGCGGTGAGTTCAAGGCGCTGGTCGCGCACGATGCGGGTCTGGTCGGCGTCGCCGAGCACACGGCGCACGGTGGAATTCAGCACGGAGGCCAGCTGGTTGCCAGCGCCCGCGACCGTGCCGACGGTCTGGTAGAACCGCAGGGCGTCAGCGATGCGGTAGCGCACGAAGGCTTCCACCTCCAGCCGCTGGTTGTCGGAGGCGAGCACCTCCTGCTGCGGCGATTCCAGATCGAGGATGCGATTGTCGATGTAAACGACCGATTCGATCCAGGGCCATTTGACATGCAGGCCCGGCGCGGTGACGAGGCCCGCCGGTTCGCCGAACCGCAGGATCAAGGCCTGCTGGGTCTGGCGCACCTCGAAGAAGGCGGCATAGACGAGCGCAAGCGCGAGCGCGCCGATAAAAAGAGCAATACGCCGCATCACTGGCCTCCCGCCGGTTTCGCATTGGTGGGGGCGCCCTGAAGCGGATTCAGCGGCAGCACCGGCAGGGCGCCGGCGCGGTCCAGCACAATCTTGTCGCCGGCGGCGAGCACGCGCTCCATGGTTTCGAGATAGAGGCGCTCGCGGGTCACATCAGGCGCCTTCTTGTATTCGCTGAAAATTTTCAGATAGCGCGCGGTCTGGCCGCGCGCTTCGGCGACCGTCTGCTCGCGATAGGCTTCGGCGGCGCGCTGGATTTGCGACGCCTCGCCGCGGGCCTGCGGCACGATGCGGTTGGCTTCCGCCTGCGCCTCGTTGACGAAGCGCGAACGGTCCTGCTGCGCGGCGGTCACGTCGCGGAAGGCGGAAATGACGGTGGGCGGCGGATCGACCGACAGCAATTGCACCTGCAAGATGGTGACGCCGGAATGATAGGAATCGAGAATGGCCTGCATCGCGGCCTGCGCGGCCGGCTCGATCACCTTGCGCTCGGCGGTGAGCAGCGGCTGGATTTGGGTGCGGCCGACGATTTCGCGCATGGCGCTTTCCGCCACGGCCTTGATGGTCTCGGCCTGGTTTTTGATGTTGAAGGCGAAATCCTCGGGGCGGGTCGGGTCGATCTGCCAGATCACGCGGAATTTCACATCGGCGATGTTCTCGTCGCCGGTCAGCATCAGGCTTTCCTCCGGCGCCTCGCCGACGCTGGAAATGCTGGGAACGCCGCGCGCGCCCACGTCGATGGAATTGCGGTCGGTGACGTTGAGCTTGACCACGTCGCCAATGGGCGTCGGCCAGTTATAGTTGAGGCCCGGCGCGGTCTTGCCGACATAGCGGCCGAACACGAGATTGAGGCCGACCTGGTTGGGATCGACGGTGTAGAAGCCGCTGGCCAGCCATAGCAGGCCGAGCAGGCCCGCCAGCATGGCGCCGACCCTGGGCGTGAGGTCGCCGGGTTTGAAATTCTGCAGCCGGTCCTGCGCCTTGCGCACGATCCTCTCCAGATCCGGATTTGGCCCGGACCCCCAGGGATTGTTGGGATCGGTGTTCCTGGAATCCTTGTTCCAGGGATTGTCGTTCTTCGGGGGCGAGCCCCAGGGACTGCTGTTGGCTTTGTCGTCGTTGTTGCGGGGCTGGTCCCCGCCTTGATTGTTCCAGGGCATGAAGTCCTCGAATTGTACTCCCCTTTATATAGCGCGCCGCGCGCGCGACGGAACAGGGGTGCGTTGCTTTAGCGCGGGCGCTGTGGGGATTTCGGTTTCGGCGTTAGCGTTTTCTGGTCTTGGGCTTCCATCCGGCGGCTTGCCGGGGCTTGGCCTCGCCGCCGCCGAAATTGTGCGGCCCCATGTCGGCGTCGGTCGGCTTGTGGATGCGGGAGGGCGGCAGGTTGGCGGCCGGCCCGTATGCGCCCGCGCCAAATCCGCCGCCGTCGGCCGCGACATCGCTCTGGCGCGCCAAGGGATCGTCGGCCACGGTCATTTCGACGGCGCGCAGCCGCTTGATCTCGTCGCGCAGCCGCGCCGCGGTCTCGAAATCGAGATCGGCGGCCGCCGCGCGCATCTGCTTCTCCAGATCGGCCAGCGTCGCCTGGAAATTATGGCCGATGGCCGCCGGCGCCGCGACGCCTTTGTCGACGGTGACGTGGTCCTGCTCGGCCACCGAGCCGAGAATGTCGGCGATGCCGCGCTTGATCGTGGCGGGGGTGATGCCGTGTTCTGCGTTCCAGGCGAGCTGCTTTTCGCGGCGGCGCCTGGTTTCGCCCATCGCCCGCTCCATCGAGCCGGTGACGTTGTCGGCGTAGAGGATGACCTTGCCGTCCACATTTCGCGCCGCGCGGCCAATCGTTTGGACAAGGGAACGCTCGCTGCGCAAAAACCCTTCCTTGTCGGCGTCGAAGATCGCCACCAGCGCGCATTCGGGAATGTCCAAACCTTCGCGCAAAAGGTTGATGCCGACCAGCACGTCGAAGGCGCCGAGGCGGAGGTCGCGGATGATCTCGATGCGCTCGATCGTGTCGATGTCGCTGTGCATGTAACGGACGCGCACGCCATGCTCGTGCAGATATTCGGTGAGATCCTCCGCCATGCGCTTGGTCAGCACGGTGACGAGGGTGCGATAGCCCCGGGCGGCCATGTCGCGGATTTCGCCCAAAACGTCGTCGACCTGGGTGCGGGCGCTGCGCACCTCGACCGGCGGATCGACCAGTCCGGTGGGGCGGATCACCTGCTCGACGAACACGCCCTGGGCGCGCTCCAGCTCCCAGTCGCCGGGGGTGGCGGAGACATGCACCGATTGCGGCCGCATCGCGTCCCATTCCTCGAAGCGCAGCGGGCGGTTGTCCATGCAGGAGGGCAGGCGGAAGCCATATTCCGCCAGCGTGGCCTTGCGCCGGAAGTCGCCTTTGTACATGGCGCCGATCTGGGGCACGGTGACATGGCTTTCGTCGGCGAAGACGATGGCGTTGTCGGGCAGATATTCGAACAGGGTCGGCGGCGGCTCGCCGGGTTTGCGGCCCGTGAGATAGCGCGAATAGTTTTCGATGCCGGCGCAGGAGCCGGTGGCGTTGAGCATTTCAATATCGAACAGCGTGCGCTGCTCCAGCCGCTGCGCCTCGAGGAAGCGGCCGGAGGCGTGCAGCTCGTCAAGCCGCTGGCGCAGTTCGGTTTTTATGGAATCGACCGCCTGTAGCAGGGTGGGCCTGGGCGTGACATAGTGCGAATTGGCGTAGAATTTCACCTGCTCCAGCTCGTGCAGTTTCTTGCCGGTGAGCGGGTCGAATTCGGCGAGGGATTCGACCTCGTCGCCGAAGAAGGAGATGCGCCAGGCGCGGTCCTCATAGTGGGCCGGAAACACTTCCACCGTATCGCCGCGCACGCGGAACGTGCCGCGCGAAAAATCGGGGGTGCGCTTGTATTGCAGCGCCACGAGATCCTGCAACAATTGCCGCTGGTCGAGCTTTTCGCCGACCGCGACCGAAAACGTCATCGCCGTATAGGTTTCGACCGAGCCGATACCGTAGATGCAGGACACGGACGCGACAATGATGACGTCGTCGCGTTCGAGCAGGGAGCGGGTGGCGGCGTGGCGCATCCGGTCGATCTGCTCGTTGATGGTGGATTCTTTCTCGATATAGGTGTCGGTGCGCGGCACATAGGCTTCAGGCTGGTAATAATCGTAATAGGAGACGAAATATTCGACGGCGTTATTGGGGAAAAAGTTTTTGAACTCGCCGTAAAGCTGCGCCGCCAGGGTTTTGTTGGGCGCGAGGATCAGCGCCGGCCGCTGCGAGCGGGCGATCACCTGCGCCATGGTGAAGGTTTTGCCGGAGCCGGTGACGCCGAGCAGCACCTGGTCGCGCTCGCCTTGCGTAAGGGCCGCCGTCAGCTCCTCAATGGCGCGCGGCTGGTCGCCCTGCGGCGTGTAGTCCGACACGAGTTCGAACCGGACGCCGCCCTCGGATTTTTCCGGCCGCGCGGGACGGTGGGGAACCCAGGGCCTGGCCTCCCGCAGGTTGGGATCGCCTTTCTCCAGCAGGTCGGCGAGGCGTTCCGCCGTCGCGCCGGAGGCGGTGGCGAAATTTTCGCGGGCGGGGGCGCGCTTTTTCGGCTTTTCGCGCACCAGCGCCGGCTCCTGGCCGAGGCCGTAGCGCGCCGCCTCCTCGTCGCTCAGGCGCTCGCCGGCGAAGGGGGAAGCCGCCTCGGCCAGCCCTGGCGACACCAGCGCCGGATTGAGCAAGGCCGCGAGATGTTGGTCGAGCGGCTTGACGTCCGGTTTTGAGGCGCGGCTGCGGGGGGAGGAGGGTTTCTTGGCCATGGGGGTGAATATGGCGGCGCGGGACCGGATTGGGAAGGGCGAGTTCCGTTCCCTCGCCCGACTTGCGGCGAGAAGGCGCCGGCGCCTTCGCTTGGGGCTACCGCGTCAACTCGCGCATGGCCGCCTCCAGCCCCTCCAGCGTCAACGGGTGCATGCGATTTTCCATGATGCGCTGGATCATGCCGATCGACTGCGTATACGGCCAATGCGATTCCGGCGTCGGGTTGAGCCAGACGGCGTGCGGCCAGCATTGCAACGCCCGCTCCAGCCAGACTTTTCCCGCCTCCTCGTTGATATGCTCGACCGAGCCGCCCTCCATCACGATCTCATAGGGGCTCATGGCGGCGTCGCCGACGAAGATCAGCTTGTAGTCGTGCGGAAACGTGTGGAGCAGGTCCCAGGTGGAGGTCCGCTCGGCATGGCGGCGCTGGTTGGACTTCCACACGCCCTCGTAAAGGCAATTGTGGAAATAAAAGTGCTCCATGTGCTTGAATTCGCTGCGCGCGGCGGCGAACAGCTGCTCGACCAGGCTGACATGCCAGTCCATCGAGCCGCCAATGTCGAGCAGCAGCAGCACCTTGGCCGCATTGCGCCGCTCCGGGCGCAGTTTCAGGTCTAAAAATCCCTGGCGGGCGGTGGCGGAAATGGTGTTGTCGAGGTCGAGTTCCTCGGCCGCGCCGGTGCGCGCCAGCTTGCGCAGGCGGCGCAGCGCCAGCTTCATGTTACGCGGGCCCAGCTCCTCGTCGCCATCCAGATCCTTGAATTCGCGCTTGTCCCAAACCTTGACCGCGCGAAAATTGCGGTTGCCGTCCTGGCCGATGCGAATGCCCTCGGGATTGTAGCCATAGGCGCCGAACGGCGACGTCCCGGCCGTGCCGATCCATTTATTGCCGCCCTGGTGGCGCGCCCTCTGCTCCCGCAAACGTTGTTTCAGCGTTTCAAACAGCTTGTCCCAGCCGAGCGCCTCGATCTGCTGTCTTTCCTCCTCGGTGAGGAATTTTTCCGCCAGCTTGCGCAGCCAGTCCTCGGGGACGCCGGCGTGCGCGGAGAGGTCTTCGCCCGGCTCCAGCCCCTTGAACACGGTCGAGAACACGCGGTCGAACTTGTCGAGATTGCGCTCGTCCTTCACCAGCGCGGCGCGGGCGAGGAAGTAGAAATCCTCGACCGACTTCTGCGCGAGATCGTGCGCCAGCGCGTCGCACAAAGTGAGATATTCGCGCAGGGAAACCGGGACCTGGGCCTCGCGCAGGGCGGTGAAGAACGAGATCAGCATGACCGGATTATGCGCCCGAATCCGGCGAAACGAAACCGCCGGCGCGCGCCGCCGGCGGTTCGCGCGCGTTCAATATTTGGCGGCGACCGTCTTGGGCGCCTCGGGGTTCCACAGCGGAATCACCGTGCGCAGCCAGCCGCGGGTTTCGTAGGTGGGATAATTGGATTTGTAGACGTCGGTGGTCACGAACGCCTGGGTGACGATCGGGCCGAAATTGTAGCCGAGGAGGCCGCCGAGCGCGAACTGGCTCTGGTCCAGCCGGACCGTTCCGACGCCGCCGGCGACGCCGAACGTGTTGGAGCCGAAGCCCACGGCGCCGATTTCCCACTTGTCGATGGTCTTGGTCAGGCCGAGGTCGTAGATCAGCGCGTCGGAGTTTTTGCGCTGGGCGGGGGTCAGGCCGGACGCCTGATTGTCGCCGACGATGTTGTAATGAATGTTGGCGGTCGCATTCCAGCCGTCGCCATGCCAGGCGAGTTCGAGCATTTCGTCGAGCGTCGTCTGATTGAAGGCGTCGCCGAACGAGCCGCCGCTGATGCCGATATAGGCGCCCTGCAGGAAGCCGATGCTGAAGCCGTTGCCCAGGCTCCAGTTGATCGAGCCGAACACGAACGGGTTGTAGAAGCCGGACTGATAGCCGCCGGCCGCGCGATTGTAGAAGCCCAGTTCAAGGACGGGTGCGGCGACGCCGAGTTCGATACGGCCGCCGGCGAGGGTCCAGGGCGTCGACCAGACGAGAACCGGGACGTCGAAATTGAAGTCGGCCGCGGCTCCGAAGCGTCTGTCGTTGCCGACGGCCGCCGCGAGATTGACGAAATAGACGCCTTCCGGCAGCGGCGTGGCGAGGTCGATGCCGGCGCGTTCGCCGGGCGGCGTGACGTAGCCCGCGAAGGCGGCGCCCGATACCGTAATGGCGCCGATGAGCGCGCCGGCAAATTTCGCGTTGAATTTCATCGTAATGTCCTCCGCATTCCGTAAATGTGCCGAGAGTTGTTTATGCAAATGTGTTCATTACGGATATGAACATCGCACATTAAGTTAATTCATTGCTGTCAAACAAAGAAGTGGCGCCAAAAGCACAATCAGAACCAAATTAAAATGCGTAAAACACTTATGCAATTAAGTCGTAGATGCTTGGACTAAAGCATAGAAACGTCAAAGATGTTTATCGCCGTATTCAGAAAAATCCAGCAAAATAAGCATGTTGGTATCTGTGTGTCTCACTGCGGCGGTCGGGGTTGGCGTGACTGAGAGACGTCGGGACATTTTTCAGAATCCCCTGAGTTGTTGCTCATGAAAACGCGAGGTATGAACGAAAAAGCTGGAGACCGAATGAGCGCGGAAGCCGCCGAAAAGGGGAGGCGGCGTGCTTGCGGCGCGAAGGTCGGAAAAGCAAAGCGCCGGCGGAAAACCGCCGGCGCAAGAGGAGGGCAAAACAAAACCGCCGATGGAGGGCCATCGGCGGTCGGGAATAAGCGGTCAGGCGCGCGGCCTGACCGGATGAGACGAATCTCAGTACTTGGCGACGACGGCCTTCGGGGCTTCCGGGTTCCAGAGCGGAATGATCGTGCGCAGAACGCCACGGGTTTCCTTCTGGGCGTAACCCGAGGTGGTCACGTCGGAGGAGACGGTCGCCTGGGTGATGACCGGGCCGAAGTTGTAGCCGATCAAGCCGCCGAGCGCGAACTGCGACAGTTGGACATAGGAGGCGCCAGCAGCGCGGCGCGGCGTACCGACGTCGGTCGACCCGTAGCCGACGATGCCGATTTCCCACTTGCCCAGGGTCTTGGTCAGACCGAGGTCATAGTTGAAGTAGTCGGCGTTCTGCTTGGTCCAATAGCCGGCGGTGTCGTTGTCGCCGACGATGCCGTACATCAGGTTCGCGGTGGCGTTCCAGCCGTCGCCGTGCCAGGCGAGCGCGAGTTGCTGGTGGAACGTGGTCTGGTTCAGCGGGTCGCGAACCGCGATCACCCCGTTGTTGTCATAAACGTGGGTGCCGGTGATGCCGATGTAGGCGCCGGCGAGGTAGGACACGGAGAAGCCGTTGCCGAGGTTCCAGGCAATCTGGCCGGCGACGAAGGGGTTGTAGAGGCCGCGCTCGTAAATGCCGCCACGCGAGGAGGCGGAGATCACCGGAACGGCGCCGAGCAACTGGATGCGGCCGCCGAGAACGCTCCACGGGGTCGACCAGGCCAGGATCGGAACGTCATAGTCGAAGGCGTTGTCGGTGTTCGAACCGCGCCAGGAGCCGACCGAACCGATGTTGAGGAAGTACACGCCTTCGGGCAGCGGCGAGGCGAGGTCGAGACCGGCGCGTTCGCCGGGCGGGGTGACTGAGCCAGCCAGAGCGGCGCTCGAGAAGGCGACGGCGCCGAATGCCGCGGCGGCGAACTTAGCGGTGATTTTCATTTTGAATACCCCTCCCGAGGGCTTCAGTGACACATCAAATCATTTCGCCCGGTCGCCTATAGGTTGGCCGTTTGGCGTTACCGGGTGCTTCCGAGAGCTTCACAATAGTGCAGCCATCTTGCGCAAAGAAGACGTTTCCGCCTCGATCCGACCGCTATTGGGCCAAAACGGGCCATTCTGGGACGGCTCGTTGTAGAAATGTCACAGAAAGTTCGCGCCAGAACCGCAATTACGCGTCGTTTCAGGCGCGCAATGCTCCGCAGTCTCCGCCTTTAGGATGAGATTTGCTTGTATTTCATGCCTTTCGCAAGAATCACGGCCGGAGATTCGAGGCGTCCGCTTGCTCCCGCCATGTTGCGGCGCCACAATTGTCCGATCTTTACTGCGGAAGGCCCCATGCGCTTTACTGGATCGGACAGCTATATCGCCACCCGCGACTTGCAGGTCGCCGTGAACGCCGCGCTCGCGCTCGAACGCCCGCTGCTGGTGAAGGGCGAACCGGGCACCGGAAAAACGGTGCTGGCGGAGGAGGTGGCGGCGGCGTTGGGCGCGCCGTTGCTGACTTGGCACATCAAGTCCACCACCAAGGCCCAGCAGGGCCTTTACGAATATGACGCGGTGTCGCGCCTGCGTGATTCGCAACTCGGCGATCCCCGAGTCGCCGACATCGGCGCCTATATCAAACGCGGCAAGCTTTGGGAGGCGTTCGATTCGGAGGCGCGCTCCGTCTTGCTGATCGACGAGATCGACAAGGCCGACATTGAATTTCCCAACGACCTGCTGCTCGAACTCGACCGCATGGAGTTTCACGTCTACGAAACCGGCGCGACCGTGCGGGCGAAGCGGCGTCCCCTGGTCATCATCACCTCGAACAACGAGAAGGAGTTGCCCGACGCGTTCCTGCGGCGCTGCTTCTTCCACTACATCAAGTTTCCGGACCGCGAGACGATGGAGGCGATCGTCGCGGCGCATTTTCCCGATTTGAAGAACAATCTGGTGGAGGAGGCGCTGCGGTTGTTCTTTCAGATCCGCGAGGTTCCCGGCCTGAAGAAGAAGCCGTCCACCTCGGAATTGCTGGACTGGTTGAAGCTGCTGCTGTCGGAGGACATCACGCCCGAGCAATTGCGTGAGTCCGACCAGTCGAAACTGATTCCGCCGTTGCATGGCGCCCTGCTCAAGAATGAGCAGGACGTGCATATGTTTGAACGGCTGGCGTTTTTACACCGGCGGGAAAAAAGGTAGCCCGCGCCGCCCCTCTCTCCGCACGTCGAAGATGAGGTGCTCGCGGCCACCCTTGGAAGCTCGCGGCGCGCCTTGGAAGCTCGCGGCGCGCTTGGAGAGGGGCGCGTTACGCGCCCGCGCGTTGCGCCAGCGCGATCGCCACCGCGTCGAGCGCCGCATCGGCGGCGGCGCCGTCCGGCCCGCCAGCTTGCGCCATGTCGGGGCGGCCGCCGCCGCCCTTGCCGCCGAGTTTTTCCGAAGCCAGGCGCACGAAATCCACCGCGTTGAATTTCTGAGTGAGATCGGGCGTCACCGCCACCACCACCCCCGCGCGTCCGTCCTCGGACACGCCGACAATAGCGACCACGCCCGAGCCAACGGCTTGTTTGGCTTCGTCGGCCAGCGACTTGAGGTCCTTCATCTCGACGCCGGTGACGGCGCGCGAGAAAAATTTGACGCCCGCGATCTCCTTGATCGGCTGTTCCGCCGCGCCGCCGCCGCTCATGGCGAGCCGCTTGCGCGCATCGGTCAGCTCGCGCTCAAGCTTCTTGCGCTCGTCGAGCAACGTCGAGAGCCGGTCAGCCGCATCCTCGACGGGCGCGCGCAACAGGCTGGAGAGGTCGTGCAACACGCGCGCCTCCGCGTTGAGATGCTTGCGGGCGCCGTTGGCCGTCTTGGCTTCGATGCGCTGCACGCCAGCGGCCACGGCGCTGCGGCCGACGATCGACACCAGGCCGATATCGCCGGTGCGGCGCACATGGGTGCCGCCGCACAGTTCGACCGAAAAGGCGTGGTTCTGGCCATGCCCCATTGAGACCACGCGCACTTCGTCGCCGTATTTCTCGCCGAACAGCGCGCGGGCGCCGGACTCGATCGCCTGATCGACGTCCATCAGCCGGGTTTCGACGGCGCCGTTCTCAAGGATCACGCGGTTGGCGATCTCCTCAACCTCCGCCAGTTCCTGATCCGTCACGGGCTTGGGATGGGCGAAGTCGAATCGCAGCCGGTCCGCGGCCACCAGCGAGCCCTTTTGCGCGACATGATCGCCCAGCACCTGGCGCAGCGCTTCATGCAGCAGATGGGTCGCGGAATGGTTGGCGCGAATGGCGGCGCGCCGCGCGACGTCGACGTCCAGCTCCAGCGCGGCGCCGAGTTCGAATTCGCCCTCGACCACTTCGCCCTCATGGACGAAGAGATCGCCGACTTTCTTCAGCACATTGTCGACGCGGAATTTTACGCCCGAGGCGTGCAGCAAGCCGGTGTCGCCGACCTGACCGCCCGATTCCGCATAGAACGGGGTTTGGTTGAGGACGACAAAGCCTTTTTCGCCCGTCGTCAGCTTCGGCTGTTCCGCGCCGTCGCGCACCAGAGCGACGACCACGCCTTCGGCGCGTTCGGTCTCATAGCCCAGGAACTCGGTGGCGCCGACGCGGTCCTTGACAGAGAACCAGATGGTTTCGGTCGCCGCCTCGCCCGAGCCGGACCAGCTCTTGCGCGCTTCCGCCTTCTGGCGCGCCATGGCGGCGTCGAAGCCGTCCTTGTCCACGCCGATTTTGCGGGCGCGCAGCGCTTCCTGCGTCAGGTCGAGCGGAAAGCCATAGGTGTCGTAAAGCTTGAAGGCGACTTCGCCGGAGAGGTTCTGACCGCTGGTGAGATCGCGCGTCTCGTCGTCGAGAATGGTCAGGCCGCGCGCCAGCGTGATGCGGAAGCGGGTTTCCTCCAGCTTCAGCGTTTCCTCGATAAGAGATTGCGCGCGGACCAACTCCGGATAAGCGGCGCCCATTTCGCGCACCAGGGCGGGGACGAGGCGCCACATCAGAGGATCGCGGGCGCCGAGCAATTGCGCGTGGCGCATGGCCCGGCGCATGATGCGGCGCAGGACGTAGCCGCGGCCCTCATTGGACGGCAGGACGCCATCGGCGACCAGGAAGGCCGACGCGCGCAGGTGGTCGGCGATGATGCGGTGGCTGGCGCGCATCTCGCCGTTCGGCTCGACGCCGGTGGCGTCCGCGACGGCGCGAATCAGCGCCTGGAACAGGTCGATATCGAAATTGGAATGCACGCCCTGCATCAGCGCGGCGATGCGCTCCAGGCCCATGCCGGTGTCGATCGACGGGCGGGGCAGGGGGATGCGCTGGCCCGGCGCGACCTGTTCATATTGCATGAACACCAGATTCCAGAATTCCAGGAATCGGTCGCCGTCTTCGTCAGGGCTGCCGGGAGGGCCGCCGGCCAGCGTCTCGCCCTGGTCGTAGAAGATTTCGGAGCAGGGGCCGCAGGGGCCGGTGTCGCCCATCGACCAGAAGTTGTCGGAGGTGGCGATGCGGATGATCCGGTCGTCGGAAAAGCCCGCGATTTTCTTCCACAGGCCGTAAGCCTCGTCGTCGTCATGATAGACGGTGACCAGCAGGCGGTCCTTCTTGAGGCCGAACTCCTTGATGATCAGCTCCCAGGCCAGCGAGATGGCCTGCTCCTTGAAATAGTCGCCAAAGGAGAAATTGCCGAGCATTTCAAAGAAGGTGTGATGGCGCGCGGTATAGCCGACATTGTCGAGGTCGTTGTGCTTGCCGCCGGCGCGCACGCATTTCTGCGACGATGTGGCGCGCACGTAATCGCGCTTTTCCGCCCCGGTGAAGACGTTCTTGAACGGCACCATCCCCGCATTGGTGAACATCAGCGTGGGATCGTTGCGCGGCACCAGCGGCGCGGACTCCACCTTGGCGTGGCCGTGCCGCGCGAAATGTTCCAAAAAGGTGGACCGGATTTCGTTGACGCCGCTCATGGAATGCACTCGAGCCCTTATGCCTTGTCGCCTTGCTCCGCCGCCGCTTAGGCGCATCGCGTTCACAAGGCAAGCGGCTCTATCTAATGGAGGGGCGCGGCCGAGTCGAGATCTCCCTGCGCCGCAGAGCGGCGCATCGTTGGCCCAGGACGCGTGAACCTGCGCGTCCCGGCAGGTTCACGCCGCAAAACAACGGGGGCGGCGGCAGGCGGCGGGCCGCCGGCCTATTCCTCGTCCTCGGACGAGGGTTCGATGTTTTCGAGAATCTTCTCGGCGATCAGGCCGGCGTTTTCGCGAATCGTCTGCTCGATTCGCGCGGCGGCTTCCGGGTTCGCGCGCAAAAACGCCTTGGCGTTTTCACGGCCCTGGCCGAGGCGCTGGCTGTCGAACGAGAACCAGGCGCCGGATTTCTCGACCACGCCGGCCTTGACGCCGAGGTCGACCAATTCGCCCATCTTGGAAACGCCCTCGCCATACATGATGTCGAACTCGACCTGCTTGAACGGGGGCGCCACCTTGTTCTTGACCACTTTGACGCGCGTCTGGTTGCCGGTGACTTCCTCGCGGTCCTTGATCGAGCCGATGCGGCGGATGTCGAGGCGCACCGAGGCGTAGAATTTCAGCGCGTTGCCGCCGGTGGTGGTCTCCGGCGAACCATACATCACGCCGATCTTCATGCGGATCTGGTTGATGAAGATCACCATGGTCCGGGACTTGGAGATCGAGGCGGTGAGCTTGCGCAGCGCCTGGCTCATCAGACGAGCCTGCAGGCCGGGCTGGACGTCGCCCATTTCGCCGTCGATTTCCGCCCGGGGAACCAGCGCGGCGACGGAATCGATCACCAGCACGTCAATGGCGCCGGAACGCACCAGCGTGTCGGTGATCTCCAGCGCCTGCTCGCCGGTGTCGGGCTGGGAAATCAGGAGATCGTCGAGTTGCACGCCAAGTTTACGCGCATAAACCGGGTCGAGCGCGTGTTCGGCGTCCACGAAGGCGCAGACGCCGCCGCTCTTTTGCGCCTCAGCGATCGTATGCAGCGCCAGCGTGGTCTTGCCCGAGGATTCCGGTCCGTAAATTTCAACGATGCGGCCGCGCGGCAGGCCGCCGACGCCCAGGGCGATGTCGAGGCCGAGCGAACCGGTGGAAATGGTTTCAATCTCCATCACGGGCTGGTTCTTGCCCAGCCGCATGATCGAACCCTTGCCGAAGGCGCGTTCAATCTGGGAGAGAGCGGCGTCGAGGGCCTTGGTCTTGTCCACGGAGGTTCCTTCCACGAGGCGAAGATTCGCTTGCGACATCGGCCTGACCCTTCTGGCATGTTTGACGCGGCTCATGCAACCGCCGCAGGCTCAATGTACGTCCTTTGTTCTTATTTACAAGTTCTTTTTTTGTTCGCGTTCCCGGTTGTGGCGGAGCGACCGCGCGGTTGTCCCGCGCAGCTTGGGCAAGCCCGGAAATCCTCGTGTTGCGCGGGTCAGATCCGTAGCGTCAGGCATTTGGCCGCGCCTCCCGCCTTGATGAATTCGCCAAAGGGCAGCGCGACCGGCGTCAGGCCTTTCGCGCGCAATTTTTCGCGCAGAACCGGGCTGGCGTCGTTGAGCAGCAGCGAGTCGCCGAGGGCCACGGCGTTGCAGCAGAATTTCGCCGCATCCGATTCGTCCACCGCGATCCGCTGGTCCGGCGCCGCGCGCGCTTCGATCGCCGCGCGCGAATCCTGATCGAACGCGCCCGGGAAATACAGCAGGACGCCCCCGGGCAGCGGGCAGAAGCAGGTGTCGAGGTGATAGAAGCGCGAGTCGATCAGGCGCAGCGGGATCGTCTCCCGGCCGAACGCCTGCGCCACGAGCGGCGCCACCGCCGCGTCGGAGCGGAAGCCGTGGCCGAGCCATATGACGTCGCGCGATTCGTCGAGCAGGGCGTCGCCGGCGCCCTCGAAACAGGTTTCGTGCGGCGGCGCGACCACCTCAAACCCGGCCTTTTCGAACCAGGAGCGGAAAAGTGGCTCCTCGCCGCGGCGCTGCGGGCAACGGAACCGGCTGAGCAGCGCGCGCGCGCCGATCACGAGGCCGGCGTTGGCGGTGAAAACGAGGTCGGGCAGTCCGGGGTGCGGCGCGATCAGGCTGACATCGGCCGCGCGCGCCAAGGCGTCTCGCAACGCCGTCCATTGCGCCCGCGCCGCTGCGGCGTCGGTGTGGCCGGTCTGTCCCTCCATCCAGGGGTTGATCACATAGGACACGCCGAAAAAGTCCGGCGGGCACATCAGAAAGTGCGGTCGGTTGGTCACTGGCGCTCGCTGGGGGCGTTCGATGTGCGGGAAAGGCGGCGATCGTCGCGCCGTCGTCCGACAGATGGGGCGCGCGCGCCAAAGATCAAGAGCCCGCAAACGGGCGTTTGCGGGCTCGGTAGCGGAACGGCGCGACGATCAGGCCGCTTCGGCCTGCGGCGCGAGACGGATGAGATGGTCGAAGGCCGAAAGCGCGGCCTTGGCGCCGTCGCCCATCGCGATGATGATCTGCTTGTAGGGCGAGGTCGTGCAGTCGCCCGCCGCGAACACGCCGGGCAGCGAGGTCGCGCCCTTCGCGTCCACTTCGATCTCCCCGCGCGGGCTGAGGGCGAGCGTTCCCTTCAGCCATTCGGTGTTGGGGACGAGGCCGATCTGCACGAAAATGCCTTCCAGATCCACACGATGCACCGCGCCGTCCTTGCGGTCCTTGTAGCTGAGGCCCACCACCTTGCCGCCGTCGCCGTGAACTTCGGTGGTCTGGGCGGACACCAGCACGTCGACGTTCTTCAGCGAGCGCAGCTTGACCTGCAACACCGCGTCGGCGCGCAACTGGGAGTCGAACTCGATCAGCGTGACATGGGCCACGATGCCGGCGAGGTCGATCGCCGCCTCGACGCCGGAATTGCCGCCGCCGATCACCGCCACGCGCTTGCCCTTGAACAGCGGGCCGTCGCAATGCGGGCAGTACGCCACGCCCTTGTTGCGATATTCCTGCTCGCCCGGCACGTTCATCGAGCGCCAGCGCGCGCCGGTGGAGAGAATCACCGTCTTGGCGGAGAGTGTGGCGCCGTTTTCCAGCTTCACGCCGACCAGACCGTCGGCGCCGGCGGGGATCAGGCGCGCCGCCTTCTGCAGGTTCATCACATCGACGTCATAATCCTTGACGTGCTGCTCCAGCGCCGCCGCCAGCTTGGGGCCTTCGGTGTGCGGGACGGAGACGAAATTCTCGATCGCCATGGTGTCGAGCACCTGGCCGCCGAACCGTTCGGCGACGACGCCGGTGGCGATGCCCTTTCGCGCCGCATAAATGGCCGAGGCGGCGCCGGCCGGGCCGCCGCCGACCACCAGCACGTCGAACGGCTTCTTCTCGTTCAGCTTTTCGGCGGCTTTGGCGGAGGCGCCGACGTCGAGCTTGGCCAGGATTTCCTCAAAACCCATGCGGCCCTGGCCGAACGGCTGGCCGTTGAGGTAAATCGTCGGCACCGCCATGATTTTCCGCGCTTCGACCTCCGCCGGGAACAGCGCGCCGTCGATGGCGGTGTGGCGGACGTTGGGGTTGAGCGCCGACAGCAGGTTCAGAGCCTGCACCACATCCGGGCAGTTCTGGCACGACAGCGAGAAGAAGGTCTCGAACACGTAGTCGCCCGCCAGCTCCCTGGCCTGCTGGATCGCCTCGGGCGATTCCTTGGCGGCATAGCCGCCGACATGCAGCAGCGCCAGGATCAGCGAGTTGAATTCATGGCCCATCGGCAGGCCGGCGAATCTTACACGCGGCGCTTCGCCTTCGCGGCCGATGCCGAAGCTGGGGACGCGCGGGTCGGTCCCGTCGGTTTTCAGCGAAATCTTGTCGGACTGGGCGGCGACGTCCTCGAGCAGCGACCGCATCTCCTGGGACTTTTCGTCGGCCCCGAGGCTGGCCGTCAGGGCGATGGGGGAGACGATTCGCTCGAAATAGGCGCGCAATTGGCTCTTGATGGCGTCGTCCAACATCTTGGGGCTCCTGAAGTTCGCGGCGGGGGCTTGGCCCGGCGTGGGATCGCTTTTCTTGTCGCAATTTTTTGAAAAGGCCCCGGACCGTGGTCCGGGGCCAGCCGCAGCAGAGGGGGGACTGCGGGGAGTTAGGAAATCAGATCTTGCCGACCAGGTCGAGCGAGGGAGCCAGGGTCTTGGCGCCTTCCTGCCACTTGGCCGGGCAGACTTCGCCCGGGTGGGCGGCGACATACTGCACCGCCTTGATCTTGCGCAGCAGCTCCTTGGCGTCGCGGCCGACGCCGCCGGCGGAGACTTCCAGGATGGCGATCTTGCCCTCGGGATCGACCACGAAGGTGCCGCGGTCGGCGAGGCCGGCGTCCTCGATCAGCACGTCGAAGTTGCGGGAGATCGTGTGGGTGGGGTCGCCGACCATCGTGTAGTTGATCTTCTTGATGGCGGCGGAGGTGTCATGCCAGGCCTTGTGGCAGAAATGCGTGTCGGTCGAGACCGCGTAGATTTCCACGCCGAGCTTCTGGAATTCGGCGTAGCTGTCGGCGAGATCTTCCAGCTCGGTCGGGCAAACGAAGGTGAAATCGGCCGGGTAGAAGAAGAAAACCGACCACTTGCCCTTCAGATCGGCGTCGGTCACGTCGATGAATTTGCCCTGCTTGAAGGCGGAAGCCTTGAAGGGCTTAACGGTCGTGTTGAGAAGAGACATCTGCGACTCCAGGAAATTTCTGTCCCGCCGTTCGGCTGGGGTCCGGCTTCCCGCCGGCAGACGCAACCTAGACAAGCCTCGTGATCGAGTAAAATGCAAAAAATAACTTTTAGTGATCGAAAAAAGCGATTAGACTGGCGCAAATTCCGTCAAAGTCTTGGTTCCCATGCGTAATCTCCCAACATTGCGTCAATTGCGCTTCCTCGTCGCCGTGGTGGAGCGCCGGCACTTCTCCGCCGCGGCCGAGGACTGTCTCGTCAGCCAATCCACCCTGAGCGCCGCGATTCAGGAGCTGGAGGATTTGTTGGGCGTGCGCCTGCTCGAACGCAGCAAGCGCAAGGTGATTCCCACCGCCATCGGCCTCGACCTCGCCGCGCGCGCCAAAAAACTGCTGCGCGACGCCGAGGAGCTGGTGGAGGCGGCGGAGGCCGCGCGCGATCCGCTGTCGGGCTCGCTGCATCTCGGGGTGATTCCGACGATCAGCCCGTTTCTCGCCCCGCGAATCATGCCGGTTTTGCGCGCGCAATTCCCCGAGCTCAAAGTGTTCTTGCGCGAGGAGCAGAGCGCGCCCTTGCTGGCGCGGCTCAAGAACGGCCAGATCGACGCGGCCATCCTCGCCTTGCCCTATCCGTGCGACGAGATGGAGACGGCGGAATTCGCCAGCGATCCGTTCCATGTCGTCGTGCCGCCGCGCCACCGGCTGGCCAACCGCGTCACGATTCCGCCGCAGGAAATGGCCAACGAGGATCTGCTGCTGCTGGAGGACGGCCATTGCCTGCGCGAGCACGCGCTGGCGGCCTGTTCGCTGGAGGGAGCGCGGCGCAACGCCGGCTTCCAGGGCACCAGCCTGCACACGCTGGTGCAGATGGCGGCCAATGGCCTGGGGGTGACGCTGGTCCCGGAGATGGCGGTCGCCGCCGGAATCCTGCGCGGGCTGGAGCTCAAGGCGATTCCCCTCTCCGAGGCGGGCGCGGCGCGGAAAATCGCTTTGGTCTGGCGGCCGTCCTCCGGGCGAAAAATCCTGTTTCGCCGGCTCGCCGCCGCGTTCAAGGCCGAGCTGGAGCCGGACGGCGGCGCCGTGGAGCCGTCGCCGTCGGATGGCGCCGCCGCTTATTTGTAATAACCGACGCCGCAGGCGTAATCGTCGTCCACCCGCGTCACGAAACTGGTTTTCGGGGCGGGCTTGGGGTCGGAGGGCTTGGCGAACAGATAGCTGACTTCGGTGATCTCGCCTTCCGGCTTCCGCCCGGCGGCGTAGATCTCCTGTCCGAACGCCTTGCCGGTGGCGTCCTTGAGGGTTCGGACGTCCTGGCCGAGCAGCTCCTTGGCGTTGGCATTGCCCATGGCGACGAATTTGCCGTCGGCGGCGCCGGTGCAGAACACGTAGATGTCGCCGTTCAGGAACCGGCCGCCGCCGTGATTGAACATGTCGAACGCCTGATCGCGGTTGACCTTCACCTCGTCGATCACGTTCAGCAGCATGGCCCGGGCCTCGGCGCCGTCGGCCAGGCGCGGCGACTGCTGGGCGAACGCCGCCGAGGCCAGCGCGAGCGCCGCGGCCGGCGCGGCGATGATGAATTTGAGCGCCATGTCATTTCCTCCTGAACGTGCGACGTCCGCCTTGCGCGCGCGACGGCGTGGGCGGCGTCCCGCCGGGCTTCCCCAGCTTTGGTGTGAGGCTACATCAGGGGAAATCGCGCAAACACCCCACCAAAGGAGGAGCGACAGCCTTGCCGGGGCCGGGCGCCGCCGGCGCAAGCCATGGGTAAGCTTGCCTGAATAAAAAATTGCTTTGCAAGTCATAGTGAAATTGGTTGAACGCGAATGAACAAGACACGCTCTTTTCTGCAACCCACGATTAGTCAGAAGTATATGGTCATCGCGGCGCTCGCCGTGGGGGCGATCTTGCTGAGTCTTGTCGTCGCGCTCGACCGATTCTATGAGACGCTTGAGGCGCGGTCGCGGTCGGAAATCCAGCATGAGGTCGAGCAGGCCGCCTCCATGGTCCAGGGCTTCGTCGCCGAATACCAGAGCGGCGCCTTGAGCAAGGAGGAGGCGCGGCGGCGCGCGTTCAATGCGCTGCGGCCGATGCGTTTCGACACCAACGGATATATTTTCGCCGTGGGCTTCGACGGCGTGATGGCGCTGAACCCCGCCTCGCCCAATCTCGAAGGCTCCAACACCCTGAACACCAAGGACGCGAACGGCCGCGAGTTCTTCAGGGAAATGGTCGCGATCGGCAATGCCGGCCGCAGCGGGTTCGTCGATTACACATGGCCGAGGCCCGGCAGGAGCGAGGCCGTGTCCAAGGCCGCCTATCTCATTCCGATCAAGGACTTCGACGTGATCGTGGGGTCCGGCATCTATCTCGACGACGCGGCGGCCCAGATCTGGAAGGTGATCGAACGCATCGGCCTGCTGATGATCCCGATTCTCGGCCTGTTCGTCCTGTATGTGGTCCGGGCGGGGCGCGCCTCGTCCAAGCGGCTCGGGGAAATGACCCGCGCGATGGACGATCTGGCCGGCGGCAATTTCAGCGTGGTGCTGCCGGGGCTCGACCGTCCCGACGAGATCGGCGACATGGCCCGGGCCGTCGAGGAATTCAAGATCAAGGCCGCCGACGAGGCCGCGCGCGTGGCGCAGGAGAAGGCCGCCCGCGACCAGGAGGCGGCGGCGCAGCGGCGTCAGGAGATGCTGACCCTCGCCTCGCAATTCGAAAAGGCGGTCGGCGGCATCGTCGGCTCCGTCTCCACCTCGGCGAACAAGCTCGATGTCGTCGCCAGAAGCATGGCCGCCAACGCCCATCAGGCCGAGGAGGAAGCCCAGACCGGCGCCGATGCGGCCGTGATGACCTCCAACAATGTGCAGTCGGTCGCCGCCGCCACCGAACAATTGTCCCAGTCGATCAAGGAAATAGGCCAGCAGGCCGAGCGCTCGCAGAAGATTTCGGCGGAATCGGCGACCGAGGCGGCCCGCGCCATCCAGCAGGTGGCGGATCTCAGCTCCGCCGTCGATCGCATCGGCGGCATCGTCACCATGATCTCCAGCGTCGCGGAACAGACCAACATGCTGGCGCTGAACGCGACCATCGAAGCGGCGCGCGCCGGCGAGGCGGGCCGGGGCTTCGCCGTGGTGGCGCAGGAGGTCAAATCGCTGGCCGAACAGACCGCCAAGGCCACCGAGGAAATCGCCGCCCAGATCGCCGGGGTGCAGTCCTCGACCAACGAAACGTCGAAGTTCATCGCCGCCATCGCCGAAACCACGCAAGAGGTGAACTCGATCGCCTGCGTGATCGCCGGCACCCTGGAGGCGCAGGATTCGGCGGCGCAGGAAATCGCGCAAAACGTGCTGCAAGCCTCGGAGCGCACCAGCCAGCTCAAAGCGGCGGTCGAGGATGTCCGCAGCGTGTCCCAGGCGTCGGGCTCCGCCGCCGAGGAGGTGCTGCAGTCCATCGCCGAACTGTCGCGCCAAACCGTCAGCTTGCGGTCGGAATGCGACCGCTTCCTCAACCACGTCCGCTCGGCGTAAGCCGAGGGGTTTGGCGCCCGCTTGCGAAGGCAGGCCGCCGGGCCGACTGGCCCTCAGAGCCTGTCCGGCGCGTTCGTTGCGCGCGCCGGACAGGCTCTTTTTGCGTGGGACGTCTCGGGGCAAGCGGAGCGGCGGCGCGGGGCGCTGGCGGGCAAAGTTTGACGCCTCGGTCCGGGGCGAATGACGGATGAAGGCTCGAACGGGCCATCCGAGCCTTTATCACAATGGCCGAAGCAGCATCTTCAGCGGCCGCTTCGGGGTGCTGCGGCGGTAGGACGCCCCGCGGTCGGCGCCGGGTCGGTCGACCTTTGACCGACACCCTGCACGTCTTATCAGGCGGCCCGCCCTTCGACTCTGGAACTCAGCGGCTGATCGAATTGCACGCCGGCGGATCCATCCTTGATCCAGACAATCCTCGCCGTCGCCCTGGATTGATCCTCAAATTCGAGGGTGATGCGGTCGCCGCTGACGCCGAGATGCGACGTGGCGACGACCTTCGCGCCGGTGTCCGAAATATCGATCAATTTCGTGTTGGCGCGGGCGCCGTTCGTGTGAATGACGACAGCCTCGGTCGAGAGCCGGCGCGTGGCTTCACGCCGATTTCTCACGTCACGGCTCAGATCGTTCAAGAAGCCTTCCACCGCATCGGCCAGCCTTTGCGTCGAACCGGCGATCAGATTGGTCGCGCTGTTCACGCGGCCTGCTTCGGTGTTGGTCTCGCCGATGACGGACGCGACATTCTCGACATCCGCCGAGGCGTGCTTTGAACTTGCGGACGCCTGCGATATCGCGCGGGCGATCTCTCCCGTTGCGTCGCTTTGCTGCGCGACCGACGCGGCCACGGAATTTGTCATCGAATCAATTTCGGCGACGGCGACGGTGATCGCCCTGATGTCCGTGACGGCCTGCCGCGTCGCGCCCTGGATCGCCGAGATCTGCGCGGCGATGTCATCCGTCGCCTTGGCGGTGTGCCCGGCCAGCATCTTCACTTCCGACGCCACCACCGCAAACCCCTTGCCGGCGTCGCCGGCGCGCGCCGCCTCGATGGTCGCGTTCAGCGCCAGGAGATTGGTCTGTTCGGCGATCGAGCGGATCATTTCGACGATCGCGCCGACATTTTTCGAAATATCGACGAGCCCGGAGATATTTTCATCCGTCTGGCGCGCGATGTCGGTCGCCTGGCTCGCCCTTTTGCTGGCGCCCTGAATTTGCAACGAGATTTCGTTGATGGAGGCGGTGAGTTCTTCGGCTGCGACAGAAACCGTCTGGATGTTGACGGACGAGTCGGAGGAGGCGTTCCGCGCCGACCCCGCCGTCTGGTCGGCGCGCGAAGCGACGTCCGTCAAGGTCCGCGCCGTCCCTTGCATTTTGTTTGTCTCGGAACGCATCGCGGCGACGACATCGGCGATCAGGACCCGGAACTGGCTGATCAAGCTTTCCATCGCCGACTGGCGTTGCAGTTCGTGCTGGCGCTCGGATCGCGCCGCGTTTTCGAGACGCTTCCGCTCGATGGCGTTTTCCTGGAAGACGGCGATGGCGCTCACCATGGCCCCGAATTCCTTATCGTGGCTGAAGGCTTTGAGGTCGATGGCGTTATTCCCTTTGACCATGGCCGCCATGGCCGCGGTCATCGCATTGATTGGGCTGGCGACGCTGCGCCCGATGGCGAACGCCAGGGCGCCGCCGAGCAAGATGCTGATGAGGCCGCCAATCAACGAAACGGCAATGACCGTCTTCATTTCCGAATTGGTTGCGGCTTCAGAGTCCTTGGCGCCCTGCGCGTAGTCGTCGGACAGATCTTTCGCGAACTCTGCGATCTTTGGAGAATGGACGTCGGCGGCGGCGAGGATCGCCTTCGCCTCGTTTGTGTCGAGGTTGGGGTTGTGGCCCTTGATGTCCTTGAACTGATTGACCGCCGCCTTGTATTCATCCACCGCGCGCGTTAGAGCTTCAAGTTTGGCGCGGCGACGCGGATGATATGTTTTCGCGGCCAGTTCCGCGAATGCCTCATGCGCGGACCGGAACGCCTCTTGCGCCTTGTCGTAGTCCGCCGCCTCGCCGCGGGCCAGCAGCCTGTAGAACCGGAAGCGGGCTTGATAGATCAGCTTCTCGACTTCATGATTCAGAACCTGATCGTCCTTGAAGTGCAGCATATCGGCCACGGCGACCTGGGTCGATCGCGCCGAATAGACCGAAAATCCGGCTATGCTGGCGAGCAAGAGCATCAACACGCCAAACCCGACGAGCAGACGGGCGGCAATCCTCATGTTCTGGAACATATGAAAATCCAAACCCTTCAAGCTCGCTTCGAGACGACGGCCAAAGTTTCGCCGCAACGGATGAGGAGGCGAATATTCCCAGAATCGCGGATGCGCGACGACTTGCAGTATGCGACCTTAAGTTGCTTAGCTTTGTTATTACAACCTCTAACGCCCAGTTAAAAATTTAATTTGTCTCGAATTTATGGCCAGATGACCAACGATCTCCGGGGACGCGCGCGCATCTGACCTGTGGCGGCAGGTTGAAGGACTCGTCTCGCAATTGCGCGCCGGGCGGCAGGGGGCGCGGAGAAAATTGGTGGCGCATCCTGCACCCTGCGGTCATCGACCGGTTCGCCGCCTGGACCGGCCCTCCGCTCGATTTCTGCTTCCGCCGATTTCGGCCCTTGTTTCAGGGTTCAAACCGCAGATCTCGTCCGCTAGCACCGGTGGTCGAGCAATTCCTCGGCATGGCCGTAGCCGCCGGCGTCCAGCAGCACGAATTCGCGCGCGTCGGCCTCGCCATAGCCGACCAAAGCCAGCGAATGCGCGGCCATGTTGGCGCGCGCGCCCGGCGATTCCTCGGCCACGATCTTGAACGGATCGCGCCGCAAACCCGCCTCGTCGATGCGCTTGATCCGATAGCGGTCGGCCCAGGGCGCGAGGTCGATGGTGGTCCATTTGTCGCGCGGCGGCGCATGGCGCGCCAGATAGCGCTTGAGCCGGGGATCGACGCAGGAGACGTGAATGTGCAGCTGGTCCTGGGTGCGCGCCCGCCGCGAATTGATCGCCAGCGCGTAATCGCTCCACGCCAGCGGCCGGCCGGCGCCGTTGGCGACGTAATCGCGCTGGCTCCAGGCGTAGGTCCAGGGGTTCGGCGCGTCGGGCAGCAGCAGCAGCGGGCTTTCGACGCCGGGGATTTTGCGGATCGGCACCACCAGCACGCGGGCGTGGTCCATCGGCGCGCGCAAAACGATGAAGCCGGCCTCGCGATCGACCTTGAGGCAGGGTAGCGGCAGGCCCGTCAGCCTGTCCATGGCGGCGCAGAGATTATGCGCCACCAGCCAGAGATCGCCCCTGTCGCTGGCGCGCGCGTCCTCGGCGCGGGTGACGCGGTAAAACGCCAGCCCGCCGAGCGCGATCGCGGCGACGAACGCCAATGTGAAGCCGAGGCGAAGAAGGCGCAGGATCATGCGTCGCGCGAATTCCCGGTTGATGCGTTGCGAAAGCTAAGCCTGAACGCCAAAACCGGCGAAAGTTTGAAACTTCCGCCGGCCTGAGATTACCGCATGTTGGACTTGACGGTTTCGATCAGCTGCTTGAGCGTGAATGGCTTGGGCATGAAACCGAAATCCTCGCCCTCCGGCAGGTTTTTCGAGAACGCGTCCTCGGCGTAGCCCGACACGAAGATCACGCGGGCCTTGATGCCGCGCTTGCGCAATTCGCCGAACATGGTCGGCCCGTCCATTTCCGGCATCACCACGTCGGAGACGACGAGGTCGATGCGGCCGGGATTCTCGTCCACCACCCGCAGCGCGTCGACGCCGCTCTCCGCCTCCAGCACGGTGTAGCCGCGCGAGGACAAAGCGCGGGCGCCGAACGAGCGCACCGCCTCCTCGTCCTCGACCAGCAGCACCACGCCCACGCCGGTATGATCGGCGGAGGCGGGTTTTTTCTCGGGTTTGCCCGGCTTTTCCTCCTCGACCGGCGCTTCCGCGACGGGAATGTGGCGGGTGAGGAAGATGCGGAAGGTGGTGCCGCGTCCCACGGTGGAGTCGCAATAGATGAAGCCGCCGGTCTGCTTGACGATGCCATAGACCATCGACAGGCCGAGGCCGGTGCCTTTGCCCACGTCCTTGGTGGTGAAGAACGGGTCGAAAATCTTGTCGCGGATTTCGACGGGAATGCCGGCGCCGTTGTCCTCGACCTCGACAATGACGTAATCGGCCTCGGGCAATTGCTTGTAGGCGTAGGCCGCGCATTCGCTCGCCGCCACGTTTTTCACGCGCAAAAGGATTTTGCCGCCGTCGGGCATGGCGTCGCGGGCGTTGACGACCAGGTTCATGATGACCTGCTCGAACTGGTTGAGGTCGGCCTTGACCAGCCAGAGGTCGCGCGCCTGCTTCAAGCTGACGTCGATCTTTTCGCCGACGAGACGGCGGGTGAGCATTTGCAGATCCGACAGCACGTCGCCGAGTTGCAGCACTTGCGGGCGAAGGGTCTGGCGGCGCGAAAACGCCAGCAGCTGCCGCACCAGGCCAGCGGCGCGGTTGGCGTTCTGCTTGATCTGCATGATGTCCTGGAAGGACGGATCGGTCGGGCGGTGATTGGCCAGCAGCAGTTCGGAATAGCCGAGGATCGCCGTGAGCACGTTGTTGAAATCGTGGGCGACGCCCCCGGCGAGCTGGCCCACCGCCTGCATTTTCTGCGACTGGTGCAGCTGCTCCTCGCGGTTGCGCTCCTCGGTGGTGTCGAGCACGAACACGCTGGCGCCGCGCTCGCCGTTTTCCTCGTTGGGAGTGACGAACAGGCGGGCGGATTTTCCCGTCTCCGTGAGCGCCGCGTCGATGGGGGCGTTGTCCTCGCTTCCGCTCGCGGCGTCCTGCACCGCGCGCAAAAGGCCGGAGCGATGGGCCTGCGCCACGCCCGCGAGAACGTTGCGGTCGCCGTCCGGCGCGGTGAGCGCGCCGGGCAGCAGTTTGGCGAAGGCGGCGTTGGAGCGCAGGATTTTGCCGGCGCGGTCCACCGTCGCGATGGCCATGGGGGTGGAGTTGAAGAAGCGGGCGAAGCGCACTTCCGCCGCGCGGGCTTCTTCCGCCGGTTCGCCGCCGGGCGAACGGTTGAGCGCCAGCGTGCGCGAGGCGCCCGGCGAGCCGTCGGCGCCGAACGCGACCCGGTGCAGCAGCCGCGCCGGCAAGCGCAGGCCGTCGCGCCGGCGCAGGTCGAGGTCGATCTGTTCGGTGCGCACGGTGTTGGGGCCGCCGGCGCCCAGCACCAGCAGCGAGGCGGAATCGTCGGCGATGATGTCGCGCAGGGCGAGGCCGCCGGCGCCGACCTGCGACAGGTCGAAATCGAGCCAGTCGGCCAAAGTGGCGTTCATGTAGGAAATGTTGCCGCGCGCGTCGGTCGAGAAGAAGCCGGCCGGGGCGTGATCGAGGAAGTCGATGGCGTGCTGCAGTTCCTGAAACACGTTTTCGTGGCGTTCGCGCTCGCGGGTGACGTCGGAAATGGTCCACAGCGCCGCGGGGCTGGACGTCCGCCGGCCGCCGGGCGCGGCGGCGCGTCCGGGCGCCGGGCGCTCGAGCGGGCGCACGGTGATTCGGTACCAGGCGACCTCGGCGTCGCCGATCAGGGCGGGGGTGACGCGCAATTCCTCGGCGCAGCGCTTGCCCTCGCGCGCCGCCGTCGCCAGCCGGTAGAGCGGCTCGGCCACTTCCGGGGCGCCGGCGAACAGGCGGTCGACCGTGCGCGGCCCGGTTTCGCCGCGCGCGGCGGCGGCGGGCGCGCCGGCCAGGGCGAGATAGGCGTCATTGGCGTAGATGATTCGCGATTCGCCCTCGGTCGCCAGCAGGCCGTCGGGGCTTGTGTCCGCCAGCAATCGCGCGACGTTGTCGCTGGCGCGCGTCGCATTGGTGCTCAGGAAGCCGGCGGCGAAGGCGATCAGGCCGAGGGCGCCGATGAAAGCGAGGCTCAACAGCAGGAAAAGCAGCAACATCGGAGTCTGTTCGTTAGGAAAATAGGCGAGACCCGCGAGAGCCGCGAGCGCCAGGGCGGCGACCGCCAGGACGATGAGACGCCGCGCGCCTTCGCGTTCGGCGGCGATGTGCATGGAATCAGGGCGCATGCCAGGCCTGTCATGAATGGTCGGGCGGAGCCGCCGGTCACCGAAAAAAGCGCCGGACTGCCGACGCGACGACTGGAGTTTATAGGGATTCATCACAAATAACAGCTTAAGCAGGCGGCCGTCATGAGAGAAATTGGCGAGGACTTGCATCGGCCGAGGTCAAAAATTAACCAAATTTTAACCTTTGGCGCGCGGCCGCGCCGAGCCTGCGTTATAGTTTAAGATAAATGTGGCAAAGGAGCATGCGCCGCCGATGGACGAGTTTTTGCGTAGCCATCCCTGGGTGGCCTGGGTCGGGGCTGGCCTGGCCTTCGTCGTCTTCATCATATTGCTTTTGCATATGATAAAAATCTTGTTCGAGCTGCGCCGCCGCCTGCCGGGCGGAGAGCGCTCGCGGCAATTGCGTCTGGGCTTTGTCGAAAATTTCGACCTCGACGGCGAGCGGCAATTGCTGCTGGTGCGCCGCGACAATGTCGAGCATCTGCTCATGATCGGCGGCCCCAACGACGTTCTGGTCGAATCGGGCATCGTTCGGGCCGAGGGCCGCGCGTCTCGCGGCGCGTTCGAGCCGGCGACGGCCGCCGCGGCCGCCTCGGCGCCGTCCGGGCTGGTGCTGCCGCCCGTCGCCGCGCAGGATTTGCCCTCGCCGGTTCGGCCCGAGCCGGCGGAGCGCGCGGAGGCGTCGGCGCCGGTTCGCCCGGAGATGCGGTTCGAGCCGAAATCCGAGCCGAAATTCGAGCCGGCGCCGCGACCGGAGCCGCCGTCGGAGATCGACATCGAGCAGGAGCTGAAAGCGGCGCTGGAGGCTTCGCCCTTGCTGCCGAACGAGCCGCCGTCCGCGCCGGTCGCGCCGCCGCCGACTCCGCTTCCGTCGTTCACGCCGCCCCCGCCGCCGTCGTTCGCGCCGCCGCCGGAGCGTCCGGCGACGCGGTTCACGCCGCCGCCGCGCCCGAGCTTCCGGGCTCCGTTGCCGCCGCGATCCCCCGGAGCGCCCTCGGGCGCGTCTGGCGGGGAGGCGCCGACCCGGCCGCGCTTCGTCATCCCGCCGCTGGCCCGCCGCAACGCGCCGCCGCCGCCGCCCGAGCCGGTTGCGCCCGAGACGCGCGCCCCGGTCCCGCCGGCGCCGGAGGAGAGCAACGATCTGTTCGCTCCGCTGCCGGGTCCCGCCGCGGCGCCCGCGCCGCAACCGGCGCCCGAGCCGCCCCCGCCGCCGCCGCGCACGGATTCGGACACGCTGGAGTCGCTTGAGGAGGAGATGGCCAAGCTGCTGGGACGTCCGACCCACAAGCCTTGAAGACACAAAAAAGCCGCTTCGGGTCGAAAACCCGGAGCGGCGTCATGATTTTCGATCTTTGCGGCGTCCAGTCCGTCGCGGTCAATGCGCGCGCGGCGCTCGCTAGTCGTCGCGATAGACGCGCTCGCGGCGCTCATGCCGCTCCTGCGCCTCGATCGAAAGGGTGGCGATCGGACGGGCGTCCAGCCGTTTCAGCGAAATGGGGTCGCCGGTCTCCTCGCAATAGCCGTAGCTGCCGTCGTCGATGCGGGTGAGCGCCGCGTCGATCTTGGAAATCAGCTTGCGCTGGCGGTCGCGGGCGCGCAACTCGATGGCGCGATCGGTTTCGGATGAAGCGCGATCCGCGATATCCGCGTGATTCTCGCTTTCGGCCTGCAGCGCGGCGAGCGTTTCGCGCGCCTCCTGCAGGATTTCGTCCTTCCACTTGAGCAGTTTTCGGCGGAAATATTCCTTCTGACGATCGTTCATGAACGGTTCGTCGTCGGACGGGCGGTAGTTCTCCGCTGCAATGTCCGCGGCCATGCTTGCATTCTCCCAACCCTAACGCGCGGCCTATATATATCGGGCCGTCTGCGGGGACAATCCGGGCTGCGCCAGAGCCGGTCGGAAAAACCGCTGGCCTGTTTAGCAGCGTTCTCCGCGGGTTTCCAAGGCGGAGGCGGCGCAAGCGTCGAACCGCAAGGCCATGCCGGCGCCGGGCTGGTCGAGGATCGAGAGCCGCAGGCGGGGCAGGTCGCCGCCGCGCCGCAATTCGGCCGTCCATCCCTGCGCGCCGCATTCGTCATCGTCGAGGACAAGCACGTCGGGGGGCAGGGGCGCCGACCTGAAAATCGGCGCGAACAGGGCGAGCAGCTTGCTCTCGCGCGCGCGCCTGGGAAGATTGACGCCCGTCCAAGATGCGCTGAAAGACCTGCTGATCATCATATGCCCTCCATATGCTGCAAAGTGGTGTAAAAATTGCAGCGAACATGGTTAATATCTGGTTTCGATCTTTAGCATCGGTGGGCGGTGTGTAAAGATTACAGCTGCGAAATAAACCGGCCGGCTGAGAGATTTTTCGGTTGACGTTTGGTCGGCGCAGAGGCGCTTCCGCAATGGAAGGTCCGGGTTCGCAAGTCGAGGACGCCGGCCCCGGGCGGGAGCCTTGGGGAATGGCCGGAAAAGCAGGCGTTTAGGGGAGAAGGACCATGCGCGCAACCTTTGAGCAGAACGCCGAATTCATCGCGCTGGCGGCGCGCGAGGCGCGGGACGAGGCGCAGCGCCTGCTGGCGCGGCTGGAAGTTCTGATCGCGGGGCTGGCCGCCAAGGATTCCGCCGCGGGGCTCGAATTGCGGCGGGCGGCGGTGGAGTTTCTGGTCGCCGCCGGCGATCAGCAGCCGGCGTTGCGCGGCGAGGGGCGGCTGTCGGTGGTGCCGGCGCGGCCGGGCGACCGCGCCGCCGAAAGGCTGGGCGAACTCGAATCGACCATTCTCGAAATCGTCGAGGGCGAGGAGGGCGGCATGCATGTCGACGCCGTTTTCGAACTGCTCGGCGAAATGGGCGTGGAAATGACCAAGGGAAATTTGTCTGTAAAATTACACCGGATGATCAAGGCGGGCCGGCTGGTCTCCACCGCGCGCGGATACTACGGCCTGTCGTCGATGGAGCGGGCGCGCCGCATGGCGAGCTGAGTTTTTCAGCCCCGTCTCACGCCTTGGGCTCGACCTCGGTGGTTTCGGCCGCGGGTTTGGGCTTGGCGCGCTTGCGGGTCTGGATTTCCTTGCGCGGGCCTTCCACCAGCCGCACCACCGCGCCCCAGAGCGTGCGGACGTCCTGTTGCGTCAGGTTCATGCGGTGAAACATGTTGCGCAGGTTGCGCTGCATCACCGGGCGTTTTGAATCCGGCTTGAAGAATTCCGAGCGTTCCAGGTGGCCTTCGAGAAATTCGAAGAAGGACAGGGTCATTTCGCGCTGGGCGGGGGGAGAGCGTTCCTCCTGCGCGAAGGGCAGGGCGCCGCCCTCGCGGGCCTTGAAATATTCGTAGCCGCACAGCAGCACCGCTTGCGCCAGATTGAGCGAGCCATAGGCGGGATTGACCGGGAAAGTGAGGATGGCGCTGGCCAGCGCGATATCGTCATTGTCGAGGCCGGTGCGCTCGGGACCGAACAAAATGCCCTGCTTTTCGCCCGATTGGGTGGCGCGGGCGCATTCGGGCATGGCGGCGGCCGGGGTTTCGACGCGTTTGAACTGGCCGCGCTCGCGCGCCGTGGTGGCCCAGACGAAGTTGAGGTCGGCGATGGCGGCTGCGGTGCTGTCGTAGACCGTGGCGTTTTCCAGCAGGTGGACGGCGCCGGCGGCGGCGGCGTAGGCGCTTTCGCGCCGGGCGTCGGTTCGCGGCCAGCCTTCGCGCGGGCTGACGAGGCGGAGGTTCGACAGGCCGAAATTGGCCATGGCGCGGGCGCACATGCCGATATTCACGGCGAGCTGGGGGCGGACGAGGATGATGGACGGCCCGCCCTCAAACAAGGGTTTCGTGCGATCCGTGCCGGCTCCGACCAATTTTTTGTCCCCCGATTTTCCCGCGCGGTTTTAGGCGCGGGGGGCGGGGATGGCAAGGCGGGCGGGGCAGGGTCCAAACAGCGGCAAGCGTTGGTTTTGTTTTGGTCGGTCTGCGCCAGGGCGTGGAGCCCGTATCTGACAAAAATTCTATTTCCGGTTGAAGGCGTTTTTGCAAAAGTGATCGAATCTGCGCGATTTTCTGCGTTTTTGTGCGAAGAAGCGATCAAAATGCGTCGGTTTTTGTATGCACACCTGTCCGGTTGTGGCGGGGCGTTGGCGGTGGGATTTGGGGCCACATTGTGGAAAAGCATTTTGCATCAATGCGTTGGAGCGCCAGGGTTTCACGTGGAACGTAACGGGAACGAAATTTCGTATTTGTCAAGTATGGGATTGCGTTTTCACTTTTCGCCGTTTTCGCCGCGCAAACGGCTTGCCCGAGGCTTTGAAGCTCATGACAGTCCCTCATCCGATCGTCCGTCGTCAGACGGGCGCCGTCGGCGGTTGGCTTTCGCTTCAGACGCCCAGCGCCAGCAGTTGCGGCGTAATCGCGTAAATTTCCTCGCGCACGTCGCGCTGCAGGCCCTTGACCCAGCGTTTCGGCAGGGCTTGCATGCCGTAGAACGCCCCCGCCAGCGCGCCGACCAGCGCGCCGGTGGTGTCGGCGTCGCCGCCGCGATTCACCACCCGGATCAGGCAGTCCTCAAAAGACTCCGTCTCGAAAAAGCCCCACAAAACCGTGCGCATCGTATCGACCACATAGGCCGAGGACTGGCCGGTGTAATTGGCGAAGCGAAAGGCGGGGTCCAACGCGACCCATTGCTCCGCCAGCGTTTTGAGCGGGGCCTTGTCCGAGGTCGCAAGCGCATGCCGCAGCAGGCGGACGAACCAGACGCAGGCGGCGTCCGAGCGCGGGTGGTGGTGGGTGATGCGGCCCTGCGTCACCGCCCAGCCTTCGCCCTTTTCCGGCTGGTTGACGGTCGCCAGCGCCACCGGGGCCACCCGCATCACCGCGCCATTGCCGCCGTCGCCTTCGGAGAGCGGGCCTTCCACGCTGCCGTGAGTCATGTAGCGGCGGATGCCGCGCCGACAGGTGTTGCCGACGTCGAGCGGGCCGGAGCGCAGCCAGCCGGCGAAGCCGTTGGCGATGTCGTGGACGTCGAACCCCTGGATTTTCACCAGCGAGCGGGCGAGGACCAGCGACATTTGCGTGTCGTCGGTGATGGCGCCGGGTTTGAGCTTGAGCCAGCCGCCGCCGACAATGTTCTTGTGGACGCCATGGGTTGCGGCGATCTCGCGTTCCGTCATGAACTCGACGGTGGCTCCGAGCGCGTCGCCGATGGCGAAGCCGAGAAAGCAAGCGAGCGCGCGATTTTCGAGAGTCATGATTGCGGCGTCACCCAAAAATCGCCGCCGATGAGCAGGACCTCGCCTTCGCCACGCAGCGGTCGGATCGAAAGCAGGTTGTTGACGAACAGGATCTTGCTCACGGGCGCCCTGATTTTCACGATGATGTCGCCGAAACATCCGGCGACGTCGGGGTCGGTGGACGTCGATACGCAATTGTTGAGCCACATCAGGCAGCACGCCTTGCGATTGAGATGCGTCGCCTCGCACAGGTTGAGGCCGCGGTAGACCGTGATGTGGGTGCGGTCCTGGTAGATGAAGCGCCGGAGAATGTACTGGATGAATTCGTAGAGCAGGTCGAGTTGGGAATAGATGGAGTTGGAATGGAAGCGGCTGTCCATCTTCTCCTTGAGATAGGGGCCCCAGGCGGTGGGGTCGTCGCGGTCGAGCGGGTGCTTGTGGTAGCTTGGGCGCAGGCCGAACCGGCTCTCGACCCAGCCCTTCATCACCGCGCCTTCGGGGCCGTTGGAGTCGAAGCCCCAGCCTTGCAGGAGTTTGAGAAAGCAGGAGCGGAACGGGGTGCGCGCGCTCGTCGGGGCCTGCTCGACGTCGATGGCGAACAGCGCGTTCATGTAGAGCATGAAGGCGCGCTCGGCGTCTGCGAGGGTGGGCGAGTCGTCCAGCATCGCGAACAGGTCGCGGTTGAAGCTGCGGACGTTGGTGATTTCGATCCGCGCGCCAGCCGCGTTGAAGTCCGGGCTGGAAAGGAAGTCCGCGGTGAATTCGATCAGGTTGGTCGGATGCGCGCGCGGCGTCATGGTCAGGCTCCCGCTCCTCGCTTTCCTATCGGCGGGAGCGGCCGCCTGTCCAGAGGCATTCGCGAAGACTCACGCATGCCGCGCCACAGGGGCGGGCGGCTCGCCGTAGGAAAGAATCACGCGGGCGATCGCCAGCAACTCCTCGTTGGTGTTGGGCTTGGAAAAAGCCGCATCGGCGCCTTCGGACATGGCGCTGTCGAGCACGTAATTCTCGGTCGCCGTGGTCAGCACCACGGTCGGAACGTTGGTCAGGCGCAGGTCGCTGCGCAGCACGTTGAGGAACCGCTCGCCATTGACGACGGGCATGTTGAGATCGACCACGATAATGTCGGGCAGACGGTTGAGCAGGTCGTTGAAGGCGACCTCGCCGAGCGCATCCATACCGTTCTCCGAATGCGCGATCTCCAGGTCCACCTGGCGCTCGCGGGCGGCGGTCGTCAGCGCGCGCTTGAGCAGATAAGCGTCGTCGCGGTCGTCTTCCACGATCAAAACATGGCGGGAGCGGCGGTTTTCGGCGATTGTCAACATGGGTAATTCATGACCTTCGAGCGAGAGCGGGTCCTTTAACCCTGTGAAGGTGGGCTTAAAATGTCCACTTTGTGGAGACAAACGGATACGCGCATCGTTACGGACCTGCTGAACGGGACCGGCCGGAAGGAGTTGCGAAATCTTCGCTCTGACTTTCGAAGCCGCCCGGCGACCGTGCTCATGATCAGCATGGCCGGGCGGGCCGGCATGGTCAATTCTCAATGCGAACAAATGGTCGACTGTAGGGCGCGGCATAATGTCCGGGCTGTCGTTCCAGGCTTTGCCACGGGGACGCCGCGCACGCCCCGGCGCGGGCGTGCGACGTTGGAAGGGTTCAGGCGCGCGGCGCGAGGAATGACATTTGGCTTTTTCTGTCATTCTCTCCTAAAGCCGAGCTAGCGAGCGCTTGCCGCCGATGCTATAGGCCGCGGCGGGCGACATTCTGTCGCACGATCTTCATGGCGGCTTTCGCTTCCGGCCCCGGCTCGGAGCAAGGGCGCCCGCCGGCCCTGCGCCGGCGCCGCGCCCGCCGGCGCGGATTCGGCCGGCGCTCGGCTCAACGCCGGGATTTCAAAGCTGAGGGGGAAGACCAGCTCATGTCGAAAATCAAGGTCGCCAATCCTGTCGTCGAAATGGACGGCGATGAAATGACCCGGATCATCTGGCAGTTCATCAAGCAGAAGCTGATCCACCCTTATCTCGACATCGACCTGAAATATTACGATCTTTCCGTCGAGCACCGCGACGCCACCAACGACCAGGTGACGATCGATTCCGCCGAGGCCACGAAGAAATATGGCGTCGCCGTCAAATGCGCCACCATCACGCCCGACGAGGCCCGCGTGAAGGAGTTCAACCTCAAGGAAATGTGGAAGTCGCCCAATGGCACCATCCGCAACATCCTCGGCGGCGTGATCTTCCGCGAGCCGATCATCTGCAAGAACGTGCCGCGCCTGGTGCCCGGTTGGTCGCAGCCCTTCGTCATCGGCCGTCACGCCTTCGGCGACCAGTATCGCGCCACCGATTTCAAAGTGCCCGGCAAGGGCCGGCTCACGATCAAGTTCGAGGGCGAGGACGGCACGGTCATCGAGAAGGAAGTGTTCAAGTTCCCCGGCGCCGGTGTCGCCATGTCGATGTACAACCTCGACGAATCGATCCGCGATTTCGCCCGCGCCTCGTTCAACTATGGCATCGCCCGCAAGTATCCGGTCTATCTCTCCACCAAGAACACGATCCTGAAAGCCTATGACGGCCGCTTCAAGGACCTGTTCCAGGAGATTTTCGACGCCGAATTCGCCGGCAAGTTCAAGGCGCTCGGCCTGCACTACGAGCATCGCCTGATTGACGATATGGTGGCGTCCTGCCTTAAATGGTCGGGCGGGTATGTCTGGGCGTGCAAGAACTACGACGGCGACGTGCAGTCCGACACGGCGGCGCAAGGGTTCGGCTCGCTTGGCCTGATGACATCGGTGCTGATGACGCCCGATGGCCAGACGGTTGAGGCGGAAGCGGCGCATGGCACCGTGACCCGTCATTATCGCGAGCACCAGAAGGGCAAGGAGACCTCGACCAATTCGATGGCGTCGATCTTCGCTTGGACCCGCGGCCTCGCCCATCGCGCCAAGCTCGATAACAACGAGGCGCTGGCCAATTTCTCCGCGACGCTCGAAAAGGTCTGCGTCGATACGGTCGAAGCCGGCTTCATGACCAAGGATCTCGCCCTGCTGGTCGGTCCTGATCAGAAATGGCTGACCACGACCGGCTTCCTCGACAAGATCGATGAGAATTTAAAGACGGCTATGGCGTAAACGCCAAGTTTTTGGCGGGCCGTTTGGCCCGCCTTTTTTCTTTCAGGCACATTTTGTAATTTTAGCTTACAGGCCGATCACGACATGCGCCGGAATGGCGTGACTGGCGCGTGGGGCAGGGCATAGTGGCCTTGCGACGGACGCATGATCTTGCCGGCGCGCAGCATGCGATGCAAACGGACGGTCAGCGCCTCCCGGCTCATGGCGGCGCCGGATTCGATCACGCCGTTGAAAATGTTCTCGACCGAGGCGCCCTCCGGGAAAATCCCGATAATGTCGAGGATGAAATTCTCCGTATTTCCACTGTCCAGGGGGCGCTCGATCTCTGCGCGCGACGAAGTTTCGCCGCGCGTTGCGCCAGACCGCAAGTCTTCCACCAGCGCGGCGAATTCATCGACCGCCTCTTGATGCACGCCGGCGTCGAGCGTCAGAATGGTCTGGAATTGCAGCGCCAGTCGGCGAGCTTCGCCAAGCAGCATTTTCGCGAGTTGCCGCGCCGCCGCCTCTCGTTCCTCGTCCTGGTTGTAAGCCATGCCGCGCCTCCGCGTAAGCCAACCATACGCAAGGCCTGAATGTGAATCAATGGGTGAGCTGTGCAGTGCAATTGTGCTGCAAAACCGTTGACAATTAACCAAAGCATGAAAGAATAAATTACAAACATGTTTGTTTTCATTTCGTTCTGGGGAGGTTCCATTGGGAGCGTTGTCCTTGCTGATAAGCCTTGCAGGAGGCGTGGCGGGCGCGGCATGGCTGCTCGCCTGGGCCTCATCGCGATTTCACTGGCCGCGATTTCCCTGGCGTCTCGAGGCGCACAGCGCACGCGCGGTGGATGGCAGCCCGGTGTCGCAATGGGAGTTTCGTCTCGCGGGGCGGGAAGGCGCGCCGGGTTGGCGTGTCTATTTCAGCATTGTGCTCGCCCGCGGGCAGGATCGACCGTGTCAGGCGATTCCGTCTGGTCAACCTCCGGCGCGCGGTCTATAAGAGCCTGCGCCAAGGGAGACGGGGGCGTCCGGCGCGTCCGTCAGTCACTGGAACTTTGCGTATGAAAAGATTTCCGACAAAGCGCGCCTTTCTGGCGCTCGCCGCCTTCGCGCTCGCAAACGCGGCGTCTCTGGCGCAGATCGCTTCCGCGCGGGCCGAGAAAGCCGCTCCCGCGCCGTCCGAAAAAACCGCAGCACCCGCTGGCAAGGGCGCGCCGTCGACCGAGGAGCAGACGGTCAAGGGCTTCTGGCAGTCCTACGACGATTCAGGCAAGCCGAACGCTTGGTTTTATTTTACGGAAAAGGATGGCCTGTACGAAGGCCGGTTGGTGAAGTCCTTCCCCAAGCCGGGCGAAGAGGGCAAGGTCAAGACCTGCGACAAATGCGAGGGTGAACTCAAGGGATTGCCCATTCTGGGCCTGCCGATCGTCACCGGCATGAAGCGCGCTGGTCTGGCCTATGAGGATGGCGAGGTGCTCGATCCGCGCGACGGTCAAGTCTATGACGCGCGCATGGATTTGAGTGCGGACGGCAAAAAGCTGATGCTGCGCGGCTACGTCGGCGTCTCCATGCTTGGCCAGACCAAGACCTGGACGCGCCTGCCCAACGACGCCATGCCTCTGAACGCGCTGCCGACAGGGCCGGACGCGCCCAAGCGCAAGGAGTAGGATTAACCGACTTCGGTTTCCTCGGTCAGCAGCGAGAGACGGATGAGTTCCGACAGGCTTTCGGACTGAGTCTTGGTCATCAGATTGGCGCGATGGGTCTCGACCGTGCGCACGCTGATGCCGAGTTCGAAGGCGATGGTCTTGTTCAACTTGCCTTTCACTAACCCATGAAGAACGTCGCGCTCGCGCGCGGTCAGGCCCGCCAGTCGCCGCCGCGCCGCGCCAACCTGGGCGTCAAGGCCGCCGGGATCGGCATTGCGCGCGAGAGCGGCCCGGATTGATCCCACCATCAACTCGTCGTCGAACGGCTTCTCGATAAAATCTATGGCGCCCAGCTTCATGGCTTTCACGGCCAGCGGCACGTCGGCGAAGGCCGTCATGACCACGGCGGGCAACAGGATGCGGCGGGTCTTCATCTCCGCCAGTAACTCGATGCCGGACATGTCGGCCATTCGGATGTCGGTGACCACACAACCATTTGGTTCAGCCTTGCACTCAAGAAATTCGCGCGCGCTGGCGTGCAGACGCGGCGCAAGTCCGGCTGACCTCAACAGCAGATCGAGCGATTCGCGGACGGCGCAATCGTCTTCGATGATGTGGACAATCTGCTCCTTCATCATAGGTGCCCTCCGGGCCGCTCCGGGGCTCCCGGCGGATCGACCTCCGTTCGTCGTCATGTCACGACGCCCCAAGCAGGGCCATAACCGGCGTCTATCATGGATCGTTCCGATCCGCGACGTCGAGACGCAAGCATTCAGTAGTTTCCGGCCCTTTCGCCAAGCTGGATGAAGGCGTAAAATCAACGTTGCGCGGTGTGCATGTTGTTTTGGCGGCGGTGCTGTCGCGCCGGGAGGAAGACGTGTCCGCAGCAAATGTCGGCGAGGACGCCACCGCAGCGCGAAGAAGCGCAGCGACGCCCTCCTTCGTGGTGGCGTGGCTGTGTCGGATCGCCGTCTGGCCGCGCCCCTTGCGCATCGGCGCCATAGCGGCGCTGGCGCTCGCAGGGCTTGCGGCGAGTTTAACCCTCGCACCCGACCTCGGCGACAGACTCACGCATAGCCTGTTCATGCCAGCCTTGATCGCGGCGGCGCTTTTGCTCGAAATTCCGAGCGGCGTCGCGGTGTTTGCCGTCGCCCTGACGGCTGTTCACGCGCCTCTGTTCGGGCCGCCGCTGTCTCCGCTCGCCGGCTGGCCAGACGTTCTCCAACTCGGCGCGTTCGTCTTCAACGGCGTCGTGTTGTTGCTGCTCGCCCGCGCTTTGCAGGATCTGTCGCGCGCGAAAAGCGAAGTGGATGAACTTGATCGGATTAACGCCGAGCAATTGGGCCATTTCATCGAGCAAGCTCCGGCCTCGATGGCCATGTTCGATCGCGATATGCGCTATCTCGCCGCGAGCGCGCGCTGGCGCGATGATTTTGGCCTGAGCCGCGACATTATCGGCAAGTCGCATTACGAGGTGCTGCCCGAGATCGCCGGGGCGCGGAAATCCATCCATGCCCGCGCGTTAGCGGGGGAAATCGTGAAGTGCGACCGGGACCGTTTCGATCGCTTACAGGGTGGAACGATCTGGCTGCGGTCGGAGGCGCGGCCCTGGAGGCATCCGCTTGACGGCGTCGGCGGCGTACTGATCTATTGCGAGGACATCTCGGACCGGGTCGCTATCAGGCAGGCGTTGGAAGACAACGAACGCCGTTTGAACGCCATCCTTAATTCCGCCATGGAGGCCATTGTCACCATCGACGCTGAGGGCCGCGTGATTTCCGCTAATCCCGCCACATGCGAAGTCTTTGGCTACGCCGTGCCCGAATTGCTCGGCCAGAGCATCGATCTCCTGACTCCCGCGCCGCTTGCCGGGCATTTTCGCTATCTGGAGGCCTACCGGAGCAATCGGGACGGTCGGATCGTGGGACGCCGGCGCGAAGTCGAGGGGCGGCGCAAGGACGGGACGATTTTCCCCCTGGAGTTGACGGTCAGCGAGGCGAAGGACGACAGCGGCGCGATTTTCGTCGGTTTCATGCGCGATCTCAGCCCGATCCGCGAGGAGCGACGCCGTGTGGAAGCTTTGCGCGACGAACTGGCCCATGTCGTCCGGCTCAATGAAATGGGGGAAGTGGTGGCCGGGCTCGCTCACGAAGTCGGCCAGCCGATCGCCGCCATCCTGAATTTTTCCGCCGCCTGTCGCCGCGCTCCGGGAGCGGAAGCCGAGATGATCGGCCGAATCGAGGCTCAGGCGCGTCGCGCCGGCGAGATTCTCAAGCGCTTGCGCGGCTTCATTGAAAAGCGGCCCCCAACTCGCGAGACGGAAGATCTCGCGGCGCTGATCGAGGAAGCTCTGCAACTGTGGCCGTCGCGTTTGCGGGCGCCGGTCGTGTTCGCACCGGAGCGAAGTTTCGAAGCGGTGGTGGATCGTATTCAGATCGAGCAGGTCGTGGTCAATTTGCTGCAAAACGCGGAGGAAGCGCTGCGTATGACCAGCGCCCCGGAAATTCACATCTCACTCGCCCAGCTCGATCCGGGCCACATTAGCGTCAGCGTCGCCGACAATGGCGTGGGCGTCGAGCCGGACGCGCGGGAGAAGCTGTTCTCAGCCTTCTACAGCACGAAAATGTTCGGCATGGGCGTGGGTTTGTCGATTTGCCGGAGCATTGTCGAGGCCCATGGCGGCGAGATTCGCTTTCGCCCCAACCAGCCACGTGGCGCGATCTTCGAATTCACGCTTCCGACGTCAAATGTCCCAGGCTAGGACCGCAGTTCGCCGCGCCGCTCGCGTCTGAAACTATAGGCTTTATGCCTCCAGATCATCCAGGGACGGCGCGCTGGCGAAGAACTTGCGCGGCAGCGGCGGCAGCGGTTGCCGGTCGGCCACCACCAGGCCGATGGTGCGCTGCGCTTCCGGATCGACCAGCGGCAGGGCGATGACGCCGGCGAGGGGCCCGAAAAGTTCGAGAACCTGACGCGAGGAGACGCTGGCGACGCCCGGCAGCGCCGCGTGGGTGATGAGGTTGAAAATCGAATTGGTTTCGACCGCTGGACGCGGAGCCTTGCCGACCTTGTGGAACAGGCCGTCAATGATGCGGCGATTCTGCATGTCGCCGGTCAGCAGGCACAGTTTCTGCTCGGCGGCCTCGGCCCAGCTGATGGTTTCGCGCCCGCCCAGCGGCCCGTCGGCGCGCGTCAGCAGGCAGTAGGATTCACGATAAATCGGCTTGTACAACGCTCCGGGGGGCGGTTCGTCGTCAATATAGGTCAGGCCGGCGTCGATCTCGAACCCTTCCAGTCTTTGCCAAATCTGATCCGAAGTCAGCGAGAGGATTTCCAGAGTGACCGCGGGAAAGGCGGAGCAGAACGGCGCCGTCACGCGCACGGCCATCGGTAGGGCGGTCGGGATCACCCCCAGGCGCAGCTTGCCGCGCAATCCCTCGCGCGCCTCGGCCACTTCCGCGCGCAGCGCTTCGATCTCGATCAGGGCGCGGCGCGCGCGGGCCAGCACGATCTCGCCTTCGGGCGTCAGGCCCTGGAAACGCCCCGACCGCTCCACCAGGGGAACGCCAAGTTCATCTTCCAATTGCGCCAGCGCCGCCGACAGCGTGGGCTGCGACACATTGCAGGCCTCTGCCGCTCGCCGGAAATGTTTCTCCCGCGCCAGCGCCTCAAGATATTCGAACTGGCGGATGAACATGTCAGTTGGGCGGGGCGGGGCGGGGCGCGGGCAGCAGGGGCGCCGCTGCATCCGAGCGGCGAATCAGTCCTTCCGCGTCGAGCGTCACCGCCGGTTCGTCCCAGGCGCCAGCGATATTGAAGCCGAATTGCAGCGCCGTGCCTTCGGCGTCGGCGCGGCTGGCGTTGACATGAAGATCGACCGAGCGCTCGGCCACATTGAGGCGCCCCGAGTAAAACAGCGCGACCGCGCCGCCGCGAGCGGCGCCTTCCTCGACATCGGCCACGCCCTGTACGACGTTGAACTTGGCGGACAGGCCATCGAACGGCGTGCGTCCCGACCGCAGGTCGGCGCCGACGGACAGCGGCCGCCGTTCCATCCGCCGAAAAGCGAGGTCGAGGTCGAGACCGTAGATTTCGCCTGCGGCCACCGAAAAGTCGCCGCGCGCGTCGAGACGGGCCGCGAGATCGGCGAAGCAATTGCCGCTGGTTTCGAAACTTGCCGCAAGGCCGACGGCCCCGGTGAGGATCTGCCGCTTGGCTGCGTCCCACAGCAGCGGGGCGATGTCGAGTTTTTCAGCCGACAGCGACCCGCGAATGTCGAGGCCCGCTTCGCTTTCGGCGACGACGGCGCGCGCCCGCGCGACGCCGGAATAGGCGCGCGCCTGGGCGAGCGACAGGTCCAGGCGTCCATTCTTCAAAATGATGGAGAGCGCGGCGTCCTCGAATTGCAGATCGCCAAGCCGGGCGCGCTTGGCCGAAAGCCGCAGATCAAGGTCTGCGGCGTTGAGCCGCGCTGGCGGAAAGGTCTCGCGCGCCCACTGACCGTTGGCCTCGGCGGCGGGATAGTCCTCGAACATGGGCGTGAAATTGATCGAAGCGCTCGCCAGGGTCGCCGCTGCGGAGGGCCGCTGGCCGTCGAAGCGGATCGAGGCGGCGCCGTCGAGCGCGTTGCCATCAACGGAAATGGTCAGATTGGTCAGCCCGAGCTGTCCTGATTCGAGAATAGCGTCGGCCTTGAGCCGCGCGTCGCGATAGGGGCCGGGCAGCGGCATTGGCACGCCGACCCAACCCGCCGCCGTACGCAGCGAGGCGGCGGAGGCAGCGACCTGGCCTTCGAAGCGGGGGGCCTGGGCCAGCGTCAACGCGCCGTTGATCACAACCTGCAGGCCTTCGTCTTCGAATCTCAGCGTGATGGCGCTAGCGCCACCGCCGAGCAAACGATCCGGCTGCGCCGTCCAAAGGGCGAAGCGCGACGGCGCATGATCTTCGCCCATGGCCGGTAAGCGCGCCTGGCCGGTGAGCGACAGCGGCGCGCCGGCCCGACTCCATTCCAGCCGCGCCCCGATGTCGTCGGCCGCAATTTCGGGCCGTTCGACTCCCGCCCGCCGCACAAAGATCTTGCCGTGCGTGACTTCGAGATCGCCGAGACCGTCGATGGAACGCGCAGAAACGGTCGTTAGCGCCGCAGGCAGACGCGCCGCGTCCACGGTGAAGATGGCGTCGGCCAGCACCGCGCGGGCGAGATCGAGCGTTCCAGTCAGCAGACCGCCAAAGCCGAGATCGACTCGAAGCGAACTGGCGGACACCATGAGTTCCCCATCCGCGTCGCGCAATTGCGGCTCATAGATGCGAATATGCGGACGAGGCAGCACGGCGAAGACGGAACGGCCATGATGAGCGAGACTCAAACCGGCGCGCTGGCGGATTTGCTGCTCCAGCGCCGAAATCTGCGCGGTCTGCGACACGGTCCAGGGGGCCGCCGCAAGCCCGAGCAACCCGACGGCCGAGGCGGCGACCATCCATCTGAACGTCAAGGTGAGTCTCATCGCTGCAGGATAGACGCGCCCCTTGCCAAGGAAAACTGTTTTGTCGGCCCGCAACCGCTTTCAGGCGCGGATGCGGAAACCGGGGCTGGCGAAAGGTTCAGCGGCCGTTGCGGCGGCGCGCTCTTACTGGAACGCGCGCGGGCGCAGCGCGACGCGAGGCGGCAAGCAACAGAAGTGCGAGTGCGGTGGCTGCGGCAAGGATCATGGTGACCTCCTTATGCTTAGTTTGGCGCGTCCCACGACAAGTTCAAGTGGAGGTCCGGCAAAAAAAGACGCCGTATCCGCAAGCAGCGCAAAGATGGCGTGAATTCGTGATGTTGCGGCTAACGAAGGCTGAAGATGCGCGGCCTCAGACCGCAGGGCGTCAGGCGCTTTCCTCGGCGCGTGGGTGTGAACCGCCCCTGGGCGACGCGCTTGTCCTACTTGCTTCTCACGTCCGTCGCCGCCGCGAAAACAACCGTCATCCAGGCGAGGATGAGCGTGATTCCCCCGGTTGGCGCGGCCATCGGAAACAGATGCGCGCCACGAAGCGTGAACAGACCGACATCGAAAGAAAACAGGCTGGCGCCAAAAGCCATGGCCCAGGCGGCGCCGGCCGCGAGCCTGCCCGGGCGCGCCGTGAGCGCGAGGATCGCCGCCGCGTGGGCGAGCAGAACGAGCGCGACGCTGAACAGTTTCTGCGCGCCGCCGACATGGGCCGCCGCAGCGGCCGCAGCGACGCCGCAAGCGCCCATCAGGCCCGCCGCGGCGGTCAGGATCACGTGCGACCGGGCGAGGATCGCCTTAATTTTGCTCATGGCTGGGACTCTTAAACACGGGGCAAATTTTTGCCGGCACTATGCGGCGCGTGACGGCTGGAGCCAATATGAGCGAAGAAAAATTCCAAGTTTGCATCGTCCATGCTGCGGCGCCTCTCCCGGCCCGTGGTGCGGTTCGGGGCGATCCGCCGCCGTTCGCACGCCATCCCGCGCGCATCGGCGAGGGCTGCGCGGACCTTCCGGCTCGCGCATGACGTCCCGGCGCGCGGTTCCTGTCCGGGCGTTTCTGGCCGTCGCCGGCGCCGCGACGCTGATTGGCGTGGCCGATATCGGCCGCGAGGCCTGGATCGCGCGAAAAGTCGCTTATCTCGAAGGCTTCGATCCCGCCTGGAACAAGTGTGTCCGTGCGGAGCCGGCGAGCGAGGCGCAACAACCGCGTCTTTACCTCGTCGGCGATTCCCTCGCCAATGAATGGCCGACAGGGGGATTCGACCCGCGCTACGATCCGGTTCATTGCGGCATGAGCAGCGAAACCACGGCGCAACTCGTGCAAAGGTTCGATCGGTTCGACTTCTTGCGGCCTGGCGATGTGGTGGTCCTGATTTCCGGTGTTTACGATGGTGTCGGCGCCTCTTTCGCGCAGCCCGAGCGATTGCCGGACTTTGCGCAAAAAGCGGCGGAGCGTCTGCTGGCTCTGGCGCGGCTGGCGCGCGACAATGGCGGCAAAGTGATACTGTCCACCATTGTGCCGCCGTTCGACCCTGAACTGTTGCGGCGGCCATTCTGGCGCGAGAGCATTCGCGATTTCAGTGAAAAAGCCAATGCCGCGCTGCGGGCGGGCGTGTCCGGCGACCCCGGAATCGACCTTCTCGACGTCGCGCGCGCGCTCGGCGGCGACGACCGCCGCACCCCGGATATCTGGGCGCGCAACGGACTCAAGCCGAACGCCGCCGCCTTTGCTGCGCTCACGGCGGAAATCAATCGACGCCTGTCGGGAACGCGCTGACGCCGCTTTCAGGGAGCCGTCATGAACGACGCGCTATTTGCACGCGATAATGTAGGCGAAGCTCGAAACGGAACGCCAGTCGCGCCGCTCCGCCAGGCGGTTGAAGGCGGCGTCGAGTTCGCGGACCCCGGGAAATTTGGAAAAATAGCTGTAACCCCAGAAGGGCAAGATTACCCAATCGGAAAATCCTGCGGCGCGCAGCATCGGAGCCAGCTTGTCCTCGCGGCTGAAGCAATAGTTGTAATGCGCCGGGAATTTCGGGTCGTCGCCATCCGGCTTGCGCTCCGGGAAAACCGCCTCCAGCAGGGTGCGCGACAGCTTCTCCGGCATCAGCGCGTTGAGGACGTAGGGCGGCGCGTAAAGCGTCGGGAAAAACGCCAGCGCGACCCCGTTGGGCGCGAGCGCCGCGCCGATGTTGCGCCACATCGCCGCGACGTCGGGCACGTGCTCCATCACCATGCGGCAATAGGCGAGATCGTACTGTCCGCGCCCGAGGGCGTCCGGCCCATCCGGCGCCGCGATGTCGCACAGCATCTTGCCATAGCCGGACGGGGCCAGCGACAGTTCATGCGCCGAGATATCGTTAAGCGTGATGTCGAGTCCGAGTTCCGCCGCCTCTGACGGCTGGAACAGCGGGTCACGGCCGGCCCCGATTTCGAGATGCCGGGCCAGCCCGCGCGCGCGGGACAGAGCAAGGATGGTCGCCTTGTAATTGTCCCAGCACCACTGCCAATTCGCGGGATAGCCGAGGTCGGCGACGATCTGGCGGATATCGTCGGCGGTGGATGTGTGCTGAAGGGCTTCGGTCATCGCGGCTCCGCGGGAAAACGCCGCAGTTTACGCGAGACCGGTTTAACGGTGGGTTGCGGCGCCCTGACCAAGGGACGCGATCAGGCGCCAAAACAGTTGAGGACACATTGGCCCCGGCGGTTCACCCGACCCGGGTCCAGCCGCCGGGGCCGAGTCTTTCCTGCGGCAAGTATTGCGCCTTGTAATCCATTTTCCGCGACCCCTCGACCCAATAGCCGAGGTAGAGATGTGGCAGGCCAAGCGCTTTGGCCTTCTCAATATGGTCCAGGATCATGTAGGCGCCGAGCGACCGGCGGGGCAGGGACGGGTCGTAGAACGAATAGACCATGGACAGTCCGTCCTCCAGCACGTCGGTGAGGCAGCAGGCCGCCAGTGGACCGGGGCTCGGGCCAAGCCCGTTCTTGACGGGCGGCAGGCGGTAGAGCGCGATCCGGCTCTCGACATGGCTGTCCTCGATCATCATGCCATAGTCGAGCATGGCCATGTCGGCCATGCCGCCGTCGGCGTGGCGCGAGTCGAGATAGGAGCGGAACAGGCGGAATTGCTCGACATCGGCGCGCGCCGGCGCGAGGTCGCCGTAAATGTCGGCGTTGCGCGCCATCAGCTTTTTCTGAGTGCGGTTGGGCGAGAATTCCGCGCAGAGGATGCGCACGGACACGCAGGCCTTGCAATTCTCGCAGGCGGGCCGATAGGCGATGGTCTGCGAGCGGCGGAAGCCGGAATGGGTCAGCGCGTCGTTGAGCACGCCGGCGCGGCGGCCGACCAGATGGGTGAACACCTTGCGCTCCTCGCGCCCCGGCAGGTAGGGGCAGGGCGCCGGCGAGGTGAGATAGAACTGCGGAGGGTCGCGCGGTTCGCTGGTCAATGGCGCCCCCGTTCAGACGCGGCGCAGCACGATCACGCCGGCCAGCATGTCGTGCAGGCAGCGCTTGTCGGCGGAAAGAAGCGAAAACAGGAAAATGGGCGGGAAGCTCCAGCACAGGTAGAAAAGCACGGCGTGAACGGCCGCATAAAGGAACGGAACGCGATCGCCGCTGACAAGCCGCATTTCCAGATCCATCGCCCGCATGCCCGGCGTCGCCATGCGCCAGCCGGAGACCGTCAGGCCATTATAGAAGAAGGCCACGAAAGGAAACAGCGGCGGCAGGATGAACCACAGCAGGCCGAACGACAACAGGCCCAACAGCGCCCAAAGCCCCACGGAGAGCACGGTTACGAACATCAGGTCGAGCATCAGCGCCGTGATACGGCGGCGGCGCACGCTGTCAAGCGCGCTCGCCGGGAGGGGCGCAAGCGGGTAGACGGCGGTCGGCGGGGTCATGTGGGTCATGGCGGCGTTCCGAATGAGCCAGGGGCGCGGACCCTGACCCACCTAATCTGGCCCCACGCCCGTCGCCGCGCAAGAGGCGCGGCGAAGCTGTTCACACGCGCGCCGCATGGCGAGGCCGAAAGCCGCATGTCGGTCAGTCCACCTCCGCCGCCGCGCGCCAGACCAAAAGCTCGGCGTTTTGCCTCGCGCCATGGCCGGCGCCTGGCTGGAAGCCCAGCCGACGTAACAAATTCCAGGAGGCGGCGTTCTCGCGCGGACATTCGACCACGATCCGCGCTTGCGGAAAGGCGGCTTTCGCCCGCTCCAGCATGGCGCGCGCGGCCTCGGCGCCGTAGCGCCGGCCATGGTGCGGCGCGCCGAGCCAGAAGCCGAGTTCGAGATCGCCGGCGTCGCCCAACTCCGGCGTGCGGGCGAGAACGCCGGCGCAGCCGATCGTCTGGCCACCCTCCAGCGCGCGCAGCGCGGCGAAGCAGCCGCCGCCCGAGGCGGGCAAGGCGATGAGGGCGCGGGCGTCGTCAAGGGTGAAGGGCTGCGGCAGCGTCGAGGCGCCATAGGCGACCAGCGGATCGTTGGTGAGAATGACAAGCCCGTAAGCGTCAGAACCCTGCAAAGGCTCCAGCAGCAGCCGCTCGGTTTTGAAACTGCCGTCGGGAAATAATTTTGACAGGAAATCCACCCGGGCGCACGGGGATTTGCCGTTCTTGTTCCCGACGCTTTTGTCTCTGTTCCCGCCGCTTTTGGTCCCGGCGTTTTTGGACGCGCTCATGACCCCTCCTCCCTGGTTCGACGGGGTCGAAGACGCCGTCTGGAAGCGGACAGGCCGGGCGCGACGCGCGTCGCGCCCTACTTGCGCGCGTCGCGCTCACGCTCGCCGGAAGCGCGACGGGCTTTCGTCAGCCCTTCTTGAGCATTTCCGCCACCCGCGGCGCGAAATAGGTGAGCACGCCATTGGCGCCGGCCCGCTTGAAAGCCAGCAAGCTTTCCACCATGGCCTTGTCGCCGTCGAGCCACCCATTGAGCGCCGCAGCGGTGATCATGGCATATTCGCCGGAAACTTGGTAGGCGAACGTGGGCGCGCCGAACGTGTCTTTCACGCGGCGGATGATGTCGAGATAGGGCATGCCCGGCTTGACCATCACCATGTCGGCGCCTTCCTCGAGGTCCATCTCCACTTCGCGCAGCGCCTCGTCCGAATTGGCGGGGTCCATCTGGTAGGTGCGCTTGTCGCCATGCAGCGCCGCCTTGGTGCCGATGGCGTCGCGGAACGGCCCGTAGAAGGCGGAGGCGTATTTGGCCGCATAGGCCATGATCTGCACGTCGGTGAAGCCTTCGCTGTCGAGCGCGATGCGAATGGCGCCGATGCGGCCGTCCATCATGTCGGAGGGCGCGATGACGTCGGCGCCGGCGCGGGCCTGGTTGAGCGCCTGCTGCACGAGCACCGCGACCGTCTCGTCATTAAGGATGGTCTCGCCTTCCAGCAGGCCGTCGTGGCCGTGGCTGGTGTAGGGGTCGAGCGCGACGTCGGTGATGATGCCGATCTCGGGAACTTCCTTCTTCATCGCGCGCACGGCGCGGCAGACCAGGTTGTTCTCGTTGAGCGCCTCGGAGCCGTTGGGGTCCTTCAGCGCGGGATCGGTGAAGGGAAACAGGGCGATGGCGGGAATGCCCAACTCCGCCGCCTTTTTCGCCGCGACCACGGTCTGGTCCACCGACAGGCGCTCGACGCCGGGCATGCTGGCGACGGGGGTGCGCAGGTTCTCGCCCTCGATCACGAAAATCGGCCAGATCAGGTCGTTGGCGGTCAGGACGTTCTCGCGCACCATACGGCGCACCCAATCGGACTTGCGGTTGCGGCGCGGGCGGCGGATGAGGTTGAGGGCGAGGTCGAAACCGGAGGGAGGAGGCGCCTGATTCATATCGCGTTCCTTTGACGGGTTATTGCGCTGACGCTGAATTAGCACATTCCGGCGCCGCCTCAGAAAAATTTTGCGGCGCCGGCGCAAATGGCTTAACGAAGACGGCGCCGGCGTAAAGCGTGGGCGGGAGAAAGCTGAAGTGAAGACGTACGCGCCGAATACTTCAAACGAACTCGAATATGCCGCCGCCATCCAGGTGGGCGGCAAGGCCGGCGCCGACGCGGACCAGGCGCGCTGGAGCTTTCTGCTCACGATCTTCTTTCGGGCGGTGGCGCTGCTGTGGATGCTTGAAGGCCTCGACCAGTGGCGGCGCATCCTCTCTCCCGCCGCCGGCTCCTTTCTAGATGGGAGTGGCGCGGTGGCCGTCGCGGTGGTCTTCTTCGCCGTGATGGACCTCGTCGCCGCCGTCGGCTTGTGGATGGTCGCGCCCTGGGGCGGCGTGGTCTGGCTGCTCACGCTGATGGCGCAGATCTATGTGGCGGCGATCAAGCCGAGCTTCTTTCCGGGCGGCGGCCTGATCAAGGGCTTCGACGGGGTGCTGGTGGCGATCTACCTGTTCCTGTCCTGGCGCGCCAATCGCGCCAATGGCGAAATCAGCGCGCTGGACCGTCTTATCGACATGGGGCTGGTCTGGGCGCACCGGCAGATTAAAGGAAAGTCCCCGGTTAGATAAGAAATACTCAAGGTAAACAGAATCTGGATTCAACAAAGATTCACTTCAATTGCCGCAATCGCCGTTCATTTTCGATTCAGGCTGTTGTTTAAACTCGTTTTCATCCGTGGACCCTATGTTGCCTTCATCAAGGGGCGCCGCAGACAAGGCGCGCGACGAACCAGGGGCCGATGCCATGAACAATGCTCTCAAGACGGAAATCTCCGCGGTGCGCGCCGAGCGCAACGCCGAAGTGCGCCCGGTCTATCTCGAGGCGCTGACCCTGATCGAGCGCCTGCATCGCCGTCTGCTTGACGTCATCAAGGACGAATTCGACCGGCGCGGCCGCTCAGATATCAACGCGGTTCAGGCGCTGCTGCTTTACAACATCGGCGACTCCGAGCTGACCGCCGGCGAGCTGCGCACCCGCGGCTATTACCTCGGCTCCAACGTTTCCTACAACGTCAAGAAGCTGGTGGAGATGGGCTACCTGCACCATGCCCGCTCCCGCGTCGACCGCCGCTCCGTGCGCATCAGCCTGACCAACGAGGGCAAGGAAATCCGCGACATCGTCTCCGGACTTTACGAAAAGCACGTTGTAACGGTGGAGCAGATCGGCGGTGTGTCCATCGATGAATTCCGCACCATCAACAACGCCTTGATCCGTCTGGAGCGCTACTGGACCGACCAGATCAAATATCGCCTGTGATCTCCGCGTTCCCATCTTCGTCGCAAATTCTTAACCATTCGCCGGGCCTTGAGCCCGGCTTTTTTCGTCCATAGGGCCTGCGCGCCTTAAAAACGCCGCGCTATTTGCGCTCTGTTAACGGCAATCGAAGAGTGTTTTCGCCAAATTCAGAACGCGCGGCCGTGAGCGGCCCCGTCATGGAGACAGGAACTTGTTCGCGATTCCCTCAATTTGCGCCCGCCGCCCCGGAAAAAGCCTTGGCGCGGGACTGGCTGCATCCCTCCTGTTCGCCGTTGCGCCGACGGGAGGCCCAGCTTGGGCTTTCGATGGTCAGGCCGAATGGGCCCAGCACTATGATTCGGACGCGCGGCTTTCGGTGACGCGCTCCACCACGCCGCTGTTGTCGCCGCGCACCCTCGCCGCGACCGAGCAGGCCATCGAGGATTACCGCCGCATCGTCGGCACTGGCGGCTGGGGCCGGATTCCCGGAGGCGCCGGATTGAAGCTCGGCGCCGGCGGCGCCGCGGTCGCGGCGTTGCGCAAGCGCCTGGTGGTGACCGGCGACCTGGATTCGGCGATCTCGACTTCGGGCGTGTTCGATTCCTATATCGAGGCCGGCGTGCGCCGCTTCCAGGCCCGCCACGGCCTGATCGAGACCGGCGTGGTCAACCAGGCGACGCTGGACGCGATGAACGTTCCTGCCGATTACCGCCTGCGGCAGCTCGAAACCAATATCGTGCGCCTGCGCAGCTTCTCCGCCAATCTCGGCGACCGCTTCGTCACGGCCAACATTCCGGCCGCCCTGGTCGAGACCGTCGAGAACGATATGGTCGCGACCCGCCATATCGCCGGCGTCGGCAAGATCGACCGCCAGTCTCCGGTGATGCAGACCCGCGCGCTTGACGTGGACTTCAATCCTTACTGGACCGTGCCGGCCTCGATCATCCGCAAGGATCTGATCCCGAAAATGCAGCAGGACGCGAATTACCTGCGGGACAACAAGATCCACGTGTTCGACAAGAACAATCAGGAAGTGCCGCCGGAATCGATCAACTGGCATTCGATGGACGCCACCAACTACCGCTTCCGCGAGGAGCCGAGCACGGAAAACTCGCTCGGCGTGGTGCGCATCAACATCAACAATCCCTACGGCGTTTACATGCACGACACCCCCGCCAAGGGTGTGTTCGGCGACGATTTCCGCTTCGTCTCCTCCGGCTGCATGCGCATGCAGAACGTGCGCGACTATGTGGCCTGGCTGTTGAAGAACCAGCCGGGCTGGGACCGCGACCGCATCGACGCCGTGATCGCGTCGGGCGAGCGGCTGGATGTGAAGATCGAGCCGCCGGTGAACGTCTATTGGGTTTACATCACGGCCTGGGGCACGCCGGAAGGCGTGGTGCAGTTCCGCGAGGACATTTACCAGCGCGACGGCTTCTCGCCCAACGAGGCGCGGGCCGCCTCGTTCCAGCAGCCCTCCGCGGCGGTGCGGCAGCAGGCCGACCGCTTCGACGCCGCGCCCGACGAGCGGTAACGGCGGCGCGATGGCGCGCGCCGGAGCTTAATCTTCCGGCGCGTCCAGAATCGGATCGTATTGCCCGGCGTCGAAGCCGAACAATTCCCATGATCGTTTCATATGCGGCGGCAGCGGCGCGGTGACGTCCACCATGCCGCCGCGTGGATGCGGCAGCAGCAGCCGGCGCGCCAGCAGGTGCAGTTTTATGTCCACGCCGTCGGGAATGTTGCGGTTGGGGTCGCTGCGTCGGCGACGGTCCTCGTCGCCATGGCCGTATTTGGGATCGCCGACGATGGGGCAGCCGATCGCCTCGGCATGGGCGCGCAACTGGTGGGTGCGGCCCGTCATCGGCTTCATCGACAGCCAGGAACAGCGCGGCGCCAATTTGTCGACAATGGCGTAATAGGTGACGGAGTGCTGGGCGTCCTCGTCGCCATGTTTGACGACACGCATCTTCTCGATGTCGCGGCGTTCCTCGATGCCGTGGCGCCCCTTGACCGGGCCGCGCTGGTCCCCCATCGCTTCGCCCTTGGCGAGGTAAAGCGAGATGCGTCCCTGCGACGGTTTTGGGACGCCCTCCACCAGCGCCCAATAGATCTTCTTGGCCGAACGCGACCGAAAGACTTCGCCAAGATCGGCCGCCATTTTGCGCGTCTTGGCGATCAGCAGAACTCCGGAGGTGTCGCGGTCGAGCCGATGCACGAGGACCGGACGGTCGCCGCGTTCATTGGCCAGCGAAGCGAGCATCCCGTCGAGATGAATCTTCGTGCCCGAACCGCCCTGGACGGCGAGGCCGAACGGTTTGTTCAGCGCCATCAGGTCGCGATCCTCAAACAGGATCATGTCCTTGATCGCGCGCTGATCGGCTTCCGATTGCGCCGGCTTCTTCACCGCCGGCGCCTTGGGCGCCTCCACGGACAAAGGCGGCACCCGCACGCTCTGTCCCGTTGCGACGCGCGAGGCGGTCTCGACGCGCTTGCCGTCAAGCCGCACCTCGCCCTTGCGACAGATTTTCGCCAGATGCGACAGCGCGAGCGTGGGGAAACGCCGCTTGAACCAGCGGTCGAGGCGCATGTTGTCCTCGTCCTCTGTCACCGCGAGATTTTGCACGCCGGTGGCGATTTTCACCGGCTCTTTTTCGGGCGCGGGCTTTTTCGCGGGCGCCGGCTGAGACGTTGATCCGGGCTTGTCTGTGGGCTTGGGCTTGCGCGCGGGGGCGGCTTGTTTCGGGCGCGACGTCTTCATGACAAAGCCCTCATGATCGCGAGTCCGGAAAACACCCCGACAAGAGCCAGCGCCACGGAGCCGGCGACATATAGCGCCATGCCCAGCACGTCGCCCCGGTCGTAGAGGAGGGCCGCGTCGAGCGAAAAGGCGGAAAAGGTGGTGTAGCCGCCGAGAATTCCGGTGAGCAGGAACAGCCGCAGATGCTGCGATCCGTGCAGGCCTTCGCGGAAGGTCAGAAAGCCCGCGATCAGCCCCATGGCCAGCGAGCCGCTGATGTTGATGACGAACGTGCCCCAAGGGAACCCCGTCCCCATCGTGCGTGCGGCGGCGAGATTGATGAAATGGCGTAGGCAGCCGCCGAAGCCGGCGCCGAAGAATACGATGAGATAGCTCTGCATCCGACCTCCTTAGCGCGGATGGGCGGCGGCGTCAGGTCATTTTGTCGGGGGGCGGCCGGATTTTTCAGTAATTTCTCGTGCTCTGTGCTGTCATTGCGAGCGGAGCGAAGCAATCCAGGCGCCTTGACGCGTAGAATAGCCGCTGTGGGCGCCGTCTTGCAGTCATCCGCCGCTTGCAAGAGTCGTGGATTGCTTCGCTCCGCTCGCAATGACGGTCTTTTTTGCGCCCGCGTTATATCGAGCGGATTGCATGACATCAGCGCGTAGATGGAAGCCTCAATTCAAGATCCGCCCCGCTCCTTCCGCAACTTCTCCCAATAGCCCAGCCGTTTGCCGATCTCGCGCTCGAATCCGCGCTCCACCGGCTCATAAAGCGTTTGCCGCCCCAATGAATCCGGCCAGTAATTCTGGCCCGAAAACGCGTCGGGCTCGTCGTGGTCATAGGCGTAGTCGGTTCCGTAGCCTTCCGAGCGCAACAGCTTGGTCGAGCCGTTGAGGATCACCTTGGGCGGCATCAGCGAGCCGTGTTCACGGGCGAGGCGCATAGCGCCCTTGTAAGCGAGATAGGCCGCGTTGCTCTTGGGCGCGGTGGCGCAATAGATCACCGCCTGGGCGATCGCCAGTTCGCCTTCCGGCGAACCGAGAAAATCGTAGGCGTCCTTGGCGCCGTTGGCGATGACCAGCGCCTGCGGGTCGGCGAGGCCGATGTCCTCCACCGCCATGCGCACCACGCGTCGCGCCAGGAACAGAGGATCCTCGCCAGCGTCGAACATGCGCGCAAGATAATACAGCGCCGCGTCGGGGTCGGAGCCGCGCACGCATTTGTGCAGGGCCGAAATCAGATTGTAATGGCCCTCCTGGCCCTTGTCGTAGATCGGCGCGCGCCGCTGCACGATCTCGGACAGTTTTGCGGGATCGAAAACCTCGTCAGGACGCGCGGCGCGCCAGATTTCCTCGCACAGGGTCAGCGCGGCGCGGCCGTCGCCATCGGCCATGCGCACGAGGGAGTCGCGCGCGGCCGGGTCGAGGGGCAGGGGCGTGTTTTCAATCGCTTCGGCGCGCGCCAGCAGCTTTTCGACGGCGTCGTCGTCGAGGCTCTTGAACGTCATCACGCGGGCGCGCGACAACAGCGCGGCGTTGAGTTCGAAGGAGGGATTTTCGGTGGTGGCGCCGATCAGCGTGATCACGCCGTCCTCCATCACCGGCAGGAAGGAATCCTGTTGCGCGCGATTGAAGCGATGGATCTCGTCCACGAACAGCAGCGTGCCCTGACCGGCGCCGCGTCGCGCCCTCGCCTGATCGAAAATCTTCTTGAGATCGGCGACGCCAGAAAAGATCGCCGAAGCCTGGACGAAGTTGAGTTGAGTTTCATGCGCGAGCAATCGCGCCACCGTCGTCTTGCCAGTGCCCGGAGGGCCCCAGAAAATCAGGCTTCCCAGCGATCCCGATTCGATCAGGCGGGTCAGGGCGCCGTTCTCGCCGAGCAGATGCGCCTGTCCCGCGACTTCGCTCAATCGCTTGGGCCGCAGCCGTTCCGCCAGCGGGCGGGGGGCGTCCCGCTCCAATCCTGCGGCGGCGAAAAGATCACTCATGAGCGTCGGAGTCCTAAGGTTACCAGCGTCGCTTTATTGACCTTATGTCATCTCTATTCTTGTGTATAAATGGTTAAAGTTGATGGCAATCCGTTTTTCTCTGCTAATTTCGGTATTTGGCATTCGTCAACATCATTGAGAGTTCCGATATGGAGGGAACGATGCGCAAGATCGCCATCGTAACGCAAAAAGGCGGCGCGGGAAAAACCACTTTGGCGATTTGCCTCGCCGTCGCCGCGCGGGAGGCGGGAGAAAACGTGTGCTTGATCGACCTCGATCCGATGGGGTCGCTGACCGATTGGGGCCATCGCCGCAAATCCGAGGATATCCTGGTCATGGCCACCGTCCCCAGTGAATTGCCCTGGATAATGAGCCAGTTGAAAATGCACGGCGCGACGGTGGTCATTGTCGATACGCCAGCGGGAGACACCGATGTGGCGGCGGCGGCTATTGACGCGACCGACTTGTGTCTGGTTCCCGCGCGTCCCAATATTTTCGACGTGGCGGCCTGCGGCGGCACGCTGAAAAGGTTGAAGGTGCAAGAGCGCGATTACGCCTTCGTGCTCAACCAATGCCCGCCGCAGCGCCAGACTCCGCGCATCCAGCAGGGCATTGACGCGCTGGCGGCCATGGGCGCGCTGCTCACTCCGCTGGTGGCGTCCCGCGCCGATTACCAGGAGGCTGCGCGCAAGGCGATGGGCGTGACCGAACTGAACTCGTCGGGAGCGGCGGCGGCTGAAATGCGTGAGTTGTGGCGATCGACCCGTGCGCGGCTCGAAAGTCGCGCACAGAAAGGGCGCGTTGCCTGAAGGTCTGATTACGTAAGGGCACGTATTCGTCGGCGCGATCCAGGCCCTTTCGGCAATAGTCTTGTTCTTCGCAATAGGCCTCGGGTCGACGTTTCTGATTCGACTGAGCGTACGTCGTTTCGACGCCGTGAATCGGGACGGGAAGAGATGCGGCGCGTCGCCTTCGTCACGCAAAAGGGCGAGTCCGGAAAGAGCACGTTGGCGGCTTGGCTGGCCGTCGCGGCGCGCGAGGCTGGCGAACGTGTGTTTCTCATCGACCTCGACCGGCTGCAGTCGTTGAGCGGTTGGGCGCGGGCGCGCGGCGACGGGACTTACGCCGTCGTAATCAACCAATGCCTCACCGCGCGGCGGAACGCCCGCATCGAGGAGGGCGTGGCGACGCTGCAGGCGCTCGGCGTGCTGATGAATCCGCTGATCTCCTCGCGTGTCGATTGCCAGGAGGCGGTGCGGTGCGGCCTGGGCGTCGGGGAGGTCAATCTCGCCGGCGCGGCGGCGGAGAAAGACCCGGAAACTGGCCGCCTGATTGACGGAAAGGCGAACTGCGTTTTAATGGTCGGAAAAAGGAAACCTCATGTCCGACCTGTCGCCCGCCGCGCTTGAAAAACAACTGATCGCCGAAGAGACCGCCAAAATGCTGCTGGAGGTCGGCGCCGTGCTGTTCAACGCGGAAAAGCCGTTCATCTTCACCTCTGGCTGGGCCAGCCCGGTCTATACCGACATGCGCAAGCTGATCGCCTTTCCGCGGCTGCGCAGCCGTCTGCTGGATTTCGCTGTCACCACGATCCAGCGCGAGATCGGGTACGAAAGCCTCGATATTATCGCGGGCGGCGAAACGGCCGGCATTCCCTTTGCGGCGTGGATTTCCGATCGTCTCAGCCTGCCGATGCAATATGTGCGCAAGAAGCCCAAGGGGTTTGGCCGCAACGCCCGCATCGAGGGCGAGTTGAAAGACGGCGCCCGCACTCTGCTGGTTGAGGATCTCGCCACCGACGGCGCGTCGAAAGTCAATTTCTGCACGGCGATTCGCGATGCGGGCCAATCCTGCGCCCATACGTTCGTGTTTTTCTTCTACGACATCTTCCCGCAGGCGCGCGCGGAACTGGCCAAGGAGGGCATCAGCCTGCACCAACTCACCACCTGGTGGGACGTGCTGAAGGTCGCGCGCAAGACGAATTACCTTCCGGATGCGACGCTCGACGAGGTGGAGAAATTTCTCCATGCGCCTGCCGAATGGTCGGCGGCTCACGGCGGGGCCTCCGAATTCGGCCAAAAGGGGTAAGCGGCATGCGGCGTCTGCTTTTCCTCCTCGGCGCCGCATTTTTTCTGTCGCCGCCGGCGCGCGCCGCGGATTGCGCGGGCGTCGGCTTCGCGGACATGCTCTGGGTGCGTTTCGCCAAGGCGCCCGGCGCTGTGGCGTTCACGGGCGGCAAGTCCCGGATCGCTGTCGCGCGTGGCGAGTTGCTGGCGCTCGGCGTTATCTCCGACGCGCAGGTTTGCGCCGAGGCGCTCAAGAGCGGTCGTTCCGGTTGGCTGCCGAACGATTCGCTGGAGAAAATCGTCCGCATCAATGACACCGGCTCTTTCGTCGGCGATTGGCGGCGCGGCGCGGCCGCATTGCGCATCGACTGGCGCGACGACGGTCGCCTCATCGTCGAGGCGACGGGCGCCGGCTCGGTCGCTGGCGATATGGATATGCGCGATGGCGTCGGCCTGTTTTACGGCGAGGGCGTCGATCCCGAAAATATGGAGGCGCCGGGGTGCCGGGTGCGCATGGCGCGCGGCGGCGAGTTGTTGCTGGTGCGCGACAATGGCCAGTGTGGCGGCGGTCTGGCCGGAACTTACGCGTCCGTCAGATCGGCTGCGCGGGCGAAATAAGCTTCTCCCGATAGTGGCGCAGAATCGCGACGCGCAGCGCCGAAGACAGGTTGGCGCCGCCGCGCGCCGAATCGACTTCCACGACCAGCGCGGGTAGGGAAAGGCCACGGTCCCCGGCCATCTCGCGCAAGGCGTCCCAAAAATCATCCTCCAGCGAAATCGACGTGCGATGTCCCGCGATGACCAGCGAGCGCTTGCGAAGTTTATCGTCGCTCACGTGTGGATCGACCCGCGCTTGAAGCGGGCGTCATGACCGTATCGCGCCAAGGCGGGGCAGGGGCGCCGGTCGAGGCTGAAAGCAAACATAGAAGAATCAGTGGTTTTCCGGCGGAGTGGAGTCCGCCTCCAAACGGTGGCCGTCGAGCTTGCGCACATCCTGATCGCGCCGGGCCGAGGCAAGCGTTTTCTCCGCTTTGCTCAAACCGTGCTTGATGCGGTTGGAGTCCGCCTCGCTCTCGCGCTCATCGCGTTCCCGGCGCTTGCGCGCCAGACGCAGGTTGACGACTTCGCCCATCAGGTCTTTTTGCGGAAGGCGTCGATGGACACGACCTTCGCGCCCTCGTCGCCGCTCTTTTCCGCCGCCGCTTCGTCGGCCTTGCCAGACGCCGGGGCAAGCTTGGGCTCCGCGCCGGCGCCGCGCGGCTTCTTCTCGGCCTCGCGCGGGGTGGGGCGGGGCGGATTGGCCACCGGGCCGAGGTCGATCGTGGACTCTTCGTCCTCATCACCCTCGATCTCGCCGTCTTCGCCCTCCTCCTGCGACTCGAACTTCAGGCCGAATTGCACGGAGGGATCGTAAAAGCCGGCGATGGCGTCGAAAGGCACGGACAGGCGTTCGGGCACGTTCTTGAAGTGCAGGCCGACCTCGAACCCGAGTTCATCGACCTTGAGATCCCAGAACTGGTATTGGAGGATGATCGTCATCTCCTCCGGATATTGCTCGCGCAGCCTTTGCGACAGCTTCACGCCGGGCGCATGGGTTCGGAACGTGATGTAGAAATGATGATCGCCCGGCAAGCCGTCGCGGGCGGCGTCGGCCAGCACCTTGCGAACGACGCCGCGCAGCGCGTCCTGTACTTGAAGATCGTAGCGTATCAAATCTTTCGACATTGGTCTTTCATTGGATTTGAGACCGGCCGCGCTCGAAAACGAGTGGAGGCTTCTGTTGCCAGGCGCCTCCGGACCCCGCCTGAAGCGGCTAAGCCTCAGGACTTCAATTTCGGTACTATCACCGCATTACGCGGCGACGGCCACCGGAGCATAGTTGTCGTTGGCAACTATAGGTTTGACCCGATAACGGCGGTATCATGCCGGGCAAAAGAACACCCTTTACACCCTCGTCTATCCTATTTCGCCCCCGCCGCAAGCCATCCCAAGCGGTGGAGCCATCCTTGCAGATGGCTTGTGGTGGAGGCGCCGGGTACCGCCCCCGGGTCCGATAGGCTTATTTCGATGACCATTTATCGCCATAGCCGTCCGAGGACGGCAGATCGAATATAGTGAAGCCATCCGCGCCGCGAAAGGGGAAAAACGCGGCGCCTTGCCTCTTGCGCGACCTCCGGCGCGGCTGGAGTCTTGAATCCGTCAAGCTCGGAGCCTAGGATTCCCGAGCGGAATGCGGCGCCAACAGGTGAAGAACGATGAAGATTGAAAAAATTGGCGTGATCGGCGCCGGCGTGATGGGGGCGGGCATCGCCCAGGCCTTCGCGACCTCGGGCTATCCTGTGCTGCTGCGCGACATTTCGCAAAGCGCGCTCGACCGTGTGTTCGCGACCGTCAAGGCTAGTCTGTCGCGTCTGGTCGCCAAGGAGAAAATGACGCAGAGCGACGCCGACGCGGCGCTGGCGCGCATCGTTCCGACGCTGAAGCTGGAGGACTTTCGTGACCGCGACCTGATCGTCGAAGCGGTGGTGGAGAAATTCGAGGTCAAGAAGGCGATTGTCGCCGATCTCGACGGCATTTGCGCCGAGAAGGCGATTTTCGCCAGCAACACCTCGTCGCTGTCGTTGACGAAGATCGCAGCCGCGTCGAAACAGCCGGGCCGGGTGATCGGCATGCATTTCTTCAATCCCGTGCCGATGATGCGGTTGGTCGAGGTGATTCGCGCCATCCAGACCTCGGATGCGGTCAACGCCGCCATTGTCGAGACCGTGGCTCGGCTCGGCAAGGAGGCGAGGGTCGCGCGCGATTCGTATGGCTTCGTCGTCAATCGCGTGCTGATTCCGATGGTCAACGAGGCGATCAACTGCGTTTATGAAAATGTCGCCACGCCGGAAGACGTCGACGCCATGATGAAGCTGGGCGCCGCCCATCCGATGGGTCCGTTGGCGCTCGCCGATATGATCGGCCTCGACATCGTGCTCGACGTGATGGAGGTCCTCTACGCGGGCTTCTCCGATCCGAAATACCGGCCGAGCCCCTTGCTCAAACAGATGTGTGACGCCGGCTTTCTCGGCCGTAAGACGGGACGTGGCTTTTTCAGCTATTGAGCGCGTGGTAAGGACCCCGGCGTCGTCCGGAGTCCGCTATGCTGAACCGCCACCCCGAATATCAGTATCTCGACCTGATGAACCAGGTGCTGGAGCGTGGCGACCGCCGGATTGACCGCACCGGGGTCGGCACGCTGTCGATTTTCGGCGCGATGATCCGATTCGACCTCAGCGCCGGGGCGCCGTTGCTCACCACCAAGCGCGTCTATTGGAAGACCGCCGTCAAGGAAATGCTGTGGTTCCTGACCGGCGACACCAATATCCAGGCGCTGTTGAAAGAGAACGTGCGGATTTGGTCGGACTGGCCGCTGACGCGCTATCGCAAGGAAACGGGCGAGTCGGTCAGCCAGGACGTTTTCGAGGCGCGCATCGTCGAGGATGACGATTTCGCGCGGCGCTGGGGCGATCTCGGCCCGGTCTATGGCAAGCAGTGGCGGCGCTGGCAGGGGCCGGACGGCCGCGAACACGACCAGATCGCCGGCGTCATCGACGCCCTGCGGAAAAATCCGTCGAGCCGCCGCATTCTGTTCCACGCCTGGAACGTGGCGGAAATCGACCAGATGGCGCTGCCGCCCTGTCACATGGTCTATCAGTTTCATGTCAGCAACGGACGCTTGTCCTGCATGTTGCTGCAGCGGTCGGTGGATCTGCTGTTGGGCTGCCCGTTCAACTGGATTGGCGCCGCCGCGCTGCAGAGCATGATTGCGCAGCAATGCGACCTTGAGCCGGGCGATTTCGTCTGGGTCGGCGGCGACGTCCACCTGTACCTGAACCATCTCGATCAGGCCCGGCTGCAACTCACCCGGGAACCGCGACCGCTGCCGCGCCTGCGCCTGAAAAGACGACCGCCGAGCATCGACGCCTATCGCATCGAGGATTTCGAGGTGGAGGGCTACGACCCGCACCCGCATATCGCCGCCGAGGTCGCCGTTTAGCTGGCGCGGCCTTTTGGGGCCTGATGACGCCCGGTTTCCTTGCACATGCCTGCGGACATGTCGCATGTTCCGGACGGGCAGACGACATCTCGCTTGTTGGGCGCGCGGGCGCCTTGCAGACGTGCGGCCTCACCGCGACGATGCAGAACTGGCCGGCGCCGCAATCCTTGTCCGCCTTGGACGCGTCGGCCGCCACTTCATAGCGAAAAGTCAGGCGGCGTAGCACGTCTCCGCCGTGGCGACGCCCACTCGGATGATCATTTCGTGGTTCTGATCGAGAACCTGCAGGAACTCTCCCGGCTGGCCGCGCTTTCGCGCGAGACTCGCCAGCGCCCGCCAAATGGCGAGGTTGGAGGCGAATTCCACGCTCTCCCGATGCCGGATTTCTCCACCGGCGCCAACCAGACGCAGTTCAAGCTTCTGGACCATCGCAGCCTCGCTTTTCTGGATAGCCATCAGGCTGCGGAACCGGATTGGAGCAATTCGGCATAGGCATCAATCAGCGAGACGCGCGAAAAACCACGCGGATTCGCCCAGGCGGGTTCGTCGAGCAGCCACTGGACGATGGCTTCGTCGGCGCAGGCCTCGGCGGAATGGCTTGCAAGAAACGCGCGCCGGTCCCACTCATCCCGCCCGCCGCTATCCAGCAGATACGCGATCGCGATGGCGTGATGCATGTCGGACGCGTCAGCGTAAATCTGGGATCGAAATTCGAAGTGCATGGTCGTCCCCCCGAAATCGCACATCCAGCCTGGCGTTTCGGCTTCAGGGCGCCGATATCATTCGTCCGAGGCTGGTTAGGTCGAGGGTAATGCCTTGAATCGCATCGAGATAGAAATAAAATAATTGTGAGGTCGTCCTGGCTGGCCGCCGGGAACTTTTTTTCACGACGGCTAATCGCCCGTCACGCCAAGCGCGCGGCCATGTCGGCCTTGCGCGCGATCATTTTCTCGGCCAGGGCGGGGCCGCCATAGTTGTCCGCGACCATGCGGCGGATCGCGGCGTCGGGAATGCGCGTCACCACCGCGATGGACTCGGCGAGTTCGGCGCGGCTCATTGCGGAAAACAGTTTTTTCGCATGGGGATTGTCTTCATCGCCGCGCAAGCTGTCCAATTCGCCCACGACGGGTCCGAAAGCCTTGCCTTTCGGGTCGCCTTGCGCGCGAAACGCCAGCGCGCCGCCGACGTCCAGGGTGACGACCACGCCCTCCACCACGCCCTGGTTGTCGCCGAGATAGCCGGCGGCGTCCCAGTTGGCGGTCCAGGCGTGCACGCCGAACCAGCGCCGGGCCTGCTTCAACGCCTCGGCGTCGAATTCGCCGAGGGTCTTCTTCTCCAGCACGACAAATTCGGTCGCGACCTCGGTCGGATCGCGCGCGGGCAAATAGGTCAGCGTCGGCGCGCCGGCGAGCTGATAGAATTTCGCCGCCAGCATTTCGTTGCGCGCATGGGCCGCCGATTCCAGCGTCTTGACATAATAACGCCGGCCCTCGGCGTCCTCGAACAGGCCCCCGGGATTGCTGCCGAGCGTGCCGCCGACCTTGCGCAATCTCGTCGTGTCGATCTCCTCGACATCCAGCACGGGTCGCGTCCGCCGCACCACGGAGAGTTGCGACGGCGTCTCGATCGCGCCCTTGCGCGCCTGGCGAACCTGCTTGATCGCCTCTGCGGGATCGACGCCCAATTCGGCGAGCAGACGCGCGGCGATCATGCCGGCGCGGCCGAGCCCGCCCTTGCAATGCACGACAATGTCGCCGCCCCGGCGCAAAAGCGCGCGCAACTCACGGCCCTGCGCGCGCCAGAGCCGCTCGAACACCGCGCTGGGAACCGAATAATCGGCGATGGGGAGATGGCGCCAGTCGAGCCCGCGCGCCAGGACCTCCGCGCCGAGAGACTCGACCTTGAGCGCCGCCAGTTCGGCGGGTTCGACCAGCGTCAGCACGAGGCGCGCGCCCGAGTCGGCGATGACGTCGAGATCCGCCGCGAGATCGCGCGCCCAGGCGCCGGTGTGGGCGGACTTGTCATGCTTGCCGGGGCAGAACGTGATTCCGATTCGCCCATGGGCGGGCGTGGCGCGTACATGGGCGATCTGAAGCGGGTGGGTCTGGCTGGTCCGCGCTAAGGTCACGGGCGTCCTCTTGATTGTTGCGCGGCGAAGCTAACGCAAGCCCGCGCCCGACGCCACGCGACCTTGCGTCGCCCGGCCCGGCAGGAAGTTGTGAAATCCGCAACTTTTGCGCCCCTTGCCGACTGGCCGCGCCGGGGCGCCTGATCTAGCTTCCCGCCGTCAATCAAACCGGAGCGCGCATGTGCAAGACAATCAGGGCGGCGGCATGACCGGCCTGCCCATCACCATCGTCGCGGCCGTCGCCCGCAACGGCGCGCTTGGCTTTCAGAACGCCATTCCGTGGCGCGCGTCCTCCGATCTCAAGCGGTTCAAGGAAATCACCTGGGGGCGGCCGCTGATCATGGGGCGCAAGACCTACCAGTCGATCGGACGGCCCCTGCCGGGCCGCGAAACCGTGGTGGTCACGCGCGACGGCGGTTGGCTCGGGACGCCGGCGCCGGAGCGCGTCCATGTCGCCGGCGATTTCGCCGCCGCGCTGGCGCGGGCCAATGAACTCGCCGACTTCATGCATTGCGCCGAGATCATCGTGGCGGGCGGCGCCGAGATTTACCGGCAGGCGCTGCCGCTGGGCCGGTTCCTGCGGCTGACCCGCGTCGACTGCGCGCCGGAGGCCGACGCCTTTTTCCCGGAGGTCGATTGGACGCAATGGCGCGAATTGCGCCGCGAGCCGGCGCCCCGCGGCGAAAAGGACGAATGCAACCTGGAATATATCGATTACCAGCGGTGCTGACGTTTCGGCAGAGGCGTGGTAGTCGTCGGGAGGAATAGGAGTCTCGCCATGAAAGTCGGCAGCCTGCCTTGTCTCGGCCCGATCGCGAACTGGCTGGAGCTTGACTTCCTGCCGCAACTTGGCGTTGCCATCGGCGGCAGGGACGTGCTGGCGCTCGGCTTCAGTCCCGAGCAGATCGCGGCGGCGCTGGAGCCGCACAGTCCGAAATCCATCACCGTGCTGGCAGGCGCCGGCGAGGCGTTTGGGTCTCACGCGCATGTGGTCGGCGACATCTGCGACCCCGCCCTGTTCGCGCCGGAGAGTTTTGACGTGGTCGCCAGCTTCGCCGTGCTGGAGCATATCGACGTCGCCGCCGGCTTCGCCAACATCAACCGAATCCTCAGGCCGGGCGGCCTGTTCGCCTCATTGTTCGGCCCGGTCTGGTCCTCGCCCTATGGGCATCACCTGTTTGTGGACCCGAACGATCCGCTGCTGAATTTCGCCTTGTGGAAATTGCCGGGCTGGATGCATCTGCTGTCTTCGCCGAACGAAATTCAGGATTTCTACCGGCAGAATTGCTACAGCGAGGAAGTGATCCGCGCGATTCTCGACCAGATTTACGAGACGCCGAACATTAACAGGCTCATGTACGAGGACTATTTGACTCACATGAACCAATATTTCGCCGTCACTCGCATGCACCTGCTGTATAATGACGTTCCGCCGGACATTTATCGGGCGCTGCGTCACAAATTTCCGCACTACACCGATTTTTCGACCTATGGCGGGGGCTGGGCGGGCGTCCGACAGGAGCGGACGCCGTCCTGAGACGCTGGCGGCGGGCTATTTGCCGAAAATCGCCACCAGATTTCCGCGCGTCGCGATCAATTCCCTGAAGATTTCGTGATCGCTGTCCCAGCAGTCGGAAAAGGCGGCCATATCCGAGGTCGCGCCAGCCTTGCGGATCTCGTCGGCCAACTCGTTCATCGTATATTCCCGGTAATGCCAGTGGCCCCAGGTGTTGCCCTCGATTTTCGAGAAGAAATTCTGAGCCGTGCAGCCTTCCTCGCACATTTTCATCAGGCTGGCGAGGCGCAGCGCATTGGGCGTGGTCAGGTAGAACCGTCCGCCCGGCGCCAGATGCGGCAGCAATTCCGCAATGAGTTCGGCCGGCGTCGCCAGAATATGCTCGACCACCTCGGTCATGATGATCAGGTCGTATTTGCGCGCTTCGCCGGCGAGGACGTCGAAGGAATCACTGTTGAGATCGAGATTGAAGTGTCCGTCGGAGCCTACGGCGCTCGCCGATTCGGCGCTCTGGCCGCCGAGCGCCCTGGGCCGGTCGACGGTGTGAACGATGGCCCCGGGCGCGACGTCCTTGTAGCAGCGCAGCAGGGTGCTCATGCCGATTTCCAGGATTTTCGGCTGCGGCCTTGCTGTGGCGTAATGCCGCACATAGCGCAGGATTTCATCCCAGCGCCGCTTGTGGAATTCCAGATAGTCCTCGCCATAGATCACATTGCGCAGGCTCTCGACATAAGCGTCGATGACGGGCGGGCCCTGGATGCATTGGTAATAACGCGCCGTATCGGGCGCGTGCCGCGCGCTGACGGCTTCGATATTGGGAAGCAGGTTGAAATGTTTGGGGTTCGCCATTTCGCTGGACCTCGCCAGAGCCGGAAGAACAGGAAGGGCGTCGGCGACGCCCTGAATGAAGCCCTCAGGCGCCCTCGAAGGCCGCGAAGGCTTCCCTCAGCAACGACAGATCGACGGAAAACGAGGCGTTCATGCCGTCCGCCGGATCCTTCGGCGCGCCATGCACGCAGAAATATTCGCTTCCTTTATGTGAGGCCAGATCCCAAAAGAAATCGTCCTGCATGGCTTCGGGCGCGAAGCCGAGGAAGCGGACGCCGGGCGGCGAGAAGGCGAAATTGGTGCATTCGGCGCCGAGCACGCCGACAACATGTGTGGCGCCGTGGAACACGGCGACCTGTTGGTCAAAGGTCAGTTCATAGGGCGCGACCTCGACATAGTCGCGCTCAAGGAAAAAGTCGCGCACCTCGTCCTGGTTGAGCAATTGCCGGCGGCTTCCCGGCGCGCGGCGGATGAAGATCTTCTTGGGGGCGACGCCGGTGAACGTGGCGGCGACGCGTTGCGAGAGTTGCTCCAGCGTGGCGGCGATCCGCGGCGATTTGACCCAGGGCTGAATGGTCAGGGGCGCAGGATAGATCAGTTGGCGCGCCGCGATGATTTCGCTGCCGACGAAGCGCAGTTGCTCCGGCTTGACGCCGAACCATTTCAGCGAATCCCGGTAAACCTTCATCATCGCCGCCGAAGTATTGGTGACGAGAAAGACGACGCCGTCGAGCGCGGCGGCCGCCAGCAGCGGCGCCATGCGCGGCAAGCCTTCGACGATCCAATGGCCGTAATTGGGGTCCCATTGCTGCCGGATCAGCGCGCAGCGTTCGAACGTCAGGTCGCGCCGTTCGAAACGGGCGGGATCGAGCAGGAAATCGTCGCCGGCGCCGCGCGTCAGGCCGACGAAAGCGTTCTCGTGCTGGCGGTTGATCAGGCTTTCGCGCGTCAGACTCCAGTCGGCTGCGAACAGCAGGCCCTCGCAGGTCACCGCATTTTCAAAAAGATAAACGCCGCCTTCGGGCGTGTGGCTTTCGGCTGTGACCTCGTACCAGCGCCGCTGGTTGACCAGGGCTTCCGCAACAGGACCAAAAATATTCGGGCGTCGACGGCGATAGGGGGCCAACGCCGAAGGCTCATCCAGCCGTCGCGCCAGTTCATGGGCCGGGCGCGCCTTGATCGGGACGCGGTGAGCGATGACTTCGGTCAAGAACAATATCTCATCAAAGAAACCGGCAACACCATGAATATTCTGCGCGTGGGGAAGTGACCGCTTGGTTTTTCCAAGTTTTTTTCTATGCGTCGGCGCCGCCGATGTCAATATCGTCCACGCGTTGCTCAGGGATTGGGCGAGCTTCCGAAGAGTCTGGTTCGACGGCGCAAAGATATTTCAACCATTGCGGCTCATGATGGCGACATGACCGCCGCTTTCGGACGCCGCAACCGCCCCGCCGCGACTTCATCCGCCGCATCCGCGCCAGAACCAGGCCTCGTTCTGACGCAGCAACAGCGCGCTTATCTTTTTGGCGCGTCCGCGCCGCAAGCGGAAACGGACGCGCGGCCGGCGGTCGCCCTTGCGGGCGCGGCGGACGCCCGTCCCCTGCGCCGCGCCGGCCTGATCGCCTGCGCCGCGATGACGGCGGTCGCCGCCGCATTGGAGACGATCGGCGTGGCGCATCAGGAACTCGACCTGCTTCAGGCGGCCGTTGGGCCATTGGGACCGTCATTCGCCGCGATTGGACGTTACGCCGGGCCGCTTGCGCTGGCTTGGGCGCTTGTGGGTAATTTCGCCAATTTCAGCGCCAATCTCTGGCTGACGCGCAAACTTGCCGCCGCGCTGGAGATCGCCGCGCCGCCCGCTTTCGCGATGCTCGGCGCGGCGGTCGGTCTCGGCTTGGCGGGGCTTTCCGCGATGCTTGGGCTGGAGGCCAGCGCCATCGGTCTGCCGATGGAGGCGGCCACGGGAGCAGCTGTCGCGGGGCTTTACCGGCTGTTGTCGGGCGAAGCCAGACTGTAGCCGCTGGGTTGGGGCGTGAGCGCCTGCGTCAGCGATAGCGCCGAATCCAGCGCCGACCTCAGCATCGCCAGCAGGCCCGCGAGCGTATCCAGCGGCTTCGTTGCCCCGCGCGCCGTCGACTCGGCGCGCAAGTGATCGAATTCGGCGATGGCGAACATGGTTTCCACCAAAGCGCGCTCAAGATGATCGACGATCTGACGCTCGCAGGTCATGGTTGTTTCCTCCACAGATGCATTTTTCGGTCTTGGCGTTTTTGCCGCCCTTGACGTTGCGACTACGACCTTACGTTGTGTTGATACGAGGGCGGGAATTACCGGAGTGTCATGAAACTCTCTGGCATTTTAACGAATTCGGGGCGTGCGCCTTCACATGGGTCAATGAACAGCCGACGCTTCGGCCTCGCGCTTTTCGCATGCCTGCAGTCCGCGCAAGGCTGTTTCCAGGCCCCAGCGCGCCAAGCGCAGCGTAATGAACAGGCTTTCGGCTTGTTCGTCGGCCTCCGGCCGGGCCCCGCCGCCTTTGCCTTGTTCCCGGTTCTGCGCTTGCTCGAACTCGGCCAACGCGTAGTAAACCTCGATCAGAGCGCGTTCGAGATGCTTTTCCATGTTTCCTCCGATCCACCGGCGGCTCCGGTCGACGAAGGTAAAGTGCCGCAACGGCATATAACGCGACACGTTACAGGGGTTACACACGGGTTTAGACGCGAAGACCCCAAAAGGTTTCCGTATGTTCAGCGTTGATCGTCGCGGAGCGGGGACGTCTGCAGGCGCGTCTTGACTGGTTCGGCCGCGCCGATCCGGTCGAGCGCGGCGCCGATGTCGGCCGCGATTCCCGGAAAATTGCGCCGCAAATCGGCGCTTCGATCGCGTGCGCAGGCGGCGTCCGCGCACAGGCTGAGTTGCAGCAGGAGGGCGAGAGCCTGGTTCGAGGCCCCGGGTCGAGCCAGCAGCCGCTCGGCCTCGCGTCGCTCGCCGCGCAATTCATGGCCGAGCGCCGCCGCGCCCGACGCCGGAGAGACGTCGTTGGTTGCGTCGATCAGAGGGTTGAGCAGCGCCATGCCGGCCTCCACGTCCCCGCGCAAAATATAGGCGGCGCCGATCGCGCGCGCGAAAAGCGTGGAATTGCCGTTCAGCGCCAATGCGGCGCGGGCGGCGACGAACGCTTCGTCATAGCGCTGGGCGGCGTAGGCGGCGACGAAGCGCGCGAAATAGGAGCGGGCGCGTCGCGGCGCGAGGTCGAACGCCTCTTGGGCCAGCTTTTCGGCGCGGGCGAGATCGGCGCGCGAATCGCTTTCGGGCGGCGCGTAAAAGGCGTCATGCACCAGTACGATGGCCAGCATGGCGCGGGCGTCGTCGTCGCGGGCGTTGGCGCCGACGGCGACCTCCAGGCATTCCCGCGCCACGCGCAATCGGTCGAGGCTCTGGTTTTTCAGGAAGGTGAAGGCGCTGAGGGTGCAGTTGAACCCGCGCGGCATGCCGTCGAAATCGTTGAGCAGGCGCAGCGCGTCGACGTCGATGACGCCATAGGCGTCGCCGAGCGTCTGCGCCAGCCCGCGCGCCTGACGGGCGAGCGCGTCGGCGCCGTCGGGCAGAGGGAAGCGTTCCGCCCAGACCAGTGTCCGGTCGCTCAACCGCAGCAGTTCGGCGACATAGGCCTTGTCGGCCGGCTGCAGCGACAGGGCGTAGGCATTGACGGAAGATCTTGCTTCGGCGTTCGATTTTCTCACAATCACATTGTCGAAGGCGCTGAATTCGAGCTCCAGCGCCTGGGCGAGATCGCCAAGAGGCTTGTCGCCCGACGGCCGCTCGATGCGCAGGCTGGGCAGGGGCGGGGCGTTGCCGCTCCGGGCGCCGGGAGGCGAGGCGGGTTCGGTCATCAGCCCGGTGAGGGCGACGAAGAAGACCGAGAACGCGAGTCCCAGCGCCCCAGCGAAACGGCGCCCGAACGAGCGGCGCTCGGGCGGCGCGGCCTCCTGAGGCGCTGGCAAGTCCGAACGCGCCGCGAGATCAGACGCGCCGCATTGCGCCTCCGCATCGAGCGGCGCGCCTCGTACGAAATTCGGCTTGTAGGTCCCCGTCTTGATTTCAATGCGGACGGGACTGTTCGCGCCAGGCCCCTCGTACCAAGCCTGCAGGAGTTGTCGCAGCCGCAGCGCCTGCACGCGCACGGCCGAATTGTTCTGCGAATCGAAAGTGTCCTCGCGCTCCAGCGCCTGCGTCGCGATGGTGAACGCCTTGAGCCTGTCGCCGCGCCCGTCGAGCGTCTCCGCCACGACGAATTTCAGAAACCGCGAGGCGCCCTGATTTTTCTCGAAATCCGGCGAAGCGAGCACCCGGGCCAGTTCGGCCTCGATGTCGTCGCGGTCCGGAGGCGTTGCGCTCATAACAAGTCCAGGACGTTTCGCTTGAGATTAGCCAAGCCTTCGCCTTAGGGCAACCCAGGCGCGCAATGGGGCGGCTGGCCGGGGGGGTGGCCGTCCCATCGAAACGGCCGCGTGAAAGCGGTGGTCCGTTTGCGGAAATATCGTCGGGCCATTGCCGAAACCGCCGCCGCGCGCTATCGAACGTCATGCCCGCGACGACCAAACCCCTTGCTTTCCTGAACGCGCGCCTCGTCGATCCCGAGACCGGCGCCGAGACGCGCGGCGGCCTTCTCGTGGAAGACGGCCGCATCCTCGATCTTGGCCCGCAGATCGGCGCGGGAGGGCTGGCGGAACGCTTCGGCGTGATCGATTGCCGCGGCCAGGCGCTCGCCCCCGGCCTGATCGACTTGCGCGCCTATGTCGGCGAGCCCGGCGGCGAACATCGCGAATCCATCGCCACAGCCACGGCGGCGGCGGCGGCGGGCGGCGTCACGACGCTGGTCGCCAGCCCCGAAACGACCCCGCCGGTGGACGACCCCGCCGTGGTCGATTTCCTCAAGCGGCGCGCGCGCGACCATGGCCGCGTGCGGGTGCTGCCAGCGGCCGCCATCACCAAACATCTGGATGGCCAGGAAATTTCCGAATTTGGCCTGCTGCGCGAGGCGGGCGCCGTCGCCTTCACCGACGGGTCGCGCTCGATTCGCAACAGCCAGACCCTGCGGCGCGCCCTGACCTACGCCCGCGATTTCGACGCGCTGGTCGTGCACTTCCCCGAGGATCGCGACTTGGCCGGCGCCGGCGTGATGAACGCCGGCGAACTGGCGACGCGGCTTGGTCTCTCCGGCGCCCCGCGCGAGGCGGAAGCCATCGCGCTCGACCGCGACATCCGTCTGGTGCGCATGACCGGCGCCCGCTACTGCGCCGCGCCGATCTCCACGACTTTGGCGCTCGAAACCATCGCCAAGGCGAAGGCGGAGGGGCTGCCGGTTTCCTGCGGCGTCACGATCAACCATTTGACGTTGAACGAAAACGATATTGGCGATTACCGCACCTTCCTGAAGGTGAAGCCGCCGCTGCGCCGCGAGGACGAGCGCCTCGCCCTGGTCGAAGCGGTCGCCAGCGGGCTGATCGACGTGATTTTCTCGGATCATAATCCGCAGGACGTCGAGACCAAGCGCCTGCCTTTCGCCGAGGCCGATTTCGGCGCCGTGGGGCTGGAAACCCTGCTGCCGGCCGCGCTGCGCCTCGTTCATTCCGGCCATCTTTCGCTGGCGCAAATCCTGCGCGCCATGACTTCGCGTCCCGCGGAGATTCTCGGCCTGCCTCAAGGACGGCTGAAAAAGGGAGCGCCGGCCGATCTGATCGTGTTCGATTCGGACGAGCCTTTCGTCCTGAACAAGGACCGGCTGAAATCGCGCTGCAAGAATACGCCTTTTGACGAGGCGCGGCTGCAAGGCGTGGTGAAGATCACCATGGTCGCCGGCGCCGTGGTCCATGATTCCGACACGAGGGTTTCAGCATGAACGGCCTGCTCCTGCCGGGCGCGGCGGCCCTGGGTTATCTGCTTGGCTCCATTCCGTTCGGCCTGCTGCTGACCAAGGCGGCGGGGCTGGGCGACGTGCGCGCCATAGGTTCCGGCAATATTGGCGCGACCAATGTGCTGCGCACCGGCCGCAAGGACATCGCCGCCGCCACTTTGGTTCTCGATGCGCTCAAGGCGACCGCCGCCGCGCTGATCTTCGCGCGTTTCTCCGCCGATGCGGCGGTGATCGCCGGCTTTTTCGCCTTTCTTGGCCATATTTTCCCGGTCTGGCTCAAGTTCAAGGGCGGCAAGGGCGTCGCGACCTATATCGGCTTTCTGCTTGGCGTGGTCTGGCCGGCGGCGTTCGCTTTCGCCGCCATCTGGCTGACGACGGCCAAGCTCAGCCGCTATTCCTCGCTGTCCGCCCTGGTCGCCAGCGCGGCTTCTCCGCTGGTGTTGCTGGCCATGGGCCAGAATGCGGCCGCCGTTGCGGCGGCGCTCATGACGGGAATTCTCTGGGTCAAGCACCGCGAAAACATCGCTCGCCTGCGCGCCGGAACGGAAGGGCGCATCGGCCAGAAATCATGAGGGCCGCGGCCCTCAGCGATTCGCAGCGGCTGGATTGGCTGCAGCTGATTCGCTGCGAAAACATCGGGCCGCGCAGTTTTCACAAGCTCATGATTCGCTACGGGTCGGCGACGGAGGCCTTGGCGGCTTTGCCGGCGCTGATTCGGCAAGGGGGCGGCCGCAAGATCGTCATCGCCTCGCGCGAGGCTGCGGCGCGCGAACTGGAGGCGGCGCACAAGTTTGGCGCCCGCTATATCGCGTTGGGCGAGGCCGATTATCCCGACGGCCTCAGACATATCGAAGCGCCGCCGCCGTTGATCTGCCTGCGCGGCGACGCCAGCCTGTTCAAGAAGCCGATCGTGGCCGTGGTCGGCGCCCGCAACGCCTCGGCCGCTGGTCTCGCCTTCACCGAACGGCTGACGCGGGGGCTTGGCGCAGCAGGCTATGTGGTGGTTTCCGGCCTCGCGCGCGGCGTGGACGCTTGCGCCCACAAGGCGGCGCTGGCGACGGGCACGCTCGGCGTGCTGGCTGGCGGGATCGACCGCGTCTATCCGCCGGAAAACGCCGGCCTGATTGAGGATATCGCGGCGCGCGGGGCGATTCTCTCCGAAATGCCGCTCGGCTGCGAGCCGCGCGGCCGGGATTTTCCCCGGCGCAACCGCCTGGTGTCTGGGCTGGCGCTGGGCGTGGTGGTGGTGGAGGCGGAGCGGCGTTCGGGCACGCTGATCACCGCCCGTTTCGCGCGCGAGCAGGCGCGAGAATTGTTCGCCGTGCCCGGCTCCCCGCTCGATCCGCGCGCGGAGGGGACCAATGACCTGCTCAACGAGGGCGCCTTCATGTGCCGGAGCGCGGCGGATGTGACAGAGCGTCTGGCGCCGTTGGCGCGCAGGGGCGGAGGCTATGGCCTGCTCGCGGAGCCCGGCGCCACCTATGTCCACGAACCGCTGTGGGACGAATATGACGAACCCGGCGCTGTCGTCGCCGAACCCGAGCCGCGACAGGTTCGGGCGCGCCGCGCCGAAGCTGCGCCGGTGACGCCACAGGGGACCGTCGAGCAGTTTCTTAGCCCGACCCCGATGTCCGTCGACGATCTCGCGCGGCTCTCCGGCTGGCCGCCAGCGGAAATCCGGCTTCGCCTCCAGGAGCTTGAGTTGGAAAATCGCATCGAGCGCCACAGCGGAGACCGCGTGTCGCTGCGTCCTGAGATATAGAGCGCCCGATCAGCCCTCGCCAGCGAGGACTAATCGTCCGTCGGCTCGTCCTCGCTCTGGCGCGCCTGCAATTCCGCTTCAACCCGCGCCATGTTCAGAAGATAAGTGAGAAGATCGAGCTTGGCCTCGCCGGCCATGGCCGCGAGAGCGCCGACCATGTCGGCGATGTAACGGGCCGTGTCCTCCGCCGAACCGGCTGAATCGGCGTCCGTCTCGGGCTCGTCATAGCGCAACTCCGCCTCTGCGGCGGCCAGCGATTCGCGGCCGTCGTCTTCGGGAATGACGGTATGGGTTAGAGCAGGGGACGCGCTGCTTTTGCCTTTCTTGAACATTTCGCCTCAACCCAGCCTAATGCGTTGTCATTGCGCGATCACTCTGGAGCCTCGCGCGCCAGGACCAATCGCTGCCCGGAAAAAACACAACCAATGGTTGTTTACCATAGCTCTAAAGCCGTCCAGCTGACAAACGATAATTTCCTTACCCGGCGGAAAGTTCCAAGGCCCTCAACAGAGAGGAACCTTTGCTGCGATAGCACTAATTTCAAGAATATCGGGTAAATTGGAAGCCGTCGAGCAAGATATTTCCGCCGGCATTCAACCTTTGGCGAGTTCGCGTCCGCGCGGGGGATTTGATCGCCCTTGGCGCCAGACGGCGGAGGCATTCCGCGTTAAGTGGTTGTTTTTGAGAAGTCCTCAACTCGCCTGCAGTCGGGCGAGCCGGTCGAGGCCCCCCTGTAATATGTAGGCGGCGGCCATGCGATCCACAACCTCTGCGCGTTTGGCGCGGCTGGCGTCCTGCGCGATCAACTCGCGCGTCACGGCGGCGGTCGACAGCCGCTCGTCCCAAAAGACGAAAGGAAGTGGCGTTAAAAGCGCGGTTTGTCGCACGAAGGCGCGGGTCGATTGGGCGCGCGGGCCTTCGCCGCCATCCATGTTGAGCGGCAAGCCGATGACGAAAGCTGCAACTTCGTGCTTGCGCGCGAGTTCGAGCATTTTGGTCACATCGGCGGTGAATTTGGTCCGCCGGATGGTTTCAAGCGGCGAGGCCAGCCGGCGCTCGACGTCGGACAGGGCGAGGCCGATGGTCTTCGTCCCCAGATCGATTCCCATCAGCCGCGCCTTGGCCGGCAGGCGGAGGTTGAGTTCGTCGAGATTTAGGACGGCGGCGTTTTCTCCCATCGGGCGCTTTCCCTTGGTGTGGCGCGGGCTTAGATGTCCGTAGCAACGACGGGGGATTTCATGCAAGTGACATGGCTCGGCCATTCGGCCTTTTGCATCGCTTTCGACGCGGCCAAAATCCTGATCGACCCCTTTCTCAGGGGCAATCCCAAATTCACGCTCGATTTCGACGCCGCCATCGCCGGCGCCACTCATGTGGTCATCACCCACGGCCATGACGATCATATCGGCGACGCCGCCGAAATCGCGCAAAAAACCGGCGCGCAAGCGATCGCGAATTTCGAGATCTGCATGTATCTGGCCGAGAGGGGCGTGCAGAACGTGAATCCCGGCAACACCGGGGGGACGCTGCGGGGAGAGAATTTCGGCGTGGCGCTGACGCCGGCGCTGCATTCCGCCGCCGCAACCGTCGACGGCAAGTTGGTCGCGCTCGGCGGCGCCAATGGCGTCGTGATTCTGCCGGATCGGGGCGCGCCGATCTATCATGCCGGCGACACCGCAATTTTCTCCGATATGGCGCTGATTCACGAGTTGTATAGGCCGCGGATCGGCCTTGTCCCCGTGGGCGGCCGCTTCACCATGGACGGCGCGACGGCGGCGCTGGCGGCGCGCCGTTATTTCGAATTCGGCGACGTCATTCCCATGCATTACGGCTCGTTTCCGGTCATCGATCCGACGCCCGAGACATTCGTCACGGCGATGCAGGGCGCCGGCGCCCGCGTTCACACCCCGGCGATCGGCGAAACGCTGACGTTTTAACCGGCGATTCGGGCGGGCGAAGGCGGGCTCGCACACCCGCCCTCGTTGCGCCGCGCCGCCGCCTTCTGTATAGCCTGCTTCAGTCCCTGAAACAGCACGGAGCCAATATGTCGGTCGATCTGGCGACGGTGCGTCGCATCGCCCATCTCGCGCGCATCAGCGTGAGCGCGGATGAGGCGCCGCATCTGCAAAACGAGCTCAACGCCATTCTCGGCTTCGTCGAGGAATTGAGCAGCGTCAATGTCGAGGGCGTCGAACCGATGACCTCCGTGCTGCCGATGCGCATGAAGAAACGCGTCGACGAGATCACCGACGGCTATATCCAAGATAAGGTGCTCGCCAACGCCCCCGCCCGCGAGGACGGTTTCTTCGTCGTGCCCAAAGTGATCGAATAGGTCCGCCGCTCATGACTGATCTGACCCGCCTGACCCTGGCCGAAGCGCGCGACGGCCTCAAGGCCAAGAAATTCACCTCCGTCGAGCTGACGCAGGCCCATGTCGACGCGGTGACGCGCGCGAAACAGCTCAATTGCTATATTGTCGAGACGCCGGAAAAGGCGCTCGACATGGCGAAAGCGGCCGACGCGCGCTTGGCGCGAGGCGAGGGCGGCGCGCTGGAAGGCCTGCCGCTCGGCATCAAGGATCTGTATTGCACCGATGGCGTGCAAACCACCGCCGCCAGCCACATTCTCGAGGGCTTCGTGCCGCGCTACGAATCGACCGTCACGTCAAACCTGTGGCGCGACGGCGCGGTGATGCTGGGCAAGCTCAATCTCGACGAATTCGCCATGGGCTCGTCCAACGAGACCTCCTATTTCGGCCCGGTGGTCTCGCCCTGGCGCCGTAACGGTTCCGACGCCAAGATCGTCCCCGGCGGCTCCTCGGGTGGTTCTTCCGCGGCGGTTGCGGCGCATCTTTGCCTGGGCGCCACGGCGACCGACACCGGCGGCTCGATTCGCCAGCCCGCCGCGTTCACCGGCACGGTCGGCATCAAGCCGACCTACGGCCGTTGCTCGCGCTGGGGCATCGTCGCTTTCGCCTCCTCGCTGGATCAGGCGGGACCGATCACCCGCAACGTGCGCGATTGCGCCATCATGCTGCGCTCCATGGCGGGGCACGATCTTAAGGACACCACCTCTGTCGACGCGCCCGTGCCGGATTACGAGAAGGCGGTGGGCGCCTCCGTGAAGGGCAAGGTGATCGGCATTCCCAGGGAGTACAGGCTCGACGGCCTGTCGCCGGAAATCGCCGCGCTGTGGGATCGGGGCATCGACTGGCTGCGCGCCGCGGGCGCTGAGATTCGCGACATTTCGCTGCCGCATACGCGACACGCGCTGCCAGCTTATTACATTGTCGCGCCGGCGGAAGCCTCGTCCAATCTCGCGCGCTACGACGGCATTCGCTACGGCCTGCGCAAGACCGGCAAGGACATCGTCGATCTCTATGAGAAGACCCGCGCGGAAGGGTTCGGCAAGGAAGTGCGCCGCCGCATCATGATCGGCACCTATGTGCTGTCGGCCGGCTATTACGACGCTTATTATTTGCGCGCGCAGAAAATCCGTTCGCTGATCAAGCGCGATTTCGACCTCGCCTATGAGGCGGGCGTCGACGCGATTCTGACGCCGGCGACGCCCTCGCCGGCCTTCGCGCAAGGCGAAAAGGGATCGGCCGATCCGGTGGAAATGTATCTCAACGACGTCTTCACCGTGACGGTGAACATGGCGGGTTTGCCGGGGCTGGTGGTTCCCGCCGGCCTGTCGTCGGATGGTCTGCCGCTCGGCCTGCAATTGATCGGGCGCCCGTTCGAGGAAGAAACCTTGTTCTCGCTGGGCGAGGCCATCGAGCAGGCGGCGCCGAAAATGGTTCTGCCCGAACCGTGGTGGGACTGAACGCCATGAGCGCGGACGAGACTTTGGCGCCCAATCCCGAAATGGCGGCGCTGCGCCAGAAGATCGACGCGCTCGATGTCGAGCTGGTCGATTTGCTGGCCGAACGCCAGCGCTGCATCGAAAGCGCGGCGGAGATCAAGACCCGCATCGGCTGGCCCGCGCGCATCCCGCCGCGAGTCGCCGAGGTGCTGGATCGCGTCGGCGTCCGCGCGCGGGAAAAGAAGCTGGATGAAGAGTTGGCGCGGTCGATCTGGACCACGCTGGTGGAATGGTCGATTGGCTATGAGGAGCGCTTGATGCGCTCGAAGGATCGCGCATGAACACGCAAGCCAAACCCTCAAAATTGATCGCGGGCGCGACCGGCGACTGGGAAGTCGTCATCGGTCTGGAAATCCACGCCCAGGTGACGAGCAAATCCAAGTTGTTTTCCGGCGCCAGCACCGAATTCGGCGGCGAACCGAACACGCATGTGTCGCTGGTGGACGCGGCCATGCCGGGCATGCTGCCGGTCATCAACGAGGAATGCGTCAAGCAGGCGATCCGCACGGGACTCGCGCTGAAGGCGCAGATCAACCATCGTTCGGTGTTCGACCGGAAGAACTATTTCTACCCGGATCTGCCGCAGGGCTATCAGATCAGCCAGTACAAGCATCCGATCGTCGGCGAGGGCGAGGTGTTGGTCGACCTGTCGCCGACCGAGCAGATCAAGGTCGGCATCGAGCGTCTGCATCTGGAGCAGGACGCCGGCAAATCGCTGCACGATCTCAGCCCCAACGATTCCCATGTCGATCTCAACCGCTCCGGCGTGGCGCTGATGGAAATCGTGTCGAAACCCGACATGCGCAGCGCGGAGGAAGCCAAGGCTTATGTTTCCAAGCTGCGCACTATCGTGCGGTATGCGGGAACCTGCGACGGCAATATGGAGCAGGGATCCTTGCGCGCCGACGTCAACGTCTCCGTGCGCAAGCCGGGCGATCCCTTCGGCACGCGCTGCGAGATCAAGAACGTCAATTCGATCCGCTTTATCGGTCAGGCCATCGAGGTCGAGGCGCGGCGCCAGATCGGCATCATCGAGGACGGCGGCAAGATCGACCAGGAGACGCGGCTCTACGATCCCTCCAAGGGCGAGACGCGCTCGATGCGCTCGAAGGAAGAGGCGCACGACTATCGCTACTTCCCCGACCCCGACCTGCTGCCGCTGGAATTCGACCAGGCCTATGTCGATGTGCTGGCGGCCGATTTGCCGGAATTGCCGGACGAGAAGAAAGCGCGTTTCATCGCGCAATATGGTCTCACGCCCTATGACGCGGGCGTGCTGGTGCTTGAGCGCGCCTTCGGCGATTACTTTGAAGAAGCGACGAAGGGCCGCGACGCCAAGCTCGTCGCCAACTGGGTGATCAACGAACTGTTCGGCCGTCTCAACAAGGAAGGCAAGGGCATTGAAGAATCTCCGGTTACGGCGGCGCAGATCGGCGGCATCGTCGATTTGATCTCGTCCGACGTCATCTCTGGCAAGATCGCGAAAGATCTGTTCGAGATCGTGTGGAGCGAGGGCGGCGACCCAGCGGACATTGTCGAAAAGCGCGGCATGAAGCAGGTCACGGACACCGGAGCCATCGAGGCGGCGGTGGACGAAATCATCGCGAAGAATCCCGACAAGGTGGAGCAGGCGAAAGCCAAACCCACCATGCTCGGCTGGTTCGTCGGGCAGGTGATGAAGGCGACTGGCGGCAAGGCCAATCCGCAGGCCGTCAACGAGTTGCTGAAAAGCAAGCTCGGAATCTGATTCGGCGGCTTTCGCGCCGGCGGGCGCAGGACATGAGCCCATGCGAACGCGCGTCGTCTTCGGCGCGCGTTTTTCGTTATGCGTAAAAAAGTTTTGTCGCGCGCGGCGGGGGCGAACGGCGCGGGCCGCGCGCGCGTTTTTGCGTGGGGCCGGCCCGCGCGCGACGGCGCGGCGCGCGTCTCGACACGCCATGCAAAGTCACTTTAAGTCGATGAAAACAAAGGATATTTTGTATTGATGCGCGATGCGCGCGGCCGCAAGGCGAACGCCCGCGCCGCGCCGACGAAGGTGATGGACGACAGTTGCGACAGAGCGGGCGTTCGTAACTGTGGTCGGGCTGAAAAGGCAAGTCTTGTGCAAGTCTTCGCACGGTGAACACTTGCACACCGCGTTAACAGGTTTAGGCTAATTCCGCCATTCCGGCTTGAGAGCGCCGGCTGCCAAGGGGGACTGACATGGCGCAAGCACCAAGAAAAAAATCCGCCGCCGCCAAATCGCCGGCGCGCAAATCCGCGAAGGCGTCGGAAGCGTCTGCAGACACCAAGAAGAAGGCCGCCGGGGCGAAGACGGACAGCAAGCCCTCCAAAGCCGCCGCAGGCAAGAAGGCCGCAGCGACCAAGAAGACAGCCTCGGTCGGCAAGACCGCCGGAGCGAAGAAGGCGACGACGAAGACGGCTCCCGAAAAGACCGCCGCCAAGAAGACGACCAGCGCCAAATCGAGCGGCGCCCGAACCGCCGCCGCCAAGACTTCGACAGCCAAAACTTCGACGGCCAAGACTTCGACCGCCAAAACCTCCGCCGCCAAGAAAGCCGTCGGCAAGACGATAGCCGCCAAGACGTCCACGCGGAAATCCGCCGCGAAGGCTTCCGCCGCCGCTCCGACCTCAACCCGCAAGACCGCCAAGAAGCCCGCCGCCAAAACGTCGAGCGCCAAAACGTTGAGCGCCAAGACGTCCGCAGCGAAGACATCGAGCGCGAAGGCTTCCGCCGCGAAGACCTCGACCGGAAGGGGCTCTGCCGCGAAGAAGTCTTCGACCGGGAAGGTCGCCGCCAAAACTTCTGCGTCCAAGGCGTCGACCGCCAAAATGTCCGCCGCTAAGAAGTCAAGCTCCAAGGCCTCCGCCGCCAAAGCCTCCGCCGTGAAGAGCTCCTCGGCCAAGAAGGCTGCGGGCGGCAAGTCCGCGACGGCCAGCAGGTCCGCTGCGGAAACGACCAGCGTGAAATCTTCGGGCAGGGCCGCGGCCGCCAAGAAGACCGCTTCCAAGACCGCCGCGAACAGCGCAGCCAAGGGCGCCTCCAAGAGCGCGGCGAAAAGCTCGACGGCCTCCAAGACCGCGCCTGTCTCCAAGAGTTCATCCAAGACCGCCGCCAAGATCACCGCAAAGACCGCCAAGAGCGCGACCAAGGCCAGCGCCAAGACGGTCGCCAAGGGGCCATCCAAGTCTGCGGCCGCAAAAGCCGCCGCCGCGACCAGTCCCGCCAAGGCCGTCGGCAAGGCGCCCGCCAAAACGTCCGCCAAGACCAGCGTCAGGGGCGCCGCCAATCTGAATGCCCGAACCAAGGCCGTCGCGACGGAGAAGGGCGAAACCGCCGGCCGCAAGATCGCCGCCAAGAAGACCGCAAAAATGCCTGCCGTATCGAAGGCGTCGGCGGCGAAGGCCGCGCCGCGAAAGACCGCCGCCGCCAAGACGGAAGCGGCCGTGGTTGCGCCGGCTGCAAAGAAGGCTGTGGTCAAGACCGAGGTCAAGCCGTCGGCGCGCACCGCCGCTGCGTCGCGCCGCGTGAGCAAGAAGGTGACTGAAGCCGCTGCGCTCGCCGTCGCGCAGCCGGAAACGGGCGAGGCGCCGGAACAGCTTCAGGCGGCGGCCAAGCCAAAGACGCCGGCCAAGCCTCGTGCGCCCCGCAAACCCAAGGCCGAGGCCGCTCCCGCTCCGGCAGCCGTTGAGCCGGAGGCCCCCGCCACGCCCGAACCCGACACGCCCGAACCTGCTGCGCCCGAACCCGTCGCTCCGCCGCCGGCCGAGCCGGAGCCGGAACAGACAGAAGGGTGAGAGCAGACAGACAACAAGGCGCGCCCGGACGGCGCGCCTTTTCATTTGGTCATTTCACCAGGCATTTCTCGGCGAAGCTTCGCCAGGTGAGTCCGGTCGCCTGTCCGGCGAGTTTTAGCGTGCGCCATTCCTCTCCGCACGCGCGCATTTTCTCACGCGAGGCCGGCGGCAGATTGTACGGCTGCAGAGTCTGAACATCGACATCGACGGGCTGTCGTCTACTCTCGCCTCCGCCGGGCGGGCAGGGATTTTGCGCGCAGGTCTTCGCAGCGGCGTCGGGTGCGACGGCTTTAACCGAATCGCCCGGGCGCGGCGGCGCCGCGAGGGCCGCGGCCGCCAGGCCGAAAGGGATGATCGCAACAATTGGGATCGAAAACAGCTGTCGTTTCATGATGGTTCCGCCGGCTGGCGATGACTTCGGATGCGAGGATTTTCGAATCGCCGCAGTTGGCGCTCGCGTATCCAGACGGGAATTGAGCGCCTTGGAGCAGGGCAATGGCGGAGACGGAGGGATTCGAACCCTCGATAGGGCTTTACAACCCTATAACGGTTTAGCAAACCGCCGCCTTCAGCCTCTCGGCCACGTCTCCAGCGTCAGTGAACCGATTCGCAGATTGTGCGTCGAAGCAGCTCACTTATCCAAACATATGCCCGACGTTGAGCCGCTTGGCAAGCACTTCGCGTCGATGTCGCGGGCTACCCGCGCTGGTCTTGCGGCGCCGTTGCGTCTAGAACTGCCCAATGCGCGGGAGACGCCGACCTCCCGCGTTGCTCGAACGGACGCGGAGAGTTTGTATGGCGGGACAATGGCGTTACGGCCTGCTGCCGCTGGCCGTCTTGTGGCTGGCCGCCAACGGCCTGGAGACCGGACGGATCGAGGCCGATCTGGCGGACCGCGCGCGGCGCGCGTTGGAGGCTCGAGGTTTTAAGGAGGCCGCGCCGCAGGTCGAGGGACGCGACGTGAGGCTCACGGGCGCGATTCTTGGCGACGATTCAGGCGGGGCGGCTCTGGCGGCGGCGGCCGCGCCGGGTGTGCGCAAGGTCGTGGTTGCGTCGTCGGTCGCGCCGAGAGTTCCTGCGCCCGAGCCGAAGCCGGAGGAGCCGACCAATCCTGTCGCCGCCCCCGTCCAGCCCGAGGCGCCGGCTCAGGCCGCGACGCGCGGCAAGGCCGGCGTTGAGGCGGCGCGCGTCGCTCCCTATCTCTTTCAAGCAGAAATCGCCGCCGGCAAGCTGACGCTGACGGGCTTTTACCCGGACGCCGAATCACACGCCAGGATCGCGCTGGCGGCTTCGGGACCTGGCCGGGACCTTGTCGATCGAATGCAGGCTGGCGTCGGCGCCCCGAAAGATTTTGTCGAAGCGGCTGTGGCCGGGCTCGGCCAACTCGTTCGGCTGCGCGAGGGGGCGCTGCAATTGCGCGATCGCGCCGCGCGTTTGAGCGGCGAGGCGGCGAGCGCCGAACTCGCCGACGACATTCGCGCGACATTTGTCGCGGCGCTGCCGGGCGGCTTTTCCGCGCGGCCGCAATTGACGGGGCCGGATCGTGAGCCGTCGACGAAAGAAAAGGCGGGCGGCCCGCGCGTCGATAAGCTCGTGGCGGCGCCGCCCGCCGACCAGCCTGCGGAATCCGGCCCTGTGGATGCGAGCCGATGCCAGGCGCGCATGGCTGCTCTGGTCGCGGAGCATCCGATCGTGTTTCGCGTCGGCAGCTCCCGGCTCGCGCCAGAATCCGCGGCCACGCTCGAGGCGGTGGCGGCGGAGGCGAAATATTGTCCCGGCGTCGCGTTCCAAGTGGGCGGCCATACCGACGATATTGGCTATGTCAGCGAGAATGTCGCGTTGTCGCGCCGGCGCGCCGAGGCGGTTCTGGTTTATCTGGTCTCAGCCGGCGTCGCGCCACAGCGGTTGACGGCGGTCGGTTACGGCGAGAGCCGGCCGCTGGTCCCGAATGACAACGATGACAACAGGGCGAAGAATCGCCGTATTGAGTTCACCGTGAAATAGGGCGGCGGCCATGATTTATCTTTCGCAGACGCTGTTTCTCTGGTGGCTCGCGGCCTTCGTGCTGGGCCTTGCCTTCGGCCTCGTCCCGTCGCGCTCCGAAGGAACCGGACGCGCGGGGCGCGTCGCACTGTTGGCGGCCGCTATTGGCGTGGTCGCGGTCGTTTTGAATATTGTTCCCGGCCGAGCCGGTCTCTGGCTCGAAACGGCGGTCCTGGCCAGCGTCGCTTATACGCTCGGTTGCTGGTGCGGCGCGGCGCTCGGCGCGCCCTTCGCCGTTCCAGCCGAATCTCCTGCCGCCGCGCCGCTCGCTCCCGTCTTCGATATTCCGCCTCGCGCAGAAGCCGCCGATCGCGAGACGCCCGCGGAATCGCCTGCCGCCGTGAATCCGCTGGCCGCCGAGGCGGCGGCGGTCATTGTCGCAAGAGAGCTTCAGGCGTTGATGGAGCCGGCGCAGCCGGCGATTGGCGCGCCGCCCCCCGCGCTTGCGCGTCCCGAAGCGGGGCAGGAGGACGACTTGCGTCTGATTCGCGGCGTGGACGCCGGTTTATCGGAGATGTTGCATGCGATGGGCGTGTGGCGTTTTGAACAGATCGCCGCCTGGCGCCAGGAGCATCTCGACTGGATTGCGAATCAGTTGCGCCAGCCGCCGGTTTCGCTGAAATTTTGGCCGCCGCAAGCGCGGGTGCTGGCCGCCGGCGCGCTGACCGACTACGCGCGCGCTGTGCTCGAGGGCAAGGCGTCCGACGACGGTGGGGACACGCAGGCGTTGGCGGAGTGGGTGGCGAGGTTGCCGGCCTTGGCGCCGAGCGGTGCGGCCGACGAATTTTATGCAGGCGTGCGTCCTCCTGGCTTTGTGGAGCCGCCCTTCGGCGCGCAGGACGATCTGACGCGGATTTCTGGGGTGGATGGCGCGATCGCGCTACGTTTGAATGGGCTCGGTGTATGGACCTGGCGGCAAATTGCGCATTGGAGCGCCGAGAACGCGCGCTGGATCGGCGCTTGGCTCGCGCGTCCCGGCGCGCCCGAGCGTGAGGACTGGATCGGCGCAGCGCGGGCGCTCGTCGCGGCCGCGCGGGCGGGGGAGACGAAACTTTGAGTTTCGCGAATTTTTCGCTCGATTTCGTTAGGAAAATGTTGATCTTACGTAGGTAAGCCGTGCTTTTTGCATGACAGCTGGCGGGAAACTTGTGCGTGGCTGTGCGAGGCCTCAAAAATGGCCTTTTCCCGACTCGGGCCGATGCTATGGTTAGCGTTGTGATTCTCGGTAGACGAGTCGGTGCTTCGGGTTGTCGCCCTAAGCAATAGAGCTCGTACATTAGTTTGGGAGCAGGTTCATTGGGAGCCAAAGAACCGGCGGATCTCGCGCAGGTCGCGGGCGTTGATTTTACTACGGAAGCTGCGGCGGATATCATTGAGATCCGCGGCCGAATTAAATGGTTCGACATGGCCAAGGGCTTTGGCTTTGTCGTCCCGGACAACGGCCTCGCCGATGTTCTGCTGCACGTCACCGTGTTGCGCCGCGACGGTTTCCAGAGCGCGCCGGAAGGCGCGACCGTGGTGTGTCAGGCGCAGAACCGCTCGCGCGGTCTACAGGTGTTCCGTGTGTTGTCGCTCGACGAATCCACTGCGGTGCATCCGGCGCAACTTCCGATGGCGCGCGTCCATGCGGAGGTGCACTCGGTCAGCGGCTATGAAATTGTCGTGGTGAAGTGGTTCAATCGCGTGAAAGGCTTTGGCTTTCTCACTCGCGGCGATGGAACTCAGGACATTTTCATCCATATGGAGACATTGCGCCGCTACGGTGTGGCCGACCTCAGGCCGGGAGATTCGCTGCTGGCCCGATTCGGCGATGGCCCCAAGGGGTTGATGGCGACGGAAGTTCGGCCGCTGGAGACACGGTTGCCCAGCGCCCATTGAACGCCGCCTGTTGGACGTCCGGTCGGCGCTGCGCCGCCGGAGGGAGTTTGCGATGCGTATCCCGGTTTGTCTGGTATTGGCGGCGCTGGTCTTAGCGACCGCGCCGGTGGAGTCTATTGGCGCGCGGGCGCTGGAGGCGATCCAGGTCGCCACGGAAAAGCTGACTTTGGAGACAAAGGACGGACCGAGGACGCTCGACGTGGAGGTGGCGCGCGATCCGGCCGCGCGAGAGCGCGGCTTGATGTATCGACGCCATCTGCCGGAAAATCGCGGCATGCTGTTCGATTTCGATCACGAGCAGACCGTGCTGATGTGGATGAAAAACACCTACATTCCGCTCGATATGATTTTTATCGGCCGGAACGGCAAGGTGACGCATATCGAGGCTGACACCGAACCGTTGTCGGAGGCGATCATTTCGTCGCAAGGGCCGGCTTTCGCGGTGTTGGAGGTCAATGCCGGGGTGGCGAAGAAACTCGGCCTGAAGGCGGGCGATCTGGTTCGGCATCCATTGTTCGCCCACTGAGGGCCGATGTGTGACGTCTCTCCGTTCCACCCCCCGCTTGCCGCTGGGCGCCGGTCATGCTAGCGGAAATCGCCACGGGGTATAGCGCAGCCTGGTAGCGCGGTAGTTTTGGGTACTACAGGTCGCAGGTTCGAATCCTGCTGCCCCGACCAGATTTTCATCTTTGCAAGTTTTGAGGGCTGCACGCCGTCGTGGCGGGGCCTGGGTGCAATCGTTCGTTATGCAGGATTTGCGTTTCGTCTCAAAAGGTTTGCATTATGTTCGAGCTTGTTTACCTATGGTCAAGTTTTGATATCGTCTCGTTCGAAGTCGCCAGGGGGAGCCCGAGGCGACGACGAACCGAAATATTTTCATGCGAGGGCATTTATGACGACAGAGCCTCACATCACGGCCTCAGGCGATGACAAGGCCAGTGGCTATTATGGCGTCGGCGCCACATTCACGATTACCTTGAGATTTGATGAAAGGGTGACCGTTCCCAAGGATGCCTCCCTCACGCTCAGCAATGGCGGCAAGGCCACGCTGGCGAGCGGTTCGGGTACGACGGCGCTGAAATTCACCTACACGGTCAGCGCGGCGGACAGCTCCGTCCTGGGGCTCACGATCACGTCGATCAACGGCGCGATCAAGGATCTCAGCGGTAATGTTTATTCGCTGGACTCCGCCGGCGGCGCCTACACGGTCTCCAGCACTTTGGGCGAGAGGATCGATACGACGGCGCCGGCCGTCACGAATCTTGTGCCTCAGATCGATCCGCTTTCCGCTGGCGGCAAGGTCATTTTCGGCGCCGCCCACGGAAACCGGATCATCATTGGCGACAATTTCGCCGCCAAGCTGAACGTCACGCTTGCGGTCAGCCATGGCGTGCTGAATATCAATGGAACGAACTCGGGCGTCACCGTCGCCTACAACGCCGACCACACCGCCGTGACTCTTTACGGGACCGGTTCGAACATCACCTCGCTGCTCAACAACAGGCTCGTCTATCAAACCAACGGCGACGCGGGCGCTCAGGACAAGCTGGTGGTCACCGCCACTGACAGTGTGGGCAATACGACGGTGGTCGATGAGGTCGTCAACATCACCTGCTTCTACGCGGGGACGTTGATTCGGACGCCGGCTGGCGAGATCGCCGTGGAGACGCTGAAGCCCGGCGATCTCGTGCTGACCCATGACGGACGCGAGGTTCCCGTCTGCTGGCTGGGCCGCCAGACCGTGTCGACCATTTTCGGCGACAAGACGCGCATCCTGCCGATCCGCATCAAGGCGGGCGCGCTGGGCGAAACGGTCCCGGCGCGCGACCTGCTGGTTTCGCCCGATCACGCCATGTTCATCGATGGCGTGCTGGTCCACGCCGGCGCGCTGGTCAACGGAACGTCGATTGTGCGCGAAGCCGACGTTCCCAATGTCTTCACCTATTATCACGTCGAAGTGGCGGATCATTCGCTGATTTTCGCCGAAGGCGCCCCGGCGGAAACCTTCGTGGACAATGTCGATCGGCTGCATTTCGACAATTGGGACGAGTACGAGGCGCTCTATCCTGAAGGCAAGATCGTCGCGGAACTGCCCTATCCTCGCGCGAAATCCCGCCGCCAGGTTCCGGTGGCGATCCGCGTCGCCCTGGCTGCGCGCGCCGAGGCCATCGGCGCCGTCATTGCGGACGCCGCAGTCGCCTGAGGCGAACGCCCATATCGAAACGGCGGCGCTTGCGCCGCCGTTTTGCTTTGCGTGCGCCGCGAGGAGCGCATAGGCTGGGCGTCGGATGGGTGTGCGCATGGGCCTTTTCGTCAAGTCGCAAACATTTGGGGCGCTCGCTCTCGCCGCCGTCCTGACGGCGACGGTCTCGCGGGCCGACACGCTCGACCAGGTTTTGTCGCGCGGCGTTTTGGTGTGCGGGGTCAATATTGGGCTGGCCGGCTTCGGCCTGCCGGATGATCGCGGTTTTTGGCGCGGCTTTGATGTGGATTACTGCCGCGCCGTGGCGGCGGCGATTTTCGACGATCCGCAAAAAGTGCGGTTCACGCCGCTTTCGGGCAAGGACAGGTTCACGGCGCTGCAATCGGGCGAGATCGACCTGTTGTCGCGTAACACCACCTGGACGCAGTCGCGCGAGGCGGCGCAGGGGCTGCTGTTCACCGGAATCAATTATTACGACGGCCAGTCTTTCATGGTCCGCAAGGCGCGCAAGCTGCAATCGCCGCGCGATCTCAAGGGCGCCAGCATTTGCGTACAGCAGGGCACCACCACCGAGCTCAATCTGGCGGATTATTTTCACAAGGCCGGGATCTCGGCCGAGACGGTGGTGTTTTCCGGTGGCGACGAGGCGCTGAAGGCCTATGAGAGCGGGCGCTGCGACGCCTACACCACCGATGGCTCCGCGCTCTATGCGCAACGATTGAAACTGGCGGCGCCGGACGATCACGAGGTCCTGGCCGAGACCATTTCCAAGGAGCCGTTTTCTCCCGTGGTGCGGCAGGGCGACGACCGCTGGTTCAATCTGGTGAAATGGACCCAATTCGCGCTCCTCGACGCCGAGGAACTGGGCGTGACCGCCGCCAATGCGGATGCGTTGCGCCAGTCGGACAATCCCGAGATCCGCCGCCTGCTGGGCGCGGACAATGATTTCGGCGCCGGCCTGGGCCTCTCCCGCGATTGGGTGGTCCGCATCGTCAAGGCGGTCGGCAATTATGGCGAGATTTTTTCACGCAATCTGGGCGACGGCTCGCCGCTGAAAATCCCGCGCGGGCTCAACGCCCAATGGCGCGACGGCGGCCTGCATTACGCGCCGCCGGTGCGGTGACGCGATGACCCGCCGCGTCGCGCTCCAGATCCTGCTGCTGCTGCTCGTCGCCGGATTATTCGGGGCGGCCTTCATGAACGCCAAGGCTAATCTCGAAGCCCGCAATATCCCGACCTCCTTCGCCTTTCTCTGGCAGACGGCCGGTTTCGGCCTCAACCAGAGCCTCATCCCCTATTCGCCGCTCGATTCATACGGGCGCGCGCTGCTGTCGGGCGCGCTCAACACGCTGATCGTCTCACTGATCGCCTCCGCCCTTGCGACCGTGTTCGGCTTCGCCGTCGGCTTCGCGCGGCTGTCGCCGCACTGGGCCCTGGCGCGGCTGGCGGGGCTCTATGTCGAGAGCCTGCGCAACATCCCGCTGCTGCTGCATCTTCTGTTCTGGTACATCGTGCTGCTCGCGCCCCTGCCGGCGCCGGAACATTCTGTCTCCCTGGGCGGAATCGTTCTCAACAATCGAGGGATCTATTTTCCCTTCCCGTTGCTGGGCTGGCCCGCGTTCGAGCCGGCGCGCAACGCCTTCAATGTCGAGGGCGGCCTGAGGCTGGCGCCGGAGGCGGCCGCGATGATCGCCGGGCTGACGTTCTACACCTCCAGCTATATAGCGGAAATCCTCCGCGCCGGCGTTCAGGCCGTGGCGCGCGGGCAGAGCGAGGCGGCGCTGGCGTTGGGGTTGTCGGCGGCGCAGACGCGCAAGCTGGTGGTCCTGCCCCAGGCGCTGCGAGTGGCGCTGCCGCCGCTGGTCAGCCAATATCTGGCCCTGACGAAAAATTCTTCGCTGGCCGCCTTCATCGGCTTCGCCGATCTGATGCAGGTTTCCGGCACGATCTTAAATCAGACCGGCGCGGCTTTGCAGACCCTCGCCGCGGATATGGCGCTCTACTTCGGGCTGTCGGTGTTGACGCTGGCGCTGATGCGGCGCATCGAGCGCGGCTCGGACTGGGGGGGGCGATGACCGATTTTCTCCGCTCCGATTTCTTGCCCGCCCTCCCGCCGCCGCCGTCCCGTGAACAAAGCTGGCGGGAGAAATTGTTTGGCGACGCGCGCGCCGCCGCGATCACGCTGTCCCTCCTCGTTGGGGCGGCGCTGCTCTTACCGTCTGTCGTCCGCTACCTGTTCATCGATGCGGTGTGGCGCGCGCCGGATGGCGCCCTCTGTCGCGCGCCGGGCGCGGGGGCGTGCTGGGCCTATGTCGCCGCGAAGGCCCCGTTCTTCTTTTATGGCGCCTATCCCTACCCATGGCGGGTGAACCTGACGTTTGCCCTGGCGGGCGTCCTGATCGTCTGGCTGCTGCATCCGCGTGGACGCGCGAAGGGCTACGCGCTCGCGGGCTTTTTTCTTGGTCTGCCGGTCGCCGGCTTCGTGCTGTTGTATGGTGCGCCGGCGCTCGGCCTGCCGGTCGTGGGCACAAACCTTTGGGGCGGCGCGCTGGTGTCGCTGATCATGGCGTTGGCCGGCATTGCGGCCGCTTTGCCCGGCGGCGTTCTGCTCGCCTTGGGGCGGCGCTCGGACCTGCCGGCGCTGCGCTGGCTGTGTGTGGGAATTATAGAATTTGTGCGCGGCGCGCCGTTGATCGCCGTTCTGTTCATGGCCAATGTGCTGTTGCCGCTGTTCTTGCCGCCCGACTGGGCGCCGGACCGGCTGCTGCGGCCGCTGTTCGGCATCGCCCTGTTCGCCTCTGCCTATATGGCCGAAGTGGTCCGCGGGGGGCTCGCCGCCGTGCCGCGCGGGCAGGACGAGGCGGCGCAGGCGCTGGGACTCTCGCGCGTGAAAACGCTGCGGCTGATCGTGCTGCCGCAGGCCTTGGGCGCGGTGATCCCGGGAATCGTCAACAATTTCGTCGCGCTGTTCAAGGACACGACGCTGGTGGCGATTGTCGGCCTGTTCGATTTTCTCCATGCGATCGAGATCGCGCGGCTCGATCCGGTCTGGGCGGGGCCCCAAATCGCGCTCACCGGCTATATTTTCGCGGCGGCGTTCTATCTCGGCTTCTGTCTGGCCATGTCGGCTTATGCAAGACGCCTGGAGAAGAAACTGGCGGCAGCCCGGCGGTAGCTTGCGGCAGGCGGGCGCCGCGTCTATAAGCGCCACAAGCCCATTTCGTCAGCAAAAAAGGAAGCGCCAGAATGGCTCTCGAACGCACGTTTTCCATCCTCAAGCCCGATGCGACCCGCCGCAACCTGACCGGTCTCATCAACGCCAAGATCGAGGCCGCCGGCCTGCGCATCGTCGCCCAGAAGCGCGTGCACATGACCCGCGCCCAGGCGGAAACCTTCTACGCCGTCCACAAGGAGCGCCCCTTCTTCGGCGAACTCGTCGAGCAGATGTCGGCGGCGCCGGTGGTGGTGCAGGTGCTGGAAGGCGAAAACGCCATCCTGCGCTATCGCGAAGTCATGGGCGCCACCAATCCGGAAAAGGCCGACGCCGGCACGATCCGCAAGGAATATGCGCTGAACATGGGCGAGAACTCCGTCCATGGTTCCGACGCGCCGGAAACCGCCGCGCAGGAAATCGCGCAATGGTTCGCCGGCAACGAAATCGTCGGCTGATCTCACAACCCTTTCGCGCAAACGGGGCCGGACGCAAGTCCGGCCCTTTTTTTATGTGTATGACGGAGCCTGTCACATTCTGGACATAATTGCGCAACCCTTGGGCGCGTCACGCGGCGTCAGGCAGATTCGCGAATACATGAAAACGTCTTCTACGGTAACCATAGCGATAGATACATGTATAGAAATCACCGATACAATTAGTATCTCAATGCTTTGGGGGGATTATTGACAAAGTAAAAGCGCCTATATGACGAATGGCACCAGTAAAGCCCGAAAATGCCCGTCTTGATCGGGCCATATTCTTTCGCGATAACGGATTTGTGAACAAAAGCGAAAGGACGACCTATTGAAGAGCATCCTGATCAAAACCCTCTCCGTTGGCATTGTTTTTTCCGCTGTTTCAATAGCGCCCGAGACCGAGGCCAAAGCGCAAAGCTGGTCGGGCAAAGCTTCTTATTATTCAGGTCGTGGCCGCACGGCGAGCGGGGGCCGTATTGGCGTCCGCACCGCGGCGCATCGCTCGCTTCCGTTTGGAACCCGGGTGGTCGTCACCAACCTGTCGAACGGACGTTCGACAGTCGTCACCATCAACGATCGCGGCCCCTTCGTGCGCGGCCGCATCATCGATGTGTCCCATGGCGCCGCCGGCGATCTGGGCATGCGCGGCCGCGGCGTGGCGCCGGTCCGCATTTCGACTCTCTAACAAGGCGATGCCGGCTCACACGGCCTGACAACCGTGGAGCACGGTCCCGCGAAACGCAGCCTTGGCCCGCCATTTGGCGGGCTTTTTCTCAGGAAAACCAGGCGACCGGCGCGCCGACATGGCCCGGCGCGCCGGCTCCTGCGCGAAATTGGCGTCATCGCCCCAGCGGTCGCAGAGGATGCGCCAGCAGATGTGGTCCTCGCAGAGTTTCTCGGCGGCCCAGGCGATCGCCCTCTGCTCCGGCGTCAGCCCCATGTCGAAATCGTAACCATATTTGCGTTCGACATGCAGCCGGATCAGGGGGGAAACCGCGACGATCTCGCCGAACTCATCGATAAACGGCGACTTTCCCTTCGGCGCGCGAAACAGGCCGCCGCGATCTTCGACGAAGGGAACGCCGGCCATTTTCAACGGGATCATCGACTTCATCACGAAGGGGCCGCCGTCGGGCAGGTCGAAAAAAGGCCCGAAACTGTCGAGCGTGACCATCGGATCGCCCCTCACGCCGCAGTCAGGTTTGCGCAAGCTTTCTCACGATAGGGTCGAAGCGACACAATTGTCACGGGAGACCGGCCTGCGCGGAAGGGACGATAGATCCCGTCGCGGCCGAAAACAGAGACACACAATGTTTTCTCGCAGCCAGACTTCGGCAATGCCCAGCACCGCGTCCGCCGCCGCCGCAGTCTTGCCGATGCGGGTCAAGACCTCCGACGCCTCTCTCGCCGGACTGTCGGCGGAAGACTTTACCTATTCCGGGCGCCCCGCCGCGATGGCGCTGGCCTTCATCTCGCCGCACGTCGATTTCGAGCAGACGGCGGCGCGGCTGAAGGCGATGGCCGGTTCGACGCCGCTGATCGCCGCGTCCACCGCGGGCGAATTGTGCTCGAACGCCGCAGGCCTCTACCGCCCGACCGGCGACCGCTGGTCGAGCCTGACCGTGCAGATTTTCCCGCCCGACCTGCTCGATGGCGTGTCGACGCATCGGGTCGCCTTGCACAAGGGCGAGGGCCCCCGCGCCGCCCGCGTCGAGAAAATCGCGGCCGATCTCGCCCGCGTCGCGCCGCCGTTCCAGATCGAGGCCGACCGCGTGTTCGCGCTGACCCTGGTCGATGGCGTGTCCGGCGCCGAGGATGTGCTGATGGAGGCGGTGTACCGCTCCGGGCGCTTCCCCTGCCTGTTCATCGGCGGCTCCGCCGGCGGCAAGTTCGATTTCAAGGAAACCGCGCTGTTCGACGGCGGCCAGACCCTGCATGGCCAGGCCGTGATCGTCTTCGTCCGCATGGCGCCGGGGCGGCGCTACGGCGTGTTCAAGACCCAGAATTTCGCCAAAACCGGCAAGAGTTTCACCATTCTCGACGCCGACCCCGATTCAAGGCTGGTGCGCGGCGCGCTGACCGCCAATGGCGTCGACGTCGATCCGTTCGTCGAGGTGCTGGCGGCGCATTTCAACGCGCGCGCCGCCGACGTCCCGGCGCGGCTGGCGGGCCACACGTTCGGCGTCGAGATCGACGGCGAAATCTTTGTCCGCTCCGTGTCCGGCATCGACGTCGAAAAAGGCTCGGTGAGTTTCTACGCCGACGTCAATCCCGGCGACGAGCTGCTGCTGCTCAAGGCCAATGATTTCGCGGCGCAGACGCGCACGGACTATGAGGCGTTCCTGCGCGGCAAGCCCGAGCCGCTCGGCCTGATCCTCAACGACTGCATCCTGCGCCGCCTCAACAACGGCGCCAACCTGTCCGCGCTCGACAATCTGTGGCGCGCGCCCGCCGCCGGATTTTCCACCTTCGGCGAATTGTTCGGCATCAATGTCAACGAAACCCTGAGCGCGATCGCTTTCTTCGAGGACCAGTCCGGCTACCGCGATGATTTCCTCGACGGCTTCGCGCTGCATTATGCGCGCTACGTCAATTATTTCACGACTTGCGCGCTCAAACAGGCGCGCATCCTTAACCGGTTCCGCTCCGCGATCATCTCGCGCATGGCGCAGCAGCTCGATTTCGTCAAGGAGATCGAAACCGCGCTGGAAAAGACCGCCGAAATGCACGAGGCGATGGAGCGCGTGCGCAGCGCCATTTTCGCCTCCGCCAAGGCCGATTACACCGACGACGGCAAATCCGGTCAATTGTCGGAGCAGTTCCAGTCGCTGGCGGATTCGATGTCGGGCCTGCGCAACGTGCTGCGGGTGATCGACAGCATCGCGGGACAGACCAATCTGCTGGCGCTCAACGCCACCATCGAGGCGGCGCGCGCCGGCGAGGCCGGCCGGGGCTTTTCGGTGGTGGCCTCGGAGGTGAAGAAACTCGCGACCGACACCAAGTCCACCCTGGCGCAGACGCAAGGTTCAATCGCCGGAATGGAGCAATCGCTGTCGCGGCTCGGCGGCATTATCGACGGCACGCGCGAGCGGTTCGAGGCCGAGGAGAAACGCTATCGCGGCACCATCGAGCAGGTCGAATCGCTGTTCTCGCAATCCGGCCTGATCGACCGCACCCTGGCGGGCCTGTCGCAACTGGTTTCGACCCAGCGCATCGCGGCGAACGAAATCCAGCAGGAAATCACCAAGCTGCGCCGCATCGAGTGATCCGGCCGCCGCAAAAAGTGAAAGCGCGTTGTGTGCGGCGCCGGAGTGAAAAGCCGGCGTCCGCAAGATTTTGTACGTGGTTTGTTCCACGTGAAACCTGGCGCCGCCGTCTGTTTGCCGCTTAAGTAATTGCTATAAAAATAAAATTTTTGAAGGCCGCCGCCGCCGGCCGCGCCCGTCGCCGCCCATATCCTGTACGCAACCGCGCGCGTGCAGGATCGAAAATTGACGGATGTTGACAGGAATTCGCCTGAAATTTTCAGGAATCGCGCGTTTTTTCGCGGTTTTGATCGCGCGGCTTACAACCAAAGATAGAAATTTCGACAAACGCGGCAGGCCGACGCCGGTCGCGCCGCCATGTCCATTCAAATCCCCCGCGTGTTCACGTGTTGTTGTTGACTTTGCGGCAAGCTGGCTTGGCGAACAGGTCAGGGGCGTGGCGGTTCCCATTCATTTGGCGAACGGTCGCGCCTCTGGCGTGACGACATTCAGTTTGCGCCATTTATTATAGCGATAGACCGCCATGACCCTTTTCTGGTCGGATTTTTTCTCGACGCTTGGTTGCGTTGGCCTATTCCTGTTGATGCTGCTCGGCGCGGGATCGTTTCTTGCGCGCGAACTGAAATTCCCTGGCTTTGACGACGCCAGCGGTTTTGAACGCGCCGGCGTCGCGCTGCTGTGCGCGCTCGCCTGTTTGCCCGTCATGCTCGATCTCGCCGGACGTTTTGGCGTCGTCGCCATGGCGTCGCTCGCCGGCGTCATCGCCTTCGCCGGACTGCCGGCGCTCATGCGCGGCATTGGCAGGCCCGACCGACGCGCCGCCGCTTGGCTCGCCGTCGCCTTCGCAAGCGTCGTCGTGTCGATCGTCCTTCTGATCGACTGGCCGATGGCGGGCGGGTTGAAGCACAGCCTTCTCATCATCGACTACGTCAAGCACGCCGAGTCGACATGGGCGATCGCGCAATCGGCGACGCCGCCATGGAATCCGGCGTTTTACGAGCCGGAACACAGGGCCGCCTATTACTACTTCTTCTACACGCTCACCGCCTGCGTCGACCTCGTTTGCCACCACCTGTTCGGAGCGCAGGCGCGCCACGCCGCCTACGCCGGCGCCAGCGTCGCCGCATTCGCTCTGTTGGCGCTGATGGCTGAATTGTGGAAACGCAGCGGCGCCAACGAAGCCGTCAAGTCCCGTTCAGGGTCGAAAAGCCCGATCGTCTGGATGATCGGGCTGCTTTTGGCGGCAGGCCTCGATCTCATTCCCTGGACCCGGATGGCGCTCGACGGACAAGCCCCGAACACGCCGGAAACATGGGCCGACCAAATCACCACCTGGGTTTCCACCGCGCTTTGGACGCCTCACCACGCCGCCGCGCTCATCGCCGCCTTTGTTGGATTCATCGCGCTGGCGCGGCCGGCGGCGCCCGACCCGCGCCGAGTTCTGCTGGCCGGTCTCGCCTTCGCCTCCGCCGCGGGACTGTCGGTCTATATTGCGATGGGCGCGGCGGCGACCGCCGCGCTTTGGCTGGCGGCGCTTCTCGTCAACCGCCGTTTCCGAGATGCGGCGGGACTCCTTGCCGCGGGAGCGCTGGCGGCTGTGTTCGCGGCGCCGTGGCTCGCAACGGTCGTCGGGCGCGCGACCGGAGAAGCGCCGATCGCTTTCGCCATGCGCAACGCCCATATGCTGCCTTACCAATTCGCGAATCCCGCGCTCGATGCGCTCGCGCATCTCACGGTCATGGCGCTGGTCTATGTGATCCAGTTCGGAATCTTCGCACTGGGCGGCGTCGCCTTCTGGCGGGCGGCGGGACGAAACGGGTTGAAGACCGACATCGGATTGATCCTCGTTTTATCGGCCGCCGCTTCCTTCCTCATCGGGTCCTTCCTGCGCTCGACCATGATCAACAATGATCTGGGCTGGCGCATCATGCTGTTCGCACAGACGGCCCTGCTGATCTGGACGCTGGCCGCGATCCGCGCCGGACTGCTGTTCGACCGCAAAAGCCTGGTCTCCGTGGCCTCGATCTGCCTGATGATTGGCTACGCCGACATCCCGCTGTCGTTCTATCTGATCCGAACCGCCTTTCCCGACAACGCCATGACGCGAGTCCTGAACCTGGAGGAACGCCGCGCCTTCACGTGGCTCGACGCCAATTTGGCCGCCGGCGCAAGGATGCAGGCGCAGCCGAGACAAGATTTCTCATTCAATTTCGGACTGTACGGGCGCTTCTCCGCAGCGGTCGCCGACTATCATGAAGCGCGTCTGTTTGGAGCCGCGAACCATGACGTTAACGCCCGCATCGCCGAACTGACGCCGGTTTTCTCCAGCGAGACGACGACGATTGCCGAGGCGGAAACCCTCGCGGCGCGCTACAGGCTGTCGGGATTCGTCGTCACGGCGGATGATCCGGTTTTCGACAAGCCAAACGCATGGGTGACGCAAAAATCTCCGGCGTTCGCGTCGCCGCACGTGCGCGTCTATCTGTTTGACGCGGCGGCGCGCCTCTCCGTGAACGGTTTGGCTCTGGAGTCCCGCGCCCCCGGCGTCGCCCTCGCACAACGCGCGCCCTGATCGGCGGCGCCGTCGCTCATGCGGCCGAGCCAAGCGCACGCCCTCGCACCCTCTCGCTTGCGGAATCGCACAGGGGCGTGAGCGAACATGCCGCGCGCGTCCCGCGTTTCCTTGCCGTCTATAGTGTTCATGGAACAACGGAGAACATTTTCATGCGCATTGATTTGACCGGCAAGACCGCCATCGTCACCGGCTCCACCTCGGGCATCGGCTTTGCCATCGTCCGAGGGCTGGCGCAGGCCGGGGCGCGGGTGGTGGTGAGCGGACGCACCCAGCGACGGGTCGATGAGGCCCTTGGCAAGCTGCGGGCGGAATTTCCGGACGCCGAGGTTTTTGGCGTGGCGGCGGATCTCGGAACCGCCGAAGGCGTGGAGACGCTGGTGGCCGCCCAACCGCGCGCCGACATTCTCGTCAACAATCTCGGCGTGTTCGAACCCAAGCCTTTTTTGGAAATTCCCGACGCCGACTGGCTGCGCTTCTTTGAAGTCAACGTGCTGAGCGGCGTGCGCACCGCCCGCGCCTATCTGCCGCAGATGCTCGCCGCCAATTGGGGCCGCATCGTGTTTATTTCCAGCGAATCCGGCCTCAATACGCCGAAAGAGATGGTCCATTACGGCATGACCAAAACGGCGCAGCTCGCGGTGTCGCGCGGCGTCGCCGAGGAGACCGCCGGCACCGGCGTCACCGTCAATGCGGTGCTGCCGGGGCCGACGCGGTCGGAGGGCGTGTCCGACTTTTTCGGCAAAATGGCCGCCGACGCTGGCGTCCCGCAGCCCGAAATGGAGGCGCGCTTCGTCCGCGAGCATCGGCCGACGTCGCTGCTGGGCCGTCTCGCCGAGGTCGAGGAAGTCGCCAATATGGTGGTTTACGTCTGTTCGCCGCAGGCCTCGGCCACCAATGGCGCGGCTTTGCGCGTCGATGGCGGCGTAGTGAAATTCATCGCCTGAGTCGGCGCGCCCTAATGCGCCAAGCCCGCGCCGGGCGAAACCAGCGCCGCCCCCGGCGCCGGCTCTCCGGCGACGACCACGCGGGCGCCGTCCACCCGCGCCGCGCCCGACGCCACCAGCGCCAGCGCGCGCGGATAGATCACATGCTCCTGCTCCAGCACGCGGGCGCCGAGGGTTTGCGGCGTGTCGTCGCCGCGCACCGCAACGGCGGCCTGGGCGATGATCGGCCCGGCGTCCATTTCCGGCACGACGAAATGCACGGTGGCGCCATGAATCTTCACGCCGTCGGCCAGCGCCCGCTCATGGGTGTGCAAGCCGCGATAGGACGGCAGCAGGGCAGGGTGGACGTTCAGCATCCGGTCGCGCCAGCTTTCGACGAACCAGGGCGACAGCAGCCGCATGAAGCCGGCGAGGCACACCAGTTCGATCCCATGCGCCTCCAGCACCGCCTGCACGGCGCGCTCGAAAGTTTCGCGCGAGTCGAACGCCTTGTGGTCCACCACCTTGGTCGCGATGCCCTCGGACCGGGCGAAATCCAGCCCGGCGGCGTCGGCGACATTGGAGAGGACCAGCGCGACCTCGGCCGGAAAATCCTCGGCCTTGGCGGCGGCGACCAGCGACCGCATGTTGGAGCCGCGCCCGGAAATCAGCACGGCGGTGCGTTGACGACTCACAGCGCCAGTTTTCCTTCATAGATCACGCGCTCGCCCTGAGCCGGGATCACTTCGCCCAGCAGCACGGGGTCTTCGCCGGAGGCGCGCAGCGCGTCCTCGATCTCCCGCGCCTTGCCGGCGGCGCCGACCACGATCATGCCCAGGCCGCAGTTGAACGTGCGCAGCATTTCCCGCTCGGCGACATTGCCCTGTTCGGCCAGCCAGCGGAACACCGGCAAGACGGGGATCGCGCCGAGGTCGATCCGCACGCCCAGCCCCTCCGGCAGCACGCGCGGCACATTTTCGGGATAGCCGCCGCCGGTGATATGGGCCAGCGCCTTGATCGCCGTGGTCTGGCGCAGCGCCTGCAGCATCGGCTTGACGTAGATTCGGGTCGGCTCCAGCAGCGCCTGCGCCAGCGTCTTGCCGTCGGCGAACGGCGCCGGCGCGTCCCATTTCAGGCCGGCGCGCTCGACGATCTTGCGCACCAGCGAATAGCCGTTGGAATGCACGCCCGACGAGCGCAGGCCGAACACGAGGTCGCCCGCGGAAACATTGGCGCGCGGCAACAGGTCGCCGCGTTCGGCGGCGCCGACGGCGAAGCCGGCGAGGTCATAATCGCCGCCGCTGTAAACGCCGGGCATTTCGGCGGTCTCGCCGCCGATCAGCGCCGCGCCGGCTTCGAGGCAGCCCGCCGCGATGCCCTTGACGATCTGCGCGCCGGTTTCCGGCTCCAGATGGCCGGTGGCGTAATAATCAAGGAAGAACAGCGGTTCGGCGCCCTGCACCACGAGGTCGTTGACGCACATGGCGACGAGGTCGATGCCGACCGTGTCGTGAATGCCGGATTCGATGGCGATCTTGACCTTGGTGCCGACGCCGTCGTTGGCGGCGACCAGGATCGGATCGGAAAAGCCGGCAGCCTTGAGGTCGAACAGGCCGCCGAAGCCGCCGATTTCGGCGTCGGCGCCGCGCCGCCGCGTGGCGCGCACCAGCGGCTTGATCAGTTCCACCATGCGGGCGCCCGCGTCGATATCGACGCCGGCCTGGGCATAGGTCAGTCCCGCGGGCTTGTCGCCGGGCTTGGTCATGAGGCTCTCTCGTCTTACGCGCCTGCGCCGGAGCTGGCGGTCCGGTCGAACCGCCGCGGCTCCAGCTTCCTTCATTTTCACGATGTTTTCGCGAAAAACCGGCGGCTGCCTTGTTCTCTCCTTGCTCTAGCGGCTTGGGGCGGGGCTGGCAAGGCGGGACGACGCAAGGCGGCCGCAGTCATGTGGAAATGGCCGGCCGGCGTCATCGTTAACGCGCATTAACTTTCTGCGGGCCTTCTATATAACGCTGCGTCAAGCTGACGCGTGTACCCCTGACCTAAGATCAACGCGTTCACCTACGGAAGGTCAGGACATGCCGCTTCATCTCCCATGCGGTCCCGAGGGGACCATCGAACGCAAGCTGCGCAGCCTCAAGGGCGCGCTCGCCCGCTTCGTTCGCGACGATTCCGGCGCGACGGCGATCGAATACGGCCTGATCGCCGCGCTGATTTCGGTGACGGCCATCGCGACGCTGAAGGGCGCGGGAACCAAGCTGAACGGCAAGTTCGTGGCGGCCTCGAACGGCCTCAACTGAGCCCCGCTTGCGGCGGCGCGGGCGCGGCTGTTAAGAGGTCTGGCGGCGCGAGGCGCCGACTGGTCTGGGGATCGCATGCAATGACCGAGTCCGAACAAGCCGCGCCGCCGCGCCGCGCGCGAAAAGTTTGCCTCGCCGGCGCCACCGGCACCATCGGGCGCGCCACCGCCCGCGCCCTGATGCGGCGCGGCGCCGAAGTGGTCTGCCTGCTGCGCCGCCGCCCGGGCGCCGCCGAACGCACGGAGATCGAGGGCGCCGCCGTCCGCTACGTCGATTTCGCCGACCCCGCTTCGCTGGCGGAGGGATTTTCGGGCGAGACCTTCGACGCGGTTGTATCCTGCATGGCCTCGCGCACCGGCGCGCCCAGGGACGCCTGGGCCATCGATTATCAGGCGCATGTGAATCTGCTCGCGGCGGCGCGGCAGGCCGGCGTCGGCCAGTTCGTCCAGCTTTCGGCCATCTGCGTCCAAAAGCCGCAACTGGCGTTCCAGCACGCCAAGCTCGCCTTTGAGAAGGCGTTGATCGAATCGGGCCTGACCTATTCGATCGTGCGGCCCACCGCCTTTTTCAAATCGCTGTCGGGGCAGATCGAGCGCGTCCGCAAGGGCAAGCCGTTCCTGATTTTCGGCGATGGAACGCTGACGGCGTGCAAGCCGATCAGCGACGACGATCTCGGCGCCTATCTGGCCGAATGTCTCGACGACGAGTCGCGCTGGAACCGCGTGCTGCCGATCGGCGGCCCGGGCGAAGCCATCACGCCGCGGCGGCAGGGCGAGATCCTGTTTTCGCTGCTGGGCCGTCCGCCCCGGTTTAAAAAAGTTCCGGTCGCGCTGCTCGACGCGATCATCGGCGTCCTCAGCCTGCTCGCGCCCTTGTCGTCGCGCCTGGCCGAAAAAGCCGAATTCGCTCGAATCGGCCGCTATTACGCCGTCGAATCCATGCTGGCGCTCGACCCCGAAACGGGTCGTTACGATGCGGAGGCGACTCCCTCGACCGGCTCGGAAACGCTGGCCGATTTTTACGCGCGCGTGCTCGCGGGGGACGCTGCGCCCGATCGCGGCGATCACGCGGTGTTCTGATACGGCTAAGGGCCGGTCCCCCGAGGGGATCGGCCTTCATGATTCACGCCCAAGGCTGGCGCGAGAGCGACCGGCTCCGCTCGTTGCGAGCGAAGCCGGCGGCGCGTCTCAGTCTCTCTTCTTCAGCGGGAAGAAGAACAGGCGCGAAATCGGGTCGGCGCAGTCGAGCAGGACGGTCTTCGACGGTCCGCACGGCAGCAGGTCTTCGCGCTTGGTCTCGACCGAGGTCGGGATGTTCAGCGCGTCGGACAGCGGGGCCGCCTTGTCGATCAGCTTGGTGTTCGATTTGGTGGCGATCGTCGTCGGCAGGCCGAGCAGCTTGGACAGCGGCGCCGGATTGTCGATCAGGGTCACGCCGGCCTGGGTCGGCAGCAGCTTCGAGAACGGCTTGGTCTGAATGACGGTCGACAGGCTCAGGCTGTCGGACAGCGGAGCCGCCTGATCGATCAGCTTGGTGTTCGACTTGGTGGCGATCGTCGTCGGCAGGCCGAGCAGCTTGGACAGCGGCGCGGCGATGTCGAGCAACATCACGCCGCCATTGTTCGGCAGCAGCTTCGAGAACGGCTTGGTGCTGATGACGGTCGGCAGGCCCAGGCTGTCGGACAGCAGGGCGGCCTTGTCGATCAGGGTGGCCATCGGCTTCGAGCGCAGAATCGTCGGCAGGTTCAGCAGATCGGACAGCGGGGCCGCGATGTCCAGCAGCGCCACGCCGGCCGTGGTCGGGAGCAGGGCGGAGAACGGCTTGGTGCGGATGATCGTCGGCACGTTGAGGATGTCGGAGAGCAGGGCCGGCTTGTCGATCAGGGTCGCCTTGGGCTTGACGTCCAGCAGCGTCGGAATGTTCAGGGCGTCCGACAGCGGCGCCGCGGCGTCGATCAGCAGGATGTCGGCGCCGAAATCCTCGATCACCGGAATGCGCAGCAGGGCCGAGAGCGGCGCCGGGTTGGACTTGCCGGCGGCGGCGGTGACGACGTGGCGTTCGGTCCGCTCGACCGGCTTATGCGCCTCCAACTGCTTGATCGCGTCATGCGCGAAGCCCCAGGCGGCCCGCACGGTCACTACGGCGCCGCCGCGGCGGACGGCGTCCGCGAGCGAGACGGCCTGCGCTTCCTTGACGCCGCCCTTCGCGATCTTGGCCTTGACGTCCCCGCCGCTCTTTCGCGTGACCAGGCTGATCTCATCGTCCCCAAACTTATGCTTCAGAGCATTGACGGCGGCGATCGCCTGCTCCTCTGCGGCATAAAGCCGCGTGATGATCGTGGTCATGCCAACTTCCCTCTCTTCCGAACAAGCGCTTCGGCGCCAGGCGAACAAGCTTTTCTTCGACGCAAGCCCTTAACTCCTAGACTTTGCGCCCTTCAGACCGGGCGGACCAGCCCCTTCCCACATAAAACCAGCCTTTGCTTCCGACATATGCGGGAAGCCGCAGCACGCGCCCCAACACGATCCGTCGCATTGTCCCGTTTCGCCGGGAAACCCAGCTAAAGGAAGGAGAAACCCAACCGCGCCAACGGTTCCGAAATGAAGCCGTGTTCCGCCGAAATTTATGTCACAGCAGCTTGACAGTGGCAAGTGTCAATATATAGTGACGGTCGCCTGCACCGAAGCGAGGTCCTCGCAACGATGCAGGCCTCCTGGCTACGGACGAAGGCCTGCTTGCAGGTCTAAAACAGTCCGCGGCATTTATGAGAGGTGGACAATGGCTGATGATGTAAAGGGGCTGACGGGTTTGACCGCGGCCGAATCCGAAGAGCTGCACAAGCATGTCATCGACGGCACCCGCGTGTTCTTCGTGATCGCGATCTTCGCGCACGTTCTCGCGTTTGCTTTCTCCCCTTGGCTGCATTGAGGAGTCTCTGATATGAACCAGGGCAAGATTTGGACCGTTGTCAACCCGAGCGTCGGCCTGCCGCTGCTGCTCGGCTCCGTCACCGTTATCGCGATCCTCGTCCACGCTGCTGTGCTGTCGCACACCACGTGGTTCCCGGCCTACTGGCAGGGCGGCCTGAAGAAGGCTGCGGCGATCGAGACCACGATCGTCGGCTAAGCTGAACGTGGCGTCATCCGACGCCGCATGAGCTGTTAAGGCTTTTCTGACGGCCGGTGTCGCGCGATGCCGGTCGTTTCTTCATTAGGGGCGGTCGCGGGTCCGGCGTCGGAAATCCGTCCGCCTCTCGGGCGTTTGGCGTCGACGTCGTTCCGCGCCGGCCCGTTGTTCGAATCATCGTAACCTTGGGTTTCCACGTCATGAACCGATTCAGCGAGAAGGTGATGCGGGCATGGGTGGCGCGCGGCGCCCGCTACCTCCCGTTCGCGGATGCGGCCACGCCGGAGCTGCCGCTTTCCAGGCTGTTGCGCCTGTCCCTGTTCCAGGTGTCGGTCGGCATGGCGCTGGTCCTGCTGGTCGGGACGCTCAACCGCGTGATGATCGTCGAGCTCGGCGCCCCGGCCTCGCTGGTCGGCGTGATGGTCTCGCTGCCGCTCGTCTTCGCGCCGCTGCGCGCCTTGATCGGATTTCGCTCGGACAATCACGAATCCGCCCTCGGCTGGAAACGCGTGCCGTTCATCTGGAAGGGCGCCCTGCTGCAGTTCGGCGGCCTGTCGATCATGCCCTTCGCGATTCTGGTGCTGACCGGGCAGGGCCATTCCAATCAAGCGCCGGCCTGGATCGGCTATATCGGCGGCGGCGTCGCGTTTCTGCTGGTCGGCGCCGGCCTGCACATGATCCAGACCGTCGGCCTGGCCCTCGCCACCGATCTCGCGCCCGAGGAATCCAAGCCCAAGGTCGTCGGGCTGATGTATGTCTCGCTGCTGGCCGGCATGATCGTCTGCGCGCAGCTGTTCGGTTACGCGCTGGCCGATTTCTCCCCGGCGCGGCTGATCCAGGTCATCCAGACCGCGGCCGTCGCCACCCTGGTTCTCAATGTCGTCGCGCTGTGGAAGCAGGAGACGCGCCGGCCCGGAAACGTCGAACGCGTCGTCCAGCGCATGCCGTCGTTCCGCGAGGCGTGGCAGAGCTTCACCTCCGGCCTCGGCGCCGTGCGACGCTTGGTTGCGGTCGGCCTGGGGACCATGGCCTTCAGCATGGAGGACGTGCTGCTCGAACCCTATGGCGGCCAGGTGCTGCATTTGACGGTCGGGCAGACCACTAAGCTCACGGCGGCGCTGGCGATCGGCGGTCTGTTCGGCTTCGCGCTGGCCTCGCGCGTCCTCAGCCGCGGCGCCGATCCGTTCCGCATGGCGACTTACGGCGCCCTGATCGGCATTCCCGCCTTCCTCTCGGTCATTCTGGCGGCGCCGCTGCATTCCATGGCTTTGTTCGCCTTCGGCACGGCCCTGATCGGCTTCGGCGCCGGCCTGTTCGGCCATGGCACGCTGACCGCGACCATGCAGCTGGCCCCGGAGGAGCAGACGGGATTGGCGCTGGGCGCCTGGGGCGCGGTCCAGGCCTCGGCGGCGGGCGTCGCCATCGCGCTCGGCGGCGTGATCCGCGACGTGGTCGCGGCCCTGCCGATCGCGCAGCCGTTCGGCGTCGCCACGCCCTACAACACGGTCTATATTCTGGAGATCGTGTTCCTGATCGCGGCGATTATCGTGATGATTCCGCTGCTGCGCCGGGCGCCGCGCGCCCCCGCCGCGGCCTGATCTGATCGAGCCTGGTCGGCGCCGCTCTTGTCACGCAACGGCGCCCGCCGCATATTGAGCCCGTGTCGTTGCGTCGAGTCGCCATGTCCCGGACCTGGTTCGCCTTCATTCCCAACCTGATCAGCCTGGCGCGGCTGGTGCTCGCGCCGCTCTCGGTGGAGATGATCATCGAGCGTCGCTGGCAGGAGGCGCTGGCGATCTTCGTGGTGGCCGGTCTGTCCGACGCGCTGGACGGCTGGATCGCCCGGCGCTTCGACCTGCGCTCGGAACTGGGCGCCTATCTCGACGCCCTCGCCGACAAGGCGCTGTTGGTGTGCAATTACATCACGCTGGCGTCGATCGGCCAGGCGCCGCTGTTCCTGGTGCTGCTGGTGGTGACGCGCGACCTGTTGATAGTGGGCGCCGTTTTGCTGTGCTGGCTGCTCGACAAGCCGATGACCATCAGCCCGCATGTGCTGTCCAAAGCCAATACGGCGGCGCAGATCGCCTTTGTCGCGCTGCTGTTGGGCTCGCTGGCGTTCGGGTTGCCGACGCCGTGGTTCGCCGCCGGCGTCTGGCTGGTGGCGGCATTGACCTTGGCCTCGCTCGCGGCCTATTTCAGGAGGTGGGTCGCGCATATGACTGCGTGACGTCCGCTCGTCGAGGGCTGACTCATGCGCATTGAATGGCAGGTGGCGTTCTGGTTGCTGATGCTGGTGCTGGCCAGCCTCGGCCTCTACATGTTCGCCAGCGTGCTGGCGCCCTTCGTCGCCGCGCTGATCCTTGGCTATGTGCTCGACCCCGTCGCCGACCGGTTGCAGAAACTCGGCCTCAACCGCCTCAGCGCGACGCTGGTGATCGTGGCGGGCTTCGTGGTGGTGCTGACCATCGTGCTGCTGGTGCTGGCGCCCGTGCTGGGGCGGCAGGTGGTCGGCTTCGCGGAAAGTCTGCCGGTCTATGCCGCGCGGCTTCAGACCCTGAGCACGGAGCAGGCCGCCGACCTCTTGCAGAAATATGGCGGCGACTGGCTGCAGAAGTTCGGCGTCGACGGCGCCAGCGCCACCGAAACCATTCAGAAATCCCTGGGCAATTTCGTCGGCCAGGGCGTGCAATGGGCCGGCAATTTCCTCAAGAGCATCTGGTCGGGCGGCCAGGCGCTGGTCGGCATCGTCACGCTGACGGTGATCACGCCGGTCGTCACCTTCTACCTGCTGCTGGATTGGGACGAGATGATCGCCGTGCTGCGCAGTCTGGTGCCGCCGCGCCATCGCGCCACGGTGATCGAGATCGCCGGCGACATCGACCGCGCCCTCAGCGGTTTTCTGCGCGGGCAGTCGCTGGTCTGCCTGTTCCTTGGCTTGTGGTACGGCGTCGGCCTGTCGATGATCGGCCTCAATTTCGGCTTTCTGATCGGGACGTCGGCGGGCCTGCTCAGCTTCATTCCCTATGTCGGCTCGCTCACCGCGCTGGTGTTTTCCGCCGTGGTGGCCATCGTCCAGGGCTGGCCGGGCGTCGGGCTGTTCGGCGAGGCCATGGCGGTGGTGGTGGTCGGCCAATTCCTCGAGGGCAATTTCCTCACGCCCAAACTGGTCGGCGAGTCGGTCGGGCTGCATCCGGTCTGGCTGATCTTCGCCTTGCTGGCGTTTGGCAGCCTGTTCGGCTTCGCCGGCATGATCCTCGCCGTCCCCGCGGCGGCGGCCGCGGGCGTTCTCGTGCGTTTCGCGGCGCGGCGCTACAAGCAAAGCGCGCTGTTTCACGGCATGGATCTCGATCCGACATGACCCGCCAATTGCCGCTGGATCTGGCGCTGTCGCCCCGGTTCGGCGAACAGGATTTCCTTGAAAGCCCCTGCAACGCCGAGGCCCTGGCGCTGGTGCGGCTGTGGCCCGACTGGCCGCGCCGGATGCTGCTCCTCACCGGCCCTTCGGGCGCGGGCAAGAGCCATCTCGGCGCCATTTGGGCGGCGCGGGCGGGCGCGCGGATTTTTCAGGGCCGCGACATGGACGCCGCCAGCCCGCCGCTCCTCGCCGGAGAAGGGGCGCTGCTGTTGGAGGACGCCGAGAACGCGCCGGAAAAGGAGCTGTTCCACCTGCTCAACCTGTTCATGGAAAGCGGCGCCGGGCTGATGCTGACGGCGGCGCGCGCGCCCGATCTTTGGGGCGTGCGGACGCCGGATCTGCTGTCGCGCCTGCGCCGGATGCCGCAGGCGCAGATCGCCGCGCCCGACGAAGCGTTTTTGCACGCGATTCTGGTCAAACTGTTCGACGATCGGCAAATTCGCGTCGACGCCGCCACCATCGCCTATCTGGCCGCGCGCATGGAGCGGTCGCTCGCCGCCTGCGGCGAACTGGTGTGCGCGCTCGACCGCGAGGCTTTGGCGCGGGGGCGGGCGGTGACGCGCGCCTTCGCCGGCGAATTTTTGCGCGCCCATCCGCAATTTGGCGGCGAAGACGAGGAATTATGACACAGGTGAACGATTGACGCGTCGAAGGATGGGGAGACATTATGCCGCAGCCGTCCAGGCCAAACCGAAAGAGCGTGAGATGACCGAGGCGATGGAACCCGTAACCGCCATGACCGAGCCGGCCGAGGCCGCGCTGGCGGACGAGAATCTCCGGCTTTCGCCCAAGCGCTTCATCAATCGCGAATTGTCCTGGCTGGAATTCAACCGCCGCGTTCTGCTGGAGGCCTCCAATCCCGGCCATCCGCTGCTGGAGCGGGTGCGCTTCGTGTCGATTTCCGCCAACAATCTCGACGAATTCTTCATGGTGCGCGTCGCCGGCCTGCGCGGCCAATTGCGCAGCGGGGTGGAGACCCCGTCCGACGACGGCCTGACCCCCGCCGAGAACCTGCCGCTGATCCACGCGCGCGTCAGCCTGCTCGCCCGCGAGCAGACCCGGCGCTGGCTCGACCTGCAGGAGGAGCTGTTCGGCGAGGGCATCGCCATCGTCAATCCCGACGAGCTGAACAAGGCGGAAAAACTCTGGCTGGACGACTATTTCTTCCAGCATGTCTTTCCCATCCTGACGCCGCTCGCCATCGACCCGGCGCATCCCTTCCCGTTCATTCCCAATCTTGGCCTGTCGCTGGCGCTCGACCTTGAGGAAGGCGGCGGCCATCCCTTCCAGGACAGCGCCGGCGTCGAGCGCATGAAGGCTTTGGTGCGCGTGCCGCAGAACATCGAGCGCTTCGTCCGCCTGCCGGATCTGCCCGGCGGGTTCCGCCTGGTGGCGATGGAGACGCTGATCCTCACCCATATCCAAAAACTGTTTCCGGGCTATGCGGTGAAGGGCAAGGGCCTGTTCCGCATCGTCCGCGACAGCGATATCGAAATCGAGGAAGAGGCCGAGGATCTCGTGCGGCTGTTCGAGACCGCGCTGAAGCGGCGCCGGCGCGGTTCGGTGATCCGGCTGGAGACCGATGCGCAAATGCCCGCCGACCTGCGCGCTTTTGTCGCGGAGGAGATGGACGTCGAGGCCGACGAGGTGATCGCGCTCGACGGCATGCTGGCGCTGAAGGATTTGTCCGAAGTGGTGAGCCTGCCGCGCGTCGACCTGAAGTTCAAACCGTACACGCCGCGCTTTCCCGAGCGCGTGCGCGAAAACGGCGGCGACATTCTGCTGGCGATCAAGCAGAAGGATCTCGTCGTCCACCACCCCTATGAGAGCTTCGACGCGGTGGTGCAATTCCTGATGCAGGCGGCGCGCGACCCCAATGTCGTCGCCATCAAGCAGACGCTCTACCGCACCTCCTCCGACAGCCCGATCGTGCGCGCGCTGGTGGAGGCGGCGGAGGCCGGCAAGTCGGTGACGGCGCTGGTCGAACTCAAGGCGCGGTTCGACGAAGAGGCCAACATCCGCTGGGCGCGCGACCTCGAACGCGCCGGCGCGCAGGTGGTGTTCGGCTTCATCGAGCTGAAAACCCACGCCAAATTGTCGATCGTGGTGCGGCGAGAGAGCGGCGGGCTCGCCACTTATTGCCATATCGGCACCGGCAATTATCATCCGATCACCGCCAAGATTTACACCGACGTCTCGCTGTTCACCGCCGATCCCGCTGTCGGCCGCGACGTCTCGCGCATCTTCAACTTCATCACCGGCTACGCCGAGCCAGTCGGGCTGGAGCGCATGGCGGTGTCGCCGATCTCGCTCAAGAAAAAGCTGCTGCAGCATATCGCCGAGGAGGTCGCCCATGCCAAGGCGGGCCGCCCGGCGGCGATCTGGGGCAAGTGCAACGCCCTGGTCGATCCGGAAATGATCGACGCGCTTTATGACGCCAGCCAGGCCGGCGTCTCCATTGATTTCGTGGTGCGCGGCATTTGTTGTCTGCGGCCGGGCGTGCCGGGGCTGTCGGAAAACATCAGGGTCAAGTCGATCATCGGGCGCTTCCTGGAGCACACCCGCATCTACGCTTTCGGCGGCGGCCACGGCCTGCCGCACAAGAAGGCCTATGTCTACATTTCCTCGGCCGACCTGATGCAGCGCAATCTCGACCGCCGCGTCGAATCGTTGCTGCCGGTGACCAATCCCACCACGCACGAGCAGGTGCTCGACCAGATTCTCGTCGCCAATATGATGGACAACCAGCAATCCTACCGGATTCTGCCCGACGGCTCCTCGGTGCATCTGGAGCGCGCGCCGAACGAGGAGCCGTTCAACCTGCATAAATATTTCATGACCAATCCGTCGCTGTCGGGACGGGGCAAGAGCTTGCGCGAGTCGAGCCCCAAGCCCTTGTTCAAGAAGCGCGAGCGGAACTGAAATGTCTCAAGGTCAAGGCAGGCTGCCGGGCGTCAAGCCGGCGGCCATCGTCGATATCGGCTCGAATTCGGTGCGTCTGGTCGCCTATGAGGGCGTGACGCGCTCGCCGTCGCCGATCTTCAACGAAAAGGCGATGTGCGGCCTGGGGCGCGGCGTCGCCACCACCGGCGAACTGGCGGCTGAAAGCATGGACCGGGCGCTGGCGGCGCTGCGGCGCTTTCGCAAGCTGTGCGACATCATGAAGATCGAGGACATCAGGCCGATCGCCACCGCCGCCGCCCGCGACGCCGCCAATGGCCCGGCCTTTCTCGCCGCCGCCGGCGAGGCCATCGGCCGGCCGATCGAGCTGATTTCGGGCGCCCGCGAGGCCGAGCTTTCGGCGCTCGGCGTGATCTCGACCATTCATCAAGCCGATGGCGTGGTCGGCGATCTCGGCGGCGGCTCGCTGGAGCTGATCGACATCAAGGACGGCCGGCCCGGCCCGGGCGTGTCGCTCAAGCTCGGCGCTCTCGCGCTGATGGACGCCTCGGGCGCCTCGCCCAAGGCGGCGGCCAAGATCGCGCGCGCCGCGCTGGCGGAGGCGGCGCCGCTGGAAGGTTTGCGCGGGCGAACTTTTTACGCCGTGGGCGGCACGTGGCGGGCGCTGGCCAAGCTGCACATGCACCAGCGTAATTATCCGCTCGGGGTGATGCACGGCTATGAAATTCCGGCGCGCGACGCGCTGGATTTCGCCACGCTGGTCGAGCGCGTGGACTGCGAGGCGCTGGTGGCCGTCGGCGTGGTGTCGCAGCAGCGCCGGCCGTCGCTGGCCTATGGCGCGGTGGCGCTGGAGGAGATCATCCGGCGCGGCAAGCCGGCGCGGGTGGTGGTGTCGATCGGCGGCGTGCGCGAAGGCCTGCTTTACAACCAGCTCGACGCCGCGACCCGCGCGCTCGACCCGCTGCTGGAGGCGGCGCGCACGTATAATCTGTTGCGCTCGCGCGCTCCGGGACACGGAGAGGACATGATTCACTGGACCGACGCCTTTTTCGCGTCGAGCCAGCTCAACGAGACGGCGGAGGAGAAACGGCTGCGCCACGCCGCCTGCCTGTACGGCGACATCGGCTGGCGCACCTCGCCGGATCATCGCGCCGATTTCGCCATGGATCTGCTGGCGAACACGCCGACCATGGGCGTCGATCATCCCGGACGCGCCTATCTCGGCATGGCCGTGGCCTATCGCCATATCGGCATGGAGGAGGACGTCAATCCGCTGATCCGGGGGCTGGCCACGCCGCGCCTGATGGATCGCGCCCGCATCATGGGCGCGCTGCAACGCGTCGCCTATATCGTTTCGGCCTCCACCCCAGGAGTGCTGCCCCGTGTAAAATTGACCTGCGCGCGCGGCGAACTGCTGTTGACCCTGCCGCCCGACCTGGCCGATCTCGCCGGCGAAAGGCTGAACGGCCGGCTCAAGCAGCTGGCGCGGCTGCTCGGGCGCAAGCCGATCCTGGCGGTGGCGTGACGGACAGGCTGTCGCCGCGCGATTTGGCGCTCGCGGTGCTGATCGCGGCGCTGTGGGGCTTCAGCTTCATCGCCATCAAGGCGGGCGTCGCCGAGGCGCCGCCGCTCGCGTTTACGGCGCTGCGGTTTTTTCTCGCCGCCGTTCCCTTGGTGGTGTTCGTTCCCCGGCCCAAGGCGCGGCTGTTCGATCTCGCCGGCTATGGCCTGTGCATTGGCGTCGGCCAGTTCGGCCTGCTGTTCGCCGCGATCAAGTTTGGGATGCCGGCGGGGCTGGCTTCGCTGGTGATCCAGATCCAGTCCGTCTTCACCATCCTGCTGGCCTGGGCGTTTCTCCGGCAAAAGCCGCGCGCCGCGCAAATGCTCGGCGCCGGAGTCGCCCTGGCCGGGGTCGCGCTGATCGCGGTTTCTCGCGGCGCCGCTTCTCCCGTCCTGCCCTTCGTCGCCGTGGTCGCCGCCGCCGCGTTCTGGGCGGCGGGCAACCTGTTCTCGATCCGGGCGGGCCGGGTCCACATGCTCGGCTTCATCGTCTGGTCGAGCCTGTTTTCGCCGGCGCCGCTGCTGGCGCTGTCCTGGGCGCTGGAGGATCATTCCGCGATCGTCCGCGCCGTGACGCATCCGAGCCTGACTGTGTGGGGCGGGGCGGCGTTCCTGGCCTATGGCCCCACCATGGTCGGCTACGGCTTGTGGTCTTGGCTGCTCAGCCGTCACCCCGTCGCGCTGGTCGCGCCGTTTTCGCTGCTGGTTCCGGTGTTCGGCCTGTCGAGCGCCGCGTTGATCTTCGGGGAAACCCTCAACGCGGCGACACTCGCCGGCATCGCCGTGGTGCTGATGGGCCTCGCCATCGCCGTTTTTGCTCCGCGCCGCGCGACTGTACCAACGTCGACTCGCGCCGATTGAACATCTGCGGTCAAATACGACAAAACAGGGAGGCGTTATGACCAAAGCGATTGTGGTGCAGCCGGGCGGCGGTTTCGACAACGTGATCGTGGAGCGGCGTCCGGCCTCGACGCCGCAATGCGGCGACATCCAGGTGCGGCTGCGCGGCTCCTCGCTCAATTATCACGATTACGCCGTGGTCAGCGGCATGTGGGGGCCGACCGAGCCGCGCATCCCCATGGCCGACGGCGCCGGCGAGGTCGTGGCGGTCGGCCCGGGCGTGACCGAATTCAAGGCTGGCGATCTCGTGGTCAGCACGTTCTTCCCGACCTGGCTCGACGGCGAGCCCGAGGTGGACGGCTTCGCCACCACCCCCGGCGACGGCGTCGACGGCTTTGCAAGAGAAGTCGTCACGGCGCCCGCGCGCGGTTTCACCCATGCGCCAAAAGGCTGGAGCGCGGTGGAGAGCGCCACACTGACCACGGCGGGCCTGACCGCCTGGCGCGCGCTGCATGAGGAAGGCCGCGTCAAGGCCGGCGACACCGTGCTGGTGCAGGGGACAGGCGGCGTGTCGATTTTCGCGCTGCAATTCGCCAAACAGGCCGGCGCCACGGTGATCGCCACCTCGTCCAGCGAGCGCAAGCTGGAGAAGTTGAAGGCGCTGGGCGCCGATCACCTCATCAACTATCGCGTCACGCCGGAATGGGGCGAGAAGGTGCGCGATTTCACCGACGGGCGCGGCGTCGATCACGTCATCGAGGTCGGCGGACCCGCGACGCTGGCGCAGAGCATGATCGCCGCGCGCGTGCACGGCCATATTTCGGTGATCGGCATTCTGACCGGCCTCGCCGGGGATTTCCCGCTGGTCAATGCGCTGCTTCGGCAGTTGCAGCTGAAGGCGGTGCTGGTCGGCAGCCGCCGCCAGCAGCAAGACATGATCCGCGCCATCGACGCCAGCGGGCTAAAACCGGTGATCGACCGGGTGTTTCCGTTGGAGGAGATCGTCGCGGCCTTCCGCCATCAGGAAAGCAACAAGCATTTCGGCAAGATCTGCCTGGAGATTTGACGCGGCGCCGCCCGCGCCGCCGCGACGGGGCTATTCCCCGTCGTGATATTCCAGCGTCACCACGCGGTTGTTCTCGACGGTCAACGCCAGCTTGCCGTGCTTCAATTGCACGGCCTTGGCGCCGAACAACTCGCGCCGCCAGCCCTTGAGGGCGGCGATGTCGGCGTCGTCGTCATGGGCCAGCGCTTCGAGATCGTCGGTGGTCGCGATCATCTTGGCGGCGACGCCCTGCGCCTCCGCCACCTGCCGCAACAGCACTTTTAACAGTTCGACCGTGGCGCCGGCGCCATTGCCGCGACGCTCGCGGTCGATCTTCGGCAGGGTTTTGGGGTCGCGTTCGAGGCCGCGTTCGATCGCCGCGAGAATCTCGGCGCCGGCGCGCGAACGCTCCATGCCGCGCGGAAAGGCGCGCAGATTGCCGAGCGCGTCGGCGGTGCGGGGCGCCGCCAGCGCGAGTTCGGTCAGAATATCGTCCTTGAGCACGCGCGAGCGCGGCACGTCGCGGGTCTGCGCCTCCTGCTCCCGCCAAGCCGCTAGCTCCATCAGCACGGCGAGGTCGCGCGGCTTGCGGGCGCGGTGGGCGTAGCGCTCCCAGGCGCGATCCGGCCGCATCTCATAGGAATCCTGGTTGGTCAGGGTGGCCATTTCGTCGGTCAGCCAATGCAGACGCCCGGTCTTCTCCAGCTTCTGCTTCAAGGCGCGATAGATGTCGCGCAAATGGGTGACGTCGGCGATGGCGTAATGCACCTGCGCCTCCGACAACGGCCGCCGCGACCAGTCGGTGAAACGCGAACTTTTGTCGAGCGTGACCTTGCACAGGCTCTGCGCCAGTTCGCCATAAGCGATCTGGTCGCCATAGCCGCAGACCATGGCGGCGACCTGGGTGTCGAACAGCGGCGACGGGATCAGCTTGGCGAGGTTCCAGATGATTTCCAGATCCTGCCGCGCCGCGTGAAACACCTTGGTGACCTTTTCGTCGGCCATCAGGGCGAAGAAGGGCGAGAGGTCGAGGCCGTCCGCCAGCGCGTCGATGGCGACGGCTTTGGCGTCGCACGCCATCTGGATGACGCACACTTTCGGCCAGAAGGTCGTCTCGCGGAGAAACTCCGTATCGACCGTCACGAATTCATATTGGGCGAATTCGCGGCAGAGATCCGCAAGTTCGCCGGAATCGGTCACAAGGCTCATGAGCCTTCTTTAATCCAGCCAACCCGGCGCCGCCAAGTCTTGAATGCCCGAAAACGTAAGCAATTTGGCGAAGACGCTGCGGTGGGACGGACGGTGGACCTTTTGCGGCGTCAAAGCGTAAATGAAGGGCGTTTGCGATAGGAGAATTCGCGATGAAGCTTTCGGGCAATTCCATCCTCGTCACCGGCGGCGGAACGGGGATCGGCCTCGGGCTCGCCACGGGCTTTGTCGACCGGGGCAATCGCGTGCTGATCGCCGGGCGCAAGCGCGAAACCCTGGAGCAGGCGGCGGCCGCCCATCCCGGCCTCGAAATCCTGGCGGCCGACGTGACCGACCCCGATTCGATCGCGCGTCTGGCGGCGCAGGCGAAAGAAATCCTGCCGGACCTCAACGTGCTCATCAACAACGCCGGGATGATGCAGACCGAAAACCTGCGCGATCCCGCCGCCGCGGCGGCGGCGCTGGCGACCGCCGAGGCCATCGTCGCCACCAACCTGGTCGGTCCGATCCGGCTGACGCTGGCGCTGCTGCCGCAGTTGATGGCGCAGGCCGAGGCCGCCGTGGTCAATGTCACTTCGGGGCTGGGCTTCCTGCCGCTGGCGCAGACGCCGACCTATTGCGCCACCAAGGCGGCTCTGCATTCCTGGAGCCAGTCGCTGCGCTGGCAGTTGCGCGCCAGTCCGGTCAAGGTCCACGAGATCGCGCCGCCCTACGTCCGCACCGGGCTGACCGGCGCGCGCCAGGCCGCCGATCCCCGGGCGATGGCGCTGGAGGACTATGTCGCCGAAACCTTCGCCGCGCTGGAGGCCGATCCCGACGCGCCGGAAATTCTGGTCGAGCGCGTGCTGCCCCTGCGCGAAGCCGAACGCCGCGGCGGCTACGACGAGCTGTTCGCCCAGTTCAACACGATGATGGAGACGGCGGGTCACGACGCGTAAGCGTCGCGGCCTCAGGCGCCGCGCATCAGATGGCGCATCAGTTCGAGCACCGGGGCCGCGTCGGCGTTGCGGGCGATGATCTCATGCAGGAAATTGGGCGAAAGGGTGAAGCCGGCGCCGCCGACATCGGCGAAATAGGCCATGGCCCAGCCCGCGAAACCGCGCGCGCCGATATATTCGTGCTGGATCAGGCGCACGTCTTCGTGGCGCTTGTCCCTCAGGATTCTGGCGTAGCAATCGGCGATGGCCAGCGGCGCGCCTTCGAGCGTCTGCGCGAAGCCTCGCCCATTGAAGAACAGCGCGCCGGTAATATCCTCACGCAGGTTATGTTGGCGCGAGACCGCCAGAATATCGGCAAGCTCCGCCGCAACCTCCGCCGTCGTTCCACGGACCAGGCTGCGGCTGATGTAGACGATCTGGACAAGCTCGCCATAGTTTTGCGCGGGCGGCACGGGGTGTTCCGATTCGAGAGGGCGCCGCCAAGCTGAAGCAGCAGAATAAACAATTCGTAAGCACGGCGTGCGGCGAAGCGGAGCCATCGCTCGGGCGCCGGCGGTTGCGGTCCGGCGCGCCTGTCGCCCGGCAAGGCTCGCGCAAGATTCACCGATTAATGTTAACAGATCGGTCGGGAGCTAAGGGCCCGGCCGGCGAACTTGAGAGAGCGCTCGCCACGGATGCACTGGCGGGCGCTCTTATTTTTGCGGCGCGGACGCCGCCTTCTCCCCCGCGCCTGGATTGATGCTGACGAAAACTCGCGCGGACCCCGGCGGGATCCTGCGCGAGATCGAGCAGAATTATCAAGAAAAAGACATGAGTCGCCGTTGAATGTCGCGATCAGTTGAGCCCGTTCGAGACGCCCTCGAACTTGGCGTTCAGCTTCGTGCCGACCGTGGTCAATGTTGCGATGGCCACAACAGAGATAAGGGCGGCGATCAGGCCGTATTCGATGGCGGTCGCGCCGGATTCGTCCTTGAAAAATGACATCAGCGTCTTCATGAGGTGCTCCTTTTTTAATGCGCGAATTTAAAGTGCGCTGCGACACGGAGCGAGATTGAATTAAATAGGTTTAAATTATGTTTAAATTGAATAAATTTCAGGACATTGGCATACGTATTTATGCGATGGGCAAAAGCACTTATAATCCGGCTTTCTGCCGTATTTTATAAAATCAAAGGTTGAATGGGCATTTTTTACAACCCTTGGGCAGGCGGGATTATTCATTCCGCGCCGAGTGAGCGAAAACGATGCGCGCCTCGGCGGCGCGGAAAGAACGCCTGCGCCGATTGCCGCTCAAATCTTGCGAGCCGGACGATGGCGGCCGGTCACGCCTTGCGATTGCAGATGCGGTAGAGCGGATTTCGCGATTGCGGCGGATCGCCCAGGGTATTGGAGTCCCAAAAACCTTCCTCGATGAATTTCAGGGCGGCGTCGTCGAGGCACACGCCGCCGTTCACGCTCCGCATGTAATAATAGGCGTAGTGCAAATCGCTCTTGCCCGCGCGTTGGCACATTTCAATCGTCTTGATGAACGGCTCGACCTGTTTCTTGCCGATGATATGAACCGTATCCGGAGACCTGAAAAACTTTTCGGCGATATTCAAAACAACGCCCTCCAACGCGAAGGGGCCAATCATGACCTGCGCCGAGGCTGCCAAAAGGCGCTGCTGAAAAACTCCGGGCTTTTCGCAATGCCGCGAGGGTTTTGGCGCCGAAAAATACATAGAAGACGCAAAAACCAGCGCCGGCCGAAGCCGAGGCGGGCTGATCAGGTCCATTCCGCGCGGGGGGCGCACGGCGTCGAGAGTTTTCGAGGGAGGTGGCGACCCCGACAGAAGTGCCACGCGCCTATATATTTCAAAGCCTTAGGTCAAGGTGCGGCGGCTTTTTCCCTCATTGAAATGTAATGGCAATTTTCGAGACGCGCCGCACCTTTTGACGATGCGAAGGGCGGCGGGGAGGGCGATTAGCAGCCTTGCTTGGCGGGCCAGAGGTAGTGGGTTCGAAAACACCGCTGTCCTGACGAGCTAAAGCTCAAAGCTGGTTCTTTTCGGCAACGCTCAAACGAACGTGGCGCAAATAGCGTGCATTATTTTGCACGCTTTGCCTTGACGCGCGCAGAACATGCGTGCATATATTTGCACAGAAAGGGCGCGCGACATGCCGAAGCCAGAGACCAACACCCGCAAGATCATCGCTCGGCTTGAGGCTGAAGGCTGGTACAACGTCGGCGGCGGAAGCCATGATCGTTTTGTTCATGATGATCGGCCGGGCATCATGATCCCGGTGCCCCGCCACCGTGAACTGACGCCCGGAACGGCGCGCTCGATAGCCAAGGCGGCGGGTTGGTTCTGACCCGCCAGATCGCTCAAGGAGGAGCAAAATGGCCTATTACGTCGGCATCCTCGACGGCGCGGAGAATAATTGGGGCGTGCGGATCGCGGACATTGACGGCTGCGTCGGCGCTGGGGAAACGCCAGAAGCCGCTCTGGCCGATGTGATCGCCGCGCTGCGCGACGTCATCGCTTACAAAAGAAACGGCGATCATCCGGTGCCCGCGCCCTCGTCTGTGGCGGATGTGCTGGCGCGCGGCGAAATCGGCGAGGGCGAAACCGCTGTTCTCGTGCCCCTCGTGCTTGATGCCGGCCGGAGTGTGCGCGCCAATCTCACCATGGACGCTGGCCTCCTGGAGGCGATCGACGATGCCGCCGCCCGTGGTGGCGTCACCCGTTCCGCCTTCATTGCGAGCGCCGCGCGAGAGAAACTGGCTCGCGTCTGAAGATCGCCGGCGCATATAATAAAAAAGCCCGACGCCGAAGCGCCGGGCCAAGTCTCCCTAGTTCGCGCCGGCGTAAGCCTCCGGGAGGATGGAAGCGGCGCGAACCCTTTGACGG
>NZ_FYDG01000034.1 GCF_900187365.1 Rhodoblastus acidophilus
ATCTCCAGACGCACGCCCTTGTTGTTGTCGCTCGGGATCGCCTTGGCGTAGCGCGGCAGGCCGATGGTGTTGGTGGTTTCCATGTAATCCGCCGGAGCGAACACCGTGCGGAAGAAGTTGGGAACGCCGAGCGGGAAAACCCTCGCTTCGGTCGCGCCGATGAACGGCGTCACGCCGCCGGAGCCGTCATTGGCCGGCACGTAGCCCTTGTAGTTCTCCCAGGTGATTCCGCCGAAAGTCAGCGTCTGATAGGCGATGCCGTTCCGAAGCTGCTGGCCTTCCTGATACAAATAGGTCTTCTCGATGTCGGCATGCGTGATCAGCGTGTCCCAGAACGTATCGCCGCACAGCGCGTAAATGCCGGAATAGGCGATGCCGCCGAGGCTTTGCGCGACGCTGCGCACGATGCTGGCGCACTGTTTGCGCGGCTTGCCCGCCACCGTCAGATCAAAACTCACATCGGCGGCGGCGCTGATGCCGAATTCGGAATAAAGGTCATAGACCGTGGCGCCGTCCTTATCGAGGATGACGCCCTTCACGGCGCCAACGCGCTGATGTTCTAGCGTGGCGTCGAAATTCGGCGTCACCTCGCCCATGCGCTGGGCCAGATAGGTCTCGACCGTGCGCGGTTGCGCGGGCTGGCCGAACTCGCGCACGTTCTGCACTTCATCGGCGTTGACGAAATCGTCGATCTGGAAATGCGACGCCTTCAGCACGCGCGCCTGGCGGCTGAGCTTCGGACGCGTCTCGCCGGGGCCGCCGCGCCGGGTCGGCGAGATCAGCGAAAGATAGCCGTCCTTGTTCTCGATCTCGATGCCGGTCGTAATGATGCCGGTTTCGGGAAACAGGCCAAGTTCGCCGATGCGGCCGGGAACAAAGGGCTGATTGTTGATGCTGTCGGTGAGCGAGACGAACGAAAAGGCGTCCGACTCGAAGGCATTGATCACAAGATCGTTCATATTCGGGCGTCCTTTTAGCGCGCGATGATCATGGCGTTGGCCAGCGAGGCCAAGCCAGCCGTCTTCTGGGCGGCGGTGTCGGAGGATTTCCAGATGAGCGCGGACCCGCGCACCTCGGCATGGCGCGCGACCGCGACGGCTTTGGCGTCGGCGGAGGTCGCATCCACGCGGTCATAAAGGATCGCGGCGGCGGTCTGCGAGCCGTCCGAGGCGGCGGCGTCGCGCAGGGTGAATTTACCGGAGGCGGTGATCTTGCCGAGCACCGCGCCCGGCTGGAGCACGCCGGCGCCGGAAGCGACCACGATATTGTCGCGCGAAAGGTTGCCCTCGTCGTCGATGGCGAGAAGGAACGAACCGGCGTGCGGATTTTCGGTAAGGATGGTCATGGGCGGAAACTCCTGGGATCAGCGACGGCCGGTCTGAGCAGCGCGGCGGGCGTAAATGTCGGCGGCGACCACGGTCTTGGCCGGCTGCGCGGCGGCGTTGCGCTCTCCGCCCGGGCCAAGCGAAGCCGGCTTGTGCGCAGCCATTGCGGCGGCGAGCGGCGAGGCCGGCGCGGCGTCGCCCTCTTGGGCCGAGGCCGCCAGCGCAGCGCGCGCGTCCTCGGCGCTCATGCCGGTCTTGAACGCAAAATGCCGAGCCAGCGAACCGCGGGTCTTGGCTTCGTCGCTGTCCAGAATAGCCGAAACACGCGCGCGCTCGGCGACGGTCGCCTGCTCCGACGCCTCGCGGCGGGCGGAGGCCAGTGCGGCTTCGTGTTGCGCCATCGTAATAACGGACGCCGAAGCGGTCTGCGCGGATGCGGGCGCTGGCGTCGGATCGGCGGCCGCGCGAACGGCCGCCAGCAAAGTCTCATTGCTCATGCGGGTTTCCTTGTTTGCGCGGGCGTCAGGCCCGGCTCATTTCGCGGACAAAGGCGTCGAACGCGTCGTTGGCGTGTCCGACAGCATCGGCAAGGCCGAGTGCGACGGCGTCCGCGCCGTCGAATTCTGCGCCCTCGGTGGCGAGGGCTTGGTTGGCGTTGAAACGCCCTGATCGATATTGTCCGACGCGCGCGGCGAAATCCTGTCGCACCGATTCCAGCTGCGCCTCGACGCTCTCGCGCTTCTCTTTAGAGAGCGGCTCGACCGCGTTCATGGTCGCCTTGTCTTTTCCGGCGCGCAAAACGGTGACCTTGACGCCTTCCTTTTCCAGCCGGCCGCTCATGTCTGCATGCAGGATGATGGCGCCGATCGACCCTGCGAGGCCGCTTTTGGGAATGACGATGCTGCGCGCAGCCGAAGCGAGCAAATAGGCCGCCGAGAGCGCATGATCGGTGAGGATCGCCAGCGTTGGCTTGCTCCTGGAAAGCGCGGCCAGCATATCGGCCGTCTCGAACACCCCGGCGACTTCGCCGCCAAAGGAATCGGCCTCAATCACGACACCCTTGACAGAGGGGTCACGCGCGGCGCGGACAATCTGAGCCTGCATGCCCTGGTAAGATGTGCGGCCCGACGACGCTCCGACGTAATTGCCCTTATGGACCAGCGTTCCTTCGACGCCGACGATCGCGACATTGCCGATCCGGTCAAAAACAGGGGTCTGGTCGCGATCGTAAATGCGCCCGGTGCGGTCGCCGAGACGCCCCGCCGACGGGCGCCCGTTCTGAAACGCTGAGTGGTCCACGGCGAGAGCGTTGACGACGGTGACGGGCTCGCCCAGGAGCCGTCCGCCGAGGCCTCCGACAATGGCGGCGGCTTTGGCGTCCGAGATCATCAGCGGCGTCTCAAACATGCGCGCGCAGATTTCGGCGTAACTCGCGCTCATGGCTGACCTTTCTTCGACTTGGCCGGCGCCGGTTCGTCCTGCTCAACCGGCATGGCCGCGAGATGCTTCGCCGCTTGCTGCGGAATGGTCGCCGGCAGGCCGAGCGTTTCTCGCATCTTGTTTTCGCGCGCTGTCTGCATCAGCACCTCGACCCAGTCCTTGCCCTGCTCGGCGCACTCGTCCTCAAGCGTCGAGAAGCCGGCCTCGACGCGCGCAATCGCCGCCAGCGCTTCCTTCTGGGGATCGACCCAGCCACGGCCGGGGCCGATCCATTTCGCGGCGCAATAGGCGGTCTTGGCCTGATAGAAGGACGGCGCGCCCTTGGGCAGCTTGACGTCGCCCTTGTCGATGGCCTCTTCCAGCCAGGCCGCGAAGATCGGCTGGGCGAAGCTGGCGGCGAAATTGTCCTTGCGGGCGGTGAAGCCCCGCCAGATTTCGATCAAGGCGGCGCGGGCGGACGAATAATTCACCTGCGACCAGTCCATCGACATCTGCTCATAGGTCACGCCTATGGCCGTAGCGATGTTGCGCAACACCGTCCGCTCGAACGCCTCGAAAACGCTGTTCGGATGGTTCGGGTTGGTCAGCTCGACCTTTTCGCCGGATGCCAGGAAATTGACTTTGACGCCCGGGATCGAGATCGGCGCGGCGTCGTGCCATTCGCGCCGCTGGTTCTGATACGTCGAGAGGCTGCCCTCGTCGCTCATCGATTCTGCGAGCTGCTCGGCGTCGAACGGCGAGGTGATGAAGGCGGCCATCACGGCGTTGAGGATCGCCGCTTGTAGCTCCGCCTCGTCATAGCGCCCGAGCATCCTGATTTTCTTCAGGATCGGCGCCAGCGGGGAAATCCCGCGAAACTGCCCCGCCGCCTGCTTTTCGAAGGCGTGAACCATGAGGGGACGCCCCCAAGGCGTCCGGCGCGGCACGCGTTCCCAGGTCCAGACTTTCAGGTTGGCGAAATAGGCCTCGCCCGGATGCGCGCCGCGCACCCAATAGGCGACGGGTTCGCCGCGCGAATGGCCGGAGGCGTCGAGATCGAGTTCGACGCCGCCGCGCAGCGCGTAATTGTCCGGCGCGTTGTTCTGGTTCGACAGGCGGTCCGGATGGATGACCTGGACAGCCGTCGAATAGGCCCAGTCGCGCTCGATCCAGTCGATCTGGGCCAGCGCCTCGCCGTCCCAAATCCGGTGCCGGAACGCCAGCGCGAGGATCGAGCCCCAATTCATCTGGCCGCCGGCGTCGCAGGTAAAGTCAACGCATTCAGCCCAGAGTTTGAACTTCGCCTCGATCTGGTCGGCCAGTTCCGCCGCAGCGTCCGAGTCGATCCCGAGCGCCCGCGCATTCGGCTTGGACGAAAGCCGCCAGCTCGCGCCGATCACGGCGTCGACGATGCGGGCGACGCCGCCGGAGGCCCAGCCGTCATTGCGCGCAAGATCGTGGATTCGCGCCGACAGAATGTTCCGGTCGGCGGCGATAGCCACCTGCGGCGCCGGATTCCACGCCGACCAGGTCGAAAGGTCCGGATCGGTCAACGACGCGCCATTGAACGCGCGCCCCATGCCCCACCCGAACGCGCCAGCTGCGGACGCCCCGGCGCGCGGACGCGCCGGGTCCGCGCGCGGCAACGGGTCGCCGGTCGGGCCGAGGATCGCGGGAATCGTCATTTCGACGCCGTTATTCCGCCGGCGTGATGTCGAAATAGTATTTCTTGCCAATCACGAGCTGCTCAATAGCGGCGGGATTGTCGATCGAGAATCGAGCATCGCCGTTGGGCGTGGCTTTGCAGAACTTCACGTCATCCGGATTGGCGGCGTCATATTCGCACTGGAAGAGCGCCTGAAAGCCCCCCCAAGTATTCGGAACGATCCCCATCAAGTTCATTTTTGCACGAACAGCCATCGTAGACTCCTGGTTTCGAGGTTGACTAAAAAGCGACCCTTCGGCCGCGCGGGCGACCTTTCACGGTCATGTCGCCGAGTGCGCGCAACTGGCCGCGCAAATCGTTGATGTAGCCGCGCAGCTTGCCGGCGTCGGCCGGCGAAAATTCGGTCCACTTCTCATTGTGCCGCAGGCGCGTCGTGGCGCCGAGGACCGTCACTTCGTGCAGTGACTGCTCAGCTTCAGCGAGACGCTGGCGCAGGGTGTCGGCGTCAATCGCCATCGTTCGACTCCTCCGAGTGTTCAGCGACGGCCGCAGTGAGGATCGCCGCCGTTTCGTTCAGTTTCCGCGCGACGTCGGCGATCTTCGGCGACTCCACCACCGCAAGAACGGCGTCCGACGCCATCGCGGCCAGATGCTCGGCGGCGGCGAGGAACCGCTCGCGATCATGCGCAAAATCGGCGGAGCGCGCTTGGGCCAGAAGAAATTCGGCGAGATCGCCCGGCAGGTGCATTGGCTCACTTCCTGTTCAGACTTGCGGCGAAATCCGCCATCGCCCGGCGCGGCTTTTGCGCAGGCGGCGGCGCCGGTGGCGGAGAGGGCGTATCGTCCTGTTTGGTTTCGCACGGGGGCTCTGGCGCGACCGGCGCGGCGGCGGGCGTCAGCATGTCCTCTATGTCCAACTGGCCCTGGTCCGGCGGCGCGGCGCGCTCGCGCTCGATCTGGTCCCAGCGGCCCGGCGCCATGTCGCGCACGCCAAACTTGATGGCGGCGGCCTCGGCCTGCAGCATGGTGTCGAGGCCTTCGTTGCGCTGGCCGTCCTGGACTTCCCAGACGTACCGAACCTCTCCGCCCTTGCCCTTCTTGAGCACGCGATGCTCGGCGGTCAGCTCCTGGAAGAAGTCGTCGCCCATCTCCTTCGGAAACGCGACGAAGCCATAGGTGAGCGGATCATCCTTCGCGAGGTGACGATAGAGCGCCCATTTCATCACCCACGATGCGAAATGGTAAAACCGCGACGAATAGCGCAGCAGCTTGCCGGTCTTGCGGTTGCGCTCTTTTTTCACGCGGGCGAGCAAGGGCTTGTCGTCGCCGTCCACGCCACGGACCATGATGACCTTGGAGACCGGGTGCCGTTTGGCCCAACCCCAAACCTCCTCGGTCATATAGTTGCCGTCGATCGCCAGCATGTCGACGCCGAATTCACGGCCGGTCTCGCCGCGCCATTTCGACGCCAGCAGCTCATCAAGCCGGGGGTGCGAGCTGGTGGGCGTATCAATCGCCGCGTCCTTGATGTGGCGATAGTCGATCACGGCGCGCCGGCCCTCGCGCCCCCAGGCGACCGCCTGCCAGGCGAGCCACCCGTCCTGCACGTCGACGCCGACCGTGACCACGAAGGCCCAGGCCGGAACCACACCGCGTTTGTGCCCGTTTTCGTCGGCGCGTTTGCGCAGCGCCTCCCAAGGCGGGGCCTCGCCCTTGACCTGATAGGCGCGGCCGGCGACGTCGTTGTAGAAAACCTGTTCCTTCTTCGGATCGCCCTTCGCCGACAACCAGGCGCGGGCGATGCGTTCAAAACTCTGCAACAGCGAATAGGCGGACCAGATGTCGAAGCTGCGGTGATAGCGCGCCGCCTTCGGGTTCTTGGCGATCCAGCGCCCCTTGAGCAGCATCGCGGGACGGTGGTGCTCCTCGATGGCGCAACCGCATTCGGCGCAGACGAAATGCGACCGCTCCGGCTCGTCCTCGTCGAGATTGTCGAGAAAGTTTTCAAGCTCGAGGGTCTGCTCGTGCCCGCAATGCGGACAGGGGAAGTAGAACTGCTCCTGGCTGCCTTGCTCGTAATTCTTTGTGATCCGGCATCCCGGCATGACCAGCGGCGTGCTGATCTTCAGGACCTTGGCGAACTCGCACGCCTGGCTGCGCGAATCGGCCTGCGATTCTGGGTCGCCGGCCGCGTTCATCTCCCATTTCGACAGGTCGTCCTGGACCTGCTTGGGCATTGTGACTTGCGACAGCGACGCCGGCGAATTGGCGCCGGAAATCAGGATCGCGCCGCGTCCATCCGCGCGCTCCTTGAACAGGATATTGTCCGCCCCGTCACGGCTCTTTTCGGGGAAAACATCCGCCAGCGCGGTGGTGCCGCGCAGCATTTGCTTCAGCTTGATCTTCGACCAGCGCCGAGCGTTATCCTCCGTCGGATGGCAATAGAGGAAGTCGCTCGGATCGAGGGCTTGCGAGCCCAGGGTGAAGACGTTCGCGAGGATCGTGCCGCCGCACTGGGCCGATTTCTTGATGGTCACGATCCGGCAAGGATCGGACGGACCGAGCGCGCGATAGATCTCCGTGAAGAATGGAAAATTGCGCGGGTTGAACGGCCCCTTGAAAGTCGGTGACTCGCGCTCGCTGAAAACGATGTTCGCGACCGCCCAGGCCTCATAATCGACCGGAGGCGGCGGCGTCCAGACGTCAGCGACCGCGCCGTAGGCCAGCCGGCGCGGGTTGGCCAGATGGATGGTCATTGCGGGCGCTGCGGCTCGTCATAGGTGTCCAGGTCCTCGACGGTCTCGGCGGCGCCTTCCGCTTCGATCTTGAACTGCTCGGCGAGCCGCTGCCGCGCCTCGCGGAATTTCTCGCGCAGGATATGCAGCGCGTCGCGATTCGGGATCGAGAGTTTGGCGGCCAGTTCGGCGGCGATCTCCGGCAACATGCCCTCGACGGTCGCGAGGATTTTTGACGAGACGCCGGCGACCTCGGCGCGCATATCCGCCGCGCGCACGTAGAAACCACGGTTGGCTCGCCGCTCCTCGAGGAGGCGCTCCGTCTGGAGCTGGACCTGGAACAGCTTCTCCTGCTTGATCTTGGTCTCGACCGTGTCTTCCGGTTCAAAGGTCGACGCCTTGGGCTCAGGCAACGGCAGCACGGGCGCTTCGAGCCTGGTCGAGAGTCCGTTCAGACCGAGACGCTGGTCGATGTTCAGCCGCTCCTTGAGCTGCTCGCGCGCGACCGTGGGATTGATGCGCGCCGAGCGCCCTTCGCCTTCAAGCGCGGCCCCATCGATCTTGCCTTCCGAAATCCACTGCGACACGCGACCGGGCGTCACGTTCATCATGGTCGCGAACTGCGATTTTAGGACGGCCCCCTCGTTTCGCATGAGTTCTTTAGTCCCTAAAGGCGACTTTAGGCTTCGAATTTAGCTGCAACTGCCGATAGATCGCGCGTTTACGATCCGCAGATCGCGTTGGCCCGGGAAGGACCCGCCAACCCCGGCGGCAAGTCGCATCGCGGGATGGCTTTCGCCCCCTGCGGCGAGGATCACCGGGCGCCGACGATCAACGTCATCAGGCGGCCGATCTCAGCAGGCAGGCGCGAAGCGACGGTGCGCTCGAAAGCTGCGCGCGCCGCGCCTCTCACCATCTCTTCGGGAATGAACACGCCCGACTTCACCTTCTGGATTGCGCCGCCCCATTTCCCGCCGGCGACGTTCCGATAAACCTGACCGTTCAGCTTGGGCGACGCCGCGCGCTTGCCGCGCGGTCCCGACAACATGAACGCGCCGGAATAAAACATCTGCTGGTCGCGCGGGTGCGCCGACACCCCGCCGCCGCCTTCATGCGCTCCAAAGTAGTGCAACGAGATGTCGCCGCCGCGCGTCATGAGGGTGTAAGCGAGGCGGCCTTCGCCGGCTGGCTGGTCGTGTATCGCACGCGGAATGGTCGAGCCATGCAGGCCGACCTGATGTTTCAGGGGGTCGATAAGGCCCGCGTGAATTTCCTGACCAATTTTGTTGATCACGCCCGCGACCTGCGTGCGGAACGCACCAGAAGCCGCCGCATCCATGCCGGCGACCATCGTCGAGAACGCCTTGGCGTCGTAGGTGACCAGCAGCCGCATGCGACACCGTCTGCGTTGGATTTTCTAAGCTGGCGCACTCGGACCGGAATGGCTTCCGGTTTGCTTTCGAGGATGTCGGCGCTGTATGGCGCTCTTTTCACCCTCGACGGGACAGTTTCTCACGCTGCCTGGGGCGGCCTTTGGCCGCATACCCGCGATCTGGACGGTTCGTTGGCCTGTCCGCACGCGACTGAACATATCCAGAACTGATTTGCGAAAATTCGTCAAGCCGTCTTTTTCGCCAGCTCGCAAGTTTCCACTTCCAGATCGAACGCTTGGCGCTGGCCCGCCTGCTGAAGCCCCTCTAATTCGAGGAACGCTTTCATGCGCTTCTTGCCCTTGAACGACAGGATGCGCGCAATCATTCCGGCGAAAACGCCGCTCCTGATCTCGACACGATCGCCCAGCTCTAACGCGGGAACCGGACGCGCCTGTGCGATCCCGGTGATTACCTCTCCTGCTGCAAGCAACATGAGCATGGTCCGACGTGAGACCAGCGCCGGCGTCGCAAACTTGTCCCCGTCGCGGAGTACGTCTGCGACGCCGCGCGCGTGCGGCGCGTCTCTCCAGCCATCGCAATCGCTCCAGCCGAAAAAGACATACCCCGGGAACAGCGGGACAAGCGTCTTGATCCTGGTGCGATCCCCGTTGCGCTTAACATGCCACCGATCTTCAACGACCGCAGGCGCAAACGCATCGAACCCGGCGGCCACCAACCCTTCACGCGCCGCAGCGGTACTCGCCGGCTCCGCCAGCTTCTGCTTGCCGAACGGAAACTCACGCCGTTCCCCCGTCGCCTTCACACCCGGTTTCAGCGCCGCAACGCCCCAAAAACGCCGATCCATCGCCCCGCCTCGCTCTTCGGTCATAGGTGTCATAGGTTTGAGAAGAAGAAGAAGAAACATATGACGCGCTTAAGCTGTTGATTGAGCACGTCAAAAATGATGCCGGTCATAAGTGTCATAGGTGTCATAGGTTGTTTTGGGTTGCGGCCAACTTCGTTTGCAATCCAGCTTCACGCACGCGCACACGCGCGAGGGAAAACCTATGACACCTATGACACCTATGACCGGCCATTGATCTAGAAGGAAAAAACCGTGTCATAGGTTGCCGGTGAACCTATGACACCTATGACGCGCCCGGTCATAGCGGCTCATCACGGAAACCCGAATCCGCCGAACATTCCCCCTCTCCCGGCAATTCCGGCCCCCAGTCGATTGGCTGACGCATCGCCTCCTGGAACGTGTCGCGACACGCGGCCAGGTCCGGGAATTCGTAACAGCGCACGCGCTTCTCCACTTCGGTGGGGCGGCCGTCCGCGCCGATCTCCTCGACCCATTGTCGCTTTCGTGACTCCGTCAGGTCGGGCAGCAGCTTTTTCAACGCAATCCCGAATTCGATATCGCTGGCTTTCCGCTTCACGCCGGTCTTTTCGGCGAAGCGCAAATAATCATTGTGCAGCGTGCGAATGGGCACTGTGCCTTCCCATTTCGATTTTCTGTGCGTCTGCGCGCCGTCGATCAGTCGCCCATAGAGCCACATCGGGATCGGATCGAGTGTGCGGATTTTCTGTTCGAGCAACGCCCCCGTTTTGGGGATCACCCGCACATTCGGCGCGCCCTCGCGATCGAGGTCATAGGCGAGCAGATCGGCGAGCAGCGCCTCACGGCCGCCGCTGTCCATCTGCGCATAAAGCTCGCGGAAATAGCCGTGGTTTTCCTTGGCGTAGTCCCCGACGTCGAACACGGCGAACCGCCGCTCATCCATGCCGGCCGGAACCACCCAATCGTTGTTGGAGGAGAACAGCAGGCGCACGTAATTATCGAGGCGGATCGGATCGACGCCCTTGGCTTCGATCATCTGCTTGTCGGCGGTCACCAGCCCCTTGAGCCGGCCTTCCGCCGCCTTGTCGCCCGCCCAAAAGCCTTCGTCCACCTGGAGGAGGAGACAGCTCGCCATATGTGCGTTGAACTGCCCGGTGAGATAGCGAGGGTCATCGACCAGAAAATAATGCGAGGGGAACAGCGAGCCGATCACTTGGCCAAGCACGGTCTTGCCCACGCCCATCTTGCCGCGCAGCACGATGGCCGTGCCGATCCGCTCGCGCGGCCGCTGGATCAGATGCGCCAGCCACGCCCAGGTCCATTCGAACAGGTCCTTGTCGCCGCAGCAGACGTTGGTGAAAACGTGGTCGCGAAAAACCGTGTATTTCTTCGCCCTTTCTTCCGGCACGTCCGACGACGGCTCGACGCCGAACCCCCGCCAAATATTAAAATAACGCGGCGTACCCTGAGCATTGCGCGGATCGGGAAAGAATTCGATGCCGTCATACGTGCGACGATCAGGCGAAGCCAGCCACAAAGGGGCCAGGTTCACATATGTGACCTTCTGCACCCATTCACCCGTTTCCTTGTCGAGAACGCGCGAGACCTTCCGTACTTTCTTATTTTGAAAATACGTCTTGAACGCATCGGGCGACATATAGCGGACGCGATCCTCAACAGGGCCGTCCGGCTGTTCCCGCATGACCACCGCACGCGACCCCAACAACACCAGCGCGTGCGTGCGATTGAGCTGAGCAATCGCGCCGCCCCGCCCATCGGAATCGTCGCCGTCGACATCATCCGGGCCGTCAGGCGGAGGCGGATCGTCAGACCCGCGCCCATGCCCGCCATCACCCTCCACGAGAGCGGGACCGTCCGCGATTTTTTCAGCGGCCTTGCCGGGGAAAGCCAGCACGGTCGCGCTTTCAATGGTTTTTGCGATTTCTTCCGCGCCGCTCATGTCATTGCTCTGCCAAACGCCGGATGACGGCAAGAGACCTGCGGGCGAAGCGCAAATGAACCTCGCGGTTCTCGACGGCCAGCGGATCATCCCATCCCGGAAGCGGGTCGAGCGACTCACGGATATGCTTCGGCAAGCTGGCGCGAAATTCCTCGTTGAGTTGCACGCTCTCCGCCCAGGTCTCCCGCGCAATCTGTTCTAAAATCTGGTCATCGTTCACGCCGCCACCTCCGCCAGTCCCAGCATGTCGTTGAAATCCATATCCGCGCGCGCCATGGCGAGCCGCACAGTGAGTTGCCGATAGGCCCGCGCGAACCGCGCCCCGCCGCGACGCATGGCGAGATCGGTGCTGAAAGGATCGCTGTCGCCATCGCCGAGCAGGACCAGTTCGCGCACGCTCGGCGGAATCGCGATCAGCGGCAGATCGTCATCGACATCCGCCGGCGTCGCGCCGGGGACCTTCTTTGGGCCGCCGTCACGGCCGTCCTTACGCACGATCCGCAAAGTCGGGTGCGCCACCCGCCCGGCCGATTTGCCGCCAATGTTCAGGAGGTTGCAGGCCGAGTGAAACTCCGCCCCCTCCAGCAGGGGGGAACCCATGCGGTGAAGCGCCGTGTAAACCGCCAAAACAGTTTCGATCCCCTCGCCGAGAAACCACCGCTCCGGCGCCGCACAGGTCACCAGCGGCACGGTCGCGCCCTTCCAGGAGCCTCGCGTCTTCTTGGCGTCATAGATCTCGCCAGTCTTGGGATGCGGCAGGATCAGCTTGCCCTTCGGCGTCGACAAATCGAGCCAGGTCTGATGCACGCCGGCGAAGCGCCCGTCCGGCCCGACCATTGCGCCAGCCATGGCCGGCCCCCAATGGACGCGGCGCTTCAAATCATTGTCCCAGTAGGGGTGTTCGACCAGATAGCGCAGCTTCGCGTGCGGCGGCGCATAGAGCCCGCGCTTTTCAAGATAGGCCTGCACCGGCGAACCAGCCCAATTATAGCCGCGGCGCCAAATGTCGTGACAGGCCGCGCGTTCCTTCTCGCGATAGTCCACCTGGTCGCGGTACTCGCGTTCCTGCTGCAGGCGAATCTGTTCGGAGCGCCGCTTCCACTCGGCTTCGCGCTGGCGCCGATCTTCCGCCGTCTCGGGGCGCAGATCGTCCGGGCGCGCCTCGCCGGTCACCGTCTCGACGGCGGCGTAAAAGTCCGAGCCGTCGAGATATTGCGCCAGCGCGATGGCATCGCCGCCCACACCGCCCTTGCGGCAAAAGAACAGGTTTTTCCGCGCGTTGACCGAGAACCGATCAACGCCGCCGCACACCGGGCACGGCGCGCCCGAGCTGGCCATCCGGCGCGAGTAAATCCCTCGCCGCTGCAGCTCGTCGATCACCCGCACAGCGCGCGCGCGCGCCACCCATGCTTCGACCTGCGGCGAAAAGCTCATGGCAGGAAACCCAAAGCGTCAGCGACCACGCAACCGACGAGCGCGGCGACAGGCAAGGCGTACGGCCAGCACTCGGCCGTCCACCCGAGCACCCGCGCCCACCTCGACGCCGGGAGCGCGGGCTTCGGCGCAGGAGAGGTGCGAAGATCGAGCGCGACCTGGCGCAAAATTCCCGGTCCCTCGACAGGCAGCGCATCCAGCAAAGCAGAGGCATGCGCGGCGAAATTCGTCTCAATGAGATCCGCCCTGTTTTCGCCCGTGACGCCGGAGAGATTTCGCCGGTGAGCGGCAAGCGACGCTTCGTAAAACGCGAGCAGCTCCGCCGAATAGATCTGTATGGTCCGCATCACACCCCGCCTTTCCGTTTCGCCTTGGGGTTGCGCAGGCTTCGAAGGACAGCAGCCAGATCAACAGGCGACCACCGGAGGAATTCCCGGTCGCGATCGGCCAGGAAGCGCCGCGCATCATCGAGCGCCGTACCGTATGCTTGGTGGTCGCGAGGCCATCCGCGCACGCCAATCGAGAACGGCCAATTCACAGACTGCTCTGATTTTCCGACGTTCTGTGTCTTCATGATCGTCGTCATCACGCCACCCGCGCCAGCGCACGCGGACTCCGCCGCGTCACACGCATGAGATCGCGACCGCCGGTCGCGTCGCGCGTCCAGGCCAGCCACTCATCCTCGGAGATGCGGTAAAACCGCAGCACGTCGGCAAGCGCCGCATGTCCGGCCTTCACGGCGCCGACCAGCGCCATCTTCCGCGCCGGCGTGAACCGCCCGATCGGCGCGAACAGCTTCATCACGCCGTGAGAGCAGCGCCCCTCAACCGGGTTGCCTCGCAGATCGATCCACATGGCTGCTCTCCTTCGCGCAGGCCGCACGCCAGCAGGGGCGGCAATAAAAGGTCCCGGAAACGCCGAACGGCGGAAACTTCGCGCCGCACTTGCAGCGCCGGCGGTCATAATCGGCGAACCAATCGCGCATCGCCGTCGCGCGCGCCTCGGCTTCGGCCTTGGGGTCAGGCTTGGGGTTAGAGCGTCGCGCCATCGACCGACGCCTCCGCCAGAAAGCCCGCCAGCGCATCGAGCGCGGCGCCGGCGATCCCCTGGGCGCTCCCATGCGCGTCGCGGGTCATGCCCTCGCGAATCCGCTCAAAATCGCAGCCCGATTGCAGGCAGTAGGAAATCAGCACGCCGATATCGCGGATCAGATGATCCATGAACTGATCGCGGTGCGCCGCGTTGAGGAATATCTCGCCCACGCGGCCGTCAGGCATGAAGCCGACGCTCGCCAC
>NZ_FYDG01000017.1 GCF_900187365.1 Rhodoblastus acidophilus
CCGACGCCGTCGTCATCCTGCCCGACCTCCACGCCCTCCTCCACGCCAAAGCCCCCGAAAACGACGCCGAAATCATCCGTTATCCCAAAGCCTGAGCGAACTCATGGAATGAACCGCGAAAGCGTTTTTCGAGAGGATTAATCGACCATGCGCCTAACCATAAAACTCAAACTCGCGATGTCATTTGGCATCGTCATCATGTTTCTCTGCGCCATCGCAGGTTTCGGCCTGTACGACCTGTCCAAGGCCAACCATGTGCTGGACAAGGTGATCGGCTTCAATTCCAAGCGGCTGGAGAGATCCCAGAATCTGCAGATCCTGTCGCTCGAAGCGCTCAGGGCGCAGAAAAACCTGCTGCTGGCGACGTCGCCCGACGACGCCGCCAAGCAGGTCGCCGCCGGCGACGCCGCCATCAAGGAGTTCCAGAGCCAGTGGGCGGAGTTGAGCGCCAGCGCGCCGCCCGAGCGCAAGGCCTATTGGGCCAGCGTCGATGAGGCGTTCAAGGCCTATCTCGCCAACGACGTGAACATCCGGACCAAGATCAAGGCCAACGACATCGCCGGCGCGACCGAGCTGTCGTTGGGCGGCGCGCGCGTCACCTCGAGCCGGTTGCGCACGGTGCTCAGCGAAGGCAGCAAGTTCTATATCGAGGGGATGGAGAAGGCGCGCCTCGAATCGAGCGAGGACTACGCGTTCATCCGCATGGTGACCCTCTCCGCGACGGGGGCGGCCGTCTTGATCGCCGCCGCCCTCGCCCTGTGGGTCTCGATGTCGGTCTGCAACGGACTCGGCCGCGCCGGCGCGGTGATGCGCTCGGTCGCCGACGGCGATCTCTCCTGGCGCGCCGAAAACCTGCCGTCCGACGAGATCGGCGACATGCTGGGCTACGTCGACACAATGGTCGAGCGGCTGCGCGATGTGGTGGGGGGAGCGGCGATCGCTTCGGGCAATGTGTCGTCCGGCAGCCAGCAACTCTCTTCCACGTCCGAGCAGATCGCCCAGGGCGCGACCGAACAGGCCGCCGCCGCCGAGGAAGCCTCCTCCGCCATGGAGGAAATGGCCGCCAACATCAAGCAGAACGCCGACAACGCCGCCCAGACCGAAAAGATCGCGCGCCAGTCGGCCAAGGACGCCGAAGCCTCCGGCGAGGCCGTGGCCCGCGCCGTCGCGGCGATGGACACGATCGCGCAGAAGATCACCATCGTGCAGGAAATCGCCCGTCAGACCGATCTGCTCGCGCTCAACGCGGCGGTCGAGGCCGCCCGCGCCGGCGAGCACGGCAAGGGCTTCGCCGTGGTCGCCTCGGAAGTGCGCAAGCTGGCCGAGCGTTCGCAGGCCGCCGCCGGGGAAATCTCGCATATGTCCGGCGACACCGTGAAATCGGCCAAGGACGCCGGCGACATGCTCAACCGTCTGGTGCCCGACATCCGCAAGACCGCCGAACTGATCGCGGAAATTTCCGCCGCCTGCCGTGAGCAGGACATTGGCGCCTCCCAGATCAACCAGGCGATCCAGCAGCTCGATCAGGTCACCCAGCAGAACGCCGGGGCGTCCGAGGAAATGTCGGCGACCTCCGAGGAACTGGCGTCCCAGGCCGAGGAGCTGCAATGCTCCATCGCTTTCTTCAGGGTGGACGACGAAGGCGACCGCCGCCCTTCCGCCGTCAGGCCGCAAGCGAAGCGCAGCGTCAAGACCCACGCCCTGCCCAAACAAGGCGTCCGAACCCAGTCGCACGCGACGCTGGCCAAAAAGCCGACGGTGCAGGCGCAGCAGGAGCGCGCGCGCGGCTTCGCCCTCGACCTGTCGATGGGCGGACGCGATGAACAAGATCGCGACTTCCGCGAGAGCGCCTGACCATGAGCGCGCACGACGAACTGCAACTGGTGACCTTCGCGCTCGACGCCGAATGCTTCGCGCTCCCCGTGCGCGTCGTGCGCGAAATCCTCGACCACGAACGGGCCTTCCGCGTCCCCAACGGCCCACGCCATTTTCTCGGCCTGTGCAATGTGCGCGGGCAAGGCGTGCCGGTGATCGACCTGCGCATGAGGCTCGGCCTGCCCCCGGTCGAGCCGACTTCCGCCACCCGCGTGCTGGTGGTGGATGTCGCGTTGGGCGAGCGCGCTCTGACGCTCGGCATTGTGGTGGACCGCGTGTTCGAGGTGACGGCGGTGCGCAAGGACGAGATCGAGGCCGCGCCCGACATCGGGGCGCGCTGGGCCAGCGACTACATCGACGGCGTGGTGCGGCGCGACCAGAGCTTCGTCGTGATCGTCAATCTCGCCCGCCTGCTGTCCGAGAAGGAGGCCGCCGACTTGGCGGCCGACGTGGCGGCCGGCTTGGCCGCCGCCCCCGAAAGCTGGCGCGCGGCGTAACCGGTCTGGGAGCAACGGAGGGACGCAGGTCGCCCCGCGCGTTTGCTCGATCTCTACGCCAGCGCGATCCCGCGCTGGCGGATGCGCTTGGCGACGGACTCAACGTCGAGAGCGCGGGCAGGGCGGCCTCGACGGCGCCTTCGAGGAAATGGCAAAAGGCGTGGGCGAAAGATGGCGATCGACCGCCATCGCCGGCGTGTCAGCCGTCATGCGTCTGTCTCGTGCGTGGCGTATTCAGGTCATCACATCATCCGCCGCAGGCGATCTTGCTTGTCGAGAGGCTTCGGCGGTTTGGCCGTTGTTGAAATTAACGGGGCGTTAGGCCGACCGTTTATGTCGACACGAATCAGTGCGGTTGCTAAAGAACCTTGAGTTCGCGTCTTGCGGTCCTGCGTTGCAATCCGTCGCCAGCCACCCCATGGATCCAGCCGTGATGAAAAATTGGTTCTTCAGAATTTCAAATAACGAGATCGACGCAGCCGTGCTGCATCTGCTCGAACATCACGGTTTGGAGGGCGCGCGCGACGAAGCGTTGCGTCTTGCCGATGTCGGACGACGCATCGGCTCCGCCAGGAACAGCGCGATTTTTCTGCGAGCCGCCCGGCGCATCGGCGTAACGCAGGGAAGGCCCACAGCCGAGGCCCAAACTCCGCGATCCCGGCTCAAAACTTTGTCGGCCCTCGTCGCCGAATTCGGCGCGCCTCGCACGCCGTTGGACGCCCGCTCTCCCGAGACGGCTGAGCGCGACGCGCCCACGGCCTGACGCTATTCTGTCGCGCCGCGGCCTAAGCTCACCCGTGCGGACCTAATCCTGCATCGGGCGGTGGGCCGCAATGGCGAGCGCTTTCCAGCTCTCCAGCATCCTGGCCCCGTCGTTGGCCCCGTCTTCCGTGTCCGCCATGACCGACTGGGAACGGGAAAAGCGGGGCGCCGGCGCCGGCAGAACCGCATCGCCGCGAGTCAAAAATGTCTGGCGCGCGCGCAAATGCGGGTGGTCTTTCGCCTCGTCGAGCGTGAGCACCGGCGCGAAACAGGCGTCTGTTCCCTCCAGCAGGCCGCGCCAGTCGTCGCGCTTGCGCGCGAGAAAAATTCGCGCCAGCGTTTCCGCGTCCTCCGGCCAAAGCGCGGGATCGTTCCGCCGCTCAAGCAAAGCCAACGGCGCGCCGATCAGGTCCAGCAGCGTGCGGTAGAAATGCGGCTCCAGCGCGCCGATCGCGATCTCCCCGCCATCGGCGCAGCGATAGCAGCGATAGAACGGGGCGGCGCCCGAGAGGACATTGGCGCCGCGCTCCAGCGAAAGCCACGGATTTTGCGCGCGCCCCGAAAACATTGACATCAGCGACGCCGCGCCATCGACCATGGCGGCGTCGACCACTTGGCCGAGGCCTGATTTTTCCCGCTCCCACAAAGCCGCCACGACGCCGAACGCCAGAAACAGCGCGCCGCCGCCGAAATCGCCGACCAGATTGAGCGGCGGCTCCGGCAATTCCCCCTTGCGTCCCAAAGCGGCCAGCGCGCCGCTCAGCGCGATATAATTGATGTCGTGTCCAGCCGCTTGCGCCAGCGGTCCCTGCTGGCCCCAGCCGGTCATGCGGCCGTAGATCAGGCGCGGGTTCTGCTCCCGCAGCGCATCGGGGCCGAGGCCCAGGCGCTCCATCACGCCGGGCCTGAAGCCTTCGATCAGAATGTCGGCGGTTCGCGCCGCTTCCAGACATTTGGCGCGGCCGGCGTCCGACTTGAGGTCCAGCGTCAGCGTGGCGCGGCCCCGGTCATGCGAAGGATTGGGCCAGCCATTGCCGCCCTCGCGGTCGATGCGCAGCACTTGCGCGCCCAGATCGGACAGCAGCATGGCGCAATAGGGGCCAGGTCCGATGCTCACGAATTCGAGCACGCGCGCGCCAGACAACGGCCCGCTCATCGGCCCTCCTTGACCGCACGCGAAATCACCAGACGCTGGATGTCGCTCGTCCCCTCGTAAATCTGGCAGACGCGCGCGTCGCGATAGATGCGCTCGACGGGATAGTCTTGTAGATAGCCGTAGCCGCCGTGAATCTGGATGGCGTCGGAGCAGACCTTTTCGGCCATTTCCGCGGCGAAAAGCTTGGCCATCGACGCCTCCTTGAGACATGGCTTGTTCTCGTCGCGCAGGGCGGATGGCGCGGTAGCTGTGTCCCTCGTCCTGCAAGCGATGGCGCAGGGTCGAGGCCGGCATTCTCAGGATGCGCGCCATCTGCTCGACATTGGGCCAATCCGCCGGCGCCGACGCGCGCAATTTTTGCCGCACCGCCGCAGCAAGGCCGGCGTCATGGGCGTAGCGCGCCAAAATATTCGCCGGCGCGCCGCGCAAAAAGGCGCGCATCGCGCCCTCTTGCCGATTGATCGGCAGTTTGAGGAAGGCGGCGTCGAAGGCGAGCAGGCTCAAGGGTGCGCCAAATGTGACGGGCGCGCCGAAGAACAGGCGGTAATCGTCGCAAAAATCCGGTTCGGCGCAGCGAAAATCCACATGGCGCAGCAGCAGTCGGCGGCGCGCGAACCAGCAGATCACGCCATGCAGCACGATCCAGTAGGTGCGATAGGCGAAGGCGGAGCGCGGCGGCCCGGCCTCGCGCAGTTCGATGCGGGCGAGGCCGCGTTCGAGCGTCAGCTCGCCGCGGGGATCGTCGAGCACGAGGTTGAGGAAACGCAGCGCGCGGCGCAGCGCCTGCTCCAGCGTGGTGGCGTTCAGCAGGCAGTGGCACAGCAGGGTGAAGCCGCCGGGACGCATGGGACGAGCGGCGAGTCCAAAAAATTCGTCGTCAAGTTCGCGCGCCAGCGCCAGCCACATTTTCCCATAGGTTTCGGCTGAAACGGGCTGATCGGCATATCCCGTCAGATCGGCCGCCGCGAGCACGGGTTCGGTCGGCAAGCCGCGCCGCCGCAGCGAATCCAGGGCCTCCTTCACGAAGGAGGCGGAGATCATGCGTCGTTCCAAGTTTTCGCCTTACTTGCACGATGAACACAAGCGTCGCCGTTCGCATCCCGGCGCAAAACGAATTTGGCTCACAATCTCCCGTGGCGACACGGCCCCGTCAACGCCGCCGCCATTTGCAGACAGCCGAAACCGGTCAAAGGCTCTCCAACCGCTCCTTGTCGAGCAGGCGGGCGCTGTAGGAGCCGACGGTGTAGAGCGCGGCCACGGGATTGTGGCCGAGCACGCGATCCTTGACGACCAGCGTGGTGACAGGCGCCTCGGAATGCTTGATGAACAGGGAATCGTGCCCGACGCACAGGCCCATGATGATGTTCAGGCCGGTATTTTCACGGTTCAGCAGCCGCGCCTGGAGGATCGGGTTGCAGCCGGCCTCGTAGCTGCCGCATTTGATCTTCAGCTCCTCGGCTATGCCCATTTCGGTCTTGTCGATCGACCCCACCTTGCACAGCGCGGTGAACGTCTCGAATCCCGCGAGGCGCAGGATTTTCACCAGCACGCGGGTCTCCTCGATCAGGCCGAAGCAGGTGGCGATCCCGATGCGCGCCGCGCCGATTCGCCGGGCGAACGCGACCGTCTCCTCGACGCGGTTGATCTTGCCGTAATAGAGCCCTTCGACCTCGGCGGCGGCGTGAGCGAGTTTGGAATCGGCTGGGTCGGCGCCGGCGTAAAGCGCGGCCAGCTCCGTGCGCTCGGACTCCTCCAGTGCGGTGGTGAGGCAATGCTTGGGGTAGCGCGCGTCATGGCGGTGGCAATGTAGTTGCTTGCACTCGGAGCAGGTGGGCGTTTCGATCTTGCTCATGGCTCAGCCCAGCGCTTTGACTTGGAGCCGGGAGAGGGGACGGCGCGCGCGCGGCCTTGAATGAGCAGTCATGTTAGAAACTCCGGGCCGGCGCATCGGCCGGCCACTTGTTGATTTTGTCGATAAATTTTATTGACATTAAGCGGCGCGCTTTGCAAGTCTGGCTTCAACACCCAACGTCAGAGCGGCGTCCGCCCGTCTCACGTCGCCGACTTTTCCGAGACGCACCCGCCCATGCCTTCCGAAAATCGCCTCGCTTATCTCGACCCCGCCCGTTTCGGCGCGCGCGACCCCGGCGCCTATCTCGCCGCGCTCGACGCGCTGCGCTGGGAAAAGCTCCAGCGCCAAATCCGCTATCTCTGGACCAATGAGGATTATTTCCGCCCGCGTTTCCTCGAAGCCGGCGTGCGCGCGCCAGAGGACATCAGGTCGCTCGACGATTTCCGCCGCCTGCCGGCCTTTCTCGACAAGACCCGCCATCGCGAAAGCCAGGACGCCTCGCTCGCCCGCGACGGCCATCCCTTGGGCCTGCATCTGACCGCGCCGCGCGACGCCGCCGTCCACCTCGCCGCGACCTCCGGCACGACGGGAACGCCGACCTTCTACGTCTTCACGCGCAAGGACCAGGAGATCACCTACAAGGTTCTCGGCCGTCTGTTCCGCGCCGCCGGCATTCGCCCCGGCGACACCACGTTTCACGCCTTCGGCCTGTCGCTGTGGCTCGCCGGCGTCACCTGGGCGCAGGCTCTGGAAGCTTTTGGCGCGCGGCCGGTCATCCTCGGCGCCGAGGGCGGCGTGCCCAAAATCCTGCGCTACATCCAGATCACCCGCCCGCGCGCCTTGTTCGCCACGCCCTCGATGGTCAACCAGCTGATCGAACGCGCGCCCGATGAGATCGGCGCACCGGTCGCTGCGCTCGGCATCGAGATCATCGTCTGCTCCGGCGAACCCGGCGCCAGCCAGCCCGCGTTCCGCCAGCGCGTGCGCGACCATTTCGGCGCCCAAGTGTTCGACGCCACCGGCGGCGCCTGGCACAATGGCACCATCACCTGCGACAGCGCCGAGGCGCACGGCATGCACTATATGGCGGAGGATTATTGCTTCCGCTATGACCTCGTCGATCCCGAAACCAAGCAGCCCATCGAAATCCGCGACGGCGCCGTCGGCGAGGCGATCCACACCGCGCTCGAATATGAGGCGGCGCCGGCGTTCCGCAACGCCACCGGCGACATTCTACGGCTGCATGTCGGCGAATGTCCGGGCTGCGGCCATTTCGGCGTGCGCATGGAGATCATCGGCCGCGCCGACGACATGCTCGCCATCAAGGGCGTCAAGGTCTATCCGGCGGCGATCCAGACTCTTCTGCGCGCCTTCCAGCCCGCCGTTTCCGGCGAATTGCGCATCCGGCTCGACGGCCCGCCGCCGCGCGTTGAACCGCCGCTGAAACTGGCCGTCGAGGCCGGGCCAAACACCGGCGACGCCGAATGGCCGGCGCTGGCCGGCGCCATCGAGCAGCGCATCCGCGACCTCCTGACGTTCCGTCCGAAAGTGACCATCGTGCCCTTCGCCTCGCTGCCGCACACGGGCGCGAAAACCAAGCTGATCGAGGTCGCGGGACGCCCGTCATGAGCGAAGCGCCCATCGCCTATATGGCGCGCACCCGCGCCTGGTATCTCGCCCTCGGCTACGACAATCCCTACCAATGGGCGCATCACCAAGACGTCCCCTTCGCGCCCCTGTCCCAACCGCTGCGCGAAACCAACGTCACGCTGATCACCACCGCCGCGCCGTTCCAGCCCGACAAGGGGCCGCAGGGACCGGGCGCGCCCTACAACGCCGCCGCCAAATTCTGGGAGGTCTATTCCGGCGACACGGCGGAAGATCACGACCTGCGCATCGCCCATGTCAGCATCGACCGCAAGCACACCAGCATGGAAGACAGCGGGACATGGTTCCCGTTGCCGTTGCTGCGGCGCTTGGCGGGGCAGGGCCTGCTGCGGCTGGCGCCGCGTTTCCACGGCCTGCCGACCAACCGCAGCCAGCGCCATACGCTCGATGTCGACGTTCCCGAACTGTTACGCCGCGTCGAAGCGGATGGGGCGCAGGCGGCGCTCCTGGTCGCCAATTGCCCCGTCTGCCACCAGAGCCTTTCCTTGGCGGCGCGCGCCCTGGAGCGGAGCGGCGTGGCGACGGTGGTGATGGGCTGCGCCCGCGACATTGTCGAACATTGCGGCGTCCCGCGCCTGCTGTTTTCGGATTTTCCGCTCGGCAATTCCGCCGGGCGGCCGGGCGATCCGGCCTCCCAGGAGGAGACGCTGCGCCTCGCGCTGGATCTGCTGGAAACGGCGACGGCGCCGCGCGCCACCCGGGTCAATCCGCAGATCTGGCCGGGGCCGCCGGACTGGAAGCTGGACTATTCCAACCCCGACCGGCTCGACGCCGCCGAACGCGCGGCGCGACGCGCCGAGGCCGAACGCGCCCGCATCGCCGCGAAGCACGCGCGCGAATCCGCCTTGTCCTGAATTTGAGAGAGAACGCCCATGCCTGTCGTCCGTTACGAATCCCGCGAGGGGATCGCCGAAATCACCATCGACCGCGCCGAGAAGCACAACATCCTCACCCATCAGGTGGTGGACGAGTTGCACGACGCCTGGGTGCGATTCCAGGGCGGCGACGACCGCGTCGCGCTCCTCACGGGCGCCGGCGACCGCGCCTTCACCGCCGGCGCCGACCTGCGCGACATCCCCCACGATCTCTGGCGCGCGGTTCCCAGCGTCGGGGTTGCGGTGGACAAGCCGGTGATCGTCGCCACCGCCGGCCATGTGGTCGGCGGCGGGCTGGTGTTCGTCCAGAGCGCGGATATGGCCGTCGCCGCCGAGAATACGGTGTTTTCCTATCCCGAGGCCAAGGTGGGCTATTCCGGCGGCCTGATCAGCGCGCTCGCCGCGCGCATCCCGCACAAGATCGCGATGGAGCTGCTGCTGGTCGGCGGCGCCATCGACGCGCGGCGCGCCTATGAGGTCGGCCTCGTCAATCGCGTGGTTCCCACGGGAACCCAGGTCGAGGCGGCGCGGGCGCTGGCGCGCGAAATCGCCGGCAACGCGCCGCAGGTGTTGTCGATGCTGAAGCAATTCGTCGGCGAAGTCCTGCCCAAAGGCCCGTCCGAACGCGCGGCCATCGCCCGCGCCAGAGTCGCCGCCGTCAACAGCGCGCGCGACTATCACGAGGGGATCGCCGCCTTCCTCGAAAAGCGCAAGCCCGTCTTCACCGGCGAATGAAAGCAGCGAGGTGTTTCATGTGTAGATTTTCCGCCGCCCTGGCGCTGGCCGTGAGCCTGCTGACCGCATCCGCCGGCCACGCCGAGGTCGCCGAAATCAAGCTCGCCAACCAATATGGCTTCGGCCACATCACCCTGACCACGATCAAGGGCGAGAAGCTGATCGAGAAACACGCCGCGCTTGCGGGCGTCACGCTCGCGCCGAAATGGTTCAACACCCAGGGCTCGGCGACCATGGCCGACGCGCTGCTTTCCGGCTCCGCCGATGTGGTCAGCCTGGGCACCACCGGCTTTCTCAATCTCTGGGACAAGACCCGCGGCGAGGTCAAGGCGGTGGGGCCGGTGTCCGCGATTCCGATGTATCTGATCACGCGAAATCCCGCCGTGAATTCGGTCAAGGATTTTTCCGAAACCGACCGCATCGCCGTGCCGGCGGTCAAAGTGTCGCCGCAGGCCGTCTTCCTCCAGATCGCCGCCGCCAGGGCTTTTGGCGACAAGAGCTTCGACAAGCTCGATCGTCTGACCGTCGCGCTGTCCCACCCCGACGCGACGCAGGCGCTGACGACCGGAGCGGTCAGCGCGCATTTCACGCCGCCGCCCTTCCATGAGGACGAACTGAAGCTGCCCAACGCCAGGATCATCCTGCGCACCGCCGACGTGTTCGGCGGCGAGACGACGCAGGTCGTGCTGGCGACCACGCGAAAATTCCACGACGCCAATCCCAAGGTCTATGGCGTCCTGCTGGCCGCGCTGAAGGAGGCGCTGGAAATCCAGCGCACCGACCCCAAGCGCGTGGCGGAAAATTACCTGCGCGAAACCGGCGACAAAATGGCGCTGGCCGACGCCGTCAAACAGCTCACCGAATTGGAGCCGGCCTATGACTCCGTGCCGCGCAACACCGTGGCGTTCACGGATTTCATGGTGAAGACCGGCGCGATCAAGACCCGCCCGGCCAACTGGAAGGACCTGTTCTTCGCGGAAATCCACGACCAGCCCGGTTCCTGATTTTTTTTTTACGCGGGGCAGGGCGCCTGCACGTCAGACCTCGGCTGGCTCTTGCGCGGCGCGGCGGCTCAACTCCTCGAACAATGCGGCGGGGATTCTTATCCCCTCCGTCTGCGCCTTTTCTCGCAGGGCGAGGCGGCGCGCGCCGGGCAGGCGGACGCCGTCCTGGTCGAGCATGGCCGCGAGCAGGCTTTCGACGCGGGCGAGGGTCGTGGCGCCGCCAAGGCGTTGCGGGTCGATCAGCAGGAACAATTGACCGAGCCGCGGCGGCGCGCCCTCGGCGTCGAACATCGTGCCGGCTTCATGGCTGAAGGCGCTTCCGGTCAACGCGCCGGCGAGAATTTCCACCATCAGCGCCAGACACGCCCCCTTGGCGCCGCCGAACGGCGCCAGCGCGCCCTTGAGCGCCTGCGCCGGATCGGTGGTCGGCCGCCCCTCGGGATCGAAAGCCCAATCGGGGGGAATGGACTCGCCCTTGTCGCGCGCGACCACGATCTTGCCGCGCGCCGCCGCGCTGACCGAGAGATCGACCACCAGCGGCGCGTCCGTCGCGCGCGGGCAGGCGAAGGCGATCGGGTTGGTTCCGAACAGGGCCTTTTTTCCGCCCCACGGCGCCAGCGCGGCCTGGGTGTTGGCGAAGGCCAGCGCCACAAGACCGTCGCGGGCGGCGGCCTCGACATGATGGCCCATCACCCCGGCGTGGTGGGAATCGCCGACCGCCGCCAAGGCGAGACCCTGTTCGCGGGCGAGGCGGCCGCCTTCGGCCAAGGCCAGTTCGATCGCCGGATAAGCGAAGCCTTCGCGCGCGTCGACATGGAGCAGAGCAGGGGCGCGGCGCTCGGCGACAGGGTCGGCGGCGGCCCTGACTTTGCCGCTCGCCGCCTGGTCGGCGTAATAGGGCAGGCGCATCAGGCCGTGCGAGGCGAGGCCGTCCGCCTCGGCTGCGACCAGCGCCCGCGCGACGGAGCCAGCGACGCGTTGCGGCGCGCCCGCCGCGCGCAGAGCCTGCTGGGCGAGGGCTTCGGCCTGACGCAAAGAGAGCTGTCTCATCAATCGGGACTCCTGGAGACGATTTGTCGCTCTTTATAGTTGATTAAATCACTTAAATAAATAGACTAGCTTATCATGTGTTCGATCAAGGGCGCGACGCCCCACCCGTCGCCAGAACCCGCCTCGCGCGAAACTCCCGTCCTCCCGCCATGGCGCCTGCGCATCTGGCGCAGCGAGGCCGCCGTCATGCAGGCCTATGAGGTTCCGCGCGCGCCGAACCAGACCGTGCTCGATCTCGTGACCTGGGTGCAGCGTCATCTCGAACCCGATCTCGGCTATCGCTACGCGTGCCGGGTCGGCATGTGCGGCTCCTGCGCCATGATGGTGAACGGCGCGCCGCGCTGGACCTGCCGCACCCTCGCCGAGACGGCGGCCAAGGCGGGCGCGCTGGAAATCCGGCCGTTGCGCAATCTGCCGGTGGTCAAGGACCTCGCCACCGACATGGCGCCGTTTTTCGACAAGTGGCGCCGCGCCGATGGCAAGTTCCACGGCCGCGCGGCGCAGGATTTCGCCGCCATCGCGATGGACGCGCCGGGGCGCGCGGAAGCCTCCGCCGGCATTGAATGTATCGGCTGCGGCGTTTGCTATGCGGCCTGCGACACGGTGGCGGCCCTGCCGGCCTATCTCGGCCCGGCCGCCCTGAACCGCGCCTGGACCTGCCTCAACGATGCACGCGAGGCCGCGCCGCGCCGCCATCTCGCCGCCATCGCCGATCAGGCCGTGCTGTGCCACGGCCAGGAGAACTGCAGCGCGCATTGCCCGGTCGGCCTCGATCCGGCGGGCGGAATTTTCGGCCTCAAGCGCGCCCTGCTTTTTGGCGGAAACGTCTGATGCGCGAACGCGTCCTGTTTCGCTTGCAGCGCCTGTCCGCGCTGGCGCTGATCGGCTTCGTCGCGGCGCATCTCGCGGGCATCCTGGTCTTCACCCATCGGGGCCTGAGCGCCGCCGTCATTCTGGGCCGAGTTCAAGACTGGCTTTGGCTTTATGGCGTTTTCGCCGTCGTCGCCGCGCTCCATGCCGGCATCGGCCTGCGCGCTCTGGCGCGCGAGCGTTTCCGCTTCGCGCCGCGCCGCCACGCCCGCCATGTCGCCTTCTACGCGTTCGCCGCGCATCGCCTTACCGGGCTGGCTTTAGCGCTGTTCCTGGCGCTGCATCTGGCGGCGCTCTGGCGATTGCCCGACGCCGAAATCTTTGACGGCGCGCTGGCGCTGACGGCGCATCCGCTGGCGCGCGCCGGCGAAATCCTGATCGTCGCGGCGCTGGCGCTGCATCTCGCCGGCGGCGCGCGCATTCTGGCCGCCGAATTTTTACCCGGCCGGGCGCGCGGCGGGGGACGCATCGCGGCCTCCGTGCTGTTCGCCGGGGCCGTCGCCGCCGCCTATGCGCTGTGGGGGCAGGCATGACCTTTGATACCGCCGCGACCGACATTCTCATCCTCGGGGCAGGGGGCGCCGGCCTGCTGGCCGCGCTGCACGCCCACGATTCCGCGCCAAACCTGTCGATCGCGCTCGTGGTCAAGGGATTGCTCGGCAAATGCGGCTGCACCCGCATGGTGCAGGGCGGCTACAATGTCGCGCTCAACCCCGCCGATTCCATCGAACGCCATTTCATGGACACGATCGAGGGCGGCAAGTGGCTCAATCACCAGGAACTGGCCTGGACGCTGGTCAATGGCGCGGTCGAGCGCGTGCATGAACTGGAAAACCGCTGGGGCTGTTATTTCGACCGCAACCCCGACGGCTCCGTCCACCAAAAAGCTTTTGCGGGACAGAGTTTCGACCGCACCGTCCACAAAGGCAGTCTGACCGGCATCGAGATTATCAACCGCCTGTCCGAGCAGGTTTACGCCCGGCCGATCACGCGGTTCGAGGAGCATCGCGCGATGGCTTTGATCCCTTCGCGCGATGGCGAACAAATCGCCGGCGCGCTGCTGGCGGACATGCGCACCGGCGGCTTCCGGCTCGTGCGCGCCAAAACCGTGCTGCTGGCCACCGGCGGCGGACCCAGCCTTTACCGCTATCACACGCCCTCCGGCGACAAGAGCTGCGACGGGCTGGCCATGGCGCTGCGGCTGGGCCTGCCTTTGCGCGACATGGAAATGGTGCAGTTCCATCCCACCGGGCTGGTGCGCGGCGACCATACCCGCGTCACCGGCACCATCATCGAGGAGGGCCTGCGCGGCGTCGGCGGCCATGTGCTCAACGGCTTGGGCGCGCGTTTCATGGACCGCTACGACCCGCGCGCCGAACGCGCCACCCGCGACATCGTCAGCCGCGCCATGTTCGAGGAAATGCGGCAGGGCCGCACCGGACCGCATGGCGGCCTGTTCATTTCCATGGCCCATCTCGACCCAAAAATGGTGCGGCGGGAGTTCAAGGGCATGGTGGACCGCTGCGCCGATGTCGGTTTCGATCTCGTCGGCGGTCTGGTCGAGGTGACGCCGACCGCGCATTACATGATGGGCGGCGTGGAGATCGCGCCCGACGCCGCCACCGCTCTGCCCGGCCTGTTCGCCGCCGGCGAGGACACCGGCGGCGTGCATGGCGCCAACCGGCTCGGCGGCAATGGCGTGGCGAACTCCACCGTGTTCGGCGGCATAGCCGGAAAATCGCTGGCGCGTTTCGCCGCGTCGTCGCGCGGCGCCCCCGAACCCGACGCCGATGTCGCCGCGCGCGCCGTGGACGCGGCGGCGCGGCCGTTCCGGGAAAAGCCCGGCGGGCTTTATCCCTTGCGCGAAAAGCTGCTGGGCCTGATGTGGGACAAGGTCGGCATCGTCCGCGACGGCGCGGGGCTGGTCGAGGCTTCGCACGAACTGGCCAATATGGCGGACGAGGTATTGTCGGTCGGCGTCGCCGGATCGGCGCGGTTCAGCGCCAGCTGGCACGACCGGCTCAATGTCGAAAACCAGATTCTGGTCGGACGCGCCATCGCCGCCGCCGCGCTCGCGCGCACCGACTCGCGCGGCGCGCATTTCCGCGCCGATTTTCCGGAGTGCGGGCCTTTGACTGAAAGCGCCAATACCTTGGTCCGTCTCGACGGCGCGATCCTCCAGACATCGACGCGCGCGGTCAAATTCAGCCGCGTCAAACCGGGGCGAAGCCTGACATGATTTTGCTCGACACGCTCGACGCCACGGCGGGCGAATTGATGCGCCGCGCCGCGATCGACATTCCCCCGGACATGCGCGAAGGCGTGCGCCGCCTCGCCGAAGCCGAGACCGAAGATCTGCCCCGCTTCGTGCTCAACGCCATGCTGGAAAACTGGGAGGTGGCGGAGCAGGACCGCCGCGCCATGTGCGCCGACACAGGCCTGCCGCGCTGGTACGTCAAGGCCGGCAATGACGCGCGCGTCGAGGGCGGTTTTATCGGCCTCGAACGCATTTTGCGCACGGCCACCGCGCGGGAAACCGCGGCGATTCCGCTGCGGCCCAACCGCGTGCATCCGTTGAGCCGGCGCGACCTCAACAACAATTGCGGCATGGGCGCGCCGGAGATCGACTACAGTTTCGAGCCAGACGCCGACTGGATCGACCTGATCGCGGTCCATAAGGGCGGCCTGTTCGGCACGGACTGGCGCATGCTGTTCCCCGGCGACGGGATCGACGGAATCAAGCGTTTCTTCCTCGATTGCCTGCTGCAATTCGGCAAGCGCGGCCTCGCCTGCCAACCGGCGATTTTTGGAATCGGCCTCGGCGGCTCCAAGGATGCCTGCATGGTCTTGGGCAAGCAGGCGGCCTGCCTGCGTCCCGCCGGCTCGCGCCATCCCGATCCGCAAATCGCCGCGCTGGAGGACGACTTGCAGGCGCTGGCGGAAAAGTCCGGCATGGGCGCGATGGGTTTCGTCGGCCGCTCCATGTCGGTCGATGTGCATGTCGAGGCCGCCTACACCCATACCGGCGGCATGCCGGTTTCCATCCACGCCTTCTGCCTGTCGTCGCGCCGCGCCGTCGCCCGGCTTCACGCCGACGGCCAAGTGGACTTCCGCGACGACCCGCAATGGTTCACGCCCTATTCGCGCCGGGAGGGTTTATGAAGACGCACCGCCTCACCCTTCCCGTCACCGCCGACGACCTCAAGCCGCTGCGGCCCGGCGACGTGGTCTATCTCAATGGCGTGCTCTACACCGGGCGCGAGGGTCTTTACCGGCGCTGGCTCGACGAGGGACTCGCGCCGCCGCTCGATCTGGCGCGGATCTCCAACGCCAATTTCCATTGTTCGCCGGCGGCCAGCGTGGCGGCCGACGGAACCGCGCGGCTCGGCGCCGTGACGGCCACCGCCAGCTTCCGTTTTTCCAAGTGGATCGGTCGGTTTCTCGACCTGTCGCAGGCCCGGATCGTCATCGGCAAGGGCGGCATGGCCGAGCGCGATTACCGCGATCATTTCGTTCCCCATCAGGCGATCTATCTGACCACGGTCGGCTATGGCGCGGGCGCGCTGCTGGGGCGGGGCGTCAGGCGCGTGCAGGGCGTGCATTGGCTGGAGGAACTGGGGATCGCCCAGGCGATCTGGGTGCTTGAGGTTGCGGAATTCGGTCCATTCCTGGTCGAGTCCGACCTTGAGGGACGCTCGCTGTTCGCCGAACAGTCGCGCCGAATCGATCAGGGAATTGACGCGCTTTACGCCGGCCTCAAGCCGCCGGCGCTCGGCCGCTTCGGCGAATGCGTCGAACGTTGGAAAGAAATACTATAAACGTAGTCGATATTGCATGACTCCGGCGCGGCATGCGGCTATAGTCCTACTCAGTTGATCGGTTTAGAGCGCAATGACCCTTCCTGTCTCCATCCCCCTCGCCGCCAGCGCGCCCGCTCCCGCCGCGCGCACCCTGCCGCTGTGGCGTCGCGCCTTCAATATCACCGCGCTGCGGCGCGGGCTGATTCTCGTCGCGCTGGCCGCTCTGTGGCAGGCCTATGCGGTCTGGGCCGACAATCCCCTGATGTTTCCCTCCTTCACCGAGACGGCGCAAGCGTTCTGGCAGGGGATCGCCAGCGGCGGCCTGCTGGGAAAAGCCTGGACTTCGGTGCAAGTGCTGCTGATGGGCTATGCCCTGGGGGTGGCGCTCGCTGGCGTGCTCGCCGCGCTGGCCGCCTCGACACGGATCGGGGAGGATCTGCTCGCCACGCTCGTCGCCATGTTCAACCCGCTTCCGGCCATCGCGCTGCTGCCGCTGGCCTTGCTGTGGTTCGGTTTGGGAACGCCAAGCCTGCTGTTCGTGCTGGTCCACGCCGTGCTGTGGCCGCTGGCGCTCAACATGTCCTCGGGCTTCGCCGCCGTGACCGAAACCCTGCGCATGGCCGGCCGCAATTACGGCCTGCGCGGCTTGCGCTATGTCGCGTTGATCCTGATCCCCGCCGCCTTTCCCTCCATCCTCACCGGCTTGAAAGTCGCGTGGGCCTTCGCCTGGCGCACGCTGATCGCCGCCGAACTGGTGTTTGGCGTCGCCTCAGGATCCGGGGGGCTGGGCTGGTTCATCTTCGAGAACAAGAACCGTCTCGAAACGGCGAGCGTCTTCGCCGGCCTCGGCGCGGTGATCCTGATCGGCCTGCTGGTCGAGGGACTGGTGTTCCGCACCATCGAAATCGCCACCGTCCGCAAATGGGGCATGCAGCGCTGAGCCGGCGCGCCCCGCATCCACCAAGGAGTCAGTCATCATGTCCGCGCCCGATTTTCTCGTACACGATTCAGCCGACAATGTCGGCGTGGTCGTGGTCGAAAACGCCGAAGCCGGCCGCGCCTTGTCCGGCTGGGTGATCGAAAACGACAGCACGATTCAAGTGCCGTCGATCGACCGCATTCCGCTCGGCCACAAGATCGCTCTGGTCGATATTCCCGCCGACGCGACCATCGTCAAATACGGTCACGGCATCGGCCGCACCGTCGCGCCGATCGCGCGCGGCGGCCATGTGCATGTGCAGAATCTCAAGACCAGGCGTTGGTGAAAATGAGCAAGAGTTTCTTTGGCTATCGTCGCGAGAACGGCCGCGTCGGCGTGCGCAACCATGTCATCATCCTGCCGCTCGACGATCTGTCCAACGCCGCCGCCGAGGCCGTCGCCAACAACATCAAGGGCGCGCTGGCGCTGCCGCACCATTACGGCCGGCTGCAATTCGGCGCCGATCTGGAATTGCATTTCCGCACGCTGATCGGGACCGGCGCCAACCCCAATGTCGCGGCGGTCGTGGTGATCGGCATCGAGCCGGGCTGGACCGGCCGCGTGGTCAAGGGCATCGAAGCCACCGGCAAGCCGGTCGCCGGCTTCTCGATCGAGGGCCATGGCGACATTTCGACCATCGCCTCGGCCTCGCGCGCGGCAAAAGATTTCGTGCATTGGGCGAGCGAGCGCGTGCGCGAGGAGGCGCCGATTTCCGACCTCTGGGTTTCCGTGAAATGCGGCGAATCCGACACCACTTCGGGCCTGGCCTCCAACCCGACCGTCGGCAATTTCATCGACAAGGTCGATGCGCTCGGCGCCACCACCTGTTTCGGCGAAACCTCGGAACTGACCGGGGCCGAAAAGGTCTGCGCCGCCCGCGCTGCGACGCCGGAAGTGGCGGAGAAATTTCTAAAAACCTGGACCGCCTATAACGACTTCATTCTCGCCAACAAGACCAACGATCTTTCCGAGAGCCAGCCGACCAAGGGCAATATCGAGGGCGGCCTGTCCACCATCGAGGAAAAGGCGTTCGGCAACTTCCAAAAGATCGGCCACAAGGCGCGGTACATCGACGTGCTGGAGCCGGCGGAGGCGCCGTCCAAGGGGCCGGGGCTGTATTTCATGGACACGTCCTCGGCGGCGGCGGAATGCGTCACGCTTCAGGCGGCGGCGGGGTTCGCGGTGCATCTGTTTCCGACGGGGCAGGGCAATGTCATCGGCAATCCCATCGTTCCCGTCATCAAGCTGACGGCCAATCCGCGCACCGTCCGCACCATGCCCGAGCATATCGACCTTGACGTCTCCGGCATTTTGCGGCGCGAGCTGACGTTCGACGAGGCCGGCGACCGGCTGTTGGCGCTCGCCTTGCGCACGGCCAATGGCCGTGTCACGGCCGCCGAGGCGCTGGGCCACCGCGAGTTCGTGATGACCAAACTTTATCGCAGCGCCTGAGGCCGGGGGAGACCGCCATGACATTTCGCAAAATGGGCTTCGCCGGCATGGCGGTTCTCCTCGCCGGCCCCGCCTTCGCCGAAGTCAGCGAATTGCGCATCAGCCAGCAGTTCGGCATCGGCTACCTGCCGTTGCAAGTCGCGCGCAACCAGGGGCTGATCGAGAAGCAGGCTGCGGCGCTGGGGATCGCCGGGCTAAAAGTCTCGTATGTCACGCTGGGCGGCGGCGCCTCGACCAATGACGCGCTGCTGGCCGACGCCATCGACATCGGCACCGGCGGCGTCGCCGCCTTCCTGCCGCTCTGGGCCAAGACGCGCGGCACGGCGCTGGAGGTGAGGGGCGTGGCGGCGCTGACCGCCATGCCGATCGCGCTGGTCTCCACCAATCCAGCGGTCAAGTCGCTGAAGGATTTTTCCGACAAGGACCGCATCGCGCTGCCGTCGGTGAAAATATCGATCCAGGCGGTCACCCTGCAGATCGCGGCGGAAAAGGCTTTTGGCCCGGGCCATGCGGACAAGCTCGACGCCCTGACCGTTTCGATGAAACATCCCGACGCCTATGCCGCGCTGGCCTCAGGCAAGTCCGAAATCACCGCGCATTTCGGCGGGCCGCCGTTCCAGCAGCAGGAGCTGGCGCTGCCGAACGCGCGCAAGATCACCGATTCCTACGAGGCGCTGGAAGGGCCGGCCACGTTTAACGTCGCCTGGGCCAAAGCCAGTTTCCGCGCGAAGAATCCGACGGTTTACAAGGCGTTCATCGCCGCGCTCGAACAGGCCGACGCGCTGATCGCCGCCCATCCCGAGCAAGCGGCCAAGATCAGCGTGACGGAGGAGCCCGGGGTCGCCGAGCCGCTGGCGCTGTCGATCATCACGGACCCGAATTCCAAATTCACCACCACGCCGCTGAGCGTGGGCAAATATGCCGACTTCCTGTATCGAACCGGCGCGATCAAGGCCAAGGCGGAGAGCTGGCGCGATCTGTTCTTCCCGGACATTCACCAACAGGCGGGCTCGTAAGATGAACGCCATGCCGTCCTTCCACGCGCCCGATCTCGACGGCGCCGGCGCGCCCGCGCAGCTTGCGGTCGAGAATCTCACTCTGCGCTACGCCACCCATGCCGCGCTGGTCACGGCGACGGAAAACGTCAGCTTTTCGGTGCGGCGCGGCGAGCGCTTCGTGCTGCTGGGGCCTTCGGGCTGCGGGAAGTCGTCGCTGCTGAAAAGCATTGGCGGCTTCATCGCGCCGGCGAGCGGGCGCATCCTGGTCAACGGCCGCGAGGTCACGGGGCCAGGGCCAGACCGCATGATGGTGTTCCAGGAATTCGACCAGCTGATGCCGTGGAAGACCGTGCTCGGCAATGTGATGTTCCCGCTGGTCGAAACCAGGAAGTTCGCGCGCCGCGACGAGGCGGAAGCCCATGCCCTCGCCACCATCGCCAAGGTCGGATTGGCGAAGTTCGCCCATTCGTTTCCGCATGAATTAAGCGGCGGCATGAAGCAGCGCGCGGCCATCGCCCGCGCCCTGGCGATGGAGCCGGAAGCGCTGCTGATGGACGAGCCGTTCGCCGCGCTCGACGCGCTGACCCGCCGCACCATGCAGCAGGAATTGCTCAAGCTTTGGGAGGAGTTGCGGTTCACGCTGATGTTCGTGACCCATTCGATCGAGGAGGCGGTGCGGTTGGCGCAAAGGATCATCCTGCTGTCGCCGCATCCCGGCCGCATCCGCGATGAATTCCGCACCGGCGCCGACGAGGCGCCTGCGGCTTTGGAACGGCGCATCGAAAGCCTGTTGTTCACCGACGGCGGCGGCATCTAGCACAGATTCCCGAAACGTGCGCGCGGTCCTGCTCGACGGCGCGCAAGGCCTTGCGAGTTCCGCATGGGTGGAAGCGCTCTATTCAGCGTCAGCCGGCGGCTTCGCGCGTTCGCCCGCCGCCCCGCTGATGACGAAAACGAACGCGCCGCCCAGGTCGATCACGGGCCAAAACGTCTCAACGGCGATCATCATGCCCAGCCGTTTCAAGCTTCCGGCCGAACCCGCGCCGCGCCGCGCAGGAACAGCGCGGCGCAGGCCAAGGCGATCATCGCCATCGGGGCGTCCGTAAAACGTCAGGCGCTGATCATGGCGTTCAGCGACGCTTTCGCCCTGATCGGCGTCATCCTGCTGATCGCCGCCGTGGCCTTGCTGTTCGCCTCGAAAATGAAACCCGCCGCCGGCGGCTCCGGCGGCGGCCACTGATCGTCGCCCGTCGCGTCAGGCGGCGCGCACCGAGGCGAGGAAGGCGTTGACCTGCTCGCGCAACACGCCGGATTGCTGCGTCAGCGTCTGCGCCGAAGCGAGCATCTGGGTCGAGGACGAGGAAGTGGTCTGGGCGGCGCCCAGCACGCCGCCGATGTTCTCGGTCACCGCCTGCGAGCCTCTGGAGGCGTGCTGGACGTTTCGCGCGATTTCGGCGGTCGCTTCACCCTGCTGCGACACGGCGGCGGCGATGCTCTGCGCCACCCGGTTGGCTTCCTCGGTGGTGCGCACGATGGCGGAGATGTTTTCCGCCGCGCGGTGCGCCGTCGCCTGGATGTCGCCGATCTGGCCGGCGATTTCGGCGGTGGCGCGGCTGGTCTGCTCGGCGAGCGACTTCACCTCCTGCGCCACCACATTGAAGCCGCGCCCCGCCTCGCCGGCGCGCGCCGCCTCGATAGTGGCGTTGAGGGCGAGCATGTTGGTCTGACCCGCAATGTCCGAGATCAGCGCGACAATGTCGCCGATCTTTTCGGCGGCCCGGCCGAGTTCGCGCATCTGCGCGTCGGTCTTTTCCGCCTGTTGCGCCGATTCGCTGGCGATGTGCCGGCTTTCGTTGACCTGATTGTTGATCTCCTGCACCGAATAGGTGAGCTGCTCGGTCGCCGAGGCCACCGAGCCGATGCTGGCGGACGAGGTTTCGGAGGCTTCCGACACCGCCTTGGCCTGGCTGGCGGTGTCCACGGCCGACTGGCTCAGCACGCGCGCCGTGTCCTGGAACTCGCCGGCGGTGCGGGCGACCTCGGCCACCACCGCGTTGACGCTGCGGTCGAACTCGTCGGCGAGCTTGAGCGCCTGGGCGCGGCGGTCGGCTTCGGCCTGCGCCTTGGCCTTGGCGGCATGAGCCTCCAGTTCGCGGGCTTCCTGCATGTTGGCCTTGAACACGCGCAGGGCCTGCATCAGGGCGCCGACCTCGTCCTTGCGGCCGGTCTCCTCGACCTCGACGTTGAGATCGCCGTGGGCCAGGGTTTCGATCGCCATGGTCGCCCGGCCCAGCGGACGCGAGACGCCGCCGATGAGGACAAGGCCGCACAAAGCTGCGAGCCCCGCGCCGAACAGCAGCACGAGGCCCAAGGCCCATTCCGCCGAATGATAGGCTGTTTCCGAAGCGGCCGCGGCGCGCCCGCCCTGGCTTTCGACAAAGGCGAGGACCTTGCCGAGAATGGACTGAAGCTCCAGTCTGGCCGGGGTGACGTCCTGGCGATAAATGTCGATCGCGCGTTCGACCTCGTGCGCGGCGGCGAGTTCGCGCATCTGCTTCAGCTTGGGGCGCATGTCCGACAGGATGCCGCCAAACCGTTTCGCCAGCGCCTCTTCCTCGGTGTTGGGCGTGATAAGCGGCCGATAGGCCTCGTAGGCCTGTTCGATGTCTCTGATGGCCTCGTCGAGCGCGGCCTGCGCCTTGGCTTCGTCGCTACGGGAGGCGGCGGCGAGCAGCAAATCGGCTTGCGCGCGCATGGAGCGCGCGAAACTGACGCGTACGAACGCCAGCTTGCTGTACGAGGGCAGGACGTCCTGTCGGATCTCGACCGCCCGCTGGTTCATCTCTCGCATTTGCAGGAAAGCGACGCCGCCGACGGCGCCGGCGACAAAAATGAGAGCGACCAGCGCTGCAACGATTTTGGTGCTAATTTTCAAATCGCGCCAGAAATTCATGATCAGACTCCAGGCCATTGTGCATATTAAGGAATATTAACGGCAACCAGCACAATCCTTGGTTGAATCCTAAACCATTTGAAATTCCGGCCATCAATAAGGGATAACCCTTATTTTATATTTACGTTTTATTAATCAAGATAAGACAAGCACGGTCGCGCCATTTCAGATCTCTCAAACGCACTTGTCAGATTTGCAAGCGGTTTCGACTTGAGCGTCGCCATACGCGCGTCAAGACGATTCGGGGCCCGCTGGCGGTTGGCGCGGCGGGCCTCCGTAAAGACCGAAACCGCGAAAACGCCGCGAGACGCAGGAGGCGCGCGAAAACTCAGGCGGCGGTGGCGGTGAGATAGACGCGAACCAGTTCGGACAGGCTGCCGACCCCGGTCTTCTTCATGATGTTGGCGCGGTGGATTTCGACGGTGCGGTGGCTGATGCCGAGTTCATAGGCGATCAGCTTGTTCTGCAGGCCGAGGACGAGCCGTTCGAGCACCTCGAACTCGCGCGGCGAGAGCTCCTGGAACCGCCGAGTCGTCGCGCCGGCTCTCTCTCTTGCGCAGGGTGCCCGTTCGCTGGACGTGATGGCGTCGATCAGCTCCTGCGCCTGAAACGGTTTTTCCAGCACATTGGACGCGCCGAGCTTGGTGGCCTGGACGGCGAGCGGCACATCGGCGTAGCCGGTGAGCAGGATGACCTTCAGGCCCAGGCCCTGAGCGACCACGCGCGACAGCAGGTCGATGCCGCTCAGGTCGGGCATGCGCAGGTCGGTGACGAGGCAATCGCCGGGACGCGTGCGCGCGCGTTCGAGGAAATCCTTGCCGCTGCTGTAGACCGCCGCCTCGAACCGCTCCAGCAGCAGCAGTTGTTGGAGCGCGTCGCGTATCGCCTCGTCGTCGTCGACGACATGGACCACCATCTTCGGCATAGCCAATCAACTTGCATTGTCAACGGGAAGCCAGAACGTAAACGTCACGCCTTGCGCGGTGCTGGAGCCATGCGAACGCTTCTTCTGCGCCTCTGTCTGTCGGGCGCCAACCGCGCTCGGAATTCAACATCGTAAAAACAGATATTTCAGCGACGGGAGGCGTCGTTGCATCGGCGCGTCGCCAGCGCGACGCAAGCCTCTGCCGCCATCATACGGGAGAACTGCGGTGGCGGTTTGGTGCGGAACGACATGAGAGGGCCGCTTTGCTCATTAAGTGGAAAGACCAGTTTTCGATAGACGGCGCGATCATCGACGACGATCATCGGAATCTCCTTGACCGAATCAACTACATTGTCACGTCCATCGACGCGCGATGCTGCGCCAAGGACGCTTCCAATGCCTTCCGCGATCTTTTCCGGGTGACCGAGGCGCACTTCCGGCGAGAGGAGGCCTTGCAAAAAGCGGCCTCGCTTCCCGCCGCGCAGACTCACCATTTTGACCACGATGATATTCTCGCGTCTTTTAGAATACACATAGACGAAATCGAATACAGCTTAAGCCAATCAAACGATCAAGAAAAAAAACGATGCTTAAGCCGAAGCAAGGCTATCCTTTACAGATGGATTCTGAGCCACATCATCGGCGATGACAGAGTGATGATTGATTACGTCAGCGCAATGCAAGCTGCCGACGATTATTGGCGGACCACCAGTTTAGACGAACTCGCCACGCACATGGACAGCCCCGCAATCGAGAGACATCCAAAGTCGCTCGCAGGCTAGGCATTTTCATTCATGGGCGCCGATCGCCCAAGTTTGAGATGAAATTGGCGCGTTCTCCGCGCTTGCAACGGTCGAGGGCGGCGGCGCGGCGCCCCTTGTGAGGGGCAGGGGGAGACGGCGCGCAATGTCTCGGAAGCGGCTTGGCGCGACCTAGCCTCACGGGTCGCGATTGTTCTGGGGAGCGGTTGCGCCAATCGGCCTGGCGAAAAAATGGGGTTTCGCCGGGCGCGCGGCTGTAACATTCTGCGCGGCCACAGCGAAGCAGGGTCGAATGCGGGACGGAGCCGAGCAGGATCGACAATGGAGCGCGGACATGCGCGCCGCCCTTGCGGGCGACGCTGTGGCCTACAAGCGCCTACTGACCGCGCTGACGCCCTTCCTGCGCCGGGTCTGCCTCAAGGCCTGCGCGCGAAACGGCATTGCGACCGGCGAAGCGGAGGACGCCTTGCAAGAAACCCTGCTCGCGGTCCATCTCAAGCGCCACACATGGGACGCGTCGCAGCCGCTGACGCCCTGGCTCGCGGCCATCGCGCGCAACAAGATGATCGACGCCGCGCGCCGGCGCGGACGGCGCGTTGAAATCGACATCGCGGATTTCGAGAATGTGCTGGCCGCGCCCGGCGGCGACGGCGCCGCGGAGCGCGAACTGGAGCGCCAGGACGCCCTGCGCCTGCTCGACCAGTTGAGTCCGAAGCAGCGCGAGGCGATCGAGGCGGTGTCGATCCGCGGCGAAAGCCTGCGCGAAGCGGCGCAAACCTTGGGCGTCAGCGAGGGGGCGTTGCGCGTGTCGGTGCATCGCGGCCTGAAATCCCTGGCCGATCTTTACCGGAAAGCGACGGAGCGATGAAAACCGAGGATCTCATCGCCGCTCTGGCGGCGGACAACGAAACCAGGGCCGCGCCAATGTCGCGCGCGTTCGCGCTCGACCTCGGCGCCGGTTTTATCGTCTCCGTTGCGTTCTTCTTCGCCGCGTTGGGCGTGCGCGACACGTTCTTCGCCTCGCTCGGCGATCCGCGCTTTCTGTTCAAGTTCGTGTTCAGCCTGAGCATGGCGGCGAGCGGGTTTGTTCTGGCGTGGCGGCTGGCGCGGCCGGCGGCCGACGCAAGACGGGCGCTCAAAGCCGTAGCGATCGCGCCGGCGCTGATCGTCGCCGCCTGCGTCGCGGAAATGGCCGTCACGCCGTCAAGCCTCTGGGCTGAACGGATGATCGGCCACAACGCCGTGCATTGCCTGACGTTGATACCGTTGATGGCGTTGGCGCCGCTGATCGGCCTGTTCGCGGCGTTGCGGCATGGCGCGCCCGGCGACGGCCGTCATGCCGGCGCGGCGGCGGCTCTGGCCTCGGCGGGCCTGTCCGCCACGCTCTACGCGATGAATTGCGCCGACGATTCGCCGTTCTTCCTCGCGGTCTGGTACGTGATCGCCGCCGCGATCGTCGTCATCGCCGGCTGGCTGGCCGGAGGGCGTTGGCTGAGGTGGTGAGACGTTCCGGCGGCGAGGATATCATGGCGCGAGACGCGCCCTGACGAAGGCGGCGACCAAAGCGAGTTCGGTCACAATGGCGAGCCAGACGCCGGCGCCGGCGCGCTGAAGCAGCCATTCATGAAAGCCGAGCGCCGCGAGCGTTGCGCAAGCGATGGCCATGCCGGCGGAAATCGCGTCCCGCTCCGGCGATTTCCGCGCGTCGCGAACCAGAAAGAGCATGACGCCGAGGCCGAGAAACAGCGCCGCGCCTCTGCGCGCGACGATCAGAGCCGGTTCGGGCGCATCGATGCGCCAGAGCGCCAGCACAAATTCCGGCGCAAGCATCCAGACGGCCGAGAGAAGCAGGCACAGGGTCGCGGACATGCCTGCGAGCGCGCGAAAGCTGAACGTCATGACAAATGTGTCTCAAGTCTGATCGGACGCAAAGTCGACCATTCTCGCGTCAGAGGCAATATGGCGGCGCCCGTTTCGCCTGCGCCCGAGGCGGGACCGGCGTGAGCGGGCGCCAAACTTTTGCGCTTGCCCACGACCCATAGCTATGTAATCGCTTCACATATATTGTCGAGATGGAGTGAATCGCGCTCATGAATTCCATTGGCCTGTCGCCGCTCGCCCTGTTTCTGCAAGCCGGCGTCGTCGGTAAGGGCGTCATGACGCTGCTCCTCCTCGTTTCAGTTTGGAGCTGGGCGTTAATTCTACAGATTTGGCTGTCCGGCCGGCGCTTATCGGCGGCGGTGACGGCCGCGCGCGGCGACGAAGAGGCCGTCCTGGTCGCCGGAATCCTCGAAGCCGGCGCCCGCGCGCAGACGGTGAGGGTCGCGACCGAAACCCACGCGGACCGGCGTTTGCGGATTGGCGAGAGCATGGCTCGCGCCGCCCGCGCCCTGCTGCTGGAGGCCGAAGGCGGGCTGCCGAGCCTCGCCGCCATTTCCTCTACGGCGCCCTTCGTCGGCCTGTTTGGCACGGTCTGGGGCATCATGTCCTCGTTCGCCTCCATCGCCGACGCCCATGACACCTCGCTCGCCGTGGTCGCGCCCGGCATAGCCGAGGCGCTCGCCGCCACCGCCATCGGGCTCGCCGCCGCCATTCCGGCCTCCGTCGGCTACAACAGGCTCTCCGCGGCGTTCTCGCGCGTCTCCGCCGATCTCGACTGCCTCGTGCAGGAGCGCGCCGACCGGCTTGCCGCCGCCGGCGGCCCCGCCGCGGTCAAGGAAGCCGCGTGATGCGGAATTCCTCGGTCGGCAAATCCAGCGGCGTTTATCGGGCGCAGGCGGACATCAACGTCACGCCGCTGGTCGATGTCATGCTGGTGTTGCTGATCATTTTCATGGTGACCGCGCCGATGCTCACCGCCGGCCTGCATGTGAACCTGCCGCAGGCGAAGGCGGCGCAAAAGCTCGATCCCAAGCCGCCCGTGGTGCTCACCTATGGCAAGGACGGAACAGTCGAACTGGACGGCCAGAGCTATCGGGTGGAACAGATCGCTGAAGCGGTGGAGGCGAAGCTCGGCGACGACCGGACTCAGCCGATTCACCTGCGCGCCGACCGCGACGCGGCTTATGGCGATGTCGTCGGCTTGATGGATGTCCTTGCGGCTCATGGCCTGACGCGACTCGCCGTGCTCACCGGCCCGGCCGGGAAGAGCGAACCGCCCAGGCCCGACAAAACCACAGCCGGCGCGCCGGCGCCGCGTCCATGAGCCCCGGACTGCTGAGGGGACGCACGCGCCTGACGCTGACGGGCGTGTCCTTCGCCGCGCATTTCGCAGTCCTGTCGGCCCTGGCGCTGGCGCCGACGCCGCCGGCCGTGCTCGCGCCGCTCAACATCGACGTCATTCCGCAGGGCGATTACGTCGTGGATACGGTCGCCATCGCCGGAGACAATACGCCAAACCCCGCGCCGGCGCCTGCCGAACCGGCCGAACCCGAGACCACGCAAGAGGCGCCCGCCGCCCCGTCGCCCCCTTCCGCATCGGCTCCGCCCGCGCCGGCCCTCCTCCAAGCCGATCCAAATGCTCGAAAAGCGGAATTGGCGGCGCAGGACAAACAGCGTCGCATTCGCGAACAGCGACGGCAGGCGGCGGTGGAAGCGCGCCGCGAGGCGGCGGAAGAAGCCGCGGATGAGGCGCGGCTGGAGCGTTTGCGGGAGAAGCGGCGCCGCGAGGCGCTGGCGCGGCGCGACGCCATGCGTCATACGGCGGAGCAGGGCGGAGGGTCGGAAGCGCATCGCGCCGGCGTGGCCAATGGCGCGGCGCAACATGCGGCGCGCGTCAATTACGGCGCCATCATTTCCGCCGAACTCAACCGGCACAAAACCTATCCCGCGACCGCCCGCGAACGCGGCGAGTACGGCGCGGTCGGCGTCGCCTTCACCGTCGGCGGCGACGGGCGCATCGTCAGCCATTCCATCATCAGTTCGTCAGGCTCGTCGGCGCTGGATGGCGCGGTTCACGGCATGATGCGCGCCGCCCATGCGCCGCCGCCGCCAAGCGGCTCGTTCCGCGGCAGCATCGTCGTTCGATTCAACCTCAACCAGTAAGCCGTACGCTATCCTGAGGCCATGCTATCTATTTTCGTTTTTTAATGACTAAACGCCCAAGGGCCAAAATGCGCGCCTTGGTCACTTTATCAGCATATTGCCGCCACAATTCGCTTTGTCCGATGACTAAGCCCCGATTATTTATGTAACGAAAGTAAGTACTTTCTTCCTCTGAAAACGGAGAGGTCCATGGGTCGCTCCCGCACGATGATCCGCTCTCTCCTGTGCGCTGGCTTGTCGCTGAGCGTCTGCCTGCTGGCCGCGCGCGGTTGGGCTCAGGTCGTCGTGCCCGAGGTTCAGGTCGAGGGCGCCGCTCCGGGCCGTTCCGAAACGGCGGCCGATGCGGCGGCGGCCTCCGGCCGCTCCGACGCGCTTCCCTCCCGACGCGTCGGGGCGGCCACCGCCTATGACGCCAGCGGCGATGGCGATCTGCCCTCCGTCGACGCCCCGGCGATCGCCCGCTCCCCCGCCGCCAATCTCCCGGGCGGCGCCAAGGCTTCACCCTGTCGCCGATCCTGCACATCGTCAGCGACCGTTACGGCGACGCCGCGCACAGGCAGCCGCTTGACGGCTACGCCACCGCCGATCTGCGGCTCGCCCATCGCAAGCCGGTCAATTTTGGCGAGATCGAAGCCAGCGTGACCGTCGCCAATCTGTTCGACGCCAGCTATATCGGCCAGATTTCCAGCGGCTTCCATCAGGCGACCTCGGCCTCCGGCATCTACTATCCGGGCGCGCCGCGCGCCGTCGTCGGCAAGCTCGCGTGGCGTTACTGACGCGAACCCGCCCCCAACCGCATCCCCTCGCCTATGTCGCGCAAACCCATGTCGCGCCCTTTCCCTACCGCGTGCGCGACGTGGTCCTGCTCGGGCGGCTGCCGCAGTCGGGCTGGCTGGCGCCGGTCCGCTCGCGCGATTTCCGCGCCGCCGACGCCCTGCTTGACGAACTGGGCATTCTGGCTCTGGCCGAGCGTCCCTACACCGAAATTTCCGGCGGCGAGCGGCAACTGACGCTGATCGCCCGCGCGCTGGCGCAAGGCGCCGGCCTGCTGGTTATGGACGAGCCCATGGCGGGCCTCGACTATGGCGCGCAGGTCCGGCTGATGCGGCTGTTGCAAACCTTGAGGAACAAGGGCATCGGCGTGCTGGTCAGCACCCATCATCCCGAACACGCTTTTTGGGCCTCGGACCGGATCGTCCTTCTGGAACAGGGGCGCATTTCGGTGAGCGGCGCGCCCCGCGCCGTGCTCGACGCCGAGGCGATCAAACGGCTTTACCGCGTGACCGTCACGGCGCTCACAGCTCCTGACGGCCGCGCCGCCTTCCTGCCGGAATTAGCGTGAAAATCTCGGCGCGGATGGACCTCTCGGCTTCCCGCCAAGCGTTCGTGCGCCGTGATGCGATGATCGCCGGCCGTCATCTGACGCCGGAACAAGCTCGCCGGCCCTCCGATCGCCATTTCCATTCAATCGAGCCGAACGCGCCGATCGGACACGTCATGGAGTCCTGCGTCGGCGCCCGCTCAAACGCGCGGCCGATCCGGCGCGCCGCTCAAATCAATATTCCCACTGCGCCCCGACGCCTAGGCTGGTCGATCCGTCGGCGCCGGCCTCGCCCTGCACGCGGAGGCGCTTGGTGACGTCGACGCTCAGGGTCGCCGCGCTGTCCTCGGGCTTGGTCCCGGTGCGCGCGCCCACCGAGACGTTGGGCAGGATATAACGCGACGAGCCGACTCTGGGGCTGCCGTCGGGGCCGAACTGCACGTCCAGCGAGTCCACGCCCATGGCGCGGCGCATCTTGTCGAACACGTCGGCGCCGCCCTGGCCCGAGAGCATCGCCACCGTCTGCGCCAGTTGCAGCGACTGCACCGGGGTGAGCCCGCTCGACGCGCTGTTGAACAGCAGCCGCGACAGCACCTCATCCTGCGGCAGATCCGGGGTCGACGAAAAGGCGAAGCGCGGCTGATCGGCCGGGCCGCTCACCTGGAGTTGCGCGGTGACGTCGCCGGCGGCGCTGCTGGCGACGAAATCCAGTTCGGGGATGACGTCGCCAGCGAAAACGATATTGCCCCGGCTGAATTCGAGCCGCTTGCCCGCCAGCGCGATCAGGCCACGCCGCAGTTCGAACGCCCCTTGCGCGACCGGCTTGTCGAGCGCGCCGACCACCTTGATGTCGCCGCCCAGTTCCGCATCCATGCCGCGCCCGTGGATGAAAATATGCGACGCGCTGACGGCGACGGCGAGGTCGGCGTTAAAGGCCGGTTTGCCTTTCTTGCGCGGCTTCCTGTCTTGGAGGGCGATGCGGGCGCGGGCGGCCTCGGTCGGCTTGATGTGGCGGATGTTCTCGAGCGGGCGGTTGGCCGAGGGCAACCGGTCGGGCACGCGCACGTCGATTTTCTCGAACGCGGCCTTGCCGCCGATGCGCGGGCGCTGGGCGAGCGGCCCGCTCACTTCGAGCCCGAGATCGGCGATGAGAGTCACAATCTCGTTCGAGGCCAGACGGGCGTTATGGCCGGTGACGCGCAGATTGGCGGGCAGCCCGGCGCCGAGCCGGACGGCGCCGCCGATGTCCACGGCGCCGTCGCCAGCGCGGGCGTGGAATCTTTCGATCACGATCTCCTCGCCGCGCCCGCGCAACACCGCTTCGACGCTCTCGAATTTCACCCCATTGAGCGGGTCCTCGAACAGACCGTCAGCCAGCGCGACGGTCCCGGAGAGAGCGGGATGCGCCGGGGCGCCTTGCGCGCGGGCGTCGAGCGTCAGTTTTCCCGCGACGCGCTGGCCGCCATCCGCCAGCAGCGTATTGGCCAGCGCCGCGTCGAGCGCGCCGCGCAAAGCGAGGTCGAGCGATCCGTCGGCGGAAAGCGGCGCCTGCCCCTGCACAGTGAAAGCGCCGCCGCGCGGCAGATCGAGCCGCAGGTCGAGGCTGGTGCGCTTGCCCTCCAACCGGCCGCTGGCGCGCAGATCGGCCGAAGCCACGCCCGCCGCGCGCATCTGCGGCGCCGAGAGCTTTTTCGCCTCCACGCGCCACGCGCCCTCCGGCGCCGAGGCCGAGCCGGTGAGGCGGGCGTCGACATCCAGCGCGCCGGACACAGCGAGATCGGGCGCGAACATTCTGGCGAGGTCGAGCGGCAGCGCCCTGGCGGCCAGGGTGAGATCGAGTTTTTCGCCCGCCGAACCCGACAGGTCGAGCCGGCCGGCGCCGGCCTTCAACGCCAGCCCGGAAATGGTCACGCCGCCGGCGGGAAAGCCGAACGCGGCGGGCGCGATCAACGAAATTTTTTGCGCGCCGCGCCGCGCCTCAAACGCCGTCAGATCGAGTTTCAGCGGCGCGCTGGCGCCCAAAATGCCGCGCGCCTCCATCGCGACGCCGCGCGCTTCCGTCGTCAGCGAAAATTCGCTGCCGTTCACGACGGCTTTCGCCGTGGCGCGCAATTTCGGGATGGACTCGCCGGCGATGTCCGCACGGTCGAGCGCCGCCGTCCCCTCCACGCGCGGCCCGCCGAACAGATTCTTCGCACGCGCATCAATCGCCAGAGCGGCGAGAGAGTTTTCGCCGAAGCGCAGGCCGGAGGCGTCGAGTTTGAGCGCGCCGTCCTGCCGGTCGCCATCGCGGCGCAGGGCGATTTTCGCCGCCAGCCGACCGGCGAGCTTTTGGCGCGCGAACGCCGAGAGGTCGTCGAGGTTTCCCGCCGCGAGATCGAAATCGCCATCCAGCCGCTTCGCCGCGTCCAGCTTTCCCGCCCCATTCAGCGCCAGCGAGCCGAAGCGGATTTCGCGCGCGACAAAGGTTCCGGCGCCGGCTGCGTCGCGCGAAAATTCGGCGACGCCCGAAGCCGGCTTGCCCTCGGCCACGCCCGCCAGCGCGACGCGGGCGCGCGGCGCCGCGATGAGGTCGCGGCCCTCGACGTCGAGCGTCAACCGCGCGACGCTGCGCCCCATCGAGCGCAGGTTTTCGACATCGACCGAGGCCGCGATGTCGGGATGGGCCAGCGACCCGGTCAGCCGCCCCTGCGCGGCGACGCGCCCCGCCATGTCCTTCGCCGCGCGCGAAAGATCGGGCGCCGCCAGACTGAAGGATACATCGGCCTTGTCGTCATCGGCGGCGCCGTCGATGCGCGCGGAAAACTGCCGCCCGGACAGCGTCAGGTCGGAGAACGCGAACCCTTTGGCGCGTTTGCTGAGGCCGCCCTTGAGTTCAGCCTTGCCGCCGAGCAGCCCGTCCAGCAGCTCCACGCCGCTCGCCAGTCCTTCGCTGCGCAGCGACAGTTTGGCGTCGAGCCGCTCCGTCGGCGCGCCGCTCAGCTCGACCTGTCCCTTGAGCGCGCCGCGCAGGTCGGACCGGGTCAAAGCGGCGAACCGTCCAAGGTCGGAAAGGTCGAGATCGACCCGCCCTTTGACCGCGCGCGGGCCGAAGACGCCCTGAGCGGATAGCGAATCCTCGCCCGACTTGAATTCGGCCACCGACACGTCGGTGGCGCCGTCGGGCGCGGCGCGTCCGCGCAGCGTCAAAGCGAAGGCTTCGCCCAGGGCGCGCGCCAAAGCGGGATCGGAAAAATGCAGGCCCGCGCCGGAGGCGTCGGCGACAAGTTCGACGCGGGTGGCGGGATCGGTGACGAGGCCGTTCGGCGTGGCGGCGACATGGGCGTCAAGACGGCCGAGTCGGTCCCGGCGCAGCGCGGCGTCGGCGACATGCAGGGTGAAATCGAGTTGCGGCGCCTTGAGCGCGCCGGCGGCGTCGAGGCGCATCTCCAACGCGCCGATCTCGACATCGCCGGCGCGGGCGGGCGCGTCCCGCTCGCCGCGCGATTGCAGGCGCACATGCGCCGCCAACGTCTGGTCGGCCGTGAGCGCGCCATCGAGGTCGAGCACGGCTTCCCTTGCGGAAATGTTGAGGTGCTCGATGGCCTTGCCGCCGTCGTCGGCGGCGACGAAGGCGCCGGTCAGCGCGGTGTCGCCGGAGAACACCGGGGCGAGCGCGGGCGGCAGGATCTTTTCCAGCGCGCCGTGGATGTCGAGCCGCAGCGCGCGGGCGCCGGGGCGTTGCTCCATGCGCCCCTCGCCCTGGATCGTCGCCAGCGCCCCCGCCGTGAACGAGATTTTGGCGGCGAAGGCGTCGAGCGGCGCCGCGCCGTCCAGTTCGAAATCCACCGGCGGCAGGCCGTCGAGATCGGCGGCGTGGGCGATCAGGCCGCCCGCCGGTTCATGCGCGGCGAAGGCGGCCGCAAGCTCTCGCGTGCGCGGGTCGAAACTCAGCCGCAGGTTCAGCGCGCCGGGCGCATCCTGGCGTTGCGCGCGAAAACCGAGGTCGAGCCCGTCGTCGAACTTGCCCAATGTGGCGTGGCCGTCGCCCGCCAGCCGCGCGGCGACGCCGATCACCGGCTCGCCCAGCGCAAATTGCGCGAAGGAGAAATCGCGCAGCACCACTTTGACCGGAAGCTCGTAATTCAGCCAGTCGGCGAAGGAAGCGGATTCGGCTGGCTTTTTCGCCTCGCCGACCGGCGGCCGCAGCCATTCCAGCCGACCCAATTCCAGCTTGTCGACCAGCAGCGTGCCGGTGAGCAGCGCCGAGCGCGTCCACACCAGCCGCGCCTGATCGAGCTTGAGCCATGGCCCCTGCGAGTCGGAAAGCGTGAGGCCGCGAATGGTGGCGTCCGACGACAGCGCGCCATCCACGGCCTCGATCTGAACCCGCATGTCCGGCGAGGACAGGGTGTTTTCGATGACGGCGGCGAGCAGGCCCTTCTGGTCTTCGCCCACCGCGACCGGCCCACGCGGGCGGGCGTAATGCAGCAGCGTCCCATAGGCGCCGAGACCGGCGGCGGCCAACGCCAGCGCGAGAACGAGCAGGATGCGGCGCCAATGTCTCAAAAGGCCTGTCCTATGCCGAGATAGACGGCGAAGGCGGGGTCGCCCTTCCGCCGGTTGATCGGGGTGGCGACGTCGAGCCGGATCGGCCCGAAGCCGGTGTAATAGCGCAGGCCCAGGCCGCCGGCGAAACGCATGTCCGACTGGAAGTCGGGCAGCGAGTCGGCGAAGGCGGCGCCGGCGTCGACGAAGGGAACGAGTCCGATGTCGTCGGTGATTTTGATGCGGCCTTCGACCGAGGCCTCGAACAGGCTGGCGCCGCCCATGGCGACATCGCCCTGTCCCGGCACAGCGGCCATCGGCGACAGCGAGCGGTAGGCGAAGCCGCGCACCGAGCCGCCGCCGCCCGCGAAGAAGCGGCGGTTGTCGGGCACGTCGAGCACCCGCGCCCCGCCCGAGGCGCCGAGCGCGACACGGCCGGCGAGCACGTAATCCTTGTCGTCGTCGAGCGCGTAATAGGACGAAACCTGCGCCTTGCCTTGATAGAAATTCAGGCTGGAGCCCAAAAACGTCGGATAGGCGCCGCCGGAGGCCAGCACGCGCACGCCGCTGCGGGGGTCGAGCAAGCTGTCGGTGGTGTCGTAATGCACGGCGCCGATCACGCCGACCAGCAGATAATTGGTCTTGCCGAACGGGTCGGAGGAGCGCCCGCGCTCGACCTCGATTCCGCCCTGAACCGACAGCGCCTCGTTGAAACGATAGCGCAGGGCCTGGGTCGTGTCGCCATATTCGGCCGAATAGCTCTTGGTCACCTCGCGGGCCAGGGTGAAATCGGCGAGATAGTCGAAGCGGCTTCCATTGAGCGCCGGCTTGATGAAAGCGGCGTTGAAGCGGCCGACCAGCCGCTGCGGGTCGAGCACGCTTTTCACCGATCTGTCGCCACCATTGTCCGGGGTGGCCCCGACAATGCCGGTGAGGCGCAGCCGCTCGCCGTCGCCAAACAGGTTGCGGAATGTCCAGTCGCCGCGCACGGACGGGCCGTCCACGGTGGAATATTGCGCGGCCAGGCCGACCGCGTGGGCCTTGCGTTCGTTGGTCTCCACGGTCATCGGCAGGTCGCCGTTGGCGTCGAGATGCTCGGATTCGAGGACGCGCGTGGTCCCGATCGCCTCGATCTGGCCGATCGAGCGGCGCATGGCCTTGATGCGCTCGGGCGAAAACGGATCGCCCTCCTCGACATAGATGAAGGAGCGGATCACCGCCGGGTCGATGCCGCCGTCATGCTTGACGGTCACCGCGCCGAAGCCGGCCTTGGGTCCGGGAACGACCCGGACCTCGATGTCGACGCGCTGGCTGTCGTGGCGCACGATGGCCTCGGCCTTTTCGACCTTGGCGAGCGCGCGGCCGTCCTCGCGCAGCAGATCGACCACACGGGTCTGCAGGGCGCGCACGGCGCTGGCGCGGGCGGGATCGCCGCTGTCGAGTTTCAGGCCGGCGCGCAGGGCGGGATCGTCGAGCGGCGCGCCGGTGCGGGCGTCGAAAAGATGGACCTCGCCAATGACATAGCGCGGCCCCGGCGTGACGGCGAAAATTACGCGGGCGACTTGCAACCCCATGGCGCGGTTGGCGGCGGCGGCGGCCGTCTCGACCCCGACGCCGCCCAGATCGATGCGGCGGCCCTCGACCTCGGCTTCGACGCGCGCGTCATAAAAACCTTCGGCCCAGAGCGCGTCGATCATGCGCGGGAGGTCGGCGGCCACGCGCCGGGCGAGGCTATCGCCGTCCTCAACCGGCTGCTGTTTCAGCCGCCAACTATTGGAGACGTCCTTCAGGTCGTCGGCCAGCGCGTCCTCGGACGCGCGAATCTCCACCTCATAGGTCAAAGCGCCCGGACGCGGCGCGGGGGGCGTGGAATCGTCGCCGAACAGACCCAAAAACCCCTCGGCCCGCGCCGGCGCCCACGGCGGGGCGCCGCCCAGCAACAACCCGGCCAGCAGGCATCGCGCTCCAAGGTTGATGCGAAACAGAGACATGAATGAACTCAGGCCGAAACTCCCCGATATTGAAGCAATTTATAGTGAAATATCCATCAATAAGCCACCAATGGGCTTGCCGACGCCTTTTCACAAGACTGTTTTGCGCGTGGCTCCCTGGTGGACGGACGCCCCGCGTCGACCGCCATTGACAAGGCGGCGCCGCACGTTGTTATGTTATAACATAACATGCCCAATCATGGGCGGATGGATCCTGCGGGGCTTCGGTGCGATCAAACCTATTTTCTCTTCTCGGCGGCGCGTTCCTCTCGATTGGCGCCGGCGCGACGCGGGCCGATCCCGTCGCGCTGCCTGACATCGACGTGGCGGCTTCTCGCGCGCCCGCCGCGCAATCCGACGCCGGCGCGCCCGCCGATCATGGCGCGGCGGCGGCGGCGTCCGACCCGGCGGCGACCCAGGCCCGCATTCTGCCGCGCGGCGGCGCCAACGCCTTCGATATCGGCGCCGACGCCATCGCGCGGGCGCCGCAGGGCGCCAATTCCGCCGTGGAGAAAATCCTGCTGCAGGCGCCGGGCGTGTCGCTGGATTCCGTCGCCAGCGGCCAGCTCCACGTCCGCAACGAACATGGCAATGTGCAATATCGCGTCAATGGGGTGATGCTGCCGGAGGGCGTGGCCGGTTTCGGCTCCATGCTCGAAACCGGCTTTATCGGCAATATCGCGCTGCTCACCGGCGCGCTGCCGGCGCAATATGGCTTGCGCACCGCCGGCGTGGTCGACATCGCCAGCAAACGCGGCGCTTTCGCCGATGGCGGCGCCGTCAGCCTTTATGGCGGCAGTCATGGCGATTTCACGCGGAGCGTCGAATATGGCGGAACCCTCGGCCAGACCGAATATTTTTTCGCCGGCCGCTGGCTCCAGAGCGACCTCGGCCTGGAAAATCCGACGCCCGGCGTCACCGCGCTGCACGACCGCGCCGATCAGGGCAAATTTTTCGGCTATGTCTCGTCGCGGCTTGAGGACGGCGGCCGGCTCAGCCTGATCACGGGAACCTCGGCCAGCGCCTATCAAATCCCCGCCAATCCCAACCAGGATGCGTTCGCCGGCGCGAGCGCCTTCCTGCCGGCGAACGCGCCGGCCAATTCAGCGCAACTTAAGGAAAAGCAATACGAAAGCAATCTGTTCAACGTGCTGTCCTGGCAAAAGTCCTTTGGCGGCGCGGATGTTCAGCTGGCGTATTTCTCCCGCTACAGCCGTCTCGCCTTCGCGCCCGACACGCTCGGCGACCTGCTTTACAACGGCCTCGCCTCCCGGGTCGAGCGCACCAGTTTCCTCAATGGCGTGCAGGCCGATTCCGCCTGGAAGGTCGGGGACCGCCATGTTGTGCGCGCCGGCGTGTTCGGCAGCGGCGAGGACACGCGCGTCAGCAACGCCTTGACGGCCTTTCCGACCGACGATTCCGGCGCCATCGCCGGATTTCCCGTCGCCCTCTCCCTCGACGGCGGCCGCAAGTTCGGCTGGCAATGGGGCGGCTACGTCCAGGACCAATGGAAAATCAGCGAGCGCCTGACTTTGGACGCCGGCCTGCGCTTCGATCAGATTTATCAATACGTCAACGCCAACCAGGTCAGCCCGAGACTGAACCTGACATACGAACCGTTCGAGGGCACCCGATTCCACGCCGGCTTCGCCCGCTATTTCACGCCGCCGTCGCAGGCGCTGGCCGCGCCCTCGAATCTCGCGCTGTTCGCCGGCACGACCGCCGCGCCCGCCGTCGCCCTCTCCGGCGCGGTTTTGCCCGAACGCTCCAGCGTGTTCGACATCGGCTGGGATCAGAAAATTCTCGACGGACTGACCATGGGCGTCGACGCCTATTACAAGGAGGCGCACGATCTGCTCGACGACGGCCAGTTCGGCCAGGCGTTGGTGTTGACCGCGTTCAATTACGACCGCGCCGTGAACGAAGGACTTGAGTTCAAGGTCGCTTACGAGGCCGGCGATTTCCACGCCTACGCCAATCTGGCCTGGGCGCGGCAGGTGGCGTCGAAAGTCGTCTCCAACCAATATCTGTTCGACCCGGATGAACTGGCCTATATCGCCAGCCACGACATTCCGACCGATCACGCCCAGACCCTGACGGGATCGGCGGGCGCGTCCTACCTGTGGCGGGGAACCCGCTTGTCCGCCGACCTGATCTACGGCAGCGGCATGCGCTCGGGCTTCGCCAATCTCGCCCATGTGCCGGCCTATGCGCAGGTGAATTTCGGGCTGTCGCATGAATTCGCCTGGGGCGGCGACCTCAAGCCGACCACGCTGCGGTTCGACATCGTCAACGCGTTCGACTCCGTCTATGTGATCCGCGACGGCAGCGGCATCGGCGTGTTCGCCCCGCAATACGGCCCAAGGCGCGGCTTCTTCATCGGCGTGTCGCAAAAGCTTTGACGGGCGCCAGGCGCAAACTCCAAAGTGGTCGATCATCGCGGCGGCGGGAAGACCGCGCTGACGTCGGCCTTCCCCGGCGTGACGCGCCTTGCGGAAGATCGGGGAGGCATGGCCTTCGATGATAAAAGGGCCGCGAGATTCGCGGCCCTGCAAAAGGTCAGGCTTGTTGAATGGCGGACAGTTTCCAATCCGTGGCCGCCCCGCCCGGACGGCGCGCGAACGTCCAGACTTCGGTCGAAACCTGCGGCGTCACGGGATCGCCCGAGACGACCTTGCCGGTGGCGCGATCGACCATCGTGTCGATCAGCGAGAAACGCATCGCGACGCTCGCATAATCGCTTTCGGGCTCGCGCCAGGCTTCCGAAAGATCGCCCTGCAGAAGGGTCACGTCGGAGATTTTGTTGACCTGCCCTTTTTTTGCGGCCTCTTCGATTTCCGCCGCGAAATATGAGGCCATTTCAGGCGTCGCCAGAGCGCGCAAAGCGGCCATGTCCTCAGCGCCATAGGCTTTTTGGATGAGGCCAAGGCGCTGTTCGAACACATTGAAATCCGCAGGACCGATCTCGAGCTTCACAGGTTTCGCAGTCCCGCCGCCGACGCCTCCGAAGCCGCCAAAACCGGGCCGCGGGCCTTGCGCGGCGCCGCTATCATATGCGGCGCCTTGATGCGCCGGCTGGCGCCTGCGCAGGAAGCCCATGACGAATTTAAACAGCAGGAAGAGAAGCCCGATCTGAAGCACGAGGCCCAGAATGGACGAGAGTCCGCCAAGCCCGCCGCCGAAACCGCTTCCGAACAGCATGCCGATCAGCCCGGCGCCGACGAGGCCGCCCAGCAGGCCGCGCCCAAAACCGCCGGACATGAAGCCGCCGGAGTTCATGCCCGTCGATCCCGCAGCATTCTGCGTCATCCCGGGGGAGGGGGACGTCATCGAACGTTCGATCGGAGCGGCCGAGCGAGGCGCCGTCTCGGTTGGGGGCGGAGCGCTATAAGTGCGCGTCCCGCGACTGCCAGCGGAGCCGTTCGACCCCGCTTTAGCGAAAGCGTCGGCGGAACAGCCAAAGGCGACAAGGGCGGCCAGAGTGAAAATCAGTGTTTTTTGGCGCACGGCCATGGTTTTGTCCTGAGGTTGCACGAGCGTGTCGCCGCCCGCATGCCTAATATTGTTTATCGTTGGTCAAAGTGCAAAGGCGCCGGCCGGATCCGGTCCTCCGGTTATGACGATTGATGCGCCGCAGCGATGAAAAACGTCTGGGAGTTGCGCCGGCGGCGTTCTGGCCGCCCTCAACCGGGACGACAGCCGGCGCGCTCCAGCGCACCAAGCCCGCGCGACACGGCGGACCGATCGCGATCGGTTGGGCGTTCTCGAACGGAGCGCCAAGGCGAATCCGCTCATCCGATCAGGCGACGATCGCAGCCGCCAACGCTCCGGTCGCCTGCACGACCACGGTCGGCGCGAGCTTGAGCTGGAGACCCCGCTGGCCGCCGTTGACATAGACATAGTCCTCCGACGTCACGGTGGCCTCGACAATGGTCGGCAATTTGCGCCTTTGGCCGAAGGGGCTGATGCCTCCGACTTTATAGCCGGTCAGTCGCTCGGCGTCGGGAATCGGCATCATCGCGGCGCTCTTGCCGCCCAACGCCGCCGCGACCTTCTTCATGCTGGCCTCTCTTTCGGACGGAAGGACAAGGCAAGCGGCCTTGCCGTCGATCTTCACGATGAGCGTCTTCAGCACACGGCTCGGCGGCTCGGCCAGCGCCTCGGCGGCCTGGAGTCCGATGCGCTCGGCGGCCGGATCATAATCATAACTGTGCAGCGAAAAGGCGACGCCGAGGGATTTGAGGTAACGGGTCGCGGGCGTTTCCTGGGACATGGCGAACTCGTCCTGTTCCGTTTTCTTGCGCGGAAACCACGCAGAGCGGGGAGGGGCGATGACATCCTATCGCAAATTTCACAGCAGCTTTAGCCGAACCGGCGCTCTGCGCGCCAGCGCCAACCGCTTTAAGAGATCGCCGATACGGCTCACGCGACGCCACAAACGTCAGTGCGGCAACCACGCCCAGACCTTGAATGCGATTTCAGCTCCCGCGAACAGCAAAAGGGCCGTCCAGGCCGCAGCCAAGGCGGAAAGGCCCATCCCGACCATCAACGCCAGACCGTCGCGGGCGATCAGCGCAGCCGCCGACACCAGCATGGCGGCGCAAGGCGCAACATTGCCGAGCGGGATTGGCAAGGCGATGATCACGGCCATCACGAACATGGGCGCCGCGCAAACCCTGCGGGCGCGCGCTCCGGTCAGCCAGGCGAGCCGGCCTTGCCGCAAGCCGGGGCCTAACCGCGCCGCCCAGGGCAATGCGCGCTTCAACGCCGTCCGCATCGCCGCGGCAGGGGCCGGCCGGTCGCGCAGGCGGCGCGGCAGCCAAAACCGCCGCGCGCCGCCCGCCAGCTGCGCGGTCAACAACGCAAGGATCGATCCGAACACCATGCCGAACGGCCCGGGAACGGGGATGAGCGCGGGAAGCGTCATCAGCATCAGGATCAGGCCCAGTCCCCGCGACCCCAGCCGGTCCAGCAGCGCGCCGAAGGTCGGCTGCTCCCGCGCCAGCAGTCGCGCCGTGTCGAGCAGAGCGCGCGCAACCGGCTGGCGGCGCCAAGAAAAGCGCGAAATCTTGACGCGCGAAGCCTCGCTGTCTCCCCGCCGATCCTCGGTTTGTGTTTGCAAGTCCAGCGGCGCCTCAATCATCCGCCGGCCTCAGGGGCGCTGTCGCGGCGCGTGCGCCACAGCGAGACGAGAACGCCCAAGGTCAGCAGGCTCAGCGTGACGCCGAGCGAAAGCAGCGGCGGAATCTTCGTCAGCTCGAACAGGTCGGCGACGAAGATTTTGCCGCCGATGAAGATCAGCACCGCCGCCAGCGCATATTTGAGATAAGCGAAGCGCGCGATCATCGCGGCCAGCGCGAAATAAAGCGCCCGCAAGCCGAGAATAGCGAAGATGTTCGATGTGTACACGATGAACGGATCGGTCGTGATGGCGAAGATCGCCGGCACTGAATCCACGGCGAAGACCACGTCGGCGGTCTCGATCAAAACGAGCGCGAGCAGAAGCGGCGTCGCAAACCAGCGGAGACGACCGGTTGCGTCGGCGCGCTTCACCAGGAAGCGCCCGCCTTCATAACCGGGCGTGACATTCATGCGGCGACGCAGGAACGCCGCCGCCGCATGCGCCTTCCGCTCCTTCGAACTCTCTCCCGCGAACAGCATCTTGAGGCCGGTGAGAATCAGAACCGCCGCGAAAACCAGCAGAACCCAGCTCGCTTGCGCGATCAACGCCGCCCCGGCTCCGATCAGCAGAGCGCGCAGCGCGATCACGCCAACGACGCCCCAGAACAGGACCCGGTGCTGCAAGGCGAGCGGCGTGGCCAAGGCGGAGAAAATCATGGCGATGACGAACACGTTGTCCATCGCCAACGCCTTCTCGACGGCGAAGGCGGTCAGATAAGCCGCGGCGGCCTCGGCTCCGAAACTGCGCCAGACGAACAGGCCGAAAGCCAGGGCGAGGCCAATATAAAACGCCGACAAGGCGAGGCTTTCGCCCACGCCGATCTCGCGGCTCCTGCGATGGAGCACGCCGAGGTCCAACGCCATCAGCAGGCTGACAAGGGTAAGAAACGCCAGCCACATCCAGACGGGCGCGCCGATGAAGTCCGTGGAGAGGACGGCAAGGTTCGGGAACAGGGAAAGGTCCATGGGCGATCGCATGTCGGCGCTGCGATGAGCAGTCCGACATCGCGGAAGAGCCGACGTCTTCCGCCAGAGGGGCCCGGACAGGAACCGCCGGGCTGAAGATTTGCCGCCCGACTCGGGAGACAAACGCGCGGCGCCGCGTTGTTGATGCATGAAGACAGAAAATTTTGTGGCGGGTGAAGGGTTGCGCCTGCTTGTCGTGATCAACGGCCACAGCCGCGCCGGCGCTGCGCGCGCCGAAGCCGCGCTGACCGAACTTCGTTCGGCCGGCTTCGACTGCCAGGTGTTGAGCGCCGGCTCGCGTGACGAGGTCGGGCCATGGATCGCGCGCCACGCGCCCGGCGCGGCGGGCGTCGTGGCTGTCGGCGGCGACGGCACGGCGAATGCGGCGGCGCCGGGCGCGGTGGCCGCCGGGCTGCCGTTTGGCCTCATTCCAGCCGGGACGGCCAACGATCTCGCGCGCACGCTGGGGATTCCCGTTGAGCCCAAGGCGGCCGCGCGCGTGATCGCGCAGGGCGGTCTGCGCGCGATCGATCTCGGCGAGGTCAACGGGCGGCTCTATTTCAACGTCGCCAGTCTCGGCCTGAGCGTGGACTTGGCGCGGCGGCTCGACCGCGAAACGAAGCGGAAGTTCGGGCGGTTCGGCTACTGGATCGCCTGCGCGCGCGTGCTGTTCGGAGCCCGTCCCTTTCGCGCCGTGATCGCCGCCGATGGCGAGATCATGCGTGTGAAAAGCTTGCAGATCGCCGTGGGCAACGGCCGTTTCTATGGCGGAGGCCTCGCCGTGGAGCATAGCGCGCAAATCGACGATGGCTGTCTCGATCTCTATTCGCTCGAATTCGCCCATCCATGGAAGCTCCTGGCGATCGCCAAGGATTTTCTGGTCGGGCGGCATGGATTGTGGCGCGAAGTGCGGGTGCGTCGCGCGCAAAAAGTCGAGATTCGCACGCGACGGCGCCGCGCGATCAACGCCGACGGCGAAATCATCGCGCGCACGCCCGCGACCTTTCTGATCCGGCGCGAAGCCTTGAAAGTTTTCACCCCCGTTGACGCGGAAGAAGCCGCTTCACATGCGGGACGGTCAAGACGCGAACGCCAATTTGATCATGCCAACGAATGGTCGGGCGTGAGGTGAAAGTCTGAATTGAACCGTTCAGCCGTTCCTGCAAGCCCGACTGCGGCCTGCGCCTCCGCGCCCCTCGCTGTTCGGGAATTTGCTCTCGGCGGAAGCGAGCAGCTATGCCCGCAAGCCAATAGTTGCGTCGCCGGTCGTGACGATGATGGAAGCGCCGTGCAGGCCAAATGAAAAAGATGCACTTGCAAACGGCGCCGGTTGTGGCGCCGTCAGCTCTCGCATAAAAGGACGATCGAGCGGATTACGCCCCCAGGCGAAAATCTGGCGAATACGTCTCAATCAGCGCGAAGGTTGGCGGAGCCGTCGTCCGGACGCGTGACTTCACCGGGAACTGCGGCCGGCCCCTTATCTGCGATAACGCAGATTCAGGCTGATCCCGGCTCCCGTCGGCGGCGGTGGAAACGGCGAGCCCGCGCGGATGGCCGCCATGGCGGCCAGATCCAGTTCGGGCGATCCGCTCGATTTCACTATGCGCTGCCCGACAAGCCGACCGGCAGCATCGACGGCGAACACGATCTCTCCCATATTCGGCCCGTGACCGGCCGCGCCTTCGGGGTAACGGATGCGCGACATCACCAGGCCATAAACGATGGAAAGATAAGTCGGCGCCGCCTTGCCCGTCGCGACGGGCGCCTTTTTGGAGACGGCGGCGATGCTGTAGTCGGGCAGCGCGGCGAAAGCCGACATCGCGTCTTGCGCCGGCTTCTGCGGCGCCCTCGATGGAGGCGCGGGCCGCGGCGGCTCCTGCCGCTCCTGCGGCTCGACCGACGGCGTCGCCTGAACCGGCTCCCCATCGGGATCATGGTCGATGGGCCGCCCCGCCGCCGACGAGTCCGGCTTCGAGGCGATCGCATCGGCGGGCGGGGGCGCAACCGGCTGAGCGTTCGGCGTCGTCTGCGGCGAATGCGAGGCGGCGTCGTGAGCGTCCTTCTCGACCTTATCCTCGTCGGCCGGGCGCGGCGCATCGGTGGCGATCTTCTCGTCGAGAGGCTTCTCGTTCGGGGGCGGAGGCGGCTCCTGCTTGTCGGGGGGCGGCTCGACGACGATCTCGACGGGGATTTCCTGTTCTCCCTGCGTCGGGTCCGGCAATCTTTCGACCTTGATGAAAAGCCAGATCGGGACCGCATGCAAAAGAAAGCAGATGGCCAAAATGAAGGCGAAGCGGAGCCTGGGGGCCGGTCCTACGGACTTTGGCCCCTCAAAAAGACGTTCACTGCGACTCGCTGCAAAAGGCATGACTAAGTCTTGCATGGATCAAGGCAGAAACAAGCGCAAGGCGGCGGGGTCCCGCTTCCCGGCGGATCGTCGTCGCCGTTGAGCGACGAATAGCCTGCGCCGAAAATAAATCAGAAATGCATGTTGAAACGCAACATGCCCTGGACGCGCTCGTAATTGTCGAGATCCAGCGAATGCGCGGCGCCGGCTGCTTTGCCGGCCACCTGGAAATTGACCGTTCCGGAAAGCCCGACATTCCTGGCCACGGTCCACGAGAAGGTCGGCCCGAGAAAAAGCGCCTCGCCCCGGAACGTGTTCAGCCCCATGCCGTCATAGGCGCGCAGGTAACGCATTTCGCCGCCCATCACGAGCGTGCGGCTCACCCGCGTCGACACTGCGCCGTGAAGCTCGAGGTCGGAGCCGCGCGACCATGCGTCGCCGCCGCCAGCGTCCTTGGACGCGGCGAGACCGTACCAGAGGTTGACGGCCGTCCACAGCCGATCCTTGATGATCTCCTTGTCCGCCAGCAGCGCGAATTCGCCGCCATAGCCTTCGACCCGAAGCGCGGTCGTCTCATCGACCCTGTCCCAGCCGGGCTGGGCGTGCAGCGTCAGGCCAAACGGCATGGCGTCGCGGTCGAGCAGCTTGTAGCGCACCTCAACCACGGCGCCCTTGAGCGCGCCCTGGCTGCGGGAGTCGTAACCCGGCACATTTCGGATGGAGTTGGCGCCCCAGGCCACGCCCGGCGCGATGCGGAAATTGTCAGTCACCGTGTATTTGAGGAGATTGAGCGACGTGAACGCGAAATAGGAGCCGGAGCGCTTGCCGACGCCGCCGACATTCTCCATCTCGAACTCAATCTCGCCCTTTTCGCCGATGTCGGAGCCCATCGAGAAGCCGAAAATGTGCTCGGTGTCGATGCGATCGTCGCCAGCGCCGGCCCGCATGTCGGCGTTGGTCCCAGTTTTGGGCGTCCCTGACTGCGCCCGGTTTTTCGAAACCGGTTTGGAGGCGAGCCAGGACGGAACGTCCTCGGACTGCGCCGGCGCAGGGCCGACCATAAACGCCGCAGCCGTCATGGCGATCCGGACGGCGACGCTCCGGCTTGAGAAGGATTGTGATCCGCGACCGGCCCGCAGTTCGCAAGGAGGTGAAAAAACCATTGCATTCATCCGGTAAGCGAGAAATTGGCGGCCGAGCGACAATGAACGACCTCGACCCGTTGGTTCTAGGCGATCCCTTCTGACTTCTCGGTTTTTCTTCGTTTTGAGAGCAGATAACCGACGGCGACGACGACCAGCGCCCCGGCGAGGGCGGCGGCATAATGGATCGCCTCGCCATAGCCATGCGCCGCGCTGAAATCGTGCGCGAGGCTGGCGATCAGGGGATCGCCCACGATCATCTCCCCGGAAATCCACCCGAGCAACGCCCCGCCGAACCAGATGAGCAGCGGAAAACGCTGAAGCAGCGTGGCGATCAGCGAGGCGCCGCCGACGACGAAAGGAATGGAAATCAGCAACCCGATCGCGAACAGGGAGACATGCCCCTTGGCGGCCCCGGCGATGGCCACGACATTGTCGAGGCTCATGACCAGATCGGCGAGGGCGATGGTGCGCACCGCGCCAAACAGGCTTTCGTGCGCCGTGAGGCTATGCGCTTCATTCTCGTCGGACTTGACCAGTTTTATCGCGATCCACAGCAGCAGCGCGCCGCCGGCGATGCGCAGATACGGAATGGCGAGCAGCCAGGTGATGACCGTCGCAAAAATAATGCGCAGGACGACCGCCGTCGCGGCGCCCAGCCCAATGCCGAGTTTCTGGCGATTGGCCGGCAGCGAGCGGCACGCCATGGCGATGACCACGGCGTTGTCGCCGGACAAAAGGATGTCGATCCAGATGATTTCAAGCAAAGGGATCAAGTATGGGGCGCTGAAATAGTCCATGGTGTCCGGCATATCCGTTTAGCGGGAGCGCGGCGGCGGAGCGCGGCCGCCGCCGCGCTGTCAATTCACAGCCCGAAATCGCCGGGGGCGACGCCGAGTTCGGCGCAGATCGCGCGCACGACCGCCTGTTCCTTGGCGTCGAAATCGCCGTCGGACGCGCCGATCACACAGCAGACCCGCACCATGGTGCGGGCGGCGCCGTCGTTGCCTTTCAGGCGGCCGATGATCTTCATCGCTTCGATCTTGCCGATGTCGGCGTCGAAATCGAACTTCGCGGTGATCTGGTTGAAGAAGGCGATCACCTCTTCGAGCTTGAACACCTTGAGTTCTTCGGACGCCTGGAGGTAGGCGACCATTTTCTTCTTTTCCTCGCTGGAAATCGCACCGTCGGCGGCGGCGACCAGGGCGCAGGCGGCGACGGTCGCTTCAAGAAAGCTCTGATTCTTGAACTTGCCGACCTCTTCGAGCAGGGTTTGGCGCGCCGTCGAGGCGGCGTCCTTCAAATTCTTGATCCAATCCATCTTGGTCTTTTTCCTTGGTTGAGTTGTCCGGCGCGCCCGATCCGGACAGCGCGGGTTCTGCGCCGTCCAAAGCGGACGCGGCGGCCGCCACAGGGGCGAACCGACCCGCCCCGAAACGTCCCCTCAGGACGCCGCCAGTTGACGGCGCGCCTCGGCGGCGGCGCGGTCGAGCTCCGCCCGCACCTCCGCGTCCGAAGCCTTGCCGGCGAGATCGGCGCGCACTTTGGCGATGACGTCTTCATCGCCCGGCGCCTGAAAATCCGCGGCGATAACCAGCAACGCGTAAGAGTCCGCCGCTTCGCCCGAGAGGCCCTGCACGCTGGCGGCCCAGAGGCCGAACAGGCGGTTGCGGCGCGCGGTCACGCGGAATTCCATTTCCTCCCTGTGCTTGAACTCGGCTTCGTGCGCTTTGGCGCGGTCACTGAGACTGTTCATCTTCAACTCCTGGGTCTGCAATCGGCCGGCGGCATGAATCCCATGGCGCGCGCCCTCCGCGCATCCTGCGCAGCGGTTGCGTCGAACGTGTTATTTTCACGCTGATTTGGGCGGTCGTCCGCGCAGAAGGCGCGCCAGACCTGCGAACGCCATACGGTTCTATGCGTCTCCGACATCACGGTTCCTTTGCGGGCGCCGTGTGCGGGGAGGAAGGCGGATGTTCGTGTCGGAAGGTCATCGCAGATCAGAACCCGACACAAACCACCGCCCCCAGCGCAACGGCGCGGGATCGGCGATCCGACATCGCGAGGTTGCCCGACATACGTCGGGGTCCTCGCCAGAGGGGCCCGGATTCATCTTTGTTGCGCACTATATAAAAGCTTTGGCCGCGCGGTTCAAGAGGCGCCGAAATCGACGGCGTCGCCGGCGCGAGCGTCGGCTCCGGCGACGAGATCGATCTCGACACTTCCGTCGAGGGCCGCGGACGCCAGGGCGCCCGCGACAGACAAATGACAGCTTTGGCGGCTATGGTCGCCGCTGGGGATTCGCGGAGGATTTCCCTTGCAAGACGCGGGAGCGGGATCATGGCGGGTTTAACGTCTGCCGAGGCCGCCGCGCGGCTCGCGGCCGAGGGGCCTAATGAGCTGCCCCAGCCCGATCGTCGCACGCTCCCGCGCATCGCGCTGGAGGTGCTGCGCGAACCCATGCTCGCCCTGCTGATCGGCGGCGGCGCGCTCTATCTCGCCCTCGGCGACACGAAAGAAGCGTTGATCCTGCTGGTGTTCGCCGGCCTGTCGGTCGTGATCTCCGTGGTGCAGGAGGCGCGCACCGAACGCGTCCTGGAGGCTCTGCGCGACCTGACCAGCCCGCGCGCGCTGGTGATCCGCGACGGCGAACGCCGCCGCATTCCCGGCCGCGAGGTCGTGCGCGGCGACGTGATCGTGCTGGCCGAAGGCGACCGCGTTCCCGCCGATGCGCATCTGGTCGAGGCGCAAGATCTTCAGGCCGACGAATCCCTGCTGACGGGGGAGTCCGCGCCGGTGCGCAAGCGGGCCTCCGACGCCGCGCCGGCCGAAGCTCACCGGCCCGGCGGCGATGACCAGCCCATGGTTTATTCAGGCGCCCTGATCGTGCGCGGCGGCGGCCTCGCCGAGGTCGCCGCCACCGGCGTCCGCAGCGAAATCGGCAAGATCGGCAAGTCGCTCGGCGGGCTGGAGACGGAAGCGCCGCGTTTGCAGCAACAAACCCGGCGCCTCGTGATGATCGCCGCCGCCTTCGGCGGTATGGTCAGCCTGGCGGTGGTTGCGCTGTACTGGACGTTGCGGGGCGGCGCGCTCGACGCGCTGCTGGCGGGCGTCGCCATCGGCATGTCCATGCTGCCGGAGGAATTTCCGGTGGTGCTGACCGTGTTCATGGCCATGGGCGCCTGGCGCATTTCGCAGGCGCGGGTGCTGACCCGCCGCGCCACGGCGATTGAGGCGCTGGGCGCGGCGACCGTGCTGTGCACGGACAAGACGGGGACGCTGACGCAAAACCGCATGGCCATCGCGGAACTGCGCGGCCCCGGCGGCGAAAAGTTCGTCGTGGGGCCAGACGCCCCGACCCTGCCGCCGCCCGCCGCCAAAATCCTGACGATTGGCGTGCTGGCCAGCGCGCGCGAACCGTTCGACCCCATGGAAAAGGCTTTTCATGCGCTGGCGCTGCAAACCGGCGCTTCGCCGCCGTCCGGCGAAATCGTCCGCGTCTATCCGCTGCGCCCGGATTGTCTCGCCGTCACCCAAGTCTGGGCGCTGGCCGAAGCGCCGGCCGCGCGGATGGTGGCGGCCAAGGGCGCGCCCGAGGACATCGCCGCCTTGTGCCGCCTCTGCCCGGCCGATCGCGCAAAATTGGCGGCGTCGGTCGAAGAGATGGCGGCGTCGGGCCTGCGCGTCCTCGGCGTCGCGCGCGCCGACTTCGCAGACGCGGCCTTTCCCGAAGCGCAAGCGGATTTCGCATTCACGTTCCTTGGCCTTGTCGGGCTCGCCGACCCGATCCGCGACGACGTTCCGGCCGCCGTCGCCGAGTGCCGCAGCGCGGGCATACGCGTGGTGATGATCACCGGCGACTATCCCGCGACGGCGCTCGCCATCGCGCGCCAGGCGGGCATTCTGAGCGACGGTTTCCTCACCGGCCGCGAGATCGAGGGCCTGTCCGCCGAAGACCTCGCCGCGCGCGTGCGAAAAACCTCGGTGTTCGCGCGGATCATGCCCGACCAGAAGCTGCGCATCGTCGAGGCGATGAAGGCGAATGGCGAGGTCGTGGCCATGACCGGCGACGGCGTCAACGACGCCCTCTCGCTGAAAGCCGCGCATATCGGCGTCGCCATGGGCGGGCGCGGCACGGATGTGGCGCGCGAGGCCTCGTCCATCGTGCTGCTCGACGACGACTTCGGCTCCATCGTCAAAACGGTTCGGCTGGGACGGCGCATCTACGACAATTTGCGGAAGGCGATGAGCTTCATCTTCGCCGTCCACGTCCCCATCGCCGGGCTGGCTCTGGCGCCGTTGCTGCTGGGCGCGCCCATCCTGTTTGGCCCGGTGCATATCGCCTTTCTCGAAATGGTGATCGACCCCGTCTGCTCCCTGGTGTTCGAGGCGGAGACCGAGGAGGACGGCCTGATGCGGCGGCCGCCGCGCGACCCGGCGGAGCCGCTGTTTTCCGTGCCGATGATTGTTTGGGGGCTGTTCCAGGGCGCGTTCGCTCTGGTTCTTGTGGGCGCGATCTACATCGTGGCGCTCGGGCGCGGCATGCCCGTGGATGAAGTGCGCGCCCTGGTGTTTTTCTCGCTGGTCATCGCCATTGTCGCGCTGATCCTGGTGAACCGCTCGACCCGCGCCTCGCTGTTCAAGGCGGTGCTTCGGCCCAATCGCGCCCTGGCGATTACGCTTCCGGCGGTGGCGGCGACGCTGGCCGGATCGCTGTTATGGCCCGGCTTGCGTGATCTGTTCCGTTTTGGCCCGCTGCACGCGGACGACCTTTCACTTTCCCTCGGCGTCGGGCTGGTGACGCTGGTGGCGCTGGAGAGCCTCAAGGCGGTCCTCATGCGGACGGCGACGCGAAAAGCTCAATAAACGAACAAAGAGCAGTTCTGGTCGTTTTCGCCGCGCTTGTTGCGGCGCCCAGTCGCGTTTGCGATGCACTTTCCCGCGCGTAAAATCGGCCATGTGGAGCAGGTCGCCGCGCGCGATCACGCACGATCTGTCTTGCTTGCTTTCTCCAATACGCATTGCGCCGGAAGCGAGAGGACGCAGACGACGCCTTCGGGTTCAAAGCTCAAAGTGGCCGAGCCCGTCAACTCATGCGCCAAACTTCGCTTGATGACCACGGAGCCAAAACCGGCCCGACTTGGAGGCGAGACCCGCGGACCGCCGCGCTCGGTCCAGTTCAGGATCAGCGCGCCGCTGAGGGCGTCGCGGCGCCACTCGATGGCGAGCCGGCCCTCAGGCGTCGAAAGCGCGCCATATTTGGCGGCGTTTGTGCTCAATTCGTGGATCACGAGGGTCAGGGACGAGGCCGCCTGCGGCGTCAGCGTCACGTCGTCCCCGCGCACGGTCACATTGCTCGCGGTTCGGTACGGCGCAATCTCTCCTTCGATCAATTCGCCTAGATTGGCGCCCTGCCAGTGCGTCGCGGCCATCAAATTATGGGCATGCGCCAGGGCGCGAATGCGCGACTCCAGCGCCAAGGCGAATTCATCGACAGAGCCGGCGCCGATCTTGGTCTGCTGAATGAGCGCCTGGATTTTCGCCAGAGCGTTCTTGACGCGATGGTCCAGCTCGCACATCAACATGGATTGATGCGCCAGCGTCGCCTCGCGTTCCTTGTTTGCGAGTTCGAGCTGATGCAGCACCGTCTCCAGCAACCATACGCGGAACGCCTGGGCCGCCTCGATTTCGACCGGCTCCCAGGGCCGGGATTGCCCGCGTCTCTCCTCTTTCCAGGCGTCGAACGACGCCCTTGGCGTCAGGCTCTCTCCAGGCGGCGCGATTGCTGTTTTGCCAGGATTTCCCGCCCAGGTGACCAGTTGGACCGCTTCCTGCCGGAACCAGAACACGTAATCGCCACTCTGCCGCGAGATCGACAAGGCCAACAAGCCACTTGCCTGTTTGGCATGCCGCTTGGCCGCCGGATAAGCTGCGCCAAGCTCGAACGTCGCCAACATCGGCTGCTCGCTCTCTTTGAGCCAAATAGCCAGCTGTCTGATAAAATCATCCGGCGGAACTCCGCCCGCCGTCCGCAACACGTCGCCGACAAGTACGGCGACGCCATCGGCGTGGACGAGATCGAAAAGGCTCGGGCTGTCGTGGATGAGGTCCGCGACGACATCCCCGGTTTGAACAAGACGAGAGATCAGCCCTTGTTGAACGCGTCGCGCCGCCGCCCGGCTCTTGGAGGCGACGGCGTCGATCTTCGATTCAAGCTGGAGCGAGAAAATCTGCCCGAACATCTCGCAAGCGATCCGCAGATCGGCGGCGATATAGCGCTCCGTGTAATGATGACAAGCGATGAGACCCCAGAGTTCATCGCCGATCACGATCGAAATGGACATGGAGGCGGCGACCCCCATGTTGCGCAAATATTGAAGATGAATCGGCGAAACGCTGCGCAATACGCAATCGCTCATGTCGAGCGCGGAGCTGCTGGGGAGCGGAGGCTCCAGCGGCGCCGGGGCGTAATTGACATTGGGGATCATTCGCAGCCAGTTGCGCTTGTATAAAGCGCGCGCCTGGCGCGGAATATCGGATGCTGGATAGTGTAGCCCGACAAAGGCCTCGACTCCCTCGGCCTTGTCTTCGGTCAAGACCTTGCCGCTGCCGTCATGGAGAAACTGGTAAACCATGACCCGGTCGAAGCCTGTCGCGCCGCGCACTTCCGCAGCCGCAATCTTGCAGAATGCTTCGAGTTCGCTGGACCGATGCAACGCCGCAATCATGTTCTTGGCCTCAGCAAGGGCGTCGCCATAGGCCAGCGTGCTGCGTCTCGAAGGTTCAAGCTCGATGATGGCGACGTCGCCAATGGCGTGAAGGGTGGCGTCGAGCGGCAGAGACCCGGCTCGGGTATTCAGACCAAGAACGATGCTCGGCGCAACGAGATTGGCCCGAACCCTCAGGCGCTCCAGGATCGGCAGCAAGTCCCGATCCATGAACAGGCTAAACAACGTGAGCTGCGCCATGCGGTGACGCTCGACGCCGAGCAGGAATTGCGTGTCGCCGGCAAAATGCTTGATCGCCAAATCTGCTCGATTGATCACAAGCATGACGCCATGTGGCTGGATTGCGCCGGGAGACTGGATCGGTTCGCGATCGCAACTGGTGAGCTCGGCCTCTCCGAGATCGACAGATCGCAGAGTCATGTGCGGGCTCCACATAGCCATTCTTCGAGGGCGAGAAATGTTGCGCGCCCAGCGGCGGCCGCCTTGGCCTGCGCCTCAGGCCTTGCACATTGAGCATCAACCGCTGCGCCAAATCGCCGCCGCATCGGTTGAACCCTGGAGCCGCGCCACGCGAGGCGGCTCGCCCCATTGGCGGCGGTCAGGTCCTCCGCGGCAGCATGAAAGCCCCACAGTCGGGCTAAGCGATCTCGGCAAGAACCCAGGTCTGAAAACCTGTTCTTGACCGCCAGCTTTTTTTCAAGCCGCAGATGCACGTCCCAGCTCGCATCCTTGAAAAGTTTTATCATAGAAGTGGTCTGGCGGTTGGTTGAGCGGCAAGCTCCGCGCCTGGCGCGCGCGACAGTGCTGGCGTGAACGCCGCCGAGGGATCCCGCGCCTTGCATCGACCGGCCTGGCGGCGGCATTAACCCGGTCGACACCTAATGTCCCAGAGTGGACCGAATTTGCGGAGAGTCAAGTTTCATTCAGTAATCATAAGCTGCGCCGTGCGGTCCTGGAAGTATTTCGAGATTTCTCTTCTTCATCAGGCGGAGCGCTTCTCAAGCACCCCGCCGCCGCAGGCTAGCAGTCGGGGCGGCGTGACGCCCGCGTTCGATGGGGGACGAACGCGGATGCGCCCTTTCCGGGTGAGCCGTCAGCGTCGCGTCGGCGGCCACCACCAGACGTACTATTTGGCGCGGTAGCGTAGCGCGTCGACGAGCAACGCGAACGCTGGCGTCGGCTGGCGCCGGCTCGGATAGTAGAGGTGATATCCCGCGAAAGGCGCGCACCAATCCGCGAGAACGCGAACGAGCCGGCCTTCTTCGATATGGCGCTGCACACGGTCCTCCGGCAGATACGCCAGCCCCGCGCCCGATAGCGCGGCTCCAAGGATCAGGGGGCCGGTGTTGAAAACGAGTTGGCCTTCGACTCGCACCTTGAGTTCGCGACCTCCCTTTTCAAACTCCCACGCGTAGATGCCGCCATAGGTCGGCAGGCGCAATTTTATGCAGGAATGGTCGGTCAAATCCTGTGGCGTTCGGGGCCGCTTCCTGTCGGCGAAGTAAGCCGGGGCGCCGACCACCGCCATTCGCATGTCCGGCCCAACGCGGACGGCAATCATGTCTTTGGCGACCTGCTCCCCCAGTCGGACGCCGGCGTCAAAACGCTCGGCGACGATATCGGTAAAGCCGTAATCGACGACGGTTTCGACGTTAATGTCCGGATAATCAGGCAAGAACTCTCGCAGGGCCGGCCAAAGGATCGTCTCGGCGGCATGTTCACCGGCGGTGATGCGGATATTGCCTGCCGGCTTGTCGCGCAGCTCGCTCAGAGCCATCAATTCGGCGTCGATTTCGTCAAACTTGGGGCCGACATTTGTCAGCAGGCGCGCGCCAGCCTCGGTCGGCGCGACGCTTCGGGTCGTGCGGGTCAGGAGACGCATGCCAAGACGCTCTTCGAGGCCGCGGATCGTATGGCTCAAGGCCGACTGCGACACCCCGAGCTTCGCGGCGGCGCGTGTAAAACTGCGTTCGCGCGCGACGGCGAAAAAGGCTATGAGGTCGTTGACGTTGCCGGACGCATTCATGAGCGATCCTCATAACTACGTGCAGATTTTAGCGCCTAATCGCAGTTGTGGTCATCTGCTAATTTTCTTGTTGTCGATGGGTTGGCCGCATCCAGCGGCCCAAGGAAACAGGACATGGACATCAAGGCTGTCGACTGGACGGAGCACGTCAGCGACGAGCAATACGGCGCCTGACCTTGAGCGGGAGAAAACAGATGCAGAAGCGCAAACTCGGAAGCAGCGGCCTGGAAGTCTCGGCCCTCGGCCTCGGCTGCATGGGCCTGAGTTTTGGATACGGCCCCGCGACCGATCGAAAGGAGGCGATCGCGTTGATCCGCGCCGCCTTCGAGCGCGGGGTGACGTTCTTCGACACCGCCGAGGCCTACGGGCCGAACCTCAACGAGGAAGTTTTGGGCGAGGCGCTCGAACCGGTGCGCGATCAGGTGGTGATCGCCACCAAGTTCGGATTCAAGGACGGCGTCCCGACCAGGGGACTCGACAGCCGACCCGAGCGCATCCGCCAGGTCTGCGACGAAGCGTTGCGGCGGCTGCGCACCGACCGGATCGACCTGTTTTATCAGCACCGCGTCGATCCCGGCGTGCCTGTGGCAGACGTCGCCGGCGCCGTGAAGGGGCTGATCGAAGCCGGCAAAGTCAGGCATTTTGGCATGTCGGAAGCGGGCGTCGACGCCATACGGCGGGCGCACGCCGTGCAGTCCGTGACGGCGCTCCAGAGCGAATATTCCATGTGGTGGCGCGAGCCGGAGGTTGAAATCCTGCCGCTGCTCGAAGAACTGGGAATCGGCTTTGTGCCCTTCGCCCCGCTCGGAAAGGGATTTTTGACCGGAAAGCTCGAAGCGACCGCCAAGTTTGGCGACGGCGATTTCCGCGCCATCGTGCCGCGTTTTTCGCCGGAGGCGCTCCGGGCCAACCAGGCGCTGGTCGATCTGGTCAAGCAGTTCGCCTTGCGCAAGGGCGCTACGCCGGCGCAGATCGCCTTGGCGTGGCTGCTGGCGCAAAAACCGTGGATCGTTCCTATTCCCGGCACAACCAAGTTGCATCGGCTGGAAGAGAACATCGGCGCGGCGACTGTCGAACTGACTGATGACGAAATTGAGGTCATCGCCCAGGCCCTCACCAGCGTCAAGGTGGTGGGCGACCGCTATCCCGCCTCGCACCAAAACCTCGTGAACCGCTGAGCGGCGAGGAGGAAACCGACCGAAGCATTCGCGTAGCGTTGGGGAGCGCGTTTGGGGGATGGGGACGCGAAGAAGCCCCGTCGTTTTGTGGCGGGGCTTCTTCAGTAATTTTGGTTGCGGGGACAGGATTTGAACCTGTGACCTTCAGGTTATGAGCCTGACGAGCTACCGGGCTGCTCCACCCCGCGTTATATTTGAGTGCTGA
>NZ_FYDG01000004.1 GCF_900187365.1 Rhodoblastus acidophilus
GATGGCGAAAGCTCAATTCGCCATCCTGTTCCCGGATCGGTTCAGCTTGGCATGAAAACGGAACCCGCCTTCACACGGAATTCCTGACAGTCTCCAAAAATCCCTTGCGGCGGCGCAAGTCCCCGAAGAATTCGCGCCACGCGTCCGTGTTGCGGTCGCCGCGCGCCCCCGTCAACCGGGAGACGCCGCCGAACCAGCCAGCAATCCGCCGTCGATATTCACCTCTGTTCCCGTCACGTAGGTCGCTTCGTCGGAAGCGAGAGTGACCGCGATCGCCGCGACCTCCTCGGGCATCCCAAACCGCTTCAGCGGCGTGTCGGCGACCAGCGCCCGCATCCTGGCCTCTCGATCGGGACCCGAGCCAAGCATCGGTTCCCAAATCGACGTCAGTATGGCCGCGGGGTGGATCGAGTTGCATCGAATCGTCCAGCCTTGCTGAGCGCAGTAGAGCGCCACCGTCTTGGTATGGTTGCGGATGGCCGCCTTCGATGAGGCATAGGCGCCGGCGAGCGGGATGCCGACCAGGCCGGAGCGCGACGAGATGTTGATGATCGAGCCGGCGCCTTTCCCCTTCATCGCGCCGATCGCGTAGCGACAGCCCAGAAACGTCCCGTCGAGATTGACCCGATGGACCTCCCGCCAGTCCGCGAGGCTGGCATGTTCAGGATCGTGGGCCGCCATGCCCTGTTCAAATCCTGTCACGCCGGCATTGTTGACCACAACGTCGGCCATGGGGACGCATCCGGCCAGCCGCAGCCAGTCGGCCTCCTCCCGCACGTCGAGCTTTTCAAAACGGCACCCGATTTCCGCAGCGGTCGCGGCGCCAGCGGTCTCGTCAAGATCGGTGACGATGACGCGCGCGCCTTCCTCATGGAAGCGGGCGGCGATCGCGCGGCCGATGCCTCGCGCGGCGCCGGTGACGACGCACGTCTTATTGTTCAGTCTTTGCATGATAGACTCGAAATGGATTCAGGTCGGCGGATGGCTCCGCTGGCGAATGTCTTGCCGCCTTAGCGGTGACGCTGGATCATTTCGAGAACTCCTGACGATGGACCTGTCTACGCAGATCCGGCGGGGCGGGCAACGCCGAATTGCCGCGAAGTTTGGAATCCCCGCGTGGAATGCCAGGGCCGTTTTTCCGTTTTCCATCCATTTCTATCGTTGCATCGAGCTCTTCCGCTCGCGCGCCACTTGGTTTGCGCCCGATGAGGTGCTATGAGCACCCGCCAACTCACCTCAACCGGCGCGACGCGATTTTCCGCGCACGGCGCCCAACCCGGAGCTGGCCTTGACCCAAATCCCCGTTTTGACCGAAGCCCTGACTTTCGACGACGTTCTGTTGCGTCCGGGCCATTCGGAGGTCATGCCCTCCGGCGTGATCATCAAGACGCGCCTGACGCGCGACATCACGCTCAACCTGCCGATCATCTCCTCCGCCATGGATACGGTGACGGAAGCGCGCCTCGCCATCGCTATGGCGCAGGCCGGCGGCCTCGGCGTCATCCACCGCAATCTCGAACCCGAATTGCAGGCCGAGGAAGTTCGCAAGGTCAAGCGCTATGAGAGCGGCATGGTGGTCAACCCCATCACCATTTACCCCGACGAGACGCTGGCCGACGCGCTCGCCCTGATGAAGCGCCATTCGATTTCCGGCATTCCCGTGGTGGAGCGCGGCGACAGCCTGCCGGGCAAGCTGGTCGGCATCGTCACCAACCGCGACGTGCGCTTCGCCGAAAATCCCGACCAGCCGATCTTCGAGCTGATGACGAAAAAGCTGGTGACGGTGGCCGAAGGCTTCGCCAAGGACGAGGCGCGCCGCCTGCTGCACCAGAACCGCATCGAAAAGCTGCTCGTCGTCGATGACGAATACCGCTGCGTCGGCCTCGTCACCGTCAAGGATATGGACAAAGCCACGCAATATCCGGAAGCCGCCAAGGATGAAGCCGGCCGGCTGCGGGTCGCCGCCGCCTCCACGGTGGGGGACAAGGGCTTTTCGCGGGCGGAAATGTTGATCGACGCCGGCGTGGACTGCGTCGTGATCGACACGGCGCACGGCCATTCGCAAAGCGTGCTGGATCAGGTCACGCGCATCAAGAAAATCTCCAACAGCGTCGGCGTGATCGCCGGCAATATCGCCACCGCCGAAGGCGCCAAGGCGCTGATCGACGCCGGCGCGGACGCCATCAAGGTCGGCATCGGCCCCGGCTCGATCTGCACCACCCGCATCGTCGCCGGCGTCGGCGTGCCGCAGCTCACCGCCGTGATGGAAGCCGCCAGCGAGGCGCGCAAGGCTGGCGTTCCCGTCATCGCCGATGGCGGCATCAAATATTCCGGCGATCTCGCCAAGGCCATCGCGGCGGGCGCCGAAGTGGTGATGATCGGCTCGCTGCTGGCCGGAACGGAGGAGGCGCCCGGCGAGGTGTTCCTCTACCAGGGCCGCTCGTTCAAGAGCTATCGCGGCATGGGTTCGGTCGGCGCGATGGCGCGCGGCTCGGCCGACCGCTATTTCCAGCAGGACGTGCGCGATTCGCTCAAGCTGGTGCCGGAAGGCATCGAGGGGCAGGTGCCCTATCGCGGCCCGGTCGGCCCGATCCTGCATCAGCTCGCCGGCGGCCTGCGCGCCGCCATGGGTTATGTCGGCGCGCCGAACATTCAGGAGTTCCAGCAGAAGGCGCGGTTCGTGCGCATCACCGGCGCGGGCCTGCGCGAGAGCCACGTCCACGACGTGGCGATCACCCGCGAAAGCCCGAACTATCCGACGGGGCTGTGAGCCGAATCGTCCTTGTGAGACATGGGCCGGTCGCATGCGACCGGCCTTTTTTGCCTGACCGCGAGCAATTCGTCGCGTTCTGCGCGGCTTATGAAAAATCGGGCCTCGCGCCGGGCGATCCGCAGCCGGGGCTCGCCGCGCTGTGCGAGGGGATGCGCCTTCTGGCCAGCCCGGCGCCGCGCGCGCGGCGATCGGCGTTGCGGCTCGCGCCGGAGGGCGATTGGCTGTTCGCGCCGATTTTCCGCGAGGAGGCGATGGTCCCTCCCGTTTTGCCGGGCCGCTGGCCGCTGCCGCTGTGGTTGGCCGCGGCGCGCGGGCGAGAATTGTGGTCAGGCGGGGCGGCGGCGCAACGCGAGGCGCTGCGGCGGCGCGCCGAACAGGCCGCGCGCATGCTCGCCGATCACGCGCCCTGCCTGCTGGTCGGGCATGGCTGGTTTAACCGCGCGCTCGGCGCGGCCTTGATCCGGCAGGGGTTCCGCGCCGACGGCCCCGCCCACGCGAGCGGGCCGTGGAGCGCGCGAGCCTATCGACCGGCCTGAGCGCGTCTGTTAAGACCCGCCGACCTGACCACGCCTCATCGCGGAAAGTGCGCATATGGCCACGATGGAAATCACCACCATGGCGGGCTGCCCGCTCATGTGTACATTCTGCCCGCAGGACGAGCTGAAGGCCGCCTATGGCAAGCTCAAGGACAAATATATGTCGCTTGAGACGTTCCAGACCCTGCTCGAAAAAATCCCCGCGCATGTCCGGATCGACTTTTCCGGCATGGCCGAACCCTGGGCCAATCCCAGGGCGACCGACATGGTGCGCGCGGCGCTGGAGCGCGGACGGCGCGTGGCGATCTACACCACGCTTTATGGAATCTCCGTCGAGGATTCGGCGTTGCTGACGCAGGATCTGCTGCCGCGTTTCGCCGCGCAGATTGAAGTCGTCTGCCTGCATCTTCCCGATGAATCCGGCAACATGCGCGGCTACAAAGGGTCCGACTCCTACCGCGCTGTTCTGAAGAATTTTCTCGACCTGCCGAACAACGGCTTTCCGGCCAAAACCCTTAACATCATGACCATGGACGGGTCGGGCCGCGTCCATCCCGATCTGCGCGACCTCGTTCCCGGCCTCGGCAAATGGACGGGACATTCGCGCGCCGGCAGCCTGGGCGAGGCGCAGGGCGAGAGGGTCGGCGCCAGCGCGACGCCGCGCAACGGTTTTGCGCTCGCCTGCGCCAGCACGCCGTTCTACGACCACAATGTCGTCCTGCCGAATGGCGACGTCGTGCTGTGCTGCATGGATTACGGCCTGCAGCATGTCATCGGCAATCTGCTGGACAGCGGCTATTACGATCTGTTCGCCGCGCCGGAACTGAACCGGCTGCGCGTCGAGAATCAGAAGCCCGGCTTTTCCGCCTGTTCGATCTGCAAGAGCTGCGACAATGTCGTCAACGCCGACGCGCCTGAGGCGCGCGAGATCAAGTTCCGCGACGTGCGCCGCTATTTCGGCCGCAAAATTTCCGCGCTGTTTGGCCGCGCCTGAAACCTGAACGCTTTTGCGCCGGCCGCGACTTCTGCTAGGAAGCCGCACGGCCTTGGCCGCAAATCCCGTTCGCAGCGCGGCGCCCCATGCACATCCTTCTGGTCCATAACGCCGTCATCCCCGTCTTCGCCTATGGCGGCACCGAGCGCGTCGTGTTCGACCTTGGCAAGGCGCTGACCCAACTCGGCCACAAGGTGACGTTTCTGGTTCGCCCGGGGTCGCATTGCGATTTCGCCGATGTGCTGCCGCTCGACCGGAAGAAACCGCTCAAGCCGCAGATTCCGCGCAATGTGGACATCGTCCATGTCCAGACCCTGCCGGAATTCGACGCCGACAATGACTTCGACCCGCCGTTCATCATGACCGAGCATGGCAACGCCACCACGGCGCCGACGCACCGCTTCCTCAATACCGTGTTCATCTCGAAGGATCAGGCGGCGAGGCACAATTCCGATCAATACGTCTATAACGGCCTCGACTGGGACGCCTATGGCCCGGTCGATTTCGCCCATCCGCGCAACGCCTATCACTTTCTCGCCAAGGCGGCGGCGCCGGAGAAGAACGTGCGCGGCGCCATCGACATCGCCCGCGCCGCCGGCGTGCGGCTGGAGGTGCTCGGCGGGCGCCGGCTCAATTTCAAGCGCGGCTTCCGGTTCACGCCCTGGCCCAGCATCGGCTTTCACGGCATGGTCGGCGGCGCGGAAAAGGCCCGCCTGCTCAACGAGTCGCGCGGCCTGATCTATCCGGTACGCTGGACCGAGCCGTTCGGCCTGGTGGTGATCGAAAGCCTGTATTTCGGCTGCCCGGTGTTTTCGACGCCCTATGGCTCGCTGCGCGAACTGGTGACCGAAGACGTCGGAATCGTCTCGACCTCGCAGGCTGAACTGGTCGCGGCGGTCAAGGCCAACGCCTTCGACCCGCGCCGCTGTCACGATTATGCGCGCGAAACTTTCAGCGCCCTGAACATGGCGAAAGGCTATCTCGAAAAATACGAGATCGTCGCCAACGGCGGCAAGCTGCACGCGCGCCAACCCTGGCTCACCGACAAGAGCACGGACATGCTGCCGTTCAACCCGTAATCGGATCCCGCATGATCTTCGACGGCTTCACCTTCTTCAACGAACTCGACATTCTCGAAATCCGCCTCCACGAAATGGCGCCCGTGGTCGACCGCTTCATTGTGGTCGAGGCGCGCCAGACGTTTCAGGGGGCGCCGAAGCCGCTGGCGTTCGAGGAGAACAAGGCGCGGTTCGAAAAATTCGCAGACAAGATCATCCATGTCGTCTGCGACTTTCCCGACGACGTTCGGAGCCTCTACCCGAAAGCGGAATCGGAACATTGGGCGCGCGAATATTTCCAGCGCGACCAGATCGCGCGCGGCCTCGCCGGCGCGAAGCCGGACGATCTCGTGATCGTCTCCGACGTCGATGAGATCATCAGCGCGGACAAGTTGCGCGATGCGCTGGCGCGGCGCCGCCCTCGCGAACTCACCGTGTTCGAAATGGCGTTTTACCGCTACGCGCTCAATCGGCGCATGAAGGGCGAGATGTGGGACCGCCCGCGCATGTTGGAGGTCCGGGATTTCACCACGGCGCAGGACGTGCGCAATCTCGTCTATTACGCCTCGTCATTCCTGAAAAAGATCGGGCTGTGGCAGGCCCACGCCCGCCGCCGCAACCGCCGCCGCTGCGGGATAGACTGCCCGATCCGCGCGGTGACCGACGCGGGCTGGCACATCTCCTCGCTTGGCGGCTGGCGGGATTATCGCGAGAAACTCGACGCCTTCGCCCATGTCGAGGAAAAGGCGAAGGCCGCCTATCTCGATGAACTGGCCTATCTCAAGCGTCTCGAAGACACGACGGAGGTCGTCCCGCTGGCGGCCATGCCGGCCTTCGTGCGGGAGAACCGCGAGAGATTCGCGCCTTACCTCGCCGCAGTTTAAGGAAACGCCCCATGCAGATTGTCGCCGGCCCGGACGAAACGCTCACCGTCGCCATCGTGCATTACAACACGCCGGATCTGACCGCGCGCTGCCTCGACTCGGCGCTCCGCGTGTTGCGCGCGGGCCTGCCCGGCGCCTTCAAGATCGTGGTGGTGGACAACCGCTCCGAGAATCATAATTTCGAAGCCCTCCGCGCCGCCGTCGCCAAACTCGACGCGCCCGAAGAACTCGTGTTGATCCGCAATTGCATCAACGCCGGTTTCGGCCTCGGCTGCATGATGGCGCTGAATCATTCCGCCGGCCGCTATATCGCCTTCGTCAACAGCGATACGCAATTTGACGGCGACTGTTTCTCGCCCCTGATCAAACATCTGGAGGCGAACCCCGACATTGGCGTGATCGGCGCGCAGCAACTGTCGGCGGCGGGCGAGCCGGTTCGGTCGTTCGGCTTCAACGAAAGCTTCCTCACCCGGCTGAAATTGCGCCGCAAGCACGATGTCTCCGTGGTCTCGCGCGCGCCGGTCGACGTCGATTATCTCTTTGGCGCCTTCATGCTGTTCCGCCGCGAGGCTTTCGCGCAATGCGGCGGCTTCGACCCGACCTTGTTCCTGTTCTACGAGGAAATGGACGTCTGCCAGCGCCTGCGCGCCGCCAGTTGGCGCGTGGTGTTCTTCCCCGGCGCCGCCTATCGCCATCTCGGCCAGGGCAGCGTGCGCGCCATCCCCGACACCAAGCCCGAATCAGACCTGTCGTTGTTCTACGTGCTGCGCAAGAACCAGGGTTTTTGGGCGTGGCGGCTGATGGCGCTGTCGAAACTGGTCTCCTATGGCCTGCGTGCGCCTTTTAACGCGCGCGCGCGGCTGCTGCTGCGCCGTCTGGTCGCCATGGGACCGCCGCAGGCGCTGTCGCTGCGCGCCCGCGAAACCTGCAATTTCGATTATGTGAATCGCTGAATCCGCCCGAAATCTGCTTTGCGGCGCGCATGTTCTCCTGTAGAGCGGACGCGCAAGGCCCATTCCAAGGCCAAAAGTAGATTGACTGAGGGTTCAGTTTCGTTTTGGCGATCGAATACCGTGCCGAAATTGACGGCCTGCGGATGGTCGCCGTCCTGCCCGTGGTGCTGTTCCACGCCGGCGTCTCCACGCTGCGCGGCGGATTCCTCGGCGTGGACGTGTTTTTCGTCATCAGCGGCTATCTGATCGTCAGCATCCTCGCGCGAGAGATCGCCCGCGGCGAATTTTCGCTGCTCCGCTTCTACGAACGCCGCGCCCGCCGCATCCTGCCGGCGCTCTATGGCGTCATTCTGGCCTGCGCGCCTTTCGCCTGGCTCTGGCTCTCACCGGCGGATTTCGTTCGCTTCGGCGAAAGCGTGGTCGCCACCGCGCTGTTCGGCTCGAATATCTATTTCAACGACAAGATCGGCTATTTCACGCCGGATGTCGAAACCTATCCGCTGATTCACACCTGGTCGCTCGGCGTCGAGGAGCAATTCTACGCCGTCGCGCCTGTGCTGCTGCTGCTGGCGTTCCGCTTCGGGCGGCGCGGCGCCTTCGCCATGCTGCTGGCGGCGACGCTGGCCAGTCTCGCCGCCGCGCAGGTCATGTCGGCGCGGGATGCGCAGGCGGATTTCTATCTGCCGCACTACCGGGCCTGGGAGTTGGGGCTGGGCGGGCTGATCGCCCTGGCGCCGCCCAAAGCGTTACTGCGCGGCCGGGCGTTCCGCGAAGGCGCGGCGCTGCTCGGCCTGCTGCTGCTGGTGGGCGCTTTTCTCGCCCTCGACCGGGACATGCGGATGCCGAACCTGTGGGCGCTCGCGCCGACCGGCGGCGCCGCCCTCATTATCGCTTTCGCGCGCGGCGACACCTGGGTCGGCCGGCTGTTGAGCCTGCGTCCGTGCGTCGCCGTCGGGGCGATCAGCTACAGCGTCTATCTCTGGCACCAGCCGCTGTTCGCCTTCGCGCGCGTCGTCAAGGATGGCGCGCCGCCCGCCCTGACAATGGCGGCGCTGACCATGCTGACCTTCCTCCTCGCCGCGCTCTCCTGGCGGTTCGTCGAACGGCCGTTTCGCGCCCGCTCCGGCTTGACCCGCCGCGCCGTCTTCGCCGGCGCCCTGGCTTGTGGGCTCGTTTTGGTCGCGGGCGGACGCATCGCCGCCATCGCGCATGGTTTTCCGGCGCGCTCGCCGGAATTCGCCGCCATCGCCGAATGGGAAAATCTTTACGCCCATCGCGCCATCGCGTGCCAATCGGACGCCCGCAAGCAGATCCCGCCGGAGCAAGCGTGCCTTTTCCCGGAAAACGGAGCTTCGCCGCATTATGCGCTGCTGGGCGACAGCCACGGCGGCATGTTCGCCGACGCCCTGGGCAAGGCGCTCGGCGCGCGCAGCGAAAGCCTGCTCGACCTGCGGTCCTCGGGCTGCCCGCCCATCCGCGGCCTCGTCTTTTCCGACAGCGCCCGCCGGACTTGCGCGGCTTTCAACGAACGCGTCTTCGCGCATCTGAGCCCGCGCGCCGATGTCGGCACATTGATCCTCGCGGCGCGCTGGGCGGTGGCCTTTGAAGGACAGCTCTCCGCGCCGCCGGGGCGCGAGGCTGACGGGCGCGCGCAGCCTGCGGACGCAAACGGCGTGCTGCTGCAACCGCCAGAATTATACGAAGCCTTGGGCGCGCTCTACCGCGCCCAGATTCAGGCTTGGCTAAACATGGGACGCCGAGTCGTCCTGGTCTATTCGACGCCGGAAGCGCCGTGGAACGTGCCCCGGCGCGTGGTTCACAACAGCTACGCCGGGCGTCCCTTCGGCCCGGCGCCGCTGTCGATCGGCTATGACGCCTATCTCGCCCGCGTGCGCAACGTCCATGCGCAGCTCGACCGAATCCCCGACCATCCCAACCTGTTGCGCGTCCGGCCGGAGGAGATTTTCTGCAACGGCGCCGCGCCCGGCGGCTGCGTTGTGGAGAGCGACGGCAAGCCGCTCTATTATGACGACAATCACCTTAACGACATCGGCGGCGCCATGCTCGCGGACGCCGTGGCCCAGGCGATGCGCGGTCGCGGATGGTGAGGCCGCCGGCGGGCCGCCCATAAAAACGCCGCCGAACATTCGGCGGCGGCGTGGCGCGCGCGAAAGTCCGGCTCACCAGTAATAATAATAATGGCGATGCCAATGACGGCGATAGTGCGGCCGATAGTAGTGGTGCGGGCGGTGATAGTAATGATGCCGGCGATAGCACGGACCCCAGTGCAGGAAGCGGCCGGTATAACGATTGTAGCAATAAAGCCGGGTCTTTTCGGTCAGGTCGGGCGCGGCGGTCTGTCCGGCCAGCGACGAAGCGGCGAGCGGGGCGGCTTGAACCGTTTGCGGGGTCAGGGCCGGCGCCGCGACGCCGAGCACCACGGCGAGCAATAAGAAACGAATGAGACGCATCGGGCAACTCCTTCGAAATCGGAGCGGCGTTGCTCGTCGCCCCGGCGCAATCTGCGCCCGGGCCGCGCTCAAGGCAAGCCGCGCGGGCCGACGATCGCGAGAGGAATGGTTGCGCGACGGGCGGCTTCGTGAAAAGACAAGCGTCCCTCCGCAGAGCCGCCCCATGCATCCGTCCGCCCGTATTTCCGCCGCCATCGAAATTCTCGAAGATCTTGAAACCCGCCGCCGTCCGGCCTCCGACGCCTTGAAGGACTGGGGGCTGTCGCACCGCTTCGCCGGCTCCAAGGATCGCGCCGCCATCGCCTCGCTGGTTTACGACGCGCTGCGCCGCCGCGCCGGCGCGCGCTATTTGATGCAGTCAGAGGCGCCGCGCGCGGAAATGATCGGCGCGCTGGCTTTGGCGCGCGACATGACCGCCGACGAGGTCGAAAGCCATTTCTCGGGCGTCGGTCACGCCCCCGCGCCGCTGACAGACGAGGAACGCGCTCACTTGCGCGCGAAGAATTTGGCGGACGCGCCCGACTGGGTTCTCGGCGATTATCCGGAATGGCTGGCGCCGCATTTCGCCCGCGCCTTCGGCGACGAGGCTGTGGCGGAGGGCAGGGCGCTCGCCGCCCGCGCGCCGCTCGATCTGCGCGTCAACGCGCTGAAGGCGACCCGGCCGGAAATGCTCGCCGAACTGGCGCATCTCGGCGCCCAGACCTGCCGCTTCGCCCCGTTCGGCCTGCGCATCGCCCAAGGCGCCGCCGGACGCGGCGCCGCGCTCGACGCCGAACCGGCCTACGCGCGCGGCATGGTGGAGATTCAGGACGAGGGCTCGCAGGTCGCCGCCGCTTTGTGCCGCGCCGCGCCCGGCGAAAAGGTTCTCGACCTCTGCGCCGGCGGCGGCGGCAAGACGCTGGCGCTCGCGGCGGCCATGGACAACCAGGGCGAGCTGTTCGCCACTGATTCCGATGGCCGCCGCCTCACGCCGATCTTCTCCCGCCTGGAACGCGCCGGCGTCAAGAATGTCACGGTGCGCGCGCCGCGCGGCAAGGCCGATCCCGTCGCCGATCTCGAGGGCGCCTGCGATCTGGTGGTGATCGACGCGCCCTGCACCGGGGTCGGAACCTGGCGGCGCAATCCCGACGCCAAATGGCGCACCCGCCCGGGCGCGCTGGAGCAGCGCCAGGCGGGGCAGGACGAGGTGTTGCGGCGCGGCGCCCGCCATGTTCGGCCCGGCGGCCGTCTCGTCTATGTCACCTGCTCGCTGCTCCGCGAGGAGAACGAGGACAGGCTGGCGGCCTTCCTCGGCGAAAACGCTGATTTCTCCTGCGAAAACGCGGCGGAAACCCTGAGCCGCGCGGGGCTGGAGGGGCTGGACGGCGCCGCTTCGCCGCACGGTCCCGGCCTCAGGCTGACCCCGGCGCGCCACGACGTCGATGGCTTCTTCGTGGCGTTGCTTCAGCGCAACGGCTGACGGGCGGCGCGCCGTTCTCCCTCTCAAGTGTCGCTGGACATCGGCGCGCGGCGCGGCCATAGTCCCGCGCGAAAGTTTCTCGGCCCGGCACAATTGGATTCGCGCGATGAAATGGCTCCTGCAGCTCTTCACCTGGTGGAACGAGCAGACCCTGTCCACTCGTATCCACACCTTTTTCCATGGCGAGCGCGTGGGCCAGGATGAGTTCGGCAACACCTATTACCGCTGGAAGAACGGCAAGATCGATCCGGCGCTCGGTTTTAATCGCCGCTGGGTCATCTTCAAGGGCGTCGCGGAAGGCTCCAAGGTTCCCCCGGGCTGGTACGGCTGGCTGCACTATCTGACCGATGAAACCCCGATCAGCGCGCCCTATACGCCGCGCCAATGGGAAAAACCCTATATCCCCAACCAAACCGGCACGCCGAATGCCTGGCGCCCGTCGGGATCGCCGCTCGCCGCTGGCGTGCGCCAGCCTGCGGGCGGCGATTATCAGGCCTGGTCGCCGGACGCCTGAGCAGGCGCCGCATGATGAAATCCCCCCGTTTCCGGGCGTCGCGTCCGGCGCTGACGCTGGCTTTCGGCCTGATCGCCGGACTGGCGGCGCGGGCCGACGAGATTCGCAATCCCACCGCCAATTTCGCCGGTCTCGACAAGATCACCGGCCGCATCATTTCTTTCGACGTCGCCATCGACGAAACGGTGCAGTTCGGCACGCTGCAGATCACGCCGCGCGTCTGCCTGACTCGGCCTCAGACGGAGGCGCCGTTGACCGAGAGCTTCGTCGAGGTCGATGACGTCGACGGCAAGAGCGAGCGGCGGATTTTTTCCGGCTGGATGTTTTCGGCCAGCCCGGGCCTGCATGGCGTCGAGCATCCCGTTTATGACGTGTGGCTGAAGGATTGCCGGGGCGGCAAGGACGTGATCGCCTCGCCGGCGCCGAACGCGGCGCCCAATCTCAACGCGCCGCCGCCGCCCAATGCGCAGCCCGCGCCGGCGCCCGGCCGCAAACCGCGCATTCTCAAGCCGCAGGAGCCGGAGGAGCCCAAGGTGGACGCGCCGCCGGCCTCCGATACCGGCCCGACGCCGCCGGCCGATCCCGCGCAGGGGCCGGTCGAGCTGACGCCGGCTCCGACCGTCGCCGCGCCCTTGCCGCCGCCGGTCGAGGTCGGGACGCCGCCCGGCGCCGCGCCGGGCTCGCCGGCCGCCGCTGCGCCTGGAGACCCGACGCAGCCCAAGCCGAAGAAACCGAAAAAGCCGAAGCCGAAACCGCAGGCGGAGCCCGGCGTCGAGCGGCTGCCCTTGCAGCCGCAGGAGCCACGCCGCGATCGGGATGGCTTTCCCAACATCCGCGACCTGTTCTGACAAGAACTGCGTAGCTTAGGGGCGGGCGCTGTCGCCGCCCTCCCGTTCCCCGCCGCCGCGCGCCAGTTCGAGAATGGCTTCGGCCGGCGCGTCAGCCGCCAGCGCGGCGAAATCGGCCGGGATTTGTAGCGCCGCGCGCAGCCGCCTGTGGTAGGCGGCGCGCGGAATCTCCACCGCGCCGAGGCTGGCGAGATGCGGCGTGATGAACTGGGTGTCGAGCAGGGTGAACCCGCCGCGCCTGAGCCGCGCCACCAGATAGGTCAGGCAGATTTTCGACGCGTCGGTCGCCCGGTGGAACATGCTTTCGCCCATGAAGGCGCCACCCAGCGCCACTCCATAAAGCCCGCCAACGAGTTCGTCGCCACGCCAGGCCTCGACGGTGTGGACGAAGCCCGCGTCGAACAAGGCCCCGTAAAGTTCGGCGATGCGGCGGTTGATCCAGGTTTTCTCCCGGCCCGGCTTGCTCTCGGCGCAACCCGCGAGCACGGCGGCGAAATCCGAATCGACGCGGATCTCGAACGCGCCCGCACGGATGGTTTTGGCGAGACTTTTCGAGACCTTGAAGCCGTCAAGCGGAAAAACGCCGCGCCGCTGCGGATCGTACCAGGACAGAGCCACGTCGTCGGCGTCGTCGGCCATGGGAAACAGCCCCGCCGCATAGGCGCGCAGCAGAACTTCGGGCGTGATCGCGTCGGATTTGGAAGTCATGGGTCCGATTGTGGGCGCCCGAGGCCTTCTGCGCAAGCGGCGCCGCGTCAGTCGGCCCGGCTGACGTGCCCGTCGAGAAAGATCAGCTTTTCGTTGAGGTCGACCCGCCAATAGACATAGGCGTCGGGCGCGCCCCAGGTCCGGCCGCGCCAGCGCGCGCCGAGCACGCTGTCGTCGTTGGCGCAGGGCGTCACTGTTTCAAACCCCTCCGCCGTCAAGGTTTCACGCAAAATCTCGCCGGGCGTCCCCAGCGGAAATTTTTCGCGCAAACGCAAGGCGAAGACCGAACTTGGCTGCGGTCCGCGCTTGCGGCGCGCGTCCTGCTCATAGATCGAGCGCGCCGGACAGGGCGCGCCCGAAAGCCCCTCGGCGGAGAGGCCGGCGATCAGCTCGGGGGCCGGTCGAACCGGGCGGCTCCAGCCCCACCAGCCGAGAGCGGCGGCGACAAGGATGAGGACGAGCGCCAGCCGCACGGCTTACTGCTCGAAATTATCCATGCCACCGGCGGCCAGGAATTTCTCTAGCCAATGGATGTCGTAGGCGCCGTCCTGGATTTCCGAATTGCGCACCAGGGCGCGGAACAGCGGCAGCGTGGTGTCGACGCCATCCACGATGAATTCGTCCAGCGCCCGGCGCAGGCGCATCAGCGCCTCGTTGCGGGTGCGGCCTTGCACGATCAGCTTGCCGACCATGGAATCATAGTTCGGCGGGATGACATAGCCTTGGTACGCCGCCGAATCGACGCGCACGCCCACGCCGCCCGGCGGGTGGTAGTACAGGATCCTTCCGGGCGAGGGCCGGAAGGTGGCGGGATGTTCGGCGTTGATGCGGCATTCGATCGAATGGCCGCGCAGGTCGAGGTCTTCCTGTTTGTAGGCGAGCGGCGAACCGCTGGCGATCTTGATCTGCTCGACAATCAGATCAAGGCCGGAGATCATTTCGGTGATCGGATGCTCCACCTGGATGCGGGTGTTCATCTCGATGAAATAGAACTCGCCGTTCTCGTAGAGAAACTCGATGGTGCCGGCGCCGGAATATTGCAGCTTGCGCATGGCGCTGGCGCAGATCTCGCCGATCCGGGTGCGCTGGTCCTGGTTGAGCGCCGGCGAGGGCGTCTCCTCCAGCACTTTCTGGTGGCGGCGCTGCAGCGAGCAATCGCGCTCGCCGATATGCACGGCGTTGCCGAGGCCGTCGCCGAGAATCTGGATCTCGATGTGGCGGGGCTTTTCCAGATATTTTTCCAGATAGACCGCGTCGTCGCCAAACGCCGCCTTGGCTTCGGTCCGCGCCGTGGCCAGAGCCTCGGACAAATCCGCCGCCGTGTGGGCGACCTTCATGCCGCGTCCGCCGCCGCCGGCCGCCGCCTTGACCAGCACGGGAAAGCCGATGCCCTCCGCGATCTTCATCGCCTCATCGTCGTCGGTGACGCCGCCTTCGGAGCCGGGCACGCAGGGGATGCCCAAGGCGCGCGCGGTGCGCTTGGCTTCGATCTTGTCGCCCATGATGCGGATATGATCCGCCTTCGGGCCGATGAAGACCACGCCGTGATCGGTGCAGATTTCGGCGAATTTGGCGTTTTCCGACAGGAAGCCGTAGCCGGGATGGATGGCGTCGGCGCCGGTGATTTCGCAGGCGGCGAGCAGAGCGGGAATGTTGAGATAGGAGTCGCGCGCCGCCGGCGGGCCGATGCAGACCGATTCATCGGCCAGCTTGACATGCATGGCCTCGGAATCGGCGGTCGAATGCACGGCGACGGTGGCGATGCCCAGCTCCTTCGCCGCGCGCAGAATGCGCAGGGCGATTTCGCCGCGGTTGGCGATGAGGATCTTTTCGAACATTTAGGCGATCACCATCAGCGGCTGGCCATATTCGACGGGCTGGGCGTCTTCGACCAGCAGGGCGGTGACGGTGCCGCTCTTGTGGGCGACAATGTCGTTGAAGGTTTTCATCGCCTCGACCAGCAGCACCTTCTGGCCCTCGGTCACATGCGCGCCCACCTCGATGAAGGGCTTCGAATCCGGGGAGGGGCGAAGATAGACGGTGCCGACCATCGGAGACTTCAGCACGTCGGCGTGGTCATGTTCGGGGGCGGCGGGGGCGGCGGACGCCGGCGCGGGCGCAGCGGCGGCCGGCGCGGCGGCGACATAGGTCGCGGCCGTGGCGACGGGGGCGGGCGCGTAGGCCTGCCGCGCGACGCGAATGCGCAGGTCGCCCCGCTCCACCTCGATCTCGCTCAAATCCGTCTCGCTCAGCAGCAAAGCAATTTCGCGGACCAGCCCGGCGTCGATCTCGGAGGAGGTGTCGCGGGCGGGTTTGGAGGCGGGGGTCTTGGGCATTCTGGCGAGGGCCTCTTGATTTTTAGGGGACATTTTTAGGGGACACGCGGCGCGACGGCGCATGAATCGCGCTTACGCTGTAGAACAAAGGCCGTATAGTCCTTTTGGGCGCCCAAAGGAAGGGGCGCGGCTCAAAACGGGCGCGCGACAGATTTGCCCGGCTCGTTCCCGCCGCCGCCTTGTTTTTGCAAGCGACCGGCACTAGGTTCCTCGGCAAAATTCAATTCGGAGGTCTGCGTCATGGGCGGCTTGTCATTGCCCCATCTCTTGCTTGCTGCTGTGGTCATTCTCATCCTGTTCGGCGGGAAGGGCAAGATTTCCGAGCTGATGGCGGATGTCGCCAAGGGCATCAAGAGCTTCAAGAAGGGGCTGAGCGACGACGATTCGGCGCCCAAGCCCGCCGATCCCGCGGCGCCGGCCAAGACGATCGATCATCAGACGCCGGCGCCGATCGACGCGGCTCGCGACCCTAACAAGATCGGCTGAAACGCTCGACCTGCGCTGTTCTGTCGCGGGGCGCTGGACGCCTGTTCTCTCCTGCCGGTTCTCCCTTGCGGCGAGACCCGGCGCCTCACCTTGCTAGAAGGGCGCCATGTTCGATTTCGATGTGGGCAAACTGCTGCTGATCGGCGTGGTGGCCCTGATCTTCATCCCGCCCAAGGACCTTCCCAGTGCGCTGCGGCAGTTTGGGCGGATGCTGGGCCAGGCGCGGCGCATGGCTTCGGATTTCCGCGCCCAGTTCGACGAAGCCATGCGCGAAGCGGACATGCGCGACCTCAAGGACGAATTTTCCGATCTCAAGCAGAAGGCGTCGATCGAGGGGACCATGAACCGCATCGCCGACATGATCGACCCGGAGAAAGCCAAGAGCGTCGAGGCCTCGCCGGCGGTCGCGCCGGAGCCGGCCCCCGCGCCGGAGCCGACGCCCATTCTTGAACCTGCGGAAAAACCGATGATCGAAAGCGCCGAACTGCCGCCGCATCCGACGGAAGCCAAATCATGACGAAATCCAGCCGATGACGGACTTCAGCGCATGACTCAGGCCGACATCGACGCCACCAAGGCGCCGCTCATCGAGCATCTCATCGAATTGCGCGCGCGGCTGATCAAGGCGCTGCTCGCCTTCGTCGTCGCGTTCATCGCCTGTTTCTGGGTCTCGCATCACATCTACAATATTCTGCTCGGCCCCTATGTCTCCGTGGTCGGTCCCGACAACGCCAAGCTGATCGCCACCCATTTTCTTGAACAGTTCTTCACGCAGTTAAAACTGTCCATGTTCGGCGCGGGTTTCATCGCCTTTCCGATCATGGCGCTGCAGCTTTACAAATTCGTGGCGCCCGGCCTTTACAGCCATGAACGCCGGGCGTTCGCGCCTTATCTGCTGGCGACCCCGTTGTTTTTCTTCCTGGGCGCGCTGCTGGTCTATTTCGTGGTCATGCCGTTTCTGATCAAATTTTCGGTCAGTTTCCAGCAATTGGGCGTGAAGGGCGAGGCGACCATCGAATTGCTGCCGAAAGTCAGCGAATATTTGTCGCTGATCATGACGCTGATCTTCGCCTTCGGCATCGCCTTCCAATTGCCGGTGATCCTGACCCTGCTCGGTCAGGCCGGGATCATCGACCGGAAATTTCTGACGGAAAAGCGGCGCTACGCCATCGTGCTGATCACGGTGGTCGCGGCTATCCTCACCCCGCCGGACCTGATTTCCATGATCGCGCTTGTCCTGCCCATGGCGCTGCTTTACGAAGGCGCGGTCTTGGCCGTCGGTCTGATCGAAAAGAATCGGGCCCGGGCCGACAACGAAATTTCCCAATAGCCCTCAGGGCGAGGCGGCGCGACGCGCCGCTCCGCGCCGGGGGCGGTCCCGGACCAGCCCGTACGAGCCCGCCATGCACGACATCAAGACCATCCGCGACGACCTCGCCGGCTTTCGCGCCGACCTCCTGCGACGCAAACCCGACGAGGCCGCCGCGGACGCCCTGATCGTCCGGCTGATCGAACGCGACGACGCCCGGAAAACCGCGATCCAGAAAGCCCAGGCCGCGCAGGAGCGCCGCAACGCCGCCTCCAAGGAGATCGGCGCGGCGATGAAGGCCAAGGACGCCGCGTTGGCCGACGAGCTCAAGGCCGAGGTCGCCGCGCTCAAGGACGGCATGGGCGCGCTGGAGGCCGAGGAGCGCGACGCCATTGCGGCGCTCGAAACCGAACTCGCCGCCATTCCCAACCGCCCGCTGCCCGAGGTTCCGTTCGGCGCGGATGAGAACGACAATCCCGAAATCCGCCGCGTCGGCGAACCTAAAAACTTCTCTTTCAAGCCGAAGGAGCATTTCGAGATCGGCGAAGCCTTGGGCCTGATGGATTTCGAGGCGGCCGCAAAACTGTCCGGCGCCCGGTTCACCGTGCTCAAGGGCAAACTCGCCCGTCTGGAGCGCGCGCTCGAACAATTCATGCTCGACCTGCACACGGACGTTCACGGCTATACCGAAGTCGCGCCGCCGCTGCTGGTGCGCGACCGCGCCATGTTCGGCACGGCGCAATTGCCGAAATTCCGCGACGATCAGTTCGCCGCGCTCAGCCTGGTCGAGGCGGAGCAGCATTTCGCCGCGAACGAACCGGGCGAACTCGATCATTTCTGGCTGATCCCGACAGCCGAAGTCCCGCTCACCAATCTCGTCCGCGAGCAGATTCTCGACGAGGCCAGCCTGCCGCTGCGCATGACGGCGGGTACGCCCTGCTTCCGCGCCGAGGCCGGGGCGGCGGGCCGCGACACGCGCGGCATGATCCGGCAGCACCAGTTCTCCAAGGTCGAGATGGTGTCGATCGCCACGCCGGAGCAATCTCAGGCCGAGCACGAGCGCATGACCGCTTGCGCCGAGGAAGTGCTGAAGCGGTTGGGTCTGCCTTATCGCGTCGTGCTGCTGTGCACCGGCGACATGGGCTTCGCCTCACAAAAGACCTATGACATCGAGGTCTGGCTGCCGGGACAGGATCGCTACCGCGAAATCTCATCCTGCTCGGTCTGCGGCGATTTCCAGGCGCGGCGCATGGGCGCCCGCTATCGCCCGGCCGAGGGCAAAAATACGCGCTACGTGCATACGCTGAACGGTTCGGGCGTGGCGGTCGGCCGCGCGCTGGTCGCGGTGCTGGAGAATTACCAGAACGAAGACGGCTCGGTGACCGTGCCGGAGGCGTTGCGGCCCTATATGGGCGGGCTGGAAACCATTTCGCGGGCGTAAACCGTCGGTCGTCGTGGCGCGTCCGGGGCGCGGGCCTGCTCCTGCGCTTTGCGGCGTTTCGCCTGGGCGATGACCACAAAGGCCAGCGCCATCAGCAGATAGACCAGCGTCTGGTTTTCGCGCTGCGACAGCGCCAGCCGGTAAAACTCATAGGCGAGCAGCGCGCAGCCGAGCGGCCCCGCCAGCGCCGCGCGGGGATCGCGGTCGCGCAGGTAGATCGTCAGGCAGGCGCAGGCCGTCAGCGCGAGCGCGCCGAAATAGCAGACGGCGCCGGGAAAGCCGGTCTCGACCAGCAGCGAAACCAGATAGGAATCGATGCTGCCCGGCGCGTCGGGCGAGGGCCGCCAGTCCACCACGATTCCGCCCAGCCCGAGCCCGTGACCAAACACGGGGCTGTCGAAAATATGCGGCCAGGCCATGTCCATCTGCTCGGATCGCGCCGCGGTGCTGCCGAGGGAATCGTCGCCGCCGAAGACGATATTGAACAGCCGCCGCGACGCGAAAACGGCGGAGAGCGCCGCGCCGCCGACAGCAAGCGCGCCAGCGGCGGCGATCGGACCGGCGAGGCCGTTCGGGCGCGCGCGCGCCAGCCGGATCGCCGCCAGCAGCGCCAACAGCGGCATCGAGATCAGGAAGCCGACCGCGCCGCCGCGCGATCCGCTCACGAACAGCGCGGCCATGGCGGCGAGGATGGTCGCCAGCCCGAGCGCACGGTCGCGTCCGGATTCGCCGTGCAGCGCCAAAAAGCCGCCGAGCGGCGCGCAAATCGCCGCGAATTCGCCGAAGGACAGCGGCGTGTTGTAGATCGACACGGCGCGGAACAAGCCGTTGCGCCAGGGATTGAACTCCATCAGCACGCGGACGCCGGGGTTGGCGTCGGCCATGGCGGCGAGCAGCCCGTGCGGCAGAATGTCGAGCGCGAAATTGCGCGCGGCGAGGAAATCCGCGACCCCAAGCGCGGCGACGGGCAGAGACAGCGCGGCGATCAGGCGGACCAGCGCGGCGGCTTCCGCCTCATCGGTGACGACCAGCACGCAGGCGAGAAAAGGCAGCCGCCAGGCGAAGGTGAGGTCGGCGAATTGCTGCGCGGAAACGGCAGGGTCTGGCGACGCCAGGATGGACGCCGCGGCCATGAGGTCGAAGCCGAGGCTCAACGCCAGCAGAAGCGGCGCGGCGGCGAGCGTCGAGAGCAGTTGGCGCCGCGCCCGCGCCGCCGTCGCCAGCCGCAGCAACGCCAGGGCGATCAGCGCCAGCAAGGCGATGCGCCGCAGCGAAATCCAGGGCAGACCGGGAACCTGCGCGGTGTAATAGGCCGGAATGCAAATCTGCGCCGCCGTCATGACCGTGAAAGCGGCGGCGAGCAGACGCGGCGAAACCAACTCCCGTTCAGGCATTAGCCACAACAGGATGGCGCAGGCCGGCAGCATCAGCGCCACGCTGGCCAGCGGCGGCGCCAGCGCGGCGGTCGCTCCCAGCAGGACGGCGTAGGCGGCGAGAATCGGGAAGGGCGCGGCTTTCGCTGTCATGGCGGCGCGCCCGCTCGTAAGGGAGACGCCGCGCCGCCGAACAGGGCGCGCGCGAAAAACCCGCCGGCCAGAGCCGCGCAGACGATGGCGCAAGCGGTTGTCGAGGAACCAAGAGGCAGGCAGGCCGCCAGCGTCAGGCCACAGGCGAGCGCGAGGGCGCGCAAGGAGTCGTGCGCCGCCGTTCCGAGCAGGGGCCGCGCCAGCTTGAAAGTGACCGCGAGCGCCAGCGCCTCGCCGCAGAGGCGGCCGATCAGCGCCGATTCGACTTGCGGTCGCGCCAGCATCAGCGCGGCGGACAGCAGCAGCGCGAGCAGGGTCGCGAGGTTGCCCAGCGCCACCAACCGGGTGCGCTGTTCGAGCAGTTGCAGCGAGGTGAAGGGCTCGGCGCGCGCGATGCGCAGCATGGCGGCGCCGCTGAGCAGCGCCAGGACTTCGGGCGTCGGGACGAAGCGCGCGCCGAACGCCAGGGCGATGCCGGCATTGGCGCAACCCAGCGCGCCGCAGGCGTAGAGCGCGCCCAGCGCCGGGGCGGCGCGCGCGATCAGCCGGATCGGCCCGGCGCGGCGCTCCCCGGCGTTGTAAAGCGCGGCCGCCGTCACCGCGCCCATCAGCCGTTGCGCCAGCGAAACCGGCACCAGCACCGCCAGCATGGCCACAGCATAAAGCCCCAGCGTCTCCGGCCCGAGCAGCGCGCCGACCAGCACGCGGTCGCCCTGGGCGGCCACGGCGAGGCCGAGTCCATTGGCCATCAGGGGCGCGCCGAAACGCAGCGCCTTGCGGAAGGCGGGGCCGGCGAGCGTCAGCCGATACGGCGCGCGGGCGACCAGATGGCTGGCGACGGTCTGCCCCAAAGCCAGGCCGCAAAGCGAGGCCGTCAGCGCGTCATGCCCGCCGCCGAGCGCCAGGGTCGCGATGAGCGCCAGCAGCGACAGGACCGCGCCGGCCAGTCCCGCGCGCAATTGCGGACCGAAGCGATAGTCGCGCTCGGCCACCCGCGGCGCCAGATGCTCGAAACCGCGAATCGCCAGTGGACCCGCCAATGCGGCGAAATCGCCGGCGCCGCCGGGCAGGCCGAACAGAGTGGCGGCGAGCGGGGCCAGCGCGAGGGCGCCCGCCGCCAGCAGCAGTCCGCGCAATACGAGCAGGCCATGCGCGCCGGCCAGCGCCGCGTCCAAATCCTCGCGCCGCTCCGCATAGACGTAGCGGTGAACCGCCATGTCGGTGACCTGATCGTAAAGCGCGTAGGCGGTCGCCAGCGCCGAAGCGAAGCCGAGTTCGCCCAGAGGCAGCGCGCGGCTGAGCAGCAGCATCCGCACAAACGGCACGGCGATCTCCAGCGCGGCGCTGGCGCCGAGCGTCGATCCCTTGCGCAGGGTCTGCCCCTCCATATCCGCCGCTCCTATGGCGCGCGGCGGACATAGGCGCCGGGGTCGACCGGCGCCACGCGCAGGCGGCCGTCGGCGTCGCGCTCCGGCGCGCCCTCTGCCGCGCCCGGCGGCGGGGCGGCGGCGAGATGCAGATCGACCAAGCCCGAGGCGGGGGCGAAGCGCCGGAACAGCGGCGCCAGCGGCGCGACGTTGTTGCCGCCGTCCGCCACCCGCGCCTGTTTCTGAACGCGGATCGGCTTGGCCGTCACATTGTGGTCGAGCGCGACATCAGCGTTTTCGATCACTATGGCGGTCGCGATATTGTTGCGCGCGATGGCCTCGCCGCGCACGGAATGATCGGCGGAATCGTGGATCATGATCCAGCTGTCCCGGCCGGGCCGGGTCGCCGCCAGCGTATTGTTGATCACCTTGGCGCCGCGCACGCCATAGAGCGCGATTCCGTGCCAGGCGTTGGTGGCGATGGCGTTATTCTGGACGGTGACGCCCTCCCACCGGTCGGTGAAGATGGACACGCCCTGCATCTCGTTATCCTCGGCCGGATTGAGATTGACGATCACATTGCCGTCGATGAGAATGTCGCGGTTGGTCGCGCCGTGCAGCGCCCAGCCCTGGATCGCATCGGGGTGCAGCGGTTCGGCCGGAGTATGGCGGCTGGCGGAAATATGATTGCGCCGGATGGTCACGCCGCTGGCGTGGAAATCGACGGCGTCATTGCCGAAGTCGTGGATGACATTGTCTTCGACCAGCGATTCGTCGCCGCCGACGTCCAGGGCGTTGCGCAGGTTGAAAAATTCGTTGCCTCGAAACAGCGCGCAGCGCGCCTGCGACACCAGCCCGTAATTTTTCGGCCGGGCCACCCAGTCCTCGGGGCGCCAGTCGGTGACGGTCTCGGCGGCGAAAAAGCGATTGGCGATGAAGGCGATATGGTCGCTGGGGCCGAGCGAGGCGTGCGAATCGGCCTCGACAATGGCGTTGGCCGGCCCGCTCTCGCCCGATCCCGCGGAAAAGGTCAGCCCGCGCAGCAGCCAATGCGAGGCGCCGGCGATCCACAGGCTGTGCAGCACGGGCGCCTGTCCCGGCGCGGCGGCGATGGAAATGAAGCGGTCGTTGACATAGCCGATCAGCTTGACGTCGCCATAAGCGCCGTTCGCCAGTTCGATGACGTCGCCGCCATGGATAGGGCCGTTCGCGGCCGGCTCCATGGCGAAGCCGCCGTCGGGCCGCCGCTTCAGGCGCGGCGCGGCGATCAGGCCGCGCGCGGGGTCGAGAACCTGGGCAAGGCTGCGCCACGGGCGTTGCGCCGACCCGTCGCCGTCGTCGGCGCCGCGCGCGGGATCGACATGGAACACCCGCCCGGTTTGCGCCGCCGGCGCATCGCAGACGGCCCATGCGGGAGCCCCGAGGAGCGTGGTCGCCGCCAACCAAAGAAGGACGAAGGCGGGAACCGTCCGTCTCATGGTCGCGCGTCCGCGTCGGGCTGACGCTCCCGCGCCAGCGCGGTCGCATAGGCGTCGGCGAGAATGCCCCATTTTCGGGTGACCACGCCCGAACGCAGAATTTGCGCGGGATTGCCAGCGACGATGCAGCCTGCCGGCACATCTTTCGTCACCACCGCGCCGGCGCCGACGACGCAGCCGTCGCCGATCCGCACGCCCGCCATCACAATGGCCCGGGCGCCGATGAAACAATGGCGGCCGATATAGGTGTCGGCGTGGAAATGACGCGAGAGGTCATGCGAGAAGACCACCGCGTCGAACGCGATCAGCGTTCCCTCGCCAATATGGACGCCACGCGGGTTGGTGTGATCGAGCTGAGCGCGCAGCGAAATCAGGCAGTCGCGGCCAATATCCATGCCGGCGCGGCGCAGCAGGCCCAACCGGGCCGCAATCACCGCGCGGCGCAACGCCAGCGCCAGTCTTTTCAAAGGCGAGGGCGGGACGCCATTGCGGCGCGCCGCCGGCGCGCGCTCCAGCGCATGGCTTTCGAGGCTCACCAAGACGTCATTCCTCTCCCCTCAGACCGCATTGCGCCCGCCCACCACCGCCGCCAAGGTGCGCAGCAGGATCGACAGGTCGAGCGCCAGGCTCCAGTGCCGCACGTACCAGAGGTCCAAATCGACCCTGCGGCGGATTTGCTCGACCGTGTGCGTCGGCCCGCGCGCGCCGTGAATTTGCGCCCAGCCGGTCAGGCCGGCCTTCACCTGCTGGCGCAGGGCGTAGTTTTCGACGCAGGCGGCGAAATCCCGGTCATGTTTCACCGCATGCGGCCTTGGCCCAACCAGCGACATGTCGCCGCGCAGCACGTTGACCAGTTGCGGCAGTTCGTCGAGGCTGGTTCGGCGCAACAGCGCGCCGATCCGGGTGACCCGCGGATCGCGGGCGCGCGCCTGCTCGACCGCCGCGCCGTCCTCGGCCACAGACATGGTGCGGAATTTCACGATGCGGAACGGCCGGCCGTTCAGACCGCCGCGCGTTTGCCGGAACAGCGCCGGCCCCGGGCTGTCCAGCCGGATCGCCAGGGCGATCGCCGCCATCAGCGGGGCCAGAAGGGTCAACGCCATCGCGGCGACGCACAGGTCGAGGCCGCGCTTGGCCGCGCGCTTCCATGCGCTGAACGCCTCGCGCCGGATCGCCGGCGGTTCGCGGCCGGCGACGGGCAGGCGCCGCGCCGCGCGCCCATTGACGCGGAGGGCCAGGCGGCCCGGCGTCGCGCGCGATCTCAGAACAGTCCCGGACATGTCGCTCACGGCTTGCTCCAGGTTAGGCTCGACTCGGTTCGGCTACTCGACGCTATTCGCAATTCATCCGTGCGCCCGCAGTGGCGCACACAAGGTTGTTATTTGAAGCTAGTTCAACCTTCCGTTGCGAATTGTTGCATTTGTTCCACTCCGGCACAGACCAAGCGGATAAATTGCTGATACTCATCAACGGAAAGGCGCGTCATGACGGAGGTGCTGGAGTTCGAACCGCGCGGCCGAGGCTGGGGCGAGGTCCAGGATTTCGCGCGGGACGAGGACGCGCAAAGGTCCGAGTTCGCCGGGCGGTTCTCGCCCCTGCTGGGCATGGTCGAGAGGCCCGTCGGCGGCGCCGCCGAAACCATCCGGTCGATTCGCGCAGCCTTGATGTCGGCGGGATTCGGGCGCGGCGGGCTGGCGCTTGTGGCGCCGCGCGGCGGGCAGGGGACGACGGTTTTGGCGGCCAATCTGGCGCTGGCCTTCGCGCAACTGGAGGTCAAGACTTTGCTGGTCGACGCCAATCTGCGCCGGCCGGGTCTCGGCGCCCTGTTCGGCGTTGCGGGGCCGCGCGCGGGGCTGGCCGAATGTTTGGCGCGGCGCGAGGCCGAACCGCCGCTGGTGCGCGGCCTCGCGCCGCATCTGGCGCTGCTGCCCGCCGGCGCGCCGCCGTCCAACCCTCAGGATCTGATCGCCTCCGTCACATTCGCCGGACTGACGGCGCGTTGGGCCGAGGCCTTCGACCTCGTGATTTATGATTCGCCGCCGGCGCTCGAATCCGCCGACGCCGCGCTGATCGCGGCGCGCGCGGGCGCGGCGATGATCACAGCGCGGCTCGATTCCGCCCGCTATGACGAGGTGCGCCGGGTCGGCGACGATCTGCGCGGGAATGGCTGCGTCATCGCGGGGGTGGTCGGCGCCGGCTTCGCCTGAGTTGGTCGAAGCGGACGGCGATCAGTGCCGGTGCAGCGCCGCCAGCCGCGCGCCGAGCCAGCGGCGCCACAAGGGAATTCGCGGCGGCGGGAAGACCGGCGCCGCCAGGGTTTCGGGGCGCGGCTCCAGCGGCGCGAAGGTGGTGGTCATCGCCGCGCCGACGCCCGCCAGCCCCGCCGCCTGGATGGCGAGCGTCAGTTCGGTGATGTGCAGCGTGAAGTCCGTCGGCGGAAAGGCGGGGCGGCCCTGTTCGATCGCCTCCGCCAGTTCTGCGACGCCCAACGTCTTGTCTTGATCGTTGATTTCCCGGCGCTTCAGCGCCGCCAGCAGACCAGCGGGAGTCCATTTCACACGCGGCCGCCGCCCGCCGTGCGGCAGGGGCGGGCTCAACAGCGGCAGGCCGCCAACGCCGAACAGCCCGCGCAATGCGCCCAGACGGCGCAGGCTGACGAATTTCCGCGCGTTGAGGCCGACATCGTCGAAAATTTCGAGAAAGACCGGGCTGCGGTAATGCCGGTAGCTGTCGAGGCTCAACATGCCGCGCGCGCCGATCACGCGCATCGAATGATCCGTCGGCGCGGAAATGCTAAAGGTCAGGCGCGCGACCATTCCCCCGGCGAAATTCAGGCAGGCCACGGAGAAGTCCGGCGTGTCCAGCGGCTCTGTGGTCTTGTCGGGCGCGATGACGCGCGAAAAGGCGGTGACGCTCGCCACCGGGCCGAACAGGGCGCACAGCCAGGCGAGATGATAGCCGGCGTGCTCCCATGTGCAGCCGGACTCATATTCCTCGCGCCAGGGCCAGGGCGCGCCGCTGCGGCTGCGCCAGCTTTCCGGCCGCATCAGCGGGATGACATTGTCGTCGAATTCGGCATAGGCGAGGCGCGGCGCGCCGATCAGGCCGTCGCGCAAAGCTCTCCAAAGCGTCTGCACGCTGTCGCTCAGCACGTTGCACGGCGCGCAGGACAGGCGCAGGCCGCGCGCCCGCGCCAGTTCGACCAGCGCGCGGGCGGAATCGAGATCGCCGGTCAGCGGCTTTTCCGAATAGACATGTTTGCCCGCCAGCAGCGCGGCGCGGGTCACCTCGAAATGGCTGTCGATGATGGTGAGATTGACCACCAGCGCGATGGCGGGATCGGCCAGCAGCGCCGCGTTGGAGTCATAGGCGTTGAGGCCGTAATAGCGCGCGGCCTGGCGCAGGCGGACGGGGTCGCGGTCGGCCAGTCCGGCGATCTCGAGGCCGGGATAGCGCGGCCATGTCGCCATATAATGGTCGAACACATAGCCGCAGCCGATGATCCCGACCTTCATCGCCCGGCCCCGCGCCACGTTTGGTCCGACCGCAACAGCTCCAGAAACCAGATCAGCCGGCGCCAGCGCAGCCGGAACAGCAGGGCGATGGCGGCGGCCTTCAGCCGCAGGCCGGAGATTTTGCGCGAGAACGCCAGCTTGAAGGCGTGAACGAAGGGCGAGGCGGCCACAGCCGCGAGATAACCGGCCCAGGCCAGCGCGCCCGGACGCTCGATCTGGCGCAGGCCGTGGATTTCCGCGACGACGCGCCGCGTCTTGCGCGCGAGGTCCGGCCAGTCGCGCCGCGCCGGATGGCCGACCACAACGGTTTCGTCGTAAACCAGTCGCAGCCCGAGCCGCACGGCGCGCTGGCTCCAGTCCTTGTCCTCCGGCACGCCGGAGCGGAACGGCCCGATCCGGTCGACATCGGCGCGGCGCGCGAACATGTTGCCCGCGCCGCAAAACCCTTGCCGGGTGTAGCGGCGGAAATCGAAGGCGAACACCGCCTCATAGGCTTCGGCCGGGGTGGGGCGCGCCGCGTCGGCGAACACCACGTCCACCTTGCCGGCGATGACGACGCCGTCGCGCAGCGCCCGAAGGCCGCGCTCGAGCCAGTCGGGCGCCGGGCGGCAGTCGGAATCGAGAAAGGCCAGACTGCGCCCGCGCGCCGCCGCGAGCGCGGCGTTGCGCGCATGGGCCGCCCCTTGCAGCGGCGCGGACGCCAGAACCACGTCCGGTCCGCAGGCCTCCGCCACGGCCGCCAGGCCGCAGGACGAGGCGTTGTCGGCGACGACGATCTCGAAATCGTCGCGCGGAAACGTCTGTCGGCGTAGCAGCGACAGGCACAGCCGCAGGTTTTCCAGATCGTTGTAGTGCGGGATGATCACCGAGGCGGCGGGGCTCACGCGCGCGCGCTCCCGAACGGCGGCGCGCCGGCGGGCGGCGAGAAATCGCCGGCCACGCCGAGCAGCGGCGCGCCGGCGGCCTCGGCGAGGTCCTCGGGGCGGCGGATGCGGCGGTCGAGCGCCTCGACGATCAGCGCCCCGAGCACGGCGAGGCCGAGGCCCGCGCCGCCCGCCAGCGCCAGGGCGGCGAGCGGCTTCGGGGCGGCCGGGTTGGCGGGCGGCGCGGCGCGGTCGATCACCGCGATATTGGAAAAGGACAGCTGGCTTTGCAGCCTGGCTTGGCTGGCGGCGCGCTGCAGCCGGTCGACCTCGTCTTGCTGAAACTGGATCTCGGCCCGCAATTGGGCGAGGCGGTCGCGCTGCGCCTGCACCCCAACCATGTCGCGCAAATTGTCCGCGTAGGTTTTCTCCATCCGCGCCACCCTGAGCATCTGCGCGGCGACGCGCTCGGCCAGCTTGGCGCGATAAGCGTCGGTCTGTTCGGCGATCTGTGCGCGCAGCGACTCGCGCAGCGCCTGTTTCTCGATCATTTTGGGATGCGAGGCGCCCGCCTCGGCCTTCAGCCGGGCGATGTCGGCTTCGGCGCTTGCAAGCGAGGCGCGCAATCCGACCAGCGTTTGCACATCGGGGTTCTGGGCGTCGTTGGCGCCCGCGCCCGGCGTCGCCAGCTGGCTTTGCAGCGCCACCAGTTCGGTCTTGGCGGCGGACAGCGCGTTGCCGATCGAGAGCAGGCGGTCGGCCTCCGAATCGTTGGCGCCGGGCGCCAGCAGCCGCGCCTCGGTCTGAAAACTCTCCAGCCGGCCGCGCGAGTCCGCAAGACGCGCGGCGGCCTTTTCGATCTGCGGCGCGAACCAGTCGGCGGCTTTCTGCGCCGACTGACCCTTGAGGGCGACGGCGGCGTCGATGAAGGCGGTCATGAACGCATTGGCGACCGTGGCGGCATGTTCGGGCATCGCGGCGCGAAAGCCGATGGTGAGCACGTTGGAGCCGGGCAGGAAGCGAACCTCCAGCCGTTCGAGCAGACGCTGCGCCGCGAACTGGCGGATGTCGGCGGCCGGCTGGCGCCAGACGCCGGAATAGGCGCGCTGGATCTCGGGGTCCCGGTCGAAATCCAGGCGGCGGACGACGTCGAGCGCGACCTGGTTGCTGCGCGCCAGCGCGGCGAGATTGCCCTGCACGATCAGCACGCTGCCGGGCGCAGGCCCGAGGCCGCTGACCGGATCGGCCGAGCTGGGGTCGATGCTGGCGACGGCGACCGCGTCATAGCGCGCCGGGGTTATCAGCAGCGCCGCGGCGGCGCCGCAAAGAGCGCAGCCCAATATCGCGGCGGCGAGGCGGAGGCGTTTGCGCAAGACGAGGAGAAACAGCGGCAGGCCCATGGGTTGCGCCTCAGAATAAGCGTTCGTTGACAATGATCGTGTCGTCGGCCTGCACCGTCTGGTCGAGGTCCGCCGGTTGCTCGGCGCCGTCCCGGCGAATCCTCAGGCCCCACGCATCGGAGCCGAGCGGCGCAAGGCCGCCCGCCAGCGCGATGGCCTGCCGAACAGTCAGCCCGGGACGGGCGAGCGCATATTGGCCGGGCTTGTTGACATAGCCGTAGAGATAAATGACGCGCGGCGGCTCGACGAAAACCGTGTCATTGTTGCCAAGCAGCGCTTGCGCGCCCTCGCGCCCTTCGAGCACGGCGCGCGCGTTGTAGCGCGCGATCCCTCGCGCGCGATGCACGACAATGTCCGAATCCGCCGCGTCCTCGCGCAGGCCGCCGGCGCGGGCCAGCGCCTGCGCCAGCGTGATCGGACGGTCGAGCGTGAAGGCGCCGGGCTGGCCGACCGCGCCGAGCACCGACACTTGCAGGCCGAAACTTTGCACCTCCACCGACACTTGCGGCGCGTTGACGAGGCCCTTGACCTTGAGCAGATCGGCGATCTGCGCGGCCAGCGCGCCCGTGGTGCGTCCGGCGGCGCGCAGCCGTCCGGCATAGGTCAGCGCCAAAGTGCCATCGGGCTCGATCCGCGCGGCGGCGGAAAACTCCGGCTGGCTCTGCACATTGATCTGCACGACGTCGTTGGTGTTGAGCAGGCGCCCGCCCGTCTTGGTCCATGCGGGCGCCGCCGCCAGGCTCGCCAGCAGCGCGCAGAAGTGAACGAGGCGGACGATGTGGCTCATGGCTCAATACGGCTTGAAGTCGACGCCGATCATGGCGACCGTGGTGGGGACGCGCCCGCCGGCCAGACGGCGCTCAACGCGTTGCACGCTGGCGCTGAGACTGGTGAAGGGCGTGAGTTGATAGACGGCCTTGCCGGCCACGGCGGTCAGCGTCGAGCCGCCATAAAGCCCGGCGGCGGGCGGCCCGCCTTCGAGCCGCAACCGCGCGACGCTCGCGGTGAAGGCGAGTTTCGCCGAGGCGCGCCAGCTGAGCGTGAGGCTCTGAGTTTCGGCGATCTGGGCGGCGGCGCGGATCGACACGGGCGGGCCGAGCGCGCGGCTCGCCGCGAGCACAGCGCGCCAGAGGTCGGACGGGGCGAAGACGAGTTCGGCGCCATAGGTTCCCACCTGACGCGGACGGCCGTCGCCGGGGCCGGGGGCCTGGCTCGCGCCGAGCGCGGCCCGCGCCTGCAAAGCAGACGAAAAGACGCGGCGATAAGCGGCTTCGAGGTCCGTCTTGTCGGCGTCGCGGGGCAGGGCGGACGCCTCCCGCCCTTCCAGAAAACGCGTCCGGGCGGCGCGGGCGAAGATTTCGGCGTGGTCGCGCGTCGAAACGTCGTAATCCAGCCCGAGCTTGCCATAAACGGCGTCGGCGTCGAGCGCGCGGGCGGCGAGAGCGGTATGCCGCCGGCTGGCGCCGCCGGCGGCGAACAGGGCGCCGAGCGCGCCGTAAAGCGCGCAACGGCCCTCCTGATCCACGCCGCGCAGCCGCAACGTGTCGAGGCCGGGGCCTGAGGCCTGCTCGGCCTCGGCCTGCTTGTCGCTGGCGGCGGCGGCCAGCCGCCCGGCGCAGTTGCGCCCGGCGCGCCAGTCCCAGCCGAGGTCGAATTGACGGTCGTGGCGAGAGGCGGATTTGTCGTCGAGAAAATCGGTCGCCGCGATCCGCGCCTGCGCGAAAAACCGTTGTGGACCGAGCGACAGGCGCCCAAGCGCGCCGACCTCCGTCCGCGAGACGGCGCTGGCCTTGGGCGTCCGTCCCGGCGCGCTGTTCAGGATGTTGTCGTTGAAGCCGCCAGACTGATGCAGGTCGAGCAGCACGGGCGAATCCGACCAGTTGAAGACGGGCAGCCAGGCCAGCGGATAGGCGGGCGAAGGCGCGGCGGCGAAAGGCCCGCGCGCGGCCGACGGATCGGGGGGCGGCTGGAGTGTGGACGCGACGGCCAGCGCCGGGGAAAATACGACGAAAGCGAAGGTCGCAATTCTCCCCCCGCCCTGCGCAGGCCTGCCGCGGTCCGCCCGGTTCAATATTTATTTCTCCAGCCGCCCGCGGAAAGCGGGGTCGTGGCGACAATGGCGAGCAAAAACTTAAACCGCGCAGCGACGCGCAATTGGCGCGAGGGCAACATTGTCGAGTCCTTTTTCTTCGTCATCGGCGGCTTGCGTGAAGGCGCGCAGCCGCTCGGGCCGGCGCGTGCTCGCCACCACCGCGCCGCCGGGGTTGCGCCGCAGCGCGCCCCTCAGCACGATGGCGATCTCCGATTCAGGCGCTCCGGCCCGCCGCGCCGCCGCGACATAGCCGTAGGTGAGTTGCGGCGGACATCCGCGCGCGATCAGCGGATCGGCCTGGCGCAGATCGAGACTGTCGGGGCATTGAATCACCGCAGCGAGGCCGGGCGCGCGGTCGAGAAAATCCAGAACGTCCCCCGCCCGCGTCGCGGCGAGACCGAAGGCGCCGATGCGGCCCTGCGCCGCCAGATCCTCCATCCAACGCAGCCATTCGTCGGCGGCGAGCAGGTCGATCCGGGGCGCGTGCAGCAGAAACAGATCGAGCCGCTCGCGGCCGAGGCGGCGCAGGCTCCCCTCCAGCGACAGCTTCGCCCGCGCCAGCGAAAAATCCGCCTGCGTCTTCGACAACGCCGGCGCCAGCTTGCCTGCGGCCTTGCGCAGGAAAATCGCCGCGCCGCAGCCATCCTCTCCACCCGGCGCGTAAAGGCCGACCTTGCTGGCGACGGTCAGATCGGGCCGCGCCCGCAACAGCGGGGCGAGATCGCGTTCGGCCATCCCGAAACCATAGGACGGCGCGACGTCGAAATGGCTGAAGCCGCAATCCGCCGCGGCGCGCAGCAGGCTTTGGCGCCGCCGCGCCCCGCCGGCGTTGAACAGGCGGGCGCAACCGAACGCAAAGCGGGACAGGCGCAGGCCGCAGCCGGGCAGGAGAATTTGGCGCATCGACCGCGACTATGACGCCGCCGCGCCCCCGCGCAACCAACCTTGCGCTTGCATCGCCGGCGACCGGCGCGGGGACGGACGGGTTCGTTCCGCCATGCGGGGTCTGCCGGGGAGTGCGCCGAAGCGCCAAGGCGCCTGCGCCCGGGTGATTCGGCCGGCGCATCCGTGCGAGACGCAAAAAAGCTCCGCTTGTGCATGGATGCAAGCGGCATGCGACGAATTGTGCATCGCCTGCCGCGCCTTAGGAAATACTCGCAAAAGATGTACACAACCAAATGATTGTATATCTTAAGTTGTAATTTTTAATTGACGCAACTGGATGGTCACCTTTTGCTGGCTTCACGCTGGCGTGGCTATGGCCCGCTCCCGATGGACTTAAAAATCCGGAGAAAACAACGTGTCTTCGACGCGAACGGGAAAGTCTTGCGTGATCGTGGTGGAAAACCTTCCGGTTCCCGCCGACCGCCGCGTGTGGCAGCAGGCGCTGGCCTTGCGCCGCGCCGGCCTCGACGTTTCAGTGATCTGCCCCGCCACCCCGGATCATCCGGCGCTGCACGAAATCCGCGACGGCGTCGAAATCCATCGCCACCCGCTGCCGTTGCGGGCGCGCGGGCGCTGGGGGTTCCTGCTGGAATATTCCAGCGCGCTGTTCCACCAGTTTCGCCTGCTTTTCCGCATTCACCGCCGGCGCGGCGTCGACGTGATCCAGGCTTGCAATCCGCCCGATCTGATCTTCCTCGCCGCCTTGCCGTTCCTGGCGCTCGGCGCCCGTTTCATCTTCGACCAGCACGATCTCTGCCCGGAGCTTTACGAGGCCAAGTTCGGCCGTCGCGGGCTGATTTACTGGCTGCTGCGGATCGCGGAGCGGCTCACCTACGCCTGCGCCCATGAAGTGATCACCGCCAATGACACGTTCCGCGACATCGCGCTGTCGCGCGGAGGCGTGGCGCCCGAGCGCGTCACGGCCGTCTATTCCTACCCGGATCGGAATTTCCCGAGCGGCGGCCCGGCGCCGCGCAAGCGCAAGAAATTCGTGCTGGGCTATCTCGGCGTGATCGGCGACCAGGACGGGGTCGACGGTCTGGTCCGGGCCGTGTTTCATCTCGTCCATGTCCGCCATTGCCGCGATTTCCGCGCGCTGGTGATCGGCGACGGGCCCGCGCTGGCGAGCGTGCGCGCCTTGGCGCAGGCGATGAACGTCGAGGACATGATCACCTTCACCGGCTTTCTCTGCGGCGAGACGCTGGCGGCGCATCTCGAAACCTTCGACATCGGCCTGATTCCCGATCCGCCCAATCCCTGCAACGACAAGATGAGCATGAACAAGGTGTTCGAATATTGCGCGCTGGGGATTCCCGTGGTCGCCTTTCCGCTGACGGAGACGCGCCGCCTGCTCGGCGCCGCCGGGGTTTACGCGCTGGGCGCCAATCCCGGCAATTTGGCGGATGCGGCGCTGGCGCTGATGCGCGACGAAGCCCTGAGGGCCGAACGCGCCGAGGCCGCGCGGCGCCGGTCGCTTGCTTTCGACTGGTCGCGCGAGGCGCGCAAATATGTCGGCGTCTATGGAAAATGCCTCGGCCTGCCGGAGGCGCAGGCGTTCGAGGATCGCCGCGCGGCGCCGGACGTCGCGATGCCGGACGCGCCCGCGCCATGAGCCGCGGCGTGGGCGCCGCCGCGGAGTCGGGAGCGGCGGAGCGGTTTCTCGGCGTTCAGATCCTGCGCGGGCTCGCCGCCGCGATGGTGGTGGTGTTCCACTTGGGCCGCATGGCGCAATTGCGCGCCGGCGCCGATGGCGCCGCAACGCTCGTCGGCGCCGCCGGCGTGGACTTGTTCTTCGTGATCAGCGGCTTCATCATGGCGCATACGACGCGGAACGGGCTGGCCCCCGGCGACTTCCTGCGCCGGCGATTGGCCCGCATCTTTCCGCTCTACGCGCTGGCGACGGCGCTGGCCTTCGCGCTGTCGTTCAAGACGACGGCGGGCGGCGGCGGCGAAACGCTGGCGCGGCTGGCGGCGAGCCTGGCGTTTTTCCCGACGTTCAGCCCAAAGGGCGAGATCGCCCCGGTGTTCGAGCCGGGCTGGACCCTGCAATATGAGGCCATGTTCTATGCCGCGCTCGCGCTGGCTTCGGCGCTTACGCCCCGGAATCGGCTGGTCCTGCTTGCGGCGATGCTGCTCGGGGCGGTCGGCGCCGGCGCGCTGCTTTCCCCGCGCGGCGCCGCATTGGCCTGCTGGACCAGCCCGTTGCTGCTGGAGTTTCTCGCCGGCTGCCTGATCGCGCGGCTGCACGACGCCGGCTTTGCGCCGCCGCCGCGCGTCGCCGCCGCGATGATCGCGCTCGGCGCCGGCCTGCTCTGCGCCGGGGCCGCGCTGGCGGCGGGCGCGCAGTTCACCCAGCATTGGCGCTGGCTGGTCTGGGGCGCCCCCGCCGCCGTCATCGTCGCCGGCGTGGTCGCGCTGGAGCGAACCGGCGTCTTCGCCCGGTTCGCTTCTTTCGCGCGGTGGGGCGACCGGTCCTATGCGCTTTATCTAACTCATCCCTTCGTGGCGTCCCTGGCGGGGCTGGCCTTGCGCGACGCCCATGGCGCCTATGCGCCGCCGGTCGCGCTCGCCGCCTTCGCGCTCAGCCTCGCGGTCGCGGCCGTGGTCCATGCGCGGATCGAACAGCCTTTGGCGCGGGCGTTCAGCCCGGGCGCGGCGGCCCGCGCCGTCCGCGTCGGGCCCGCGCGCGCTGCGGATCGCGTGAGCGTGCCGGATGAGCTTGGCGGGCAGGGAACTTTTTCGCGCCTGAAGTCTTTTCGATTGTGAAAGCTTCATCGTCGCCGCGCGGGTTCGACCCGGACGGCTCGAAATAACGCGGACAGGTGACCATGGAAGATGCGCGGCGCGTGTGGAACGCGGCCCTGCGAGAGCCGGAGGCCATTGCGCTTTTTCTCGATTTCGACGGCACGCTGGTCGAAATCGCCGAAACGCCCGAAGCCGCCAAGAGCCCGCCAGCGCTGCCCAGCCTGTTGGCGCGTCTGTCGCGCGGTTTGTCCGGCGCGCTGGCGCTGGTCAGCGGCCGCCCCATCGCCGATCTCGACCGCCGCCTCGCCCCGTTTCGCTGCGCCGCCGCCGGCGTTCACGGCGCCGAGTTCCGGCTCGACGCCGGCTCGGCCATCGCGATGCGGGCCGCGCCGCTCGATGCGCGCGTGCGCGGCGACGTGGCGAAACTGGCCGGGGACGACCCGCGCCTTCTGGTCGAGGACAAGGGCGGCGCCATCGCCGTGCATTACCGCCTCGCGGAGCATCTCGGGCCGGAACTTGAACGCCGGCTTGAAGATTATATCCGCGCCAGCGACGGGGACTTGATGGTGCAGCCGGGACGGAAGGTGTTCGAAGTCCTCGGCGGCGCGGTCTCCAAGGGCGACGCCGTCAGGCGTTTCATGAGCCAGCCGCCGTTCGCCGGGCGCCGCCCGCTGATGATCGGCGACGACCGCACCGACGTGTCCGCCTTTGAAGTTTGCGCCGCCCTTGGGGGCGCCGGCCTGCGCGTGGCCGGAGAATTTTTCGCGTCCGACGCGGCGGATTTCGCCTCGCCGGCCGAGGTTCGCCAATGGCTCGGCGCGCAGGCCGAGCTTTTTTTCGCGCCGGAGATCCGATGATGACCATCCGCCCCTCGCTCGATCTCGCCGTCATCGGCAATGGCAATATCGCTGCGCTGATCGACAAATCCGGTTCGTTGGTGTGGATGTGCTGGCCGCGCCTCGACGGGGATCCCGTGTTCTGCGCGCTGGTGGACGGCGAGACGCCCAACGACGGCTATTTCTCCATCGTTTTCGACGACGAGCAGACCAGCACGTTCGAACAGAGCTATTTGCGCAACACCGCCATCGTGCGCACCGTGGTCGCCTCCGACTCCGGCGCGGCTTTCTCCATCACCGATTTCGTACCGCGCTTCCTGCGCTATGACCGGATGTTCCATCCGCCGAGCGTCATCCGTATTGTCGAACCCCTGTCAGGCCTCTGCCGCATCCGCATCCGGTTGCGGCCGCGCATGTCGGCGGGCGCCTTGCGGCCGCGCCCGATCGTCGGCAGCAACCACATGCGCTTCGCCGCCGAGGGCGGCTCCATCCGGCTCTCCACCGATGCGCCGGTCTCCCATATCGTCACCGAGGGCGCGTTCATCCTGTCGCGCCCGATCACGCTGATCCTGCACGCCGACGAACCGCTGGCGGATTCCATTCCCCGCGTCGGGCGCGAATTTTTCGACAAGACCCAGGATTATTGGCAGGGCTGGGCGCGCCAGCTCAACGTGCCCTATGAATGGCAGGAGGAGGTGATCCGCGCCGCCATCACCCTGCAAATGTGCGCCTTCGAGGAATCGGGCGCGATTGTTGCGGCGCTCACCACCTCCATGCCCGAAGCGCCGGACGAGCAGCGCAACTGGGATTACCGCTTCTGCTGGATTCGCGACGCCTATTTCACCGTGCTGGCGCTGAACCGCGTCGGCGCCACCGCCACGATGGAGCGCTTCATTCATTACGTCACCAATGTCATCGCCATGGAGCGCGGCCCCAATCTCAAGCCCGTTTACGCCATTCTGCCGGAAATGCCGCTGGAGGAGCGCACCACCCCGCATTTGGCCGGCTATCGCGGCTATGGGCCGGTGCGCATCGGCAACGCCGCCGTCGATCAGATCCAGCACGACGTTTACGGCAGCGTGATCCTGGCGGCCTCGCAGATGTTTTTCGACGAGCGGTTGCCCACCAAGGGCGATGAGGCGCTGTTCGCCATGCTGGAGCCGCTGGGCATGCGGGCGCTGGCGCTGGCGCTGGTTCCCGACGCCGGCATCTGGGAATATCGCGACACGCTGTCCGTCCACACCTATTCCGCCGCGATGTGCTGGGTCGCCTGCGACCGCCTCGCCCGCATCGCACACAAGCTCGGCTTGCAGGACCGCGCCCAGCAATGGCGCAAGTCGGCGGACGGCTTGCGCGTGGAAATCCTGAACCGCGCCTGGAGCGAGGACGCCGGATGCTTTACCGGCCGGCTCGATTCCGACCATATCGACGCCAGTTCGCTGCTGCTGGCCGAACTGGGGCTGGTCAAGCCGGAGGATCCGCGCTTCATCGCCACGGTGGAGCGCATCGGCAATCTGCTCGGCGCCAAGGGCTATCTGTTCCGCTACGCCGCGCCCGACGATTTTGGCGAGCCGTCCACCGCCTTCACCATCTGCTCGTTCTGGTATGTCGAGGCGCTCGCGGCGATCGGCCGCCGCGACGAGGCCCGCGCCCTGTTCGAGAAGGTTCTGGCCCGCCGCAATCACGTCGGATTGTTGTCTGAGGATATTGACCCCGCCACCGGCGAACTCTGGGGCAACTTTCCCCAAACCTACTCGCTGGTCGGCATTATTTTGTGCGCCATGCGCCTGTCTAAAAATTGGGAGGAAGCGCGATGACCGACGCCGCGCCGCTGGCGGGATTGCGCCGGCAGATCGGTGGGGTGCTGAAAAGCCCGAAAGCCGTTTACGCTTCGCTCGCGGGCTTCGCCGGCGTGATCGTCGTTCTGGCCCTGAGCTCGCTGGCCTCGCTGATCGTCGACGGCTGGATTCAGCGCGACCTCGACCTGCGCTCCACCCTGATCTTCCGCTCGCTCGCCGACAAGGCGGCGCAGCCGGGCGCGGGCGAGCTTCAGGCGTTCAAGCAGCAAATGCAGAAAGCCGCCGACGAGGAGCGCATTTTCGGCCTCGCCTTCTGCACGCGCGACGGCGCGCTGGCGCTCGCCACGGCCGCCATGCCGCCTGCGCTCGATTGCGCGGAGTTCTCCGGTTCGAACGCCAATGAGGGGGTGACGCTCAAGATCGACAACGCGAAACTGCGCTTCAACCGCTTCGCGCTCACCCTGGGCGGAACGCCCGGCCAGTTGCTGGTCGCGCAAAACATCGACGAGGCCCGCAGCGGCCAGCGCGACGCCCTCACCTATGCGACGGCGGCGCTGGCGGCGGCGGCTTTTGGCTTCGGCTTCCTGGCGGTGGTGGTGACGGCGGCGTTGCGGCGCAGCTGGATGTCGTCGCTGCGCGGCGCCATCGCCGAAAGCATCCGCACGACCGAGCCGCCGGTCACCACCGGCCCGGCCGACCGGCGCATCAACGCCCTGCTGGGCGACCTGCGCGTGCGCCGCAAATTCGTCCACGGCATCTACGTGCGTTGGTCCCCCGAAAGCCTGCGCCAGCTTTTGCTCGACCAATTGCCCGACGCGCAGGTGATGATCGTCTCCAACCGCGAACCCTACATCCACAACCGCGAGAACGGCGAAATCAAGCTGCAGATCCCCGCGAGCGGCCTGGTCTCGGCGCTGGAGCCGGTGATGCGCGCCTGTCGCGGCGTGTGGATCGCCCATGGCGGCGGCTCGGCCGACCGAGAAACCGTGGACAAGAATTCGCGCCTGATGGTTCCGCCCGCCGATCCCACCTATGCGCTGCGCCGCGTCTGGCTGTCGGAGGAGGAGCAGGACGGCTATTATTACGGCCTCGCCAACGAGGGGCTGTGGCCGCTCTGCCACATCGCCTTCATCCGCCCGACCTTCCGCGAACAGGACTGGGCGATGTATCGCGCCGTCAACCAGCGCTTCGCCGATGTGGTGGTGGAGGAGGCGACCTGCGAAAACCCGATCGTGCTGGTGCAGGACTACCATTTCGCCCTGCTGCCGCGCATGATCCGCAAGGCCCTGCCCAAGGCGACGGTGGTGACGTTCTGGCACATTCCCTGGCCGAACGCTGAAACCTTCTCGATCTGCCCGTGGCGCGAGGAAATTCTCGACGGTCTGCTCGGCTCGTCGATTCTCGGTTTCCACACCCAGTTCCATTGCAACAATTTCTTCGATTCGGTCGACCGCTTCATCGAAAGCCGGATCGACCACGAGAATTCGCTGGTCTCGTTCGGCGGCCGCGAGACGCTGGTGCGGCCCTATCCGATCTCGATCGAATGGCCGCCGCGCGGGCTGTTGAACCAGCCCTCGGTCGAGCAATGCCGCATCAACGTGCGCGAACGCTTCGGCCTCGCGCCGGACACGCGGATTGCCGTGGGCGTCGAGCGTTTCGACTACACCAAGGGGATTCTCGACCGCATGCGCGCGGTCGACGACCTCCTGACCATGGCGCCGCAATGGCGCGGCAAGTTCGTGCTGATCCAGGTGGCGGCGCCGACCCGCTCCAAGCTCGACGCCTATGCGGCGCTCGAAGCCGAGGCGCGCAATCTGGCCGACGAGATCAACGCCAAATATGCGCGGGACAATTGGAGCCCGATCCTGCTGGTGGTGCGCCATCACGAGCCGACCGAAGTGTTCGAACTGTTCCGCGCCGCCGACGCCTGCGTGGTGTCGAGCCTGCATGACGGCATGAATCTGGTGGCGAAGGAATTCATCGCCGCCCGCGACGACGAGCGCGGCGTGCTGATCCTGTCGAGCTTCGCCGGGGCCGCCTACGAATTGCCGGAGGCGCTGATCGTCAATCCCTACGACACGCACCAGATGGCTAAGGCTTATGACAGGGCACTGACAATGAGCGAAGAAGAGCAGGCCGGGCGGATGCAGATCATGGTGGCGCAGATCAGCGAGCGCAACGTCTATCGCTGGGCGGCGCAAATGCTGTTCGACGCCTCATGGCTGCGGCGGCGCGAGAAGATCGTCCCCAGCGACAATCTGTGACGGCGCCGCCCAGGCGAGCAGCGCGGCCCGGCCACAGTTCGTCAGGCCGTACACCCCGCGCTCGACGCGCGCGAACCAGCCATAGACGTTGCGTTGCAGGATTTTCGCGGCGTCCGGCGCCAGGGATTTCAGGTCGCGCGGACGCTGCGGCGCGTCGGCCAAGGCGCGCGCCACGGCCAGCGCCTGCTGGCGATAGGCGGTCATCTGCGGTACGCGCGTCGAACCGCCAACGACAGGATCGCCGCGGCGGCGGCGATGCTCCTGAACGATGCGCGACCGCCGTTTGGCGTCGCGACGCGGTTTCCACGGCGCCGGCTCGACGAGCACCTCGACCCTGTCCCCGGCGAATACCGCAAGCAGGCCGAAGCCGAGCAGCCGGCACAGTTTTCGCACGCGAGAATCAGACTCGCGGCCACGCCCGCGCCGCGAGGCGGCCACCGCCAGCCAGACCTCGTCGCAGGCCGACGTCCGATCGACGCCCTGCAACACCAGTTCGAGCGTAAAACTTTGCTTCAGCTCGCCGATCACCACGCGCTCGGCGGCGTCGCCGCAAACCGCCACCATGTCGCAGCCGCACACCTCGCCCTTGACCTCAAATCCGAGACTTTCGAGATGGCGCTTGATCGGGAGATAGAGGTCGGTTTCCAAGGTCGGCTCCTGCGGGCGGGAGCAGACTGGCGAGACGCGGTTAACAAGACGTCAATCCGGTCCCCGCGCGACGAGCGCAGGGCGCGTTCCCGTCGCGGAGATGCTGCGCGGGCCGTGCAGGCCCGCGCAATGGACGTCAGCGCGGCGTGGCGCCGGCGTGGACGACGGTGCCGACATGCTCGCCGCGCAGGGCGGCGGTGATGCGGCCGGGAACCAGGCCGTTGACCACCTGCACGCGCTGCAGATGCCGCGCGTTCGGCATGACGTCGAGCAGGGCGCGGTCGATGGGCAGGGGGCCCTTGAGCGCGGCCAGCTCCGCCGCCGAGGTTTCCTTGATGAGCTTGGCCTCGGGGTTGACGGCGGGGTCGGCGTCGAACACCCCGTCGACATCCTCGACAATGGTGAGGCCGGCGGCGCCGAGGGCGTCGGCCACCAGGAAAGCGCCGACGTCGGCGCGATGCGTGGGCAGGCGCGAGGTCGGGAATTCGTGGTGGTGATAGGGCGGGAAGGCGCTGCCGACCAGGGCGCGCGCGGCGCCGAAATGGATCGACAACTGGTTGGCCACCGTCGGGTGCTCGACATAGGACACGCCGTCGGGCGCCAGCATGGACGCGAGAATATGGCCGTTCTGGCCGGCTTCGCTGGCGGCGAGCGGCGCCAGCGCGCCCACGGGCAGGCCGAGGTCGAGGCCCACGCCATAGAGATGCCGGGCGCGAACGCCGGCGCCGGTGAGGATCAGCAGCCGGTGCTCGGGCAGCAGTTTGCGCAGCTCCTCGACAACGGGCAGGATGGCCTGCGCGCCCCGGTCCATGATGGCGCGGCCGCCGATCTTGATGACCTGCAGCCAGGGCAGCAGACGGATCGGATTGCGGCCGGCGACGGGACGGGTCAGCTCGCTGTCGAGCAGGGTCTGGCGCGCAAGCGGCGAAGCCACATGCTTGATCGTGTTGGTCATGGCGTCCCCCTCAATTCGCGGTGATGATGGTGCCGACATGCTCGCCCGCGAGCGCGCGGGTGAGATTGCCGGGCGTGAGGCCGTTGATGACCTGCACCTCGCGCACATGGCGGGCGGCCTTGATCAGATCGAGCACGGGGAATTCCAGGATCGAATCGTGCAGGCCCTTGGCCTTCATCTCGTCGACGCTGATTTTCGGAATGAACACGGCGTTCTTGTCGGTCTTGGGATTGGCGGTGTAGAGGCCGTTTTCGTCCTTAACATAGATCATCTGCTTGCAGCCGAAGGTTTCGGAGAGCAGGAAGCAGCCGGCGTCGGTGCGATAGGGCGGGATCACCCCCTCGGCCGCCGGGCGCATCCACAGCTGGTAGGGCGGCATGCCGCTGAAGATCACCGCGTTGACCTGTTCGAGATAGAGCGGCACGGCGGACAGACCGGCGCCGTCCACCAGCGAAATCCCGTGTTTGGCGAGCAGATGGCCGAGCATGGCGGCGTTCTGGTCGGCCACCGAGGCGCCGAGTTGCGACAGCACGCCGGCCGGCAGGCCAAGGCCAGCGGCGATGGAATAGAGATGGCGGGCGCGGGTGCCGGCGCCGGTGCCGATCAGCAGCTTGTGATTCTTGCGAACGGCGACGATCTCGTCGACCAGCGGATAGAGTCCGGCGCGGCCGCGGTCGATCACGCTCTGGCCGCCGATCTTGATCACCGTGGCGTCGGGAAGAATACGATAATCCGCCGCTTTCTCGGCAGCTTCGAGAAGCTCGGGATCGGTGAGGGAGCGCTGCATCAGCAGGGCCTCCAGCTCCGTGGTCGTCTGGGTCATTTCAACCCTCCTTCTGGTCGCCGTGATGGGATGGGTGAGGGGGGCATAGCCGACAAGGGTGAACGCAGCAATATGAAGCGAGATTTCCGCGAATCAATACTGAGTGATTCCCGAGCGTTGCGCCTAAAAACTATGCAAAACGCTTCAAGATCAGCGGACTTGCTCATTTCAATGGATATGTAATCGCCGGTCCTGTTGCAAAATTGCATCGTATTTTGCTGAACTACCGCAATGTCCACTATGTTGTCACAATTCCTATTGAATCGCACTCGGGCCAAGCTCTAGACATTTCTCCTGAAATAACAGCGGCCCAGAGGTGTACGTTTTCGTACAATCTGGACGAAGGCGCCCCTTTGCTTTCGTCCCGGATTGTAAAGCAACGTCTCGTTCTTGACGCCGCAATACTTGGTCAAGGTCGGGATGGCGCAACACGCCCCTGTTTGTCTCGCATCTGCTGACGACGTCGGCCGCCCCGGCTCTTCGCCGCGCCTCGCGAAAAATTTTTAACCCTCTCGATAACCGGAGCCTCCCGATGGACACAAAAATCGCAACATTCGCGCTCGCGGGCGCACTGGCGGCGCCGCAGGCGGCCTTGGCGCAGGATGCGGGCGCCGTTTACAATCTCGGCGAAATCCACGTCACCGCGCCGGGCGAGACGCCGGACGACCGCGGCGTTCCCGTCGCCACGCCGACGACCCGGGCCGCCGCCAAGGTTCCGTTCCAGTCGGCGACGCCCGCGCCGATCGGCGGCGACACCATTTCCGCCGAAAAATTCGAGACGTTCGAGAAGGCCACGCTCGACAAGGCGGTGGAGCTGACCCCCGGCGTGATCGCCTATGACATGGCCGGTTCTCGCAACGAGCAGAACATCTATGTCCACGGCTTCGACCGCTGGCAGGTGCCGATCCTGCTCGACGGCGTGCGCATCTACCTGCCGGTGGACAATCGGCTCGATTTCGGCCGCTTCCTCACCAGCAATCTCGCGGAAGTCCAGATTTCCAAGGGCTACGCCTCGGTGCTCGACGGTCCCGGCGCGATGGGCGGCGAAATCAATCTGGTGACGCGCAAGCCCACCAAGGCGGTGGAAGGGGAGATCGGGACCGATTTCGATTTTTCACGCAGCGGCTGGTACACGGGTTCGCGCAGCTATGCCCGCGTCGGCACGAAACAGGACCTTTATTATCTGCAGGCGGCCGGCGCCTTCAACAATTCGCGCGGCTGGGAATTGCCCGACGCCTATGTCGGAAACGTCCATCAGGGCGAAGGCCTGCGCGGCAATTCCGCGGCGAAGGACAGGGACATCAACCTGAAAGCCGGTTACACGCCGAACGCCACAGACGAATATTCGATCAACTATCTGCGCCAGGAAGGCCAGAAGGGCGCGCCGTATAACGTGAGTCCCTACGGCTACTCGCCCTATACGTCGATGGCGCCGAAATACTGGACCTGGCCCTATTGGGACGTGCAGAGCCTCGCAGCGCTCACCCACACCCAGATCGATCCGACCGCCTATGTGAACACGAAAATCTTCTGGAACCGGTTCGACAACGCGCTGCGCCAGTATTCCGACGCGGCGCAAACCACGCAGAGCGATGGCAACGCCGGCAATTCCTCCTATCACGACTGGAGCCTCGGCGGCTCGGTCGAGGCCGGCAAGGACATTCTGCCCTGGGACACGCTGAAAGCCGCGCTGCACTATCGCCGCGACACCCATAACGAGCAATCTTTCGGCTTCACCAACCCGAAAACCGGCAAACCGGCCGGATGCGTCGCCAACACGCCCTGCTACGCCTCGCCGGTGATTAACGAATACGAGGACACGTATTCGGTCGCGCTGGAAAACACCGCCCATGTCTGGGACCATGTCGATCTGGTGCAGGGTTTCTCCTACGAATGGCGCAACACCCTGAAGGCGCAGGGTTTTAATGGCTCCAACGCGCCCTATGGCATGATCTACTACCCCAACAGCTATGCGGCGGCGCCCAACGGGCAAGTGGCGGCGATCTGGCGTTACAACGACACCGACAAGGTCTATCTGAGCTTCTCGGACCGCACCCGCTTCCCGACGCTGTTCGAGCGCTACAGCACCAAATTCGGCTACGCCATCGCCAACGCCAGTCTGCAGCCGGAGCGCGCCGCCAATGTCCAGCTCGGTTGGGAGGGCTATGTCGCGCAGCGCCTGAAGGTCGAGGCCGACGTTTACGGCAGCGACGTGCAGGACATGATCGGCACGGTGCAGAACATCCCGCTGCCCAATGGCAAGACCACCACGCAGAGTCAGAACATCGGCCATGGCCATATTCTCGGCGCCGACCTGAAGGCGGATTGGGCGGCGACCGACGATCTGGCGCTCGGCGGCCACGCCTCGCTGATCCATCGCTGGGTCAATTATTCCAAGGGCGTGACGGGGCAGTTGACCGGCGTGCCCGGCGTCGCCGCCTTCTTCTATGCGCAATGGCGGCCCCTGGCCAACGTGACGCTGACCCCCGACGTGCAGATCGCCGGACAGCGCTGGAGCAGCAATGCGGCGGGCAACGGCTATGTCCAGACCGGCGCCTATGCGCTGGTGAATTTCAAGGCGGAATGGCAGGCCTATGAGGGGCTGACCTTCACGGCCGGCGCCCGCAACCTCACCGACCGCCTCTATGTCCTGAGCGACGGCTATCCCGAGCCGGGCCGCACCTTCTATCTCGGCGCCCGCTACACGTTCTGATCGCTTCTTGTTGGCGCGCGGCGTTGTCGCGCGCCAATTTCTTTGGAGACCAAGAAAATGTTTGCAAGACTCTGCCTCGCTTCGGCCCTTTTGCTGCTGCCCGCCGCCGCGCAGGCGCAGGAGCCGAACGCCTGCGACAAGTTCAAATGGAGCGTGGCGCGCGAAAAAAGCTGGTTCGAGGCCGCGCCGCAAAAAGTCGCCTCGGGCGACGCCGCGCAGGTCGGCAAGGGCTATGCCGTCGCGCTCAAGCCGCTCGCTGAGACCGCTTTCGCCAAGACGCCGGCGCGGGCGCCCAAGCCTGAAACTTTCGCCGCGCTGCTGACGGTTCCGGCGATCGACAAGCCCGGCCTCTATGACATCACGCTGTCCGGCGAAGGCTGGATCGACGCGGTGCAGAACGGCGCGATCGCGCGGACGGTGGATTTCTCCGGCCTGGTCGGCTGCGCCGCCGTGCGCAAGAGCGTGCGCTACCAGCTGGAGAGCGGCCCGCTCACCGTGCAGATCAGCAATGTCGCGGGCGAGTCAGTCCTTCTCGCCATCGCGCCCGTCGAATGACCGGCGCGGGCGGATGAGCGGCAAGATCTTCAAACAAGATGAATTGTCGTGTTTCCGCCGATACCAACAAATTGTTAGGAGGCCGACGCGCACGACAGGCGTCGGCCTCCCGTTCACCACAACATGAAGTGTGAGTAAATAGCGGGTTCGCCTGTTGGCATGGAGTTTGCCGGGACTGATTGCGATTGTCGACCGCGTTTCCACGCGGCGCGGCGCGGGAGGAGCTTTCTCATGAACTCCAGAGCTTTCGAGTCGGCAAGGGCTTCCATTGTGGCGATCGGCGGCGCGGACAGCGCCGGCAAACGCGGCCTGATCGACGATTTTCTTCGACGGCGCCGCGCCGAGGGTCTGCGGGTGGTCGGCGTGGTCGAGGCGCGCGATCCCGGCGCAGAGGCCTGCGCCAGCCGCGCCGTCACCGATCTCGCCACCGGCGCCCGCATCGGCATTTCGCAAAATCTCGGGCCGGGCTCCACCGCCTGCGCGCTGGATCCGGGCGGTCTGGCGCTGGCCTGCGCCGCCGTGCAACGTTCGTTGCAGCAGGGCGCCGACCTCGTCGTGCTCAGCAAGTTCGGCAAGCTGGAGGCCGGCGGCGGCGGGTTGTGCGACGCCTTTTCCGCCGCGCTGGAGATCGGCGCGCCGGTGGTGACCACGCTGCATCCCGTCCTGCGCGAGGATTGGGCGCGTTTCGCCGGCGATCTCGCCGAGGAGATCGCGCCGGAGCCGCAGGCGCTCGAAAGCTGGTGGCGGGACGTGTCCCGCGCCGCGCGCGCCGCTTGAACGGAGGGAGCCATGCGACCGACCTCCGACCTCTACGCCTTCCAGAACCTCCGCCTCGCCGTGGTGATGGGAACCAACGAAATCGCCTCGGCAGTGGCGGTGAAGCTGACCGGCGCCGGCTATCGCGTCGTGATGGCGCATGACACGTTTCCGCCGGTGATCCGGCGCGGCATGGCGTTTCATGACGCGCTCTACGACGATCCGGTCGAGGTGGCCGGCGTGGTCGGCGAGCGCGCCGACGGGCTGCTGGCCATCGCCGCCGTGCTGGCGCAGCCGGCGCGGGTGGCGGTGACGCCGCTGTCGCTGATGGAGCTGCTGGCCTATCGCGCGGCGGACGTGCTGGTGGACGCCCGGATGCAGAAGACGCGGCTCACCCCGGATTTTCGCGGGCTGGCGCGCCTCACCATCGGCATGGGGCCGCGCTTCGCCGTCGGCGTGAATTGCGACATCGCCGTCGAAACCCGCCCGTCGCGCGCCGGCCTGCTGCTGACCGAGGGCGAGACCGATGCGCCCGATGGCGTGGCGCGGCGATTGGGCGGCGTCGGGCGCGAGCGTTTCGCCTATTCCGACCGCAGCGGCCTGTGGCGGACCCCGGTCGATATCGGCATGTGGGTTCCCAAGGCGTTCGTGGTCGGGCGCCATGACGGCATGCCGGTGGCGGCGCCCATCGAGGGCGTGGTGCGCGGCATGGCGCGCGACGGCGTCTACGCCCCGGCCGGGGTGAAGCTGGTCGAAATCGACCCGCGCGGACGCGACGCCTGCTGGACCGGACTCGACGAGCGCGGGCTGAGACTGGCCAACGCCTGTCTCCAGGCCATATCCGAGCGCCCGACGGTCGAGCGTCTCGTCGCTTTCGGGTGAAGCCCGTTCAGCCCTGCGGGCGGCGCCGCGCGGCGATCACCAGCGCGACCCCGCCGAGCACCAGCGCCGAGGCGCCGACCAGCCGCAGGCCCGGCGTCTCGCCGAGCAGGGCGGCGCCGCCGAGCGCGGCCAGAACGGGCGCGCTCAATTGCACGGTCGCGCCCTGCGCCGCCGTCAGCCCGCGCAGCGCGGCGTACCACAGGGCATAGCCCAACCCCGAGGCCGCCGCCCCCGACAGCAGCGCCAGCAGCAGCCCTTGCGGGGAGGCCGTCAGCGAGAATGGCGCGGCCAGGGCGAGCAAGGCGAGTCCCATCGGAACGGCGCGGAAAAAATTGCCGGCGGTGGCGGCGAGCGGATCGGCGCCGCCGCGCCCCAGCAGCGAATAGACGCCCCAGGCGACGCCCGCCGCCAGCATCAGCCCGGCGCCGAGCGGGGGCGGGGCGGCGGCGCCCGGCGCGAGCAGCCAGATCAGCCCGGCCAGGGCCAGCAGGAAACCGAGCGTCTGCCAGCGGGTGAAACGCTCGCCGCGCCACAGCCCCGCGCCGATCATGGTCGCCTGCACCGCGCCGAACAGCAGCAGCGCCCCGGTTCCGGCAGGCAGGCCGCGATAGGCCAGCGAAAAGCCCGCCGCATAGGCGAACAGCGCGAAAGCCGCGCGCCAGCTTCCCTGCGCCGCTCGAAGCTTGCCCGACAGCGCCAGCAGCAGCCAGAGCATGGCCGCGCCGGAGGCGAGGCGAACGAAGGTGAACGAGGCCGCATCCATGGCGCCGGCGGCCAGCGCGGCGCGGCAGAGCAGGGAGTTCGCCGCGAAGGCGACCATGGCGAGGGCGGTGAGGCCGAGGGTTTTGGCGTCGGGTCGGTGCGTTGCGCTCATGCGGCACCTTGCCGCAGCGCGCAAGCGCCCGCAAGCGCGGCGACTTATGCGGCCGAAGCCAGTTGGGGCTCTTCGCCGGTTTTGGGGGCGGGCGCCGCCCGACAGCGCCGCGACAGAGCGACGGCCCAGGCGTCGATCCGGCTGAATGGCCGCGCCAGCGCGAAAGTGGCGGCGACGGTCAGCAAGCCCGCCGCCAGCCCGGCGCCGGCGACGCCAAGCTTCGGGGCCAGCGCGATCAGAACGAACGAGCCCAGGCCCATCAGGATCGGCCAATGGACCAGATAGATCGGGAAGGACAGCCGCCCCAGCGCGACAAAGGCCGGCTTTGTCAGCAGGCGGCTCAACGGCGCCGAACAGGCGAGGCCGACGAAGATGAAGATCGCGCCATAGATTTTTTGCGGAAACGCCTGACAGGGCAGGCTGAACAGCGACAGGTCGCACAGCGCGCTTGTGACGGCGAAACGGCCGAACTCCGGGTATCGCCCGAACTCCTCTTGCACGCAGAGCAGGCCACCCAGCGTCAGCAGAGCGATGACCGCCGTGCTCGGCAGATAGGGCGCGCGCCCCGCCTTGCGCCGCGCCTGAAGCGCAAGGGCGAGCGCGTGTCCCGCCAGAAAGCAGATGAAATGCGACCGGAACATCAAGACGGCGAGAGCGCTGAGCCATAGCGGCCAGAATTTCACCTTGCGCGAGGCCAGGACCAGCCCCAGCACCAAAACCGAGCCCTGCAATTCCACGCTGAGCGACCACAACGGCGCGACATAGGCGTGACGGACCGATTCGGCGAAGCCGGGCGCCGCGAACGGATAGCTGCTGTCATAGCCCAGAAACAGCGGGTCGAGCGCCGCATCCTTGAGCCAATAGGCGAGACCGGCCGGCGGGCTCCAGACGTGGGTCAGCCAGTTCGAGCCGGTCAGGCGGCCTGCCTCCTGTTGCAGGCCGCCGAAGGCTAGCGCGAAGGGCGCCGCCAGCAGGCAGGCGCAAAAGGCCGGAATGAACAGCCGCACGACCCGCGCGCGCAGCGCGGCCAGCGGGCGGTCGGCCTGTCTCTGGAAGGCGAAGGTCAACACGAGGCCGCTGAGCACGAAGAATATATAGACGGCGCTATAACCGTCCCAGAGCAGGAACAGCGGCGAACCGTGCAGGATGCGCGCCCAGGCCGGTTCTGTCCCGAGAAACACCACAGCCGGGAAGAACGCGCTGAAAACATGCAGCAGCAGAACTTGCAGCGCCGCAAGGCCGCGAATCGATTCCAGATGCGTGAGACGGCCCGAGTCCGAACCGGCAAAATCCTGCGTCATGGCCGTCGCCGCTCCATGTTGACGGACGCAAGGGTAGCCCGGCAAATGTTAAGACTTGCGCCAGGGGGCGCGGAATCTTGCGGCGACGCCTTGCCAAACGCCCGTTTCTGAGCTAGACGCCCCCTCCATCCCACACGCGGACTTGTGCGTCCCTGCTTCAAGGCGGCGCTCCGGTGGCTGGAGGTCCAGCCCATCGTTCGCGGAGGTTCAACCGGAGAGAAATAATTATGGCGCTTCCCGACTTTTCCATGCGCGGCCTGCTCGAGTCCGGCGCTCATTTCGGTCACCAGGCTCATCGCTGGAACCCGAAAATGGCCCCCTTCATTTTCGGCGTGCGCAACAACATCCACGTCATCGACCTCGCCCAGACCGTGCCGTTGCTGCACCAGGCGCTGAAGGCGGTGTCCGACACCGTCGCCAAGGGCGGCCGCGTGCTGTTCGTCGGCACCAAGCGCCAGGCGCAGGAGCAGATCGCCGACGCCGCCAAGCGTTCCGCGCAGTACTACATCAACGCCCGCTGGCTCGGCGGCATGCTGACCAACTGGAAGACCATTTCGGCTTCCATTGCGCGTCTGCGGAAGATCGACGACCAGCTCAACTCCGGCGCCTCCGGCCTCACCAAGAAAGAGCGCCTGATGATGTCGCGCGAACGCGACAAGCTTGAGAAGGCTTTGGGCGGCATCAAGGACATGGGCGGCGTGCCGGACCTGATCTTCGTGATCGACACCAACAAGGAGCAGTTGGCGATCAAGGAAGCCGCGCGCCTCAACATTCCGGTCGCGGCCATCCTCGACACCAATTGCGACCCGGACGGCATCACCTATCCGATCCCGGGCAATGACGACGCCGGCCGCGCCATCGCGCTCTATTGCGACCTGTTCGCCCGCGCCGCGCTCGACGGCATTTCGCGCAGCCAGGGTTCGCTCGGCCTCGACATCGGCGCCTCCGAGGCTCCGCTGGCGGTCGAATTGCCGAGCGACGCCGTGCTGGCCTCGACCGACGTGTTCGAACTGCTGACCGCCCCGCGCGGCGCGCCGGACGATCTGTCCAAGCTCGCTGGCGTCGGCCCGCAGGTCGAGAAGAAGCTGAACGACGCCGGCCTGTTCCACTACTGGCAGTTCGCCGCCATGACGGAAGCGGACGCCGCCAAGGTCGACGCCGACCTCAAGCTCAACGGCCGCGTCGGCGGCTGGGTGAGCCAGGCCCGCGAACTCGTCGCCGCCTGACGCGCGACTTTTCGTCCCTGACGAAGTTTTGTACGGCGCGCCGAAATGGCGCGCCGTCTGTTTGATCGGCGCCCGGACGGCTTTCCGTCGAGAGCCGGCTGCAAGCGAAGCGACGGCCTGTCGCGGACGCTTCACGGATTTCCGTTTTCATGGCCGGGGCTCCAAGCCGATTCGGCCAAGCACAAGAGGATGACGTTCATGGCCAATATCACCGCCGCACTGGTGAAGGATCTGCGCGAGAAGACCGGGGCCGGTATGATGGACTGCAAGCAGGCGCTGAACGCGACCGAGGGCGACATCGAGGCCGCCGTCGATTGGCTGCGCAAGAAGGGCCTGTCCAAGGCGGCCAAGAAGTCCGACCGCGTCGCCGCCGAAGGTCTGGTCGGCATCGCCATCTCCGGGACCACCGGCGTCGTCGTCGAGGTGAATTCCGAGACCGACTTCGTCGCCCGCAACGAGGAATTCCAGGCGCTCGTCAAGACCATCGCGCTGGTCGCCGCCGAAAAGGGCGAGACCGAGGTCGAGACGCTGAAGGGCCAGCATTATCCGGGCGACGCCGGCACGGTGGCCGACGCCATCTCCAACGCCATCGCCACCATCGGCGAGAACATGACGCTGCGCCGCGCCGCTTCGCTCACCGTGTCGGACGGCGTGATCGGCCATTACCTGCACAACGCCATTGGCGAGGGCCTGGGCAAGATCGGCGTGCTCGTCGCGCTAGAATCGACCGGCGACAAGTCGGTGCTCGCCGACCTCGGCCGCAAGATCGCCATGCACGTCGCCGCGACCAATCCGGTGGCGCTGGATTCGACCGGCGTCGATCCGGCCACGCTGGAGCGCGAGAAGAACGTGCTGCGCGAGAAGAACGCCGGCAAGCCGGCCCATGTGCTGGAAAAGATCGTCGAGTCCGGCATGAAGACCTATTTCAAGGAAGTCACGCTGGTCGAGCAGGCGTACATTCATGACAGCGCCAAGACGGTTGGCCAGGCCGTCGCCGAAGCCGCCAAGACGGCCGGCGCCCCGGTCGCGCTCAAGGGCTTCGTGCGCTACGGCCTCGGCGAAGGCATCGAGAAGGCCGAAGCCGATTTCGCGGCGGAAGTCGCCGCGGCCGCTTCGGGCGCCTGAGCGTTTCCCGCGATCACATGACAAAGGGCGGCTCGCGCGAGCCGCCCTTTTTGTTTGGACGATGCGAGAGCGGGACGCCGCCCGTCATTGTTTACGTGCGTAAACAACCGCGAAATCGTCGCCGTACAGTCTGGTCCATTCGGGGCGCGTGGCTAAAACCTTGTTGAGCGGCACCGCCGGCGGCAGCAAAGTCCATTGGAAGCCGTAGCTGGCCACGCCCTCGTCGAAGGCGGCGGCGTCGCCCTCCACCATCCGGTCGTAGCGGAAGAAGAAGGCGTCGCCGAAAATGTCGAAACGGCCGTCGATGAAAGATTTGATCCCGGCGTAGATCAGCGGCCCGCCGAAGCTCAGTTCGTTGAGCACCGGCTTGGCGCGCAGCTCCTGGGGCAGGGCCGCGAGCGCCGACAGCGGCGCGGTCGGCGAATCCACCCGCGCGATCGGAACGAACAGGCGCAGCGCGACCATCAGCGCCATCAGCGCGAGGCCGCCGCGCCAGAGCAGGGCGTCGCGTCGCGGCTCCCCAATCTCGACGCGCGGAAAAACCTGCGCCAGCGGCCCCGCCAGCAGCAGCGGCGCGACGACGCCGAAAATCATCTGGTGCCGGCCGTGGTGCAGGGCCATGTGGATCAGGCCGAGCAGAACCAGCAGGCGCAGCGCCGGCAGCCGCACCGGGCGCAGCAGGGCGAGGCCGAGCAGCGCCAGCAGGGCCGGTTCGATCGGCTCGAAACGGTCGAAGGAGATCGCGCGCCATTCGATGATGTTCGGCAGCATCGTCATATGGGTGACCGCGAGCGGAAACAGGAAGATGTTGTAGCCCTGCGGATTGGCGAGACACGCCAGCGCCGCGCCCAGGCCGAACGCGGCCCAGCCGCCGAAAACCTTCAGCCGGTCGCGCGGTTGGGCCTCGATCAGCGCCTCCAGCGCGAACGGGCCGATCAGCGCCAGCCCGAGCAGGAAGCTCGCGTGCATGTTGGCCCAGAGCAGCATGGTCCCGGCCGCCCACAGCGGCGGCGCCCGGCCCGTCTCGCGCGCCGTCATCAATCGGTCCACCCAGAACGCCAGCAAAGCGAGGCCGAACAGATGCGGCCGAACCAGCAGGCTGGGGGCGATCAGGCAGAACGCCGTCAGCAGCAGCGCCAGCAGCGGCAGGCCGGCCAGGCCCGCGCGCAGCGCGCGGCGGGTGACGATCAGCAGCGCGCCGGCGACCAGCGCGCCGGTCAGCGCCGCCGCGCCGGACCAGCCCGCAAGCCGGAATGCGCCGGCCAACGCCAGTTCGGCCAGCCATTCATGGGCGTTCCAGAACGCGCCGGGCGCCGAGAAAGAGAAGACGTCGGTGGTCGGAACCGCGCGGTGGGTCAGCATCCACTGGCCTGCGGCGAGATGCCACCAGGTGTCGCCGTCATTGAGCACGGCCGGCGAAGCCAGCGTCGCCGCCAGCGCCAGTAGCGGCGCCAGTAGCGCGTAAACGGATGCGGGGAGGCTGCTTTGGGCGGCGGGGGCGGAGGCGGAGATCGACATGGCGTCAGGATGTCGTAAAGGAATTAACATTTGCCGTTCCGGGCCTGACGTTGCGTCGCCTTGCGCCGGAAAGGCGGGAAGCTTATGAAAGCGCCGCCTGGGCGGAGCGGCGTCCGGGCGATTCGCCGTGACCGCGCCGCGCGCCGGTCCGACGAACAGCGCGCCGCCAATTTGAAGCTTCGAGGACGTCATGGCTCCGCAGTCGCCGCAGTGGAAACGAGTGGTCGTCAAACTGTCCGGCGAAGCCTTGCAGGGCGGCCAGACCCACGGGCTCGACGGCCAGACCGTCGACCGGATCGCGGCAGATCTGGTGTCCGCGGCCGAACTCGGCGCCGAGATCGCCGTGGTCGTCGGCGGCGGCAATTTCTTTCGCGGCATCCAGGGCGCCGACAAGGGCATCGAGCGGGCGCGCGCCGATTCGATCGGCATGCTCGCCACCGTGATGAACGCCCTGGCGATGGAGCACGCCATCGAGAAGCTGGGCCAGCCCGCCCGCGCTCTGTCCGCCGTCGCCATGCCGACGCTGTGCCAGGCCTATTCGCGGCAGGCGGCGCTGCATCACCTCGGCAAGGGGCGAATCGTGATGCTGGCCGGCGGCACCGGCAATCCTTTCTTCACCACCGACACCGGCGCTGCGCTACGCGGCGCCGAACTGTCCTGCGACGCCATCATGAAGGCGACCCAAGTGGACGGAATCTACACCGCCGACCCCAAAAAGGACCCGACGGCGACGCGGTACGACAAACTGACGCATGACGAAGCCATCGCCAAGAACCTCGCGGTGATGGATACGGCGGCATTTGCCCTTGCGAGGGAGAACAGGATTCCGATAATCGTGTTCTCCATCTCGGAAGCCGGGGCCATACGCGCCGCGCTGGAGGGAAAGGGCAGGGCGACCGTCGTTCTGCCGGCCTGAACTTTTTTCGCGGAACCGGGGCGTTCCGCTCGGGGCCGGGTTGACGCGAGGCGCGCCGCAGCGGCCGCCTCGCCATCCGGCAAAAGGGGAAAACAATGTCTGCCGTATTCGACCTCGCCGACCTGAAACGCCGCATGCAAGGCGCCCTCGCCTCGCTGAAGCATGAACTTGGGGGGCTGCGCACCGGGCGCGCCTCGGCGGCCCTGCTCGAACCCGTCATGGTCGAAGCCTATGGCCAGGCCATGCCGCTTAACCAGGTCGCCACAGTTTCGGTTTCGGAAGCCCGCGCGCTGGCCGTGCAGGTTTGGGATAAAAGCATGGTCGGCGCCGTCGATCGCGCCATCCGCGACTCCAATCTCGGTCTCTCGCCGACCATCGAAGGCCAGATCCTGCGCATCCGCATTCCCGAGCTCAACGAGCAGCGCCGCAAGGAACTGGCCAAGATCGCCCATAAATATTCCGAGGAAGCCCGCGTCGCCGTGCGCCACGTTCGCCGCGACGGCATGGACATGCTGAAAAAGCTGGTCAAGGACAAGCTGATCAGCGAAGACGACCAAAAGGGGCATGAAACCGAGGTGCAGAAGGCCACCGACGCCGCGATCGGCGAGATCGACGCCGCGCTGGCGACCAAGGAAAAGGAAATCATGCAGGTTTAATAACCTTGCGACAGCGTGGCCCCGGCCGTTATGCTGACGGCATGGCGGCGGCGGGCGGACAGCTGGGCTTCGGACGGAACGGGATGAAGGACAAGCAGGCATCGATCGCCGAGGGCGCGTGCGGCCTTCCCGCGCCGTTGCACGTCGGCGTCATCATGGATGGCAACGGCCGCTGGGCCGCGCAGCGCGGCCTGCCGCGCTTCGAGGGGCATCGACGCGGGGTCGAGGCCTTGCGCCGCGCCGTGCGCGCGGCCGCCGATCTCGGCGTGCGCTATCTGACGGTCTACAGCTTCTCCAGCGAGAACTGGTCGCGCCCGCCAGCCGAAGTCTCGGAGCTGATGGGCCTGCTGAAATTCTTCATCCGCTCTGACCTGCGCGCGCTGGAGCAAGAGGGCGTGCGCGTGCGGGTGATCGGCGAGCGCGACAATCTCAAGCCCGACATCGTCGCCCTGCTCGACGAGGCGGAGGCGCGCACCCGCGCCAACACCAAGCTCGACCTGCTCGTCGCCTTCAACTATGGCTCGCGGCAGGAAATCGTCGCGGCGGCGCGCAGCCTCGCTCGCGACGTCGCGGAAGGCCGGATCGCGCCCGACGACATTGACGAAGCCCTGTTCGCCAGCCGGCTCGGCACGCGTTTCGCGCCCGACCCCGATCTCATCATTCGCACGTCTGGAGAAATGCGCCTGTCCAATTTCCTGATGTGGCAATCCGCCTATAGCGAACTGGTGTTCCTGCCGATCTACTGGCCCGACTTCGACCGCCAGGCGTTCCAGTCGGCGCTCGAAACCTTTCGCGCCCGCGAGCGGCGGTTTGGCGGCGTCGGCGATGCCGCCGAGCCTCAAGTGGCGTCCGCGTCATGACCGCGCCGCTGTCTTCGCGTCTCGCCGCGCTCAAGGCCGGCGGCGGCGGTTTCGCCGATCTCGGCTTGCGTGCGGCGTCGGCCCTGGTGCTGGTCGTCGCCGCCGTGGCCGCGCTCTATCGCGGCGGTCTGCCGTTCGGCCTGTTCTGGCTGGTCGCCGCCCTGGCCGCGCATTGGGAATGGGGCAATCTGATCGGCGGTCCGCTGCCTTGGAGCCGACGCATCGTCGGGGGCGCGGCGCTGGCGCTGGCCCTCGCCTTGCAAAGCCTCGGCCTGTCCGAGCTCGCCCTGTTGGCGCTGGCGCTGGCCGCCGCGTTCAACGCCTGGGCCGCGGGCGTCGGCTACCGCTTCCTGGCGGCGACCGGCGTGTTCTACTGCGGCGGTCTGCTGCTGGCGGTCACGGCCTTGCGCCAGCCGGACTTTTTCGGCGTCTGCGCCATCGGCTGGCTGTTCGCCGTTGTGTGGGGCACCGATGTGTGCGCCTATTTCGGCGGACGCTTCATCGGCGGCAAGAAACTGGCGCCGTCGATCTCGCCGGGCAAAACGTGGTCCGGCTTTCTGGTCGGCGTCGGCTGCGGCGCCGTTCTCGGCGCCTTTGTCGCCGCGTTCTGGCCGGATGTGCGCGCCCCCTTCTTCCCGGTCCTGCTGCTCGGGCTGGCGGCCGGCGCGCTGGCGCAGGTCGGCGACCTGTTCGAGTCCTGGCTCAAGCGCCGCGCCAATGTAAAAGACTCCAGCCGGCTGATTCCGGGCCATGGCGGGGTGATGGACCGGCTCGACGGGTTCATTTTCGCGGCGATCTTCGCCGCCTTGTTCGGCCTGTCGCGCGTGGCGCTGCAGGGTTGGCCCAGCGCCGCCGCCGGGCTGTTCTTCTGGTCTTGATTCAAGAGTTTATCCCATGTCCCTCGCGCTTGCTCCCACGCCCAAACCCAAAAAGCTCAACATTCTCGGCGCCACCGGCTCCATCGGCCGCTCCGCCGAGGCGGTGATCCTCGGCGCGCCCGGGCGGTTCGAAGTCGGCGCCGTGGCGAGCGGCCGCGACGCCAAGAATTTGGCGCGAGTCGCAAAAAGCCTGGGGGCGCGTTTCGCGGCGGTGGCCGACGAGGCGTCCTACGCCGAACTCAAGGCGGAACTGTCGGGTTCGGGCATCGAATGCGGCGCTGGCCCGCAGGCGCTGGAGCAGGCGGCGGTCGCGCCGGCTGATCTGGTGGTCGGCGCCATCGCCGGGGCCGCCGGGGTCAAGCCGACTCACGCCGCCCTGGTCGCCGGCCTCGACGTGGCGCTGGCCAACAAGGAATGCCTGGTCTGCGCCGGCGACGCTTTTATGCGCACAGCCCGGAAGAAGGGCGTCAAGGTGCTTCCGATGGATTCGGAGCACAACGCCATTTTCCAGGCGCTCGGCGGCGAACCCATGGAAAATGTCGAAACCATGTGGCTGACCGCCTCGGGCGGCCCGTTTCGCACCTGGAGCGCGGAGAAGATCGCCGCAGCCACGCCGGAACAGGCGCTGGCCCATCCGAACTGGGCGATGGGTCCCAAGGTCACGGTGGATTCCGCCAGCTTGATGAACAAGGGCCTCGAACTGATCGAGGCGCTGCACATTTTCTCGATTCCGGCGGAAAAGCTCGCTGTGGTCGTGCATCCGCAGAGCATCGTCCACGGCATGGTGTCGTTCGCCGACGGCGCCGTGACCGCCGGCATGGCCAATCCGGATATGAAGGCGCCGATCGCGCATTGCCTCGCCTGGCCGGAGCGAGTCGCCACCAGCGTGCGCCGGCTCGATCTCGCCAGCCTGGGAACCCTCACGTTCGAAAAGCCCGATCTCGAACGCTTTCCGGCGCTGCGCGTGGCCATGGCCGCGCTGCGCGCCGGCGGCGTCATGCCCACCGTCATGAACGCCGCCAACGAAATCATGGTTGCGGCTTTTCTTAATAAACAGATTGGTTTCAATGACATAGCGCGTGAAGTTGAAGCGGTGTGCGAGGAATTTGCTCGTCACAACGCGACGGCGGCGCCTGCGGATATTGAGGAAGCGCTCGCCGTTGACCATATTGTGCGAGAAAGTTCTCGCAGCCGGATCGCAGGGGTTGGCCGTTAACGTCCGATCCGGCATTGTTAAGCAGTTGGTAACCATGCCCCGCGCGCCCTGCGCCGAGGGGGGAGTGTTGATATGCCGCTGCTCGATTCGATCTGGATGCTGATCGTGACTTATCTCGCGCCTTTCATCTTCGTGCTCAGCCTGGTGGTGTTCTTCCACGAACTCGGACACTTCCTCGTCGGGCGCGCGTGCGGCATCAAGGTGGACGCCTTCTCGCTCGGCTTCGGGCCGGAACTCGCCCATTACACCGACCGGCGCGGCACGCGATGGCGGTTGGCGCTGCTGCCGCTCGGCGGCTATGTGAAATTCCACGGCGACGCCAATGGGGCCAGCGCGGCGGATTTCAGCGCCGTCGAGGCTATGTCGGCCGAGGAGCGCGCGGTGACCTTCGCCGCGCAGTCGGTGGGCAAGCGCGCCGCCACGGTGGCCGCAGGCCCGATCGCCAATTTCATCCTGGCGCTGGCGATCTTCACCGCCATGTTCTACGTCCAGGGCCGCGACGTGCTGCTGCCGCGCGTCGACAATCTGATCGACGGCGGCCGGGCGGTGGCCGCCGGCTTCCAGAAGGGCGACGTGGTCACCGCCATCGACGGCCGCAAGATCGAATCCTTCGGCGAGATGCAGCGCATTGTCACCGCTGGCGGCGACGTCACGATGAAATTCGCCATTCTGCGCGACGGGCGGCCGATCGAGCTGACAGCCACGCCGGAACGCCGCGAAATCAAGACGGCCTTCGGGCCGGAGCGCATTGGCGTGCTCGGCATTTCCTCCTCTGGCGCGCCGGAAAACTGGAGCAAGAAACATTTCAGCCTGCCGGGCGCGGCGGTCGAGGCGGGGCGCGAGAGTTGGTATGTGGTTTCGCGCACGGGCTCATATCTCGGCGGCCTGGTGGTCGGCCGCGAGTCGCCGCAGCAATTGTCCGGCCCGATCCGAATCGCCGAAGTGTCTGGCGAGGTGGCGAAATCCGGCTTCTGGCCGCTGATGAATCTTGCGGCCATGCTGTCGATCTCGATCGGCCTGCTCAATCTTCTGCCGGTGCCGCTGCTCGACGGCGGCCATCTGCTCTATTACGTCGCCGAGGGCCTGCGCGGCCGGGCGCTGACCGAGCGGGTGCAGGAGTTGGGCTTCCGCTTCGGCATGGCTTTCGTCGCCGGCTTGATGATCATCGCCACCTATAACGACGTGGCGCGCCTGACCATGCAATGGTTGAATTTAGGCTGATTCCGCCCCCCCGAACGCAAAGGCGCCTGCCGCGCGGACTTAACACATTCTTCACCATGTTTAACGCCCGTCGCGCCTTTTGCGGCGGGCTTTTTCGTCGGTTTGCCCCGGAAAAGCCGGAAAAACGTGGCTCTTAGGCCACGGCGCGGCAAAAAAGTTGGAAGCGCCGCCTTTCGGATTTGCAGGAAACCTTAAACCTTGTAGAAGCAGAGTCACGTGGCTTCGCTGGGACTGTGGTGTTCCATCGAGTTCTATTTATCGCCGGGTTTCGCCGGCGGCCGGAGCGGACGGGGTCCTCCCGAAAGCGACGGTGAAGTTTCAAGGGCCGGGTTTTCATGAAGTTTCGCCAAGCTCTCCTCGGTCGGTCCGCCGCAGCGGCCATTCTGGCAGCCGGTCTTTCGGCATCTTCGGCCGCGTTGGCTGAATCGATCGTCGTCCAGGGCAATCATCGCGTCGATTCGGAGACCATCCGCTCCTATTTCATCGGCGGCGACGCCAATGAAGGCGTGAAGAAGCTCTACGAAACCGGCTATTTCTCCGATGTGAAGATCAGCCGCTCCGGCGGCTCGCTGGTCGTGCACGTCGTCGAGAACAGCCAGCAGATCAATCACGTTGTGTTCGTCGGCAACAGCAAGGTCAAAGCGGAGGACCTGGAAAAGGAAGTCCGCCTGCGCTCCGGCGGGGCGTACAGCGATTCCTCCGCTCAGGCCGACGTGCGGCGTATCGCCGACATCTACCGGCGCGCCGGGCGTAGCGCCGCCAAGGTCAGCTACCGCACCGTGACCGTGCCGAACGGCACCGTCGATGTGGTCTATGACATCGAGGAAGGCGACAAGACCGGCGTCAAGGAGATTCGGTTCTCCGGCAATCAGGCGTTCTCGACCTCGAAGTTGGTCGGGATGATGGAAACCACGGAGATGAACTATCTCTCCTGGCTGAAATCCTCGGACGTCTACGATCCCGACCGCATCGCCAAGGACGCGGAAGTCATTCGCCGCTATTACCTGAAGAACGGCTATGCCGATTTCCACGTCACCGGCGTGGACGCCACCTATGATCCGGCGGCGGGCGGCTATGTCATCACCATTTCGGTGGAGGAGGGGCTTCCCTACACGGTGAGCTCCGCCACGGTGGAATCGCATCTGCGCGGCGTTGACGCCTCGGCGCTCGAAGGCGATCTGCGCATTCACGCCGGCGATCTCTACAATGGCGATCAGGTGGACAAGACCATCGAGGCGATGACGCGTGAGGTCGGCCGACTCGGCTACGCCTTCACCAACATCCGCCCGCGCGGCGACAAGAACCCGGCCGATCACACGGTGGCGCTGGCGTTCGTCGCCGAAGACGGTCCGCGCGTCTATATCGAGCGGATCAACATTCACGGCAACAGCACCACGCGCGACTATGTCATCCGGCGCGAATTCGACATCGGCGAGGGCGACGCCTACAACAAGACGCTGATCGACAAGGCGGAAAAGCGCCTGAACGCGCTCGGCTTCTTCAAGAAGGTCAAGATCGCCAACGAGCAGGGCTCCTCCTCCGACCGCGTCGTTCTCGACGTCGATGTCGAAGAGCAGAGCACGGGTTCGTTCTCGATCTCGGGCGGTTACTCGACCACCGAAGGTTTTCTGGCGGAAGTGTCGGTGTCGCAGTCCAACTTCCTGGGCCGTGGCGAATATATCCGCACCGCCGTGTCGGTTGGCCAGTACGCCAAGGGCATCGAGCTGAACTATACCGAGCCCTTCTTCCTCGATCAGCGCCTGGCCGCGGGCTTCGACGCCTATAGCAAGGTCAGCGAGGCTTCGACCTGGCAGTATTACAACAATTGGGTGACCGGCGGCACGCTGCGCCTGGGCATTCCGATCACGGACGAGATCACGTTCGCGCCGCGCTATACCGGCTATTTCTCGCGGTTGACGATCCCGAACAAGTCCAACATGCAGTATAACGACTGCGGCAATACGTCCCTCTATAATGCGGACAATAAATATATTGCTGGATCAGATGGGAACCAGTACACCTGTCTGACCAACGGCGAAGCTTCGCTCGCGTTGAAGCAGGCGCAGGGCAACTGGATCACCTCGATGGTCGGCTATACGCTGTCCTATAACGATCTGGATAACCTCCGCGATCCGCATGAGGGCTTCAGCGCCAATATCAAGCAGGATTTCGCGGGCGTTGGCGGCGATTCCAAGTTCATCCGCACCACCGGCGATCTGCGCTACTACCACGAACTCTATTTCGACAACGTGGTTGGCATCGCGCGCGTCCAGGGCGGCAACATCACCGCTTGGGGCAACGACAAGCTGCGCGTGGTCGATAACTTCAACCTCGGCAATTCGCTGGTGCGCGGCTTCGCGCCGGGCGGCATTGGCCCGCGCGACGTGACCGACACGACCAGCAGCAACGCCGGCAACGCGTTGGGCGGCACCAATTATTATGGCGCGTCGCTGGAAGTGCAGACCCCGATCTGGGGCATTCCCAAGGACCTCGGCCTGAAGCTCGCCGTCTTCGCCGACGCCGGCACGCTGCTGGGCTACAAGGGCGCGACGAATTTCAGCGCCCTCACCGGCAACAACTATGGTTGCGGCGGAACCAAGATTCCGAGCGGCTCGGTCAATGGCGTGAACCAGCCGACGACTCAGGCCTCCTGCATCACCGTCGGCGGCGACAATGGCATGATCCGGTCTTCGGTCGGCGTCGGCTTGATCTGGGCCTCGCCGATGGGTCCGATCCGCTTCAACTACGCCTTCGCCACCTCCAAGGCCAAGGAAGACGTGCTGCAGCAGTTCAGCTTCTCCGGCGGAACCAGCTTCTGATCCGCCAGGAACCAGCTTAAAAGGGCGCGGCCTGAGCCGCGCCTTTTTTGTTCAGGATCGTCAAATGGATGCGCTAAAATTCTTCCGCCGCGCGGTGGAGCCCAGCCTCGCCGATATCGTCGCCTGGACCGGCGCCAAGGCGCCCGAGGGCGCCGACCTCGCGATGAAAATCGTCGATGTGGCGCCGCTCGACAAGGCCCGGTCTGGCGACCTCGCCTTTCTCGACAATCCCAAATATGTGGGGCAGTTGGAGAAAACCCGCGCCAGCGCCGTGCTGATCGGCGCCAAACATGCGGACAAGACCCCGGCGGGCGTCATTCCCCTGGTCGTCGGCGAGCCCTATCGCGCCTGCGCGCTGGTCAGCGCCAAGATCTATCCCGAAGCGACGCGGCCCGGTTCGCTGTTCGACGGCGCCGGCGTCGAGCCGGGCGCCAATGTTCACCAGACCGCGCGGTTGGAATCAGGCGTGACGGTTGATCCCGGCGCGGTGATCGGCCCTCGCGCGGAAATCGGCGCGGGCACGGTGATCCACCCCAATGCGGTGATCGGGCCGGACGTGCGCATCGGCCGCAATTGCGTGATCGGCGCCAATTCCAGCGTGCTCAATGCGCTGATCGGCGACGACGTCATCATTCATCCCGGCGTGCGCATCGGCCAGGACGGGTTCGGGTTCGCCATGAGCCCGCGCGGCCATTTGAAAGTGCCGCAGATCGGCCGCGTCATCATTCAGGATCACGTCGAGATCGGCGCCAACACGACCATCGACCGCGGCGCCAACCGCGACACGTTGATCGGGGAGGGCGCGAAAATCGACAATCTCGTCCAGATCGCCCATAACGTGTCGATCGGACGCCATTGCGTGATCGTGAGTCAGGTCGGCATTTCCGGTTCGACCGAAATCAGCGATTTTGTGGTGGTGGCGGGGCAGGCGGGCATCACCGGCCATCTCAAGATCGGCATGGGCGCGCAGATCGGCGCGCAGGCGGGCGTGATGGCCGATGTGCCGCCCGGCGCGAAAATGGGCGGCTCGCCGGCGCGCAACGCGCGCGAGTGGCTGAAGTCCGTCGCCTGGGTCGACAATATGATGAAGAAGGGCCACGGAGAGCCGAAAGCCTGACGGCCATTGGTCGCAGCCCCCAGATTAACGCTGGCCTCGACATAAATCTGTCGCTAAAGCTGGCGACATCTTCGCACAAACATCCGGACAGCAACGGAATGACGACGGTCTCGCTCGAAACAATCGATATTCAACGGCTGATGCAATTGTTGCCGCATCGCTATCCGTTCCTGCTGGTCGACCGCATTCTCGAAGCGCGCGGCGACGAATTCGGCATCGGCATCAAGAACGTCACTATCAACGAGCCGCAGTTCACCGGGCATTTCCCGGAAAAGCCGGTTTTCCCCGGCGTGCTGCTGATCGAGGCGATGGCGCAGACCGCCGGCGCGCTCTGCGTCCACAACAAGCTCGGCGGGGAAAAGCCGCCGCTGGTCTATTTCATGACCATCGACAAGGCCAAGTTCCGCAAGCCGGTGACGCCCGGCGATCGCGTCGAATTCCACATGACGAAAATCAACCAGCGGCGTAACATTTGGTGGTACAAGGGCGAGGCCAAGGTCGACGGCGCGCTGGTGGCCGAGGCGGAGATCTCCGCCATGATCATGACCGACGGCAAGGCGTAACATGGCGATTCATCCCTCCGCTATTGTCGAGGACGGCGCCAGGCTTGGCGCCGATGTCGAAATCGGCCCGTTCTGTCATATCGGCCCGCAGGTCGAACTCGGCGACGGCGTGAAATTGAAATCGCACGTCGTGATCGCCGGCCGCACCCGGATCGGCGCCCGCACGCGCATCTTCCCGTTCGCCTCGATCGGCCACGAGCCGCAGGATCTGAAATATCGCGGCGAGGACTCGACTCTCTCGGTGGGCGCGGATTGCCTGATCCGCGAAGGCGTGACCATGAACCCCGGCACCGCCGGCGGGCGCATGGCGACCATTGTCGGCGACCGCTGCGCCTTCCTGGCCAATTCGCATGTCGGCCATGACTGCATCATCGGCAGCGACTGCATTTTTTCGAACAACGCCATGATCGCCGGCCATGTCAGCATCGCCGATTTCGTGATCTGCGGCGGCGGCTCGGCGGTGGTGCAATTCGCCCGCATCGGCGCTCACGCCTTCGTCAGCGGCATGACCGGCATTCCCGCCGATCTCATTCCCTACGGGCACGCCTTCGGCAATCGCGGCTATCTCACCGGTCTGAACTTGATCGGCCTGAAGCGGCGCAATTTCACCCGCGAGCAGATCCACGAGTTGCGCCGCGCCTATCGCGCCCTGTTCGCGCCGGAAGGCACGTTGAAGGAGCGCGTCGAGGACGTCGCGGAGGAATTCGCCGGCAATCGCGAGGTCGAGGAGATCCTGGCCTTCATCCGCGAGGGCGGCGACAAGCAGATTTGCGTCCCGCAGGCGGACCCCAAGGAATGAGCGAAGCCGTCGCGCTGGTCTGCGGCGGCGGCGCTTTCCCAATCGTCGCCGCCCGCGCCGTCCAGGCGCGGGGCGAACACGCGTTTCTGCTCGGCTTGCGCGGGATCGCCAGCGCCGAAATCGAGCAATTTCCCCATGTCTGGCTCGGCATCGGGCAACTCGGCCGCGCCTTCGACGAAATCTTCTCACGCGACATCAAGCGCGTCTGTTTCATCGGCGGCCTGAAACGGCCTGAATTCACCGATCTCCGGCTCGACTGGGGCGGCATCAAACGAATCCCCGATATCGTGAAGTTTTTGAAGGGCGGCGACGATCATGCGCTCAAGGGCGTGATCAAACTGTTCGAGAGCGAGGGGCTGGAAGTCGTCGGCGTTGATTCCTTCGCGCCGGAACTGCTGGCCGCGCAGGGCGATATGGCCGGAACCTTTCCGGCCGATCTCGCCGACGACCTGGCTTTCGCCCGCAAGTTCCTGAGCGATCTCTCGGCTTACGATTGCGGACAGGCCGTCGTGGTCGCCCATGGCCGCGTGATCGCGGTCGAGGCGGTCGAGGGCACCGACGCCATGCTGGCGCGCGTGGCGCATTTGCGCGAGATCGGCCGCTTCAGGGCCAAGGGCGGCCTGCTGGTGAAGGCGCCCAAGCGCGGCCAGGACCCGCGCGTCGATCTGCCGGCCATCGGCCCAGATACCCTGCGCAACGCCGAGACGGCGGCGCTGCGCGGCGTTGCTGTGGCCGCCGGCGGCGTGCTGATGCTCGACCGCGCCGGGCTGGCGGCGCAGGCGGCGCGGGCGGGCCTGTTCCTGCACGGATTTGCGGAGACGCCATGAACTATTTCATCGTCACCGGCGAGCCCTCCGGCGACGCGCTCGGCGCCAAGCTGTTGGCCGCCCTGCGCGCCCGCGACCCCGAGGCGGTCTTCGCGGGGGTTGGCGGCGAGGCCATGGCGCGCGCCGGCTTCGCCAGCCTGTTCCCGCTGGCCGATATTTCGGTCATGGGCATCTTGCCGGTGCTGCGGCGCCTGCCGACCGTGCTGCGCCGCATCGACGAGACGGCGCGCGCGGTGGTGGCGTCGCGGCCGGACGTGCTGGTGCTGATCGACAGTCCCGACTTCACCCACCGCGTCGCGAAAAAGGCGCGCAAGGCGCTGCCAGACCTGAAAGTGGTCGATTACGTCAGCCCGACGGTGTGGGCGTGGCGGCCCGGCCGCGCGAAAAAGATGCGCAAAATCATCGACCTCGTGCTGGCGGTGCTGCCGTTCGAGCCGGCGGCGCATCAGCGGCTCGGCGGGCCGAAATGTATCTATGTCGGGCATTCGCTGGTCGAGCGGGTCGAGGATTTGCACGGCGACGAGTCCGCGCGTGCGAACGGCCCGGTGCTGGTGCTGCCGGGCTCGCGGCGTTCGGTGGTGGCGCGCATGGGGCCGGCGTTCCGCGATGCGCTGGCGCGGCTCAAGGCGCTGCGGCCCGAGTTGGAGTTCGTGCTGCCGGTCGCCGGCCCGGTCGAGGCGGTGGTGCGCGCCGAGGTGGCGCGTTGGCCGGTTCAGCCGCGCATCGTCGTGGGCGAGGCGGAGCGATACGCCGCCTTTCGCGGCGCGGGCGCGGCGCTAGCCGCATCCGGCACGGTGACGCTGGAGCTGGCGCTGTCGGGAACCCCGACCATCGTGGCGTATAAAGTGCCGAAGCTGGAGGAATTCATCGGCCGGCGGCTGATTCAGGTTCCCACCATCGTGCTGCCGAACCTGATCCTCGGCGAGAACGCTTTTCCCGAATATTTGCAGGACGAGGCCGACGGCCAGACGCTGGCGCGGGCCGTCGCGGCGCTGCTCGATGACGGGCCGGAGCGGCGCCGGCAGGTCGAGGCCTTGGCGAAACTGTCGGACAAAATGCTGCTGCCGGGCGGCCAGACGCCCAGCGGCGCAGCGGCCGACGCCATTATCGCGCTGGCGGGCGGGGGGAAGCCGCCTCAAGCCGGATAAACGCCACCTGGAAGGTGACGTCGAATGGCCCGGAATGGGCCGCCAGCGCCTTGCGCAGGGCCGGGGCGGGCAGGGGCCGCCCGCCGGGGGCGCCTGTATGGGCGCCGGATTTTTTCAGGCTGCGCGCGAACGCCAGCGCGCTGTCGAAGCGGGCGGGGAAGGCGGCTAATTCGGCGCCGGGGAAACTGGCCGGGAACGGCCACAGCGAATCCTCAAGCCCGGCCTTGTGGAGAAAACTCCGCCACTCCTGCAGCGATCCCTGCACGGGAACCGCCACATGCAGTTCGCCCCCCGGCGCCAGCAGTCCGCGCCAGCGCGCCAGGGCGGCGACGGGGTCGGCCAGCCAGTGCAGCGCCATGCTCGACAGGATCAAATCGTAACGCGCCGCGCCGGAATAGGCGGCGGCGTCGGCCTGGATTGTCTCGACATCGGGGAATTTCGCCTTGAGCCGCGCCAGCATGTGGGGCGCGGCGTCGAGCGCGGCGATATGCGCTTGGGACCAGTTCGCGCGCGCGAAGCCGGTGACATGACCGGTGCCCGCGCCAATATCGAGAACGGTTTTCGGCGCCCGCGCGAAATCGGCCGCCGCCCGCGCCACCAAAGCGCGCGCGACCGCGCTCTGAACCTCGGTCCAGGCGTCATAGCTCTCCGCCGCGGCGTCGAAAGCGGCGACGATCTTTTGCTCACCAGCCATGATGGCGCAAGAAATCCCTGATTTTTTCGGCGCAAAAGGCCGGGTCGGTCCAGGGCAGGCCATGGCCGCCCGTCTCCCGCACAAAAAGTTCGCCGCCGCTTTGCGCCAATTCGCGCGCCGCGTCCAGAGGAACGAGCGGATCGTCCTCGGCGGCGAGCACCAGCGTGGGGATGGCCTCGGCGCGAACGTCCAGAGTTTCCAGAAACGCCAGTCCCTTCGCCAGCGCCCCGGCGTCGGGAGCCGGGCAGGGACCGCCGCCATGCCGCGCCCGGAAACCGGCGACGCATTCCGCTGGATCGCGCGCCAGCGCCCGCCCCAGAGCCCGCAATTCGGCTGGGCGCACGCAGCCGCGCCCGGCGCCGTCGCGCACGAAGCGGCGAAACGCGGCGATCGCGACGACGCCGGCCCAATCCTGGCGCTGCGACAGCCCCCAGCCCAGCCCAGCCGAATGTCCCACCAGCACGTCGCCGGGCCGGGCGTCGGGACACGCCGCCGCGCCGAAATAGCCGAGGTCGGCGCGAACCTGCGGCCAATCGGCCAAAAGCGGCGCCAGCGCGTCGAAACTTTCCGGCCCGAACCCCCAGCCGTGAACGAAATACAGCCTCATCGGCCGCCGCATTCGATCAGGGCGTCGGCCAGCGCCGCAATGTCCGCCGCGCTATGGGCGGCGGACAGCGACAGGCGCAGCCGGGCCGTTCCCGGCGGCACGGTGGGCGGGCGGATGGCGGCGACGAGAAAGCCGCGCTCGTCCAGTTGCGCCGCAAGGTCGAGCGTTTCGGTCTCGCCGCCGATCAGCACTGGCACGATCTGGCTGGCGCTGGCGCCGCAGTCGAACCCGGCGCCGCGCAGCCGGATGCGCAAATCTTCGGCGGCGGCCAGCAGCGCCGCCCGTTCGGCCGCCAGCTTGGGCGCGAGATCGAGCGCGGCCGTCATGGCGCCGAGCACGGCGGGCGGAACGCCGGTGCTGTAGATCAGCCCGCCGCAGCGGTTGATCAGGAATTCGCGCAACACGCGCGGCAGCGCCAGATAGGAGCCGTACCCGCCGAGCGCCTTGCCGAACGTGCCCATGGCCACATCGACGCCTTCGGAAAAATCCTCGCACAGGCCATAGCCGCGCGAGCCGAACACGCCGGTCGCATGAGCTTCATCGACATAAAGCAAAGCGTCAAATTGTTTCGCCAAATGACTGATTTGCCAGAGATCCGCCAAATCGCCGTCCATGCCGAACACGCTTTCGGTCACAACGAGGCAAAACTCGCCCCGGGACGTGCGCGCGCGAAGGAGGTCTTCGAGATGGCCGTAATCGTTGTGGCGGAACCGCATCAGCCGGGCGCCGGACAGCTGTGCGCCCTGCAGCAGGGAATGATGCGCCAGCCGGTCGGCCAGCACGGTCACGGGCCGTCCGGCCACCTCGGGGTCGGCGAGGGCGGCCAGAGCGGTCAGATTGGTCTGGTAGCCGGACGCGAGCACCAGGGCGCTCTCTTGCCGCTTGGCCTCGGCGATCTTCTTCTCTAGTTCGACGAAGGCGGGATGGTCGCCCGTCACCAGCCGCGAAGCGGCGACGCCGGCGCCGAACAGCTCCAGATAAGCGCGACTCGTCGCGATCAATGCCGGATGCAGGCTCAGTCCGAGATAGTCGTTGCCGGCGAAATTGATGAGCTTGCGGCCGTCGCGGAAAATCCGCCCGTCGGGCGCGAGCGCGGCGCTTCTCAGCGTGCGCAGACGGTTCTGCGCCGCGCGCTCCGCGCAATAATTACGATAAGGGTCAACTTTTGCCATTTTCCCGCAGTCTGATATGAAAGCGCATCGAAAAACGCCAGCCGTCCTTGCAACGGCCCGGCCGACACGAGACCGATATGAACGCGCAGCCGACCTTTACCGAAAAAGCCCCGATTCGCCACGACTGGACGCTCGAAGAAATCGAGGCCCTGTTCGCCCTTCCCTTGCTCGACCTCGTGCATCGCGCGCAAACGGTCCATCGTCAATATCACGACCAAACCGTGCAACTCGCCAGCCTGTTGTCGATCAAGACCGGCGGGTGCGCCGAAGATTGCCATTATTGCCCGCAAAGCGCGCATTTCTCCAAGCAGACGGGGCTGGTGAAGGAAACCCAGCTCGACGTCGATTATGTGCTGGGGCGCGCCAAAATGGCCAGGGAGGCCGGCGCCACCCGCTTCTGCATGGGCGCGGCCTGGCGTTCCGTCCGCGACGGAGCCGAATTCGACGCCGTGCTCGACATGGTGCGCGGCGTGCGCGCGCTGAACATGGAGGCTTGCGTAACCCTGGGCATGTTGCAGCCGCATCAGGCCAAGCGCCTCGCGGACGCTGGCCTGACCAGCTACAACCACAATCTCGACACCTCGCCGGAATTTTATGGCGAGATCATCACCACCCGCACCTACCAGGACCGCCTGGATACGCTGAACCTCGTTCGCGCGGAGGGCATCGGCATTTGCTGCGGCGGCATTATCGGCATGGGCGAAAGCCAGCTCGACCGGGCGTCGTTGATCCGCGAATTGACCAAAATGACCCCGCATCCGGACAGCGTGCCGATCAACGGGCTGGTGGCCGTGCGCGGCACGCCGCTGGAGGGCCGCCAGCAGGTGGACGCGTTCGAGATGGTGCGGATGATCGCCGTCGCCCGCATCACCATGCCGCAGTCGCGGGTGCGCCTGTCGGCCGGCCGCTCGGAAATGACCGCCGAGGGGCAGGCTTTGTGCTTCATGGCCGGCGCCAATTCGATCTTCTACGGCGAAAAGCTGCTCACCACCGACAATAACGATGCGCTGGCCGATCGTGAGCTGATCGAGAAGCTGGGCCTGCGCCCGGAGGAGATCGAGGAGCGTTCAGCCCATTACGATCTCGACAGCAACGAGCAGATCGCCGAGGTCAACGCCGCCAGCTGATCCCGCTCGATGGTGAAAGCCGGCGTGAGATAGACGATATCGCCGAAGGGGCGGATCCAAAAACCCCTTTCGGCGAATTCATGCCGGAGGCGCGGCGCGTCCAGGCTTGCGAGCTGAACCGCGCCGATCGCGCCCTTGACCCGCACATCCACCACGCCGGGCAAGCCGCGGCAGGGCTCCAGCCCCTCGCGCAATTGCGCCTCAATGGCCGCCACCTGCTCCAGCCGCGGCTCGGTCTCGAACAGGTCGAGCGAGGCGTTGGCGGCGGCGCAGGCCAGCGGATTGGCCATATAGGTCGGCCCGTGCATCAGGGCCTTGGCCGGATCGTCCGACAGAAAAGCCTTGTACACATGCGGCCGCGCCAGCGTCGCCGCCAGCGTCACGGCGCCGCCGGTCAGCCCCTTGCCGACGCAGAGAATGTCGGGGACCACCCCAGCCTGTTCGCAGGCGAAGAATGTGCCGGTGCGGCCAAAACCCACGAAAATTTCGTCGGCTATCAGCAAAACCTCATGTTTTGCACAAAGTTCGGCGACGCGCCGCAGCGTGGCCGCGTCATGCATTTTCATACCGCCGGCGCCTTGCACCAGCGGTTCGATCAGCACGGCCGCGACATGGTCTTTTTCGCGCGCCAGCAGCGCGTCGAACTGTTGCGCGCTGGCGTCGTCCACCGGCATTTCCGCCAGGATCTGCTTCGGCAGATAATCCTTGAACAGGGCGTGCATGGATTCGTCGGGATCGCACACCGCCATGCAGGCCATGGTGTCGCCGTGATAGCCATAACGGAACGACACCATGCGGCTGCGGCCGGCGAAGCCGCGATTGAGCCAATATTGCACCGCCATTTTCATCGCGACTTCCACGGCGACGGAGCCGCTGTCGACGAAAAACACTTTTGAGAGGTCGCCCGGCGCCTTGTCGGCGAGCCGCGCCGCCAGCCGCAGCGCCGGCTCATGCACGAGCCCGCCGAACATCACATGCGGCATGGTCTCAAGCTGCGCCCGCATGGACGCGATAATGTGCGGATGATTGTAGCCGTGGCAGGCCGTCCACCACGAGGCGATCCCGTCGATCAGTTCGCGCCCGTCGGCCAGCGCGATCACCGAGCCGGATGTCGAGGCCGCCTGCAAGGGCTGGCGGCAGTTGAGCATCTGGGTGTAGGGAAGCCAGATATGTTCGAGCAGATTTTCCATTGGGGGCAGCTTTGCGGCGTTATTTCATCACTTCGACCGGCACCGGGGTCGGCAAGACGTTCACGACTTGCGCGTTGATCCGACAGGCGCGGGGCCTTGGCAAAAGAGTCGTGGCGACCAAACCGCTTATTTCCGGTTTCGACAAGACGAAAATCGAGGAAAGCGACACCGGGGCGATCCTGGCGGCGCTCGGAGAGCCGCCCTCCGACGAAACCGTCGCCCGCATCTCGCCCTGGCGGTTCTCCGCGCCGCTCGCGCCCAATATGGCGGCGGCGGCCGAGGGAACGGCGGTGGATTGCGGCGGCCTGTTCGCCCACAGCCGCGCCTTTCTGGCCCAACACGCCGATGTGGCGCTGATCGAGGGCGTCGGCGGCGTGATGGTCCCGCTCGACGCGCGCACGACCGTGCTGGACTGGATCGCCGCCTGCGCCATTCCCGCGATCCTGGTGGTCGGCGATTATCTGGGAACCATCAGCCACACGCTGACCGCGCTGGAAGTGCTGAAAATGCGCGGCGTTCCCGTCGCGGCGGTGGTGATCAGCGCGGGCGAGGGCGCCGAGGTTCCGTTCGCGGCCACCTGCGACGATCTCGCCGCCCGCGTGGCGCCGATCCCGGTGCTGCCGCTGCCGCGCGGCGCCACTGGCGCCGAACTCGCGGGGCTGGTGACGTAATCATCGCCACAGGCCGCAACCTTCGAAGGGCTGGGAACTTCGCCAACATCAAGGCGTTGCGTGCCCGCGTCGGGGACGGTCCCGAGGCCTGGCGATTCGAAGGAGTTCCCATGAAGACTATGGCGTTATTGGCGGCCGCTGCGATCGCGGCGGCCTCGCTCACCACCGCCGCCCAGGCGCTGCCGGCCACGCCGGGCGCTTCCGCGCCGAACGACGCCATCGTTCAGGTCAAACACAAGAAGCACAAGACCCACAAGAAGTCCAAGACCACGGACGATCAGGGCGGCGGATCGGGAATGTCCGGCGACAAGAAGGGCATGTAGCGGCCCGGAAGGCGGCTGAGGAGGCGCGTGGATCGCGCCTCCGGTCCCGTCTAGTCCACGTCCTCGACGCTGTCCGGCCCGCCGCCATTGACGCGCTGAGCCAGCGCCGCCTCCATGAAGGCGTCGAGATCGCCGTCGAGCACTTCGTCCGGCGTGCCCGAGACCACGCCGGTGCGCAGATCCTTGACCATCTGGTAGGGCTGCAGCACGTAGGAGCGGATCTGGTGGCCCCAGCCCACCTCCGTCTTGCCGGCGTTGAGCTTGTCGGTCTCGGCCTGGCGCCGCTCCAATTCCTGCTCGTACAAGCGGGCGCGCAACATGTTCCAGGCGGTGGCCCGGTTTTTGTGCTGCGACCGCTCCATCTGGCAGGACACCACGATGCCCGTGGGGATGTGGGTGATGCGCACGGCCGAATCGGTCTTGTTGATGTGCTGGCCGCCCGCGCCGGAGGCGCGATACGTGTCGATGCGGCAGTCGCTTTCGTTGATCTGAATGTCGATGCGGTCGTCGACGACCGGATAGACCCAGGCCGACGCGAAGGACGTATGGCGGCGCGCGTTGGAATCGAACGGAGAAATGCGCACAAGGCGGTGCACGCCCGATTCGGTCTTGGCCCAGCCGTGGGCGTTATGCCCCTTGATCAGCAGCGTGGCCGACTTGATGCCCGCCTCGTCGCCGGACGTCTCCTCGATCAGTTCGACCTTGAATTTGCGGCGTTCGGCCCAGCGCGTGTACATGCGCAGCAGCATCCGCGCCCAATCGCAGCTTTCGGTGCCGCCGGCGCCGGAATGGACTTCAAGATAGGTGTCGTTGGCGTCCGCCTCGCCCGAAAGCAAGGCTTCGACCTGACGGCGCTCGGCTTCCTTCTTGATGGCCTTCAGCTGCTCGACGCCTTCATCCTGCGCGGACTCGTCGTCCTCCATCTCGCCGAGTTCGATCAGCGTGACGGCGTCGTCGAGTTCCGTTTCGAACTTTTTCAGCGTCCCCAGCCGGTCTTCCAACTCGGTGCGCTCGCGCATCAGGCCTTGGGCGGCTTCGGCGTCGTTCCAGAAATCGGGGTGTTCGGATTTGGCGTTCAGTTCCGCGAGGCGGCGAGTCGATTGATCGACGTCAAAGATGCCTCCTCAGCAGCCCGACTGACTGCTTGATCTCTTCTATGAGCGACACGGCTTCCGCGCGCATGGCGATTTCCCATCGTAAATGAGCGAGAGCCGTTCATAGGCGGCGAAACGCGCGCTGTAAAGCGCGCGATGCGTTCCACGACAGGCGCGGAGCCGGGACGATCAGATCTTACGGACCACCGCGAGGAATTCGCGCACGACGCCGGAGACGCGGCCGGTCTCCGCATCCATGCGCGCCAGCGCGCCAATGGCTTCCTGGGCGGCGGACAGCGTTTCCTCGGCGGAGTTGGACACGCCCGAGATGTTCCGCGACACGGCGCCTGCGCCGTCGGAGGCCTGCTGCACGCTATGGGCGATATTGGCGGTCGAGGCGGATTGCTCCTCCACGGCGGCGGCGATCACTGCGGCGATATGGCTCAGTTCGCCGATTCGGCTGTTGACCTGGTCCATGGCGAGCACGGCCTCGCGCGTCGCCGCCTGCACGCCGTTGATCTGGGCCCCGATCTCCTCGGTCGCCTTGGCGGTCTGGCTGGCGAGATGCTTGACTTCGCTGGCGACGACGGCGAAGCCGCGCCCGGCCTCGCCGGCGCGCGCCGCCTCGATGGTGGCGTTGAGCGCGAGCAGGTTGGTCTGGCTGGCGATGGCGTTGATCATGTTGACGATTTCGCCGATGCGCGCCGAACTTTCGGCGAGGCCCTGCACCTTGGCGCTGGCGCCGTTGGCGTCGCCGGTGGCGAGATCGCTGAACTTCCGCGCCTGTTCGACCTGGGTGGCGATCTCGCGAATCGCGCCGGTCAATTCGTCGGCGGCCTGCGCGACGCTGTGCACGTTGCCGGCGGTCTCCGTGGTGGCCCCGGAAACGTCGGCGGCGCGATCGCGCGTGCGCTCGGCCTCCGAGGCCAGTTTGCGCGCCGTGTCGGCGATGCTGGTCGCCACCTGTTTCACGGCGCCGAGAATGCCGGATATGTCGCGGTCGAACCGGTCCATCACCGAATTCATCTCCTTGTCGCGCGCCTGCCGCCGGCTTTCGCGCTCAGACAAATCGATGATGCTGGAATAGACCACGTTCGGGTTGGCGCGCGAACGCACCAGCGTGACCTGGGCGAGAAAACTCTCGCCGTTGGCGCGCTTGTGGGTCCATTCGAACCGATGCGATCCCTTTTGCCTGGCCTCGCCGGTCAGGCGCTGGGCCTTGGAGGACGACGCTTCGCCGTCGGGCTGCATGGCCGGCGAAATGTCTTCCGGCGTGCAGGAGGCGAGTTCGTTCCGGCTGGCGAATCCGAAGGTGCGGACGGCGGCGTCGTTGCAGGAGACGAAGCGCGCGCCTTGCATCACCAGAATCGGATCCGGCGTGGCGTTGAAGAAATCGCGCTCGATGTCGGCGGTCGGGTCATTTGCCTTGCGAAACAGCGCGCCCATGTGGTCTCCCATTCCATACGTGAGCGCCGCCTCAAGCGAGCGCGATCCGATGGAGCACAACCTGAACGCGAACGGTTAACAATGTCTGAATCAAGGCGATCTTGATCGTAACGATCAACAGCTTGCGGATGATGCGGAACCGCTCAGTACAGGCCGCCGGTGCCGCCGCCCACCTGGTTGTCGTTGGCCGGCGCATCATTGCGCTGTCCGCCGCCGCCTTCATAGGAATCCGGCGGCGCCGTGCCCGGCTTGAAGGCTTCCAGGATCGAGCCCTGGCCCGAGGCGCGCGCGCCGCTCTTCGGATCGACCGAAATCAGCTTGATGCCCGGCGGCACGCGGAACGGCGCGTCGGGCTTGTTGGCCAGCGCCATTTTCATGAAATCGCGGAAGATCGGCGCGGCATAGGTGGCCGCCTGGGCGGAATCGCCCATGGAGCGCGGCTTGTCGTAGCCGAGGAATACGCCGACCGCGAGATCCGGCGAATAGCCGATGAACCAGAGATCCTTGGCCTCATTGGTGGTGCCGGTCTTGCCGGCGAGATGACGGCCCAGTTCCTTGAGGCTGACGCCCGTTCCGCGCTGGATCACGCCCTCCATGATCGAGGTGATCTGGTAGGCAGTGAGCGGGTCGAGCACCTGTTCGCTCTTGTCCACGAGCTTGGGCTCGTTGTCGGGCGAGAATCGGTCCGCGTCGCAGCCGAGGCATTCGCGCTCGTCGTGCCGGTAGATGGTGTGGCCCCAGCGGTCCTGAATGCGGTCGATCAGCGTCGCCTTGATCTGCTTGCCGCCATTGGCGAGCATGGAATAGGCGCTGACCATGCGGATGACCGTGGTTTCGCCCGCGCCGAGCGACATGGAGAGCAGCGGCGCCATATTGTCGTAAATGCCGAAGCGCCGCGCCGTCTCGGCGATCAGCGGCATGCCGATGTCGCGCGCGAGCCGCACGGTCATCAGGTTCTTGGAATGCTCGATGCCATAGCGCAGCGTGTGCGAGCCGTAGTGGCCCGACTCGAAGTTTTCCGGGCGCCACACCGATCCGTCGGGCTGCGCGATTTCGATCGGCTCGTCCTGCAGCACGGAGGAGGGCGTGTAGCCGTTGTCGAGCGCCGTCGCGTAGACGAAGGGCTTGAAGGAGGAGCCGGGCTGGCGCTGCGCCTGGGTGGCGCGGTTGAACACGGACTGGTCGAACGAGAAGCCGCCGACCATGGCGAAGACGCGGCCGGTGAACGGGTCCATCGCCACGATGGCGCCGGAGATTTCCGGGATCTGGCGCAGCCGGACCTGACCGGGGCGGCCGTCGATCGGCTCGACGAAGATCACGTCGCCGACCGTGAAGGCCTGCCGCAGTTTTTTGCGCAAGAAGCGGGCGTTGTCGGCGGAGAGGGTGGCGATCTCGCGGGCGCGGGCGACTTCGCCGGACTTTTCCCTCGCCGGCTGCAGGCCGACGCGCAGCCCGGAATCGCTCACGTCCAGCACCACGGCGAGGCGCCAGGGCGTGACATCGCCTAGCGGCGGCACCTCGGCGAGCGCCGGGCCCCAGTCGCCGCCAATGTTGATCTGCTTGTAAGGGCCGCGATAGCCGTGGGCCTCGTCGAAGCGCACGAGGCCGTCGACCAGCGCCTTGCGCGCCATCAACTGCATTTTCGGATCGAGCGTGGTGCGCACCGACAAGCCGCCCTCGTAGAGCTTGCGGTCGCCGTAACGGTCGTAAAGCTCGCGGCGCACCTCTTCCACGAAATAGCCGGCCGCGAAGGAATTGGCGGAGACGCTGCGCGGGTTGACCACCAGCGGCTCGGCCTTGGCCGCCTCGCCGTCGGCGCGCGACACATAGCCATTCTCCATCATGCGATTGAGAACGTAATTGCGGCGGTCGACGGCGGCGTCGTGGTTGCGCCAGGGATTGTAATTGTTGGGCGCTTTCGGCAAGCCGGCGAGATAGGCGGCCTCCGCCAGCGTCAATTCCTGCACCGACTTATCGAAATAGTTCAGCGCGGCCGCGGCTATGCCATAAGATCCAAGCCCGAGATTGATCTTGTTGAGATAAAGCTCGAGGATCTTTTCCTTGCTGTAGGTCTGCTCGATGCGGACCGACAGCAGCGCCTCCTGGATCTTGCGCTCCATCGAACGCTCGGGAGTCAACAGGAAGTTCTTGGCCACCTGTTGGGTGATGGTCGAGGCGCCCTGCATGCGCTTGTTGCCTTCGACGAGCACCTTCACCGCGCGCAACATGCCTTCCGGGTCGATGCCGTTGTGGGTGTAGAAATTCTTGTCCTCGGCCGAGATGAACGCTTCCTTCACCAGCTTCGGAATGGCGTTGGCGGGAATGTAGAGGCGGCGCTCATGCGCGTATTCCGCGACGACGGAGCCGTCGGCGGCGTGAACGCGGGTCATCACCGGCGGCTCGTAATCCTTGAGCTGGGTGTGGTCGGGCAGGTCCTTGGAGAAGGTATAGACGGCCGCGCCGACGCCGACCGCGGCGACAATGAAGACGATCGCGCCCGCCGCGAAAAGAAAAGCGAAAAAGCGGGCGAACATGCGCATCCAACATCCCCTTCAACAACACGACCCGGCCACGGGCTGCTCGGCAAAGCATGGACCTGACGCCCCGGCGTATAGCATCGCCGGCTCCCGCCGGCCATGCGAAAATCGCCGGAACGTCCGACCGAAGCGTCTGGATCGCAGCAATCGCCCCGCTTTGTGTCGCTTTGAGGGCGAGGGGGCGCCCAAGCGTCAGGGCATACGCGGCTCGGCCGGCGCCGATTGCACAGCCGCCGCGTCGACCCTTTGGGCCGGCTGCGCGGCGGTCGCGGCGGAATCGCTTTGCCCGTCGCCTTGCGCCGTTCCCTCGGAGCGGCTGCGGAAGAAATCGTCGATCGCCAGCGCGGCCTGGGCTGCGGCTTTCTCGCGCCATTGCGGGGAGGCGAGGTCGGCGGCGTCCTGCGGGCTGGAGAGATAGCCAAGCTCCATCAGCACCGAGGGCACGTCCGGCGCCTTGAGCACGACGAAGCCGGCGAAGCGCCGGGGATTCTTGTTGAGCGTGGCCGCCATCTTCCAGCGTTCGCTGACATATTTGGCGAAAATATTTGAATAGGCGCGGGTTTCCCGCCGCGTGAGATCGAACAGGATGTCGTTGACCTCGCCGGACTGCTCCTGCGCCTCCTGCCCGGCGGCCGAATCCGCCTTATTCTCGCTCTCGGCCACTCGCGCGGCCTCCGCGTCCGAGGCGCGTTCTGAAACGGTATAAACGGTCGCGCCATGCACGCCGTCCGAGCCGCCGCGCAACGAATCGGCGTGCAGCGAGACAAACAGCGCGGCCCCGAGCTTGCGGGCGATTCGCACCCGCTCCTGCAACGGCACGAACCTGTCGTCCTCGCGGGTGAAGGCGACGCGATAGCGGCCGCTGGCGCGCAGCGGCGCCGCCATCGCCCTGGCGAAATCGAGCACGACGTTCTTTTCGACGGCGTTGCGGCCCCTCGCGCCCGCGTCGACGCCGCCATGGCCGGGATCGAGCACGATCAGCGGCTTTTGCGCTTCGGCCGCGCCGAGGGGAATGGCGGCGGTGGCGTCGGCCTGTTCCATCTGCGCCCGCGCGTCCTGCGCCTGCCGGTCGGCCCCGGCGTGGGCGGCGGCGCGGAAGGCGGCGGCGTCGGTCGGCTTGATCGCCAGCGTCAGAGCCGCCGCGCCGTTGGTCTGGATGCAGGAGGCGGAAACTTCGGAAGGGCCTGGCAAATCGACGACAATGCGCGACTTGCCCGGCGCCAGCCGCCCAAATCTATACGAAAGGGCCGGGGGCTCGGCCGCCTGCGGTTCGCGACTGGCGCGGGCGTGCGCGCGGCCGTGAGGCTGATTCGCCGCCACGCGTTTATTGGCCGCCGCGCCCTGGCTCGGATCGATCAGGAACCGGACCTCGGGCAGGTCGGCCACAGCCCGGGCGGGCTGGTCGAGCACATAGGCCTGATGCGCCACACAGGCGTTCAGCGTGAAGATCAGCCGGGTCTCCCGCCCGGCGTTTTCGACGCGGACATCGTAGGCGACGACGGCGTCCTGCGGCGGCGACGGTTCGCCCCGCGCCGCGCCGGCGATCACGGCGGACGCGAACAGGCCGGCGGCGATGGCGTGAGGGAGTTTCGGCGAAAACGACAAGGCTCTGACCATCCAAATGGAGGGGACATCCAACGCAACAACGGGCCCAAGTCAGAGCATGAAAGAATTAACAACCTTTAACGAAGCTTGCGCAAGCTTGCACGGCCTTCGCGGCAGGGGACGCGAGAACTTGCCAACGCCGAATGTGACGATTAAATAAGAAGGGTTCGTCGGCGCGAGGCAAAGAGTCGCAGCGCCGAACTCGAATGGGTTTCCCGTCGCGCAGGCGTCCCGGCATGGCCGGAGACATTCCACGAGACGGAGGGTTTTTGTGCGCGAATGCGATGGAGGCGTCGTTTGCGCGGCGCGAACAACCCGAAGCGTTAAATCTTCCGCCCGCGGCCGGCACGGACCGTTGGGCGCGGAACTCGAAATTGCTCCGCTGTCAGGGCCTTTTGCAAGGCTGAGGCGCGGAAGTTTGCAAAGGTTTGCACGTGGCGACGCCAAACCTTCGGCGCGGGGACCCGTCCCGCTCGAAGACAGAATCCGGAGAAGGTCCGCGCGCTTCGCTGCGCCGCGCCGTTCTGCGGTTTGGCGCGCCGCGCGCTGATGCGCCAGACTGCCCTTCACGGTCCCGCACCGGGAGCCGCGCTTCATTCGTGAAGCCCGGAGCCGCACCGGGACGATTTTCTTCGTCAACATCCAATAGCATGGCGCGCCAGTATGGGCGCGGCGCCGCGCGCGCGGCGGGACCGGACGGCTCGCAAAGTTTGAGCCCCGTCCTGCGCGCAAGCCAAGCGGCCAGCCTGAGCGGCGCCATGGAATCAAGAGTTCGCAATGGCAAACAAAATGCTGATCGACGCCTCCCACCCCGAAGAGACTCGGGTGGTGGTGCTGCGAGGGAATAGGGTCGAGGAATTCGATTTCGAATCCGCCGCCAGGAAACAGCTGCGCGGAAATATTTATCTGGCCAAGGTCACGCGGGTCGAACCCTCGCTGCAGGCCGCTTTCGTCGAATATGGCGGCAATCGCCATGGCTTTCTCGCCTTCAGCGAAATTCACCCGGATTACTATCAGATCCCGCATGCGGACCGTCAGGCCCTGATCGAAGAGGAATCCCGCGCCCATCGTGAGGAAGACGAGGAGGAGAGCCCGCGCCGCCGCAGCCGCCGCAGCCGTCGCGGCTCCGAAAAGCGCCGCAACGACGATCGGGTGACCGGCGAGGCCCAAGAGGCCGGCGACGTTCAAGAGGCCGGCGACGTTCAAGAGGCCGGCGACGTTCAAGAGGCCGGCGACGTTCAAGAGGCCGGCGAGGTCCAAGAGGTCGACGAGGGTCACGAGGTCGAAGAGGTTTTGGAGGCCGAGGCCGGCGCCGCCGAAGCGGCCGAGGCCGACGTAACGGAATCAGAAGGTCTGGAGCAGGACGTCGCGGCCGCCGCGCATGAATTCGTCGCCGCCGTCGAACCGGCGCAGGAACAGGACGAGGCCGCCGCAGTCGACGCCCCCGCTCCGGTCGAAGCGGCGTCCGAAATCGAGGAAGCTGCGCCGGGCGAAACCGCAACGGCGTCTGACGCTTATGTCGAGGCCGAGACGGACGCGAAGGCTGAAGTCTCAGAGAGCGAGTCGGCTCCGGCCGTCGATGACCCGGCCGCTGACGGCCATCGCCGGTTCCAGGATCCCGAAGGCTTCGCCGTCGTTGACGGAGATGACGAGCCTGCGGCGGATCTTGGCGCCGAGGATGACGATGACGCGTCCGAGCACGCCGCGCTGGCCGCCGCCGATGTCGAGGACGCCGAAGGCGACCGGGAGCATGGCGATCACGACCACACGGACCGTTATCATTCCGACCATTATCATGCGGACCATGACCACGGCGACCACGAGGAAGACGAGGTCGTCGAGCAACTGGGCGGCGATGCTATGGACGAGACGCCCTATCGCGCGCCCCGCCTGCGCCGCCAGTACAAGATTCAGGAAGTCATCAAGCGCCGCCAGGTGCTGCTGATTCAGGTCGTCAAGGAAGAGCGCGGCAACAAGGGCGCGGCGCTGACCACCTATCTGTCGCTGGCCGGGCGCTATTCGGTGCTGATGCCCAACACCGCGCGCGGCGGCGGCATTTCCCGCAAGATCACCGACGCTGGCGACCGCAAGCGTCTCAAGGAAATCGCCGGCGAGCTGGAGGTGCCCGAAGGCATGGGCGTCATCCTGCGCACGGCGGGCGCCGCCCGCACCAAGCAGGAAATCCAGCGCGACTTCGAATATCTGATGCGCATGTGGGAGAAGGTGCGCGAGCTCACCCTGTCCTCCAGCGCTCCGGCCCTCGTCTATGAGGAGGGCTCGCTGATCAAGCGCGCCATCCGCGATCTCTACAACAAGGAGATCGACGAGGTGATGGTGGCGGGTGAGCCCGGCTATCGCGAGGCGCGCGATTTCATGCGCCTGCTGATGCCGAGCCATGTCAAGAACGTGGTCGCCTATCGCGATCCCCAGCCGATCTTCGCCAAATGGGGCGCGGAATCGCAACTCGACGCGCTGTTCCACAATCAGGTGACGCTGCGCTCGGGCGGCTATATCGTCATCAACCAGACCGAAGCTTTGGTCGCCATCGACGTGAACTCGGGCCGCTCCACCCGCGAGCACAATATCGAGGACACCGCGCTGCGCACCAATCTGGAGGCGTCCGACGAGGTCGCCCGCCAGTTGCGCCTGCGCGATCTCGCCGGCCTCATCGTGGTCGATTTCATCGACATGGAGGAGAGCCGCAACAATCGCGCCGTCGAGCGCCGGCTCAAGGAGGCGCTGAAGGACGACCGCGCCCGCATCCAGGTCGGCCGCATTTCGCATTTCGGCCTGCTGGAAATGTCGCGCCAGCGCATCCGCACCGGCGTTCTGGAAGGCTCGTCCGTGGTGTGCCCGCATTGCGCCGGCGTCGGCACTGTGCGCAGCACCTCCTCCGTCGCGGTCCATGTGATGCGCGTGCTGGAGGATGCGCTGATCAAGAGCGCGACCCACAATGTCATCCTGCGCACCCGCACCGACATCGCCCTGTACATTCTGAACCAGAAGCGCGCGCTGCTGCGGTTGATCGAGGAGCGGTTCGGCGTCTCCGTGACGGTTGAAGCCGACGACAGCTTGGCCGGCGGCGCCTATCACGCTCTGGAGCGCGGCGAACCCGTCGATCCCGTTCGCCGTTACGACCCGCGCCGCCCGTTGGAGGAGGCCGAGCCGATCGGCGAGGCTGAAACCGAGGCTGAGTTCGACGAAGAGATTCAGGCTGAAACCTCCGAGCCGGAAGCCGAGGGCGAGGATCGCGACGAGGCCGAAAGCCGCCGTCGCCGCCGTCGCCGTCGTGGACGCGGCCGCAGCTTTGAGCGCGAACCCGCGATCGACCCGGCCGCGCCGCAGCCGTCCGATGAGGGCCTCAACCTGATGGCGACGATCGGCGGCGACCTGATGTCGCCGGCGGAGCCGCAGCCTGAGGGCGATGAGCAAACCGAGGAAGGCCGTTCGGAAGGTCGCCGAGGCCGGGGTCGCTGGCGTCGGCGCGGTCGCGGCCGCAACGGCGAATTCACCGATTTCTCGGGCGATTGGCGCCCGAGCGCGGCGGAAGGCGGCGAAGGCGAGGCGGTTGAATCCGCCTCCGTCGAAGGAGAGATTGCGGAGGTCGCCGCTGGCGAACCGACGCCGCTCGCGCCGTCCGAGTTTGAGGCCCAGCAGGCCGAGGCGCCCGCGCCGACGGAGGTCGAGGCCTTCGCCGCCGCCGAGCCGGAACAGATCGCGGCGCCTGCGCCGACTGCTGAGCCTGCACAGACTGCGGCGCCGGCTGAGTCCGAGTCTACGCCGGTTGGCGACAGCCAGGACGCGCCGGCTGAGCTGGCCGCGCCCGAACCCGTGGTCGAGGAACGGCCGGCCCAGCCGGAACTGCCGGTGATCACCACCGCCGATCCCGCCGCGCCCAAGCGCTCCGGCTGGTGGTCGCGCGCCAAGGCCAGCCTGTCAGGCAAGTAAAATCAAAACGGGCCGCGAAAGCGGCCCGTTTCATTTGGGTTTGAATTTTAGGCTGACAGGTCGGCGTCGAAGGCCCGGGCCGGGTCGATCTTCACTCCACGCGGCGCCCGAGCGCCTTCACCGCCAGTTCGGTGCGGCTGCGGGCGTTGAGCTTCTCCAGGATACGGCTGACGTAGTTTTTCACCGTGCCTTCGGCCAGCTTGAGCTGCACGGCGATTTCCTTGTTGCCTTTTCCGGCGACGATGAATTGCAGAATTTCATTCTCGCGCTCCGTCAGCGCCTCGCTCTGGTCGGGCTTTTCGTTGGCCGGCGCCGGGATGCGGCGCACGCGGCGGAACTCGTCGAGCAGCTTGCGCGCCACATTGGGCGCCAGCCGCGACTGGCCGCGCGACACGGCGCGGATGGTTTCGAGAATTTCCTCCTCCTCGGCGTCCTTGAGCAGATAGGCCTGGGCGCCCGCGCAAATGGCGTCGAAGATCAAATCGTCGCTGTCGAAGGTCGTGAGGATGATCACCTGCGCGTCCGGGCAATCCTTGACGATCTGGCGCGTCGCCGCAATGCCGTTGAGCCGGGGCATTTGAATGTCCATCAGCACGATGTCGGGTTGCCAGCGCCGCGCCGCCTGCACCGCCTCGGCGCCGTCGCAGGCTTGAGCGACGATCTCAAGGTCGGTCTCCAACGCCAGCATGGCGGTGAAGGCGCGACGGATCAGGGGTTGATCCTCCGCGATCAAAATGCGGATGCGTTCATCCTGCACCAGTCTTTGTCTCCGAGTCATCGGGCTGAAAACGATCTTCGCGGAACCACACGCCTGCGGACTTCAGTCCGCGAGAAAAAAAGCATGTGGAACCAGCAAAACTTGGGGGAAAATTTAGCCCTTTTGCGGCCATAATGCAATTTACAGTCATTTCAGCTACGTAAGCAAGTATACCGCAGCAATTTTGACGAATCGGACGCGTCGGCGCGCCATTCCTCTACGTTAGATCGTAGGTTGCGCGTGCGGCGGCCGGCGCTTCGACCACGATCCGGGCGCCGCCGCCCGGCCGCGACTCCAGGCTGAAGCGCGCGCCGATCATTTCGGCGCGTTCGCGCATGCCGACCAGGCCGTAATGTCCTTCCGGCGCCCGGTCCGGCTCAAAGCCACGGCCGTCGTCGGCGATTTCGAGGCTGGCGCCGCCGTCGCGGTCTGCGGTCAGGCGAAGACTGACGAGACTCGCCTGCGCGTGCAATTCCGCATTGCGCAACGCCTCCTCGGCGATCTGAAGGAAGGTTTCGGCGACATCGGGATCGGGCGTCGTCGCCCGCGCGTCGAGATCGACCCGCACATGCAGGCCGGTGTGTTCGCCAAAACGTCGCGCCAGCGTCTCCAGAGCGGCGGCCAGACCTTCCGGTTGCAGCGGCCGCGCCCGCAGGTCGGCGATGGCCGCGCGCGCCCGGGCCAGTCCGTCGCGCACCGCCTGCTCGGCGAACCCCAGCTCCTCCACCAGCCGCGACGACGCATCGGATCCGGCGGTCTTGCGGATCAGACGGATCTGCGGGGCGAGCGCCACCAGCGAATGCACCAGCGTGTCATGGAGCGCGTGGGCGATGCGCAGGCGCTCGCGGATCACCGCGTTGGCGCGCGCCTCCTCGGCCCGGGCGCTGGCCTCGGCCCGCAGCCGGCGCAAATCGGTGACGTCGCGGCCGACCGCCTGATATTCCGCGCCGGCGCCCACCCAATGCGCGCGCCACCAGATCCAGACCGTTTCGCCGCCCACGCGCAAGGCGTGCTCGAAGGAGATCGCGGCGTCGTTCCGCAGTCGCTCCGTCCAGAACTCCGGTTCCGAAGACTGCAACAGATCGTCCACCGGGCGGCCGATCATTTCGCCCTCGGCGAGGTCAAACATTCGCCGCGCCGCCGGATTGACGAAGGTGATGCGCAGATCCCGTCCAAGCCGCAGCACGAGGTCGCCGTCATTCTCGACAATGTCGCGGTAGAGCGCCGCCTGCTCGCGCAGAACCCGGCCCGCCGCCTCCGCCTGTCCGGCGAGAATTTGCGCGCGGCGGCGTTCGTGGGCGAGCTGGCGCTCGAAGTCGAGCATGCCGCAGTCCGCGCAGGCGTAGATCAGAAAGTCGCCGCCGTCGGGGTCGCACACGACGGTGAGGGCGAAGGGCGTTTCAGCCGGCGGCAGCCGCAGGCCCGGAAGGTCGATCCGCTGGCGCGCGCCCGCGCGCAACGCCGCCAGTTCGGCGTCCAGCCCGAAGAAAACCGCGCTGTCGACGAGCGGCGCTCCGACCGGCGGCAGCCAGTTCAACAACCGGCCCTCGACGACGCGCAGCCGCAGATCGGCGCCGGCTCTGGCGAAGCCGAACAGCCCCATGGCGAGCGCCGGCGTGAAATCGGCGGGATGCGTCACATGCGCCCCTCTGGACCGAAATGTCGGCGCGGAGCCGTCAAAATTTCTGCTGAACGCGAACGCGGCCGGACCATTCGGTCGAGGTGGTCCAATGTTCGCCGGAATTGGCCGGGTTCGGAGCGCCCGGAATTTCCGTCTTGCCCACGGTGTAGGAAATCTCGCCGCCGATCATGAGATTTTTCAAGGGCGTCCATACCAGATTTCCGCCGACCGTGGTCTCGTGATAGTCGCCGGCCCCGGCGACCCCGGTGTGACTGTTTCGCACCGCGTCGGGATAGCTCATCCCGAACACGCTGGCGAACAGCGAGGAGGAGACGTTTGGAGACCAAAAATGCTTCAGCGCGGCGACCAGAGCGTAGCCGCTGGACTTGTCGCAGCGCCCGAACGGCTGCGCCGCGAACACGCAATCGTAATCATAGGCGCCGAGGCCCTGCGCCGTGGTGAGGCGCGGGCTGGAGCCGGCGCGGTTGAAATCGCCGAACGTGCTCTGGGTGTCGCCGGCGATATAGGCCGTCGCGCCGCGGGCGTAGGTCGCCTGCAGGATCATGGCGTCGGCGTCGGAGAGGCTGGGCAGGTTGACCTTGAGGCCGCCCTGGGCGGCGAAACCCCATTGCGACGACGAGGCGTCCGGCTGGCCCGGCGCGACCGAGGCCGGCGCGGCGTAGCGCGTGCGCAGTTGATGCGCGGCGGCGCTGATCTGCGCCTGGCCGAACGGGCTTTCGACCCGGACCGCGCCGACGAGATCCGGCGCGCCGCCGTTCTCGTAGCCCGAGTTGGCGAACGGGCTGACCGCTTGGCCGACCGCGCCCCGCCGCTCGGCGCCGTTTTCGACCGACACGATGGCGGTGACCCCCGGCGTCGGCGCGAAAGCGTAGGACAGCAGTTCGGACCGGGCGTTGGAGCCGCGCAGCGCGACGAAATTCCAGGCGTCGGCGTAGAAGTCGAAGGCCGATTGCGCCCGGCCCGCGGTCCAGCCCGCGAAGGTCAGATAGGCGACGTCGAGCCGGCTGAGATTGGTCCAGTTCGACGGGTTGGCGCCGCCGTTATAGCCCGCCATGCCGCTGACATAGGCCGACACCAGCCCGGCGTCGGTCGGCAGCCGGGCGGTGACGGTCAGGCCCACCGCGAAGGCGCCGCCCAACGCGGCAGGCGGCCGCGGCGGCGGCGTGAAGGGCAGCGCCGCGCCGGCTGGAATGCGCGGCCAGCTCGGCAGGCCGCGCAGTTCAAGCTGGCCGGCGGCGCCGCCGCCGATCGCCAGACACAGATCCGATCCGGGAATGGCGAAATAGGAGTCCCCATAGGCGTTGCAAACGCGGGCGTAGCCCTGGGGCGCTTCCGAACCGACCGGAACCGAAGCGGCGGAAACGCTGGCCGCGGAGGCGGGATTCGCCGTCGAAGTCGCAGAGGCGCGCTCCGCCGCATGCGCCGGCAGCGCAGCGAGCGGCAGGCTCAAAACAGCGGCGATCTTGCGAGTCGACGCGAACCCCATCGGCAACCTTTCCATCCTTCCCCATAGAGGAGGCACCTGCCCAATTATAGCACGATTGGAACATTTCACCGCGCGACGTCAGGCGACAACCCGTTCTTCATCATCGTGTTGCGCTTCCGCCACAACCACGGCGGTCATATTGGCGATGCCGCGCGCGGTGACCGAAGGCGTGAGAATATGAGCCGGTTTGGCGGCGCCCAGCAGGATCGGCCCCACGGGCAGGGCGTCGGCCATCATCTTGGTCATCTGATAGGCGATGTTGGCGGCGGACAGATTGGGCATGATCAGGATATTGGCCACGCCCTTGAGCCGCGAGTTGGGGAAGACGCGCAGGCGCTTGATCTCGGACAGCGCGCTGTCGGCCTTCATTTCGCCGTCGACTTCGAGCTCCGGCGCCTCCCGGCGCAAAATGTCGAGGGCGGCGCGCATTTTCGCCGCCGAGGGCGAATCCTCCGAGCCGAAATCGGAATCCGACACCAGCGCGATCTTTGGGGTGATGCCGAAGCGGAGGGCGTGCGCGGCGCACAGCACGGCGGATTCTGCGATTTCGGCGGCGGTGGGGTCGCGGCGCACATGGGTGTCGGCGATGAAGAAGGCGCCCTTGTTGGTGATCATCAGGCTCATGGCGGAGAAGTCCGACATGCCCGGCGCCAGGCCGATGATGTCGCGCAGATTGCCGAGGCGCTCGGCGTAGCGCCCTTCAAGACCGCACAACAGGCCGTCGGCCTCGCCGCGGGCCAGCGCCAGCGCGCCGATCACCGTATTGTTGGTGCGCACCAGCGTGCGGGCGAGATCGGGATTGATGCCGCGCCGCCCGGCGATGGAGACGAGCGAGGAGACATAGTCCTTGTAGCGGCGGTCGTTCTGGGGGTCGATCAGCTCAAAATCGCGATCGATTTCAATCGCCAGCCCGAACTTTTTCAGGTGTTTCTCCACCACCGCGCGGCGCCCGATCAGGATCGGTCGGGCGATGGCCTCTTCGACCACCGACTGCACGGCGCGCAGCACGCGCTCGTCCTCGCCCTCGCAATAGACCACGCGGCGCGGGCTGGCCTTGGCCGCCTGCATCAGCGGCTTCATGATGAAGCCGGAGCGGAACACGGCGCCTTCCAGCTTGGCGTGATAGGCGTCGAAATCGGTGATCGGATGACGGGCGACGCCGCTCGCCGCCGCCGCTCGCGCCACGGCGGGGGCGATGCGCAGGATCAGGCGCGGGTCGAACGGCGAGGGAATCAGGCTGGCCTTGCCGAAAGCCGGCGCGACGCCGCCGGCGGCGCGGGCCACCACTTCCGAGGGCGGCTCCTGGGCGAGCGCAGCGATGGCCTCGACCGCCGCCAGCTTCATCGCCTCGTTGATGGCGGTGGCGCCAACGTCGAGCGCGCCCCGGAAAATATAGGGGAAACACAGGACGTTATTGACTTGGTTTGGATAATCCGAACGCCCTGTGCACAGCACCGCGTCGGGCCGCACCGCCAGCGCCTCCTCGGGGAGGATTTCCGGGTGCGGATTGGCCAGCGCGAGGATCAGCGGCGTGGCCGCCATATTTCGCACCATTTCCGGCTTGAGCACGCCGCCGGCCGACAGGCCGAGGAACACGTCGGCGCCGGGAATCACCTCCGCCAGGGTTCGCGCGGGGGTGTCTTGCGCAAAAGTTTCCTTGAGCGGGTCCATCAGGTCGTTGCGGCCCTTGTAAACCACGCCGGCGAGATCGGTGACGAAGATGTTTTCGCGCCGGGCGCCGAGCGCCACCAGCAGGGTCAGGCAGGCGAGCGCCGCCGCGCCCGCGCCGGAGGAGACGATTTTGGCGTCCTCTATGCGCTTGCCGGCGAGCGTCAGCCCGTTGGTCACGGCGGCGCCGACGATGATGGCGGTGCCATGCTGGTCGTCATGGAACACCGGAATCGACAATTTCTCCCGCAACCGGCGCTCGACCTCGAAACATTCGGGCGCCTTGATGTCCTCGAGATTGATCCCGCCGAAGGTCGGCTCCAGCGCGGCGATCGCCTCGACCAGCTTGTCGACGTTTTTCTCGTTGAGTTCGATGTCGAACACGTCGATGCCGGCGAATTTCTTGAACAGGACCGCCTTGCCCTCCATCACTGGCTTGGCGGCGAGCGGTCCGATGTCGCCCAATCCCAGAACGGCGGTGCCGTTGGTCACCACGGCGACGAGGTTCTGGCGGGAGGTGTAGAGCCCGGCCTTGTCGGGATCGGCGGCGATCTCCAGGCAGGGCGCGGCGACGCCCGGCGAATAGGCCAAGGCGAGGTCGCGCTGGTTGCCCAGCGGCTTGGTCGCACGAATCTCCAGTTTTCCGGGGCGCGGATGCGAGTGATAGACGAGCGCGCCGGATTGCAGGTCGGATGACAGACTCTCGCTCATGGAGGCTCCCTCGCGGTGGTTTGTATGAATGGGCGCGGCGATTCGATGCTCCAGCCGGGCAGTTCATATATGCGACGTGACGCCGCAGCGCCATGGCCGCCTCCGCCCAAGATGACGGCAGGCGCCGAACCTTTGGGGTTTTCGCCCGGGACGACCGGGCGTAGACTGCCCCCAGGCGACAAAGAAAAAGCAACAAAGGATTACAGGGCGATGGTCGAGATTGTGACGCGGGACCAGTTGAAACAGGGCTTGGCGGAAGGAAAGATTTTGCTGCTCGACGTGCGCGAGCCCAATGAATTCGCCGCCGGCCACATTCCCGGCGCGGTCAATTTTCCGCTTTCCACTTTCGATCCGGCGCGACTCCCGCACGAAGACGGCAAGAAGATCGTGTTCTCCTGCCGCTCCGGCCAGCGCACGCAGCGCGCCATCGAGATGGCGCGCCTGGGAGGGCGCAGCGACGCCGACACCCATTACGCCGGCTCGATGAACGATTGGCTGGCGGCCGGCGAGCCCGTGGCGACCTAGCGCGAAAAGAACGCGGCGGGACGGCGCTTCAAGCGGCGGAGGACGCCGCCGCCGTCCGGCGCATCTGTCTCAGCGTTTCGCGCAGGCCGGGCAGGTCAATTGGCTTGATGAAAACCTGCGCGATCTCGATCCCGATGTCCTGGGCGATCTTGCGGGTGTCTTCGATCAATTGTTTCGACGCGCCAGTGACGATCAGCACCTTCGCGTCTGGGCAGGTCTCCACGATCATGTGAAGCAAGTCGGCGCCGAGCCCGTCGGTCAGGCCGAGATCGACGGTGACGCAATCGAACGGTCGCCGATCCAGACGCGCCTGCGAAAAACGGGCCTCGGCCTCGGTCACCGAACAGGCTTCCATCGTCTCGTGTCCGGCCTGCACTGCGGTTTTCGCGATCAGGCGACGCTGGATGAGATCGTCGTCGATCACCAGGGCGCGTGTGACGCGGGCGGAATCGTCGGCTGAATTCATGTCGGGGCGCTCTCAGGCTGCGAGGATCTTGGCGACGTGCGAACGGGCTTCGTCCAGGGCGGCGCGCGCGGCTAGGCCGAGCGTTTCCACATACGGCGCGTCCTCGCGCCCGGCGGCCGCTTCCAGTTCCCGCGCAATGGCGGCGAGACGGGCCAGCCCCAGGCTCGCGGCGGAGCTTTTCAGCGCATGCGCCTGCCGGCCCGGTTCGCGCAATTCGCCCTTGCGAAGTTCGGCTTCCAGGATTTCAAGCCGCGCCGAGGCGTCGGTCATGAAATCGCTCAACAGGACGCGGGCGTCCGCGCCGCCGACCTCGGCGCCCAGCAGCGCGAACGACTCGAAGGCGAAAGCGGGCGCCTCCGGCTCGGCTCCGGACGCCTCGCCCGGCGGCGGCGCGGCGGTTTGCACCATGCCGATCGCCCGAGCCGCCATCTCGCGCAGCGGGCCGCCGCGATAAGGCTTGGCGAGAAAATCGTTCATTCCCGCCGCGCGGCAGCGGTCGCGGTCCTCCTGGAAGGCGCCGGCGGTCAGCGCCACGATCGGCGTGGCGCCGAACGGCGGGGGCAGGGCGCGGATGGCGCGCGTCGCCTCCAGCCCGGTCATGTTGGGCATATGCACGTCCATCAAAATCAGGTCGAACGCTTCGCGCGAGGCCGCAGCCAGCGCCTCGGCGCCGTCGCAGGCCTCGACCACACGGGCGCCGGTGCGAGCCAATATGGTCTGGGCGATGGCGCGGTTGGTGGGATTGTCCTCGGCGAGCAGGATCGAGCGGCCGCTTAAGTTGTGCGGACTCTCGCTGTCGGGGGCGGGCGGCGCGAACACCATCCGCACCGGCTCCGGTAGGTCGGCGGGCGCGCCGGGCAGGGCGGTCGGACGCTCCGCCGTCTCGGTCGGTTCGATCGCGGCCTCCGCCGAAGCTGGCGCGAAGGGCGCGCGCAAGGTGAAGGCGCTGCCCTGGCCAAGGGCGCTGTCCACGGCGATGTCGCCGCCCATCTGGCGGGCGAGGCGGCGCGAAATGGCCAGCCCGAGGCCCGTGCCGCCGAAACGGCGGGCGATGGACGTGTCGGCCTGCCAGAATTCGGTGAAGAGCTTGTTGCGAACCTCCTCGCTCATGCCCGGCCCGGTGTCGCGCACGGTGAACGAAATCTCGCGGCGACCGTCCTCATGCGGCGGCGTGGCGGCGACTTCGACCTTCACGCCGCCGCTTTCCGTGAACTTGATGGCGTTGGAGAGGAGATTGAGCAGGATTTGGCGGAGCCGCGCCGCGTCGCCTTCGACCCGCGGCGGCAGGTCGCCATTGATCCGCAGGTCGAGGTCCAGCCCCTTGTCGGCCGCCTGCTGGGCCATCAGCGCCACGGCGTTGCGCGCCGTCGCCTCGGGATCGAACACGCGGCTCTCCATCGAGAACTTGTTGGCCTCAAGCTTGGAAAAATCGAGAACGTCGTTGATCACCCGCTGCAAATGCTCGCCGCAGCGGGCGATGATCGCCACGGATTCGCGTTGCGGCGGCGGCAAATCCTGTTCGAGCAAGTGATCGGCCAGCGCCACCACGCCGATCAGCGGCGTGCGGATCTCGTGGCTCATGGCGGCGCAAAAATCGCTCTTGGCGCGGGAGGCTTCGCGGGCCTCGTCGCGCGCCTGACGCATTTCCGCCGTGCGCGCCGCCACCTCGGCCTCCACCGCATAGCGCCGGTCGACCAGCCAGACGATATTACCGGCGAGAAACAGCCAGGCGACCAGCAGAACTTCCGGCAACCGCCCGGTCTCCCGGCGCACGAATTCGGGCGTGGCGACCGCCTCGACCAGCCAGGGACGGCCTCCGATCCGCAGCAGGCGCGAGGTCGCCACGCCGCCCGCGCGCGCGGCGGATTTGGCGGGATAGAGCAGCGCCTCGCCGGGTTCGGCGGCGAGGTCGCGGATCGAGAGGGTGAGATCGGCGCGTCCTTCGCCGACCCCGGCGTAGCGTTTGACGACGTCGCCGATGCGAAACACGCCGAGCGCCAAACCGCGCAACCGATCCGAGTCGTCGAAAGCGGGAAAAATCACCAGGAAGCCGATTTCGTCGCGGGAGTCCTGAAGCAGGGTGATCCGGCCGGTCGTTTGCGGCGCGCGGGTGGAGATGGCTGCCTCGATGGCTGTGAGGCGGGCCGGATCGGAGGCCAGATCGAAGCCCAAAACCGTTTCATGGCCGGTGCGCGGCTCGATCATGGTCACCGGATAATGCCGGGCGCGCTCGCGCGCCGCCATCATGCCCTGCGCGTCGGGTTCGCTGATGCGAAAGCCGGGAACCTGCGCGGCGAGGGCCGCCTCGAACCGCGCGCGGTCGGCGTTCTCGACCACCTGCACCCATTCGAAGGCGTACACCCCCGCGCCGGACGCGAGCAGGGGCGCGGTGAATTTCTGGAACTTTTCCCGCGTGGGGTCATGGACGGCGGTGAAGAACGAGGCGATCGACTGAACCGATCCGACCGTGGTCAGCAGGCCGGTTTCGAACGCCGTGATGCGCTCGCCGGCGACACGCTCGAACGTGACCTGGACCCGGCTGGTTTCGGCCTGATCGCCCACCCGATAGGCGAAGACGGCGGCCACCAGCCCGATCAGGACCACGGCGAAAATCGCCAGGCCGCGCCGGCTCTGCGCGTTCGGAGGCATGTCGCTCATCATCGAGGCTCGGTCGGCCCGCGCCGTCCCTGTCCGCCAACGCCGCCTTGATGTCGGCCTTCGGCCTCTGTCGCTCAGGGGCCGCCCCGGCGTGCGGAAGCCGGGCCGGCGTGATGCCGGGAGGCGCAAGATGCCCGCCGTCGCTTAACGCGAGCTTGATGTGACGCTCTTCTCCGACGTCGCGCGTATGGGAATGAAGCTCACGGTTAAGCAGGCCTTCGCTCAGCCGCGCGATTTCCGCGGTTTCTTCACGCGGACGGCGCGCGGCCGCGTCAGGCCGGGGGCTGGTAGCTCAAAACCCGGTCGGTCGGGAAATCGTAAAGCTTTCCGGTCTCCGTCCAGTCGGGGGCGCAGAGCGCGACGAGTTTGGGCGCCAGGTCTTCCGGCGTCTTCAACGTGTTCGGATCCTCGCCCGGCATGGCGTTGGCGCGCATTTTGGTGCGCAGGGGACCGGGATTGACCAGCATGGCCCTCACGGCGGAAATATTTTCCGTTTCGGCCGCATAGGCGCGCACCATGGCCTCCAGCGCCGCCTTGGACGCCGCATAGGGGCCCCAATAGGCGCGAACCTTTTGCGCCACGCCGGATGACAAGGCCACCACGCGACCGGCGTCCGAGGCCTTGAGCAGCATGTCGAGCGAGCGCAGCAAGCGTTGGTTGGCGGTGACGTTGATGGCGAACACCTGCTCCCACTTGTCGGGATCGCAATGGGAAATGGGCGTGAGCGGGCCGAGGATGCCGGCGTTGGCCACGAAAATATCGAGCCGGCCCCAACGCTCGTGCAAGGCCGCGCCGAGCCGGTCGAGCGCCTCGAAATCCTTGATGTCGGCGGGGACGAGCGTCGCTTCGCCGCCGGCCGCGCGGATGGCGTCGTCGAGTTCCTCCAGCGCGCCCTGGGTGCGGGCCAGCGCCACCACATGGGCGCCGCGCCCGGCCAGTTCCAGCGCGACCGCGCGACCGATGCCCCGGGACGCGCCAGTGACGAGCGCGACCCGCCCGGCGAGAGGCAAAGCGTCTGACATGATGAACTCCATTGATCGGGCTTTCGGAAAATCAGCCGGTTTCGGCCAGAAGCGAAAGCTGCGCCTTGATATCCGCGCCCTTGAGGTCGGTGAGCGCGGTGGGGTAATCGCCCGTAAAACAATGGTCAGTGAATTGCGGCCGCAGCGGATTGCGCGCGCCGACGCCCATGGCCTTGTAGATGCCGTCCACCGACAGGAACGCCAGCGTGTCCGCGCCGATCAGCTCGCGCATTTCCGCGAGCGAATGGGTGGCGGCGAGCAGTTTTTCCCGCACCGGCGTGTCGATGCCGTAATAATCGGGATGGGTGATCGGCGGCGAGGAAATGCGGAAATGCACCTCGCGGGCGCCGGCGTCGCGCATCATCTGGACGATTTTCACCGATGTCGTTCCGCGAACGATGGAATCGTCGAGCAGGACGATGCGCTTGCCCTCGACCACCGCGCGATTGGCCGAGTGCTTCATGCGCACGCCCAGTTCGCGGATGGACTGGGTCGGCTGAATGAAGGTGCGCCCGACATAATGGTTGCGGATGATGCCAAGCTCGAACGGAATGCCCGACGCCTGGGAATAGCCGATGGCCGCCGGCACGCCGGAATCCGGCACAGGCACCACCACGTCGGCTTCAATCGGGTTCTCATGGGCGAGTTGCGCGCCCATCCGCTTGCGGATGTTGTAAACTGAGCGGCCGTGCACCATGGAATCCGGCCGCGCGAAATAGATGTATTCGAAGATGCAGGGGCGTTCCGACTGGTGCGGGAACGGCCTGATGCTCTCCACGCCGTCTTCGGAAATCACCACGATCTCGCCATTGGCGACATCGCGCACGAATGTCGCGCCGATAATGTCGAGCGCGCAGGTTTCCGAGGCGAGAATGTAATGGCCGTCGAGCTGGCCCAGCACCAGCGGACGAATGCCCAGAGGATCGCGCGCGCCAATCAGCTTCTTGTTGGACAGGGCGACGAAGGCGTAGGCGCCCTCGATCTGGCGCAGCGCCTCGATGAAGCGCTCGACGATCTGGTGTTTGCGGCTGCGGGCGACCAGATGCAGGATCACCTCGGTGTCCGAGGTCGACTGATAGATCGCGCCGGAGCGGATCAGGTCGCGCCGGATGGTCAGCGCATTGGTGAGATTGCCGTTGTGCGCCACGGCGAAACCGCCGGAATCCAGTTCCGCGAACAGCGGCTGGACATTGCGCAGGATGGTTTCGCCGGTGGTGGAATATCGGACGTGGCCGATGGCGCGGTCGCCGGGCAGGCGCTGGATGGTGGAGGCCTTGGAGAAGGCGTCGCCCACCATGCCCATGCGGCGCTCGGAATTGAAGCGGGCGCCGTCGTAGGTGACGATGCCGGCGGCTTCCTGACCGCGATGCTGCAGGGCGTGAAGGCCGAGCGCGGTGACCGCGGCGGCCTCGGGATGACCGAAGATACCGAACACGCCGCATTCCTCGCGCAGACGGTCCGCGTTCATGTCATCGTCGTCAAGCTCGGAACAATTTGGCATGGCGGCGCTCTCGACGCGCGCCGGCTTGCGGCGCGCGAAATGGGTTCAAAGGCGCAGAGCGCCCCTCACGAGCCCGGGGTTGAATTTGGAGGTTCAATAGACCGCAATAAGCAAAATAGGAAGGGGTCACAAAAAATTCATCCCCCGAAGCCCGCAGACAAATTGACGCTCACCGGCCGCCGCGCGTCAGCGAGTCCAGCCGGTTGCGGTCCAGACCGCCATCCGCTTTCGGCTCGGGCTTGGCTTGCGGCTTGGCTCCGGGCGCGGCCGGCGACGGCGTGGCGGGCGCGTCCTTGGGCTCGGCGTCGGAATCGGGCGCGGGCGTCTCCTCGGTGGCGGCCGGCTTGGGTTTCTTGAACTTGCTGATCAGGCCGTCGGGATCGTCCGGCAGCAGGGCGAGCAACTGGTCGCTGGCGGTTTTCAGCAGCGGCAGGCTCTTGGAATTGGCGAGCCAGTCTTTTTTCACGCCGGCCGCCTTGTCGGCGCCGGTGACCGCGTCCGGCGCGAGCCAGTTGAGAAAGATGAAGGCGATGGCGCAGAGCAGCACGCCGCGCCCCAGGCCGAACAGGAAGCCCAGCGATCGGTCGAGCGCGCCAATCTTGGAGTCGAGAATGGCGTCGGACATGCGGATCGTGATGATCGACACCAGAATCAGCACGATGAAGAAGATCGAGGCGCCGGCGATATAGGGCCGCAGCGTCTCCTTGGCGATAAAGACGGGCGAGCCGGGATCGGCCAGTTTCGGCACCAGCGCGGGATAGAGATAGATGGCGGCGGCGGCGGCGGCGCCCCATGAAAGAATCGCCATGACCTCGCGGGTGAACCCGCGCAGCATGGCCAGAAGCGCCGAAATCACAATAACGGCCAGAACGATCAGGTCGAGATAGGATGGCATCGGCGCCTCGGTCAGCAAGCGAATCCGCGCAACACGCGCCGGGCGCTTATAGCCAAAGCGCCGCGCGGCGTCGACTCGGGTAGGGGGCGAATTCGCGCGCAGGGCGTGCGCGTCACCGCACGAGCTTCGGAATCGACGGGGCGTTGCTCCATTTATCGGTCGAGCAGGTCGCCGTGAGGCTGAAGAAATAGTCGCGCGTGCCGCTCGCGGTCGTGTTGGAATCTTCCCATTCATATTCCGTCGCCACGCTTTGGCCGGCGTTGGCGGCGTAGCAGGGAAAGGCGCTGAGCAGGCCGATCTTGGTGTTCGACGGTTGCTCGACGCCATTGATGAAGAGATATTGCGAATAGGTCGCGCTATTGGTCGAAATCGTCTTGGAATAGCTGCTGAGCGTGCTGGAGCCCTGCACGGCGTTGGTGGAGCAGCCGACGTTTTCGTAGATCGTGCCCGATGACGAATAGACCGAGTTGTAAAAACTCTGATTTGCGTCGGAGGGAATTTTATTGGCGGTCGCGTAATAATATTGGTTGAGCGGACATTGCTGGTTGGCGACATCCATCGTCAGGTACAGATCATAATAGGGGGTGTTGAACACGATGTTGTTGCTGGCCGTATTGACCTTGGCGCCGATCGAGGCGGCCGCGGTCGTGTTCCAGGATGTGGTCACCACGCCGACGCCGGTGTCGCTGACGCCGCTGGTCGGGAAATAGGGAACAGTGGACTTGGGAATGGCCACCATGCTGGTGTTGGTCACCCGGTAGGTCCAGGTTCCCACAGCGACCGCCGAAGCGGTGGCGGACGGCTTCACCCACAGCCGGATGACCTTGTAGTACCAGCCCTTGGCGTAGCGGAACTGGAAGGTGATGCTTTGCGGCGTCGCGGGATGCGTCAGAATCGCCGTCGAGGTCAGGTTCAAATTGATCGAATTGACCCCGATGAGCGACAGCAGGCCGGTCGGAATGGAAGCGCCGACCGTCGCGGTGACGCCGCCATCCGAATTGGTGACGAAAGTGGCGGCGGCGCCGGCGATCGTCACGCCGTTCGTGGTGGCGTTGGCCAGGAAATTGGTGGAGGCGGTCGCGGATGACGTTGAGACCGCCTGCAAGGCGGCGCTGTCCAGCGCGGTCTGCAGCATGCTTTTGACTTTCAGCGCGCGCCCGTAGTCCACAGCAGCGCCCGACAATATCATCAGCGGCAAAATGGCGAAGGCGAATGTAATCGCGACATTCGCCTTGCGGTCGTCAAGAAAACGGTTCAGCAGCGGCTGAAAAGGCGAGAGAGCGGACATTCGGACCATCCTTGTTCCAACATCTGATTGGATACAAAAGATAATTTTCCGAATGCTTACGCGGCGTAATGCAATTTTTATCAACGTAAGGCGCACGCCGTCCGCGCACGCCCGGCTCCGCGCGCCAAGAGGCTGTTTTACATAACCTTACGTCAATGACAGAATGGCGGGAGGGCGCGGCGGTCGCGCGATTGTTTTTTCGGAGAGACGTCGCGTTAACGATCGGCCGGCGCGTTGGGCGCCTTGCGCCCGAGCGCCGCGATCTCGGCGATGGCTTCGCCAATATGGCGGATCGCGTTCATTCCCATTCCTTTCGGCGTCTCGCCCTTGGCCGATGCGCGCCCGTCGGCGCCCTGCGGCGCGACGGCGCGGGAAAAGCCGAGCTTTGACGCTTCCTTCAGCCGCAGGCCGGCATGGGGCACCGGCCGCACCGCCCCGGACAGGCCCACCTCGCCGAAAAACACCATGTCTTGCGGCAACACGGCGCCGACCAGCGAGGACACCAGGGCCGCCGCCGCCGCCAGATCCGCCGCCGGCTCGGCGATCTTCATGCCGCCGGCGACATTGAGATAAATGTCATGCTGTCCGAGTTTCACCCGGCCATGCGCTTCCAGCACCGCGACGAGCATGGACAGCCGGCTCGGGTCCCACCCGACCACCGCCCTGCGCGGCGTGCCCAGGGCGCTGGGGGCCACCAGCGCTTGGATTTCGACCAGAACGGGGCGCGTGCCTTCCATTCCCGCGAACACCGCCGCGCCTGCCGCCGAACCATCGCGGCCCGCCAAAAACAGCGCGGACGGATTGGCGACCTCAGTCAGGCCACCACCGGTCATTTCGAACACGCCGATCTCGTCGGTCGGGCCGAAGCGGTTTTTCACATTGCGCAGGATACGGAAATGGTGCGACCCGTCGCCCTCGAAGCTGGCGACCGCGTCCACCATATGCTCGACCACGCGCGGTCCGGCGATCTGACCGTCCTTGGTGACATGGCCGACAAGAATCACGCAGGCGCCGGAAAGCTTGGCGAAGCGGATCAGCGCCTGCGCTGCGCCGCGCACCTGGGTGACGGTGCCGGCGGTCGCGTCGGCCGTATCGGTCCACATGGTCTGGATCGAATCGATCACCACCAGGGCAGGGCGCCGGCCAGCCGACAAGGTGGCGATAATGTCTTCCACCGACGTTTCCGCCGCCAGCTCCACCGGCGCGTCGGCAAGACCGAGCCGCTCGGCGCGCAGCCGCACCTGCGCCGCCGCCTCCTCGCCGGAAATATACACGACGCGCTCGCCCTTTCGCGCCAGCATCGCGCAGGCCTGGATCAGCAGGGTGGACTTGCCGATGCCAGGTTCGCCGCCGATCAGCAGAACCGACCCCGGCACGAATCCGCCGCCGGTGACGCGATCCAGCTCCGCCAGGCCCGACAGGACGCGGGGCGCCGGCTTCGATTCGCCCGACAGGCCCTCAAGCGCGAAGATCCGCCCCTTCTTCGCCCCGCGCGCGGCGGCCGCGCCGATCCCGGAGGTGGGCGCCTCCTCGACGAAGGAATTCCATTCGCCACAGGCCTCGCATTTGCCTTGCCAGCGCGGCGACACGGCGCCGCAGGATTGGCAGATGAAATTCGAGCGGGCTTTGGCCAAGGCGAAGTTCCAGGATACGCAAAAAGAGAACAATTAAAGAACATAGGCGCGCAACGATGTCCAGCGCGATTTCGCGCCGCCACGCGCCTTGTCAGGCAAAGCGCAGGCTCACCCCAGCGTGGCCAGCCCCGGAAAGGTTTGGATCAGCCAAAACGACATATTTTGGACGCCGCCGGTGAGAAAGGCGAGGCCTGTCAGCACCAGCAGGCCGCCGACCGCGCGCTCGACCTTGCCGAAATGCGCCTTGAACCGGCGCAGAAAGCGGATGAACGGCTCCATCGCCAGCGCCGCCACAATGAAGGGAATGCCGAGGCCGAGCGAATAGACCGCCAGCAGGAAGGCGCCCTTGCCGACCGTGGCCTCCGATGAGGCCACCGCCAGAATGGCCGCCAGAATCGGCCCGATGCACGGCGTCCACCCGAATGCGAAAGCCAGGCCCATCACATAGGCGCCCCAAAGTCCCACCGGCTTTTCCACGGCGACGCGCTTTTCGCGATAGAGCACGCCGAGCTTGAACACGCCGAGAAAATGCAGGCCCATGCCGATGATGGCCACGCCGGCCGCCGCCGAGAGCAGCGGCAGGTTCTGCCGCACCGTTTGGCCGATAACCGAAGCCGTGGCGCCCAAGGCGACAAAGACCGTCGAAAAGCCTGCGACGAACAGCAGCGCCGCGAAAGTGGTGTCGCGAACGGCGCGGCGCGCGCCGCCCTCGGCCAGTTCCTCCAGGCTCGTCCCGGCGATATAGACGAGATAGGGCGGCGCCAGCGGCAGCACGCAGGGCGAGAGAAACGACAGCAGTCCCGCCAGAAGCGAGGCCGTAATGGTTACATGATCGGTCATCGCACACCTTTCCTGTTGGCCTTGATAAGCCATGCGCGCAGAATAGGGAATGTTTCACGTCGAGGCGTGCTCATGCGCAATCTCATCACCGATGTGCCCGGTCTTCTGATCGGCAACGCCGAAGACGCGACAATCGCCACCGGCGTCACGGCGTTGCTGTTCGACGCGCCGGCGATCGCCTCCGTGGCGGTGTCGGGCGGGGCGCCAGGGCTGCGCGACGCCGCCCTGCTCGAAGCCGACATGACCGTCGCGCGCGTGGACGCCCTCGTCCTGTCGGGCGGATCTGTCTACGGGCTCGATTCGATGGGCGGCGTGATTTCCGTTCTACGCGAGCGGGGCAGGGGCGTTGAAGTCGCCGGTCAGCTCGCGCCCATCGTTCCCGGCGCCATTCTGTTCGACCTCGCCAACGGCGGCGACAAGGATTTTTGGCGTGAGCCGGCCTATTGGCGGCTGGGCGCCGAAGCGGCCGGCGCGGCCTCGGGCGATTTCGCGCTAGGCTCGCACGGGGCGGGCTATGGCGCCACGCTGGCCGACCTGAAGGGCGGGCTTGGCTCGGCCTCCGCCATGACGGGCGACGGTTTTGTCGTCGGCGCGCTGGTGGCGGTCAATGCGGTGGGGCAGGCGACCATCGGCGACACGGCGCATTTCTGGGCGGCCCCATTCGAGCGCGACGGCGAATTCGGCGGTCGCGGCTGGCCGGCCGCGTTCGATCAGACTCTGCTTCAGATTCGCATGAAGGGCGCGGAGCCGCGCAACACCAATATCGCCATCGTCGCCACCGACGCCGAATTGACCAAGGCTCAGGCCAAGCGCGTCGCCATCATGGCGCAGGACGGCCTCGCGCGGGCCTTGCGCCCCGTTCACGCCGCCATGGATGGCGACACGGTTTTCGCCGCCGCCACAGGCTTTTCGGCGCGTGCGGTCGATCCGGTCGAGCTGACGCGGATCGGCGCGGCGGCGGCGGATTGTTTGGCCCGCGCCGTGGCGCGCGGCGTCCACGCGGCCCAGGCGCTGACTTTTCCCGGCGCCCTGCCGAGCTGGAAAGACAAATTCGACGGCTGATCGCTTTCCTTCCGCCCCGCTTGCGCTAAATAGACCTCATGCGAATTTCGGACTTGGACATTCTCATCGTTCCCGGCCTTGGCGGCTCGGGTCCCGACCATTGGCAGAACCGGTGGGGCCAAAAGCTTTCCACCGCGCGACTCGTCACCCAGGCCGATTGGGAACGGCCGCGGCGCGAGCCTTGGGTCAGCAACATCTTGCGCGAAATCGACGCGTCGACCCGGCCGGTGGTGCTGATTGGCCATAGCCTCGGCGCGCTGGCGGCGGCGAGCGCCCTTGCGGAGCATGGCCGGGCAGGCCAGGGGGGCGGCAAAGTCAAGGCGGCCTTCCTGGTGGCGCCGCCCGATTTGAGTGCGGCCGGCCTCGCCAGCTTTCCGATTGACTCCGCTTTCAAAGAAAAAGCGCCGCAAGCGGCGCTTCAAGTTCCCGGCGTTCTCGTTGCCAGCCGCAGCGACCCTTTCGCCGATTGGGCTTTCGCCGAACGGCTCGCTGACGTGTGGGCGCTGGACTTGGCCGACGCGGGCGACGCCGGCCATATCAACGCCGAGAGCGGTCACGGTCCCTGGCCAGAGGGATTAATGCGTCTGGCCGGGCTCTTCGCTAAAATCTGACCGTCACCGCAACCACGCCCCTCCGAAGATTTGGCGCCAACGAGATAAAATCTCGTTGGCCATTTCTCCTGGGGCGCGGCATGTTCTTGCGCCGGCTGTCCAGCGCGATAAAACCATGCCTTGTATGCCACTCAATGAATCGTGCAGCAAAACCACCAGGACATGCCGACCGTATGGCCGATGCGCGCCGTGACCGCTTTCGAGCGCCAATCGCGACACGCTTGCCTGCCTGACGATTGCCAAGTCTTGCTCAAGAGCGCATCGGCGTCGTTGACCTGAGTCAAAACGCGAAAAGCCGCCCAAACGGGCGGCTTTTGCTTGCTGAATCGCGCGAGGGCGATGAATCAGCGCGAGTAGAATTCGATAACCAGGTTCGGCTCCATCAAGACCGCGTAGGGCACTTCGCTCGGCAGCGGAATGCGGGTCATCTTGGCGGTCATCTTGGAATGATCGACCTCGTAATAATCCGGTACGTCACGCTCGGCGAGCGCCACGGATTCCAGAACGGTCACGAGCTGGCGCGACGCTTCCTTCACCTCGATCACATCGCCGGGCTTGACCAGATAGGAGGCGATGTTGACGCGGCGGCCGTTGACCTTGACGTGGCCATGATTCACGAACTGGCGCGCGGCGAACACGGTCGGCACGAATTTGGCGCGATAGACCACGGCGTCGAGACGACGCTCCAGCAGGCCGATCATGTTGTCGCCCGAGTCGCCCTTCATGCGGATGGCTTCGGCGTAATACTTGCGGAACTGCTTTTCCGAAATGTTGCCGTAATAGCCCTTGAGCTTCTGCTTGGCCTTGAGCTGGGTGCCGAAGTCGGAGAGCTTGCCCTTGCGGCGCTGGCCATGCTGGCCGGGGCCATATTCGCGCTTGTTGACCGGGCTCTTCGGGCGGCCCCAGATGTTCTGGCCCATGCGGCGGTCGATTTTATATTTGGCTTCTGAACGCTTGGTCATAAGGTCCTCAGTGTCGTATACGCGAAGACCTTCCGCACGCCCCTCGGGGCGCGGCGACGAAAGCGATCCTCGCGTTCGGCGTAAACGCCGGCGGAGATCGCGCCCTCCTCTGCTTCCTGGGAAGCCGACAGACCACTCACCGGATCGGGAACGGTCACGGGTGCGAAAAACTTTCCCGTTGGCCAGGGCCTGCGGGAGAGAGGCCGCTTGGTACCGCAGGCGGGCGGGGGCGTCAAGGGCGTGCGACACGTTTACGACGCCTGCCGCCAGGGCTATGGTCCACCCATGCCTTCAGCTCCTTCCGTTCTCATTGACCTCGACGGCACGCTGGTCGACTCCCAGCCGGGCATCATCGCCAGTTGCGAAGCGACGCTGCGCGCGCTGGGCCATTCCGGCGAAGCGCCGGACATCCAGCGTTTCATCGGCCCGCCGCTCGAAGAAATGATCACGGCGCTGCTGCAAGCGCGCGGCGACGATCGCGTCGTCGAGGGCGTGGCTGCCTATCGAAGCTATTATGGCGAGACCGGACTTTACGGCGCCACGCCCTATCCGGGAATTCCCGAGGCTCTGCGAACCATCGCTCGAACGGACGCGCGCCTGTTCGTCGCCACCTCGAAGCGCCAGGATTTCGCGCGACGCATCCTCGACAATCTAAAGCTGGCCGATGTCTTCGTTGACATTTACGGCTCGATTCCCGGCGGCGCGCTGGACCAGAAGCCGGAGTTGCTCGCCCATATCGTCGCCGAGCAGCGCCTCGATCCGGCGCGCGCGGTCATGGTCGGCGACCGTCGTTACGACATCGCCGGCGCCCGCGCGAATAACATGCGCGCCCTGGGCGTGCTCTGGGGCTATGGCGCCCGCGCGGAGCTGGAAGACGCCGGCGCCGATGGTTTGGTGAAGCGCCCCGGCGACCTCGCCGAGGCCGCGCTGGCGATGGTGAAAGGATAGGTCATGGCGGAGATTTCCGGCGGATGCCTGTGCGGCGCTTTGCGCTATCAATTGCGGGCGGCGCCGCCGAAAATCTCGGTCTGCCATTGCACACATTGCCAGAAAAGTTCGGGCTCGGCCTTTTCCGTCAATCTGCTGACGCCCGAAGCCGATATCGCCTTCACCGGCGAAATGGCGCTCTATGAGGATCACGCCGACAGCGGCAACATCCTCAAACGCTATTTCTGTCCGCGCTGCGGCTCGCAGCTGGGCAGCCACAATATGCTGCGTCCCGGCATGTTCATCCTGCGCGCCGGCACGCTCGACGATACCAAGGCGCTCGAGCGCGTGGCGCTGCAGTGCTGGACGCGCTCTCGCCAGCCTTGGGTCCGGCTGATCTGCGACGCGCCGGAGTTTTTGGAGGCGCCCAAAATCTGATATTTTTGGCGGCGCCGACGAAAAAGCGCTAAAGCGGGGCATGATCGCCGCTTCGATTCGCGCGAAAATTCTGGTTTTCGATTCCGGCCTCGGCGGGTTGACCGTGCTGCGCGCCCTGATGAAGCAGCGCCCCGACGCCGATTTCGTCTATGCCGCCGACGACCTCGGCTTTCCCTATGGCCCACGCCCGGAGGCCGAAGTCGTCGCCTTGGTGACGCGGGCGATGGAGCGGCTGATCGCCGCGGACAAGCCGGATTGCATCGTCATCGCCTGCAACACCGCCTCCACTCTGGTGCTGCCGCATTTGCGGGCGAAATGGCCCATTCCCTTCGTCGGCACCGTGCCCGCCATCAAGCCGGCGGCGGAATTTTCATCGACCCGGCTGATCTCGATCCTCGCCACGCCCGGCACCGTGTCGCGCGACTACACGCGCAAACTGGTCGAAAAATTCGCTCGCCATTGCGACGTGACGCTGGTCGGCGCGAAAAAGCTCGCGCCTCTCGCCGAAGCCTTCATGCACGGCGAACAGCTCGACGATAATGAAATCGCGGCGGAAATCGCTCCCTGTTTTGTCGCCGACGGCGCGCGAAAAACCGACTGCGTGGTGCTCGCCTGCACCCATTATCCGTTGCTGTGCGAAAAATTCGTGCGCCTCGCGCCCTGGCCGGTGCATTGGATCGACCCGGCGCCGGCCATCGCGCGCCGCGCCGATCACGTCTTGCGCGACAAATTTCCGGCGGGGCGCGGCGGCGGCGGGTTTACCTTTCGCTACACCAGCGGAGCGGCGCCAGGAGAAAAACTGCTGGCGGCGCTGAACGCGTTCCTGCCGGCGCGCCCCATTGAGACGGGGGCGGACATGCGCGCCGAAGCCTCCGCGCCGGCGAAATGAAGATAGTTTCGCGCGCAAGGCCGGAACGTCATTGGCGTCTCCGGCGCAGTCGAGGAGGACGATTTGGGCGAAAAACCCCTGCATGAAACCATCGCCGACGCGGATTTCGCCCGTCGCCGCGCCGAGGCGCGCGCAAGGCTCGACGCGCTCGATCCCGCCAAGAACGGCGGCGGCGATCCCTTCCGCCGCGACTGGTTCGCCGCCGTCTACGCCCTGGCCGAGGGCGACGCCGCCAAGGTGCCATGGGGCAATCTGGCGCCGCACCCCTTGTTGGCGGATTGGCTGGCGACGCGCCGGCTTGACGGGATGCGCGCGCTCGACATTGGCGGCGGGCTTGGCGACAATGCCGCCGCCTTGGCCGGGCAGGGGGCGCGTGTAACAAGTTTTGATCTGGTCGCCGACGCCGTGGCCTGGGCGAACAAGCGCTTTCCAGCCCTCGACTTTCAAACCGCCGACCTGTTCGCGGCTCCGCCGGACTGGGCGGAAGCCTTCGATTTCGTCAACGAGATTTACACCTTGCAAGCGTTGCCGGCAGGGCTGCTGCCGCAGGCGCGACAAGCCATCGCGGGTTTCCTCAAGCCGGGCGGAAAGCTGCTGGTCGTCGCCCGAGCGCGCGAGGACGATCAAACGATCGAAGGGCCGCCGTGGCCCCTATGTCGCAGCGACCTGCTGGCGTTCGAGCGCTTCGGGCTCCAACTGGAGACGCTGGAGGACATCCCACCCGGCGCCACGCCGAGCCGCCACTGGCGCGCTCTATTCGGAAAGATCCGATAGGTTGGCCGACATGTTGCGCAGCAGCGCGAAGAATCGCTCGGAGTCCGCCGCGCTGAGGCCTTGCGACGCGCGCTCATTAACCGCTTGAGCCTCGGCTATCAGCGGCGACTGGAGAGCGCGGCCCTTGTCGGTGAGGCCAATCAGCACCTGGCGCCGGTTGCCCGGGTCGGGCGAAAAACTCACCAGCCCGTCGCGCTCCATACGCTTGAGCGTATTTGCAACGGTTGGTTGCTCGATGTCCAGCCGCCGCGCGATTTCCGACTGGGTGATTCCCTCCTGCTCCCAAAGCACCAGCAGGATGGGAAACTGGCCAAGCGCGACGCCATGGCGATTCAATCTCCGGTCGAGCGCCCGGGCGAACAATCGCCCGAGCAGATTGACAGCATAACCGAGGCTCTCTTCCCGGCGAAACCCGCTCTCGGTCGTCATGCGCCCCTCATTGCGCCGCCTGGCGTCGAAATAAGACCGGCTTATAGAGGCCGAGCGCGATCGCGGCCAGCGCCAGGCTGACATTGGCGGCTCCAAATCCATCTTCGGTGAGAAGCGCACCGCTGAGGGCGTCGCCGAATTCGCCCGCCTTGGCCAGGGCGAGCGCGCGGACGCCGGCGGGAACCACAAAGGCCGCCGTGTTGATCAGAATGAGCCCCGCAGCGCCGACATGGGCCGCCAGCCAGCCAATCTTGAACGGCGACACACGGGCCGACGCGCTCATGCCGACGCCAGAAATCAGCAGCAAGCCGAGGCCGGGCAGGGTCAACAGGCGAGTGGCCTGAACAATCTGCGCGCGCGCGGCGACAAAGGCGGCGTCGCCCGGCGTTCCGGCCAGCGCCCCGGCGACGATATGGCCGAAAATGCTGCCGAGAAACAAAGTGAGACCGAGAAGGTGAAGGAACTTGCAGAAACGATACATGGGTCCGCTCCTATGTCTGGTAGACATAGCAAGCTATAGCAGGCGAAAGCTTTGATAGCAAGCTATGATTCAGTCCGAAATGTCCGAGTCTTCACGGTTCTTGGCTTCATCCCACAGCGCGTCCATCTCGGCGAGGCTGACCTCGCCAAGCTTTTTTCCTGCTTGTTCAAGCTTTTCTTCAATATATCCGAAGCGCCGCTCAAACTTCTGATTGGTGGCGCGCAGGGCGGCGTCCGGATCGGCTTTCACATGGCGGGCGAGATTGGCGACGGCGAACAACACGTCGCCAATCTCCTCGGCGACATGTCTGCGATCGTCACGCGACAGCGCTTCCTCGACCTCGTCGCATTCCTCCCGGATTTTCGCCAGAACCAGGCGCGCGTCGTTCCAGTCGAAACCGACCTTCGAGGCCTTGTCTTGCAGTTTGACGGCGCGAGCGAGGGCAGGCAGGGCGGTGGGAACGTCGGCCAGAAAACCCCGCCGCGGCTGTTCCGGCAAACCGGCGGCGCGGCGCCGTTCGGCCTTCTCCGCCTTCTCTTGCGCCTTGATTTCGGCCCAGATGCTTTCGACGGCTTCAGGCGTGCGCTGTTCCGGCGCGCCGAACACATGGGGATGGCGGCGAATCAGCTTCTCATTGATCGCCTGCACCACGCCGCCAAAATCGAACAGACCGCGCTCCTCGGCCATGCAGGCGTGAAACGCCACCTGCAGCAGCAGGTCGCCCAGCTCGTCGCGCAGATCGACGAAATCGTCGCGCTCGATGGCGTCCACCACCTCGCAGGCTTCTTCGATCGCATAAGGCGCAATGGAGCGAAAATCCTGCGCCAAATCCCAGGCGCAGCCAATGTCCGGCGTACGCAGCCGCGCCATGATTTCGAGCAGGCGGGAGATGTCGCGGGTCGGTTCCATGCAAGCCCCAAACTGCAGTGCAAACGAAAAGAGCAGGGCGTTTCCGCCCTGCTCTTTTCTTAATGGATCGCCATGCGATCCGTAACCCCTCGCATCAAGCGAGCGAGATCGCCACGGCCTCACGGCCCTTCTGCGTATCGACCACTTTCATGGTGACCGGTTGGCCCTCGGCGAGGCCCTGGATTCCGGCGGAGCCAAGAATGGAAATATGGACGAAGACGTCCTTACCACCGTCGCTGGCCTGCACGAAGCCGAAGCCCTTGGCGCCGTCGAACCATTTGACCGCGCCCTGGACTTCCACGGCGTTGGACAGGTCAGGCTGGCGGCGCGCCGGACGCGGCGAATCGCCAAAGGAGCGCTGCGGAGCGCGCTCGGCGGCGCCCGCGGTGTCGACCTCAATCACGCGCGTGACCTGCTGGCCCTTGACGCCATTGGCGACAAGCACCTTGAGCTTGGCGCCCGGAGGCACGTTCTCGAAGCCGGCCTGCTGCAGCGCGCCAATGTGGAGGAAGGCGTCGCCCGCGCCGTTGGAGAGTTCGACGAAACCGAAACCCTTGTCGGTCTTGAACCATTTGACCACGGCGTCGACCGAATTGCCCACGGGAGCTGACGGGGGCGGCGGCGCGAAATCGCCAAAACCGCCGCCCATGGGCTGACGGTCGAAGGTCTGGCGGGGCTGGCGAAATTGCCGCGGGCTGTCGAATGAGGGCCCATCGTCATCGAAACCGCGCTTCCTGGGGCCCCGGAAATCTTTACCTTTGCTCATGTCCGCCTATTTAACTCCGCCTCATTTCAAAATGGCGCGGGGCCTTCATTCGCCCATACGCCTAATGGCCCTGCGGCTTGATGACCGAAGGGAACCGCCAGCAGATGGTTGTGTGATTTTTTTCAAGTCCAAAGCCCGCGCGTTCATCATTTAACAGCAAACGGGCAATTCTGGCTATGGGTAATTTCGCGGAATCACACCATATCATGGCGAAATTTCGCGCTTCACGGATTACCGTTACGGAAGCGCTGACGGGCGGGGGCGCGCTGCGCGGAGCTCGCCTACGCTTCCGCAACGCCAAATTCGCTGACGTTTGCCTGGATCGGAGCGGGGACGACGGCGCGAGCGGCTAAAGCGTCAGGAAATCGGCGATGGCCTTGCTGATATCGCTGTCAATTTGGTCTTGGTCGAGGCCGCGCGATTTCAGCGCCGTCTTGGAGGCGAGAAGCGAATGATCGCCCCCCTCGACGACATGGAGGGCGTTCGGAGCCGTCATGCGCTGACGGACGCCCTCAAGCAGATCCAGAGGGCAGAGCCTGTCCTTCGTTCCCTGGACGAACAGAATCGGCGTGCGAAGCGCTAAAAGAACTTCGTCGCGCAGATTCGCTCGATTTCCTGCGCCGCAAAGCGGGTATCCGAGGCAGACGACCGCCGGGACGCGTTCGGTCAGGGCGACGTGGCAACCGACCCGACCGCCCATGCTCTTGCCGATCAGCACAATCGGCCCGGCATGGTTTTCCCGCAGTCTCGCCAAGGCCGCCCGATGCCTTTCCATGAGCTTCGGAAGACGATCGGGGCTTTTCCGGCCTTCAAGCGCGTAGGAATAATCGAAGGGGACGACGGTCCCGATAGGCTCCAGCATTTTGCGAAAGGCCTGCATGCGCGGATGAGTCGTCGGCGCGCCGGCGCCGGGCGCAAGCAGGAAGGCGATGTCTGGTTTGGTCATGACTCGTCTCTACCAACTTTCAGGTGGCTGATCATGCTTTAGCCTGTTACCGGAGCGCAGATCATCATGTTGAGAGGAGTCCAATTTGAGCGTCGCCTTCGCTAAGGAAGACAGTGCGGAAACCGCGTCCGAGACCTTGCTGCCCGACCGCCCGATTTCGCCTCATCCAAACATTGTGACGCCAGCGGGATTGAAAGCGCTTGAACTTCAGCTCGAACAGGCTCGCGCCGCGTATGAGACGGCGCTGAAAATCGACGACGTGAACGAACGGCGACGGCAAACCGGCATTCCTTTGCGAGATATGCGCTATTTTGCGGCGAGAGTTCGGAGCGCCCAGGTCATGACCGAACCTACCTCAACCGAAACCGTCGCTTTTGGCAGCACGGTGGCGTTTCGGCGCCAGGATGGGCGCGTGCAGCGCTATCGCATCGTGGGCGAGGACGAAGCCGACCCGAAGTCCGGCTCGATTTCCTTCGTTTCGCCCGTGGCGAGACTGCTGATGGGCAAAGCCGTTGGCGATGAGGTCGGCGCATCCGGCCAAGAACTTGAAATCGTCTTGATCTCCTGAGCGCATCATCCGCGCGCGGCATCGAGCGAAACTGAAGCCCGAAGCGCCTCGACGCTTGCTGGAATTTAGCGAGGCGCGTTTTGGATAAAGTGCGCGGGCGAGCGCCCCAGGACTGACTATAGGTCAGGTAGGACTGCCACGTGTGATCAGCGGCGGCTACGAGACGTCATTGTCGGCGCTCTTGTCGAAAGCTGAGCAATCCTGCGTCCAGAGACAACGATCCAGCCATCAGTCTCAAGACGCTCGCGCCTCACCCCGTGGAGATCTTAGGAGAACGAACCTAAGGCAGCGGCCCGACAGGGGAGACCTACGCCCTACCGAATTTCGCATAATCAATATTATGGAACTAGCAGAGATTGCGACGCGCCCCTTTAGGCGCGGCCGCTCAACACGGCGAACCTCCATGCCTTGAAACTGCAATCCACGTCGGAAAATCCTACCTCCTCAAGCCATTGCAACTGCAGCCCGACCGGCGCGCACACATCGTAGCTCATGCGCTGCAGCGCCTTTTCGACTTCGGGCTCTGGAACGCCCAGCCTCCTGATCTGCTCCAGCCAGAGCCGCGCATAACGCGCGTCGGCCGTCGGGGTCGGCCCCGCGACCTGTTCGGCGTTCACGAACAGGCCGCCCGGCTTAAGCGCCGCACGAACGCGCCGGTACAGGCCACGCTTCGCCTCGTCTGGCAGATGATGAATCGCCAGCGACGAGACCACCACATCCCAGCCGCCGCCGAGATCTGCGCCGGTCATGTCGGCGATGCGATAGTCGATGCTGTCGAGGCCTGCAAAACGCGCGCGCGCTTGGTCGAGCATGGCGGCCGAGCCATCCAGCAGGCACAGACGGCCGACGGGCTGCTGCGCCAGAATCATCGAGGAAAACAGCCCGGTGCCGGCGCCGAGATCGAGCACGTCGATCGCCTGGGCGCTGCGGCCTTCCGCGATCAGCGTGAGGGCCGCGCCATAAAACGCGTCGAAACACGGGATCAGGCGGCGGCGCTGTACATCGTAGTTTTCGGCGTCGCGGCTGAACAGCGCGGACGCCGGCGCATCGGGCATGGTCATGCTATCGCTTTCCTTTTTCATGGCGATCCGTTCCGAGGTTATCCTGGCGCGAATCACGCCACGTCGACGCAAGAGGCAGGCGGCGCGGTTTTTGCTTCAGATCGTCCGCCCGCTGGGAGCCGCCATGACCGTCGTTTTACCCGACACGCTCAAACGTTTCATCTGGGATTTCCAATCTGTCGTCGAACTGGCGGAAAACCCGCGCGAACTGCTGGTCATCGGCGGCGACGTGTTCCGCCGCGCGCTGGACGCCCCGGATCTGGCGCCCCCCGCCTTCGCCGCGGCCAACCCCTCGGAGCCGCAGCTCTACCAGCTCTACGCCGACGCGCTGGCGCGATTCGCCGTGGCGATTCTGGCGCTGGCGCCGAATCAGGAGGGTCCGGTTCTGCCGGGGGCAGGGTGGCGGCTGGCCGGCCTGCTGTCGGGCGCCGCGATCCGGCGCAGCGAGGGCGGCGCCGAGGCGCGGCTGGCCCAGGGCCAGATGGAAACCGCGCGGGCCGGTGGAGGCGCCGCGCAATATTCCAACGACTCGCCTGACCGCCCCGCCCTGCTCCTGCTCGCCTTCGACGCGGCCGACCTCGCCGCGCCCGCCGCGCCGAGCTTCGCCAACGGCCCGGACAATCCGCCCTTCGACATTTTCACCATCCAGACCCGAATCGAGGCGTAAATAGCCCGCACACTCGCCGCCGCCCAACGCGCCCTGGCCTGAGGAAATGGCCGGGCGCGCCCGGCCATCCCCATTATTTCTTGTGCTTGCGCGTCATCACGTCGATCGCTGTGACCGCCTCCGACGTGTCGAGCCAGGCTTCGGCGCGCTCCTCGGTCTTGAATTCCTTGCCCAGACCGAGCCCGTCGGCGGCCTCCGGCAGATGCAGCAAGCACGCCCATTTGCATTGGGTTTCTGTTCGATCGTCACCTTGGATTCCGCCATTTCACCCTCCGATTTGGCGTTTGCGTCCTGCGAATGTCGCAACGTCAGCATTGCGACAATCCGCCCCGCGCGGCTGGCAGGGTTGGCGCCCCCGAGGCGAGTCCGGGAACCATGGCGGCGGCGCGACGTTGGGGCGCATCGCTCCCGAAAAGGAATCCGCATGTGGCGGAGGGTCCACTGATTGTCGGCGCAGGCCCGACGGGCCTGGCGGCGGCCTTGTTCCTGGCCGAAAAAGGCGTGAAAGCGCGGCTGATCGACGCCGCCCCGGCGCCGGAACAGCAATCGCGGGCGCTCGCCATCAACACGCGCACGCTCGACCTGCTGGCGCCGAGCGGCGTCGCCAACGCGCTCGAATCCGAAGGCCGTCGCCTGCGCGGCGTGCGCTTTTATCAGGAATGGACCGAGGTCGCGGAACTGCGGTTTCGCGAGCGCCGCATGATCGCCCTGCCCCAGACCCGCACGGAAGCGATCCTGCGCGCGGCGCTGGCGCGCCATGGACTCGTCCCCGAGCGCGGCGTGCGCTTCGAGGCGCTGGCGCAGGACGGCGTCGGCGTCGTAGCGACTTTGGCGCATGAGGACGGCCAGCGCGAAAAGGCGCGGGCGCCGATCCTGCTCGGCGCCGACGGCGCGCACAGCCGGGTGCGCGCCGCGCTCGGAATCGGCTTTCCCGGTTCCGCCGTTCCGGAAGCCTGGCCGTTGTGCGACATCGCCCTCGACACGCCGCTCGGCCCGGACGTCGCGCATGTCTGCTTCCAGAAGCGCGGGCTGATCTTCATGCTGGCGCTGGCGCCGGGGGTGTGGCGGGCGTTCGGCAACCTGCCCGACCTGCTCGACCGCCTGCCGCCGGGAACCCGGCCCGGCGCAACGCTGTGGCGCTCGTCGTTCCACATCAGCCATCGCATCGCCATCCGCGAAGTTCGCGGCCGCGTCGCGCTCGCCGGCGACGCCGCGCATCTTCATTCGCCGGTGGGGGCGCGCGGCATGAATCTCGGCATCGAAGACGCCTATGTGTTCGCGGCCTGCGCGGCGGAGGCGCTGGCCGGGCGCCCCGGACGGCTGGACGAGTACGGCCGCCTGCGCCGCCTGACGCACGAACAGGTGGTCGGGCGGGTGAGGGCGCTGACCACTTTCGCGCGCGGCCGCCCCGCCCCGCTCGGGGCGTTGCGGCCCTGGCTGCTGCCGCTGGCGCTGCGATGCCCGCCGCTCGCCCGCGCGCTGCGCGACACGCTGACCGGGCTGGACCACCCGGCGCGCGCGCATTGAAGCGCGCGCTCGCGAATGTTACATCGCCTTCATGCTGCAGAATCAATATTATTCCGGGCCGCCCAGCGATCATTTCGACGGACGCTTCTTCAATCTCGCGCCCGCGACGCCGGACAAGCAGGTGGCGGAAATCAAGCGCTGGCGCAAAGCCTTGAATCCCCGCCCCTGGCCGGCCGACATTGTCGTGCCGAGCGTCACGCCCGAGGCCCGCAGCGAGGCGACGCGGCTGACCTTCGTCGGCCACGCCACCGTGCTGATCCAGACGCGCGGGCTGAACCTGCTGACCGACCCGTTCTGGTCGACCCGCGCCAGCCCCGTGCCGTTCGTCGGCCCCAAGCGCGCCTGCCCGCCCGCGGTCGCCTTGGACGCCCTGCCCCCGATCGACGTGATCCTGCTCAGCCACAACCATTACGACCATTGCGACATGGCCACGCTGCGGCGGCTGGTGAAGCGCGATGCGCCGCTGATCGTCACCCCGTTCGGCAACGACGCCATCGTGCGCCGCGCCCTGCCCGCCGCGCGCGTGACGGCGCTGGACTGGTGGGACGATGTGAATCTGCGCGGCGAGGTCGGCGCGACGCTGGTTCCGGCGCAACATTGGTCGTCGCGCTCCCTCAGCGACCGGCGCATGGCGCTGTGGGGCGGGTTTTATGTGCGCGCCGGGGCGGAAACGATCTATTTCGCCGGCGACACCGGCTATGGCGACGGAACCCTGTTCAAGACGATCCGCGCCCGCGTCGGCGCGCCGGACGTGGCGCTGCTCCCCATCGGCGCCTATGAGCCGCGCTGGTTCATGGCCGACCAGCATGTCGCGCCGGAGGAAGCGGTGATGATCTTTCAGGATCTGGAGGCGGTTCGCGCCTTCGGCATCCATTGGGGCGTGATCCAGCTCACCGACGAAGGCCGCGACGAGCCGCGCGAGGAACTGGCCAAGGCCCTCGCCACGCAAAAGATCGCGCCGGAGCTTTTTGTGGCGGCGCCGCCGGGGTTTGTGTGGCAGGCGGGCTGACGCCGGCGAAAGTGAAAGCCCAGAGGCGGGACTTGACAAAGCGGCGGGTTTTGTTCCTGTTATGTTCCACGTGAAACCGGGACGACTAACAGGCTGAATCCCAACGACTTTTGATGCCTCACGCGCACGTCCGCCGAGGCGCACCGGCTGCGCAACCAAACGATTGTTCGTGCAAAAATTGACGCATTTCGCTCGTTTTTTCACACAAAAATGCAGAAAACCGCGCGTTTTCGATCACTTTTTGCAAATTCGATTCTACCGGAAGTGGAATTTCGCCAAAATCCACGCTGCGCGCCCTATTCTCGGAATACCAAAAACAGACATCGCGAGTCCGCCCTCCTCAATGCGCTGATCAAAGGCCGCGCGAGGGGGCGGAAACGCGCGCCGTCGCCTCTCATGCAGCCAGAGGGGAAAACGAGAAGCGAAATCCGTAGCTCACCAGTTTGACGCTTGGCACAACGCGCGCGGCGGACAGAGCGCGGGCGTCGAAATCGGGCGCAATCAGAATCCCCCGGACGGATTCGTTCGTTTCCGCGAGAATGTCCCCCATATAGGCCAGCAATTGCGCCACCGCGTCGCGCGGCGCCTTGACCGCCTTCAGTTCGATGACGACCCACGCTCCCGACGAGTCTTTGGCGAGAATGTCGATCCGGCCGGAGGCGACGGCCTTTTCCGCGCCGCCATCAGCAATCACCAGACCCGCTTCGAGCTGGGAGATTTCCTTGTGCAACGCCGCTTGCAGGTCGCGCTCCATTGAAAAGGTGCGGTCGCCCTCGGCGAGCAAATCGACCGCATCGGATGCTGGCGTGGAAACTTCAATGCGTGCGGACTCGAGTTCGAAGTCCTGCCGGAAACGCGCATATTTCTGGACCGCCGCTTTATAGGACGCGAGATTATTCCGCACGTCGCCATTGATCGTCAGTCTTGAAGGATTCGGCCTGTTCCTTCTCTGGTCTTCCGACGAATAGGCCAGTTCTTCGAGCAGGCTTTGGAGTTCATCCTGGTCATAGAGGCTGTCCATGTCGCCATAAACAGCCTCAACCCGCTTGAGTTCAGACAGTTTGGTCCGCCACGTCGCCTCAGAAGGAACAGCGCGGCGGAGCCAGTCTCTGTAACTCGGGTGCATGCCTTATTCCCATTCGATCGTGCCCGGCGGCTTCGACGTCACGTCATAGACCACGCGGTTGACGCCCTTGACCTCGTTGATGATGCGGGTGGCGGTGCGGCCGAGAAACGCCATGTCATAGGGGAAGAAGTCGGCGGTCATGCCGTCCACGGAAGTCACGGCGCGCAAGGCGCACACATGATCATAGGTGCGGCCGTCGCCCATCACGCCGACGGTGCGCACCGGCAGCAGCACGGCGAACGCCTGCCAGATCACGTCATACAGCCCGGCCTTGCGGATCTCGTCGAGATAGATGGCGTCGGCTTTGCGCAGAATGTCGAGCTTTTCGCGGGTGACGCCGCCGGGGCAGCGGATGGCGAGGCCGGGGCCGGGGAACGGATGCCGCCCGACGAACGCCTCGGGCAGGCCGAGTTCGCGGCCCAGCGCGCGGACTTCGTCTTTAAAGAGTTCGCGCAGCGGCTCGACCAGCTTCATGTTCATGCGCGCGGGCAGGCCGCCGACATTGTGGTGGCTCTTGATGGTGACCGACGGGCCGCCGGTGAAGCTGACGCTCTCGATCACGTCGGGATACAGCGTGCCCTGCGCCAGAAATTCCGGGGCGCCCTTGCCGTCCGCCGCGATTTTTTTCGCTTCGGCTTCAAACGTCTCGATGAACAGCCGGCCGATGGTCTTGCGCTTGGTTTCGGGATCGGACTCGCCTTCCAGCGCGCCGATGAACAGATCCTGCGCCTGAACGTGGACCAGCGGAATGTTGTAATGGTCGCGGAACAGCCGCACCACTTCTTCCGCCTCGCCCATGCGCAGCAGGCCGTGATCGACGAACACGCAGGTGACGCGCTCGCCGATGGCCTCGTGGATCAGCACGGCGGCGACCGCCGAATCCACGCCGCCGGACAGGCCGCACAGCACCCGGCCCTGCCCCACCTGCGCGCGGATCGACTTGATCGCCTCGCCGCGGAACGCCGCCATGGTCCAGTCGGATTTCAGCCGGGCGACTTTTTGCACGAAATTGGCCAGCAGCCTGGCGCCGTCGGGCGTGTGGGCCACTTCGGGATGGAACTGGGTGGTGAAGATCTTGCGCTTTTCGTCGGAGGCGACGGCGAGCGGGGCGTTCTCGCTGCGCGCCTTGACGGTGAACCCTTCGGGCAGACGGGTCACGCGGTCGCCATGGCTCATCCAGACCTGATAGCGCCCGCCCTTCTCCCACAGCCCGTCGAACAGCGCGCTGTCCTCGATCACCTCGACCTCGGCGCGGCCGAATTCGGCGGCGTGGCCGCCCTCGACCGCCCCGCCCATCTGGGCGGCGATAGTCTGCTGGCCGTAGCAGATCGCCAGGATCGGCAGGCCGGATTTGAGGATGTTTTCGGGCGCGCGCGGCGAGCCTTTTTCGGTGACCGAGGCCGGGCCGCCCGAGAGAATGACCGCGCCGGGCCGAATGGCGTCGAACGCCTTTTCCGCCGACTGGAACGGCACGATTTCGCAATAGACGCCGGCCTCGCGCACGCGGCGCGCGATCAGCTGAGTGACCTGCGATCCGAAATCGACAATGAGGGCTTTGTCGTGGCGCCGGAGAATATCGTCGTGCAGGTCGGTCATGTCGGTCCCTTGCGCGGCGCGCCGGCGCAATTTGCGCCGCTCGCGCCCAGTTTTGGCTGGTTGCGCATGGGATTAAGCGAAAGGCGCGCGCCGTGCAAGTTGGCGCAGATGAAGGCAAGCTTAACCTTAGGGAACCCGATGCGCGCGCGGACTGTATTTGTGCGGCGCACAATAAATGCTCGAGCTACAGCTGATACAAATCAATTTTTTTGTCATGATTGCTCCTGCGACACATAGACAAGGGAATTTTCTTCGACTAACTTGAAAAAACCGTCGGGGAGACGGTCGCAGCCGGAAAATCGGCGCGGAGCTCGTGTCCAAGTCGTGGGAGGACGTCAAACAGCAAGACTATGCGCCGGCATTTATCTCGGGGAGAGAACAGCTTCGGCATAGTCCGCTTTTTGGCAGGACAAGGCAGGCAGAGCGGAAAAGCGACGAGCTTTTCCGCTCTTTCATTTTAAACTTTACGCCAGCGCTTTACGAACGCGCGCCCGCTCAACCGGGTTCCCCGTCGCGGGTCCAATTGTCTTTCACCTGCGCGAGATAATCGTCGTAACGCCCCGCGGATATGGCTTCGCGCGCGCCAGCCATCAGATCCTGATAATAGGCCAGATTGACCCAGGTCAGCAGCATCATCCCCAAAATTTCCTGGCAGCGGACGAGGTGGTGCAGATAGGCGCGGGAATAGTCGCGCGCCGCCGGGCAGGAGCTGGTCGGGTCGAGCGGGCGCGGGTCCTCGGCGTGGCGGGCGTTTTTCAGGTTGAGCTTGCCCCAGCGGGTATAGGCGAGGCCGTGGCGCCCGGCGCGGGTCGGCATGACGCAATCGAACATGTCGATGCCGCGCTTGACCGATTGCAGCAGGTCGTCGGGCGTCCCCACCCCCATCAGATAATGCGGCTTGTGCTCGGGCAGGTGCGGCATCACCGTCTCGATCATGGCGAGCATCACCTCCTGCGGCTCGCCCACCGCGAGGCCGCCGACCGCCATGCCGCCGAAATCCATGTCCGCGAGCGCCCGCGCGCTCTCGATGCGCAGGTCGCGCTCCGCCCCGCCCTGCACGATGCCGAAACAGGCGCGGCCGGGCTGTTCGCCGAACGCCTTGCGCGAGCGCTCGGCCCAGCGCAGGCTGAGCCGCATGGCGCGCTCGGCCTCCTCATGCGAGCAGGGCAGCTTGACGCATTCGTCGAACTGCATCTGGATGTCCGAGCCGAGCAGGCGCTGGATCTCCATCGACCGCTCCGGCGTCAACTGATGCCGCGAGCCGTCGATATGCGACTGGAACGTCACGCCGTTCTCGTCGAGCTTGCGCAGTTTCGCCAGCGACATCACCTGGAAGCCGCCGGAATCGGTGAGGATGTTGTGCGGCCAGTTCATGAACTTGTGCAGCCCGCCGAGTTCGGCGACGCGCTCGGCGCCGGGGCGCAACATCAGATGATAGACATTGCCGAGCACGACGTCGGCGCCGAGTTCGCGCACCTGGCCGGGATACATGGCCTTCACCGTCGCCGCCGTGCCGACCGGCATGAAAGCCGGGGTGCGGATCGCGCCGCGCGGCGTCGAAATTTCGCCAAGGCGGGCGCCGCCGTCGCGGGCGCGCAGGGTGAAGCGGAAGTCGTCGGTCAAGGCTTTGTCTCGGATCAGGGGCGAAGGCCCGGCACAAGGCCGGCGCCGCCCGCTTTTGTCAAGGCCGCCCGCCCCCGGCCGCGCGCGCCAGCAGGTCGAAGGTCAGCAGCGTGAAGGCGCGCTTGTCGAGATTGAAGATCGCCTGCTCGCGCGAGTCGCGTTCGAGCCGCTCCCAGGCCTCGGCATAGGGCGCGACCGCGCGCGGGCCGAGATCCCGCTTGGCCCGCACCTCCGCGCCGAGCCAGCCGAACGCCGCCGACAGCAGCGCCTCGAAGGCGGTTTCGTCGCCCGCCGCCGCATCCGCTATTCCATGAACCAGCGGCCAGTCGATGCGCGGCAGCAGCGACAGGGCGCGCGCCACCTGCGCGTCGAAGCGGGCGTCGGCGGCCGACAGCAGCCGCAGCGCCTCGCGCGGGGCGCCCTCGGCCCGCGCGCAGGCGCTCGCGAGTTCGGCGTCTCCCGCCTTGATTCCTGAGGCGTCGAGCGCGGCGCGCACGGCGGCGCGCAGATCGTCTCCGTCCAGCGGGTGCAGCATCAGCCGGCGGCAGCGCGAGCGAATCGTCGGCAGGATGCGGCCCGGCTGGTGCGCCACCAGCAGGAACAGGCTGCGCGGCGGCGGCTCCTCGATCATCTTCAGCAGAGCGTTGGCGCTGGCGGCGTTGAGATCGTCGGCGGAATCGACCAGCGCCATGCGCCAGCCGCCGCCGCCCGCCGCCTGCTCGAACAGATGCAGCATTTTCCGCACGTCCTCGACGGCGATGCGGGTGAAATGTTTTTTGGTCTTGTCGTTCCAGCCGCGCCGCAGCAAGGCGAGATCGCCGTAGGCGAGATTGGAGATTTTGCGCGCGACGGGATGGTCGGGATCGACGTCGAGCGTCGCGGCCCCGGCGACCTCGGGCGCGGCCGGGTCGGGATGGACGGCGAGAAAGCGCGCCAGCCGCCAGGCCAGCGTCGCCTTGCCAATGCCCTGCGGTCCGCCGAGAATGAACGCCTGCGGCATGCGTCCGCTGCGAAACGCCTCCAGCAGCGCGGCCTCGGCTTTGACGTGGCCGAACAGGCGGAACGTGTCGCGGGGATGCGGGGCCGGCTCGAAGCGGTCGCTTTCCGGCGGCGCCTCCTCCTGCCTGCCCCTCACGTCGCCAGCCCGACCGGGACGGCGCGTTCGCGCTGGCGGAATTTTTCGGCGATGGCCCGCCAGATCGCCGCCGCCACCCAGGTTTCCGATTGCGTGGCGTCGATCAGCCGGCAGCGGTCGGGATCGTCGCTGGCGATGTCGCGGAATTTCTGCCGCAGCAGATGGTGGAAGGAATCGGCCTCGCTCTCGAACCGGTCGGCGCCCAGTTCGCCGCGACGCTGGCGGGCGCGGGCCAGCCCGACCTCCGGCGCGAGATCGAGAATGAAGGTGAGGTCGGGCCGGCAGCCGGCGAGAGTCGTCGTCTCCAGCGCCTCCAGCACCTTCTCGTCCACCTCGCCGCGCGCGCCCTGATAGGCGCGGGTCGAATCGGCGAAACGGTCGCACAGCACCACCGCCCCGCGCGCGATGGCCGGGGCGATCACCCGGTCGATATGGTCGATTCGGGCGGCTGAAAACAGCACGGCTTCGCCCAGCGGCCCGAATTGTTTGGCCTTTCCGCCCAGGATAAAGGCGCGCAGCCGCTCGGCCAGATCGGTGCCGCCGGGCTCGCGGGTCACCACCAGCTCGCGCGCGTAATCGCGCAGCCGGCCGCCGAGTATGCGAATCTGGGTCGATTTCCCGGCCCCCTCCCCGCCTTCGAAGGTGATGAAAAGACCTGTGCCCACGCGCGCCTTGCCCTTTGAGTGAGCGTGTCTCATAACGCGAAAAAACCGCCCGGGGTAGTCGTCACGGTGGCGCCTTTCGGCCCCGAGGTCGGTTATGCCTCAAATCCATCCTTTATCGCGCGATCTTTTGATGTCCCAAAACCCCTCTTCTTGCGCGCTGGTCTGGTTTCGCGAAGATTTGCGCCTCGGCGACAATCCGGCGCTCGCGGCGGCCGTCGCCACCGGCCTGCCGCTGCTCTGCCTCTATATAGATGAAGACGGGACCGCCGACCTGCGCCCGCTGGGACGGGCGGCGCGCTGGCGGCTCGACCGCGCCCTGGCGGCGCTCGAAGCCGATCTCGCCCGCTTCGGCGGCAAGCTGCGCTATCTGCGCGGCCCGGCCGAGTCGCTGCTGCCGGAGCTGGCGCAGGCGGCGGGCGCGACGCATCTTGCGTTCAACCGGCGCCACGGCGGCGTCGAGCGCGCCGTCGACGCGCGGCTGATCGAAACGCTCGCCGGCCAGGGTCTGAAGGTCGAAAGCTTCAACAGCGCCCTGCTGATCGAACCGTCGCAGATCGCCACGCGGCCGGGCGGCTATTTCAAGGTGTTCACGCCGTTCTGGCGCGCGGTGCGCGACCGGCTGCTCGCCGCCGAACCGGGCCTGGCGCCGGAGCGGATCTCCTTCGCCGACTGGCCGGGCGCGCTGCCGCAGGTTTCCCGCGAGTCGCTGGCGCTGTCGCCCTCGCGCCCGAACTGGGCCGAACATTTCCTGGAGCCGGACGCGGGCGAGGCCGGCGCCCTGGCGCGGCTGCATCGCTTCATCGACGCCAAGCTCGATGGTTACGAAACCATGCGCGACCGCGTCGATTGCGACGCCGCCTCCAAACTGTCGGCGCATCTGCATTTCGGGGAAATTTCGCCGCGCCAGATCGTCGATGCGGTGCGCGGACGGCCGGCGGAGAAATTTTTGATCGAACTGTGCTGGCGCGAATTTTCGATCCACCTGCTCCACGCCCGGCCCGACCTGTCCTGGCGCAATTTCAACGCCCGGTTCGACCATTTCCCCTATCGCGCCGATCCCGAGGCGCTGGAGGCGTGGAAGCGCGGGCGCACCGGCTATCCGATCGTGGACGCGGCGATGCGCCAGCTTTGGCGCACGGGATTCCTCGCCAACCGGGCGCGGATGGTCGCGGCCTCGTTCCTGACCAAACATTTGCTGATCGACTGGCGCGAGGGCGAGGCCTGGTTCTGGGACACGCTGACCGACGCCGACGAGGCCAATAACGCCGTGTCCTGGCAATGGGTCGCCGGCAGCGGCCCCGACGCCGCGCCGTTCTTCCGCATCTTCAACCCGGTGCTGCAAGGCGAGAAGTTCGACCCCGACGGCGATTACGTCCGTACCCATTGCCCGGAGCTTGCCCGGCTGCCGACCCGCTACATTCACCGCCCCTGGAGCGCGCCGGCCGACGTGCTGGCGGCGGCCGGCGTCGAGATCGGCCGCAACTGGCCGGCGCCGATCGTCGAGCACGATTTCGCGCGCCGGCGGGCGCTCGACGCCTTCGGCTCGATCGCGACCTCGGGCGCCTGACCCCCGGAAATCCAAGGGTTTGCCGGGGAGAAGGCCGCGGTTGGCGCCTTTTCGATCTGTGCCCGCGGCGCAACAGAACGCCGTTTTCGCGCGCATTCTGACCGCCGAGCCATTGTTTAGCTTAAATTGCTGCTAAATAAGCTACGCGCCCCAGTTCGACCCCGCCTTGGGGCGGGTGGCGGCGGGAGCAGGCATGACACTGATCGAGCGTTACATTTTCCGCGTCGCCGGCGCGGCCTTCCTCGCCACTGTGGGCGTGCTGACGGCCGTGATCTGGCTGACGCAGGCTTTGCACGATCTCGACCTGATCACCTCCAAGGGCCAGTCGGCGCTGAAATTCCTCACCATCACCGGCATGTGGATTCCCTCGCTGTTCATGGTGATCGCGCCGATCGCTTTGTTCATCGCCGTGATGTTCTCGCTCAACAAGCTCAACGGCGACAGCGAGCTGGTGGTGACCGCCGCCTCCGGCCTGTCGCCGCTCGGCCTGCTGCGTCCCTATTTGGCGCTGATCGTGGCGGTGGCCGGCCTGTGCGCCCTGGTGTCGCTGTGGATCATGCCATCGAGTTTTCAGGTGATGCGCGACGCCTGGACCGAGGTGAAATCCGATTTCCTGACCCGCATCGTGCGTCCCGGCCAGTTCAACACGCTGGAAAGCGGGCTGGTTTTCCACTACCGGGATCGCGGCCCCGGCGGCGAATTGCGCGGCGTGTTCATGCTCGACCGCCGCGATTCCAACGAGTTGAGCGTCTATCTCGCTGAAAACGGCATCATCGCCAAGATCGACGGCAAGTCCTATATCGTGTTGCAGACCGGCACGATCCAGAAGCAGGACAAGGGCGCCGTCCCGGCGATGGTGACCTTCGATTCCTATGCGCTCGATTTGTCCAATTTCGGCTCGAAGCTCTATGGCGGCCCGCTCAAGCCGCGCGAACGCTCCACCTGGGATCTGCTGAACTACGACGTGTCCGATCCCTACACCCGCGACAATATCGGGCGATTCCGCGCCGATCTGCATGAGCGGTTCGTCTCGCCGCTCTATGCGCTGGCCATGGGCCTGATCGCCTTCGCCGCGCTGGGCACGCCGCGCACCACCCGGCAGACGCGGGGCTTGGCCATCGGCGGCGCCACCCTGATCGCCGTGCTGCTGCGAGTCGGGGGATTCGGCGTCGCCGGCGCCCTGGCGCGCGGCCCGGACGCCGTGCCCTTCGCCTACGCCCTGCCGCTGCTGGGCATGGTCGGCGCGGGCCTCTACGCATTCCGCTCCGCTCTGGTCCCGCTGTTGCGCGGCGGCCGTTTCGTTCCGGCGGAGGCGCGATGATCGGCCGCACGCTCGGAGTCTATCTCGCCAAGCGGTTTCTGCAGAGCCTGGCCGTGATCTTCTTCACCATTTTCGGCCTGATCTACATGGCCGATTTTGTGGAAATGCTGCGCCGCGCCGGCGACGTGCCGAACACGCCGGTGTCGATCGTGCTGCTGGTGTGCCTGATGCGCACGCCCTCGATCGCCGAGCAGGTGCTGCCCTTCGCCACTTTGTTCGGCGCCATGGCCGCCTTCATCAACCTCACACGCAAGCTGGAGCTGGTGGTGGCCCGCGCCGCCGGCGTTTCGGTCTGGCAGTTTCTCGCCCCGCCGCTGGTCGCGGCGCTGGGCCTGGGCGCCGTGGTGGTGATGCTGTTCAGCCCCGGCGCGGCGCTGATGAAGGCGAAGGCCGACGAGATCGAGGCGGGCATTTTCAGGACGCAGGTGTCGATGCAGGATTCGAACCTGTGGCTTCGCCAGCGCGGCCGCGACCAGCAGTCGATCCTGCGCGCCGACGTGGCGGCCGAATCCGGCTTGCGCCTGTCGGGCGTGACTGTTTATGTCTTTGACTTGAAGGGCCGATTCGTCGAGCGCGTCGACGCCGAGCAGGCGCGGCTCATTCCGGGAGAATGGGAGTTGAAGACGGCTCTCGTCACCGCCCCGGCGGTCGATCCGAGACGTGTGGAAATTTACCATCTTGGAACGAATCTTTTGCCCACGCAGGTGGCGCAGAGTTTCGTTGCGCCCGAAACTGTGCCTTTCTGGTCGCTGCCGCGACTCGCGGCTGACACAGAGGCGGTCGGGTTGGATTCGGTGGGGTATCGCTTGCGTTTTCAACAGCTTATCGCCCTGCCCTCGCTGCTTGCGGCCATGGTGCTGATCGCGGCGTGTTTCTCGTTAAAATTGTCTCGAATGGGCGGAATCGGCCTGATGGTGCTGGGTGGCGTCGGCGCTGGCTTCGTGCTTTATGTATCCTCTAAACTGGTCTCCGATCTGGGCGGAGCGGGCATGCTGAGCGCGCCCGTCGCAGCCTGGACCCCGGCGATCATCGCGAATTTGTTGGGCGGATTGACTCTCTTGAATCGTGAGGACGGCTGATGGCCAAAATCGCCTTCGGCTCCAACCCTGCCCTCGGGCTGATGACGGGGGGACGCGAGTCCCTGCGCCCGTCCTCCTTCGGCCTCGCGCATCGCCGCGTGTCTTGCCGCGTGTCTTGGCTGGCGCTCGTCCTGGCGCTGGGCGGCGCGCTGTGCGCGCCGTGGTCCGACGCCCAGGCGCAGACCCTGAACGAACGATTCGCCGCCGCGAACAACAGCGGCGACAAGACGCCGATGAACGTCGACGCCAACAAGGTCACGTACAACGACCGCGACCATACGGTGGTCGCCACCGGCGACGTCCAGATCTACTACAAGAAGAAGACGCTGGAGGCCGACAAGGTCACCTATTACCGCGACACCGGGCGGGTGCTGGCCGAAGGCTCGGTCAAGCTCACCGATTCCGACGGGTCGGTCACCCATGCCGACCGGATGGAGCTGTCGGGCGACTTCAAGCGCGGTTTCGTCGATTCGGCGCGGTCCGACAGCAACGACCGCACCCACATGACCTCGACGCGCACCGAGAAGCTCGACGAGGAAACCACCGTCTTCGAAAAAGGCGCCTACACCGCCTGCGACACCTGCGCCGATCATCCCGAGCGCGCCCCGGTCTGGCGCCTGCGCGCGCAAAAAATCGTCCACAAGAACGCCGAGCAGCGCCTCTATTACGAGAACGCCACCTTCGAGCTGTTCGGCCTGCCGATGGTCTGGTTCCCGTTCCTGTCGACGCCCGACCCGAGCGTGACCCGCGCCTCCGGCTTCCTCGCGCCGCATCTGTCCTATAACGCGACCACCACCGGCTTCGGCGTGGGACAGCCGTATTTCTGGGTGATCTCGCCCGACAAGGACGTGACCGTCACGCCCTATTACTATGGCAACCAAGGCTTCCGCGGCGACGTGGAATACCGGCAGCGGCTCGACAACGGCTATTTCACCCTCGATCTCACCGGCATCCACCAGAACAACCCGTCGGTGTTCGCCGGCTGGCCCTATGGCGCCGAGAAGACCCGCACCGATCGCGGCATGGTGCAGTCGCAGGGCGTGATCTGGCTCAACCAGAGCTGGAAGTTCGGCTGGGATATCGCCCGCGCCTCCGACAAGTGGTTCAACAACGATTACGCCATCGGCAACAGCACGCTGAACGGCAATTTCTTCCGCGAGAACTCGTCCACGGTCTATCTGACCGGCCAGGGCGACCGCGGCTATTTCGACCTGCGCGGCTATTCGTTCCAGGGCCTCGCCAATACCGACTACCAGCCGCAGCTCGCCGCCGTCTGGCCGATTCTCGACTACAACAAGACCATCTCGCTCGACCCCGCCAAAACCTGGGGCATCGGCGGCGAGGTCGAGATCGACGCCAATTTCACCCGCTCGACCGCCGATCTCGCCTCCTACCAGCAGATCGGCTCCTACCAGTTCGATTCGCGCTACGGCATGTTCGCGGTCTGCCGCGCCACCGGGACCACGCAAGCCTACAGCCAGTCCAACTGCCTGCTGCGCGGCATCGGCGGCGAATATGACAGCGCCACCCTGCAACTGTCGTGGAAGCGCAAGTTCATCGACCCGTTGGGCGAGGTCTGGACGCCCTTCACCTTCGCGCGCGCCAACGTCAACTATCTCAACGCCCGCGTGAACGGTGGGGTCGCGTTCGGCTCCGACACGGTCCTCAATTCCGACCAGCAGAATTTTCTCAGCCACAACGACCAGTTCGGCGGCTACATCACGCCGGGCGCCGGTCTGGAATGGCGCTATCCGCTGCTGACCAAGACCCCGATCGGCGAAATGGTGGTCGAGCCGATCGCGCAGATCATCGCGCGGCCGAACGGCCAGCCGACCAACAACATGGTCAATCTCGACGCCCAAAGCCTGGTGTTCGACGATTCGAACCTGTTCGAATGGAACAAATATTCCGGCTATGACCGGTTCGAGACCGGCGTGCGCGCCAATTACGGCGCCCAGTTCACCTATGACCTGCACGATTATGGCTACGCCAGCGCGCTGGTCGGCCAGTCGGCGCAGGTGGCCGGCGTCAATTCCTACGCCACGCCCGACGCCGCCAATATCGGCCTCAGCTCCGGGCTGGACAAGCCGCAGTCCGATTACGTCACGCGACTCGCCTACGCCCCCAGCGCGAATTACAGCTTCGTCGCCAAGGCGCGGTTCGACGAGAGCGACTGGTCGATGCGCCGCCTCGACGTCCAGGGCCGCGCCAAATACGGGCCGCTGGGTTTTGGCGTGAACTACGCCAATTACACGGCGCAGCCGATCATCGGCTATAACGAGCGCCGCGAGGGCCTGGGCGTGAACACGCGCTACGATGTGTTCCAGAATTATTTCGTCCAGGGCGACATCACCTGGGATCTCGGCCGCCACAATTACAACGGCGTCACCTATCTGGTGAACGGACAAACCTCTTATGCGCCGGCGGCGCCGCTGTTCGCCATCGCCACCTGGGGCGCGGGCATTGGCTATCAGGACGAATGTCTGAAACTCGGCCTGAATTACCGCGACTCGATCTCGGACGGCTACGGCTACCCGCCCACCTACGCCCGCAACAAATCGGTGGTGTTCACCCTCGAACTGCGCACGCTCGGCGACATCAGGGCGCCGTTCTCGCTGACGCCCTCGGTGATCCAGGACGGCGTCCGCACGCAGTAAGGCGCCGTCCGAACTTGGTGAGACGGCGTCCGCGCCCAGTAAGACGGCGCGGCGCAATTGATTTTTCCGCCCGCTCCTGAGAGAAAGGGCGGAAAAATCCTGATGGGAAGACAATGGCGCGTTCAAAACTGATCGGCGGGGCGATGCTCGCCCTCTCCATGGCCTGTTGCGGCGTCGGCGCCGCCCAGGCGCAATCCATTGTGGCGACGATCAATGGCGATCCCGTCACCACCCAGGACCTCGCCAACCGCGAGAAGGTGTTGCGGGCGCTCGGCCTGCCGTCTTCCGGCTCGGACGCCATGGAGAGCCTGATCAAGTCGCGCGTCGAGGCCGACGAGATCAATAAATTCGGCATCCGGGTCAAGAGCGACGAACTCGGCCCGACCTATTATTATTTCGGCGAGCGCGCCCACACCTCGGCGCAGGCGATCCAGCAGCGCCTCGCCCACTCCGGCGCCGACAGCAAGCACGTCGAGAATTTCCTGCAAATTCACCAGGCCTTCACGATTTACGCCCGCGCGCGCAACCGCGCCGTCGAGGTGAGCGAGAAGGACATCGACGCCGAACTGGCGCGCGACCCCAAACTGGCGGGCGAATTGAGCTACACCATCCGCCAGGTGGTGGTGACGGTTCCGCCGTCGGGCGGCGTGGCCGGGCTGCAGCAGGCCGCCAAGGAAATGGCCGACCTCAAAACCCGCTTCACCGATTGCGCCTCGGGCGTGAAAATGGCCAGCGCCTCGCCCAATGTGGTGGTGCGCGAGCCGGTCACCCGCACGACGTCCGCGCTCGGCGACCAGCTGGCGGATCTGCTCAACAAGACGCCGGTCGGCCATCTCACCGCCCCGAGCCGCGATTCCGCCGGTCTGGTGGCGCTGGCCCTGTGCGAAAAGACCAAGGCCAAGGGCGACGCCGCGCGCGAGCAGGCCTCGCAGCGCATTCTCGCCCGCAAGATCGCCGCCGACGCCGAAAACCTCTACAAGGAGCTGCGCGCCACGGCGGTGATCGTCAAGAAGTGACCGCCGCCGCGCCCCTCTGCCTGACGCAGGGCGATCCTTCGGGAATCGGCCCCGATCTCGCCTTGGCGCTGCACGCCGGGCTTGCCGGTCTGCCTCCATTCTTCCTGCTGGCCGACCCCGACCTGCTGCGCCGCCGCGCCGCCCAGCTCAGGCTCAACGTGGCCATCGCCGAATGTGAGCCGGAGCAGGCGCGCGGGCTGTTCCCGCACGCCCTGCCGGTGGTTCCGCTGCGCCATCGCGCGCGCGGCGCCCCGGGCGCGCCCGACCCCGCCGACGCGCCGGCGACCGTCGAGTCGATCGAGCGCGCCGTCGATTATCTGGCGCAGGGCCGCGCCCGCGCCATGGTGACCAATCCGATCGCCAAATCCGTGCTCTACGCCGCCGGCTTCGAGCATCCCGGCCACACCGAATTTCTGGGCGAGCTGGCGGCGGCCAAGTTCGGCCGGCCCGTCCGCCCGGTGATGATGATCTGGTCGCGCGAGCTGGCGGTGGTTCCCGCCACCATCCACATTCCCCTCAGCGCCGTCGCCGCCGTGCTGCGCGAAGACGATCTGGTCGAAATCGGCCGCATCGTCGCGGCGGCGCTGGCGCACGATTTCGGCGTCGCCGCGCCGCGCCTGGCGTTTTGCGGCCTCAACCCCCATGCCGGCGAGAATGGGGCGATGGGCCGCGAGGACATCGACATCGTCGCCCCTGCGGTCGCGCGTCTGGCCGCCGAAGGCGTTGACGCGCGCGGCCCGCTGCCGGCCGACACGATGTTCCACGCCGAGGCGCGCGCGGGCTATGACGCGGCGATCGGCATGTATCACGATCAGGTGCTGATCCCGGCGAAAACCCTGGCGTTCGACACCGGCGTCAATGTCACGCTCGGCCTGCCGTTCATCCGCACCTCGCCCGATCACGGCACGGCTTTTTCCCTCGCCGGAACGCTTCGCGCGCGCACCTCGAGTCTGGCCGAGGCGATCCTGTTGGCTGACCGCATGGCCCGCGCGCGAGCCGGCGCATGACCGATCTGCCGCCTCTGCGCGAAGTCGTCGCGAAATATGAGCTGGCGGCGAAAAAGTCGCTCGGCCAGAATTTTCTGTTCGACCTCAATCTCACCGGCCGCATCGCCCGCGCCGCCGGCCCGCTCGACGCGGCGACGGTCATCGAAATCGGCCCCGGTCCCGGCGGCCTCACCCGCGCCCTGCTGACTCATGGCGCGAAAAAGGTGATCGCGGTGGAGCGCGACGACCGCTGCCTCGCCGCGCTGGCGGACGTCTCCGCCGCTTTTCCGGGCCGGCTCGACCTCATTCCCGGCGACGCGATGGCGCTGGATTATCCGGCGTTTCTGGCGGCGCGCGGCGCGACCGGCCCGATCAGAATTTGCGCCAACCTGCCCTATAATATCGGCACGCAATTGCTGGTCGGCTGGCTGACGCAAAAGACCTGGCCGCCGTTCTACGACCGCATGGTGCTGATGTTCCAGCGCGAAGTGGCCGAGCGGATCGTCGCCGGGCCGCAGCGCCGCGCCGATTACGGACGGCTGGGCGTGCTCGCCAACTGGCGCTGCGAGACCAAAATCCTGTTCGACGTGCCGCCCGCCGCCTTCACGCCGCCGCCCAAGGTGACGTCGTCGGTGGTCGAACTGCGCCCGCGTGAAAAACCGCTCGACTGCGACGCGGCGGCGCTGGAGCGCGTCACCGCCGCCGCCTTCGGCCAGCGGCGCAAAATGCTGCGGCAGGCGCTCAAAGGCCTGGGCGTCGATCCGCTCGCGCTGCTGGAGGCGGCGGGCATCGAGCCGACCCGCCGCGCCGAGGAAGTCCCGGTCGAAGGATTTGTGGCGCTGGCGCGGGTCTTGGCCGGCCGCTGAGCCGGTTCAGGCGGCGTCGACCAGTTCGGTCAGCCGCCCGACCAGCAGGCGCTCCCAGATATGCCCGGCGGCGGAGCTGAAATGCGCCGGCTGGAACCAGATGAACTCCGGATAGGGGCGCGGCGTCAGCAGGACGCGCGTCGTCACGCCGGCGACGACCTGCTCGCTCTCGTCGAACGCGGGATGCGCGCCATTGACGGCGAACAGCGTGGCGGGCCGGCCGCCGCGCAAGGCGGAAATGGCCTCGGCCAGCGCCGCGACCAGATCGGGCCGGTGGGCGTTTTCCGAGTAGAAGAAGAACAGACAGCTTTCGGCTTGGGTCGCCTCGCGGAAGGCGGCGACGCGGCGACGGTAGCGTTCGGTGAATTTGCGAAAGCCGTCCTGCGCCCATTCAGGACCCACTTCATGGTTCCAGAACACGCCGTCGGCTTCATTGACGGGGTAGCGCAGGTCCTCGCGATAGGCGACGCCCGCCATGTCGAGATAGGCCGCGAAATCGCCCTGCAGATGTTTGAGCACGGCCCGGCCGGCGTGTACGGCGAGGTCGAACGGCATGGTCGGCTCGCCCATCAGGCGCGACGGCTTGAACCCCCATTTGGTCGACAGCGTGCGCGGCAGGCAGCTTTCGCCGATGGAGACGATGCGCGGCCCGCCCGCGCGCATGTGGCGGAACATGCGGTGGATCGTCAGGTCGGCGATATAGGACATCACCTGGAAATCGCCGTCGCCCGGCCGCAGCATGGCCTCCTCGAAGCGGCGGCGGATGCTGGCGATGTCGCTCGGCGACAGATGCAGCTTGTAGGAACTGTACCAATTGGCCAGCTCCGGCGAGACCTTGTCGGGCGCGCGCACGGCGCCGTCGAATTCATCGGAGTCGCCGCCGGCCTTCCAGGCCAGATATTTCCGCGACAGCCGGTCGAACAGGGCCAGCGTGCGGATCGGCGCCGGCGCGGCGGCGGTGAGGGCGTCCTCCGGGAAGCCGGCGGCGGCCAACGCGACGGTCACGCCGGCTCCGCCAGCAGCGCCGCCACGAAATCGCCCATGCCGGCGGCGATGCGCGGACGGCGCAGCCGCTCGGCGCGCACGATGGCGGCGAGATCGTCGAATGTCTGCTGAATATCGTCGTTGACCAGCACGTAATCGTAATCGGTCCAGCGGCTGATTTCGTGGCGGGCGGCGTCGAGGCGCTTTTCGATGGTTTCGGCGCTGTCCTCGGCGCGGCGCTCCAGCCGCGCCCGCAATTCGCGCATCGAGGGCGGCAGGATGAAGATGGTCACGACGTCGCGCGGCGCCTTCTCGCGCACCTGGCGCGCGCCCTGATAGTCGATGTCGAACAGCACGTCGCGGCCCTGCGACAGCCGCTCCTCCACCCATTTGCGCGGCGTGCCGTAGAAATTGCCGTGGACCTCGGCATGTTCGAGCAGGTCGTCGGAATCGCGCAGGCGGCGGAACTCGTCCGCGTCGATGAAATGATAATGGATGCCGTCGGCCTCGCTGCTGCGGCGCTTGCGCGTGGTGACGGAGATCGACAGCTTCAGGTCGAGTTCCGGCCGCTGCAACAGCATCCGGGTCAAGGTGGTCTTGCCGGCTCCCGACGGCGAAGACAGGATCAGCATCAATCCGCGACGGGCGTTTTCCATGGTCATCACTCGATATTCTGCGCCTGCTCGCGCAATTGCTCGACCTCGACTTTCAGATCAAGACCGATGGCGGTGAGTGCGGAGTCGTTCGACTTGGCGCAGAGCGTGTTGGTTTCCCGCCCGAATTCCTGGGCGAGAAAGTCCAGGCGCCGACCGACGGCCCCGCCGCCGGCCAGCAGCTTGCGCGCCGCCGCGACATGGGAATACAGCCGGTCCAGCTCTTCGCGAATGTCGGCCTTGGCCGCCAGCAGGATCGCCTCCTGGTGCAGCCGCGCCTCGTCGAAGCGGCCGAGTTCGCTCAATTGCGCCAGCGCGGCGCGCAGCCGTTCCTTCACGGCCTCGGGCTTGCGCGCCGGGCAATCGTCGGCGGCGCGCGTCAGCCGCTCGATGGCGTCGAGCCGGGCGCCGAACACATCGCGCAACGCCGCGCCCTCGGCGGCGCGCATCGCCGCGAGATCGACCAGCGCCGCTTCGAGGCCGCGCAGCATCGCCGCCTGCGACTCGACAAGAGCCGCCTCGTCCTCGTCGCCCTCGCCGGTTTCGATCACGCCGCGCAGCGCCAACAACCCGTCGAGCGTCGCCGGCCCGACGTTTTTGGCGAGCGGAACGGCGGCGACGAGTTCCAGCAACTGGCCCAGCAATTCGCGGTTGATGCGCGGCGCGACGGCGGCGGCCTCGCGCGTGACCGAGAGGTTGGCCTGGCAGGCGCCGCGCACGACCGTCTTGGCGATCAGCCCGCGCGCCGGCAGGTCGAGCGCGTCGAAGCCGGGCGGCAGCCGCAGCCGCAGGTCCAAACCCTTGGAATTGACGGTCTTGATTTCCCAGGTCCAACGAAACGGCGCGGCGTGGCCGGATTGGCGGGCGAAGCCGGTCATGCTGGCGAGGGTCATGGAGCGTCCGGGATTCGAGGGCGATGCGCCTGCCATAATCCAGGTCGGCGGCGAAATAAACCCGCCGCGCCGCCCAATCCCGCTCAGGCTCTGTTATCCTTGAAAATTCATTTCCCGTTCTTGCCAAAGGGCGAGGTCGCGTCCACCGTTTTGGGGCTGTTGAGGTCCCAGCTCTTGTCGAGCAGCGGATCGAGCGCGGTGCCGGCGGAGGCGTCGAAAATGCGCGGCTTGCCGTTGGGCGCCATCGCGCCGGGCTGCGGCGCCGGCGAATAGGCCATGGACGACGCGTCCACCGGTTCGGCGGGGCCGTCCAGCACGGCGGCGGCGGAGGCGCGTTTCGGCGCGGCGGACTGCGCGGGATCGTCGGCGGGACCGTCGAGCAGGTTTTCCGCCCGGGTCACGCCGCCCATTTGCGCATCGGCCAAGGCGTCGCCGCCATCTTCGATGCGCGGCGCCACGCCGCGCGACAGGCCGAGGTCGCCAATGCGCTGCGGCGCCGGGGGCGCATCGGGCAGGCCCGGCGCGAGACGCGACAGCGCGCCGGCGTCGCGCCGCAAACTGGGCCTGACGTCGCGCGAATCGGCGAAGATCGCCGGCAGCGCGCCATAGGGCCGATGGAGCAATTCGCCGCGCTCGTCGCGCTTGACCTTGGGGTCGAGCCCGCGCCAGCGCTGCACGTTCTTGTTATGCGCGTCCAGCGTCTCGGCGAACACATGGCCGCCGGTCCCGTCCGCTACGAAATAAAGATCCGCCGTCCGCGAGGGGTTGGCCACCGCCTCCAGCGCGGCGCGGCCGGGATTGGCGATCGGGCCGGGCGGCAGGCCGTCGATGACATAAGTGTTGTAGCGCGTGCGCGATTCCAGATCGTCGCGCGTCAGATTGTGGCCGAGCGCGCCCTGCCCGCCGACCAGGCCATAAACCACGGTCGGATCGGATTGCAGCCGCATGTGCTTGCGCAGCCGATTGAGGAACACCGAGGCGACGCGCGGCCGTTCGTCGGCGCGTCCCGTCTCCTTCTCGACGATCGAGGCCAGCGTCACCATTTCGGTGGGCGAGGTCAGCGGCAGGTCGGAACTGCGCCGCTTCCAGATCTCGTCGACCAAAGCCCGCTGGTCGCGCGCCATCTTCTGCAGCAATTTGTCGCGGGTGTCGCCGCGCTGGAATTTATACGTTTCGGGCAGCAGCGCGCCCTCGCGCGGAATTTCGCGCACGTCGCCGTTCAGCGCCTCGTCCGAGCGCAGCTTCTCGACGATCTGTTGGCTGGTGAGACCCTCGGGAATGGTCAACTGGTGCAGGATGGCACGGCCCTGGACGATCTCGTCAATGGCCTCCTGCAGCGAACCGCCCTGTTTGAACAGATATTCGCCGGCCTTCAGCTTGCCGCGCAGCCCCTCGATCGACAGTACGACCGCGAAGGACAAGCGGCTGTCGATCACGCCCTGATCGACCAGAATTTGCGAGATTTCGTCGGCGTCGGAGCCGGGCGGAATCACCACCACCCGATCCGCCGTCAGCGGGCCGGGCGCGCGGGCGCCGCGACTGGCCATCACCACGCCAATGCCGGCGATCACCGCGACCACCAGCAGGAAGGTCATGACGCCGGACACCGCCGCGAGAATCCCCGGACGCTTCTTCTTGCGGGGCGGCGGCGGCGGGCTGTCCGGCCCCGGATTTTGGCTCGGGCTCTGGGCCTGGAGCCGCGCGGCGGCTTCGCGCGAGCGGGGCGCAACCGGCGGGGCGCTTTCGCCCGGCCCGTCATCGCTCAGGGGAGTACCGTTTTCGCTCATTCCGAACCTACGCTCTACCGGCTTGAGCCGGCAGAATAGCACAGTCGTTGGTTAATGTGGCGAAAACGAGGGCGCCTCATGCCTCGTATCGTCTCAGCACCAGCGAGGCGTTGGTCCCGCCGAATCCGAAGGAATTCGACAGCGCCACGTCGATTTTGCGCTTGCGCGGCGTGTGCGGCGCCAGGTCGATCGCGGTCTCGAAAGCGGGATTGTCGAGATTGAGCGTCGCCGGCGCCACCTGGTCGCGAATCGCCAGGATGGAGAAAATCGCCTCCACCGCGCCGGCCGCGCCGAGCAGGTGGCCGACCGAACTCTTGGTCGAGGACATGGTGATTTTCGACGCGGCTTCGCCGACCACGCGCTCGACGGCGCGCAATTCGATGCCGTCGGCCATGGTCGAGGTGCCGTGCGCGTTGACATAGTCGAGGTCGGCGGCGGTGATGCCGGCGCGCTTGAGGGCGGCCTGCATGCAGCGGTAGGCGCCGTCGCCGTCCTCCGACGGGGCGGTGATGTGATAGGCGTCGCCCGACATGCCGTAGCCGGTCACTTCGGCGTAAATTCTCGCGCCGCGCCGCTTGGCGTGTTCAAGTTCTTCGAGCACGACGCAGCCGGCGCCCTCGCCCATCACGAAACCGTCGCGGTCGCGGTCATAGGGGCGCGAGGCCGCCGTGGGCCTGTCGTTGAAGGACGTGGCCAGCGCCTTGCAGGCGCAGAACCCGGCGATGCCGATCCGGTTGAGCGCCGATTCGGCGCCGCCGGCCACCATCACCTCGGCGTCGCCGAGCATGATCAGGCGGGACGCGTCGCCAATGGCGTGGCTGCCGGTCGAGCAGGCGGTGACCACCGCGTGATTCGGGCCTTTCAGCCCATGTTCGATCGAGACATGGCCGCCGATCAGATTGATCAGGCGCCCCGGCACGAAGAAGGGCGACACGCGGCGCGGCCCCTTTTCCTGCAACAGCAGCGAGGTCTCGTTGATGCCGCCCAGGCCGCCGATGCCGGAGCCGATGAGGACGCCGGTTTCGATCTGATCCTGATAGGTCTTGGGCGCCCAGTCGGCGTCCTTGAGGGCCTGGCGGGCGGCGGCGACCCCGAAAATGATGAAATCGTCGACCTTGCGCTGTTCCTTGGGCTCCATCCATTCGTCGGCGTTGAACGCGTCCGAATTGGCCTTTTCCCGGCCCGGACGCGGCACCTGCATGCCGACCTGGCACGCGAGGTCCGAAATCTCGAAACCCTCGATGCGGCCGGCGCCGCTTTCGCCAGCAAGAAGGCGCTTCCAGCTTTGCTCCACGCCGCAGGCCAGCGGCGAAACCATGCCCAATCCCGTAACGACGACCCTGCGCATTGCTCCCTCGGAAATTTCTGTGCCGCTGCGGCGAGCGCAGGCGAAAGCGGCGTCAAACGCCATTCGCGCGCGAGCGGTTCGGCCGTCGCGCGCGAGGTGTAACCTAGCGAGGCGTCAACCCGATCAGGCCTTGGCCGTGGCCTTTTCCAGGAACTTCACCGCATCGCCGACGGTCACGATGCCCTCGGCCGATTCGTCGGGGATTTCCACGCCGAATTCTTCCTCGAAGGCCATGACCAGTTCGACGGTGTCGAGCGAATCGGCGCCCAGATCGTCGATGAAATTGGCGCTGTCGACCACCTTGTCGGCGTCCACGCCGAGGTGTTCGATGACAATCTTTTTCACGCGCTCGGCGACATCGCTCATTTTTAGCTTCCCTGTTGTACTCTAGGCTTGGGTCGCGCCAGGCTTCGCCGGGCGCGGGGACGGACGGGTTCTTGGACGCGAATTCCAGGCGGCCGAGCAGTTTTGGCGGCTGAACGCGGTTTCACGCTGGAACGCACAAACGCAGGCTTGCTAACATACTTCCGCTAGGATTGCGAGGCCCCTTCACCCGATTGACGCCGCAGCTTTCGCCGCAGCGTAACTCTTTCAAATCATGGCCATTCCGCCGTTGACATGCAAGGTCTGGCCGGTCACGTAACCGGCCTCGTCGCTAGCCAGATAGACGCAGGCCGCCGCAATGTCGTCGCCCTTGCCCATCGAACCGGCGGGAATCGCGCCCAAAATGGACTCTTTCTGCTTGTCGTTGAGCACATCGGTCATCGGGCTGGCGATGAAGCCGGGGGCCACGCAGTTGACCGTGATGCCGCGCGCGGCGATCTCGGCGGCCAGCGCCTTGCTCATGCCGATCAGGCCCGCCTTGGAGGCGCAATAGTTCGCCTGGCCGGGATTGCCGGTGACGCCCACCACCGAAGTGATGTTGATGATGCGGCCATGCCGGCGCTTCATCATGCCCTTGACCGCGGCGCGGCACAGGCGGAAGGCCGATTCGAGGTTGACGGTGAGGACGGTGGACCAGTCCTCGTCCTTCATGCGCATGAACAGGCCGTCGCGGGTCACGCCGGCGTTGTTGACGAGAATGTCGAGCGGCGCGCCGGCGGCCGCCTCGGCCTCGGGAATCAGCTTCTCGACCGCCTCGGCCTCGGACAGGTTGCAGGGAGCCACAAACACGCGGTCGCCCAGCTCCGCCGCCAGCTTGTCGAGCGCCTCGCGGCGGGTGCCGGACAGAACGACCTTGGCGCCCTGCCGGTGCAGCGCGCGGGCGATCGACGCGCCGAGACCGCCGGAAGCCCCGGTGACCAGCGCGACGCGATTGTTCAGATCAAACATGAAAAACTCTCCCCAAGCCTATGTCAGGCTGAAATTCTCAACCTCAGACGGCGCGCTGACATTTAGCGCGCGCGCGCCCTCGGCCGTGCGCTTGACCAGGCCGGCCAGCACCTTGCCGGCGCCGACTTCCACGAAAAGATCCACGCCCGCCTTGTGCATAAAACCCATGCACTCGCGCCAGCGCACCGCGCCACAGACCTGGGCCACCAGCAATTTGCGAATCTCGTCCGGGTCGGACACCGGCGCCGCCGTCACATTGGCCACCACCTCGACCACCGGCCTGGCGATTTTGGTTTCGGCCAGCGCCGCCTGCATGGCTTCGGCCGCCGGCTGCATCAGCGCGCAATGGAACGGCGCCGACACCGGCAGCAGCATGGCGCGCTTGATCCCATGCGCCTTGGCGATCTCGATGGCCGCCTCGACCGCCTGTTTGGCGCCGGACACCACGATCTGGCCGCCGCCATTGTCATTGGCCACCTGGCACAAGGCGCCGGTCGCGGCCTTGGCCTCCTCTGAAATCTTTTCCGCCAGCTCCGGCTCGGAGCCGAGCAGGGCCGCCATGGCGCCCTCGCCCACCGGAACCGCCTTCTGCATGGCCGAGCCACGCAGGCGCAGCAGGCGCGCGGCGTCCGCCACGTTCAGGGCGCCGGCGGCGGCGAGCGCGGAATATTCGCCCAGCGAATGGCCGGCGACATAGCGGGCGTCGCGGGCGAGATCGACGCCCTTCTCGCTTTGCAGCGCCCGCAGCGCCGCCAGCGACACCGCCATCAGCGCCGGCTGGGCGTTGGCGGTGAGCTGCAATTGCGCGGCCTCGCCCTCGAACATCAGGGCGGACAGCTTCTCGCCCAGCGCTTCGTCCACCTCCTCGAACACCGCGCGCGAGGCGGCGAAGGTCTCGGACAGGGCCTTGCCCATGCCTATGGCCTGGGAACCCTGGCCGGGGAAGACGAATGCGACGGACATCGACGACTCTCCTGGACGCCTCTAACGGAACGCGGGCATTTGGCGCCCGCGCCTGCGCCTGTCAAGGCGCGAGCGCCGCGGCGTTCGGCCACATAAGCTGCGCCGTATACGCAATCTTCACGCATGACCCACAAATTGTGGGAATGGATGGCGCCCGGTCATGAGGACCCGGCGCCGCGATGGAGCTTCTCCCGGCCCTTCCCGCTTCATGTCAGAAGTCTGGACGCCCCCAACGCGTGGAACCGTCCAGCGGCATGATCGACATGTTCAAATTCTCCAGCCGCTCCACCCCCGACCGGGATCTCGACCTGCCGGTTTACCGGGCGCTGATCGTGTCGCTGTTCCAGGGCGCAGCGCGCAACGCAGCCAATGTGTTCGCCTATGCGCTGTTCGCCGCCTTCATGATCGTTCGCGCCGGCGACCCCGCCATCAAGGCCAGCGGCGCGTTGCTGATGATGGCGAGTTTTCTGCGCATCGCGATCGAAATGTCCTGCCGCGGCGAGGTCGGCGGCGACGGCGCGCGGCTCAGGACGGCGGAGGCGGTGGAAGTCAAGGAACGGCGCTATATCGTCGCCAACGGCCTGTTCGCCCTGGCCCTGGCGCTGGTGCAATGGTGCGTGCTGGTCCTGCCGGGCGGGGAGCCGTTCCGGCTCATCACGCTGGCGGGCGTGCTGGTTTTCCTCATCAGCGCGCCGGGCCGCGCCTGCGGTTCGCCGCGCGCCGTGGCGTTGCAGACCACGCTGATCAACGCGAGCTTCTGCGCCGCCATGCTGGCGACCGGCGGCGAGACTTCCTATTTCGCCATCCTGCTGAGCCTGGCCGTGTTCCGCCACCAGCGCGATTCGACGCGCGCCCTGCATCAGACCATGCTCACCATGCTGCTGGCGCAGCGGGCCGCCGAGGATCTCGCCAACAGATTCGACACGGCGCTGAATAATATGGCGCGCGGGCTGGTGATGCTCGACCGCGACGGCCGGGTGCGGGTCGTCAACCAGATTTTCGCCACGATGTTCAGCCTTACGGCCCCCGCCGGCGAGCGGCGGGTGGCGGACGTGATCGCCGAATCCATCGGGCCGATGCTGAACGCCGACGAAAGCCCCGAGGCGATGGCGGCGTTTTTCGCCGGCGAAGACGGCGCCGAGCGGCAGGCCCGCCTCGCCGACGGCCGCATTCTGGCGTTCTCGCGCCAGCCGATGCCGCAAGGATCGGTGATCACCGTCGCCGACGTGACCGCCGAATACGAGACCGAACAGAACATTCAGCGCATGGCGCGGTTCGATCCCGTCACCGGGCTGCCCAATCGCGCCCATTTCGCCGAACGGCTCGCCGCGGCGATCACGGCGGCCGGCGCCGACGGCTTCAGCCTGCTGGCGGTGGATCTCGACCGTTTCAAGGAGGTCAACGACGCCTATGGGCATCATGTCGGCGATCTCCTGCTGGCCGAGGCGGCGGCGCGGATGCGGGCGGTGGTCGACCGGCTCGGCCTGGTCGCCCGCTTTGGCGGCGACGAATTCATGGTGCTGCTCGACGCCGCCCAGCGCAGCGCCATCGGTCAGATTTGCGCCGGTCTGGTGCGCGCCGTTAGCGCGCCCTACGAGCTGGAAGGCAAGAGCGTGCGCATCGGCGCCAGCCTCGGCGCCGCGCTGTTCCCCGAGAACGCGCCCGACCGCAAGGCCGCCACCCTGCTCCAGGCCGCCGACATGGCCCTTTACGACGCCAAAGGCTCCGGGCGCGGCGCCGTCAAGTTCTTCGTCGAGGATATGGCGCTCGCCGTGCGCCGCCGCCGCCAGCTCGGCGCCGCGCTGCGCGACGCCCTGGGCCACGGCCAGCTCACGCTGGCATATCAACCCATCGTCGATATCCGCACCCGCCGCGTGACGGCGGTCGAGGCGCTGCTGCGCTGGCGCCACCCGAAATTCGGCGCGGTCTCGCCGTCGGAATTCATTCCCATCGCCGAGGAGACCGGGTCTATCGTCGAGATCGGCGCCTTCGTGCTGAACCGCGCCTGCCGCGACGCGACCAACTGGCCGGCGCATGTGCGCGTCGCCGTGAATCTCTCGGCCTTGCAGTTCGAACGCGGCGACCTCGAAGCCACGGTCCGCAGGGCGCTGGCCGAAAGCGGCCTGCCCGCCGAGCGGCTGGAGCTGGAAATCACCGAAACCATCCTGATCGGCAACCATGCCGAGGTGATGGCCAAGCTGAACCGCCTCACCGCCCTGGGCGCCCAGATCGCGCTCGACGATTTCGGCACCGGCTATTCCTCGCTCAGCTATCTCAACGACTTCACCTTCAACAAGGTGAAGGTCGACCAGAGTTTTGTGCGCGACATGAAGACGGTGGGCGGCTCCAAGGCGGCCAGCATCATCCGCGCCGTCAACGCCATCGGCGCCGACCTCAACATGACCGTGGTCGCGGAGGGCGTGGAAAGCGCCGAGCAGCTGCAAGCCCTCAGCGCCTTGGGCGTGGACGGCGCCCAGGGCTATTATTTCAGCGCGCCGGCCCCCGCCGAGGAGATCGGCGTTCTGCTGCTGAAGGAACTGGCGGAAACAAGGACGCCGCTGGCCCCGGAGCGCCAGCGGACCGCGTGAAGAAAAACCCGGCGTGAGGGCCGGGTCGAGTTCTGCGTTTCGCGTTTTTGCCGGCGGCCCGGCGGGCATCCAGGGCCGGGAGCGCCGGAGGTCTCGCGCCGCCGGATCGGGGGGCCGGCCGCGCCCGCCCGATCGGCCAGGAACTCCCGACCTCCTCACGACGGCGGATGGCCCCTGCCCGCGTCGGGGCGCGGGCAGGGGCGAGAGAACTCAGTACTTGGCGACGACCGGCGCGGAGTCGAACGGCTGGCCCCACTTGTAGATCAAGGCGCCGAGGACCTGATGCGAGGTCACCTCGATCCGGTCGTTCACGAACGTGCCGTAGTTGTAGTAGCCGCCGCGGCCGAGATCGACATAGCGATATTCGATGCGGCCGATCCAGGTCGGCGTGAACGCATAGTCGAGGCCGGCGCCGATCGTCCAGCCGGTGCGCGAGGTGGTGTAGTTCGGCGAATCGGCGAAGCTCTGGCCGTAATAACGCACTTCGTTGTCGCCGAAGGCCACGCCGCCCGCGACATACAGCAAGGCGCGATCCCAAGCCGAGAGGCCGAGGCGGCCGCGGATGGCGGCGGCGTAGTTGGACTTGTAGCGGGTGCTGTAAACCTGCGTGCCGTTATAAGTGTAGGCGCGGTTTCCGCCGAGAACGGCGGCGGCGTCGCCTTCGAGACCGATCACCAGATTGCTGATGCCGAAGCTGCTGGTCTGCCAGTTATAGCCGATCAAGCCGCCGACGAGGCCGGCGTCCTGATCGAGGCCGGTGTTGCTGTAGCTGTAATGCGTGCGACGGAAATCGCCGCCGCCTTCCACACCGATATAGAGGCCGGTCCAGGTGAAGACGGGCGCGGGCGGAACGTAGGCCGGCGCGGGCGCAGCCTTGGTCGAGGGCAGGTCGGCGGCGAGCGCGGAGCCCGCCATCGCGCCCAGGGCGACCGTCGAGAGAAGAAACTTGCGCATGGAAAACCTTTCCGTGATGCTTATTAGAACGCGACGTGTTGGCGCATTCTATACTTGGAGCTAACCCTAGGAGTCGGCGGTTCGCAAGCGATGCTCAACGCTATTTGCTGGCCTGTTGCTTTTGCATCTCAGCGTTTTCCCTTAGCCGTTACATGGAGATTTCACGCCTCCTCGGGGAACTTCAATCAAAGCCTTGTGCAACCTGCTGACGCGCTGCGATAATGTCTGGCCCTGCCTTCTAGGTGAAACTACGGATGCTCTCGCGCCGCGCCTCGGCGTTTTTTTCCCCCTCGCTGGCCGCCGCACGCCTGAAGCGGGGCGTCCCTGCGCCCGTTCCGGCGCAAATAGGGTTGCAATCGCCGCCGATTCCCCTATAAGCGCGGCTTCATCCTTCGGCCGGGGGCTGAACGGAAGGCCTGTCGGCAGGTCTCGCCTTTTGGGGCGAACCATCTTCCCGTGTTCCCGCCTTCGAACAAGAACCTGTCGGGCCTTTCTCCAGGCTCGAAGGGCTCCGCGCCGAGGAATGAGGCAAAAGAGAAAGGTATTCCACATGGCTCTTTACGAGCACATCTACCTTGCTCGCCAGGATCTCACCGCCCAGCAGGTCGAGGCCCTTAACGAGCAGTTCAAGACCATCGTCGCCAATCTCGGCGGCACGGTCGGCAAGGTCGAATATTGGGGCGTCAAGTCCCTCGCCTACCGGATCCAGAAGAACCGCAAGGCGCACTTCACCCTGATCAACGTCGACGCCCCCCCCGCCGCCCTGGCCGAAGCCGAGCGTCAGTGGTCGATCAACGAAGACGTTCTCCGCCATCTGACCATCAAGGTCGAAGCGCTGGAAGACGGCCCGTCGGCCATGCTGCGCAAGCGTGACGAAGACGACCGCGGCGATCGTGGCGATCGTGGCGATCGCGGCCCCCGCATTCCGGGCGGCCGCCCGCCGCGTCCGCGCCGTGAAGACGCTGCTGAAGGAGGAGCTTTCTGATGTCCACCGCCGCCGGCGCCCGCCGCCCCTTCTTCCGTCGTCGCAAGACCTGCCCCTTCTCCGGCCCGAACGCGCCGAAGATCGACTACAAGGACACCCGCCTGCTGTCGCGCTACATTTCCGAGCGCGGCAAGATCGTCCCCTCGCGCATCACCGCCGTCTCGGCGAAGAAGCAGCGCGAGCTGGCGCAGGCCATCAAGCGCGCCCGCTTCCTGGGCCTGCTGCCTTACGTGATCGTTTGATCGCGGATTAACCGAAACGACATTCGGGCGCCGGACGAGCCGGCGTCCGATAGCTGGGGCGGGCGAAGCCGATCTTCGACCCGCCTCTAACCGGCGAAAACCGGGACAGCGCAGGATATGAACGACAACAAGCCCCCGATCGACTGGTCCGACCGCCTGGTCGGCTTTGGCGCCGGCCTTTCGAGCGCCCTGATCTTCGCCGCCTCGACGCGGGGGACCGGGCTCGCCATCGCGCTGGCCTATGTCTGCGTGCTGCCGCTGCTGATCGGCGCCGCGGGCTTTTCCGTCGCCGCCGCCGCCGCGGGCGCCGCCGCGGGCGGCCTGTTCCTCGGTCTCGCCGGCGAACCGCTGCTCGGCTTTTCCTTCTGCCTCGGCTTCGCCCTGCCCGGCGCCCTGCTCGGCCTGCTGGCGCGCTGGACCTATCGCCGCAAATCGCCCGAACCCACCCTCCTCCCCGCCCGCCTGTCGCCGGGCGCGCTGCTCGCCGGCGCGGTGGTGTTGGCGACGCTGAGCGCCTGGACGCTCGCCGGCGGGCTGATCTGGAGCTCGGGCGGCTTCGACAGGGCGTTTGACGCCGCGTTGCAGGAATATGGTCCCGCTCTCGACAAGGCGCTGACCAAATTCGCCCGAATCGCGCCGCAGATCGACCTGGACATGGTCAAAAGGGTCGCCGTGCTCGGCTTTCCCGCCGCCGTCGCCGCCTCGCAGACGCTGCTGCTGACCTTCAATCTCTGGCTCGCCGCCCGCGCCGTGGACATTTCCGGCCGGCTTGGCCAGCCCTGGCCGCCGCTGCCGGAAACCACCGCGCTGCCGCGCTGGTTCGGCCTCGCTTTCCTCGGCGCGCTGGCGCTGTGTTTCGTCAACGCCCGCACAGCCGTGTTCGCCGGCGCCTTCGCCTCCGCCTCGGGCCTCGCCCTGGCGATGCAGGGGCTGGCCTGCGCCCACGCGCTGACGCGCGGCCATTCCTCGCGCGGCGGCTGGCTGGCGACGGTTTACGCGGTGGCGCTGGTCGGCGTCACCGTCGCGCCGCCGCTGCTGCTGCTGTTCGTGCTGTTCGGACTCGCCGAGTCCGCCCTGTCCCTGCGCGCCCGCAAGGCGCGCGCCAAACCTGAAAAGAAAACCGGAGAGTCAAATGGAAGTGATCCTGCTTGAACGCGTGGCCAAGCTCGGCCAGATGGGCGAAATCGTGCGCGTGCGCGACGGCTACGCCCGCAATTTCCTGCTGCCGCGCGGCAAGGCTTTGCGCGCCACGGAAAACAACAAGACGCATTTCGACGGCCAGCGCGCCCAGCTTGAGGCCCGCAACCTCGAGCGCAAGTCGGAAGCGGCCGCCGTCGGCGAGAAGCTGAACGGGCAGGTGTTTGTGATCATGCGCCAGGCGGGCGAAGCCGGCCATCTCTATGGCTCGGTGACCCCGCGCGACATCGCCGATGCGGCGACCGCCGGCGGCTTCACCGTCGAGCGTCACCAGATCGAGCTGAACACGCCGATCAAGACCCTCGGCCTGCACAAGGTGCCGGTGCATCTGCACCCGGAACTCGACATCACGATTGAAGTGAACGTGGCTCGTTCGGCCGACGAGGCCGAGCGTCAGGCCAAGGGCGAAGAGGCCGTTGTGCGCGAGGAAACCTCGCTGGCCGACCTCGGCCTGGAAGTCGGCGCGGCGCTGGCGGAAGCCGGCCCCGACGTCGAGCTTTGATCTTCGGGTTTCATCCGATCAGAACGGGGCGCTCGGCGCCCCGTTTTTTTGAGTCGTTTCGGCGGTGCCGCTGACGGAGCCTTGGTCCCGGCGCCTGGGCGTATTGCGCGGAACCCTTTTCATCCGGCCCTGCTTACGGCATCGTCGGCAAAAAGGGAGACGTTCATGAAACTGCTGCGTTACGGAGCAACCGGCCAGGAAAAGCCCGGCCTTCTCGATTCGGATGGCCACATCCGCGACCTCTCGGGCGTGATTCCCGATCTCGGGCCGGCGCAGATTTCGCCCGAAGGCCTGGAAACCCTCGCGGCGGTCGATCCGCGCGACCTGCCGACGGTCGAGGGCGCGCCGCGCCTCGGCCCGCCCCTTGCCGGAATCGGCCAAATCCACGCCATCGGCCTCAACTATCGCAACCACGCCCGCGAAGCCGGCATGGCGATTCCCGACGAGCCGATTCTGTTCACCAAGGCCACCTCCTGCCTGTCGGGGCCGGACGACGACATCGTCATCCCGCGCGGCGCGCAAACCGTGGACTGGGAGGTCGAACTGGGCGTGGTGATCGGAACCGCCGCCTATCAGGTCGAGGAGGCGCAGGCGCTGGAGCATGTCGCCGGCTATCTCACGGCGAACGACGTGTCGGAGCGCGACCATCAGATCCGGCGCGGCGGCCAATGGGTCAAGGGCAAGAGCGCGCCGGGCTTCGGCCCGCTCGGCCCCTGGCTGGTGACGAAGGACGAAGTTCCCGATCCGCAAAATCTCGCGGTGAAGCTGGCGGTCAACGGCGAGATTCGCCAGGACGGCCATACCTCCGACATGATCTTCTCGGTCGCCCGGATCGTCGCCCATGTCAGCGCCTTCCTGCGGCTGATGCCCGGCGACGTGATTCTCACCGGCACGCCGGCCGGGGTCGGCATGGGGATGAAGCCGCCGGTCTATCTGCAACCGGGCGATCAAGTTACGGTGGAGGTCGAAGGTTTGGGCGTCCAGCGCCAGCAGGTGCGGAACCAATAGCGAACGGACTCTTTCGACACCATATTGCAAGCGGATTCGACTCGGAAAATCGGGAGCCTGTGAATCACGGGGGCTGTGGTTTCGGGCTTAACGATTCATTTTCCCTTTCGGCTGCGACCATGGCAAAACAGCAATCCGCCGGTCCTATCCGGCGACCACACCATGATAATCTGACTTGCGCGATTCGCGCCGGGCGGCCCTCCGCCCGGCCAGATGGGGGTTTTGCCGATGGCGGCGCTGGAAAAAGTTTATGATCGCGCTCTCGTTCCGGCCTCGGACGCGAGTTTCCGCAGCCCTCCGGCCAATATCGAGGCGGAGCAGGCGCTGCTCGGCGCCATTCTGGTCAACAACGACGCCTTCGACCGCGTGTCCGACTTCCTCAAGCCGGAACATTTTTCCGAGGAGCTGCACCGGCGCATTTACGAAATCGCGGGACAGCTGATTCGCGCCGGCAAGCTGGCGACCCCGGTGACGCTCAAGACGTTTTTGGGCGATTTCGACCTCGGCGGCGCCATGACCGCGCCGCAATATCTGGCGCGGCTGGCGGCGGAAGCCACCACCATCATCAATGCCGTGGATTACGGCCACGCCATCCACGACCTCGCCGTGCGCCGCGAGCTGATTCGCATCGGCGAGGAGGTGGTCAACACCGCCTATGAAGCCGATGTGGACACGGCGCCGCGCGCGCAGATCGAGGAAGCCGAGCGCAAGCTCTACGCCATCGCCGAAACCGGCCGCTACGAGGGCGGCTTCCACAAATTCTCCGAGGCCCTCACCGCCGCCGTGGACATGGCGGCCAAGGCGTGGGAGCGCGAGGGCGGGCTGTCCGGCGTCTCCACCGGGATGCGCGACCTCGACCGCATGATGGGCGGGTTGCAGCCCTCCGACCTGATCATCGTGGCGGGACGCCCCGGCATGGGCAAGACCGCGCTCGCCACCAACATCGCCTTCAACGTCGCCAAGGCGTATCGGGGCGAAACCCATGACGACGGCCGCGTCGAAACGGTCAACGGCGGCGTCTGCGGCTTCTTCTCGCTGGAAATGTCGTCGGAGCAATTGGCTACGCGTATCATCGCCGAGCAGGCGCAGGTGCCGGGCTACAAGATCCGGCGCGGCGACATCACCGAGGGCGAATTCCACCGCATTTCCGGCGCCGCCCGCGACATGCAGTCGATTCCTTTCTACATCGACCATACCGGCGGCATTTCCATCGCCCAGCTCACCGCCCGCGCCCGCCGCCTGAAACGCCAGCGCGGCCTCGATCTGCTGGTGGTGGACTACCTGCAACTGCTGTCCGGCTCGAAAAACCGTTCCGACAACCGCGTGCAGGAGCTGACCGAGATCACCACGGGCATGAAGGCGCTGGCCAAGGAATTGAACGTGCCGATCATCGCCCTGTCGCAATTGTCGCGTCAGGTGGAGGCGCGCGACGACAAGCGGCCGCAATTGTCCGACCTGCGCGAATCCGGCTCGATCGAGCAGGACGCCGACGTGGTCATCTTCGTCTATCGCGAGGAATATTACCTGAAGAACAAGCAGCCGCGCGAAGGCACCCCGGAATTCCAGACCTGGATGGCGGAAATGGAGCGCGCGCACGGCAAAGCGGAAGTCATCATTGGCAAACAGCGCCATGGACCGACCGGAACGGTGGAACTCGCGTTCGAAGGCGAGTATACGCGGTTCAGCGATCTGGCGACGGACGACCATCTGCCGGCGCATATGTGAGGTTGATCGAAATGCCCGAACTTGCCCTCCCCGCCGAAGACCGGGCCGATGGACGGGACAAGAGCCGGGCGGTCCTCACCGTCGATCTCAGCGCGCTGGCGCAAAACTGGCGCGTGCTGAAGCGCCGCGCCGGCGACGCCGCCTGCGCCGCCGTGGTCAAGGCCGACGCCTATGGCCTGGGACTGGCGCCGGTGGCGAAAAAACTGCTGGCGACCGGCTGCGGCCATTTCTTCGTCGCCCACCTGTCCGAAGCGGAGTCGTTAAGGGCGATCACGCCGAACGCGCGGATTTTCGCGCTCAACGGCCTGCCGCCGGGCTCGGCGGCGCTGTTCGCCCGCAAGGATCTCTATCCGGTGCTCGGTTCGCTGCCGGAAATCGAGGAATGGGCGGCGTTCTGCCGCGCCGAAGGCCACAAATTCGGCGCAGCGCTGCACATCGACACCGGCATGAACCGGCTCGGCCTCGCCAAGGCGGATTTTCCGGCGGCGCTGAACCTGCTCGACGCCTTCGCACCCAAGCTGATCATGAGCCATTTCGTTTCGGCGGAGGACGCCTCGGCGCCGCGCAACCGCGCGCAGATCGAGCGGTTCGAACAGGCCTGCGCCCTCTTTCCGGCGATGCCCGCGAGTCTCAGCAATTCCTCCGGCATGTATCTGGCGGAGGCGCCGTTCTTCGACCTCACCCGGCCCGGCTATGCGCTCTACGGCGGCAATCCGACGCCCGGCAGCGACAATCCGATGCGGCGGGTGGTTTCGCTCGAAGCCTTCATCCTGCAGGTGCGCGACATCCGCGCCGGCGAGGCCGCCGGCTACAACGCCCGCTGGACCGCGCCGTCGCGGCGGCGGCTGGCGACGATCGGGCTCGGCTACGCCGACGGCTTCCTGCGCTCGGCCTCCTGCGGCGAGATCGGCGCCGAAGTGTTCGCCGGCGGCGCGTTCTGCCCGGTGGTCGGGCGCATTTCGATGGATCTGAGCATCATCGACATCACCGAGGCCGCGCCGCTGCAACGCGGCGACCGCGTCGAAATTCTCGGCGACGCCATTTGCATCGACGATCTCGGCCGCTGGTCCGGGACCATCGGCTATGAAATCCTCACCGATCTCGGCCGCCGCCACAAACGGGTTTATGTCGGCGGCTGAGACTGAGTTGCCCGCTCAGTCGCGCTCGATGCGGATGACCTGCGGCTTTTCGGCGATATGGCCGTCGGCGACAATGGCCGCCAGCGCCTCGCGCACGCTGGTCTCCGTGGTCGCGTAGGTCACCAGCACCACGGGAACCACGCTGTCGTCGGACCCGGGGCGGCGCTGCACGATGCTTTCCAGCGAAATGTCGCGCTCGGCCATGCGCTGGGCGATCGCCGCCGCCGCGCCAATGTGGTTGCGCGCGGAGAGACGAATGTAGTAGCCGCCCTCGTGGCGCTGCATCGGCGACTTTTCCGCCGCCGCCAGATGCGCGACCGGCAGGCCGAACGGCGCGGAGCGAATGCCGCGCGCGATATCGGCGATGTCGGCGACCACGGCCGAAGCCGTGGCCATGCCGCCGGCGCCGGGGCCGACCAGCGTCAGTTCGTTCACCGCGTCGGCGTCCACCGTCACCGCATTGGTCACGCCCATCACCTGAGCGATGGGCGAGGACAGCGGCGCCATGGTCGGATGCACGCGCTGCTCGACGCCATGTTCGGTGCGCTGCGCCACGCCCAGCAGCTTGATCCGGAAGCCGAGTTCCGCCGCCGCCTTGATGTCGGCCAGCGAAATGTCCTGAATGCCCTCGATCGAAATATTGTCGGCGTCGAGTTTTACGCCAAACGCCAGCGAGGCCAGGATGGCCAGCTTGTGCGCGGTGTCGAAGCCGCCGATGTCGAAGGTCGGGTCGGCCTCGGCGTAGCCCAGTTTCTGCGCGTCGGCGAGACATTCGGCGAAGGACAGCCCCTCCAGCTCCATGCGCGAGAGAATGTAATTGCAGGTGCCGTTGAGAATGCCATAGACGCGGGCGACGCTGTTGCCGGCCAGTCCCTCGCGCAGGGTTTTGACGATGGGTATGCCGCCGGCCACCGAGGCCTCGAAGGCGAGCGCCGCATGGGTCTGCTCCGCCAGTTGCGCCAGCTCCAGCCCGTGCTTGGCCAGCAGCGCCTTGTTGGCGGTCACCACCGATTTGCCGGCCTGCAGCGCGGCGGTGACGCTGGCGCGCGCCGCGCCCTCCTCGCCGCCGATCAGTTCGACGAACACGTCAATGTCTTCCGAGCGGGCCAGCGCGACCGGATCGGCGAAAAACGCCGCGCCGGACAGATCGACGCCGCGGTCGCGGCCGGGATCGCGCGCGGAAACGCCGGCGATCCTGATGGCGCGGCCGGTGCGCGCGGCGAGATCCTTCGCCTGAGCGCCGAGCAGGCGCGCGACGCTCGCTCCCACCGTACCGAGCCCCGCAATGCCGACGCGCAAAACCTTATCCATTGTCGCACCCCTTTTTTCGGCTTTTGCCCTATTTCGGGGGGCCGATCAATGCGCGGCGGAACTAAACCGGCGATTGCGCCAGCGGACGCTCCATCCGATAGGCTTCCGCGAAGGTGCGGAAAGCCGGCAGGTGACATTCGCGCGAGGTCAGCATCAGCCGCTCGAAAATCGCCGCGATCGCCGGATAGCCGGCGACTTTGGGCGACAAATCCTCGGCATAGAGCCGGGCGTTGCGGATCTCCGCCTGCATCGCCGCCTCGCAGGCGCCGGCCAGCGTATCCGGCGCGCTGGCGGCGAGTTCGGCGCTGTCCAGATGCTGATTGGGCGGCGCCTTGAGGCCATAGGCGTCGAGGATGGCGGTCAGGACGGCGGCGTGGCGCGCCTCGGCCTCGACGATTTCGGAAAACGGCAGCGCATGGGGAAACTTGCGCAGGATGGCGCGATAAAAAGCCTGGGCGCGATATTCGTCATCGAGGGCGGCGAACACGGCGTCGCGGGCCTCCGGGGACAAGGGTTCGCTCGGGACGCCAAGGCTCGGCGGACGGGCGTCCCCCTTGCATCCCCACCAACCGTGACCGCCCGCGTGACCGCATCGCATCGGGGCCTCCCAAAAAGGGCGGCGCCCGCCGCGTCGAATGTTCCGCGGCAGGGCGCCGGATGTCCTGCGATCAGATAAAAACCGCTCCGCTCGAGCGTCAACACTTCTTAAGTCTGGCCGGATGCGATGAAACGCCGCAACCGCCGCGCGAGACTCACGCCGTTTCGCCCAAAAAGCGCCGCGCCTGCCCGGCGGCGTAGACGTCGGTCATGCCCGCGATGTAATCGGCGACCACCCGCGCCCGCCCCGCCTCGTCGCGCGCCTGAGCCTGGCCTGCCCAAGGCTCGGACATATCTTCCGGCCGCGCCAGGAAATGCGCGAACAGGCCGCGCACGATTCGCTGCGCCTTCTTCCACACCGGCAGCACCGCGCTGTGGCGGTACATGCGGGTGAACAGGAATTCGCGCAGGATTTGCAGGTCGCGCCATTTGGCCGCGGAAAAGGCGATCACCGGCGCGCCGGCGCCCGCGATGGCGGCGGGGCTGTCGGGCTGGAGCCTTGCCAGCCGGGCCGCGCTTTCGGCGAACACGTCCTCGACCAGATGCGTGATCACCCGCCGCGTCAATTCGTGGATCAATCGCGACCGCTCCAGGCCGGGATAACGCGCCGCGATCTCGTCCAGCAGGGCGGCGGTGAACGGCACCTCGCGCAGATCGTCGGGCGCGAACAGGCCGGCGCGCAGCCCGTCGTCGATGTCATGGGCGTTATAGGCGATGTCGTCGGCCAGCGCCGCGCATTGCGCCTCGGCGCTGGCGAATTCCTCAAGCCTTAGATCAACAACCCCGTTGAACTCCATGATATAGGCGCTAATTCCACTTCGCTCATAACGTGAAGTCGGCCCGCCGTCCGGCCGCAGCAGCGGGCCATTGTGCTTGACCAGCCCCTCCAGCGTCTCGGCGCAGAGATTGAGCCCGTCCCACTCGGCGTAGCGGCGCTCCAGCTTGGTGACGATGCGCAGCGTCTGGGCGTTGTGGTCGAAGCCGCCGAACGCCGCCATGCACTCGTCGAGCACCTCCTCGCCGGCGTGGCCGAAACAGGCGTGGCCCAGGTCATGGCCGAGCGCGGTGGTCTCCGCCAGATCCTCGTCGAGCCGCAGGCCGCGCGCCAGGGCGCGGGCGATCTGCCCCACCTCCATCGTATGGGTGAGCCGGGTGCGGAAATGGTCGCCTTCGAGCGCGACGAACACCTGCGTCTTGTGGGCGAGGCGGCGGAAGGCGGTGGAATGGATGATGCGGTCGCGGTCGCGCTGGAAATCGCCGCGCGTGGGCGAGGCCGGCTCGGGAAACAGCCGGCCCCGGCTGCGGCGCCAGTCCAAAGCGAAAGGGGCGAGCGCGAACACGGGCGGGGCGAAGGACAAGGCGCGACCTTAAAGTCGGGGACGAAACAGCTCCGTTTAAACGAAAATCGCCGGCTTTGCATTGACCGCATCGCCGGGAGGACTATTTTCGCATCAGAGGAGAATTTTGCATGACAGATGCGGATTCAAGCGCGGTCGTCGCCACCGAGGCGGCGAAGAAGCGGGTGGCGGAAATTCTGCGCGGCGAGGCCGATGGCTCCTGGCTGCGCGTGTCCGTCAGCGGCGGCGGCTGCTCGGGTTTTCAATATTGCTTCGACATCGCCCCGCAGGCCGAGGCCGACGACCTGATCCTCGCCCAGGACGAGGCGCGCATCGCCGTCGATTCGGTCGCGCTCGACTTTCTCAAGGGCGCGAAGATCGACTTTGTCGACGATCTGATGGGCTCCTCCTTCCGGGTGGAGAATCCCAACGCCACCGCCTCCTGCGGCTGCGGTTCGAGCTTCGCGGTCTGACACGTTGACGCGTCGAAATCCGGCGCAAACGACAATGGGAATGGCATGAGGGCGCCGAATTCCATCGATTTCTGGCGCGGCTACGCCCTTATCACCATCTTCATCACGCATGTGCCCGGCAATATTTTCGAGCGCTACACGCTGCGCGAATATTCGCTGTCGGACTCGGCCGAACTGTTCGTGTTCCTGGCCGGGGTGTCGCTGCGCTTCGTGGTCGATTCGCTGGCCAAACAGCCGCTGGCCGTCGCGCTCTACCGGCTCGGCGGCCGGGCGCTGACCATTTATTTCGCGCAACTGATCATCACCTTCCTGGCCATCGCCATTCTCGCCGGCGCGGCCACGCTGCTCGACCAGCCGTATATCCTGCAATGGCACAATGCGGCGGCCGTGTTCGACGATCCCGTCGAGGCGCATATCGGCCTGATCGCGTTGCGCTATCAGCTCGGCTATTTCAACATCCTGCCGCTCTATGTGGTGCTGATGGCCTCGGCGCCGACGCTGGCGGTGATTCACCGCCTCACGCCCTGGCTGGTGCTGCCGCTGTCGCTGACGCTCTATCTCTACACCATCGCCACCGGCTTCAACCTGCCGACCTGGCCGGTGGAGGGCAACTGGTTCTTCTCGCCCTCGGCCTGGCAGTTCATTTTCGTGCTGGGCTTCCTGTTTTCCGGGCCGAACGGCTATTACGCCCGGATGTCGCCGCGGGTGAAAAACGTGCTGTTCGTGGCGGCGGGCCTGCAAACCGCGCTGGGCGCCGCCATCGCGATCGGCGACGTCTCGCCCGATCCGGCCAACCTGCCCGACCCCAAACTGTTCTTCGTCTTCGACAAGACCTATCTGTCGCCGGCGCGGGCGATTCATTGTCTGGCGCTGGCCTGTTTCTTTGGCGGCGCCTTCACCTATATTCAGCGTTACGCCGGGTTTTTGGCGAAGTTCTTTTCAATGCTCGGGCGTAATTCGCTCAATGTGTTCTGCGTCGCCTCGCTGCTCAGTCTGTGCGGGCAGGTCGCGCGTTACGCGTTTAACGGGCGTTGGGAAATCGATTGGCTCGTGCTAGGTGTGGGCGCGGCGGGTTTGGGCTTCACGGCATGGTTGACCGAATGGCGGCAAAGACATGGCGGGCGCGCAAAAAGCGTTCCCGCGCCGGAAAAATAGCGCTCTGCCTGGTCGCGCTCTGTTGCGTCGCGGGGCAGCCTTCCCATGCGGAAGACCGTTGCGAGCCCGTCAGCGGAAGCCTCGCCTCTCCCGCGCCCCTGCCCTTCGTCACGGCGGCGCTGGCGCGTCCCGACAAGAAATTGCGGCTGCTGGTGATCGGCGGCGCGGTGGGCCGCGGCGCGCGCCGCTCCTATCCGGCGACGCTGGAGAGCCTGCTGGAAAAGGCGCTGACCGGCATCGACGTGATCGTGGTCAACCGCCCGATGTCCGGCGAGACCGCCGGCGACGCGCTGGAGCGCATCCGCACCGAATTCGCGTTGCAGCACCCGGATTTGCTGATCTGGCAGGTCGGCGGCAACGACGCTTTGGCCCATGTCGATCCCGAGGCCTACGAACACAGCCTGACCGACGGCGTGCGCTGGACCAAGGAAGCCGACGCCGACGTGCTGCTGGTCGGCTTCGAGACCAATCCATGGCTGCACGATCAGGCCGAGGTCGAGGCGATTCGCGATGCGACGCGCAAGGTCGCCGCCGCGCAGAACGTGTTCTACATTCGCCGCGCCGACGCGGTGCAGGTCGCCGCCCGCGCCAAGTCCCGCGCCGATCAGGGCGACAATCCGCTGCCGGTCGAAACCGGCGGCGAGTGCCTCGCCGCCCAGGTGGCGCAGGCGCTGGCCGCCAATCTCGTGTTGCGCCGCACCCGCCCCGCCCCGCTCATCGAGCCGTGACCATGGCGCAGCAGGACACGTTCGCCTTCCTCAGGGACGCGCTGGCCGCCGAGGCCGGGGTCGGCGGCCCGGCCGAGGTCGAGGTCAAGGAGACCCATGTCTCCATCGTGCTGCTCGCCGGCGACCTCGTGTTCAAGCTCAAGCGCGCCGTGCTGTTCCCCTATCTGGATTTCTCCACGCCGGACAAGCGCGAGGCCGCCTGCCGCGCCGAAGTCGCGCTGAACGCCCGCGCCGCGCCCGGCCTGTATCTCGGCCTGCGCGCGATCACCCGCGAGGGCGACGGACTGGCCTTCGACGGGCCGGGCGAGCGGGTCGATTGCATTGTGGTGATGCGCCGCTTCCGCGAATCCGACCTGTTCGACGTGATGGCGCGCGAGCGGCGGCTCGAACCCGCCCATATCGAGGCGCTGGCGGAGACGATCGCGCGCTTTCACGCCAGCGCCGAGCGTTTTCCCGACGCCGAGGGCGCCGCCGCCATGACGCATCTGCTCGACCTCAACGACGAGAGTTTCGAGGGCTGCCACCTGTTCGCGTCGGCCGATGTCGCGCGGCTCGAAGGCAAGTTCCGCGACGAACTGGCGCGGATCGCCCCGCTGCTCGACGCCCGCGCGGCGCGCGGCTTCGTGCGGCTGTGCCATGGCGACCTCTACCTGCGCAACATCTGCCTGTTCCGGGGCAAGCCCACCCTGTTCGACTGCATCGAGTTCGACGAGGCGCTGGCCCGGATCGACGTGCTCTACGACGTCGCCTTCACGCTGATGGATCTGTGGCTGTGCGGCCGCCACGACCTCGCCAACCTGCTTTACAACCGCTACGCCAGCGCGCTGTTCCGCACCCTGCCCGACCTGCCCGCCAAGATCCGCGACGGCTATGCGTCGCTGCCGTTTTTCATGGCGCTGCGCGCCGCCATCCGCGCCCATATCGCCAGCGGACAGGCGCGCACCGGCCATGGCGGCTGCGTCAGGGAGCACGAGGACGAGGCGCGGGCCTATTTCCAGCTCGCCGAGGATCTGCTGTCGCCGCGCCCGCGCATGCTGGTGGTGATCGGCGGCCTCAGCGGCTCCGGCAAATCGACGCTGGCCGCGAAAATCGCCGCCGAGCTTGGCCCGGCGCCGGGCGCGCGCTCGCTCAATTCGGACCGCACCCGCAAGGCCATGCACAAGCTGCCGCCCGGCGACCGGCTGCCGCCCGAAGCTTACGCCATGAACATCACCGCCGCCGTCTATCTGCGGCTGCTGTCGCGCGCGCTCGACGCCCTTAACCAGGGCCGCGCGGTGGTGATCGACGCGGTTTATGCGGCGCAGGAGGAGCGCGACGCCGTGGAGAAGCTGGCGCGCGACGCCGGCGCGCCCTTCCTTGGTTTGTGGCTGGACGCCGAACCCGACGTGTTGCGCCAGCGCGTGCGCGAGCGCCCCAAAGGCGCCTCCGACGCCGACGAAAGCGTGCTGGACGCGCAATTGCAGCGGCCGCTCGGCCAGATTTTCTGGAGACGGCTGGATTCGTCGCAGCCGGATCTGGCCGGCCGCGCGCTGGCGCTGGCGCGCGACGTCCTGGCCGCTTACGAACGTCAGATGTAGGTTTTTTTGTCGCGGCGGCAGGCCGCGCAGGATTTGGCGAAGGCGGCGCTGACCTCGGTGTCGAAATGAAAGCGCGGGGCCACCCGGGAGAGTTGCTCGACGGCGGCGACCAGTTGCTCCCGCACATGGGCCAATTGCGGCGTGTCCGCGCCATAGCTTTCCAGATCGGACAAGGCGAACAACAGCTTGATCAAGGCCTGCTCCGCGACCGACTCCAGACTCTCTCCCATCGCGCCCAACTCCAGACCAAACTCACGCGCATTGTCAATGTCTCCCCACCATTGTGCAGAGCACAACCAACCCGCAAGTTGCATCGCCGCGCGCAAGCGTCAGGGTTTCCCCCTCTAAAACAATTTATTAGCAATCAAGGCGCCGGCGGGCCACGGACGGCGCGGGCCGAAACGGCCGGAATCGCGCGCGCCGGCCGACCGGAGACGCGCGACGCCAACAGATTGTTTTTGATTGAATTTTTATCGAATAGCCCCGCCGGCCGCGCTGCGGCGCCAACGGCGGGACGATGCCCCGGCGGAGCGGGCGACGAAGGCGGCGCGCGGCCAGGGCGCGTTAACGATGCTCCGCGCTCATTCCATGGCTGCTGCGCGCAAAATGCATATCATCACCGCCCGCGCCGGCTTGTCGGCGGGATTGCGGATCAGATGCGGGCGGTCGGCGCGGTAGCGCAATGTGTCGCCCGTGACCGCCGATTCCGTCTCGCCCCCGGATTCCACGCGCAATTCGCCTTCCAGCACGGTCAGCGATTCCATCGCGCCGCGCTGGTGGGCGTCCGAGGCCAGCACGCCGCCCGGCTCGGCGAAAAAGTCGTACCATTGCAGCCAGTCGATGGTTTTGCTCCAGCCGGTGATCACCAGCCGGCACTTGCCGTCGTCGGACACCAGCAGCGGCGTGTCGTTGCGCGAGATCTTCTCGATGAACGCCGAGTCCTCGTCCTCGCGCAAAACCTGCTCGATGCTGACGTCGAGCGCCTGCGCCAGCCGCCACAGCGTCACCAGGGTCGGATTGGTCTCGTTGCGCTCGATCTGGCTGATGATGGACTTGGCGACGCCCGACTGGTCGGACAATTCCGACAGCGACAGGTTCGACGCCTTGCGCAGGCGCTGCACGGTCTTGCCGAGCTGCCCGGCCAGAGCCACGGCGCCCGCCTCCAGAACCTTCTGCTTGTCCTTGCCTTCGACGCCCATCGCGACGACGCGCCCCGTTCGGAATTCTAAACGATTTTGTTTGAAATAACGAATTTTCGACGGCTTTGAAAGCCCTTTCGCCACCGTCTTGCGCGCGAAGAATCGGCGCCGGCTGCGCGAAAAGGCGGCGGCGTCAGGCCCGCTCGGGCGTTTTGCGCGACGAGCGCAGCGCCAGCAGGCCGGCGGCGGCGATGGCCGCAGCGCCGAGCAGCACGGCGCGCGAGGGCGCCTCGCCGTCGATGGCGAGGCTGGCGAGCAGCGCCCAGACCATGGCGAGATAATCGAAGGCGGCGAGCAGCGAGGCGTCGGCGTAGCGGTAGGACGAGGTGGCGAGGATTTGCGCCGCCCCGCCCGCCACCCCGGCGCCGGCCAGGCCGATCCAGGCGCGGGCGTCGGGCGCGACATAGGCGCTTCCCAGCGCCGGAAACACAGGCGCCGCCGCCAGAGTCAGGGCGCCGAAGAATACGCAGGAGCAGGTGAAGTAGAACACGATGGCGCCCGTGGTTTCGAGTTGAGCGAGGCGGCGCGTCTGCACGATGGACAGCGCCGCGCACAGCGCCCCGATCAGGGCGACGCCGGCCCCGTACCGCATGTTCCCGTCAAAACCCGCGCCAAAGCCGAGATGTTCCGACAGCATGACCACCACGCCGACAAAACCGATCGCTACCGCCAGCCAGCGCGAGGCCTGCACGCGCTCGCGCAACGCCAGCCCGGCGATCAGGGTGACGAAAATCGGATAGGCGTAGAAATAGGCGGTGGCGTCGGCGAGCGGCAGCAGCGCCAGCGCGGTGAAATTGCAGAACATGCCGGCGACGCCGGACAGGCCGCGCCCGAGATGGCCGAGCGGCCGCGTGGTCCGCCAGGCGCCCGACAGCGCCCCGCTGGCCGCCAGCCAGGCCAGCAGCACGGCCAGCGCGACAAGGGAACGATAGAACACGATCTCCGCCACCGGCACGGTCGGGGCCGCCGCGCGCACCCCCAGCGCCATGGCGGTGAAGGCCAGGGTGGAGAGCGTCTTCAGGAAGATTCCCTTGAGCATGGCCGGCGAATGACAGCTTTGTCATCGGGACGCAACAATTGACTGGCAGCAGGAAGCGATTTCTTAATAGACGGAAAGGCCAGATCATGAGCGCCATTCTGAACCGGACCGACGAGGAGGCGGAGCCCAAACGCTACCGCACCCTGTTCATTTCCGACGTGCATCTCGGCACGCGCGGATGCCAGGCCGATCTGCTGCTCGATTTCTTCAAGCACAATGAATCCGAGGAGCTGATCCTCGTCGGCGACATCATCGACGGCTGGCGCCTCAAGGGCGGCTGGTATTGGCCGCAGGCCCACAACGACGTGATGCAGAAACTGCTGCGCAAGGTGCGCAAGGGCACCCGCGTGGTGTTCGTGCCCGGCAATCACGACGAATTCGCCCGCGATTTCGTCGGGCTGGAATTCGGCGGCGTCGAGGTCGAGGACCACATCCTGCACAAGACCGCCGACGGCAAAACCTTCCTGGTCGTCCACGGCGACCAGTTCGACGTGGTGGTGCGCCACGCCCGCTGGCTCGCCCATCTCGGCGACTGGGCCTATGATTTCGCCATCTGGGTCAATTGCTGGTTCAACCGCGCCCGCCGCAAGTTTGGCTTGCCCTATTGGTCGTTCTCGCAATGGGCCAAGCTCAAGGTCAAGGACGCCGTCAATTTCATCGGCGCCTTCGAGGAGACGCTGGCGGCGGAAGCGCGCAAGCGCGGCGTCGACGGCATCGTCTGCGGCCACATCCACCATGCCGTGATCCGCGAGATCGACGGAATCACCTATGTCAACACCGGCGATTTCGTCGAATCCTGCACCGCCATCGCCGAGCATTTCGACGGAACGCTGGAGCTGATCCAGTGGAAATCGCTGGAAAGCGAGCGCGGCGAAACCGCCGCCCGCACGGGCGCCGCGCTGCTGACGGCGCAGAGGGTCGCGGCGGAATAGTCCGGCGCGGCGGGCGCCCGGCGGTTTACGCCTGCCGGGCGGCGTGAGATTGACAAATTGCCGTGGCACGATGCGGCGTCATCCCATGAGGCCCGCCCATGAAGCATGTGTTGTTCCTGTGCACCGGCAATTACTATCGCAGCCGGTACGCGGAAGAAGTGTTCAACTTTCTCGCGCCGCAAACCTGCCCGGACTGGACCGCCCTGTCGCGCGGAGTCGCGGTCGATCTGGGATCCGGCAATATCGGGCCGATTTCGCGCGCCGCGGCGCAGGCGCTGCGGGCGCGGGGCCTCGCCTTCGACCGCGAATCCGCCCGCCTGCCCCGGCAAGTGGCGGTCGAGGATCTCGACGCCGCCGATCATATCGTCGCGCTGAAGCTGGCCGAGCACATGCCGCTGATCCAGGCGCGGTTCGCCGCCTGGACGGACAAGGCCGCGCCCGGCCGGATCGAATACTGGCATATCCACGACATAGATTACGCGCCGCCCGAGGTCGCCCTGCCGCAGATCGAGGCGCATGTGGCGGATTTGCTGACGCGGCTCGCCGCGCCGCGCCCGGCGGATCAGTTCGCGGTCACACGCTGAACTGGCTCAGCGCCTCCTCCGACACCGGCGCGATCGCCACCGATTCGCCGCAGCCGCACGAGGCGGTTTCGTTGGGATTCTTGAAGGTGAAGGCGGCCGAGAGTTTCGACGTCTCGAAATCCATCTGGGCGCCGATCAGGAACAGCACGGCCTTGGGGTCGATCAGCACTTTCGCCCCCTTGTCCTCGACCAGGATTTCGCCGGGTTTGTGGTCCTGCGCCATTTCCACCGTATAGGACATGCCGGCGCAGCCGCCGTTCTTGACCCCGACCCGCAGGCCAAGAGCGTCGCCGCCGGCCTTTTCGACAAGGGTTTTCACCCGCGCCGCGGCGGCGTCGGTCAGTTCCATCACGGGGCGTCCGGCCATGGTGTGCTCCAATTGCGCTTCATGGCGAATATAGGGACAAGCGGCGGCGTTTGAAAGCCGCCGCGCGCATTGACTTCCCCTGCGGGCGCGCCCAAAACAGCCCTTCCAACGAGGCTGTCATGACATCCGTTTCCGTCACGCTGATCGACAATTACGATTCTTTCACCTTCAATCTCGTGCATTACTTCGGCGCGCTTGGCGCCGATGTGAAGGTGGTGCGCAACGACCAGACCAGCGTCGAGCAGGTCATCGGCGAGAATCCGGATTGTCTGGTGTTGTCGCCCGGCCCCTGCACCCCGCGCGAGGCCGGCATCTGCCTCGACCTGATCCGCGCCGCCTGCGAGAAAATTCCGCTGTTCGGCGTCTGCCTCGGCCATCAGGCCATCGGCGAGGTGTTCGGCGGCGAGGTGGTGCGCGCGCCGCAGCCGATCCACGGCAAGGTCGCCGAGATTTATCATAAAAGCGAAACCGTGTTCCATGGCCTGCCCGCGCCGTTCAAGGCCACCCGCTACCATTCGCTGGTGGTGCGGCGCGAGACGCTGCCGACCGAACTCGCGGTGACCGCGACCACCGCCGACGGCCTGATCATGGGCCTGTCGCACATCACCCATCCCGTGCATGGCGTGCAGTTCCACCCCGAAAGCATCGCCTCCGAGCACGGCCACGCCCTGTTGAAGAACTTCCTCGATCTGGCGCAGAAGTGGAACGCCGCGCGGCGACGGAAATAAGCGGGAGACGGCCATGGAGGCGTTCAAGCCCTTTCTCGCCCGGATCGCCGAACGCGCCCCGCTCTCCCGCGCCGAGGCCGAAGACGCGTTCGGCCTGATCCTGTCCGGCGAAACGACGCCGGCGCAGATCGGCGCCTTCCTGATGGGCCTGCGCGTGCGCGGCGAAACCATGGATGAGCTGACCGGCGCGGTCTCCGCCATGCGCGCGCGCATGGCGCGCGTGTCCGCCCCCGAGGGCGCCATCGACGTGGTCGGCACCGGCGGCGACGGGGCGCAGACGTATAATATCTCCACGCTCGCCGCGATTGTGGTGGCCGCCTGCGGCGTGCCCGTCGCCAAGCACGGCAACCGCGCCGCCAGCTCGTTCTCCGGCGCCTCCGACGTGCTGACGGGTTTGGGCGTGCGCATCGGCATCCCGCCCGACGTGGTGGAGAAATGCCTGCGCGAGGTCAACATCGGCTTCATGACGGCGCAGGCGCATCATCCCGCCATGGCGGCGGTGGCGCCGATCCGCAAGGAGCTGGGCGTGCGCACCCTGTTCAACCTGCTGGGGCCGCTGTCCAATCCCGCCGGCGTCACGCGCGCGCTGATCGGCGTCGCCGACGCCCGCTGGATGGACTATATCGCGCAGACGCTCGATGCGCTCGGCTCGGAAAAGGTGTGGGTCGCCCACGGCGCCGACGGGCTCGACGAAATCACCACCACCGCGCCGACGGAGATCCTCGAACTGGACCACGGCCGCATCCGGCGTTTCGTGATCACGCCCGAGGAGGCCGGCCTGCCGCGCGCGACGCTGGAAGACCTGCGCGGCGGCGATCCCGCTTATAACGCCGCCGCCCTGCGCGCCGTGCTCAACGGGGCCAAAAACGCCTATCGCGACATCGCCGTGCTCAACGCCGCCGCCGCGCTGACGGTCGCCGGCAAGGCCGAGGGGCTGAAAGACGGCGCGCGGCTGGCGGAAGCGGCTCTGGACAGCGGTAAAGCACATGATACGCTGGAAAATCTGATCAGGACCAGCAAAGAGGCCTAAAGCATTTTCAAGCGAAACGGGCGCCGGTTCGCGGGAAGAAAATGCGCTAAAATAAAAATCTACAGCCAGTTCGAGGAAACATGGGGTCCAATTCCGACATTTTGCGCAAGATCGAGGCCTACAAGCGGACCGAGATTTCGGAAGCCAAGGTGCGGGTGCCGCTGGCGACGCTTGAGCGCAAGCTGCGCGACGTCGACCCGCCGCGCGGCTTCGTGCGCGCCTTGCGCGACAAGGTGGCGGCGGACATGCCGGCGCTGATCGCCGAGGTGAAAAAGGCCAGCCCCTCCAAGGGGTTGATTCGCAAGGATTTCGACCCGCCTGTCCACGCCCGCGCCTATGAGGCCAATGGCGCGGCCTGTCTGTCCGTCCTCACCGACGGCCCCTCGTTCCAGGGCAAGCTCGACGATCTCACCGCCGCGCGCTCGGCTGTGCGCCTGCCCGCCCTGCGAAAAGATTTCCTGTTCGACCCCTATCAGGTCTATCAGGCCCGCGCCGCCGGCGCCGATTGCGTGCTGATCATCATGGCCTGCGTCAGCGACAGCGAGGCCAAGGCGCTCAACGCCGCCGCCCACGACCTCAACATGGACGTGCTGGCCGAAGCGCATGACGAGGCCGAACTCGACCGCGCGCTGGGGCTGGAGACGCCGCTGGTCGGCATCAACAACCGCAATCTGCGCGACTTCACCGTCTCGATCGAAGTCAGCGAACGGCTCAGCCAGCGCGTGCCGCGCGAAAAGCTGTTGGTGGCGGAAAGCGGCATCGGCTCGCACGACGACATCGTGCGCCTGCGCAAGGCCGGCGTGAACGTGTTTCTGGTGGGCGAGACGCTGATGCGTCAGGCCGACGTCGGCGCCGCCACCCGCGCCCTGCTGACCGGCGAGGCCAAGCCGTCGGCATGACGGAAAAGCTCACCCACCTGAACGAGGCGGGCGAGGCGCGCATGGTCGATGTCTCCGGCAAGGACCGCACGGCCCGCGAGGCCGTGGCGGAAGGCTGCGTGGTCATGGCGCCCGCGACGCTGGACCTGTGCCTGTCCGGCCAGGCGAAAAAAGGCGACGTGTTCGCAACCGCGCGCATCGCCGGCATTTTCGCCGCCAAGAAGACCCATGAACTGATCCCGCTGTGCCATCCGCTGCTGCTGTCCAAGGTCGAGGTTGACGTTGCGGCGGACGCCGCCTTGCCCGGCCTGCGCGTGACGGCGCGCGCACGGGTTCTGGGCGAAACCGGCGTGGAGATGGAGGCGCTGACCGCCGTCTCGGTCGCCTGCCTGACCATCTACGACATGCTCAAGGCGGCGGACCGGGCCATGCGAATCGAGGCTGTGCGCCTCCTGTTGAAAAGCGGTGGAAAATCTGGGGATTTCCGCGCCGACAGTCCCTCTCCCGGCTAGCCGAACGAGGGCGCGCGCCAAGACTTTCATGGAGATGTGAAATGGCCGACAAAAAACCTCTCCTCTCCGTCGAAGACGCCCTGGCCGCGATCCTCGCCAGCGCCTCCGGCCCGCTGGACGTCGAGGACGTCCCGCTCGCCGCCGCCTTCGGCCGCACGCTGGCGCGTGATCTTCCGGCCTTGCGCACACAGCCTCCCAAGCCGCTATCGGCCATGGACGGTTACGCGCTGCGCGCCGAAGACGCCGGCAAGGGCGCCTTAAACGTCATCGGCGAATCCTCGGCCGGCGCCGGTTTCGCCGGCGTGTGCGGCCCCGGCGAGGCCGTGCGGATTTTTACCGGCGCGCCGATGCCGGAGGGCGCTGACAGCGTGCTGATACAAGAGGAGGCGGCGCGCGACGGCGAGAACGTCGCCGCGCGGACCAAGGTGACGCCCGGCAAGAACGTGCGCCGCGCCGGCATAGATTTCCGCGAGGGCGAGACCATTTTGCGCGCGGGGCGGCGGCTTTCGCCCGCCGACGTCGCCCTCGCCGCCTCAGCCGATCATCCAACCCTGCCTGTCGCGCGCGCGCCGCGCATCGCGGTTTTGTCGACCGGCGACGAACTGGCGCCGCCGGGCGAGCCGCGCGGCCCCGACCAGATCGTCGCCTCCAACGCCTATGCCGTGCTCGGCCTGATCGCGGCCTGCGGCGGCGCGGCGCTCGATCTCGGGGTGGCGCCCGACCAGCCCGAGGCGATCGAAGCCGCCATCCGCAAGGCGCTCGACGCCGGCGTCGACGTGCTCGTCACCATCGGCGGCGCCTCGGTCGGCGACCGCGATTTCGTGCGCGGGGCGCTGGAGGCCGAGGGCATGGCGCTGGAATTCTGGAAGATCAATATGAAGCCGGGCAAGCCGCTGATTCACGGCCAGATCGGCAAGACCGTCGTGCTGGGGCTTCCGGGCAATCCGGTCTCGGCGGTGGTGTGCGGCGAGCTTTTCCTCAAACCGCTGATCCGCGCCCTGTGCGGCGATGCGGCGGGCGCGGCGCACCGGATCGAGCCCGCCCGCGCCGGGGCCGATATGAAACCCAATGGCCCGCGCCGCGAATATGTGCGGGCGACTCTCGCCTGGACCGAGGCGGGCCAACTGGAGGCCACGCCGCACAAGGACCAGGATTCCTCGTTGAATTCGGTGCTGGCGCGGTCACAGGCGCTGATCCTGCGCGACGCGCAGGCACCGGCGCTGGCCAAGGGCGAGCCAGTGCGCATCCTAAGGCTGACAGAGTCCTTATAAGGTCGCGAGATAGGCCGCGCGCGCCTCCGACGGCTTCAGTCCGCGCGGCGCGAAAATATCGCGGTCGAGAAAATAGCCGGTGAGGCGCAAGGCGTCGCGGATCTGCTCCACTTCGGCGGCCAACTCCGGCCCCTCCCGTAAAAAGGCCGGCAGCGGCAGCAATCGCGCCGCCCAGGGCGCGCCGGCCTCGCGGCTGACGGCGCGGCCGCTTTTCGGCGAAACATAGATCAAATCTTCGGTCGCGCCGGTGGCGGCGCAGCGTTCGAGATCGAGCCCGAAGCCCAGATCCGCCAGCAGGGCGAGTTCGAAGCGCACGAACAGGTTGGGCGCCACAGGATCGGTCAGATTCGCCAGCAGCGCCGCCGCCATGTCGAACAGGTGGGCGTGGGGATCGCGTTCCGGCAACAGCCGCAACATGCCGCACAGCCAGTTCACGCCATGCAGGGCGCGGACGTCGCACATCAGCAAATGGGTGCGCAACGCCAGCGGCTCCACGACGAAGGCGCCGATATGCTCCTCCAGCCGCGCCCGCCAGGTGACGGCGACCTCATTGCCGGGCTGCAACACCGGCTGCATGGTTTTCGAGCGCCCGGAGCGGACCACGCCGACATGCCGACCATGATCCCGCGTCGCCACTTCCAGAATGACGCTGGTCTCGCCATGCTTTTTCACGCCCAGCACCAGGGCGCGCTCGGACCATTCCATTGCGAGCCTCGACCTGCTCCCTCCACCCGTAAAGGGGGAGAGGGAGAAGTCCCGTCACTTCTTCGGAAAGTCCAGCCCCATCATGCGGTAACGCTCGGGGTCGTCGCCCCAGTTTTCGCGCACTTTCACGAACAGGAACAGGTGGACGTTCTGCTCCGCCGCCTCGATGATCTCCTTGCGCGCCGCCTGCCCGATCGACTTGATCGTCTTGCCGCCCTCGCCGATCACGATCTTCTTCTGGCCCTCGCGGGTGACGTAAATCGTCTGCTCGACGCGCGCGGAGCCGTCGGGCATGTCCTTCCACAATTCGGTCTCGACCGTGGACTGGTACGGCAGCTCGTCGTGCAGCCGCTCGAACAGTTTCTCGCGGGTGATTTCCGCCGCCAGCGAGCGCAGCGGCGCATCGGACACCTGATCCTCGGGATAAAGCCAGGGACTCTCGGGCATGAAGCCGGAGAGCTTTTTCAGAAACGTCTCGGTGCCATGGCCCTTGAGGGCGGAAATCATGAAGGTGTCGACGAAATTGGCCCTGGCGTTGAGGTCGGCGGCCAGCCCCAACAGCTTTTCGTGCGCGATCGTGTCGATCTTGTTGAGCACCAGGATTTTTGGCGCCTTGATCTCGCCGATACGGGCGAAAATCGCCTCGTTCTCCTCATCCAACCCTTTTCGCACGTCCACCAGCAGGCAGACAACGTCGGCGTCGCCCGCCCCGCCCCAGGCCGACGTCACCATGGCGCGGTCGAGCCGCCGCTTCGGCGAGAAAATGCCGGGCGTGTCGACGAAGATGATCTGGGTCTGCTCCTGCAGCGCGATGCCGCGCACCAGCGCCCGCGTGGTCTGCACCTTGCGCGAGACGATCGAGACCTTGGCCCCGACCAGCTGGTTCATCAAAGTGGATTTTCCGGCGTTGGGCGCGCCGATCAGGGCGGCGAAGCCGCAGCGGGTTTCTGTCATGTCAGGTCCGTCACCCCTTCGCGGGCGAGAAAATTCTGCGCCGCCGCCTGTTCCGCGGCGCGTTTCGAGCCGCCGCGCGCCTCCACCGGATCAAAGCCCGGGATGGTCACGGCGATGACGAACACCGGCGCATGATCCGGCCCCGACCGCGCGGCCAGCTTGTACAGCGGCGGCGTCAGGCCGCGCGCCTGCGCCCATTCTTGCAGCATGGTCTTGGGATCGCGCAAGGGCCGGGTGGGATTGCGCAATTTTTCGATGAAGGCGCGCTCGACCAAAGCCTGGGCGGCGGGGAAGCCGCCATCGAGATAGACCGCGCCGATGATGGATTCGCAGATGTCGCCGAGCAGGGCCGACTTCTTCTTGCCGCCGTTCTGGGCCTCGCCGTCGCCCAGCCGCAGAAAATCGCCGGCGCCCCATTCGCGGGCGATGTCGGCGCAGGTTTCCTTGCGCACGAGAACGGCCAGCCGGCGCGAAAGTTCGCCCTCCTCCGCCTCGGGGAAATGCGCGCACAGCAGAGACGCGATCACGAGGCCGAGCACGCGGTCGCCCAAAAACTCCAGCCGCTGGTAACAGTCGGTGCGGCGCAGCGTCGGCGACGGCGCCAGCGCGCTGATATGGGTGAGCGCGCGGACCAGTTGCGACCGGTCGGCGAAAACGTGGCCGATGCGCGCCTCGAGATCGGCGAGATCGCCGGCGACCGCCTTCGTGCTCATCTGACCGCGTGGAACATGCGGTTGAGACGCAGCGTCCACGGCCAGCGCCAGAATTCATAGGCCGCCGCGCCCTCGCCGACCGAGAAGAAGGTCACTTCCGCGCGTCCTTCGAGATTTTCGAACGGCACGTAGCCGACGCCGCCCTGGTCCGGCGGCACGCGCGAATCGGTGGAATTGTCGCGATTGTCGCCCATCATGAAAAAATGGTTCGGCGGCACGACGAACGGCCCGGCGTTGTCGTTAAAACCGTCGTCGCCCTGGATTTCGATGATCGTGTGCTCGACGCCGCCCGGCAGCGTCTCCTTGTAGGTCGGCACGGCGCCGAAATGGCCGTAGAGATCGTCGGTCTGCACCTTGTCGATCGGATCGCGCGGCACGAGTTCGTCGTTGATGTAGAGACGGCCGCGCTTGATCTCGATCTTTTCGCCGGGCAGGCCGATCACGCGCTTGATATAGTCGGTTTCATTGTCGCGCGGCAGCTTGAACACCACGATATCGCCGCGCTTGGGCGGCGAGGAGAGCACGCGCCCCTTGAACAAAGGCGGCCCGAACGGGAAGGAATAGCGCGAATAGCCGTAGGAATATTTCGACACGAACAGATAATCGCCGATTTCCAGCGTCGGGATCATCGAGCCCGAGGGAATGTTGAACGGCTGGAACAGAAAGGTGCGGACCACCAGCGCGATGGCCAGCGCCTGGAGAATGACGACGACGGTCTCGCCGAGGCCTTCGGGTTCGGTCTTCTTCACGGCATGCGGCGCCGAATCGTCGGTCATGGTCTTGCTCATGTTGATCCTGTGGCCGCCGGTATTGCGGGTTTTTCAGGGGAAACGCAAGGCGCCACCGCCTCGATCAGGACTTGCGCCTGGGCGTAGGGATATTCATCGGTCAAAGTCAGATGGATATGGGGCGTCGCCCCGGCCGGCGCCAAGCGCGCGCACAAATCGGCCAGACGCGCCGCCGCCGCGCCCTGCAGCACCACGCCGGGCTTGCCCGCCGCGTCATTGACCACGCCGATGTCGTGAAACCACACGCCGCGCGCCAGGCCGGTGCCGAGCGCCTTGGCGCAGGCCTCCTTGGCGGCGAACCTTTTCGCATAGGTTTCGGCGCGCCGCGCCCGCCCGTCGGCCTTGTCGCGCTCGACCTGGGTGAAACAGCGGCGGGCGAAGCGATCGCCATATTTCTCGAGCGTGCGCTCGATCCGCCGGATGTCGCAAAGATCGATCCCGACGCCGAGAATCATGCGCCGCGCGCTCCCCCAACACCTTGAGCCACGCCTTGGGCCACGCCTTGGGCCACGCCTTGCGCGATGGCCGAGATCATCCGCCGGATCGACGCCTCCAGGCCGATGAAGACGGCCTCGCCGATCAGGAAATGGCCGATGTTCAATTCGGCGATCTGCGGCAGGGCGGCGATGGTGGTCGCGCTGTCGAAATCGAGGCCGTGGCCGGCGTGACATTCCAGCCCGAGCTTTTCGCAGGACGCCGCCGCCGCGCGCAGCCGGGCGAATTCGGCCTCGGCCTTGCCCGGATCGCCCAGCGCCAGCGCATTGCACCACGCCCCCGTGTGCAGTTCGACCACGGGAGCCTTGATCTCGACCGCCGCCTGCAACGCCTCCGGCGAGGGCTCGACGAACAGCGACACCCGCACGCCGCCGCGTTTCAACTCATCGACGAAGGGAATCAGGTGTTTCTTGCCGCCGATCACGTCGAGGCCGCCCTCGGTGGTGCGCTCGGTGCGCTTTTCCGGCACCAGGCAGCAGGCGTGCGGCTTGATCCGCAGGGCGATGTCGAGCATTTGCTCGGTCGCCGCCATTTCGAAATTGAGCGGCGTCGGCAGTTCGCGCAGCCGGCGCATGTCCTCGTCGCCGATATGCCGGCGATCCTCGCGCAAATGGGCGGTGATCCCGTCCGCCCCGGCGACAATGGCCATTTGCGCCGCGCGCACCGGATCGGGAACGAAACCGCCGCGCGCGTTGCGCAGGGTGGCGACATGATCGACATTGACACCCAGCCGGATCTTCCTTGCGCCCATCACCGCACCCCTTCCGTCCGTCTTGCGCCGCATCCGGCGCGCATTGGCGTTTTCCGCGCGTGTCATAGGACGGACCGGCCGGATCGACAACGCGCCTTTTCCATGCCCGCGCCGAAACCGGGGCGCCGGCGCGGCGCGCGCCCTCCCCGCGCCGGTTAGCAGTGCTTAAGTTTTGTCGGTCTCGGCTCGGGGTTTGCCCCACGGTAATGCCCACAAGTTGAGGCGAAACTGAAGCCATAGCATGATAATATTCATCGAAAATCATCGACAGGCGGACGACACCGTCATGAAATCAATTGATTTGCTTGTCGGCTCAAGAATTCGCGAGAGAAGGTTTCAGGCGCGCCTGTCGCTCGACGGGCTGGCCTCGCGCATCGGCCTCAACGCCGTCCTTTTGCTACGCTACGAAAAGGGCGAAGCGCGCGTTCCCGCGCCGGTGATGATGAAACTTTGCAACGCGCTCGGCGCGCGCGCCGCCGATTTCTTCGAGCCGAAACCGAACGATCCCGCCCCGCTCCTGCGCCTGACGCCCGACCCGGCTCCGACCCCGGCGCGAGGCCAGCAGCAAGCCCAGCCGCAAGCCCAGCCTCTTCCGCCTCCGCGGCCGCGCGACCGGCGCCTTGCGGCGTCGCTCGACCGGCTGGCCCGCGCCGAGCGCGGCGTCCGGTTGCAGGAACGGCTGATCGCGCGTCAGGCCGGGCTGGTCGAACAGCTTGAACGCGACGGCGACGCCGATCTCGCCCGAATCGGGCGCAGCCTGCTGTCGCTGTTCGAGGCGACCCGCGCGCTGTCGATCCGCGACCGCAACCGTCTTCAGGCGGAAATGGCGGGCCACGCCGGCGCCCTGGCTTCCACGGCCGAGACGCCGCCGCCGCCGGCCTGACGCGTCAGCCGATCACCCGCTCGACCCGGTGCACCATCGGCAGCGCGCGCACGCGCGACACGATGTCGGTCAGATGTTTCAGGTCGAACACTTCCAGTTCAAAGATCATTTCGCGGAAGTCCGGCGACAATTTGTTGAAGGTGACTTCGTCAATATTGCCGCCGGAATCGCCGATCAGGCTGGCGACGGCGCCGAGACTGCCCGGCTCGTTGATCGCGGCCACGACGATCTTGGCGGGAAACAGCTCCGGCGCGCCCTCGAGATCCCAGCGCACGTCGAGCCAGCGTTCGGGCTGGTCGTCGAACTGCGCCAGCGCCGAGGACTGGATCGGATAAATGGTGACGCCCTCGCCGGGCGTGAGAATGCCGACGATGCGGTCGCCCGGCACGGCGCCGCCGTCCGGGGCGAAACTCACCGGCAGGTCGCCGCGCAGGCCGCGGATCGGCAGGGCGTGGCCGGTCGCGCCGGGCGCCTTGAACTGCATGCCCGCCGCCTTCTGCATCTTGAACCAGCCGGGATCGGGCCGCAGCGGCGCCGTCGCCTTGCGCTCCTCCTTGAAGTCGGGATAGACGGCCTTGACGACGTCGCCGGAGAACATTTCGCCGCGCCCGACCGCCGCCAGCACGTCCTCGACCTGCGCGCGGGCGAGGCGCGGCAGCGCCATCTTCAGCTTGTCGTCGGAAAAAGCTTTTCCCGCGCGCTCGAAGGCGCGCAGCACGATCTGGCGGCCGAGGCCGGCGTATTGCGCCCGCACCGCCTCGCGCGAGGCGCGGCGGATGGCGGCGCGGGCCTTGCCGGTCACGGCGATGCTCTCCCAGGCCGCGGGCGGGGTCTGGGTTTCGGCGCGGATGATCTCGACCTCGTCGCCATTGGCGAGCGGCGCCAGCAAGGGCGCGAGGCGGCCGTTGATCTTCACGCCGACCGCCGAATTGCCGACGCTGGTGTGGACCGCATAGGCGAAATCGATCGGCGTCGCCCCGCGCGGCAGGGCGATCAGCCGCCCCTTGGGCGTGAAGCAGAACACCTGATCGTGGAACAGCTCCAGCCGTGTGTGCTCCAGAAACTCCTCGGGACTGTCGCCCTCGGCCAGCATGTCGATGGTGCGCTTCAGCCATTGATAGGCGCTGCTTTCATGCGACAGCACGGGCTCGGAACCCTTGCGGTCCTTGTAGAAGGCGTGCGCCGCAATGCCGTTGCGGGCGATGTCGTGCATTTCCTCGGTGCGGACCTGCAGCTCGACGCGCTGGCGCCCCGGCCCGACCACGGTGGTGTGCACCGACCTGTAATCGTTCTGCTTCGGCGTCGAGATATAGTCCTTGAACCGTCCGGGCACGGCCGGCCATTTGGTGTGGACCACGCCGATCACCCGATAGCAGTCCTCCACGCTGTCCACCACGACGCGGAAGCCGAAAATGTCCGACAATTGCTCGAAGGCGACGGATTTGCGCTCCATTTTTGCCCAGACCGAATAGGGCTGCTTCTGCCGCCCGCGCACCACGGCGTTGATGCCGCGCTTGCGCAGCTCCTCGGTCAGTTCGACCTCAATGGCGCCGATCAGCTCGCTGTTCTCGTTGCGCAGATCGGCCAGCCGCGTCGAAACCAGCGCGAAGGCTTCGGGATTGAGGTGCTTGAACGACAGGTTCTCCAGCTCGTCGCGCATCAGCTGCATGCCCATGCGGCCCGCGAGCGGAGCGTAAATGTCCAGGGTTTCCTGAGCGATGCGAGCGCGCTTTTCCGGCTTGACGAAATGCAGCGTGCGCATGTTGTGCAGCCGGTCGGCCAGCTTGACCAGCAGCACCCGCACGTCCTCGGAGATGGCCAGCAGCAGCTTGCGAAAATTCTCGGCCTGCTCGGCCTTTTTCGACACGAGGTCGAGTTTCTTGAGCTTGGTGAGGCCATCGACCAGCGCGCCGATCTCCGGCCCGAACAGCGAGTCGATCTCGTCGCGGGTGGCGGCGGTGTCCTCGATCGTGTCATGCAGCACGGCGGCGACGATGGTGGCGTCGTCGAGTTTCAGCTCGGTGAGGATGGCGGCGACTTCGAGGGGATGGGTGAAATACGGGTCGCCGGACGCGCGCGTCTGCGCGCCATGGGCGCGCATGGCGTAGACGTAGGCGCGGTTGAGCAGATCCTCGTTGGCGTTGGGATTATATTTGCGCACGCGATCGACGAGTTCGTACTGCCGCATCATTTGAGGAAAATTCTCCGGGATTCCCAAATCGTAGCGAGAGCGGACGGCCTCTCCAAGAAAAAAAGGCGGGGATCGCGCCGCGATCCCCGCCGTAAAGCGAGCAGGCCGACAATCCGCGACGGATTACTCCGCGTCGTCCTCGGTTTCGGCCGGGGGCACCAGGCCTTCGAGGCCGCGCAGCAGATCTTCCTCGGTCATGCGGTCGAACTGCACGTCGCCGGCGAGATCGCTGGTGGGCGTGACCAGAGCGGGAACGACTTCCGCCTCCGGCTCGTCCACCTCGACGTGCTTCTGCAGCGAGTGGATGAAGTCTTCCTTCAAATCTTCGGGAGCGATGGTCGAATCGGCGATCTCGCGCAGGGCCACGACCGGATTTTTGTCATTATCGCGCGGCACGCTGATCTGCGAACCGGAGGAGATCATGCGCGCGCGATGGCTGGCGAGCAAAACGAGATCAAATCGATTGTCGACTTTGTCGATGCAATCCTCGACAGTGACGCGAGCCATGCTGGCGCTCCTCGGAATGAAAGGGAAATGGGGACTCCCTGCTCTGTTAGAGAACGCGCGGCGAGAAAGCAAGTTCTATTGTCGTTCCGCCCCGGCGCCAGGTCCCGCCGCCCTGTCCCGCCCCGCGGCGGCTGCAACCTCGCGATTGCGGCGGCGCGACAGTTAAGAATTCGGTTCCGAATGACGTTTTGTCAGGTCTTGTCAGTTAAAAATTTTTTCTAAATAAAGAGGAACCATGCGAAGAAATTATTCGTTCGTTTTCTTGTTCAGCGATTTGACGGCGGCTAAGGCCTGCTTCAGACTACAACCACAAGGCGACATGACGTCGCACCGCGTGGACCAAAAAAGCCGGCGACGGCAACATCAAGAACTCTATCGCGGTTTGCCTTTCGCGCCTTTTGACATTAGTCACGTTTTTTGACGCGGTGACGACTGACTGCGGGCATTGGCCCCACAAAAATCGGAAACGGAAACTCATAATGGCTGACCAGGAACGCATAGCCCTATTTATTGACGGCGCCAATCTGTATGCGACCGCTAAATCCTTGGGCTTTGATATCGACTACAAGCGCCTGCTGAAGGAATTCCAGGGCAAAGGCCGGCTGCTGCGCGCTTTTTACTATACGGCTCTTGTTGAAGATCAGGAATATTCCTCGATCCGACCGCTGATCGACTGGCTTGACTATAATGGCTATGCCGTCGTGACCAAGCCGGCCAAAGAATTCGTCGATGCGCTTGGCCGTCGCAAGGTCAAGGGCAACATGGATATCGAACTGGCGGTCGACGCCATGGAGATGGCCGACCACATCGACCATATGGTGCTGTTCTCCGGCGACGGCGATTTCCGCTCGCTGGTCGAGGCCGTGCAGCGCAAGGGCGTGCGCGTGTCCGTTCTGTCCACCATCACCACGCAACCGCCGATGGTGGCCGACGAATTGCGCCGTCAGGCCGATGAATTCGTCGATCTCGTGCATCTCGCCAACAAGATCGGCCGCGACCCGTCCGAGCGCACCGACCGCATGCAACGCTTCCAGGAACGCCGCCCCGCCGCGCCGATTCCGACCCATCCGCACGAGGAAACCGCTCAAGACTGACCGGCCCTCTTGTGAACGCATCTCCGGCGAAGGCGGGCGTCTGCCCCCAAAAGCAGCCCGCCTCGCCCAAATCCGATTGCCCGCTCTGCCCGCGCCTCGCCGAATTTCGCGCGGAAAATCGTCGCGCCCTGCCCGGCGGCCATAACGCGCCCGTGCCCAGCTTCGGCGGGCTGGACTCCCCCCTGCTCATCGTCGGCCTCGCGCCGGGCCTGCGCGGCGCCAATTTCACCGGGCGGCCGTTCACAGGCGATTACGCCGGCGACCTGCTCTACGCTACCCTGTTGCGTTTCGGGCTGGCTCACGGCGTTTACGCGGCCCGAGCCACGGATTCATTGCAGCTTTTTCATTGCAGAATTACAAACGCCGTGCGCTGCGTTCCGCCCCAGAACAAGCCCACGCCGCAGGAAATCGCAACCTGCCGTTGCTTCCTCGCGGATGAGGCCGCGGCCATGCCGAACCTGCGCGCCTTGCTCTGTCTCGGGCGCATTGCGCACGACAGCGCGGTCAAAGCGCTCGGGCTGCGCGCCAAGGACGCGCCCTTCGGCCATGGCGCGGCCCATAGTATTTCCGATCGCCTTACACTTTACGACAGCTATCACTGCTCGCGCTACAACACCAATACCGGCGTCCTCACGCCGGAGATGTTTTACGCGGTCTTCGCGCGGATTGTGGCAGATCTTGAGCGCGCGGGCGCGCGGACCGCTGTCGCGCCCACGCCGGCCTGATCCGCCGGTTTCGCCGCGCCGAAAACGCCTCTATGGTCGCGGTCGTGACTCAAGATCTCAAACCCCGCCCCGCCCGCACGCGCGACGCCGCCGCGCTGCTCCTGATCGACGGTAAGGGCGCGCGCGCCCGCGTATTGCTGGGCAAGCGGCATCCCGGATTGAAATTCATGCCGGGGAAATATGTGTTTCCCGGCGGCCGGCTGGAGCGCGGCGACCGCGCCATGACCGTCGCCGGCCCGCTCGATTCGCGCGACGAGGCGCGGCTGATGGCGGGCTGCGCCGCCAGGGGCGAGGATTTCGCCCGCGCGCTGGCGCTGGCCGCCATCCGCGAATGTTTCGAGGAGACCGGCCTCGCCTTGGGCGTCGCCGATTACGGCGGCCCCGGCCGCGCCCCCGCCTGCTGGCAAGCCTACGGCGCGCAGGGGCTGCTGCCCGATCTCGGCGGCCTGCATTTCGCGGCGCGCGCCATCACGCCGCCGATGTTCCCCCGGCGCTTCGACGCGCGATTCTTCCTCGCCGACGCGCAAAACATCGCCGCGCAGGTCGAGGGCGTCTGCCATGCGGACGCCGAGCTGACCGAACTGGTCTGGGCGCCGCTCGATGAGGCGGAAAGCTACGACATGGCCGCTATTTCTTTGATGGTGCTGCGCGAAGCGCGGGCGCGGATCGACGCCGGCCTCAGCCGATTCGCGCCGGTGGCGCATCTGCGGCGCCGCCGGGGCGCGTGGCGGCGCGATTTGCTGTAACGGGCGCCGGGGGGCATAAGGCGGCGCATGTTTTCCGCCTTCGACTCCCAAACCCGCAAATCCCTCGCCGCCGCCATCGCCTGCGTCTCCACGGTCGGCGTCGGCCTGTCGCTGGTGATTCCCCTGCTGGCGCTGCGGCTCGAAGCCGCCGGATTGCCCGCGCATGACAATGGCGCGCAAGTCGCCGTCTCCGGCCTCGCCACCTTGCTCGGGGCGCCGGTCGCCCCCTCGCTGGCCCGCCGATTCGGCCTGAGAGCCACGCTCGGCGCGGCCATCGCGCTGGCGGTGGCCGCGATCGGCGCTTTCGCGGCCACCGACGATCCCCGCATCTGGCTGGGGATTCGGCTGGTGTTCGGCCTGGCGCTGACGACGCTGTTCGTGCTGAGCGAATATTGGATCAGCGCGGCGGCGCCGCGCGGCCAGCGCGGCCTCGTGCTCGGCCTTTACGCCACCTTCCTGGCGCTCGGCTTCGCCCTCGGCCCGGCCCTGCTCAGCGTGACCGGAGTCAACGGCCTGCCGCCCTACGTCGTCGCCGCCGCGCTGATGGCCGCCGGCGGGCTGCCGGTGATCTGGGCGGGCGACGCCGCCGCCGAATTCGACGCCGGCTCCACCGGCCGCCCGAAACTCGCGCCGGTGTTCCGCGCCGCGCCGGCGGCCGTGCTCGCCGCTTTCGCCTATGGCTGCGTCGAAACCGGTCTGACCGGCCTGCTGCCGGTGTTCGGCCTGCGCGCCGGCTTTTCCCAGGAATGGGCCACGTTTCAGCTCACGCTGTTCGCGCTCGGCAATGTGGTGTTTCCCGTGCCGATCGGCCTGATCGCCGACCGGACCAGCAAGATTCGCCTGCTCGGCTGGTTCAGCGTGGTCGGCCTGATCGGCGCGCTGATTCTGCCCGGCCTCGCCGCGCAGCGCGAGGTTTACGCGGTCGCCCTGTTCGTCTGGGGCGGCGTCACCGGCGGGCTGTACACGGTCGGCCTCGCCGCGCTGGCGGAGAAGTTCCACGGGCCGAAACTCGCCGCCGCCAACGCCGCCTATGTGATGATGTATGCGCTGGGCATGGTGGTCGGCCCGCTGGCGCTGGGATTGGGCCTCGATTTCGCCCCCCACGGCCTGTTCGACGCGCTGGGCGTGTTGTTCGTCGGCTATCTCATTGTCATCCTCGTCATGCACGGGCCATTCGCCGATAAAACTTGACACGGAAGCGTGTTTGGCTATGTTGCGCCCACGAATTCGGGCCGGAGCAATCCGGCCCCTTTGTTTCCATCGGCCTCCGCCTGATTCTAGGCGCCGCGCCACGGAGCAACGCCCGCTCTTCGCCGCAGGCCCGAGCCTGTGACGAAAAGTCCGGCGCCACCGGGTTTCGCCAGCCTAGCTGGCGTCGACAACAGGGAATATATCCATGGCCAAGGCCGCCACGATCAAGATCAAGCTGCTGTCGACCGCCGACACCGGCTATTTCTACGTCACCGAGAAGAACGCCCGCACCAAGACCGACAAGCTGGCGTTCAAGAAATACGACCCCGTCGCGCGCAAGCACGTCGAGTTCAAGGAAACCAAGATCAAGTAAGATCTGGCTTCGTCAGTCGAAAGCCGCCTTCGGGCGGCTTTTTTATTGCCCGGACGTCAGGGAGCGAATCCCTCGAACACGATCTGGTCGGCATGGCGCAACACCTGCGCCGCCTGCGCCGCGCTGCGCACCGTCCAGCTGATCACCGGCATCTGCGCGCAGGCGCGGGCCAGCTCGCACACGGCGTTGGGCAGATCGCCGCAGCGCCAGGACAGGAAGTCCGGGCGCGTCTCGCCGGCGTGGACGAACCGGGCCAGCCTGTCCTTCGCCTCCGGCGCCAGCGCCGCGAAATCCTCGTCCTCCTCGTAATCCGCCTGCGCCACCACGCCCAGCGGCCAGACGGCCGTCCCGGCGCGCAGCGCGGCGATCAGGGCGGGGTCGAAGCTTTTCAGCGCCACCGGGCCGTCATAGCCCGCCAGCGCCGCCTGGGTGGCGCGGGCGAGCGAGAGATCGCCGTCGAAATCGCTTTTCAGCTCCAGAATCAGCGGCGTCGCGCCCTGCGCCGCGCGCAGGAACGCCGCCAGCGTCGGAATCGGCGTCCCGTCCGCCAGCCGCAGCCCCGCCAGATCGGCGGCGTCGCGGCGCCGGAACGCCCCCTCGGCGCCGGTGAGGCGCGCGAGATCGTCGTCATGAAACACGAAAATCTCGCCATCCCGCGACAGCCGAATGTCCGCCTCGACGCCATAGCCCCGCGCGAGCGCGGGGCGCAGGGCGGCGAGGGAGTTTTCGGGCTTGTCGCGGTCGTGCAGACCGCGATGGGCGATCGGACGGGCGGTCAGCCAGTCCGGCGCGGTCACGGCAGAATCTCGAAGATCGCCTCGACCTCGACGCAGGCGCCGAGCGGCAATTGGGCCACGCCGACGGTCGAGCGCGCATGCGCGCCCTTCTCGCCCAGCGCCGCGCCGATCAGGTCCGAGGCGCCGTTCATCACCAGAGCGAGCCGGGTGTAATCCTCGGCGCCGCGAATGAAGCCGCCGAGCCGGACGCAGGCGGCGATCCGGTCGAGATCGCCGATCTGGGCGCGGACCTGCGCCAGCACGTTGACGGCGCACAGAGCGGCGGCCTGCTTGGCGACGGATTCCTCGACCTCGGCGCCGACGCGGCCGACATGCCCCTCGTTCAGCGATCCATCGGCGCCGAACGGCAATTGCCCGGAAACGAACAGCATCGCGCCGCTGCGCACGGCTGGAACGTAATTCGCCACGGGCGCGGCCGGCGTCGGCAAGACGAATCCAAGATTGGCGAGTCGGCGTTCGACTTCGCTGGCGATCTGACCCATGACCATTTCCTTCAAAAGTTCCATTGTGACTGGACGAGAGCGCAATTTCGCCAAATATTGACGTCATTGCACTAAAGCGTCGAAAGCGACACAAGCCAATGACAATTTTGCGACGCCACCGGGAGAGACCATCGATGCGATTGACCGCCCGCCTGCTGCTGGGCCTGATGGCCTGCGGCGCGGCCCAAACCGCCGCGCGCGCCGAACCGCCGCCCCCCAGCCTCGCCAGCCATCGCGCGCTCTACCAATTGCGCATGGCCGACGCGACGGGAACCAAGGCCCCGGCGGCGGCCGACGGCATGATCTCCTACCGGTTTTCCTCCGATTGCGATTTTTACGCCCAGACCCTGCGCCAGGCGATCGACATGCAGCCGCAGGAAGGCGCCCGCCAGGTCAGCGAGAGCCGCATCAGCACCTATGAGGACGGGCGCGGCCAGGATTTCCGCTTCGCCACCAATGAAACGGGATCGCGCGGCGAGGAGGTGGAAGGACGCGCCCAGCGCGGCAAGGACGCGCTCGCCATCGCGCTGAGTTCGCCGCATCCGCAGAAGATGAGCGCCGATTCGACCGTGCTGTTTCCCACCCAGCATATCGCCCAGTTGATCCAGGCCGCCGAACGCGGCGACAAGATTCTGCTGGCGCGCGTCTTCGACGGCTCGGCCGATGGCCGCAAGATTTTCAACGTCACCGCCGTCATCGGCGCCCCCCGCAGGACGGCCGACTCGGACCATGCCGCCGCCGCGCCGCAATTGCGCGGCCTGCGGCGCTGGCCGGTGGCGCTGTCTTATTTCGCCGAGGGCGCGCGCGACAGCCTGCCCGACTACGTGCTGAGCTACGATCTCTACGAAAACGGCGTTTCGACCAATCTGCGCCTCGACTATGGCGATTACGCCCTGGTCGGCGAGTTGGAGCGGATCGAATTCCCGCCGCCGGCGCGCTGCCACAAGTAGCGCCCGGGTTCAGCCGGCGGCGCGCTCCGCAGGGCGCCGCCCCGCCTCCACTTCCGCGATGAAGCGCGGCGCCTCGTCCTGCGGAATCGGCCGGCTGAACAAAAAGCCCTGCACCACGTTGCAGCCGAACTTGCGCAGCAGGTCGAACTGCTCGGAGGTTTCCACGCCCTCGGTCACGCATTGCAGCTTGAGATTGCCGATCAGGCCGATCAGGCTCTTGACGATGTCGCGGGCGACGCCGTTGCCGTGCATTTCCTGAATGAAGCTGCGGTCGATCTTGATCTTGTCGAGCGGCAGCCGGTGGATATAGGCGAGGCTGGAATAGCCGGTGCCGAAATCGTCGAGCGAGATTTTCAGGCCGAGCCGCTTGAGCATGGCCAGCGCCGCCTCGGCCTTGACGAAATCGGTGAGCAGCGACGTTTCGGTCACCTCGATGTCGATGCGCGAGGTCTTGACGCCGCTGGCTTCGATGATGGCGACGATCTGCGTCAGGGCGCGCGGCGACAGCAGGTCGCGCGCGGAAAGGTTCAAGCTGACGCCGACATAATCGGGCCAGCTTCGCGCCGCTTTCAGCGCCTTGCGCAGCACGGTGCGGGTCAGGGCGTGGATGATCTCGCTGCGCTCGGCCACCGGCACGAACAGGTTGGGCGAGACCGCGCCCAACTCCGGCGAGTTCCAGCGCGCCAGCGCCTCGAACGAGACGATGGTCTGCTCGACCGCATCGAACAGCGGCTGAAATTCGAGCTGGATCTCCTGCTCCAGATTGGCGCGCCGCAGGCACTGCTCGATCTGGGCGATCATCCGCATGTTGGTTTCATGTTCCGGCGTGAACAGCACGGCCTCGCCGCGATGATTCTGCTTGGCGTGATAGAGCGCGAAATCCGCCCGCTCATAAAGCTGCTGCGCGTCGCGGGCCTCCTCGGGAAAACGCGCGAAGCCGATCGAGCACGACAGCGCCGCCGCCGCGTCGTCGATGCGCACGGGCGCCTTGAGCGCGGCGCAGATCCGCGCGCCCAGCGCGGCCATTTCGGCTTCCGCCTTGCGGCCCGTGAACAGCACGGCGAATTCGTCGCCGCCGAGCCGCGCCACCACGGCTCCTTCGCGCTCCAGCATCCGCAGCCTTTCGGCGCATTCGCACAGCGCCTTGTCGCCGAGGGCGTGGCCATAAAGGTCGTTGACCGGCTTGAACCCATCGAGATCGACGACGCCCATCGCCAGCGCGCCCGCCTCCGGCCCCCGGGCGATTTCCTCCGCGACCCGCGCGAAAAAGGCGCGGCGATTCGCCAGCCCCGTCAGCGCGTCGGCCTCGGCGAGGCGCCGGTTGTCTTCGGCCAGGCGCGAGGCCTTGGCGCGCGCGGCCACCAGCGCTTCGAAATCGCGCGAGGCCCCGTTCACGGACAAGAACAGCGCCAGCAGCACCAGCAGAAGGTTGGCGCCTTCGAGCAGGGAGGTCGAATCGCCCGCGGTCATCAGCAGCCAGGCGAAACCCGGCAGGCCCATGCCGCCAATCAGCAGCGCCGTCTTGGGCAGTTGCGCCAGCGCGAAAATCGCGAACATGCCGGTGACCGCCAGCGCGTAGATAATGGCGCTGCGCTGCGCGGGATCGACGTGCAGGTAAAGCGCTGTGACCCACACGACATAAACCAGCGTGAAGCCGGCCGAGCAAAGGTTGACGCGGCGCAGGACGCGGCCCGCGTCGCCCTCGCCGACCGGATGGGCCGCCCGCCGCGTCCAGCCCAGCGCCGCCAGCGCGCCGCCCAGCATGAGCGCCACCGGCGCCGCCAGCGCCAGAGGCAGCGGCGCGGATTGCAGCGCGATCGCCGCCAGCGCCAGCGCATTGCCGGCGACCACCAGGGCGAGGAGGGGAATTTGCCGAACCAGCGCAGCCAGACGGGCGCGGTTGAGCTCATGAATCGGGGCGATCCGGGAATCGCGCCCTTCGGTCGCAGAAAACTGGAAATACATGACGTTCAACTCACGAGCCCGCGCGGAAAGCGCCATCAGCAAGTGATTAAAATTTTATGCGAAAGGTCTTAACCTTGCGTTACCTTAGGTAATCGCGAGCAATGCTCAAGCTCAAGTGTAAAATAAAACACGCCTCCCGCCGGGTCGGCGGGAGGCGTTTTCATCCGCCTTACAACGGAATGTTGTCGTGCTTCTTCCAGGGATTCTCCAGCTCCTTGTTGCGGAGCATGGCCAGCGCGCGCGAAATCCGGCGGCGCGTGCCATGGGGCTGGATCACCTCGTCGATATAGCCGCGTTCGGCGGCGACGAAGGGCGACAGGAAGCGGTCCTCATATTCGCGGGTGCGCTCGGCGATCTTGGCGGCATCGCCCATATCCTGACGGAAGATGATCTCGACCGCGCCCTTGGCGCCCATCACGGCGATCTGCGCGCTCGGCCAGGCGTAGTTGACGTCGCCGCGCAGGTGCTTGGAGGCCATCACGTCATAGGCGCCGCCGAACGCCTTGCGGGTGATGATGGTGATCTTCGGCACGGTGGCCTCGGCATAGGCGAACAGCAGCTTGGCGCCATGCTTGATGAGGCCGCCATATTCCTGCGCGGTGCCGGGCAGGAAGCCGGGCACGTCGACGAAGGTGACGATCGGAATGTTGAAGGCGTCGCAGAAGCGCACGAAGCGCGCCGCCTTGCGAGAGGCGTCGGAATCGAGCACGCCGGCCAGCACCATCGGCTGGTTGCCGACGAAGCCGACGGTGCGGCCGTCGATGCGGCCGAAGCCGACCACGATATTCTTGGCGTGAGCCTCCTGAATCTCGAAGAAGTCGCCCTCGTCGGCGATTTTCGTGATCAGTTCCTTGATGTCGTAGGGCTTGTTGGGATTATCGGGGATCAGCGTGTCGAGCGACATGTCGATCCGGTCGCAATCGTCGAAGGTCGGCCATTCCGGCACTTCGTCGGTGTTGGACGCGGGCAGGAAGTCGATCAGGCGGCGCATCTGCAGCAGGGCCTGCAGATCGTTGTCATAGGCCTTGTCGGCGATGGACGATTTGGTGGCGTGCACCGAGGCGCCGCCGAGTTCTTCCGCCGTCACGGTTTCGTTGGTGACGGTCTTCACCACGTCCGGACCGGTCACGAACATATAAGACGTGTCCTTGACCATGAAGATGAAGTCGGTCATCGCCGGCGAATAGACGTCGCCGCCCGCGCACGGCCCCATGATCACCGAAATCTGCGGAATCACGCCGGAGGCCAGCACGTTGCGCTGGAACACCTCGCCATAGCCGCCAAGCGCGGCCACGCCCTCCTGGATGCGGGCGCCGCCGGCGTCGAACAGGCCGATGATCGGCGCGCGGTTGCGCAGCGCCATATCCTGGATCTTGATGATCTTTTGCGCGTGGGTCTCAGACAGCGAGCCGCCGAGGACCGTAAAATCCTTGGCGAACACGTAGACCACGCGGCCGTTGATCGTGCCCCAGCCGACGACCACGCCGTCGCCGGGAATCTTCTCGCCCTTGTCCATGCCGAAATCGACGCAGCGATGCTGCACGAACATGTCGAATTCTTCGAAGGACCCGTGGTCGAGCAGCATTTCGATGCGCTCGCGGGCGGTCAGCTTGCCGCGCTTGTGCTGGGCGTCGATGCGTCGCTGGCCCCCGCCGAGTCGGGCGCCCTGGCGGCGTTCGGCGAGAGCTTCGATGATATGTTTCATGAGGCCATTCCGGTCTTGGCGGCATTGCCGCGAAAGAAGAAAATCGGGCGGGGTTTACCACGGGTCGCCGGTCACCGGAACAGGCAAGATGACGCTTGGATGAACGCCTTTTGGCTAATGCCGGGGCGTTCTGCATCACGTAAGGCGCCCATCGGCGCGCCCGAACCGGGACAAGCGGACGCACGGAAACCGGGGCGTCACCCCAGCGCGGCGTACATCTCGTAAGCGGCGCGCATGTCGCGCAAGCGGAGCGCCCGCCGCGCCAGCGCCTCCTCGTCGGCGCCCCAGAGCCGCATCTGGTGGTCTTCGTCCACATGCGCCGCCGCCCAGGCGTCGTCGAATTTCGCGCCGCCCCGCGCCAGCGCCAGGGCGATCAGCACGGATCCGGTCAGCGCCGTCATCTCGTATAGGGCGGTGAGGCGGAAGGCGCCGTCCGGCCTTTGCGCCTCGCCGTCGATCGCCTGGGCGACGGCGGCGACCGACGCCTCCGGCTGGGCGACGAACATGACGCCCTCGGCTAAATGAAATCGCGCGCCCAAAACCTGTTCGGCGAAGTCGAGCATCGGCGTCCAGGCGGCGTTCTGGGCCGCCACCAGCGCGTCCGGTTCGCCGGCGCGATAGCAGACGAGATCGGACCCGGCGAATTTGGCGATTTCCGCCGCCACGGCGGCCATTTGCGCGGCGACGCCGTCGAGCGCGGTATTGGCCATGCGGGTCAGCGGCATGGTCGCGGGGTCGATCGACTCGCCCTGCCCGCGCCATTCGGCGGCGACCGCCTCGGCCAGCGTCGCCGTCGGCAGCACCAGAGCCGCGCGGGACGGGGTGCGCACCGGCTTGCCGTCGAGCGCCAGCCCGAAACCGCGCTCCGCCTCGGCGATGGCCACGTCGGCGTAAAATCTTTTCGGCAACGGACGCTTCATCTCGCGCTGCGCCGCCTTGACCGGATTGCGCTCCTCGTCGGCGACGAAAAGCGCGGAGAGATCGTCACGCATGGAAGAACTCATTGCAGAAACGCGTCCAGCTTCGCCGACAATTCGTCCACGTTGTGGACCAGAACCTGCGCGCCCGCGGGGCGCAGCTTTTCATGCGAATGATAGCCCCAGCAGACGCCGATGCAATGGGCGCCGGCGCGGCGCCCCATCATCATGTCGAAGGTGGTGTCGCCGACCATGCAGGCGTCCTTGACCTCGAGTCCGGTCTCGCGCAGCGCGCGCTCGAACATTTCCGGCGCGGGCTTGGACAGGGCGTCGTCGGCGGTCTGCACCGTGGCGAACAGGCCATGCCAGTTCTGCCGGTCGAACAGCTTTTGCACGCCGGCCCGGCTCTTGCCGGTGGCGATTCCCAGCTTGCAGTCGGGCCGCTCCGCCAACCGGCGCAGCAGCGTCTCGACGCCAGGATAGATTTTATCGTCCTCCGGCGCGGCCTGGGCGCGCAATTCGCTGTAGGCGGCCTTGTAGGCGGCGGCCAGCGTCACCGCCGGCCCCTGGCCGTGGGTGAGTTCGACAAAGGCTTCGCGCAGCGACAGGCCGACCACCGAAAGCGCGCGCTCGCGGCTGGGCGGCTCGAAGTTATGAGCGGCGAACGCGCGCCGCTGCGCCTCGACAATGAAATTCTGGCTGTCCACCAAAGTGCCGTCGATATCGAACATGACCAGCTTCATCGCGGCGACTCCTTGTAGACGCTTCCTGCAGGCGATTCCGGCGCGACTATAGAGGCGGGCGCCGGTTTCGCCAATTCCGACATAGGCTTAGAAACTGCGGGCCTCACGCGGGCGTTATCCGGCTCCGGGAGCTTGACGGGCTGGCGGCGAGGAGTCATCCCTTTGCGTCCTGATAGGGAAACAAACTGGGCCAGACCCGGTGGAGGAAACGTCGATGACGAGCGTGTCGCAAGCCGGCAAACCGGCTTTGGTCTCCTATTTGCCCTGGGCGGCGGTGGCGCTGCTGGGCGCCTTCGCGCTGGGTACGGTGGCGCTGCATCGCGGCGAGAGCATCAATGCGCTCTGGCTGGTGACGGCGGCGATCTGCACCTACCTGATCGCCTATCGCTTCTACAGCCTGTTCATCGCCCGTTACGCCCTCAGGCTCGACGACGGCCGCCCGACCCCGGCGGTGCGCCACAATGACGGGCTCGACTACGTCCCCACCGACAAATACGTGCTGTTCGGCCACCATTTCGCGGCCATCGCCGGCGCCGGCCCGCTGGTCGGCCCGGTGCTCGCGGCGCAGATGGGCTATGTGCCGGGAACGCTGTGGCTGCTGGCCGGCGTGGTGTTCGCCGGCGCGGTGCAGGACTTCACCGTGCTGTTCCTCTCCACCCGCCGCGACGGCCGTTCGCTCGGCGACATGATCAAGACGGAAATGGGCGTGACCGCCGGCCTGATCGCGCAATTCGGCGTGCTCGCCATCATGATCATCCTGCTGGCGGTGCTGGCGCTGGTGGTGGTCAAGGCGCTCGCCGGCAGCCCCTGGGGCACCTTCACGGTGTTCTCCACCCTGCCCACCGCGCTGCTGATGGGCGTGTACAACCGCTTCATCCGCCCCGGCCGCATCGCGGAAATGTCGATGATCGGCTTCGTGCTGCTGATCGGCGGCATTCTGTACGGCCAGACCGTCGCGGAAAGCCCGACGCTGGCGCCGCTGTTCACCTTCAAGGGCGAGACGCTGGCGCTGATCCTGATCGGCTATGGCTTCGTCGCCTCGGTGCTGCCGGTCTGGCTGCTGCTGGCCCCGCGCGACTATCTCTCGACCTTCCTGAAAATCGGCACGATCTTCGCGCTGGCGATCGGCATCGCGCTGGTCATGCCGACGCTGAAAATGCCGGCGGTGACGCAGTTCATCGACGGAACGGGGCCGGTGTTCAAGGGCGCGATGTTCCCGTTCCTGTTCATCACCATCGCCTGCGGCGCCGTCTCCGGCTTCCATGCGCTGATCGCCTCGGGCACCACGCCGAAAATGGCCATGCGCGAATCGGAGCTGCGCTTCATCGGCTACGGCGGCATGTTGATGGAGAGCTTTGTCGGCATTATGGCGCTGATCGCCGCCACGGCGCTGGAGCCGGGCGTCTATTTCGCCATGAACGCGCCGGCGGGCGTGATCGGCGCCGACGCCGCCAAGGCGGCTTCGGTGATCTCCGGCTGGGGCTTCGTCGTCACCCCGGACATGCTGACCCAGGCCGCCAAGGACGTGGGCGAAAGCACAATTCTTTCGCGCGCGGGCGGCGCTCCGACGCTGGCCGTCGGCATGGCCGAAATCCTTGCCGGCTTCCTCGGCGGCTCGGCGATGAAGGCGTTCTGGTATCATTTCGCCATCCTGTTCGAGGCCCTGTTCATCCTGACCACGGTGGACGCCGGCACCCGCGTCGCCCGCTTCATGATCCAGGATCTCACCGGCCATTTCGTGCCGTTCATGTCGCGCACCCGTAATTGGGCGGCGAACCTGATCGCGACCGCGCTGGCCGTGGCGATGTGGGGTTATTTCCTGTATCAGGGCGTGGTGGATCCGCTCGGCGGCATCAACACCTTGTGGCCGCTGTTCGGCATCGCCAACCAGATGCTGGCGGCGATCGCGCTGATCCTGTGCACGGCGGCTTTGTTCAAGATGAAGCGCGACCAGTACGCCTGGATCACGCTGCTGCCGACCTTCTGGCTGCTGATCTGCACGCTGACCGCCGGCTGGCAAAAGCTGTTCGACAGCAACCCCGCCATCGGCTTCCTGGCGCAGGCGGATAAATTCGCGACCGCCGCCGCTCAGGGCAAGGTGCTGGCGCCGGCCAAGACCGTCGAAGACATGGCCCGCGTGGTGAACAACGCCTATGTCGACGCCGGCCTGACCGCCATCTTCATGGTGGTGGTGCTGGCCATGATCGTCTCGGGCGTGGCGACCGTGTTCAAGGCGCGCTCCAACCCCAATGTCACCACCAAGGAGGTCGGCGATGCTGGACTGTTGCCCTCCAAAGCTTAGGAACTTCGGCAAGGCCCTGCGCCAGACGGCCGCGCTGATGTGCGGCCAACCCGACTACGACGCCTATGTCGCCCATGTCGCCCGGACTCATCCGGGCGTCGACCCCATGAGCCGCACGGAATTTTTCCGCAACCGGGAAGACCGGCGGTTCGGAGTGGGCAACAATGCGGGCTTCAGGTGCTGCTGAGATTTCGCCCGCTCAACTCCGAGCGGGCGACAATCGTCCTTCGTCGTCAATGAGGATCAGCCGCGCGGGCGCGTCCGCGCCCCAGGTCCACAGCACGAGATTGAGATCGTCCCCGGTTGAGCCGGGGGCGAAACTGCGGACGAGCAGGCCGCAATAACCCGCCTTGTTCAGCCGGCCTGCGAACGTCTGGCCGCGCGCCTCGCCCGTTTTCATTTCATCGCGCCATGTCGACGCCGCCAGCGTTTCCGGCGTCATGCCCTCGCACGCCAGCGCGGCGAGGTCGCGCGTGTCGAAAATGCTTTCGATGTCCGCCTCGAAGCAAACCAGCGTGGTCGGCTGCAGCGCGCCGACCTGATTGGCCTCGCGCAACGCCGTCAGCGGCGACAGCGACATATAGAGCGCCGGAACGCTCTTGGCGTTGAACCGGCCGCCGAAGCGCGCGGCGCCCGCGCCCGACAGCGGCTCTTTCGCGTAAATCGGATTCAGCGCCCGATACAGCTTGCCGCGATAATGCAGCCCTCCGCTCACGCGTGGACGCCGGCGTCCACGGCGTCGATATAGTCGAGCACGTCTTCGGCGCGGCCGTCGCGCACCAACTGCATGGCGGTCTGGCTCGAAAAGCCGGGAAGCGGCTCGGAGCGATACCAGGCGTAGGCCAGCAGCGCCGAACCGAAGCGCGGCTCGACCTTGTTCAAGATTTCGACCATTTCGCGCAGGCGACGCTGCGTTTTGTCCGAGCGGACGCGGTCGGCGCGTTGCACGGCGTCGCGGCCGAGGCCGGCGGTGCGGGCGATCTCGGCGCTGGTGGTCAGCAATGTGTCCGCGATTTTTCGCGGGGCGAAATAGCCGTTGTCAGCATACTGGGCGAGGCCCATGGGCGCATACTCCGCAAACTCTGACACAATATAGCGTCAAGAGTTGCGTGATTCAACGCGACGCCGAGGCCAACGCCCCTCCCCGCGCACGGGAAGAGGGAGAAGCGCCTCCCTCACCCGAACTTGTTGTTGCGTGGGAAATTCTTTGGCGGCAACCGGCCGGCGTCGGCGCGCGTGCCCAGCCATTCGGTCAGCGCGTCCTTGGCGACATTGTGAACGCGGCCCGCCGAATCCGTCCACGACAGGCCGTCGTCGAGCGCGAACGTCTTGAGGTCCGAGAGACCGCCGTCCTTGTAGCGTTGCAGCCGCACCCCCTTGCCGCGCGTCATCTCGGGAATTTCCGAAACCGGGAAGCACAGCAGTTTTCTATTCTCGCCCATCGCCGCGACCGTGTCGCCCTCGACGGGAACGATGAAGCGCGCGGTCGCCCCCGCCTCGACATTGAGCAGCATCTTGCCCTTGCGGGTGTTGGCGATCATGTCGTTCTCGGCGGCGACGAAACCGCGCCCGTCGCTCGACGCCACCAGCATCTTGCCGTCGGGCTTGTGCACGAACACGGCGGCGACATCGGCGCCGTCGTCAATATCCGCCAGCAGGCGAATCGGCTCGCCCGCGCCGCGCCCACCCGGCAATTTCGACGCGTCCAGCGTGAAAATCTTGCCGTCGCTCGACAGCACCATGATCTTGGACACCGTCTCGGCGAAGAACGACACCAGCAGGCCATCGTCGCCCTTGTATTGCAGGTTGGCCAGATCCGACACCTGCCCTTTTAGCGCCCGGATCCACCCTTTTTGGGTCACGACCACCGTGACCGGCTCGCGCTCGACCAGCACGTCGGTCAGGTCGAAATTCTCCGCCACCGCCGGCGGCGCCTCGAACGTGGTGCGGCGCTTGCCGAGGGCGGTCAGCGGCCCCCATTTCTTCTTCATCTCGCGGATTTGCGCGACGATCGCCTTCCACTGGCGCGGCTCCTCGCCGACCAGCAGCTCCAGCTCGCCCTTTTCGCGGGTGAGTTCGGCGTGCTCGTTGCGCAGCTCCATTTCCTCCAGCCGGCGCAAGCTGCGCAGGCGGGTGTCGAGGATGTAATTGGCCTGGTTGTCGGTGAGATCGAACGCCGCCTTCAGCACATCCTTGGGCTCGTCCTCCTCGCGGATGATGCGGATCACCTCATCGAGATTGAGGAAGGCGACGATCATTCCGGCCAGCACTTCGAGCCGGCGCTCGATCTCGCCCAGCCGATGCCGCGACCGCCGCAGCAGCACGTCGCGGCGATGGTCGAGCCATTGCCGCAGCGCCTCCGGCAGCGACAAAACTCGTGGCGTCACGCCGTCCACGAGCACGTTCATGTTCATCGCAAAGCGGGCCTCAAGCTCGCTCATGCGGAACAGGCTCTCCATCAACACATTGGGCTCGACGCTGCGCGAACGCGGCTCCAGCACGACGCGCACGTCGTCGGTCGATTCGTCGCGCACGTCGGCGAGCAGCGGCAGCTTCTTCTCGTTGACCAGCTCGGCCAGCTTCTCGATCAGCCGCGATTTCTGCACGCCATAGGGAATTTCGGTGACGACCGCGTTCCAGGCGCCGCGATTGCCCTCCTCCTTCACCCAGCGCGAGCGGATGCGGAAGGAGCCGCGCCCGGTCGCATAGGTTTCGATGATCGACTCGCGCGAATCGACCACGATGCCGCCGGTGGGAAAGTCCGGCCCCTGCACGAAGTTGCAGAGATCGCGCGCGGTCGCCACAGGATTGGAGATGAGATAGAGCGCGGCGTCGAGCAGTTCCGCGACATTATGCGGCGGAATCGAGGTCGCCATGCCCACGGCGATGCCCTGCGCGCCATTGGCCAGCAGATTCGGGAAGGCGGCGGGCAGCACCACCGGCTCCTTGGCGTCGCCGGAATAATTGTCGCGGAAGTCGATGGCGTCTTCGTCGATGCCTTCGAGCAGCGCGCGGGCCACCTCGGTCATGCGCGCTTCGGTGTAGCGGTAGGCGGCGGCGCCGTCGCCGTCGATATTGCCGAAATTGCCCTGCCCGTCCACCAGCGGAAAGCGCGAGGAAAAATCCTGCGCCAGCCGCACCAGCGCGTCATAGATCGCCTGATCGCCATGGGGATGGAACGAACCCATCACGTCGCCGACGATCTTCGCGCATTTCTTGAACGACGCCCCGGGATCGAGCCGCAGAATGTGCATGCCATAGAGAATGCGGCGATGCACCGGCTTCAAACCATCGCGCGCGTCCGGCAGGGCGCGCCCCATAATGGTCGAAAGCGCATAGGCGAGATAGCGCTCTTCCAACGCGTCGCGCAGGTTGACGGACTGGTTGATCTCGCTGGGCGGCGGAATATGAGCGCGGGCCATGGGCTCCAGATTTTGTTGAAGGCGTGACTTCCGTCCCGGACGAACTGAGCGGGATTGTCTCATCGCACGTCTAGTGCAGCCGGCGCTTCAGTTCAAGTTCGCGCTTCGTTCCAGCTTAAAATTTAATCGAGCTTGTTGCCGATCCGCACTAGCCGTAGCCAATTGGTCGGAATAGAAAACGGAACGCTTCGCAGTTGCGAAGGTTCTTTGAGCACCGCTGTCGTGCGGTTTGCCTTGAACTTGACCTTGACATATTCGCAGAGGGTCTGATGAAGATTTCGAAAGCGCTCACGCCGGCAGTGGTCCTGCTGACGTTCGGCGTCGGTCTTGGCTTGACTTTTTTCACCTCGCAGGGCTCGGCCACGGCCGAAACCAGCGCGGGTTCCTCGGGCAAATTTGACGCTCGCGTCAACACCCTGGCTCTGGACGGCTCGGCGATCTGCGAGGATCGCGAGGTGGAAATGGACGAGGGCTATGCGCTGACCCGCAAGGAAAAGCGCCGCGTCTGCCATTAAAGTCGCGTCCGATAAAACACTTCGAAAAGCGGCCCTTCGGGGCCGCTTTTGATTCCGGGCGCCTGAGTCGGCCCGTCCCGTTCGGAACGCGGCGCCAAAAAGCAAACGGCGAGGCCTTTCATGGGACCTCGCCGTTCATTTTTTCCCGCACCGTGTCTCGCGGTCTGGGGGAAATTCTATGTCCTGAGCCGGGGCGTCACAGCCCCGCCAAAAACCCGGTGGGATCAACCGGCTTGTGGCCTTTGCGCAGCTCGAAATGCAGCTGCGGCGACGACACATTGCCGCTCTGGCCGGACAGCGCGATGGTCTGGCCGCGCTTGACCGTGTCGCCGCGCTTCACGTTGATCGAGCCATTGTTGGCGTAGACGCTGTCGAAGCCGTTGGGATGGTGGATCAGCACCAGATTGCCGTAGCCCTTCAACTCGCTGCCGGCATAGGTGACCACGCCCGATTCGGCCGCCTTCACCGCCGTGCCTTCGGGCACCGCGATATTGATGCCGTCATTGCCGCCCGAAGTGTAGCCGGTGATCACGCGGCCGCGCGCGGGCCAGCGGAATTCCGGATTGGAGCCGTCGGTGGCCGGCGTGGTGCGCGCCACAGCGTCTTCTTCAGGCGCCGCCGTCGGCTGTTTGGACGCGGCGGCGACGGGGACCTGCGCAGGGACGGGCGCCGGCGCGGCTTCCGCGAGCTTGGCGACCGGCTGGGCCGCGGCCTGCTGCTGCAGCTTGGCCTGGGCTTTCTGCGCCAGCTTTTCGGCGCGGGCGGCGTCGGCGGTCTTTTTCGCGTCGGCGGCGGCGGCGAGCTTCGCGGCGGCGCCGGTCTTGCCGACATCGGCGGCGGCGGTCTTGCCGGCGTCGGCGGCCGTCTGGGCGTCCTGCGCCTTGCGCTTCTCAATGGAGGACGCGGCCTCCCGCATGGCGGCGGCGCGCGCCTCGGCGAGCTGCGCCTTGCGGTCGGCGGCGGGATCGAGCCGGGGCTTCGCCGGAGCGGCGACCTGCTCGCTTTCCTCCTGAACCAGAGATTTCGGGCCGGGCTGCATCACCATGCGCGGCTCGCCGCGAGTCGGCGCGGGCTCGGCCCGGGTCGGCGCCGGCGCGGCCATGGCGGGTTCGACCGGGCGCGGCGGCTCGGCCCGGGCCACGCGCGGCGCCGGGGCGCCCGACGCTTCGGCGCGGTGATTGGCGTTGTAAACGGGGATGGTCAGCCGGGAGCCGGGCTGCACCTGCGCCGCGCTGCTGTAGCCGTTCAACTGCAACAGGGTGTCGGTCGGCACGCCATAACGATTGGCGATCGCCTTGGCGCTCTCGCCCTGCGCGACCACCACGGGAACGCCGCCCTCGACCGTCCAGCCGCCGACGCGCGCTGCAACCGCGCGCGGAGAGGGCGCCGGAGCCGCGGCTTGCGGCGGGGCGACCGGACGCGACGAATACGCCGGCGCGGAGGCGGCCTGACCGGGCGGCGGCAAGGGCTGCGACGAAATCGGCGCCGGCGCGCTCAAGGAGCGGCTCGGCATCGGGAGCGGGGCCGGGCGCGAGGAAGCGGCGCGCGGCGCGCGCGACCGGCGCGAATCAACGGGATCGGCGGACTGCCCGGACTCGTCGAAGGTGCGGAAGGTTTCGGAAAAGAACCCGCCCTCCTCGGCCTGCGGCGCGGCGGAGCTCGCGCCGGCGGGCGGCAGCGTGGTCCCGGTCGGGGAACGGTCGTAGCGCGAGGTGGAGGCTTTGAACGGATTGCCGAGCGGATCGTCAAGCCGAGACGAGTCCGCGCAGCCCGACAGGCCCAGGACCGCCACGCCGGCCAACAATAGGCCGCATTCTTTCCGCTTCAGCGCATGAACCATGACGCAACTCACCAAACCCGACACCAACAAGTGGATTTAACGCCACGGGGGTTAAAGGAGCGTTTAAGATGAATCGTCATTCATCAGGGAGCCGGCGCGCAGATGTAAATCAGCCCTAAAAAAGGCTTTCAGCGGCCGGAATAGAGCCCTTGCAGCAGGTTTTGCGCTCGGCACGGCCCCAGCGAGACGATTTCGATCCGGTCGCCCGCGCCGCGCCGGTAAATCAGCCGCTCCATCTTGTCCTGCGCCGCGCCGGCGCCGGCGCGGGCCGCCATCAGCGCCCCGCCCTCCCCCAGCGCGCCCAGCAATGACGGCGGCGGCGCCTCGACGGCGGCGTGGACGACGATGCGGTCGAACAGCCCGAGTTCGGGCGAAATATCGGCGCCGTCGGCCCAGATCACCGCGACATTGTCGATGCGCAGACGTTCGAGTCGTTCACGCGCCGATTTGGCGAGAACATCGAAACATTCGACGCTGACGACCGTATCGACCAGCGCCGAAAGCACCGCGGCGGACCAGCCCGAGCCTGTCCCCACCTCCAGCACGCGCATGTGCGCTGCGACGCCGAGCGCCGCCAAAGCCAGGGCCAATTCCGACGGGCTTTCGATGGTCTGGCCGCAAGGCAGCGGCAAGGCGATGTCGCGCAACGCGAGTTCGATCTGATGCGGGCCGACGAAATTCTCGCGCGGCGCCGACTCCATGGCGCGCAACAGGCTGAGATCGTTGAATCCCTTGGAGCGCAGCCGCAACAGCAATTGCGCGGCCGCCAGCTTCCGCGCCTCTACGCGCGCCTGGGCGGCGGCCGAGGGGAATGGCGGCTTGTAGGCCAAGGTCGAAGCGTCCTCAGCCGAACAGGCTGGCGAAATGGACCAGCGCCGGCTCGTCGGTCAGATCGAGCCGCAGCGGCGTAACCGAGATGCGGTCATGGGCCACGGCTTCGAGATCGGTGCCGGCGCCGGCCACGAAACTCGGGCGCTCGAAGGCGATCCAGTAATACGGGTTGCCCCGGCCGTCGCGGCGCCCCTCGATCTTCATCAACTCCTGCTCGCGCCGGCCCTGCCGCGCCAGCGACACGCCCTTCACCTCGGAAGGGTCGCAGGCCGGGAAATTCAGGTTCATCAGCACGCCCGGCGGGAAGCCGCGCGCCACGATCTTTTGGATCAACCCGGCGGCGTGGGTTTCGGCGCAATCCCAGAACGAATTTTCGCCCGCGTAGCATTGCGACAGGGCGATGGAGGGAAAGCCCAGCAACGTGCCTTCCATCGCGCCGGCGATCGTGCCGGAATAGGTGACGTCCTCGGCGACATTCTGGCCGCGATTGACGCCGGACAGGATCAGATCGGGCGGATTGTCCACCATGATCTTGCGCACGCCCATGATGATGCAGTCGGTCGGCGTGCCTTTGACCGCGAAATGATTGTCGCAAACCTTGCGCAGGCGCAGCGGATCGGACAGCGACAGCGAATGCGCGACGCCGGATTGGTCGCTTTCAGGCGCCACCACCACGACCTCGTCTCCAACCTGTCTGGCGATCCGCTCCAGCACGGCCAGGCCGGGGGCGTGAACGCCGTCGTCATTGGTGATGAGAATGCGCATGAGACCGCCCGCGATTCGAAAGGGATTTGGGCGTTTATAAGCCTGTCCGGCCGGCGCGCACAGCCCCCGCCCGCCCTACCGAAACGGCAGGCGCTAAACCAGCTCCACTTCGGCCACGCCGGGCAAGGTCTTGATCGCGTTCGACACCGCCGGATTGATCGCATACTTGCCCGGCAGCTTGACCTCGACTTCGCGCGAATCCTCGTCGAGGCGCAGCAGCAGCGTCACCTCGCCCTCCGGCCGGCCTTTCAACTGCTCCGCCAGCGCCGGCAGAGCGGCGCCGTCGCGCAGCGCGATTCGCAATCCCTTCTGGATGCGCGCCGCCGCCTCGTCGAGTTTTTCCACCAGCGTGATGCGGGCGCGGACATCGTCGCCGTCGAGCCGCGCATCCAGCGTCACCAGCACGCAGGCGCCTTTTTCCAGCAATTCGCGGAACTGGTTCAGCCCCTCCTGGAACAGAATGGCCTCATATTGGCCGGAGGCGTCGGACAGGGTGACGATGCCCATCTTGTTGCCGGATTTGGTGCGGCGCTCGGCGCGGTCGAGCACGGTGGCGGCGAGACGGTCGGCCGACGCCCCCTGCTTCACCGCGCGCGAAAAGCTGGCCCAGTTGCGCACCCGCAGCTTTTGCAGCACCGCCTGATAGGAATCGAGCGGATGGCCCGACAGGAAGAAGCCGATGGCGTCGAATTCGTGCTTCAACCGCTCCTCGGCCGACCAATTGTCCCATTTATTCAGGCGCAACGGCTCGGGCTCGCCGCCGCCGAACAAAGCATTCTGGCCGGCGCGGGCCTCGTCCTGCGCCACATTGGCGTGGGCCAGCACCTTCTCCATGCTGGCGAAGGCTTTGGCGCGGTCGCGTTCCAATTCGTCGAAGGCGCCGGCCGCCGCCAGGCTTTCCAGCACTTTCTTGTTGACCTCGCGGGGGTTCAGCCGCTGGGCCATTTCCGCCAGGCTGACGAATTTGTCGCCGCCCCTGGCGGCGACCAGCGCCGCCGCCTGCCCCTCGCCCACGCCCTTCACCGCCGACAACGCATAGCGGATGGTCAGCGCGCCTTCCGCGTCTGGATGCACCTCGAAATCGACGCCGGAATAATTGATCGACGGCGGCTCCACCTTGACGCCAAGCCTCATGCACTCGTTGCGGAATTCCGCGAGCTTGTCGGTGTTGCTCTTGTCGAGCGTCATCGACGCCGCCATGAACTCCACGGGGTGATTGGCCTTGCACCACGCGGTCTGGTAGGCGACCAAGGCGTAAGCCGCCGCATGGCTCTTGTTGAAACCGTAGTCGGCGAATTTGGCGAGCAGGTCGAAGATTTCGTCGGCCTTGGCGTGGTCCAGCCCGCCGGACACCGCGCCCTCGACGAAGCGGACGCGCTGCTTGTCCATCTCCGCCTTGATCTTCTTGCCCATGGCGCGGCGCAGCATGTCGGCCTCGCCGAGCGAATAGCCGGACAGGATCTGCGCGATCTGCATCACCTGCTCCTGGTAGATGATGACGCCGAACGTCTCCTTGAGCACACATTCGATTTTTGGATGGATGTAGTCGGCGTCCTGCTCGCCGAGCTTCACCGCGCAATAAGTGGGAATGTTGGCCATCGGGCCGGGTCGGTACAGCGCCACCAGCGCCACAATGTCCTCGAAACGGTCGGCGCGCATTTCGGCGAGCGCCTTCCTCATGCCCGCGCTTTCCAGCTGGAACACGCCGACGGTCTCGCCGCGCCCGAGCATTTCGTAAGTCTTGACGTCGTCGAGCGGAATTTTCGACAGGTCCAGCTCGATCCCGCGCAGTTTCAGCAAATTGACGCAGGTGGCCAGGGTGGTGAGGGTCTTCAGGCCCAAAAAGTCGAATTTGACCAGACCGGCCGGCTCGACCCATTTCATGTTGAACTGGGTCGCCGGCATGTCGGACTTGGGGTCCTGGTACAGCGGCACCAGCCGGTCGAGCGGCCGGTCGCCGATCACCACGCCCGCCGCATGGGTCGAGGCGTTGGAATACAGGCCTTCGAGCTTTTCCGAAATCTCCAGCAGTTTGGCGACCTTGGAATCCCGTTCCGCCTCCTCCTGCAGGCGCGGCTCGGATTCGATCGCCTGTTTCAGCGTCACCGGCGCGGCGGGGTTCTGCGGCACCATTTTGGCGAGCTTGTCGACCTGCCCGAGCGGCATTTCGAGCACGCGCCCGACATTGCGCAACACGCCGCGCGCCAAAAACGAACCAAAGGTGATGATCTGGGCGACGCGGTCCTTGCCATAGCGCCGCTGCACATAACCGATCACCTCTTCCCGCCGCGTCTGGCAGAAGTCGATGTCGAAGTCGGGCATCGACACGCGTTCGGGGTTGAGAAAGCGCTCGAACAGCAGCGAGAAGCGCATCGGATCGAGATCGGTGATGGTCAGCGAATAGGCCACCAGCGAGCCTGCGCCGGAGCCGCGCCCGGGACCCACGGGAATCCCCTGCGATTTCGCCCATTTGATGAAGTCCGACACGATCAGGAAGTAGCCGGGAAACTTCATCTTCTCGATGATCGACAGCTCGAATTCGAGCCTTTTGTCATAATCCTCCGGCGTCTGGCCCGGCGCCAGCCCATGGGCGTCGAGCCGCGCCTTCAAGCCGGCGATGGCCTGGGCGCGCAATTCGGCGGCCTCGTCGGTCCCCTCGGTGAAATTCGGCAGGATCGGCCCGCGCGTCTTCGGGCGAAAGGCGCAGCGCAGCGCGATCTCGACGGTGGCGCGGGTCGCCTCGGGCAGATCGGCGAACAGCTCCAGCATTTCCGCGCGGGTCTTGAAGCGATGTTCCGGCGTCAGTTTTCTGCGATTGTCGTCGGAGACCAGCGCGCCTTCGGCGATGCACAGCAGCGCGTCATGGGCGTCATAGTCGGATTTGGCGGCGAAATAAGGCTCGTTGGTCGCCACCAGCGGCAGGTCGCGGCGATAGGCGCAATCGAGCAGCAGCGGCTCGACCTGTTTTTCGCGCGCGGTGCCGTGACGTTGCAACTCGATATAGAGCCGGCGCGGAAAAATGTCGGACAGCGCGTCGAGCCGCGCCGCGGCGGCCTCGTCCTTGTGCAGGACGAAGGCGCGGTCGAGCGGGCCGGACGGGCCGCCGGTCAGGGCGATCAGGCCCTCGTTCGACTCGCGCAGCTGCGCCAGCGTGATATGGGCGACGTCGCCGGGATCGACCCCGGTCCAGGCCGAGGACACCAGCTTCATCAAGTTGAGATAGCCGGCCTCGTCCATCGCCAGCAGCACCAGATTGCCCAGCGAGGCGTCGCCGGCGAGCGGCTCGCCGGGAACGCGCAGGCTTTCGGCGTCAGCGAAATCCACCGCGAGCTGGACGCCGGGGATCGGCTGCAAGCCCTCCTTCGAGCCCTTCTCCGCGAATTCCAGCGCGCCGAATAGATTGTTGGTGTCGGTGATGGCGAGCGCCGGCTGGCCGTCCGCCAAAGCGAGCTTCAGCAGTTTCGCCAGCGGCAAGGCGCCTTCGCGCAACGAAAACGACGTGTGCGCATGAAGGTGGACGAAGCCGACTTTTTCGATTACCTCATCGAGCGGCGACGTCATGTCCCAATCTCCATCCAAACCTCAGGTTGCAGAGAGCGCGGCCCGCGCGGTCGCCCAGCGATTTTGCGCCCATGCTGGGACGGAACAATACGTTCCTGCAACGGTCGTGTTTCGTTCCCGTCACGATTTGATCAGGATCAATTTTTTTATCCAGACGACGAGACGCTGGCAATACAGAGTCTTGCGACGGATCGCCCATGTGGACAACTCCGCCGTTTCTGTGGATGAGCTTAAGGCAGGACGGACGCGCAAGGTTAATGGAATAACAAGGACGAACGCGCCAGCGTGCCAAAATGAGCCAGCGCGACGGCGAGGGCGCGGGTTGCATTTTACTCAAGTTCAACCAGCAATCCATTGCGCAACGTCCAGCGCCGGTCCATGCGCCCCGCCAGTTCGAGATTATGCGTTGCGATCAGCGCCGCGAGGCCGGTCGCGCGGACCAGGGTCATGAGCGCGGAAAACACCTTTTCCGCCGTTTCCGGGTCGAGATTGCCGGTCGGCTCGTCCGCCAGCAACAGCGCGGGCGCGTTGGCCACCGCCCGCGCGATGGCGACGCGCTGCTGTTCGCCGCCGGAGAGTTCGGAGGGGCGGTGATGGGCGCGGGGCGACAGCCCCAGATAATCCAGCAATTCCATCGCCCGTTCGCGCGCCTCGGCCTTGTTCAGGCCGGCGATCAACTGCGGCGTCATGACGTTTTCGAGCGCGGTGAATTCCGGCAGCAGGTGATGGAACTGATAGACGAAGCCGATGCGGTCGCGGCGCAAGGCCGTGCGGGCGCGGTCGTCGAGGCCCGAGGCGTCCCAGCCGTCGATCGCCACGGCGCCGCCGTCCGGGCGCTCCAGCAAACCGGCGATGTGCAGCAGGGTGGACTTGCCGGCGCCGGACGGGGCGACCAGCGCCACCGCCTGCCCCGGCCAAAGCTGACCGTTGACCCCGCGCAGGATTTCGAGAAAGCCGTCGCCCTCGGAATAGCGGCGCGTCACGCCCGAGAGGGTCAGGACCGGAATCGGCTCATTCATGGCGCAAAGCCTCCACCGGGTCGAGCCGGGCCGCGCGCCAGGCGGGATAAAGCGTGGCGACGAAGGACAGGCCCAGCGTCAGGAAGGCCACCGCGATCACCTCGTGACGCTCGACCACGGTCGGCAATTGCGACAGGCCGAAATAATATTGCGCCGGGAACAGGTTGAGGCTGAAGGCGCGGTTGAGGAACTGCCGGACGCCGTCGAGATGCAGCGCCAGCGGCACGCCCAGCCCGACGCCGAGCGTCACGCCGATCAGGCCGATGGCCACGCCGGTGAGAATGAAAATCCGCAGCACCGCCCAGCGCGTCGCGCCCATGGTGCGGAGGATGGCGATGTCGCGGGTCTTGTCCTTCACCAGCAGAATCAGCCCCTGCACGATCAGCAGCGCCGCCACGGCGACAATAATGGCCAGGATCAGGAAAATCGCCTGACTCTCGACCTTGAGCACGTCGAAGAACCCTTTGTTGCGCTGGCGCCAGTCGGTGAGGATGTTGGGCCGTTCGATGGCGGCCTCGATCTTCATGCGCAGGTCGTCCATCTTCTCGGGATCGGCGGCGAATCCCTCGATCACGCTGACCTCGCCCTCTTTATTGAAGAAGACCTGCGCCTCCTCCAGCGGCATATAGACGAACAGCTGGTCGAAATCCGACAGGCCGAACTGGAAGATCGCCTTGACCGGATAGGCTTTCATGCGCGGCGTGACCCCGAACGGGGTCTGCGCGCCCTTGGCCGTCAAAATGGAAACCGTGTCGCCGACGCGCACGCCGAGATTGTCGGCCATGCGCTGGCCGATGGCGAGGCCGCCGGACGCGTCGAAGCCTTCGAGCGTGCCCTGGCGGATATTGCCCTCGATGCCGGGCAGCCGCTTCAGATCCTCCCCCGACACGCCGCGCACCAGGGCGCCGGTCTGCTGGGTCGGCGAAGAAATGCCGGCCGGACTCTCGACCATGGGAATGGCGCGACGCACGCCCGGAACCGCCTCGAGTTTGGCGGCGACCTCCTTGTAGTCGGTCATGGGCGTGTCGATCGGCTGGAGGAAGAAATGGCCGTTCACGCCGATGATCTTGCCGACCAGTTCGGCGCGCATGCCGTTCATCACCGCCATCACCACGATCAGCGACATGACGCCGACGGTGATGCCGGTGACGGACAGCCCGGCGATCGCCGACGGCAGGAAACGGTGCCGCCGCGCCCGCATGTAGCGCAGCGCGAGCATGCGTTCATAGGCCCCGAAAGGCTTGGCCCCGTCGCGGCCAAATAATGTGTTCAGCAAGCGGATCATCGCGCCCCGGTCTCTTCAGCTTCGCGCGAGTTAGGCGAGAATTGCGGGCAAAAGAAGACTCTTCTTTCCTCGATTCGCGCCACGCGGACAATGGCGCAAAACCTTTAGCGATTTATACCGGCATTTTAGATTTTTCCCCAACGCAGCGGCAATCCGGGCCTGCGACAAAGCGGACAGCTTGATTTTCAAGGCGTTCGCGCCAGTTACGGGAAGCCGCTCATGTCCGACCTCCACCTGCAGGAAATCGCCCGCCTGCCGCTCGACCAGCGCGCTGCGCATATCGCGCAATTGTTCGCGGAAGGGATCAGCGAGGCGCCGCCGGCCCCCGCGGCCGCGAAACAGACCGACCTCGGACGGTTCGCGCGGCGAATCGCCTATTGGATGCGGCCCGACCGGCTGCCGCTGGCGCTGCGGGCGCTCGCCGCCATGGCCGGCCGGAAATTCCTGCACACCGTTCCCGCCTCGCGCCCGCGCGCCGACGGATTCTGCGGCGTCGCGCCGATCCCCAACGGCGAGGCAGCGATGGATTTTTACGCCCAGGGCCTGTGTTTCGACGCCCTGCCCGGCTTCGTCGCCCTGTGGTCGCCGCCCTGGCGCGCCATCGTCAGGCCGGCCGCGAGCCTGCGGCTGCCCGACGCCGGCGCCGCCGATGCCGGCGAAACGCGGTTCGACCGCGACTTCGTCCGCCTGCTCGACCTGTGCGAGGCCCAGGCGACCGGCGCCGGGCGCAAACCCGCCTGCCCAGCCGCCCTCAAGGAACTTTACGCCCATGGCCTCGCTCATTGCGTGGAATGGCGCGCGGGCGGCGACACGCGGGCGGCGCTGGTCGGCGTCGTCGTCGGCGGCGTTTTCACGGTCGAGGGCTTTTTCGCCAATGACCGCGCCGATCTCGGCCAAGCCGTGGCGGCGCTGGCGCGGCGTCTGGCGGCGTTGAACTTCGCCGCGCTCGACTTCCGCGGCCCCTCGCCGCAACTGCGCGGCCTGCCGATCGAATTGACCAGCCGCGAAAATTTCGTCGCGCTGCTGACGCAGCCGAGCGCCGTGCGCGCGGGCCGCTGGCGCAACCCCGAAACGCCGACGCAGCAGCAGGCGGCGGCGTAACGCGCCCCTCCGTTGCGCGACAAGAGCAGGACACATTCGGAGAATGCAATTGAAGCCGCGGGGCGCGGACCTTTATACCCCTGAGGCCGCCATGGTCCGCTAGCGGCGCCAGACGCCCCCCGGAGCCTCGTCATGATCGCCGCCCTCGCCGGTATCTTTCTCTGTCAGCTGCTGGGCGAAAGCCTGTGCCGCTTTTTCGCCCTGCCCCTGCCCGGCCCCGTGGTCGGCATGGGGCTACTGTTCTTCTTCCTGCTCATTCGCGGCGGCCAGGGCGAAAAAGCCGTGCCGAAGCCGCTCGCCGCCGTGTCCGACCAATTGCTCGGCCATTTGTCGCTGCTGTTCGTGCCGGCCGCCGTGGGCGTGATGCGTTATTTCGACGTGCTCTCGCAATATGCGCTGCTGCTCACGGTGACGCTGGTGGTTTCGACCACGCTCACGCTCGCCGCCACCGCCCTGACCTTCCAGCTGCTGACCAAGAAATCATGATCGACAATCTGCTCGCCCACGAGGCCGACCTCTGGGTCTATCTCGCCTCCAGCCCCCTGCTGTGGCTGACGCTGACGCTGATCGCCTATGTGCTCGCCGACCGCATTTCGATCGCCGCCAACCGCCATCCCGCCGTCAATCTGGTCGCCATCGCCGCGGCCCTGATCATTGTCGCGCTGAAACTCACCGGCGCCAGCTACGAAACCTATTTCGCCGGCGCGCAATTCATCCATTTCCTGCTGGGGCCGGCGACGGTCGCGCTGGCCATCCCGCTCTATCGCCATTGGGCGCAGGTGCGGGCCTGCGCCCTGCCCATCCTGGCCTCGCTCGCCGTCGGCGCGCTGGTCGCCATCTTCTCGGCGGCGCTGCTGGCCCGGCTGATGGGCGGCGACAACCTGCTGATCGCTTCGCTGGCGCCGAAGTCGGTGACCTCGCCCATCGCCATGAGCCTGTCGGAACATATGGGCGGCGCGCCCTTCCTAACGACATGCCTTGTGATCATCACCGGCGTGCTCGGGGCGCTGATCCTGACCCCGCTGATGCGGCTGCTGCGCATCCGCGATTCGGCCGCCATCGGCATGGCCGCGGGCGTGGCGTCGCACGGCATCGGGACGGCGCGCGCCTTCCATGTCGATTCGGTCGCGGGCGCGTTCGGCGGCATCGGCATGGGCCTCAACGGCGCCTTCACCAGCGTGATTCTGCCGCTTCTGCGGCCTTTGCTGGGCCTGTAGGACGCAACCGCCGACCGCCTAATCGACCTTGGGGCGAAAAGTAAAGGAAATCTTAGCGGGGATGGAAATCCATCCCCAGAATCCCCAACTTGTAGGGCCGGTTGATAACTCACCCACAATATCTTGACGACATCGGCGGGCCGTCCTACCATTATTCATCATTGCTTGAAGACACGGTTTTCGCATGGGTTCGCCCGCTGCGAGGCCGATGACGCGTCTGGCGCGTCTCTTCAAGCGAAGCGTTCAGATCGGTCGCGTTCTCCGCGCGTCGCCGGGGGATTCCCGGCGCGAACGGTTGCGCGCGTCCGGCGTTCCACTCCAGTGCCAAATTCAGGCGGGATCATCCATGCGGATCGAGCGGCATTACACCAAGACAGGCCAGTCTCCCTATCAGACCATCGAGTTCCGGGAGACCAAGAGCGAGATCCGCAATCCCGACGGCTCCACCGTCTTCTCCCAGACCGGCATCGAAACCCCGGCCGCCTGGAGCCAGGTGGCCTGCGACGTGCTCGCGCAAAAATATTTCCGCAAGGCCGGCGTCCCCGCCCGGCTGAAGAAGGTGGAAGAAACCTCCATCCCCTCCTTCCTGTGGCGTTCGGTTCCCGACGAGGCGGCGCTGGCGCAACTGCCGGAAAAGCAGCGTTTCGGCGGCGAAACCTCGGCGAAACAAGTGTTCGACCGTCTCGCCGGCGCCTGGACCTATTGGGGTTATAAAGGCGGCTATTTCGACTCCGAGGACGACGCCCAGGCGTTTTTCGACGAAATGCGCTACATGCTGGCCCGCCAGATCGCCGCGCCGAACTCGCCGCAATGGTTCAACACCGGCCTGCACTGGGCCTATGGCGTGGACGGCCCCGGCCAAGGCCATTTCTATGTCGATCACGAGACCGGCGTCCTGACCGCCTCGGCCTCGGCCTATGAGCATCCCCAGCCCCACGCCTGCTTCATCCAGTCGGTGAAGGACGACCTCGTCAACGAGGGCGGCATCATGGATCTGTGGGTGCGCGAGGCGCGCCTGTTCAAATACGGCTCGGGCACCGGCGCGAACTTCTCCTCGCTGCGCGCGGAAAACGAGCGCCTGTCCGGCGGCGGCAAGTCCTCCGGCCTGATGTCGTTCTTAAAAATCGGCGACCGCGCCGCGGGCGCGATCAAGTCCGGCGGCACCACGCGGCGCGCGGCGAAAATGGTGGTGGTGGACGCCGACCACCCGGATATCGAAGCGTTTATCGACTGGAAGGTGCGCGAGGAAGAAAAGGTCGCGGCCCTGGTCGCCGGCTCCAAATCGCTGCGCAAGCACATGAAGGCCGTGTTCAAGGCTGCGGTGAATTGCGAAGGCCCCGGCGACGATTGCTTCAACCCGGAAAAGAACCCGGCGCTGAAGCGCGAAATCAAGCTGGCCCGCCGCGCCAACTGCCCCGACAGCTTCATCAACCGCGTGCTGCAATACGCCCGCCAGGGCTACACCGATTTCGACCTGGTCGAATATAACACCGACTGGGATTCCGAGGCGTATCTGACCGTCTCCGGCCAGAATTCCAACAACAGCGTCCGCATCACCGACGCTTTCCTCCGCGCGGTCGAGCAGGACGGAAACTGGGATCTGATCCGCCGCACCGACGGCAAGGTGGCGCGCACGCTGAGCGCCGCCGACCTCTGGGACAAGATCGGCTACGCCGCCTGGGCCTCGGCCGATCCCGGCCTGCAGTTCCACACCACGATCAACGACTGGCACACCTGCCCCGGCGGCGGCGAGATTCGCGCCTCCAATCCGTGCTCGGAATATATGTTCCTCGACGACACGGCCTGTAACTTGGCCTCGCTGAACCTGCTGCAGTTCCGCGATCCCGAGACCAAACAGTTCGACGTCGCCGCCTACGAGCACGCCGTGCGCCTTTGGACCGTCGTGCTGGAAATCTCCGTGCTGATGGCGCAATTCCCGTCGCGCGAAATCGCCCAGCTTTCCTACGACTATCGCACCCTCGGCCTCGGCTTCGCCAATATCGGCGGGCTCTTGATGTCGTCGGGCCTCGCCTATGATTCCGACGCGGGCCGCAGCCTGTGCGGCGCGCTGTCGGCGATCATGACCGGCGTGTGCTACGCCACCTCCGCCGAAATGGCCGGACAGCTCGGCGCCTTCGCGCGTTATTCCGGCAACGCCGCCCCGATGCTGCGGGTGATCCGCAACCACCGGCGCGCCGCCCATGGCGCGAGCAGCGGCTATGAAGGCCTCGCGGTCAATCCGGTCCCGCTCGACGCCGCCTCCTGCCCCGACCCACGCCTGATCGACCACGCCCGCAAGGCCTGGGACCGCGCGCTGGCGCTGGGCGAAAAGCACGGCTATCGCAACGCGCAGGTGTCCGTCGTCGCCCCCACCGGCACGATCGGCCTGGTGATGGATTGCGACACAACCGGCATCGAACCGGACTTCGCCCTGGTCAAATTCAAGAAGCTGGCCGGCGGCGGCTACTTCAAGATCATCAACCGCGCCGTTCCCGAAGGCCTTCGCGCCCTCGGCTATACGGAAGCGGAGATCGCGGAAATCGAGGTGTTCGCGGTCGGCCACGGCAATCTTGCCCAGGCGCCGAGCGTCAACCCGACCACGCTCAAGGCCAAAGGTTTTGGCGACGCCCAGCTCGCCGCGCTTGAAAAGAGCCTCGGCGGAGCGTTCGACATCAAGTTCGCCTTCAACAAATTCGTGTTGGGCGCGGAATTTTTGACGACCACGCTAAAAGTCCCTCAGGAAAAGCTGGACGATCCCAGCTTCGAGCTTCTTCCGTTCCTCGGCTTTTCCAAGGCCGAGATCGAGGCCGCCAACATCCACGTTTGCGGCGCGATGACGGTGGAAGGCGCGCCGCATCTCAAGCTCGAGCACTATGCGGTGTTCGACTGCGCCAATCCCTGCGGCCGCACCGGCAAGCGCTATTTGTCGGTCGAAAGCCACATCCGCATGATGGCGGCGTCGCAGCCGTTCATTTCCGGCGCGATCTCGAAAACCATCAACATGCCCAACGACGCCAGCGTCGAGGATTGCAAGAACGCGTATCTGCTGTCCTGGCGCCTCGCGCTCAAAGCCAACGCGCTCTATCGCGACGGCTCGAAACTGTCGCAGCCGCTGAACTCGCAGCTGATCGCCGATGAGGACGACGAGGACGACGACGCCCTGGAAGCGTTTATGGCGCAGAGCCAGCCGGCCCGCGCCACCCAGGTGGCCGAGCGCATCGTCGAGCGCGTGATCGAGCGTGTGGAACGCCGTCGCGAGCGTGAAAAGCTGCCCGACCGGCGCAAGGGCTACACCCAAAAAGCGGTGGTCGGCGGCCACAAGGTCTATCTGCGCACCGGCGAATACCAGGACGGCCGCATCGGCGAGATCTTCATCGACATGCACAAGGAAGGCGCCGCCTTCCGCAGCCTGATGAACAATTTCGCCATCGCCATCTCGGTCGGCCTGCAATATGGCGTGCCGCTGGAGGAATATGTCGACGCCTTCACCTTCACCCGCTTCGAGCCGGCGGGATTCGTGCAGGGCAATGACGCCATCAAGAACGCGACGTCGATCCTCGACTATGTGTTCCGCGAACTGGCGATCTCCTATCTCGGCCGCACCGACCTCGCCCATGTCGATCCCTCCGACATCGGCGCCACGGCGATGGGCGCCGGCGACGACCAGAGCCGCGCGCCGCAAGCGCAGCCCAACCAGACCCAGCGTTACGTTTCGCGCGGCTTCGTCCGCAACAAGACCGACAAGCTGATGCTGGTGCGCACCGACCGCCCGATGGAAAAGCCGGCGACGGTGGCGGTTGCGACCAAAGGCGCGACGGCGCTGAAGCCCGACGCCCTGGTCGAGCCGACGGCCCCGAGCCTGATGGACACGCTGACCTGGACGCCGCCGACAAGAGACGATGACGCCGGTGACGATCCTACATCGGGCGGCCTCGCCTACTCTAGAAAGACGCCTGTTTCATCTGACTCGCGCAGAGCAGAAGCACGGATGAAGGGATACGTTGGAGAGGCGTGTGGCGAGTGCGGAAATTTCACGCTAGTGCGCAACGGCACCTGCCTAAAGTGCGAGACATGCGGATCAACGACGGGCTGCTCCTGATGGAGAGCCCCCAATTGTCGTTTTGAACGTGGTTTTTCCGCAAAACCCCGTTTTCCTTCCGCAAATTTGAATCTGGTTTTTCCGTAAACCAGCTAAAAGACTGAAAAATAAAGAAAACCCGGCAGAGCAATCTGCCGGGTTTTACGCGTGCACCTATCACCGCCAACAACGCCCAATGTTGGGGCAAACAATCGCAAAGACGCAAAAAATCCGAAGAATGATTTCTTGCGTCTTTCAAACCCACAAATGATCACAAAAACACAAACATCGCCGACATGCGAACGGGGAGCAAAGACTGCCGCATTTAATGTTTGCCAAATCGAAGGTTGACTCAAAAATGATCAAAGACGCAGACGATGATGAACGACGTTTCCAGGAATTCATGGCACTCTCGGAAAAAGAGAAAGATGAACTTCTCGTTTCATAAGTAATGAAATTGAATTCATGGATGCCACGGCGTCTTCCGACGAAATTAAAGCGTTTGCATTGAAAAAAGGCGACGTTATCATCACAAAGGACTCAGAGGACCCTTCTGACATCGGAATCCCCTCCCTAGTAATCAATGATATGCCGGGAGTTGTCTGTGGCTATCACCTTACTATCATACGTTCATCTGATTTCGATACAGCCAGAATATTGCATCGCATTTTTGAATCGCACCCAACAAAGGCGCACTTCTTTATAGAAGCGCCAGGAATAACCAGATATGGGCTAGGTCAAGACGCCATAGGCAATGTTCCTATCAACCTACCTCCATCAGAAGCGCGAAAATCAATCGCGGACCGAATTGAACGGGAAGTCATCCGTATAGACGCACTAATTTCAAAAAAAACACGCTTCCTTGAAATATTGAAAGAGAAGCGCCAAACGCTCATAACACATGCAATTACAAAGGGGACCGACCCTAACACACCTATGAAAGATTCCGATAATACATGGACATCCAAGGTTCCACAACACTGGAAATCTATAAAATTCTGTAGAATTGCAAGAGTTACCGAGGGTTTAGTAGATCCGCGCAATGAACCTTACTGCTCCATGGTGCTTATTGCCCCCAATCACATAGAAAGCTCGACTGGTAAACTGATTAACCTAGAGACTGCATTACAACAAAATGCAGAAAGCGGAAAATATATATGCCGAAAAGGCAATGTCATTTATTCAAAAATTCGCCCTGCTTTGGCAAAAGTCACCATTGCACCCTGTGACGGATTATGCAGTGCTGATATGTACCCATTAGAATGCACAAATTTAGCCACCGAAAAGTGGCTATATTATTTAATGCTGTCTAAACCATTCACTGCATGGGCTATTCTTGAGTCCGACCGAGTCGCAATGCCTAAAATAAATCGAGAATCATTGTCAGAACTTCAGGTGTTATTACCGCCAAAAGTCGAACAAATTCAAATTGCCGAATACATCGATGCAGCCATCCCACGAATAGACGCGCTTGCAACAAAAACTCAACGCAGCATCGAATTGCTCAAGGAGCGGCGCTCAGCCTTCATAACAGCTGCCGTCACCGGCCAAATCGACATTCGGAATGCCTTATGAGCAACACTGCCCATCAAGAGAAACACTTCGAGGACTACATCGTCTCGAAGCTCAAGGCGCAAGGCTGGCTGGTCGGCACCACGTCCGGCTATGACACTGAACGAGCTCTCTATGCCGACGACCTGATAGGCTGGCTGCAGGACACCCAGCCGGAGAAATGGGACAAACTTGTCCAGGGCAACGGCGAGAAGGCGCGCGATGTCCTGATGGATCGCTTGGCCAAGGTTATGGAAGATCGCGGCATCATGGACGTGCTGCGCAACGGCTTCCAGATCGCTGGATGCGGCCAGATAGACATCTCCGAGGCAGCGCCCGAGGACAAGCGCAACAAGGACGTGCTGAAGCGCTACGCCGCCAACCGACTGCGCGTCGTGCCGCAGCTGAAGTACCACCCCACGCGCAACCTCGCGATCGACCTGGTGCTGTTCATCAATGGCATTCCGGTCGCCACCATCGAGATCAAGACCGACTTCACCCAGTCAGCCGATCTGGCGGTGGAGCAATACAAGACCGATCGCCTGCCGGTCGATCCGAAAACAAAGCGCCGTGAGCCCCTGCTGACCTTCAAGCGCGGCGCCGTTGTGCATTTTGCCATGTCCGAGACCGAAATCCGGATGACGACCAAGCTCGACGGCGAAAACACGTTCTTCCTGCCCTTCAACCAGGGCAACAATGGCCGCGCAGGCAATGCGCCGCGCGACGACGGCGAATACCGCGTCGCCTATTTCTGGGAGCAGATCTGCCAGCGCGACTCCTGGCTGCGCATCTTCCATAGCTTCGTTTACGTCGAGAAGAAGGACGTCGTCGACCTGAAGGGCAACTGGTCGAAGAAGGAAACGCTGATCTTCCCACGCTACCACCAATGGGCTGCGGTCAACGCCATGATCGCCGACGCCAAGACCAACGGCGCAGGCATGCAGTACCTCTGCGAGCACAGCGCCGGCTCCGGCAAAACCAGCACCATCGCCTGGACGGCGCACGACCTGATCAAGCTGCGCAGCGACGACGGCGAGGCCATTTTCAGCAGCGTGGTGATCGTCACCGACCGCACGGTCCTCGACGGACAGCTGCAGGACGCCGTCAAGCAGATCGACCACCAGTTTGGCGTCATCGCCGCCATTGACCGCCAGAAATCCTCGGAGTCGAAGAGTAAGCAGCTAGCCAAAGCCCTGCTCAGCAACACGCCGATCATCATCGTGACCATCCAGACCTTCCCCTATGCGCTGGAGGCAATCGTCACGGTGGACGCGCTCAAGGGCAAAAACTTCGCCGTCATCATCGACGAGGCTCACGCGTCCCAGACAGGAACCGTCGCGGCAAAACTGCAAGCAGCGCTGGCGATCGGCGGCCAAGGCGGCATGGGCGACCTGACGATCGAAGAGCTGCTGAAAAAAATGCAGGAATCGCGCGCCCGCGCGCAGAACATCAGCCATTTCGCGTTCACCGCGACGCCGAAGCATTCAACCATGATGCTGTTCGGACGCCCTGCGGATCCGAAGAAGCCCGCCAGCGACGACAACAAGCCTCAGGCGTTCCACCGATACACGATGCGCCAGGCGATCGACGAGGTCTTCATCCGCGATGTGCTGGAAGGCTACGTGCCCTACCAGACCGCCTTCAACATCGCCAAGAAGGTCGATGACGACAAGCGCGTCACGGGCAAAAAAGCCAAGAAAAAGCTCGCGGAATGGATGGCGCTCCATCCCACCAACGTCGTCCAAAAGGTGCAGTTCATTGTCGAGCACTTCGCCCGGAGCGTCGCCCACCTGCTGGGTGGCAGGGCCAAGGCAATGGTCGTCACCAGCTCGCGCGCCGCGGCCATCCGATACAAGAAGGGATTCGACGCCTACATCGCCAAGCACCCCGAGCACGCTGGCATCCGTTCGCTGGTCGCATTCTCAGGATCACTCACCGGCAAGCAGGTGATGCACAATGATGACCCGCAGCTAGCGAAGGACACCTTCGTGGTCGATGAGGCCGCAGAGTTCACCGAAATCAGCATGAATCCTGAGATCGCAGGCCAGGATCTGGCCACGGCATTCAAGCGACCGGAATACCGCGTGATGATAGTCGCGGACAAGTTTCAGACCGGCTTTGACCAGCCCATGCTCGTGGCGATGTACATCGATAAAAAAATCGCCAACGATGTCGAGATCGTTCAGACCCTCTCGCGCCTCAACCGCATAGCTCCCGGCAAGGACCAGACCTTCGTAATCGACTTCGTCAACGATCCCAAGACGGTCAAGGCTGCGTTCCTAAAATACGACGCAGGCGCCCAGATCGACGAGATTCAAGACCCCAACGTCGTCTACGAGATCAAGAGCGCGCTGGACGATCAGCCGATCTACCAAGACGACGACCTCGAAGCCTTCAAGCAAGCGCGCTTCAGGAGCATACAAGACTTCGCCAAGGCGCAGGACCCACAGCACAAGGCGCTGTACGCCGCCACGGAGAGGCCGACCAACGTCTTCAACAACCAGATGAAAATGCTGCGCGAAGCCGTCGAGAAGTGGGAAGGTGAATTCGAAAAAGCCCGGAAGAAGGGCGCCGACGACGCCATGAAAGCCGCTGACCACCAGCGCCAGGACTATGCCGAGCGGGTAAAGCAGCTGCTACAATTCAAAAACGGACTCGGGCGATTCTGCCGAACCTACGCCTACGTCGCCCAACTTCTCGACTTCGGCGACCCAGAGCTGGAAAACTTCGCCGCCTTCGCCAAGCTGCTACAAAAGCGCCTTAACGGCGAGCCTTCGGAAAACATCGACCTGAAAGGCTTGGTCCTGACTGGCTTCGACATCAAACTCAAAGCCGAGGAGCACATAGAGGATGACAAGCCGCCCGTCCTAAAGCCCATCGGGCCTGGCGGAAAAACAGTGACGGTCGATGAGGTCGGTTATCTCAAGGAGATCATCGACCGCCTGAACAGGCTGTTCGGCGAGACGACACCTCTGAGCGATCAGGTCGCGCTCGTAAACCACGTCGTGGACATCACCCGTGAGAACGACACTGTGGTCGCGCAGGTGATGAATAACCCACGCGAACAGGCGCTCAAGGGCAACCTACCCGGCGCTGTGCAGCAGGCAGTCGTACGCGCCTTCTCGTCGCATAGGACATTGGCGGAGATCGTCCTGAAGTCGGACCGGCAAGCCATGGATGCGCTCACCCATCTGATCTATGAACTGGTCAAGGACGGCAAGAAGATCGACCTAACCGACCTAAATGTCTAGTCACATGCAGCACACACAAAATTTCTAACAAGAATGTAAAATTTGACGATGACAAACCGAATCCGATACGGCGCTAAGGTTCTTAGGCTTCATAAAGCCATTTCAGCGCCGCAGTTTGAGGTTAAAACCGTTCTAACGAATGATCCGTTCGTGTATGTAGATCTATGGTTGCGGCGAAATCATAAAGATGAAGCTCTATTCTATTGGCGTCAGGCTCACGAATTCTATAAGGCATCAATAGGGCTGCCGATAGAATCAGCGCCACTCGTGCTTTACTATTGCTTTATGAATGCTGCCAAAGCCTTACTATCTGCAAAGGGCCAACAATTTTCTCCACACCACGGAGTTTCACGCCATCAGATGCGCGGCCCGAATGCAAAGGTAGTCCTGAGCAACGAAGGCATTGCCATCAAACCGGCGGGCATCGTTCCTGCCCTAAGCGTGTATTTTTCAGAGCAAGAGACAAGACAGCAACATAGCTTGGAGGATGTGCTTTATAATCTCGCCTACATACACAGAACATACTGCCTGAGCTATCCGCGAAAGCCAGAGCGTTTTCTACCGCTCAAAGATTTGAGCTTCATTAGAGACGCGAATAACGAAGTTAGATTTTTTGCCAGACCGGTTGATGAAGCCAATTGGACCCAGTTCAAAAAGAACCTGCCGCAGGAGTTGGCTGCAAATCCAGACGGCAGCAAGAGCCTAGTTTCAAGCGGTCACGTCGTTTGGGCAACGCAAAATGCTCCCACAACAGCCGAACTTGACAGCCTCAGACAATTGAGCGCCACCTTACGAAAAGTGATTCACTATATAAATGGCGCGAACGCACTATGGTACGTGAAGTTAAAACATAAGACCTCCATAGGCAGGCAGTCAATAACATTAACGCTAGCCGCGATGCACAGATTAAGCGAAATATGCAGGTATCGCCCTGATGAATTGCTCTCATTCTTAAATGGACAAAAGAACTGGCTCCTGAGCGAATTCTTGAGCACATCAAGAACTCAGTTCATAGATGAAATCGCCTGCGAAATGACCGGCCAACAAATAATGATACCTAACGTCCGCATCCCGAGCTAGATCATGAAAATGGAAATATATATAGCATGCGGACTTACGCACGTACCGCAAGCTGTATTCTCTGAATATGTTAGCTTCATACATGGAATTGCAAGTCAATTACGTGCGCTGGCGCATATCAAAGCTGTGAAATACGCGCTCGTTGACAGTGACTCGCAACTTAAGACCAAGCCATACACGGAGCGCGCAACGCTATGCTACGCCTGGGACAGGCAGATGGTAGAACAAGCCGACCTCATTGTCGCCGATGCCAGCTTCCCTTCGACGGGCCTTGGAGTTGAACTCCAGATAGCTGAAGCAGCCGGAAAACCAGTAATCCTTTTCATCGGAGACTATGGAACAAATCGAGTTAAGAGCCAACATTATGTAAACCCGGACAAAACTGAACACGACCTGCAAGTCGGCGAAGGTATCGTCTCGTTAATGGCGCTAGGCATACCTGCAATACGTAATATTATCAAATATACAGATTCCGAAAGCGCCATGAATGAACTCATCGACGCGGTGAACTTATACCAGCGATAAGGGCGCTGAATGAGGGGCTTGACAGGCATGCTGTCAGCAACCTCAACGACCTCTATTATCGTCATCTGATGTGATTACACCGGAAATCAAGCTTTAAGTAAAACAGCGGTTCAGATATTGAGGCGCGGTGTCGTAGGGCAACGATGGATGCGCTGACAAATCTAATCTACGAATTCATCCGAGATGATAAAAAAATCGAACTAAATAAAGATTTGTGATCGGGCATCAGTAGACAAAACCAAATTTTTCTTAAAAAATTAAATTCCCAAAAACTTAAAGGGCGAATGAAATGACCGATGTGTATCAAGAACAAGTGAAATGTCCAAAATGCGGCGGAACCGTCGTATTGCCCACGGACAAACCCACAGATGACACTCCTGTGAAGTGCGCAGACTGCAATCAATCACTGGGAACATTCGGTGAGTTTATTTCCAATATGAAGAAAAGAATAGCCGAAGAAATAGGCAATGCAATTAAAGGCTGCGAAAATATGTCATTAAAAAATTAGTTCAGGCAATTATCTCTTTTCGTCAATGGCGAAATATAAATATTTTGCCATTGATATTTATCAATCTTCAATAAATAATTTATAAGATAAATTCGTCTCATTTCCAGCGAAGTCTCAGCTTTTTGATCGAAGGGCCGCCTCATCCGCAGCGATCGACGCTTCCAGCAAGCGCGAGAGACGCTGCAGGGGAGACGGCGACGATTCCACCATCGCCAGCAAGTTCCTCTTGCTGGCAACCTCCTTGCGATCTTCGGCGGCCACCGCCGCCGCCAGCAGGACAGCGATATCACGTGATCTCGCAACACCCGTGCGAAGGGGAATGGAACTGAATTCGTTGCGTCTGAGCGCCAGGTCCAGAATCATGAATTCGGCGACGAGCAAATGAACGGAATAGATACGTCCGGCCATGAGAACGTGCGCGGCCTCCACCTCTGGAGACATCTCAACGCCGTCCGCATCCCACTTGTAATGTTGAATCATTGGAATTGACCTCTCGGGGACATCGCCGGAAAAAAATATTTCAAGGGGATCAGCGGAGTTTCGCGCGAGCGCCAGCAAGGCGGTAATGATCGGCGCGGATAGAGGCTTCCAGCAGGACCGGCAGCAAGGCAGTCTCACCGAGGAGCGGCTCACGGTCCTGAAAAATCAGCTCTTTGAAATCCAGGTCGGCAAACGTCTCGGACGGCAGCGCAGCGATGAGCATGCGAACCATGTCGATGCTGAGAGCAACGCCCGCGAGCGCCCGTGGCGAAAGCTTTGGCGAGGGCGTGGCCAAGACGGCGCGAAGGCTGGTGATTTCGCCTGCAAGTCCGTGGATATCCGTCGGCCTACCAGCGATATATTCATGCGCCGTCTGAGCTTCGGACGACATGTGAACAACGCCGCCGCGACGATAAATGTGCAACTTCGCCATTTTGACCCCCGACGATAATTCCGCAACGGCGGCGCCACGCAGCGCCGCCACCAACACTCAGCGGCGATGACGTTCGCGGGAGGTGATGCGCTCGATCGCGGGCGCAGGGGCAGACGGATAGTGGCGAGGCGCATACACGGCGGACGCGAGCCACGCCTTCTCAGCCTCAAGCTGGCTCTCTTCGAGTTCGCGCCACCAGAAGCACTCGCGGGGATTCCAGAAATATCCCCGCTCCTTCAAGTACGTCTTGAGGTCATAGTGCGCGCCAATGGCGGAGACCCGCCACGTCGTGCGACCAGCCGCGGCGACAAGCTCGGCAAGCGCCGTCTGGTCTTGATGCCGCTGCATCAGGAGAACGATCACGGCGTCCACGTCGGCGCCAGCACGATGCGCCTTGTCCGAGAACAACCGGGATTGCATGAGCAGCGATCCCAGGCCGCGCCCGTCAAAGCCGCGCTCAGCCCAGCGAATTTCCCTGCAGCTGCAAGCCCATGGCAGGTTTCTGAGCAGCGGAAAGCGCTTCTCGAACACCCGCCGATCAAACAGCGCGTTGTGGCTAACGACAAGCGTCGCCTGGGAAACGATATCCATAACCGCAGCGGCGTCGATGACCTTGCCGTGTAGGTCTGCGTCGTTAAGGCCGGTAAGCTTCTGAATTTCCGAAGAAAGAGGCTCGCCCGGATCTTCGAGCCACGAACGGGGCTCGCCCAGGGCGACCACCCGGAACTCCTCGTCATACCAGACCGCCCGGAGCGCCAGCTCGACGATGCTGCAGCGATCCGGGTCAAGCCCTGTGGTCTCGGCGTCGAGCACGACCACGCATTGCAGCGAAAAATCCGCCGGAATGTCCACGACCGGAATGGCCGACAGGTCAACACGGCGCAGGACGCGATAATCGCCAGTTTTTTCGAGAACTTCGATGACTTCATCATGATCGGACATTTACGCAGCCCTTTCACATGCGGCTGGAAAAACCCCGGAAAAACGCTCAGATGTTCTATATATGTCCCAACAAGCGGCGCAGTTCTCCCGCGGGTGTTGTCCAGGGCGTCAGGCGACCAGCCACCCGGTCCGCCGTTCGCATGGGGCAAATTTGTTCGACCTCTGTTCGGATTTCTAGGGAAAATCCAGGATCAAAAGCATTTTTTAAACGGGCCGCCCGATGATGCCGGCTTGATAGCAATCCGCGCGCCAAAACAGCGTGGAAGCCGGGAATTCAAGTAATGCCCACTGATAACAGATGGAAATTTCCAGATATTAACGATTTTGCGGCTTGGCCGGCATTCATGGATAACAACCCATTGCCTGAAACATGGGAAGAAACACTGGGCTCATGGAGCGAGATATTCGCTGCAAATCCGCCAGCAAGCCTCATCAAAATGATGATTACGGCAAGGTCATTCGGTGATGGTCGCCTTAGAATCAAGAACTACATCGACAAAGCGGTCAAACTGACCATCCATCGCGCCGTGCGCTACAGGGTCAGGATCATACAGATGAACCGCCGCATGGATGTCATCGAAGACGCCATAAAACAAATCGAGGATAAAATTCTATTTCTGGATGAAGACAGCAATGAATGGACCAACATTGTATTTTATAATCAAATAAGATTCCGCGTCGCTGACGCCGTTAACAAAATCAACAAAATCCCGAACTTTGCCGAATATCTCCCCGATATGCACGAATTCCGTCTGGATAACGCAGAACACCTGCCCAAAGCATTCCGCGACGCAATAGCAGCCATGCCTCCAGCCTTAAAGGAAGCATATGAGGAGCTGATAACCGGCAAGGAAGATCCGAACATCAGTTGCGAAGCGCGCAAAAAGCGAAAGCAGCGCCTGCGGAAACATTTCGAAAGCCATATATTGGACAGCGGATTCGCAACCGCACTCGACGAAGACGATGACGAGACAGAGATCTACGTTGACATCAAGGATCACAACCCCAATGGCGCAGCCATCGCCATGTGCCTGATGGCGTTCAGCGCGAACTTTGAAACACAGCCGTCCGACGCCGACACCGAAAAATGGTGCGCGAAATTCCCCGAATTTGCGTCTGAAATCCGCGCCCACGCCAAGGCCATGGAAATTCTCGCGGCGCCAGACGAATAACTCGACTGAGGAAAGTGACACTCCTAGAATAAACTGCCGCAGCAAAATCGATAAATTACATAAGCGGCAGCGATCACTGAGGATCACTTATAATAATAGCCCCGGAGACGACGTCCATGCCGCCAAGCTCGCTGGCGGCATGGACGAACACTACGCCCGCCTTAGTAAATGCGGTGCGTATAGCGAGATCAGTCGCGTCCGCGCGACGATTGCAGTCGCGATCCTCGGCCCGCTTCACTGTCCGAACACCAAGATTTGATTCCCTGGTAAGATCAGCCTGAGACCAGCCGGCCAATGCCCGTGCGGCACGTATCAGCGCGCTTGAAAGATGCTCCATGCATGGAACGTAACGCGCAGCATCACCTCAGTGGCGCATGCAATCATCTTGCTCACCGAAAAATCTGTGTTAATTTTTTTAAAAAAGGCACCTCAGAGGCCATAATCGAAGAGCCACTCGATCTTAATCTGGACAAAACGCGAACATCGAGTCCGTAAAAAAATTCAAAGCCCCAATGTCCCCTTCGGCAGTGAAACACGGATAAGGGACTCATTTGCAAAGCCTTAGATCAGGAGGGATTCAATGCCGCCGTAGCACCACACCCCAACGAAAACGCGCGATCCGAAGACCGCGCGCTCGAAGGGGATCGACATCGAACTGCTGCACAAGCCTAGGAACTTCCAGCAGATCGACCAAAATCCTTAAGTAAAGTATCGCACAAACCCGCTTGATTTTCAAGGGTGGGTAAAGCGCGCACGTCTGTTCGAGCGCAAGAGTCCCAGTATCGCCGCGCACAGCACCGCCAGGCGGAAAGCTTAAGCTTTCCGCCGATCGCCGACGCTTGCCCGGACAGTATCCATGCGCCCGAAAACACACGCAATTTCAAACAGTACAACGAAGCTTAAACTTTGCAACAGCGTCGCCACCAGATGGGGGCGACCATGACGACCACAGTCAACACAGACACAAGGTTCGACGACCCGCTGGACGAATTCTGGCGCGAACCGCTCCCTTCGGTCGCATCGCGCAAATTCAGCATGAAAGCGCGCAGGACAGGCCGCTCCACCATACCGGCAATCGTGGGAATTCCGCGCTATGTGCGGAAAGTCCAATGTGAAAGCCTCCTGGAGAGCAATTGTGCGATAGTGCTGCTGGCGCGCCGCGACGTCATCAATCTGGTGGAGCAGCTGCCGCCAGTCGCCTATTTCGACGAAGTCGAGCAAAAGTGGAAAAAGCACCACTTCGACTTCCTGGCCCAACTCACTGACGGTTCAAGGATCGCTATCGCTGTGCGATCAGCTGCGCGTGCGCAAGAGGTCCGCGCCGTCGTCGAGGCTATAGCGGCGCAGGGCTGCGCGCTCGCCGACGGATACGCCGTCGTCACCGACGCCGATTTGCCCATAAATCTGGTCAGGAATTCAGAGCTCATCCTGGCGGTGCGGCGCGACCATGACCGGTCAGCCGACGAGAAAATCCGCGACATCGTCACAACGTTACACGGCACGACAACCATCGAAATGCTGGTTGCCGCCAGCGGGCTGGAGGGCAAGGGATTCCGCGCCGTTGTCCGCATGATCGACGAGGGCGAACTCGAGATCGCCCGCGACACACTGATCGACTACCCAGCGACCGTGCGCCGCCCCGCAACTGGGAGGGCGGCAGCATGAAGGGCAAAGCTCTCGTCTCCTACCTGCCGAAACCACCTGCAGTTCAGCCAGTTCCGGTAATCCGCGAACACTACGGTCCGTATGACCGCATTGGCATAGGCATCGGTCTCAAAGGAGAAAACGCCGGAATTTACTACCGGTGCGTCTCCAGTTCCACCATCGGGCACTCCCTCGAGCGCCTCGACGGCACAAAGATGGTGGAAAGCTTCACACACGAAGACATCGCAGAAATTAAGAAAAGCGGTGGATATCTCTACGATAAAGATCACTTTGCGCCTGAGACGGCGACGATACGCTTACGGACAGGCGGGTTGTACTTTGAAGACCTCCACAGAAATCGCCAAAACCGTGCAATACTCAAGCAGATAATCTGCGACGGACTGCAGCATCTGATAAAGGCGAAAATAATCGGAAAATCTGATGACGGCATCCAGCGTGGATTGAAGCTCATTTTCGAAACCAGGGGCAGCGAACTCGACAAGCTTGCGATGAAAAAATGCAAAGATCGAGAAGGTTACCACCGCTGGATTCCCTGCAGCAAAACAGTGCGCCAATGGCTAAGGAATTACCAGGACGCAGACTGCAACGTACTTGGAATCATCGACGCCTACCGTTACGGACCGCAGCCGTCGCCGCTTGACCAGGAAGTCCAGCAGATCCTGTTCGGAATGTCGCTGAAATACGCCAGCACCAGCAGGCTGAGCGTCGCTGACATATTCCGGAAAATGAAATCGGTCATCAAGCGGATCAACAAGACACGAACGAAGCAAAACCTGCCTCCCCTAGGATGTCCAGACTACAACACACTCAACGCGCGTATTGAAGCCAACGGCGCATTCTACAATTTTGCCGGACGCGAAGGGCCGGATGAAGCCCGCAAGCATTTCGCGCTTGTTATGGGCGGCGTTACAATAACCCGGATTGGTGAACGCTGGGAAATGGACTTTTGGGAGGTCCACATCATCATATGGCTTCGCCATGGACAACTATGGAAATACCTTTCGCCGGAACAGAAGGACGAAATCGATCGAGGGCGATGGCGTTTATGCCTGGCCATTGATTGCGCAAGCCAAGTGATTGTTGGCGCACACATGGCGCCGACAGAGACAGCCGCAGCGGCAATAGCCACGCTCGAAATGGGAATGATCGACAAGAGCGCATACGCCGTCGCCGCCGGAGCGAGATCGACATGGCGTTTCCACGCAGGCTGCGAGAAACTCGCGACGGACCAGGGAAGCGCCTTTTTATCCAACAATTTCAAAGACGCGTGCGCGCGCCTCGGCATCAAGTCGGACAATCCGCCCGCCGCCGTGCCGATCCTGCGCGGCAAGATCGAGCGGATTTTCCGCACGATCGACATCCAGGCGTTTTGCCGCCTCGTTGGACGGACGTTCGAAAATGTCACCAAGCGCAACAACACCGAACAAGACCTAACGGCACTGACGATCGGGCAGCTGGCGACCATCCTGGTGCTCTACCTCGTCGACGTCTATCACAACGAGGGACACGAAGGCTTGGGCGGTGAAACACCCGCCAACGCCTGGAATAGGCTCGAAAGGGAACGCGGCGTTCTGCCAGCGCCAGACATGCACCGTCGACGCAACGCATGCGGCATCAGACTCACCCGCAAGGTGAACAAAGAAGGGGTCCGAGTCCTCAACAACTTCTACAACAACAGGATCCTGAACGAATATTTCCGTCAGGTTGGCGACGGCACGGAAGTCGACGTGATCGCTGACCGTCGCGACCTCGGCTGGATATCCGTCCGTCTCGGCGCGAGAGGCTTCGCCAACATCCCTTGCATCACCAAAGAGATGCAGGGCGTCAGCATGGTGACATGGATTGCCACGTGCAAGGTTCTGCGCGACCAGTTCAAGTCCCAGAACATTCCGTCAGAGGAGATCGCCCTCGATGCGCTCGACCGCATTGAGGAAATCGGCGAGGCCGCCAGGCTGGAGCATTCAATCGCGTGCCCGATCATTACGCCTGATGTCGTGGACAGGCACGAAAGAATGGTCGAAATCCCCTGGAAATCTCGCGACGCCGCGCTGAGCAACCCGATCGCCGGTGGCGACATCCTCGCTCGCGCCATCACGCCCAGTCCGCCTGGAAGCTACACAGCGTCGCCCATACCGGAACCCACGCCACCTGCGCCGCGGCCAACGCCGCAGGAGCGGATCGACTTCGACCCGGAGACTGGCGAAATCACCCCTTCACCCAGCCAGGAGGACAACGATGACGATGAACTGCCTGAAGGATGGAACATCGAGGACTGAAAGGAAACATAATGGACCAGAATACACCAGATCCAGATCGAATACGCACGATCATGCGCGACCTGCGCATGAAATACATCAAATCACCGCGCGACGAAAAGCTGCAGGAAATATTTCAGTGGCTGGTCGGGCGCGGCAGCCTTCGCCAGATGCCCAATCAAATAGCCAACGGCGCGAGACTCGCGGAGGGACGCGCCGTGGCGGTGTCCGGCTACAGCGGCGAAGGGAAAACAACGGCGATCGGACGCATATTTGCCAACAACCCGAACCTGCCGGACTTCGGACAGCCGTCCTGCAAGGTCGTCTGCGTCACCACCCCAGCGCCCTGCACGCTCAAGACGCTTGGGCGCGCCATCCTGCGAGCGCTGGGATATCCGCTCAACGCGGACAGAAAGGAACATGAAATCTGGGAGATGGTCCACGCCCGACTGGCGCAGATGGGAACGCAGATCATCTTCATAGACGAGCTTCAAAACGTGACGTCCATCGCCAAGAAGGACGAGGCGACACGCATCAGAGACACGCTGAAATCGCTGATGAACTCGCCGGAACATCCGGTCTGCCTGATGTTCTCGGGCTTGCCGGAAATCGAACGGTTTCTCACGGAAGACGAACAGGTCGCACGGCGCACGCGCTTCGTGAAATTCGAAACCATCAACGAATCCAATGCGGCAGTCATCAAGGCCATCATCAAGAGCTACACGAACGTTGCAGCTCTGGCCGTCACCTTCGGCGACAAGCTCGCAGAGCGGCTCATCCACGCCTCCAACGGAAGGTTCGGCGTCATCATCGAGATGACGCTCGAGGCGATCGAAATTGCCCTCGAGGCCGGCGCAACGGAACTGACGCGCGAGCACTTCGCCACCGCCTATGTATGGCGGACAGGAAATGCCGCGCCAGCGAACCCCTTCGTCGCTGACAACTGGCGAGCGATCAATTCCCGCCGTGTGCACCTCAGAGATGTGTTTGACGGCCACGAGGATCAGGAAGCGCAAGCCACCAAGAAAACTTCCAGAAGAAGAAGATGAGACAATGCAACAGCTTTGCCCAACACTGACGCCCGGAATCGACGAAACACCAATAAGCTTCGCGTCGCGCTTGGCGCACCTTCACAATATCCACCATCTGCGCCGCTTCTGCACAGACCTCGGCCTGCCCTTTCAGGGCATCGCCGACGGCGACCCCGTCGCCATAGGAATGCTCGCAAGGGTTTCTGGAGCCGACGAACAGCAGCTTCAGGCCAACGCCTTCGTGCGCGACGGTACGGATTACCGCATCCGCGGCCAAAAGCTGATCAAATCCACCTGCGCGCTGACCCACATCCGGATCTGCCCGCTATGTGCGGCGGAAGACATCAGGACTTTCGGTCTGGCGCCCGAGATCGCCATCTACGACCGCCTGCAATGGAAAATCACGTCGATCCGCACCTGCGTGAACCATAGCGTCGCGTTGGAACACCTCGGCGTGGAGGACAAGACCAACTCCGTGCACCATTTCGCCGGCGCCATAGCATCTCGGCTCCCCCAGATCAGCGCGCTCGAACCGATCGCCCGCGACGCATCCGGGCTCGAACATTACCTGGTCGGACGCCTCAACGGCCTGGCCAGCGCCATACCCTTCCTGGACAGCATGGAGTTCCACGCCGCGGCAAAAACCTGTGAGATGATCGGCGCCATCGCGACCAGCGGACGACATGTGGCCGTGAGCAGCTTCTCGGAAGACGACTGGCGAAGCGCGGGCCAGGCAGGATTTGAAATCGCCAAGGGCGGAGAAGATTCCATCCGCGCCTTCCTGCAGGAATTGCAGCGCACCTTCACGCCGAGAGCTGGCGTCGCCCATGACGGACCCCAGGGCGTATACGACCAACTGTACAAATGGGCGGAGTTTTCAGCCCAAAGCAGCGACTTCGACGCCTTCCGCGCAATTTTCCACCAGCACATTGTCAGAACCATGCCGATCAGCGCTGGCGAAACCCTGCTGGGCAGGATCGTGGAAGAACGCCAGGTGCATTCAATCAGGACGGCGGCGAAGAAATTTCAGGTCCACCCCAAGCGCCTGAGAAAGATCCTCGCCATCAAGGGGCTGATCCCAGCAAACCACGAAGGGCTTCACGACAACCACCTCATGATGGACGCCGAAGCAGTCCAGAAGCTCTACGATGACGGCGTGCTCACCGGACTGACACGAAAGGACACGGAGGACTATATCGGCGCTGGACGTGTCCAGACAAAGGTCATGGTCGACGCCGGCATCCTCGTTCCGGCGATTGCGACCAGCGACATAGGCGACCAGGGCGGATGGAGCTCATTCCCGACCAGGACTCTCGACGCCTTCCTCGCGCGGCTGATGCAAGACGCCGTGCCTGTGGCAACCGCAGGCGAAGAACAATTCGACATTCCAGCGGCGGCGAAACGCGCCAACTGCTCAGCCGCCGAAATCGTCCGCATGATCCTGGACAGGAAGCTGAACTGGGTGGGCAGACTGACGACGAAGGACAAATATATGTCCGTCCTCGTCGACCTGCAGGAAGTCAAGGCGAAGACGCAAAACCTGCAGCCCCTCGACGGCCTCACGGCGCAACAGGTTCAGCAGGCGCTGAAGACGACACACGCAGTCGTACGCGCGCTGATCGACGAGGGAATTCTGCGACAGGAGAAACACATCCATCCAGTCAACCGCTGCCCAGTCATGATTACGCCCCACGCCGAATTCAAATCATTTCAGGAGACCTACGTATCGCTGACTGAATTGGCAAAAAAAGCAGACACCCACCCACTGACATTGAAAAAGCTCTTGTATGAAATGGATATTGACCCAGCGATCGACCCAAAAAGGGTTCACGCGACCTTCTATGAAAGAAGCAAAGTACAGGAGCATGAGTGAAACGCGATATCGTGTTCGCGGCGCTCGCCGCAGCAACTGGCATAAATCTCGCCGAGGCGGTGAGCATCAGCGTAAAGGCAACCACCCTCTGGAAAGCGCCTCACCGCGGACGTGGACAAATCATGCGGTCAAATTTTATCCGCGTCATTTTCAATCGACGAAATTATTTTTATTGACATAAAACAACTGATGCGGAACACTTTTTTATACCAAAACATAAGCGATCAGAAACGCAATGAAACAATACAAACAATTCGCCGCAATAGCCGTTATGAGCTACCTCGCAATTAATCCCGCAAGATCAGAGACACTCGCAATCGGACCTACAAAATGCTTTTCTTCAATAGAGGAATTGCTCAATGCGGAAATCAATAAGAATGGCGTAAAGATAAATAACTTTAATATGGAACGAGGGAACTCGCTGTTTTCGCGAAATATGAAATCTTTCCACTTTTCTGCGTCTGGCGTAAATCGTACAGACAAGGATGTCCATTTAGACATTCAATTAGTTGGTTATCGCCAAAACAACGATTTCGCATTCATTATTGTTGCAAAACCAATGATGAGCATACTCAGTGCTGGAAAAAACGAAGAGATATCTGGAGATTCATTCGAAGGCAACAACCCAGTAACGGAATTGTCGAAGGTGTGCATACGGGTGATTGGCGATTTCTAATATCACATAATTTTCTCTCAACACTATCAAAATCAATAAATGTTCAACAAGCGATAACAAAGGAAAAAACAATGACTCAATATCAAATCTCTGTGCCTCTAAAAAGCGTCGGAACAGCATACCTTTTATGGTTGTTTTTCGGGTTTTTAGGAGCCCACAAATTCTATTTAAACAGGCCAGGATGGGGAATAATATATATTTTTACGTTCGGCTTTTTCTTAATCGGACTGATACTCGACTTGTTCACAATGTCATATCATGTGCGCATTGCCTCAGGAGGGCTGTTTAGAAATCAATATTCACTTTTCAAAATAAGCGCCCGATTTCCCCTGGTTAAGGAATCTGCCAAATGAAAATGCCGATCTATCTCTCATGCTTGGTTTTAGCAGCAGTAACATCTTTCTGGTCTACACATGTCTATGCCGAACAATAACACCGCATTGCGAATAAACCATATGTAATTGGAAGCTGGGCTGTACTAACACGAACAGACCCAATCACCGATGATAAATCCGTCGCAGTACAAACACCGCTCAACGCGAATGCAGGCCCATACTTAAGAATAGACTGTGAGCATGAAAAGCCATACTTAACATTTGGCATACCAGGCATAACGTGGAACCCAAACGAATTACTAACTGTTTCACTAAGGATCGACCATGGGAATGTTATAACGTCCAAATACGTAACCATAGGAACGCTTGGGCGAATAGCTGCAAATCTTTCTAGAGAAACATATGAAAAAATACAAAATGCAAAATTAATATCAGCATTTATTGAACGTGACGATGGGTATAATTGGACTTTAGAACTGCCAGTAATGCAAACGCAAGAAGCAATGAAGCCGATGCTAGAGGCTTGCCCCATAAGTTCAGCGGTATCAATCAAAGATATAATCAAAAACCAAAATCAACCACCGCAAAATGGGACTGGCTCAATCCAGTCTAAATGATATTAACGACTAACAATTTCAGCGGGAAGGAACAGGATCCGCGCGAACTACTCTCAAAACGCAAACATTTCAAAAAGCAGCGAAGACAGAATAACCAGTCGAATGTATAATGTACGACCATCGCGATCCTGATTTACACTATTGTACCAAGCGGTACCGCCATGACGCTGACGCTGCGTCACTTATCTCAAGCGGAGCCGCTGAAGGGCGCAGCGACTGAATCCAATGAGCTAGACTAAAGCGCGCCAACGACAAAGATCCACCAGCGCGAGCCCCACATGAACGAGTGAATCGCCTGCGCAGGAAATTTTAGCCTCATTGCCCCAGGAAAACATACCTAATTGTGAACTTTTTCGCTTCAGCTCGGCTTGAAACGCGCTATCATTTTTTGCGCCTCAGCCGCGCCAAGGCTTGATTCAAAAGACATAATTGCGAGGTAAAACAATGTATTCCAGGGGATCGGAGTGGCGCGAATGGGATTTGCACATTCATACACCCGCATCATTCCACTGGAATGGTGAGCATTTTGGAGCCGACGCTGCCCGGAACGCTCAGTTGGTCGACGAGATGATTGGCGCGCTGAACGATGCGCGGCCAATTGCATTTTCGATAATGGATTATTGGAACTTCGAAGGATGGTTCGCCCTACAAAGGCGTCGGCGGGAGCAAGGTTCTCCAGAGCTAACAAAGACCGTCTTTCCTGGAATAGAGCTACGACTCGCCGCGCCTATTGAAGGGCGCCTCAATGCGCACGTTCTCTTCTCAGACAAGATTAGCGACCAGCATCTAAAGGATTTCCTATCGCGTTTAAAGTTAGAGCTGACCAACCAGCCACTTTCCCGTGACGCGCTTATAGGATATGCGCGGCAAGTCGGAGACGATATATTAGCTACACATGGTTTTGACAAAAGCACAATCATCGGAAACGAGGCCGAAGCATACAAAGCTGGGTGCACCATTGCCGAGATAAACGTTGATTCCTACAAGGAGGCAATCCGCCTCGTGCCCGACTCGCAGGCAGTCGGTTTCATGCCCTTCTCGACCAATGACGGGCTTCAATCCGTCAAGTGGTCAAGGCACTACGCATACGTACTCGGGCTATTCCAATGTTCGCCAATCTTCGAAACCCGAAAGCCTGAGCAATGGGCGGCCTTCGCGGGCATAGAGACGCAAGAGAACAAAGCCTGGTTCGCCAATTTTCAGGCCGCCCTCAAGGGAATTCCACGACTGGCGGTTTCGGGTAGCGACGCGCACTGTTTCCGAGGAAATGGCACCAATGACAAACGCGGCTATGGCGATTTTCCGTCGGGGAAGCGCACATGGATCAAGGCCGACCCAACCTGGAAGGGCTTGCTGCAAGCGCTCAAGGAACCTGCGAAGCGTTCATACATCGGGGAGCAGCCGCCAAAGCTGGACCGCATCAAGCAGAACAAAACTTTTTATATCGACTGCGTAAGCGTTCGGAAAGCTGACAACAGCACGATTCAAGATGCATGGCTTGATGGAGTAAAAATCCCACTTAATCCAGACTTGGTTGCAATCATTGGAAACAAGGGAAGCGGAAAGAGCGCCCTCGCAGATATCATCGCATTGCTCGGAAACTCACAGCAGAGCATTCACTTCTCCTTTTTGAAGAAGGATCGTTTCCGCGGGAAGGCCGGAGAGCCAGCCAGACAGTTCATAGGTGAGCTATCATGGCTCGCCGGTGATCCCAGCACCATGCCTCTAGCAGATGACCCATCGGTAGACCGGGTCGAACTTGTGCGATACATCCCGCAAGGTCGTTTCGAGGCCCTGTGCAACGATCATGTGTCAGGAAAAACCGACCGGTTTGAAAAGGAACTCCGAGGCGTCATCTTTTCACACGTACCTGCCAGCATCCGCTTGGACGCACTTGATTTCGATCAACTCATTGAAAAGCAAGAGAGTGTCTTCCGAGCTCGGATCAACGAGCTTCGAAAGTCGTTGCGGGCCCTCAACCAGCAGATCGTGGAAACAGAAGACCAACTTCACCCAAAGGTCAAAAAGAACATCGAAGAACTGATCAGACTAAAGATAGGCGAATACGAAGGGCAAAAGGCGTTAGAGCCTACTGCGGTTAATCCACCTGCGGAAGAGCTAAGCCCAGAACAAGCCGTGGCTAGTTCACGACTTGCAGAAATATCCGCACGACTGGAAGAGCTTGAGGTTGGATACAAGGCCACCAATCCGGCGCACCAGCTGATTAAAAAGAAACAAAGGTCTATCAGGAGCATCAATGATAGGCTTGCGTTGGTCGAAAGACAATTTAAAGAATTTACAAATGAGATCGCCAACGACCTGAGCATTATTGGCGTTAACACGAGCGATTTAATCACGCTTTCAATAAACCGAACGCTACTTAATAGCCATCAAGAAGCGCTCAGTTTGGAAGACGAAACTATATCTAAAACCGTTAAGGATATTGGCGAAGAGCAATTCAAGTTGATCGAGGAGCGAAAGTGTCTCGCGGAAAAGTTGAACGAACCACAGAAGCAATATCAAGTTTATGTACAGGCAGTGAAAGAATGGAAAGCTGCCTTGGAGGCAATAGACGGTTCAGAAACTGAGCCGGATAGCCTTAGAGGTCTGCGGAGGCGCCTGACTCAGATAGACAAACTGGGAGACTTCCTTACAGACAAAAAGGCAGAAAGGCTGGAGATTACACGACAACTTTTCGGCGTTCTCGACGAACAGCGCAAAGCGCGCGAAGAGCTATTCGCGCCATTGCAGGAGTTGATTCAAACCAACTCCCTCATCCGCGATCATTATAAGCTCCAATTCCAATCTAAGCTTCTAGGCTCGCCAGAAACGGTCGCCTCACAGCTATTCAGTGGAATTAAACAACTTAGAGGTGAAATCCGCGGCGAAGATGAAAGCTTTGCAGCCGTGAGAACACGGTTTGAGAAATACCAGTTCGACTCTGCCGACGACTGCGTCGCTTTCGCATCTGAAATAGCCACACTCCTTGAGGAAAGCGCTGACGGGCAGAACCATATTCCCGGAATACGCACCATCATGCGCAAGGACAAAGAGCCGGCAGACGTATATAGCTACATCTTTGGCCTACAATATCTAGAACCAAAATACACATTGCTCTTCCAGGATACGCAAATTGAGCAGCTGTCACCTGGGCAGCGCGGTGCTTTGCTTCTGATTTTCTACCTGCTGGTCGACAAAGGACGCAATCCCATTGTGCTGGATCAGCCAGAAGAAAACCTCGACAACGAGACCGTCGTAAGCCTGCTGGTTCCGGTTCTGAACGAGGCAAAGAAAACACGCCAAATCATCATGGTGACCCACAATCCGAACCTCGCAGTCGTGTGCGACGCCGAACAAATCATCCATGCAACATTCGATCGGAAAAATGGCGCACGAATCTCATACCATTCCGGCTCAATCGAAAATCAGACAATAAACAAAGCTGTCGTTGATGTGCTTGAAGGAACCAAAATCGCCTTCGACAACAGAGGGCAGAAATATCACTGATAATCCAATGGCAAGCCATTGGGAGGTATTAAATGAAATGGTACTGGAACACACGAAAAGGCACTGTTTGGATTGTGCCAAGACAGGATTTGGGCAGCATAAGGTATCATGTTGTTTATGACGACGAGGCGCTCGGTAGTTACCACTCTCCTCAACAAGCCGCCGACGACGTCGCTGGCGGACACACGTTCGGACCCAGCAATGGAGTCGATCTCGGTTCGCTGGGAATATCCAACAACATCGCGGACTGGCAACACACGAACTGAGACTCAATCCAGCAGATCGCCCTGCTGGATTATTTTTTCAATTTAGGGAAAAACCAGATTCAAATTCAGGGAAAAACCGAGTCCGATCGGAATGGTTAAACCTCTGATTTATGATTGCGATGCAGGAAAAACCAAACTCAAAGCGACACCAATGTCTGTGGGCAGAACGATAATTCCTCCGCAATGGAAGCATATTCCCACGCAGACGGAATGAATATTCTGCTCACACAGTAAAAACAATGAATTAGGCGACATGCGAGCGAGGTGTTCCCCGCTCGCAGCAGCGGGCGGCTGGCAATGCCAGTCGCCCAAGTCGCAGAAGGAACAAAGTAAGATCGATTTGGCCGTCGCTCATGCAGCGATGGCAAAAGAAAACCGAGGCCGACAGAGTCGACCTCGGTTACCGCGGGAAGGCCAAAGGCCGCGCGGGGCGAAGAGGCGAACCTCTCCTGTATCGGCAAAATCAGGTTAGCGGGATTCGTGCCTCCGAGTCGATGAGCCTTTGGCATCATCACAGGAGAAATTTCAAAATGGCATGGCCACGCAACCTTTACACTGGACCGGGCGGTGGAGCCTACACCGGCCCGGGAGGAGGTCTGTACACTGGACCGGGTGGTGGAGCTTACACTGGACCGGGAGGCGGCATGTATACTGGTCCCGGCGGAGGAATGTACGCGGGGCCGGGTGGAGGAATTTACTCCGGCCCCGGCGGCGGCCTTTATACGGGTCCGGGCGGCGGTCTCTACACAGGTCCCGGCGGTGGCCTTTATACAGGACCGGGAGGAGGGCTTTATACTGGTCCCGGCGGCGGTATGTACAATGGACCGGGTGACTATAAAGCGAAGACCCCGCCATGGTATGTGTTGGTCGCCGTACTTCGCCAGAAAGGCATGCACAAATACGCCGACCTCATCGAGAAATATCTCAAAGGGCGGAAGGCATAAGGCCGAAGTAAAGGAAAGCGGAAATCGCTTCCGCTTGCGGCAAACCGGGTGGCTGGCAATGTCAGCCGCCCGAGTGAGCAGGAACAAAGAGGTGTTGAAGCGATCGCAACTTTTAGCGAAGATTTGGCGGCTGAGTTGGAGCTTCAACAAGGCGTCTGAGAGGTCTAACCCACGGGAATAGCGCCAGAAAACTCCACGTCAACACGGCCTGGATTTAGTTCTTGCCAAAGTTCATGCTGTGTTCTAAACTGAACAAATGCGAAACATGCAGCTCATAGGCGTCGAGCCGGAATCTGAGGCGACTTCGATCGCCCAGGCGGCTCCGTGCGCCCTTCCCGGAGTCTGCAAGACGACCTGATGTCGGGAGGGCGCCAGCGCGGTCCCCTCCCATGCAAAATCTCGCCAGCGATGTCGTGTTGGAACCTGCCGGATGCTCCGTTCGGCGGGTTTTTCGTGTCGTTTCAGCAACGCGGTCTTGGCAATTCAAGCGATTTTGGCGGCAGCTGAAAATTTTTTCGATTCCTCGCCAGACCAATAGAATCCGGACGCCGCGGTCACAGTCATGGTCAAGCTGGAGTTCCGATCGACTCGCATCTCGCCGCTGGCTGTTGCAACGTGAGCTTGTCAACAGCGAATCACCCCAGCCGCAACAGAGGCCGCCTTGAACTAGACCAGAAATGAAAAGGGACGTCCCGAACTTCGACCTTCGGAGCGTCCCCAATCTCTTCAAACCGCCCGCCGAATCCTACCAAGACAAAACGGGCGACTCTCTGCATCCCGGCTTCCGCCGAGTGGGATGATCTTGCTTGCGTCGACCCGAAAACGCAAGAACAAAGATCCTCCTCCTTGCGGCGCCGGTCAAACGGACCGACGCGAATGTCTCCTTTACCAAGCAGCGCCGACTTGGACGCCGACAACGGCGCCTTCCGGTCGCCCGCGCCGTCGAGCGCCTCGCGCCTGCCGCCGAAGCCGTCGGAGAACCAGCGATTTTCCGGGCGGGTCCGCTTTGTCGCCGGTCTCGATCCGCACGTCGTTCACTGCGAGTCCATCCTCGAATGGAAGGCGGCGCTCGTCTTGCTCGCCATGCCCGACGCCTTGGATATATTCGAGCAGCCGCCGGCGGTCGAATACGTCGACCAGCATGGCGAGATCCATCACCACACTTTCGATTTCATGCTGCATCTGCGCGACGGAACCCGGCTCGCCATCATGGTCAAGCCGGCGGAAATCGCCGCTCGGAAAGGAATTTACGATCTCGTCAAGCTGATCGCGCTTCAGGTTTCGATGGATTTCGCCGACGGCGTGCTGCTGATCACCGACGAGGACTGCGACCGGGATACGGTCCACGACGCCGTCCTGATCGACGACATGCGCCGCCACGACGACCCGGAGGCGGATGCCGCCGTTCGCGGCATCGTTGCGGACCTCGTCGGGGAGCCGACGATCCAATGCCTGGTTGACGCCACTGGCCTCGGCCCGCGCGCGTTCGGCGCCGTCGTGCGTCTGATCGGCGACGGCGTGCTTCAGGTGATGAACTCGCGGCGCATCCGCCACGGCGCCCGTGTGCGTCGGACCGGCGCCCCGTTCAGGGATTCGCCGCCATGAACGTGCATTCCCCCGGCGGCTCCGCGCCCGTTCGCATCTGGAAATTCGACAAGGACGACCTGATCGGCATCGGCAGGCATGACTTTTCCCTCGTCGAGTCGACGCCGGAAGGGCACGTTCTCGCGCGCCTCGACAACCCGTCGATCACGCAGAATGTCTCCCACGCCGACATCGAGCGCTGGCGCGGAACCACCGGATTCCGCCACGTCCCCAACCACTTCTCGGCGGAGAAGCAGAAGGCGCTCGCCAAGGGCGACATCTCCTATCTTTCCGACCTGCCCGCCAAGGTGCAGTCCACGATCCTGTGGAAGTGGGAGTTCTGTCGGCGCTTCCTCGAAATGGAGCAATTGAAGGCGGCAAGCCGCTCGGACGACGGTCTTGGCCGGGCCATCGACGCCATCCATGCGGTCGTGTCGAAGATGGACATCGGCAGGAAGATTGTGCCTGAGAAGAAGAACAGGCTGGGCATCGTCATGGCCGAGGCGACTGTCGTCGAGCGCAAGAAGCCTTGCGCCGCGACCGTGCGCGACTGGCTGATCAGGCTCGAAGGCTACGGCTTCGACCTGCGGGTTTTGCGCGACGGTCGCTACAGGAGCGGCAACAGGAACGGTCTCGACCCCGACGTCAAGGCGTTGCTCGACAACGCCATCAATGGCGTCTGCGGCGCGACCGACGAGCGCCGCGTTCCGGTCGCGAGAATCGTCGAAAATCTCGCCGTCGCGCTTAGGAAGGAGAACGCGAACAGGGCGTCTGACGACCAGCTGTCGCGCCCCTGCGACAAGACGATCTCGAACCACGCCAGAAAACTCCCACAGTTCCTGCGCTATGCGGGGCGGCACGGCATCGACGCCGCGAGGAAGCGCTATCCCGCGAACTCGTCGGGCATCGACGTCACGCGCCCGCTCCAGCGCGTCGAGATCGACGAGTGGCGCGTGCCCCTGCACGTTCTCCTGACGTGGACCGGCGCATGGAACGACCTGACCGACAAGAAAAAGAAGAAGTTGAAGCGGGTTCGCGTGTGGGTCTGCGTCGCCATTGACGTGGCGACCCGTTGCATTCTCGGCATGCGTCTCAGCGAGACCGTGGCTTCCACCAACTCCATGGCGGTGCTGGAGATGATGGTCGGCGACAAGACCGACATGGCGCTCGCCGTCGGCGCGAAGACGCCGTGGGACATGTTCGGGCGCCCGCACCAGATCGCCAGCGACTGGGGCGGATCGCTGGTCTCGCGGCGCGTCGTGGCTGCGATCATGGACCTTCAGGTCGCCTCGTTGCAGCCGCCGCGTGGCTGTCCGAGCCTGCGCGCACACATCGAGCGCGTCTTCAGGACTGTCGGAACGCAGCTGATTTCCCGCTTCACCGGGCAGACCTTCGCCAACGTTGTCGCCAAGGCCGGATACGACAGCGAGAAGCGCGCCAGCCTGACCGTTGCGGAACTTTGCCGCTGCCTCGTTCTGTACGTGGTCGACGTCTATCACAACCTGCCGCACGACGGGTTGGGCGGCGAGACGCCGCGCGAGGCTTGGCTGCGCCTGACCAAGAATTTTCCTATCGCGCCACCGCCCGACATGGACGCCGCACGCGCGATCTTCGGCGAGCATCTCGCCAAGCCGCTCGGCCCGAATGGCGTCGAGTTCGCCGGCATCCCCTACCAGTCGCCGGAATTGCAGCAGCTCTTCCGCGACAAGGGCAAGATCGACGTGGAGATGCGCGTCCACCTGAAGGACTTGCGCCGCGCCAGCGTGCTGATCGACGGCGCGTGGCGCCCGGCGCCATGCATAATCTTCGACGAGGACAGGCTGAAGCAGTCTCTGTCGCTCGGCCAATGGAAGGCCGTCGCCGGCAAGCTGAACCGGGAATATCCCGGCGGCAGGGGCTTGGACAACGACATCGTCCTCAACGCCATCAAGGAGATCCAGCGCGTCAGCGAGGACGCTGTCAGGCTCCGGGGAATCGGCTCCACCATCCCCAGCGAGAAGGCCATCGCTCGCGCCGAAAGGGACATCATGCTCGGCTTCACCATGCCGCCCGCCGACGCCGACTGGCCTGATCGCGAGCCCGTCGCACCGAAGGATTTCAGGTCGCGCGTCGTGCCGACCGGAAGCGGCGGTGCGCCTTCGCCTGCCGCGCCGAGTACCGGCGCCTCCAGCCGCACCATCAGGACCGAGAAGGACTAGCCATGCCCGACGACCAGAACACCCAAGGCAAGCCGGACACGCTGGCCCTTCTTAGCCTCTCGCAGTCCGAGGACGACATGAGGCGGTTGGGCGTGCTCGCCGACGTCTATTCCCTCTACTTCGCCTTCGGCCATCGTGACGACCCCTTGAGGGCCGAACTGGACCGCATGATCGGGCGCCTTCTGATGCGAATCTCCGGTCTTCTGCCGCCAGAGGCCGCCGACAGGTTGGACACGAGATGCCTGGTTCTGACGGGCGCTTCCGGCGCGGGCAAGAGCGCGGCTCTGGGGCGCATGTTCCTCAAGCACCCGTCGTTCCCCGGATTCGGCGTCGCCGGTTCGGGATGCCCAGCCGTCAGGGTGCGGGTCCGGGGCGGCTGCACCCACGGCAGCCTCGCGCGCGCCCTGCTCCGCGCCCTCGACTATCCGATCATCGTCGCGAGGAAGGACGCCGAGACCCTGTGGGAGATGGCGCGCGAGCGCGTCCGAATGATGGACGTTCGGGTGATCTATTTCGACGAGTTCCAGAACGTGATCGAAACCGCCAACGTCGACGAGGTCCAGAAGATGCTGAATAGCCTCAAGACCTTCCTGAACCACGAAACCCACCCGGTCCTGCTGGTCCTCTCCGGCCTGCCCTCAATCGTTCCGTTTCTAGAAATCGACACGCAGGTCTTCCGGCGCAGCGTGTTCATCCGGTTCCAGCCGCTCGATGCTGACGACCTTCCGTTGCTGTCCAAGATCGTCGGCGATCTCGCCAAGGCGGCCAATTTGCGCGTGGACATCCCGAAGATGGCCGGATTTCTGCCGCGCCTGATGCATGCCTCTCTGTTCCAACTCGGCACCTCCGTCGAACTCGCCTGCGAGGCGGCGGAACAGGCGTTGATGGTTGGAGGCGATACGCTGGAAGTCGGCCATTTCGCCGCCGGCTTCGCGCGCCGCACCGGAAACGCCGACGAGGCCAACCCCTTCCTCGCCAAGGACTACCACCTGATCGACTGCTCCCGCGTCCACCGGAAGGCGGTCATCGCCCCGGACGATGACGACGAGATGGACAAGCGCCGCCGGATGCGCCGGAAGATGCGAGCGACGAAGTGACCGTCGGCAAGCTCCATCCGCGCGTGCCCCTCGGGCGCGACGAGTCGGCGACATCGTTCCTGTCGCGGCTGGCGCGGTGCAACGGCGTAGACTCCGCTCGCAGGCTCTGTCTCGACGTGGGGCTGGATTTTCAGGGCGTGGTCGACGGGCGCGGCGACGCCCTGTCGGCGCTGGCTTGGATGGCGGACGCGGCGCAGGAAAACGTCGTCGCCGGCGCCATCGTGCGCGAGGGAGACGCCATTTTTCGGCTGCGGGACGAAAGGCTGCTGAAGCCCGCCCTGCGCCGGGACAAGCTTCACGTTTGCCCGGCCTGCCTGAGTGACGACATCGCGGCATCAGGCCGCGCGCCGGAGGTTGCCGCCTATGGGCGGGTCCATTGGCTTCTGGGCGCGATCCGCACCTGCCCCGTACACGAGATGGCGCTGGTCGATGCCGTTGCCGGCGCCACTCCCAGCAAGCTGCACGACTTCGCGCTGCTGATGGCGCCGGCGGTTGCGGACCTCGACGGTCTGGCCGAACACGCGGCGCGTCGTGCGCCGTCCTCCCTCGAAACCTATCTCCTCGACCGGCTGGCAGGCGTCGTGGGCAGGTCTCCATGGCTCGACGGTCTGGAATTCTATGCCGCCGCCAAGACTTGCGAGATGGTCGGCGCCGTCGCCGTTCATGGGCGCACGCCGAACTTGAAGCTCCTGACCGACGACGAGTGGCGCGAGGCTGGCGCCATCGGCTTCGGGATTGCGGCGGGCGGCGAGACGAGCATTCGCGAGTTCCTCGCCGACCTTCAGGCGACGTTCTCCTATGGGCGCGGCGGAAACGATGGGCCGCAGGCCACTTTCGGGCGGCTCTTTCAGTGGATTGCCTTCGGCGCCGAGGACACCTCCTTCGACCCGGTGCGCGACGTGGTGCGGCGCCATGTCTGCGAGACGACCCCGGTCGGCCCCGGCGATGTCGTTCTCGGCCAGCCGGTCGAGCGCCGCCGCATTCATTCGATCCGTTCCGCGTCTCTGGAGATCGGCGCGCATCCGAAGCGCCTCCGCAAGCTGCTCGCCGCCAAGGCGCTGATCGCCGACGACCATCAGAGCAGGCCGGACAACCTCGTCCTGTTCGACGCCGAAGCCGCGCGCGACGCAATGGAGGCCGCCGTCGGACTGTCATTGAAGGAGGTCGAGAGCTACCTCAACGCCGGGCGCGTGCAGGCGAGACTGCTGGCCGAGCACGGCTTCATCAGGCCTCTCGTGGCGGCGGGAGCGCCGGGAATCGGCGAAAACGCATTTTCCAGGGCGGAACTCGACGCGTTCCTGGATCGCCTGCTCGACGGGGCCGAGCCAATGGTCGAGGCGGTCGAGCCGATGGCGGACATTCCATGGGCGGCCAAGCGGGCGTGCTGCTCGGCAGCCGAGGTCGTCCGGCTGATCCTTGATCGTCGCCTTACTCGTGTTGGCCGTCTGGAGGGTGCCGGGGGCTACATGTCGGTCCTTGTCGATGTCGAGGAGATCAGGCGCCACGTCTGCGGCCCGGCGCTGGAGGGGCTGACGGGCCGCGACCTCATGCGCGAGTTGCGGACCAACAACCGCGTCGTCAGCGCCCTGATCGCCGCCGGGAAGCTGCGGGCGACGCGGGCCGTGAACCCGGTCAACCGCTGCCCGGTCGATGTCGTTACGTGCGAGGAACTCGACAGGTTCAGGCGCGAGTATGTCTCGCTGACGGAGATGTCCGAGGCGCTTGGGCGCCACAGGCGCGGCGTGATCGCCATGATGGAGGAGCGCGGCGTCAGGCCCGCGCTCGACAGGGAGGCGTTCGGAGCAACGTTCTATCGGCGGGCGGAGGTGGAATGATCTGCACCCCATAGGCATTGACGTACAAGCGAACCGTGGCGAATGCGGCATCGCAGCGCGATCGCCCGCACCTTTACCGTTCAAGCTTTGACAACGATGGAAAACCGCACATTATGACCGTCAAGGCGATGCGTAAGGTTCGCAGAAAGAAGGTGAAAAAAATGCTCAACGGAGCTGATATCCAGTGGGAAGAACCCCATCAAGTAAAAAACCGGACATTTCAAATTGTCGTTTACATCGATCCGTCGCTTCCGAATTCAACCTGCGTTGAGGCATTCGAGAACGGAAAAGAAGTCATCTACACCCTGGCACCGGGCCTCTCCCAGCGTGAACGCCATCTGATAGATCACACCACAGGGTCTTCTTATTTCAAGAAATTCGGCACAGCTGGTCTGTTCGACTTGATCGAAGACATAAAATCGCGGCTCGATAAATACGCATAATCTCAACATAAAAGAGCGTTAAGGCGCATTTGTCGGACGACACCCGCCAAAATATCTTATGCGTGCGCCGTTTCAGTAGCCCGACTGCGGGTTAAGCGGCGCCGCCTCGGCCACCAATGCGCTGACGCGGTTCTGTGCAGGCGGGCCATTTCCTATGATCTTGCTGGCGTAAAGTGCGGCACCGAGCACAAGGGCGCCAACAATGGCGATCTGAGTCATACGCATAGTCATCTGAGACCTCTTCACGGCGCATAAACCACATCGGGCCGCAATGGTTGCGGCGCCGGTTGACGAGCGTTTGAGTTCAGGCTGCGCGCCGGACCTCCAATTCGCCATGGTCTTCGCAGAGAAATATTCGTTCTGTTTGCGAATGGATTAGCGGTCGGAAGAGGTCGAAAATTGACAGTTTTGCGTAGGTTTTTTCGTTCTGGCTACAATGTCAGAACCTATCGATCACCTGGTAAAGGCCGTCTTTGAAGACGACATAATTATACTCGCGAACAGTGTAAGGAAATCTCTTGGTCAAGAACACGAGCTTGCAATTTCACCGTTGCAAGCACTGCGATGGTTTGAAAGTATAGCAATACCACAAAAAGGGCTCCTAAAAGTGAACACCTTTAGCGCGCCGAAAGGAACGCCTCCGGCGCGCGTAAAATACGACCCGTTGCGAATGTTTATTGATTCAGACAGCTATCAATAAGCGAAAGACTATCGAGATCCAGACTCACATGAAATCATTGCTCATGAAATTGGGCACATGCTTCTTCATGACAAAACAGCAAAAGCCTTTTCTGCTGCTGATGCCGAGCGGCTTCCATCAATTCCAAAAGAACAAAGCGCAGAATGGCAAGCTGACCGATTTTGCGATCATTATCTTCTACCAATCAAGTTTGTCGAATCATTAAATTTTGACGCCCATTTAATCGTCAATCAATGCAATGTACCGCACCGAATAGCTTTGCGTCAGATCATAAACGCACAACGTATACTCAAAGTCGGCACTTCAAATTATCAGACATAAAATACATAAATTTACCCACCCCCTTACAACTTCCATTTGAGACATCTTTTTCCAGAAAGAGACAAAAAAACATTAGAAAACCGCAAGACGGCACACTTCCTTCTCAAGGGAATACTAAAATAATGAAGACCCCCTTACTCAGATAGGGCGCCATCCCCTCTCCCCGCGAGCGGGGAGAGGGTTAGGGTGAGGGGGGCTCCGGCGCTCGCCTCGCCCCATCCACGTCCGCCCGCCAAACCGGCGCAGACCGCTCAAATCGCAGATCCCCCTCACCCCCGCCCTCTCCCCGCGCGCGGGGAGAGGGTGCGCAAACGTCGCAAGGCTCGACGGGATTGATGGCGACACACCCGCTCATTGACGGCGAAGCGCACGCCTAATCAAAGCGCAGCCGACGCGCCGCCGCGTGGACGGCCTCTCGCCCCCTCCCAAACCCCGTCGCTCTGGAACACAACCACAGCGGCGCGCGTTGAAAAACAATAGTTTGGGAGGACTCTATGACAAACAACATGTCGAACCGCGCCGCCATCGCCACCCTGATCTACATGATGGTCCAGGCGGTCGTCTTCGGCGTCGGAATGGTGCTGCTCATGGCGACGCCGCTGGCCAACATCGCCATGACCCTGATGCCCTATGTCGTCGCGGCCTCGCTGATCGCCTCGGCCCCGCTGGCGTGGTGGATCGCGCCCTATGCGCGCGCCTCGCACGAACGGTTGCTGAATGCGCGGGAGCCCGGCCGTTCGGTCGATGACCAACCGGCGCGCGGCTACCACGGGAGCCGGCCGCAAGGCTGACCCCGCCGTCCCACGGGCGAAAATGCAAGAGATCCCGACCGCAAGTCGGGATTTTGCATTTTTGACGCTAAGCCGCGCCCCCGCCCGCCCCAGGCGCCCGCCGCCATTTCCAGCAAAGCCGGCCCCTCCCCGCCCGTCGTCCCCACACCCGCGCCCAGCCCACTCGAGACCGTGCTTGACTAACCAGTCAGTCATTCTAAAATGCCGGCCTGTCCCCGTTGCGGGCGATTGGCGCTTCCGCCATCCTTCTCGACGCGAAGCCATCCCAAGCTTGCCGAACGGGGCCGCACAGCACGGGAGCCGACGCCATGAAGCCGCGCGTCATTGTCATTGTTGTCATCCTTGCCCTTCTGGCCGGCGGCGGCTGGTGGTGGAGCCGGCGCGGCCCCGCCGAAGGGCCGCTCGTCCTGCAGGGCAATGTCGAGGTCCGTCAGGTCAATCTCGGCTTCAAGGTCGCCGGCCGCATCGCGCAATTGCTCGTGGACGAAGGCGACCATGTCGTCGCCGGCCAGAAGCTCGCCGCCCTCGATAAAATCTATTTCGAGGACACGCTGCGGCAATTGCGGGCGCAGCGCGACCAGTCCGCCGCCAATCTGGCCAAGATGATCGCCGGCAACCGGCCCGAGGAAATCGCCCAGGCCGAAGCCCTGGTCTCCGAGCGCGAGGCCACGCTCGCCAATATGAAGCTCACCGCCGAGCGGGCGCAAAAACTGTTCACCACCGCCGCGGGCACTCAGAAAACCTATGACGACGCCACCATGGCGGCGCGGCAGGCGGAGGCGCAGCGCGAATCGGCGCGGCAGGCGCTCAATCTGATGAAGGCCGGCTTCCGCAAGGAAGACATTGATCTCGCGCGCGGCCAGCTCGCCGAACGCGAAGCCGCCATCGGCATCGCCGAACGCCAGCTGGCCGACGCCGACCTGATCGCGCCCGGCCCCGGCATCGTCCTGAGCCGGGTGCGCGAAGCCGGCGCCATCGTCAACGGCGGCGAAACCGTCTTCATCGTGAGCCTGACCACCCCGGTCTGGGTGCGCACCTATGTGTCCGAACTCGAACTCGGCCGCATCAAGCCCGGCCAGCCGGTCGATCTGCGGCTGGATGCGCCGCAGGCCAAGCCGATGACGGGCCGGATCGGCTTCATCTCGACCACGGCGGAATTCACGCCCAAAACGGTGGAAACCCGCGAATTGCGCACCGCCCTGGTCTATCGCGTCCGCATCGTCGCCGACGATCCCGACGGGGTGCTGCGCCAGGGCATGCCGGTCACGGCGACGGTCAACGCGGCCGGGCCGGACGGCCCCCGCCTGTCGGAAAGCGCGCGGCCATGACCGACGCCCTGGTCGTCATCACGGCGCTGGAAAAGTCGTTCGGGGCGGGGCCGCCGGCGATCCAGAACCTGACGACCACGATCAAGCCCGGCCAGGTCACCGGGCTGGTCGGGCCGGACGGCGCCGGCAAGACCACGCTGATGCGGCTGATGGCCGCCCTGCTCAAGCCAAGCGCCGGCCGCATAGAAACCTGCGGCTTCGACACTGTGGCCCGCGCGGCGGACATCCGCGACGTGATCGGCTACATGCCGCAACGCTTCGGCCTCTACGAAGATCTGACTGTCCTCGAAAATCTCACCCTCTACGCCGATTTGCGCGGCGTGCTCGGGCAGGCCCGCACGGACACGTTCGAGCGGCTGCTCGCCTTCACCGATCTCGCCCGCTTCACCGGCCGGCTCGCGGGCGCGCTGTCGGGCGGCATGAAGCAGAAGCTTGGCCTCGCCTGCGCCATGCTGCGCTCGCCGCGCCTGCTGCTGCTCGACGAGCCGAGCGTCGGCGTCGATCCGATCTCCCGGCGCGAACTGTGGCGCATGGTTTATGCGCTGATCGCCGAGGGTGTCGGCGTGGTCTGGAGCACCGCCTATCTCGACGAGGCCGAGAACTGCGCCGAGGTCATCGTCATGAACGGCGGGCGCGTGCTGTACCAGGGCGACCCCAAGGCCATGACCGCCACAATGGCGGGCCGGGTGTTCCACGCCCGCGGCGCCGGGGCGGAACGCCGCGAGGCGCTGGCCCGCGCGCTGACGCGGCCCGACATTGTCGATGGCGTGCTGCAGGGCGAGGCGATTCGCCTCGTCACCGCCGAGGGCGCCCCCGCGCCGCAGCCCGAAAACCTCGGCGCCGCCGCCCCGGTCGAAATCGTCGCCGCCGCCCCGCGCTTCGAGGACGCTTTCGTCGCCTTGCTCGGCGGTCAGGCCAAACACGCCTTGTCGGTCGCCGCGCGCGCGCCAATGGACGACAGCGGCGCCCTGCCGGTGGAGGCGCGCGCGCTGACGCGCCGGTTCGGCGATTTCACCGCCGCCGATTCCATCACGTTTCAGATCAAGCGCGGCGAAATCTTCGGCCTGCTCGGGCCGAACGGCGCCGGCAAGTCCACCACGTTCAAGATGATGTGCGGCCTGCTGCGCCCGACCGAAGGCACGGCGCTGGTCGATGGCCTCGACCTCTACAAAGCCTCGTCGGCGGCGCGCGGGCGACTCGGCTATATGGCGCAGAAATTCTCGCTCTATGGCGATCTCAGCGTGCGGCAGAATCTCGAATTTTTCGCCGGCGCTTACGGCCTGTCCGGCGCCCGGCGCCGCGAGGCGGTGGCGCGGGTCGTCGAGGCGTTCGACCTCAAGCCGCATCTCGATGAAAACGCCGGCGGCCTGCCGCTGGGCTTCAAGCAGCGGCTGGCGCTGTCGGCGGCGATCATGCACGAACCGCCCGTGCTGTTCCTCGACGAGCCGACCTCGGGCGTCGATCCGCTCACCCGCCGCGAATTCTGGGCCACGATCAACGCCATGGTGGGGCGCGGCGTCACCGTGATGGTGACCACCCATTTCATGGACGAAGCCGAATATTGCGACCGGATCGCCCTGATCTATCGCGGTCGCGCCATCGCCGTGGGTACGCCGGAGGCGCTGCAAGCCCGCGTCCGCTCGCCCGAAATCCCCGCCCCCACGCTGGAAGACGCGTTTGTCGCCCTGGTGGAGGAGAGCGACAAACCGAGGGCGGCGGCATGAGCGACACATCCTCGCTGCAGGCGCGCTGGCGGCGCATAAGGGCGCTGACCATCAAGGAAACCTTGCAAGTCTCGCGCGACCCGTCCAGCTTCGTCGTCGCCTTCGTGCTGCCGGCGCTGCTGCTGTTCCTGTTCGGCTTCGGCATTTCCTTCGACGCCACCCGGCTGAAGGTCGGGCTGACGCTGGAGGAGCCGACGCCCGCCGCGCGTGAATTCCTGATCTCACTCAGCAACACCCGCTATTTCGAGGTGCGCCAGTCCGCCGACCGCCGCGCCTTCCTCGACGACCTGTCGGCGGGCAAGCTCAATGCGGTGATCGTGCTGGCGGGCGATTTCGCCCAGCGGCTCGGCCGCGGCGACACGGCGGCGATCCAGGTGGTCACCGACGGCAGCGACCCCAACACCGCCGCCCTCGTCAACGGCTATGTGCAGGGCGCGTGGCGGACGTGGGAGGCGCAGCGCGGCCTGGGCGCCGCGGGACCGCCGGGCCAGATCGACGTCCAGACCCGCGTCTGGTTCAACCCCGAGCTGGAAAGTCGCCGCTTCCTGGTGCCCGGCTCGATCTCGCTGATCCAGATGATGATCGGCTCGCTGCTGACGGCGCTGGTGGTGTCGCGCGAGTGGGAGCGCGGCACGATGGAGGCGCTGCTGGCGACCCCCGTCGGCGTGCTGGAGTTCATTCTCGGCAAGCTCGCGCCCAATTTCATTCTGGGCATGTGCGCCATGGGCGTGTGCGTGCTGGCGTCGCTGTTCGTGTTCGACATTCCGTTGCGCGGATCGCTGCTCGCCCTCACCGCCTTCACCGCCATCTTCCTCATCGTGGCGCTGAGTCTCGGCCTGCTGATCTCGACGGTGGCGCGCACGCAATTCCTGGCGAGTCAGATGGCCATGATGGTCGCCTTCCTGCCCGGCCTCTATTTCTCCGGCTTCCTGTTCGAAGTCGCCAGCATGCCCGCCCCCTTGCGCGCCTTCGCGCGCGTGGTGCCCGCCTATTATTACGTGCCGGGGCTGCAGACCATTTTCCTCGCCGGCGACATCTGGGCGGTGATTCTGCCGGCCAGCGCCATCCTGCTGGGCATGTCGGCGCTGCTGTTCACCCTCACCGCGCGCAAGACGCGCCAGACGCTGGATTGAAGCCATGATCTGGACGCGCCTGTCCGCCCTCGTCGTCAAGGAACTGCTCGCGGCCTTCCGCGATCCCAAGGCGCGCGTCGCCCTGATCGCGCCGCCGCTGATTCAATTGGTCCTGTTCGCCTTCGCCGCCACGATGGAAGTCACCAACGTCCCCGTCGGCGTGGTCAATCAGGATTGGGGCGCGCAGTCGGCGCAACTCATCAGCCGATTCGAACGCGCCTCGGCCTTTTCCGAAATCCGCCGCTACGCCAGCGAGAGCGAGGCGCGCGCGGCGGTGGATCGGCAGGAGGTGATGGCGGTGGTGCAGATCGACCAGGAATTTTCGCGCAAGATGGCGGCGGGCGAGACGCCGAGCGTGCTGCTGGTGCTCGACGGCCGCAAATCCAACAGCGCCCAGCTGGTGAACTCCTATCTCACCACCATCATCACCCAGTTCGGGACCGATTCGCTGGCGGGAAGCGCGCAGGACCCGGCGAGCGCGCTGGTCGATCGCAGCTGGTACAATCCGAATCGCGAATATCGCAACGCCATGGTGCCGATTCTGATCGCGACCCTGCCGATGACCATGGTGCTGATGATCGTGGGCATGTCGGTGGCGCGCGAGCGCGAACTCGGCACGTTCGAGCAATTGCTGGTGTCGCCGCTGCAGCCGTTCGAAATTATCATCGGCAAGGCCGTGCCCGGCATGATCATCGGCATGGCGCAATGCGCCGTGCTGGCGCTGATCGTGATTGTGCTGTTCGGCATCCCCCTGCTCGGCTCGCCGCTGGCGCTGTTTTTCAGCCTGTTCGTGTTTCTCATCGCCGTGATCGGCATCGCCCTGTTCATTTCGTCGCTGGTTTCGACCCAGCAGCAGGCGATGATGGGCATAATGGTGGTGATGATGCCGGCGATGATGCTGTCCGGCTTTTCCTCGCCGGTGCAGAACATGCCGGACTGGCTGCAGCCGGTCTCGCTGATGAATCCGCTGACCCACATTCTGGTGATCGTGCGCGGGCTGTTCCTGCGCGACATGCCGATCTGGCTGGTGGCGCAGCGAATCTGGCCGATGGCGCTGGTGGCGGTCGCGACCATGTCGGCGGCGACCTGGATGTTCCGGCGTACGATCCAGTAAATTCCGACCGGCGAAGCGGAAGCGCCAGACGTTTCCAAGTCGCGCCGAAGTCGCGCGTAAATTGCGGCGGCTTGCGCCGACAATCCGGCGCAGCCGGATTAAGTTTTACTGTGTTGAGAAGGTGGCTCCCTGAGCAGGACTCGAACCTGCGACCCAGCGATTAACAGTCGCTTGCTCTACCGGCTGAGCTATCAGGGATCACGTTGCGCGGTGAATTGCGTATAGCAGCGTGAAATCGGATTGAAAACCCCCCCAGCGAACTTTTCGCGACAGAAATGAGAAAGTGGTCCGAACGCACAAACACCAGCTTGCGGCGACAGCGGTTCTGCTGCTATAGGCCTTGCATCGTCCAGCGCGAAGCGCGCTCGGCGGCCTCGTGGCGGAGTGGCTACGCAGAGGACTGCAAATCCTTGCACCCCGGTTCGATTCCGGGCGAGGCCTCCAAAAATCCTTCAATCAGCATCCAGACTCGTGCAAAATCAGCCTGCTAGGCTTGGTTTTGCTGGGACCGCTTGTCCGCTTGCGTTTGAGGGCGGGTGTTCAAATGCGAGAAATCGGCTGGATGTGGCCCGCCGGGCCTGCCCAGCCTATTTCGCCGGCCTTCGCCGCCGTGTCGGCCATGCGCCCACGGGCGCGACCGGCGTCGCTTGGGGTCACGCCGCCTGCGCGGTCGAGACGAAGGCGGCGACATTCTTGTGCAAATGCGCGGCTTCCTGCTCCAATTCCCTCACAATGTTCCGCACTTCAAACGTCTCGTCGCGCGAGGCGGCGATCGCTTGCGCCACATGGGCGGCGCTGACCGTCACTTCCTCCGAACTCGACGCCGCCAGCTGAACATTTCGGGCGATCTCCTGAGTCGCGGCGCGCTGCTGCTCGATCACGCCCGCAATGGACGACGACACCCGATTGACCCGCTCGATGGTGGCGTCGACCTCGTTGATCGCGGCGATCACCTGACCGGACGCTTCGGTGACGGCGTGGATATGGCTGGCGATTTCCTCGGTGGCGCGCGCGGTTTGGCCCGCCAGCGTCTTGACCTCGGAGGCGACGACGGCGAAGCCGCGGCCCGCGTCGCCCGCGCGCGCCGCCTCGATGGTGGCGTTCAGCGCCAGCAGGTTGGTCTGACCGGCGATGTCGTTGATCAGGCCGATCACGGCGCGAATCTTCTCCGAGGCGCCCGACAGGTTCTTGACCAGATTCTGCGCCTGCCGCATTTCGCTGGACGCGGCGGACGTGATCTCGGACGCCTCGATCACGCTGTTGGCGATCTCGCCGATCGACGTCGCCAATTGATCGGCGGAACGGGCGGCGAGTTGCACGGTGGCCGCGGCCTGCTGCGCCGATTCCGCGATGGCCGTGGCTTGACTGGCGGCGGCGTCGGTCTGGTCGGCGATCCGGCAGGCGCTGCCCTCGGTTCGCTTGATCTGGCCGCCAAGCGCGGCGATGGCCTCGTGCATGTTTTTTGTGAAGGCGGCGCTGCTTTCGCTCTTGGCGCTGGCGTCCTGCATTTCCCTTTCGTGCCGGCGCCTGACTTCCCGTTGCGCCTCGGCGGCTTGCGCGGCGGCCTCGCGATAACGTGCGGCGGCGACGGCGAGCTGGCCGATTTCGTCGCGGCTGCGGATGTCGGGAATCGCCGTGTCGAACCGCCCGTTCTGAATGGCGTCGAGCGCGTGGACGATTTTGACAATTGGGCGGGTGATCGAGCGGACGACCACCAACGCGATGATCAGGCCGACCAGGGCGGCCGCCAGCGAGACGCCCAGGCGCTCAAAGACGACGGCGCGGTATCCCTTGACGCGGGCTTCAAGCAATTGCTGCATCGCGTCGTCGAGCTTGGGCAGCGCGGTGAGAATGCGGCTCTCCACGTCCGGCTCCAGCGCCAGAATGGCGGCGACGTCATGGGCTTTCGCGGCCTCCGCCAGTTGGGGCAGCAGCTTGACGATCGGCTCGATGGTCGGGCCGAGCGCCTCGCGCAGCGCGCCATCCGCATTGCCATTGACCGCCCGGCTCCAATCGTTGGCGAAACTGACGGCGGCCGAGGCGAGACTCGTGCTCGCCACGGCGAATTCGATGGTCGCCGCCTCCGATTTGCTCTGTTGCAGCGCCCGGGCGGCGCCGACGAGTTCGGTGGAGCGTTGCAGGATCGCCTGGGTCTGGTTGACCAGAAGGTCGCCGACGAAATAGGCGTCGGCCTCGGGATCCAGCGTGATGTTGGAATTGTCCGACGCCGCGGTGATCGCTTCCAGCAATTTCGGCAGCGCCGCGTCATAGCGATGCGACCTGAGCGCGTCCACAATGTCCCGGCTCAGGCGCGTCAACCCCAAACGTCCCTGATCCTGCTCCTCCGCCTTGAGGATCGCCGCCGCCGACCCCGAGCTTTCCTCCGCCAGCGCCGAGGCGAACCCTTGCTGAAGCGCGCGCAAATAGGTCACGCCCGCCATTTCCTTTTGGGTGAACTGGATCAGCGAATCCTTCTCGATCACCACAAAATACAAAAGAAATACAAGGGGAACGACAAGGATCGCCAATGCCGAAAACAGCTTGTGCGACAAGGACAGGTTCTGCATTGGCATGACGCGTATTCCGCTAGCGTTCAATGTAAGCGCAACCTTAACTTGCAGCATTACGGTTAAGGAAGCCTTGATGAAAAGTCTAACCGCTTGACGTTACAGCATGAAGGCGCTCGGACCGCGCAAGCCCGCCGGCGCGATCACGCCGCTTTGCCGGGCGCCCGCACCGCGACGGGCAGCAGCTCGGCGAACGGCCGGGGCCGGCTGAACAGATAGCCCTGAATATGATGGATGCCGCGATTGGTGAGGATCGCCAGTTGTTCTTCCGACTCGACGCCTTCGACCACCAGCGACAAGTTGAGGCGTTCGGCGAGCTGGGTGATCGCTGTAATGACCGCCAGCGATTTGGGATTGTGCATGTCGCTGACGAAGGCGCGGTCGATCTTGATCTTGTCGAACGGAAATTTGTTCAGATAGCTCAAGCTGGAATAGCCTGAGCCGAAATCGTCGAGGCAAAGCCGCACGCCCAGGCGCCTCAGATCGTCGAACACCACGCAGGTGGCTTCCGCGTCGCGGATCAGGATGGCCTCGGTCACTTCCACTTCCAGCCGGTCGGGCGCCAACCCGGCCGCCGCCAGCGTGCGCGCGATCAGCGCGACCACGTCGCAACGCCGGAACTGAACCGGCGAAAAATTCACGGCGACGCGGATGTCGTCCGGCCAGACCGTCGCATCCCGACAGGCGCGCTCGACGACCCATTCGCCGATTTCCACGATCAGCCCCGTCTCCTCCGCGATCGGAATGAACGCATCCGGCGAGATCAGGCCGCGGGTCGGATGCCGCCAGCGCAACAGCGCCTCGAATGTGTGGACGCGATTGTCGCGGACATCGACGATGGGCTGGTAGAACAGCTCCAGCTCGTTCTTGACGATCGCCGCGCGCAGGTCGCATTCGATCTGGCGCCGCTGCATCGCCTCCACCTGCATCGACAGGTCGAAATGGCGGAAGCAGCAGCGGCCCAGCGACTTGGAGCGGTAGAGGGCGATGTCGGCGCATTTGACGATGGCTTCGGCGGTGGCCGCGTCGCGGGGGAACGAAGCCGTGCCGATGCTGGCGCCGATCACGACGCTGTGCCGGTCGATCTGATAGGGGGCGCTGATCGCATCGATCAGGCGATGGCAGACCTCGTCGAGTTCGGACGGCGCGATGGTGGGGGCGAGGATGACGCCAAACTCGTCGCCGCCGAAACGCGCCACCAGACCGGCCTCCCCGACCGTCGCCTTCAAACGATCCGCCACCTGGCACAGCAGCCGGTCGCCGGCGGGATGCCCCAGCGAATCGTTGACCTCCTTGAACGCGTCGAGATCGAGAATCAGCAGCGAAAACGTGCGCTTGCCGTTGCCGCACATTTCGATGGACGCGGCGAGCTGGTCGCGGAAGTGGAAACGATTGGACAGCCCGGTCAAAGCGTCGAACATCGCCAGGCGCTCGATTTTCTGCGACGCGCGCCGGGCGGCGGTGACGTCGTCGATCACGATCAGGCGGCCGCCGTCGTCCATCTGGTGGCAACGAATCTCGAACTGGCGCTCGCCAAGCTCCGCGACGAAGGGCGTCGGGAACGGCGCCTCGAACAGCCGGCCGAACTGGGTCATGAAAGCGGCGCGGTCCTGGTCGACAAGCTTGGCGCTCGCGGCGATTTCCTCAGCCAGCCGGCGGATGCTTTGGCCGCTCAAATCTGTCTCGATGCCGAAAAACGCCGGCAGGCGATCATTGACGATGGTCAACACGCCGTTCTCATCGGCCATGCAGATGCCCAGCGGCATATTGTTCATCGCCACGTCGTAACGCCGCTTCTGCCGGGTGGCGTTGCGGCGCCGCAGCAGCATGATCGCGACCAGCGCGCCAATCGCCACGGTCGCGGCGGGAACCGTCTGCTGCATCGCCAACCGGACGCGCCGGCCGATGGTCCAGGACGTGCGCATGGCGGCGGCGTTGGCGAGCATGTCCTGGCTCAGGCGCTGCACGTCGGCCAGCATGTTCTGGCGGTTCACGACGGTCGCCCGGTCGTTGGCCTGGATGATCGCGGCCTTGGGAGAGACCTCCAGGCACAGTTTCGCCGTGTCCGCCTGATAGGCGATGAACTCGTCAATGCGCAGGGACAGCCGCGCCTTGTCGGACGCGGACATTTCGGCGCCGACCCTGGACAACAGCGAGGTCCGGGACTCCGCGACCTTGCGGAGGTCGCGCTGCAACTCGATCGACCTGTCGCGCGCGGCGGCCGCATCCTCGGCGAGCAGCACCGCCATGACCTGCGCCGCCGTCTTTTGCACGTCCTGGGCGAGGCCGTTGGCTTCGATCGCGACTTCGAAGTCGTCCACGATGGCCTGCGACTGCCGCCATTCGAGATCGGCGAGATAGACCGCCGCCGCCGATAGCGCCGCCGCGAGGAGGAACGACAGGCCGACAACGGCCGTGATCTTGGTTTGAACAGCGAGGCGCATCCGGGGAGACTCTGAACGCAGATGACGAACGGCCTCTACCGCTAGTTGCATCCTCTTTCATAAAGATTAACCCAGAGATTTCCGGTCCAATCGGATCAAGTGTTTGGTAAATCGTCAAAAAAACTTCATATTATCATAAGGGCCGCCTGTCGCCGCCACACGCAGGACGCGCCGGCGTCAAAGCTTGGCCCGCGCGGCGAGCCCGAATCCCGCGGACGCAACGCCTCAAAACTTCCGCTCCGATGGTCAACAGACGACGCTGCGGCCGGTTGTCACACTGTTGCAACAATACAACCGTCAGGGCGCATTCCATGACGTTACGTAATTTTCTGATGCAAATGATCCTTTTTGGCGCCACTTGTGGGTTGTCTGAGGCCTTACGTAGCGACAGATTCGTGTTTATCCGGTTCGTGACTCTACGTATTTTGGGCGGATTTTCTTTCGCTTGGCCCAGCAATGACTGACTGTTAGAGGCCAAAAAATGCGACTTCTTACCCTTGCCAGCATTACCCTTGCGTCACTTGCAGGTTCCGCCCTCGCCGCCGACCTGCCTTCGAGCAAGGCGGCGCCCCTGCTGGCGCCCGCGCCGACCGCGGACTGGACCGGCTTCTATATCGGCGCGAACGTCGGTTACGGCGGCGACACGTTCGACTATCCGGTCAATGTGGCGCGCGTCGGCTCCGGCTCGGCGCACCTCACCTCCGGCGGCGTGCTCGGCGGCGGTCAGGTCGGTTACAACAAGCAGTTCGGCTCTTACCTGCTCGGCCTTGAAGCCGACATCCAGGGAACCGACGTCAAGGCGGAACTCGGCGCCGGCGGCGCCGTGGGCGGCACGACGTTCGACGGCAAGGCCGGATCGAGCCTCGATTATTTCGGCACGGTGCGCGGCCGTCTCGGCTATCTCGCGACCAGCAACATCCTGGTCTATGCGACCGGCGGTTTCGCCTATGGCGGCCTGAATTCCTACGCCAAGGGCTCCATCGCCGGCGTCGGCTCGGCCTCCCTCACCAAGGACAGCGACCTGACCGGCTGGACCGTCGGCGGCGGCGCGGAACTCGCGCTCAACCCGCAGTGGAGCGTCAAGGGCGAATATCTCTACGCCGATCTCGGCAAGGCCACCCTGGCGTCGGGCAATATTCTCGGCACGTCCGCCAGCCTGTCCGTCAAGCCGACCGTGAATGTGTTCCGCATCGGCCTGAACTACAAGCTCGACGCCTTCGACGTCGCGTCGGTCATCGCCAAATACTGATCGCAGCCGCGATCGCCTCAACAAAGATCCCGGCCGTTCAGGCCGGGATTTTTTTTGACCCACGCCGTCTCGCGCCTGGTTCCGGCCCGCCCCGCGTGCGACGGCCGCAACCGGCCGGGTCTTTTCTCCGCCTTGTGATCAAAGTTTAGTTGATTATTTTTATAGACAAGATAATTTTTGTAATCGCGTAGGCGCTGGCCGCCGGCGCCTCGCCTCGCCCAAGCGAGACGCCGATGACCGAGATTTTGATTCAAGGACTGCCCAGATGGACCGCATTGATCTGCAGATTTTGAAAATCCTTCAGGACGACGCCACCGTGACCGTCGCCGAAATCTCGTCGCGAGTCGCGCTTTCGGCGACGCCCTGCTGGAAGCGCATCCAGAAGATGGAAACGCTCGGGATTTTGAAAAAGCGGGTCGCCCTGCTCTGCGCGCCCAAAGTCGGCCTTGGGCTGACGGTGCATATTTCCATCCAGGCCGGCGATCATTCAAGCGAAAAGCTCGACGATTTCGTCCGCGCGGTCCAGGCCATGCCGGAAGTGCTGGAGTTCAGCCGTCTCGCGGGCGAGGTCGATTATGCGCTGAAGGTGGTGACGTCGGACATTTCCGCCTACGACGATTTTTACAAGCGCCTCACCGCCATCATGCCGCTGCGCAATGTGACGTCGCATTTCGAATTGCAGAAGATCAAGTCGACGACCGCCCTGCCGCTCGATCTGGCCGCAGGCGCGGCGCCCGAGATTCGCGAATCGTTCGGCCGCCCCGTCGAGCGGGTGGTCGCGTTGCGGCCAGTCTGAGCGCGAATCGCCCGCCGCGCGATCGCCTGCGACCAAGGGTCGCTGGGCGCTTCCAAAAGATATATCTTGTTGAGATAGGTCTTAAGAGCTATCTAACGATATATCTTTTAGGGAGGCGCGGCCTTGGAACACCTGGAATGCGCGGGAGGCGGTCCCGGCTGCGGCCGGGGACGCGGTTTTGGCTGGCGCGGCGGGCGCGGCGGCGGCATGGGGGGCGGCGGCGGCGAATTCCGCGTCGGACGCATGCTGGCGCAGGGCGACCTCAAGCTGATCGCGCTGGCGCTGATCGCGCAGCAGCCGCGACACGGCTACGACATCATCAAGGCGCTGGAAGAACGAACCGGCGGCCTCTACGCGCCGAGTCCAGGCGTGGTCTATCCGACTCTCACCTATCTCGAAGAGGTGGGGCATGTGACCTCGCAGACGGAGGGCGCCAAAAAGCTCTACGCCATTACGGCGGAGGGCCGCGCCTTTCTCGATGACAACCGCGCCCTCGCCGAAGCCGTGCTGGACCGGCTCGCCGCTTTTGGCGCCCGCGCGCTGGCGACACAGGTCCAGGAGGACGCCGCCCCCTCCTCCGGTCTGCCGCCGCTGGTCGAGGCGGCGCTGGTCAATCTGCGCGCCGCCGCCGCGAAAAAACTCGCCGACGATACCGAGGCCGAAGCCGAGATCGTCGCCGTCCTCGCCCGCGCCGCCAGTCACATTCGCAAGGCAGGAGACTGAAATGACCGCCATTCCCATGGACGACCCCAACCGCAGGGATTTGCTCCTGATCGCCACCGGGGCCACGGCCGCGCTCGGCGCGGCGGCGACCGCCTGGCCGCTGATCGCGCAGATGAGCCCCACTTCCGCCACGGTGGCGGCCGGCGCGCCGCTGCTGATCGACCTTTCCGCCATTCCGGTCGGCGGCTCGATTCAGGTGTTCTGGCGCGGCAAGCCCGTGTTCATCAATCACCGCAGCGCGGAGGAGATCGCCGCCGCCCGCGCCGACGATGGCGTGATCGACCCGCAGCCCGACGCCGAGCGCGTCAAGCTCGGCCACGAGCAATGGCTGGTGGTGAACGGAACCTGCACCCATCTTGGCTGCATACCGGCCAATCACGAAGGCGATTATGGCGGCTGGTTCTGCCACTGCCACGGCTCGCAATACGACAATTCCGGCCGCGTGCGCAAAGGGCCGGCGCCCAAGAATCTCGCCCTCGTGCCGTACAAATTCCTCTCGGACGCGCAACTCCAGATCGGCGACGCGTGAACAGTGTTAAATTTTTGATTGGAAGGGATAAAAATGCATATCGCCGTCGCCAGCCAGGATTTTGAACATGTCACCGGCCATGCCGGAATGGCGCGCCGCTTCATCGTGTTCGCCGCTGAGCCGGGCGCTCCGCCGCACGAGGTGAAGCGGATCGAACTGCCGCAGGAGCAGACCATCCATTCGGCCGACCCGGACGCCAGCCATCCGCTCGATGAAGTCGAGGTTTTGATCGCGGGCAGCGCCGGCGGCGGCTTCGTCAACCGCATGGCGCAGCGCGGCGTGATGACCGTCATCACCGCCCAAACCGACCCGGCCCAAGCTGTCGCCGATTATCTCTCGGGCAAGCTCGCCGCGCCGGCGCCCCACGACCACAGTCAGGACCACGACGAATCCGAAGCGGGCGGCTGCTGCTGCGGCGCCGAGGCGCACTGACCTCCAAGGCGGCGTCGAGCCTCGCACGGCGCCGCATCCTGCCCCCCTCAGACGACGCGCGACATTTCCGCGTTCACGCCTGCGGTCTTGACGATATAAGGAATGAGATCCTCGATATCCTGATTGAGAACCTCGTCATCGGCAGTTCGCATGGCCTCGACATATTCGGTCATTTTCTTGTCCTGATCCAGAATATGTCCCAATATCCATCGGTAAAGAAACGACTTGCAGGCGGCGAGCTCACGCTCGAGATGGCGGTCGCCCTTCGTCTCCGACGCCAGCTTTTCGACATATTGGATATAATCCAATAATTCGGAAAGCAGGCGTTCATGCAGTTTGCGATGCTCGTTGATGTGGGGAAAAGATGAGACCTCCTGAAGGATAGTCTCGCGGAAGAAATGTGCGCAGGTGACCCGATAGAGTTCGCGCAGGCAACTCGATATCTCACCCAGATCGCACCCAGGCGTTATCGCCCTGATGATGTAGTTTATTCTTCCGATGATGTTGCGATGATCAGCGTCAATGGCGGCGTGATCGATGCAAAACTCGTCCTTCCAGATAATTAACATTGTAACGATCCCCCCTTAAGAGGTCGATAAAGCCTAATATACTCCTTAAACGCGCCGAGCGCGACCAGAGTCTGCAACCCAGACTTGAAATATGCGCGCATGGAACGAGGAAGCCGCGATCGGGGTTGAAAGCGTAGGCGTTCGGCCAAGCCAGCCCAAGCCAAGCTAAGCAAAGACCGGGACAGATCGTTGCGCATGCTCGACAGCCACGCGAGGGCGGCCCAGCCCCTCGCCGCCGACCTTTTCGCCCCGCTGCGCCGGGCGTCGCCGGACACGGCTTTCGTCGTGGCGCAGATCGGGCAGTCGCTCGACGGCCGCGTCGCCACGGTCAGCGGCGATTCGCGCTACATCAACGGCCCCGCCGCGCTCGACCACCTGCACCGCCTCCGCGCCCATGTCGAGGCGGTGGTGGTCGGCGCCGAAACCATCCTCGCCGACGATCCCCAGCTCACGGTCCGCCGCGTCGCCGGGGTCAGTCCGGCGCGGGTGGTGATCGACCCGCATGGCCGCACCGGCGCCGCCCGCAAATGGCTTGCGGAGGATGGCGTGCGGCGCCTGATCGTCACCGCCGAGGGGGTGGCCGCGCCGGACGGCGCCGAATGTCTCGCCCTGCCCTGCGACCAGGGCCGCATCGCGCCGGCGGCGCTGGTTGCGGCGCTGTTCGCGCGCGGCTTTCGCCGCATATTGGTGGAGGGCGGCCCCCGCACCATCGCCGCCTTCATCGAGGCGCGCTGCCTCGACCGTCTGCACGCGCTGGTCGCGCCGGTGATCATCGGCTCGGGCCGGCCCGGCTTCCAGCTCCCGGTCGAACCCATCCTCTCTCGTGCGCTAAAACCCAAGGCGACGCCGCATCTGCTCGGCGACGGCGAAGTGCTGTTCGATTGCGACTTTTCCGCCTATCGCCGCAGATAAGGCGCGAGCGCGCCGGCCGGCGCGGCCTCCTCGGGGGGCGACAGCGCGCGCAGCACGGTCGGCGGCGCGCTTTCCTCCGCGCTGGCGCACAGCCGCGCCGTCACGAACAGCCGGCCGACGCGCGGCGAGGCCGAAGCGACCGCGAACAGCGGCGCCAGCGCATAGGCCGCCGTCAGCGGCAGCGTCCAAAGCGCCAGCCGCCACGACCCCGCCGCCGTCAGGCCGAACAGCAGGCCGCCGAAGGCGAGTTGCGGCGCGAACAGGCGCAGCGCCGCCGCGACGGTCACGCCATGGGCGTCGCGCGCCTGCGCGCCCCATTCCACCCGGCCAAGCAGCGGCGCCGCGATCATCCGAACGGCGACATCGAAGCCGGTCGCCGCGCCGATCACCAGCGAGGCGAGGCTCTCGACGCCGACGCTCGCCGCGAAGCGGAGCCGGCCGCCCTGCCGCGCCACCGCGCCGGGCGTCAGCGCAGTGTCGAGATAGCCGGCGAGCTTGGGCAGCAGGTTCAGGAACAGGAAGATCGACACGAAGCCGGCTGCGGCGGGGACCGACACGCTGTCGGCGCCGCCGTGCGAAACCATCAGCGCCGCCAGCAGCAGCGCGGCGGCCAGCGCGGGCGCGCGCAAATACATGCCGATCGCCCAGAGCAGATGAAACCGGCTCATCGGCGCGAGGCCGGGCAGGCGCAGCAGTTCGACATATTGCATGTTGCCGCGCCGCCAGCGCGCCTCGCGCCGCACGAAATCGACCAGCGTCGGCGGATTGTCCTCGTAACTGCCGGATTCCAGCGGCAACATGCGCGTCTCGTAGCCGGCGCGGCGCAGCAACGCCGCCTCGATCTGGTCGTGCGACAAAATGGCGGCGCCGCCCTTGAGCGGCGGCAGCTGGCAATGCCGGGCAAACGGCGCCACCCGCACCAGCGCGTTATGGCCCCAGAACGGAGCGCAATCGCCGGCCCACCAGGTCGCGCCGACCGTATAGGCGCGCATCCCCGCGCGCATGCCGAACTGGAAGATGCGGGCGAAAGCCGAGCGCGACGGCGCGCCGACGACCAGCGTCTGAATCAGCCCGAGTCGCGGCCAGGCCTCGCCGATGCGGACCAGCTTCACGATGGTTGCGCCATCCATCAGGCTGTCGGCGTCGAGCGGAATCATGAATTCGTAACCGGCGCCCCAGCGCGCGCAGAAATCGGCGATATTGCCCGCCTTGAAGCCGGCGTTCTCAGTGCGGCGGCGGTAATGGATGCGCCCTGGTTCGCGCGCGCAGGACAGCCAATGCGCGAATTCCAGCCGTTCGGCGGCGGCGATGGCGGGGTCGTCGCTGTCGCTCAAGATAAAGAAGTCGAAGGCGGCGGCGTCGGGCTGGGCGTCGAGGCTCGCCGCCACGGCGCGCAGCCGGGCGAAGGCGCGCGCGGAATCCTCGTTGCGGATGGTCATCAACACAGCGCTGCGCGTGCGCAGGCGCCCGGCGCTTCCGGCCAGCGCGAACGGCGCCGCCCGCCGCAGCATTTCGCCGGGCGCGCGCAGCAGCCAGAAGCCGAGGCCCGCATTGACCGCGCCGAGCACAGTCCAGGGCGCGGCCACGGCCAAGCAGATCACAAGGCCGACGCGCGCCGCTTCAAAACCGTTTCCGGCCAACAGGAAGCAAAGCCAGAGCAGAAGGCTCGCATACAGCCCAAGGCAAGCGAGCAGGACGCCGAAGCGGCGACGCCTCAATTCGGCGCGGCTCTGAATTCCGGCTGGCGTCAGCTCGGCTTTACCTTGCATCTTGGGTCCTCACGGGGTTGTGAACTTGGTTTCCGCGCGGAGAAACACAATAATAAAGGCCTCATGGTGGCCGAAACCGCAGTCAAATCCCGCAGCAGCCTGTTCGCCCGCGCGCTCTGGCAGGAGGAACGCGGGCGGCTCGCCCTGCGCCAGGAGGCGCTGACCGCGCCGACGGAGGCCGAGGCGCTGGTGAAAACCCTCTGGAGCGCCGTCAGTCGCGGCACGGAGCGGCTGGTGTTCGACGGGCGCGTTCCCGCCAGCCAATATGCGGTGATGCGCGCGCCGATGCAGCGCGGCGAGTTCCCCTTTCCGGTCCAATATGGCTATGCCGCCGTGGGCCGCGTCGAGGCCGGTCCGGTCGACTGGCTGGGCGCGACCGTGTTCTGCCTGCACCCGCACCAGGATCGTTTCGTCGCGCCGCTCGACGCCCTGCGTCGCACGCCTGCCGGCCTGCCGGCGCGGCGGGCGACGCTGGCCGCCAATATGGAGACGGCGCTGAACGCCTTGTGGGATTCCGGCGCCGGGCCGGGCGACCGCATCGTCATCATCGGCGCCGGCGTGGTGGGCCTGCTGACCGCCGCGCTGGCGGCGCGCCTGCCCGGCGCCGAAGTTTGCGTCGTCGATCCCGACGGCGCCCGCGCGGGCGTGGCGCAGCGGTTTGGCGCCGATTATCGCGCGCCAGCGGCCTGCGCCGCCTTCGCCGGGACCGCCGATTGCGTGTTCCACGCCAGCGGCGCGGCGGAGGGGCTGGCGCTGGCGCTCGATTGCGCCGGACTGGAGGCGACGATCATCGAAATGAGCTGGTATGGCGATTCCGCCGTGCCGGCGCCGCTCGGCGAGGCTTTTCATAGCCGCAGGCTTCGGCTTGTCTCGTCGCAGGTCGGCCATGTCGCGCCCTCGCGCCGCCCGCGCTGGAGCGCCGCGCGGCGGTTGGACAAGGCGCTGACGCTGCTGTGCGACGCGCGATTCGATGAACTGATCTCCGAGGAAGTGGATTTCACTGACGCGCCGGCCGCCGCCCCGCGCCTGTTCGGCCGAGGCGCGCCCGGCCTCGCCACCGTGCTGCGCTATTCCGACCCGTGAGGCCCGCCATGTACGCCGTCGAAGTCCGCGACCACATCATGATCGCCCATAGTTTTCGCGGCGAGCTGTTCGGGCCGGCGCAACGGCTGCATGGCGCCACCTTCATCGTCGATGTCGCGTTCTTCCGCGAGGAGCTGACCGACGACGGCGTAGTGGCGGACATTGGCCGGGCGCATGAGGCGCTGAAGGCGGCGCTGGCCCCGCTGGCCTATCGCAATCTCGACGATCTCGACCTGTTCAACGGGCGGCAAACGACGACGGAAGTGTTGGCGCGGCATATTTTCGACGCGCTGGCGGCGGCGACCCGTTCCGGCGCGCTCGGGCCGGGCGGCGAGGGCGTCGAGCGCATCCGCGTCACCCTGCACGAATCGCATTTGGCCCGCGCCTGGTTCGAGGGGCGCGTCGCCCTCTGATGCGGCGGGTCGTCTTCGCGATTCCCGGCGACCTCGCGACGGCGACCGGCGGCTACGCCTATGCCCGCCGCCTGATTCACGAATGGGCCGGCTTGGGGCTGGAGGTCGCGCATCTGCCGCTGCCGGGCGGCTTTCCCGCGCCGGATGCGGGCGAGATCGCGACGGCGGTCGCGGCGATGAACGCGGCCGCCGCGCCGGAGGACCTGTTGCTGATCGACGGGCTTGCGTGCGGGGCCTTGCCCGAATCGGCGCTGGCGCAGTTGCGGGCGCCTTTTGTGGCCCTGCATCATCATCCGCTTTGTTGCGAATCGGGCCTCGCGCCGCAGCAGGCGAAAAGGCTGTTCTCTTGCGAACGCGCCGCGCTGGCGCGGGCGCGGGCCGTGATCGCGACCAGCGCCCATAGCGCGGGCGTGCTGCGGCGCGATTTCGGCGTCGCCCACGAAAATCTGACCGTCGCGGAGCCGGGAACCGACCCGGCGCCGCGCGCGACGCCCGCGCCGGGCGCCCCGCTGCTGCTGGCAGTGGGCGCGCTCACGCCGCGAAAAGGTTTTGATCTGCTGGTGGAGGCGCTCGCCGGCTTGCGCGCGCTGGACTGGCGGCTGGAGATCGTCGGCTCGACTCAGCGCGACCCGGCGGCGGCGGCGCTCGAAGCCAGAATCGCGCGCCATGGACTGCAAGGCCGAATCGCGTTGCGAGGCGAGATCGGCGCGGCGAACCTCGCCGCCGCCTATGCGCGCAGCGCGCTGTTCGTGTCGGCCGCGCGCTACGAGGGCTATGGCATGGCGCTGGCGGAGGCGTTGGCGCGCGGGCTGCCGCTGGTGGCGTCGCGCGGCGGGGCGGCGCAAGACACCGTTCCCGACGCCGCCGCGCTCAAGGTCGCGCCCGGCGACGGCGCGGCCCTGCAAGGGGCGCTTGGGTGCGCGCTCACGGACAGCGCGCTGCGCAAGCGGCTGGCCGCAGCCTCCTGGGAGGCCGGCCAACGCCTGCCGCGCTGGCGCGATACGGCGATGACGGTCGCCGCGGCGCTGGGGCGATTGTGAGGCCAAACCCGGCGCCGAAGCCTGTGGAGAAACCGCCCCAATGAAAATTTCCGAAATCAAACGCTTGCCAGCCGCAATTCGATTTGTTACACGACCGCACCTACCGATTGCGCAGTTGACTTGCGCAATTCTTCGCGGCCATGGCGGAATTGGTAGACGCGCTAGCTTGAGGTGCTAGTCCTTTAACCGGGGTGGAGGTTCGAGTCCTCTTGGCCGCACCAATCTACAGTAAAAATGTGAGACGATTCCCCTGATGGGGGCCGCTCTCCTTGCATTACACTACGTCAGCACAGCGAGCCGACGCTTGCCGCCGTTCGATGGTCTTGCTGGCGAACGGTTCCGCGCGCGGCGCCCCCTTGCTCGACAATTCCAGGCCAGCCCGCATTGCTCCCGGCGGCGCCGGGAGCTTGTCCGGGCCGCGGGCCCGTCATGCCGAAAACAGGAAATCCTGCGATCGCAACGCCAACAGGCTGTGCACGGTGACATCGTCGCCGGACGCGAAGGTGATCGTGCTGGTGTGATTCGCCGTGTCGTAGGACGAAATGGCGAGCTGGCTAAAGTCCTTGATCGCCAGCGCGCTGACGTCAATGTGGTCGCGTCCCCAGGCCGATCCGCCGCCCTGGCCGAAATCCTCGATCACGTCATGGCCATTGTTGGCCTTGAACACGAACAGATCGCCGCCGCCGCGCGCGTTACCCTGAAGGATCCGGGCGTCGCCCCACATATCGTCATTGCCGGTTCCGCTGATCAGCGTGTCGCCGCCGCCGCGCGCGTCGCCGGACAGGGTCAGCGCGTCGCCGATGAGCACGCTCTCGAACGATCCGGCTGGACGCGACGCCGTCGCCAGGGGATCGTCGCCGCCGACGAGCGTGTCGTTCCCGCCGCGCGCCCGGAAGGTCAAGATTTCGGCGTCGCCGACCAGCGTGTTGAGCACGGCGGAAAAGTGCCTGAAATAGCTCGCGCCGGCGAGATGATCATTGCCGCCCCGGGCGTCGCCGGACATGGCCTGCGCGTCGCCGTAAACCTGCCCCACGCCGGCGACGGCCGCCGACACGCCCACATAGCGATCGTCGCCGCCGACGGCCCTGTCGGTCATGGCGCCCCCGGCGTCGCCGTAGAACACGGTCTTGCTGTCATCGCCAGCGTAAAAGACGTCGTCGCCGCCGTGCGCATGGCCGGAGATGGCGCCACGGGCGTCGCCGTAGAAAGTGACGTTGCTGTCCCTGGCGGAGTCGGCGAACACGTCATTGCCGCCGCGGGCGCGGTCGGTCATGTCGCCGCCCGCGTCGCCGCAGACCACGAAATTGTTCTGCAAGCCTTGCGCCGTGAACGTGTCGTCGCCGCCGCGCGCGTGGCCGGAGATGTTTTCGCCGGCGTCGCCGTAACATTTGGTGTTGGCGTCATGGCCGCCGAAGGTGAAAGAATCGTTCCCGCCCCTGGCCCGGTCTCGCAGGTCCGCGCCGGCGTCGCCGTACATATTGATCGGCTGGTTGAACAGATATGTCGCCGAATACGAGAAGACGTCGTTCCCGCCCTTCGCGCAATTGGAAAGACCGCCGCCGGCGTCGCCGTACATGTCGACCCGCAGCGTGTGGAACGACTGGAGATCGAAACTGAAAACATCGTCGCCGCCCCCCGCGCGCCCGGAGACGTTTCCTCCGGCGTCGCCGTACATGGCGAGCGTGACGAGACCGGTCGAGGATGAATCGGCGATCACCGCACGCAAACGGTCGGCGCCGCCCGTCGCGCGACCCGAGAGAACGCCGCCCGCGTCGCCGTAAAGGTTGACCGTGAATGGGAAGGCCGCCCCATTGGCGATGACGGCGCTCAGGGCGTCGTCGCCCCCGCGCGCCCGGTCGAGAATGTGACCGCCGGCGTCGCCATAGACGCTGCCGGATCCATAGGTGGTCAGCGTGTCGGCGCCGCCTGCGGCGCGGTCGCGCAGGTTTTCGCCCGCGTCGCCGTAGAGCGTATTGGCCGGATCGGCGCCGATGAGCGTTTGATCGCCGCCCCGATCGGTCCCTTGCAGCGCGCCCTTGGTATCCCCGTACAAAACCGCCATGGCTTCCTCCGTGATGAAAGCCTCGTTTTCAGCTCAACGGCGGGAAACTTGCAGAATTTAAATCAAAATAACACTGCGTGATTGCCGAATTTTAATCACGATTAAATGAGGATTTAACTTCCACTGTTAGCGTTACGTCAGTTCGCCGACAACGATGACCCCTGCGAGGCGCCTGCATGCTCCGGGGACAGCTTGCGATAGAACGCTTCCGTTTCCGAACTCCAGCCGGCCGGCGCCGGGCGCAGCTCGGGCGCCTTCGCGCCCGGCGCGAGATGGACGATCCGGAACCCTTCCGCTTTTAATGTGCGCAGCAGCGCCGGCAGCATGTCGGCGGTCTGGCCCTTGATGTCGTGCAGCAGCAGGATGCCCCTGCCCGCCTTGCGCAGCCGCGTCATCACCAGGTCCAGCTCGCGCTCGGGCGTCATCTTGTTCCAGTCGGAGGCCCATAGATCCGCGCCGAATACGGGCATCTGCCGCCGGTTCGCCGCCTCCAGCAGCGCGGGCGAATCGCCGAAGCCGGGAAAGCGCAGGAAATGCGAGGCCTTGCCGCCGGTGGCGGTCTGCACGGCGCGGTCGCCGCGCTCCATTTCCGCCAGCCCCGCCGCGAGGTCGAGCGCCCGCAGGCTCTTGGCCGGGTGCGACCAGGAATGGCTGCCGACGCTGTGGCCCTCGGCGATCTCGCGCCGCGCCAGTTCGGGCATGGCCTCGGCGTTGCGCCCGATCAGGAAGAACGTCGCCTTGACGCATTGCGCCGCCAACGCGTCGAGCACCTTGCGCGTCGTCGGCGCGGGGCCGTCGTCGAAGGTGAGGACCACTTCATGGTCCTCCAGCGCCAGGGTCTGCGGATAGGTTTTCAGGCCGACCTGCGGCGCCCCGCCGATTTCCAGCGTGCGCGACACGCCGAGCGCATCCGGGCCGCAGGACGGCGGGCGCGACTCAGGCCCCGCTTGCGCGGGAGACAGGCGCGAGAGCGCCAAAGACAGCAGAACGCCGCAAATTAACCGTTTTTTGACCGTCATAGATGAAATCCCGTACGGTCTTGCCGACGCGTGACGCGCGGAATGTTGAGCGCCGGAATAAGCGTTTTGCGTGGAAAATCAAGCCTTGCGCTGGACACGAGCACAAAACTGGTTTCAACTCGCGTCCATCAGGGTTAACGCGTCTTAACGACTTTTTGCTCTTTCAGGGATATTGTGCCCGCATGAACAATCTGTCGAAACACTTTGCGCATGGCATGTTGGCCGCCCTCGCCTTGGCGTTGGCAGGCTGCGGCGGCCCCTCGATCCTGTCGGACTCCTCCGGGAAGCTCTCGGGACAGCGGCCCGGCCATTACAAGGAAACCGAAGCGACCCGGATCGCCAAGGGCTTTCCGGTGCATGGCGTCGATGTTTCTAAATACCAGGGCAATGTCGACTGGATGGCCGTGGCCGAAGGCGGCGTGAATTTCGCCTATATCAAGGCCACAGAAGGCGGCGACCGGCTCGACCCCAAGTTTTTCCAGAATTGGCATGGCGCGAAAGCCGCGGGCCTGCCGCGCGGCGCCTATCATTTCGTCTATTGGTGCCGCCCCTGGCAGGAGGAAATGGCCTGGTTCGAGCGCAACGTGCCGCGCGATCCCGACGCGCTGCCGCCCGTGCTCGACGTCGAGGCGACGCCGACCTCGACAAGCTGCCCGCGCCGGCTGGAGAAGCAGCAGACGCTGCAGGAAATCCGCCAGATGCTGTCCGAGATGGAGCGCTATTACGGTAAGAAGCCGATCATCTACACCACGGTCGATTTCTACGAAGCGATGTTCTCGGACGGGGAAATGTCCAACTTCCCGATGTGGATCCGCTCGACCAAGCATCACCCTGCGGTGAGATACGGCGATCGCGCCTGGCATTTCTGGCAATACCAGTCCGACGCCTGGGTGCGCGGCATCCCGACGCGGGTGGACCGCAACGCCTTCTACGGCGACGAGAAGGACTGGCGGAACTGGCTGAAGACCAACAGCTTTGAATCGGCTTCCGCTCGGTAGTTTCCACGCTTGCGCAACCTTTGATCGATGTTAAGTTGCAAGACCGCCCTCCGCCGGGAGGGCGGTCTTGCAAATCAAATAAAAACAATTCGTTCATCGGGAGGAAGCCATGTCCAAGACGATCGGCGCCGCCGATCTCGCGGCGGCCGTGCAACGCGCCGTCGCTTCGCTCAAGATCAAACCCGAGCCCGTCACCGTGGGATTCGTTGCGCCGGAGACGCCCGGCGCAGTGGTCGCCGCCGACAAGCCGCGCGGCGCCCAGGCCAAGACGGCGAATCCGCGCGGCGCCGGCCCGAAGCCCGTCGCCGCAAGGCTGGTGGCCTAGAGCATAAAACCTTGCTCAATCAAGGCGTTCCCGTCCGGCATGGCTCCATGCCGGCGGGCGCCGGAGAGGCCGATCATGCCCTACGATGACGATCTTCTCTGCCCCGGCGCGCCGCCGTGGACGGAAGGGGCGGTGGTGTTCGGCGTGGTGTCCCGCGTCGCCGGACGGTTGCAGGTCGACTGGCTGGAGACGAAAACGCCGGCGACGCCGGACATTCTCGCGCTCACCGGCGACACGCCCCCGGCCAGCGTGCTGCGCACCGCCGCCAAATGCCCGGAATCCTGCTGCGCGCATTTCGACGGCGACGAATGCCAGCTCATCGGCCGCTTGGTGGCCGCGCTCGCGCCCGTCGCCAGCGCGCGCCTGCCCTGCCCCATCCGCGGCGAATGCCGCTGGTTCTGGCAGGAAGGCCTGGCGGCCTGCGGGCGCTGTTCGCAATTGGCGACCCAGGACGATCACGCCGACATCGCCTTGCGCGAGGCGGCGCGCCCGCGCTGACGGCGTCACGGCGCCGGCAAGATCGCCTGGGTCTTGCCGGCGAGCCAATAGGCGATCAGGCCGATCCATTCGCGCACGGCTGTTTCGGCGTTGCGCAGGGCCAGCGCGCCATCGCCGGGCGGGCGCCAGTCGTCGGCGGTTCCATAGGTGCGGAAATCGACCGGAAATGCGACCGGATCCATCCCCTGTGCGCGAAACGCCGCCATCGCGCGCGGCATGTGCCAGGCCGAGGTGACCAGCAGCCAGCGTTCCCCCGCGCCGGGATGGGCCAGCTCTTGCGTGAACACGGCGTTCTCGAACGTGTTGCGCGACCGGTCCTCGAACATCATCCGCTCATCCGGCACGCCCAGCTCGCGCCAGAGCTGGCGCGCCACATCGGCCTCCGGCGCGCCGGAGCGCAGCAGCGCGCCCGAACCGCCGGAAAACACCAGTTTCGCCTTGGGAAAAGCCCGCGCCAGCGCGGCGCCGGCGGTCATGCGCTCGGCGGCCTCGTTGAGCTGGATCTGGCCGCGCGCCTGCGTGATCCGCTCGTCCACGCCGCCGCCGAGAACGATGATTCCGTCGGGCGCCGCTTCTTCAAGCCGCAGCGCCGGAAAGCTCGCCTCCAGCGGCCGCAGCAGCGCCGCGCCGAGCGGCAGGAAGGTCATGACGGCGAGCAGGCCGAGGCCGGACGCGACCAAGCCCGCGCCGCCCCGCCCCCGCGCCAGAAGCCAAAGCCCGAAAGCCGCGACGAACAGGCTGAGATGCAGCGGCGAGGCGAGAAACCAGAAAATCTTCGAGGCGATGAAAAACATCGCCGCTCAATCCACGCGGGGGACGCCGAGTCGGTACACGCCGCGAAAATTCTCGGGATCGACCGGCTTTCCCTTGCGATAAATCACCAGCCGCCCCTCCAGCGCCAACGCCACCGCCTTGCGGCGGACGTCGGTGAGGTGGTTGCGCCAGCCGAGTTCATCCTCGCCGCGCTTTTCGGCGAAAGCCTTGGCGGCGTCGGTTGGACAAATGGATTTCTCCGGCCCTATGGCGCGGCACAGATCGAGAATCGTTTCAGACAAGTCGCTCATGTCGCCATTGGACCACGCGCGGCGCGGCGGTCAAGCGCCTGTTGACGCTGGCGCGCGGCTGGGCTCCAATCCGGGCGGAGGTCCGCCATGCCGCAGAACATCACCTTGGGCTACCAGCACATGCTCGACGAGGCGCTGGCCGCGATCCGCACCCTCACGATTGAGGAGGCGCGGGCGCTGCACGGCCGCGACGACGTGCTGTTCGTGGATCTGCGCGATCCCCGCGAACTGGAGCGCGAGGGGCGGATTCCCGGCGCCTTCCATTGCCCGCGCGGCATGCTGGAATTCTGGATCGACCCGGCCAGCCCCTACGCCAAGCCACAATTCCAGCAGGACAAGACATTTGTCTTCTTCTGCGCCGGCGGCTGGCGCTCGGCGCTGTCGGCGTTCCTGGCGCAGCGCATGGGACTGTCGCCGGTCGCCCATATCGACGGCGGTTTTTCGGCGTGGAAAAAATCCGGCGCCCCCGTCGAGGGCGGCAAGACCGACATGAATGCCGGCTAGCATGGCTGCAAGACGCCCGCCGGCGCACCAACATATGACGAGAGCCAAGGCATGAATCTCACCCTTTTCATAGGCAACAAGGCTTATTCCTCCTGGTCGGCGCGGCCCTGGCTGCTGATGACGGCGCTCGGCCTGCCCTTCACGGAGAAGGTCACGCCGCTTTACGAGGAGGGGTCTTCGGAAAAGATGCGCGCCGTGGCGCCGACCGCCAAGGTTCCGGTTCTGGTCGCCGACGGCTTCGCCATTTGGGATTCGCTGGCCATCGTGGAATATCTGCACGAAAAGTTTCCCCAGAAAAACGTCTGGCCGGGGCAAGCCGAAAAGCGGGCGCGCGCCCGTTCGCTCTGCGCCGAAATGCACGCCGGCTTCCAGGCGCTGCGGCAGGCCTGCCCGACCAATTTCCGCCGCGAGCCGCGCGCGACGCCGCTCGGCCTCGACGCCGCCGCGCGCGACAACCTCGCGCGGATCGACGCGATCTTCGCCGCCGCCGAAGGGCCGTTCCTGTTTGGCGACTACAGCGCCGCCGACGCCTATTTCACCCCCATCGCCAGCCGCATCGCCACCTACAGGCTGCCGCTGTCCGAACCGGCGCGCGCGACCTGCGAGGCCCTGCTCGCCCATCCCGCCTATGCGGCGTGGCGCGCCGGCGCCCTGAAGGAGGGCTGGACGATCGAACGCTGGGAAAATCTCTGATCCAGCCCTCACAGAACTGCGCGCAATTCGCTTTCTCCTGCTCGGCCGCAACCAACCGGAGGCCTCCATGGACGCACACCAGCGCAAGATCGACCCGTTGCAGAAGACGTGGGACCCCAACGACCGCATCGGCGACATGCTCAAGGGCAAGCGCGGTCTGGTGGTCGGCGTGGCCAACGAACATTCGATCGCCTTCGGCTGCGCCGCCAAGTTCCGGGGCTTCGGCGCCGAGTTGGCGCTGACCTATCTCAACGAAAAGGCCAAACCCTATATCCTGCCGCTGGCCGAGCAGATCGAGGCCAAGCTGCTGCTGCCGCTCGACGTCGAGCAGCCCGGCGAGTTGGAGCGCGTGTTCGCGGCCGTTGAGAGGGAATGGGGCAAGCTCGATTTCGTGCTGCATTCCATCGCCTTCGCGCCCAAGGGCGACCTGCACGGGCGGCTGGTCGACAGTTCGCGCGAGGGTTTTGAGCAGGCCATGCGCGTCTCCGTCCATTCCTTCATCGAAATGGCGCGGCTGGCCGAACCCTTGATGACCGACGGCGGCGTGCTGCTGACCATGAGCTATTACGGCGCGGAGAAAGTCGTCCATCATTACAACATGATGGGGCCGGTCAAGGCGGCGCTGGAAGCCACGACGCGCTATCTCGCCGCCGAACTGGCCGAAAAGCGCATCCGCGTCTATTCGCTGTCGCCCGGCCCGGTCCGCACCCGCGCCGCCGGCGGCATCGACGGGTTCGACGAACTGGTGAACATGGCGGAGACCCGCAGCCCCGGCAAACGGCTGGTGGACATCGCGGAAATCGGCCGCGTCGCGGCTTTTTTGGTCGGCGGCGCCTCGTCGGGCATGACCGGCGACACAATCTATGTGGACGCCGGCCTGCACATCATGGCCTGAGGCCCAAGGGCTTGTCGCCAAAGAGCGTGTCGCCAAAGGGCGCGTGGCCAAAGAGCGCGCGCCCGCCTATTCCGCGGCCAAGGCTATGGTCGGCTCGGTGGTGAAATCGCCCATTTCCATCAAGGCGATCTGCAAAAAAGCTTCGGCTTCGCGCAGGTGGTCGAGCGCACGTAAAATGGCTGGCCTGTCGCCCTCGGCGGAGACTTCCGCAAGAGCATAGCGCAAATTGATCGCCGCGATCTCCTTGAGCGCAATAATTTGACACATGGCGTCCTCCCTTAAATCTTGCATTCTTAGCCGGCCGTTTGGCCATTTTTCTTTGAAAAGAACACAAGACAAGACTTGGCGAAAATGACCCAAGTCATAGGCAAAGTTTAAGCATGAGCGCAACCATAGGTCAAGCAGGCTTCTCAGCGTCAATCTTTAGCATATCCGCCAATAACACGGCCATGTGAACGGCCTTGCGCTCGGCCCCGTCGGCGATCTGATGGCGGCAGGAAAATCCATCGGCCACCACCGCGTCTTCCGGCGCCGCCGCGCGCGCCGCCGGCAGCAGGGCCAACTCGGCCATCTGTCGCGCCGGTTCGAAATGCTCGGCCTCATAACCGAAAGCGCCGGCGCCGCCGCAGCAGCCGGTATCGAGGATTTCGACCGCCTGCCCCTCGATCAGCGCCAAAGTCTTCTTCAGCGCCTTCATCACGCCGAACGCCTTCTGGTGGCAATGGCCGTGGACGACGATCTTGCCGTCGCGCTTTTTCAGCGGCAGTTTCAACCCCTTGCGCTGAGCCTCGCGGGCGAGGAACTCCTCGAACAAATAGAGGTTCTTGTTGAGCCGGCTGACGTCGGCGCCCAGGCCCAAACTATAAAATTCGTCGCGCATCGACAGCAGGCAGGACGGCTCCAGCCCGATCACCGGCAGCCCCTTGTCGAAGGCCGGCGCCAGCGCCTTGAGGATGCGCTGCGCCTCGAACCGCGCCTTGTCCACCATGCCCATGGACAGATAGGTGCGGCCGCAGCACAGGCCGCGATGCGGCTCGGGATCGTCCGGCGCGGGCTTGGCGATGGTGACGCGATAGCCGCCGGCAACCAGCACTTTGATCGCGCTTTCGGCGATCAGCGGATCGAAATGGCGGGCGAACGTATCGACCAGCAAATAAACGTCGCCGCGTTCGCCGGAGCCTTGCGGCGGCGGATCGACAAACGGCTTTTTCGCGGGCGGCGGCAGCGGGCGTTTGGCGGTGAGGCCCAAGAATTTTTCGCCGGCCCAGGCCAGCGGCGGCAGCGCATTGCGGGCGCGGGCCAGCAAGCGCAGCAGACCGCGCCCGTGCGCCAGCCATTGCGGCAGGCCGCCCATCAGCCGATTGCGCAGGGGGATGCCGGCGATTTCGTTGCGCTGGGCCAAATATTCGGTCTTGATCAGCACCATGTCGACGGCGCTGGGACATTCCTTCTTGCAGGCCTTGCAGGACACGCACAGATCCATGGCCGCCGCCAGTTCCGGCGAAGCGAAGGCGTTGTCGCCATAATCGCCATTGAGGGCGGCCTTGAAGGCGGCGACGCGGGCTTCGGTCGAATGGGCGGGGTCGTGGGTGATGCGATAGGCCGGGCACATCACGCCCCGGCCGTCGCGCTGACATTCGCGATTGTGCATGCACACCGCCACCGCCTTGGCGTAATTGCCGCCGCGCGTGGGAATGCCCGAATAGGCGTCGCCAATGCCATACGTGTCGTAAGACGACCAGTCGAGATGCGTTTTCATTGGCGCCAATCAAGCAAGAACGACGCCATGGGCGCGCAATCGGGTTGCAACATGGACGAAATGCGACCAGATGGAGGGCGCGAAAACAGGGAAGACGCAATGTTCAACAACGACGACGTGATGGCCGTCCTGCGCGGCGTGGCGGGACCGGATGGGCGCACCCCGCTGCCCGAAACCGGCGCGATTTCCGGCGTGTCGATCCGTGACGGCAAGGTGTTCGTGTCGATTTCGGTCGATCCTCAGCAGGCCAGGAGCGCGGAACCGATGCGCGCCGCCGCCGAAGCCGCCCTGCGCCGCCTGCCGGGCGTGGCGGGCGCCAGCGTGGTGCTGACGGCCGAACGACCGCCGCAGCCAGCCGCCCCGCGCCAACCCGCGCACACCGCCTCGAAAGGCCCGGGACAAGAGGGCGTCAAGCGCGTGATCGCGGTGTCCTCCGGCAAGGGCGGCGTCGGCAAGTCCACCACCGCCGCCAATCTGGCCATCGGGCTGGCGCAGCTCGGGCTGAAGGTCGGGCTGCTCGACGCCGACGTGTTCGGCCCCTCCGTGCCGAAACTGTTCGCGCTGACCGAGCGGCCGGAGACGTCGGCCGACGGCAAGAGCATGATCCCGCTGGAGAAATACGGCGTGAAGCTGATGTCGATCGGCTTCCTGGTGCCCGAGGATCAGGCGGTGATCTGGCGCGGGCCGATGGTGATGTCGGCGATTTCGCAATTGCTGCGCGACGTGGCCTGGGGCGAACTCGACATTCTTGTCGTGGACATGCCGCCCGGCACCGGCGACGTGCAGTTGAGCCTGGCCCAGAACGCCAAGCTCTCCGGCGCGATTGTCGTTTCCACGCCGCAGGATCTGGCCCTGATCGACGCGCGGCGCGGCATCGCCATGTTCAATCAGGTCGATGTGCCGATTCTCGGCGTGTTCGAGAACATGTCCTATTTCCTGTGCCCGCATTGCGGCGGCCGCTCGGAGATTTTCGCCCATGGCGGCGCGCGGGCGTCCGCCGCGCAGGCCGGGGTTCCGTTCCTGGGCGAGGCCCCGCTCGACATGGCGATTCGCGAGGGTTCCGACGCCGGCCGCCCCGTCGTGGCGGTCGCGCCGGATTCGGCCCAGGCCGCGCCCTATCTGGCTCTCGCGGCCAAGGTGCGCGACGCGGTGGCGGCGGGCGAGACGCCGAAAGCGCCCAAGATCACCATTGGCTGAAACGCACAAGCGCTGCGGCTGAAACGCAAAAGCGCGGCGGGCCTCTACGGCCGGCCGCGCTCGGTTTTCGGAAAGGGACGAAACCGCTATTTGGTGGCGCGGCGCAGCATGTCCTGGAACCATTCGGCGTTGAGCTGGACCGGCTGCATCCACATTTTGAGCAGCGTTTCCGGCGTGAAATTCTCCAGCTGCTCCATCATGCGCCGCTCCATCACTTCCAGCGTGCGCTTCTGCATCGGCTCGAAATCCGGCAAGCCCATGAAGGCCCGCGCCTCGGCCGGCGTGCAGTCGATATCGACATTGATTTTCATGACGCCACCCTCACAGACCGCCTCTACATAAGCCTAACATGCGCAAACGCCATTCGTCGCCGGCCAAAAGCGCGAAAAAACTCAAATCGCGCCGGGATCGAAGGCGTTGATCGCCTCATGCCCCTGCGTGATGGCCAAGGCCAGCCCCTCGACCTGCGGCAGCACGTGCGCGAGATAATAGGCGCTGGCGGCGATCTTGCCGGTCAGCACGGCCGAGTCGCCGCCATCGAGCCGCGCCTTGGCCGCGCGGGCCTGCTTCTCCAGCAGGCAGGCGCCGACCACGATTCCCGCCAGCGTCAGCGCCGCCACGGCCGAGGCCGCGGTGCGTTCGGGATGGGCGGCGTGCGCATCGGCGATCCAGCCCACCACGGTCTCGAACGTGTTGAGCGCAGCGGCCAGTCCGGCGTGGTCGCCCACTTCGGCCCGGAAATCGGCGATCAGCGTTTTGGCGGCGGCGCCGCCGTCGCGGGCGATCTTGCGGCCGACGAAATCATTGGCCTGGATGCCGGTGGTGCCCTCGTAGATCGGGGTGATGCGGGCGTCGCGATAATGCTGGGCGGCGCCGGTTTCCTCGACAAAGCCCATGCCGCCATGCACCTGCACGCCGGTCGAGGCGATCAGCACCGAGCTTTCGGTGGAAAAACCCTTGACCACGGGCACCAGCAAATCGACCAGCGCCTGCGCCTTTTTGGCGATCGCCGGATCGGGCGATTTCGCGGCCACGTCCATCCGGCCCGCCGTAAAATAGGCGGTGGCGCGCAAACCTTCGACGCGGGCCTTCATGTCGAGCAACATGCGCTTGACGTCGGGGTGGTAGGCGATCGGCTTGCCGGCCTCGCAGCCAAGCGGGCGGCCCTGCACGCGGTCCAGCGCATAGCGATGCGCCTGCTGCATGGCGCGCTCGGCGATGGCCACGCCTTCAAGCCCGACGTTGAAGCGGGCGTGGTTCATCATGGTGAACATATATTCGAGGCCGCGATTGGCCTCGCCGACCAGATAGCCGATGGCGCCGCCCTTTTCGCCGAAGGACATCACCGCCGTCGGGCTGGCGTGAATGCCCAGCTTGTGCTCCAGCGAGGCGCAGACGAGATCGTTGCGGTCGCCGAGCGAGCCGTCGAGATTGACCAGGAATTTCGGGACGACGAACAGCGAAATGCCCTTCACCCCGGCCGGGGCGTCGGGAAGCCGCGCCAGCACCAGGTGAATGATGTTGCCGGCGACGTCGTGCTCGCCCCAGGTGATGAAAATCTTGGTGCCGGTGATGCGGTAATGGTCGCCTTCCGGCACGGCCTTGGTGCGGACGGCGGCGAGATCCGAGCCGGCCTGCGGCTCGGTCAGGTTCATCGTGCCGGTCCATTCGCCCGAGGTCATTTTCGGCAGATAAATGGCCTTTTGCGTGGCGGAGCCGTGATGCTCGATGGCCGAGATCGCGCCGACGGTCAGCATCTGGCACAGCGAAAACGCCAGATTGGACGCCGTCCACATTTCAATGACCGGCGTATTGACCAGTTGCGGCAGCCCCTGCCCGCCCCAGGCGGCCGAGGCCGGCATGGCGTGCCAGCCATTGTCGCAAAAGGCGGCGAATGCGGATTTCACTCCGTCCGGCGTGGTCACCACGCCGTCCTTGACCACGCATCCGGCCTTGTCGCCGGGCTGGTTCAACGGCGCCAGCACGTCGCCGGCGAATTTGGCGGCCTCCTCGAAAATCGCTTCAATGAGATCATCGCTGACCTCCTCATTGCCTGGCAGGGCGGCCACTTCATCCAGGCCGCCGACGGCGCGCAGGGTGAAGAGCATGTCGCGGACGGGCGCGCGATACTGAGTCATGATGGCGAAGTCCTTGAATTCGATGGAAACGTGCTTGGAATTTACTTGATCGCTTCGGCCGATTTAGCCTTTTCGCGCAAAACAAATTTCTGAATTTTTCCGGTCGATGTTTTTGGCAGCGGGCCGAAGACGAAAAATTTCGGCGCCTTGAACCGCGCCAGATGCGTGCGGCAATGTTCGAGAAGTTCCTCCTGGGTCGGCTCGGCCCCCTCGCGCAATTCGATGAAGGCGCAGGGGACTTCGCCCCATTTGTCGTCGGGCGTCGCCACCACCGCCGCCGCCAGCACGTCCTTGTGGCGGTAGAGCACATCCTCGACTTCCAGCGACGAAATGTTCTCGCCGCCGGAAATGATGATGTCCTTGGAGCGGTCCTTGATCTTCACGTAGCCGTCCGGCTCGATCACCGCCAGATCTCCGGTGCGGAACCAGCCGCCGGCGAAGCTTTCCTGCGTGGCGCGCAGGTTCTTCAGATAGCCCTTCATCACAATATTGCCGCGAAACACGATCTCGCCCATGGTCTGGCCGTCGTGCGGCACCGGCTTGAAGTCGACGAGATCGACCACGTCGATGTCTTCCTGCAACAAGCTGGTGACGCCCTGGCGGCCGTTCAGCTCGGCGCGGCGCGCCAACGGCTCGGAATCCCATTCCGCCTGTTTGGCGCAGACCGAAGCCGGACCATAGGTTTCGGTCAGGCCATAGACATGGGTGATGCGGATGCCGATCTTTTCCGCGCCCTCGATGATGGCGGCGGGCGGGGCCGCGCCGGCGATCAAGCCTTCCACCTTGTGGTCGATCCCCGCCTGGGTCGCCGGGTCGGCGTTGATCAACATGCCATAGACGATCGGCGCGCCGCACATATGCGTGACTTTTTCGGTGCGGATCAAATCGAACACGGCTTTGGGATCGACGCGGCGCAGGCAGACGTTGACGCCGACGTTGGCCGCCATGGTCCAGGGGAAGCACCAGCCGTTGCAATGAAACATCGGCAGGGTCCACAGATAGACCGCATGCGGCGGCATGCCCCAGGACACGATGTTGTTGACGCCGTTCAGATAGGCGCCGCGATGGTGATAGACCACGCCCTTGGGATTGCCGGTGGTGCCGGACGTGTAGTTGAGCGAAATGGCGTCCCATTCGTCGACGAGCTTTTCCGGCCGGAAGCTTTCGTCGCCCTCGGCCAGAAACGCCTCATAGTCGGTCGCGCCCAGGCGTTCGCCGCCCACATAGGTCGGATCGTCCACGTCGATGACCAGGGGTTGCGGCCCGGTCATCAATTTGAGCGCCTTGCCGATGATTTTGGAAAATTCGCGGTCGGTCAGCAGAACGCGGGCCTCGCCATGGTCGAGCATGAAGGCGATGGCCTCGGCGTCGAGCCGCGTGTTGAGCGTGTTCAGCACCGCGCCGGACATGGGAACGCCGAAATGCGCCTCGAACATGGCGGGCACATTGGGCAGCATGGCGGCGACCGTGTCGTTCTTGCCAATGCCGCGCCGCTGCAGCGCCGAGGCCAGCCGACGGCAGCGCGCCGCCGTCTGCTTCCAGGTGAAGCGGAGGTCGCCATAAACGACGGAGGGTTTGTCGGGAAATACAAAGGCGGCGCGATTGAGGAAACTGATCGGGGTCAGCGCGGCGAAATTGGCGTCGTTGCGATCAAGACCGATAGAAAATGCTTCGCTCATAAATCCTCCCTGCGCCGAAAATGACCGGCGTTTGCTCTTGCGGACAAACATTAAGCCTACCGCCCCCGGTGGCAAGCGGGGGCGGAATTGGTCTTTCGACGAGGCCGGGTCAGGCGGAGGCTGCGGCCGTCTCCGCGACGGCCGCCGCGCCGACGTCCAGGCGGCGGAACAGCAGGCCGAGCACGCGGTCGTCGTCATAGCCCTGGTCGCGGGGCGATCCGGTTTTCGGGCAGGTGAAGCGCAGGACGGTGGCGGCGCGCCCCTCGGGCGACAGCGGATCGCGGCGCGCCGGCAACACGCCGCGCGCGACGAATCCGCCGACCGGCAGGCGTTCGACCGCTACCGCGATCTCCCCGCCATCGACCTCGCCGCGCAGGCTCGGCGGCTCGGTCGGCGCATAAAATTTCAGGAAATGCAGGGTGAAAGGCCTGGGCGATTCGCGGCCGATCGGAAAATCGAACTGGAAATCCGCGTCTGGCCCGGTCCAGCGCATCGGCAGGCCATCGCCATTGCGCTCGAGGTGGTAGAAGCCGCGCGCGTCAAAATCCTGCTCCGCGTCGACCACCCATGTTTGCGGCGGCGGCTCCGGCGCCGAGGCGCCCGATTCCAGGTCCGCGATTCGCCGCTCGCACTGCGCCACCGTCTCATGCACCCGGGCGATTTCGGCGGCGATCGACCTCAACAGCTTGTCGGGCGAAGACCGATCGAGACGCTTGAGAACCTCCTCCACCAATGCAACGTCGCCTGCCATCACGTCTTGTCCAACTCCCGAGGGCGGCGCGGTCAAGCCGCGCCTTTTCTTTGCGGGAGCGTAGCCTATTCGCGACGCAACGAAAAGGCGCCCGTGAGGAACGGGCGCCTGAACATTTTACTTAACAAGGGATTACTCGGCCAGCTTCTCCGGCTCGGGCGCGCCCTTGTTCTTGCGGGAGCCGGCTTTTTTCGCCTCGATCTCCTTGTCGGGGCGCGGCAGAACCGGACCGTCGGGATAGACGAAGGCCAGTTCCGCGTCGACGCCTTCGCCGGACACCACGACCCGCACCGTGCCGCCGTGCTTGAGCCGGCCGAACAGCACCTCGTCGGCCAGCGGCGTCTTGATGTGGGTCTGGATGACGCGGGCCATCGGGCGGGCGCCCATGGCCTCGTCATAACCGCGCTCCACCAGCCAGGCGCGCGCTTCGTCGGACAGTTCGATCTGCACATGCCGGTCGGCGAGCTGCGCCTCCAGCTGCATCACGAACTTGTCCACCACCTTGGAGATGACTTCGGTCGGCAGGCGGCCGAAGGGCACCACGGCGTCGAGACGGTTGCGGAATTCCGGCGCGAACATGCGGTTGATCGCCTCGACATCGTCGCCCTCACGCTTGGAGCGCGTGAAGCCGAACGCCGCCTTGGCCATTTCCGTGGCGCCGGCGTTTGTGGTCATGATCAAAATGACGTTGCGGAAGCTGATCTGCTTGCCATTGTGATCGGTGAGCTTGCCGTGATCCATCACCTGCAACAGGATGTTGTAGAGATCCGGATGGGCCTTCTCGATTTCGTCGAGCAGCAGCACGCTGTGCGGATGCTGGTCGATGGCGTCGGTCAGCAGGCCGCCCTGTTCGAAGCCGACATAGCCGGGAGGCGCTCCGAGCAGGCGCGACACCGTGTGGCGCTCCATATATTCGGACATGTCGAACCGCACCATTTCGACGCCGAGCGCCTTGGCGAGCTGGTTGGCGACTTCCGTCTTGCCGACGCCGGTCGGGCCGGAGAACAGGTAGCAGCCAATCGGCTTCTCGCCGTCGCGCAAGCCGGCGCGAGCCAGCTTGATCGCGGAGGTGAGGGCCTTGATGGCGGTGTCCTGACCGTATACGACGCGGCTGAGCGAGGTCTCGAGGTTTTGCAGAACCTCGGCGTCGTCCTTCGACACGGTTTTCGGCGGGATGCGGGCCATGGTCGCCACCGTGGCCTCGATCTCCTTGACGCCGATGATGCGCTTGCGCTTGGCCTCGGTGGTGAGCATCTGCGAGGCGCCGGTCTCGTCGATCACGTCGATCGCCTTGTCCGGCAACTTGCGGTCATGGATGTAGCGGGCCGACAGCTCCACCGCCGCCTTGATGGCGTCGTTGGTGTAGCGCAGCTTGTGGAACTCCTCGAAATAGGGCTTGAGGCCCTTGAGGATTTCGATCGTGTCGGGGACGGTCGGCTCGTTGACGTCGATCTTCTGGAAGCGCCGGACCAGCGCCCGGTCCTTCTCGAAATACTGGCGGAATTCCTTGTAGGTGGTCGAGCCGATGCAGCGCAGGCCGCCCTGCGCCAGCGCGGGCTTGAGCAGGTTGGAGGCGTCCATCGAGCCGCCGGACGTGGCGCCGGCGCCGATCACCGTGTGGATTTCGTCGATGAACAGGATCGCCTTCTTGTGCTGCTCGATCTCCTTCATCACCTGCTTCAGGCGCTCCTCGAAGTCGCCGCGATAGCGAGTGCCGGCCAGCAGCGCGCCCATGTCGAGCGCATAGACGGTCGCGCCATGCAGCACTTCCGGGGTCTCGCCCTTCACGATCTTGCGCGCCAGACCCTCGGCGATGGCGGTCTTGCCGACGCCGGGATCGCCGACCAGCAGCGGGTTGTTCTTATGGCGACGACACAGCACCTGGATCGCGCGCAAAACCTCGGACTCGCGGCCGATCAATGGGTCGATGCGGCCGTCGCGCGCCTTGTTGTTGAGGTTGATGCAATAAGCCTCGAGCGCGGTTTCCTTCTTCTTGTCGTGATCCTTGCCGGGGTCGCTGGCGCGCTCGGTCTTTTCCTCGTCCTCGACGCCGCGCGGGCTCTTGGCGGCGTCGTTCATGCCGGGGCGCTTGGCGATGCCATGGCTGATGTAATTGACCGCGTCGTAACGGGTCATGTCCTGCTCCTGCAGGAAATAGGCGGCGTGGCTCTCGCGCTCGGCGAAAATAGCCACCAGCACATTGGCGCCCGTCACTTCCTCGCGGCCGGAGGACTGCACATGGATGACGGCGCGCTGGATCACCCGCTGGAAGCCGGAGGTCGGCTTGGGGTCCTCGTGCAGGTCCGTGGCGAGATTGGCGAGTTCGTGCTCGATGTAAGCCACCAGGCTCTTGCGCAACACGTCGAGATCGACGGAGCAGGCGCGCATCACCGCCGCCGCGTCGGAATCGTCGAGCAGGCTCAGCAGCAAATGTTCCAAAGTGGCGTATTCGTGCCGGCGCTCGGAGGCCGCCGCCAAGGCGCGATGAAGAGTCTGTTCGAGATTGCGCGAGAAGGACGGCATAGGCTGGACCTCACTTCTTTTCCATGACGCATTGCAGCGGATGCTGATGCTTGCGCGCGTGATCCATGACCTGCGTCACCTTGGTGTCGGCGACCTCATAGGTATAGACTCCGCATTCCCCAACGCCATTAGTATGGACTTGCCACATGATCCTCTCGGCGTCTTCGAGGGTCTTGTGGAAAAAGGTGCAGAGCACGCCGACCACGAACTCCATCGGCGTGTAGTCATCGTTCAGCAGCAGAACCCGATACATCGAGGGCCGCTGCGTCTGGGTCCGGGTCCGGGTGATCACGGCGGTGCCGGAACCGGCGCCGTCGCCCGGAGCTTTCTTGCCGCCGCGCGCCGCCTGGACCGGGAGACGCGAGAGCGGCGGCGCCCCGCCCCCCGATTGAGAGGACGCGGCCGGAAAGGCGGATTGGATCGGGGCCCGATCAACCTCAAACCGGTCGCACCCGCCCGGAACCCGGACGGCGCGGCTTGAACGGGTGGTCAGAACTGTCACGTTATTCCTCTCCAACACTCCAAACGCCAATTTCGTTTCCCGGGTCCAACGCGACCGCCGCGCTTTCGTGCTTGGGCCTCTCATGAACGGCGAGATCCACTTCGCCGTTTCACCCCTGACTTGCAATTTATGCGCCGCGCCGCGTCGCCGCCAGAGGCGCGCGGAAATTTTCGATCCGTATCGGCGCAAGCGGGCGCCTGAAGCATGGCGTCGCAGTCTTGTCCGAAACCGGAGGCGCGGCGGGCTGTCACAGAGGATGGGAGGCTGCCCAAGTTTTGAGCTTTCTGATTATGAAATGGGAAAACGGCAAAAACCCGGATGGGCCGACATCCCGCGCGACAACGCCAATTGAAACCAATGGAGCTGGGATACGAACAGGCGAAACAGGCCTGCGCGCAATAAAACGCCCGGCGCGGCGCAAGGCCGAACCGGACGTTGGAAAAATCTGCGCCGGAACTCGGCGGCGATCAGGCGGCGACGGTGGACTGAAGCTTGGACCAGACGCCTTCGACCGGCTTGTAGGCTTCCTTGGCGACGTTCGCGTAGAGCTCGCTGAGCTTGGTCGCCTGAGCGACGAAGCCTTCATAGGAGGCCTTCACATAATCCTGCTGCAGCGTCACGGCGTCTTCGAACTTGGACACGCCGAGCAGCTTCTCGACGAAAGCGGAGCTGTGTTCCAGAGTCTTCTTGGCGAAGTCGGTGTTTTCGGCGGCGATCGCCTGAAGCTGCTTGGAGACTTCAATGGCGGAAGCCTGCACGGCATCCAACTGTTCCTTGCTGGCCTTCTGGTATTCCTCGAAGTTGATAGCCATTTGGACACCTATTTTTCTGGCCGACACGGCGGCTGAAAGGAAGAGAACGCGCTCCCCGTGTTCCCTCGCGTTTTATATGCGCTGCACAAAAAAAGTCAATATTTGATTGTGCGCCGCACCATTAGCCAAGCTAAGACTTTGGTCGATGACTTATTAACCTTTTGTTCAGCAACCGCTTTAACGGGGAGGTAACCGCATTGGGGATAATTTGAAACAAGTTACCGCGCGGCCACTTGCTCGCGCACCTTGCGTCAGTACACGTCGGGATAGGTGTATGTTTAAGAGTTCCATCGGCGGCCCGCGCTTCGTATCCCGCGCGGCGATCTCCAGCCTCGTCATCGCGTTCGCCGTCAGCGCGATTTCCGTCCCTGCGGAAGCGCGCCATCATCATGGCGGCCATCGCGCGCATGCCAATTTGCACGTCCGTCCTCACGGCCATCACAAGCACGCCGCCGGCGTTCCCGGCACGGCGACCGCGGCCATCGCCGTGGACGGCGCCACCGGGCATGTGATCTGGGGCATGAACGAGCATGCGCCCCGCCATCCCGCCTCGGTCACCAAGGTTATGACGCTCTACCTGCTGTTCGAGCAGCTGGAAAAGGGCAAGCTGTCGCTCGACGACGAAATCCCGATTTCCGCCCATGCGGCGGCGCAGTCGCCCTCCAAGCTCGGCCTGCCTCCCGGCCGGACGATCCGCGTCGAGGACGCCATCAAGTCCATCGTCACCAAATCGGCCAATGACATCGCGGTCGCCGTGGCGGAAGCCATCGGCGGCACCGAGAGCGAATTCGCCGAGGAGATGACCCGCAAGGCCCATGCGCTCGGCATGACGCACACGCTCTATCGCAACGCCTCGGGCCTGCCGAACAACGAGCAGATCACCACGGCCTACGACCTGGCCATTCTCGGCCGCGACATCCAGGCGCGCTTCCCGCGCTATTACCGCTATTTCTCGCTGCACGAATTCGCCTGGCATGGCCAGCGCATCCACAACCACAACCACCTGATGGACCGGGTCGAGGGCATGGACGGCATCAAGACCGGCTATACCGCCGCCTCCGGCTTCAACCTGCTCAGCTCGGTCAAGCGCGACGGCCACTACTTGGTCAGCGTGGTGATGGGCGGCAAGAGCGCGCCCTCCCGCGACGCTTATATGGAGCGGCTGATCGAAACCCATCTCGACAAGGCCGGCGGACGCGGCGCGGTTCAGGTCGCCGACCGCGAGCCGGAATCCGAAGCGGACTCGGCGCCGCGCCGCGCCGAACCCGCGCCCGTCGCGCGGGCCGAGCCCAAGCCCGAGCGCAAGCCCGAACCCGCCGTCGCCGACAAGACCCCGGCCGAGCCGCCGCGCCTGCAGCTCGCCGCCGTGGTGCCGACGCCCCGCCCTGCCTATGTCGCCGCCGCCCCCGCGCCGGCCAAGCCGATTCCCGAGGAACGGATCAGCCGCGACGACCGCACCGCCACCGCGCCCCGCCCGGCGCTCGACGGCTCGACCCGCTCCGCCCAGGAGACGGCCGGCGCCGCCACCCCCGGCGGCATGCGCTGGATCGCCGGCTCCCCGCCCGCGATCAAGACCAAGCTCACCGCGCGCATCGAGCCCAAGCCCGCCGTCGCCGCGCTGGAGAGCGACAGCGTGGCCGCGAAGCCGAAGGAGGTCGCCTCGGAAAAGCCCAATGTGTCCGGCTGGACCATTCAGATCGGCGCCACCGACAACGCCGACAAGGCCGCCGCGCTGATCAAGAGCGCCAAGGAAAAGAGGTCGAGCCTGCTCGCCAGCGCGCGCGGCTATACCGAGGCGGTGCGCAAGGGCAAGGGCACGATGTATCGCGCCCGTTTCGCCGGACTTGAGGAGTCCCGCGCCGAAGCCGCGTGCAAAGCTTTGAAAAGTTCCGGGTTTTCCTGCTTCGCCACGCGCAACTGATCGGGGCGCGTCGGGGTTGAATTGGGAAGTTTGTCTTGGTGTCCGAGTGGGAGGTCGTCAGTTATGACGCCGCAAGAGCCTGTCCTTGGCCTGATTGAGCCGGGCCGCGTCATCCGTCGTCCCCCCGTGGTCGGGATGACGTTCCTTCATGAGCGCGCGATGCGCCCGGGAGATCTCCTCGGCGCTCGCCCCGCGTCGAAGTCCCAGCGTCTGATAAGCTTCCTCCTCGCTCATTTCGCCGACGCGGCCGGGGGGGGTGAACCCGCCCGCGTTCGCATCGTCCTGAGCTGCCGCGCGCCATCCGGGAAACCGGCGGTCGAAATAAGCCTCTAGCGCGAATAGGGTCTGCGGGTCGGACATCTGCAGGCCGTCGCGGTGGAGTTCGGCGCGAAAGGCCATGCATTCGGCCTTGGACATTTCCGACAGCTTCCAGCCGGAAAAACCGCCGGAGCGGATCTTGCCGTCGCGGACGCCGCGATCGTCAAACTCCAGATCCACGGCGGCGCCGGCGCTCTTGGCGAAGCTGGAGAAGGGCGCGTGCAGGCTTTTGCCGGCCGCCGTCATCAGCGCGGCCCCGGCCAGCGCCAGGGCCACGGCGAAATGGCCGCGCGCCAGCGCCAGCGCGGCGGCGCCCGCCGCCATCGCCGCCAGCGCCGGCCGCATCGCCAGGCCGATCCGCGCCGGCGAGGCGCGGCCCATTTCGCGCAGCACGAACAGCACGAGAATCAAGGCCAGAAGTCCGAACAGAAAAATGGTCGCCTCCACCGGAATGACGCGTCGGCCCGCGCCGACCGCTCGATATTGCGGCGCAAGATAGTCCTTCTCGCCCGCGCGCGCCAGCATGGACGCCCGCGCCAGCCCGGCGTAGAACGGCGCCATGCCTCTGCATCTCCTGAAACTTTGCGTTGGAATCGACTCCGTCGCCGAACTGCGCCGCTGGACTCTGTTGCGCGCGCAAAACAATCCGGGCGCGGTCCACGCCCATGTCACGCGCATGCGCCCGAACCGCGCCGAGGAATTGCTCGACGGCGGCTCGCTGTATTGGGTGATCAAGGGCCAGATCTGCGCGCGGCAAAAACTGGTGGGGCTGGAGGATTTCGCCGATTCCGACGGCGTGCGCCGCTGCGCGCTGCAACTCGACGACGAGGTGGTGGCGCTGGCGCCCCGCCCCTGCCGCCCCTTTCAGGGCTGGCGTTATCTGAAGCCGGAGGACGCGCCGCCCGATCTCGACGCCGGCGGCGCGGAAATGCCGGAAGACTTGCGCCGCCAGTTGAGCGAACTTGGCCTGCTGTGAACGGCGGAGTCAGCGCCGCCGGTAGATCGTTTCGGCGATTCCCTCGAAGGCGGCGGCGACATTCTCGCCGGATTTGGCGCTGGTGATCATGATCTGATCTTCCGGCAGGCCGAGCCGGTCGTGGGCGGCGAGATCCGGCCGGACGATGTCGGCCTTGTTGACGAGGCCGAGCACCGGGCGGCCCGGCGCCGCCTCGGCGAAACCGGCCGCGAGCGCGAACATTTTTTCGAGGGTCGGGGGCCGCGAGCTATCGGCCACGATCAGCGCGCCCGACGCGCCGGAAATATAGACCGACTTGAAAATGTGGTGGCCGAAGTCCCCGTCCGTATCCCACAGCAGCAGCTTGGCCCAGACGTCCTCGGGACGGCCGACCAGTTTCAGCTCATGGGTGAGAATATCGACGCCGATGGTGGTCTTGTAATCGGCGTCGAACTTGCCGAACACCAGACGCCGGGCGAGCGACGTCTTGCCGACGCCAATGTCGCCAAGCAGCATGACCTTCGCGGAAAATCTCATCGCGCCCCCGGCGACGCGCGTCTCCGAGCGAAGCGACGTCCGTTCGGCGAACGCCGGCTCACCGAACCGGCTCAAGCGTCTCGAAGGCGACGCGGCGGTTGTCCGCGCGGGCGTCGCCGCCCCGGTCGGTCACCGCATGTTCGTCGCCGCGCCCCACGGCCACCAGCCTATCCGCAGGCGCCCCGGCCTCGGTCAACAGCTTCGTCACCGCGACGGCTCGGGCCAGCGACAGCGCGTGGTTCTTGTCGGCGTTGCCGGTGGCATCGGTATAGCCGATCACGCGCAGCCGGCCGCCGGCCTTGAGCGCCTCGGCCAGCGCCGCCACTGTGGCGCGCGCCTGCTCCGGCGCCTTGAGCCGGGTTTCGTCGGCGAAAACGATCTGACTGGCGGCGGCGAGGCGCGCCAGCCGCGCCGCCGGAGCGTTTTCTTTGGCCTCGCGCTCGGCCCGCCAGGATTCGGCGGCGGCGAGCGCCGTCTGGGTCTTGGCCAGCGCCGTTTCAGTCTGCGACAGCGCCAACTCGGCATGGGCGAGGCGGGCCTCGAACGCCGCATGGGTCTGCGCCGCGCGAGCCTCCAGCGTGGCGACATGCGTCATCGCGCCGGTGTCGCCGCCGAGCCGCGTCACCCGCAGCTCCACCGTTTCAGGCGCCGCCGCGGGGGCCAGACTGTTGGCGAGCGCGTCGAGATCGGCGTCGGGCGGCGCGAGTCCACGCACCACCAGCTTGTCGTTCTCGCGCGAAACATCGAGCGGCCATCCCGACAGGTTTTGCGCCGCGCGCGCGGCGGCGAAGGCGGCGTCGATCCGGCGAGAGCGGAGCGCGTCGCTGACCGGGAGATAGAGCGCGCCGGCCAGCGCCGCAACGACCAGCCCGGCCAGAACATAGCGCGCCGCCGCCGAGGGCGGAGGCGCCGCCGGCGCCGAAAAAGTCTGCGCGATGCGGGCGAGATCCTGCGTGTCGAGCGGCTGCGCGCTCCCGATCAGGTCGAACAGCGCGCCGTCCATCCGGCGCTCGTCGGCGGCGTCGGGGACGCCGGAAAATTCCGCCGCCACCAGCATGCGGGCCGAGGCGCGCAGCAGCAGATGGCTCGGCCCCATGTCGAGCTGGCGCAATTCGCCATGCTCCCGCGCGAAAGCCTGGGCGGAAAACTGGCTGATCGCGGCGATCAGCCCGCTGACCAGCTCCGCCGAATCGTCGGCCTGACCGTCGGCGCGCCAGCTCGCCAGCAGCCTGCCGGTGTCGCGCTCCAGCGCCAGCAGCCGGACCACCTGAGGCCGGCGCGCGGCCTCCAGCAGCACCTCGCTCAACGGGCGCCGGGTCAGCCAGGCGCGCAGCCGCAGCTTCCACATCTGGCCCGACAGCAGCGAATCAATGCGCTTTTCGAGGCTTTCGGCCAGATCGCGGAAGGCGTTGGCGACGGCGGCGGCGACGAGGCGGCCGGTGATCGGATAGAGCGCGTCGACCATCATGTCGCGCGAATTGACGATTTCGCTGCGAATCGCCGCCACCACCAACGGAGCGATGGCGGAAGACAATTCGCGGTGCCGCTCGATCTCCGCCCGGCGCAGCGCGCCGGCGATGACCTGGGCGGTGGTCTGCTCGAAACGGGCGTCGTCGCCGATTTTCTGCGCGAACGATTCGCACTGGCTCTGCAGCGCGTCGATTCTCGCCTGTTCCGGCGCGAACAGCAGCCGTTTCAGCTTGCCGATGTCGGCGGGGGACTGGGTGCGTGCGGCTTCCATGTCAGCGTCCCCGATAGGTGGTGAAATTGCGCAGGGAATAGCTGATGGCGGCGCCAATCCCCCGTTCGCGCTTGTCTTCCTCGACGGCCTTTTCCAGCCGCGCCAGACGCGTCATCGCGTCGCCGTCCCACGCGGCGAGCGTCTGCTCCAGCCGCTCCATCCGGGGCGCCACGGCGCGCTCGCCCGCGCTGAGGGCGGCGAAGGTCCGCTCCAGCCGCGTATCGAGCGCGGTGACGAACTCGTCGCGGGTCCGCTCCAGCTTCTCGTCGAGATGCTTCAGCCCGGCGTCGGCGGCGCGCTTTTCCTCGCTGAGCGCGCCCAGGCCCTGGCTGAGGCGCGTGTCGTAGCGGTCGATCCGGCCTTCGAAGGCGGAGACGGCGCCGCTCAACCGGCCGACCCGGCCGTCAATCTGCGCGACTCGGGCGGCGGCGTCCGACACGCGCGCGTCGAACTGGGTTAACGCCGAATCGATTCGCGCCTGCAGCGCGTCGAACTGCGCCAGCCGGGCGTCGAGTTGCTCCAGGGCGACGTCGAGCTGGGCCTGTTTGGCGTCGAGCCGCGCCTGCCGGGCGTCGAGCTGAGCCATTGCGGCGTCGAGCCGGCCCTGTTTGGCGTCCAATTCGGCCTGTTGCGCCTCGATTTTTTCCAGCCGACCGTCGGATGCGCGCTTGTCCTCGCCGAACAGCAGTTCGCGCAATTCCTCGATTTCGGCGTCGGCGGCGGCCGGCGCGGCGCCGGTGGCAATGTCCGTCATGATCTGTTCCCGAGCAGGGCGCGCCGTTCGCGCTTAACGCTTTCTATTCCTGCTGCGCCCGCGCTCGCAAGAAGGGACGCGACGAAAGCTTCGCCGCGCCGCAAGTTTTTTTTAACTATACCTAGCGTCAGGTTCAGCGCGGAAAGAAATGATCCTTGTGCGTGGCCGTCGCGGCCCCGGAGTCATCCTTCACCGTAAACACCACGTCGACCGGCTGATCCGGAACCGAATCCGCCGGCGCCGTCACCGCCACGCGCAGCTCCAGCGTCTGGTCCGGGCCGACGGTCGCGCTGGCGCCCCCCTTGTCGTTGATGATCGACATTTGCAGGCGCGGCGCGCCCTCGACCGAGAGCGACACCTTGCGGTCGTTGGGCTGCTTGTTGAGCACGCGCACTGTGTAGCCGTTGCGCACGGCGCCGTCGGACATGGTCACCGCCAGCGGATTGCGGTCGTGCAGCACGTTGACGAACAGGTCCGAGCGGGTGCCGAGCTTAAACGCCATCAGCCCGACCACCGCCAGGATCATCACCGGATAGATCAGGGTGCGCGGCCGAATCGGCCGGTAGATCGGCGGCAGCTTTTCCGCGCGGCGCGCGATGTTGATGTCGGTGTCATAGGCGACCAGATTGCCGGGCCGGCCGATCTCCTTCATCACATTGTTGCAGGCGTCGATGCACAGCCCGCACTGGATGCAGCCGAGTTGCGAGCCATGGCGGATGTCGACGCCGGTCGGGCACACCGCGACGCACTGGCCGCAATCGATGCAATCGCCGGCCTTTTCGCCGCGCTCGTGGGCGTGTTCCGCCTTTTTCAGAGACATGCGCGGCTCGCCGCGGGTGCTCTCGTAGGAGACGTTGAGCGCCCATTCGTCGGTCATGGCGGCCTGGATGCGCGGCCAGGGACACATATAGACGCAGGTCTGCTCGCGCATGTGGCCGGCGAAGACGTAGGTGGTGAAGGTGAGGATGCCGACCCAGATATAGGCGACGGACGGCGCCGCGCCGGTGGCCAGTTGCTTCAGCAGCGTGGGCGCGTCGGCGAAATAGAGCACGAAGGCGCCGCCGGTCAGCAGCGCGATCAGCAGCCAGAGCGCATGCTTGGCGACGATCTCGCGGACGCGCGAAAAGGTCAGGCCCTTCTTGTCCTTCATCATGCGGGTGCGGCGGTCGCCCTCGATCCAGCGCTCGACGGCGAAGAACAGGTCGGTCCACACCGTCTGCCAGCACAAATAGCCGCACCAGACGCGACCCGCGATCGCGTTGAGCAGGAACAGGGTCATGGCGGCGACGATCAGCAGGCCGGTGAAATAATAGACTTCCTGCGGCCAGATCTCGATGAAGAAGAAGTAGAACCGCCGTCCGGGCATGTCGATCAGCACGGCCTGGTCCGGCAGGTTCGGACCGCGATCCCAGCGCAGGAACGGCATCAGGTAATAGACGCCGAGGCAGACGGCCATCAGCGCCCATTTGATGGTGCGAAACGCGCCGTGCGTCGCCTGCGGATAGACCTTCTTCTTGGCCTCGTAGAGCGGGCCGGTGATGACGGTTTCGTCTTCCATCGCAATGTCCTGACGCGCCTGCGCGAGAAGCCGGCGGGACTGTGCGCGCAGCCCGGTCCCCCCCGCATTGATCCCGCGCAGCATGTACGCCGTTTCAATGCGGATATCAACGAATTCGAATGTTATACCAATGACCGCCGAGGCGAGGCCTCAGGCGGCGGGACGCGCGGGATAGCCGGCCTCGGTGATGGCCTGCGCCAAAGCTTCGGGGTCGGGGCTGGCGGGGGTGACGCTGACGCGTTTGCTCGCCAGATCGACCTCGACCTGGGCGTGTGGCGCCTGAGCCTGAATCGCCTTGGTCACCCGCGCGGCGCACTTGCCGCAATTCATGCCTTCGACCAGAAAATTCGTTGCGCCGCTCGTGGTCATGCTTGCCTGCCTTTGGGTTACTCGGAGACTTTTCGTTTAAATGTTAACGAAAGAACAGTGTAAGAACTTACGTCAAGCGCCCCTGTGTATAAGTCTGATAACCCGGCTATATTGTCACAGCTTGGTCATTAAAGGAGAACAAAGCGGAACCATCGCGTCATCTTTTTCCTTTACTAGCCCGGTCATCATCATCACGCCTTGAACGTCCGCAACCGCAGCGCATTGCCGAGTACGAACAGGCTCGACAGCGCCATGGCCGCCGCGCCGAACGCCGGGTTCAACAGTACGCCGTTGACCGGATACAGAGCGCCCATCGCCACGGGAACCAGCAGGATATTATAGCCGAAGGCCCAGGCGAGATTTTGCTTGATGTTGCGCAGCACCGCCCGCGACAGCGCCACCGCCGTCGCGGCCTTTTCGGGGTTGGAGCCGACCAGCACCACTTCGGCGCTGTTGCGGGCGATTTCCGTTCCCGTCCCCATGGCGAGGCCGACGTCGGCCGCCGCCAGCGCCGGCGCATCGTTGACGCCGTCGCCGACGAACGCCACCGGCCCGTTCTTCGCGTAAGCCTGCAACGCCGCCACCTTGCCTTCGGGCTTGAGACCGGCGCCGATGTCCGACACGCCGATCCGCGCGCCGATCGCCCGCGCCGTCGCCTCGCGGTCGCCGGTGAGCATGACGGGCGCAACGCCCAAAGTTTTCAGCGCCGCCACCGCCGCCGCCGATTGCGGCCGCGGCGGATCGGCGAAGGCGAACAGGCCGGCCGCGACGCCGTCCACCGCGATATAGAACACGCTGGCGCCCTGCCCCGCCTGGGTCCGCTCCGTTTCCGCGAGCGCGGACGCATCGGCGCCAAGCGCCTGCATCAATTCCGTCGAGCCGACCGAGATCTTGCGCGCATCCACACGGCCGGACACGCCGAGCCCCGGCTCATAGGCGAAATCCGCGACCTCCGGGACAGACAGACCGCGCGCCTGCGCCGCCGCCAGCAGCGCGCGGGCCAGCGGATGTTCCGAGCGCGCCTCCACCGCCGCCGCGAGCGCGAGAATGTCGTTGTCCGCGAAGCCGGAGGCCGGGGCGATCTGGGCCAAAGCCGGCTGTCCCAGCGTCAGCGTGCCGGTTTTGTCGAACGCCAGCGTCTTGATCTCGGCGAGGCGCTGCAAGGCGTCGCCGCGCCGGAACAGGATGCCGAGTTCGGCGCCGCGTCCCGAGCCGGTCATCAGCGCGGCGGGCGTGGCCAGCCCCATGGCGCAGGGACAGGCGATGATCAGCACGTTGACCGCATTGACCAAAGCCAGCGCCAGGGCCGGCTGCGGCCCGAAAACCATCCAGAGCGTAAACGTGAGCGCCGCCAGAGCGAGCACGACCGGCACGAACACCGCCGTGACCTTGTCGGCCAAAGCCTGGATCGGCAGCTTGGCGCCCTGCGCGCTCTCGACCAGCCGCACAATGCCGGCCAGCGCCGTGCCCTCGCCGACCTTTTCGGCGCGCATCACGACAAAACCGGCCTGATTGACCGCGCCGCCCACCAGGGAATCGCCGGGCTTTTTCGCCACCGCAAGGCTCTCGCCGGTGATCAGGGATTCATCGACATGGCTGGCGCCTTCGACGACCACTCCATCGACCGGGATCGGCTCGCCCGGACGAATTTCGATGAGGTCGCCAACCTGCGCTTCCTCAACCGGCAGATCGACCGTCGCGCCGTCGCGGCGGATATGGGCGATTTTCGGCTGCAGCCGGGCGAGGCCAGCGATGGCCTCAGCCGCCCGCCCCCGCGCCCGCGATTCCAGCCAGCGCCCGAACAGGATGAAGGCGACGATGACGGCGGCGGATTCGAAATAGGAGTGGCGCGCGCCCTCCGGCAGCACGTCGGGCGCGAAGGTCGCCAGCAGCGAGTAGAGATAGGCCGCGCCCGCGCCCAGCGCCACCAGCGCGTTCATGTCGGGCGCGCCGCGCCGCAGCGAGCCGAAGCCCAGGGTGAAGAAGCGCCGGCCGGGGACCGCCAGCACAAAAGTGGTGAGCGCGGCGGCCAGCATCATCACGGCCTGATGGCCGAGCGCATGATGCGTCCACATTTCGAAAGCGGGCGACAGATGCGCGCCCATTTCCAGCGCGACCACCGGCGCGGCGCCCGCGACCGCCAGCAGCACGTTGCGGCGCAAAACGGCGGCTTCCGCCGCGCGGTCGGCCAGCGGGTTCTGCGCCTCGATCGGCGTGGGTTCGTAATCCTCGGCGCGGATCGCGGCGGCCAGGGTGGCGTAATCGACCGTTCCCGAAAGGGTTTCTACGGTGGCGCGATGGGTGGCGAGATTGGCGCTGGCCTTGAGCACGCCGGGCACTTTTTGCAGCGCCTTTTCGACATGGGCGACGCAGGCGCCGCACATCATGCCCTTGACGCCGATCTCGAACGTCTTGCGGCGCGGCTCGTAGCCCTCCGCCTCGACGCGCTTGGCCAGCGCGGCGAGGTCGGCCTCCGGCCCCAAATCCAGCTCGGCGCGTTCGGTGGCGAGATTGACGCGGGCGTCGCGCACGCCCGGCGCCGATTTCAGCGCCTTTTCGACATGGGCGACGCAGGAGGCGCAGGTCATGCCGCCGATGTCCAGCGTGCGGGTCGCTGATTTCGCGTGGATATTCATGCCGTCAATATGGACCCTCGCGGTGGGACTCGCCACGGCGCGGCGGCGAATTCCGCTTGCTTATCGGCAAAGCCGCGTCGCCTCGACCCATTCCCGGCAGCGCGCTTCCGGGTCGAGGTTGAGGGAAATGTCGGTCACCACCGCCGCGCTGTCGGCGCCCGCCTTAAAACAGTCCAGCGCGCGCACCGGCGTCAGCCCGCCAATGGCGACCAGCGGCAGGCCGCCGACTTTCTGTCGCCACAGGCCGAGCTTGTCGAAGCCTTGCGGCGCCCAGGGCATGTTCTTGAGCCGGGTCGGGAAGATGGGGCCGAGCGCGACATAATCCGGCTGCGCGGCCAGCGCGATGGCCAATTCGGCCTCGTCATGGGTGGAGATTCCGAGCTTGACGCCCGCCGCCTTGATCGCGGCGACGTCGGCGGCGGCCAGATCCACCTGGCCCAGATGGACGAAATCGCAGCCCAACTCCAGCGCGAGGCGCCAGTAATCGTTGACGATCAGCTGCGCGCCATGCGCCTTGCAGAGATCGCGGGCTTCCGCGATCTCCGCGCGCAGGCGCGCCTCATCCATGTTCTTGGCGCGCAACTGCACCAGTTTCACGCCGCACGGCAGCAGGCGGCGCAGCCAGCCGACGTGATCGGCGACCAGATAGAACGGGTCGAGCTTCATGTAAAAGCGCGCCCCAACACCGGCGTCGAAGGCTCGGCCATGTCGCGCGGCTCGATGGTCAGCGCCTTGTAGGCCGTGCGGCCCGCCTCGCAGGCCAGGGCGAAGGCGCGGGCCATGGCGACGGGGTCGCCGGCCTTGGCGATGGCCGTGTTGAGCAGCACCGCGTCGAAGCCGAGCTCGAACGCCTGCGACGCCTGCGACGGCGCGCCAAGCCCCGCGTCGATCACCAGGGGAATGTCGGGATAGCGCGCGCGCAACGCCCGCAGCCCGAACACATTGTTGAGGCCCCGGCCCGAGCCGATCGGCGCGGCCCAGGGCATCAGCACCCGGCAGCCGGCCTCCACCAGCCGGTCGGCCAGCAGCAGGTCCTCGGTCATGTAGGGGAAGACTTCAAACCCCTCGTCGCAGAGGATGCGGGCGGCTTCGACCAGACCGAACGGATCGGGCGCGAGCAGGTCGTCGTCGCCGATCACCTCCAGCTTGATCCATTTGGTGGCGAACAGCTCGCGCGCCATATGGGCGGTGGTCACCGCCTCCTTCACCGTTCGGCAGCCGGCGGTGTTGGGCAGCACGCGCAGGCCGGTCTCGCGGATCAGGCCCCAAAACCCTTCGCCGGCGCGCGAACCGCCCGCCTCGCGCCGCAGCGAGACCGTGACGACTTCGGTCTTCGACGCGGCGAGGGCGTCGGCGAGAATGGCCGGCGAGGGATATTGCGACGTGCCGACCAGCAGCCGCGACTGCAGCGTGACGCCGTAGAAATTCAGGGGATCGTTCATCTCATCCTCCCTGCCTGGGGCTCAAGACTTCCACCTTGTCGCCCTCCTTCAACGCGCAAAAGTCCCGGTCTTTTGCGCGCACGAAAACCTCGTTGACCGCCGTGGCGACCAGGCCGGGATCATATTCCAGTTCGGCCAGAAGCGCGGCGAGCGTCGCCGCCCCCGCTTCAAGCTGTTCGCCGTTGACCGCGATCTTCATCCATCACCTCCGGGAAATGGGCGTCTTCCAACACAACGCGCGCCGCGCGGCTGGCCAGCGGCGGCGACAGCAAAAAGCCGTGGCGGTAGAGGCCGTTCAGGAACAGCCGGCGGCCCTCGCGGCGGATGCGCGGCAGATTGTCGGCGAAACTCGGCCGCACGTCCGAGCCGGTCTCGACGATTTCGGCCAGGGCGAAGGCGGGATTGAGCGCGAAGGCGGAATTGACCAGTTCGACCACGCTTTGCGCGGTGACGCGCGCCCGCTCCTCGTTCTCAACCATGGTGGCGCCGACCATGATGGTCCCGTCGGGACGCGGCACCAGATAGACCGGATGGCGCGGATGCACCATGCGCACGGGGCGGGTGAGGTTCAGGTCGGGGGCGCGGATGATGATCATCTCGCCCTTGACCCCGCGCAGGCCCGCCAGATCCGGCTTGGCGGCGAAGCCGCGGCAATCGAGCGTCCAGTCGGCGTCGTCAGCGAGCGTCGTCGCGTCCACGCCATAGCGGAGCGTGGCGTTGGGTTTCGCCGCCAGCGCCTCGGCCAGTTTCGCCAGCGCCTCGCGCGGGGCGAGATGCGCCTCCGCCTCGAAATAAAGGCCGAAATCGAAATTTTCCGCGAGATCGGGTTCGAGCGCGGCGATTCCCTCCCGGTCGAGCGTGACGAAATGGGTTGTGCGGCGGGAGAACTGAATCAGGTCGGGCCGGTCCCGGCGCGGCGCCACCACGAGGCTGCCGCGCTTTTCCGCCACCGGAAACGTCTCGGTCCAGAACTCCAGCGCCTCGGCGCCGAGCGTGGCGACGATCGGCTCGGTCGATTCGGCCTCGCACCACGGCGCGATCATGCCGCCGGCGTAATGCGAGCAGCCGCGCCCCGGCCCTTCGGCCTTTTCGACGATCTCCACGGCGATGTCGCGCCCGAGCGCCTCGGCCTGACGCAGCAGTTCGAACGCCGCCGTCAGCCCGGCCGCCCCGGCCCCGATGATTCTGATGAGCAAAACCCCAACCTCCCGCGTTTCCGGCGCGGAAAGGCTCGTGCTGGCGGATTCAGCCGGGTCGTTTCGCGCCATCCCTCCGCCAGTGCGAACTGGATCAGGTGTGAAGCCCCTCGGCTTCGTTGAGGGTCGCCGGGCCGACGCCTGCGCGCCGCCGCCAGCCTCTCAGCCCCCTGCCGGGGCTCCCCTTGGCTGGCTCGATATTTGGCCGCGTCGCGGCGGATCGTCAAGAGCGGACGTGGCGCCCGGCTTGCTTTAGATCAAGGACAACAAACTTAGAGTCTTTCTAACATCAACCGACCATGCTAATCGTGACATAAAAGAGGCGGACATGACGGCGCAAACCACAATCAGGGTCGGCACACCAGCGGCCAAACCAAGCTATGACTGGGTTAACGGGGCGCTTGCCCGTCTCGTGCGCGAGAAGCTGCGCGCCGCCGACCTGCGCCCGACGCGGCAAAGGGTCAGCATCGCCAGCCTGCTGTTCGTCGCGGGCGACCGCCACGTCACCGCCGAGCAGCTTTACGCCGAGGCGCAGGCGCTGAAAATGCCGCTGTCGCGCGCGACCGTTTACAACACGCTGCACCAGTTCGCCGACTCAGGCTTGTTGCGGGAAATCGCGCTGTATGGCGCCAAAGTCTGGTACGACACCAAGACCGGCTCGCATTGTCATTATTACGACGAGGACCACTCCGTGCTGTTCGACATGGAGCAGGACGTGACCCATCAATTGCAGATCAAGGCGCCGCCCGGCAAGCGAATCGTCGGCGTGGACGTGATCGTGCGGCTCGCCGACGACAATTGAGCCGACTCAGCCGGGGCCGGCCGCGCTGGCCTTGACGGCGTGGGTCTCCTCGCGCCCGGCCTGTTTGGCGGCCTGCTGAAGAATGCGGCGAAAGTCGTCGCGCTTCTGGTGAATCGACGCGATGGTCAGCCCGGCCGAGACTCCCAATCCGACCAGCGCCGCCTCGGACAATTGCAGGCTGGCCTCGATGGTTTCGGGCACGGCGTCGGTGGCGCCCAGGGCGTAAAGCCGACGGGCGTGCTCCTCGTCGCGGGCGCGCGACACGATCAGCACGTCGGGCCGGACCGCGCGGACGCGCTCGACAATCACATCAATGGTCTTGCGCGAACTGATGGTGACGATCACCCCAATCGCCTGGCTCAGACCGATGGCCTCCAGCACTTTGGGATCGGACGCGTCGCCGAAATAGACCAGCCGCCCGGCGCGGCGGTCGCGGGCCACGCTGACCGCGTCATGGTCGATTGAGACGAATTTCACGCCATGCTCGGCCAAGAGCGACGTCACCACTTTGCCGACCCGGCCATGACCGACCACGATGGCGCGCCGGTCGCCCGCCGCGGCCTGAAACATCAGGCTCGAATCGACCGGCGCGGGAGCGGCCGGTTTTTTCGGCAGCCGCCGCGCCGCCATAGCCAGCAACGGGGTCAGCGCCATGGTGACGGCGGCGGCGGCGAGGACGAGGCTGGCCGCCGGCGCCGGCAGCAGATGCAGCGCCACCGCCATGCCGATGCTGACGAAGGCGAATTCGCCGGCGGGCCCCAGCAGCAGCGCGGTTTCGAGGGCGACCCGCCAGGGCGCGCGGAACGCGGCGGCCAGACCGGCGAAAATCAGCGTCTTCAAGGCGATCAGCCCCAGCACGACGCCAATCAGCGCCACCGGCTCGCGCAGGAATTCGCGGAAATCGATCTTCATGCCCACGGTGAAGAAGAACACGCCGAGCAACAGGCCCTTGAACGGCTCGATGGCGACTTCGATGGCCTTGCCATAGGCCGTTTCCGCCAGCATCAGCGCGATGACGAAGGCGCCGAGCGCCATGGACAGGCCCGCCGCGTGCGCCAGCAGCCCGGCGCCGATGATCACGAAAAGGGCCGCGGCGATGAACAACTCGGTCGACCGCGACGTCGCCACCAGCTGGAACATCGGCCGCAGCAGGAATCGTCCGAACAGGACGATGGCCCCGATGGCGACGCCCGCCTTCGCCAGCGCGATGCCGATGCTGGCGAGCACCGACTCGCCGCCGCCGTCGCCGGCGATCGAAATGAACACGATGACCGGAATGACCGCGAGATCCTGCGCCAGCAGCACCGCGAAGCTCAGGCGCCCCACGCCCGAGGTCAGACGGCCCTGCCCCGCCAGCAGTTCCAGCACGATCGCCGTCGAGGACAGCGCAAGGCTGAACCCAAGGATGGCCGCCGGCGTGGGCGCCAGCCCCGCCGTCACGCCGACGCCGGTCAGCGCCGCGCCGCTGACGATCACCTGCAGGCCGCCCAGCCCGAACACCAGCCGGCGCAAGGTGACGAGCCGCTTGATCGACAGCTCCAGCCCGATCAGGAACAGAAGGAACACCACGCCCAGCTCGCCCAGCTCGGCGACGCTGTTCGGGTTGACCACCGTGAACCAGTAGAGAAACGGAAAATTTCCGATCTGCGAGCCTAGCCCGAGCGGACCGAGCGCCGCGCCGGCGCCGAGATAGCTGAGGATCGGGCTGACGCCCCAGCGGCGCAGCGCCGGCACGATGATTCCGGCGACGCCCAGCACCACCAGAATATCGCTGTAAACCTCAATCGTGTTTGTCTCGCCCAACGCGTCGCCCCGCTGATTCGTTCGCATCGACCTTATCAAGGCCGCCCGCGGTTTTCGCGCGCAGGGCGACCGCAGACCGCGAGACGAACGCGCTAGAACGCGTTCTTTCCGGTCAGCACGACAAAGGGCGTCTTCAGCAGAATGCCAAGATCCAGCCAGACCGACCAGTGTTCGATATAGTGCAGGTCGTGCGCGACGCGCTGCTCGATCTTCTCGACCGTATCGGTTTCGCCGCGCCAGCCGTTGATCTGCGCCCAGCCGGTGATGCCCGGCTTGACGCGATGACGCGCGAAATAATTGGCCACCACCGCCTCGTACGCCTGTCCGGCGGCGGAGCATTTCAGCGCGTGCGGACGCGGGCCGACCAGCGACAATTCGCCGCGCAACACGTTGAACAATTGCGGCAATTCATCGAGCGAGGTGCGGCGGATGAAGCCCCCGAACGGCGTCACGCGCGAATCGCCGCGCTTGACCTGATGGGCCGCCGAATAGTCGCACTGGTCGACATACATCGAGCGGAACTTGTAAACGCCGAATTCCTCGTTGTTGAAGCCGTAGCGCTTCTGCACGAACAGGATCGGGCCGCGCGAGGACAGTTTCACCCCCAGCGCCACCGCCGTCAGCACCGGCGACAGCGCCACGATCAGCGCCAGCGCCGCGCAGCGGTCGAACATCGCCTTGAGCGCGACCTCCCAGTCCTTCAAAGGCTTGTCGAAAGCCGGCAGGAACGGCACGTCGCCAATGAAATTATAGGCGCGGTCGCGCAGGCGCAGCTTGCTGCCCAGCGCGGAAATGCGCACGTCCACCGGCAGCGCCCACAGCTTTTGCAGAATGTGCAGAATCCGACGCTCCGCCGTCAGCGGAAAGGCGATGATCAGCAGGTCCACCCGGGCGTTGCGGCAGAAGCTTTCGAGGTCGTCGAAGGTTCCGAGCAGGCGGTAGCGGCCCAGCGCATCGGGCAGGCGCGTGGGATTGCGGTCGTCGAAAACGCCGAGGATTTCCAGCGCGCCCTTGCCGGACTCCTCCAGGCGGCGAATGGTTTCGAGCGCCTGCTCGCCGCCGCCGACGATCACGGTGCGGCGGGCCAGCGCGCCCCGGCGCGTCCACGCCCGCAGCAGCGGCGCAAGGACCGCGCGCGACGCCACCGTGGCGCTGACGCCCCAGGCGAACCAGTCCAGGCTCCACTGCCGCAGAAAAGCCGTCCGTTCAAAGCCGGAGATCACGCAATCGGCGTCCCAGATGGCGACGGCGAGCGCGAAGGCGAGCGCCAGATTCATGGCCTGGCGGGGAAAATCGGCCAGCGCGCGGATCGTATACGTCCAGCGCGCCTGCAAGGTGAACAATCCCACGGCGGTCGCCAGGGCCACGCCCCAGATCAGCAAAGTCGGCTCCGGCGCATCGCCGCCCAGGGCGCGCATGTGCGACAGAACGCCAGCCCCCACGAAAGCGCATAAATCGAACAGCAGCGTCGCGCCGATGATCGCCGGCTGGGAAATGGCGCGCGGCGCGGGCGCGTCCTGCTGCGCGGCTTCGACCGCGGCCCGGCGCGCCAGGGCGCGCAGATCGGCGAAATAGAATTCAGCCTTGCCGCGCGCGCCATCCGGCGGGCCATCGAACTCGGGAAACGACGGTTGCGGCAGACTCATGGCTAAATCCGAACAGCCGCGCGACGGCGCCCTGCGGCCGGCGCGCTGGAAAACGGACGAAACCTACTGAGGGAAAGTAAATTTTTTCGTCGCGGCGGCGCCGCTGATCTCTTAACTCACCGCGAGAATCACGTGATTGGCGTCGAACTCCGCGGCCGCCCGCCCGCCCGGCTCCAGCCGCAGCGCCTCGACGGTTTCGCGCGGCGTCACCACGTAAAGCGTCTTGCCATGCCCGATGTCGAGGTGAATTTCGCTGTTGCGCTCCGCGTCGGTGCGCGCCTTCACCTCGCCGACGAAGTGATTGCGCCCGACCTCGGCGCGCTCGACCGGCGCAAGACGGATGAACGAGGACTTGACCAGCGCCAGCGCCCGGCGCCCCGGCGCGAGTTGCAGATCGTCGGTGGCCTCATTGGTGACGATGGCGTGGATCTGCTGGTCGAGCGCGACGCTCAACGTCACCTCGACATCGACCGGCCAGCGCCGCACCGCCGTGACTTCGGTCTGAAACACGTTTCGCGCGCTCACCCGGGCGCCGACGGTCCAGAGCAGCGCCTCCTCCTGGCCCTCAAGCCCCTCTTCGGCGATGAGGTTCGAGATGCGCGACAGCTTTTCCTCAAGCCGGTGAAAGGTGGCGATCAGGCGCAGCCCCTCCGGCGTCACTTCGGCGCCGCCGCCGGAGCGGCCGCCGGGCCGGGTGTGGAACGCCGGCGTCGGCAACAGATTGTTGACCGCGTTCACCGAATCCCAGGCCGTCTTGTAGCTGAAGCCCGTGGCCTTGGCCGCCTTGGCGATGCTGCCGAATTCCGCGACCTTCTCCAGCAGCTTGATGCGGTCGCGCCCCACCAGGAAGCGCCCGCCGCCATGCAGCGCCAACAATGCGTCGATCTTGTTTTCCGTCATGCGCCCAAGGCCCTGTCGCGTCGCGCGATCCCTATTGCCTAGCACGATTCCGACCCATGACGGAAATTGTTCCACGATCGGCGCACGACCGCCCTCCCGGCGCAGGACCGGCCTTTTTCCGCGTTTTTGCAGGGCCTTGATAAGTTTTGTTACGCTACCGTCATTTATCGGGCGTTGCGTAAAGACGCGCGAAACTTTTTGGTCCTACACCTGTCCCGCGCAGACGGCCAAGCTCTGGCTGTCCTCCGTGATTTCAACTGGGGCGAAATATGCGATTGCTCAAATCTTTTCTCTGTGACGATTCCGGCGCGACGGCTATCGAATACGGCTTGATCGCCGCGTTGATTTCGGTTGTCGCCATTGCGACGCTGACCACCGTCGGCACCAAGCTGAATGCAAAATTCGTGAGAATTTCGAACGGCCTCAACTGAGCCGGAACCGCCGCCGCGCGGGTCCCGAACCCTCACAGAGTCAAACCTTGGGCGCGCGCCTCGCGGGGCGCGCGTTTTCGTTTTTATTTTTCGCCCAAGCGAGGGCCGAATTCGCGGCCGCGCCCACCCCCGTTCGCGCGCGAAGGCTTCGGGATCGGGGCGCGCGCGCCATTTTCCAAGGCCTTGGCGCCGCCAAACTTTTCAGTTGACGGCGTAAAAAAAAGTGGCAGTATTCATGTATTGCAGCCTCGATTGAAAGACGTGCGAAGCCGCTTTCAAGATGAGGTCAGCGCCCAGGGCTACGAACCCGACCGGCCGCAATGAACTGATCGTTCCCCGCAAGCTTGGTTTCGAGACTTAAAACGCCACGGATCCCTTGCGTATCGACCCTCTGACCTGGAGCCCCGATCCACTTGGCGTGGACGCGGCTGGAAAGATGGAACGGGAGCATGCCTCCACCGCAGTACACATCCAACTTTGGCCCTTGATGGGCGAAATGCACGCAAATCTTGCGCGCTTCGAGGATATGCAGCTAATCGAAGGGAGTAGCAGATCAGAAAGCCCAACGTAGCCCATACGCGGTTAAAAGCCGCATAAGTTTCTGATTTTTATCGGAATTCGCCATTGAGCGAATATAGGCCCCGTTCGCAGCATGCGACGGGGCCGTCGCTTTTTCAGAGGGCGTCTTGGGTTGGTTGCGCAGCGACGAAACGCTGGCGTGGACTTCCATGGACACAGTCGCCAAGCCCCTGCCCGGCCCAAGCATCCTGCCACAATCGACGCCCCATCCAGCGTCCGCGCCCGTCGCAAAGCGAACCGCGGCGGGATGGATCGCGTGGCCGCCGCCCCTGGAGGGCAGAGGCAATTCCCGACCACGCCAACCCCATTAATACTTCATTAAACCGCTGAATACTTCCAAGACCGGCTTCAGACGCCAAAAATCTGATCGGCGCGCGCTTCGAAGGCGGACGAAAACTTGCGAAACGCGGCGTCGAACATGCCGCCCATCAGCGTCGCCAACATGCGGTTGCGGAATTCATAAGCGATGAAGAATTCCACCCGACAGGCGCCGGGACCGGCCTCCGCGAATGTCCAGCGGTTTTCCAGATGGCTGAACGGCCCATCGACATAGGTGACGTCAATGCGGCGCGCCGCGCGGTTCAGCACGACGCGGCTGGTGAAGCGCTCGCGGACGGCCTTGTAGCCGACCTCCATTTCCGAGACGAACGCCTCGGTTCCGTCCGAATTCTGGAAGCGGCGCTTGATCCTGATGTTGACGCACAGCGGCACGAATTGGGGGTAGGATTCGACGTCGGCCACCAGATCGAACATCTGCTCGGGCGCGTGTTTCACCACATGGCTGGTGCGGAACGAAGGCATGTCAGGCGTCCTCTCCCCGCCGTTTCGCGCGCAGCCTGGCGAAATCCTCGCCGGCGTGATGCGAGGAGCGGGTCAGCGGCGAGGCCGAGACCAGCAGAAACCCCTTGGAATAGGCGACGGTTTCATAGGCCTTGAACGCGTCGGGCGTCACGAATTCCTTGACCGGAAAGTGTTTTTTGGTCGGCTGCAGGTATTGGCCGATGGTGAGAAAATCGACGTCGGCCGAGCGCATGTCGTCCATCAGTTGCAGCACTTCGTTGCGGGTCTCGCCCAGGCCCACCATGATGCCGGACTTGGTGAAAATCTCCGGATCGAGTTCCTTCGCCTTTTGCAGCAGGCGCAGCGAGTGGAAATAGCGCGCGCCCGGCCGCACGTCGAGATAGTTGGACGGCACGGTTTCAAGATTATGGTTGAACACATCCGGCTTGGCCGCCACAACAATTTCGAGCGCGCCGGGCTTGCGCAGGAAGTCGGGGGTCAGCACTTCGATGGTGGTGTCGGGGCTGAGACGGCGGATGGCGGCGATGGTGGCGGCGAAATGCGCGGCGCCGCCATCGGCGAGATCGTCGCGATCGACCGAAGTGACCACCACATGCCGCAGGCCGAGTTTCGCGGTGGCTTCGCCGATATGCGCGGGCTCGGCGGGGTCGAGCGCATGGGGCAGGCCGGTGGCGACATTGCAGAAGGCGCAGGCGCGGGTGCAGATTTCGCCCATGATCATGAAGGTGGCGTGCTTCCGGTCCCAACACTCGCCCTGATTTGGGCAATTGGCCTCCTCGCACACCGTGGCCAGCTTGTTGGCCTTGAGGATGGAGCGGGTTTCGGCCCACCCGGCCGAACCGGGCGCCTTGACGCGAATCCAGTCCGGCTTGCGCGCCACCGGCTGATCCGGCCGATGGGCTTTTTCGGGATGGCGCGGGCGCTCGTCGCCTCCGTTCGGGGCATCTTTGCGCGGGTCGGAATTGAGCAGGTCGATCACGACAGGCATGGTGCAAGGTTCCGTTGTCATTCTGTCATGCGCGGCCAAGGTCATTCTGTCAAATGGCTCAATTGATTGGCGGCGGCTCGAACGACACGCGGTCGAGCCCGGCCTCCAGCGCGACGCGCAGTTCGGCCAGCGCCTCCCCGGCGCTCATCTCGGTTTCCTGCGCATAGACCTGCGCCACCTGCATCGCCAGTTCGGCCAGCAGGCGGCCCCACATGTCCGGTTGCTCGAAGGCGCGCTGCATCGAAAGCGTCAACGCGCCATTGCAGATGAACAAACGCAGGATTTCGGCCCCGCCATGTTCTTCGACATCAGGAGGCACGGACAATTCGATCTTTTCGTGCGACATCAACTTTCCTTTGCGCGCAACCGATGCGACGCGCTCGCCAGGGCGCCGCACGCTAAAGCATGATCCCGAAAATCGGCAAAGCGGTTTTCGGACAAGATCACGCTCAAACAAACGCTCTCAAGCCTGTTTGGCGAACTCCGGTCGGCCGGACAGACTCCAGATTCCTGTTTTCACTTATGTTCTTCATGTGAATAGACATCCGCTTCGCTTGAAACCGCTGTGGAGGACGGCCTCCAGCGCCGCCAGCACATCGCCCAGCTGCGGCCGCGCCATCTCCTCCAGATTGGCCGCATAGGGCGCGGGAACATCCTTCGCCGTCACACGGCGAACCGGGGCGCGCAGCTTTTCGAACGCCTCCTCCATCAGCCGCGCGGCGATTTCGGCGCCAATGCCGCCCCGGGGCCAGCCCTCCTCGACCACCACGCAGCGGCCCGTCCGGCCCACGGACTCGAGCACACAGCCCATGTCGAGCGGCCGCAACGTCCGTAAATCCACCACCTCGACATTGACGCCCCGCCCCGCCAATTGTTCCGCCGCCTGCAAAGCCAAAGCGACGCCCCGCGAAAACGCCACCAGCGTCGCATCCTCGCCCCGCCGCGCGATCGCGGCGACGCCGATGTCCACCAGGGCTTCGGGGTCGTCAGGCGCGTCGAACGATTCGCCGTAAAGACGTTCGTGTTCGAGGAAGACCACGGGGTTGGGATCGCGGATCGCCGCCTTGAGCAGCCCCTTGGCGTCGGCGGCGGTATAGGGCGCCACCACCTTGAGGCCGGGCACATGGGCGAACCAGGCGGCGTAATCCTGGGCGTGCTGGGCGCCGACGCGGGCGCTCGCCCCGTTCGGCCCCCGGAACACGATGGGGCAATTCAGCGCGCCGCCGGACATGTAAAGGGTTTTCGCCGCCGAATTGACGATGTGGTCGAGCGCCTGCAGCACGAAATTGAACGACATGAATTCGATCACCGGCTTCAAGCCGGCGAAAGCCGCGCCGACGCCGAGACCGGCGAAAGCGTGTTCGACAATGGGCGCGTCCACCACCCGTTTGGGGCCGAATTCTTCCAGCAACCCCTGCGTGACCCTGAAACTGCCCTGATAGGCGCCGATCTCCTCGCCGAGCAGGAAGACGTCGGGGTCCCTGCGCATTTCCTCGGCCAGCGCCTGACGCAAGGCTTCGCGCACGGTGAGACGCGGCCGCGCGCGCTCGGGCGCCGTTTTGGCCTTGGCCGTCGGCGCGGCGGCGGGCGCCGGCCGCGGCGCCGGCGCGATGGCGGCGATGGGGGCGCCCACCGCGACATTTTCGCCCTCGGCGGCGAGGCGCCGCAGCAGCACGCCGCTTTCGGCCGCCTCGACCTCCATGGTCGCCTTGTCCGTCTCGACTTCGGCGAGAATGTCGCCGGCCGCCACGGCCGCGCCCTCCTCCACCAGCCAGCGGACCAGCGTTCCCGACTTCATCTTCGGCGACAGGGCGGGCATCAGCACATGGGTGGCGGGGGCGGTCATGAGGCCATCACAGCAGAATATCGGTCATGAGATCGGCGCGGACCGGCTCGGCGCCGCGCGAGGCGGCTTCGGCGGCGTCGGCGACCCGCATGCGGATTTCGGCGTCCATCCGCCGCAACTCGGCCTCCCCGGCGAGGCCGGCGTCGAGGATTTCGGTGCGCAGCCGCTCGATCGGATCGGGCGCGGGCGCGAGCTTCTTGTCGCCGCCGCGATATTTGCCGGGTTCGGCTTCGGAATGGCCGCGATAGCGCTGGGTGCGCATTTCCAGCAGCGTCGGGCCATGGCCGGCGCGCGCCCATTCCAGCGCCCGCGCGCCGGCGTCGCGCACCGAGGCCAGGCACATGCCGTCGACCTCCTCGCCGGGGATGCGGAACGCCGCGCCACGGTCGGCCAAAGCCGGGCGGTTCCAGTCGTCGCCGCGATTGTTCTCGATCACATAGACGATGGGCAGCGACCAGCGATGCGCCATCGCCAGGCTCTCCGCGAACTGGCCCTGATCGGCGGCGCCGTCGCCCAAAAAGGTCATGCACACCTTGCCGTCGCCGCGATAGGCGCTGGCGAAGGCCAGCCCGGTTCCGATCGAGGCCTGGGCGGCGACAATGCCGTGGCCGCCGTAAAAATCCAGTTCGGGGGCGAACATGTGGATCGAGCCGCCCTTGCCGCGCGACAGGCCGTCGCGGCGCCCGGCCAGTTCGGCCATGACGGCGGCCGGATCGGCGCCGGCGGCGAGCAGATGGCCGTGCATGCGATAGGAGGCGATGAAAGGATCGCCCGGCCGGGCCGCCTGCCTCATGCCCAGCGCGATGGCCTCCTGGCCGATGCACAAATGGCAGAATCCGCCGATCAGGCCCATGGCGAACATTTGCCCGGCCCGTTCCTCGAAACGGCGAATGAACAGCATGGCGCGCAAGCTCGACAGCAGGTCGCTCGCCATGAATTCCGCCCGCCGGTCGCCTGCGTGCGGTTGCGTCGCCATTTTGCCTCCTGAAACGGCGTCGAATCCTTGCGGAAGCCTAGCAGAAGCGCCGAGAAAGGCGAGAGGCCCTCAGCGGCGCGTGGTGGAGCCGGTGGTCTCGCCGCTGACCGGGGCGAGGAAGATCATCAGGTCGTTCTTGCCGACGTGATCGAGCAGGGTGCGGGCCTGTTCGTCGAGCAGGTCGCGGTCGATTTCCGGCCCGCGCAACAGGGCGATGCGGTTGCGCCAATAGTCTTCCTCGGCGCGGACGGCCCTCAGCTTGGTGTCGATGGCCGCCATTTCCTTGCGGGTCGCCGCATCAGCCTCCAGGCCGCGCTGGCCGCGCGCCGCCTGCCAGATGAAATACGACCCCACCACGCCGGAAAAGACGTAGAAGGCCAAGGGGATAAGAATGGCGGCGAGACGCGTGCGGACAACCATGGCGCATCCTCGCGTCTTTTGGTGAAGCGCGCGTTAACGCCGGGCGGCGCCAAAGTTGAAACTTTGACCGAAGCCCGGGGCGATTGTTCCATCGTGCGACGATCCGCCCCGGATTCCGCTCAAAAGGAGAGTCCGCCATGGCCAGTCTGGGATTTTCGGTCGAACGCAAAGCGCCCGCTCCCCGTCGCGGCGACGCGCGCCTGCGTCGGTCGCCGCGCCGCGAGGAGAACGACGGCCGCTTCGTTTTGGGGATGATCGCGCTCGGCCTGTCGCTGCTCGCCGCCGGGGCCTGGCACGACCAGGCGCGCCTCGTTCTCGCACGGGTCGCCGGACTTTTCTGACCGGCGCGCGGCGTCAGAAGCCGCGCCGACGTGCGAGATGCGACGGAATCGCCAACCCCGCGCCAATGGCGCCAAGCGTGAAGATGAAGCGCAGCATCGCCTGAAGCGAAGGCAGGATGGCGGCCTCGGCGTTGACCGCCTCGGACGCCGAAATGGTGAAGAAACCCAGCAGCGCCTCGTTGAGAAACGCGCCGGGCACCATGGGGATGCAGCCCGCCAGCGCGATGGCCTGCGCCGCCGCGCCAAGGCCGCGCAGACCGATCAGGGCGACGCTGGCGGTCGCCAGCGCAGCAACGAAGGTGGCGCCTTCGAGAGTCCAATGCGCGTCGAGGCCCAGCGTGCGAACGGCCAGCGCGAACGCCCCAGCGCCGGCGCAAAGCGCCAGGCTGCGCGGGCCGAAATTGAACAAGACGCCAAAGCCGGCCGCCGCGAGGCCGCCGAAAAACGCCTGATGCAGGACGATGCGCGCCTGGGCGGCCAGATCGATCATGCGCCCGCTCGCAAAAGGCCCTGCGCGCACCAGATTCCCGTGGCGGCGAAGACCATCATCATGCCCACCGCGACCGCCCGCGCGCTGCCGACGGTCGGATAGCCCTCCATGATGTCGGTCTGGGCGTTGGTCGCGGGAACGCCGGGCACCAGCAGCAGACTCGCCGCGATGGTCGCCATGTCGACGCTGGCCGAGCCGAGCAGGCGCGCGCCCCAGCCCCCGATCGAACCGGCCACGAAGGCGACCAGGGCCGAGATGACGAAAGGATTGACGCCCCGCACCACCAGCCGGCGCCGCATGTCCTGCCCGATCGTCCCGCCGAGCAGGACAGCGGCGAAGGCCGGCCCGTCGACGCCAAGCAGGCGTCCGAACGCGGCGCAGGCGCCCCCCGTCGCCAGCGCCACCAGCCAAACGGGGTGACGCGGCGTTTCGCGGATCAGGCGATCCAGATCGCCGTTGACCGAGGCGACCGTTCCGCCTTTTTCCGCCACGCGCGCGGCCAGCGCGCGCACGGCCATGTCAAGCCGATGATTGACGCCGTGGCCGCCGACCGAGATCATGCGCGTGATGGTGGTCTGTTCGGCTGAGACCGTCAGCCCGATCGAGGCATAGCCGACGCGCACGCCGATAATGCCGGCGCCCAGCCCGCGCGCCGTCATCGTCACCCCCAGACGGGTGACGCTGACGCTCGCGCCGCATTCCATCAGCGCGCGTCCGACGCGCAAGGCGGCGTTGGCGATCCGTTCAAGATCGCGATGACGCATGCGGACCGGGTCCGCATCGTCCTCGTCCAACTCGTCCCGCACCCCCGACACGCGGCGATGGACGGTCTTAGGCCAGCGCCTTCAGCGCGGCGCGGCCGGCGTAAACCGCCTGATTGCCCAACTCCTCCTCGATGCGGATGAGCTGGTTGTACTTGGCCATGCGGTCGGAGCGGGCCAGCGAGCCCGTCTTGATCTGGCCGCAGTTCGTCGCCACCGCGAGATCGGCGATGGTGGAATCTTCCGTCTCGCCCGAGCGATGCGACATCACGGCGGTGTAGCCGGCGCGATGGGCCATGTCGACGGCGGCCAGGGTCTCGGTGAGCGAGCCGATCTGGTTGACCTTGATCAGGACCGAATTGGCCACGCCCTTCTTGATGCCCTCGCTGAGGATGCTGGTGTTGGTGACGAAAATGTCGTCGCCGACGATCTGCACCTTGCCGCCGATCAGATCCGTGGTGATCTTCCAGCCTTCCCAGTCCTGCTCGGCGTTGCCGTCCTCGATGGTGACGATCGGATAGGCGTCCACGAGCTTTTTCAGATAATCCGCCTGCTGCTGGATCGAGCGGACCACGCCCTCGCCTTCATAATGATAGGCGCCGTCCTTGAAGAACTCGCTGGAGGCGGCGTCGAGGCCGAGCGCGACGTCCTGGCCGGGCTTGAAGCCCGCCGTCTCGATGGCCTTCATCACAAAGTCGAGCGCGGCTTCCGCCGACGGCAGGTTGGGGGCGAAGCCGCCCTCGTCGCCGACATTGGTGTTGTGTCCGGCCTTCTTCAGCGCGGATTTCAGGGTGTGGAACACTTCCGCGCCCCAGCGCACCGCTTCGCGGATCGAGTCGGCCCCGATCGGCATGATCATGAATTCCTGGAAATCAATGGGATTGTCGGCATGGGCGCCGCCATTGATGATGTTCATCATCGGGGTCGGCAGCACGCGCGCCTGGGTTCCCCCGACATAACGGTAGAGCGGCAGGCCGGCGGCGTCGGCGGCGGCCTTGGCCACAGCCAGGGACACGCCGAGGATGGCGTTGGCGCCGAGGCGGGCCTTGTTCGGCGTGCCGTCCAGCTCGATCATGGCGGTGTCGATGGCGACCTGATCTTCGGCGTCGAGGCCGGACACGGCGTCGAAAATCTCGCCGTTGACGGATTCGACGGCTTTCAACACGCCCTTGCCGAGGAAGCGGGACTTGTCGCCGTCGCGCAATTCCACGGCCTCGCGGGTTCCGGTCGAGGCGCCCGACGGCACGGCGGCGCGGCCGAACGAACCGTCGTCCAGGGTCACGTCGACTTCGACCGTGGGATTGCCGCGCGAGTCGAGGATTTCGCGGGCGGCAATGTCGATAATCTCGGTCATTTTGTTTCCCCTGGGATGTTCCGTTCCGCGCGTCATAGGCGAATTACGTGAAAGAAAAAAGAGGGCGGAACCACGCAGGCGACCAAATTCCTTGCGGGAGGCCGCAACCGTCCTCTATTGCTGCGCCAAAGAGGTTCCCATGGTCCAGACACATGAAGGCGCCGGCCTGCTCGGCGTGCAGACGCGGGCGCCGCAAAGCCCCGATGAGGCCCGGCTTGACCGCGTGCCCAATCCGCATCCGGACGCGCTCTATCTCGCGCGGTTCACGCAGCCGGAGTTCACCTCGCTGTGCCCGGTGACGGGACAGCCCGATTTCGCACATCTTGTCATAGATTATGTTCCCGATAAATATCTTGTCGAATCAAAATCTTTGAAGCTGTATCTCACGTCATATCGCAACCACGGCGCCTTTCACGAGGCCTGCACGATCCGCATCGCCAAAGACTTGGTGAGCGCGCTGGCGCCGCGCTGGCTGCGCATCGGCGGCTATTGGTATCCGCGCGGCGGGATGCCCATCGACGTGTTCTGGCAGACGGGCGAACCGCCCAAGGGCCTGTGGTTGCCGGACCAGGGCGCGCCGAGCTATCGCGGCCGGGGGTGACGGCGCGCCCGCCCCGCCGTTTACATCATGGCGAGCGCGCGGATCGGCACACTTTATACCGGCGTGACGTCGAATCTGGCCCGACGGGGGGGCGGGCGCGAAAGCCGGGTTTGCGCGACGGTACGGCTGCAAGTTGCTGGTGTTTTATGAGTTCCATGAACTGATAACCGACGCGATCGCGCGAGAAAAGCAGATCAAGGCCGGCAGCCAGGCGAAAAAACTGGCGCTGATCGAAGGCATGAATCCCGGTTGGAAGGATTTATATGAAGACCTGTACGGCTGACGTGTTGCAGCACGATAGACCGTTCACTCCCCCATCCTTCCACCGTCATTGCGAGCGAGGCAATCCCGGTCCATCCACCTACTGAAAGCCTGTTGTATTCGCTCGATCTTATAACATTCGCCGCTTGCGGGATTTCTGGATCGCTTCGCTCCGCTTGCAATGGCGGCCCAGAGGTGGCGTAGCAGCTTGAACGATCCGCTCTCGCCTCACAGCCTGTGCCGTAGCGCCGTCTCCTCCAGCAGCGCCGCAACGTCCTTCTCTGCGGAAGCCAGCGCCTCGGCGTCCTTGCAGCGCAGCACGATCTGGTTGACGAACCGGCCGTCCTGCAGGCGCGGATAGGAGCCGATCGACACGCTCGGATGCTTCTTCGCCAGCGCGCCCAAACCCTCGCCGTACGCGCCCTCCGGCAGGCCGTGGGCGTCGAGCGTGGCCGAAATCATCGGCGTCCCGCGCGTCAGCTTGGGCGCGACGCCGTCCAGCATCGCCTGCATGATGAACGGCACGCCCGCCATCACGATCACATTGCCGATCCAGAACCCCGGCGCCTTGGACACCGGATTCTCCACCAGCTCCGCGCCATGGGGGATGCGCGCCATGCGGCGGCGGGCGGCGTTCAAATCCTCGGGCTTGATCCGCTCCAGCAGCAGTTTTACCGCACGGGGGTCTTCCGAAATCTCCACGCCGAACGCCTTGGCCACCGCGTCCGCCGTAATGTCGTCGTGGGTCGGGCCGATGCCGCCGGTGGTGAACAGGTAATCGTATTTCTCGCGCAGAGCGTTGATCGCCGCGACGATCTCGTCTTCCTCGTCCCCCACCACGCGGATTTCGCGGGTATCCACGCCGATCTGCGTGAGATAATGCGCGATATAGCCGCTGTTGGCGTCTTTCGTGCGGCCTGACAGGATTTCGTCGCCGATCACCAGCACGGCCGCCGTCACGTGTTCGCTCATGAATCATCTCGCTGATAGAAAAGATAGGATCGGCTGCGCCCGATTTTCTTGTAGCCGCGCGAATCGAGCAGTCCCCGCAGGTCGGCGTCCCACTTGCCCGGCGAAAACGCCAGAACCAGCGCGCGCGGCCACAAATGCTTCGGCTCCTGGGTGAGAAACGGCTCCAGCGCCAAATCCTCGGCGCCCTCGATGTCGAGCTTCAACAGGTCGATGGCCTGAAAGCCCTCCTCGCGGGCCAGCGTCGCCAGCGAACGCGCGGCCACCCGGATCTGGCCGCCGCCGCCCTCGACATTGACCATGCGAATCGAGCTTTCCGACAAGTCATAGGGGTTGAAGAACAGCACCGCCTCGGCTTCGGCGTCGGCCACGGCGCAGTCCAGCGCCTTGACGGAGGGCACGTCGTTCTGGCGCAGGTTGAACACCATGCGCTCGAACAGGGTCGGATTGGCCTCGACCGCCAGGATTCGGGCGCCCGGCCCCGCGCGCAGGGCGACCATCAGGCTGGTCGCGCCGCAGCCGGCGCCAATGTCCACGAAGTTCATTTCCGAGCGGATCTGCGCCGCGACAAAAGCGCGCTCGTCGCGGTCGACATATTGCGGGGTGAACAGCAGCCGCTTCTCGCAGGCGTCGTTATAAGGATAGAGCCGCATATGCGCGGCGAGCGGCTCGACCGTCACATCCATCGGCGCGGCCCGCAGCCGCCGCAGCCCGATTCCGCGCGCGATCAGCGCGGCGCGCTGCGCCAGCCAATGCGTGCCGGCGTTCTGGGTGAAATCCAGCAGCCGCCGCATCAAGCCGCGCGGGCGGTAGGCGCCGAAAGGCGAACTGTCATTTTTTGACGCGGCCAACATGCGTCTGTTCTAGCAGCCGAACCGGCCAAGTCCAACCGCAACGCGTTCCCCACGGCCTTGCGCGCTCCGGCAAAACGTCTAAATCTGGCGCAAGACGAACAGAACAAGACGAACAGACGCGGCGACGCCGCTGGAGTCCCCATGACCTTTATCGAAGCCGAAGCCGAACCCCGGCGCAAGAGCGGCCAGATCCGCCTGCATGGACCGGAGGCCTTCGAGGGCATGCGCAATGCGGGCCGCTTGGCCGCCGAGGCGCTCGACCTGATGGCCGAAGCCGCCAAGCCCGGCGCCACCACCAACGCGCTCGACAAGCTCGCCTATGAATACGCCATGGACCACGGCGCCTATCCGGCGCCGCTCGATTACCGCGGCTATCGCAAGTCGATCTGCACCTCGATCAACCATGTCGTGTGCCACGGCATTCCCGACGACAAGCCGCTGCGCGACGGCGACGTCGTCAATATCGACGTCACCTACATTCTCGACGGCTGGCACGGCGATTCGAGCCGCATGTACTGCATCGGCGAGGTTCCGCGCCGGGCGCAGCGGCTGATCGAAGTCACGTATGAGGCGCTGATGCGCGGCATCGCCGTGGTGCGGCCCGGCGCCACCACCGGCGACATCGGCCACGCCATCCAGACCTTCGCGGAGGGCGAACGCTGCTCGGTGGTGCGGGAATTCTGCGGCCACGGCCTGGGCCGGCTGTTCCACGACGAACCCAACATCCTGCACTACGGGGAGAAGGGCCAGGGCGTGCCGCTGCGCGAGGGCATGTTCTTCACCATCGAGCCGATGATCAACCTCGGCAAGGCGCCGGTGAAGATCCTGTCCGACGGCTGGACCGCCGTCACCCGCGACCGCTCGCTGTCCGCGCAGTTCGAGCACGCCATCGGCGTGACCGCCGAGGGCTGCGAGATTTTCACCCTCTCGCCCAAGGGATTGAACTGCCCGCCCTATGAGGCCGCAGGATGAGCGAGGGTCCGGCGCCAGACAATCTGAACGCCGGGCATCGCGAGCGCCTGCGCGAGCGTTTCCTTCAGGGCGGGGCCGACGCCCTGCCCGACTACGAATTGCTGGAATTGCTGCTGTTTCGCGCCATTCCCCGACGCGACGTCAAGCCGATCGCCAAGGCGCTGCTGCAGCGGTTCGGTTCGTTCGCCGAAGTGATCGCCGCCGCGCCGGCTCGGCTCAAGGAAGTGGACTATGTCGGCGATTCCGTGGTCGCGGAGCTGAAGATCGTCGAGGCGGCCGCGCTGCGGCTGTCGCGCGAGAGCATGAAGAAAAAGCTCACGCTCGGGTCGTTCGCGCAGGTGCTGGACTATTGCCGCTCGGCCATGGCGTTCCGTGAGACCGAGGAATTCCGTGTGCTGTTCCTCGACAAGAAGAACGGCTTGCTGGCCGACGAAGTGCAGGGCCGCGGCACGGTGGACCACACCCCGGTCTATCCGCGCGAGATCGTGCGGCGCGCGCTGGAGCTGAACGCCAGCGCGGTGATCCTGGTGCATAACCACCCTTCCGGCGATCCCACCCCGTCGCAGGCCGACATCATGATGACGGACACCATCGTCAGCGTCGCCAAGCCGCTCGGCGTCTCCGTTCACGACCACCTGATCATCGGCCGCAACGGCCACGCGAGTTTTCGCGCGCTCAAATTGTTCTGAGGCCTCATGTCCCGCATGCAGATCGGCGCCCGCGAGGTGAATTTCCAACTGTCCGGACCGGAGGACGCGCCGGTCCTGATTCTGGCGCATCCGCTCGGCGCCAGCTTGAACGTCTGGGAGCAGGTCTCCGCCGACTTGCGCGACCGGCTGCAAATTCTCGCCTTTGACGCGCGCGGGCACGGCGGCAGCTGGAAACCGCAAGGCCCCTATTCTCTCGACGATCTCGGCGGCGACCTGCTGCGCCTGCTCGACGCGCTGGCCATCGAGCGGGCGCATTTCTGCGGCCTGTCGATGGGCGGGCTGATCGGGCAATGGCTGCTGGTTCATGCGCCGCGCAAGCTGAACAAGCTGATTCTCGCCAATACGGCGGCGCATCTGCCGGACGCCGCCGCCTGGGACGCGCGCATCGCGGCGGTGGCGGAAGCGGGCGTCGCGGCGCTGACGCCGTCGATCCTGCCGCGCTGGTTGAGCGCGCCCTTCCGCGAGGCGCATCCCGAAGTGGCGGCGGCGATCGCCGCCCAACTCGACGGCTGCGACGCCGGCGGTTACTCCGGCTGCTGCGCCGCGCTGAAAGACGCCGATTTCCGCGAGATTCTGCCGGTCGCGGCGCAGGCGGCGGAAAAGGACATTCTCGTCGTCGTCGGCGAGGCCGACGGCTCGACGCCCCCCTCGATGGGCGAGGCGCTGGCCGCCGCCTGCGGCGCGCGCGTCGCGCGTCTGGAGGCGGCGCATCTCTCCTGCGTCGAGGACGCGCCGGGTTTCGCGGCGCTGCTGCGCGACTTTCTCTGATCGCGCGGCGCCCGCCGCCAAAAAAATCAGCCGTTGAGTTCGCGCAGGGCGCCCAGCGCCTCGGCGAGCGCCTCCTGCAACTGGCGCGAGTCCATCGCCCGCATCAGGCCGGCGCGGGCGCTGTGTTCGTAGTTTTCCGCCGCCTTGGCCACGGCGAAGGCGCCGACCGCCCGCGCGGAGCCTTTCAGCTTATGCGCCAGATCGGCGCGGATGGAGTGATCCGAACCCGATTCCAGCGTCGTCAGCTTGCCTCCGATATGGTTGGCCTGGCGTTCGAACAGCGCGAGCACCTCATGCTCCAGCGCGCGATCGCCCATGGTCTGGCGCGAGAGATGCACAAGATCGAAGGGGCAGGACGGAGGCGGTCGGTTCTGTTCATCATGCGCAAGACTCATCGCCGTAACCGCCATGTTCAACTCCCAAATGACGCGAATTCGGCGCCAAAGGCGCCCTGGACCGCTAGAAACTTTCGCGAGAAAGGACGCATTAAGTACGATCCACAGATTTCCAAGCGCGTTAACGTGACCGTTAAAACTTGATAAAAGCCTTATTTTCCAGCGTGGAGTGCGGCTTTCGCGCAACGTGGTGAATGTTCCGTTAACGACGTTTTGAAATCCGTGAACTGCTCAGGTTTTCAAGCGATGCGCCGCAGCGTAGAGTGCGGCTTGGTTAACTGCCGCAATCCGCGCGTCCTCACCGTCGCGCGGGCAGGGAGAGTGCGGCGGATTTTAAAAGGTTAGTTTCATGTCCAATCCCAGCACGGCTCAGGATCCGGCGGCGGCGGCCCTCACGGCGATAGAGGACGCGCTCAAGCTGCAACCCGAACCCGATGGCGCGCAAGACGCCAAGCCGGCGGCCGAGGCCAAGGAGCCTGCCAAGCTGGAGTTCGGACTGCCCACGCCGCGACCGCTCGAACCGCGCGCCGAAGCCGCGGACGACCGAGGCCGACCCGATTCTGAACGCGCGCCCCTGTCGCCGGGCAGCGCCCCCGCCAACGACGACCGAGCCTCCGTCGGCCAATTGCTGCAGAGCATGCAGGTCAAGCCCGATTCGACCTCGATCACCGTCGCCGTGCTGGCCTCCGCGCTCTGGGCGGGCTTGTGGATCGGCTACGCCATCTTCACCCGGGGAGAGGTGTTCGCGGGCAATGTGTTCAATCCCGCCGCCGCCCTGGCCGTGTTCGCGCTGATCGGGCCGGTCGTCTTCTTCATCGCCATGGGACTGGTGCTGCGCCGGTCGCAGGAAATGCGCCTGACCGCCCGCTCGATGGCTGAGGCGGCGATTCGCCTCGCCGAACCGGAAACTTTCGCCACCGAGCATGTGGTGACCCTGAGCCAGGCCATTCGCCGCGAAGTCGCTTCGATGGGCGACGGCATCGAGCGCGCCCTGTCCCGCGCCAGCGAACTGGAGACGATGGTCCGCTCCGAAGTCGCCTCGCTGGAGCGCACCTATGGCGAGAACGAGCGCCGCATCCGCGTGCTGCTCAATGAATTGTCGAGCGAGCGCGAATCCATCGTCGTTAACGCCGACCGCGTCTCCACCGCCCTGACTTCGGCGCAGACCGCGCTGACCAGCGAACTGGAGAACGCCACGGCGGCGCTGACCGCCCTGCTCGACCAGACCGGCGACCGCATCGGCGGCGCGCTGGAGACGCGCGGACAGGACGTGCAGAACGCTTTCGCCGAATCGGGCGAGAAGCTGATGGCGGATCTGGAAATGCGCGCCCAGTCCCTGCTGCGGAGATTCCAGGAGTACGGGACGGAGACGACGCAGGCGATCGACGCGCGCTCGAACGCCGCCGACTCCGCCCTGCGCCAGGTTTCGGAGGATTTCCTCGCCCGGATTCACGAAAAGACCGGCCTGCTCGCCAGCGAGCTGAACGCGCATGGCGAACGGCTCGCCGAGCTGGTCGGGTCGCGTGGCGGCGAATTCGCCGCCGCCAGCCAGGCGGCGCTGACCGAGCTGACCGCCCGGGTCGAGGCCCTGCATGCGGCCGTCGGAGAAACCGCCCAACGGACGGTCGAGGATTTCGGCGCGCATGTCGAGAGCATGGGCCAGACCTATGCGGCGATCAGCGCGCAGACCGTGGAAGGCGTCGCCGGCCACGCGCAGTCGCTGCGCGACAATTTCGTGGTCGCGGCGGACGAAACCCTCGCCGCCTTCGCCGGCCACACCCAAGCCTTCAACGAAACCTTCGCCCGCGCCGCCGGCGAGACCATCGAAGCCGTCGCCGGCCAGACCGAAGCGTTGCGCGCGGCGGTCGACGGCTCCACCCGCGAGGCGGTGGAAACCATTTCGGCCCGGACCGAGGCGCTGTGCGCCACCGTCGAGGGCTCGACGCGCGGCGTGGCCGACGCCATCCTCGGCCAGACCGAGACCCTGCGCGGCGCTGTGGAAAGCGCGGCGCGCGAAGCCGCCGAAACCATTTCGACCCGGACCGAGACGCTATGCGCCACGGTGGACGGCGCGACCCGCGCGGCCGCCGAGACCATTGTCGTGCAGACCGAGGCGTTGCGCGCCTCCGTTGACGGCTCGACCCGCGAAGCCGCCGAATTGCTGGCGGCCCGCACCGAGGCGCTGCGCGCCGCCGTCGACAGCTCGACGCGCGACGCCGCCGAGACCCTCGCCGCCAAGACCGACGAGCTGAACACGCATTTCGCGCGGGTGTCGGCCGAAACCGCGAACACCCTCTCCGCCCAGACCGGACGGATCGAACAGGCGTTCCAGGAGCACGCGCAGCAGATCGAATCGAGCGTCGGCGCCGCCGCCAGCCAGACCCTCACCGCCTTCGCCGACCAGACCAACGCGTTCCACGCCCAGTTCGGCGCCGCCGCCGGCGACACGCTGGCGGCCTTCGCCGGCCACGCCGAAGCCTTCCACGAACAGTTCGGGACCACGGCGCAGCACACGATCGAAGCCATCGCCGGCCATGGCGAGCGGCTCGAACATATGGTCGCCGCCGCGACCCAGGACCAGCTGACCGCCCTGGTCAGCCACACCCAAACCTTCCAGGATCAGTTCAACGCCGCCGCGCAGCAAGTGGCGGACAGCCTGGAGAACCGCGGCGAGCTGCTTGGAAACACGGTCGCGTCCGTCGCCCGGTCGTTCGAGGATCAGCTCGGCGCCGCCGCCCAGCAGACGGTGGAGGCGATTTCCGGCCACAGCGAACACCTCGAAGCCACGGTGGCCGCCGTCACCCAGGGGCATCTGGCGGCGCTCACCAGCCAGACCGAGACCTTCCAGGACAAGTTCGGCGAGCTTCAGGCGCAGTTCGGCGCTTCGGCCCAGCAGACCGTCGAGGCCATCGCCGGCCAGGGCGAAAAGCTGGAGGCCACGGTCGCCGCCGTCACCCAGGGCCATCTCACCGCGCTCACCAGCCACACCCAGACCTTCCAGGACAAGTTCGGCGAACTGCAGGCGCAGTTCGGCGCGTCGGCCCAGCAGACCGTCGAGGCCATCGCCGGCCAGGGCGAAAAGTTGGAGGCCACGGTCGCCGCCGTCACTCAAGGCCATCTCACCGCGCTCACCAGCCACACCCAGAGCTTCGAGGCGCGCTTCGGCGACGCCGCCCGCCATACGGTCGAAGTCATCTCCAGCCAGGGCGAGCAACTGGAGGCCACGGTCGCCGCGGTCACCCAGACCCATCTCTCCGCGCTCACCAGCCACACCGAGGGCTTCCAGACCCAGTTCGGCGACACCGCCCGCCAGGCGGTCGAAGCCATCTCCAACCAGGGCGAGCAACTGGAGGCCGCGATCGCCGCCGTCTCCCAGAGCCATCTCACGGCGCTCGCCAGCCACACCGACGCCTTCACCGGCCAGTTCGGACAGCTCCAGACGCAATTTACCGTTTCGGCCCAGCAAGCGACGGAGGCCATCGCCACGCAGGGCGAGCGGCTTGAAACCGCCGTGGCCGGGCTCGCCGCCCAGCAGACGGCCGCGCTCGCCAGCCACGCCGAAGGCTTCCAGGCCCAGTTCGCGCAGGCGACCAGCGGCGTGATCACCGACGCCGAACAACGCGCCGCGCAGTTGCGCGACGCGCTCGAAGCGACCACGCGCGCCGTCGGCGAGACCCTCACCGACAACACCATCTCCGCGCAGGCGCATTTCGAAGCCACCGCCGAAAGCACGCTCAACGCCTTCCTGGCGCAGACGCAGACGCTCGACGCCAATTTCGCCGCGAATGCGACGGACGCCTCCGAATCCATCGCGGCCCGTCTCGGCGAGGCGCAGACGCGCTTCGCCCAGACCGCCACCGAGGCGGTGGCGGCGATCGGCGTCCACGGCGACCGCGTCAACGAAACCCTGTCGGAGCGGCTCGACGTGTTCGAGCGGACGCTGTCGCGCGGCGGCGAGGAAGCGGCCAACAGCATCGGCCAGCACGCCGAGCGGCTGGCGCAGCAGATCGCCGGCAGCCTGCAGACCTTCGAGGCGCGGGTCGAGACCGGCGTCACCGAGGCGCACACCCGCCTCGGCCAGCACGCCGAGCGCCTCAACGCCGATTTCGTGGCGCAGCTCGCCGCGCTGGAGAACCTGCTGCGGAACGGTGGAGAAAGCTCCGCCGATCACATCCGCGCCCAGACCGCGGCGCTGCGCGACGCGCTCGCCGACAACCTGCGCGCCTTCGAGGCCGTGCTGGTCGAGCATGGCGCCGGCGCGGTGGAGCGCATCGGCGCCCATTCGCAGCAGCTTGGCGCGGCCATCGCGGAACGTCTGTCGCTGGTCGAAACCACGCTGGGCGCCCATGGCGCGGCCTTCGACGCGCGCCTCGGCGAACGCGCCCAGGCCATGGCCGAGTTGCTGGCCCAGCAGCTCGAACGCTTTGAACTGACCGCCTCCACCCAGGCGCTCCAGCTCGTCGAGAGCGTGGACAGCCTGATGGAGAAGGCCGAGACCGGACTGTCGGCGCGCTCGCGCCAGATCAACGACGCGCTGGCGGGCCGCGCCATCGACATCGCCAAAGTGCTCGGCGAAGGCGGCCGCGAGGTCGGCCGGGCGCTCGACTCCAAGGCGCGCGAACTCGACGACATCATCCTCCGCCGCTCCACCTCGCTCACCGAGAACCTCGCCGCCAAGGCCCAGGAGATCGACGCGACGCTCGGCCTCCGCGCCGAGGAGATCGCGTCCCATCTCGGCGGCCATATCGGCCAGTTCGAGGAGAAGGTGGTCAACCGGCTCGCCGCCGTCGGCAACGAGGTGTGGACGCGCGCCGAGGAAATTGACGCGACCCTGTTCGCCCGCTCCACCCAGATGGTGGACACGCTCGGCGGCCAGATCGGCCGGTTCGAGGACAAGGTGGTCGGCCGCCTGACCGCCGCGGGCCGCGAGGTCTGGACCAAGACCGGCGAAATCGACTCGGTCCTGTCGGCCCGCGCCAAGCAGATCGCCACCCAGTTCGGCGCCCATGTCGAGGCGTTCGAGACCTCGGTGGTCGCCCGCGCCGACGAGGCCGCCGGCAAGATCGCGGCCAAGGCCGGCGAGGCCGAGGCGGCGATCGCCGCCCGCTCCGGCGAGATCGTCGCCCATCTCGGCGCCCATGTCGAAGCGTTCGAGGACAAGGTGGTCGCCCGCGCCGACGAGGCCGCCAGGAAGATTTCCGCCGAGGCCGGCGTCGTCGAGGCGACGCTGACCACCCGTTCCGAGCAGGTCGTGGCGCATCTGGCCGCGCATGTCGAAGCGTTCGAGGACAAGGTGGTCCTGGGCGCCGACGAGGCCGCCAGGAAGATCGCGACCCAGGCGAAACTGGCCGAAGCCGCGCTGGCGGAACGCTCGGGCGAACTCGCCGCTCATCTCGACGCGCATGTCGAGGCGTTCGAGACCAAGGTGGTCACGCGCGTCGGCGAGGCCGCCGACAAGATCGCCGCCAAGGCCGACGAGACCGAAGCCGCCCTCGCCGCCCGCTCCGGCGAGATCGTCGCCCATCTGGGCGCCCATGTGGAGGCGTTCGAGGAGAAGGTCGTCATCCGCGCCGAGGCCGCCGCCAACAAGATCGCCGCCAAGGCTGGCGCGGCCGAAGCGGCGCTTGGCGCCCGCTCGGTGGAAATCTCCGCCCATCTCGGCGCCCATGTCGGCGCCTTTGAGGAGAAGGTCTCCGCCCGCGCCGCCGAGGCGGCCGACATGATCGCCGCCAAGGCCAACGAGGCGGGCGTGGCCCTGATCGCCCGGTCCGAGCGGGTCGCCGGTCAGATCGGCGCCCAGGTCGAGGCGTTCGAGGACCGGGTCTCCGCCGGCGCCGACGCGGCCGCCGGCAAGATCGCCGCCAGGGCCAACGAGGCCGAGGCGGCGCTGGCCGCCCGCTCCGCCGAAATCGCCGCTCATCTCGGCGCCCATGTCGAAGCCTTCGAGGACAAGGTGGTCGCCCGCGCCGACGAGGCCGCCGGCAAGATCGCCGCCAGCGCCAGCGAGGCCGAGGCGGCGCTGGCCGCCCGCTCCGCTGAAATCGCCGCTCATCTCGGCGCCCATGTCGAAGCCTTCGAGGACAAGGTGGTCGCCCGCGCCGACGAAGCCGCCGGCAAGATCGCCGCCAAGGCCAACGAGGCCGAAGCGGCGCTGGCCGCCCGCTCCGCCGAGATCGCCGCCCATCTCGGCGGCCATGTCGAAGCCTTCGAGACCAAGGTGGTTGCCCGCGCCGACGAGGCCGCCGGCAAGATCGCCGCCAGCGCCAGCGAAGCCGAGGCGGCGCTGGCCGCCCGCTCCGCCGAGATCGCCGCCCGTCTCGGCGGCCATGTCGAGGCCTTCGAGGAGAAGGTGGTCACGCGCGCCGACGCGGCCGTGGGCCGCATCGCCGCCAAGGCCGACAAGGTCGACCAGGTGCTGTCGCTGCGCTCCGAACAGGTTTCGGCGCATCTTGGCGGCCATGTCGGGCTGTTCGAGGACAAGGTGGTCAACCGCGTCGCCGAAGTGGTCGAGAAGGTCGCCGCCCGCGCCGACGAACTCGACCAGAGCCTGCGCGCGCGCGCCGAGCAGATCGCCGACGGGCTCGCCGGCCAGATCAGCGTGTTCGAGGACAAGACCGGCCTGTTCGAGGAGAAGGTCATCGGCCGCCTCGGCGAAGTCGGCGAGGAGATCGACCGCCGCGTGGCGACGCTCGCCGCCACGCTGGAAGGCGGCGGCCGCAACCTGGCGGAGGATCTGCGTCAGCGCACCGAGGCGCTGCACGACTGGTACGACACGCGCGGCGTCAAGCTTGTCGAGCTTCTGGAGGAGCGTGGCGGCGAAGTGGCCGAGCGCATCGCCGCCTTCAGCCAGACCGCGGTCGGCGTGCTGCATGAACGCTCGGATGAGCTGATCGGCGAACTCGGCCGCAAGCAGGACGAGATGACGGCGGCGATCACCGAGATCAACAGCCGCATCAAGAAAGACGTCGTGGGGCTGGTGGACGCCATGGCCCAGTCGCATCGCGCCCTGCTCGGCGCGGTCGACAAGGCCGAAGGCAGCCTGCTGCGCTATGATACGCAGCTGGGCGAACGCCTCGGCGCCTTCACCGGAGCGATCGACGCTCTCGACGGCGAAATCGACCGGCTCGACAAGTCGGCCCGCCAGGGCGCGGACTCGCTGGCGCAATCGGCGCGCGGCATCAACGCGCAGAGCGCTGGACTGGTCGAATCGCTGGACGAGATGCGCAAGTCGCAAGCGGTGATCGACGAGGCGCTCGACGAGCGGCTGCAGAGCTTGCAGAACCTCTATAATGAGACGCAGAAGCGTCAGGAGGCTTTCGAGCAGCGCCTGGAGCGCTACACCGCCGCGATCGGCAAGACGCTGAACGACGCCGAGGGCAAGGCCCGCGAGGTCGGCGGCTTCCTCACCGACGTCACCTCGGCCACGGCGGGGGCGCTGACCAGCCAGTTCGACGCGCTGCGCGACGCCGCCGCGCGCGAGCGGGAAACCGCCTCGGCGACGCTGACCAGCGCCTACGAGCAGAACATGAGCGAGCTGAACCATATGTTCGCCCAGTCCACCGAGCGGTACAAGGCGGTGGCGCAGGAGCTGCGCGGCATGAGCGCGGAAATCCAGCGCGAGCTGGAAGCCACGCGGCAGGAGCTGCGGCGCGGCGCGCTGGAGCTGCCGCGCGAGACGTCGGAACAGGCTGCGGCCATGCGCCGGGTGGTCGCCGACCAGATCAAGGCGCTCAACGAGCTGACCGACATCGTCGCCCGCTCCGGCCGCGCCCTGGACATCGCCGAGGCCCCCGCCCGCATCGAGCCGCCGCGCGCCAGCCGGCCGGCGCCCGCCCAGGCGCCGCGCTATGACGTGCGTCCGCCGGCGCAGCGCCCGGCGGCGGGCGGCGAGGCCAACGGCTGGATGAGCAACCTGCTCGCCCGCGCCTCGCAGGAGGACGCGCCCCGTCGGGGCAAGGCCTCCGGGGCCGATCTCGACACGCTCTCGGCCGACATCGCCCGCATGGTGGACGAAGCGGCGCTGTCGCAGGCCTGGGAACGCTACCGGCGCGGCGAGCGCGGCGTGTTCGACCGTCGGCTCTATACCGGCGCCGGCGCGAAAACGTTCGAGGAAGTGCGCCGCCGCTACGCCAATGAAGCGGAGTTCCGCCAGACGGTCGACCGTTATGCGCAGGAGTTCGAGCGGCTGCTGGCGGAAGTCGACCGCGAGGATCGCGACGGCATGCTGACGCGCTCCTACCTGACATCGGAGACGGGTAAGGTTTACACCCTGCTCGCCCACGCGGCGGGCCGGCTGAACTAAGCCCAAGCCAACAACTGAGCCCAAGCCAACAGCAAACGCCCGGCGAAAGCCGGGCGTTTTCGTTCGATCGGAATTTGAGACGCCTAGGGACCACCCACAAACGCGGCGGCGTTTGAATTACTGGCTCGAGGCCACCTTCTGCCGCAGATCGACGCTCAACTGGCTTTCCGCGCGATCGCCGAGCAAGGCCCGGTACATCTGCAGGTTTTCGACCACGCGCTGAACGTAGTTGCGCGTCTCGGTAAAGGGAATCCGCTCGATCCAGTCCACCGGATCGACGGCGCGGTCGCGCGGGTCGCCATAGGCGCCGATCCATTGCGCGACATTGCCGCCGCCGGCATTGTAGGCGGCGAAGGCCAGGATGTGCGAACCCTTGTATTCGTTCAGCAGTTCGCCCAGGTGATACGCGCCGAGCTGCGCGTTGAAGGCGGCGTCGCCGCGCAGCCGCGCCTCGTCATAGGCGACGCCCGCGCGTTTGGCGACGCCGCGCGCCGTCGGCTCCATCATCTGCATCAGGCCCATGGCGCCGACGCCGGAGCGCGCGGTCGGCTTGAAGGCGCTCTCCTGCCGCGCGATCGCCAGCACAATCGCGCGCGGCGCCGAAGTCTCGGCCAGCGGCCGGAAATCCGGCGCGCCGTCGATCGGCCACGCCAGCGTGGGCAGCTTGACGCCATGGCTCAAAGCCGATTTGCCGGCGAGCAGCTCCAGATGCGGGTCGTCCTGGGCGGCGAGAATTGTCGCCAGGGCGGCCATTTGCTCGGCCGGCAGGCTGGCGCTGGCGTCGAGCGCCAATTGCCGCGCCGTGTCCTTCTCGCCAAGGGCGAACAGCAATTCTGCGGCGCGCACCGGTTCGGCCCGCGCATCGCCCGTGGCTGGCGCGGGCGGGGGCGCCAGCGCCAGCGGCTCGTCGCCGAACCGCGCGCGCGCCAACTGGCCGTAATACGTCTCGCTGTCGCGCGCCGCCTGCGCATACAGGCCCCGAGCGTCGCCGCCGCGCGCCTCCTCGGCCCGGCCGCGCCAATAGGCGGCGCGCGCCACGCTCGCGGGCGTGTGGGCGATTCGCGCCATCGTCTCGAAATGCGGCGCGGCCAGCGCGGGATCGTTCAGGAAGCGCAGGGCGATCCAGCCGGCGTGAAACTCCGCCTCCAGCCGCGCTTCCTCGCTGGCGGCGGCATGGCCGGCGGCGATCTTGTAGGCGCGGGAGGCGTCGCCGGCGTCGAGCAGCTTGCGCGCCAGCAACCGGCGTTCGACCCACCACTCGTCGGCGCTTTGCGCCTCGGCGGCGGGCGCTACCGCGAGCATCATCTTCACCGCTTCGTCGATCTTGCCGGCCTTGCGCAGCGCGTGGATGCGCGCGAACTGCAAAATGGCGGCGTCGCGGTCGACGGCGGATAGTTTCGCGGTCGCCTTGGGCAAGGGCGTTCCGTCGGCGACCGCCGTGGCGGCGCGCAGCAGCAGGTCGCCGTCCTTGCCGGCCAGAACGGCGGCGCGGGCGGCGGCGGGCTTCTGTTCGCGCAGCCACAGCCGTCCCGCGCGATAAAGGTGATCGTCGCGGGTCAGCCGCGAACCGAAATGTTTGAGGAGGCGTTTTTCCAGCGCGGGAGTCAGGTCCGCCGTGCGCCAAAGCGCGCGGGCTTGCTCCAAACTCGCCGAATCGTCCCCGTCCAGCAGCGCCTGCGCCAGCAGGCCGGCCGGCCCGGTCGGCGGCCAGGCCGCGAGATAGGCGCGCGCGCGTTCGGGATGCAACTCCTCGGCGCCGGCCAGTTCCTCGGCGTGGCGACGCAGGGCGGCGGACGGCCAATCGGGATGCGCCGCGAGAAAATCGCGATGACGCGCCAGACCGGCTTCGGCGGGCTTGGCGCGCAGGAACACCCATTCCGCAGCAGCGCGAACCAGCGGATCGCGGGTCGCCAGCGCGGCGTCGCCGCCCTTGCCGTCGCCATCGTGATAGTGGCGCAGCGCTTCCGCCACGCCGGAAAGATCATGAGAAGCCGCCATCGCCTGCGCGGACGGAACATTTTCCAGCGCGCCGGGTTGGAGCGCGGCGGTCCCGTCCGCGCTCTGACCGTTGGACCCCGGAGCCGCGGAGGGCGGCGCGCGCAGCGCAAGGGTCGGCGGCGGACCGCGCCAAACGGTCGACAGCAAGGCCGGCACGGCGACGCCGACCGACAAGGCCGTCACGGACAAAGCCGTCAGTTTCAACACCCGCGCTTTTCGCATTCTTGCTTTCAGCCCTCCTGCGCGCAAGCCTGAGCGCGCGAGGTTAACAAAGCTCTAACAGCGCAAATCCCCTTTTCGCGGGGCCTCGCAAGGTCTATGACGGGGGCTTAAGGTTGAAAAACGGCGCGGTTGAGGCGCGCTTTTCTCTAGATGGATGCGATCATGGCCGAGGCGAGCAGACTGCGAGGATGGATGACGGCGCTGGTGACGCCCTTCAAGGACGGCGCCGTGGACAAAGCCGCCTTTCGCGCGCTGATCGACTGGCAGATCGAGAGCGGAATTCACGGGCTGGTGCCAGTCGGCACCACCGGCGAGAGCCCGACCCTGTCGCACGAAGAACACAAGCAGGTGGTGGAGATCGCCGTGGCGCAGGCGGCCGGCCGCGTGCCGGTGATCGCCGGCGCCGGCTCCAACAATACGGCTGAGGCGGTGGACCTCGCCCGCCACGCCGAGCAGGCCGGCGCCGACGCGGTTCTGGTGGTGACGCCCTATTACAACAAGCCCAACCAGGAAGGGCTGTTCCAGCATTTCAAGGCGATCGACGCGGCCATCGGCCTGCCCATCGTGATCTACAACATCCCGCCGCGCTGCGTGATCGACATGTCGATCGACACGATGAAGCGGTGCCGCGACGAGTTGCGCAACATTGTCGGGGTCAAGGACGCGACCGGCAACCTCGCCCGCGTCTCCACCCAGCGCGCCGCACTCGGCCCGGATTTCATCCAGTTCTCGGCGGAGGACATGACGGCTTTGGCCAGCCTCGCCGCCGGCGGCCACGGCTGCATTTCCGTGGTCTCCAACATCGCGCCGGCCCTGTGCGCGCAAATGATGAATGCCGCGGCGGCGGGCGATTTCGCCAAGGCTTTGACGATCCAGGACAAGCTGGTGCCGCTGCATGGCGCCACGTTCCTGGAGGCGGGCGTGACCGGCGCCAAGACCGGCCTGAGCTTTCTCGGCAAGGCGCGCGAGGAGGTCCGGTTGCCGCTGGTGCCCTCCACCGAAAAGACCCGCGAGGCCATCAAGGCGGCGATGAATTTCGCCGGGCTACTGGACGGTTGATACTTGGCTGAAAAACCCAACAGCAATTTCAAGGTGGTCGCCGACAATCGCAAGGCGCGCTACCATTATGAGATCGGCGAGACGTATGAAGCCGGTCTTGTGCTCACTGGTACGGAGGTCAAGAGCCTTCGCACCGGGCGGTCGACTATCGCCGAATCCTACGCCAGCGTGGACAACGCCGGCGAGATCTGGCTGATCAACGCCAATATCCCCGAATATCATTCGGGCAACCGCTTCAATCACGAGCCGAAGCGGCATCGCAAGCTGCTGCTGAAGCAACGCGAGATCGCCAAATTGTCGCAGGGCGTCGCGCGTGAGGGCATGACCATCGTGCCGCTCAAACTGTTCTTCAACGAAAAAGGCCGCGCCAAGCTGGAAATCGCGCTGGCCAAGGGCAAGCAGCTCCACGACAAGCGCGAAACCGAAAAACAACGCGACTGGAATCGCGAAAAGAGCCGATTGATGAAGCAGCGCGATTAGCGCATAGTCGCGAGAACATAATTTCCATCATGCATTTGATTGGAACGGCTCGCGGGAGCGGCGCGTGGACGGCGAATTGCAAAGCCAGTTTTTGCTCTCCTCCGACGGCTTGCTGCTTCACACCCTCACGCTCGGCCAGCCCAACGACCTCGCGGCGGTGGTTTGCCTGCCGGGCCTGACCCGGCCGGCGCGCGATTTCATGATTCTGGCGCTGCACCTGCATCGCGCCGAGGGCCGGCGCGTCATCCTGATCGATTATCGCGGCCGCGGCGGCTCGGACTGGGATCCCGACTGGACCCATTACAGCCTTCCCGTCGAGCACGGCGACGTGTTGCGCGTGCTCGACGCCCTCAACGTGCGCAAGGCGATCTTTGTCGGCCTGTCGCGCGGCGGACTGCATGCCTTGATGGTGTGCAAACACCGGCCCGAGAGCGTCGTCGGCCTAGTGCTCAACGATATCGGTCCGCAAATCGAGCCACAGGGCCTCGTTCGAATCAAGGACTATATCGGGCGACTGCCGCTGATCCGCACCGCCGACGAGGCCGTCGTCCATTTCAAGGGGCTGATGGGGGAGCATTTTCCCGCTGTCAGCGACGAGGACTGGCGCTTTTACGCCAGCAATTCGCTCAATCACACGCCGGAGCGGATGCGCCTGTCCTATGATCCGCAATTGGCGCGGATCATGGATTCATTCGATCCGACCGCGCCCATGCCCGATCTCTGGGAGGATTATGTGGCGGTGCGCGCGCCGATCCTGGCGCTGCGCGGCGAAAACTCCGATTTGCTCTCGCCCGAGGGCCACGCGGAAATGGCGCGGCGCAACCCGCTTTGCCAGTTGCACGTGGTTCCCGGTCAGGGCCACGCGCCACTGCTCATCGACACGCCGACGCTTGATCGCATCGCCGTGTTCATCCGCAAGATCGGCAGTTAAAAGCATTTTCAAGCGAAGCGGAAACCGGTTCGCGTGAAGAAAACGCGTTAAAACAGAAAACTAGGCCTGACGAACGCCAGAAAGAGGCGTGGAGCCGAGCGGGGTCTTGAACTGGCCCGAGAGCGCGTCGCCGTCGGCGGTCACATCGAAGCCGATGTTGAAACTGCCCATGGGCGTCGGCACTTTGGCGCGGAACTCGGCGGAATCGCCGGCCACTTGCAAGTCGGTGAGCGGAACCTCTCCGGCCGAGGAGCCCAGCCCGCCGCTGCCGTCCGCCTCAATGCGCAGGGTTGGCGTCTGAACGCCAAACGGCGTTTCAAGCGTCAATTTCCAGCTTCCAACTATGGCCATGAGCCGTCCTTTCCGAGATGACCGCGCAAGACCGCGCGACTCATCCATCATAAGGCCGACTCACGATGATCGCCAGAGCCGTTCGTTTATCTGTGAACTATTTTGCGGAAAAACACCTTTGCGCCGGGCGCCTCAGCGCCCGGCGATCCGCGAGCAGGAACCACCCGCCGCCGAGAATTCGTAGCGGTCGCCGCAGGCATAGGCCGTGGGCGGCACATGCGAGCGCTCGAACAGGTCGTAACCTTCCTTCAAATTATGCCAGAAGCCCGACCAGTCCGCATGCGGCGCGCCGCTGTCGAGGAAGGCGAGGATCGAACCGCCGCTATTGCCATTCTCGCGGGCGATCGCTTCTTCCGTCATGCGGAAGGGGAAGATATGCACCGGCACTTCTTTCTGGCCGCTGGCCAGCGCCGAGGCCACGAAGCCGTAGATCTCGTCGATTCCGGCGTTGGTCATAGCGAAACAGCCGACCGACTTGCAATCGCCGTGCACCATGATCTTGTTGCCGGTATAGCCGTGACGGCGGTCGTAGGCGTTGGGATAGCCGACGTCGAAGGCCAGGTGATAGGCCGAATGCGGGTTGAGCTGCTTGGCCGACACCGAATAGAAGCCTTCAGGCGACTGGTAATCGGCATAAGCCAGTTTCGGGCCGAGCTTTCCCGACCATTTGCAGATCGGATAGCTCTTGTAGAGCGCGAAGCGGTCGCCGTTCTTCATCCACAATTCCAGCGCGCCCTCGCGCTTGAAAATACGGACATAAACCTGCGCGCCCTTCTTGAAGCCGCCGGTCGGCTCAGGGAAAACCGGAGCCGCTTCCGGCTGCGGAGCCATCGCGCCGTTGGAGTCGCCGACCGAGGCCGACACCGCCGCCAGCGCATTGGCGATATTGGGGAAACCGCCTTCCGACTGCGGCGCGGGCTGCGCTGCGGCCGGCTGCGACGCCGCCGGTTGGGCTGCGGCCGCCTTGGCGGCGGGCTTGGCCGCGACAGGCGGCTGCGGCGCTTGCGGCAGAACCGCGGCTTGCGGCGCCGGCTGAAGACCGGGAGTCGATTGCGGACCAGCGCCCATCGGCAGGGCGACCGGAACCAGCGAGGCCACCTGCGCCGCAGCGGGCAGCGCGGCGAGACCGGCGGGACGGCGCGGCGGCGTCGGCACGCCGTCGACCGGAACCGGACGCTCCGCGAATTTCGGCAGCGGAATCACTTCGGGAATCGGGCCGAGATCGTCGAGCGGGGCCGGCTTGGCCGGCGTTTCGGCGGCGGCCTGCGCGCCGGGCGCCGGCAGCAGCGGCGGAACCTCGGCGACCGGAGCGCCGCGCAATTCAAGGGAACCAGCGGCGGGGTCGGCCTCTGCGAACAGCGAGCGCGCATCTTCGGAAGCGACGCTCACGCTGATCGCGGCGTCGTCACGCGCCGGCTCGGACGCGGGCGCCTCAGCGACGGGCTTGGAAACGGACGGCTCCTCGGCGAGCGTCGCGCCGGTGGGGACAGCGGCGTTCGATGGGGTCGCGCCGCGCAAATCACTCGCGGGCGTTTCAGTCGCAGCGACGGCTTGGGCGGGTTCGGCGGGGGCCTGAACATTCTGCGAAAGGCGGGACTCGGAAGGGTCATCGCGGCGGATGGCCGCCTCGTAAGAGAGCCAGGCTCCGAGGCAAAGCGTCGCCGCAGAAGCCGACGCAAGCGTCAAGAAGCGGGTCCATTTCCTATGCATCACGGCCAAAGCCTTTCTTGGGCGGCTTACGCAATAGACGAAAAATCCATAGAGCGAAAGCCGCCGCGTTGCATGCGATCACAATGACGTTAACAGGAAATAAAGCATTTCAGCCTTGCGCCGGGCGTTTTAGCGCGAATCGAGCCCTGCGGCAGGCGTGCATTTTTTTGACGCGCGTGATATTTTCGCAACACTTTCAGGGGATGCCGATCAGCTTGTGCGTCTGCAGGCTGAGTCGCCAGCGCGGATGCAGCAGACAATATTCGACGGCGAGGCGGGTATTCTCGTCGCGCTCGGGTCCGTCCATCGGCTGCAGGAAAAAATGCTCGAACTCCAGCGATTCGAATTGCTCCGGCTCGGCCCATTTTTGCGGAAACACCAGCTTCAGCTCCTGCCCGGCCCGCACCCGCAACGGCGCGCCCGCCTTGGGGCTGACGCACAGCCAGTCGACGCCCTCCGGCGCGGGAACCGTGCCGTTGCTTTCGACCGCGGTGAAAAAGCCGCGCGCCCGCACCGCCTCCAGCAGCGGTTCGTCCAGTTGCAGCAGCGGTTCGCCGCCGGTGAACACCACGAAGCGGTCCGCGTCGCCGCCGACCCAGATCCCGGCGATCAGGTCGGCGAGAGCTTCGGCCTCGTATTTGCCGCCATTTTCGCCATCGGTTCCGACGAAATCGGTGTCGCAGAAGCGGCAGACCGACATCTCCCGATCGGCCTCGCGGCCGCTCCACAGATTGCAGCCCGCGAATCGGCAGAACACGGCGGCGCGGCCGGCGTGGCCGCCCTCGCCCTGCAGGGTGAGAAAGAGTTCCTTGACGCTATAGGCCATGGGCCGGACTTAAACCTCCGCCGGAAACGCGCCGGCGAAAGCCGTGCGGGACAGATCGCGTCGCGCATTGGGCTTTTCAAGCGCCTGTTTTTCCGGCGGCAGCCGCGCCGCGTCGCCGCGCCGCCCCACCGCCACGATCACCTCCAACTTGAGGCTGTCCGGTGCCTTTACGGCGGCGCGCGCCTTGTCGCGGTCGAAGCCCGCCATCGCGCGGGTGCTCCAGCCGAGCAGCGCCGCCTGAAAGGCCAGGCTGGCCCAGGCGGCGCCCGTGTCGAACGAGGCCGACCCCAGCGACACCGGCGACTCATGGCCCGGCGGGGTGAATTCCGCCTTGCTGGCCGCCACGATCAGCGCGGAGGCCTCGCGCGCCCAGGGCCGGTTGTTTTCCGACAGGGCGGCGACCAGCGCGTCGAAGCCGGCTTCGCCCTTGCGGGCGTAAACGAAGCGCCAGGGCTGGGAATTATAGGCCGAAGGGGCGTAGCGCGCCGCCTCCAGCAGGGCGAACAGCACGTTTTCGGGAATCGGCTCGCCAGTCATGGCCCGCGCCGACCAGCGATGCAGGAACAGCGCGGACACCGGCGTCTCCACGAGGCGGTCGCCCGCAAGCGAGACAAGATGAACAAGGGACGTGTCGATTTCGGTCATTGCGGAGAGTCCGTAAGGGGCGTTTCGCCGCCAATTATCGGCTTTTCCCCGGGGATCAAGCGGAAAACATCAAAACCGCGTTTTGGGGCGCCAAATGGACGCAGTTTCGTTTATGTTTCGGTCGCACCGGCCGCATGCGGTCCAATCGACAACAATCGGTAACGCGGAGTCTCGCCCTTGAACGCGCTTTTCGTCGGCCATTCCTATATCGACATGACCATGCTCACCGATGTCATGCCTTCGGGCGACGACAAGGAAGTGGCGAAGGATTTCGCCGTTTCGTTCGGGGGCAACGCCGTCACCGCCGCCTTCGCCTGCGCCAAGCTCGGCATCCCCAGCGACCTGCTCACCACCATTTCCGACGACTGGCTCGGCCAGATGTTCATGATGATGGCGCAGCGCTACAATGTGTCGGTCTATCCGCGCAAGGTCGCGCGCTGCTCGCTGTCCTTCGTGCTGCCCAAGGCGGGCAAGCGCGCGATTCTGCGCGCCCGCGACAACGCCTATCTGCGGCCGTTCATGAAGCTCGACGTGTCCTGCTACACCGCCGTGCATCTCGACGGCCACCAGCATGACGCGGCGCTCTACTACGCCAAGGCGGCGCGCGAGGCCGGCGTGCTCGTCTCGCTCGACGGCGGCGGCGTGCGCGCCAATACCGAAGAGGTGCTGCACTATACCGACGTCGCCGTGGTCGCCGAGGCGTTCTGCAAGGAAATCAAGCTCTCGGCCAAGGAAACGCTGCAATATCTGCACGAGCGCGGCGTGAAGGTCGCCGCCGTGACGGAAGGCGAGCACGGCATGATCTGGAGCGAGGAGGACGGCCACGTCCAGCATCTCGCCGCGCTGCGCGTGCCCGACGAGAAAGTCATCGACACCTCCGGCGCGGGCGACGTGTTCCACGGCGCCTATCTCGCCTCCTACCTGCGTTCGCCCTCCTCGCCCTGGGCGGTGCATTTCGACTTCGCCCGCGCCGCCTCGGCCCACAAGGTGCAGCATCTCGGCAACGAGGCGGGCCTGCCGAGCGAGGAGGACATTCTCACGGCGCGACGGGAGTTCGGGGGCGCGCGGTGAACTTTTCGCGCGCGGCCAGACGCGTGCTGGCCGCCTGCGGGTTGATCGCATGCGCCAGCCCGGCGCTGGCGTGGTTCGATGAGGGCCACGAGACCATCGCGGCGGCGGCCTATAGTCAGCTCACGCCCGACGCGCGCGAAGCCGCCGGGCGCCTGCTCCGACTCAACCCGGATTACGCCGCCTGGACCGCGGGCGCGGCCGATTCGGAGCGCGACCGCATCGCCTTCGTCCACGCGGCCACCTGGGCCGACGACATCAAGCGCCGCGAGGATTTCGCGCGCGGCTCCCTCGGCGGCGACGGCGCCCACGCCGTCGACAATATCGGCTATGCCGACAGGCGGATGCACGCCTATTGGCATTATATGGACCTGCCGTTCTCCGGCGACGGTTCGCCGACGCGGCCCGCCGAATCGCCCAACGCCCTGACGCAAATTCGCGCCTTCGCGGCGACGCTGCGCTCCAACGCGCCCGATTCGGTCAAATCCTACGATCTGGTCTGGCTGGAGCATCTGGTCGGCGACGCGCATCAGCCGCTGCATGCGACCTCCCGCTTTTCGCGCCGGCTACCCGCCGGCGACAATGGCGGCAACCAGGAGCGCATCTGCCGCGCCTTCGTCTGCGGCCTGAAACTGCACGCCTTCTGGGACAGTTTGCTCGGCGATTCCAACGCGCCGCGCGACGCCATCGCCGCCGCCGCGCGGCTGCCCGCGCCCGATCCGGCCCGCGCGGCGGAAACCGATCCGCAGGTCTGGTTCGAGGAGAGCGCCGGACTGGCGCGTGAAGCCGTTTATACGGCGGCGATTGGCGATGGCGAGGGGCCGTTCGACATCGACGCGGCCTATCAGGCCAACGCCAAGGCCGTGGCGCGCGACCAGGCGGCGCTGGCGGCCGCCCGTTTGGCCCATATGCTCAACGCGGCGCTTGCGAAATGACGCGGCTTGATCGACCCTTGCACGCCGCCATCTATGGATTGCGACCGACACTTTATTGAAAGGAAGCGGATCATGAAGCGATTCGTTTGCGCCGCCCTGCTGACGCTCTGCGCCGGCGCCGTTCAGGCGGAGACCTGCGCGCAAAAAATTTCGCGTCTGGAAAAACGGATTCACCGGGAGCCGGCCACGACGTCGGGCGTCTCGCTGCCCGAAAGCACCGACGCCAAGCTGCATCATCAGCCGACGATGGAAAGCATCGCCAAGGCGAAGCAGCAAAGCGACGCCGACACGCTCGACGACGCCCGCCTGCTCGACGCCGAGGGCAAGGAAAAAGCCTGCCGGACCAAGATCAAGCCGCTGGAGCGGTGAACGCTCGCGCCAGTCTGCCGCCGGTCGTCGGCGCGCGCACGCCGGTGGAGCCCGGAAAGGTCAGCGGCAGGCCCTCGACCGAGCGCACCGCCAGATAGGCGAAGGCCTGGGCCTCGATCGCCTGCGAATCCCAGCCGAAATCCTCGGCGCGCCGCACCGGGCGCGGCGCACGGCGACGCAGCGCCTCGACCAGCGCCGGATTGCGCGCGCCGCCGCCGCACAACACGAGCGTTTCCGGCGGGCGCGGGGCGAAGGCCAGCGCCGACAGGATTCCCTCGGCGGTGAAGGCGCAGAGCGTGGCCGCAGCGTCCTCGATCGACAGAGCCGCGACCGGGGCGGCGTCGAACGCGTTGCGGTCGAGCGACTTGGGCGGCGGCGCCGCGAAATAGGGATGCGCGAGCAAGGCTTTGAGCGCCGCCGCGTCCACGCGCCCGGCCAGGGCCGCCGCGCCGTCTTCGTCCATCGCCCTGCCCGTGCGCGCAAACATGAGATCGTCGATCAGCGCGTTGCCCGGGCCGACATCGCAGGCCAGCGGCGATTCGCCGGGCGCGCAGAACGTGACATTGGCCACCCCGCCGATGTTGACGAACAGCATGGGCGCGCCGAAGCCGGAGCTTTCCGCCAGCGCCGCGTGAAAGGCGGGAACCAGCGGCGCCCCCTGCCCGCCCCGTGCGAGATCGGCGGCGCGCATGTCGTAAACCACGTCGATGCCGCTTTGCCGCGCCAGCGCGGCGCCGTCGCCGAGCTGCACCGTCAGGCCCTGTTCGGGGCGGTGCAGCACGGTCTGGCCGTGAAAGCCGATCAGGTCGATGGCGTCGGCCGACAGCTGTTGATCCGCGAGAAATTTTCGCACCGCCTCCAGATGCCGCTGCGTGATCAGCGCCTCGGCCTCCGCCAGCGGCCCCGGCCGTTCGTCGCGGCGCGTCAGGCCAACGGCCGCCGCGACGGCGGCGCGCAAAACGGCGCGGTCGGCCTCCGAGAAAGCAAAACTCGCCGTGGGGCCGAAGGTCAGCGCCGCCCGGCCGTCCGTCTCCAGCAAAGCCAGATCGACGCCGTCCATCGAAGTGCCAGACATGGCGCCCAGCGCCCGAAAGATTTTCGGCATGGTGTTCCCCCGCAGGCCTTTCCCCAACTCGGGCCGGCGCTTAACTTGGCTGTACGAAACGCTCTTCAATTTTGCGTGTTATTGTTTCCAGAATCGCTTGGCGAGGGAAGCCCATGATCGAACTTTTCTACTGGCCGACGCCCAACGGACACAAGATCACGATTTTTCTGGAGGAAGCAGGCCTCGATTACGAAATTCGGCCCGTCAACATCGGCGCCGGCGACCAATTCAAGCCGGATTTTCTGAAAATCGCGCCCAACAACCGCATGCCCGCCATCATCGACCATGACCCGCTCGATCACCAGGGTCCGCTAAACCTGTTCGAATCGGGCGCCATTCTGGAATATCTGGCCGAGAAGACCGGCGAATTTCTTCCGGCCGAACGGCGCCACAAATTCGCGGCGCTGCAATGGCTTTACTGGCAGATGGGCGGGCTGGGGCCAATGGCCGGCCAGAACCACCATTTCTCGCAATATGCGCCGGAGAAAATCCCTTACGCCATCGAGCGTTACGTGAAGGAGACCAACCGGCTCTACGGCGTGCTCGACCGCCAGTTGGAAAAGACCGGCGCCTATGTCGCCGGCGATTATTCCATCGCCGACATGGCGTGCTATCCCTGGATCGTTCCGTGGAAGAACCAGGGCCAGACGCTCGACGAATTCCCGCATCTCAAGCGCTGGTTCGACGCCATCCGCGCCCGCCCGGCCGTGCAGCGCGCCTATGCGCTCGGGCTGAAATACCGGCCCGAGAACGCCACGATGAGCGACGACGACAAGAAGGTGCTGTTCGGCCAGACCGCGGGGCATGTTCCGCGCTAGAACCGGAGCAGGCCGAGCCCGGCGACCCCGGTGACGATCAGGTAGAGCGCCACGATATAATTGAGCAGGCGCGGCGCGATCAGGATCAGCACGCCGGCGAGCAGGGCCAGCCCCGGTTGCAGATGCGCGGTCGAAAGGGTCATGTGACAACTCCAGTCAAAATTCGCTCGCCGAAAAATCGGGCGCCGATGGGTAAAACCTAACGGCGTCTGGCGCGTTCCTGCAACAGTCTGGATTTCCGGGAACAGCCTTGACCGCAACCGCACCGACCAGCCAGGGCCGCATTGTCACCGATGTGCCGGCGCGGTTGGACCGCCTGCCCTGGAGCCCCTTTCATCGACTGGTGATCGCCGCGCTGGGGATCACCTGGGTTCTCGACGGGCTGGAGGTGACGCTGGCGGGGTCGGTGGCCGGCGCGCTGCGGGCCAGCCCGGCGCTGCATTTCGGCGACGCCGACATCGGCATAGCCGGCAGCGCCTATCTCTCCGGCGCGGTGCTGGGCGCGCTGTTTTTCGGCTGGCTCACCGACCGGATGGGGCGGCGCAAGCTGTTCTTCATCACCCTTGCCCTCTATCTCACCGCCACCGCCTGCGCCGGGCTTTCCTGGGACGGGCTGAGTTTCTTCGTGTTCCGCTTTCTGACCGGCGCGGGAATCGGCGGTGAATATGCCGCGATCAACTCGACCATTCAGGAACTGGTGCCGGCGCGCTATCGCGGCTTCACCGATCTCGTCGTGAACGGCGGCTTCTGGCTCGGGGCGGCGCTGGGCGCGCTGGTCGCGGCGCTGCTGCTCAACCCGGCGCTGATCGACCCGGAACTCGGCTGGCGCCTCGCCTTTCTGACCGGCGCCGCCTTGGGCGTGATCGTGGTGTTCATGCGGATGTGGCTGCCGGAAAGTCCGCGCTGGCTGGCGCTGCATGGCCGCGCCGGGGAGGCGGACGCCGTGGTGACGGAGATCGAGGACGGCTTCCGGAAGGCCGGCTTCACCCTCACCGCGCCCGACCCCAAGGCGACACTGGCGCTGCGCCCGATGCACGACGGCGCGGTGCGGCGCGCGCTCGACACGCTGTTTCGGGTTTATCCGCGCCGCACATTGGTGGGGCTGACGCTGATGGCGGCGCAGGCGTTTTTCTACAACGCCATTTTCTTCACCTACGCCTTGGTGCTCGCCAATTATTATGCGGTGCCCTCCGATCAGATCGGCTGGCATATTCTGCCGTTCGCCCTCACCAATTTTCTCGGTCCGCTGCTGCTCGGGCGGCTGTTCGACCTTTGGGGACGCCGCAAGATGCTGGCGCTCACCTATGGCGCGTCGGGCGCGCTGCTGCTGATCTGGGCCAGCCTGTTCGAGGGCGGGTTGCTGACGGCGACCACCCAGACCATCGGCTGGATGACGGTGTTCTTCTTCGCCTCGCCCGCCGCCAGCGCCGCCTATCTGACGGTCGCCGAAACTTTTCCGCTGGAAATCCGCGCTTTGGCCATCGCCCTGTTCTATGCGGCGGCCACCGCCATCGGCGGCGTCGCCGCGCCCTATCTGTTCGGACGTCTGGTGGAGGAGAGTTCTCGGACCAGCCTGTTCATCGGCTATCTGTTCGCCGCCGCCCTGATGCTCGTCGCCGCAGTTGTCGCCTGGCTGTTCGCCGTGGACGCGGAAGGCAAGTCGCTTGAGGAGGTCGCGCCGCCGCTGTCGCGCGAGCCCTGACCGACGATCTGGCGCAATTGCAAACAGTCCGAAGGGAACTGTTCGCTGCGACCAAAAACAACAGTCGCCTCGGCTTCGGTTTTGATGTATATCATTGATAACGACATCCCTTCGATCTCAGACGCGAGAAGCCGCCATGAGTGAGCCTGTCCTGCGCCTTGCCGTTTTGCTGGCCATTTTCTTCAGCTGCCTGGCCGCCATCGAACTGGCGATTTATCTGTCGATCGCGGTGTTCAAACTGCCTCTGCTGGCGCTGGTTCCGATCGCGGCCGTGCTGGCGTTCCTGATCTTCGTGGGACGCCGCAACCTGTTGCGAACCCATCGGCGCTTCCTGGACAGCGCGGAATGACGCGCTCTCCTCTTTCCCTGTAAGGGTGAAGCGAACAGCCGAATGACGGTGCGCCAGAGGATGCCGCGTTGTACTTGAAACGCGTCGCCGCTGGCGTTTCTATTCCGGCCCGGCCGTTTCCTGAACCGGCCGGGGTCTGTCGGGGTCCGTAATCTAGCCTCCGATCACGCTGGTGATCACCTGCCCGCCCCTGTTGACGGTCAGCCGCCACACATAGGGCTGCTGCGCCGCCGCGCGGTCGAGATCGCGCGTGGCGGCGATCTTGGTGCCATTCACGCTCATGATGATGTCGCCCTTCTTGAAGCCGACCACGGCCGCCGGCGTATTGTCGGCGACATCGACCACCGCCACGCCTTCCTTGGCGTTGGGAATGGAAAACTCCTCAATGGTGGCCGGCGAAATGTTCACCACCGTCGCGCCCGCGAACGGCGATTCACCCTTGATCCTGATCTGGTCGCGCGCCGGCTTTTCCGGCGCAGCGATCAGCGCCAGCGGCACCACCACGCTCTTGCCCTCACGGCGCACCGACAGCGAAGCCGTGCCGCCAATCGCCTTGGCGCCGAGCCGGTAGCCAACGCCGCCCGCGTCCGCCGCCTCCTGGCCGTCCACAGCGACGATCACGTCGCCCTGTTTCAGCCCGCCCTCGGCGGCGGGGCCGCGCGGATCGACCTCCGTCACCAGCGCGCCAGCCGGGCGATCCAGCCCGACGCTTTCCGCCAGCTCCCGGGTGAGATTTTGCAGGCTGGCGCCAAGCCAGGGACGGCGCACCTCCTTGCCGCCATTCTTGGCCGCCGCCACGACATTTTTCACCATATTGACGGGAATGGCGAAGCCGATGCCGACCGAGCCGCCGCTCTGCGAGAAAATCGCCGAATTGACGCCGATCAGCCGGCCGTTCATGTCGATCAGCGCGCCGCCGGAATTGCCGGGATTGATGGCGGCGTCGGTCTGGATGAAGAAACCATAGTCGTTGATGCCGATCTGGGTGCGCGCCAGCGCCGACACAATGCCCTGAGTCACCGTCTGCCCCACGCCGAAAGGATCGCCAATGGCGAGCGTGAGGTCGCCGACCTCCAGCGCGTCGCTGTCGCCCATCTCCAGCACAGGAAACGCCTTTTCGTCGGATTTGATGCGCAGGATGGCGAGGTCGGAGCGCGGATCGCGCAGCACGATCTCGGCGGGAAATTCCCGCCGGTCGGCCAAGGCCACCTTGACGCTGGTCATGCCCTCGATAACGTGGTGGTTGGTGACGACAAGGCCGGTGGGATCGACAATCACGCCGGAGCCGAGCGATTGCGCGGTCTGAGCGCCCGGCTGCTGGCCGAAGAAGCGCTGGAAGATCGGATCGTCGAAAATGGGATTGCGCGGCTGCCGCTCGACCCGCTGCGCATAGACATTGACCACGGCCGGCGCGGCCTTTTTCACCACGGGAGCGAAACTCAGCGCGACTTCGGCGCGCGAGCCGGGCGCCTGCTTGAACAGTTGCGCCTCCGCCGGCGGCGCCAGCCGCGACACGGCCAGGACCGAGGCGGCGACGATAAAAGCGACGAGGACAAGGGCGGCGGACAACTTTCGGATCATGCGAATCCCCTCAGGCTGTCGCAAATATAGAAATCGAAAGCCGGCGCAAAAAGGGCCAAGCCGAAGCGCGTTTCCGCAAACAAAAAGGGCGGCCAAGCCGGCCGCCCCTCGCCTTCGCGTTTAACGCTAATTATTCCGCGGCTTCGACGACGATCTGCCCCGAATCCTTGCCCTTGGCGGTCACGTCGCGGTCGACGAACTCAATCACGGCCATGGCGGCGTTGTCGCCGTAGCGGAAGCCGGCCTTGAGCACGCGCGTATAACCGCCGTTGCGGTCCTTGTAGCGCGGGCCAAGCACGCTGAACAGCTTGGCGACCAGCTCGACGTCCTTGATCTGCGCGATGGCCTGACGGCGGGCGTGCAGGTCGCCGCGCTTGGCGAGCGTCACCAGCTTCTCGGCCACGGGACGCAGGTCCTTGGCCTTGGGCAGCGTGGTGCTGATCTGCTCATGCTTGATCAGCGCCTGGCAGAGATTCGAGAACATCGCCTTGCGATGCTCGGCGGTGCGGTTGAAACGCCGCTTGGAACGACCATGATACATGTTGGCTCTCCATGTTGATTAGGGCCGCCGTGCCAAGGAACGGCCCTTCCGTGCTTTGCCCGATTGGCCGGGCGGTGATTCCCTCTCCCCGCGCGCGGGGAGAGGGAGAAGAGGTTGAAGCCTCAATAATGTTCTTCGAACCGCTTGGCGAGTTCGTCGATGTTCTCCGGCGGCCAGCCCGACACTTCCATGCCGAGATGCAGCCCCATCTGCGCCAGCACTTCCTTGATTTCGTTCAAGGACTTGCGGCCGAAGTTCGGCGTGCGCAGCATTTCGGCTTCGGTCTTCTGGATGAGGTCGCCGATATAAACGATGTTGTCATTCTTGAGGCAGTTGGCCGAACGGACCGACAGTTCCAGTTCGTCGACTTTCTTGAGCAGCGCCGGGTTGAAGGCGAGTTCCGGAATGGCCGGGGACGCTTCTTCCCGCTTCGGCTCTTCGAAATTGACGAAGACGTTGAGCTGATCCTGCAGGATGCGCGCGGCGAAAGCCAGCGCGTCATCGGGGGTCAACGAACCGTTGGTCTCGATCTGCAAGGTGAGCTTGTCATAGTCGAGCACCTGGCCCTCGCGGGTCGGCTCGACCTTGTACGACACCTTCTTCACCGGCGAATAGATCGAATCGACCGGGATCAGGCCGATCGGGGCGTCTTCCGCGCGGTTGCGGTCAGCCGGGACATAACCCTTGCCGGTATTGACGGTGAATTCCATGCGGATTTCCGCGCCCTCGTCGAGGGTGCACAGCGCCAGCTGCGGGTTGAGCACGGCGATGTCGCCGGTCACGCCGATATCGCCGGCATAGACCACGCCCGGACCCTGCTTCTTCAGGGTCATGCGCTTCGGGCCTTCGCCCTGCATCTTGATGGCGACGTCCTTGATGTTGAGGATGATGTCGGTCACATCCTCGCGCACGCCGGGAATGGAGGAAAACTCATGAAGCACGCCGTCGATGTGGACGGAGGTGATGGCGGCGCCTTGCAGCGACGACAGCAGGATGCGGCGCAGGGCGTTGCCGAGCGTCAGGCCGAAGCCGCGCTCGAGCGGCTCGGCGACCACGGTCGCCAGACGCTTGGGATCTTCGCCGGGCGTGACATTCAGTTTGTTCGGCTTGATCAGCTCTTGCCAATTCTTCTGGATCATTTTCGCCTCTTCCTCGGACCGCGGCATATCGGTTCGTCAACCATGGCCTTTGGTCCGGATACGGAAAAACCCACGCCCACCCCGTCGGGAGGGCGCGGGACCTGTCAAATAGATATAATCAGACGCGGCGACGCTTGCGAGGGCGGCAGCCGTTGTGCGGGATCGGGGTCACGTCGCGGATCGAGGTGACGGTGAAGCCGGCGGCCTGCAGCGCGCGCAGCGCCGACTCACGGCCAGAGCCGGGACCGGAGACTTCGACCTCAACCGTGCGCATGCCGTGTTCCGAGGCCTTGCGGGCGGCGTCTTCGGCGGCCATCTGCGCGGCGTAGGGAGTCGACTTGCGCGAGCCCTTGAAGCCCATCGTGCCCGACGACGACCAGGAAATGGTGTTGCCCTGCGCGTCGGCGATGGTGATCATCGTGTTGTTGAACGACGAATGCACATGCGCGACGCCGGACGCGATGTTCTTGCGTTCCCTGCGGCGAACGCGGGTGTTGTTGTCCTTGGCCATTGTTATTCAGTCCTTCTGGCGCGCCCGTAATGCCAGGCGCTCGGGTTTTTGCGGGCTTCCCGATTAGGGAAGCCCGCCAATCTCGAGGCGGCGAAGCCCCGAAAAAATTACTTCTTCTTGCCGGCGATCGGCTTCGCCTTGCCCTTGCGGGTGCGGGCGTTGGTGTGGGTGCGCTGACCGCGGACCGGCAACTGGCGGCGATGGCGCAGGCCGCGATAGCAGCCGAGATCCATCAGGCGCTTGATGTTCATCGCGACTTCGCGGCGCAGGTCGCCTTCCACCATGTAATCGCGGTCGATGGTTTCGCGAATCTGCAGCACTTCGGCGTCCGAAAGCTGGTTGACGCGACGATCGGCGGAGATGCTGACCTTTTCGCAGATTTCCTCGGCCTTCTTCGGGCCGATGCCGTGGATGTACTGCAACGCGATGATCACACGCTTGTTGGTCGGGATATTGACGCCAGCTATACGAGCCATTTTCACTGCTCCATGTGAAGGGCTTGCGCCCGGAACCCCGCGTCCGGTGGAGGCCGGCCCCTGCGGGTAGAAAAACAACGCTCCCGCCGTGCAGCAGGAGCGTTGTTGAGGAAGGTTTCGCTTAGACCGATTCCGACGCGCCGTCAACCGGCGCGCGAAATCAGTGCGCCAGCAACGCGTCCAACTGCTTGGTCACCTCGTCAATCGGCGCCATGCCGTCGACGGTGCGCAACTCGCCAATGCCCTTGTAATAATCGGACACCGGCGCGGTCTGCTGGTGATACTGCGCCAGCCGCTTCTTGAACGCGTCCGGATTGTCGTCGGCGCGCACAGTCCCGCCGGCGGCAAGCGTCTCGCGGGCGCGGTTCTCAATGCGCGACAACAGCACGCCGTCGTCGACCAGAAGCTCGATCACCGCCGACAAATCCTTGCCCTTGGCCTTGAGCAGCTTGGTCAACGCCTCGGCCTGCGCGACAGTGCGCGGGAAGCCGTCGAGAATGAAGCCCTTGGCGCAATCCGGCGCGTCGATGCGGTCGGCGATGATGCCGATCACGATCTCGTCGGAGACAAGACCGCCGGATTCCATCACCGCCTTCGCCTGAAGGCCGATCGGCGTTCCCGCCTTGACCGCCGCGCGCAGCATGTCGCCGGTGGAAAGCTGCGGAATGCCGTACTTCTGTTCCAGCCGCGCCGACTGGGTGCCTTTGCCGGCCCCCGGCGGTCCGAGCAGAATCAGCCTCATTTCTTTCTCCCCCTGAGCTTGGCCTTCTTCACCAGCCCCTCATATTGCTGCGCTTGGAGATGGCCATGGATCTGCGCAACCGTGTCCATGGTCACGCTGACCACGATCAACAGGGACGTGCCGCCGAAATAGAACGGCAAGGCGAATTGCGAAATAAGCATTTCCGGCAACAGGCAGATGATCGCCAGATAAGCGGCGCCCAGCACGGTCACGCGGGTCAGCACGTGATCGATATATTGCGCCGTGCGCTCGCCCGGACGAATGCCGGGAATGAAGCCGCCATGCTTCTTGAGATTGTCCGCCGTCTCCGTGGGATCGAACACGATGGCGGTATAGAAGAAGGCGAAGAACACGATCATGCCGATGTAGAAGGCGATGTAAAGCGGCCGGCCGTGACCGAGATAAGTGGCCAGCAGGCCCCAGATGCCCCCGGCCCCGCTGCTCTCCGCAAGATTGGAAATCGTGATCGGCAGCAGCAGCAGCGACGAGGCGAAGATCGGCGGAATCACGCCGGCCGTGTTGAGCTTGAGCGGCAGGAACGACGTCTGGCCCTCATAGACCCGGTTGCCCTGCTGACGCTTGGGATAAGTGATCAGCAGCCGCCGCTGGGCGCGCTCCATATAGACGATGAAGGCGATCACGCCCAAGGACATCGCGCCGACGCCGACCAGCACCAGCGGCGAGATCGCCCCCTGGCGCGACAATTCCAGCGTGTTGGCGATAGCCGAGGGGAATGCGGCGACGATGCCGGCGAAAATGATCAGCGAGGAGCCGTTGCCGATGCCGCGCGAAGTGATCTGCTCGCCGAGCCACATCAAAAACAGCACGCCGCCCGTCAGGGTGATCACGGTCGAGGCGCGGAAGAACCAGCCCGGTTCGGTGACCACGCCGTTCTGGCTCTCAAGCCCCATGGCGATGCCGTAGGCCTGGAACACAGCCAGCGCCACCGTCAGGTAGCGCGTGTACTGGTTCATCACCTTGCGGCCCTGCTCGCCCTCCTTCTTGAGGGCGGCGAGCGTCGGGATGACCGAACTCATCAACTGGACGATGATCGAAGCCGAAATGTACGGCATGATGTTCAGCGCGAAAATGGCCATGCGCTGCACGGCGCCGCCCGCGAACATGTTGAACAGCTCGAGCACGCCCTGCTGCTTGCCGTGGAAACTCGCCTCGAACACAGCGGGGTCGATGCCCGGCAGCGGAATATAGGTTCCGAGGCGATAAACGATCAGGGCGCCGAGGGTGAACCAGATCCGCTTCTTGAGCTCTTCGGCCTTGCCGAAAGCGGAGAAGTTGATGTTAGCCGCAAGCTGTTCAGCTGCCGAAGCCATTGAAATCTGCTCCAAATGCGCGATGTCAGCGCATCAGTTTGCGAAAACGGGGCCGGACCCTATTGAGTCCCGCCCCGTAATTAATCGTTCAGGCCGGCAAAATCACGCGCAATCGCGCCTTTGCCGCAGAAAAATCACGCTTCGGCCGCGGCGAGCAGCCGCACCGAACCGCCAGCCTTTTCGATCGCCGCGATCGCCGACTTGGAGGCGGCGGCGACTTCGAACGTCAGCTTGGCCGTGATTTCGCCATTGCCGAGGATCTTCACGCCATCGCCCGCCTTGGAGATCACGCCGGCGGCCAAGAGGGCTTCGAGCGTAACCGGCGCCGAGGCGTCGAGCTTGCCCGCTTCCACAGCCTGCTGAATGCGGCCGAGGTTGACCTCGTTGTAATCCGTCGAGAAGGGATTCCAGAAGCCGCGCTTGGGCAGACGACGATGCAGAGGCATCTGGCCGCCTTCAAAACCCTTGATGGCGACGCCGGTGCGGGCCTTCTGACCCTTGACGCCGCGACCCGCGGTCTTGCCCTTGCCGGAGCCGATGCCGCGACCGACGCGCATGCGGTTCTTGGTCGAACCGGGATTGTCGGAGATGCCGTTGAGCTTCACCATGGCTGCTCTCCTCAATCTTCGACGCGCACGAGGTGCGCGACTTTGGCGATCTGGCCCCGAATCGAAGGGGTGTCTTTCAACACCGCCTTGCGGCCGATCTTGTTAAGCTTCAGGCCGACGAGAGTCGCGCGCTGGTCGGCGGGACGGCCGATCGGGCTCTTGGTCTGAACGACCGTGACAGTCTTGTCCGTCATGATCCTTCTCCTCAGCCTTCAGCCGTGCCGTCTTCGCCGCCGGGGCGACGCGACTGCAGCACGGACACTTTCAGACCGCGACGGGCGGCGACCGAACGAGGCGAATCTTCCGCCTTGAGCGCGTCGAACGTGGCGCGAATCATGTTGTACGGGTTGGACGAGCCCTGCGACTTCGCCACGACGTCATGGACGCCGAGCGATTCGAACACGGCGCGCATCGGGCCGCCCGCAATGATTCCCGTACCGGCGGGCGCCGCGCGCAAAACGACGCGACCGGCGCCGTGGCGGCCGTTGACGTCATGATGCAGGGTGCGGCCCTCGCGCAGCGGCACGCGGATCAGCGCGCGCTTGGCGGATTCGGTGGCCTTGCGGATGGCTTCCGGCACTTCGCGCGCCTTGCCGTGACCAAAGCCCACGCGACCCTTCTGGTCGCCGACGACGACGAGCGCGGCGAAACCGAAGCGGCGGCCGCCCTTCACAACCTTGGCGACGCGATTGATGTGGACCAGGCGATCCACAAATTCGCTGTCGCGCTCTTCATCCTTGCGATCGCGACCGCGACCGCCTTGTTCTTCACGAGCCATTTGTTTTTCCGTCACTTGCGCGGAGAGTCCGGTTCGACCTCCGCTCGCTGGGTCGCTCCCGATACGGGAGCTTCTCACAAACGTCAATCCCGGAGCGCGAATTTCGCGTTCCGGGATCGGTTTGAAACTTCAAACCACACGCGACAACGCTTGCGCGTTGCGCGGGCGATCAGAACTTCAGGCCGCCTTCGCGCGCGCCGTCGGCCAGCGCCTTGACGCGACCGTGGTACATATACGCGCCGCGATCGAACACGACCTCGGTGACGCCGGCGGCGAGAGCGCGCTCAGCGACCAGCTTGCCGATCGCCTTGGCGGCGTCGACGTCAGCCCCGGTCTTGAGGCCTTCGCGCTGCGTCTTCTCGATGGAAGACGCGGCGGCGAGGGTCGCGCCCTTCTCGTCGTCGATGATCTGAGCGTAGATCTGCTTCGAGGAGCGGAACACGGACAGACGGGGCTTGCCGTAAGCGCGGGCGCGAAGCGTGCGGCGGACGCGCGCCTTGCGGCGATCGGTGGTATCGTTAGCCATGATACGCGGTCCTTACTTCTTCTTGCCTTCCTTGCGGAAGATAAATTCGCCTTCGTACTTGACGCCCTTGCCCTTGTAGGGTTCGGGGCCGCGGTACTCGCGGATCTCCGCGGCGATCTGACCGATCTGCTGCTTGTTGATCCCGGCGATGGTGATTTCGGTCGGCTTCGGGCAAGCGATGGTGACGCCAGCCGGAATCGGATAGTTGATGTCGTGGCTGTAGCCGAGCGACAGCTGGAGGTTCTTGCCAGCGACAGCGGCTTTGTAGCCGACGCCGGTGATTTCCAGCTTCTTCTCGAAACCCTTGGTGACGCCGACGACCAGATTGTTGATCTGGGAGCGGGCGGTGCCCCACAAAGCGCGGGCGCGCTTGGTTTCGTGACGCGGATCGACCTTGATGCCTTCCGGCTTCATTTCGACATGCACATCGTCATGAACGACAAAGGACAGTTCGCCCTTGGCGCCCTTGACGCTGACAGTCTGACCCTCAACCTTGGCGGTGACGCCGGCCGGAACCACAACGGGCTTCTTACCGATACGAGACATTTGATTCTCCTCTCGGCTCAGAAGACGGTGGCGAGGACTTCGCCGCCGACATTGGCTTCGCGCGCGGCATGATCCGCGAGGACGCCCTTCGGGGTCGAAATGATGGCGATGCCCAGGCCGTTGGCGACGCGCGGAAGCTTGTCGACGGCGGCATAGACGCGACGGCCCGGCTTTGACACGCGCGTAATTTCCCGGATGACCGGAGCGCCGTCAAAATACTTGAGCTCGATCTCGAAATCGGTGCGGCCGTTGCCGTACTCGGTCACGGAATAACCGCGGATAAAACCTTCGTCCTTGAGCACGTCGAGGACGTGGGCGCGCAGGCGGGAGCCCGGCGTCGAGACGGAGGACTTGCGACGCATCTGCGCATTGCGGATGCGGGTGAGCAGATCGCCCACAGGATCGTTGATCGCCATGACGGTCTCCTTACCAGCTCGACTTGACCAGGCCCGGGATCAAACCCTTGGAGCCCAATTCGCGCAGAGCGATACGCGACATTTTCAGCTTGCGGTTATAGGCGCGCGGACGACCCGTCACTTCGCAGCGGTTACGCACGCGATTGATGCAGGAGTTGCGCGGCACTTCAGCGAGCTTGAGAGTCGCTTCGAAACGCTCTTCCACGGTCAAGGAGCGATCCTTGGCGATCGCCCGGAGACGCGCGCGCTTGCCGGCCTTGTCGGCGGCGAGCTTTGCGCGCTTCTTGTTGTTGTTGATAGCGCTTTTCTTAGCCATGAGTTACCTCTGGTCTCCGCGTCTGAGCCTTGCGGCTCACTGCCGGAACGGGAAGTTGAAGGCGCGCAGGAGAGCGCGGGCTTCGTCGTCGGTCTTGGCCGTGGTGCAGACGATCACGTCCATACCCAGAACCGTATCGACCTTGTCGTAATCGATTTCCGGGAACACGATGTGCTCCTTGATGCCCATGGCGTAGTTGCCGCGGCCGTCGAACGACTTCGGATTCAGGCCGCGGAAATCTCGAACGCGCGGCAGCGCGACCGTGATGAAGCGGTCCAGGAATTCGTACATGCGGGTCTTGCGCAAAGTCACCTTGGCGCCGATCGGCATGTTCTCGCGCACCTTGAAGGTCGAGATCGCCTTGCGCGCGCGGGTGATCACCGGCTTTTGACCGGCGATGAGCGCCAGATCGCCAGCGGCCAGCGTCACCTTCTTGGTGTCGTTGACGGCGTCGCCCACGCCCATGTTCAGCACGATCTTCTCGATGACCGGCACTTCGTTCGGATTCTTGTAACCGAACTCTTCGATCATCTTGGCGCGCACGACTTCATCGTAGTGCTTGCGCAAGCGCGCGACATAGCCCTCGGGAATAGCGGACACGGCGCCGGCGGCGGCGACATTCTCGGAGCCCTTGGACTTCTTCTCGGCGGCCTTGTCGGCGCCCTTCTTGGGGGATTTGGCCTCAGCCATCGATCAGTTCTCCCGAACGCTTGGCGAAACGGACCTTGCGGCCGTCCTCGAGAATCTTGAAGCCGACGCGAGTCGCAGCGCCGTCCTTGGGATCGGCGATCGCGATGTTCGACAGCTGGATCGGGGCTTCCTTGGTGATGATGCCGCCTTCCTGGCCCTGGGTCTGCTTCTGGTGACGCTTCACCGTATTGACGCCAGACACCACGGCGCGGCCTTCCTTGGGAAGAACCAGCGTGACTTCACCCTTGCGGCCCTTGTCGCGGCCGGCGATCACGACGACCTTGTCGCCTTTCTTGATCTTGGCGGCCATTACAACACCTCAGGAGCGAGAGAGATGATCTTCATGTGATTCTTGGCGCGCAATTCGCGCGGCACCGGTCCGAAGATGCGGGTGCCCACCGGCTCTTTCTGATTGTTGATCAGAACGGCCGCATTGCTGTCGAAACGAATCACCGAGCCGTCGGCGCGCTTGATGTCCTTGGCGGTGCGAACGACCACCGCCTTCATCACGTCGCCCTTTTTCACACGGCCGCGCGGAATCGCTTCCTTGACCGAAACAACGATAATATCGCCAACGCCTGCATACTTGCGCTTGGAGCCTCCAAGCACCTTGATGCACATCACACGACGCGCGCCCGAATTATCGGCCACGTCGAGGGCGGTCTGCATCTGAATCATGGCTACGAGCCTTTCTGTCAGATCGGTTTCCGACGCGGGGTCTCCCGGCCGGACTACGCCTGGGTTACGGCAAAAGCCGCGATCCGCTTGCGCGGAGGTTTGTTTCCCTCAAATCAATGCGCCGGAAGCTCACGACCGGTTTCCCCTATGGGAGCGACCGTGACCCGGCGCAGTGCTTTGAGTTGAGGAAGCAGAAGCGCTTCCTCGTTCATTTTTCCGAAAAAATCAAGCCTTGTTTTCGTTCGGCAGAACGATCCAGCACTTGAGCTTCGAAATCGGCCGGGTCTCCTCGATGAACACCGAGTCCCCCACCTTGTAGGCGCCCGCCTCGTCATGCGCGTGATAGTGCTTGGTGCGGCGGACGGTCTTCTTGAGCAGCGGATGGGTGAAGCGGCGCTCCACCTTAACCACTACAGTCTTTTCCTGCTTGTCGGAGACGACAACGCCCTGGAGAATGCGCTTCGGCATATTGGTTTCGCCCCTATTACTTGGCCTGGTCGCGCTTTTGCGCGGCCAGGGTTTTCACGCGGGCGACGTCGCGGCGGACGACGCGGACGCGCGACGTGTTCTCGAGCTGATTCGTCGCCTTCTGGAAGCGCAGGTTGAACTGCTCTTTCTTCAGCTTGAGCAATTCGTCAGCCAGTTGGTCATCAGTCATCGCCTTGAGGTCGTTCAGGCGGCTATCTTGCTTGGACATCCTGCCCTCCTTTACTCGGCGATGCGTTCGATGAAGCGCGTCTTGATCGGCAGCTTGGCCGCGGCAAGGGCGAAAGCTTCACGCGCGAGGGTCTGCGGCACGCCGTCGACCTCGAACATGATGCGGCCCGGAGCGACGCGCGCGCACCAGAATTCCGGCGCGCCCTTACCTTTACCCATACGGACTTCGGTAGGCTTGCTGGAGACCGGCAGGTCGGGGAACACCCGGATCCACACGCGGCCGGCGCGCTTCATATGACGCGTCAGCGCGCGGCGGGCCGCTTCGATCTGACGGGCGGTGATGCGCTCGGGTTCGAGAGCCTTCAGGCCATATTGACCGAAAGCCAGTTCAAAGCCGCCTTTGGAGACGCCCTTGATGCGGCCCTTGAAGGCCTTGCGGAATCGTGTGCGCTTGGGTTGCAGCATGGGTCAAACTCACAAAGGTTCAGGCGCGAGGTTCGCGCGGCTGGCGCGGACCGCGACGCTCGCCGTCGCGGTCGCGGCGCTCGCGACGCTCGCCGTGATGATCGTGGCCGCCCGCCTCATTGGCGTGACGCTCGGTGGCCATCGGATCGTGCTCGAGGATTTCGCCCTTGAAGATCCAGACCTTGATGCCGCAGGTGCCGTAAGCCGTATGCGCGGTGGCGACGCCGTAATCGACATTGGCGCGCAGCGTGTGCAACGGAACGCGACCTTCGCGATACCATTCCAGGCGCGCGATTTCCGCGCCGCCGAGACGGCCCGAGCAGTTGATGCGGATGCCTTCGGCGCCCAGACGCATGGCCGACTGCACGGCCCGCTTCATGGCGCGGCGGAAAGCGACGCGGCGCTCGAGCTGCTGGGCGATCGAATCCGCCACCAGGGTGGCGTCGACTTCCGGCTTGCGAACTTCGACGATGTTGATCGCAACTTCGCTGGTGGTCAGCTTGGCGACAAGCTTGCGCACCTTGTCGATGTCGGCGCCCTTCTTGCCGATCACCACGCCCGGACGGGCGGAATGAACGGTGACGCGGCACTTCTTGTGCGGACGCTCGATGACGATCTTCGAAACCGCCGCCTGCTTCAGCGCCTTCATCAGGGCTTCGCGGATGGCGAAATCCTCATGAAGCAACCGGCCGTATTCGCCCTTGTTGGCGAACCAGCGGCTGTCCCAGGTGCGGTTGATGCCGAGGCGCAGGCCGATCGGATTGACTTTCTGTCCCATCGTTCTCTCCTCAGGCCGTCGCTTGAATTTCGCGGACGATGATCGTCAGATTCGCGAACGGCTTCTCGACGCGACCCGCGCGACCGCGGGCGCGGGCGTGGAAACGCTTCATGACCAGCGCCTTGCCGACATAGGCTTCGGCGACGACCAGATCGTCCACGTCGAGATCGTGGTTGTTCTCGGCGTTGGCGATGGCGCTTTCCAGCGCCTTCTTCACGTCGACGGCGATGCGCTTCTCGGAGAAGGTCAGGTCGGCCAGCGCGCGATCCACCTTCTTGCCGCGAATCAGCTGAGCCACCAGGTTCAGCTTCTGCGGCGAGACGCGGATCATGCGCATCACGGCCTTCGCCTCATTTTCCTTGAGGGCGCGGGGGTTCTTTTCCTGCGACATGTCAGCCCCTCTTCGCCTTCTTGTCCGCGGCGTGGCCGTGGAAGGTGCGGGTCGGCGAGAACTCGCCGAACTTGTGGCCGATCATGTCTTCGGTGACGTTCACCGGCACATGCTTGTGGCCGTTGTAGACGCCGAAGGTCAGGCCGACAAACTGCGGCAGGATGGTCGAACGGCGGCTCCAGGTCTTGATGACTTCGGAGCGTTTCGCGGAAGAAGCAACTTCCGCCTTTTTCAGGAGGTATCCGTCTACGAACGGACCTTTCCAGATCGAGCGCGACATCAGGGTCAGCCCTTCTTCTTCTTCGCCTTGTGACGCGAGGTCACAATGAACTTGGTGGTGAACTTGTTGGAGCGGGTCTTCTTGCCCTTGGTCGGCTTGCCCCACGGCGTGACCGGATGGCGGCCGCCCGAGGTGCGGCCTTCGCCGCCGCCGTGCGGGTGATCGACCGGGTTCATGACGACGCCGCGGTTATGCGGACGACGGCCCAACCAACGCTGGCGACCGGCCTTGCCGATCGAGGTGTTCATGTGGTCCGGGTTCGACACCGCGCCCACCGTCGCATAGCACTGGCCATGGACCAGACGCTGCTCGCCGGAGTTCAGGCGGACGATGACATAGCCCTGGTCGCGACCCACGATCTGAGCGTAGGAGCCGGCCGAGCGGGCGATGGCGCCGCCCTTGCCGATCTTCAGCTCGACATTGTGGACGATGGTGCCGACCGGGATCGCCGCCAGCGGCATGGCGTTGCCAGGCTTGACGTCGACCTGCGGGCCCGCAACCACCGTGTCGCCGGCGGACAAACGCTGCGGCGCGATGATGTAGGCCTGCTCGCCGTCCTCATAGGAAATGAGGGCGATGAACGAGGTGCGGTTCGGATCGTACTCGATCCGCTCGACCTTGGCCGCGCCTTCCTTGCGACGCTTGAAGTCCACCAGGCGATAAGCCTGCTTGTGGCCGCCGCCGCGGAAGCGGACGGTGATGCGGCCATTGTTGTTACGGCCGCCGGCGGACGACTGTCCTTCGGTCAGCTTCTTAACCGGCTTGCCCTTGTAGAGCTCGCTGCGGTCGACGATCACGAGCTGACGAAGGCTCGGCGTGATCGGCTTGAACGTTTTAAGAGCCATTTGCCTCTACCTCGATCCAGCTCAGAGCCCGGTGGTCACGTCGATCTTCTGGCCATCAGCCAGAGTGACCACCGCGTTCTTGACGTCGGAACGCACACCGCGCATTCCCTTAAAGACCTTCTTCTTGCCCTTGCGGAGCAAAGTGTTCACGGCCTCGACCTTCACGTCGAACAGGCGTTCGACGGCGGCCTTGATCTGGTGCTTGGTCGCATCGATGCGAACCTTGAACACCACTTTGTTCTGTTCGGACGCGATAGTCGCTTTCTCGGTGATCACCGGAGCGACGATGACGTCGTAGTGGCGCGGGTCAACGCTGCTCATTTGAATCGCGCCTCCAGCGCATCGATCGCCGCCTTGGTCAGCACCAGCTTCTCGCGGCGGAGAATGTCGTACACATTGATGCCCTGGACCGGCAGCACGTCGATCTGGGGAATGTTGCGCGCGGCGCGGGCGAAGTTCGCGTTCAGCTCGGCGCCGTCGATGATCAGCGCGTTGGTGAGGCCGATCTTGGCGAAGTTCGCCTTCAGCGCGGCGGTCTTCGGCGCGTCGGCGTTGGCCGCCTCGATCACGATGAGCGAGCCGTCCTTGACCTTGGCCGACAGGGCGTGCTTCAGCGCCAGGGCGCGGACCTTCTTGGGAAGATCATGGGCGTGCGAGCGCACGACCGGACCGAAGGCGCGACCGCCGCCACGGAACTGCGGCACGCGGGCGGAGCCGTGACGGGCCGAACCCGTGCCCTTCTGCTTGTACATCTTCTTGCCGGTGCGGGCGATCTCCGCGCGGTTCTTGACCGCATGGGTGCCGGCGCGGCGCTTGGCGAGCTGATAGCGCACCATGCGGGCGATCAGGTCTTCGCGCGGCTCCAGGCCGAAGATGGCGTCGTCGAGGTCGAGCGCGCCATTGGCGGCGCCTTCGAGAGTGGTGATGTCGAACTTCATCGATTAAGCCTCCGAAGCCGGGGTTTCGGGAGCGGCTTCCGCCGCGGCGGCTTCCACGATGCGGAACTTGCCGGGCTTCGGAGCCTCGGCAGGCAGCGCCTTCTTGACGGCGTCGCGGATGAAGATCCAGTTGCCGGCGTGACCGGGAACGGAACCTTCAACCAGCACCAGGCCGCGCTCCACGTCGAGCGAAACGACGCGCAGATTCTGCGTCGTCACGCGCTCGCAGCCCATATGGCCGGCCATCTTCTTGTTCTTAAACGTCTTGCCGGGGTCCTGACGACCGCCGGTCGAACCGTGCGAACGGTGGGAGACGGACACGCCGTGGGTGGCGCGCAAACCGCCAAAGTTCCAGCGCTTCATCGGGCCGGCAAAGCCCTTACCGGTGGTGGTGCCGGTGACGTCGACGAACTGGCCGACGATGAAGTGATCGGCGGTGATTTCCGCGCCGACCGGCAGCAGGGCGTCCTCGTCCACGCGGAACTCGGCGAGCTTCAGCTTCGGCTCCACATTGGCCTGAGCGAAGCGGCCGCGCTCGGCCTTGGAGACATTCTTCACCTTCGCGCGGCCGATGCCGAGCTGAAGAGCGGTGTAGCCGTTCTTCTCCAGGGTGCGCTGGGCGACGACCTGAACGCCGTCGAGTTTCAAGACCGTGACCGGCACATGTTCCCCGCTGTCCGTGAAGACGCGGGTCATGCCGACTTTCTGTGCGATGACGCCTGACCGCATGTTTCTCTTTCCTTAAGGGCGCGTACGAGGTCCCCGTTAGGGGACCTGCAGAGGCGCCGCGAGACGTCATGAAGACGTCTCAGACTCACATTATCGCTCTAAAGGAGAGCTTGGTTTTCAAGTTCACGCCGAAGGCGGGAACTCAGAGCTTGATCTCGACGTCCACGCCAGCGGCGAGGTCGAGTTTCATCAGCGCATCGACCGTTTGAGGGGTCGGATCGACAATGTCAAGCACCCGCTTGTGCGTACGGATCTCAAATTGCTCGCGCGACTTCTTGTCCACGTGGGGCGAACGGTTCACGGTGAACTTTTCGATCCGCGTCGGAAGGGGAATCGGGCCACGCACCTGAGCGCCAGTGCGCTTGGCGGTGGAGACGATTTCCTTCGTCGAAGTGTCCAGAATCCGATGATCGAACGCCTTGAGGCGGATCCGGATGTTTTGTCCGTTCATTTTCTGATCCTCTGAGCGAATCAGTGCGGGCTGACGGGCAGCCCGCACCTAACGCAATCCGCCGAAAATTATTCGATGATTTGGGCGACGACGCCGGCGCCGACGGTGCGGCCGCCTTCACGGATGGCGAAGCGCAGCTTCTCTTCCATCGCGATCGGAACGATCAGCGACACGTCCATCGAAATGTTGTCGCCCGGCAT
>NZ_FYDG01000011.1 GCF_900187365.1 Rhodoblastus acidophilus
CTATTCCATCAAGAGCGTCGAGCCGGACGGGCTTGGCCGCATTGTTTGTTCGATCCTCAAGGCCTGAAAATGGGTCTCCCCGGCCTCGCTCTCCTCATCATCGCGACCCAGGCGCTTCGCGCCCGTTTTGGCGCCGATGTCGTCATCAAGATGCAACCGGACGCCCCCGTCGAGATCGCGGCGAAGACGGTCTGCCTGTTCCTGGAGCGAGCCTCCGGTAAGCCGATCGGTGGATTTGGCGAGGGCGGCTCTCGATGCTCTGATCATCAAGGCGCGTAAGGCGCGCGCCGAATTGAGAAAGCTCTCCGCCGTCGCAGCTTCGCCGGGCGCGGGCGAGGCCCCCTCGTTCGGCTCGCTCCACCGCAACTCCTTCACGACAGGTCCGCAGGGGGAATAGGCCCGTGCTCTATCAGCTTGGCGCGCTCACGCTGGACGTGGCGCCATTCAACACGCATGAAGTCGAGCGCGAAGCCGGGTTCGACTTCGCGGCCAAGGACGTCGTCGGCGGCATGAAGCCGCGCGAGCCGATGGGCGAGGCGGATGAAACGATCACGCTGGAATGCAGGCTGTTCCCGCATCGCTTCGGCGGCCTCTCCGGACTGTCGGTGCTGGACGGCATGCGCGCCAGCGGTCAGCCGCAGATCCTCGTGCGTGGCGACGGACTGAATCGTGGCTGGTTTCTGATCGACAAGGTCAAGGAGACCGACGCCTTCCTGACGCGGGAAGGAATCGGACGGCAGATCGACGTGTCGATCAGCCTCACGCGATCCCCCGTCGGCGCCAGCGCCGGATCGATCCTCTCGACGCTGATGTCCTTGTTCCGGTGAGGCAGCCATGGCCACCGAAATCCTGACCTTCAACGGCTCCACGCCGCTCGATCTGCTGCTCTGGCGGCGCTATGGCCGCGACGTCGTCGGGCTGGTCGAACAGACGCTGGTCGCGAATCCACATCTGGCCGGGCTCGGCGTCTGCCCGCCGCGCGGCACGAAAGTGCTCGTGACCGTCCCGGCGGCACAGCAGGAGACCGCGACCAGGACGGTGTCGCTCTATGACTGACGTCTCGCGCGGCGCCTATTATCTCATCTCGATCGATGGCAGGCCGGTCACGGCGAATTTCGCGCCCTACCTGCTGTCGATGACGATCCGCGATACCGAGGGCGGCAAAAGCGACAGCCTCGATCTTGAGATGGATGATCGCAACGGCCAGATCATCCTGCCGCGCACCGGGGCGATGGTCAATGCGGAGATCGGCTGGAAAGGCGGCGGCTGCATCACCTTCGAGGGCAAGACAGACGAGCCGCATAGCCGGGGCTCGCGCGGCGGCGGCATGACGCTGTCGCTGAACGCCAAGAGCGCCGATCCGAAAGGGAAGGGCAAGGAGCCGCAGAGCCGCCACAAGGACAAGGCGAAGTTTGGCGATGTCGCCAAGGAATGGGGCAAGAAGATCGGCTATTCCGTGCAGGTCCATTCCGCGCTGTCGGCGATCTCGCGCGATTATTGGGAGATGGCCAACGAGTCGTTCCACGCCTGGGGCGCGCGCATCGCCCGCGAGATTGGCGCGACGTTCAAGGTGCAGGGCGGCAAGGCGGTGTTTGTGCCGCGCGGCGGCGCCAATGCGGCCTCGGGCGCGGCGCTGGCGACCGTTTACGCCACGCGGCCTGGCAACATTATCAACTGGGACCTCACGCCCTGTTTCAACCGCATGGCCTATCAGCAGTTCTCGGCGCGCTGGTACGACATCAAGAAGGCGCGATGGGTCACGGAGAAGGTCACCAGCGGCGGCGACGCGCTGGCGGACCTTACGCATCGGTTCAAGGCGACCGACAAGGATCACGCCAAGCAGCTCGCCAGTTCGAACAAGGACGAGGCCGACCGCGAGAAGGGCGGCGGAACTGTCATGATCATCGGTGAGCCAGCCGCACGTTCGCAGGCGACATGCGTCGTTTCGGGCGTCCGCGCCGGCATCAATGGGTCGTACCGCATCACCGAGGCGGCGCACACTTACACGCGCGGCGGCGGCTACGACACGGAAATGACGCTCAAGCAGCCAAGCGGCGACGCCGGCTCAGACAGCCGTAAGGCGTCGAGTTAAGCGCCCGCTCCTCAATCAACATCTTCTCCACGACCTGAAAGGACCAGCCGATGGCTGACGTGTCCAAAATTTTGCTCGCCATCGAACCGCACGCGAGGCCGGCGATCATCGCCGGCCTCGCCAATGCCTTTCTCGATTGCATCAACCGCGCCGATCTCGCGACGCAGCTGCGCCAGGGGCATTTTCTCGCCCAATGCGCCCACGAGTCCGACGGCTTCCAGACGACAGTCGAATATGCGTCGGGCCGCGCCTACGAAGGTCGCCGCGATCTCGGCAACGAGGAGCCCGGCGATGGCGTTCGCTACAAGGGGCGCGGCCTGATCCAGCTCACCGGCCGCGCGAACTATCGCAGCTTCGGGGCGATGCTGGGGCTTAACCTCGAAAGCGATCCCGCGCGTGCCGCCACATTCCCAGCTGCCGCGCTCGTCGCCGCCGCATATTGGCGCGCGCGGCGGATCAACGACTACGCCGACCATGACAGTATCGAAGGCGTCACGCGCAAGGTCAATGGCGGCCTGAACGGGCTCGCCAGCCGCAAGGCCTATCTGGCCCGGGCGAAGCACGCGCTCGCCGATCTCAAGGGCGCGCTGACGGCTCGCGCGGCGGAGGAGACGGCGAAAGCCAAAGCGAAAGCCAAGAGCGCTGCGGCTTCCATGACGGCCGGCGCTGCGACGACCGCCGCCGCGCCTGTCGCGCCGGACCATGTGCAGCTCGGCGCGCTGGTCATCTTGGGCCACCTTGGCGACCATCGCCAAGAAGGCGGTGCGGTAACCGCGCCCTTCCTCATCACCGGTTCCTTGCGTCGCTCGCCGGCCGGCGACGCGAGGTGATTCACCGCGCCGGCGCGAAGGAAAAATCATGTCCGCCATCGAAGACCTCGAAACCGCCTATGAAGCGATCCAGAAGGCGGTGTCCGACGCCGTCGCCAAAATCCAGTCGCAGAGCGCCGCGCTCGCCAGCGCCGTCGCTGCGAACGATCCCACGAAGATCGAAAGCATCGCCCAAGAGCTGACCGCGACGGCCGCCACGCTGGAAGCCGCCGTCAACCCGCCGGCGACGGCTGCGAGCTGATCGCGCGGAATCATTATGGCCGGGGCGCGCCGCCCCGGCTTTTCACACTGAACGACCCGGGCGGCGGCTCCTGGGCGAAGGAATTGAGCCATGGCGGATGCGGGCGGCGGCTTGGGGCAGAGCGAGACGGCGATCATTGGAATGGCGACGACGGTGCTCGCGGGATTCCTGGGAAAATTCTGGGACCACCTTTTTGGCGGTCACGCTGCAGCGGAAAAACAGCGAGCCGAAGCACGGAAGCTCCTCGAGGATGCCTTCGATGAAAAGACGCGAGCACTGATCGATAGCTACGGCAAGATGATCGATGATCTGAAAGAGTTCTACGAAAACCGAATCACAGAGCTGCGCGCTGATGTCGACCACTGGCGCGGCGAGACGATCTCGCTCCGCAAAGCACTGGACGCGCTGCGAGCCAGGGCGGCGGGGCAATAAATGGCGACGGCGATCAAAAAGACCGAATAGAAACGCCGGCTTCGAGCGATCGAGAAAGCCTTACGCGCTGGCGCTTGCTCGCCGTGCGTCGAGACGAGCCCGCGCGATCATGGCGCGCTCGTGGAGAAAATTGACTGAATATCCGCCGGCTCCCTCAGAAAGCGGGGGCCGGAAGCCGGACGCGGGCACAGTTTGGCGACCAACCCGCGCAGCGCCACCAAGGATAACGCTCCCCCGCCGCCGTCGACGGCTCGCGCAGGGTGCCAGAATCCTGGTTATAAGAAAACATGCAATCTGAAATGGACCTTGGAGACAGCCAATCTCGGCTACGCGTTGTCAGACCGGCGCGCCCGGCGGCAGGTTATATCGGAGGGAAAAAACAGCTGGCGGAACGGCTATCTCGGTTGATCGATCAGACTCCACATGATCTTTATGCCGAACCTTTCGTTGGGATGGGTGGAGTCTTTTTGCGACGGGTCCGCGCGCCTGATGTCGAGGTAATTAACGATCGCTCTCAGGACGTGGCCAATTTCTTCCGGATCCTGCAACGCCATTACGAGCCTTTCTTTGACATGCTAAAATGGCGGCTCACGTCGAGGGCCGAATTTGATCGGCTGCTGTCACAAGACCCGACGACGCTGACCGATCTTGAACGTGCTGCGCGGTTTCTCTACCTGCAGCGCTTGTCTTTTGGCGGTAAGGTTTCCGGCCGAACCTTCGGCTATTCTCTCACCGGCCCTGCGCGGTTTGATACGACCAAGCTCGGCGTGCTCCTCGAGGCGATCCATGATCGACTTGCGGGTGTGACAATAGAATGCCTCGACTGGCGCGATTTCATCGCGCGGTGGGATCGGCCCGGCGCGCTGTTTTTTTGTGACCCGCCATACTTTGGGACAGAGCGCTATTATGGAGCGGGGCTCTTTTCTCAGGCGAGCCATGCGGAAATGGCCGAGGCCCTTGGCGGCTTGAAAGGCAACTTCATCTTGACGATTAACGACCTGCCGCAGACGCGCGAGATCTATGCTGCTTTTCGGCTCGAAAGCGTCGATTTGACATATCAGGCCGGCGGCGCGGACGAAGCGAAGGCGGTTAAAGAACTTATCGTCTCTGGCCCTTGACGGCAGCATGGGCGGGCAATGCGCCATTGGCCTGCGCCCAGGGAGCGTAACGCCGGCCTGGCGCGCCTATCCCGCGCCCGGGCTGGCTAACCTGACATTGCGCGCCCCGGCCGGCGTGGCGGCCAGGTCGCCGATCAGACGCGAGCCAATTTCTCTCGCGCCGCGCTCGCGATGAAGGCCGAACGTGTAACCCCGCTTCTGCTTGCAGCTTCGTCGATGGCTTCCAGCAATCCGGCGTCCATGGTTAGATTGGCGCGGACGCTCCGGCCGGCGTCAAGGATCAGCGGGACAAGCACGGCCGTTTCGCCCGGGCCTATTTCCCCGCGGGCGAGGACCTCCGCAACCGACGAGGGCGGGGGCACTGGATGGCCCCCGCTTCTTTTATATGCGATGACGTCGCGCAGAGCGGCGGTCGCATCCGCAAGGGCGGTTTCTGGCGTATCGCCAGCGCCGACGCACCCGTCAATGTCGGCGATACGCACTCCCCAAGCGTCTGAGGCACCATCGAGAATGCCGACGTAATAGGCCATTTTGCTCCTCTCCTTGAGCTGTTGGCGGATCAGAACCAACCCGCCGCCTTGGCTATCGAGCGCGCCGTTCCGGGCGTCAGTTCGCGATGGCGGGGAACCGGGATCATGACGCCCGGCCGATCGTTATGAACATAACGATCGTGGCCTCCGCCGCCGACATTGTACCAGCCTTCAGCCTCAAGCCGGGCGATAATTTTGCGGGTGTTGGTTTCTGGCTTCGGCATGTCACGCGCTCGTTTAGTGCATATATATGCACGCGCGTTCAGTTCGCGCCAAGGCGGTCCGTGCAAAATAATGCACAACCCCTGACGGCATGCCTGCGTAGCATTTCGAAAATGTGTCCCCCAGCTTTGGCTCGTTAGGGTTGCCCGCCACTTCTTTTATATGCGATGACGTCGCGCAAAGCGGCGGTCGCATCCGCAAGGGCGGCTTCTGGCGTTTCGCCAGCGCCGACACACCAGTCAATGTCGGCGATACGCACGCCCCAAGTGTCCGAGGCGCCGTCGAGAATGCCGACGTAATAAGCCATTTTGCTCCTCCTTGAGCTGTTTGGCGGGTTAGAGCCAACCCGCCGGGCAAGCCGCCGATGGCGCCTGACTGCGTCACACTGCGATGGCTTTCCGTCGCAGACGTCTCAATGTAAGTGACACATCAATCAAAGGGTGCCGGCCAGCCTCTGCTGGGGCCGAAACGTTGGCCGCGCTCGAGCGTCAGCGACAATTAAAAATAAGCAAGGATACCGCGATGACTGATGGCAACACGCGATTTTTGGGAACAAGCACGACTAATTCGATGCAAATCGATTTGGAAAAACTACGCGCACCCGGCTTGCGCGGCACTCTCTCCATTCTTGCAATTCGGAAGAATGAAACTCGGAATAGCGACGAGCGACGAGACGACCAAACGGTGCGCAGCTTTACAGTATCAGCTCTCCTCGCCACGAGCGCCGCGGCTCCCGGCGACGCTAACGGGAACTTTACGGCTAACGACGGCACCTCATATGTGCTGATTGAGCCGAGCAAAGAGTTTCTCCAGGTCGAATTAGCGGGTTATACATTTCGCGTTTACAAAAACAGCGCCGGCGAATTGTCTATGATCTCTATGAATTTGATGGCACAAAACAATATGGAGGCAAAATTTATATTTATTGATTTAATCGGATCGTTTATAGATTATATATCATACATAAAAAATACGCCAATCCGCATTTCAAAAATACGAATAAAGGACAACAAGAATGACGCTCAATACATAGACATCATATCTCCATTCCGGCCATCATTCTTAATTGACGCTGAAATTGAAGTTTTTAATGAATTACGGCCGATTTATGCTCTATTTAGGGAGGCTAGAAACTCCGATAGCGCCTACTACCAGCTTCTTTGCTACTATAAAATAATGGAAGGCATCAACACCCTAAAATCTAAACAAATTAAACGTGCAAAAAAATTCGGTTTTAAACTGACAGCTTTGGCTGACATAGTACCGAACCACAGAGACCTGAGCCATGAAATTCGCCCTTACATTGGAAAGTCCATCCAGCATTTTAAAGACAATTTTCTCACGCGGCGCTATCGCGACGCAGCAGCGCATTTCACTTTAAGGGAAAACACCGTTCTCCACGTCAGCTCCCCCCAGGAACTTTTGAGCTTTTCCGAAGCAGCATTTGCCTGTGAGCTTTGCGTTCGGCAACTCATCAAAAATTATGAAAACCTCGCCAAGGAGGCGCAAAGATTCACCGCGGCTCTCGGGCAGCCCTTAAAAAGCAGCTTTGTATAGAACTCTAAAACTAGCGAACCATGTTATTCGAAAATCGGGGTCGCTGTAGCGGTACCAGCTAGACCTCAAGAAAAATCATGATTTTCGAAAATATTTTTTGTCCGCCGAGCGGCGCGGGACCGCGTGCGGAGCTAAACTGCCTGATTCTGGAAGTGCCCGCTTCCGCCGATCGCGTCGATACAAGCTGGGCCCTGGCTGATTGCCGGTGCGCAAGGTCTTCGGCACTGAACGGCTCGAAGGAGACCTTCCCCAACACTGGCCGCGGACGACTCGTCTAGACGCGAAGCGGACCTCCGTCCTTTCGTAGTTCGAACTCACTTACGTCTTCCAGTTGCGTGGTAGGTTATGGTTGAAGAATGAGGCTCATGATTCCCTTGCCCGTTTCCATATGGCAGCTAAGGGATTGGCCAGTGCGCGCATACTGCTCGCGTGCTCAAAAAAGAGTTTCCAACCGACATTTCCCGGCGGGACGCCTTGACCGATACACTTGATCCGACTCCAGCCTCCACCGAACTGACCGGCGGTGCAGGTTTCACATACGAAGACACTGTCGTCGCCTATTACCTCGCGAAGCTGCTAAGGCACGAGCGCGCGGCGGGGCGGCATGGAATCGTCATCAGCGTCGCCGTTCAACGGCAAGGTCACGGCCATCCGATGGATGATGTCATCGTCGGGCTCGACGATGCCGGGATGCATAAGTCGCTCGATCTTCAGGTCAAACGCTCCCTTACGATTAGCGGCGCTGACAAGCAATTTAAGGATATCGTCGCGGCCGCCATGAAGACGCAAGCGTCCAACGCCTTCGTTAGAGGTTGGGACGCGAGTGGGTTTGTCGTTGAGCACGTTAGCGATACGACATTCCGATGCCTTTCGCGGTTGATCAGCAAGGCAAATGCGAGTCCTGACGCCAAAGACTTCGAAGAGTACTTTGCGCCAACTGGCACGGCGGGAGCTGATGATAGGAAATTGCGAAAAAGCATGCTGTCCCTTACCGGCGCGGCAAATCTGGATGAGGAAGTCAGTTTCTATCGGAGTTTTGCCGCCCTCCATCTGGCCGGCCTGGAAGACGGCGGGGCGCTACGCGCCGAAATAGTCAATAGCCTACAAGAACTCGTTGCAGATAACGTGGACGGCCAGGATTTCCTTCTTTTTGACCGCCTCTGCCGCATCGCGCGCGCCGGCGCGGCAAACGCAGCAAAATGGACGCGTTTGTCCTTGCTTGCTCAACTGCATGGCTCGGTGCGCCTCAAAGTGGCGCCCAACTTCAGCCACGACATCGATCGGCTGAACGCGGCATCGATCGATGCGCTCAACGACGTTTCCGAAACTGTCGATGATTTTCATGTCGCGCGCGACGGTTTGCAGGCCGAAGTCGCTCAGATGCTCCATAAGCATCGCGTCGTTTCCATCGGCGGCTTGCCGGGATGTGGCAAGTCGGCGGTGCTAAAGCGCTTTGCTGCCAACGCGGCGAAGTCAGGACCGATCTTCTTCCTCAAGAACGACCGGCTGCAAGGAACGAGTTGGACAACATTCGCGACAGCCCTCGGTCTGCGCCACAGCCATGCGCCCGATCTTCTCGCTGAAATCGGCGCTTCAGGTACGCCCATTCTATTCATCGATGGGATCGACCGTATCCGACCAGATCAACAACATATCATCACCGATCTGATCCGCGCCATCGAGTCCGACCCTAGTCTCCAATCCTGGAAAGTTCTCGCCAGCTCGCGCGACCAAGGTCTTGAAGCCTACCGGGCTTGGTTTCCTCGGTCCTTCTATTCCGAAGAGGGAATGGGTAGCGTTTCGGTAAAGGAGTTCTCCGAGGATGAGGCGGAACTCCTTGCCAAATCGAAGCCTCACCTCCGCAGGCTTCTCTGCAGTCCCAGCCCAGCCGTGGAACAGATCGCCCGCCGCCCATTTTTTGCGTCGGTTCTCGCCAAGGCCCTTCCGCAAGAGGCCGAGCCACAAACCGAAGTCGATTTGATCGACGCGTGGTGGCTGCGCGCCGGGCACGATGCGATGCCAGAATCAGTGCCGCAACGTCAGCGCGCGCTCATCGATCTCGCCGAACAGAGCGTACGTAATCTCGGCAATGGCATCTCTGTCCGATACCTCAAGCCGGAGACCGTCGAACATCTGGTCGCGCTTCAGGCCGACCACATTCTACGCATGGAGCGCGGCGGCGCCATAGTGTCCTTTAGCCATGACATATTTTTTGAATGGGCTTTCTTCCGCCTGCTTGTCGATCTGGGTGACCAATGGCCTTCCGCGCTTGCCGCCGCGGGCGAACCACCTTTGCTTGGTCGCGTGGTGGGTCTGCTTGCGCAAGACGCGCTTACGGAGACGGGCCGATGGACAGCCGGCTATGCTATGCTTGAGAATCCCGCTCTTCGCGCCCAATGGCGGCGCGAATGGCTCACAGCCCCGCCTTTTACGAACGCGTTCAAGAACGCCATTGACGAATTCTCGCAACGCGTCGAGGCAAATGACTTTGCGCTTTGTGAAAAATTGCTGGTGTGGTTCCAGGCGCAGCATACCGTGCCAAGTCCCATCATCATGCGAAGCGCCATCAAGATCGAAGGCGTAGACCCTGTTCAAATGGCTGATCTCTTCGGTTGGCCGTCCGACGGAGTGGCATGGGGCCGCCTGATCGACTGGATTATCGAGCGCCAGACGACGCTACCGGCGCGTCTTGTTCCGCAGGCGATCGAAGTCTTTAGCGTGTGGCAGAACGCTCTCGCGGATTTCAAGAACAATCGTTCGAAGTGCATTCTAGCCACATGCAGCTCATGGCTAATTGACCTCGAAGCAGAAATTCACACGGAGACCTATCCGCGAGCACGCGGAAAATGGGATGTGCTCGGCCGCGAAGCGCAAAAGAGTCTTGCGACGGGCTTGCGAAGTCTCATTCTCCGCTCAGCCTGGAGTTATACCGAATTTGCGATCGCTCTTTTTGAGCGAACTACTCGCGACAAACAGAGGTTGCAGTCGGCGTTCGAGGAACTCATGGGCTTCACGCCAATCATGGCAGAAGTAGCGCCGGAGGCCGTTGAAAAGGCCGTTGAGGCGAAAATTATGCACGAGCTGCCGCAGGATGCGTACGATCGCCGTCGTCGCGAAGAAGCGGAACAAGTTGAATTGCGCAAAAAGATCAGGGCGATCCCGGAGGAAAAGCGCACACGCAAGCAAAGCATGACGCTATCGTCACCGCACTTTCCGACAAGCTGTTCTAATTTCAGATGGGATGATATTGGCCTCGAAGACCATAACCACTACTTCCACCCTCCCTCAGCGCTGCACGAACCTTTCGCCAGCCTGCTTGCGAAAAGCCCGAGCGTCGGACTTCGCCTCATCACCAAGCTGACAAACCATGCGACCACCGGCTGGCGTCAAATCCAAGAGTTCCGCCGCCGCGAATGCGGCACGCCGATCCCCGTCGTGCTGGAGTTTCCCTGGGGCCGGCAGCAGTTTTGGGGGGATTGGCATGTATTTGGCTGGGGGCTTGGGATGTTGGGCTCCGAACTGCTCCGGTGCGCCTATCTTTCGCTCGCTTATTGGGCATTCAAAGAGATCGAGAAAGGGCGCTCGACGAGCGACGTGATCAAGCAGATCCTCGAAGGCAGCGAATGTTACGCATCGCTAGGGCTTTGTTTGCGTCTTGCCATCGAGACGTTCGAGGTCTCGGAAATCACGCTACCGATTGTCACGTGCCAACGCCTCTGGGAAGACGATTTTTCGCGATTCGTCCACGAGCCGCACAAAGACATTGATCTATTCGGGCTCGGTTTCCTCACGAAATTGAAAGGCGACAAGGCCACGGCGAAGGCATTTCTTGAAAGCCGAGAATATCGCAAACACGATGTGCGTGTGCTCGCGATGCATTTTGCCATCACCAGTGACACGAGCTTGCGGGATCGCTTCAAGAAGGCGCTTGAGGCGTTTCCCGAGAACCTTCCTTACACCGTCGAAGAAGAACGCGACTCCGCAGCACGAACGACGTATTTGAAGGAGCAAGCGGAGTTCTGGTCCGGTCTTGGCAATATAGAGAACTACCGGCGCTATGAAATGGAAGGCAATCAAATCGCGATCGGCTACGAACCGCCGGAGCCGCCGTCCAACGCGATGCAAGAACGAGCCTCCGAGGCGACGGAGTCGTTGCAACATCAGCGGGCGCTCACTTGGGCCTTCAAATCCTTGAATGAGGGTAAGCCTACCGAGGGTTGGACGTTGGCAAACGCCATTGCCTTCGCCAAAGGGCACGACCACGACGACCTATTCAATGAGCGCGCCGGTGTCGGCCCCCACATGATTCAAAGCGGCGTCTCGGCTATCGCGGCATGCGTTATCCGATTTGGCGAAAGCGATTCACAGGATCGGCCCTGGGCATGGAACGTAATGGAACGCATTCTGAAAATGCGCGAACCCAGCGATTCCTATGGATCGAAAATTCCCTGGCACCCTTCTTTTCACCTCATTTCCGCGTTGTTTCATGACCGTAAGAGCAACGCGCCCCGCTCGGATTCCTCCGCTGGCCTGACCCGACTTGCGAGCCATCCGAACGAGGATGTGCAAATCATGGCTTTCCAGGCTCTCTTTATGGACCCCGACGCGCACGTGAAGTGGGTTGCCGCTCACTTCGCATTCGACCTTGCGCACTACATCGACCTGATCCGGGATGAAGATGCTTTCGAGCGCGACAACACAGCAGATCGAGAGGCGCGAAAAACCGCTCTCACGAAAGCATTGCATGCCCTAGGTGTAAAGGCCGAGAACGGTTTTAAGCTGCTACCGCCTGCGTGGGTAAAGGACTCGGAGCGACTCAGATGCGGAGGGGACTATTGGGGCAACCCCGAGCGCTGCTTCGACGGTCAATATGCGGCCAAGCTCTTCATGCACTTCCCGCTTGAGGAGTGGTGCCGTTCAGACGTTTACCGCCCAAGAATCAAGGCGCTTCTCGTTGATCTGGCGCGCTGGACCGCCGAGCGGTTGATGCCGCCCTGGGACGATGGAAAGACACGCCGAGACAAAGAAACGAATCTTTTCGAATGGAACCGGACCTTGGGCACAATGCTTGCTCGTGCCTTGCCATTTTTCGATCTCCAATGGGTTCGGGAAAATTTCGTTAAACCGTTTTCCGCCAACGAGGAGGAGGCGTTGCGCGTACTCGCGCCATTCGCGGAAAGCATCGTTACCCGTCACGTCCTCGATGCCCAAGACATTCCCGAAAATGCGCTGTCAGTTCTCGACGACTTTGTGCAACGGGTGATCGATGACGAAGCATTTAAGCCAAACGGCTACCGCGCGGGCGAAATTCACGGCTACAATATGGAGAATCTCATCAAGGCGCTTTTGTTTGTAAACGTCGACACGGAATGTCCGGGTGCGGCTCGGTTCGTCAATGGCGATTGGAGTAATGTCGCGATCATTATGCCTCTCGTGACGAAACTCGTTACAGCTGCCGGTTGGTCAACGTTCATTATGATGAATTTTTTGACCTTGTGTGAACGCGCAGCGGCGTTTTATCCTATCGATGCATTTATTGAACAGACCAGCGCAGCTTTAAAATCAATCGAGTATGCAAAAGGAAGTTGGGTGGGAACGTTATTGCCCGCGCGGCTTGCAGCCGTTATTCAACGACTTGCCGAGACAGACTATCCGCTTGAAGTCAATCGCGCACGGGGACTGCTGAACCTCCTCGACGTATTGATTGACATCGGAGACCGGCGCAGCGCAGCTCTCGAACAGGGCGAGGCGTTTCGCCGTGTTCAGGGCTTTGTTGTTTGATTATAGCTATTCTCGGCACGCCTTTTAGGCGTCGATATGTATGGAAATTGGACAAAATGACTCATAGGTTCGATTCCTCCGCGCACGCCACCTCCAATTTCAGCTTCGTTTTCGAAGATCCATTCGAGCGAAATGCGACGACTCGGCGATGTATCCCTGCGTTAAAGGTGTGGCGGCGGCATGAAAAAGCAATTACATTTCAATGACGGATAAAGCAGCTGCACCTTCACCCAAACCTTTGAAATATATAATCGCGTGGCACTTCTGTGGGGGCTCGAACCGTCGATATTCCCCATGCGTTCTCAAGCGATCCACGTGGCCGTAATTTGTTGGGGGATTTGCGGTAAACGCACCTCCGCTACCAACAATTTCAACGGGTCAAGCGGTATACGTAAGCAAGGTTGAGGCTTCGTAACACGCTCCGCACCGCGATCTCGGATCGAATTTCCTGAACGCTTAAAAAAGGCCACGGCCAAGGCGCGTTTCAGCCACTCGACAATTTGCGATCGATTGGAAAGAATCTTGGCATTGATTCTTGACGTGTCGGTGGTGAGACGCCGCCTCTCGAATCATGGAGGTGTCGCATGGGGCTGTTTGCCGAGCTTTCCGCGCAGCACCTGTTTGCTTCAGAAGCCGCCATGCCGAGCCGATGACGCTATCGGTGGTTTCCAGCCCGCTGAGCATGGCCGCCAGACGCGGTTCGCGCAGGACCGGGAACAGGCTGGCGAGGAGCATGCCGCAGCCGCCCCCAAGATGATGCCGATTTGCCGCGCCGGCTGAGGGAGCGTTTGCGAGCGGACCCATCGAGCAGCCGGATCTGCGGCGCGTGCCCGGGGCGCGCCGGCTTGAACAGGACCCGCTCGTCGATCTGGCGAAAGCAGGCCTCATTAAGATTGAGGCGCGTCAGGCGATGCGGTTTCCTTCTGCGTCGATGATCAACTGGCCGTCCTCCTTGGTGAGCGGGCCCGGCGGCAACCGGTCGAGCAAGTCAAGGATTCGTTCGCTCGGCCGGCACAGCCGCACGCCCTTGGCCGTGCAGACGATGGGGCGATTGACCAAAACAGGGTGCGCGATCATGGCGTCGAGCAGGGCCTCGTCCGAAACCTGAGGGTCGAGCAGACCGAGCTCCTGCGCCGGCGATTTCGTCGTTCGCAGCGCCGTGCGCGGGGTCAGGCCGGCGGCGGCGAACAGGCCGAGCAATTGCGGCTTGGTCCAGCCGGTCTTGAGATAGTCGATCACGACAGGCCGATAACCGGCCGCCTCGATGATCGCCAACACGTTGCGCGACGTGCCGCAAGCCGGGTTGTGGTGGATGACGACGTCGGTGACCTCAGGCATGGTCGCCTGCCTGTAGTTCGGCGAGCTTGCGTCGACGAACGGCGGCGCCGGCTTCGTACCAGCCGCGGCTGGCGTTGGCGATCTTGACCACTGTCAGCATGACGGGGACTTCGATCAGCACGCCGACCACGGTGGCGAGGGCGGCGCCGGATTTGAAGCCGAACAGGCTGATGGCGGCGGCGACCGCCAGTTCGAAGAAGTTGCTGGCGCCGATCAAGGCCGAAGGCGCGGCGACGCAATGCGCTTCGCCGGTCATGCGGTTGAGCAGATAGGCGAGACCCGCATTGAAATAGACCTGAATCAGGATCGGGACGGCGAGCAGCAGGATGACCACCGGCTGGGCGATGATCTGCTCGCCCTGGAAGCCGAACAGCAGCACCAGCGTCGTCAGCAGCGCGACCAGCGACAGCGGCTGCAAGCGGGCGAGCAGGGTTTTGAGCGCCGCCTCGCCGCCGGACGCCAGCACCCAACGGCGCAAAAACTGCGCCGCGACGACCGGCGTGACGATGTAGAGAACGACCGAGAGAACCAGCGTGGACCACGGCACGGTCATCGCCGACAGGCCGAGCAGCAGGCCGACGATGGGCGCGAAGGCGAACACCATGACGACATCGTTGAGCGCGACCTGACTCAGCGTGAAATGCGGCTCGCCGTTTGACAGGTTGCTCCAGACGAACACCATGGCCGTGCAGGGCGCGGCGGCGAGCAGGATCAGGCCGGCGATGTAGCTGTCGATCTGGTCGGCGGGCAGCCAGGCGCGGAAAAGCCCGCCGATGAACAGCCAGCCCAGCAGCGCCATCGAGAATGGCTTGACCGCCCAGTTGACGAACAGCGTCACGCCAATGCCGCGCCAATGCTCGGCGACCTGCGCCAGCGCGGAAAAATCGATTTTGACAAGCATCGGCACGATCATCAGCCAGATCAGCGCGGCGACCGGCAGATTGACCTTGGCGATTTCAGCGGCGCCTATGGCGTGGAAGACGCCGGGAAAGTAATGGCCCAGCGCGACGCCCGCGGCGATGCAGAGCGCGACCCACAGGGTCAGATAGCGTTCAAACGTGGACATGACAAAACTCCGGCGAGACCGGTGGAAAACGGTCCGCGTGGGAGGGAGAGGATGAGGATTTCGCGCGAGCGGGCGCTGGCGCAACGGAACAGTGCGTTGCTGATGCCGTCAGTCATCGCGAGGGGCCGGTTCGGGACAGCACGGGATGAGTTCGTCGGTCAGGGGCGCGCAGAGCTCGGCGCGGCCGCCGCAACAATCCTTGAGCAGAAAGAGCACGAGTTGGCGCAGGCGCTCGACGTCGGCGCGATAGATGATCGAACGGCTGCGGCGCTCCCCGGCGACAAGGCTGGCGTTGGCGAGGATCGACAGATGCGCCGATAGCGTGTTCTGCGGCACGCCGATCAGGCGGGCCAGCTCCCCGGCGGGAACGCCATCTGGCTCGCGGCTGACCAGCAGCTTCAAGGTTTGCAGGCGTGTGGCCTGGGCGAGCGCCGAGAGGGCCGCTAATGCGTTTGCTTCATCCATATATCCAGATTATTGGAAGCATGAATGAGAGGCAAGACGGTTTCGACGTCAGGCCGCCAGCCATTTGGCGACATCTTCAGGCTTGGGCAGACCGCCGGCATGCACGACCTTCCCGTCGATCACGAGTCCTGGCGTCGAGGCGACGCCGAACCCGGCGATGACCGCGTAGTCGCTGACTTTTTCAAGGTCGATCGCAATGCCCAGCTTGTGCGCCTCGGCGCGCACCATGTCGGCGGCGGCCTCGCAGCGTTTGCAGCCGGGGCCGAGAACTTTTATCGTTTTCATGGCGGATGGCCTTTCTCAGGAGAACAGGGCGTTGAAGAGATAGCCGACGGCCAGGATGCCGAGCGCGACCACGCCGACGAAAACCGCGATGAGACGCAGGGTCATCACTTTGCGCAGGATGACCATTTCGGGGAATGAAAGCGCGATGACGCTCATCATGAAAGCGAGGGTCGTTCCAAGCGCCGCGCCTTTGCTCAGCAGGGCCTCGACAACTGGAATGATGCCGGCGGCGTTGGAATACATCGGCGCCCCCAGCAGCACCACCGCGGGCACGGACCACCATGCGCCCTTGCCCATGATGGAGGCCAGCAGATCGGTCGGCGCATAGCCGTGGATGAAGGCGCCGACGCCAATGCCGACGAGGATCCAGATCCAGACCCGGCCGACGATGTCGCGCACAGCTTCAAGACCCGCCCCAATGCGGTCGGCGGCGGTCGCATGGTCGGGAATGACGACGTTCTCGCCCGCGCGCACATTGCGCACCCATTCCTCCAGCCAGCCTTCCAGGCGCAAACGCCCGATCACCCAGCCGCAGACGATCGCCAGCGTCATGCCGAAAACCAGATAGACCAGCGCCACCTTCCAGCCGACCAAAGCGAACAGCAGGCCGAGCGCGACCTCGTTCACCATCGGCGCCGCGATCAGGAAGGAAAAGGTCACCCCCAGCGGCAGGCCGGCCGATACGAAGCCGACGAACAGCGGCACGGCGGAGCAGGAGCAGAACGGCGTAAACACGCCGAGCGTCGCCGCAGCGACATTGCCGACCCCCTCGCGCCTGCCCGCGAGCAGGGCGCGGGTGCGCTCCGGCGAAAAGAAGCTGCGCACGATTCCCATGCCGAAGACGACCAGCGTCAGCAGCATCAGCACCTTCGGCGTCTCGAAGACAAGGAAGCGCGCCGCCTCTTCCATGCGACTGTTCAGAGGGAGGGGCAGCCATCCGGCCGCCCAAGCCGAGACACGTTCCAACTGCCAATAAACGGCAAACCAGAGCGCGACGGCGCCGAGCGTCGCGCCCACATAGACGGACGACCGTGATTTGGTCCATGCGTTGGAAAGCTCGGCGCTCATGCCGCCTCCGCTTCGGATCGCGGCATCGCCGCCACGACAGCGTCGACGATGGCGACGGCCTCGGGCGGCAATTTCGGATTGCGCCGGTAGCGGACCCATTGCGCGTCGCGCCGGTCGATCACCAGCCCGGCGACTTTCAGCGCCAACATATGCCGCGACATCCGCGATTGGCTGGCGGGGATTTTCTTCATCAGCTCGCAGACGCAATGCTCGTCGCCGTCCCACAGGAGGCTGATGGCCGCGAGGCGGGTCGGCTCGGCCAGAGCCGACAGGATAGCGACGACGTCTTGCATGCAATAGCGGTGCGCCTCAATGCGCTTATGCGCTTTGAGGCATATCAAAGCATGAGGCCGCGTCTTTGAAACCGCAAGGCGAGTCAGGACGATGTTGCGTCGGTCTGCGATCAAGCCCCGCGCGCGAGTCGGGGCAGGGGCTCGCTCAAAGAGCGCCTTCGCTTTGCGTTGGCGGCGGCGGAAATCCCGATGCGGGCGCCTGCAAGGCATAGGTCCACACCCGAAAGGTTTTCAGGATATGCGGGCCGAATGAGTTGATCAGCGGCACATCGGCGGCGTCGCGCCCGCGCGCGACGACGATCCGGCCGATCCTGGGAACGTTGAGGCGCGCATCGAACGTATGCCAGGCGCCGTCGAGATAAACCTCCATCCATGCGCTGAAATCCATCGGGCCTCCGTCGGGAACGCCGATGTCGCCAAGATGGCCGTTCACATAGCGCGCTGGAATATTCAGGCACCGGCAAAACGTGACCGCCAGATGCGCGAAGTCGCGGCACACTCCGACGCGCTCGTGAAAGACCTCCCACGCGGAGCGGGTCGCGCGCGCCTGCATGTAGTCGAAATGGATGTGGCCGTGGACGAAGTCGCAGACCGCCTGCACGCGGCCCCAGCCGGGCGCAATCTTTCCGAATGTGTCCCAGGCGATCTGGCTGAGGCGGTCCGTCTCGCAATAACGGCTGCCCATGAGAAAGACGAGGCACTCGACCGGCAGGTCCTGCACGGGCGTTTCCCGGGCCTCCGGGATGACCGGGTCCGGCCTGCCGTCATCTTCGAGCGTGGCGTCGCCCCAGATCATCAGGTCGCCCCGCGGCGCGACGAGGCGCAGGCAGCGATTGCCGTAGAGGTCCCGGTAGGTCGAGACCGGCGTGATCGGAGTCGTGAATGTTTTTTCGGGATCGCGAATGTCGCCCCTGCGCTCCTCGTGCACCGACAGCAGGCACACCAGCGGCGTCGGTTGCGCGCAGGTCAGGGTGATCTCGTAGCCATAGCGAATCAGCATTGTCGCCGCCTTCCGGGAAATCTTTGAAGCTCAGTGTGTTCAGGTTGCTGCGACGCCGGCTTCTCGATCTCGCGATGGCGGCGTTGCCGCGCTTCAGCCATGACCGAAGGTTCTGGCGATCAGATCGGCGCCGCCGGACCTTGCGTCCACCGCTTCGAGTTCATTCTGTGACGCCAGCCGCTCATGGGTCTCGTCATCGTTGCGGATGCGGTATTGCGGAAACTCTCCCAGCAGCGGAAGCGTGCGGGTGACGTGGTAAACGCCCTTGGCCAGAGTCCGTTGCGCGAAACCGCCCTTCAGCCGAACGGACTGCCCCACCACGTAGAGGTGCGGCGCGCTTTCATGGCCGGCCTTGCGGGGGGCGCGGCGGCAAATCTGCGTTGTATTCATCATGTGTGTTATCTTTCGTTTCGGCGGTCGCAGCCGAAGGGCGCCTCATCCGAGGCGTCGGGCGTTTGCGGGCCGATCGCGGGCCAAGGATCGCGGGCCAAGGGATGCGATGCGCAACGCGCCAAGCGTGCGATCAGGACGCGACGGCGTCGGGTTGCGGCCATTCTCTGGCCGCGGCGGCGATGGGGGCTTGTCCGATGGCGCCCACCTGAGCAGGAACGCCTCCGAGCCGCCAGTACATCCGTGGTCGGCGTCGGAACACAGTCCAACTCGCGATGAGCTGATCGCAGCGCTCAACAGCGCAGCCACCAAGTCTCGTAAATTTGAAGGAGGATGGCGGGTCTCTGACACCGCGTAGCCATTTCGGCCAAATCAACGCAATAACTATGCGCCTTGATTGCGTTCAAGACAAGACAAATCGCAGGATTGTTTCCTGGCGGCGCGAACGACTTTTCGTCCGCACGCGATTCCACCCGTGATCTCCCAAGTACCGGTCCTTCGCGTCAAAAAAACATCAATCCCCCCGAGGCGGCGCAGAAATTGCCTGCGACAGAAAATATAAAAAAAGAAAGTCGCTTGTAAAAATATAAATAACTCCTATTTTGATTTTGTCGGACAGTGGTCTCTTGGCGTCTTTTCTACGGAAATACGTCTGGCATGCCCCTCAAATATCCTGCCAAAACGTGCAAATTCGACCGCCGGCTGCGTCCGCAAGCATGTTGGCTTGTGCAGAAAGGGGTTTCCATGTCTCAGGAGACCGTGGAAGGGTTTAATCCGCAAAATGGCTTCAGTTTCATCGCGTTGGATGGCGGCGGTCAAGACGACTTCGCCCATTCCGGCGCGGTCGAGCGCGTCGGCGCAACCCAATGGCGCGAGAGTGACGGGGTTCTGTTCGAACTCGTCGCGCGCCGCGGCGGAAATATTTCGGCGGAAAAGATCAAAATCGTGAATTGACCTTCGCGCCGGAAGGCGTCCTGCGCCTCAAGGTTTTGAGGCTTCTCTTTCCATCGGGCGCGCCGTCAGGGCGCGCGACAGGAGTGACGCATGGCCCAGGAACGCAAGCGCGGCAATCGCGAAGCCAAGAAGCCGAAGGCGGCCAAGCCGGCGGCGGATCCCAATCCGCCGAAAATGCCGCTGGGGCGATCCACCCCGATCAAAACGCCGAAGCCGGCGCGGTGAACAGGAAGAACGAGCAAGACTATGGCTTTCAAGACAAAGGCGCTGCGCTATCTCGGACGGCTGTCCGGACGCGGCGAGATCATTCACAACGGCAAGAAGATGGCGCCGGCGACCTTCGATTTCGACGGGTATCACCGCCCCGCGGCTGGCGTTTCGGGGTGCGGCGAGATCCGCCTGGACGCCGATGCGCTGAAAGGTCTCTTCGGCCGCAACGACCTGCAAATGCTGACGGAGCAGGGGCAGGTCTTCGACATCATCTTCTCGGACAAGGTGTTGCCCGACGAAAGTTGCGTCGCCCACATCGATTTGACCGGCATGCTCGATCCCGCCGATTGGCGTCTTCGTGGCTGAACGCCCGCCAACCCGGAGCCGGAACGGCGCGCCAAAAGCGTTTCCGCCGCTGGGAGCCGAGTTCGAGCCTTTCCTCTATGCCGTGCTCTACGAGGACGGACATGGCATGCCGCTGACCATGGTGTCGGCGATCGCGCGCTCCGGCGCCGATCCGTGGAAAGAAGCGGCGCGCATCGCAAAAATGCCCAAACCCCTGGCGCTCGACGCACTGGCGGGTCTCATGCCGGGACGCAGCGACGCGACCGTCATCGCCGACCGCATGCTCGCGCTGCTTCAGCCCGCCCGGCGAATGGCGACCGTACCCCTCATCGGCGGCGTTCATGCAAAGCCGCGCTGGAGCCCGCTTGTTCCAGCCATTCTCATCTTGCTGCTCATTTTGACGCTGGCCGCCGTTTTCCGGCGGACGCCGCACATCGATGCGGGCGCGTTTGAGCAGCCGGCGGCGCCGGTGGCCGAAAAGGCCGATCCGTAACGCCATCGCCCATCCTCAAGGCGCGTCCCGGCGCCAGGAGGATGCGAGTCTTCCCACCCAAACGAACTTTGCCGCTTGCCGCCGCCCCGCAGGACGCCACGGTGTCGCACGCACATGAGGGCGCGCCTGTCCTCCGACATGAATTCGAGGCTCTTCTTGAAATTTTTCAACCGTTTCGCGCGCGCGCCGTCGGCCTGGGACAATCCCGAACCCGTCCGCGAAGAATTGTTCAGCGCGGAGCGTCTCGACGACCATGCGCGCAGTCTCGCCGCCGCGCAGACGGTGACGCCCGAGCCGATCAGGGTGCGGCCGCTCTCCACCCGCCTCGCGCAGAACAGCGCGGTCCTGCTCGCCGCCTACAAGACATTGCTGCAGGGAACCGAAGAGGGCCGCGCCGTCACGCCCACGGCCGAATGGCTGATCGACAATTATCATCTCATCGAGAAGCAGATCCGCGCCATTCAATCGGACCTGCCCGCCGGCTATTACCGGCAACTGCCCAAGCTCGGCGTCGGGCCGTTCGCCGGCTATCCTCGCGTATTCGGCATGGCCTGGGCGTTCGTGGCCCACACGGACAGCCGTTTCGACCCGGACATGCTGGTCGGCTATGTGCGGGCCTATCAGCAGGTGCAGCCGCTGAACATCGGCGAATTGTGGGCGGTGTCGATCACGCTGCGCCTCGTGATGATCGAGAACTTGCGGCGTCTCGCCGTGCAGATCGTGCAAGGGCGAGCGGCGCGGCATTTGGCCGACAATCTCGCTGACCGTCTGCTGGGCGCATCGGGCCAGGAGGCCCAGCCGACGCATATCGTGCTCTCCGACCACGAGGACGACGCGCGCTCGGAAGATTTCGCCCTCCAACTCATTCATCGGTTGCGCGATCAGGATCCGAAGGTCACGCCCGCGCTCGATTGGCTCGACCAGCGTCTCGCGGCGCGTGAGATCTGCGCCGACGATCTGGTGCGCGACGCGCACCGGCGCCAGGGCGCGGCCAGCGTCACCGTGCGCAACATCATCACCAGCCTGCGCCTGATCTCGGACGTCAACTGGCAGGATCTGTTCGAGGAGGTCTGCCTGGTCGATGCGGCGCTCGCCGCCGACGCCACTTACAAGACCATGGATTTCCCGACGCGCAATCTCTACCGCGGCGCCATAGAGGAATTGGCGCGCGGCTCCGAGGGCGCCGAGCTCGATATCGCCCGACAGGCCATCGCGGCGGGCAAGCGCTTTCACGATTTGACGCCGGCGCCGACGGACGCGCGGAAAACCGACACCGGCTATCATCTCATCGGCGGGGGGCGCGCCGATTTCGAGGCCGAGATCGGCTATCACCCACGCCAGCGCCGCTGGCGGGTGCGGCTGCATCGGATGAACCGCATCGGCTATTACGCGGGCGCCATCGCGGCGGCCGCCCTCATCCTGCTCGCCGCGCCGCTTTTCGCCCTTGCGGCCATGGGGGTCGGCGCGGGCGCGCTGTGGCTTCTCGGCGTTCTCGGCGCGATCCCGGCCATCGACGCGAGCGTCGCGCTGGTCAATCGCGCGGTCGGTTTCGGCTTTCACGCCAACCTGCTGCCGGCGCTGGAGCTGGCCGGCGGCATTCCCGCGCATTTGCGCACGCTCGTCGCCGTGCCGACGCTGCTGACGACGCCGGAAGCCATCGAACAGCAGATCGAGGGCCTGGAGATTCATCATCTCGCCAGCCCCGAGGGCGACCTGCATTTCGCGTTGCTGTCCGATTGGCTGGACGCCGACGAGAAACACGTCGAGGGCGACGACGCGCTGCTGGCTGTGGCCATCGCGGGCGTGGCGCGGCTGAACGCGCTTTATGGCCCCGCGCCCGGCGGCCCGCGCTTTCTGCTGCTGCATCGCCACCGCGTCTGGAACGAAAGCCAGGCGCGCTGGATCGGCTGGGAGCGCAAGCGCGGCAAGCTGCATGAACTGAACCGGTTTTTGCGCGGCGCCGACGACACCGGCTTTGTCGTTCTCGACGGCGTGCCGCTCGCGCCGCCGTTGAACGTCCGCTATGTGGTGACGCTCGACGGCGACACCCGCCTGCCGCGCGAAACCGTGCGCCGCCTGATCGGCAAGATGGCGCATCCGCTCAACCGGCCGCGATTCGACGAAGCCTCCGGCCGCATCGTCGAGGGCTATGGCGTGCTGCAACCGCGCGTCACCCCGTCGCTGCCGGTCGGGCTCGAAGGCTCGCTGTTCCAGCGCATCTTTTCCAGCCTGAGCGGCATAGATCCCTACGCCTCCGCCGTTTCCGACGTCTATCAGGACATGTTCGGCGAAGGGTCTTACGCCGGCAAGGGCATTTACGACATCGACGCGTTCGAGGCCGCCCTGGCGGGCCGCGCGCCCGACTCGACGCTGCTCAGTCATGACTTGTTCGAAGGCGTGTTCGCCCGCGCCGGCTTGGCCTCCGACGTCGAAGTCGTCGAGGAATTTCCGTCGCGCTACGATGTCGGCGCCTTGCGCCACCATCGCTGGGCGCGCGGCGACTGGCAATTGCTGCCGTGGATTCTCGGCGTTGGGCCGCGCGCGCCGGGCGCGCCGAAAACCGCGTCGCGCATGCCGGCGATCGGGCGCTGGAAAATGCTCGACAATTTGCGCCGCACCCTTTCGGCGCCGCTGGCGGTGGTCGCCTTGCTCGCGGGCTTCCTGCTGCCGTTCCCGGCGTCGCTGGTCTGGACGCTGTTCGTCGTCGCGACCATCGCCTTGCCGTCGATGATTCCCGTGATCGCCGCGATTCCCCCGCTGCGGCCGGGCGTCACGCTCGCAAGCCATTTTCGCGCGCTCGGCGGCGATTTGAAACTCGCGCTGATCCTGTCGGCGCTCACCGTCATCTTCCTGGCCGATCAGGCCTGGCTGATGGGCGACGCCATCTGTCGCACGCTGTATCGCCTGCTCGTCAGCCGCAAGAACCTGCTGGAATGGGTTCCGGCGGCTCAGGCGTCCCAGGCGCGGCGGCTCGACCTCGCCGGCTTTTACCGGCGCATGTTCGGCGCCTCGGTCATCGGCGCGCTCACCCTGATCGCCGGACTGTTCGCCGGCGGCGGCGCGGCCCTGCTGGCTTGCGGTTGCGCGGCGCTCTGGCTGGCTTCGCCCGCCATCGCGCGCTGGGTCAGCCTGCCGCCGCGCCTCGCCGCCCGCAAGCCCCTGGCGGACGAGGACGCCCGCGCCTTGCGCCTCACGGCGCGCTGCACATGGCGTTATTTCGAAACCTTCGTCACCGCCGCCGACCACCACCTGCCGCCCGATAATTTTCAGGAAGACCCGAACGCGCTGGCGCGCCGGACCTCGCCGACCAATTTGGGCCTCTATCTGCTGGCGGCGGCCAGCGCGCACGATTTCGGCTGGATCGGCCTTGACGAGACCGTGGCGCGTCTCGAAGCGACGCTCGCGGCCATGGGCGGCATGGCGCGGTTTCGCGGCCATTTCTACAATTGGTACGACACCGGCGATCTGCGTCCGCTCGATCCCAAATATGTCTCCTCCGTCGACAGCGGCAATCTGGCCGGGCACCTGATCGCGCTGGCCAACGCCTGCCGCGAATGGCGGGCGCCCAAGGCGGACAGGGCGCGCATGCTCGTCGGCGTCGGCGACGCGCTCGCCCTGACGCGCGCGGAGGCGGCGAGCCTGCGCGATGGCCCGAAGACGCAAACCGTCACCTGGCGCCAACTCGACACCGCTTTGGCGGAGCTTGCCGGCGCCGTGGACGAAGCGCTTCGCCCGCAGGACAATTTCGCCGAGCGCCTGCTCAATCTCGCGCTGCAAGCCGCCAACATGGCCGACATGGCCAAGGCGCTCGCCAACGAGCGCGGCGACACGGCGGGCGCGGACATGCTGTTCTGGGCGCAGGCCAGCGTGAACGCCATAGCCGCGCACCGCGCCGATTTTTCGCGCGGCGCCGAGGACTCGGCGGCGCTGTGCGCGCGGCTGGAACAGCTGGAGGAGATTGCGCGGGCGATGGCGCTCGACATGGACTTCGGCTTCCTGATCGACAAGCAGCGCAACCTGCTGTCGATCGGCTGCGTCGCGCCGGAAGGCGCGCTCGACGCGAACTGCTACGACCTGCTGGCCTCGGAAGCGCGGCTGGCGAGCTTCTTCGCCATCGCCAAGGGCGATGTTCCCGCCCGCCACTGGTTCCGCCTGGGACGCGTCGCCACCCCGGTCGCCCATGGCGCCGCGCTGATCTCCTGGTCGGGATCGATGTTCGAATATCTGATGCCCTCGCTGGTGATGCGGGCGCCGGCGGGAAGCCTGCTGGACGACACCAACCGTCTGGTCGTGCGCCGGCAGATCGCCTTCGCCGAACAACAGAATCTGCCCTGGGGAGTGTCGGAATCCGCGTATAACGCGCGAGATCTGGAACTGACCTATCAATATTCGAATTTCGGCGTTCCCGGCCTTGGGCTGAAGCGCGGACTCGCGGACAATTCGGTGGTGGCGCCGTATGCGACGGGGCTGGCGGCCATGGTCGATCCGGAAGCCGCCCGCGCCAATCTGGAGCGCCTCGCCGGGATCGGCGCGCGCGGCCGCTACGGCTATTATGAGGCGCTCGATTACACCCGCGCGCGCGTGCCGGAGGGGCGGGATTTCGTCGTCGTCCGCGCCTTCATGGCCCATCATCAGGGCATGACCATCGTCGCCATCGCCAATGCCGTGCTGGACGCGAAAATGCGGACCCGCTTTCATAGCGAGCCCATGGTCCAGGCGACGGAACTTCTGTTGCAGGAGCGGATGCCGCGCGATGTCGCGGTCAGCCGCCCCTGGGCGTCGGAATTAAAGTCGCCCGTGCGGAAAGGGCGCGATGTCGAGCCGCTGGGCGAACGGCGTTTCGTCTCGCCGCATCAGGCCAATCCGGCGACGCATCTTCTGTCCAACGGATGTTTTTCCACAATGCTGACCGCCGCCGGCTCGGGCTACAGCCGCTGGGGCACGCTCGCCTTGACCCGCTGGCGCGAAGACGCGACCAGCGACGATTTCGGCTCCTACATATTCCTGCGCGACGTTCGCTCCGACGCGGTGTGGTCGGCGGCGTTCCAGCCAATCGGCCAGGAGCCGGACTCCTATCATGTCGCCTTCAACGAGGATCGCGCCGAATTCACCCGCCACGACGGCGCGCTGACCACCACGCTCGATGTGGTGGTCTCCTCCGAGAGCGATTCCGAAGTGCGGCGCGTCAGCGTCGCCAATGGCGGCGCCCGCATGCGCGAGATCGAAATCACCTCTTACGCCGAACTCGCCCTGGCGCCGCAGGCCGCCGATGTCGCCCATCCCGCCTTTTCAAAGCTGTTCGTCGCAACCGAGTTCTTGGCCGACGTCGGCGTTCTCGTCGCCACGCGGCGCCGTCGCACGCCCGACGAGCCGGAAATCTGGGTCGGCCAGCTCGCCGTCGTCGATGGCGAAGTTGTTGGCGACGCCGAATTCGAAACCGACCGCGCCCGCTTTCTCGGACGCGGGCAGGGCGTCAGAACGCCCAACGCCATGATCGACGGACGCAGGCTGTCGAACAGCGCCGGCTCCGTGCTCGACCCGATCTTCGCTCTGCGCCGTCGCGTGCGCATCGCGCCCGGCGCCGTGGCGCGCATTTCCTTCTGGACCATGGCGGCCTCGACGCGCGAAACGCTGCTCGACATCGCCGACAAGCACCGCGACGCCGCCGCTTTTTCGCGCGCGACGACGCTGGCCTGGACACAGGCGCAAGTGCAATTGCATCACCTCGGCGTCACCGCGGGCGAAGCCAGCCTGTTCCAGCGCCTCGCCAGTCCCGTGATCTACGCCAACGCAACCCTGCGGCCGCCGTCCCCGACGATCGTCGCGGGGTCCGGCGCGCAGTCGGGGCTGTGGGCGCAGGGGATTTCCGGCGACCTGCCCATCGTTCTGCTGCGGATCAACAACGCCGACGATCTCGATATCGCCCGCGAACTGCTGCAAGCGCACGAATATTGGCGGATGAAGCAACTCGCCGTCGATCTGGTGATCCTCAACGAGCGGCAGTCTTCCTATGTGCAGGACCTTCAGATCGCGCTGGAAACCCTGATCCGCGCCCGCCAGATGCGCCGCCGTCTGCCCGGCGAGGAGTCCGGCGGCGCCGCCTTCGTGCTGCGCAGCGATCTCATTCCGGCGGAAACCTCGGCGCTGCTGGCGTCGATCGCGCGTGTCGTGATCGTGGCGCAGCGCGGCGGTTTGCTGGACCAGCTCGAACGCATCGTCGAGACCGGCAAACCCGCCGTGGCGAAGCCGAAGCGTCGAATCGAACGCGCCCCGCAGCCGGCCGCGCCGCCCGCGCAAAAACTCGAATTCTTCAACGGCCTCGGCGGCTTCGCGCGAGACGGCCAAGAATATGTCGTCATTCTCGGACCGGGACAGGCGACGCCCGCGCCCTGGATCAATGTCGTCGCCAACCAAAACTTCGGCTTCCAGGCGGCGACAGAGGGCGGCGGCTATACGTGGTCGGTGAACAGTCGGGAGAACCAGCTCACGCCGTGGTCGAACGATCCGGTGTCCGACCGCTCCGGCGAAGCTTTTTTCCTGCGCGACGAGGACACCGGCGATTTCTGGAGCCCGACGGCGCTGCCCATCCGCCTGGACGAGGCGACCTATGCCGCCCGCTTCGGTCGCGGCTACTGCCGGTTCGAACACGCGAGTCACGACATTGAATCCGACCTGCTGCAATTCGTTCCGGTCGAAGGCGCCATCAAGATTTCACGCCTGAAACTCCGCAATCTCAGCAATCGCGTGCGTCATCTCAGCGTCACCGCCTTTGTGGAATGGGCGCTGGGTCCGTCGCGCTCTGCGGGTTTGCCGTTCGTGACGACGGAGCTGGATTCCACCGGCGCGATCTTCGCGCGCAACCGCTGGATCTCAGGCTTCGGCGCGCGCGTCGCCTTCGCCGATCTCTGCGGCCGCCAGACCGACTGGACCGGCGACCGTCGCGAATTCATCGGCCGTAACGGGACGCTGCGCCACCCGGCGGCGGTGGCCAGCGGCGCCGGCCTGTCGAAAACGCTGGGCGCTGGCCTCGATCCCTGCGCGGCGTTGCGCTCCGGCGTCACGCTCGCGCCCGGCGGCGTCGTCGAAATCACCTTTCTGCTCGGCCAGGGCGAGGAGGCGCAGGAGGCGCGCCGCCTTGTCGAATTTTATCGCGGCGCCGACCTCGACGCAGTCTTCGCTGAGGTCAGCCGCCATTGGGACGGCCTTCTCGGCGCCGTGACCGTCAAGACGCCTGACCGCGCCATGGACATCATGCTCAACGGCTGGCTGCTCTACCAGACCATCGCCTGCCGCCTCTGGGCGCGCGCGGCCTTCTATCAGGCCAGCGGCGCCTATGGATTCCGCGATCAGTTGCAGGACGTGCTGGCGCTGGCGGCCTCCCATCCGGCCATGACGCGCGCCCACATCTTGCGCGCGGCGGGGCGGCAGTTCCCGGAAGGCGACGTCCAGCATTGGTGGCTGCCGCATTCAGGCCAGGGCGTGCGCACCCGCATTTCCGACGACCGGGCGTGGCTGTCCCTGGTCATCGGCCACTATGTCCAGGTCAGCGGCGACGCCGCCATTCTCGACGAACCTCTCCCCTTTCTCGAGGGGCGGCGCCTGGAGCCGGCCGAGCATGACGGCTTCTTCACGCCGTCGATCGGCGAGGAAACCGCCAGCCTTTACGAACATGGCGCCCGCGCGCTCGACAGCAGTCTTGACCTCGGCGTCCATGGCCTGCCGCTGATCGGCTCCGGCGACTGGAACGACGGCATGAACCGCGTCGGCGTCGGCGGCGCCGGAGAGAGCGTCTGGCTTGGCTGGCTGGTTTTCGCCGCCCTGAACCGTTTCGCCCCGCTGGCCGAAGCGCGCGGCGACCTTGCGCGCGCGGAGAAATGGCGCGCGCATGCCGGCGTGCTCAAGACAGCGCTCGAACGCGAAGGTTGGGACGGCGACTGGTACCGGCGCGGCTTCTTCGACGACGGCGCGCCGCTTGGCTCCAGCCAGAGCGAGGAATGCCGCATCGACTGCATCGCGCAATCCTGGGCCGTCCTGTCCGGCGCGGCCTCGCCCGAACGGGCGGCGCAGGCGATGGCTTCGGTCGAGCGCGAGCTGATCCGCCCGCAAGACGGGCTGGCGCCGCTGTTCGCCCCGCCGTTTGACAAGACCGCACGCGATCCCGGCTACATCAAAGGCTATCCGCCGGGCGTCCGCGAGAACGGCGGCCAGTACACCCACGCCGCGCTGTGGTCGGTGATGGCTTTTGCCCAACTTGGCCAAGGCGACAAGGCCGCCCGACTGTTCTCGATGCTGAACCCGATCAATCACGCCCGCTCGCGCGCGGACGCGCATCGTTACAAGGTCGAGCCTTATGTCGTCGCCGCCGATGTTTATGCCGTGGCGCCGCATGTGGGCCGCGGCGGCTGGACCTGGTACACCGGATCAGCCGCCTGGATGCAGCGCGCCGGCGTGGAAGAAATCCTTGGGATCAGGAAAGAGGGGGATCGTCTCCACGTCGATCCCTGCATACCGAAAGGCTGGACGGGCTTCGATGTGTCGCTTCTGCATGACGCTTCGCGCTACGATATCTGCGTCGAGAATCCCTTGGGAGTCGAACGCGGCGTCGTTTCCGTTTCCGTAGATGGGGAAGATCTTGATTGCGTTCCGCTTTGCGCCGACGGACGCGCGCGGCGAGTCGTCGTGCGGATGGGGTGAATATCGCGCATTGGGATAAAGGCGGCGATGCGGCCGGTCACCCCATGGCCGGCGCGCGTGACGCCTGAACGCCCTTGGCATGGCGTCCCCGGCGCATCACGGCGGATTGGAAAACCGCATCTTACAAGTTTTGATGCAGTGACGCCGAGAACAGCGCCAGCACGGCGTCAGCCTCGTCTGCGGCCATTCCGCAGGCGGTGAGCGTCGCCATGTTGAGGCGTGGTTCGCCGTGTTCCCACGGGATGTCCAGCTTGCGTTCACGCCCGGCGGCCCGAAAGACGATGCGGCCTTGCACCTTCACGCCCGTCGGCTGCTCCGTAAAAGCGTCCACGAGATAAAGGTAGTAGCCGCCGTTGGTGGCTTTCGCCGCGGCCTCGACGGCGTCGGAAGGCGAGTCCTGAGGATCGACCGGAAACGGGAATACGATCTCCACGAACTGGCCGACGCGTCCATTGAGGATGGCGGCGGCCTGATCCGCGTCTTCAGGAACCACGCCGTCTATTGCGCCGGCGTAATAGTCGACCTCTGCCGCCAGCTTGGCGGCTGTGTGAGGGACCAGGAGGATAATGCGAGGGTCCATTCCTTCATTATAACCCCATCTTCGATGCGGCGTCAGCAGGCGGAGGTTGCGTAGTCGCATTCATATCGCATCGCGATATATTTCGCGGCGGCTTCGTTCAATCGGGAGAACGCCGGCATCGAGAACGGCCACGGGATTTGCGGGGCAGACGCCGGTTAGCGCAACGCCAACTGCCGGGCGAGGCCGCGCGCCCGCATGGCCGCGATGGTGGTTCTGTCCAGAATCAGCGCCATGGCGTCGCGGACGTCGAGCATGACGTCGCGGATCGCGCAGGCTTCGACGTCGCCGCAATCGGGGCAGGGGCGATAAGCGGTGCGGCTGGCGCAGGCGATCGGCGCCAGCGGGCCGTCGAGAATGCGAATCACCTGTCCGGCCGTGATGGCGTCGGCCGGGCGCGCCAGTTGGTAGCCGCCGCCCTTGCCCTTCTTGCTGGTCAAAAGACCGGCTTTGGTCAATTCCAGCAGGATCGCGTCGAGGAACTTGCGCGGAATGTTGTTGTCTTGCGCGATTTGGGCGGCGAGCGAGATTCCATCCGCTCCGGCGAGATGCATCATCGCCTTCAATCCGTATTTCGCCTTGTTCGATAGCATTCTCGTTCCATTCGCGGTCCGACCCTGGCCGCACACGGGATTTTCAGGACATTCGCCGCTCGAAAATCGACGGCGCCGAGGGGAAGTTCAAGTCCGGGCTTCAGTCGCGGGGACCGTAGGCCAGCACCAGATGCGCGATCACCTCCTCCGCGCCCAGCGCGCAATAGGCGTGGGGCACGTCGGCGTCGAAGTGAATCGCGTCGCCCGGGCCAAGCCGGTAGGCGGGTTCGCGGCCCGCGACGATTTCAAGCTCGCCTTTCACGACGAGAATGTCCTCCGACGTGCCAGGCGCGTGCGCCAGCGAATGTTCACGATGGCCGGCGGCGACCGTGAGTTCGTAGATTTCGACGCGCGGCGCCTCGCCGAACACGGTCAGGGCGCGCGAGCGGAACGCGCCGCCGCTGGATGTGAGCACATTGGCGTCGGACTTGCGGATCACCGCCGCGCCGCGCCGCGGGGCCGGCGCGATCAGGCTGCCGAACGGCACGTTGAGCGCGTTGGCGATCTTCCACAGCACGTCGATGCTCGGCGCGCGCTGGCCGTTGACGATGGCTTCGAGGCGATCGGCCGGCACGCCGGCGGCCTCGGCCAGCTTGTCCAGCGCCCCGGCTTCCTGCCGCAGGCGCGCGCGCAGCCGCGCGGCGATCACCAGAGTCAGATCCTGCTCGGTGACAGGCGGCCCTTCAGCATGCTTGGCGTTCATGTGGCGCGCTCCGGAACATGACGAACGCCATCGGATAAACCACTTATGAGGAAGGTCAAGCGCGTTCGGCGGCCGAACAGACGATTTGGCTCGCGACGCCTCGCGCGGCGAACGGTTGTTTTCCGGGCGGTCCAAGCTTCGAAACAGCCATCTCTTGATCCTTTGCGTCCCTTTTTCTATATTTTTTATATGGTTAAGCGGTTTGCCGGCCGCGCAAACAGGGGAGGGCGCGATCATGGCTTCCTGTCGATGTTGGACCGACCTGACGTCGTGTTCCGTTGTCGTCGCCCGCCCTTTGCGAGCGCCGCCCAGTTTTCGCAAACCCTTGGTCGCTCATGTCTCAAGCCTATGTCATCGAGTGCGGCGAATTGGCCGCCGGCATCGTCATCCGCGAACAGCGCGGATTTCTCTTTCATGCGGCGGCGGACGCCTATCGCCGCCTCAATGGACAGATGTTCCGGACGCCGCAGGAGGCGCAGCGCGCAGCTGAAAAACTGCGGCTTGGCAAAGGCTCCCCCGTGAAACGGATTTGAAATCCGGCGAGTCGCCGGCGTCCCGATGGGCGCGATCTCCTTCTCCAGGCCCGAACGGTTGTCGCCGTCCGGGCCTGTTTCATTGCGGGCGCGAAGCCGCCAAATCGGTGAAAAAATATCTGGTCTATAAAAATAATAGACTATATCCTGAAGGCAGAGTCGATGAGCTTCGCTGACGCATCCGCGCGAAGCCGCCTCGCACAAGGAGTTTGGTCTGAATGAACCGCAAGGATAATTTCGGCTCGCGTCGCGCCTTCCTGGTTGGCGCCGCTTCCGTCGGCGCCTCGGTCCCGCTGGGGCTGGTCGGCGAAACCGTCTTCGCCACGCCGCAAATTCCCCGCGCGCCGTTCGAGGGCGCGCCGATCTGCACGACGGCGGCGGGCGACGCCGCGGCCGCCGCCGGGCCGCTGAAGAAAATCACCTTCGCCTGGAACGCCGGGGCGCCGTGCCTGGTCGGCGTCACCGTCGCCAAGGAAAAGGGCTTTTTCGCCAAACACGGCCTCGACGTCGAGCTGACCAATTATTCCGGCTCGACCGACCAGTTGCTGGAAACGCTGGCCACCGGCAAGGCCGACGCCGCCGCCGGCATGGCGTTGCGCTGGCTGAAGCCGATGGAGCAGGGGTTCGACGTCAAGATCGTCGCCTCGACCCATGGCGGCTGCCTGCGCCTGCTGGCGCCGACCGCCTCGAACATTAAAAACCTGAAGGATCTCAAGGGGAAAATCATCGCCGTCAGCGACATGAATTCGCCCGGCAAGAATTTTTTCGCCATCCGGCTGAAGAAGGTCGGGCTGGACCCCGAAAAAGACGTCGAGTTCAAGCAATTCCCCGGCCCGCTGCTGCGCGTGTCGGTGGAAAAGGGCGAGGCCCATGCGCTGGCCGACAACGACCCGCTGACTTTCCTGTTCCAGAAGGACGGCGCCTTCCGCGAAATCTCGTCCAATCTCGACGGCGAATACGCCTCCCGCGTCTGCTGCATCATCGGCGTGCGCGGCAGTCTCATCCGCGACGACAAGCCGACGGCGGCGGCGATCGCCCGCGCGCTGATCGAGGCGTCGGAATACGCCGCGCATCATCCCGAGGAAGCCGCCGCGACCTATGCGCCCTACGGACCGGGCAAGGTGGAGCTGGCCGATCTGGTGACGCTGGCCAAATATCACAGCCACCACCATCACCCCGTCGGGGCCGACCTGAAGAAGGAGTTGGCGCTCTACGCCGAGGAGCTGAAGCTGGTGTCGATCTTCAAGCCCTCGACCGATCCCGCAAAATTCGCCGAACGCATCTACGCCGACGTGCTGAGCTGAGGAGGTTGCGATGTCGCTGATTTCAATCGAGGCCGCGTCCGCCGGCGCCGCGCCCACGCGCGGCCTGCCGTCGCGGGAGACGCTGACGCGCGCCGCGCTGGCGATCGCCGCCGGGGCGGCGTGGATCGCCTTCGCCTTCGTCACGCGCCATTGGCCGGACGCCGGCGAATGGGGGCGGGGCGAGGAACTGGCTCAGGCGGCGGCCGGTTTTGGCGCGGCCCTGTTTCTCGCCGGCCTGCTCGGCGGCCTGTGGCCGCGCGGCGCCGAGCGTTTGCGCCGCTATACGCCGTGGCTGCTGGCGCTGGGCCTGTTCTTCATCCTGTGGCAGGCGACCACCGCCAAGCTCGCGCTGCTGCCGCAGCCGTTCTTCCCGCCGCCGCATGCGCTGGTCGAGGTGTTCGTGGACGATTGGCCGAAGCTGTGGGAGAGCGTGGTCGCCTCGCTTAAGCTGGAGCTGCTCGGCTTCCTCGCCGGCGCCGGCGCCGGCTTCGTCGTCGGCGTGTCCTTGGGCTGGTCGCGCGCCTTCGGCTACTGGGTCCATCCGGCGATGCGGCTGATCGGCCCGATGCCGTCGATCGCCTGGCTGCCGATCGCGTTTTTCGCCTTTCCGTCGAGCTATTCCGCGTCGATCTTCCTGATCGGCCTGACCACGGGCTTTCCGGTGGCGGTGCTGACCTGGTCCGGCGTCGCCAGCGTCAATTCCGCCTATTACGACGTGGCGCGCACGCTGGGCGCCAGCCGCGCCTTCCTGATCTTCAAGGTGGCGATTCCCGCCGCGCTGCCGCATGTGTTCGTCGGCCTGTTCATGGGGCTGGGCGCCTCCTTCGCGGTGCTGGTCACCGCCGAAATGATGGGCGTGAAGGCGGGGCTGGGCTTCTACCTGCAATGGGCGCAGGGGTGGGCCGCCTACGCCAATATGTATGCGGCGCTGCTGGTGATGTCGCTGATGTGCTCGGGCCTGATCACGCTGCTGTTCCGGCTGCGCGACCGGCTGTTGTCCTGGCAGAAGGCGGAGGTGCAGTGGTGAGTCTCGCTCATGACATCGCCCGCGAACCCGGCGTCGAAATCTCGGTCCACGAGGTCAGCCATCGCTTCGATCTCGAAGGCGCGCCGCTGCCCGTGCTCGACCGGGTCAGCTTCACCGCGCGCCGCGGCGAATTCGTCGCGCTGCTCGGCCCCTCCGGCTGCGGAAAATCGACGCTGCTGCGGCTGGTCGCGGGGCTGGAGCCTCCGACCGAGGGCGTGGTCGCCGCCGATGGCGCGCGCATCGACGGCCCCGATCCGTCGCGCGTCGTGGTGTTTCAGGATCCGACCCTGTTCCCCTGGCGCAATGTGCGCGACAATGTCGCGCTTGGGCTTGAGGCGCAGGGCCTGCTGAAGCAGCGCGGCGCCCGGATCGACGAAACGCTGCGCCTCGTCGGTCTGGAGAATTTCGCCAAGGCGTTGCCGCATCAATTGTCCGGCGGCATGGCGCAACGCGTCGCGTTGGCGCGCGCCCTGGTCAACGATCCCGATCTGCTCATCCTCGACGAGCCGCTCGGCAAGCTTGACTCGCTCACCCGCCTGTCGATGCAGGGCGAAATCGTCAATCTGTGGCGCCGCGCCGGCTTCACCGCCCTGCTGGTCACGCATGACATCGAGGAGGCGCTGCTGATGGCGACGCGGGTGATCGTGTTCAGCGAACGCCCGGCCTCGATCAAGGCCGACATCGCCATCGACAAGCCTTATCCGCGCCATCGCGACGATCCCGACCTGGTCGAGCGCCGCCGCGAAATCCTCGGCCTGCTCGGCCTCGACGCCTCCTGGTAAGACGGACTTTTTATGCCCAACAAATTGATCTCACTGGCTGAAGCGGGCCGCCGCTTCAGCTGGGACGGCATGTGCTACGCCAGCGGCGCCGCGCTGCCGGTCGGCTCCGACGCGCTGGTGTTCGGCCGCGAACTGCTGCGCCAGAAACGCAAGGATCTGCACGCCATTTTCCATTGCTGCGGCCAGCAGCTCAATCTGCTGGCGGCGGCCGGCGCGGCGACCAAGGCGGAATGCGGCTTCGCCGCGCTGGAAGTGGTCGGCTTCGCCAATGGCCTGCGCCGTGCGGTCGAAAGCGGGCGTCTGGCGCTGGAGGATTATTCCAACCTCGCCATGGCCCTGCGCCTGCTCGGCGGCGCGCTGAACTGGCCGTTCGTGCCGGCGACGGTGAACATCGGCTCCGACTTGCAGGACCGCAGCGCCTTCGCCCCCGACGCCTATCCGTCGCGAGAGAAAATTCCCGCCATCACCGATCCGTTCAGCGGCAAGGAGATCGGCGCCTTCAGCCCGCTCAAGCCCGATGTCGCCGCCATTCACGTCACGCTTGCCGACGCCAATGGCAACGCCATCCTGCTCGGCACGGAATGGAGCCGCTTCGAGCTTTCGCGCGCGGCGAAGCGGGTGGTGGTGATCGCCGACGCCATCGTCGATCCCGGCTGCATCCGGCAATATCCCAATCTCGTCCGCATCCCCGAACTCCTTGTCGAGGCCGTGGTTTACTGGCCCTTCGCCGCGTGGCCGCATTCCTCGCCGGGCATGTACGACATGGACGAGGAACACATGTTCTTCATGAACAAGGCGCTGGCCAGCGAGCAGGGAACGGCGGACTACATTCGCGATTTCGTCGAGAGCTATTCGGACCTCGACAGCTATCTCGACATGATCGGCCGCGACAAAATCGCGCATCTGTCCGACAGCGTCTCCAGCTTCCTGCTCGACCCCTATCGCCGTTGGATACTGCCCGCCGACGAGGTCGCGCGCCTGACGGCGCCGGACGCCGGATCGAAGGAGATCGCGGCATGAGCGCGGCGCTCGATTACACGCGTCAGGAGATGATGGCCATCGCCACGGGACGCGAGATCCGCGATGGCGAACTGGCGATTTTCGGCGTGGGCCTGTCCATGCTGGCGGGGTTCTTCGCCCAGGCCAATCACGCGCCCAACCTGCGCAGCATGACCGAAGGCGGGGTTTACGGCGCGACGCCGGTCGGCGGCCTGCCCTGGGGCATCGAATGCAACCGCCTCGCCGCCAACGCCACCAGTTTCACTTCGGCGCTGGACGCGCTGGGCTTTCTGGTGGCCTCGGGCCGCTGCGACGTCGGCGTGATCGGCGCGGCGCAGGTGGACAAGTTCGGCAATGTCAACACGACAGGAATCTGGGACGGCGACATCGGCCCGCATTACCGGCCGCCGAAGACGCGACTGCCCGGCGCCGGCGGGGCCAATGACATCGCCTGCGGCGCCGGCCGCTTCATCGTGATGGCCAGCCACGAGCGCAAACGCTTCACCAACAAGGTCGATTACATCAGTTCGCCCGGCTATCTCGACGGCGGCGACTCGCGTGCGCGAAAAGGGTTCGTCGGCGGCGGCCCCTCGGCGATCGTCACCACGCTCGGAATCCTCCGGCCGGAGCCGGGAACGCGCGAATTCGTGCTCGACGGCTGGTTCGCCTTTTCCAGCGTCGATGAAATCAAGGCCCACACCGGCTGGGACTTGCGGGTCGCGCCGGATGCGCGCGAAATTCCCGAGCCGACCGCCACGGAGCTGGCGAATTTGCGCCGGGTCGATGAGACCGGCGCCTTGCGCAAGAAATAAACCTCCGCAAAATTGATCCGAACCTGGAGACAGCCATGACTGAGGCTCCCTTGTTGCTGCGCGCCGACGATTCCGGCGTGGTCACCCTCACGTTGAACCGCCCGCAGGCGCGCAACGGCCTGTCGCTCGGTCTGTTGCAGGCGTTGCGCGACGCGCTGGCGCAGATCGACGCCGACCCCGCCGCGCGCGTCGTCATCATCGCCGGGGCCGGCCCGGCCTTTTGCGCCGGGCACGATCTCAAGGAATTGCGCGCGAAGAATTACGACCCCGCCTATGTCGACGCTCTCTTCGCCTTATGCGCAGATGTGATGCAGGCCATCATCCATCTGTCCAAGCCGGTGATCGCGCGGGTGCATGGCGTCGCCACGGCTGCGGGCGCGCAACTGGTCGCCAGCGCCGATCTGGCGTTCGCCGCCGAGGACGCCCGCTTCGCCACGCCGGGCGTCAATATCGGCCTGTTCTGCTCGACGCCGATGGTGGCGCTGTCGCGCAATGTCGGCAAGAAACAGGCGATGGAGATGCTGCTGTCCGGCGATCTGATCGACGCGCCGACCGCGCTGCGGTTCGGCCTGATCAATGCGGTGGTTCCGGCGGCGGAGCTGGAGGCGCAGGCTCTGGCGTTCGCGCGGAAAATCGCGTCGAAATCGCCGCTGACGCTGGCCATTGGCAAGAAGGCGTTTTACGCGCAGGCGGAGCTGCCGCTGGCCGAGGCCTACGCCTATACGCGCGAGGTGATGGCGCAGAACCTCAAGGCGCAGGACGCGCGCGAGGGCATCGGCGCCTTCCTCGACAAGCGCGTCCCGGTCTGGACCGGGACGTAAGCGTCCGGCCGCGCGTCAGATGACAAAGTCGGGGACGTATTCCTGCGCGTTGCGCAGGGCGAACCAGACTTTGTCGCCGCGTTTCAGGTTGAGGTCGCGGAAGGTCGGCGCGCTGACCTCGACATCGACATGGGTCTTGTCCTCGGTTTCCAGCTCGATCTTCACCACGGCGCCGCCGAAGCCGATATGCGTCACCACGCCGGGCCGGGCGCTCGCGCCCGCCGCGTTGGGATCCCGGGCGATGGCGATGTCATGCGGGCGCACCAGCGCCTCGCCGGGCTCGTCGCCGCGCGTGCGGCCGTGGAACAGGTTGTAATTGCCTAAAAATTTGAACACGAAGGGGCTGGCGGGCTTTTCATAGACCTCCTGCGGCGGGGCGTATTGCTCGATCCGCCCGGCGTTCATCACCGCGACGCGGTCGGACACTTCCAGCGCTTCCTCCTGGTCGTGGGTGACGAAAATGGTAGTGACGTGGATCGTGTCGTGCAGGCGGCGCAGCCAGCGGCGGAGTTCCCTGCGCACCGTCGCGTCGAGCGCGCCAAAAGGCTCGTCGAGCAGCAGCACGCGCGGTTCGACCGCCAGCGCGCGGGCCAGCGCCACGCGCTGGCGCTGGCCGCCCGAAAGCTGCGAGGGATAGCGCTGGCTGAGATTGCCAAGCTGGATCAGGTCGAGCAGCGATTGCGTCTTTTCGCGGATCTGCGCCTCGCTCGGGCGCTCGCGGCGCGGCTTGGCGCGCAGGCCGAAGGCGATGTTCTCGAACACGTTCATGTGCTTGAACAAGGCGTAGTGCTGGAAGACGAAGCCGATCCGCCGCTTGCCGAGATCGACGTTGGAGACGTCGACATCGTCGAACAGCACCGGGCCGGAGCCTTCGTCCGCCTGCTCGATGCCCGCGATCACCCGCAACAGCGTGGTCTTGCCGGAGCCGGACGGCCCGAGCAGCGCCACCAGCTCGCCGGAATTGATCTTGAGGTCGATGTCGCGCAGAATCCTTTCGCCGCCATAACTCTTGGAAATGTTGCGGATTTCAATGGTCATTGCTTTCCCTCGGCGGTGGCGTGATCGCGCGCCGTCTTCCATTCGATCGCGGTCTTGGCGACCAGCGTGAAGACGGCGAGCAGCGTCAGCACGGAGGCGACGGTGAACGCCGCCTGGTTGTTATATTCGTTCCAGAGTTTTTCGATGCGCAGCGGCATGGTGTCGTTCACGTCGATATGGCCGGAGACCACCGACACCGCGCCGAATTCGCCAAACGCGCGCGCCGTGCACAGGATCACGCCGTAGAGCAGCGCCCATTTCACATTGGGCGCAGTGATCTTCCAAAACGTGCGCCAGCCCGAGGCGCCGAGCGACAGCGCCGCCAACTCCTCGTCGGTCCCCTGCGATTCCATCAGCGGCGTCAGCGACCGCGCCACGAACGGGAAGGTGACGAAGATGCTCGCCATCACGATCGCCAGCGGCGTGAAGATCACGCCGGTGAAATCGCGCTCGAAGTCGAGCGGAAAGCCGGCGTCGAACCCGACCCAGCGCAGCGAGAACGGGTCGGGCCAGGACAGATGGGTGGCCCAGTCGCCGAACACGCCGTTGCGGCCGAGCAACAGCACGAAGACCAGGCCGGCGACGACGGGTGAAACGGAAAACGGCAGGTCGATCAGCGAGACCAGCAGCGCGCGCCCGCGAAAGCGGAATTTCGTGGTCGCCCAGGCCGCCGCGAGGCCGAACACGATGTTGAGCGGCACGACCACCGCCGCCACGGCCAGCGTCAGGCGGATGGCGCTCCAGGTGCGCTCGCTCTGCACGGCGGCTTCCGCCAGCTTGCGTTGCTGAATGACGCCGAGCGTCGCGCCTTCGGGCGGCGACGGCGGCCAGAACACCGCGAGATAGCCGTCAAGTCCCTTGGCGAAGGCCTGCGCGAACACGTTGACCAGCGGCGCGAGGATGAAGATCGACAGAAAGCCGATCGTCAGCGCGATCAGCAGGGCGCGAACGCGCGGGTTGCCGTTGGCGGCGCGGCGATTGAGGGTGGCGGATGTGGATGCGAGGGGCGCTCCGGCCATGGGTGGGGACTCCGCGATCAGGCCTGCCGCTCGTGGCGGCGGGAGAAGGATTCGAGGCCGTTGATGACCAGAAGGACCAGCAGGGAGATGGTCAACAGCGCCACGCCGATCGCCGCGGCCTGCGCATATTGGAAATCGTCGAGCCGCGTCACGATCTGCAGCGGCGCGATCTGCGACCTGCCGGGAATATTGGCGGCGATGAAAATCACCGAGCCATACTCGCCCACCGCGCGGGCGAAGGCCAGCGCGACGCCCGACACCCAGGCCGGCAGGATTTCGGGGAAGATCACGCGGCGGAAAATGGTGGCGGAATCGGCGCCGAGGCTGCGCGCGGCGGTTTCAAATTCGGGGTCCCACTCCAGCAGAACCGGCTGCACCGTGCGCACCACGAACGGCAGGCCGACGAAGATCAGCACGACCACGATGCCGCCGGTCTGGCCGGTATAGGGAAAGGTCAAAAAGTCCAGCGCGTCGGCGGGCAGCGGCGCGCCCAGCCCGAGCGTGTGCGCCAGCGCATTGATCCCTGCCGTGATATGGCCGCCGACGCCGCCAAGCCAGCCGTCCTTCAAGAACAGATTGGCGAAGGTCAGGCCGGCGACCGCCGTGGGCAGCGCGAAGGGAAAGTCGATGATGGCGTCGAACAGGCGGCGGAACGGAAAATCGTAACGCACCAGCGTCCAGGCCACGATCAGGCCGAAAACGGCGTTGACGAGCGCGGCTATGGTCGAGGCGGCGAAGGTCAGGCGCAGCGACGCCGTGACCACGGGGTCGGTGAGCACGCGATACAGCTCCGGCCCGCTCATCTGCCCCGCCTTGAGCGCCAGAGCAGCCAGCGGCAACAGCACCAGCGCCGAAAGATAAAACAAGGTGTAGCCGAGCGTGAGCGGCAAGCCCGGTATGACGCGGTGATGTCGTGACATGAGCCTTCCTGCAAGCCGTGGGAGGGCGCGCCGGGCGGCGCGTCCTCTCGAAGCGTCGAATCAGTTCGTCGGCTTGTAGAACTGGTCGAACACGCCACCATCGGCGAAGAAGGTGGTCTGGGCCTTGGCCCAGCCGCCATAGGTTTCGTCGATGGTGAAGAAGGGGATCTTCGGCAGTTCGGCGCTGTATTTGTTGAGGGCGGCGACGTCGCGCGGGCGATAGTGCAACTGGCCGATCACGTCCTGCGCTTCCGGCGTGTAGAGATAGTTCAGATAGGCCTCGGCCGCCTTGCGCGTGCCGCGCTGGTCCACGACCTTGTCGACCACGGCGACCGGCGGTTCCGTGAGGATCGAGGTCGAGGGATAGACGATATCGAACTTGTCCGCGCCGAACTCGTCCTTGGCGAGCCAGAGTTCGTTTTCCCAGTTCAGCAGCACGTCGCCGATCTGCTTTTGCGCGAAGGTCACGGTGGAGCCGCGCGCGCCGGCGTCGAGCACGGGCACATGCTTGTTGAAGATTTCCGCGACCTTTTTCCGCGCCTCCTCATCGTTGTAGATCGGGAAGTCCTTGGCGGAATCGGCGGCGGACTTGGCCTCGGCCTGGCCGGCGGCGGTGGAGAAATCGTGGGTCTTGGCCTTTGCGAAGGCGCCCCACAGCGACAGGAACGACCAGCGCGCGCCGCCGGACGTTTTCGGATTGGCGGTGATCACCTGCACGTCGCTGCGCAGCAGGTCGTTCCAGTCCTTGATGCCCTTCGGATTGCCCTTGCGCACCAGGAAGGCGATGGTCGAGGTGTAGGGCGAGGCGTGGTTGGGGAACTTGTTCTGCCAGCCGGAATTGATCAGCCCGGCCTTTTCGATGGCGGTGATGTCCCAGCCGAGCGCCAGCGTGACGACATCGGCGTTAAGGCCGTCAATGACCGAGCGCGCCTGCTTGCCCGAGCCGCCGTTCGACAGCTCCACTTTCACGGTGTCGCCGGTCTGGGCTTTCCATTTGGCGGCGAAAGACTGGCCGATGGCGGCGTAAAGCTCGCGGGTCGGGTCGTAGGAGACATTGAGTAGGCGGATATCCGCCGCCAGGGCGAGGCCGGCGGAAGCGATCACGCCCAGGGCGGCGCCGGCGAGAGGAATGAAGCGCGAGGACATGGCGGTTCCTTGTCGTTGAAGAGGATTCGGCTCCTCGCAAAGAACATTATTTTATCTATAAAACTTGTCAACTAAGTGTTTGCGTCCGGGGACATGAAATTCCGCGCCATCCCGGCGCCGGCGCGATCACATCGCTCACGGTTTGGAAGGGGCATTGGGGACGCCGCCGACCTCCGCACGCGTCGCGCGGCTCTGTGCGGTTCGGCTCAGGCGGAGGGGGACCGGCGGCCTCGACCGGGCCGCCGGGAAAAATGTCTATCGGCGCGTCAGCCCGTGCAGGACGTCCACGAGCAGATCGACATCCTCGCAGGTGTTGTAGAAGGCGAGCGAGGGCCGCACGGTCGCTTCCAGCCCGAACCGGCGCAGAATCGGCTGGGCGCAATGATGGCCCGAGCGCACCGCGATGCCCTCCGCGTCGAGCGCCTTGCCGACCTCTTGCGTGTCCTTGCCGTCGAGCACGAAGGACAGCACGCTGGCCTTCTCCCGCGCCGTGCCGACCATATGCAGGCCGGGAACCGCCAGCATTTTCGCGGTCGCATATTCCAGCAGGCCGTGTTCGTAGGCGGCGATATTGGGCCGGCCGAGTTGCTCGACATAGTCGAGCGCGGCGCCCAGGCCCACGGCGTCGGCGATATTGCCGGTGCCGGCCTCGAAACGGTCCGGCGGCGGGTTGAACAGCGTGCGCTCGAACGTGACGTCGGCGATCATGTTGCCGCCGCCCTGCCACGGCGGCGTCTTTTCCAGCACGGCGCTGCGGCCATAGACCGCGCCGATGCCGGTGGGGCCGAAAACCTTGTGGCCGGAGAAGACGAAGAAGTCGCAGTCGATCGCCTGCACGTCCACCGGCATGTGCGACACGCTTTGCGCGCCGTCGACCAGCACGCAGACGCCGTGCTTGTGGGCGAGGGCGGTCATTTCCGCCACCGGCGTCACCGTGCCCAGCGCGTTGGAGACCTGGGTGAAGGCCGCGATCCGGGTTTTCGGCCCCAGCAGCTTTTCAAAGGCCGCGAGGTCGATCTGGCCGTCGTCGTCCACCGGCGCGACCCGCAGTTTCGCGCCGGTCTGGGCGCAAAGCTGCTGCCAGGGCACGATATTGGCGTGGTGCTCCAAATGGGTGACGAGGATTTCGTCGCCCTCCTTGACGTTTTCGCGCCCCCAGCTTTGGGCGACGAAATTGATTCCCTCGGTGGCGCCGCGCACGAAGACGATGTCGCGCGCCGAGGGGGCGTTGAGGAAGCGCCGGGTTTTTTCGCGGGCGGCTTCGTAGGCGTCGGTGGCGCGCGCCGCCAGCGCGTGGGCGGCGCGGTGGATGTTGGAGTTCTCGTGCTTGTAGAACTCCGAGATGCGTTCGATCACGGCGAGGGGTTTTTGCGTGGTCGCGGCGTTGTCGAGCCACACCAGCCGCTTGCCGTGAACGCGCTCCTGAAGGATCGGGAAGTCGCGCTTGATCGTCTCGGGATCGAGCGGAAAGCCGACCGCGCTCCGCGTCGGCGCGGCCAGCGGGCGAAGATCGAGTTCCAGGAACGAATAGCTGGCCTTGGGCGCGACGCTTTCGGAGGCGACGCTTTCCGGCGAGCCGCCGGAGGCCGGAGCGGCGGGAACGCTCGCGGGTGGGTTCGTTTCAGGGGCGGGGGCCGCCGGCGCGGGCGTCGCGGCCGCAGGGGCTTGGGCGAACGCGGTTTCCGCCAGGAAATAAGGCGCGGCCGTCTCGGGATTTTGCGCGCGATGCGCTTCCGGGATCAGCTGCGCGCTCTCGCCGACCGGAACCGGCGCGCCCAGGGCGCCGAACGAGGCGCCTGGCAGCGGCGGTTCGCCATAGCCGGCGGGCGCGGAGGACAGGCTCGGCGCGTGCGGCAGGGTCAGGTTTGGCGTCGGCGCGATGGATGGAATCGTCGAGGGCGGCAGATCCGGCGGCCCCACTAAAGGATTGGCCGGCGTGAACGGCGCGACGACGGTCATGAAATTGGGCGCCGGAATCATCAGCGGGCTGGGCGGCGCCACGGGAACGCCGGGCTCGTCGCTGGCGGGATTCGGCGTCGCCTGGAACAAGGCGTTGGCCATGCGGGCGATCAGCGCCGGATCGGGAAAGGCTTGGGACGGAGAGTCCGGCGCTTCGCCAGACGGAACTTCAGACGCGGAAAGGCCGAGCGGCATGATCTTGTCCTGCAACCATCTAGAGCATGATCCCAAAAAGTGGACACCGGTTTTTGGAAAAGATCATGCGAAAACAAAGACTCTGGAACATGATGTGTTTCCGTGGAAACGCATCGTGTTCTAGGGGAGAGCGGCGGCGCGTCGGGACGCGCGCCGCCGCCGCGATCGGTTGAACGGCTACTTGGCGTAAGTATCCTTGTAGTCGTGATATTTATCGAGTTCGACGCCCTCGAGCACGGCCAGCGCGTCATGGGTGAGCACGGCGGTCGAGCAGTAGAGCGAGATCAGGTAGGAGGCGATGGCCTTCCTGTTGATGCCCATGAAGCGCACCGACAGACTGGGTGCGACCTCGCCGGGAATGCCCGGCTGGAACAAGCCGATCACGCCCTGGCGCTTTTCTCCGGTGCGCAGCAGCAGGATCTTCGAGCGGCCCTTCTCATCCACCGGCAGCTTGTCTGACGGCACCAGCGGCAGGCCGCGCCAAGTGAGGAACTGCGCGCCAAAAAGGGTGACCGTTGGCGGGGGAACGCCCCGGCGGGTGCATTCGCGCCCGAACGCCGCGATGGCGCGCGGATGGGCGAGGAAGAACGCCGGCTCCTTCCACACTTTGGTGATCAGCTCGTCGAGATCGTCCGGGGTCGGCGCGCCGGTCCGGGTGGAAATGATCTGGCGCGGATCGACGTTGGCGAACAGGCCATAGTCGGCGTTGTTGAGGATCTCGTTTTCCTGCTTCTCCTTCACCTTCTCGATCAGCAGGCGCAACTGCTCCTGAATCTGGTCGTAGGGGTGGGAATAGAGGTCGGAGACGCGGGTCTGCACGTCGAGCACGGTGGTGACGGCGTTGAGCGAATATTCGCGCGGCGCGTCCTCGTAATCGACGAAAGTTTCGGGGAGGTCGGCGTCACGGTCGCGGGCGGGCGAGCACTGCACGTCGGCGTCGGTGAGGACCGCGCCTTCCTTGACGCGGTTGAGGCGGTAGATGCCGGCCTCCACCGGCGTCCAGGGCAGGAACGAAACCAGCCAGCGCGGGGTGATGCCCGACCATTGCGCCCTGGTCTTGGTGGCGTTGGCGAGCTGCCTTGCGGCGGGCTCGCTCAAGGTTCTACGGATTTCAACATCGTCGGACATAAGATCCTCGCGTAAAAGCAAAGACGGCATCATCGCAGAGAAAATTTATCTATATAAAGAAAAAATCATTCTCTGTTCTGATTCATTCGCCTGATGCAAAGGTTTATGGTCAGATTTTCATCTGGGCAAGCGGTTTCATTTTGATGGAAATCAAAAAATAATTTCCATAAAAACGCTAAACATCGAAACATGCAACTCGATTACTGTCATCGTCCGGCGCTGTCGCTGCGGCGCGCCGCCGACAACGCATCGTCGACGTCGAGAAAAAAATCGGCGAAACGGCCAGCGGCGCTTTGCTGTGAGAAAAAAAGTTGATAAGTTCCATAGAATAAATTTGTCGTAAGCGACGCAATGGAGCCTGCCATGCCCAAATGGTTTGAAGACAATTCCCACTCGATCGGTCATACGCCGCTGGTGCGCCTCAACCGCGTCATCGACCATGCGCCCGCGACGGTGCTGGCCAAGATCGAGGGGCGCAATCCCGCCTATTCCGTGAAATGCCGCATCGGCGCCGCGCTGATCTGGGACGCCGAGCAGAAGGGCCTGCTCGGCCCCGGCAAGGAGCTGGTCGAGCCGACCTCGGGCAATACCGGCATCGCGCTGGCCTTCGTCGCCGCCGCGCGCGGCATTCCGCTCACCCTCACCATGCCGGAGACCATGAGCCTGGAGCGCCGCAAGCTGCTGACCGCCTTCGGCGCCAAGCTGGTGCTGACCGAGGGGCCGCGCGGCATGGCCGGCGCCGTCGCCAAGGCCGAGGAGATCGCCGCCTCCAATCCGAATCGCTACGTGCTGCTGCAGCAGTTCAAGAATCCGGCCAACCCCGCCATTCACGAGAAGACCACCGGCCCGGAAATCTGGGACGACACTGACGGCGCCGTGGATATTGTGGTGGCGGGCGTCGGCACCGGCGGCACCATCACCGGCGTTTCGCGCTTCCTGAAAGGGAAGAAGACCATTCAGGCCGTGGCGGTCGAGCCGGAGGCCAGCCCGGTGATCACCCAGAAGCGCGCCGGCCTCGAAATCAAGCCCGGCCCGCACAAGATCCAGGGCATTGGCGCCGGCTTCATTCCCGGCGTGCTTGATCTCAACCTGATCGATTCGGTCGAACTGGTCGGCAATGAGGAGGCCATTCACTATGCCCGCCGCCTCGCCCGCGAGGAGGGCGTGATCTCCGGCATTTCCTCCGGCGCCGCCGTCGCCGCCGCCGTGCGCCTGGCGAAGAAGCCCGAAAACGCCCACAAGACCATCGTGGTGATCCTGCCGGATTCGGGGGAGCGCTACCTGTCTTCGGCTTTGTTCGAAGGCCTGTTCAATGAAAAGGGTCTCGCCGCGTGAACCGCGTTGAAGTCGGGTTTGAGGAGGTTGGCGACGATCTGGCGATCGAAGGGATCGTCGCCGACCTGCAGGCCCTGCGCGCCGCATCGCAGATGCGGCGCTATCGCGGGACGCCGCCCAATCTGCCGTCGCGCGCGGAAACCGTCGCGGCGGTGGAGGGGCTGGTGGCCGCTTTGTTTCCCCGGCATTTCGGCCCGTCGGGCCTGCGCGCCCGCGAGGTCGATTCCTTTGTGGCGCTGAAACTGTCGGAAAGCCTCGCCAGCCTGCGCCGCCAGATCGAGCTGGAGCTTCGGCTCGCCGCCGCGCGCGAGGGGGCTTCGCACGCGCTCACTCGTCATGCGACGCGCATCATTCATGAATTCGCCGAAAACCTGCCGCGCGTGCGCCAACTGCTTGACGCCGATATTCTCGCCGCCTACAATGGCGATCCCTCCGCCAAAAGCGTCGATGAGGTGGTGTTCTGCTTCCCGGGCGTCGCGGCGGTCGTGCGCCATCGCCTCGCCCATGAGCTTTACCGGCTCGGCGCGCCAATGCTGGCGCGCATCGTGGCGGAAAAGGCCCATTCCGAAACCGGCATCGACATTCATCCCGGCGCCGAGATCGCCGAAGGTTTTTTCATCGACCACGGCACCGGCGTGGTGATCGGCGAAACCACCATCATCGGCAGCAATGTCCGACTCTATCAGGCGGTGACGCTCGGCGCCAAACGGTTCGAAACCGGCGCCGAAGGGCAATTGCTGAAGAACTATCCGCGCCATCCGATTTTGGAGGACGATGTGGTGATCTACGCCGGCGCCACGGTGCTTGGCCGCATCACCCTCGGCAAGGGCGCGTCCATCGGCGGCAATGTCTGGCTCACCCACAGCGTGCCGGCCGGCGCCTCCGTCACCCAGGCCAAGGCGAGCGAGGATCTGTTCCTCGACGGCGCGGGCATCTGAGCCTTGTTCCGCGCCTCCAGCACGGTGGCGCAGGCCCAGGCCAGAAAGGCCAGCGTGGCCAGAAGCGCCAGCGCGCAACAGGCGCGCCGCGCCGGCGACATCTGGCGGAACGGGGGCGGGGAGTTCAGGATCTCGAACGCCATGGCCTCACCCGTCCTCCGCCGTCAGCCGCGCGGTTCGCGCCTCGGCGAGCGCGAAATCGGCGGCGCGCACGCCCGAGGCCATCGCCAGTGCGAACAGCAGCGCGCGTCCGTCGAGAAGCCCCAGATCGGCCAGCGCGGGGCCGGGGCAAAGGCCCACTAGCCCCCAGCCCAGGCCGAAAATCGCGGCGCCGCCGAGCAGGCGGCCGTCGATGGTTTTCGGCGTCGCCGGGGCGGGCGCGAACGGGCCGCGCCCGGCGCAGCGGAACGCGACGAAAGCCACGGCCCAGGCGCCGCCCATCACCAGCGCCAGCGAGGGATCCCAGTTTCCTGCGAGGTCGAGGAACGCCAGCACCTTGTGCGGATCGGTCATGCCGGCGAGGCAAAGGCCGAGGCCAAACAGCAGGCCCGAGACAAACGGGACGATCCGTTTCATCGCCTCACCCCAGCAGATGCCGCGATGCGAACACAGCGGCGAAACCGGCGGTCATGAAGGTCAGAGTCGCCGCCAGCGAGCGCGGCGACAGCCGCGCCAGGCCGCAGACGCCGTGGCCGCTGGTGCAGCCGTTGGCGAGCCGCGCGCCGAAGCCGACGAGCAAGCCGCCGACGATCAGCGTGTTAGGCGCGGCGGCGATCGCCGGCGCCGCGACGCCGAACAGCAGCGCCGCCAGCGCCGGCGCCGCGACGAGGCCGGCGACGAAGGCCAGTCGCCAGTCCAGATCCCCTGCCTTGGGGCGCGCCAGTCCGGCGAATATGCCGGAGGCGCCGAGGATGCGCCCCTCGCGCAGCAGCAGCAGCGCCGCCGCCAGCCCGATCAGCGCGCCGCCGGCCAATGCGGAGGCGGGCGTGAACTGCGCCCAGTCGATGTGCATGAGGGTCGCCTCTGTCGAATTAAATTCTACAGATATACTAAACTAAGCATGACGCGGCGCCAAGGCCTGCTGCGTCAGCCGGTCCCCAAAGGGGGCAGAGCCGGCTTGGGAAATTAGATGACATAAATTATAGACAAACATGATTAGTCGCCCTAAGACATGGGTATGTTGCAATTGGTTTTGATGGGAATCGCTCGATGTCTGGCTTTGCGCTCCTCAGAAAACGGCCGCTTTGGCCTGGAGGCGCCTGAGAGACGCCATGACGAACATTGACGGTCCCGTCTGCTCCCAACGCCGGCGCCGCGCTCTCCCCCTCAGTTCCCACAATTTCCGCCTGCTCGGTCAGGAGCGGTTGAACAGTTTTTGACCGCCCGGAGGTCTGCCTTCATGAACGCCATCGCCCCATCCCCGTCGCTGTCGCTCGACTTCGCGCCCTATCTGGAGGTCGCCGAGGTTGTCCGGGTTCGCCCGCGCGTGAGCATCGCCGTCGCCGACCGCGCCTGGCGGCCGCAGGTCGAGGACCGCCAACGCGACTGGGTGGCCAGCGTCGCCGCGCCGGCTCTGAAAATCTTGCGCGCCCGTCGCGGCGCCGAGGCCTGCAAGGCGTTTTGCGCGCTGGGGACCGGCGCCGGCGTCGACGCCCTCGCGGCGGTCGAACTGCTGGGCGCGGAGGTGATCGGCCTGACCGATCTTTTCCCCGATATCGTGGACGTTGCGGCCGCCAATGTCCGGCGCAACCTCGCGCCCGGCCATGAGATCGCCTTGCACGCCGGCGCTGGCGATCTGCTCACGCCGTTGCGGGGCGGCGGCGCAAAGTTCGATCTGATTTACGAGAACCTGCCCAACCTGCCGGCGCCGGACGCCGCCGCTGTCGAGGCGGACAAGACCAGCGCGGCCTTCCTGGCCCCACGCGGCGAGGCCTTGCCGGGTCCGGTGCGCGACTGGCTGCTGGCGCTGCACTATCTCGCTTTGGTCCAGGCCCATGATTTTCTCAAGCCGGGCGGGGCGGTGCTCTCCACCATCGGCGCCCGGCCGCCGCTCGCCGTCCTTGTCGAAATGGCCGAGGCCGCCGGCCATGCGGCGAGCTTCGTCGGCTATTGGTGGAAGGCCCAGGCCGACGCCGACGATGTCATCGCCTCCTATGCGCAGTGGCGGCGGCAGGGGCTTGGGCCGTTCCATTTCTACCCGGTCGAAGTGCTCGAAGCCGCCTTCGCGGATCTGAATTTCGAACAGGCCGGACGCGACGCCCTGTCGATCGAACGCGACCTGCGCTCCTATCAGCTCGACGCCCCCGAAGCCTGGGATCTGCACCGCAGCGGGCGGCGCATCGGCCACACCGTGGCGGCGCTGCTTTCGGAGCCGAAAGCATGAGCGTCGGACTCGCCGATCTGGTGCGCCGCCTGCGCGACCGGCTCGAACGGGCGGAAGGGCCTGCGGCGGCGGAGGCCGCGCATGTTCAGGCGCTGCTCGACCGGGCGTCGGTCGAACAAACGGACTATGTCGCCACGGCGCATCCGCTGACGCAACATCTTGCCGCCACTCTGGCCGGACTGGACCGTGACGCACCTGACATCGCCGCCGCCTTGCGTCCGCTGGCGGAGGGGCTGCCCTGGCGTTACGGCTATGCGCCCCGCGACGATCTGCCCGATCTGCATCGCAACATGGGCTGGGCGGAATTCGTCGGGCCGGCGGCGCCGTTTCACAGCGACGAGGTCTGCCTCGGCCTCACCCTGATCGGCCCGCACGCGCATTACGCCAGCCACAGCCATCCGGCGGTCGAGCTTTACCATGTGCTGACCGGGGCCGCCGAATGGAACGGCGCCGCGCGCCCGCCCGGCGCCTTCATCCTGCACGACGCCAACCAGCCGCACGCCATGCGCGCCGGCGCCGCGCCGCTGCTGGCGCTCTACACATGGAGCGGCGACATCGTGTCTCCCTCGGTCTGGAATCCCGTTCAATGAGCCTGCATCCGCAAACCCTGGCCCTGCATGGCGGCCATCGCGCCGATCCCGTCACCGGGGCGACGGCGCCGCCGATCTATTTCACCACCTCCTACCATTACCCCAGCGCCGACTACGCCCGCCGCCTGTTCGGCATGGAGGTGATCGGCTACACCTACACCCGCACCAGCAATCCCTCGCGCGAAGTGCTGGAGCGCCGGGTGGCGGCGATGGAAGGCGGCAAGGCGGCGCTGGCTCTCGCTTCCGGCGCGGCGGCGGTGGCCGACGCCCTGCTGGCGCTGGCGCAGACCGGCGACAATGTGGTGTTCGCGCGCGCCACGCTGCGCGGCGCCGGGCGCGATCTGGCGATCCAGTTGCGCCGGTTCGGCATCGAGCCGCGCGAGGCGGAAACGGTTGCGGATTTCGCCGCGGCCACCGACGCGCGCACCCGCCTCTGGTTCGCCGAAAGCGTTTCGGCGCCGGGCCTGCAGCGCTTCCCCATCGCCGCCGTCGCGGCGGCGGGCCGCGCCCTCGGCGTGCCGCTGGCGATCGACAATTCGCGCCTGCCCGCGCTGGTCCGCCCGGTGGAGGAGGGGGCCGCCATCGTGATCTACGCCGCCGACTCTTGGCTGACCGGGCGCGAAGGCTCTCTCGGCGGGGTTCTGGTCGACGCCGGGACATTTTCTTGGGAGTCGCACCGCTTCCCCACGCTTTACACGCCCGACCCGTCTTATCACGGCGCGATCTGGACCGAGGTGGTGAAGCAATGGAACGCCTCGCCGCTGATCGCGCGGGCGCGCGGCGGCGTGCTGCGCGATTTCGGCGCCGCCATCAGCCCGATGGCCGTGTTCCAAATTCTGCAAGGTCTCGAAAGCCTGCCGCTGCGGATGCGCGCCCATGCCGAAAACGCCGCGCGTGTCGCCGATTGGCTGACGTTGCGGCCGGAGGCGCGCGATCTGCGCGTCGCCGGCGGGCTGGTGGCGTTCGCCTGGCCCGCCGCCGAAAAATTCCTCGCCGCGCTGACCCTGTTCCAGCGCGACGGCGGCCTCGGCGGCCTGCGCAGCGCGGCGACGGCCACGGACGACGGCCGCATCCTGCTGTCGGTCGGCGTGGAACATCCCGACGACATTCTGGCCGACCTTCAGGCCGCCCTTATTTCCACCCCCACCCTTGTTTCTAACCCAACGTGAGACACGCCATGACCTTGAAGCCGGAAACCCTCGTCCTGCACGCAGGCTATCGCAGCGATCCCGCCACGACTTCGGTGGCGGTGCCGATCTACCAGACCACCAGCTACCAGTTCAACAATACGGAGCACGCGGCCAATCTGTTTGGACTCGCCGAACTCGGCAACATCTACAGCCGCATCATGAACCCCACCAATGACGTGCTGGAGAAGCGGCTGGCGGCGCTGGAGGGCGGCGTCGCCGCGCTGGCGGTGGCCTCGGGACAGGCGGCCAGCACGTTCTCGATCCTCAACGTCGCCCAGGCCGGCGACAATTTCGTCACCTCCACCGATCTCTATGGCGGGACGTGGAACCTGTTCGCCAACACGTTCAAGCAGCTCGGCATCGAGGCGCGCTTCGTCGATCCGTCCGATCCCGAAAACTTCCGCCGCGCCACCGATGCGAAAACCCGCGCCTATTACGCCGAAACCCTGCCCAATCCCAAGCTTCAGGTGTTTCCGATCCCGGAAGTCGCCAAGATCGCCAATGAACTGGGCGTGCCGCTGATCATCGACAATACGGCGGCGCCGATCATCGCGCGGCCGTTCGACCATGGCGCCCATATCGTCGTCTATTCCACCACCAAATATATCGGCGGCCACGGCGTCGCCATCGGCGGCGCCATCATCGATTCCGGCACATTCGACTGGGAGAAGCACGCCGACCGCTTCCCGTTGCTGAACCAGCCCGATCCCAGCTATCACGGCGCGGTCTGGACGCAGGCGGTCAAGCCGCTCGGCCCCATCGCCTATATTTTGCGCGCGCGCGTGACGTTGCAGCGCGACATTGGCGCGGCGGTCAGCCCGTTCAACGCTTTCCAGACGCTGCAGGGGTTGGAGACGCTGCCGCTGCGCATCCGCGAGCACAACAAGAACGCGGTGGCGGTGGCCGATTATCTGGCCAAGCATCCCAAGGTAACCAAGGTGATCCATCCCAGCGTGCAGTCGGGCGAGCCGCGCCGGCGCGCCGACGCCGTGCTCAAGGGCGGTTACGGCGGCTTGGTGGGCTTTGAGCTGGCCGGCGGCAAGGAGGCCGGCAAGAGCTTCATCGACGCGCTGAAACTGCTCTATCACGTCGCCAATATCGGCGACGCCCGCAGCCTCGCCATCCATCCCGCGACGACCACACATTCGCAATTGTCGCCGGAGGACCAGCAGGCGACTGGCGTGTCGGACGGCTATGTGCGGCTGTCCGTGGGGATCGAGCATATCGACGACATTCTCGCCGACATCGCCCAGGCGCTCGACGCGGCCTGAAACAGAACAGGCGGCGCCGCTGAGGCTCGGCGCCGCCTGTCTTGCGCGGGCGCCGCTGAGGAGAGCCGGCGCCTTAACAACCCTTAACAACCTTAATTCAGGGCGAGCAGCCGGTCGCCGCGCCAGTCGAAATCGATGTGGTCGAGGATTCCGGCGAGCGGCGGCAGTTGCAGCAGGAACGCCATGCCCTCCAGCGCCGCGAGGCGCGGCAGCGTCCGCACGCAGGCGCCGCGATAACTTTCGACGCGGGTCGCGCTCAGGACGAAACCCGGCGGCCGCGTCGTGACCGCGCCGGTCGCCCGGTCGGCGTGAAGGCAGGACGGCTCCAGCGAGATCAGGGGAACCAGCCCCTCGCCCCAGGCGCCGCGATAAACATTTGTCACGAAAGCGTATAACTCGAGCCGGGCGCTGGGCGTGAAGCTGACCGTGATCGGGCGGAAGGCGCTTGCCGTCATGATTTCCTGCGCGCTCCCGCCGCTCAGATCGCGTAGGCGAAGGCGCGATATTCGAGGTCGCGCAACACCTGATCCATGTCGCGGTAAGGCTCGTCCTGATGACAGGCGACGACCTTGGCGGGCACGCCGGCGACGGTGGTGTGGGCCGGCACGGGATGCAGCACCACCGATCCCGCCGCCACCCGCGCATAGTCGCCCACTTCGATATTGCCGAGGATTTTCGCGCCGGCGCCGAGCAGAACGCCGCGCCGCACCTTGGGATGGCGGTCGCCCGCCTCCTTGCCGGTGCCGCCGAGCGTGACGTTTTGCAGGATCGAAACATCGTCGTCGATCACCGCCGTCGAGCCGACGACAAAACCGGTGGCGTGATCCAGCAGCACGCCGCGCCCGATGCGCGCCGCCGGATGAATGTCGGTCTGGAACAGGTCGGACGAGCGGCTTTGCAGGTAAAGCGCGAGATCCTGCCGGCCGCGCGTCCACAAATGATGGGCGAGGCGGTGGATTTGCAGCGCGTGATAACCCTTGAAATACAGGAACGGCTCGATGAAACGGTCGCAGGCGGGGTCGCGGTCGATCACGGCGTTGATGTCGGCGCGAAAGGCGAGGCCGATGGCGGGCTCGGCCTTCAGCGCCGCCGTGAACGCCGCGACGATCTGGCCGACGGGAACGAAATCGCTGGCGAAGCGGCTGGCGACGCGGTGGATCACCGCGTCCTCGAACGAATCCCGGTCGAGGATGGTCTGCCGCAGCATGGCGCGCAAATTGGGCTCGGCTTCGAAAGCGGCGTCAGCCTCTTCGAGCAGCTTGCGCCACAGGGAATCCTTCGCGGCGGCCGGATGGTTCAACGGCGCGGCCGCGGTGGAGGAGGCGGCCAGAGTCAAATGGCGTGGGGATGAAGTCATGGGACACCCGTCAAAAAGAGCGTCCCAAATAGTCTATTATTATAGTAGAATTGTCAACTAAACAGAGGGACGAAAATCCCGCGGCGGCGCGGCGTCCGGCCCCACCACGCGGGCGCGCCATTCGGGCGGCGGCGCCATGCAGAAGGTCTGCTTGCCGGTCAGCAAATGGCGGTTGCGCGCGATCAGGTCATAGGCCCAGTCGCGCAATGGGCGCGGAAACAAAGTGCTGAAGGCGGCGAAGGACCAGGGACGCCGCAGCCGCGCGCAGACCGCCGCGACGCCGTCGGATTTCACCAGCGCCTTGCCATGCTCGACGAACAGAAACGAATCCGTGGCGTCCGGATCGACGCCGTGGCGCGCGGCGAGGCGCCGGCCCTCGTCGGACTGGAGCGCCACGAAACGAATCTGCGGCGCCGCCTCCCGGCGCAGCACGAACAGCACCCAGCGCGAGCAGAACGCGCAAGCGCCATCGTAAAGCCACACCGGCGCCGGTGCGTCCGCATCGGGCGGGAGGACGGGTTGGCTCATCGGGCGGCGCTCCTGTCGCGGCTTGGGTCGCGGGCGACCTTTAGCATCTCGACAGCGCGCCGTCGCGCATGACGTCGGCGCCTGCGGTCGGGCTAATGCACGGGCTTGCCCTCGGTCACGAAGACGGCCGCGTAATTGTTGGCCAGCGCCGCGATCGGCTCCCAGAATTTCATCGACAGGCTCGCCGATGCGCTGGCCTGACCCCACGGGTTGACCATCTGCACCAGCCCTTTCGCCGCGTCGACCCCGCTGACGAAATACATGTGGTTCTCAACCAGATTGCCGCTGAGGTTCAACCAGGTGGTGCCGACCATGATCTCCTCGCCCGCGTTGAACGCGTTTTGCATCGTCGTCATCAAGGCGGCGGTCGGGTCGCCGGGGCCGACCCGGTAGATGTCGCAGGCCTGGCCGGTGACCGCCGTCAGCGCATTGCTCCAGCCGCCGGCGATGTCGGCATAGGCGTTGCCGTTGATATTGAGCGTCATGCCCGGCGTCACCCCTTTCTGCTCGACCAGCTGGACATAGGCCTTCTCGATCAGTTGCGACCACATGTTGGTCGTGTTGTGAGCAAAAGTCTGTTTCGAGCCGTTCTGCCAGGCGTAGCCGCTGGGCATCATCGCCAGATCGGCGTTGACGGTCACGTAGTCGTCCTTGCCGTTGACGATGAAGTCGACCGAATAGGTTCCGTTGCCGTTCGCCTTGATCATGTTCTTGATCGTGTCGGGGTGCTGCAGGGCGGTCTCGGCCAGCGCCGCCATCAAATAGCAATCGCCGACATAGCCCTGGTTGATGTCGGACCATTGCGGTCCGTTCGCGCCGAACAGCGGCAAGGCGCAGGCGACATAGGTCGATTTCAGATTTGTGCCCACGGCGGACAGATCCGTGCCGGGCAGGTCGGTTCCGAGGAACCACTTGCCGATCAGTCTGTTCGCCTGCAGCTCCGACGTGCCGGCCGTCATGTCGCCCAGCGCCTGCGCAATGGCGCCGCCGCCATGCCAACTGGCGTTGGCGGAATTGCCGAGCACCACATCGTCAAAGATCTGATCGACATAGGCGGATGTCTTGTACACGCCGGTCACGCCCATCTGATCCGCGAGCGTCTTCAGCGCGCCGAACTCGTCGGCGGTGACGCCGCCCGCCGCCACGTCCTGGAGGATCTTCAGGGTCTCGTCGTAGGTCAGCACGCCGTCGGCGCCGAACGACTTGGCCTCGGCGAGGATCGGATTGTCCTGCCGCATCACGATGGCGAGCTGGTTCGCGCTCATGGCGGCGAGCTGGCCGGCGGTGAACTGGCCGTCCTGAATCGCCGTCAGCGACTTCAGCTGGTCAAGGGTGATCGCCTTGATCGCTGTGGCGGACAGCGCGGCGAGATTGCGGCCGCACAACGCATCGAATTGCGCCACCGACATGGCGGCGATCTGCGACGCGGTGAGTCCGGCCGCCTGTTTGGCGCCGAACCAGGACGTGTTGAGCGAGAACAGCTTCGCCGTCGACAGGCCGGACACCTGCGTCGCCGTCAGCGCCTGCGTCTGGGCCTGGGTTATCCCGCCAATCTGCGCTGCGGTGAGGCCGTTGAGCAACGTCGCTGACAGTTCGGAGAATGCGGCGGCGGAGATCTGCCCGATCTGGCTTGCGTTCAAGGAAGCGAGGAAGGTCGCCGCCGCCGCGGTCAGCGTCGCCGCCGACAGGCCGCCGATCTGGGCCGCCGACAATTGCGCCACCTGCGTTTTGGTGAGGCCGGCGAGGCCGCACTTCAGCGCCAGTAGTTGCGCGACCGAGAGCTGGGCGACCAGGAACCCGGCGTCCTGCGCCGTGGTGAACAGGGCGATCTGCTTGGTGGACAGGGCGGCGATCTGCGCCAGCGTCAGCGTGCCGATCTGGGCGGTCGTCAACGCGGCGATCTCGGTCGCGGTGAGGCCGGAGATCTGCGTCGTCGACAACAGCCACAACCTGAGTGCGCCGAACTGGGTCGCGTTCATGGCGGACAACTGGCTCGCCGACAGCGTCTGAACCTGCGCCCGCGTCAAGACGGCGATCTGGGCCGTGGTCAGCGCTGCGATTTCCGTCGTCGGGACCAGCGCGATCTGCGCGGCGGCGACGCCGCCGACCTGATCCGCGCTCAGCGTGTGGAACACGCCGGCGACGCCGGCCTTGAACTGGTCGGCCGACAGTTTGCCGACGGTGGCCCACGTCATGGACGCAATCTGCGCCGCCGACAGATAAGCGCCGTTGACCGCCGCGAGCGCCGACGTCGACAGCGCGTTGACTTGAATCGCCTGGAACAGGCTCTTGCTCATCCCTCGGATCTGCGCGGCGGTGACGGCGGCGGTCTGCGCGGCGGTCAAAGACGCCAGCGCAGTGGCCGACAGGCCGGAGAACGCGGCGGCGCTCACGGCGGCGATCTGGGCCGTCGACAGCTTGGGAACCTGCTTGTTGGTGAAGCCGGACATCTGGCCCGCCGACAGCCAGCCCATCTGTTTGGCGGTCAGGCCGGACACGCTGGCCGCGCCGATCGCGGCGACCTGTTTGGCGGCGAGGCCGGCGATCTGCGCCTGGGTCAGCGCCGCGATCTGGGCGACGCTGAAGGCCCCGACGGCGCTGACGGAGAGCGCGGCCACCTCGGCGGTCGTCAGCGCGGCGGCCTGACCGGTCGTCATCACCGCGATGTCCGCCGCCGTCAGGCCGGCGATCTGGGCGGTGGACAGGGCGGCGATCTGGGCGGCCGACAGGCCGGACAAAATGGACGTCATGGACGGTGGGTTCCTGGCTGGAGAACTTCGGGGCCGAACTCATTTCGGACGGGACTCGCCAGACGCCATCATGTCGTCCGCTAAGCGTTGGAAGCCTTAGCGCCTCCGCTGGGTCGCCACGCAGGACGCGCGATGCGTGCGCATGGGATCGGCGGCGGCGCGAGCGGCGGCGTCGGCTCGGCGCGCTCGGGCCAGATTGCGGCTCCGTCATTCCGATCCGGTTGTTGCGGATGATAAAATTCTAGGGAGTTCGCCGCCCGCCGCCGCGTGGTGAACAAGACGTTTCGCCGGCGTTTCCGGAGGGCCGCGTCAGCGTTCCTTCAGCGCCTTCGACGCGGTCTCCACCAGCGGCGAAAACACATATTCGAGGATGCGCCGCTTGCCGGTGGCGATCTCGATTTCCACGGTCATGCCGGGGCTCATCGGGATGCGCTCGCCCTCGATGGCGAGATGATCGGACTCTGGAGTGAGCGTGACGGGAAACACCAGATTCTGCACCCGCTGCGCCCCCGCGAACGTCCGGGCGTTGCGGTTCGATTTGGTCGCGTCTGCCTCCGCGTTCTGCGCGTCGGGTTCGGGAATGGCGTCGAAAGCGATGCGCTCGACCGTCGCCGCCAGCGAGCCGTAGCGCGTGAAGGGAAAGGCGTCGACCTTCACCACGGCGGCCTGTCCCTTTTTCACAAAACCGATGTCCTTGTTGGCGAGATAGGCCTCGATTTTCAGCCGCGCGCCCTCGGGCACGATTTTCGCCACATCCTCGCCGCTCCCCAGCACCTGGCCGATGGTGGTGACGGACAGGCCCATCACCACGCCGTCGATCGGCGAGGTCAGCGCCAGCCGGCCCGACTTGAGCCGGGTCTTGATGTGCTTCTGCTCGAAATCGTCGGTCTGGCGCTGGGCGTCGGCGAGCTTTTGCGTGTTTTCGGCGACAAAGGACGAGATGGTCTTGCGCCGGTCCTCCGTCAGAACCTTGATGGCGGCGATGGTCTGGGCGCGCTGGGCGATCTGGCCGTTCAGCGCGGTGGTTTCGCTCTGCATCCGTTCGGTGGCGTCGATCACCGACGCCTTGGAGCCGGCGCCGCTGGGCACCAGCGCCGCGCGCATGTCCACGCGCTGCCGCAGCGTGGCGATCAGCGCCTGTTGCGAGGCGATGGTGGCGGCGAGCTGGTCGCGTTCGGTTTCCTTCTGGGCGATCTGGGCGTCGAGCGAGGCCAGCGCCGAGGCGAGTTGCGCGAGGTCGCTGTCGAGCACTTTTTCCTCGCGCGCGCGATTGGCGGGCGGGATGTCGGCGGGCCAGACGATGGCGGCGGGCTCCGAGGTTTTTGGCGCGGCGTCGATCGCGGCGCGGCGGCGCAGCGCTTCGGCGCGCCACGCCGCCAGCGTCCCCGCGGCGTCGGTTTCGTCGGCCCTGGCGTCGCCGGGGTCCAGCTCCACGAGGATGTCGCCGGCCTTGACGTGCTGGCCGTTCTCGACATGCAGGGCGGCGACCTTGCCGCCTTCGAGCGGCTGGATGATCTTGGTGTCGCCGACCGGCTTGAACTTGCCCTGGGCCACCGCGACAATGTCGATCTTGCCGAAATAGCTCCAGGCCAGCGCGGCGGTCGCCAGCGCGCAGATCGTGACGATCATGGCCATGCGGACGGGGGAGGGCGGGGTGTCGAGAATCTCGATGTCGGCCGGGTGAAACTCCATGTCGGCGGCATGGGTGTCGTAGCGCGTCAGCGAGGGGAGGGACGGGGCCGGCTCCAGTCCCGCGCGCAGTTTGTTCAGCAGGGCGCGGGCGGTCATGCGACCTCCTTCCGCGCGCCGGTCGCGCCGTCGTCTTCGTCGCCGGTCGCGTTTTGCAGCTTCCACAGATAGGCGTAGAGGCCGTTCGGCTTCGCCAGCAGTTCGGCATGCGTTCCCGCTTCGGCGATGCGGCCGTCGAACATGCCGATGATCGTGTCGCAGTCGCGCACGGCGGCGAGCCGGTGGGCGATGATGAAGACGGTGCGCCCCTGGACGATGGCGCGCATGTTGCGCTGGATGATGCGTTCGCTCTCGTAGTCGAGCGCCGAGGTGGCCTCGTCGAAGATCAGGATGCGGGGATTGGTCGAGAGCGCCCGCGCGATGGCGATGCGCTGGCGCTGCCCGCCGGACAGATTGGCGCCGCGCTCCTCCAGCACCGTCTCGTAGCCTTCCGGCAGCTTGTTGATGAATTCCTCCGCGCCCGCGAGTCGGGCCATGGCGATGACATGCGCGCGCGACATCGACGGGTTGGCGAGCGCGATATTGTCGTGGATGGAGCGGTTGAACAGCAGGTTCTCCTGCAGCACGACGCCGATATTGGCGCGCAGCCACGCCGGGTCGAGATGGGCGAGATCCGCGCCGTCGAGCAGCACCTGGCCTTCCTCGGGACTGTAGAACCGCTGCGCCAGCTTGGTCAGGGTGGACTTGCCGGAGCCGGAGGGGCCGACAATGCCGATGCAGCGCCCCGGCGACACCGCGAACGAAATGTTCTTCAACACCTGCGGCGCATTGGGACGATAGCGGAAGCAGACATTTCTGAATTCGATATGCCCGCGCGGCGGCGGCAGCGGCGTCGAGATGGTCGGCGCATGTTCCGGCGCGCTGTTGAGGATATCGCCGAGCCGCTCGACGGAAATCTGCACCTGCTGGAAATCCTGCCACAGCTGCGACAGCCGCAGGATCGGCTGCGACACCTGTCCCGCGATCATGTTGAAGGCGACGAGTTCGCCGACGGTGAGTTCGCCGTCGATGACGGCCTTGGCGCCGAACAGCAGCAGCGCCGCCGACGACAGTTTCGACACGAACTGGATCGCCTGTTGCGCCTTGGCGCCGAGCATGGAGGCGCTGAACGAGGCCCGGACATAGGCCGCGAGCCGGTCCTCCCATTCCCGCGCCATGATCGGCTCGACGGCGGCCGCCTTGATGGTCTGCATGCCCACCACGGATTCGACCAGCATCTGCTGGCTTTCGGCGCCGCGATTGAATTTCTCGTTGAGCTTTTCCGACAGCAGCGGCCGCGCCAGCGTGGCGATCAGCAGGTAGAGCGGAATGGTGGCGATCACCACCAGCGTCAGCTTCCAGGAATAGGCGAACAACACGCCGATGAAGATGAAGCAGAACAACAGATCGAGCGCGGAAAACAGGCCTTGTCCGGTCAAGAAGCCGCGAATGCTCTCCAGCTCCCGCATGCGCGCCACGGTCTGCCCGGTGGCGCGGGTCTCGAAATAGGAGACCGGCAATTTCGCCAGATGCCGGAACAGCCGCTTGCCCAGCTCGACGTCGATGCGGTTGGTGGTGTGGGTCAGGGCGTAGCTGCGCAGATATTGCAGCACGGCGTCGAACACGCCGATGACGACGAGGCCCGCGACCAGCACGAACAGGGTGGAATAGCCGCGCTGCGTCAGAACCTTGTCGACGACGACCTGGAAGAACAGCGGCGACACCAGCGCGAAGATCTGCACGAACAGGCTGGCGAGCAGAACATGGCCGAACGGTTTGCGGTAGCGCCACAGCGAAGGCAGGAACCAGCGGAACCCGAACGTGCGGGGGTCGGCGCCGAAGCCGATGCGGCGGGTGACCAGCAGCACATGCGGCTTGATCGCGGCGGCGAGGTCGTCGAGCGCAAAATCCGTAGGCGCTTGCGTGATCGGGTTGAGCGTGCGCCATTGGGCGTCGGGCGTGCGTCCGGTGAGGATGAGGAACCCGCCGGTCTTGAGTTCGACCAGCGCGGGAACCGGCATGCCCGCGAGCCGCTCGGGCTTGCCGAAGCTGGTGAGGCGCGCCTTGAGGCCGAGGAAACGCGCGGCGATCATCAGATCCTTGCCGTCGGCGGCCGTCTTGTGCAGGGCGAGCTCCCGCAGCAGATGGGCGGGATCGGCGGCGATGCGGTAGTAGCCGGCGATGGCGCAGAGGCCGCACAGGCCGGATGCGTCCGGGGCGTCCAGAACAGGCTCTGACGAAACGCTGGAACTCATGAGGGATGTTGCAACCTTTGGGTGTATTAATTGACAAAATACAATTCCTGAGTGTCAATCCGGTTAATGGGCCGCCGGCGCGACGCGCGTCATCTTTATGTTTTCCTTATGCGGACGCATCGCATTCCACATCGCTTCCTTACGCGGCTTTGTGCGACTGTGCGGAAAACAGATCGTGACCGCCACGACAAAGGCCCAGCAGGATGCGTTGATGTCGCAAGACGCCTTAGAAGAGCCTTCCATCGAGTCTGCCGTTTCCGCCCCCTCGACGCTCCCGCAAGTCCCCGCCGGCCCCGACCCTCATCCCGAAGGGTTCTGGACCATGATGCTCGGCTCGATGGGCGTGGTGTTCGGGGATATCGGCACCAGCCCGCTCTATGCGCTGAAAACCGCGCTCGACCACATGAAGGCCGACGGCGTGGTGGAATCGGAGGTGATCGGCGTCGTTTCGCTGCTGATCTGGGCCTTGTTCATCACGGTGACGCTGAAATATGTCGCGTTTTTGATGCGGGCCGACAACAAGGGCGAAGGCGGCACGCTGTCGCTGATGGCGCTGGCGCGCAAGTCGCTTGGCCGCGGCTCGAAACTGATTTTCGTGCTCGGCGTCGCCGGCGCGGCGCTGTTTTCCGGCGACGCCATCATCACCCCGGCGATCTCGGTCCTGTCGGCGGTGGAGGGCCTCAACACGGCCTCGCCCGCGTTTCAGCCCTATGTCCTGCCGATCGCCGTGGTCATTCTGGTGTCGCTGTTCGTGGCGCAGAGCAACGGAACCGCGCGGGTGGCGTCGTTCTTCGGGCCGGTGATGGTGGTGTTTTTCGGCCTGCTCTCCGTGCTCGGCGTCGCCCACATTTCCGATGCCCCGCGCATTCTCACGGCGTTCAACCCTTTGCTGGGCCTGAGCTTCCTGTTCGGCCACGGCGCCGCGGGCTTTGTCACGCTCGGCCTCGTCTTCCTCGCCGTGACCGGCGCCGAGGCGCTTTACGCCGACATGGGCCATTTCGGCCGCAAGCCGATTCAAATCGCCTGGCTGTGCTTCGTGCTTCCGGCCTTGGTGTGCAATTACCTCGGGCAGGGCGCGCTGGTGCTGAACGACCCCGAGGCGGTCAAGGATCCATTTTATCTGATGGCGCCGCAATGGGCGCTGATTCCCTTCGTCCTGCTCGCCACGGCGGCGACCGTCATCGCCTCGCAGGCGGTGATCACCGGCGCGTTTTCGCTGTCGCGTCAGGCGATCCAGCTCGGTCTGCTCCCGCGCCTGGAAATCCAGCACACCTCCGCCAGCACGGAAGGGCAGATCTACGTGCCGCGTGTGAATCGGATGCTGCTGATCGGCGTGCTGCTGCTGGTGTTCCTGTTCCGCAGTTCGGACAATCTCGCCAACGCCTATGGCATCGCCGTCACCGGCACCATGCTGGTCACCACCAGCCTCGCCTTTTTCGTGGTGCGCAATTCATGGGGCTGGCCGCTCCGGGTCGCGCTGCCGGTGATCGGCTTCTTTCTGGCGGTCGATCTGGCGTTTATGGCGGCCAATCTGGTCAAGGTGTTCGAGGGCGGCTGGGCGCCGCTGACGATGGGCGCGCTGGCCATGGTCATCATGTGGACCTGGGTGCGCGGCTCCGACCTCCTGCGCAAGAAGACGCAGCGCGATTCCATTCCGACCGCCGATCTCATCCGGCTGCTGGAGAAATCGAGGCCGCAGCGCGTCGCCGGCACGGCGGTGTTCCTCACCGGCGATCCTCAGGTCGCGCCTTCGGCGCTGATGCACAACCTCAAGCATAACAAGGTGGTGCATGAGAATGTGGTGATCATGAACATCGTCACCGAGTCGATCCCGCGCGTGTCCGAGGCCTGCCGTTTCGAGATCGGAAAGCTGTCCGGGGATTTCCTCCAGGTCACCCTGCATTTCGGCTATATGGAAAGCCCGCGCGTGCCCGCCGCCATGGCGCTGATGCGCAAGGCCGGCTACAAGTTCGACATCATGACGACGTCGTTCTTCCTCGGCAAACGGACGCTGAAAACCTCGCCGGCGTCGGGAATGCCGGTCTGGCAGGACAAGCTGTTCGTCACGCTGGCGAAGCAATCGGCCAACGCCACCGACTTCTTCTCAATCCCGTCGGACCGGGTGATCGAACTGGGCGCGCAAGTCACCATCTGATACGGCGCTGTTCATTCGCCCGCGCACAGCCGATAGCCGACGCCGGCCTCGGTGCGGATCAGGCGGGGCGCGTCGGCGTCGGGTTCGAGCTTGGCCCGCAACTGGCCGACGAAAACCCGCAGGTATTGCGTGTCTTGCCGATGCGCCGGCCCCCAGACCTGCGTCAGGATTTCGCGGTGGGTGACGACCTTGCCGGCGTGGCGCACCAGAACCGCGAGCAGGTCGAATTCCTTCGGCGTCAGCTTGATCGACTGGCCGTCGCGGCTGACCAGCCGGGCGTCGAGATCGACGCTGAGGCCGTCCGCCTCGAACCGGGCGATCTCCTTTTCCGCAGTTGCGGCGTGGCGCAGCGCCGCCCGCAGCCGCGCCAGAAATTCGCCGATAGCGAAGGGTTTTTCCACATAATCGTCGGCGCCGAGGTCGAGCGCGGCGATCTTCTCCGCCTCGCGGTCCCGCGCCGACAGCACGATCACCGGCGCCTTCGAGAAAGCGCGCGCGCGTTCCAGCACCTCCTTGCCGTCCATGTCCGGCAGGCCCAGGTCGAGCACGATCACGTCGGGCGCGGCGGTGGCGATCAGATGCAGCGCCTGCCGGCCGGTCTCGGCCGTCAGCACGTCATAGCCGCTGGCGGCCAGCGCGGGCTTGAGGAAACGATGGATCGGGGCCTCGTCGTCGACCACCAGCACGCGCGCGTTCATGCCGGGTCGACCTTCAGCCGCGCGGCGGGAAAGCGCAGCAGGATTCGCGCGCCGCGCCGGCGCGTCGCCGGGCTTTGCGCCTCGATGGTTCCGCCCATGGCTTCCACCAATCCCTTGCAGATCGACAGGCCGAGGCCGGTGCCGGCCTTGCGCCCGTCGGGCCGCCCGCCGCGATAAAATTTCTCGAAGATGCGGGCGAGATCGGCCGGCTTCACGCCAGGACCGTCGTCGGTGACGCTGATGACCACGGTTTCGCTCCCGTCGCTCTGCTTCTCCCGCCGCGCGTGGATCGCGGCGTTTCCCGCATATTTATGCGCGTTGTCGAGCAGGTTGAACAGCACCTGCTCCAGCATTTGCGCGTCGCCGCCAATAAAAGGAAGGTCTGGCGCCACGCTGGTCTCGATGGGGAAGCCGGGAAAGGTTTTTTGGATGCGCTCGGCGGCGGCGCGCACGCTTTCCGACGGCTCGATCAGGTCGCGCCGCAGTTTTAACGCGCCCGATTCAATCCGCGACATGTCCAGCAGATTGGCGACGAAGCGCGACAGGCGCGCGGCCTCCTCCTCGATCGACGCCAGCAGGTCGTCGCGGTCCGTCTCCGGCATTTGCGCGCCGAGCTGCCGCAGCGTGGTCACCGCGCCGGTGATCGAGGACAGCGGCGTGCGCAAATCGTGCGACAGCGATGACAACAGCGTGGTGCGCAGCTTCTCGTTGTCTTCCAGCGCGGCGGCGCGCACCGCCTCGCCAATCAGCAGCGAACGGTCGATGGCCAGCGCCGTCTGTTCGAGCAGGGCGGCGAGTTCGCGCTCCTGCTCGGGCGCGAGCGGCGCGTCCGGCTGTTTCGGCGTGAAGCCGCACACGCCCACCGCGCCGCGCGGACTGAGCAGCGGGCGGAACTGCATGGCGAGATCGGGCAGGGTGTGCGTGCGCCAGCCCGAAACCTCCTGCTTGTCGAACGCCCATCGCGCCGCGCCGACTTCGCCCGCCGACAGCGCGCGGTCGGGCGGGCAGGCGACGCGCAACTGGAGGTCGCCGTCCTGCGGCAACAGCAGCGCGACGGCGTCGCCCTGCGTGCGGCGCAGATGGGTCGCGGAGGCCTGGAGCACGTCGTCGAGCCGCGCGGCGCCGGCGAGCTTGCGCGAGAAATCGTAAAGCGCGGCGATGGCCTCGGCGCGCTGGCTCGCCGCCGTCGCCTGATCGTGGACGCGGCCCGCCAGCGAGCCCGTCAGCACCGCGACGATCAGGAACACCAGCAGGGACAAAACCTCCTGCGGCTCGGCGATGCTTAAGGTGTGGAGCGGCTGGATGAAGAAGAAATTATAGGCGAGCGCCGACAGCAACGACGCCGCCACCGCCGACCACGGGCCATAGGTCGCGGCGCAGCCGAGCACCGCCAGCAGGAACACCATCGACAGATTGGGCAGGTCGAGCGCCAGCGTCAGCGCCTCGCCGACGCCCACCGCCAGCGCCACCCCGGCGAAGGCCGCCGCGATCCCGGTCCAGAGCCGGGCCGGGGGCGCCGGGATCGCCAGCGCGCGGCGGCGCGGCGGGGGCGCCGGCGCGTTGACCACATGCAGCGAAACGTCCGGCGCCCGTTCGGCCAGGGCGGCGACGAAACCCGCGCCGGTCAGCCGCCGCCATAGCGTTTGTCGCGGACGGCCCACGACGAACTGGGTGACGTTTTCGCGGCGGGCGAGCCGCAGGATTTCGCCGACCGTGTCGACCGCGATCAGCCGCCGCGTTTCCGCGCCGAGCCGCTCGGCCAGATGCAGGGCGGAGTCGAGCCGCTTCAGCCGGACGGGGTCGGTCTCCTCGCGGCCGGGGCGTTCGGCGTGGACGACGATCCACGCCGCGTTGAGCCGCGTGGCGAGACGACCGGCGGCGCGGATCACGATCTCGGCGCCCGCGTCGGCGCCGACGCACGCCAGCAGGCGGTCGGAAACCTCCCATGGCGCCTCGATGGCGTTTTGGCGCGGCGTATCGGCCATCGGGTCGTCGATCCCGTCTTTGGCGGTTGCGGTCATGCCCCATGTTAAAGCGTTTTCGAGCGAAGTGGATTCCGGTTTGCGCCGCCATCCCCGCGCGCGGAAAGGCGGCGTCGATCCCGCCGCGTCGATTCACATCGTATGCTTAAATTATAGGCAATTGTTGCCGAAAACATCATCAGCGCCCGACTAGGCATTTGGGGTTTGTCGCCGTAACCTATGAGGAGAGTTGGCGGCTAGGGTTCCGGTCTTTTTAAGAGACGCTGGTCCGAGAGTCGCCGCCCGAAGGGAGACATCCTTCGGAGCCACGGCGGGACAAAAACCCGGGAGACCTCGTAAAGCCAAGGGATTGGCGGTACGATGGTTTCTGCCGATCCCTCATCATGTCAAAATCTGTTCGTCAGATTCGAGGGATCATCATGCGCAAGACCTTCCTCCGCACCCTTCTGCTCGCCGGTTCGGCGCTCGCCCTGAGCCTCGGCGGCGTCCAGGCCGAACCCAAGAAAAGCTTCAAGGTCGCGTGGTCGATCTATGTCGGCTGGATGCCCTGGGGCTATGCCGCCGACGCCGGCATCGTCAAGAAATGGGCCGACAAATACGGCATCGCCATCGAGGTGAAGCAGTTCAACGACTATGTCGAGTCGATCAATCAATACACCGCCGGCGCCTATGACGCCGTGACCATCACCAATATGGACACGCTGTCCACCCCCTCCGCCGGCGGGGTGGATTCGACCGCCGTCATCGTCGGCGACTTCTCCAACGGCAACGATGCGGTGATCCTGAAGGGCAAGGACAAGCTCGCCGCCATCAAGGGCCAGAAGGTCAATCTGGTCGAGTTTTCCGTGTCGCATTACCTGCTCGCCCGCGCGCTCGAAAGCGTGAAAATGAGCGAGAAGGATGTGAAGGTGGTCAACACCTCCGACGCCGACATGGCGGCCGCCTACAAGACGTCCGATGTCACCGCCGTCGTCACCTGGAACCCGATCGTGTCGGAAGTCCTGGGCGACAAGGACGCGAAAAAAGTGTTCGATTCCTCGCAGATCCCCGGCGAGATCATGGATCTGATGGTCGCCAACACCCAGGTGGTCAAGGACAATCCCAATTTCGCCAAGGCGCTGGCCGGCATCTGGTACGAGACGATGGACAAGATGGCCGGCGCCGACGGCAAAGCCGCCAAGGAGGCCATGGCCAAGGCCTCGGGAACCGATCTCGCGGGCTTCGAAAGCCAGCTCGCCTCGACCAAATTGTTCGCCAAGCCGGCCGACGCCGTCGCCTTCGCCGAGAGCAAGGATGTCGGCGCGACGATGAACCACGTGCGCAGCTTCCTGTTCGACAAGGCGCTGCTCGGCAAGGACGCCAAAAGCGCCGACGCCGTGGGCATCGAACTGGCCGACAAGAAAGTTCTGGGCGACGCGAAAAACGTCAAGTTCCGCTTCGACGCCAGCTTCATGAAGCTGGCCGCCCAGGGCAAGCTGTAAGAATTTCGGCCGCCGTCGACAGGACCTGACCCATGCGTCTGTTGAATCGAAAACCCACCCGAGGGCAGGAGTTGGCGTTGATCGCCTTGCCGTTCCTGTTGACGGCGGCCGTCTATCTGGTTTTTTCCGCGCTGCGGCTTGCGGACAATCCCAACGACAAGCTGCTGCCCTCGCCCGCCGCCATGGTGGAGGCCGTGCGCACGCTGGCGTTTCACGCCGATCCGCGCACGGGCGCCTATATTTTCTGGGTCGACACGTTCGCCAGCCTGCAACGGCTGTTCGTCGCGCTCGGCCTCGCCACGGGCCTCGCCCTGGTGATCGGCCTCGCCATCGGCGTGCTGCCGGTCATGCGCGCGCTGCTCCACGATTTCGTCGCGGTGGTGTCGATGGCGCCGCCGCTGGCCTTGCTGCCGATCCTGTTCATCGCGCTCGGCCTCGGCGAGGCGTCCAAGATTGCGCTGATCGTGATCGGCTGCGCCCCGGTGATGATCCGCGACCTCGCTCTGCGGGTCGATGAATTGCCGCGCGAGCAATTCCTGAAAGCGCAGACGCTGGGCGCCAGCACATGGCAGATCGTGCTGCGCGTGGCCTTGCCGCAAATGCTGCCGCGCCTGATCGACTCGCTGCGGCTGTCGCTGGGCCCGGCCTGGCTGTTCCTGATCGCGGCCGAGGCCATCGCCTCGGATTCCGGCCTCGGCTATCGCATCTTCCTGGTGCGGCGCTATCTCGCCATGGACACGATCCTGCCCTATGTCGCGTGGATCACGCTGCTGGCCTTCGTCTCCGACGCCGCGCTGCGCTTTGTGCAGGCGCGCGCCTTCCCCTGGTTCGCTGCGGCGAGGGCGTCATGAGCGCGATCAAGGTCGAAAAGGTCTGGAAGGAAATCGGCGACCAGATCGTGCTGGAGAACATCAGCTTCGAACTCGCCTCGCGCGAATTCCTGATGCTGGTCGGCCCTTCGGGCTGCGGCAAGACCACGTTTCTGCGCATGTTGCTCGGCGAGACCGCGCCGACGCGCGGACGCATCCTGCTCGACGGCGAACCGCTGCCCGCCGAACCCGACAGCCGCCGCGGCATTGTGTTTCAGCGTTATTCGGTGTTCCCGCATCTGACCGCGCTCGGCAATGTGATGCTGGGCGCCGAATTGCGCGAGGCGCCGCTGCTCGGAAAAATTTTCGGCGCGCGCCGCAAGGTTCTGCAGGAGGAGGCGCGGGCTCTGCTGGCGGAGGTCGGCCTCGATCACGCCGAAAACAAATATCCGGCGGAAATGTCCGGCGGGATGCAGCAGCGGCTGGCGCTGGCGCAGGCGCTGATGCGCCGCCCGAAAGTGCTGCTGCTCGACGAGCCGTTTGGCGCGCTCGATCCCGGCATACGCGGCGACATTCAGGCGCTGATGCAGAAAATCTGGAACGAGAGTCCGCTGACCGTGGTGATGGTCACGCACGACTTATCGGAAGCGTTTCGGCTGGGCACGCGCATCCTCGCCTTCGAGCGTCGGCGCGACCGCCCGGAAGAAAAGACGCGTTACGGCGCCACGCTCGCGCAGGACATTCCGATCTGGCCGCGCCGCATCGCCGGAGCCCTGAAGATTTGAAACCGCCCCGGCCGGGACGACCCGGCCACATCGGGGGCAAGCCGGGACGGCCCGGAATTTTGGACCGAGGCAGCCATGAGTCTGACCGAAGCGCAACAGGCGGAAATCGCCGTCAATCGCGCCAATTACGAAAAGCTGAAAAGCGCGGGGCAGGAGGCGCGCGCCCTGCCGCCGCTGACGCCGAAGGATGGCGCGGCGCTTTCGCCAGAGCATGCGCTGGCGCGCGAAACCATTCCCGGCGGCTGGTACTGGTACGGCAAGGTTTTGAGCGGCGAGACCTTGCGTCTCATCAATTCCGAGGGTCGCTCGTCGGCCTCGATCCTCGCCTGGAACGCGCAGGACGTGTCCGAGCGCATCAACCACGCCGATACGGTGAAGGTGCAGTGGAGCGCCGCGCTGCAAAAGGGCCGCGTGATCCTGTCCGACATGGGCAAGGTCGTTTTCTCCATCACCGAGGATACGTCGGGCGCGCATGACGCGCTGGTGGGCGGCTCCACCGCCGCGAGCAATGCGAAAAAATACGGCGGCGACTTTCGCAACACCCGCGACAATTTCATCCTGGCCGCGGCCAAGCTCGGCTTGTCGCGCGCCGACATTCCGCTGCCCGTCACGTTTTTTGCGCCGGTCGAAACCGACGCCGACGGCGTGTTCGTGTGGAACGAAGCCAAGCGGGCGAACAACGATCTCGTCGATTTGCGCGCGGAGCAGGATCTGCTCGTCGCCATCTCCAATTGCCCGCATCCATTCGATCCCGCCCCGGATTACGCGCCGGGTCCGCTGCGCCTGATCATTTCGCGGCAGCCAATCGCCGCCGACGATTTCTGTCGCAGCGGCAGTGCGGAAAGCATCCGCGCCTTCGAAAACACGTTTGCTTGAGGGAGGCCATCATGAGCAAGATCATCTGCGCCCCCTCCAAGCTCGACCCCGCTAAGGCGGCGCAAACATTTCATATCCCTGCGAAAAAGCCGTGGTCGGCTTTGGTTCGCAAAGGCCAGACTCTGCGCATCGTCGATTGCTGCGGCCAGCAGGCGGTGGACACGTTGTTTTACAACGCCGCCGATTATTCCGAACGCTATTCCGTTAACGATACGTTGCGCGAGCAGGGTTCGGCCTATGTGGTGATGGGCACGAAACTCGTCTCCAACGAGGGCCGCGTGATGGCGTGCATTGTCGCCAACACCGGCGGCGCGCATGACACTTCGGCGGGGGCGTGCTCCTGCGAGAGCAACACGGTGCGCTTCGGCCATCACGTCAAATACCAGCACGCCTGCCGCGAGAATTTCGTGCTGGAGGTCAGTAAATACGGCATGACCAAGCGCGACATTGCGCCCAACATCAATTTCTTCATGAACGTGCCGGTCGAACCGGACGGCAAGCTCGCCATCGTCGATGGCGAATCCAAGCCCGGCGACTATGTCGAACTGGTCGCCGAAATGGACATTCTGTGCGTGATCTCCAATTGCCCGCAGATCAACAATCCCTGCAACGGCTTTATTCCGACGCCGGTGCAGGCTCTGATCTGGGACGCGCCGGAGGCATAGATGTTCACGAAAATCCTGATTGCCAACCGGGGCGAGATCGTCTGCCGGATCGGGCGAACCTGTCGCAAAATGGGGATTTCCAGCGTCGCCGTCTATTCCGACGCCGACCGTTTCGCGCGCCCCGTGCGCGACGCCGACGAGGCTGTCCGCCTCGGCCCGGCGCCGGCGGCCGAAAGCTATTTGCAGGCGGAGAAAATCATCGCCGCCTGCAAGCAAGTTGGCGCGCAGGCGGTGCATCCCGGTTATGGATTCCTGTCCGAAAACGTCGGTTTCGCGGAGAGGCTGGCGGCGGAGGGAATCGCCTTCATCGGCCCGCGTCCCGAGCATTTGCGCGCCTTTGGCTTGAAGCACACGGCGCGCGAAATCGCCGAAAAGGCGGGCGCGCCGCTGCTGCCGGGAACGGGCGTTCTCGACGACGTCGAACAGGCTTTGGCGGCGGCGGAAACCATCGGCTATCCCGTCATGCTGAAAAGCACGGCGGGCGGCGGCGGCATCGGCATGCAGCTTTGCGAAGGGCCGGAGTCGCTGCGCGAAAAATTCGACAGCGTGCGCCGCACGGCGCAGGCCGGATTTGGCGATGCGCGGCTGTTCCTGGAGCGCTTCGTCGCGCGCGCGCGTCATGTCGAAGTGCAGATTTTTGGCGACGGCAAGGGCCGCGTGGTGGCGCTGGGCGAGCGCGATTGCTCGCTGCAACGCCGCAACCAGAAGGTGATCGAGGAGACGCCGGCGCCCGGCCTGTCCGACGCTTTGCGGGCCGAGTTGCGGGAGGCCGCCTGCGCGCTGGGTCGAGCGGTCAATTACGAATCCGCCGGCACCGTCGAATTCATCTACGATGTCGCGCGCGAAAAATTCTATTTCCTCGAAGTCAACACGCGCTTGCAGGTCGAGCATCCCGTGACGGAAGCCGTGTTCGGCGTCGATCTGGTGGAATGGATGATCCGTCAGGCTGCGGGCGAGGACGTGCTCACCGGCTTTGAACCGAAGCCGCGCGGCGCGGCGATGGAGGCGCGGCTTTACGCCGAAAATCCCGCGCAAAAATTCCGGCCGAGCGCCGGCCTGCTGACCGAAGTCGTTTTTCCGCAAGACGCGCGCATCGACGGCTGGATCGAAACCGGCGCCGAGGTCACCGCGAACTACGATCCGATGCTGGCGAAGATCATCGTCCATGGCGAGACGCGCGCCGACGCGCTCACAAAATTGCGCGCCGCCCTCGACGCCACGCGCGTCGCCGGCATCGAAACCAATCTGGCTTATCTGCGCGCCGTCGCCGCCTCCGACATTTTCGCGCGCGGCGAGGTCGCCACCAACGTGCTGCCGCATTTCGCCTTCGCGCCTGACACCCTCGACGTGCTCAGCCCCGGCGCGCAATCGACGATCCAGGAGCTTCCGGGGCGCCTGGGCCTGTGGGACGTCGGCGTGCCGCCGAGCGGCCCGATGGACGAAAAAAGTTTCAGACTCGCCAACCGCATCGTCGGCAATGCCGAGACGACCACCGCGCTGGAAATGACCGCGCGCGGCGCCACGCTGCGCTTCAATTCGGATGTGATTTTCGCGCTGGCCGGGGCGCGGATGAAGGCGACGCTCGACGGCGCCGACATCGCCAACAACATTCCGCATCAGGCCAGAGCCGGGCAGGTGTTGGCGCTCGGCGCGGTGGAAGGGCCGGGGCTGCGCACCTATCTCGCGCTGCGCGGCGGTTTTAACGCGCCGGAGTTTTTGGGCTCGCGCGCCACCTTCACGCTGGGCGGTTTCGGCGGCCATGCGGTGGGGGCGCTAAAAGCCGGCGACGTGCTGCATTTCGGCGACGCCCCCCCCGTCAGCGAACCCCGGCCGGCGCAAGACGACGAACTGCCGCCGCTGACGCGCGACTGGCGCCTGTCGGTGATTTACGGCCCGCATGGCGCGCCGGATTTCTTCCTTGAGGACGACATCGCAACGCTGTTCGCCGCCGAATATGAGGTGCATTTCAACTCCGCCCGCACCGGCGTTCGGCTCACCGGCCCCAAGCCGAACTGGGCGCGCGCGGACGGCGGCGAAGCCGGACTGCATCCCTCCAACATTCACGACAACGCCTATGCCATCGGCGCGGTGGATTTCACCGGCGACATGCCGATCCTGCTCGGTCCCGATGGCCCCAGCCTCGGCGGCTTCGTCTGCCCCGCCGTGACCGCGCGCGAGGATTTGTGGAAGCTCGGCCAGCTCAAGCCCGGCGACAAGCTGAAGTTCGTTCCGGTGGCGCGGCCAAACGATCCGGTCGCCGGCCCCACTGTGAAAGCCGCCTCGGGCTCGGCCATACTCGGCAAGGTCGAGGGGGAAATCCCCGCCGTCTATCGCCGCGCCGGCGACGACAATCTGCTCATTGAATATGGCCCGATGGCGCTCGACATCGGCCTGCGCATGCGGGTGCATCTGCTGGCGCAAAAGGTGCGGGAGGCGAGACTTCCCGGCCTGATCGACATGACGCCGGGCATACGCTCGCTTCAGGCGCATTACGACAGTTCCGTGCTGTCGCGCGGAAAGCTGCTGGACGCGTTGCGCGCGATCGAGGCCGACATGCCCTCGACCGAGGCGATGAAAGTGCCGAGCCGCATCGTGCATCTGCCGCTGTCTTGGAACGATCCGCAGGCGCAGCTCGCCATGCGCAAATATCAGGAGCTGGTGCGCCCCAATGCGCCCTGGTGCCCCGACAATATCGAGTTCATTCGCCGCATCAACGGCCTCGACGATGTGGCGTCGGTGCAGAACATCATCTTCGACGCCAACTATCTCGTGCTCGGCCTCGGCGACGTCTATCTCGGCGCCCCCGTCGCGACGCCGGTCGATCCGCGTCATCGCCTCGTCACCACCAAATACAATCCGGCGCGCACCTGGACGCCGGAAAATGCGGTGGGCATCGGCGGCGCCTATATGTGCGTTTACGGCATGGAGGGGCCGGGCGGCTATCAGCTGTTCGGCCGCACCATCCAGATGTGGAACAGCTGGCGCACGACGCCGGAGTTCAAATCGGGCGCGCCGTGGCTGCTGCGCTTTTTCGACCAGATCAAGTTCTTCCCGGTCAGCGCCGACGAGCTTTTGGAGGCGCGGGCGGCTTTTCCGCACGGCGCCTATCCCGTAAAAATCGAGGAAACGGAATTTTCCTACGCCGATTACAAGGCGTTTCTCGCCCGCGAGGCGGACGGGATTTCCGCGTTCAAGACGAAACAGCAGGCCGCCTTCGAGGCCGAGCGCCAGCGCTGGCGCGACGCCAAGATCGACGACGCCCCGCTCAATGAAGCGGCGAGCGCGCTCGGCTCCGGCGGCGAGGTTCCCGACGGCTGCATCGGGCAGTTTTCCGAGGCGCCGGGCAATGTCTGGCAATGGCGGGTCAACGAGGGCGAGCACGTCGAGATCGGGCAGACTTTGGTGGTGATCGAGTCGATGAAAATGGAAATTTCCATTCCCGCAACGGCGCGCGGAATCGTCCGCAGCCTGTTGGTCAAGCCCGGACAGACTCTTCGCGCCGGCGATCTCGTCTGCGCCCTGGAGGAAGTGTGATGGCGCTGTTCACCCTGGACTCCCTGCGCGGTCGCTACGCGGAGAATCCCGAAAATCTGTTCGAGGTTGTCGAGGAGGTTTTGGCGCGGATCGACGCCTGCGACGATCCCGCGATTTTCATCAGCCGGGTCGCGCCGGACGATCTGCGCGCCGCCGCCCGCGCTCTACTTTCGCACGCGCCCGATCCGAACAGTCTGCCGCTGTGGGGCGTTCCCTATGCGGTCAAGGACAATATCGACGTCGCCGGCATGGCCACCACCGCGGCCTGTCCCGACTACGCTTATGTCGCGGAAAAGGACGCCGCCGTGGTCGCCCGCCTGCGCGCGGCGGGCGCGCTGCTGGTGGCCAAAACCAATCTCGACCAGTTCGCCACCGGCCTCAACGGCACGCGCTCGCCCTATGGCGCGCCGCGTTGCGTGTTCGATCGCGATTATGTGTCGGGCGGTTCGTCCTCCGGCTCGGCGGTGGCGGTCGCGCGCGGGCTGGTCGCCTTTACGCTCGGCACGGATACGGCGGGGTCGGGCCGCGTGCCCGCCGCGTTCAACAATATCGTCGGCGTCAAGCCGACGCCCGGCCTCGTTCCTTCGACCGGCGTCGTTCCCGCTTGCCGCAGCCTCGATTGCGTCAGCGTGTTCGCGGCTGATGTCGCCGACGGCGTGGCTTTGCGCCGGGTGATCGAAGGGTTTGATGCGGACGACGGCTATTCCGTCGCGCCGGCGCGCGTCGGGCTGCCGCCTCGTCCGCGCGTCGGCGTTTTGAGCGCCGGAGATCGCGAATTTTATGGCGCCGCCGAAAACGAAAAACTCTACGCTCAAGCTGTCGCGCTGGGCGAAAAGTTGGGCTGGCGCATGGTCGAATTCGACTACGCGCCCTTCGCCGAAATCGCGGCGCTGCTTTACGAGGGGCCGTGGCTGGCGGAGCGCCTCGCGGCCCTCGAAATGTTTCTCGCGCAAAAGCCGGAGGCGTTCGAGCCGACCGTGCGCGGGCTGATCGAAAGCGCGAAAAAATTCTCCGCCGCTGACGCTTTTCGCGGACACTATCGGCTAAAAGAGCTTTTGCGCGCGGCGGAACGGGAAGCCGAAAAATTCGACGTCATGCTGCTGCCGACCTCGCCCATTCAGCACACGGTCGCGGCGATGTTGGCCGATCCCGTGCGGCTCAACGCGCAACTCGGCCGCTACACCAATTTCGTCAATTTTCGTCGCATGGCGGCGATCGCGGTTCCCGCCGGTTTTCGCGGCGACGGCCTGCCGTTCGGCGTCACCCTGATCGGCTCGCCGCATAGCGACGAAGCCCTGGCGCCGCTTGCGGCGGCGTTCCATGCCGCGACGGGATGCGGCGCAGGTTTCGCGCGCGAGAAAATTGCTGCGGTCCCGCACGCGCCCTTGAGCGATCGAATCGACATCGTCGTGGTCGGCGCCCATCTCGCGGACCAGCCGCTCAACTGGCAATTGACCCAGGGCGGCGGCTGGCTGGCGGAGGCGACCCGCACCGCGCCGGACTATCGTCTCTACGCGCTGGCCAACACCACGCCGGCCAAGCCGGGGCTGATCCGCGAGCCGGGCTTTGCCGGCCCAGGCCTGGAGGTTGAGGTCTGGTCGCTGCCCGCCGACGCCTTTGGCCGCTTCGTCGATGCGATCCCCGCGCCGCTCGGAATCGGCAAGGTGACGCTGGCCGATGGCCGGAGGGTCGCCGGATTCCTCTGCGAGAGCCACGCCCTGGCCGGCGCGCGCGACATCACGGATTTCGGCGGATGGCGGGCGTTTCTGGCGGGGTCGGCCTGAGAGCCGCCTTCGCTCACGCGCGCGCGGATCCGGCCTTGCGCAATCGGGCGCGCAGATAGAGCAGCGCGATCTCGACGCCGAACTGGCCTTCGGCGGCGAACAGGGTTAGAGGCGCGCGGCCGTTGAACGGCGCCTCGGCGATCCCCGCGCGCAGCCAGGACAGGGTCGCCTCCGGCGCGCCGCACAGGTCGAGCGCCGCGCCAAGAGTTTCGAGCGCCAGAATCACCCGCGAGGGATCGCGCTGCACGCCGAACAGGGCGGCGCGCTCCTGCGGGGCCAGACCGACGATATCGGCGATGCGGGCGAAGGCGTTGGCGATGTCGGCGTTTTCGAGCCGGATCGTTTCCGGCGACGCCTCCGCCGTGGGGCGCGCGCCTGCGCGATGCGCGGGTCGCGCCAGCCAGTCGCGCGCCGCGCCCGCCCATTCCGCCATGGCGATTCCGCCGGGGCGCGCGGTCGGCGCGAAGCCGGGAATGAACCGCGGCGCGCTCATTTCCTCGGGATCGAATTCCACGCCAAACGCCAGGGCCATGCCCGTCTCCATCCGTTCTTCAGGATGGAACAAAAAAAGAACAAAACAGGCGCATTGTCAAGTGCTCCGATCCGGTCTCGCCAAGGCTATCGTTCGCTGTGCAGCGGGGCGCCGGCGCGCCGCGTGCGCAGAAACTCCTCGGCGTAGGGAAGGAACTCGAACACGACGATCAGGCCGAGAATGGTCGCCACATAGGCGCCGGAAAGCGGCTGCTGCTTCCAGGCCAGGGCCAGACGGGCCGGCTCGTCGCCCAGCCCGAACAGCGCCAGAAACTGCCCCCAGTGCAGCGTCGCCATCGTGACGATCGCCAGCAGCGGAATCATTTCGAGGAAGCTGTGCACATGCTGTTCGATCGGCGTCACCTCACGCCGGGACACGGCGTAGGTCACATCCCACATCGCCGTCGCTTCATGCACGAAAAACGCGACGATCATGACGGCGAGGATGAGCGCGTTGACGTCGAGGAACAAGGCCGCGAGAAGGGGCGCGCCGACTTCGGCGAACATCAGCAGGTGGATCAGCGATTCCTTGACGCCCGACGTCGATTCGATGTGCGAGGCGCGATGGCACAGCCAGTCGGCGAATCCCGCCGCCAGCCAGACGGGCAGGACGAAATACATCAGGATCAACGTGGCCGGGTCAGTGGGCGTCATGCTTCAGTTCCTCCTGCGGCCGGCGCGGCGCACGGCCAAAACGAGCGCGACGGCGCCAACCGTCGCCGCAGCCAGTTGAGTCATTTGGGTCGCGGGCGGCAGGCCTTTTCGCGCCAGCCAGCCGCCGCTGGACGACCGGCCCTGCGGCGCCGGTTGCAGCAGGGTTCCCTGGCTTTTCGGCGCCGCGCTCGCGCGCGCGAGCAGGAAGCGCAGGCCCGCGCCGAACAGGCGTTCGGTCGGCCCCGGCGCCAGCGCATAGGCGATTTGTCCCGCCCGCGCCGGCCAGCCCACCGCGATCTCGTCGCGGGGATCGCGAACGAGGCGCACCAGCGCCTGGGCCACGTCTTCCGCCTGGTAGAGCAGCGGGCCGGGGTCGAGCCGGCGGCCCGACATATTGGCGCCGTGGACGAAGCCGGGCGTGTCGACCATGGCCGGGAACACGCCGCACACTTTTATGCCGGGCCATTCGGCCAGTTCCTGGCGCAGGCTGGCGGAGAAGCCGCGCAGGCCGAACTTGCTTGCGGTATAGGCGGCGGCGAACGGGGCCGGAGCCCAGCCGCCGAGCGAAATCATGTTGATCAGCACGCCGCGCCGCTGGCGCAGGAACACTGGCAGCGCGGCGGAGGCGCCGTGCATGGCGCCGAACAGATTCACTTCAATGGCGCGCCGGTGCAGCGCGATGTCGGCGTCCCGCCACGCGCCGAACACGCCCGTGCCCGCATTGTTGATCCAGACGTCGATTCCGCCAAACGCTTGATCGGCGCATTCGCCGAGGCGCATGACCGCCTCTGCGTCGGCGACGTCGGTTGCAACGGCGAGCGCGCGGCCGCCGAGCGCTTCGCATTCGGCCGCCAGTTCGCGCAGCGCGGGTTCGCGGCGCGCGGCGAGGGCGACGCTGGCGCCGCGTCGCGCGAAGGCGAGCGCCGTGGCGCGGCCGATGCCGCTCGACGCCCCGGTGATCACCACGCGCAGGCCGCGCAGGTCGTCGCGCCGGGTCTGGCGCGCGCGCCGGCTGATTTCGCCGCCGCTCTGGCCGCCGGGGCGCCCGCGAACGCGGCCGCGACGCGGCGTGCGCGGCGCGAGCAGCCAGTCGAGCGCGCGACGCAGCCGCTCGGTCCCCGCCTCCTCGAACCAGCGCCCATGCGCGAAAATCACCCGCTCGGGCCGCAGCGCCACCAGCCGCGCCGCGGCTTCGCGCGCGGCCTGCCCGCCGAGATGGATCAGGCCGCGCAAATAGGCCGGCGCCCTGCCGTTTGGCGCGGTCGAGCCGAGCAGGTCGGCGAGACCGCGCGCCAGCGGCGGCAGCGTCTCGGGGTCGAGATTTTGCACGAGATCGGTCAGGACCAGGGTGTGGCTCGGCTTGTGAAACAGCGCGACCTCGGCGAACAGCGGCGCCTGGATAAGAACGGTCTCGATCTCGCCGCCCCATTCGTCGAGCGGGCCGTCGTTCAGTTCGCGGTCGATGCGCAGGCCCGACGCGCGCACCTGTCCGCGCCGCGACAGGCCGGGCGCCGCCACGACCATCGCGTCGGGCAGGGCGGCCTGCCAGTCGGGCAGGAACATCCAATGGGCGACATTCGGCGCCATCAGATAGGCGATCCGGCCGAGCCGCTCGATCTCGTCGCGCAGTTCGCGGGAATAGCGCGTGGGAGAATGCAGCAGCACGGCGCCGTCCGCCAGCCGCAGGATCGTCATGCGGATCGGAACCGGAGCGCCCAGCGGCTTGATCGGCCGGTCGTCGAAAATCCAGACGTTGTCGGCGACGGATTTCAACGCGCCCCCGTTGGCGACGGCCCTCGCGACCATGATCGTCTCCCTGGCTGCGGTTCGTTGCGGAAGGGTTCGAGCTTGAAACGGGCGAGGGCGGGAAAGGTTCACGCGCGGCGTGAACGCGGCGGCCTCAGCGCCGCAGCTTGTCGAGCGTGATGGGCAGGTCGCGGACCCGCGTTCCCGTGGCGTGATAGACGGCGTTGGCGATGGCGGCGGCGACGCCGACAATGCCGATTTCGCCCAGCCCCTTGACGCCGAGATGGTTGATCTCGGCGTCCGGCTCGTCGACGAAAATGACCTCGATGTCGTGGATGTCGGCGTTCACCGGCACATGATAATCGGCGATATTGGCGTTCATGATCCGGCCGAATGCGGGGTCGATCAGCGTCTCCTCGTGCAGCGCCATGCCGACGCCCCAGACCACGCCGCCCATGATCTGGCTGCGCGCGGTCTTGGCGTTGAGGATGCGCCCGGCGGCGACGGCGCTGACGACGCGGGTGACGCGGATGAGGCCGAGATCCTCGTCGATCCGCACTTCGGCGAACACGGCGGAATGGGTGTTGTGCGCCAGTTTTGGGGCGGCGAATTCGGTCAGATGCTCGCGCTCGATGCGTTCGAGCCGGGCGTGGCGCAGCGCGTCGGCGATCGGCGTCCGGCGCGACGGATCGGCGCGGCTAACCACGCAGCCTTCCGCCAGCTCGACATCGTCGGGGCCGGCGCCCGCCAGCGGCGCATGGGGCAGGCCCTGGGCGAGGCGCAGGACGTCGGCGCGGATCGCGTCGGCGGTGGCGGCGATGCCATTGGCGACCGAGGCGGCGATCCATGAGCCGCCTTCCACCGGCGAGCGGGGCAGGGTGGAATCGCCGAGCCGGATCGAAATGTCCTGCAACGGCAGGCCCAGCATGTCGGCGGCCACCTGCGCCATGATGGTGTAGGTTCCCGTGCCGATGTCCGACGTGGCGCAGGACACTTCCGCATGGCCGTTGGCGGAGAGAACGATGCGCACGCCGATGGACATTTGCAGCGCTTCCCACACGCCGGTCGCCATGCCCCAGCCGATCAGTTCGTCGCCGTCGCGCATGGCGCGCGGTTCGGGGGCGCGGCCGGCCCAGCCGAACGCCTCGGCGCCCTGTTCGTAACAGGCGCGCAGGTTCTTGCTGCTGTAGGGATCGCCGCTGTGCTGGTCGCGCTCCGAATAGTTTTTCAGGCGCAGCGCGATCGGGTCCATGTTCAGGGCGACGGCGAGTTCGTCCATCGCGCATTCGAGCGCATAGACGCCGGTCGCCGCGCTGGGCGCGCGCATGTCGCAGGGCGTGGGCAGATCGAGCCGCGCCAGCCGATGCGCGTAGCTTGCGTTGGCGCAGGCGTAGAGCAGGCCGGACCAGCCGGTCTCCTGCCGATAGAAATCCTCGTAGCGCGAGGTCATGGTGACGGCGTCGTGCGCGATGGCGCGCAGCGTTCCGTCGGCGTCGGCGCCGAGGCTGATCCGCTGGATCATGGCGGGCCGGTAGCCGAGTTCGAACATTTGCGCGCGGGTCAGCACGACCCGCGCCGGGCGCCGCAGGGCCTTGGCCGCGAGCACCGCCAGAACCACCTGATATTGCGGCCGCAGGCCGGAGCCGAACCCGCCGCCCATATAGGGCGACATCACCCGGAGATCCTCGGGTTTCAGGCCGAACACGCCGCACAGATAAGTGTGCGCGTTCTGCACGCCCTGCGTCTTGTCATAGACCGTCAGCCGGCCGTCGGCGTCCCAGATCGCGGTGGTTGCGTAAAGCTCCATCGGATTGTGGGTTTCCGCCGGAACGTAATAATCGGCGTCGTGGCGCACGGGCGCCGCCTCCAGCGCCGTCTCGACCGAGCCGCGCGCCGGGGGCGGGCCGAACGCGCCCTTCGGCGCGGCGACGGCGGCGTCGCGCTGGCCGAGAAAGTCCGTGACGTGGGGCTCCTCGTCGTAATCGACGCCGAGCAGCGTGGCGGCGAAGCGGGCCGCCTCCGGGTCTTCCGCCAGCACCACCGCGATTGGCTGGCCGCTGAACAGGATGCGGTCGTTGTAGAGCGGACGGAACGGCGCGCCCTCCGGCGCGACGTCGTCGCGATAGGCGTCGTCCTGCGCCGCCATCTGCGGGCGGTTGTCGTGGGTGAGGACGTCGATCACGCCGGCGACGCGCCGCGCGCGGCTGACGTCGATGCGGCGGATGCGGCCCCTGGCGATGCGCGACGTGACGACATAGCCATGCGCCAGATCGGGCGCGACATATTCGGCGGCGTATTTGGCGGCGCCGGTGACTTTCGCGGGACCGTCGATCCGGGAGACGGACGCGCCGATGCAAGTGGGGGCGGAGAGGCTCATCCGATGCGCTTGTCCGTCTGGGATTGCGGCGTTCCCCGCGCCGCCTGGGTCAGCGCGCGGACGACGGTCCGGGCGGCGAGGTCGATCTTGAAAGCATTGTGCGCCAGCGCGCGCGCGTCGCGCAGCAACGCCTGCGCCGCCGCGCCGAATGTCGCGGCGTTGGCCGGCTCGCCGCGCATCGCGTCTTCGACCCGCGCGTCGCGCCAGGGTTTGTGCGCGACGCCGCCGAGGGCGATCCGCGCTTCGCGGATGCGGTCGCCGTCGAGGTCGAGCGCGGCCGCGACCGAAACCAAGGCGAAGGCGTAGGACAGGCGGTCGCGGATCTTGAGATAGCTGTAATGTTCGGCGAACCCCTTTGGCGGCAGTTCGACCGCCGTGATCAACTCGTCGGGTTCAAGGTTTGTATCGCGGTCCGGCGTGTCGCCCGGCAGCCGGTGAAAATCGGTCAGCGCCAGCGCGCGCCCCTCCGTCGGCCCCCGCACATGCACAATGGCGTCGAGCGCCGCGAGGGCGACGCACATGTCGGAGGGATGGGTAGCGACGCAGGCGACGCTGGCGCCGAGAATGGCGTGGGCGCGGTTGAGGCCGTCGCGGGCGGAGCAGCCGTCGCCGGGCCTGCGCTTGTTGCAGGGCGTGGCGAGGTCGTAAAAATAGCAGCAGCGCGTGCGCTGCATCAGATTGCCGCCGACGCTCGCCATATTGCGCAATTGCCCGGAGGCGCCCGCGCGCAACGCGTCGCCGAGCAGCGGATAGCGCTGCGCCACCGGCGGGGCGCCGGCGAGATCGGCGTTGGCGATCAGCGCGCCGATCCGCAGGCCGCCGCCTTGGATGTCCTCGACCCGGTTGAGCGGCAGGCGGGAAATGTCGATCAGGCGCGGCGGGCGCTCGACATCCTCCTTCATCAGATCGACGAGATTGGTGCCGCCGGCGATGAATTTCGCGCCGGGAAAGGCGGCGATCCGGCTCACGGCGTCGGCGGCGCTGGTCGCCCGGACGTAATCGAAATTGATCATGTCCGCCCCATCGCCTGTTCGATCGCCGCCACAATGTTCGGATAGGCGCCGCAACGGCAAATATTGCCGCTCATCGCCTCGCGGATCTCGTCCCGGGTCAGGGGCTTGCCTTCGGCGAGCAGGCCGGCGGCGGAGCAGATCTGGCCGGGCGTGCAATAGCCGCACTGGAACGCGTCATGGTCGGTGAACGCCTGTTGCAGCGGATGCAGCACGCCGTTGCGCGCCAGCCCCTCGATCGTCGTGATCCTCGCGCCGTCCTGCATCACGGCGAACGTCAGGCAAGAATTGATCCGCCGCCCTTCCACCAGCACCGTGCAGGCGCCGCATTGACCGTGGTCGCAGCCCTTCTTGGTTCCCGTCAGGTTCAGATGGTCGCGCAAGGCGTCGAGCAAAGTGGTCCAGGGCGCGAGGCGCAGCGTCTGCTCCACGCCATTGACGATCAGGGTCACCGCGAGTTTATCCGGCGGCGCGAGCGACGGATTTTTTGCGGCTGGGACTTCGGTGGTTTGGAGTTGGGTCATGGCTGGGTTTCGCGTCGGTTGACGGCTGCAGGGCGAACCGCCCGCGCGCCTCTCAAACGCCGCGTCGCCCGCGCGGTTCCGCCGCCGGCCGGCGGCGCGCCTGCGCGTTTCGTTTCAGCCGGTCGGTCCGGCGCCCGGCTGTTCCAGGATGGTCGCCACGCGGTCCGCCAGAGCGGAGCCGGCGATCGGCTTGCGCAGCAGGCAGATCGAGCCTTGCGCCTGGCTGCCGATGGCCAGGGCGGCGGCGTCGCCGACATAGCCCGTGAGCAGAATCGTCGGCAGCCGCTTGCGCCGCTCCTGCGCGGCGCGGATCAGCGTCATGCCGTCCATTTCGGGCATGGACAGATCCGACACCAGCACATCCACCTGCTCTCCGGCGTCGATGGCCGCCAGCGCCATGGCGCCGCCCGAGGCTTCCGCGACCTGGAAGCCGGCGTCCTCCAGCTCGCACTTCAGCACTTCGCGCACGGCGTCCTCGTCCTCGACCAGCAGGACGCGCGGCGTCGCGCCACGGGGCTTCGCCGGCGCGGCGGCGCGGGACGCCGCCGCCCGCACCCGCTCGCCCACCGGCAGCCAGATCGACACGGTGGTGCCGGCGCCCATGGCGCTGCGCACCTGCAGCGCGCCGCCGGACTGCTCGGCGAAACCGCGAGCCATCGGCAGGCCCAGCCCCGTGCCTTTTCCCGGCGCCTTGGTGGTGAAGAACGGCTCCAGCGCGCGGTCGAGCGTCGCCGCGTCCATGCCGGCGCCGGTGTCCGCCACCGTGATCGCCACATAGTCGCCCGCCGCGAGGCCAAGGTCGTCCCGGCCTTGAGCCGGCGCCCTGTCCGCCGCGAAGGTGATGGCGCCGGTCGCCGCCATGGCGTCGCGCGCATTGGTGGCGAGATTGACCAGGACCGTCTCCAACTGGCCCTTGTCGACGAACACCGGCGGCAGATCCGCCGCGACGGCGACATGCAGGGTCAGGTTGGCGCCGAGCGTCTGGACGAGCAGGTCGCGCAGCCCTTCGAGCAGGGGCGCGAGCGCGACGACTTCTGGCCTGAGATCGCCGCACCGGGCGAAGGACAGCAGGCGCCGCGTGATCGAGCCGGCGCGCGCGCCGGCTTCGGCGATCATCTCGGCGAAATGGCGCACGCGCGTCGCATTATCGGCATGGCGGCCGATCATGCTGGCGCCGCCCATGATCGCCTGCGCGATATTGTTGAAGTCATGCGCGACGCCGCCCGCGAGTTCGCCGAGCGCGGTGAGTTTTTGCGCCTGCGCGAGGCGCGTCAGCGCCGTCTCGCGCTCCTTGACCGCCGCGCGGATGCGCTGCTCAAGCGTGACGTTGAGGCTGAGCAGGGCCGCCTCGACCTGCTTGCGGCCGGAAATGTCGACGCAGAACTCGACGCAAACGCCGTCCCCCAGCGAGCTGCCGGCGATGACCAGCCATTGCCGCGCGCCGTCCTTGCGCACATATTCCTTTTCGTAGGGGCCGAGGCGTCCGGTCTCCTGCAGCGCGCCCAGCTCCGTGAGGCTGGCCTGGTGAAATTCCGGGGGCGTGAGGTTGCTCCAGGTCATATCGCCCCGCGCGAGGTCGTCGCGGCTGTAGCCCATCATGGTCAGGAACGCGTCGTTGGCGTCGGTGAGGCGGCCGCTCGCCATGTCCCAGAACATCACCCCGAGGGTTTCGACCTCCAGCACTTTTTCCAGCCGCGCCTTGCTTTCCCGCAGCGCGGTCGCCGCCTGCTCGGCTTGCCGGCGCGCGCTTTGCGCCTCCGTCATCGCGTTGCGCAATTCCGCATTGCTGCGCCGCAATTCGCTTTCGCTCTGGCGCAGCGCGCCATTCATCAGGCGCCGCACGGCGATTTCATGCATGATGGATTCCGCCAGATCGCCCATGATGGCGACGTCGTTCGGCGTCCACGCCTTCGGCTTGGCTTCAATGGCGCACAGGCTGCCGATCCTGTGCCCGTCCGGCGTCCGCAGCGGCACGCCCAGATAGGCGATGACGTTCAAATCGCGCACGGCGAGATTGTTGCGCAGGGCGGGGTGCTGGCGCGCGTCCTCGACCACCAGCGGTTCGCCCGACGCGACGACATACTGGCAGAACGAGTGTGAGAGGGGCGTCTGGCGACGGCTGGCCCACGGCTCCGGCAGACCCGGACAGCTTTTGAAATATTGGCGGTCGACGTCGACCAGCGAGACAAGGATCACAGAGGCGCCGAGCACGCGCTGGGCGAGATCGGCGAGCCGGTCGAAGGCGCTGTCGCTCGGGCTGTCGAGCAGGCCGGTCTCACGCAAGGCGGCGATTCGCGCGGGATCGCGGAGGACTTCGGCGAGAGGCGGAGGCATGGCTACAGGGCCTCTTTCAGTAAAGCCCTCAATGGCTTATGGCGGGGCCAGCGGAATGGAAAGACACAAACGAGTGATCGCCCCGCCCGGAGCGGCCGCGCCGGGGGAGGGCGGACGCCCGGACTGGGGCGGAGCGTCTCCGAACGGTTCATCTCGCCCTGAAGGAACGAAAGAAAAGAGATCTTGTTTCTGTCTCCTAAACTTCATGGAGTCCAAAATGGCGAAGCTTCGCAGAATTTCAGTAACGGCCGTAGCGTTGCTTCTCGGCTCATCGACTCTGGCCTGTTCGGCCACGGCCGCCACCCTGGCGCAAGCGACCAGCCCCTCGGGCGGCGGCATGGGCGGCAAAAGCGATCCAAGCAAGGACGGTTCCGGCAAGAGCGACAGCGGCAAAACCACGGGACCGGCCAGCGGCGGCAATGTCGCGCCGGGCGGGTCGCCCACGTCGAGCGGAAATCCGGGACAGCCGGGGATGCCGGGCAACAAGAACGGCCCTCCGGTCCGGGCGCCCAAATAGGGCCGCGCGATTGTTCGTTTTTTTCACGCGCGAATTCCGCGTTGGTCGGCGTCTTACGTGGTCGCTTGCGGGATAGCGCCGGAGCCTCGCGGTTTTCTTCGCGCTAAAATCGCGCCCAGCCGGATGGCGGGGCGTTCGACCAGCAGAAAACTGGCGGCGGCGACCAGCGTCACGACCAAGGCGGCTGGCGGAAGCAGCAGCGTCATCTGCGCGGCGGACAGCGGCCCGACAGCGGCGCCCAGATCGACATAAAGAAGCGCCAGCGCGAGGCCGTGCAGCAGATAGATGCTGTAGGAACACTCGCCCAGCGCCAGCGCGCCGCGCGTGCGCAAAACGCCGCCGAAATCATTGCCGCAGGCGACGCAGGCGAAGAAAAAGCCGAACAGCGGCAGGGCAGCGCCATAGGGCTGCGCGAACAGGGTCATGCCCGCCAGCAGCGACAGCGCCGCCGCGAGCGTCGCGCGCGGGCCGCGCAGCCAGGACGACAGGCGCGGATGGGCGCGACATTCATAGGCCAGCATGCCCATGGCGAAACTGGGCATATACACCGGCGGCGTCGCCGACGGCGCCAGCGCGCGCGCCAGCAGCGCGACGCCCAGCAGGGCGAGCGGGATCAGCCAGAGCGGCTGGCCGAAGCGCCGCAGCAGGTCGGCGGCGGCCGCGCAGGCCGGCAGGATCGCCAGATAGAAAATCCATTCCTGATGCAGCGACCACAGGACGTAGGCGTTCAGGCGCCCGCTGTCGGGATAGCCGAGCAGCGGCGGTTCGGCCCAGGCGGCGATCCAGCTCAGGGCCGGCAGGATGTCGCGCGGGGAGGGATGAAGGCCGGTCCGCGCCATGATCAGCGCCATGACCAGCGCCACCGCAAGCATGACGGCGGGCGTCAGGCGAAACAGGCGGGACAGATAGACCGCGCGCCAGTCGCAGGCGCGGAAGCCGGCGCGAATGCGCGGATAGAACACCAGCCCGGTCGTCATGAAGAACAAGCCGACGCCGCCGGCGCCGAACTGGTTGAACAGTTTGACGTCGGGCGCTTCCCAGCCGCCATGCAGCTTGGCGATGCGCAGCCAGATGATGAAATGATGCGCCATCACGCACAGCGCGAGATAGCCGCGCAGCCCGTCGACGCAGCCGATGCGCCGTTCGGCGGGCGGCAGGGGAAATCCGGCGCGGACGAGGCCGCCCGCGACCAGGGTTGCGAGAACAAAGGCCGCGAAAACGGCGGCGAGAATCGCGAGGACCGGATCGTGCAATGGCGGCCTGTCGGGCAGGACGAGACTATGCCAGACGGATATCAGCTTAACGCAGGCGCCACAATCCGCGCCGGCGTTCAGCCCTGCCGCGCCCGGTCGGCCGCCACCAGGGCGAGGCCGCAGGCTACGGAGGCGAAGGCGTCGCCGAACCGGAGCTTGTCCTCTCCGAACCGGCCTGCGAACAGGCGCCGCACCGCCGGAACGTAGGACGTGCCGCCCGTCAGGAACACGGAATCGATTTCGGCAGGCGTCGCGCCGGCGCGCGCCAGCGCGAGATCGACCGCCTCCTCCATGCTCGCCACGTCGTCGGCGATCCAGCGCTCGAAATCCGTGCGCGCGACCACGGTTTCGATAGCCAGCCCGGCGGCCGAAAACTGAAACGGGGCATGGGTTTCGCTCGAAAGCCGCGCCTTCAGTTTCGACACCGCGAGGTAGAGTTCGTAGCCGAGATCGTGGTCGATGATCTCGATCAGATGTTCGATCTCCTCCGGCCGCTCGGCGTCCCTGGCGAGGCGGTGCAGTTCGGCCATCGTGTCGGCGCTCTTGAGCAGCGACAGCTTGTGCCATTGCGCGAAGGCGGCGTAATAGCGCGCCGGCATCGGCAGCGTCTTGCCGAACGAGCGATAGCCGGAATTGCGGCCGAGCCGCGGCGAAACCAGATTGTCGATCAGGCGGAAGTCGAACGTGTCGCCGGCGACGCCGACGCCCGCATGGGACAGCGCCTCGGCGGCGAGGCCGGCGCGGCCCGGCTCGAATCGCATCAGCGAGAAGTCGCTGGTGCCGCCGCCGAAGTCGGCGACCAGCACCGTTTCCGGCCGGGTCAGCGTGCGGCCGTAGGCATAGGCGGCGCCGAACGGCTCATAGGCGAAATCGACCTTTGCAACCCCGGCGTTGCGATAGGCCGCGCCGAGACGCTCCAGCGCGAGCTCCTCGTTGGGGCGCTCGCCGGCGAACACGACCGGGCGTCCCGAGACGACGGGCAGATTCAGCAAATCCGGCGGCAGGATGTCGGCGAGGAACACGCCGATCAGATCTTCGATGAGAAATTTAACGCCGAACAGCCGCGTTTCCTGAAAAGCCGGGCTGGAGACATAGGTTTTCAGCGATTGCAGGAAGCGATGCTCTCCGTTGACGTCGAGGGCGCGGTCGAGCGCCGCGGGCCCGGAAACATGGCGGACTTTGGCGCGCGGCGGCCGGCCCTCGCGAAAGAACAGCAGGGCGGAGCGATAGGCTTCCACCGTCCCGGCGGGCGCGTCGAAACGCCGGACGGCGATCTCGCCGGACGCATCCGCAATGGCGACGACGCTGTTTGTCGTCCCAAAATCGACGCCAATGGCGATCGGGTTCATCAATTTCGTAATCCTGTCTTGCTGGCGCCGGTCTGCGCATCCGTTCCGGCTTGCGTTCCGGGACGCGCGCCAGGGGCCTCGGCCAGAGCCAGAGCCTCGGAACGAGCCAGACTCGATGCGTCGCGGGAACAATCCGGGGCGCAGCTATCGCGGCAAAAGCCCGGCCCGTCAATCTTGGGAAGATCGCCGTCCGATCCGCGCTCGCCGGGTGACATAAGGAACCCGCGCATTATTGCTGCAACGGGCCGCGCTGAGTTGAAATAGCTCAAATATTTCTTGCGAGTCTCACGGCGTGGCATGTTTTCATACGAATGTCACATGGATCGTCCGCTTGCGATTATTTGTTCATGCCCTTGACGTAAATGTATAGCCATCCGGTCGGCGTCGGCGGCGTTCGCTTTGGCAGTCTAACCCTTGAAAACTCTTACAACCTGGCCCGTGTATGTTTAAAGTCGTGTTGACCTAATGCCCCTGTAACGATAAGGTCGAGCTGTCCCGCGCTTTGGCGGATTCAGATTTCGGCTCGCGTAAGAAGCTCAAATAATTCGTAAGGGGTGGCCATGGTTGTGCAAGTCTCTACATCTTCCACCAATCCGACAACTTCCAATTCCGACGGGTCCAAGGACACGATAGTGTCGAGGGACGGGACATTTTGGGGCGTTTCCTACGACAAGGTGGATACGCATGTCACCGCCGAGGGGTTCAACGACGTCACCAGCTATTACAAGAACGGCGCTTGCGTCGTGCGGCAGATCAACAATCCGGCCGGCGGTTTCACCTTGACGACCTATGACGCCGCGGGCGCGTGGTTGTTGGCGTTCAACCAGAACGCCGACGGCTCCTATGACGGCAAGCACAATACGGCGGGCGATTTCTGGGGCGTTTCCTACGCCTCCTACGATCGCGCGGTGAACGCGAAGGGCGTTGTCGTCAGCGACACCTATTACGACACGTGCGGCGACGTGCTGGTCAAGAAGACCTACACCAAGGTCGGCTCGACGGTGGAAATGTTCGATTCGTCGGGACAGCGGACGCTGGTCTACAACCAGAACGCCGACGGCTCTCACTCCGAGCAGCATTTTCTCCCCGGCTCCTTTTGGGGAATCGGCTACGCCAGCGTCACCTGGAAAGACTCCGCCTCGGACTTCAATTATGAAAATGATTATTTCGATGCGTCCGGCCATGAAGTCGCGCAGCAAATCTACAAGACTTGCGGCGGCTTCGTGGTGACGACCTATGACGTCAGCGGTTCGGCCGCGATCGTCTTCAACCAGAATGCCGACGGCTCGTATGACGGCAAGCATTTCGTCGCCGGAACGCACAATGGCCTGGACTATGCCGCTTACGATCGCGCGTTCGACAAGACGGGCGTGCATGTCGCCGACACCTATTTCGGCGCCAACAACAATATCCTGCTGAAAGAGACCTTCTCGGCCTCGGGCGCGACCACCAGCGTCGACACCTACGCCGCCGATGGAAGCCACGATGTGTGGAGCGCGACGTCCGGAACTTTCTGGGGTCTGTCCTACACTTCGCGCGAAAGTTTGTACGACGCCAAGGGCTTCAATTACGACATCAAGCTCCTCGACGCTTCGCGCCATGTGATCGCCGAAAAGAGCAACTTCTGCGATGGCGGCTGGGAGGTGCAACTCTACGCCAATGGCGGTTCGACGCCGACGTCGACGCTCTACCAGAACGCCTGGACCGGCGCCGGCTACGAGGCGGTCAAGCCGATCACCAACAGCGCGATCGCCGATCAGCAGGCCTATTTCTACGACGCGTCCGGCGCGATACAGACGCTGGTCTCGACGGAGAAGGGCGTCGGCGTGCGCGTCGACAATTACAGCGGCGGCGTCCAGGCCAACTCGCAGCGCTTCAGCGCGAATGAGTCCGCGCCGCTCGGCGCGTCGAACCAGATCGACTTCTTCGCGCTGGACGCCTCCAAGACCACGCTGGCTTTCCACGAAGACGCCTCCAACGCCTTCGCCACGCTGACGCTGACCCAGGGTCACGAAACCCTGAGCTTCGCTCTGCTGGGCCAGTATTCCGCCGGTCAGTTTGGTCTGGCGGCGGATGGGCACGGCGGCTCGCTGCTGACGTTCACCAAGACGCCCGCGCTCACGCTGGCGGCCTGATCCTGACCTCGGACACGCCCATCCCCGAGCGCCGGCCCACTTTTTGGGCTGGCGTTTCGTTCGACGCCTTGGCCGCGCGATTGCCTCGCGCGCTAAAGTTCTGGCGTTCCCGGTCCGTCGCCGATGCGCCGGGGCCGTCGGATTCGTCGCCTGATTCCAAGACGCCGCAGCCAGAGCCGCCGGAATCGCCCCAGTCCGAAACGCCCGCGTCGGACAGTGGCGCTTTCGCGCTCAGCATTGTGCTGCGCATGCTCGGCCTCCCTGCCGACGCCGAGCGCATCCGGCATTTGTCCGGCAAGTCAGGCCAGCTTTCGCACGAGGATCTGTTGCGCGCGCTGCGCGCCGCCGAAGTCAAGGCGCGCCTGGTGCGGTTGCCGTTCGAGCGCATGGTCAAGGCGCCGTTGCCGGCGCTTGCCGGCGCCCGCGATGGCGGCTGGATGGTGGTGGGTCGCGCCGCCGACGATCATGTGATCGTGCTTAAGCAGATGGAGGTCAAGCCGACCCTTCTGTCCCACGCCGAATTCGAGGCGCTGTGGGACGGGCGGATCATTCTGGTGACCCGGCGCGCCGGGCTGCGCAATCTGGCGACCCGGTTCGGTCTGTCCTGGTTCATCGACGCCGTCGCCAAATATCGCAAGCCCTTGCTGGAAGTGCTGACGGCCTCGTTCTTCCTGCAGATTTTCGGCCTGCTGACGCCCTTGTTCTTCCAGGTCGTCGTCGACAAGGTGCTGGTGCATCGCGGCCTGTCCACGCTGGAAGTGCTGGCCGCCGGGCTCGCGCTGCTGTCGATTTTCGAGGTCACGCTGGGCGGCTTGCGCTCCTGGCTGTTCGCCCATACCGCCAATCGCATCGACGTCGAACTCGGCGCCCGTCTGTTCCGCCATTTGCTGGCGTTGCCGATGGCCTATTTCGGCGCGCGCCGCGTCGGCGACACGGTGGCGCGGGTGCGCGAACTCGAAACCATCCGGCAGTTCCTCACCTCCTCGGCCTTGACGCTGGTCCTGGATCTTTTCTTCGCGCTCGTCTTCATCGGCGTGCTGATCGTCTATTCGCCCGCGCTGACGCTGATCGTCGTCGCCGCCATTCCGGTTTACGTGCTGATTTCCGTGCTGGCGACGCCGCTGTTCCGGCGCCGCATCGAGGAGAAATTCGCGCGCGGCGCCGAAAATCAGGCGCTGCTGGTCGAATGTGTTTCCGGCGTCGAAACCGTCAAGAGCATGGCGCTGGAGCCGGTGCTGCAGCGGCGCTGGGAGGAGCAGCTCGCCGCCTATGTCACGGCGTCGTTCCGCGTGGTGAGCCTGGGAACCTGGGCGCAGCAAAGCGTGCAGGGCGTCAACAAGATCGTCACCGTCGCCATTCTTTTTCTCGGCGCGCGGCAGGTGATTTCCGGCGAGCTCACGGTCGGCGAGCTCGTGGCCTTCAATATGCTCGCCGGGCAGGTGACGCAGCCGGTGCTGCGGTTGTCGCAGCTGTGGCAGGATTTCCAGCAGGCGCGAGTGTCCGTCGAACGGCTCGGCGACATTCTCAACACGCCGCCCGAACCGTCGTCGGGACAGGCCAGCCTTCCGCCGATTCGCGGCGCCATCCAGATCCGCCACGTCACCTTCCGTTATCGCCTGAACACGCCCGCCGTGCTCAACGACGTCAGCCTCGACATTGCGGCCGGCGAAGTGATCGGCATCGTCGGCGCTTCCGGGTCCGGCAAGAGCAGCCTGGTCAAGCTGGCGCAGCGCCTGTTCGTGGCCGAGTCCGGCCAGGTGCTGGTGGACGGCATCGATCTCGCCCAGGCCGATCCCGCGTGGTTGCGGCGCCAGCTCGGCGTGGTGCTGCAGGATAATGTGCTGTTCAACCGCTCGGTGCGCGAGAATATTTCGCTCGCCAATCCGGCCATGAGCATCGAGCAGATCATCGCCGCCGCGCGGCTGGCCGGCGCGCATGACTTCATCCTCGGCCTGCCCGAAGGCTATGACACGGTGGTCGGCGAACGCGGCGCGACCCTGTCCGGCGGCCAGCGCCAGCGCATCGCCATCGCCCGCGCCTTGGCCAACCAGCCGCGGATCCTGATTTTCGACGAGGCGACTTCGGCGCTCGATTACGAGAGCGAGGCGGCGATTCAGGAGAACATGGCGGATATTTGCCGGCAGCGGACCGTGCTCATCGTCGCTCATCGCCTGTCCACCGTGCGCGCCGCGCATCGCATCGTGGTGATGGACCAGGGCCGCATTGTCGAAGAGGGAACGCATGAGCAGCTGGTGGCGCGCGGCCAGCGCTACGCCCAGCTCTGGCGCATTCAGAACGAGGGGCCGCGCCGGCTTGATCCGGGCGCGGCCGAAATGACGAGAGAGGCCAAATGACCGGCGCCGTCGCGCCCGCGCGCCGCGCGCCGGCGCCGATCGAACGGGCTTTTTTACCGGCGGCGCTCGAAATCGTCGAGACGCCGGCCTCGCCCACGCTGCGCTACACCGGCTGGACCATTTGCCTGTTTCTGACCACTGCTCTGGTTTGGGCCTGGTTCGGCAAGGTGGACATGATCGCCGCGGCGGCGGGCAAGGCCGCTCCGGCCGGGCGCACCAAGCAGATTCAGGCTTTTGAGGCCGGCGTGGTGCGCAAGATCCTGGTCGAGGACGGCGACCGCGTTCAGGCCGGGCAGCAGCTGATTCTGCTCGATCCGACGCTGGCCACGGCGGATCGCGATCGGTTCGCCGACCAGTTCATGCGCGCGCGGCTCGATGTGGCGCGGCTGACGGCGCTGCTGGCCGAGACCGAGGGCGGAAAGGTCGGCGATCCCTTCGCCGATCTCGCGGCGCCGGACGAGGCCTTGCGCGAGATGCGCGGCCGTTTCGCCGCCGACCGCGCCAACCGGCAGGCGCGGCTGGCCGCCGCCGACCGCGAGATCGCCGGCAAGCGCTCGGAGCAGGCCAGCCTCGACGCCGAACTCGCCAAGATCGACGCCACCCTGCCGATGACGATGGAGCGCGCCAACATCCGCAAATATACTTTCGAGAAAGGCGTCGGCTCCAAGCTGGATTATCTCAACGCCGCCCAGCAAAAGGCCGAACTCGAGAACGAGCGCAAAGTGACGGCGGCGAAGGCGTCGGCGACCGAGGCGGCGCTGCAGGCCGCCATCGCCGCGCGGGCGCAGATCGCCGCCGAAACCGAGCGCGACTGGCGGTCGGATTTGCAAAAAGCCATGCGCGACCGCGCCGAGGCGCAGAGCGAACTCGCCAAGGCGGAGAGGCGCACCGGCCTCACCTCGGTGACCGCGCCGATTGAAGGCGTGGTGCAAGATCTCGCCGTGCATACCGAGGGCGGCGTGGTGCAGGCCGGCCAGCAATTGCTGCGCGTGTCGCCGACCGACGGCGCGCTGGTGATCGAGGCCGTGGTTGAGAACAAGGACGCGGGCTTCGTCCGCGTTGGCCAGGAAGCCGAAATCAAGGTGGAGGCGTTTCCCTTCACCCGCTACGGCTTCCTTCACGGACGCGTGGCTTCGATTGCGCGCGACGCCACGTCTGATCCCGAGGAACAGCAATCGCGCGGCGCGACGCTCGACCGAAGCCCGAATGAATTGCGCCGCTCGCATGACCTCATCTATGTCGCGCGGATTGCAGTGGACAATCCCACGCTCGACGTGGACGGCGTGGCGACCCGGTTGGAGCCGGGCATGGCCATTACGGCGGAAATCAAGACCGGGCGACGCCGGGTGCTGGACTATCTGCTCTCGCCCATCGCCCAGCGCGGCCATGAGGCCCTGCGCGAGCGCTGAAGCGCTGCGCCGGAAAATGCGATCCGCTCAGTTCAGATTGAAGCGGATGCTGGTCATGGTCGAGAAACGCCCGCCCGGCGGGGGCGGGGTGTGAATCGCGGCGAGAATCGCCCGCGCGGCGCCGTCGAGGGCGGCGTTGCCGGATGAGCGGGTGATCGACCCGCTGACGACGCGCCCGGAGGCGCCAATGGTGAAAGCCACGCCGACGGCGCCGGTGACGCCCGCCTCCCGCGCGGCGGCGGGGAAGAATTTGTGGCGGTTCAGCTCCGCGACCACCAAACCGCCATAGGCGGCAACCGACATGCCGCTGGCGCGCGCGGCGCCTTGGGCCGCGCCGCGTCGCGCCTCCTGACGCGCCTCCTGGGCTTCGCGACGCTCGCGGGCCTGTTCGCGCGCCTCGCGCCGCGCTTCCTCCCGCGCCCGTTCGCGCTTTTCCTCGGCTTCGCGCTTGCGGCGCTCAATCCGGCGCAATTCGGCCGGGCTGGGCCGGTCGTCCGGCCTGGTGACGGGCGGAGGCGGGGCCTCGGGCGCGACGGTCTCGGGCGGCGGCGTCAGGTCGGCGGCGGGCGGATCGGGGGGCGGCGGCGGTTCGGGCGTCTCGGCGGGCTTGATTTCCTCCAGCCGCTTCTGGTCCGCCTCGGAATCGCCAAGCGGGACCAGGCCGACCTCAAGCGAATCCAGTTGCGGCGCCGAGTCCAGCGTGGGCTTGAGCGTGATGAGCGCGGCGGCGTGGGCCGCCAGAATCAGCGCCAGAGCGGTCGGGCGCAGCCAGAAGGGACGCAGGCGCGGCGCGGCTGACGCCGAAACAGGCTCAAGCGCGATCTCGCTCAATTCCGGGCCTCCGCGCCTGCGCGTCGCCGCGCGGGCCGGGCCGGCGCGGTCCCGACAGGCGCGAGCGTTGGGAAAAGGGCGTTCATGGCGATACCTTGACTGACGGGCGGCTTGACGGCGGCTGGCTTGAGCGGAGATGGTGACTTCGGGCGGCTTGTCGCACGTTTCCGATAGTCTTGCGACAGACTAGCGCCGCGCGCAGGTTCGCGCCACAGGCGCTTTCGGGAAAAAGTCCCGGCGCGCGGCTGGGTTTGCGGGCGCCACATCGTGGCGCATGAGGCGGCTTGGGGGAGGGATCATGGCGCGGCGCGCGGGCGGGGCGGATTTGCCGCTGCATGGCGGGCGGGTTCCGGCCTGGCTCGGCCAGCGCATGACCCGGCTCGGCGCGGTGATGGCGCAGGCCATCGTGCATCATTACGGCCGCGACGAATTCTTGCGGCGGCTGGCGCATCCGTTCTGGTTCCAGTCGTTCGGCGCCGTCATGGGCATGGATTGGCATTCCTCCGGCGTCACCACCAGCGTGATCGGCGCCTTGAAGCGCGGACTTACGCCGCTTTCGGGCGAACTCGGCCTGCATGTCTGCGGCGGGCGCGGCAAACATTCGCGTCAGACGCCGCTCGAATTGCAGGAAATTGGCGGCCGCGTCGGCTTCGACGGCGCCGCGCTGGCGCAGGCGAGCCGCATGGTGGCCAAGGTGGACAGCGCCGCCGTGCAGGATGGCTTCGACCTTTATCTGCACGGCTTCATCGTCGCCGACGACGGCAAATGGGTGGTGGTGCAGCAGGGGATGAACGCGGACGCGCGCACGGCGCGGCGCTATCACTGGCTGTCCGAGGGGTTGCAGGATTTCGTCGATGCGCCGCACGCCGCCATCGACGGTGAGGCCGGCGGCGAGATCGTCAACCTGACCGACCGCCGCGCCCGGAAATCCCGTGCGCGGCAACTCGACCTGTTGCGCGATCTCGGGCCAGACGGGGTCGCGCGCGCATTCGCCGCGCTGGAGCCGCGGCCCGAGCCGGCGCAGATGACCTTGCCGCACCTCGTCATGCCCGCGCATCATGACGTCAGGCCGCAGGATGTGATGTCGCGCCGCCTGCATGGCGCGCTGGCGGCGGCGGCGGAATGCGGCCCGCGCGATTTTTCCGAATTGCTGAGCGTTCCCGGCGTCGGCGCCCGCACGGTGCGCGCCTTGGCGATGGTCGCGGAGGTCGTGCATGGCGCGCCCTGCCGCTTCGCCGATCCGGCGCGGTTTTCGCTGGCGCATGGCGGCAAGGACCGCCATCCCTTCCCGGTGGCGACCGAGGTTTACGACAAGACCATCGACGTGCTCAAACGCGCCGTGGCGCAGGCGAAGCTCGGTCAGGACGACAGACTGGAAGCGCTGCGGCGGCTGGACGCGCAGGCGCGGCGGCTGGAGCGGGCCGATGGCGCGACCTTCGAGGATTTCGTGGCGGCGGAGCGGCGGCGCTCGGCGGATTATGGCGGGCGCAGCGTGTTCGGGTGGGAGCGTGCGGATGACGGCGGATAACAAGGCGGCCTGGGCGTCGGGGATCGCGGACGAGCTGGCGTTCTGGACGCATTGGCTGGCGACGCGCGGCGGTGCGTGGCCGGACGATTTCGCGCTGCGCTGCGATCCCGCCGCGCCGCTGCAGGACGAGATCGCGCGCTTTCTGCCGCAGCCGGCGCCGTCGCCGCTGGCGCTGCTCGACGTCGGCGCGGGGCCGATGACCTATGTCGGCAAGACGTTCGGCGGCGCGCCCATCGCGCTGACCGCCGTGGATGCGCTCGGCGACGCCTACGCCCGGCTCGATTTTCCGCCCGGCTCGCCGTTGGTGCGGACCCAGACCTGCGACAGCGAGGCCTTGTCGAGCCTTTTTGCGCAGGATTGTTTCGACGTCGCCTTTTCGCGCAACGCGCTCGATCATGGCTACGATCCGATCAAGGCCATTGTCGAAATGATCGCGGTGGTCAAGCCGGACGGGCTGGTCATCACCGTCAACTGGCCCGACGAGGCGCTGCGCGAAAACTGGCGCGGGTTCCACCAGTGGAATTTTCGGGTCGAGCGCGACCTTTTCGTGATCGCCGACCGCACGCGCCGCTTCGTGGTCAACGACGCCGTGCGCGATCTCGCCGACATCGTTTATCTCAGCGGCGAGGACTCCGGCGTCGTGCATTGCGTGATGAAAAAGCGGGCGCGCTGACGCGGCGGCGCGACGGGCCAAATTTGATGCGCCTCGGCTCCGCCGCCGGAACCGCTGCGGGCGGCGCACGTTACAGGTTCGCGGCCGGGACGGATTGCCGGCGCGCCAAAGTCTCAGTGTGACACGCGGTTTTCGCGCCGCGCCGCGCGAAGGGGGCGCCGGTTCGCCGGCGGCTGCGCATGATTATTGCCGGACTGATCATCCTCCTGGTCATCGCCTCCGTCCTGTTCCACCTCTACAGTCCGTGGTGGACGACGCCGATCGCGACCAACTGGACCAATATCGACTCCACGCTTTCGCTGACCTTCTGGCTCACCGGCGTCGCCTTCGTGCTGGTGATTTCCTTCCTGGGCTGGTGCGTTTGGCGCTACCGCCATCATGCGGGCCGCGTCGCGCATTACGAGCCGGAGAGCGGCCGGCTGGAAATGTGGCTCGGCGCCATCACCGCCGTCGGCGTCGTTTTTTTGCTGGCGCCGGGCCTGATCGCCTGGGGGAAATTCATCAACCCCCCCGCCGACGCCGCGACGGTCGAAATCGTGGGCCAGCAGTGGGCCTGGTATTATCGGTTGCCCGGGCCGGACGGAAAACTCGGCCGCGCCGACGCGCGTTTCGTCACGGCGGACAATCCGCTCGGCGTCAATCCCTACGATCCCAATTCCAAGGGCAATCTCATCGTCAATGGCGGCGACCTGCATCTTCCCGTCAACAAGCCGGTGAAGATCCTGCTGCGCTCCATCGACGTGATCCACAATTTCTACATTCCGGAATTCCGCGCCAAGATGGACATGCTGCCGGGTTCGGAATCGTATTTCTGGTTCACGCCGACCAAGACCGGAACTTTTGAAATCCTGTGCGCCGCCTATTGCGGCGTCGGACATTCCTACATGCGCGGCAATGTCGTGATCGAGAGCGACGACGACTACCAGAAATGGATCGCGCAACAGCAAAGCTTCACTCAGGCGCGGAACGGCGCGGGCGATCGCGTGCGCGCGGCGGCGCGCGGCCCCGGGGAGGACTGACGATGGTGGACGTTCGCGCGGGCGCAGGCGGGTTTCACCCCGAGGACTTCGAGGAGGAGGAAGTCCCTCATCCGCGAAGCTGGTGGACCAAATATGTGTTTTCGCAGGACGCGAAAGTGGTGGCGCTGCAATATGCCGGCACCGCCGTCTTCGTCGGCCTCATCGCGCTGGTTCTGTCGTGGCTGATGCGGCTGCAACTGGCGTTTCCCGGCGCGTTCGCCTTCATCGACGCCGATCACTACTACCAGTTCATCACCATGCACGGCATGATGATGGTGGTTTACGTGCTCACGGCCATCTTCCTCGGCGGCTTCGGCAATTACCTGATTCCCTTGATGATCGGCGCGCGCGACATGGCGTTCCCCTTCATCAACATGCTCAGCTACTGGACCTATCTGCTGGCGGTGCTGGTGCTGCTGTCGGGCTTCTTCCTGCCGGGCGGGCCGACCGGCGCGGGCTGGACGCTCTATCCGCCGCAGGCGCTGCTGGCGGGTACGCCGGGCAGCAGTTACGGCATTGTGGTGATGTTCGTCTCGCTGGTGATTTTCATCGCGGGCTTCACCATGGGCGGGCTGAATTACGTCGTGACGGTGCTGCAATTGCGCGCGCCGGGCATGACGATGATGCGCCTGCCGATGACGGTCTGGGGCATTTTCATCGCCACCATCATGGCGCTGCTGGCGTTTCCGGGCCTGTTGGTGGCCTCGCTGATGATGCTGTGCGACCGATTGCTTGGCGCCAGCTTCTTCATGCCGGCCATCGTTCAGGACGGCGCGCCGCTGGCCAACGCCGGCGGCAGCCCGATCCTCTATCAGCACCTGTTCTGGTTTTTCGGCCACCCGGAAGTCTATATCGTGGCGCTGCCGGCCTTCGGCATTGTCGCGGACCTGCTCAGCACGCACGCCCGGAAAAACCTGTTCGGCTATCGGCTGATGGTCTGGGCGACCATCGCCATCGGCGTGTTGAGCTTCATGGTCTGGGGCCATCACATGTTCATCAGCGGCATGAATCCGATTTTCGGATTCTTCTTCGCCACCTCGACGCTGCTGATCGCGATCCCGACGGCCATCAAGGTTTACAACTGGATCTTCACGCTGTGGCGCGGCGACATCCGCCTCAATCCGCCCATGCTCTATTCGCTTGGCTTTATCGTCACTTTCGTGGTGGGCGGCCTCACCGGCCTGTTCCTCGGCAATGTCGTGGTGGACGTGCCGCTCAACAGCACCTTGTTCGTGGTGGCGCATTTCCACATGGTGATGGGCGTTGCGCCGATCCTGGTCATTTTCGGCGCCATCAGCCACTGGTTCCCGCTGATGTCGGGCCGGATGCTGCATGACGGGCTGGCCAAGCTCCATTTCTGGATCACCTTCCTCGGAACCTATTTCATCTTCTTCACCATGCATTATCTCGGGGTGCTCGGCGTGCCCCGGCGCTATTACGACCTGGGGCAGACGGCGTTCATTCCGCCTTCGGTGGCGGCCCTGAACATCGCCATCACCGTGGCCGCGCTGATCGTCGGCGCCGCCCAGTTCGTGCTGATCTACAATTTCATCCGCAGCTGGCGCCATGGCGAGGCGGCCAAACCCAATCCGTGGGGCGCGACCACGCTGGAATGGCAGACGCCGGAAATGCCGCCGCCGCACGACAATTGGGGCAAGCAGGCGCCGACCGTCTATCGCTGGGCCTATGATTACAGCGTGCCCGGCGCCGACAGGGATTTCATTCCGCAGAACCAGCCGGAACAGGGAGCGCGCGCATGATCCTCGCCGTCGCCTTCGTGTGGCTGCTGGCGCTCGGCGCCGCCATTTTCCTCGCCCGGCAGGACATCGCCGCCAAACCCTGGCTGGAGCGCGGCGAGATCGGCGGCTACTCGCCCGACCGGCGCGAGCCGGCGGCGCGGACGGGGTTGATCTTCGTGCTCGCCATCGTCGGCGTGCTGTTCGCGCTGATCGCCAGCGCCTTCGTGATGCGCGCCGGCGACGCCGACTGGGTGGCGGCGCCCGCGCCGCGCCTGCTGTGGTTCAACACCGGATTGTTGTTCGCGGCCAGTTTCCTGCTTGAAGGCGCGGCCCGCGCTTCGGCGGGCGTCGACGCGCGGCGCGCCGACGCGCTGCTGCTGGCCGGCGCGCTGGCCTCGGGCGCCTTCCTGATCGGCCAGATCGTCGCCTGGCGGGAGCTGGCGGGCGAGGGGTTCGGCCTGGGCTCGGGCGTCGCCGCCGCCTTTTTCTATCTGATGACTGGCCTGCATGGCGCGCATCTGCTCGGCGGCCTCGTCGCGCTGGCGATCACGTTTGCGCGGACGCGGGGCGACGTGGTCAGCCGTTCCGCCGCGCTGCGGTTCAAGCTCTGCGCGGCCTATTGGCATTTCCTGCTGCTGGTCTGGCTGTTGCTGTTCGCGCTGCTGCAAGGCTGGGGCGGCGGCCTCGTCGCGCTGTGCCGCACTTTGATAAGAGCGTAGCGCTTGGGTCGGAGGGTAGCCATGTCCACGGATCTGACGGCCGGTCCCCAGGAGGAGAAGAAGCAGGGCCTGCAGCTGATGGCCGACGACTGGTCGGCCGACAAACGCGTGTTCCGGGGCGTGACCTGGGGCAAGGCGATGATGTGGGTGTTCATCCTCGGCGACGCCTTCATCTTCGCCTGTTTCATCCTTGGCTATCTCGCGGTGCGCGAAACCACCACGGAGGCGTGGCCCAATACGGCGGAGGTGTTCACGCTGCATGTCGGCGGCAAGCCGATTCCGCTGCTGCTGATCATCGTCATGACCTTCCTGCTCGATTCCAGTTCGGGCACGATGGCGCTGGCGATCAACGCCGCCCATCGCCGCGAGCGGAAAAAGTGCGCGGCGCTGCTGCTCGCCACCGTGCTGCTCGGCCTGACGTTCGTCGCCCTGCAGGCGACCGAATGGACCAATCTGATCCGCGAGGGCCTGCGCCCCTGGCATAACGACTGGGGCGCGCCGCAATTTGGTTCGAGCTTCTTCCTGCTCACCGGATTTCATGGCGTCCATGTCACCGTCGGCCTGCTGTTCATGGCCAATATCGCGCGCAAGGTGGCGCGCGGCGATTTCGACACGGGGCGGCGCGGCTTTTTCACGGGGCGGCGCGGGCGCTACGAAAGCGTCGAGATCATGGGCCTTTACTGGCACTTCGTCGATCTCGTCTGGGTGTTCATCTTCGCTCTGTTTTACCTGTGGTGACGCCATGACCCAAACGACTCCCGACCTCGCCGCGCGTCCGGAGCAAGACCCGCAACATTCCGGCCGTCTGTTCTTCATCGTCTGGGCCTGGCTGTTCGGCCTCAGCGCGCTGTCCTGGCTGGTCGCCTATTTCGGGATTTCGGGGATTCCGCGCTGGAGCCTGATTACGGTCTTCATGATAGCCAAGGCCGTGCTGATCGTCGCCGTGTTCATGCGGCTGGCCTGGGAGCGGCTGGCGCTGGTGTTCGCCATCGTGGCGCCGCTGCTGGCGCTGATCGCCTTCATCTCCGCGCTGAATTTCGAGTCGGCCTATATCCATTCGCAGCGCAGCAATTATCAGGGCGGGCCGACCTCGCCTTGACGGCAAGCCGCATGGCTTTCTCCCGATGCGGGAGTTGCGCTAGAGTGCCGGCGAAGGAGTTCGCCGCATGAATGGTCCCGTCCGTTATGTCGAGCCGGTCTATCGTCCGCCGAGCGAGGCGGATTCGCTGATCCTGCCCGTCACCGACGGCTGCTCCTGGAACCGCTGCACGTTCTGCGACATGTACACAGCGCCGCAGAAGAAATTCCGGCCGCGCGACGAGGCGGAAATTTTTGAGACCATCCGGCGCTGCGGCGCGGTCTATGGGGGCGAGGTCCGGCGCGTTTTCCTCGCCGACGGCGACGCCATGACGCTTTCGACGCGGCGGCTCCAGGCCATTCTCGAAGCCATCCGCCGCGATCTGCCCGGCGTGCGGCGCGTGTCGAGCTATTGCCTGCCGCGCAATGTGAAGAAGAAATCGGTCGAGGAGTTGCGCCAATTGGCCGATCTCGGCCTGAGTCTGGTCTATGTCGGCGCCGAATCCGGCGACGACCTCGTGCTCGACCGCATCGACAAGGGCGAGACCTTCGATTCCAGCCGGGAGGCGCTGCTGAAACTCGGCGAGGCCGGGATCAAGCGTTCGGTGATGATCCTCAACGGGCTCGGCGGCGCGGTTTACAGCCGCCAGCACGCGGAAAATTCGGCGCGCCTCGCAAACGCGACCCAGCCGGAATTCCTGGCGACGCTGGTGGTGAGCTTCCCGAACGGCGAGGCCCGGCTGCGGGAGCGGTTCCCGGAGTTTGCGCCGCTCGACATCGCGGGCCTTCTGCGCGAAATGGAGACGTTGGTCTCCGCGCTCGACTTGCGCCGCACCGTGTTCCGCAGCGATCACGCCTCCAACTGGCTGGTGTTGAAGGGAACGCTCGGCGCTGACAAGGCGCGGCTGCTGGAGCAGTTGCGCGCCGCCATCGCCGCGCCGGAGGCGGCGCCGTTGCGGCCGGCCTGGGCGCGCGGGCTATGACGTTGCGGCAGATTTGCCACAGCCGCGCGGAATTGTCGCAATTTTGTGGCGGCTCATTGATTTTCGTCAACTAGAGCCGGGTTCGCTCGGTTAAGCTCGGCGCCGAACTCTGGAGTCCGGCTGTTGCGGCGTTTCCTCGCCATTGTCCCGCTGTTCCTGGCCGCCCTTCTGGCGCAGGTTTACGCGCCGGTCGGCGCGAGCCTCGCCATGGGCGCGGCCGGACCCGGACTCGCGCCGATTTGCGCCAGCCATGCCACCCCGGACCAGAACCAGCCGAAAGCGCCGGACGCGTGTTGCGATCTTTGCGCCTTCGTGTCGTCGGGCGCGGCGCCGGTTCCGCCGGTTGCGGCGCCGTTCGCGTTTCAGCGCGCCGAACCGCACCGCGTCGTCTGGGTTTTCCGCACGCTGCGCGGATTTGGCGACGCCCGACGCGGCGCCGCGCAGGCCCGCGCCCCGCCTTTCGCAAGCTGATCTCGACGCCTCTCTGGTGATCGCCGGGCGCGCGAAAGCAAGCGCGCCTCTCGGATTCCGCTTGTGAAAGTCTCCCATGATTCGTTTGTCCACCCTGCTTCTTGCGGGCGTTTCGCTGTCGCCCGTCGCCGCCTTGGCGCAAGCCCTGCCGCCGATCGAGGTCAACGCCGAACGCGCGCCGCCCCCCGCCGCCGCGCCTGCCTCTGAACCCGCGCCCGACGGGACCACGCGCGCCGAAATTCTCAATTACACGCCGCGCGGCAATGATCTTGCGGCGGCGCTCGGCGACGCGCCGGGCGTCAGCCTCGCTAGCGGCGGCGGCGTGTCCAGTTTGCCGGTGATCCACGGCCTCAACGACGACCGCAACGCCATTGTGCTCGGCGGCGTGCCGATCGCCTCCGCCTGCGCCAACCACATGAATCCGCCGCTGTCCTACATCGACCCGCTCGCGGCGGGGGAGGTCGAGGTGCTCACCGCCAATGTCCCCGTGAGCAAGGGCGGCGATTCGATCGGCGGCGCCATCATCGTCAAGCCGCGCGCGCCGATCTTCGCCGCTCCGGCGGAAAAGGGGCCGGGCTTTGTCGCCAGCGCCACGGTGTCCAGCAGCTTCCGCTCCAACAATGGCGGGGTGAGCGTCGGCGGCCACGCCGCCATCGCCAACGACCATTTCAGCCTGAGCTATGACGGCGCCTGGAGCAAGGCGGGCGATTATCACGCCGGCGGCGGCGCGGAGGTGCGCGCGACCCGCTACGAGGCGCAGAACCATTCGGCGACGCTGGCCTATCAGAACGACGGCCACCTCATCGCCTTCCGCTACGACCACCAATATATCCCGTATCAGGGCTTTCCCAATCAATACATGGACATGCTGCTAAACCGCGGCAATACGTTCGACCTGTCCTACAAGGGCGCCTATGGCTTCGGGCGGATCGAGGCCAACGCCTATTACCACCTCACCCAGCACTACATGAACTTTTTGGCCGAGCGCGTCGGCTACGCCACCTCGCCCGCCAGCGGCATGCCCATGTATGTCAACGGCCAGGATTTCGGCTATCGGCTGAAGGCGGAGATCGACGCCAGCGCCGACGATCTGGTGCGGCTCGGCAGCGAATTGCACCTGCAGCGCCTCAACGAATGGTGGCCGACCCCGGCCAATATGGTGATGATGGGGCCGGGCATGATGTGCTGCGGAACGTTCGTCAATGTGAACGACGGCCGGCGCGACGTGCTCTCCACCTATGCCGAATGGGAGCGCCGCTGGAGCCCGCAATGGTCCACGCGGCTGGGCTTGCGCAACGACGTCGTGTGGATGAACGCCGGCGACGTGCAGGGCTACAGCCCGATGATGTATGGCGCCGACGCGGCGGCCTTCAACGCCAGGAGCCACGACCGCACCGACATCAATTTCGACCTGTCAGCGCTCGCCCGCTACGCGCCGTCCGACGCCGCCAGCTATGAGTTCGGCTATACCCGCAAGACCCGCTCGCCCGCGCTTTACGAGCGCTACACCTGGGCGACCTCCGCCATGGCCGCGCATATGATCGGCTGGTTTGGCGACGGCAACGGCTATGTCGGCGACGTCAATCTCAAGCCGGAGGTCGCGCACAGCCTCGCCGTCACCGGGCGATGGGGCGGGCCGGACTGGTCGGCCAGCGCGACGCCTTATTATTCCTATGTGCAGGACTTTATTGACGTCGATTACGTCAAGACGCTCGGCTCGGGCGTCAATGCGACGAACCTGCTGCGCTTCGCCAATCACGACGCCGAACTCTATGGCTTCGACCTGTCGGGGCGCGCATTGATCGCCCGCACCGTCGAATATGGCGACTTCTCGCTGTCGGGCCGGCTGAATTATGTGCGGGGACGGCGGACCGACGGGTTGAACCTGTACCATATGGCCCCGCTCAACGGCAAAGTCGCGCTGGAGAACAGCATCGCCCTGTTCGGGGGGCGGCTCACCAGCGCGGCGGAGGTCCGCGCCGTCGCGGCCAAGACCGACGTCCAGTCCGTCCGGCTGGAGCCGACCACGCCGTCCTTCGCCGTGTTCAACCTGCGCGCGGCTTTCGAGGTGCAGAACCTGCGCTTCGACCTCGGGGTCGAGAATCTCGCCGACAAGCTCTATTACGAGCCGCTCGGCGGCGTGGACGTCGCCGATTGGCGCGCCGGGGCCAACAGCCTGCTGCACAGCCCGCTGGCGGCGCAGGGCCGGACGGTCTATGGCGGCGTTACGGTCAAGTTCTGACGGGGGCGCGGCGTTTCGCCGCGCTTTCTACCCCTGAGTGGGGCCGCGCATCAGCTTGATCGCCGCTTCGATATGGCGCCAGGTCCGCGATTGTTCCTGGTCGCCCTTTTCCTCGAAGACGCGGGCCTTTTGCGCCGCCTCGGCGGCGGCCCTGGCGCCATGCGCATCGTAAAGCTGGCGCGCGTAGCTGTGGATTTCGGCTTCCTGCATGCTGGCTTGCATGGCGATTCCCCTCGCGAAACGCCGGCTTGACGCCGGCCGCAGGCCAGAAACGTGGAGGGTCGCGAAAAGTTCAGCCCCGGTCGAGCCATGCCCGGGGATTCGCTGGCGGAATCAGCCCGCCAGCGCCTTTTCGATGTCTGCGGCGATATCCTGCGGCTTTTCGGTCGGCGGGTAGCGGTGCAGCGGCTTGCCGTCGCGGCCGATCAGGAATTTGGTGAAATTCCACTTGATCGCCTCGGTGCCGAGCAGGCCGGGAATGGCGCGCTTCAGTTCGCGGAACAGCGGGTGGGCGTTGTCGCCGTTGACGTCGACCTTGGCGAACATCGGGAAGGAGACGCCGTAGTTGACAGTGCAGAACGTCTTGATCTCTGCGTTTTCGCCGGGCTCCTGATGCCCGAACTGGTCGCAGGGAAAGCCCAGCACCACGAAGCCTTGCGGCCCGTAGCGCCGATAAATCGCCTCCAGACCGGAATATTGCGGCGTAAAACCGCAGCGGCTGGCGACATTGACGATCAGCAGCGCCTTTCCGGCGAAATCGCGCAGGGTGCGCGTTTCGCCGTCAATGGTGCGCAAGGAAATATCGAGGAGATCGGTCATGTTCTCACTATGACAGAAGCGGCGGCAAAAATCACGCCGCCCCTTCTGCTAATTGCCCGTCATCGTCGGGCGAGGCGACGATCAGGCGGCGCGCGCCGACGGCTTCGAACGCTTCGCGCAGGGCGTCGCGCGCGGCGCAGGGCTGCCCGAGCACCACCACCGCGTCGGCCTGACGGGCGAGGCCGAGGCCGAGGGCGTCGGCGCCCGCTGCGATCAGGACGAAATCGTAGGTCGCCCGCAACACGTCGATGATCATGCGCAGATCCTCGGCGTCCGCGTCGAAACGGCCGCCGCTGGCGAGCAGATGCAGCCGGGATTCGCCGTCGCGGAAAATGGCTTCGGCATAGGAGGCCTCGCCGGCCAGCAATTGCGCCAGACCCGGTTGCGCCGGCGCCTGGCCGGGCTCTGCTTGCGCATCGGCTTTGACGCCCAGCCCCTGCAGCAGCGCGGCGTCCAGATGGCGATCCGCGCCGGCCTGAACCAGAATGGCGCGGCCTTCGCGGCACAGGGCGCGCGCCGCGACCAGCGCGTAGAGCGGCGAGGCCTCGGAGGCCTCCGTGAACAGGGCGGTGACGCCGTGGGCGTCGCCGGCCGCGACGATGCGGGCGATCAGGTCGCGCGACACCTGCGGCTGCGCGCGCCGGAGCGGGGAGGGGGCGGCCAGGGCGGTGGATTCGGCCGGGGCTGGGACGGTCGCTTCAACCGGCGCAGGGGCGGGCGCCGCCGCGGCGTCCGGGGCGGGGGCGCTGGCGGAGAACGGGTCGCGCGCCCAGATGTCGTCGTATGGCGGTTCGGCCTGCCGGCCGGGTTGCGCCGGCGCCTGCTCCAGCTCCAGCTCCTGCTCTAGCTCTTGGCGCGGCGTTTCTGGCGGCTCGTCCGCCTCCAGCTTCAAGGCCGGCGCGCCGAAATCGGCCAGGGCCTGTTTCAGCCGCGCGAACAGTCCGCCGGCCGGCGCGGCGGGCGCTTCCGCGTCGAGCGCGGCGGGCGGGGGCGCTTCGGCCTCGGCCTTGGCGCCGGCTTGCGCGGGCGGGGCCGACGCGGCCGGTGCGGCGGCGGCCGCGCCGCGTGCGCGCGCCCGGCCGAAAACGCCGGCGCCGCTGTCGCCCGGCTCGGGGGCCGGAGCCGGGGCGCGCGGCGTCGCCGACGACAGCTCGCGCGCGATCACGAAAAAGCTCGAAAAGAACAGGCCCGCGAGGGCGCCGAACAGCGTGATCGGGACGACTTTCGGGAATACCGGGGCGCTGGGCGCCAGCGCGCGCGACACGACGCGGGCGTCGGCGGGGGTGTTCTCGGCGGTTCCACGCGCCAGGGCCACCTGGTATTTGGTGGATTCGTTCTCCAACTGGTCCTTCAGCGTCTTGGCCTCGCGCTGCAACTCGCGCAGCTTGGTCTCCTCGCCATTGGCGAGGCCGACCATTCTCTTTTGCTCGTCGAGCAGGGCGGACAGGTTGACGACGCGCGAGGCGGCGACGCGCGCGTCATTGTCGAGGCCGCGCGCCGCCTTTTCCACGGCGGCGCGCAATTGCGTCTCAATGTCGGACAGCTGCGCCTGCAATTCCTTGATTCGCGGATGGGCCGGCAGCAGCGTGCGCGATTCCGTGGCGAGCAGCGCCTGCGCCGCCGAGCGGCGCCCCGCGATGGTGCGCACCAGGTCGTTGTTGGCGATCTCGCCGGCGTCGCTCAGGCGGCCCCGCGACAGAAGGTCGCGCAGCGACTTGGCCTTGGCCAGCGCCTCGGACTGGGCGGCGCGGGCGTCGGCCAGCTTGCTGGCGAGTTCGCCGAGTTGCTGGGCGGGCAGGCTGCGGTTTTCCGACGATTCGAACAGCCCGTTGGCGACGCGGAAGTCCGCGACCTTGGACTCGGCGTCCAGCGCGCGCCGCTGCAGATCGGCGATCAGCGGCTTCAGGCTCTGCGCCGCCTGACGCGCCTCGTCGCGCTTGGCTTGCTGCTTCATGTCGATATAGACGTCGGCGACCGTGTTGGCGGCCCTGGCGGCGAGATCGGGGTCCCGCGCGGTGAACTCGATCTGCAGAATGCGCGATTTGGCCGGCGACAGCACGGTGAGATGGTCGAAATAGCTGGTGAGCAGGCGATCCTCGCCCGCCAGTCCGCCGCCCAGCAGCGACAGGATCGCGCCGAAGCCGCTGGCGGCCTCGAATTCCGGCTGCTTCTGCAATTGCAGCATCGTCACGGCCTTGCGGGCGAGGTCGCGGGAATTGACGAGCTGGATCTGGCTGTTGATCGCCTCGGCGTCGATGACCTGCGGACCTTCGCGCAGCGCGGGATCTGCGCGCGTGAAATAACTTTCCTGATCCTCGATGAGGACGCGGGCTTCCGCAAGGTAGCGTGGCTTGACGACCATGCAGAAGGCGGCGGCCGCAACGGCGCAGCCGGCGGTCGCGCCGAGCAGCAAGCCCTTGTTTCGGGCCAGGGCGGTCAGAATTCCGCTGAGATCGACGTCCTCGCGCCCGCCATGAGGATCGTAATCAGCAATACCCGCACTCATCGCCTACTCCCGGCCAACTCATGGACGGGACCGTAAGCATTTATGGTTGAGGCCGGGTTAATCGGCGCGCGGACAGCGGCAAAGCTTCGTTAACCATAAGCGATTAGTTTGCCGATGAAAGATTTGGTTTGGAGTTGGGACGAATGCGCTTGATCATGCCCTTGCTGTGCCTTGCCGTGGCCGGGATGCTCCAGGGCTGTGCGCGCCTGCACGCGCCGACGGAGTTCCAGGCGGTCGCCAGCCAGCCCTATACGCTTGACTCGGGCGACCGCGTCCGGGTGATCGTGTTCGGGCAGGATTCGCTGTCCAATTCCTTCGCCGTCGATTCCTCGGGCCAGATCGCCATGCCGTTGATCGGGCTGGTGCCGGCGCAAGGGCGCACCCCCGCCGATCTCGCCCGCGCCATCGAAGGCCGCCTGCGCGCCGGCTATGTGCGCGAGCCGCGCGTGTCGGTGGAGGTCGAGGCCTACCGGCCGTTCTTCGTGCTCGGCGAAGTCACCACCTCCGGGCAATATCCCTATGTCAACGGCATGACCGTCGAGACCGCGGTGGCCATCGCCGGCGGCTACACGCCGCGCGCGGCGCGCGACCGCGCCGAACTCACCCGCACCCAGGAGGGCCGCACCGTCACCGCCGACGTGCCGATGTCGCAACCCGTCAGGCCCGGCGACACCATCGTGGTGCGCGAACGGTATTTCTAATCGGATGCCGCTCGGCGGGGCCGGGCGGCATTAAGGTTAATGAAAAATTAACAGCCCCTATCGAGGCTTGACCCGGCGAAGCCGGTTAAAAATCGGTTAAGCTCGCGCCATATGAAAAAGCGGCGGCGCAAACGCCGCGACGTGATGGGCGCTTCATGAAACATGTGACTCCGGCGGAGGCCGTCGTTCGGGCGGTCCGTCCGCCGCGTCGGTCGGGAGCCGTGCTGTGCGGCTGCGTCCGCGCGGCGGAGGTTGTCGCGTTGGCGCTGCTCGCGCTGGCGCTTTATGCCGACAGGGTGGGACGTCCGCCCGAGGCGGGCGATTTTCTGGCGTTTTTCGCGGTCGCGCTGGCGGCCGGCGCCGCGTTCAAGGCCGGCGGCGTCTATCGGCTCGACGCTCTGCGCGGTGGTCTCCGGAATTTGCCGCGGGTGGCGCTGATCTGGTGCGGCGTCATGCTCGGCGCGCTGGCGCTGGACGCGCTCTTGCGGCTGGACGGCCGGTTTTCCCGCGACTTCCTTGAGCAATGGGCGCTGTGCGGGCTGGCGTTCCTGGCGGCGGAGCGGACGGCTCTGAGCCTGTGGACGCGGCGCTTGACCCGGCTCGGGCGTCTCGACCGCTATGCGGTGATCGTGGGCGGCGGGCCGATGGCGGAATTGCTGCTCGACTCGCTGTCGCGGCATCAGCTCAACGATTTGCGCATTCTCGGCGTGTTCGACGACCGCGGCGACGAGCGCACCCCCGACGTGATCGCCGGCTATCCCAAGCTCGGAACCGTGGACGATCTGGTCGGCTTCGCGCGCAACGTGAGGCTCGATCAGGTGATTTTCGCTCTGCCGGTCAGCGCGGAAGGCCGGATTCTCTCCATCCTCCGCAAATTATGGGTGCTGCCCGTCGACATCCGATTGGCGGCGCACGCCAATCGGCTGCGTTTCCGGCCGCGCGCCTATTCGTTCATCGGCTCGGCCCCGATGCTCGATCTGCTCGACAAGCCGCTGAGCGACAGCGCGCTGTTCTTCAAATCCGCCTTTGACCGCTGCGTGGCGACCCTGCTGCTAGCCGTCTTCGCGCCGTTGATGGCGGCGATCGCGCTCGGCGTCCGGCTCACCTCGCCCGGCCCGGCGCTGTTTCGGCAGGAGCGGCTCGGCTTCAACAACGAGCGCATCGTCGTTTACAAGTTCCGCACCCTGTATCATGACCAATGCGATCCCGCCGCCCGCGTGCAGGTCACGCGCGACGATCCGCGCGTGACGCCGTTCGGCCGGCTTCTGCGCCGGTCGTCGCTCGACGAATTGCCTCAGCTTCTCAATGTGGTGAAGGGCGACCTGTCGCTGGTGGGGCCGCGCCCGCACGCGGTCGACGCGCGCGTCGTCGATTGCGAATATCACAAGGCGGTGGACGGCTATTTCGCCCGCCATCGCGTCAAGCCCGGCCTGACCGGCTGGGCGCAGGTCAATGGCTGGCGCGGCGAAACCGACACGCTGGAGAAAATCCAGCGTCGCGTCGAATATGATCTCGACTATATCGAGAACTGGTCGATGCCGCTTGACCTGTATATTTTGGCTTTGACGCCATTCGCGCTGGTCTTTGGCGTTAACGCGTACTAACTTCCTTGCCGACGTCAGGTTCGCGCCCCGGCCTGTTTTATTAACGCCTCCCGCCTAGTCTTGACGCCGGTTGGAATCAAGGCGTGCGCGTTGAGCGAAAAATCTTTGAGAATCATCCACGTGCTGCGCGCGCCGGTCGGAGGGCTGTTTCGCCACGTGGTCGATCTCGCCACGGGGCAGGCGAAGCTCGGCCATCAGGTCGGTTTGATCGCGGATTCCTCGACCGGCGGCGAGCCGGCTTCGCGCATGTTCCAGGCGATTTCGCCGCTGCTGGCGCTGGGCGTCGAGCGTTTTCCCATGCGCCGCCCGCCGCATCCCCGCGACATCGACGCGATTGTCCGCGTCTCCCGCCTGGTGCGGCGTCTGCGGCCGGACGTGTTGCACGGCCACGGCTCCAAGGGCGGGCTTTACGCCCGCGCCGCCTGTTTCTTGGCGGGCCGCCGCCAGACGACGGCGCGCGCCTACACGCCCCATGGCGGCAGCTTCCACCAGCAGCCGTTCCATTCGCTTTACATGTGCGTCGAGCGTCTCGCGGCGTCCTGCACCGACGTGCTGTTTTTCGAGAGCGACTATATCGCCGCCGAAGTGGCCAAGGGCTTGAGAGAGATCAAGGGCTTGACCCGCGTGGCCAAGAACGGGCTGCGTCCCGACGAGTTCGCGCCGGTCGCGACCCCGGCCGACGCCGCCGAATTTCTCTATGTCGGCGAATTGTCGACGCACAAGGGCGTGGACACGCTGATCAAGGCGCTGGCGCTCATCCATGGCGGCGGCTTATGCGCGCCGCACCTCGCTATCGTCGGATCGGGGCGTGAGCTGAACCGGGTCGCCGCCCTCGTGCAGCGGTTCAACCTCAACCGCTACGTTTCGTTTTACGGGGTGCTGCCGGTGCGCGAGGCGTTCCCGCTGGGGCGGATCGTGGTCGCGCCCAGCCGCGCCGAAAGCCTGCCCTATCTCGTGCTTGAGGCGCTCGCGGCGGAAAAGCCGCTGATCGCCACTGATGTCGGGGGCGTCGGCGAGATTTTCGGCCCGCATCGCGATCGGTTGATTCCGCGCGACCGCGCCGACCTGCTGGCGGAGGCCATGCTGCGCGCGCTGGCCCGCGCGCCGGAGGCGGCGCAAGCGGAAAGCCTGGCGCTCAAGACCTGGGTCGCCAAGCATTTTTCCGTGGACGCGATGGTGGGCGAGGTGCTTGCGGGTTACCGCGAGGCGCTGGCCGCCAAGGGCGCAGAAAAGCGCGCGGAAAAACACGCTTGAGTTTGCCCGAAAAGCTCTCTATTGAGCGCCCTCGTTGGATTCTCATGCCGGTCCTTCCGCGGGAGGCCGGTCAGGAGGGAACGCGATTGGATCGTTGACCACGACTCGTCGCAAGATTGGTGAAGCCTGCATTCGGAACGAGGGCCATGGCCAAGGAAAAATTTACGCGTAGCAAGCCGCACTGCAACATCGGCACCATCGGTCACGTCGATCATGGCAAGACCTCGCTGACGGCGG